>NZ_BAAHAC010000022.1:0-2897365 GCF_054777875.1 Spirosoma koreense | reverse complement strand
CTATGCCCTAACCCCCATGCCCTTACCCCTATGCAAAAAAAAATCGTTGTCCTCTCCGGCGCCGGCATTAGTGCCGAGAGCGGAATCCCCACGTTTCGAGCGTCGGATGGGTTGTGGGAAAACCACCGGATCGAGGACGTTGCCACCCCTGAAGCCTGGGAACGGAACCCGGCGCTGGTGCAGGATTTTTATAACCAGCGCCGGAAACAGGCCCTGAGCGTTCAGCCCAACGCCGGACACCTGGCCCTGGTGCAGCTGGAAACGAAATATGACGTGACGGTAATCACCCAGAACGTCGATAACCTGCACGAGAAAGCGGGTTCTTCGAAGGTCGTTCACCTGCACGGCGAGTTGTTTAAATCCCGGAGCACGAAAGACCCAAACCTGATCTATGACATTGACGGCTGGGAACTGAAACTGGGCGACCGTTGCGAAAAAGGTTCGCAGCTACGGCCGCACATTGTCTGGTTTGGCGAAGCCGTACCGATGATGGATATTGCTCTGGAGATTACCCACGAAGCGGACATTTTTATTGTGGTCGGTACGTCCCTGAACGTCTATCCGGCGGCCGGGCTGGTGTATGCCGTCCGCGATGGCATACCGATCTACGTGGTCGATCCGAACATACCGACCATGCAGAAGCGGCCTAACGTGACATTCATCGCCGAACCCGCTACCGTCGGTCTGACGCAGTTAACCGAAAAGCTGCTGACAGCGGATAAGTAAGTTTAGTGGGCACAACGGAGTAACCTTCACCATTCATTAGCTCACGTGGATCAGCCCTTTTAATGGGTGTATTCTTTTTCGGTAGTGAGGGGAGATTTCTGTATCAAATACGGGAAATCTCCCCTCACTGTATTTAGGCATTTAGCTTTCCTTTGGCAATTGATCGCCCTCTAAGTCAGGGGGCTAAGAGCAAGTGATCGGTATTTCTCCAGGCTAATACAAACCGCGGATCGGTTCACTTGCTTACAGCTAACTATCCATGCCACTCGTCATGAGTAAAACAGGATTCATCGTTGCCCTTTTTATTACGTTAAACGCACAGGCGCAAACGCCCGTACAGCTGACAACGGGTTTAAATGACGTCAGTAACATAACCAACGTAAACGGTATCGGCTATTTCAAAGGGCTTGACGCGGCCCACGGCAGTGAGCTCTGGGTAAGCAATGGCACTCCCGATGGCACCTACATCCAGGATATCCGACCAGGCACCGCCAGCTCCGACCCACAATGGCTAACGAAGGCAAGCCTTATCAGCACCCTCTTCTTTACCGCCAACGACGGGTCGCATGGTGTAGAACTCTGGGCCAGTACACCTGCCGTTACCTACATGGTCAAAGACATCAACCCGGGTGCCGGAAGCTCCACTCCCAACTCCCTAGCCTACGTCAACGGTGTCCTGTATTTTGCCGCCAGCGATGGCGAGCACGGGTCTGAACTCTGGCGAAGCGACGGAACGACAAACGGGACCTACATGATCATGGATATCTTTCCGGGCTACCGACCCAGCAGTAATGTTAAAAATACCTCGTCACCCTATGGTTTTGCCGCCCTGGACGGTACGCTCGATCCGGCGATGGTTGGGATTGTGCTGTTTGCCGCAACGGATGCCGAACATGGGAATGAACTCTGGCGAACGGATGGCACGGAAAACGGAACGTTCCTGGTGAAGGATATCCGGCCTGGGGTAACGGGCTCCGGACCACAATCGTCGCTCAACGGGCAGCCACTCTGTAGTGCAGGCGGGGCAGTTTATTTTACTGCCTACGATGGTGAGCATGGTAATGAACTCTTCCATAGTGACGGAACGGCCGGCGGTACTTACATGGTCCGGGATATCTACCCAATCAATAACGTTCACATCGGCTATTTGACTAACGTAAACGGTACGGTCTTCTTTAGTGCCAATGACAATGTGCACGGACAGGAACTGTGGAAGACCGACGGAACCGGCATTGGCACTCAGATGGTGATGGACATTCGGCCAGGTTCGGCGAGCTCTTCACCATTCGGGATAACTGAATTGAATAGATTTGCCTGTTTTGTGGCCAACGATGGCGTGCACGGCAACGAGATCTGGAGGAGCAACGGCTACGATACCGGCACCGCGCTGATCAAAGACCTTGACTCAGATGGCAGCGGTTTCTATGCGGGGTTCGGGAAGGTTAATGGGGTGCTTTATTTTACGGGATGGACAGGTTCCAAAGGATTTGAACTCTGGAAAACAGACGGAACAACGAATGGTACGGTATTGGTAGCCGATGTCGACCCAGCTGGAAATTCGACCCCCGTCAAATTTACCAGTGGTACCAGCTCGCTTTATTTTGCAGCTAACCCCAATAGTGCATCATATCCCCAACTGTATATTGCAGCTCCCGATATTTCCCCTACGCTCTACGCCCGCCCGTCGACGGTACGGGGTAATGGAACGCTGGGCGTAGTCACGGTCCTGTCCGAACTTAACTCGATGGCAACAACCGGGACGCTCACCGTTAAAGTCACCAAAGATCCGCGGGTGACACTGGGATTCAATCCGAATTTAACGAGCGTAAATGGGCAACCTGTCAATAATAGCCTGTGGAATTTTGATGCCACGTCCAGCCGAAATTATTACACGCTGACCACGACACGATCCGTTGCGGCAGGCGACATAGTTTCCTTTGGATTAACAGGTGTACTCAACCCGGGGGCCACGGTCGGGGTTCTGACCATCAGTTCGGTAATCATGGGGAATAACGAAATCGAAGCCCAGTTCGATAATAACGTCAGTTCTAACCGGATTGATTATTTTCCGCAATAAGACCCGTTGTCTCAACTATCGTCAGCTTGGTTTTGCCCAGGCTACTCCAGGCTCCCCAACCTGTACGGATCATAAATTTATCTCCATTCGTAACGGTCTGGCTTGCCTGGCGTTAAGTGATCAGTAGTCTGTCTTCCAGTGTAACTTTGGTTTATCATACCAACGCTGATCGAAGACTATTCTGCTTTATGCTCGCCCAATCGTCTACCCCCGCCCCGATAAACGCCACACCGTATGCGCATAAAATCCGGATAGTGACCGCGGCTTCGCTGTTCGACGGGCACGATGCGGCCATCAACCTGATGCGTCGGCTTATGCAGGCGTCGGGAGCCGAGGTTATTCACCTGGGGCACAACCGGTCGGTGGCCGAAATCGTCGATTGTGCCATCCAGGAAGACGTTCAGGGGGTTGCCGTGACGAGCTATCAGGGGGGCCATCTGGAGTTTTTCAAATACATGCACGACCTGCTCCAGGAACGCGGTGCGGGTCATATCCGCATTTTCGGGGGTGGTGGGGGCACAATCTTACCGTCGGAAATCGCCGAACTCCAGGCGTACGGAATCGCGCGCATCTACTCGCCCGACGATGGGCGAACGATGGGCTTACAGGGCATGATCAACGATCTACTACGCCAGTGCGATTTCGATCTGCCCCCGACGGGCACACCGAGCAGTCTTTCGGTCCAGACCCCTGAGCACATTGCCCGGCTCATTTCCACGGCCGAAAATCATCCCGACCAGTTCGAGCGCCCGCGTCTTCAGACGCTCAACCCTTCGACAAGCGTGCTTGGTATTACCGGGCCAGGTGGTGCCGGAAAATCGTCGCTGGTCGATGAACTGGTGCTACGGTTTCTACGAACTTTTCCGGATAAAACCCTGGCGATTTTATCGGTCGACCCGTCGAAACGGAAAACAGGCGGGGCACTGCTGGGCGACCGTATCCGGATGAATGCGATTCATTCGCCCCGGGTGTACATGCGTTCGCTCGCCACGCGGCAGTCGAACCTGGCCCTGAGCCGCTCGGTGCAGGACGCGATCGATGTCTGCAAAGCGGCTCAGTTCGACCTGATCATTGTCGAAACGTCGGGCATTGGGCAGTCCGATACGGCCATCACCGAACACGCAGACAAAACTCTTTACGTGATGACGGCGGAATACGGCGCGGCTTCCCAACTCGAAAAAATCGACATGCTCGACTTCGCCGATCTAATTGCCATCAACAAGTTCGACAAACGCGGCTCGCTCGATGCGCTCCGGGACGTTCGGAAACAATACCGGCGCAACCACAACCTGTGGGATGTTCCGGACGAGGCCCTCCCGATCGTCGGTACGATTGCCGCTCAGTTCAACGACGCGGGCATGAACACGCTGTTTGAACGGGTGGCGGAGGGGTTGGGGCAGAGGGCAGGGGGTGGCGCGGGGAGCAGAGATGGCAGGGGGAGTAAGGAAAGCACGGAGCTGGGAGGGCAGGGAACCGGTGCTCAATCCCGCCCCACCCATTCAATCCCTGCCACCCCAGCTCCCCCTGCCATCCCTGCCATTACCCCCGCCCCTATCCCCCCTGACCGAATCCGCTATCTGGCGGAAATTGTCGAAGAAAGTCGGCGGTACGATACGTTCGTGCAGGATCAGACCACACTCGCCCGGCAGCTTTACCAGCTCGACGGGTCGCTGAAACTCGTGGCCGACGATGCGGTGAAGGAATTCTTAAAAGCGCTATATGACAATCTGGAAACGCGTTTAACGGCCGATTGTCGGGCTTTGCTGCAGCAGTGGCCGGAAACCCAGCAGCGATATAGGGCCGAAAACTACGAGTTTAGGGTTCGGAACAAGGTCATTCGACAGCCGCTGTATTCGGAAACGATTTCGCACCTAAAAATCCCGAAAGTCAGCTTACCGAAATACCACGACTGGGGCGACATCCTGCGCTGGTTACTAACCGAAAACGTACCGGGTGCGTTTCCATACACCGCCGGTGTCTTTCCGCTCAAGCGGGAAGGCGAAGACCCTACCCGCATGTTTGCCGGCGAAGGTGGCCCCGAACGGACGAACCGCCGGTTTCATTATGTATCGAAAGGATTGCCCGCCAAACGCCTGTCGACCGCCTTCGATTCAGTAACGCTATACGGCGAAGACCCGGCCATGCGACCGGATATTTTCGGTAAAATCGGCAATTCGGGCGTCAGCATCTGCACCCTCGACGATGCCAAGAAACTGTACTCTGGCTTCGACCTCTACGACCCCGCCACCTCCGTATCCATGACGATCAACGGCCCAGCGCCTATGCTCCTGGGCTTTTTCCTGAATGCCGCCATCGACCAGCAGTGTGAAAAGTGGCTGCGAACAGAGGGGGGAGGGCATGGGGCAGAGCGTGTTAAGAATCTTCTCCCTTTCCCCCATACCCTCTCCCCTATGCCCCCCGCCCCTTCCTACCAAGGGCCGCTTCCGGAAGGGAACGATGGGCTGGGATTGCTGCTGTTGGGGACTACTGGGGATAAAGTGCTGCCCCCGGACGTATATGCGCAGATCAAAGCCGATACGCTCCGGCGCGTGCGGGGAACGGTACAGGCCGACATTCTGAAGGAAGATCAGGCGCAGAACACCTGCATTTTCTCGACCGAGTTTGCACTTGGCATGATGGGCGATATCCAGCAGTATTTCATTGACCATCAGGTTCAGAATTTCTATTCGGTTTCGATTTCGGGTTACCACATTGCCGAAGCCGGTGCCAACCCCATTTCACAGTTGGCGTTTACCCTGTCGAATGGGTTTACCTTCGTGGAATACTACCTCAGCCGGGGTATGCACGTCGATGAATTTGCGCCGAACCTGTCGTTCTTCTTTTCGAACGGCATGGACCCGGAATATACCGTGCTGGGGCGGGTGGCCCGGCGCATCTGGGCGAAAGCCATGCGCAACAAGTACAAGGCCAACGAACGCTCGCAAAAGCTCAAGTACCACATCCAGACCTCGGGGCGAAGCCTGCACGCTCAGGAGATTGCGTTCAACGACATCCGCACGACTCTACAGGCGCTACTGGCTATTTACGACAACTGCAACTCCCTGCATACCAACGCCTACGACGAAGCGATTACGACCCCCACCGAAGAATCGGTTCGGCGAGCGATGGCCATTCAATTGATCATCAACCGGGAGTTTGGGCTGACAAAAACTGAGAATCCGCTGCAGGGTTCATTTGTGGTCGAAGAGTTGACGGAGCTGGTGGAAGAAGCGGTTTACCAGGAATTTCTGGCCATCAACGAACGCGGGGGGGTTCTGGGGGCTATGGAACGGATGTACCAGCGCGGCCGGATTCAGGATGAGTCGATGTATTACGAAACCCTGAAACACAACGGCGATCTGCCCATCGTGGGTGTCAATACCTTCCTTGATCCAGCGGGTTCTCCTACCCTCGTTCCTGCCGAAGTCATTCGGTCGAGCGACACGGAAAAACGCTACGCAGTAGACTCGTGTCAGGCTTTTCAGGCGCGCCATCGGGATGAAGCTACCAGGGCGCTGGATCATCTGCAAACCACCGCGCTCACGGGCGGGAATCTATTCGAGAGCCTGATGGAAGCTACTAAAGTGTGCTCGCTGGGTCAGCTTTCACAAGCGCTCTATGCCGTCGGTGGTCGATACCGACGCAACATGTAGCTGGTAAAGCCGTCGTTTACATCGTCAATCAGGCGTTTTACAGACTGAATCCTGCCGTTCGTATAAAACGGGTCGGCCGCAACGGCCGATTCCGCTAAGTTTACCGATCTGCTGACCGAACCGACCATGACGTCCTTCATCGACACGTTGTTAGCGCGGGCTAACCTGCCCATCACCCGTCGACAGTTCTGGCGCTATGCCCTTGTGTTCTGGTCGACGCTGGCGGTGGTTTCCTACATCCAGCACACGCTGACGTGGTTACTGACCAATCCGGGGAAAATGTACCTCTACGAGTCGCTCCAGTGGCTCGTTACGTACCTGATGTGGCTGGGTTTGTCGCCGTTCATCATCTACACCACCCAGCGGTTTCCCATTCCCCTCACGGAGCGAAACGGGTCGTGGGGCCGAACCATCCTCGGGCATGTGCTGGTGTCGTCGCTGTTTGGCTTGCTGGTAGCCGTTGTATCGTTCGTCTTTGTTAAACCGCTATACGCGTACGAAACCGGTCATGTCATAAACCCTCTGAATATTCTGGTCTGGTTTCTGTACACGTATTCCCTGACGGTGATCACCTACCTGCTGGTGGTGGTCGGGTATTACATCTGGGTGCATGTCCATCAATATCAGGCTCTGAAAGAGCAGAACCTGAAATACGAGCTGAACAACGAACAACTCAAAACCCAGCTCGCCAACGCGCAGCTTCAGTCGCTGAAAATGCAGTTGAACCCGCATTTTCTGTTCAATACGCACCACGCGATTGTCAGCCTGATGCTTCAGAACGACAACCGCAAAGCCATCGACATGGTGACCGCCCTAAGCGATCTGTTGCGCGGGGTGCTGGCCAAACAGGACACCAACTTTCTGACCCTGCGCGACGAGCTAACCCTTACCCAGCAGTACCTGGCCATCCAGCAGATTCGGTTTCAGGACCGGCTGCGCATCGAATACGACATCGACCCGACCACCGAAACCTGTCTGGTGCCGCAGCTGCTGCTTCAGCCACTGGTCGAAAACGCCGTTACCCACGGCGTTTCGGGGCTGACGACGGACGCCCTCATCCGGATCAGCACCCGTAAACGGGCCGACACTATTCAGATTACCGTCTATGACAACGGGATCGGCCAGCGCCGAAAAAGCCGGGGCGGCAGCGGGCTGGGGCTGAGCAACACCCGGTTGCGTTTACGTCAGGCCTACGGAGAAGCCGCCCAGTTCGATTTCGACCAGCCGGCGGGTGGTACCACCCTCGTTCAACTGACTTTTCCGGGGCAACCCAGCCTGTTAACTCCTTCGCAGCATGACAACCTATCGCTCGCTCATCATTGACGATGAAGTGCTGGCCCGCGGGGTCATCCGTACGTTTCTGCAGGCCGTTCCGGCACTCAGCGTCGTCGACGAAGCCGCCCATGGCACAGAAGCCGTCATCAAAATCCTGCAACACCGGCCCGATCTGATCTTTCTGGATATCCAGATGCCGGAACTCGACGGCTTCGAGGTGCTGAAAGAAATCTGGCCGCACCACCAGCCATTTGTGGTATTCACCACGGCCTACGACCAGTACGCGCTGCGAGCTTTTGAAGTCAACGCCATCGATTACCTGCTGAAGCCATTCAATGAAGTGCGGTTCCATCAGGCACTGGGGCGTGTGCAGGAGCGTTTGGCGCAGCGAGCGCAGCCGCGCATGGAAGCGCTGGTCAATCAACTGATGGCCGAACAGGCAGCCCAGCCCAGTGGCTCATACCTTCAGCGAATTCTGGTGAAAGAAACGGGGCGCATGTACCTCGTCAAAACAGCCGATATCAGCTACCTCGATGCCGACGGCAACTACATTACGCTGCACACCGATCAGCAGCGCCACACGATTTACGAAAGCCTGACCAGTCTGGAAACCCGGCTCGACCCCGCGGATTTTGTCCGGATTAACCGCTCCTACATCGTCAATCTGAACTACATTGCCGAAGTCGAAACGTATTTCAATGGCGAATACCTGGTTAAGTTAAAAACAGGTCAGCAGCTGAAGTGGACCCGCAACTACCGCGACAACCTCAAAGCGTTTTACGCAAAGTCGGCCTGAAGCAGGCCCCCGGGCGGGCGAAGAACAAATAAACGAAACCCGCTTATCAGCCGCCTTTACCAGGGTTGTAGAGCGCATACTTATCAATAGCCAGCTGGATGATCGGTTCGGATACGTTATAATAAGTGCCGACCACATGAACGGTGATGACCCAGTATTTCCGGCTGCACTGTCCTTTATTACCAGGCTTTGGCTCTTTTAGCCCGAGGGCGTGTTTTACGTTGGATACGACGCTGGAGGCCAGCTCCTTACCTTGATGTTGGAAAAGCAAGATTATGCTACAGTGGTGATGTAGTCATGTACGACAGCCAGCCCATTTCAGATTTACCGGCCTCACTGCCCCTCGCCAGCCGGGAAGATCCGCTCACATGCGGAAATGCCTCGTTTATCCATCCGTTCGGTCGCTTTGAATAATGCGACCTGCTGTTGGCAGGCCTATTCCGTTGTTTTGGGTAAAATTTTTCACTCACGATCCAGGCTGTCTTCTTATGTCTGCTAAAAAAATTCTGTTCGCGACCCTGCCCATGGATGGTCATCTAAAACCCCTAACGGCCCTGGCCGTTCATCTGCGGAATCAGGGTTACGACGTACGCTGGTACAGCGGGCCGAGCTACTCGGTAACGGTGCAGAAGCTGTCTATACCGTACTATAGCTTCCGGCAGGCCCGCGAAATCAACCAGTTTAATCTGGATCAGGAACTACCCGAACGCACCTCCATCAAGGGCACTATCGAGCGGTTGCGGTTCGACATGAACCACATCTTCCTGTCCCGGATTCCGGAATTTATGGCCGACCTGAAAGCGATCCGCCGGGAGTTTCCGTTCGACCTGGTCATCTGCGATGTGCTGTTCATGGCCTCTCCGTTTATCAAAGCTATGTTTAACGTACCGGTCATTGCGGCTGGCATCGCTCCCCTGGGCGAAAGCGATCGGAGCCTGCCACCAGCGGGTATGGGTCTGGAACCTTCGGCCAGCTTCTGGGGGCGTCGAAAACAGGATTTTATGCGGTTCATCACCACCCATTTTCTGTTTAAACCATGTACCGACCAGTTCAACACCTATTTGCGGCAGTATGGCCTGGAACCCACCGATAAACTCTTTTTCGATACCCTGGTTCGGCGGGTGGATGTTTATTGGCAGAGTGGCGTACCGGGCTTCGAATACCCGCGCAACAGCCTCAGTCCCACGATTCAGTTTGTGGGACCACTGCTCCCCTATCGCTCCGGAAAATCGCGCCCGTTTCGGCCGAAAGCAGCCCTGCAACGCTACCGACGTATCGTGCTGGTCACCCAGGGAACCGTGGAGCGTGATCCCAAAAAATTGCTGATGCCGACGCTGGAAGCGTTCAAACTGGCAACGGATACCTTCGTTATCGTCACGACCGGTGGCTCCTCCACGGAGGCTCTGCGTATGCGCTTCCCGCAACCGCATTTTCTGATCGACGATTTCATTGATTTTCAGACTGTCATGCCGCTGGCGAGTGTTTTTGTGACCAATGCGGGCTACGGGGGCGTATTGCTGGCAGCTCGCCATGGACTACCGATGGTGGCTGCCGGCGTACACGAAGGCAAAAGCGAAATTGCCGCCCGAATCAACTATTTCAAGCTCGGAATCAGCCTGAAAACCGAAACGCCCACGGCAAATCAGATTAGGGAAAGCGTCGAACAGGTCCTGAACGATCCATCGTACCGGCGAAACGTAAAGCAGCTCAGCGACGAGTTTTCACATTATGACACCAACCGACTCTGCCAGGAGTCGATCGACAAACTGCTGGCCACCATCCCGCTTTCCGCACCGCATTTTTCAGAGACATGACCTTAAAAATTGCTCAATTCATTCAAACCGTGCTTTTCTGCATCCTTGCCGGGCAGGCTTTCTTTTACCTGATCGGTGGCACGGCGGGCCTGAAAAACGTATCGGCCAGCACCTTCATCGAGCAGCGGAAAGCCATCGACCTGGTCATTGGCCCGTACCTGAAGGTTATTTACTTCGGCAGTATTCTTACCGGCCTCATGGTCCTGGTTCTTATACGGCAACAGGCGCCATCCAGGCTGTTCGTTCTTTCCACCGTTGCGCTGGTGCTGATCATTGTCGATCTGGTCATCGCCGTCAGGGGCAATATTCCGTTGAACAATCAGATCCAGACCTGGTCGCCCACGCATTACCCGGCCAATTGGTCGGAGGTGCGCAATCAATGGCTTGGGTATATGCAATGGCGACAGGTGTGCAGCATTTCGGGTCTTTTTTGCCTGTTGCTGGGGTTATTTGGGCAGCTATGAGCCCGGAAGGTTAAATTCCGTCAGCGATTTAATCGTTTGTGGGTTCTACACAATCCAGAAATTACCTTAAGCATGATAGGAATCATTCGGGAAGACGCAACAATCCGTTAACCCCAAGTTGGCTGGCAGCAACGTAAGTCGTCGATTCAAAGCGATAGCCTACCTACCAGCCGGGTCATTTCTTCTGGAAAGTGCGCGTTGGCAAACGAAACGACATTGGCCCGGGTTACCCTGTTATTATGGCTAAATCCTCGCTTGCTTCGTTGCTGGCCCGCGTGGGGCTCGACTGGTTCATTCTTGCGCTCCTGGCTATGGTGGGGCTGGCCAAACTCTGGCCCGATCCGGGAATCCAGGAAGGTGCGTTGTCGTTATCCTCGCTGGCCAATTACGGTGTTTCCCTGATCTTTTTCTTTTACGGTCTGAAGCTCAATTTCGGTCAGTTACGTGAAGGCCTGCGCAACTATCGGTTGCACCTGGTTATCCACCTAACGACCTTCGTGGTGTTTCCGGGCGTGGTGCTGGCGGCCCGATCGCTGCTTCAAACTCCGGACACGGCAACGCTCTGGCTCGGCATTTTTTATGTAGCAGCTCTGCCTTCCACGGTTTCCTCGTCGGTAGTGATGGTCTCCATTGCGGAGGGAAACCTGCCAGCGGCCATCTTCAACGCCAGCATTTCCAGCCTGATCGGCGTGTTTATCACCCCTGTCTGGATGAGTTTTGTGCTGACGGCCACCAACGGGCAGTACGACCTGGCAGGAGTTATTGGCAAATTAACCCTTCAGGTCATTTTACCGGTCGTGCTGGGACTTATCCTGAATCGGCGGCTGGGCTGGGTGGCGACCCAGTACAAATCGGAGCTGCGCTATTTCGATCAGGCGACCATCCTGCTCATTGTGTATACTGCTTTCTGCGAATCGTTTGCGCGGCATTCGTTCGAGAGCCTTTCGCTAACGGATCTGATCTGGCTGGCTGCGCTCATGCTGGGTCTTTTTTTCCTGATTTTCGGCTTCATCACCGTACTGGGCCGCCTGCTCAAATTTAACCGGGAAGACCGCATCACAGCCCTGTTCTGTGGCTCCAAGAAATCGCTGGTACAGGGCAGCGTTATGGCGAACGTGTTATTTCCGGCTACCATCGCGGGGGTAGCCCTGCTCCCGATCATGATTTATCACGCGCTGCAACTGATCGTAGCCAGCATCATTGCGCAGTCGATGGCGGTTCGAAATCGGGAAACCAAACCGGCCATTCAGCAAGGGTAAGGCCCGACTCGGCAAGCATTTCGGGGCATTCAGCCAGTATGCCCTACACCCGGATTAAACGCAGCGGGGCGATTTGCTTCTAAGATTCAGTTACGCACAATAAAACAACTGAATCATGAAAACGATCATCGCAACCGCTCTTACCTTCTTTAGCTTAGCTACCACGGTTTCATTCGCCCAGGGCGTTTATTCGAAACCCTTCGACAATCGTCCTCCGCAATATGGCTCCCGCTATGACCGCGACCAGTTCCAGGACGACCTAAAAATCGACCGCATCGACGCCCTGGTGGGTCTGTCGCGCCGTCAGGAAAAGCAGTTACACAAAATCGAAGATAATTACGATCACCTGTTTCAAACCTCCCGCCTGACGCCCGATGGCCTGCGCCAGCTTCAGCTCCGCAAACGGCAGGATATGCTGGCTGTATTAACTTCGGCGCAACGCGATCGGTTGTTTACCACGCAGCAGCCTAACCGCTTCAACGGCCCTTACGGTCGCCGAGGCTAGTACTGATATCGCGGAGTTCAGTCCGCCAGTCAGTTAGAAAAAGCGGACTGAACTCCGCGGTACATCATCCCCAATCCGGTATGTTAAATTATCGGGTTGGGGATGGTCTTTTTCGGGCTAGTCGGTAGCTTTGACCTCGATTAGCCGCCTTATTACCTGTGTCGACGCTTCAGCCTTCCTCTGTGCCTATCCTTTCCGAGTTGAACCGCCAGGCCTTTGGCCCTGATTTTGTCTGGGGAACGGCCACCGCAGCGTACCAGATTGAAGGAGCGGTCGATCGCGACGGGCGGACGCCCTGCGTATGGGATACATTCGGCCGGCAGAAAGGTAAGATCAAAACCGGCGAAACGGCCGACGTTGCCTGCGAATTCTACGACCGCTATGAGTCGGACCTGAGGCTTCATAAAGAACTCGGTTTTACTGCTTTTCGCTTTTCGCTTTCCTGGTCGCGCATTTTGCCCGACGGCATCGGGCCTGGCCAGGGCGGGCGCATCAACGAACTGGGCCTGCGTTTTTACAACCAGTTGATCGACCACTGCCTGGCGCTGGGCATTACTCCCTGGATCACCCTTTACCATTGGGATTTGCCCCAGGCGCTCGAGAACCTGGGTGGCTGGCCGAACCGGAAATGTGTCGACTGGTTTGCGGAGTATGTGGATGTCTGCACCAAAGCCTTTGGGCATAAAGTCAAGCACTGGATCATCCTGAACGAACCCCTGGCGTTTTCGATACTGGGGTATTTTACGGGGCAGCACGCGCCCGGCCGCCGGAGCCTGCGGAATCTGCTGCCCGTCATTCATCATACCACTCTGGCCCAGGCTGAAGGCGGGCGCATCGTCCGGCAGAACGTACCGCAGGCGCAGGTCGGCACGACCTTTTCCTGTTCGCCCATCGATCCATTCACTTCCCGCGACCAGGCCGCTGCCCGGCGGGTCGATGCGCTGATGAACCGGCTCTTCATCGAGCCAGCGCTGGGTATGGGCTATCCTACGCAGGAATTGTCCTTTCTGAGCGGCATTGCCAAACGAGTCGCCAAACCCGGCGACATGGAACGGCTGGCGTTCGACTTCGATTTCATTGGTCTGCAGCATTATTTCCGGGCGGTGGTCGAGCAGTCGTATCTGATGCCCTATATCTGGGCCAAAGATGTGTCTCCGCTTCGGCGCAACGTGCCAACACTGACCGAAATGGGCTGGGAGGTGTATCCAGAAAGCATGTACCGGATCATTCGACAATTCAGTCAGTACGACGGCATCCGGAAGTTGTACATCACCGAAAGCGGGGCCGCTTTTTATGATTCGGTTGTGCAGGGAGTGGTCAACGATACCGCCCGGGTCGAGTACCACCAGAATTACATTCGGCAAGTGCTGCGGGCAAAACAGGAAGGCCTTCCGGTCGAGGGCTATTTTGCCTGGACGTTCCTCGACAATTTCGAGTGGGCGGAAGGGTATCGCCCCCGCTTCGGGCTTGTCTATGTCGATTTCCGAACCCAAAAGCGGATTATTAAGGCGTCGGGGCGCTGGTTTCAGCAGTTGCTGAATGGGTAAGGGCGTAGGGATGAGGGCAAAGGGGCAAGGATTGCAGGGAAAAGTTATGTTGTGGGGAAGGATGGCAGGGAGCGGGGGTGGCAGAGAAAGACCATTAGGGCCGTTTACCAAGCCGATAGGTCAGGGATGCGCGCCAGAACTGGGAATAGATTTTTGCATCGTCGCTGAAGCGGGTACCCGCGTAGTTCGACAGCCCGTGGGAGTACCCAATGCTCAGCCCAAACGCCCGGCAATACCCCGTCAGGTTCAGACGCGGACGAATGTCTACGTCGGGCATGGGCCATCGCGAATTGGTTTCCATACGAACCAATGGTTGATCCAGGACGAGGCTGCCCCAAACCCGGCTGTTAAGTCCGATAGCGGCATCGAGCCCGACTGTGGCATCTACACAAAAGTCATCGGAACCGAACCGCCTGCCAATGAATGGGTTGACGTTGATAAAATCCGTTTTGAGAACGGCGCGGCCATTGGCCGGAATCGGGCCAAAATCGCCCATGAGCGCGGTTATTGCCACGCGGCTGCTTAGTCTTTCATATCCCAGTTGCCCCCCGTAAATCAACCCCTGTTTCGTGAGTTGCTGGACTTGGCCGTTCACACCATAACTAAACCTACTCGCCCGGCCATACGGATTCGACACGTAGGCATCCATGAGATTAAGCTTAGTCTCACTGGCCGCATAGTTCCCCCGGTACGAAAACAGCCCGGTACCGACCCGCACCGAAAACTCGGTGTGTTGACCATAGCCAGCCATGATTCCAGCGAAAAACATGATTACGCATAAACAGATTTTCATGTTCGTTTCGGGTTGGGGTAAGGGGTAAGGGCTGCGGGCGTGGGGTAGCAGAAAAACCAGGTACCCCACGCCCGCAGCCCTTACCCGCTAAACCTTCATTTTCTCGATATTTTTGTAGCTGATGGCGATCGACTCCAGGGGGGGAAGTTTGCAGACGTCCTGTTCGACGAAGTAATGCGTCAGACCGGCGGTTTTCTGTGCATCGAAAATACGCTGGAAATCGATCGAGCCCGTTCCAACGGGGGCGAAAGCACGTTCGGGTGTTTTTTCCATGTCTTTGATGTGCCAGAGCGGGAACCGACCCGGGTGTTTTTTGAACAGCGCTACGGGGTCCTGCTTGGCAAAAGTTGCCCAGTACAGGTCGAGTTCGAGTTTAACCAGGTTTTTGTCGGTGCCATTCACCAGTACGTCGTACGGCAGTTTACCGTCCATTTCCTTAAACTCGAAGTCGTGGTTGTGGTAACAGAACTGAATCCCGGCAGCTTTACAAACCTCAGCCGATTTGTTGAAGAGGTCCGCAAATGCCTTATAGTCGTCCAGTTTCTTCCGTTCATCGGGAAACAGATACGCGCAGACCATGTATTTCTGCCCGATCGCAGCCGCATCGTCTACCGCCCGCTTCCAGTCGTTAGTCAGGGTTCCTTTGGTTTTGGGCATCGTTTTACCGGTCGTGTAGTGCCCGCTCGGTGCCGACAAGCCCAGGCTTTTCAGAAAATCGGCGTAGGCTTTCGGCGTTTTGCCAAAGAACTTACCATCCGAATAGCCGAATGATTCGACTTCTTTATAGCCTATCTGAGCCACTTTTTTAAGCGTGCCGTCGGGGTCTTTAGCCATCAGGTCGCGCAGGGTGTAGAGCTGCAGGCCCACTTTTTTGGGCGAGGCCGCAAAAGCATCCAGTTGCGGTAGAAAGGCGGCCGACGTGGCCAGAGCGCCAAGTTTAAGAAACTCTTTACGGGTAATCTTGGGGGAGTGATTCATAGAATGCATAGGTAGCTTCCTGGACAGCGGGCAACGTACCCGCGCCTGTAGTGGCTAAAGCCGGGGAACGATTCGGTATACTGTTCCCCTACCCGACAAGCCAGCGCAGGGTTTCGGCATTACGCACCGCATGGCCCCCGCCGTCGTTGTTAAAATAGACGAAGACCTCCTTTCCTGAACCTGCCCACTCGCGGATACGGTCGGCCCACCAGCGCAGGTCCGCATCCGAATAGGAGCCGCCGTACAGGTGTTCCGTATCGGGGCCGTGCATCCGCACGTACACAAACGGGGCCGTCGCGCGCAGAATGCAGGGCAACTGTGCGCCACTCATAATGCAGTAGGCTACCTGGCGCTGCTCGAGCAGCGTGAAAATGGCTTCGGTATGCCAGCTCGGATGACGGAACTCGACGGCCGTCTGCATCCAGGGCGGAATCTGATCCAGGAAATAACCCAGCCGGTCGTAGTCGTAGCTGTGATTGGGTGAAAGCTGCACCAGCAGCACGGCCCGCTTTTCGCGCAGTTCGTGCCAGCAGGTTTTAATACGCTCCATCCAGACCTCGGGGGCGTACAGTTTCTTGGCGTGGGTAAGTCCGCGGGGAGCCTTGACGGTGAGCCGAAACCCGTCGGGCAACCGTTGTCGCCAGCCGGCAAAGGTAGACTGCTTCGGCCAGCGGTAGAAACTGCTGTTCAGTTCGACGGTCTGAAACCGCTGCACGTAATAGCCCAGCCGGTCGTGAACGGGCGTGCCGGGCGGATACAGAACCCCCTGCCAATGGTCGTAGCTCCAGCCCGAGGTGCCAATGTGAATGCTCATACCTTACATGACTTCAGGCGAAGCCGATTGTTTGGAGAAGCAGCGGAACCTTACAGAATCAGGTAACCCACTGGGTTATTGTTACCGTAGCCGGGTGCTATCGTTGCTTACCAGCTCCGGCGTTTACCAACAGTTGTTCGATCCACTTCAGGGTTTGGGGGTGGGTTAAAATCGTTTCATGGGTAGTGCCCGGCAAAACAACAAACCGATCCTTAGCGGTTAAATAATTTTTTAGCGTATAGGCCGTACTGTGGACGTTGTCTGTGCTGATCACCACAACCGGATGCGGAGCCTGTTGCACGTCGGTTTCGGTAGGAAATACGAACCCATTTACCGAGGGAAACGGAAAATATACCAGATCCGTAAACCGATCACTGAAATCGCCACCAGCCGAAGCCGGATCGATCAGTAGCGTGCATCGGGGACGATTGGTAGCGGCCAGGTGAGCAGCGACCCGCCCCCCCAGTGAGTAGCCGCAAATAACGATCTTAGTCTTTGGATACCGATGCGTCAGGGAATCGTACACCGTTTGGGCGTCACTGTAGAAATTCGCCAGGCTGATGGGTCCTTTACTTTTACCGTGCTGCCGGTAGTCGGTAATCAGTATATCGTAGCCTGATCGAAGAAATGTAGGTGCCATAGCCCCCCAGTTGGCTAAGGTTCCCCCATTGCCCTTCCAGAAACAGACCACTCCTTTGGCTTCAGGAACTTTAAAGAGCAGGGCATTCAACAAACCTCCGTGCGGAGTTTGCACGGTCAACTCCTCGACCGGCGGAGGAAAGCTGTACCGGAATTCGTCCGGTAGTACCGTAGACCGATACCGGTTTGTCTGCTCATCTTTGCTGGCATACAGAAACAGATACACCCCACTATAAAGGATAAAGCCGATCGACAGCCCGATCCAGAGCCTTTTCCGCCATCTACGTTTTGGTACCATCTTAGCCCGAATTCGTTGGGGTCAAAGCTAAGCGATCGGACGTTAGGTTCGCTCTTAAGAAATGTTAACCTCCCTGGCCACAGATTGCCTTATGACACGCGTGTCTGTCCAGGAAAACAGTCAGTGGAGAGCCCCCTAAAAAAATCTGGCAGTACTTGCATCCTGATAATTTCTATTTAACTTTGAAACGCAAAGTACTTTTAAAAAAGACTATTCTTGAGCAGTATCAGGAACCCGGTTTGGTGCTTTGTGGACATTGCTATTATTTATGGTTTGTATAGGTCTGGTTTTAACCGGTTAAGCGTATAACCCATTATATTCATGAGAGAAGACATACTCGCCTATTTAAACGACCCCCGGCAGCTCGAAAAAATGTATCGACGCAACAAGGCTCCTTTTAAACGGGAGTTCAGCATGCTCTATCCGGACCTGAAGGGCAACCCACTCGCCGACTTCTGGAACGAACGGCTGGCCTACGAAAACGATGACATTCAGTGGGGCACCAGCCAGGAATTGGGCGTGGTCATCCTAGCAGCCCTGATGGCTGGTTTAGTGGCCAGATTACCGACATTTTTATCGATAAATCCTGAATATTTCTACCCCCGAAATATTGGTTTTATCCTTTTTCCGGCGCTGATGGCCTACTTTATCTGGAAAAACAACGTGGCAACCGGCAAGATCGCTCTGATCACGGGCCTAACCCTGGCGGGTTTACTGTTTATCAATTTCCTGCCCAATGCCCCCAAAAGCGACACCCTGATTCTATCCTGTATTCACCTTGTCCTGTTCCTTTGGTGTATTCTGGGCGTTGCTTTTATCGGTGAGGGCCAAATGAATGCCCTGAACCGGCTTAGTTATTTGCGGTACAATGGCGAGCTGATCGTTATGACTACCCTCATCCTGATCGCCGGTGGTATCATGACCGGGTTGACCATCGGGCTATTCGAGCTGATCGGTTTTCACATTCAAAAGTTCTACTTCGAAAACGTAGTCGTTTTTGGGCTGCCGGCCGCTCCCATCGTCGGTACCTATCTGACCCAAAGCAATCCAAAACTGGTCGGTAAAGTGTCGCCGGTGCTGGCCCGCATTTTCAGCCCGCTGGTGCTCGTTATGCTGGTCATTTACCTGGTGGCCATTATTTACTCGGGTAAAGACCCATATAACAACCGGGATTTTCTGTTGATCTTCAATGCCCTGCTCATCGGCGTGATGGCCATCATTTTCTTTTCCATTGCCGAAACGACCAAAGCGCCGAAAAGCAGGGGCGAAATCTGGGTTGTTTTTCTGCTCTCCGTCGTTACCATTCTCCTCAACGGTATTGCCCTATCGGCCATTCTGTTCCGGATTTCCGAGTGGGGAATCACCCCCAACCGAGCTGCCGTACTGGGAGGTAATGTGCTGATTTTAGTGAACCTGCTGCTGGTTACAGCGCAGCTTTTCAGCGTCCTCTTCCGCAAAGCGGACCTGACGACTGTCGGAAGAGCCATTGCTACCTACCTGCCCCTTTACGCTTTATGGACCATGATCGTGACGTTTCTGTTTCCGTTTCTCTTTGGGTTTAAGTAAGGCTTTTTTCGCTGTTTAGTCGGCCTGGGTGTATGATTTGTCTGGCAATCCTGCCGGCCGGTAATATCATCCCAATAAATGCCTATTTTTCGGCGACGCTCACGAAACCCTCCATGACCCGACACCTGTTCAACCGATTCGTTATGCTGTCCATCGGGCTCGCCCTGTCGATCAGCCTCTTCGGGCAGCCTCAGCCCAAACGGCGCGTGCTGGTATTGACCGATATCGAAGCCGACCCCGACGATTCGCAGTCATTAGTTCGGTTCCTTACCTACGCCAATCAATGGGATACCGAGGGACTCATCGCCACGACTTCCATTCATCAGAAAAGCCGGGTAGCGCCCGAAACCATTCACCAGATTCTGGACGCTTATGGGAAAATTCAACCGAATCTACTGAAACACGAGTCCGGCTACCCCACGGCTAGTCAGCTAAAAGCGGTCGTTAAAAAAGGATTGGCCGTCTATGGCATGGCTGGTGTAGGAGAAGGGCACGATTCGGAAGGATCGGACTGGATCATCAATCAATTGGACAAAGCCGACCCGCGCCCGCTTTGGGTTTCGGTCTGGGGCGGGCCCAACACCCTGGCCCAGGCATTGTGGAAAATCAAAAAGACCCGTTCGCCCCAGGAAGCCGAAAAAGCATACCGCAAACTGCGCGTCTACACCATTTCGGACCAGGATGATTCGGGACCGTGGATTCGCAAAACGTTTCCTGCTATTTTCTTCGTTTGCAGTCCGGGATACGGCTACGAGCAGGCTACCTGGCGGGGCATTAATATCACCAGCCCCGGCACCCATCCCGAATCGATCAGCAGCGATTGGCTGGCGCAACATATTCAGCAGGGTCACGGCCCGATGGGGGCACTTTATCCCGATGTCGCCTACGGCATGGAAGGTGACACACCCACCTACCTGGGGCTGATTCCGAACGGATTGAACGAGCCGGAACATCCGGACTACGGCGGCTGGGGCGGCCGCTACACCTTTTATCAGCCGACCTCACTGCCCCCGCGCGGTCGCTTTTCGCGACCGGACTTCCCGAAGGATGAGCTCGAAACCCGCCCGATCTGGACCAATGCGGCCGACTCACTCTACAGCAGTGCCCTGCCCCGCAAATCCTACATGGAACCCGCCGAGCCGCAGCCTCCCAGGAGTATCGAAACCACGATCTGGCGGTGGCGATCCGATTTTCAGAACGATTTTGCTGCCCGAATGGACTGGTGTATCAAACCGTATAATGACGTAAATCATCCCCCCCGGCCGGCTCTGGCTCATTCCGACCATCTGCGGGTAAAATCAGGCGAATTGTTTCATTTGAACGCAGCAGGCACCACCGATCCAGACGGCGATTCCATGAGCTACCTGTGGTTTCAGTATCCCGAAGCGGGAACCTTCCCGGGGCTGGTCAGTTTTCGCCCGTACGCAGCCAATTTATACGACCTGCCCGTAACGGCCCCAACGGTAGACAAACCCCAGACGATTCATTTTATCCTGCGCGTAACGGATAAGGGCAGCCCTGCGCTGAGCCGCTACAAACGAGTCATCGTCGAGGTGACGCCCAACTGATTCCCCCAACGATTGTCCATCGCTGGCGACCAGTTTATTTATCAAACGGATGCGTCCCGACCCCATCGCAGCACAGCCACAGGGTCGGGACGCATCCGTTTTTGTTTGACCTATTTCTTTTGCGAGGCCGTCATTTTTTTAGCCGATGCGGCTCCGGCGTAGCTGATCCGGAACAGCGTCCCGTTTAGGTCGTCCGTTACGTAGAGCGAGCCGTCGGGTCCCTGCGCCAGTCCACAGGGCCGGTGCTGAACCGGGCCCGTTGGTTTGAGCAGATCAATACCCGCAAAATTATCGGCGAAGATTTCCCAGGGGCCCGACGGTTTCCCGTTCTTAAACGGCACGAACCCGACCAGATACCCTTTGTGCAGCTCCTGCGACTGGGCATGAAAGGCGATGAACGCGCCGTTCCGGTAACGCTCCGGAAACGCAGTGCCGGTGTAGAACAACAGCGCATTAGGTCCCATGTGCGCCGGGAAAGCGGCCACCGGGTTGATGGCTTTTTCGCCCCCCGTCTTTTTTCCATCGCCACCGTACTCGGGCGCCATGATTTTCTTCTTCTGCTTTTGGTCGTAATAAATATATGGCCAGCCGGCATCGTCGCCCTGGTGTACCTCATACATGGTTTCGGCGGGCAGTTCGGCACTCTGCTGGGGCGTGTAATACTGGGGGTAGAAATCATCGAACTTTCCCCGACCGTGTTGCATGACAAACAGCGAGTTGGTTTTCGGGTTCCAGTCCAGCCCCACTACGTTTTTCAACCCTGTGGCAAACCGGGCGCCCTTCGAAAACGACTGGTCGGGCACGTTGGCTTTGAACCGCCAGATACCTGCCGCCGAATCCAGCAGCGGACAGGGCATCATGCCTTTTCCGGTACCAGCCACCCGGCACGCATCGTTATCGGACGCGATATTGACGTAAATATTATCCTGATTATCGACAGCAATCGATTTCGATTTATCCCGGTCGGTTTCCCGCAAACCCGACACCAGCTTTTCGGGCTGATCCGGATTAATAACTTCCTGTTTGTCGTTGAGTGGATAACGGAAGATGCTGTTGTTCGATGAGGCATACAGGTAACCATTCTTGATCAGAATGCCCGTTCCCGGATAATCGCCGAAGCCGACCCGTTCGTCGATGAGGCCATCGTTGTCGGTGTCGCGCAGGCGGTAGATGCCTTTCCCGTCTTTCAGCTTGGCCAGTTTTACGTAGATATCGCCGGTTTTACTAACGACAATATGGCGGGCAGCCCCCAGTTCCTGGGCCACAATGGTAGCCGAAAAGCCAGAAGGCAATTTTAAATCGGCGGGGGCAATCGCCTGTTTTGACTGATGAGTTGCTGATACCGGGGGCTTGCCTGGATTCGTTTCGCTAAAACCGTCGTGGATGACCAACAGAGCGAGCAGGCAGGCAAGGTGAATCGATTGTTTATTCATTGGTTGCTCAAAAAAGGGTATGTGTTCTCCCGCCCATAAAAGCGTTTCATTCGCCGTACATACTACTGATTCGGGCCGGTTCCGGCGTTCATATGACTTTTTTCTTCGTCCCAGGGATCAGGGACGAATTCACCGAAGATCCTTAGCCTTCTACTCATACACGGATGTATACTTGTGTAGCGGACTGATATCGCGGACTTCAGGCCGCTTTTCTGACAACGACCAAGCGGACTAAAGTCCGCGATACCTCAATCTTTTTTTGCCAGCCAGACCGTGCGCCCTCCGCACTCGGGGTCATCGACGGTGTGGCGTAGTACGGTAAACCCATGTTCATTCAAGATGGATCGGTAATCTGCCGCGTCGAGACTGGCGTGGTATACGACATGCCCGTTCATTTCCCCGTAGGCTACTCCATGTTCACTCCCGGAGTTGAATAGCACCACGCCCCCACTGCTGGTGTAGTGCGCAAAGGCATCCATCATCGAACGCTGGGCCTCGTGGTCGAGGTGAAAGAAGCTATCCCAGGCAATGACGGCATCGAACGTCCGGGAAAGGGACAGCGTCCGCATGTCGGCAACGAGCCACACCTGATCCGGGAACCGCTCCCGGCACCTGGCAATCATCTTCGACGAGCCATCGACGCCGGTCAGTTGACAACCCCGCTCGATCAGATAGCTGGCAATGGGTTCGCCGGTTCCGCAGCCCAGGTCCAGCACCGACGGGTTAGGCCGAATTTGATCGAGCAGCGCATCCAGCCACGGTTTTTCGAGCAGGGTTTTGGTTCGGTTCTGGTCGAACCAGTCAGCGATGGCTTCGTAGACTTCGCCAATTTGGTGATCGTCGGTACCCATTCGATGTTGATTCAGGTGGTTGGTTTTCTGATGACGAAAAAAGGCATCTGATTTTGCAGATGCCTTTTTCATGGATTGCTTCGATTAAACCAGTCCTTTCTTCATCGCCTTCACCGCATAGTCGACAGCGCGGGCCGAGAAGGCCATGTAGGTGAGCGACGGATTCTGCGTAGACGTCGAAGTCATACTGGCGCCATCCGTCACGAATACATTTTTCACGGCGTGCATCTGGTTCCATTTATTCAGGATAGACGTCTTCGGGTCTTTACCCATCCGGGCGCCCCCCATCTCGTGAATATCGAGGCCCGGATTGCGCTTGTCGTCGCGAACGCGGATGTTTTTAAAACCGGCTTCGGTAAACATCTCCGTCAGTTGCTCCTGATAGTCCTTCACCATCTTATCGTCGTTATCGTCGTATTCGATGGAAATTTTTAGCTGCGGTATCCCGAAGGGGTCTTTCAGGCTCTTGTCGAGCGCTACGTAATTCGTTTCTTTCGGAATCGTTTCGCCCATCATGTGCGAGCCGACGTACCAGCCGCCCAGTTTCGGGTTCAGCAGGCTGTCTTTCAGATCCGCACCAAGCCCACTCTGATCCGAATGCGACGAACGGCCGGCCGAAAAGCCGGCAGCATAACCCCGGAGGAAATTCGTTTCCTGCTTCAGCACGTTCCGGAAGCGAGGAATATACGGGCTGTTGGGTCGTCGGCCGTCGGTGGTCGAGTCGAGGTTACCGTCGTATTCGCCTGAGATACCAGCCCGGTAGTTGTGGAAGGCCACGTATTTGCCCAGTACCCCACTGTCGTTACCCAGCCCGTTCGGAAACCGGTGCGAGGTAGAGTTCAGCAGCACCAGGTTCGAGTTCAGCGCAGCCGCATTCAGGAAAATTACCCGGGCATAAAATTCCTGCATCTGTTTGGTGTTGGTATCGATTACCCGAACGCCCGTAGCCCGCCCTTTCTGCTCGTCGTAAATGATCGAATGCACGACGGAGTTGGGTCGCAGGGTCATTTTACCCGTTTTTGCCGCCCACGGAATGGTCGTGGAGTTGCTGCTGAAGTACCCACCGAATGGGCAACCCCGTTCGCAGATGGTACGATGCTGGCACTGCGCCCGCCCCTGCTGGTAATGAATCGGCTGGGGTTGGGTCAGGTGAGCCGCCCGGCCCATGATCACGTGCCGGTCTTTGTATTTAGCCGCTATTTTTTGCTGAAAATGTTTCTCGACGCAGTTCCACTCGTGCGGGGGCAGAAACTCACCGTCGGGCAGGGTTGCCAGGCCGTCTTTGTTGCCGGTAATCCCCGCAAATCGCTCCACGTAGCTGTACCAGGGTGCAATGTCGGCGTACCGGATCGGCCAGTCGACTGCATAGCCGTCGCGGGCAGGACCGCCGAAATCAAAATCGCTCCAGCGCTGCGTCTGACGTGCCCACATCAGCGATTTACCGCCGACCTGGTAGCCCCGAATCCAGTCGAACGGTTTTTCCTGCACGTACGGATGCTCGGCATCTTTCACGAAAAACTGTTCGGTGCCTTCGTAGAAGGCGTAACATTTACTGATGATCGGGTTGGCGTCACGCACTTCCCGTCGGAGCTGGTTGCGGTGTTCGAACTCCCACGGCTGCATGTTGGTCGTGGGATAGTCGGTTACGTGCCGGACGTCGCGGCCGCGTTCGAGAACGAGGGTCCGGAGCCCTTTACCGGTGAGTTCTTTAGCGGCCCATCCGCCACTGATGCCCGAGCCGATGACGATGGCATCGTAGGTATTTTGCGCCTGAGCGTCGATATTGAGGTAAGACATGAGAAAGTCGTCGATACTTACCAGTCGATAACCGAAAGTCGCCCGGTTACCGTACTGATAAAGATTAGTGGCTCTTAGCCTGCTTGTTAGAAACGGGAACGCAGCCGTGATAATGACCGGGAATGAACTGGTAATGGGTCAGGTTGGTCATCACGTACTCCGAGGTCATGTAGCCACGAATGGTCAACCCCTTCACCAGACCGTAGAAATCCTTCTGGGCAGGGTCCTGGGCCAGTTGGGTGAGCAGCGCCGTCCGCTGGGTCGCGTCGCCTTCGTGAAACGGCTTGTTAAACGCTTTCTGTGCCAGGCCATCGAGCGAATCCAGGCCATTTTTCAGCGAATCCTGCGCTTTTTTGTCGTAACAGTCCATGACCATTTTCTGAATGAACTGATGAACGTTCAGGGCTTTCGCACCGGGCGTATCGGTTGCCGGGATAATGGTTTCGGCCATATCCGCCAGCAGATCGGTCTGCCCTGCCGACAGCAGTTGCCGGGTCAGGCGGGTCGTTTCGGTTGTCCAGCCGTTGGCCCAGGCGGGCAGGCTGATGAGCCCGCCAACGGCACCGGCCATTGTTTTTAACGCATTACGTCTTTCCACAGGAGTACTTACTACAGTTCTGTTTATTCTGTCAAAGATACAAAACAAACGGGCACGAATCTGTACAGTACCCGGCAGATTTTGCCCCTATACTGTCAATTCTGGGGATTTCCCTAAGGCAGGAACAAACCCTATTATTTCTATAAAATTTATCTACTAAAAGGCGTATTTTTCGAACGTTCCCCTGTCGGCGGGCGTTATTTATCTAGCTGAATAACCCGTGGTTTTGCCACGCTGAGACGTACCGATTACTTTTTTCTGGTTCATCGATTCAATCCGCCCATCCGTCGATTCAATGCATTAAACTGCCGTTAAATCTCCCGCTCCGGCTGTCGGCGCTGCAACAATCGACTTCATCCGGTCGTACGATGAATAGTTAAGCAAGTCAATTACAACAAGCACAGATGAAAAATTACGTAAAGACTCTTCCGTTGAAAAACTTCGTCAGCCCGCTACAATTTCGCCTGACGACACTGAAATGGGTACTGATCGTCGGCTTCGTATCAACCCTGGCATCCTGTAAAAAAGCAGCCGATGTCGTTACCCCCCAAACGGGAATCACCACCAGTTCGAGCGGCAATCAGGCCATCAACGACTGGATTTTGGGAAATATGCGGGAAGTATATTACTGGAACGATAAGATTCCGGCTAACCCCGACACAACCCTCGCTCCCGACAAATTTTTCGATTCGTTACTGAACAAATACGACGCTACGACTAACCCGACCGGCGACCGGTTTTCCTGGATCGAAGACGCGTCTACGCTGAAAGCGGAACTGAGCGGTCAATCGACGACGACGGGCATGGAGTTTAACCTGTACCTGCGGGCGTCGGGCTCGACGGCGGTAATTGCGCAGGTCTTATACGTACTGCCGAACTCGCCCGCGCAACTGGCGGGGATTAAGCGCGGAGACATCATTACGAAAGTAAACGGGCAATCGATTACCACGACCAACTATTCTGACCTGTTGTTTTCGGGTACAACCTATACGTACGGATTTGCTTCCGTCAGCGGCTCGACCCTGATCGATACGGATAAAACGGTCAACGTAACCGCTACGACATTTCAGGAAAACCCGGTATTTCTGGATTCGGTCTATACTGTTGGTAGCAAAAAAGTGGGCTACCTGGTTTATAACCAGTTCGTTCCGGGGGCCAATGGCAGCAACACCAACGAATACGACGCACAGGTCGATGCGATCTTCAGTAATTTTAAAGCCCAGGGCGTCAATGAGCTGGTACTCGATCTGCGCTACAATCCGGGCGGATACACTTCGTCGTCGGCCAACCTGGCCAGCCTGATTGGCAAAGGCATCAGTTCGAGTAAGCTGTATTTCCGTGAGGAATGGAACAGTACGGTTACCCCCGAATTGCAGCAGGCATACGGATCGAGCTTTTTCATTCAGAACTTCCTGGATAAATCGCAGAACATCGGTACGAATCTTTCGCGGGTGTTCGTGCTGACCTCCGACCATACGGCGTCGGCCAGCGAACTGATTATCAACGGCCTGCGCCCCTACATGACTGTAACGACCATCGGAACGACAACCGTCGGCAAAAACGTTGGTTCCATTACCATCACCGACGATACCGGCAAGATTACCTGGGGGATGCAACCCATCGTTTTCCGCTCGTACAATAGCCTGGGGCAGTCGGACTACGCCACCGGATTTACCCCGAACGTCGAAGTCGACGAACCAATCAACCTTCTGCCTTTGGGTGATACGAACGAAGCCCTGCTGAACACGGCCCTGGGGCAGATTGCGGGTGGAACGGCGAACCTTCGGCAGCGTGCTGTGGCTGGAAACAAACTGCCGGCGCTGGGTTCTTCGCTACAGCGTAAGGCGGGTGGCTACTCGATGGTGCGGGCGCTTAAAAGCCTGAAATTGTAGAGATTAAATTTTGTTGGCTTTCCAACGACTACGTCACGAAGGGGGTCTTTGTGACGTAGTCGTTTCGTTTTAATCGCGATTGTTTCACAATTAGGGGTCGAATTAAGAATTTTTATGAATCCCCGGCGTTGGTAAGTAATGGGTGTTTGGTGTAATTTTGTCCGATGAATCGGACCAGCCGATGGCCCTGTTCTACCAGCCAATGCCGTTTTTTCAGCAATTCATAACGGCTTCGTCAGGAGTGGGGTTACCCTTACCGGCGTGGCAAACCTATCGTACTTAACTCAAATTGCTATACCTTTACGTTTCTATTCGTTCGTTTACGCTCTTTTTTCATGATTCATTTACCATTTCGATTTGGTTCGGCGAAAAACCCACAGCCGACATCTGTATCTGCTGAGCACTCTTTTTCTACCGCTCCTACGCATACAAAAAAGCAACAGCGCATCAACTGGGCTTTGGGCCTGATTTGCCTCGGCTGGAGTGGTTTGCTGATCGGCTGCGGTGGCTCGTCGACCGTTACGACCCTGGGCGACTGGACTGTAAAGTCGGAGTTTGAAGGCGTGGCCCGGTCGGGAGCATCGAGTTTCGTGATCAACAACATCGCTTATATGGGTACCGGACTGGATACTAAAAGCCAGTTGCTACAGGATTTCTGGGCTTACGATCCAGCAAAAAACGCCTGGACACAGAAAGCTAATTTTCCGGGACAGGCGCGTAACCTGGCGGTCGGTTTTTCGGTCGGCAACAAAGGCTACCTCGGAACCGGTAACAACGTCAACACCGACAAACTGAAAGACTTCTGGGAGTACGACCCAAGCACCGATAAATGGCGGGCTGTGGCGGATTTTGGCGGTACTGCCCGCACGAGTGCAACCGCATTTGCCATCAACAACAAAGGGTACGTAGCCTGCGGCAACGACGGCAACTACCTGAAAGACATGTGGGCGTTCGATCCGGCAGCCGGAGCTACCGGTACCTGGACTAAAGTAGCCAGCTACGGCGGTGCCAAGCGGGAAGGCGCGGTAGCTTTCGTGATCAACAACATGGCCTACATGGGCACGGGCAACAACAACGCCACTCCGCAGAAAGACTGGTACGTGTATGACCCGTCGCAGGATCTGTGGACCCAGAAGCTGGATTTCACCACCGACCAGTCGACTATTGCCCGCAGCTACGGCGTCGGCTTTGCCATCGACGGAAAAGGCTACATCACCCTGGGTTCGGCCACCAACTCGACGGTTGTCTGGCAATATGATCCAACCACCGATCTATGGACGTCGTTGGGTGTTTTCGAAGGGGCTACCCGGAATTACGCGGTGGCGTTTGCCATCAACGGAAAAGGGTACGTGACGACGGGAAGCAACGGCTCCTCCCGCTTCGACGACCTGTGGGACTTTAGCCCAACGGTTGAGCAAGTTATCGAATAAGCATGCACCAAACCCGGTCCCGATCAAACGCTCGTTCCATTCGCCTGATACTGGTTCTGATTCTGCTGGGTCTGGCTTCACTGACGGTTTACCAACTGTTTGGCCGACCGGAGTATCAGGTTCAGGTATTTTCTACCTCAACTGGTTGGGGCTACGACATTCTGAACCGTGGCAACGTAGTGATCCACCAGCCAACCATACCAGGCCAACCTGGTATGGTTGGTTTTACCAGTCAGAAGCAGGCCCGGCGGGTCGGTGAGTGGGTGGTCGAAAAAATACAAAAAACGAAGGCCCTGCCTACGCTTACGAGTGACGAACTACGCCAGTTAGGCGTACACATTCCCTGAATTCTTTTGCTTATGCGCACTTTCTGGTACGCCGGTTGGCTTTTGCTAACTGGTATCGTGCTGTTTGCCTGCCAAACGGGTGACCTCAACGTAGGTCAGTCGGTTATCAATCCGCAGGAATTGGTGATCCAATCGATCGACACCGTGACGATTCAGACCTCGACGGTACTGAAGGTCGACTCGTTTGCGACGTCGACGGATACCGATATAATGGTTGGTCGCTGGACGGATTCGCAAACCGGCACACTGACCGCGAAGGCCTTCGGTGCTCTCGATTTTTCGTCGAACCCTATTGGGGGGCAAACGAATCTGCGGCTGGATTCGCTCGTTTTCGAAATGAACTACTCGTTCGTATACGGCGATTCGACCTCGCTTTTCGACATGAGCATTTATCCGCTCAAAAAGGCCATCGTTCCTCAGGTATATTACAGCACCAATTCGCTCGATTACGATGCGACCCCCATGGCCCGCATGGTTGTTCAGCCGCGCCCGCTGAGCCGGGGCAGGCAGATCCGGTTCCGAATGTCTGACAATCTGGCGCAGGATTTCTACAATCGTCTGCTCACCAACCAGATCACCGATTATACGTCGCTGGGCCGATTTTTACCGGGCTTTGCGTTTGTCAGTAATTCGACCAACAATACTCTGGCGGGCTTCTCGGCCAGTACGACTCCTAGCGGCCTGACCCTGTATTACCATACGACCGACGATCCGCAAACCGCCCTGAACGTTAAATATCCCGTTACGTCGCTTCATTTCACGCAACTCCAGAACGACCGCAGCGGTACGGCCCTGAGTGCGCTGAAAGGCCGGTCCGACGCCGTGAACAGCCGACTGACGGACAACACCTCATTCATCGCGCTGGGATCTTTCCTGCAAACCCGGATTGAATTTCCGTATCTGGGCCAGTTTGCCTTACCGGATAAGTTTGCGGACGTTAACAAAGCGTTGTTGGTCATTAATACGACCCGGCGTTCGTTACGCGACAATGCCACGCCCCCATCACCCATTCAGCTGTTTCAGACTAACCGGTTGAATCAGGCCATTGCCGTCGTACCCGATGGTACCACCGGCATCATACAGTCCGGAGCCTCGTCGGCGGCAGCGGGTTATTTTGCCAATACCCAGGCCGAAATTTTTACCGATGCCTATACCTTCGACCTGACGTATTACATTGGGCAGATCCTTAAACGCAAAAGTTCGAATGAGCCATTGTTGCTGACTACTCTGACTCCCAGCTCGGGCCTGATGAAAGTACTGGCGCAACGAGTAGCACTGGGAAACGCGTATCGAACCGGTGACCAGATGCAATTGAAGCTTTTTCTGACCTCCGGTAGTTAACATCCGGTTTGACGAACGGTTTTCGAGCCGGCCTGTCGCATCAGGCCGGCTCTTTCTATGTGCACCTCCCCCGCCACAAAACCCGCCCCACACACGTATAGGTTATTATTCAGGCAAACGGGGCTAAAATGGCTATTTAGTGGCCTCCGGCGCTTAAAACGAGCTAATTTCTGGAGAATGCTCACCCTGGTGTTACACGCTGAATGTGTTAAAAGAGCTTAAAAACCACTAATGAACAAATCCTTTTCTTTCTGACTTCCTGATGCAGCAGTTGTACGTTACCCTATTACCCCGTGAAACAGCGGTTAAACTGAATACGCCAGCGCATGAAACGTACACCCCTGCACACCGACACAAACCGGCCGGCACCGGCTGCAAATCCAGGCCTTCAGGTTTTACTGGCCCAGTCGGGAGATGAGTTTTACGGCAGTCTCCAGCGCATCTGGAACAAGGTGGTTCAGTTAGAAGATATGGGAATCATTCAGCAGGAAAACGACAAGTTCATGTATGCGTACCGATTCGCCGAACTGGAACTGCAGCAGGCGTTTGCCAGTCAGGTTCCTGAAGGTCCAGGTTTAAGTACACGCTAATCCCACGGTATTGTCCTTTATGAAAACGTATCGGAATGAACACGTGCAGGTGCGTGTCGAATGCAGTATACATTTGCTGGAGCAGTCCTGGGTTGGGCTGCCCAGCAGTGACCATTTCCGGGATGCCTCGCTGGCTATACTGGCCCTGGCCAAACGGCACCAGATTAAACGATGGCAAGTCGATTTGCGGCAGTTACGCCTGTTCAACCCCGTAGACCTACATTGGTTCGTACAACACTGGCTCCCACAGGCCAGTGCTGGTTTAACCCCAACCGCCCAGGTTGCCATTATTCTCAACGATGTCAACCAGTTCGGCAAACTTGGCTCGGACCTGATCATCCGGGAGTCGATGGCGGTGAATCCGCACTTATCCTGTCGGTATTTTACCGGTCAGCAGGAAGCCAGTCGGTGGCTGTTACGACACTCACAGCCGACACCCCTATCTTCCTGAGCGCTTAGCCCGGTCCTGAGATCTATATGCAACGAATCTAGTCGTTCTGAGGTAAGCTGTCGATACATAGGGATTTAGTAGCCGATGGCATTTCAAGACTGATCAGGTCAGGAAGGCTACCCGAATGTGATACTATGGTTTGCATTTGCATTCTAACCATAGTATCACATTCGGGTAGCCTTCAGCCGGTATAGTGGCTGGATGCTACCCGGTTAAATAGTCGTTAACACGCGAACAATCGCAGTGGAGGCAGGTTTCTGCTTACAACACCCGACCGTGACTCGCTATACTGTAATGCGCTGTTCTGAGCCTGTTTTAATTGGCATATCACAAAATAATTAAACATTAGTACAACAATTAAGAAACTTTGGTTTATAATTAAACCTGCAAAGGTGGGAGAAGCACTGGTTTCTCCCCTTGTTGGTCCGCTATCATCAGGCAGTAATTTATCGGTGCGTATAGTTAAACCTTCGTCCAACTGTTATGATCCTACTTCAACCTATCTCCGCTCTGGCCGACCTTCCTGATCTGATTACGTCTTCCGGAAATCTGATGATCCGCCTGGTCCTGGACGTAGCGGCCGTTGGCATCCTGATCAGGCTGATTTACTACCGCATCTACCGGCGCTCGGACCTGTTTCTGATGTTCTTTGGATTCAACTTTGTCATTTTTCTGATCACTTATCTGCTCAATCACGTGCAGATGTCCATTGGGGCCGCCTTCGGGCTACTGGCGGTCTTCTCGATGCTGAGCTACCGAACCCAGGGTATACCCGCCAAAGACATGACGTATTTGTTTCTGGTGATTGCCATCGGGTTGATCACGGCCATTAGCCAGAGTGGCTGGTTACCGCTGATTCTTATTTACGGGCTGATCCTGACGATCGTGCAGTTACTGGAAGGCAATTATCTGTTTAAGCGGGAAGCGTCGAAATCGGTGCTTTACGACCGGATCGATCACATACGGCCCGACGAACAACCGGCGCTGCTGGCCGAACTTCAGTTGCGGATGGGTCTGCCCGTGCACCGGGTAGAAATTCAGCATATCGATTTTCGTAAGGAACAGGTCCAGCTGATTGTGTATTATCACCCCAACCTGGTCAGGGCAACTCAACCTACATCGCAACCGGCGCCTATTCCCCTTGAAAGTGCAGCCGATATGGCCCTGAGCCCTACGAACCCTCTTTAAAATCGTTAGTATAATTCCTGAATCAGTGTCAGCGGGTCCTTCAGTGGGTCTGCTGTTTTTTTTGCCTGTACGGCACGCCGGATGCCCAGCCGATCACAGCGATCGGAGGTTTGGAAACCTTCCCGAAATACAACCCATCTACGTGGATCGAACTGATTGAATGGCCATTTATTCCAGCCGCTGATTTTAAGTAAAAGTACGGAGTTCGGTACGCAACGAATTATGGCGATCTGGCGTACTAACGAATAATTACAGACCACACGGGTTGTTAGTAGAGGTCGACACGGAAACAATCACCGGAGCCCGCCGGTGGTCGGACGATACAAGAGCACAAAAACAAGGCTATCGTATTGGGCTGATGCGTAGGTAAACCCGCTTACGTTCTTTACCTGGAAAACAACCACTCGATGCGTTGACCCTAAACACGTGACGAGTAAGCGACAAATAATTTTTTAAAAGGACAGTACAATCTTTAGTCGTAACGAGTGAACGAGCAGGCGATTTAGAACGACTTATTTATGCGTACATCTACCTTCCGGACTATATTTTGGTTAGTAGCGTTGAGCCTGCCCCTGCCCCTCCTGGCGACTCACCAGGTGGGAGGCCATCTGGAGATGCAGGCGATTGGCGACGTGCCGGGTCATTATAGGATCGTTGTTACCAACTACCTCGAAGACGGCACCCAGGGCATTTCCCGGCAGGCCAGCACTGGAAACGTAGGTATTTTTCGACTCCGCGACAATGTCCAGATGACGACCTTCACTGTCCAGCAAACCGGGGTTAAAGCGCCGATCATCTACGCCAACGAGTTTTGTGCATCCCAGCGAAACCTGCACTTCGTGGTTTGGACCTACGAAGCTACGATTCAGCTGGCTCCCGCTTCCTACGCCGATCCGCAGGGGTATTACATTTCTTACCAGACCCGGAACCGTAACGCGGGCATCAACAACATCAATACGCCCGATCAGGTGGGGTTTACCTTCTACCTGGAATTTCCCGCTCTGCAGCAGAACGGTCAGCCAATTTCATATTCATCGCCCCATTTTGGTGCGGTCAATGGAGAGTACGTTTGCATCGGTGATCCGTTTACGTTCGCGTTCGGCGGCACGGATGCCGACGGCGACGAACTGCGGTATTCGATGGTAACGCCCCTCGACCAGAAAGGAACGGCGCGGGGCAATACCACAGCGGTTTCGCCGGGCCCCTATCCCGACATAAGCTGGCTACCAGGTTACAGCGCCACCAACGCCATGCCCGGTAGTCCGACCCTGAGTGTCAACGGGCAAACGGGCCAGTTATCCGTAACGGCGACCCAGCTAGGCCTCTTTGTCTTTGCCGTGAAGATCGAAGAATACCGGAACGGGGCGAAAATCGGAGAAGTTCGGCGCGACTTCCAGTTTCTGGTGATCGACTGCCCGCCCCAGACGACGACCAATCCATCGGTTCAGGTCATGAACCGGCCTCAACAGACGGTAACGACCCTCTGTCAGGGCGATGTGGCCGTTCTGCAGGCCACGGTCAACCCCGACTGGAATTACCAGTGGCGCCGGGACGGTGTCAACCTTACCGATGCCAGCCAGTCGTCGCTGACGGTCAGCGATGCGGGCCAGTATACAGTACTGGTTTCGCCTAAAGCTACCTGTAGCAAAGTAGGTACGTCGGAAGCGATTACGGTAAACGTCATCGGCAGGAAAGCATCCCTGACCAGCTCGGGGCATTTGTGCGCTCAGACTGGCACGATAACCCTGACCGCCAGTGCGGATACGGGCGTTACCTATAAATGGTATCAGGATAATCAGGCCTTGGTTACGCCAACGACACCAGCGCTTCAGACCACTCAGGCCGGCCGGTTCTGGGCAGTTCTTACCTACACCGCCGTAGGCTGCACCGTACACACGGATACCGCAACCCTGGTTCGGTCGGCCCCCGTTGTGGCAACCATTCAGTCGGCTTCGGGCCAGAACCGCATTTGCCCGCAGGATTCGCTGTTGCTCCAAAGCGGTGGCGGAGTCAACTATATCTGGCAGAAAAACGGAAAGGCGGTAACCTCCAGTACCGGTCCTCAATACCGCGCTCAAACCGCCGGCACCTATACCGTGGTTGCGGTGGATGCCGATGGCTGTGAGGGTACTTCGGCTCCCCTGGCTATTGTTCAGTTGGCCCCCATCAGCGTTACGCTCGACTCCATTCCGGATGTCTGTGGCCCCAACAATCCGACCTACACCCTGAAAGGCAGCCCACCGGGTGGCGACTACGGCGGTGTTGGCGTTACCAGCGGCATTTTCAGTCCCGAACAGGCGGGTGTAGGTACTCATTCGGTTACTTATACGGTAAAAGCCGCGCCCGAGTGTGCGGGCACCGTGGCGACCCGCCTGGCTATTGTTGCTCCCATTCCGACCATTCAGCTGGCCGACTCTATGACTACCTACAAGGGAAACACCTTTACACTGGACCCGGTCTATACCGGTAATCCAAATCAGTTTCTCTGGACTTCGGCGCAGTATTTAGACAATGCCAGGGCTGCGAATCCACAAATCACGGATATTCAGGACGACATCACGTATACCGTCGAGGTGAAAAATAGTTCGGGCTGTACGGTGAAAGATTCCATCCGGATCACGGTTTACGCCCGCGTGTGGGTGCCGGACGCGTTTTCGCCCAACGGCGATGGCATGAACGACGTTTGGGAACTACCGGGAATCGAAGCTTTTCCCGATGCGGTCGTAACCATTTTTAACCGGTGGGGCGAAATCATCTACTCGTCTGGAAAGGGATATGCTAACCCATTCGACGGCACCCTGAACGGGGTTTCGCTGCCGGGGGGTATCTATGCCTACACCGTCCGCACCGCTCCCAGCAAACCCGTCCTGAAGGGTAGCCTGGTCCTGATCCGATGACTTCGTTCAGGGAGTCAGCTTTTTCCGGCCGGGGCCCCAGATGGCCCGCCCCGGAAAGGTGTTGGTGTGCGCTCCGTCTCTCAGCACGAGTTTCCCGTTGATCAGCACATGCTGAACCCCGACCGCATACTGGAATGGATCGGCAAAGGTAGCTTTGTCGGCAATGGTGGCCGGATCGAAAATTACCACATCGGCATAATAGCCAGGCTGTAGTAACCCTCGGCGGGGCAGTTTGTGGTTGGTGGCCGGTAAGCTGGTCAGCCGACGTACGGCCTCTTCCAGCGGCATAACCTGTTCGTCGCGCACGTACTTGCCCAGTAGCCGGGCGAAATTGCCGAACGTGCGTGGGTGAACGACGCCAACTTCTTTGCGATCGACCGCCAGCGAGCCGGCATCCGAGCCGAAGGACACCCAGGGCTGGCTTATTCCTTTCTTTACGTTTTCTTCCGACATCAGAAAGTACGTGGTTTCGACCCGGCTTTTGTCCGCTACGATCAGATCCATGACGGTTTCGATCGGGTCCCGATGCCAGATGGCGGCAATCTGGCCGAGTGTTTTCCCGTTGTATTTCTTCAGCGAATCTACCTCGAAAGCGGTCAGCAGGATGTTGTTGGTCGAGCCAGCCAGCTGGTACATATTTTCCCAGTCGTTGTTTTTCTGCTGCACCTCGGCTTTCAGCTTCTGGCGAGTAACCGGGTCCTGCAGGCGTTTCCAACCTGCCATAAACCCGCCGTTGAACAGATAGGGCGGCAGACACGACGTCAGGCCAGTAGCCCCCGCTGTATACGTGTACATGTTGGCCGTTACGTTCTGTCCCTGCTGCCGGGCGTGGTCGATCAGGTCGATCGCCGACTGCATTTTAGGCCAGTTACGTTGCCCCGATGCTTTAAAGTGATAGAGTTCGACAGGTACGCTGGCGGCCCGCCCGATCTCAATCAGTTCCCTGACACCTTCTTCCAGCCGGTCGCCCTCACTGCGGATGTGGGCGATATATCGTCCACCGTAGCGACCCGCTTCCTGACAGAGCGCCACCAGTTCGTCGGTGTCGGCGAACGAGTTGGGTGGATAAATCAGCGCCGTTGTAATGCCCAGGGCCCCGGCTTCCATCTCCTGACGGACAATGGCGCGCATCTGGTTCAACTGAGCCGGAGTCGGCTTTACGTTCTCCTCGCCCAGAATACTCTGACGAACCTGAGCGGCCCCCAAGTACGAAGCGATGTTAGGCGTGATTCCCTTTTTCTGAAGGGTCGTCAGAAACCCAGCCAGGGTTGTCCAGGTACAGGTTTGTCCGTAGGGTTTCAGGTACGAGTTGACCTGCTGGCGCATGGCATCCGTCGGCACGGGTCCCCAGGAGTCTTCGCCGAACACTTCGGTGGTAATGCCCTGTTTGAGATCACTCATCGAGTGGCCATCCCGCAGCAGCTCGGCACCGGTATGCGACAGTACGTTGATAAATCCCGGCGCCACGGCCTTACCCTGCGCATTCAAAACCAGCGTTGCGGTGGCCGTTGAGAGCTTACCCACCGCCACGACCCGATCCCCCCGAATTCCTACATCATTCGGTTGGGGTGGTTTTCCGGAACCATCGTATACTAACCCGTTGCGGATCAGTATATCATACCGGCTGGTGACCGGTTTGGGGGGCTGGGCCCATCCGGGGCCGGTTATTGCCCAGGCGGCAACGACGAGTAGCGTAGGGTGCATAGAGTCAGGGGTTTGTTCACCCAAGATAAGCGCTGCACGCTATAATTCCCGACGGGCTGTTATCTAATTCGGTTCGGTATCGATCAAGCGCAGTTATTTCTCCGATAAGTCATATCCTCAGGCAAGCGGCTCATCCGCAACGACGTTCTCGGGTACGCTGACCAGCGGCAGGGTGATGGTGATCTGGGCAAACTCGCCCTCCTTCGACTCCAGGGTCATATGCCCCTGCAGGTACTCGACAATGTCCCGGCTCATGTACAGGCCCAGCCCCGTTCCTTTCGCCGTTGGCTTGGTGGTGAAAAACGGGCTGAACAGTTGATCCTGCTCCTTGGCACCGATTCCCTTGCCGTTATCCCGAATTTCAATCCGAACATGATCGCCACAAATCTGGGTGGCCACCCGAATTTCTGGTACGAACCCAGGCACCCGACGGCTTTTTTCCTGCAGCGAGTAATACGAATTGTCGACCAGGCTGGTTAGCACCTGATTGAACTCCTGCGGCAATAGACTCACCTCCAGCGGCTGATGCGCCAGTTCGAAAGTCAGTTCGACCGGAAGCGCAGGCGATGCAGTTAGGGAAGTCTTCTGTAGAGCCATGCTCACCCGCTCTTCCAGAAACTGATTGATATCGGTATTGACGATCATGGACGATCGTTCTTTGAGGAGTTTCTGCATGTCCTGCAGAATCCGGGCCGTGCTGGTACCGTGTTCATTGATCTTGATCAGGTTCTGATCCAGCATGGTAGAGGCATCTTCCCAGTCTTCCTGATCACGTTTCGGGAAGTTTCCTTCGTGCTTTTGGATGACACCCTTCAGTTCGCCAAGCAATTCTTTGGCAACCAGTGCAAAATTGTTGATGTAATTGAGCGGGTTCAGAATCCGGTCGACAATCCCCTTGGTCAGCTTACCCATCGTTGCCATTTTCTCGGCCTGAAGCAGTTGCCGCTGCGTCGATTTAAGTTCCGCCAGCGTAGTTTCCAGTTGTTGCTTCTGCAATTCGAGTAGTTCTTTCTGCTCTTCAAGCTGGTGTTTCTGGGATTGCAGCAGGGTGTTTGCCTTCTGTTTGGTCCGGTAGGCATAGAACGATACCGACGCCAGCAGCACCATGAGCCCCAGCCCGGCCAGCAACGTCAACTGCCGGGCTTTGGCAATGGCGTTCTGCTTTTGTTGCTCGGCCTGGGCTGCCTGCTCGCGCTTTTCAAACTCGTAGGTCATAGCCAGTTCCGTGGCTTTGCGGATCTGCTCTTTTCCCATTACCGAATCCGCAATCGTCGTGGCCTTTTTAAAGTTGCTTAGTGCCAGTCGGTAGTTGCCGGTTTTCTCGTAACATTCCGATAGGTCCTTGTAGGCATCACCCGTTTGAGAATCGTAGATATCGGCGTTTTTAAGCGCGGCAAAGCTGGTTTCATAATACGGAATAGCCGCTGCGTACCGATGCTCCATTTTCAGGATTCCCCCCATGGCCGAATAGGTCTGGTGGATATTGAGCGGTTGCTGGGAGGAATCCGCGATGGCCATAGCCTGTTTAGCCAGTTTCTCGGCTTCCGGAAACTTTTGCTGCTTCGCCAGGTTCATCGCGGCTTTCGCCAGGCTCGTTGCCTGCATGCCGTCGTCCCCCATCTCTTTGCTCAGATTAACCGCCTTGATAGCCGTGTCGTATGATTTTTGGATGTCGTTGAGTAGCCCGTACACTTCCGACAGGTTTGCGTAGGCATACAGTTCAACATTTTTAATTCCCTTTTGCTGGGCTATTTTAATGGCTCTCAGATACCGCTGCTCGGCTCGGATGTTGTCGCCCATGACTTTATACGAATTTGCCATGTTGACCAGACAGTAAGCCTGACTGTTGAGGTTGTTGGTAGCCTCCGCCAGGTTCAGTGCTTTCTGCTGGTACTGCAAACTCTTGAGCTGATTCGAGAGCATATTGTAGGAAATTCCGATGTTGAGATACAGATTTCCCAGCTCTTTCTTACTATCGAGCCGCTCAGCCACCTTGATACCTTTTTCCAGGAAGGCAATCGAGCTGTCGTACTTGCTTTGCATACCATACATGATTCCGTAGGTATTGTACACTTTCAGTAAACCCGGGAAATCCTGCAGCCCCGAATAGATAGACTCGGCAATTTTCAGATTGGTTTCGGCAGCGGGAAAATTCCCTTTGACATTGTAAGCAATTGCTAACCGGGTTCGGGCAAATGCTTCGCCTTTTTTGTAGCGAATGCGGCTCGCATCCTTAATCGTTCTCAGGCCAAGGCTCAGGGCCGAATCGATATTGTATTCCGCCAACTCCATCAGCTTCGTATTCATCCGGTTTATGCGGGCTGTATCGCTGGTTGCCTGCTGGATGAGTCGGTTCAGGCTGTCGAGCCGGGGGTTTTGGGCGTAAGCCACCGGCACCCCCAGCAGGAGAAGAATCAGGTTAGACAGGTATTTCATACGGATCAAAAGAGGAGGCTTAGCTACAATAATACGCATTTTGCCACCAAATCGCTAATGAAAATTAACCGATCGGTATAGGTTGATTGGTCGCCGTTGCCAATATGACCTACTGGTCATAACTGGATCAAATTTTTAGTAACTTATGTCGTAACCAAAGACATAAAACCGATCTGGTATATACAAGAAGCCCCGTCAGGAACAGATCGGTATAGTTCCTGACGGGGCTGGTTCGCCGTATTAAAAAACGATTATGCCTGCTTGGTAACCTGAATATTCATAACTAATTTGACGTCGTCGCTCACGACCACCCCACCTGCTTCGGTAACCCCGTCCCAGGTCAACCCAAATTCTTTCCGTTTGATCGTACCCGTCACTTCGAAACCGGCTTTGGTTTGTCCGTAAAAATCCTGCATCTGACCGCCGTATTCGACTTTCAGCGGCACGGTTTTAGTTACCCCATGCAGAGTCAGATCGCCTACCAGATTGTAGGTATCGTCGCCCGTTTTGGTCATGCTCGTCGAGGTAAATGTCAATTTGGGGAATTGTTCAACGTCGAAGAAATCGGCCGACTTCAGGTGCCCATCCCGCTGTTCATTTCCCGTGCTGATGCTGGCGACATCGGCCGAGAACGTAATTTTCGAATCTGCAAAATCGTCGCTAAAAGTTTCCAGTTCACCCTCGTACTGGCTGAATAAGCCCGTTACGGTCGAAACCATCAGGTGTTTTACTTTAAACTGAACTTCGGAGTGCATTGGGTCGATTGCCCATTTGGTAGCGGTGGCTGCTTCAGTTGCCATGGTCTTTGTGAATAAGGTCTATTTACGTGTTGTCGTATTTGATGTATATACATTTAATTTTTCAAAAATGTTTCCAATGGCTGAAATCTTTTTTTCAGCCCTACCTCCCTAATCAGACAGTGGGCCTGAAAAGCCTATTTGATCAGCATGATAGCCGCCATTATATCAATTCCTTCCCACAGGTATCTAACCAGTACGTTTTCATTTTCGGCGTGCTGGTTATTGTCGTAGTTCACGACCGGAACCGACACCACTTTAGCCTTCAGGACCTTTTCGAACACATAGAGGGGCAGACTGCCCCCCGATGACGGCGACAGCACGATGGGTTCGGCGCAGGTGGTCTGCACGGCGGCAATCACTTCCTGTGCAATGGGTAAGTCCATGGGTGTTCGCTGGGCATTGTACCCGGGATCGGCAATGACTTTTATCAGTTTAGGGTACTGCTGGCGCTCAGCGTCGGTAGGCTCATGATCGATGATCTGATAGCCCTGCGCCCGGATGTGTTCGATGACGCGGGCTACCTGGCGGGCCGCATCGTTACCACGCACAAGCCGCAGGTCGAGTACGGCCTCTGCTTTGGTCGGGATGATATTACCCGCGAGGCTGCCTACGTTGGCGCTTTGCATGCCATTGATATTCAGGGTCGGTCGCATGAGCAGTTCGACAAACGGGGTGCCGTTGCCGTCGGGTTGTGCAATCCCCAGCTCTTTTTTCAAAGCCACTTCCATATCGGGCATTCTGGCCAGTGCCTGCTTTTCGCGGGCCGACAACGGGGCCACGTCGTCGTAAAACCCGTTGATCAATACCCGGTCGTTGTCATCTTTCATACTGGACAGCAATTTGGCCAGGCGCATAGCGGGGTTGGGCGCCCAGTTCCCATAGTTACCGCTATGCAGCGGCCGCTTGGCCCCATAGACCGTCAAATCCATATTTACATCCCCCCGAACCCCGAACTGCACGACCGGCTTTCCTGATACATGTCGGGGACCATCGGCAATAATCCAGAGATCGCTGGCCAGCTTATCTTGGTGTTTAGTCAGAATTTCTCCCAGGTGCGTCGAGCCGACTTCCTCTTCGCCTTCGAAGAAAAATTTAAGGGTAGCCGATGGCGCATGCTGGCTGTTGACCAGCGCGTCGTACGCATTCAGGATCGTCATTACGCCCGCTTTGTCGTCGGCGCTGCCGCGTCCGGCGAGTCGCCAGGTCGGGTCGATCGGATCGCCGGATTTATACGTGGTAACGAGTTTCCCGCCCTGCTCGATGGGGGCCGTGATAAACACCGGAGTAAACGGTTGCAGTCCGCCCGTCCATTGCTTCGGGTTGACCGGCTGGCCGTCGTAATGCGCGTAAAAAACAAGCGTCTTTGTCGCGCCCGGCACCTTCACTTCGCCATACACGACCGGATTGGTACCGGGCGTCGGGCCGTCGAGTAAGGTTGCCGTAATACCGCGCTGCTTCATCATCTGTAGGATAAAAGCCGCATTTTTTCGGATGTTCGCCGTATCGGTCGATACGTTCGGAATGGCCAGAAACTGCCGGTACTCGTCAATTAAAGGGGTTTCCTGCGCTTTCCGGTATTTCCGGACGCCCTCCAGAGCCGATTGGGCAGTAGCCAAAAGCGGGGTAATCAAAACAAGGGTCAAGCTAAAGATGAGCTTTCTGAACATAAAAGTCGGATCGGGTTGATGAGGATGTAGGGAATACGGGTCTTGGCCAGCGCTTATTTGAACGGAATCGTGGATGTCGCTCCGCATTCGTTAGCGACCGGACGTGTTTTTCCCGGCTGCGTCCGGCACTTTCATCAGTTCGGCACCGCCCCAACGCAGCGACGAAACGTTGCCCTGTGTACCCACCACAAAATTGACCGGATCGTGGCCGTTCCAGAACTGATCGTAGTGCAGACGAAACGTGTCGAAGTGCCAGTGCTGCAGCTTCCCCGTCATGACGTCGTTGAGCGAAAACCGAAGAGTGCCGTCCTGGAGGGTTACCGTAGCTTTTCCGTACAGGGGATCGGTGTAGGAACCGGCATAAGCTGTCAGCGGCAACGACGGATTTGTGTGGAGCACCCGGGTACTGTCAGCTTTTCGCTCGGCCAGCTTTGCTTTCTCTTTCAAACCGCCGTAAAGTTTCTGAAAATCAGCGCTCCAGTCGCGCGATAGGCCCAGCCCGAATTCATCGAACGCCCGGTACATGAGCGCATGGCGCAGCTCGGCGTGGTCGAGATTGCCCTGGATATAGACGGCCAGTTTCTGATCGGGCAGTTGCCCATGAATCGCAATCATGCCCGTCAGGCTACCCGTATGAAAATTGATCCGATGGCCCCGGTAATCGTGCTGAAACCAGCCTAAGCCGTAGGTTTTCCAGACGGGTCGGGTAATCAGCTGCGTCGGGTAAAACTCCACGTCGGTTACCAGCGTCTGGGGTTTGACGAGTTCAGCCCAGGTCGTCGGCCTGAGCAGGGTCTTGCCGTTGTAGCGGCCACTGTCGAGCATACACTGCATCCAGGCCGTAATGTCGTCGGGACACGTCCAGATCGAACCGGCCGGCCCGACCGCATCCACCAGTCCTTCCTCTTTCAGGCTGTTTACCGGCCGAATGGTGTCGTTCAGCATGGCGTGTGGTTTTGCCCGATTGGCATCCGTCAGCTCCCGAAACAGTGCCCGCGTCCGGCGCATATCGAGCGGCTCGAAGATTCGTTTCCGCACGAAAGTTTCCCACGGCATACCGCTAACCGCTTCAATCACCTTACCGGCCGCTAAATACATGATATTCTGATAAATGAATCCCGCTCGGAATGAGTATGATGGTTTTACGAGCCGCAGTCGCCGAAGTATTTCATCCGACGGAATCTGCATGGCCGCCCAGAGCACATCGGCATTGCCCACGCCGGTATTGTGAATCAGCAGATCGCGCACCCGTACCTCACGCGTAACGGCCGGATCATAGAGCTGAAACCCGGGCAGATAAGTAGTTACGGGATCGTCCCAATGCAGTTTTCCTTCATCGACCAGCATACCCAGGCAAGCAGCCGTCATCGCCTTGGTTGTCGACGCCATGGCGAACAGCGTCTGCGTATCGACGGGATCGGTTTTGCCGAGTTCACGGATGCCGTAGCCTTTTTTCAGGAGAATCTTGCCGTCTTTGACCACGGTCACCGTCAACCCTGGTATGCGCCAGTCCCGAACAGCCTGCTGCACATAGGCGTCGTAGCGCCCGACCGGGTCAGGATTGGTTTTTTTCGACTGGGCCTGAAGCGACCGCGTCGACGAGAAGCAAACGACGAGCAGGCAGAGGAAGCGTAGAGTTGTTTGGTTCATAGAGGTTGTATGTTTCCCCAAGATAGTATTTTCTCGCTTTGTTGACGCCTATCTGCTCCGTAGATTTGTTCGGGACAATTTCTTGACCAGACAACCATGAATTTCATCAACAGACAAAGCGTTCGGCACTGGCTTGTGCCGGCGATCGGCTTTTCCCTCCTGCTCGGGCCAGTTCATAGCCACGGCCAGTCGAAAGGAACCGCCACAAAAACGCCTGCCGCGCTATCGGCTATTCAGGAAAGCGACATCAAACGGGATCTGTTCGCGCTGGCGGGCGACCATTTCCGGGGTCGGGAGGGCGGTTCACTGGATGAGCTGAAAGCGTCGGCCTGGATTGCCGACCAGCTTCGGGCGATGGGGTTGCAACCGGCGGGCGACGATGGCACGTTCTTTCAGTTTTTTCACATACAGCGCACGCGCATCACCGAAACAAGCCGTCTGACCATCGGCACGCACCAGCTGACCCACGGCCAGGACGCGTTTATTCTGGCGCCCGCCATCGCGTCGGTCGATGCCCCCCTGGTTTTTGTGGGCAAAGGTACCCCCGAAGAACTGGCCAAGGTCGATATCAAAGGCAAGGCGGTAGCGCTTGAATTTTCGGGAACGCCCCCGGCGGAGTTGAGCTATCGCCGGTTTCTGACCGGAACCATGAACCGCCGGGCCGCAGAACTGGTCAAAGCGGGAGCCCTGGCGGTGATCTGGATCTCGAATGCCGATGCGCAGTTTTATTTCGACCGCTGGACGACGGGCCTGGAACGGGGCCGCTACGACCTACCCGGTGGGGCCAACACCCGGGTGTTTTCGCAGGCACCCACGGTCTGGTTGCCAGCCAGCGCGCTCGACTGGATCAAACAACCGGGTCAGCAGTTTACGAACGTCGTCAACGTCGAAAGTTTCAGTTATCCGTCGGTCAATATCGTCGCCAAAGTGCCCGGTACCGATCCGACGCTCAAGAATGAGTACGTGCTGTTCAGCACCCACCAGGATCACGACGGAGTCCGGCGGGCCGTGGCGGGCGATTCCATCTGGAACGGAGCCGACGACAACGCGAGCGGCTGCGTAGCGACGATGGCTATCGGTCGGGCGTTTGTCAAGCAGCCGGGCAAGCGGTCGGCTCTGTTTGTCTTCCATGGGGCCGAAGAACGCGGGTTGTTAGGCTCACGCTATTACGTCGACAAACCGACGGTCCCAAAGAATTCCATCGTGGCGGTCCTGAATGCAGAAATGATCGGACGAAATGCGCCCGACAGCGCCTGCATTCTAGGGCAGCAACCGCCACACCGCAACTCGACGGATCTGGTAAATGCCGCCCTGGCGGTCAATCAGTCGGAAGCGCATTTCAAGCTGGACACGCTCTGGGACAAACCTGAGCATCCGGAAGGCTGGTATTTTCGCTCGGACCACCTTCCCTACGCCCGCGCTAACGTGCCCGCTATTGCGTTTACGACCCTGCTTCATGCCGATTACCATACACCCAAAGACGAGCCGGATCGGATCAATACGGCCAAGGTGACTCGCATCGCGAAATGGATTTACCTGACTGGGTGGGATGTCGCTAACCGGCCTCAGCGAGTCAGGCTGGATGAAGGGTTTAAGTTGGAGCGCTAGTCATCAGTGAATAGTCATTCAGTGGTCATGGCTCGTCGTTTTATAGTCATACAATAGAATTTCCGCAGCATGACTCCGCTCGATTTAACTATTTGCAGGAAGATACTCTGACTATAAATAGTTGAAACCGGCGGGGTTATACCAGTCCTGTTCTGCTTTTCTGCAGGGCTGACGATCTAAGGACCAATAATGACCACTGAATGACTATTCACTGACTACTCCCGCAGCACGTACCCTTCGCCAACGACCGTATGAATCAGGCGGGGAGCGCCGTCCTGATCGATTTTTTTTCGCAGGAGCGCTACATACACCTCAATGGAGTTGCTGCTCATGGTGTATTGCATATCCCAGACCTGCTCGGCGATGGCCGCTTTCGACACCACGTGCCCTTTGTTACGCATCAGGTATTCCAGCAACTGAAACTCCTTCGCCGTTAAATTAATCGTCCGGTTGCCGCGCCGGACCGTCCGCTGATCGAGGTTCAATTCCAGATCGGCCACTGTGAGAATGGTTTCTGCATTCAAATGGCCCGTATGCCGACGGGTCAAAGCCCGAATACGCGCGAGCAGAATCTCGAAAGGCACTGGCTTGACCAGATAATCGTCGGCTCCTACATCCAGTCCGGCTACAATATCGGGAGTCGTACCGAAGGCGGTCAGTACCAGAATCGGCGTGTCGACACCCTGCTTTCGTAAGGTAGCTACCATATCCAGGCCGTTCTGACGGGGCATGTTGATGTCGGCAATGATCAGATCATACGGATGGTCGAGGGCCATGTTCTGCCCTATCAACCCATCGGAGGCAACCTGAACCTGAAAGCCCGTAGCTTCCAGTCCTTTCCGCAAAAATGCGGCAATCGACGCTTCATCTTCTACGATGAGTATATGCATAAGATTGTATTCAGCACGTCGCTCAGTCACAACCGCGCGTGCAGTAAACGAACGACAGGATAGTAGTCCGAAATATACGACAAAGCCTCGATTCGGCGTAAATCGAGGCTTTGTCCTTCCGGAAATACCGGATTCAGTTGATCATACAGCACCCGTCGGATTTACCGGCGGCCGCCCCCGTGGAAACCGCCCCCACCGTGGAATCCGCCGAAGCTACCACCGCCGAACGAACGGCCTCCGCCCCATGCCTGGGTATGATAGCTCCCCGCAGTCGCATCCAGATACCGGCCCGTGGCACCACGGCCCGTGTTGGTCCAGGTGTTTGGACGGCTGTACTGACGGGCATTGGTCAGCCAGTTCGCGCGCCCAGCAGTCGGGCTAAACGTGCGGTGAGCCGCGGTCATAAAGCCAGCATTACCAGGAGTCCAGATGCGGTGTTCGCCGATATTGCGCTGATAGTAGGTATTAAAGCGGTTGTACAGGTGCGGGTAGGTGCGGTAGCCCGTTGTAAAGAACCAGTTCGAAAAACCAATCGACGGCAAACCAAACAGGACCATGTTGCCCCCGAGTCCGGAATAGAAACCGGTACCATACCACCAGGCCGACGGATACCACATCGCTGAGGTGTACCAGTATGGGTAGCCAAACCAGAACGGATACGGATTCTGATAATAATACGAACTATTGACCCAGGCCGGATTCGGGTTGATTCCGTTGGTCGAGTAACCGTTCGCTTGGGCGTAGGCTTGTCCGGCCTGTTGCAGTTCCTGGCGGGCTTGTGGGTCGTTGTTCAATTCATTCTGATAATCGGCCAGTTCCTGCTGATTCTGAACCTGCAGGCTGTCATGCAGCGCCGTCAGGTCTTTAACCACCTGGTCGGGATTGGTCCGGTAGGCTTCGCCCAGTTGGGCCGTTTTGTCGATCTGGTCGGTAAGCTGCGTCAGCACGTCGGGCATTTCGATCAGTTGCCGAAATGCTTTCTTCGTCGGGGCATCCAGCGGGCTGATCAGGGTATCGAACCCCTGCTGCGCCTGCTGATTCAGGTTGTCGACCCGGACCAGATCGGCATGGTGGTGTCGGTACAGTTTCCAGGCCGACTGCTGCAGATCCGGCGCCAGATTCTTGGTCAGGGCAGTGACCGATGCTTCATCGGCATTGACGGGCAGCGTAGCCAGCGCGTGCAGTATATCGGGAAACCGCGACAGGTCGTAAAACCAGCCCTGCTTGGTTTGTCCGTACGTCTGAATGATGCTATTGAACACCTGCTGTGTATTGGCGCGTTGCTGAGCCAGACTCGTCAGAATCTGTGGTTGTACACTGGCTAACAGAATCGACTGGCGGACATCCTCCCGGTAGGGTGCAATGGCCGATACAATCGTCTGATCATCAGCGGGAGCCGTTTGCTGCTCAGGTGTTGCGGTCTGCGCAATCGTCGATTGCCAGCCGCCAGCCAACAACCCGAGAGCGAGCAGCAGTGGTTTGGCCGGAATTGAGTGAATGAGCGTTTTCATGATTGATCACGTAGCAAATAAATGGCTCTGTAACAGAGACCATCAGTTTACAATCAGGTTGAGTTTTCGCCAGCTCCGGTTCGCAAAAGCGACGAGGAGGTCCCCATCGGATGCTGCCCCTGCTGGCTATACAAACGTCGTCAGACAACCTGAAAGGTAGATAAAGGACGGGTTAAGGGTAGGTTAAAAAATAAAGTTTTCGGTTCGAAAAACAGGCTTGTACGGCCTGAAAATGGATTTTCTCCCGTAATGGCTTAACTTCGGACCGCCGATTGCGCAAACGCTTCGCCGTCGGTTCAATCACAACATCGACGACTTATGAGGCCATTTTTCCTGCGTAAACTTACCCACTATACGTTACTGCTGGCGACCCTGACCGCCTGCCATCGGCAGCCCACCGCCACCACAGTTTATTTTCCACCCAGGGGCGACAACTGGGCGCACAAATCTCCCGAGAAAGCAGGCATGGATGCGGCTCTGCTCGACCAGGCCGTTGCCTTCGCCAAAACGCAGGAAACCAGCCAGATGACCCCTAACTTTTCGACGCAGGAAGAAATTTTCGGGAAACTGCTCGGCCCGATGCCTACCCGCCGGGCGGCAACAAACGGAATTGTGCTTCGTCATGGCTATATCGTGGCCGAGTGGGGCGATACCAGGGCCGTCGATCCAACTTATAGCGTCGCTAAAAGTGTATTGTCGACGGTTCTGGGGATTACCATCGAACGAGGTATGATTCCGGATATTCACGACCCGGTGGCGAAACTCATTCACGACGGAGGCTACGATTCTGAACAGAACCGCGCGATTACCTGGGAACATCACGCCCAGCAGACCAGCGAGTGGGAAGGTTCATTATGGGGCAAAAACAGCGATTTTGTCGGTAAGGAAGCGTTCGGTCGGGGCGAGCGCAAACCCCGGGCACTTCAGAAACCCGGTAGCTTTTACGAATACAACGACGTGCGGATCAATCGAATGGCGCTGTCGCTGCTGCGCCTGTGGAAGAAACCGTTGCCGGAAGTGGTCCGCGACGAAATCATGAACCCCATCGGTGCATCGGATACCTGGAAATACATTCCTTACCCCAATGCCGTGGCGGATATCGACGGGAAACAAATGCCATCGGTTAGCGGGGGCACGCGCTGGGGCGGGGGCTTGTGGATCAGCGCCCGCGACGAAGCGCGCTTTGGCTACCTGTTCCTGCGTCAGGGGCGGTGGGAAAACCGGCAGATCGTGTCGTCGAACTGGGTAAAAAAAGCGACCAGCCCGAGCCCCGTCGGTCCTGATTACGGCTACTTGTGGTGGCTGAATACGGGAACAAGCTCAACGGGCAAAAAAGCCTGGACTGATGCCCCGGCGACGAGTTTTGCCGCCATCGGTGCCGGCTCGAACACCATCTGGGTCGACCCGGAACACGACATCGTCATTGTCTGGCGCTGGCACAACGGAAACCCCAACGAACTGATCAAACGGGTCCTGGCTGCGGTAAAAGAGTAGTCATTGAGTGGTTATTCTTTGTCATTGGTGGTCATTAAGTAGCCATTCATCGCGCGTAGGGTGCATTCGTACAGACGATCAATGACTACTTAATGACACAACTGACCAATGATCGCGTAGAGATACTGATCCAACACGATCCCTTCTTTAATCGCACTGCATCGCATTCGCCCTTCGCGTAGATAACCGACTTTTTCCAGAATTCGGATCGACGCTTCGTTGCGCACGAACGGGACGGCATACAGACGTGTCAGCCCGAACTGCGCAAACGCATAGGTGGTGAAGGTCCGCAATGCCGCGGTCATGATCCCCCGGCCCCAGTACTGTTCACTGAGCCAATACCCGATTTCAGCCGAACATCGCTCGATATCCGTATGTAGTTCCAGACCAATGCTGCCAACCGCTTCGCCACCAACCGCAATGGCCAGATTCGTTGTAGGGGCCGTTTCCGATGCGTACTGCACCCACCAGGCGGCATCGGTCTGGGTGTAGGGATGCGGGAAGCGATCGCGGAGGTTCATCCAAATGGCCCGGTTGTCGGTATGTTTTGTCAACCCTTCGGCGTCCGTAAGCCGCCAGGTTCGGAGTTGGCAGAGACCACAGTCGATTTCCATACGTATGTTTTTTGGCCTTGTTTATTCGTTAGTAGATCACCTGACGCCTGAGGAAATAATCCCAGAATTTCTCCTCATCTGCCTGGCTGACATTTCGAAAAACGGCGCAACGATACAGAGCGAGTCGGGCAGTAAATAAAGTCTGATCCGGCTAAACAGCAGTCCGTCGGAATAAGTTAATAGGGATACGATCCAGGTCAATTTCGAAACCATCGTTACGCGCTCACCCCTGAAAATAAGGGAAATATGCGTGATTTTTACCAACATTCCTCAGCGTGCATACTATATTTGACCCTGGTGCTGATACTAATTACCGTTCCTACCGCAAAATAGATTTTTCTTATAGAATATGAGTACAGCTGAACGCGAACGCATTTATGAACGAGCCGATAACAAAGGCTGGAAGAAATGGGGGCCCTATCTGTCCGAACGTGCCTGGGGTACCGTCCGCGAAGATTACAGTCCGTATGGCGATGCCTGGAATTTCGTTTCCCACGATATGGCCCGGTCCAAGGCCTATCGCTGGGGTGAAGAAGGCATCGGCGGCATCTCCGACAACAAAGGCCACATCTGTTTTGCGCTCGCCTTCTGGAATCATAAAGACAATATTCTGAAAGAGCGGCTTTTTGGGCTCTCCGGACCGGAAGGGAATCATGGCGAGGACGTCAAGGAATTGTATTATTACCTGGACAGCACCCCGACGCACTCCTACATGAAAATGCTGTACAAATACCCGCAGCAGGAATTTCCGTATAATCGGCTGGTGATCGAATCCATCCGTCGGGACCGCCAGACCCCCGAGTTTGAACTGACAGACACGGGTATTTTTGAGAAAGACGAGTATTTCGACATTTTTATCGAGTACGCCAAAGCTGACCAGAACGACTGGCTGGTGACCATCACCGCTCATAACCGCTCAGCGAAGGCTGCTTCGCTGACCATGCTGCCCACCATCTGGTTCCGGAATACGTGGTCGTGGGGCTATGAGCAGTACAATGCCCGCCCTATGCTGAATGGGATCGGCAACAACCAGATCGAAGTAAACCATAAGCAGTTAGGCAAATACAAGCTCTACTGCGAAGGGGCCGATGCGCTGCTCTTTTGCGACAACGAAACGAATACCGAGCGACTCTACGGTCGGCCCAACATAAGCAAGTATCCGAAAGACGCCATCAACAATTATATTCTTTCGGGTGGTAAGAAAAGCTACATCAATCCGAATCAGATCGGCACGAAAGCCTCGGCGCAATATACCCGAAAGATTCCGGCGGGCGAGAGCATGAGCATCCGCCTTCGCTTCAGCGATCAGACCACACTGACTCAACCGTTTACCGACTTCGACAGCATCTGGGACAAGCGTCTGGCCGAAGCCAACGCGTTTTACGCGCATTTGCAGCGAAACGTGACCGACCCCGAACTGCGGGCCATTCAGCGGCAGGCTTACGCCGGTATGCTCTGGAACAAGCAGTTCTATTATTACAACGTCAACGAATGGCTGAAGGGCGACCCCAAGATGCCGGTGCCGTTTCAGGGGCGCGTTTACGCCCGCAACGAAACCTGGCGGCATATGTATACGGCCAACATCCTGTCGATGCCCGACAAGTGGGAGTACCCCTGGTTTGCGGCCTGGGATCTGGCTTTCCATACCCTGACCCTGGCCCGGCTCGATCCGCACTTTGCCAAGCGGCAGCTGGCGGTTATCCTGCGGGAGTATTACATGCACCCCAACGGCCAGATTCCGGCTTACGAATGGAATTTCGGGGATGTGAATCCCCCCGTTCATGCCTGGGCCACCTGGAAAGTGTACGAAATAGACCGGGACCTGAACGGTACGGGCGACGTCAATTTTCTGGAGCGGGTCTTTCATAAACTCCTGCTGAATTTTACCTGGTGGGTCAACCGAAAAGACGTATCGGGCAACAATATCTTCGGCGGGGGCTTCCTGGGGCTGGACAACATCGGCGTGTTTGACCGAAGCCAGCCGCTGCCGATGGGCGGCCGCATCGAGCAGGCCGACGGGACGGGCTGGATGGCCATGTATACGCTCAACATGCTGCGGATTGCCTGTGAGATTTCGCTGACGCGGCCTAGCTACCAGGACATGGCCAGCAAGTTTTTCGAGCATTTTCTGCATATCGCATCGGCGATGAACAACCTCGGTCAGCAGAACATTAGCCTGTGGGACGAAGTCGATCAGTTCTATTACGATGTGCTGCACATGCCCGACCACAACGCCCGTTTGCTCAAGATTCGGTCGATGGTAGGGCTGATCCCACTCTTTGCCGTCGAAATCCTGGACGAGTCTCTCCTTTCCAGACTCCCGGATTTTAAACGGCGCGTCGAATGGGTGCTCACCAACCGACCCGATCTGGCCTCGCTGGTTTCGCGCTGGCACGAACCGGGTAAAGGCGAAACGCACCTGCTGAGCTTACTGCGCGGGCACCGGATGAAGATGATTCTGAAACGGATGTTCGACGAATCGGAGTTTTTGTCCGACTATGGCATTCGGGCCCTGTCGAAATACCACGAAAAGATGCCATATCAGTTCGAACTGAACAGCGAGATCTTTCAGGTTCGCTACGTTGCGGCCGAGTCGGAGATGAGTATGTTTGGTGGGAATTCGAACTGGCGCGGACCGATCTGGTTTCCGCTCAACTTTCCGCTGGTCGATTCGCTGCTGAAGTTTTATCAGTATTATGGCGATGATTTCGAAGTGGAATACCCTACACATTCGGGACAGGTGATGAGTCTTAAGGCAGCCGCCATGCATCTTGCCGAGCGGCTCATCAATATTTTCCGGCGCGATGCCAGTGGTCGCATTGCCGCCTTTGGTCAGGACCCAAAGCAACAAAACGACCCTCATTTCCAGGGGTTGTACCTTTTTTACGAATATTTCAATGGCGACAATGGCGCGGGTCTGGGGGCCAGCCACCAAACGGGCTGGACGGGTCTGGTAGCCGATCTGATCGAATACTGGTATAAATATCAACCTGAAAGCCTGGCGTTGCCCGTTGCGAAGTAAAAAACAACGCGCCCCAATTTTCGACTGACTAGCCTATAAAAACCGCTTTAAAACGGCATCGGGGCAACCACTACTGGTTGCCCCGATGCCGTTTTAAAGTAGTAAGCCACTCCGTCTGAGCATGGCTTTGGGAGATGGTTCGCGGCCCCGGAATTTTTTGTAGAGTTCCATCGGCTTTTCGCTGCCGCCTTTTTCCAGCACATTCTTCCGGAAGCTGTCGGCGACGGCCTTGTTCTCCAGACCTCCTTTTTCTTTGAAAAATTCGAAAGCATCGGCATCCAGCACTTCGCTCCATTTGTAGCTATAATAGCCGGCCGAGTAGCCCCCCGCGAAGATGTGCGTAAACGCCGGGCTAAACGCGACTCCCTCTACCCGTGGGAACAGGTTTGCTACTGAATCTACTTTCCCTTCTACCTGCGTGATGGATTCACCCGTGGGTTTTTGCCCATGGTAATACATATCTACCAGCCCGAAGCGCAGCTGACGCAAATTGGCCAGACCTGCCAGGAAATTCTGACTGGCGCGGATCTTCTCGATCAGTTCGTTTGGAATCACCTCACCAGTTTGGTAATGCTTTGCAAAGAGCTTCAGCGCTTCGGGATCATAGCACCAGTTTTCCATCACCTGCGATGGCAGCTCCACAAAATCGCGTGGCACGCTCGTACCGCTCAGGCTCTCGTAGGTTCCATTCGCCAGTATACCGTGCAGGCCATGCCCGAACTCATGAAACAAGGTGGTCACTTCGTAGAAAGTCAGCAACGAGGGTTTGGTGTCGGTTGGGCGGGTGAAGTTGCAGACGTTGACGATGTGCGGCCTGATATTTTCGCCATTTTCTACTTTCTGCCCCTGCACATCGTTCATCCAGGCCCCGCTACGCTTGCCTTCCCGCGGAAAATAATCGCCGTAGAAGACCGCCAGGAACTTCCCGTCTTTGTCGAAAACATCGAAGGTTCGTACTTCGGGATTGTACACCGGAATGTCATGACGCTCCTGAAAGCTGATCCCGTATAATTTGTTGGCCACGGTAAATACGCCCTCGAGCACATTCTCCAGCTTGAAATAAGGCTTTAGCGTTTCGTCGTCGAGGTCGTACTTCTCTTTTTTGAGTTTCTCGGCGTAATAGTTGTTGTCCCAAGCCTGAAGCCGGTCGTCGGTAAACCCATGCGCTTTGGCATAGGTCGTCAGTTCGGCCAACTGACGCTCGGCAGCTGGCCGCGCGTAGGTAACCAGCTCATTCAGAAAAGTTTGCACTTTATCTTTCGAGCCCGCCATGCTTTCTTCCAGTACAAAATCGGCATGGGTTTTGTAGCCCAGCAGGTTAGCCCGCTCGTAACGCAGGCTCACCAGTTTCTGAATGATAGCGGAATTGTCGCTTTTATCGCCTTGGAAGCCCCGGCCGTTATAGGCCATATAAAGTTGCTTACGCAGGTCGCGGTTGTCGGCATACTGCATAAAAGGCGTGTAGCTGGGGGCCTGCAACGTAAACACCCAGCCTTCTTTTCCTTTTTGTTTAGCGGTAGTCCTGGCCGCTTCCCGGGCGAAGTCGGGCAGACCACTCAGGTCTTCTTCGTTCGTAACTTCCAGCGTAAAATCATTGGTGGCCCGGAGTACGTTCTCCCCGAACTGGAGCGAAAGCTGAGAAAGTTCTTTATCGATTGCCCGCAACCGCTCTTTTCCCGCAGCTGCCAGATTGGCCCCATTTCGGGCGAAGCGCTTATACGATTTTTCGAGCAGCATCGCGCTTTCAGGATCAAGCCTGAGGCTGGCCCGCTGGTCGTATACCGTTTTTATCCGGGCAAACAATTTCTCGTTCAGGGTAATGTCGTTGCTGTATTCGCTCAGCATCGGCGACGCTTCTTTTACGATTTTCTGCAGTTCGGGCGTCGTTTCGGCATTATTCAGATTAAACATGACCGACGTAACTTTACCGAGCAGATCGCCCGCATTTTCGAGCGCTACGATCGTATTTTCGAAAGTCGGCTGAGCCGGATTCGTAACGATGGCATCGATTTCTTTACGGCCCTGGGTCAATCCCTCCTTCAGCGCGGGCAGGTAGTCGGTGGTCTGAATTTTGTCGAATGGGGCCGTCTGATGCGGGGTAACATACGGCTGTAAGAATGGATTCTGCGACATTGGCGATGGCTTGTGTAAAGGCTGTCCCACGGCGGTCGTTGCGACCAGGGCCAGCACTGCACCCGTTAATTTGAGCTGCTGCTGGGTAAACATTCCGTATTGTACAATCAGTTTCCCGGAAAAATACGAAATTATCAAAATTCCGACAACGCTCTGTTAGCCGAATGGGCCTCAAGACGGAAGAACGGACGGCACAAAAAAACAGCCGACCAAACTGATCGGCTGTTTCCATCTCTCTCTTCTTCAACTCAATAGCCATAGGGACTGTATCCGGGCCGACGGCTGGGCCCATTTCCGTAGCCCCGGCCGCGGCCAGCCAGTTGTTCGTATGGGCGCATGCGCTCGATGACCCGGTCGCGCTGGCCGGGCGACAGCACCGCCATCATATCGAAAAATTGCCGCTGCCGGGCCTGCCGGAAAAAATCGCGCTGCCGCGGATCGCGGGGATTAAGCCCCTGGGTTTGTTGGGTGAACCGGTCCCGAACCCGGCGAATTTCGCGCTCCTGCCGACGCGACAGGTTTAGCTCCCGATCCCACCAGTCCAGGTGCCGATCGAACTGATAGTCGTCGTAATCGTAGTTGTAATTGGGCTGACCATACCCCTGATCATACCCGGGTTGGCTACTGCCATACTGCGGTGGGTAATCGTACCGTTGAGCGAAAGCACCGGTCGAGAGGAGCGTAATCAGGGTAGCGGCCGTGAGCAATACTTTTTTCATGACTGTTTGTTGTTTTCAGGTTGTATTTGTCCCTTGGAACAACCGGCCACGAAATGGTTTAATTTATTCCCTGAAAAAGGCTATAATTTTTCTGACTAGGCCTGAAGCCTTCGGTATAAAATCAATACTTGTATTCAGCCTGTTGATTATCAGCCTCCTGCCGGAGCACCCGTTCGTATTTGGTTCGATCGAATTCGTTTTCGTTATTGGCAATGAAGATGGTCGCTACGGTGTTGCCGATGATGTTGGTCAGGGAACGGGCTTCGGACATAAACCGATCAACTCCCAGCAGTAACGCCAGCCCTTCGACCGGAATCACCTGGATGGCCGTCAGCGTGCTGGCCAGGACAATAAACCCGCTGCCCGTTACGCCCGCTGCTCCTTTCGAGGTTATCATCAGAATACCGATGATGGTCAGCTCCTGCCCCAGAGAAAGATCGACGCCAAATACCTGCGCCAGAAAAACCGTGGCCATAACCAGGTAGATAGTGGTGCCATCGAGGTTGAACGAGTAACCCGCCGGAACTACCAGCCCCACCACCGATCGGGCACAGCCCAGTGTTTCGAGCTTTTCCATGATCTGCGGCAAGGCCGACTCCGACGACGAGGTACCCAGTACGATCAGCAGTTCTTCCTTGATGTATTTCAGCACGGCCCACAGGCTTATTTTGTAGTATCGCAGGATCAGGTTCAGCACGACGAAGATAAACAGAATCATGGTTGCGTAAACGGTGCCCATGAGTTTAGCCAGGGGTAACAACGTGCTCAGGCCGTATTTTCCAATCGTAAAAGCCATCCCCCCGAAAGCGCCCAGCGGAGCCAGCACCATCACTACACCGAGAATATTGAAGAAGACCTTCGATAAGCGCTCGAAAGTCTGGATAAGGGATTTGCCGGTTTCGCCCATGCGGGCCAGCCCCACCCCGAATAGGATCGAAAAAACGAGTACCTGTAGAATATCTCCCTCGGCAAAGGCTTTGATGGCGTTGCTTGGAACGATGTGCAGAAAGAATTCGGTCCAGTCCATGCCTGCCCCCTGTTCGGTATACTTACTGATGTCGCCCCCCTTCACGGCCCCCGTCTGCACACCCTCCCCCGGTCGGATGACGTTCGCCAGGATCAGGCCAATCGCCAGGGCGCCCGTCGTAACGATCTCGAAATACAGCAGCGCCTTACCACCTACCCGACCGACCTTTTTCAGATCGCCCATGTTGCTGATACCCAGCACGATGGTCAGGAAAATAATGGGCGCGATGACCATTTTGATCAGATTGATGAACAGGTCGCCCAGAGGCTTCAGCTTCGCAGCTGTTTCGGGGAAAAAGTAGCCCGTCAAAATACCCAGGGTAATGGCGATCAGGACGCGGACGGTGAGGTTATTAAGTAGTTTCATGAGAAGGAGGAGTCAGGAATGAAGAGTGAAAATGTACAATGCTTAATGAATAATGTATAATGGGGAGCGCAACCTGCTCTCTCATTATTCATTGTACATTATTCATTATACACTATAAATTGCTCACGGGCAGCACCTGGTGTTTGATCTCGCGGATGCGGTCGTTGAAGTTCATGCTTAGAAAATCGAGGTTCGGCACGACCGTCGTCTGGAGAAGCTCCGTCACTCTTTCGTCGTGTGCAATCCGCTTCCCGGTCTGAACGCTTACGTATTTCGAGGTGACCCACAACACGTTTTTGAGGTGCGTTTTGCCATCGTCGGTCATGATGTATTCCGTCACGGTGGTGTCTTCATTGAAATAAATGAGCCGGGAGATGATCCGGACCCATTCACTCACCAGCGCCGGGCGTATATAGGCAATCTGATGCTGGTAAACGACCCAACTGGTTTTTAGCTCCCGAAACAACTGGCCGGGGTTAAAATCATATAATTTGGCGACCTGATCTTCGCGGGCGTTGAAATAATAGTCGAAATATTTAGCGTTGTTGAGGTGCTGCAGGGGGTCGCAGTCCTGAAATCGGACAATTACCCGCGATTCGGTTTCGGTCGGGTAACTGCGGTTGGGGTCGCGTTTAAACATGCTGTAAGTAAGTTGCCAGGAACCTGTTTCCAGGAGAAATTATTTCTGCAATCAATGTTAAACAAAATCCGGTGAATGATTTTCATCCGGCGAATCCAGGTTCAGACTTTTTCTGTAATCTTTACGTTCGTATAACAAAACCATCATTTTATGTCAATTCCTGAATGGATATGAAATCCGCGCGCTATCTGCTTCCGATTTTCCTAATGATCGGGTTAACCGCTTTTGTGTCAGCCGATACTTCCGATGCCGTACTGGGCACCTGGCTGAACGGAACCAAAAAAGGCCATGTGCTGATCTACAAACAGGGCGGTACTTACTTCGGCAAACTGGTCTGGCTGGGTCAGCCCAACGATCCGGCTACGGGTAAACCCCGAACGGACGAAAAAAACATCGACGCGTCGAAGCGGTCCCGCCCGTTGATGAACATGTTGTTAATGTATAACTTTAAGTACGATGGCGACAATGTCTGGAGCGACGGTAAAATTTATAACCCCGAAGATGGCAAAGAGTATAACTGCAAAATGACCCTTCAGGACCCTAATACGCTGCTTGTACGCGGTTATGTCGGTATCTCTCTGCTGGGCAAAACGCAGACCTGGACGCGGATCAAATAAACAATTAAGGTCATTGTCATGACAACCAATGACTACTCTTGACCACTAACTGAGCAAATGGCCAACCACACGCTTATCATCGGAGCGGGTCCGGCGGGCCTGGCTATAGCCGGACAGCTGGCCCATCGTAAGTTGCCGTTTACGATCCTGGAGGCCAGTGACTACATTGGGCTCGCCTGGCGTAATCATTACGACCGGCTTCATTTGCACACCGTCAAGGCGTATTCGGCACTTCCGCATTTTCCCTTTCCAGCCGACTACCCCACCTACGCATCCCGCTTGCAGTTTGTCGACTACCTCGAACGATACGCCGAACATTTTCAGATTCAACCGCGGTTCAATCAGCCAGTCGTCAGTATAGTCCGAAACGCATCGGACGGGAGCTGGCAGGTTCAGACTCCTACAGATAGGCTCACGACCAGCCAGGTCGTAGTGGCGACGGGCTACAACCGGGTGCCCTACAAGCCGGAGTTGCCGGGTCAGCAAACGTTTCGGGGAATTATCTGGCACAGCCACGAATACCGGAATGGAGCGCCTTTTCGAAACGAGAATGTGCTGGTGGTGGGCATGGGCAACACCGGAGCCGAACTGGCTCTCGACTTGCTTGAATACGGAGCCAAACCAGTTATTTCAGTTCGTGGCCCGGTCAACATCATTCGTCGGGAAGTGTTTGGGAATCCGGCTCAGTCGACCGCGATTCTGCTGAGTAAACTACCCAACTGGCTTTGCGATTTCATCGTCGGGCTCTCTCAGAAAGTGACCGTCGGTGACGTGTCGGCCTATGGGTTAGGTAAATCCGCCCATTCGCCCTCATACGACGCCCGCCGGGGCAAAACGCCGGTTATCGACATTGGTACGCTCGATCAAATCAAAGCAGGCGCCATCGGGGTTGTTCCGGGCATTGAGCGAGTTCATCCCAAAACCGTTTCGTTTACGGATGGGCGCGAACTTCCCTTCGACGCCATTATTCTGGCCACCGGCTACCGACCCGCGCTGGCAGCGATGCTGGGTGATGACGTGACAACGAAGGTTCTGAACGAACGGGGCTACTCCCGTAAACTCTGGTTCGACGACAAGTCTTTACAGGGTCTGTATCTACTAGGTTTTCGGACGCCAACGACTGGCACCCTGTATGACCTCAAAAGTGACTCCGACCGGATTGCCCGACACATCGCTGAAAACAATTTTGCCCCGGCATAGTTCTATTTCTGTAATCAAGGTGATTACGACTGATCACTCAATGTTAAACTACCAAAGTCATGAACGAGACAACACTTAAAGGCGGCTGGAACGAAATGAAAGGTAAAATCAAACAAGCCTACGGCGACCTGACCGACGACGACCTGACTTATCAGGAAGGCCAGGAAGACGAAATGTGGGGCAAAATCCAGCAAAAAACAGGTAAAACTAAGGACGAAATAAATAAAGCTATTGCCGATCTGTAATCAGTCAGGCAGTATAGTTTCAAAAGCCGGGGCATTCGTCTCCGGCTTTTTTGTTGACACCCATTTTTATAATAACTGAGCATAAGGGTCACCGCCATGTTCGCGTATCGACAGCTGCTCCATAGTTATCGTCCAGTGATGCTCTGCCCTGGCTATCCCCAAATATCACGGAATTCAGTGACACACAAATCACCGGATTCAGTGACGCGCAAGCAACTGGAAGTCAGTACCTTTGTGCACGTTTATATCGAATACGAACTGTTCACCACAAACAACAACTGATGAATCCGAATAAAGCATTATGGGAAAAAGGCGACTTCACTCGCTTGGCCGAAACAATGCGGGACAGCGGTGCCGCACTAATCAACAAACTTGGGATTACCCGTGATTTACAGATTCTTGACCTGGGCTGTGGCGACGGCACGACGGCCATACCGGCCGCCAGGCTGGGCGCTCAGGTGTTGGGCGTCGATATCGCCCGGAATCTGGTCGAAGCGGGCAACAAGCGGGCTCAGCGCGAAGGACTTACCAACTGCACGTTTCAGGAAGGCGATGCCACCAATCTGAGCGACCTGAAGGATCACTCATTCGATCTGGTTATCAGCATTTTTGGCGCCATGTTCGCGCCCAAACCGTTCGATGTGGCCCATGAGCTGGTGCGGGTAACCCGACCCGGCGGCCGTATCATCATGGGCAACTGGATACCGGGCGATCCTACACTGGTGGCCCAGATTCTGAAAATCAGCTCGGCCTACACACCGGCCCCGCCGGAGGGATTTATCAGCCCCATGTTGTGGGGAGTGGAGAGTCAGGTAGTGGAGCGCTTTGAGCAGGCTGGTATCCCCAGGGAGAGAATATCCTTCGAAAAAGATACGTATACCTTCAAAGCCCCCTTTCCGCCCGCCGAATTTCTGGACCGGTTCAAACACTACTACGGCCCAACAATGAATGCGTTTGAAGCCGCCGAAAAGAATGGCAAGGCCGCCGATCTGGAACGCGAACTGGAAGCCCTGTTTGCCAGCCAGAATAAAAGCACCAGCGAGAACATGACTGAAATTCCGGCTACCTTCCTTCGGGTAACCGTCAGGCCCTGACGATACAATGTCGGCCAATAAACAAAAACCACTCATCGTACGATGAGTGGTTTTTGTTTATTGGGTTAGGCACAACCGCGCTTTAAAAACGACAGCCTGTCAAGGTATCATTTGTGCAACAACCGCAACTGTTACATGGGTGGCTCCCAACCTTTTTCGTACTGACGGCTCCAGAGCTTCATGGCATCGGCATCTTTGATATGGCCATTTTTCGAATCGACGGCAAAGGATTTGTTTGTTCGGTAGGCGATATTGGCCAGGTGGCACAGTAACGTACTGCGGGCACCTTGTTCAATCGTCGACGCCTGTTTCTCTTTTCCGCGGATGGCTTCGAAGAAATTTACCACGTGCCGGGTCGTCATGTCGCCACCGCCACCCAAGGCAGTACCGGCCTCCGAACCTTTCGATTTGCTGTCTTTGATGACTTTCCCGTCGCGATTGAATAGCTGATATCCGTTCCGGTCGACGTACACCGTGCCGTTGGTTCCGTAGATGATGGTACCCCGGTCGCTGCCGTAGGTTTTATGCCCGTTGCGGCTTTTTCCGTCCCATTTGATGATTTTATTACCCGGAAACCGGAAGGTAGCATCCATCGTGTCGTACATCACCCAACCATCTTCCGGGAAATACCGTTTAGCCGCTTCGACCGACACGTATTCCGGAAACTCAACGCCCAGAGCCCAGCGGGCTACGTCCAGCTCATGGGTGGCGTTGTTGCCCGCTTCGGCGGTTCCGTACGTCCAGCCGTACCAGTGCCAGTTGTAATCCCAGGTATCGTGGGTGTAGGCGGTGCGCGGAGCCGGTCCCTGAAACAACTCCCAGTCCAGTCCGTCGGGTACGGGCGCTTTTTTCGGCAGGGGCACCTCCCCCCGCGTAGTGGCGTAGAAAGCAACGGCCTTGAATGGTGCGCCAATCACTCCGTTATGAATCTGATTGATGATATCGATGGACTCCAGCGACGACCGCTGTTGATTGCCCATCTGAATAATTTTGCCGGATTTCTTTTGTAGCTCGACCAAAATCTCGCCTTCGCGTGGGTTATGGCTACATGGTTTTTCGACGTACACGTGCTTGCCGCCCTGCACGGCAAGCCAGGTACCGGGCGCATGCCAGTGGTCGGGAGTGGCGTTGATCAGCACATCGACATTTTTGTCGGCAATGACCTTCCGGATGTCATTTTCCAGTTTCGGTGTATAGGTGATGTGCTTCGAGAATTTCTGCACGGCCGCTTCCCGCTGCTTCTTCATCACGTCGCACAGGTAGATCAGCTCGACGTTGCTTTCTTTCTTCGAAATCGGCTCGTAGTACGCCCCTAATCGCCGACCCAGTCCGGCAATCGCTACGTTGATCCGTTCATTTGACCCGATAATTTTCACGTAACTTTTCGCCGACATCCCGTTGGCAAGCCCGCCGAATGTTACACCTGCCGTTCCCAGGGCTGCTTTTTTAATAAACTCTCTCCGCGAATCTTTCATGTAGGCTTTTAATTTTCAATTACTGCATCTGCTTTTAGGCTTTTCGTTTACCGGTCCTCGTTGCATCACAAACGCCTTTGAAATACCCAACCGACTCGGCAATACCGGCCAACGGGTCTTTCATGTCCTTTTCGTATTCGAGGCTGCAACTGCCGTCGTATTTGATTTTCCGCAACATAGCCACAAAGGCGGGGATATCTATCACACCCCTACCTAGTTCACAGGTTTTTCCTTCTTTCGATCCGGCCGTAACATTCTTCAGGTGGATATCGAAAATTCGTTTGGCATATTTTTCCAGATCAGCAACGGGATCGTCACCATACCGTTTGTCGTGGCCCATGTCGAAACAGAGACCGATGCGTGGGTCCAAGTCTTTCAGCGCATCGTAAACGGACTTAGCGTTGGGAAACAGCTGAATATCAGGCCCGTGGTTATGAATAGCATACCGCATGTTGTATTCCTTCACCTTTTTATCGATGTACGGCAGGTCTTCCGGATTCGGAATCCCGACGATCAGGCTCACGCCCACCCGTTTGGCATAGTCGAAGCCATTATCGATTTCCTGTTTGGTTTTCATGTAGATCGGCCCCACCGCATAGCCCGTCACACCCGCGTTTTTCAGTTTTTCATGAAAGGCAGAAATCTGTTCGGCAGTACTGGTATAGGGCAGGTGAAAATCCTTGATGCACAGATAATGAACATCGGTTTTCTTCATCATCTCCAGCGACTGATCCAGGTTGAAATTCACAAAGCTGAATCCGGCCATGCCCAGCTTAAATAAATCGTCATTGGCCAGGGTTCCGCCCAATGCGGGTTTGCCCGCGAAAGTCGCTGGCCCCACACCCGCCAGCGCCATACTGCCGCCCGCTTGTTTTAGAAACGATCTTCGTGTACTCATGAAAACGTTGTTACAGGTAAAACACCTATAGAAAACCGACAACCGGGCTATTTCTACTGCCAGCCGCCCAGCCCTGAGGGTTCGTTTATCGCCTGATGGCCGGGCCAATTTGTCACCATTTGCTAAAATAATTGGATTAGCCTATTTTGCGGCTCCATAAACCACCGCCCCAAGAACAGAACCATTTATACGGAGCAAGGCCGCGCTGAACTCTTTTTCCAGACGGTCAATCTGGACCACTACCTGACCCGGTTCCTTCAGGATCTCGGCAAGCCCGACGATAAGCGCTTTCACCGACTGACATTCGGCGAGATTGCCAAAGTACTGAGTCAGGGAAATGGTTTAATTCAGAAATTTGCTGATGCTAAAAAGAAATATTTTGCGGTCTCCCATTACGAGGGGAAATATTATTACACCGTTTTTTATTTAGAAAAGCGAGAAGATTGTGATAAATTGTTTGCTATAATCACCACCTGTTATGCCACAAACAACAAAGACATTCACGAACGGTACGAAGCACAGCTTGAAAAAAAACGACGTTTATTTGGATGATGAACCAGGCATTAACGAACCCTACTGGAATTCTGATCCAACAACCATGATGGTTCGAAGGGAAATACTACAAGTTTGATGCGGATAGTAAGCCGTACCGTTTTTACCCGCCAGGTTTAAAACGCCCGCGATCAAAGTCGAAGCCTACGCCTTAGCCGTCTCGGGGTTTCCAGCTTTTTACCGTCGAAAATAGCGGCCTTATATATCCTTTTTGCCGCTTCGTAGAAACCGCCGAAATCGGCTGTTGAAAACCCTGTTCTTTTGGGCATCCATTCGCCCATATCATGAATTGGTTTGCCCTTTTTGGCCTGTTCGTTATTCCGCTTTCTGCTTCTGCTCAGACGGTTATCTCGTCGGTTCAGGAAGCCCTGACGCTCGCCCGACGCAGCAACCCTGAACTAGTCAATGCCCGGCAAAACCGGCAGATTCAGGGGCAGCAGTCATCGGCTACACGGGCGAGTCTACTTCCACAGGCGCGTTTCTTCACGAATTTCGATTACAACTACTCCCTGCCGGTGCAGTTAGTCCCGACAGAGCTCTTTGGCGGCAGGCCGGGCGAATACCGCTCGATTCAGTTTGGGCTTCCCTACGTGCTGGCGGCCGGTGCGGAGGTGACCGTTCCGGTCGTCAACCGCCCATTACGGGCAGACGTAGGCATCGTTGAACAAAACCTGCGCGTAACCGACACCCAAAACCTGGTTTTACAGGATGAACTGTCGACCCAAACGGCAAGGGTTTACCATGCCGCGGTGCTGACCCGATCAGCCATTGTCATTACCCAGCGCAACCTGTCGGCGGCTGATACGCTTACGCAGATTGCCCGGCAACGGCTGGAGAAAGGGGTAATCGAACCGCTGGAATACAACCGGATTCGGTCGGTACAACTGACCACAGCCGATGTGCTGTATCAGAATGAACTGGCCTACGTACGGAATCTGAATCAACTCAAACTGCTTCTGGGGCTCACCCCGACGGATAGCCTGCTCCTGTCCGAAGAATTGACGACCCGCCCCGCTGGCATGAGCCTTGCGGCTTCAATGCGCTCATTTGTCGAACGACCTCAGATAACGCTTCAACAGGCGCGGGTCGAGCTGGCCCGGCTGCAGCTCAACCGCGAACGCCTGCAGCGCTGGCCGACGCTTTCGGCGTATGGACGGTTTACGGAGCAGGCCCAGCGTAGCCAGCTTAACTTCTTGAATACCAGCCAGCCCTGGTTCGAAATTGGCGTGGCCGGCTTACAGTTCAACTGGCCGATTTACCTGGGCGGGCTACGCACGAGCAACCTGACGCGAGCCCGGCTGCAACTCAAACTCGCCGAATCGGAACTGGCCTACGAACGATCGAAGCAGCAGACCGACGACGAAGACGTCCGGAATACCTATAACCAGGCGGTGCGGTCGCTGGATCTGAACCGGCAGAACTACGAACTCAGCGATCAGAACCTGCACATTGCCCTGGTCAAATACCGGTCGGGTTTGTTTGCCTATGATCAGTATCTGAACGTGTTCAACGAAGCGCTGACAGCCCAGAACCGGTTCCTCAATAACCTGTCGAACGTATTTATCAACCAGACCCTCTTACAAATTCGAAGCGGTCAGTAATCGGAAATGTCATTAAGTAGTCATTGAATCGTCATTCATGGGAAGAGGTTCGTTCTGACAACTATTGACCATAAATGACTACCAATGAAAATGACCACCAATGACAAAAAATGACTACCTACTGACTAGGTCTAAGCAAAAAGCCGGAACATGAAAACCACCGTTTATATAGTCCTGATTATCGTTATTGGCGCGGCCTGCAAACGGGATGCCGGGGGAACGTCGCCTGCTTACCGCGAACTGACCGAGGCCGTCTATGCTTCGGGCAATGTGTACCCACGCAACGAATACACGGTCACGGCCGATGCCACGGGCATTATCCAGCAGCGGCTCATCGACGAAGGCGACTCCATCCGGAAAAATCAGTTACTCTTCGTGCTGGAAAGTGCGACCGAGCAGGCCCGTCAGCAGGCAGCCGCGAACGCCTACCGGCAGGCGCAGGCCAACCTGAGTGCAAACTCGCCCGTACTGGCTGAACTGGAAGCTCAAGTCCGTAACGCCCGGACGCGCCTGGCCAATGATTCGATCAATTACAGCCGGTTCCGTGAATTATACAGCCAGAACGCCACCTCGAAAGCCGATCTTGAACGGGCCGAATTGAATTATACCCTCTCGCGCAACACCCTGCGTGCCCAGATGAACACCCTCCAGCGCAGCCGCGATCAGATCCGGCTCGACGTGGCCAACAACCGCAGCCAGTTGGTAACCTCAGAAGTTGCGGGGCGAAACACGCGCATCCGAAGTTTCGTGGATGGCAAGGTGTATGAGGTTTATAAAGAGCCGGGAGAGGTTATCAAGCCGGGAGAGCAGCTGGCATTGGTCGGTAGCGGCCAACAGTTATACGCGCAACTGGCGGTTGATGAAAGTGACTTTGGGCGGCTTCGGGTGGGCCAGGCGGTTATTCTCAAAGCCGACGTGTATCCCGACAAGGTGTTCAAAGCGCGGGTTAGCAAGATTTACCCCAAGCTCAACCGCACGGATCAGTCGTTTCGGGTAGATGCCGAGTTTACGGGCGAACGCCCGGCCTCCTACTACGGCCTCACCGTCGAAGCCAATATTATCATCAGCCAGAATCCGCACGTGCTGACCATTCCTAAATCCTACGTCGTTGGAGCCGATAGCGTCTGGATCGAGGAGGGTGGTAAAAACCAAAAAGTAAAATTTCGGAAAGGCGCCGAAAACTTCGACCTGGTGGAGGTGAAAGGAGGATTAACGGAAAAATCAGTCGTCGTCAATGGAGGAGATTAAACACGGTGGTACGAAGAGCAGAGAGTTGTTATGTAAAAACTAATTATCCCACTGTATAATACACTAACTATCAGCTATTTAAAAGAAAGCCATCCCGTGACCGCTGTAAAACATTCTCAGTGCTCTCTGTGCCGCTGTATTTAAACTAAAAATCGACTATGGATATTCGCATTGCTGCCCAGATCGCCCAAACGCACCTGCTGGCCAAGAAACGCCAGACACTCGTGGCCATGCTCGGCGTTACGTTCGGCATTGCCATGTTCATCACCATGATTTCGTTTATGCAGGGCGTCAACCAGTTTCTGGAAGATTCAGCCCTGGATGCCAGCCCCCACATCCGGCTCTACAACGAAGTCAACACGCAGCGCCCTTCGCTGATCGACCAGTTGAACCCGGGCAAATTCAACGTTATTCACCACCAGAAACCGAAAGACGAACAGGCCCGCGTCAAAAATGGCATGACCATCGCCGAACGCATCGAACGAGCACCGGGTGTATTGGGCGTATCGCCCCAGGTGGCCACCCAGGTGTTTTACAACAACGGACCGATCCAACTTTCGGGTACGATTTCGGGAGTGAACATCGACCGCGAAAATCGGCTGTACAACCTGACGTCGCGGCTTAAATCGGGTAGCCTGCGCACCCTCCAGAATAACCCGGACGGCCTGATCATGGGCGCGGTGCTGGCCCGGAAGCTAAACGTACAGGCGGGCGATAAAGTGACGGTGACCACGCCTAAAGGCGGAACCCGCATTCTGCGCGTGGTCGGGACGTTCGGGTTCGGCGTGGGAACGGTGGATAACACCAAGAGCTACGCCAACCTCTCGACGGTGCAGGAGATGCTTCAGAAAGACCCCAGCTACATTACCGATATCCACGTGAAGATGATCGATCCGATGCAGGCCATTCCCTTTGGCAGGCAGCTTCGGGCCATGTACGGCTATTACACGGAAGACTGGGCCACGGCGAACACCGCCATTCTGGCCGGTGAAAAAATCCGGAATATGCTCACCTACGTGGTTTCGATCACGCTGCTGGTGGTAGCGGGATTCGGTATTTACAACATCATGAACATGACGGTCATCAACAAAATCAAGGACATTGCCATCCTGAAAGCGACGGGTTTCGAAGGCCCTGACATCATCGCTATTTTTTTATTACAGGCCGCTTTCATCGGGCTGACGGGTGGCCTGTTGGGACTGGCCATCGGCTTTGGCTTGAGCTACCTGCTGTCGATTACCCCGTTCGACGCCGGTGACTTCCTGAGCATCAAGACCTTTCCGGTTATTTTTGCGGGTAAATATTACATACTGGGTCTTCTGTTCGGTATTATCACCACGGTTCTGGCGGGCTTTTTCCCTTCCCGCAAAGCCGCCCAGGTAGATCCGGTTTCGATCTTACGAGGATAGTTTTTTAATGAAAAATGGATAATGTACAATGAACAACGATAAATGAATCGACGCATCCATTAACCATTATTCATTGTACATTATCCATTATACAGTCTATGAACACCGTCCTTTCTGCCCAGCATCTGAACAAATATTTCTACGATCCGGATAAATTTCAGGTCCTGAACGACATTACGTTCGACGTGCAGGCGGGTGAATTTCTGTCGATCGTCGGGAAATCAGGTTGTGGTAAGTCGACGCTACTGTATCTGCTCTCGACCATGGATACCGACTATGAAGGTCAGATCGAAATGGCTGGGGCGAAACTCAGTGGGCGTAGTCAGGATTTTCTGGCGCATTTCCGCAATGAGCACCTGGGGTTTGTCTTTCAGTTTCATTTTCTGCTGCCCGAATTTTCGGCTCTGCAGAATGTGATGCTGCCCGGCCTTAAGCTGGGAAAATACCCGGTCAACGAAATTGAAGACCGGGCCATAGAAAAACTACGCCTGATCGGGATGGACGCTTTCGCCCGAAAACCGGCCAGTAAACTGTCGGGGGGCCAACAGCAGCGGGTAGCCATTGCGCGGGCGCTCATCAACGATCCGACTATCATTATGGGCGACGAACCCACGGGAAACCTGGACAAAGCCAATACGGAAAACGTCTTCGCAATTTTTCGCGATCTTGCCCGACGCGGACAGACGATCATCGCGGTGACGCACGATCCTGATTTTGCCGCCGGTACCGACCGAATCATCGAAATGTCTGACGGGAGAATCATTGGCAACCATGAAAATAAAATTCAATAAGTACGTCGAGCTGCTGCTCCTCTGGATTGCGCTGGGCGGGATGGTGGCCCGCCAGTGGATGGTTCCCAGCATTAGCTGGCAGGTGCAGACCTTTCTGTTCATCATGTCGTTCATTATGCTGAACCTGGTCTGGATGTTCCATTACGCATTCAACGAGTGGCTGAATCAGCGCCTGCCCTTCGAAAAAAATGTACGCTGGCGCATCATCGTTCAGGTCCTGGGCGGCTGGACCATCGTTAAAACTGTGGCTATCGTGGCTGGTTATTTTATCGCGCTTCGCTACTTCCCGCCTGTTTTAACGCTGCTGAACAAATTTGGCTTTATTATCATCGGCATGATGGTTTTCCTGGTCAACACCATCATTTGTCTGGGTTTCATTGCCAGCCATTTGTTAAAACGCTGGCAGGAAAATGCCCTGCGCAACGCGCAGCTTGAGAAAGAAAAAGTACAGGTGCAGCTCGATAGCCTCAAAAACCAGGTCAGCCCCCATTTTCTGTTCAACAGCCTGTCTTCGCTGGATAGTCTGATCGACGACAATCCGGTACTGGCCCGGCAGTTTCTTCAGCAGTTGTCCAAAGTATTCCGGTATGTGCTCCGGCATAAAGAAAAAGCGCTGGTACCCCTGGAAACGGAACTGGCCTTCATCAAAAATTACGTTTCGCTCCTGCATACCCGGTTCGATGGGGCTTTCATTATCCGTTGCGACATCGATGAAGCGGCTCTTGACGAACAGATTGTGCCCGTTACACTTCAGATTCTAATTGAAAATGCCATCAAACACAACGTCATCAGCGAAGCACGCCCACTGACGGTTACTCTGAGCACGCAGGATGGGTATCTGTCGGTAAGCAATCCGCTTCAACGGAAACGACAGGTCGAAACATCCAACCAGCAGGGACTCGAAAACCTGAAACTTCTGTACGGTTTTTTGAGCGACCGCCCCGTAACCATTCAGGAAACGAGCACCCATTTTCAAGTTCTCTTACCTTTGCTGTCGGGTGAAAAAGCACCGTTGGTATTGGGTCAATAATGGTCATTCATGGTCAATTGCCGGGCGTCATGGGTGGTCATCTATGGCGATCCATGGTCATCAACTGGCAGCCTCAGGCGATAAGCTACTGATAATGAAGACCATCTTAAATACAAAACCACCGTTCAGATAACAACCAATGACTATTCTGCTGATCGAGGACGAGCCCCTCATTGCCCGGCAACTGCACAAACTGGTGAATCAGCTGGAGCCAACCGCCGTGATCGACGGGCCGCTGACGAGTGTTCAGGCAATCTGTGATTACTTCGACAGCCACCGGCTGGATACGAAACCTTATCCCGACCTGATCATTTCCGACATTCAGCTATCCGATGGAATCAGCTTCGAAGCCTTCCGGCACGTCAATCTGAGCACGCCCGTAATTTTTACCACTGCCTACGACGAATACGCCATTCGGGCTTTCAAACTGAACAGCCTCGATTACCTGCTCAAACCCATCGATCGCGACGAGCTCAAACTGGCTCTGGCCAAATTCCACCGATGGGCCGTGCCCGGCCTGGCCGATTTTGGCGACCAGTTCCGAAATTTCCTGGCCCACATGGCGGCTCCGGCAACAGCCCCCGCCTTCAAACGGCGGTTTTCCGGCCATCACCTCCGCCAAATCGTTACGGTCCCTCAGGAAGGGATCGCTTATTTCCTCCGCAATGAACTGATCTATCTCTATACCACCGACGGAAAAAAACTGATCACCGATTACAGAACCCTCGATGAACTGGAAGAACTGGTTGACCCGGCCTGCTTCTTTCGGGCCAATCGCCAGAGTCTGATTCAGCTCGACGCTGTAGCGGGCTACCGCCCTTATGAAACGACTAAGCTGTCCGTAAGCCTGAAAAGTCCGAACGACGCGTTGGAGCTGATTGTCAGCAAGGAGAAAGCCAGTGCCTTTAAGCATTGGCTCGAGGGGTAATTGGTACGACCCTTCGCTCACCAACCGGCAAACGTCATTACCAGACTGAGCAGGCCTACGGGATGGCTAACCAGAAGGCCCAGGTCGATTACCAGGTAAAACCGGCAAAAAATACTCACCCTACAGCTGTTAAAAATACCTAACGAAACTTGCTCTTGGTTTCCTTTTTCGTAACTATACGAATAGTTTCCTTCACCCAACTAATTCGTATGGTTATGTTCAATTCCTTGGCTATTAAACCCACTGTGGCCCTTAGACGCAGCCTGATTGCACTGGCCGCTATCTTGCTTCTGAGCCCGGCTGCGCTCACGCTGGCCCAAACGAAATCAGCGACAGCCCCCTTGCCGGAAGGCATTACTAAAATCGCTTCTGTAGAAGGGATTACGGAGTATAATCTCAAAAACGGGCTCAAAGTCCTGCTGTTTCCTGATCCCTCCAAACCCACCATCACCGTCAACATCACTTACCTGGTGGGGTCCCGCCACGAGGGGCTGGGCGAAACCGGTATGGCCCACCTGCTCGAGCATATGGTGTTTAAAGGCTCGCCGAAGCACAAAAACATCATGCAGGAACTGACCGAGCACGGCACCTGGCCCAACGGCACGACCTGGTACGACCGGACTAATTATTTCGAGACCTTTTCGGCTGCCGACGAGGGCAATCTCAAGTGGGCGCTCGACCTCGAATCGGACCGTATGGTGAATTCATTCATTGCTAAAAAAGACCTCGAAACCGAGTTTACGGTGGTACGCAATGAGTTTGAAATCGGCGAAAACTCTCCGCAATGGACCCTCGAAAAGCGGGTACTATCGTCGGCCTACCTGTGGCATAATTACGGCAAATCGACCATCGGTTCGAAGGAAGATATCGAGCGGGTACCGATCGAAAAACTCAAAGCCTTTTACCAGACCTACTACCAGCCCGACAATGCCGTGTTGCTGGTGGCTGGCAAGATCGACGAAGCCAAAACCCTGGATCTGGTCAGTCAGTATTTTGGGCCGATCCCCCGCCCTACCCGCCAATTACCCAAAACCTACTCGGTCGAGCCGACGCAGGATGGCGAACGGCAGACGACCCTCCGGCGCGTGGGCGACACACAGGGTGTTGCGGCTGCTTATCACACGCCGTCGGGTTCGCATCCCGATTATGCGGTCATGGACGTGCTGATGGACGTGCTGACCAATGAGCCTTCGGGACGGCTTTACAAAGCGCTGATCGAAAACAAAAAAGCGGCTTCTCAGTATGGCTGGACCCCGGCGCTGCACGATCCTGGTTTCGCGTATTTCTACGCCGAACTCCGAAAAGATCAGTCGCTCGACTCGGCGCGGACGGTCATGCTGGCCACACTCGATGAGGTAAGCCGCAAAGCGCCAACGGCGGAAGAGGTGGACCGGGCGAAAACCAAGTTACTGAAAGACATCGACCTGCTTTTCAAAAATACTGACCGTGTGGGTCTGCAAATGAGCGAATGGATCGCCACCGGCGACTGGCGGCTGGTGTTTCTCTACCGCGATGCCCTGCGTAAGGTCCAGCCGGCCGACGTGCAGCGGGTAGCGGCTGCTTATTTCAAACCCTCGAACCGGACGGTGGGGGTGTTCATTCCCGAACAGAAACCCGACCGCGCCGACATTCCGGAGTCGCCGGACGTGGCCGCGCTGGTAAAGGATTACAAAGGCGAAATCGCCGTGGCCGCCGGTGAAGCCTTCGATGTGTCGCCCGCTAATATCGACGCGCGTACCAAACGCGGGGCCGAAGCGAACGGGCTGAAATACGCGCTTTTGCCCAAAAGCACCCGCGGGAATTCGGTGAACATACAGATCCGGCTGCGCTATGGCGACGAAAAAAGCCTGATGAACCAGAGCCTCGCCGGTCGGTTTACGGCTCAGATGCTGGACCGGGGCACCAAAACCCGCACCTTCCAGCAGATCAAGGATGAGCTCGATAAGCTGAAAGCCCAGGCCTATGTGTATGGGTACGGTCAGTCGGCCACAGTGCGCATCGAAGCCGAAAAAGACAAACTACCGGCGGTGCTGAAGATCGTGACCGACTACCTGAAAAACCCGACCTTTCCGCAGGCGGAACTGGATAAGCTGAAACAGGAAGCCCTGGCCCAGATCGAATCGCAGAAGCAAGAACCACAAGCCATTGCGTGGAAAACCCTGCAGCGCATCACAGAACCGTACCCGAAAGGCCACCCATTTTATGCCATGACCTTCGACGAAGAGATCGAGGGGATCAATAAACTGACAATCAACGACATCAGGGAGTTCTATAAGAACTTCTACGGGGCCAGCAATGCCACGATAGCCGTGGTCGGTGCGTTTGACGAACCGACCCTTCGCAAGATGATCAAAGATGAACTGGGTAGCTGGAAAGCAGCCAAACCCTTTACCCGCATTCCGCAGACGCTCTTCGCTGACCTGAAGCCACAAACGCAGTCGATTCAGACGAACGACAAAACCAGTGCCGTTTTTGCGGGTGGTATGCAGTTTCCGTTGCGCGACGATGATCCGGAATTCCCCGCGATCGCCATGGCGAACTACATTCTGGGCGAGGGCATGCTCAACTCGCGGCTGGCCACCCGGATTCGGGTGAAAGATGGGCTGAGCTACGGCGTTGGTTCGTACGTGTATGCCGACGATAGCGACAAGGTCGGCAACTTCGGCTCTTATGCCATCTACAATCCAGAGAATGGCGAGAAATTCGACAATGCGTTCCGGGAAGAAATTCAGAAAATGGTAAAAGATGGGGTAACGGCCGACGAGGTCAAAGCCGCCAAATCGGCGATGCTGCAGGAAAAACAATTGGAGCGGTCGCAAGATGGTGCCCTGGCGAACAAATGGGCACAATACCTGTCCAGGAAAGAAGGACGCACCTTCGCCTACGATGCCGATTTCGACAAAAAACTCGAGGCCCTGACCCCGGAGCAAATCAACGCGGTTCTCAAAAAATACCTCGATTATAACAAGCTGACGATGGTTAAAGCGGGTGATTTTGAAAAAGCTGCGAAAAAGGTAGCCGAAAAGCAACCTGCTTCGTCGGTGGGCGGAGGCACCAAAAACTAACCTGTCGGGACTTTTCGGACGGATGGGCGGCTTAACTTCCGACCGCTCATCCTTTTTTTGTCACGTCACTGTAAAATCGGTTGATTATAGCCCATTTTTTTCATATCTATACCCAATTCGTTTTTTTAGTACCCAACTAACTTTTTTATGCGAAATCATCTTACCCTGCCAACCTGGGCCCGAAGACAGGTTGTAGCCGCTTCGCTGCTGATCGGCAGTCTGACGTTCGCGTCGGCGCAGGACAAACCAGCCGCCATTACGCTGCCCGCGGGCGTTACCAAAGGAGCCTCCGTGGAAGGGATCACGGAGTATAATCTCAAAAACGGACTCAAAGTCCTACTGTTTCCTGATCCCTCCAAACCCACCATCACCGTCAACATCACTTACCTGGTGGGGTCACGCCACGAGGGGCTGGGCGAAACCGGTATGGCTCACCTGCTCGAGCACATGGTCTTCAAAGGGTCCACCAAGCACCCCAACATTCCGCAGGAGCTGACCTCGCACGGTGCCCGGCCCAACGGCACAACCTGGCTCGACCGCACAAACTACTTCGAAACCTTTGCCGCCACAGACGAGAACCTGAAGTGGGCACTCGACCTTGAAGCGGATCGGATGGTGAATTCGTTTATCAAAAAAGAAGATCTGGCGACCGAATTTACGGTGGTGCGGAATGAGTTCGAAATGGGCGAAAACTCCCCGCAGAACGTGCTGAACGAACGGGTTGTATCGGCTTCGTATCTGTGGCACAATTACGGCAAATCGACCATCGGAAACCGCTCGGACATCGAGAAAGTCCCCATTGATAACCTACAGGCCTTTTACCGAAAGTTCTACCAGCCCGACAACGCCGTACTGGTCGTGGCCGGTAAAATCGACGAGTCGAAAACCCTGGCGCTGGTCAATGAGTATTTTGGGGCAGTTCCGCGACCCACGCGAGTGCTGCAACCAACCTACAGCATCGAACCGACGCAGGACGGCGAAAAGCAGGTAACCCTCCGGCGCGTGGGCGACACAAAGGTGGTGTCGGCCCTGTACCACATTATGCCCGGCTCCCATCCCGACTACCCGACGATGGACGTAGTCATCGAATTACTCACCAACGAACCTTCGGGGCGGCTTTATAAAGCGCTGGTAGAAACAAAGAAAGCGTCGCAGCAATATGGGTATTCGTTCACAACCAAAGATCCGGGCTACGTATATTTTGCGGCCGAAATGCTGAAAGACAAGCCGCTGGATGACGCTAAAGTAGCGCTGCTGTCGACTCTGGATTCGGTAGCGATCAAAACCCCGTCCAAAGAAGAAATCGACCGGGCGAAAGCCAAGCTGCTGAAAGACGTCGAACTTAGCTTTAAAAACGCCGAGCGCGTGGGGCTGGCCATGAGCGAATACATTGCCACGGGCGACTGGCGGCTGGGTTTTCTCTACCGCGATGCGCTTGAAAAAGTGTCGCCTGCCGATGTGCAACGGGTGGCTAAATACTATTTCAAACCCTCGAACCGCACCGTAGGGCTGTTCGTACCTGACCCGGCACCCGACCGCGTCGATGTGCCGAACGCACCGGACATTGCGGCTATGGTGAAGGATTACAAAGGGCGGGCACTGGTAGCCGCGGGCGAAGCCTTCGATCCATCGCCCGCCAATATCGACGGGCGCACCCGCCGGTCGGAGCAACCGAACACCATCGAACTGGCGCTGTTGCCCAAATCGACACGCGGCAACGAGGTGAATGCCCGCCTGACACTTCGATATGGCGATCAGAAAAGCCTGCTGAACAAAAGCGCCGTTTCGGTCTTTACGGCCTCGATGCTTGATAAAGGCACGACGACCCGTTCGCGTCAGCAGATCAAGGATGAGCTGGATAAGCTGAAAGCCCAGGTGAGCGTGTCAGGGGGCGGCAACCAGGCTAACGTGAGCATCAAAACCACGAAAGAAAACCTGCCCGCTGTGTTGCGGATTGTCGGTGATATCCTTAAACACCCAGCTTTTGACGCCAACGAATTCGATAAGCTGAAGCAGGAACAACTGGCGTCGATCGAGTCGCAGCGGTCCGAGCCGCAGTCGCTGGCCTTCACGGCTTTCCAGCGGCAGATGAGCCCCTACCCCAAAGAGGACATTCGCTATACTTCGACGCCCGATGAAGACGTGGCCGACGTGAACGCGCTGAAGCTCGATGAGCTGAAGCAGTTCCACAAGGATTTTTACGGTGCTCAAAATGCCACTCTGGCTGTCGTCGGCGATTTCGACGAACCAGCCATTCGGAAAGTGATCACGGATGAGTTCGGCACCTGGAAAGCCAAGAAACCCTTCAGCCGACTGGTAACCCCGTTCAACGACATCAAACCGACGCCCCAGGCCATTGAAGCCCCCGACAAAGCCAATGCGTTTATGGTAGCGGGTGTAAACCTGCCCCTGCGCGACGATGACCCGGATTATCCGGCGCTGGTATTGGGCAACTACATGCTCGGTGGCGGTTTCCTGAATTCGCGCCTGGCCGTCAGGATTCGGCAGAAAGAAGGGATCAGCTACGGGGTAGGCTCGCAGTTGCAGGCCAACCCGTTCGATAAAACGGGGATGTTCATGACCTATGCCATCTACAACCCGGAAAATGCAGAACGACTGGAAAAAGCGTTCCGGGAAGAAATGGATAAGGCGGTTAAAGAAGGCTTTACGGCCGATGAGATCAAAGCCGCCCGGTCGGGTCTTTTGCAGGCCCGGATGGTTTCGCGTGCGCAGGATGCCTCACTGGTCGGTACACTGAACAACTACCTGTACCTGAACCGAACCATGAACTGGGATGCCGATCTGGAAAAGAAAATCGAATCGCTGACACCGGAGCAGGTCAACGCGGCTATGAAAAAGCACATCGATCCCGCCAAGATTTCGATCATTAAAGCGGGTGATTTTGCCAAAGCCGCGAAGAAAATGGCGGAGAAACAACCCGCTTCGTCGGTGAGTGGCGGTTCGAAGAATTAATCATAACCGGGATTTATGTGATTTGATCGACCGACCTTGAGTCTTTGTAACGTGGACGGTCAGTAAAATCAAAAAAATCCCGGTACTTTTTTGTGGAAATTAACTATAAAAATAGTCATATACCTATAACCATCGTTTATCACATGAAAACCCTACTTTTATGCATGGTAACTGGGTTGTTGACCTTATCCGGCTACGCTCAGGACCGTATCGTTTTGCTGAAGGACACCACCCGGTTAAACCTGTTCCCCTCCCATTTGACGAGTAAATACCCATCGGCGCTGCCCAGAGCGGCCGGGGAGCGGGCCGTTTTTACTGGTCGCGGACGGCCATTTCTCGACACGATCAATGCCCGGCAACAACAGTTTTTCTCATTCGTCAACCGAAATAAAACCCGCTTACCAGTTACCGGTATCATTCTTCAGGCGCACGAGTTCATTTCGCCGGATGGTACGTTCGACCGAGTCTTTTGCGAATTCCTGGGTAAAGATCTGACCAGCGAGCAGGAAACTCAGTTGCTACAGCTTATGACTCAATGGTATGAGCAACATCCATTTCCAATTAAAACGAAGGCTGGTTTCAGTTGGACCAACATGATGCAGTTGGGCAGCATTCCCCAGAAACGGACGGTCCGGCGTGGTCCAGGCATCATCAGCACGCTGGAAGCGGCCCGGGCAACAACCCGCCCAGATACCGTTACGATGCTGGCATTGAACCAGTTGAATCTTTCAACCGTACCCGACCTGGTGTACCAGTTCCCAAAACTGGAAGAGCTTGATCTTTCGAACAACGCCCTAACCGAGCTGCCTGCCCGCCTGACGGCCGATATTCCCAGTCTGAAACGGCTGAGCGTGTACAGGAACGCAATCCCCGACGACAGTGTGTTCATCACCCGCAACAAACACCTGCGCTCGCTGAATCTGCAGAGCAACCGCCTGACCCACATTCCAAAAGCGGTACGCCAGAACCGACGGCTCGAAAGCCTATGGATGGGCAATAACCAATTGAAGGAAGTCGATGTACGGTTATTACGTCGGCTCCACCGGCTGACAGACCTGAACCTGTACAATGCGAGCCTCACCCGACTTCCCAACAGCATGGGGCGACTGAAGCACGTGAAAGTACTGGATTTATACTACAATAAACTAACGGAACTGCCTCGTCAGCTTGGCCGTATGAAGCGGCTGGAGCAACTGGCCATTGCCCACAACGACCTGAAAGAATTACCTATTTCGCTGGCAAAATTACGCCGGTTGCAGGTGCTTTTTGCCCACCACAACCGGCTTAGCCAGTTACCGACCGATTTCCAGCGCCTACGCCAGCTACGGGTTCTGGACGTCGGATACAACTGGTTTTCGGTAGCGCCGAACGTGCTGGGGGCACTGCCCTCCCTGGAAGAGCTGGACCTGAATAACAACAATTTACAGGAATTTCCGAACGTGTTGTTGTCCATCAAAAACCTAAAAAAAGTGTACATGGGCAGCAATCCGTTGTTTAGCCGGGAAGCCATGACCAGCCCTTACGCTCCTCAACTTAAACAGCTCGAAGCGAACCACACGCAGGTAACGTACTGACCAAATAAAATTCTGCTTAGAATTTTCATAATCAATCTTAGAAAGACTGAAGAAACTGGCCGGAAGCGGATAAATTTGGCTTATTTTGCGGTTATACCGGCACTAGTAAGTCTCTTGTATGCAAGCCGTTAGCTCACCTGTTTCTCCGCCCCCGAATCGCCTGGCGCTCTGGGGAAATTTAATTTCGGTTTATATCCTGTGGGGATCGACGTATCTGTTCATTCATCTCATGACCGAACAGATGCCCCCCTTGTATATGATTGCCATGCGGTATCTGATCGCCGGTTCTATTCTGTATGGCTATGCACGGCTAACGGGTACCCCGGCCCCGACGCGGGGGGAGTGGCGCTCGGCGGGTTTCCTCGGAATCATCCTACTGACAATTTCCAATGGGTGTCTGTCGGTGGGATTGCAATACATTCCCAGCGGTATGGCGGCTCTGCTGGGTGGCCTGTTACCCGTTTACCTGCTCACCCTCAACTGGGTTTCGTTTGGCCGCCAGCGCCCGAGTAATCTGTCGCTGGCGGGGTTGGTGATTGGCCTGATCGGGATTTATCTGCTTATTAAACCTGATAAGTTACAGCCGACAACGGGCATCGACGCGCGGCTGATCGGGGTTGGACTCGTGGCCTTCGGTAACTTTGCCTGGGCCATCGGCACCTTGCTGACTCCACGGCTGTCGTTGCCCTCCGGCCCTGTCGCGAGTGGTATTCAGATGATCGTGGGCGGTATCGCTTCGCTGGTGGTTAGCCTGATCATCGAGCCGGTCACGCCCTGGAGCATCCTGGACGCACCCATCAAAGCCATTGGCTCCATGATCTATCTGGTCATTTTCGGCAGCATCATTGGTTTTTCGTCGTATTCGTGGCTGGCCCGGAATGCGCCCCCGCCTTTGCTGGCAACTTATGCCTTCGTCAATCCGGTGGTAGCCATGCTGCTGGGCACGTTGTTTGCGGGCGAAGTTTTTTCCAGCCAGTCGTTTCTGGGCGCCATCGTGGCCCTGGTGGGGGTCGTGTTCATCACCCTGGGTCGTAAATATTGACTATACCACCGCTATGTACGCCAGTTTCTACGCGCACATCCGAAAGTTCGTTCCCCTCACGAGCGATGAAGAGGCTATTCTAGCTACTTACTTAAATTACGAACCCCGGCCTAAAAAAGCATTTATTCTTCGGGAAGGACAGACGTGCACGGCCAATTATTTTATCCTGCGCGGTTGCGTCCGGATGTTTTTTATTACCGATCAGGGGCATGAGCAGATTACCCAGTTTGGAATCGACAACTGGTGGATCAGCGATTACGGGAGCCTGGACCGGCAAACGCCGTCTGCGTTTTATATTCAGGCCCTCGAACCTTCCGAACTGGTCGTTCTGGAGCGGCAGGTGCAGGATGCGTTATTTGAGAGGCTTCCGCAGATGGAACGCTACTTCCGGATCGTCCTGCAACGAGCGTACGCAGCTTCGCAGATGCGGCTGTACTTCATCTACAACCAGTCGGGTGAGCAGCGCTATCATCAGTTCAATAGTGCCTTTCCCGAGTTTGTCCAGCGCATTCCGCAGTACATGCTGGCCTCCTATCTGGGCTTTACGCCCGAGTTTCTCAGCAAAATCCGGCGCCGGCGCGGATAAGTAGTATCCGTAGGGTCAATTTGTTCCGCGTCATTTCTTAATCCAGGTTAAGATTTCCCGAAGAATCCTGTTCCAATTTTGTCGCAAACAAAACAGGAAAACAATCATGGAAAAGCGAATGAATCTGCAGGCCACGGAGCCCGATGCGTACAAAGCGATGATGGCTCTTGAAAAATACCTGAGCACGACCAGCCTGACAAGCACCCACATCGACTTGCTTAAAATCCGGGCTTCTCAGCTCAATGGCTGTGCCTTCTGCATCGATATGCACACCAAAGAGGCCCGCCAGCATGGCGAAACCGAGCAGCGTATTTATGCGTTGAACGCCTGGCAGGATACCCCGTTCTTCACAGAAGCAGAGCAGGCCATTCTGGCCCTGACCGAAGAAGTAACCTTTATCCGGCACCATGTTTCCAGCGAAACTTACAAGCGGGCGGCTACGGTATTGGGAGATAAGTACCTGGCGCAGGTCCTGATGGCCATCATTACCATCAATGCCTGGAATCGGATGGCCATTACAACCGGTATGAGTCCGGCACTCAATTGAACGAGTCTGTTCAGCCGGCCACAACAATGCGCGACCGGCTGAACAGACTCGACTACACCGGCGGAGGGCTGATGCTGGTCCAGCCTCCGTCGACCACCAGGCTTTGACCGGTAATGTGCCGCGATGCGGGAGCTACCAGAAACAGGGCCGCATTCGTGATGTCGTCTACCGTGGCCGGGCGACCCATCGGGGTAATGCGCGACCAGATCGGGATATAAGTGGGGTCGTCGAGGGTCCGTTCAGTAAGCGTAGCGCCCGGCGCAATGGCGTTGACCGTGATGCCGAGGGGCGAAAAATCGATAACCAGTTGTTTGGCCAGCATCTCCAGCCCAGCTTTGGTCATGCTGTAGACCGGTAAGCCCGGATGCGCCTGATGCCCGACCACCGACGACATAAACAGTATGCTCCCGCCCCGCCCCTGCTCCCGCATTTGCAGAGCCGCAGTCTGCGCCAGAAAGAAACTCCCCCGCAGGTTGAGGTTCACGATTTTCTGAAACGCATCGGGCGTCGTCGTGAAAATATCCCCGAAGATCGTGATGCCCGCATTAGCGATCGCTATGTCCAGCGAACCGAACAGGCGAACGGTTTCAGCCACCATTTGCCGGATAAACGACACGTCGGACGCATCGCCGGGATACGCTTCGCAGCGGCCCGCCGGTTCCCTGGCCTGGATGGTCTCTACCGCCTGCCGGGCCAACAGGTCGTCATAGTCGTTGAGCACGACATTGGCTCCCTGACGCGTCAGGGCTTGAGCAATGGCAAAACCAATTCCCTGCCCGGCACCGGTAATCAATACCGTCTGATTGGTAAAATCTGTCATACTATTTCCAGGCAGTCACCTCGGCCTGAGATGGCTCTGCCACAGCAAGTTGCAAAACACTTTTAATGGATAAACCGGAGCTTGCCGACGCCAGAGTAGTTGGCGTCAGCAAGCTCCGGTGATTCGTCAGTGCGAGTCCCGTTTGACTTCGCTGCCGGAAGCTCCGCGCAGAAAGTCGAAATCAGCGCCTTCGTGAGCCTGGGTAACGTGGCGGATATACAGGTTCACGTACCCCCGGTCGTACCCCAGGTCGAGCGGTTTGAAGGCGACCAGGCGGGCAGCCAGCTCTTCATCGGATACGTGCAGGTGCAGGCTCCGGTTGTGTACGTCGAGCGTGATCAGGTCGCCGTTCTGTACCAGTGCCAGATTGCCTCCCACGGCCGATTCGGGTGATACGTGCAGCACCACCGTCCCGAAACCGGTGCCGCTCATGCGCCCGTCCGAGATCCGCACCATATCGTGAATGCCCTGCGCCAGAATCTTGGCCGGCAGCTGCATGTTGCCCACTTCGGGCATTCCGGGATATCCTTTCGGCCCGACATTTTTCAGCACCAGTACGCAGGTCGGATCGACGTCCAGTTCGGGATCGTCGATGCGGGCTTTGTAATCGTCGATGTTTTCGAACACCACCGCCCGACCGGTATGCTGCATCAGCTCGGGCGAGGCCGCCGAGGGTTTCAGGACCGCGCCGTGTGGACACAGATTACCGCGTAGCACGGCAATCCCCGACTCGGGTTTGAATGGGTTATCGACCGACGCAATCACCGTAGGATCGTAGCATTGCGCTTCGGCGCAGTTATCGCCGATCGAGCGGCCATTGACCGTCAGCGCATCATTATGCAGGTATTGCCGCAGTTCGCGGATGACGGCTGGCAGCCCACCCGCGTAAAACAAATCTTCGACAAAGTGCTCGCCCGAGGGCTGCAGATTCGCCAGCAGAGGAATTCTGGCCGATAAGGTATCGAAATCATCGAGCGACAGATCGACGCCGACCCGCCCGGCAATGGCCGTCAGGTGCAGGATAAAATTGGTGGAACCGCCGAGGGCCGCATTGACCATGATCGCATTCTCGAACGCCTGCCGGGTCAGCAGTTTCGACGGAGTGATGTTTTCGCGCACCAGCTCGACCATGCGGGCTCCCGTCAGGTGGGCCAGCACTTTCCGGCGCGAATCGGCCGCCGGAATGGTGGCGTTGTCGGGCAGGGCCAGCCCCAGCGATTCGACCATGGCGGCCATGGTGCTGGCGGTGCCCATCACGGCGCAGTGCCCCTGCGAGCGGGCCATGCTGGCTTCGGCCGCCACGAATTCGCTCTGGCTCATTTCCCCAATTTTATACGCTTCGGCAAACCGCCAGAGATCGCTCGTCCCGATTTTGCGTCCCTGAAACCGGCCCGCCAGCATCGGTCCTCCTGAAATCACCATCGTCGGAATATCGACGCTGCAGGCCCCCATGACGAGCGAAGGCGTCGTTTTGTCGCAGCCGCACATCAGAATAACCCCATCGATGGAATTGCCCCGGATGCTTTCTTCCACATCCATGCTGGCCAGGTTCCGGAACAGCATGGCCGTGGGTTTGATCTGGCATTCGCCCAGCGACATCACGGGAAATTCGAGCGGGAATCCGCCCGCTTCCCAAACTCCCCGCTTGACGGCTTCGGCCAGCTCGCGAAAGTGCGCATTGCAGGGAGTTAGTTCCGACCAGGTGTTGCAGATGCCGATAACGGGTTTTCCTTCGAATTCGTGATGTGGAAAACCCTGGTTTTTCATCCAGGCGCGGTAGATAAAGCCGTCTTTTCCGGTGCGGCCAAACCATTCTCGGGAGCGTAATGGCATTATAACTGTCTGTTAAATCACGGATTGATTACTGCGGAGAAAAGGCCATCGTTCCGTTAATCTACCGCACTCAACGGCAGGAGCGGAAAGCCCGGGAATTTATCCGTTCGTATGTTACTGGATTGACCGTTATTTGCGGTCCGAGTGCCCCAGGTCTTTGGCCGGGTTGACGACGTCGCGAACGAGTTGTTTCAATTCCTTGATATCCGGAAACCGCCCTTCGACCTTGCGGTCGAAGATCACCTGATCGTCGATCCGGACGGAAAAGCGGCCATTGAAGGCGGACGGGTGCAACAACACGCCATGCAGGTCGTCGGTGAAAGTGGTCAGCAGTTCCTGAGCCATCCAGGCCGCCCGCAAGAGCCAACCGCATTTTGGGCAATATTCCAGGGTAATGGTAGGTTTCATAATCGGATGCTTTAGACCAGTCGAATCCCGGTCTTTTCCAGCACTATCCTGCGTTCGCGGTAGAGCGTACCGATGGCTTTTTTGAACGTTTTCTTACTCATCTCCAGCGCTTTGTAAATAGCTTCGGGCGGGCTGTTGTCGGTCAGGGGCAGAAACCCATTTTCGGCTTTCAGCGTGGCCAGAATCCGCTGGGCGTTGGGCTCAACGTTCTCATACCCGGCTTTTTGCAGGCTCACGTCCACGAGACCATCGTCGCGGAGAGTTTTGATGTAGCCAATGAGCGGATCGCCGGGCCGTACGGTGCGAAAAATTTCGTTGGCATAAATCAGCCCCTTGTAGCGGTTGTTGATGATCACGTTCATGCCCAGATCGGTTGTTTCGTAGGCCAGCAATTGCACCTCTTCGCCCACGTACAGGTCGCCCACATCGGGGTCCAGAAACCGGCTAAGCTTGCTCGAAGCGACCAGCCGGTCCGTTCGCCGATCGAGGTACATAAACACCACGTACCACTGCCCGACATCCATGGGACGCTGTTGTTCGCGGTGGGGCACCAGCAGGTCTTTTTCCAGCCCCCAGTCCAGAAAAGCGCCTGCACTGGTAACCGACACGACCTGCAGGCTGGCGAATTCATTCCGCTGGATGGCGGGCGTCAGGGTAGTAGCGATGGGCCGGTCTTCAGAGTCGGTATACACGAATACATCGATCTCATCATCTACCGCAAGCGTGCTGGGCACGTATTTGTTCGGGAGTAGAATATCGTTGTTAAAATCCTGCGATCGGCGATCCGACAAATCACCGAGAAAAAAACCGACACTGGTCTGACGCAGGGCGGTCAGAGTATTCATTCGTCCAATTTCAATCATACTGATAAAGGCTGCTACACCGTATCTGGGTCGAAAGATATGCATTTTCGCCCAGCCTGCTACCCGAACAGCAAGGTCTTCGTTTACTGACTTTTTAATGCAGGATAAGGCCCTGACCCTCAGTCAGTTTTACCGGAGTGGCCTGCACTACATGAGTAGCCCCTTGATAATCAGGGCACTAATTCAGTCAACCGGTACGTTATTCAGTCAATACCATCCTGACTTGTGTTTTGATTAAGCGTATCGGATTTTCAGTATTGATGGCCGCTTTGCGCCCGGCTTTCGCCATTGCGGCCAAATTAGTTCCCCTTCAGGCGTGCCCCTCTTCGCTGCTCAGTCTCTCCAGAATCAACGTGATTGCTAAATCGGATGCCACCGCATCGGGTGCCGAATTCGTTCGGACAGGAGCCCTGCTGAAGCCGCTGCTCGATACAACCCCCGAGCTTCCCCTACTCGACGTCAATTTTTGCGGGGAGTGTTTACCCCTTGAGCAAACCGATGTGGTCGATCGCTGGAAACACGTGTTCACCCTGTTCCGGACCCATGCCAGCGACCTGGGTAGTCTGCGCCAGCGGGCTGATTCCTTTTTTCCCATCATCGACCCCATCCTGGAGAAGTACGATATCCCCGACGATTTTCGCTATGTGCCCCTGGCCGAAAGCGGCCTCAAGCCGCACGCTATTTCGCGGGCCGGCGCGGCTGGCTATTGGCAACTGATGCCTGGAACGGCCCGGGCGCTGGGCCTGAAGGTCGGCAAACGGGTCGACGAGCGATTCAATGTGCACAAAGCGACGGAAGCGGCCTGTCGTTACCTACGGGAGCTGTATACGCAGCTGGGTTCATGGTCCCTGGTGGCGGCTGCCTACAACGCCGGTCCGGGTCTGATGAAAAACCGCCTGAAAAGCCAGGATCACCGCGATTATTACCGCATGACGCTACCTCGCGAAACCCGCTATTATCTTTACCGCGTGTTGTTATATAAGGAAGTGATGTCGCGCCCTGCCGATTATTCGTCGTTTCTAACGCCCAATCCGGCCCTGCAGACGGCCTACCAGGCCTGGGTACGCCCGTCGTTTCAGCAGGCTGCGTAAACTATTCTACCGGGTTTCAGCGCAGACAGCGCGTCGGCTTACTCCTACGTTGAAACCCGGTAGCCAGGCAAAATTCGTTAGTGATTTCCCCTTCGAACCGCTAAAAAAATCCTTAGCTCATCAATTTGTTACCAAATTAAAACCAGAGCTTTCGAAATGAGTTATTAGGGTACTGTTGGCTCTATACGTCTGCCGGCATGCTTGATTAGCTCTTGAATGCAATCTGACACCACTAACTCTGGAAACCAGGCGACGGGCCGCCCAGTAACCTCCCGTCGCTTCGATCGTTTTTTTCTGTCACTGGCCGATGTAGCCTCTTTCGTGGGTCGTTTCTTTCGGGAAGCGCTCCTGCCGCCCTACGAATTTAAGGAAATCGTCAGGCAGTGCTATGAGGTCGGCTACCGGTCTCTGCTGCTGATTTCTACTACGGGATTCATTACCGGCATCGTTTTTACCAACCAGTCGCGCCCGTCTTTATCGGATTTTGGGGCCACCTCCTGGCTTCCATCGCTGATTGCCATTGCCATTGTACGGGCACTGGGTCCTCTCGTAACGGCACTGATTGCGGCCGGGAAGGTCGGTTCCAGCATTGGCGCCGAACTGGGGTCTATGAACGTGACGGAGCAGATCGACGCCATGGAGGTGTCCGGCACCGACCCCTTTAAGTTTCTGGTAGTCAGCCGCGTCATTGCCACCTCGTTCACGATCCCGCTCCTGACGATGTACACCATTTTTGTGGCCTTGATCGGGGCTTACATCAATGTCAACCAGAACGAACAGACTAGTTTTCCGTCCTATATTCAGGAGGTCTTCGGTGCCATTACGTACCTCGACATATTTGCGTCTGTTCTGAAGTCCATAGTATTTGGGTTTACGATCGGCATGGTCGGTTGTTACAAAGGGTATCACTCTTCGAAAGGAACCGAGGGCGTTGGCAAGGCGGCCAATTCATCGGTCGTCACGGCTATGTTCCTGGTATTCATCGAAGAACTGCTTTCTCTACAGATTGTCAGTGCCATCCGCGGAAGCTAACCAAAGCCGGACCGAACCAATGAGCGCCGGAGCGAATCAGCCTGCCGGACACTATTCATTCGCTTATGCATACGTTTACTTTTTATGTTTTATGGCAGAAGAGAAACCGAATCCGATCATTAGCATACAGGGACTGAAAAAGTCCTTCGGTAACCTGCATGTGCTTCGGGGGGTCGACCTGGAAGTCAACCGGGGCGAAAACATGGTCGTTCTCGGGCGATCAGGTACGGGCAAATCCGTTCTGATCAAGATTATGGTTGGTTTACTCAAACCCGATGCAGGCCGTGTAATGGTGCTGGGTGAGGACGTCGAAACCCTGCGCGGCAAAGAACTGGATGCGTTTCGGCAGAAAGTCGGGTTTTCATTCCAGAGCAGCGCCCTGTACGACAGCATGAGCATCCGGGAGAATCTGGAGTTTCCACTGGTACGAAACATTCGCAACCTGAGCCGTGACGAAATCGACAAAGCCGTTGAAAAAGCGCTGGACGACGTCGGCCTGTCGCAGACGATCAACCAGATGCCATCGGAACTCTCGGGTGGTCAGCGGAAACGCATCGGCATCGCCCGCACGCTGATTCTGAAACCAGAGATCATGCTGTACGATGAACCGACGGCGGGGCTGGACCCGATCACGAGCGTTGAGATCAATAACCTGATCAACGATGTTCGGGAACGGCTGGGCGCTACGTCCATCATCATCACCCACGATCTGACCTGTGCGAAATCCACCGGCGATCGGGTAGCGATGCTGCTGGATGGGAAGTTCGCCAAAATCGGCCCTTTCGATGAAGTTTTTGCCAGTCCTGATGAGCGAATCCAGCAATTCTACGAATACAAGTTTGTCGATTAAACAGAATGAGCTGTCAACCGTTAGGCATTAGTAACTAGTTGACCGTATACTTTACCTGACCACCCATTACTACTGACTTTCAACTATTGACTTTCTATGAGTACCGAATCCAACAAACGCACCGTCGTCGTCGGCATTTTTGTCCTGCTGGGCATCATTATTTTCGTCGCAGGCGTATTTGTGCTGGGTGGCCAGCAGAAGCGTTTCACCAAGAGCATCCGGCTCGTCACTATCTTTAAAGACGTCGGTGGCCTTAAAGCCGGGAACAACGTCTGGTTCTCGGGCGTTAAGATTGGCACGGTCAAACGGATCAGTTTCTCAGGCACAGCCCAGGTCGAAGTAGACCTGAACATCGAGGAAAGCTCGAAGCAATACATCCGGAAAGATGCCAGCGCCAGCATCGGTAGCGATGGACTGATCGGGAACAAGATCGTGGTCATTGCCGGCGGCACCAACAGCCATCCCGAAGTAGAAGACGGCGACCGGCTGAAGACCTCGGAAGCGTTGAGTTCGGATCAGATCATGGCGACGCTCCAGGAGAACAACAACAACCTGCTCCGGGTAACCAACGATTTCAAAGAGCTGGTGGGTAATCTGAAACGGGGGAAAGGGACCGTCGGGGCCGTACTGACCGATTCGATGGTGGCCGAAAATTTTAAACGAGCCATGCAGAATATGGAGCGGGCGTCGGCCAATACGGTGAAGGTTACCGGGTCGGTCAGCCAGTTTGCCTCGCGACTCAACACCCCCGGTACGCTGGCCAATGAACTGGTTTCGGACACCGCCGTTTTCCGGCGGTTCAGTCGTTCGGCGGCCCGTTTCGAATCCGTCGCCAACTCGGCCGATCATGCGGTGACGAACCTCAACCGTAGTTCCGACAACTTGTACCGCACCTCCGAAAAGCTCAACAACACCAATACGCCATTGGGCGTGCTGCTCTCCGATCAGCAGGCAGCCACTAACCTCCGCACCACGCTCAGCAACCTGAGCCAGGGAACGGTTTTGCTGAACGAAGATCTGAAAGCGGCCCAGAGTAATTTTCTGCTTCGAGGCTTTTTCAAAAAACGGGCAAAGGCCGAAGCCAAACAAAAAGCCGATAGCACCGCGGCCGCCAAGCCATAATAACCGGGTTTGGCGAGTAGTAGCGACCGGGGCGGTCGGGTGGATATCACTAACTCACCCGACCGCCCCGGTCGCTACTACTCCTGCTGAACGGTGCTGGCCCCACTCACGTGCTGGCGAATGGTTGGCGTGCCCCGGTACCGAACAGAGCTGGCTCCGCTGGCATTCACCACCAGCGACGAAGCTGCACTGATGCTGGCTTTACTGGCTCCACTGGCTTCTACGGCAGCATTGGCCACCGGAAAGCTGAACGCCTGCAAATTCGAAGCGCCGGATAAATCGGCTGAAAAGGACGCTCCTGCCCCGATCAGTTCCAGTTTAGATGCGCCGGACAACTCAATACCGGCCTGGGTAGCCTGCCCCAAAAACCGCCCTTCCGAAGCTCCCGAAAGGGTTATATCCAGATTCGTCAGGTTGGTGAACCCCGTAATCGTCGATTTACTGGCCCCCGAAAAGCTGACGCCCCGCAGGGTCGGCATGGTTATCCAGAATGTGGTGGAATATTTTCGGTTCCGGGCGACGCGGTACTCGGCCTGTAAGGTTCCGTTCCGCGTAAACACTTGCAGATCATCCAGATTCCGGCGGTCGCCTTCTACCCGAACGGCGAACGTTGGTCCCTGCTGTACGTTGATGGTGAAAGCGCTGCCCATATCCAGCCGGTCGAAGTTGGTCAGGGCGTAGGTTTGCTGGTCACTCTGATACGGACCGACGTCTTCCCGCCGTAACGAGCAACCCGTTAAGCCAATCAATAAAGCCACCAGGGCCACTCCGTAAATGCGTGCGTATGTCATTGTGTTTGCGATAAGGTAGAACCATCGACGCCACGAACTCTCTGGCGTCCTTTTACCAGCATGACAACTTCGAACGGTCTCCCCCCTATTCAACACTACATTTTTTTAGCATTTTTCGTCAACGGTTCACCCGTGTGGTGGTAGCCGTGCCACGGTTCCAAACCATGGCACGGCTTTTATCCAATAAACTCCTTCAGCCCTTCCCCCTATGCCCTTTCCCCTCACCACTTCCCATACCGCAGCCCGATCTGAAAGCCGATCCAGCCGGAGTGGAGTGCACTGCTGTAGGCATCGGTACGATCGGCAAAAAGCGTTACGTCCGGCTGAAGCAAGGGCCGTGGATGGTCGTCGGTGCTGAAATACCAGTTGAACGAAGGGCCATAAGCCAGGGAGAATCGATCGCTGAGTCGGGTCTCCAGCAGGGTGTTGATCCGGATGAGGTTGTTCCACTCCTCCGGATGGGTTCTATCGAAGTAAAACAGGTGATGGTAAATTGCTTCCAGGTTCAGCAGGGTCGAGCGCGAGAGAGTAACGGCGGTTCCCAGTCCGTAGCCTGCACTAAGCCGGGGGCTCCCTGCCCGATCGAAACTATGGCCTGCGGTTGCGATGTTATACAGCCGCCGAACTCCCGTTCGGAAGGTGACATTCAGTAAATTGACTTCATTAGCGGCTACCTCGATGCGTTGGTAGCCACCCTGACGGATGAAACTAAACAGCCCGATCGGGGCGCTGCCCACCGTATCGGCAAAATTGACCAGACCAACCTGATGTCCCTTCCGAACCCGGTGCGCCCAGTTCAGAATCCCGGCAATTTGCCAGCCATTCACTTCGTCGCGGGTGTAATTGGCCAGACCCGCCAGTTGAACGCCCCAAAACCGTCGGCCCGTCGCGTTGGCTAAGCCGCCGATCTGCATCCCGCGGACATCCTGGTTCGCATAGTTCGCCAGGCCGGCCAGCTGAATTCCATCGACCGACTGCCCAACCGTATTCGCCAGCCCACCGATCTGAACACCCGTGACGCTTTTGTCTGTGTAATTTGCCAGCCCACCTACCTGAACGGCATCGACCTGTCCACCTACCACGTTTGCCAGCCCACCCACCTGAACCCCGTGCACGTCGGCCCGGACGAGGTTGACCAGCCCACCGATTTCCAGGGTTCGTACGCCGAATGAATACCCCACCAGCAGATTAGCCGAGAATCGGTTGCTGATGCGCCCACTGAGCCGATGGTTCGTCCCGATGAACGGCAGCAGCGACACCTGCCAGTCGCGGTAGAGGGTGTCGCGGTTCAGGTTGATGTCGTGAACGGCCTGCTGCGCCGACAGAAACAACGTTGTAATGCCAGCCAGCCCCCGTTCGCCAATCGACGCGGGTTGGGGCGGGGTCGTGTCGGTCTGTGGAGCGGGCGGCTCAACCGATACCGAGGCCAGCATCGATTCGGTGGGCCGGAGCGTATCTTCCGTCAGGCGAACCGGTAGCGGCTCAACCGATGCTGTGTTTGGTGGCTGAGGGGTCATCCGGATCGTTACCGAATGCGATGACCGGGAGCGTACCAGCACCGATTCCCCCAGGTAAGCCTGTTTCCGGATGTCCAGCCGAACCGTGGCCAGGCGGGTGGGCAACTCCAGCCGGTAGTAGCCGAACGGATTGCTGATGGTGGACACCAGGGTCGTTTTTTCAAAAATACTGGCTTTGGCAATGCGTTCGCCGGTGGTTTCGTCCAGAATGTATCCATCCAGCATAAAATTTTTAGGCGCCGAAGTCGACGGTTCAGCCCGCACCAGAATCACGTAGTTCCCCCGCGATTTATAACTTACCCGGTTCTGAAAAATCCGGTTGAGCACCTCCCGGACGGGCACGTTTGTCAACCGTAGGGTAACCACCGTGCCGGCATCGATCCGACCTGGGTTATACGAAAATTCGAACCGCCCGGCGCGGCTGATCTGAACCAGTGCGTTCTCCACGCGTTCGTTGCGGATGTCGACCGAGATCAGTCGGTCGAGGGGCGATGCAGGCTGAGCCCTCGCGGAAAGATGGAAACAGATATATAACAGGACAAGAAAACCACGAAGCATAATCATTGGCAGAAGCGTTTACTCCACAGACAATCATCGGAGCAGTTTCCCCTATTGGCCTGGCTGAAGTTTATGGTCTACCCGCCCCCGGTGAGCGGCAGACTCATGCTTACGGACAGCCAGCGCCGTCCAGAATGACCTGTTTTCCTTCATGACGAATCCGCAGGCCGAGGGTTTCGGCGGTGATGTTCAGTACGGTATCCAGCGGCAACTGATCGAAGCGGGTTTTCAGGCGGCAGTTGCTGAGCCGGTCGTTTGCCAGGCGTACATCGGTATTGTAATACTCGTTGATGGCTTTGACAACCTCCCGCAGCGGCTCGTCGACAAAGACCAGTTGCCCGGTTCGGAAAGCAAATGCATTGGCCGACAGCTGGGGGAACCGTCGGATGGTATCGACCTGAGGATCGAACGTGGCTTCCTGGTTTTTAGTCAGCAAAATGGTTTTCTTTCCTCCTGCGAACCGCACTTTTCCCGATTGCACGGCAACCTGAACGTTGTCGTCGTAAGCCCGCACGGTAAAGGACGTGCCCAGCACCTGCACCACCGTCGGACGCGCCTGAATCCGAAACGGGCGGGTCGTGTCGGGGGTCACCTCGAAAAAAGCTTCGCCGGTCAGGGTCACCTCGCGACGATCGTCGGCAAAGGCAGCCGGATAACTCAGAGTCGAATGCCGGTTGAGTAAAATTTTGGTTCCGTCGGGTAAGGTTTTGCTCAGTTTCTGGTCGGCGGTGACGAGAGTGACGCGGTAAGCCTCCGGATGATCCTGGCTCATAAACAGGAGTCGGTAGACCATCCAGCCAAAGCTGGTTGCCAGCACCAGCACAGCGGCCACGCGGTACAGGGCCGGTGTCCAGTCGGGCTTTCGTTCGGGTTGCCGCAACGGCCGGACGACCGGCATCGAACCGGCGTCGGTTCGCTCATTTCCCAAATGCATCTTCTGCTGAACCGCCCGCCAGGCGGCATCGGTATCGAACCCTGCCTGGCCGGGTTGTGCCAATGGGGTATCCGGTGAACGACTCAACCGACTGGTAGCTTCCCAGATACGCTCGAATTTCGCGAAGTCGTCCGGACTAGGCCCGCCGGGGCTACCTGGCTGACTGGCAAGCCATTGCCGCACCCGCGCCGACTCCGCCGGATCGGTTTCGCCCGCCAGGAATTTGCCCAGCAGAGCATCATCAATGGGTAGTTGTTCAGCCATGAGCAGGATAATGAATAATGGATAATGAATAGTGGATAATGACCGATGGAAGCAGTTCCGCAGGTGGTAGCCAGGCGAAATTATTCATTATCCATTGTGCATTATTCATTAGCAGTAGGGCGATCAGCAGATAGTCGCTCAGTTCGGTTCGTAAGATGCGCAGCGCCTTCCCGATCTGATTTTCTACCGTTTTAATCGAAATACCCAGTTGCTGAGCGATTTCAGCGTATTTCAATTCGTCGAACCGACTTAACGTGAATACCAGTCGGCATTGCTCGGGTAGTTTCTGAATGGCAGCCTGCAATCGATCGGACAGCTCATCACCAATCAGAGTCTGCATCGGCGACTCGACCGCCTGTTCGTTCCGGTAGCGGGTGTGCTCGCGGTGCTCGTCGCGAACGGCAGCGTGTTTGATCCGATTCAGGCAACGGTTATGCACTGATCGAAACAGATACGATTTAAGGGAAACGCTGATAATAAGTCCGTTACGCTTTTCCCAAAGCGCCAGAAACATAGCCTGCACTTCTTCTTCGGCTTCGTCGGGATCGGCCAGAAACTGTCGGGCATAGCCACACAGGGGCGCATAATACTGTCGGAATAGGGCTTCAAAGTCGCGTTCGCTACCCGCCCGGATAGCCGCAATGACGTCCTGCTCGGTTGAAGGCACAGATTTACCTGGATAAATGAAAGTAGGCTGTAAAGCTATCATTTTTGGCCGGACATCTCTCGGATTCCTGCTATGACACTTATCTACCGGTGGCCCCCTATGAAGCTAGACATTAAATTTCATTTATTGAACACAGAGCGGTCCGTCGCTACGGCACGGAGAACACAGAGTATGAACAGCTTCATTTAAGCTATTCAGGATTTTGGAAAATGAGCGAGTTTGTCATTCCGACGAAGGAGGAATCTTGAGGCTCAGGATAATTCAAGATTCCTCCTTCGTCGGAATGACAAAAAATACTCCTGTAATGAACCCTCTTTAATAGAAAAATGGATACACGAAAGCATTCCAATCTATCTCCGTGTCCTCCGTGCCGTAGCGACGGACCGCTCTGTGTTCAATAAATCACAGAGCCAGGTGTTCCGACTGAACCGGCTCACCATAAAACAGGGTTGCCTGCCGGTCGAAATCGTCGGTCGAATCCGTGGTCAAAAAGGTTCGCTGTCCGTATTTAGTGCATTGGGCTTCGATCTCGGGATGGCGGTGCAGGTAATCGGCCAAACTACGGGCCACCACATCGCCCTGACTCAGAATGGTGATGTGCGCCGGGGTAGCCTGCCGGATTTTGTCGATCAAAAGCGGGTAATGCGTGCAGGCCAGCAACAGTGTATCGATATCGGGCGACCGTTGCAACAGCCGGTCGATGTGCTGGCGAACAAAATAATCGGCACCGGGGCTGGCGTGTTCGCCGTTTTCGACCAGTGGCACCCACATGGGGCAGGCTTCCTGAAAAACAATCATCTCCGGAAAAAATTTCTCAATTTCCACCACGTACGATTCCGACGTCACGGTGCCACGCGTTGCCAGAATCCCGACCTGACCGGATTGCGAATAAGCGCCGATGACTTCGGTCGTTGGCCGGATCACGCCCAGCACCCGCCGGTCGGGTGCCAGCGTGGGCAGATCGAGCTGCTGGATATTGCGCAGGGCTTTGGCCGAGGCCGTGTTACAGGCCAGAATCACCAGCCGACAGCCCCGGTCGAACAGATGCCGGACACATTCGAGCGTATAGTGGTAGACCGTATCGAATGAGCGGGTGCCGTAAGGGGTTCGGGCGTTATCGCCCAGATACACATAATCGTACTGCGGAAGTTCCCGGACAATGTCGCGCAGGATGGTTAGGCCACCGTAGCCCGAATCGAAAACGCCAATGGGTTGATGCATGGGCAAAGGTACGGTCGATAAGCAGAAGCCACCAAATCATTGAGAAATCAAAACAATCGGCTAATATTAACCCCGAAACAACCCAACGTACTGTACCTTCGTCGTCAGATCCCCGCTGGTCGTCGTTTTGGGTTGTCTACCACATGTCAGCATTCCACCGTTACGTTCCTGCTATCCTGTTCATTTTAGGCTTTCCGGTCATCGGAATCAGCCAGCAACGGTCTGGCTTTCAGGCTGAGATCGAAGCGGGCAGCGTGCTCTCATCGCAGTCGGCTACGCCTTTCTGGCTCCGCACCAACCAGTACGGTATCGTTCCGAACCGGGCTCCGTCGGGACTGCTGCAGGCAGCTATCCGAAAGCAGTATGCCGCGCCCGATTCGACGCATCGGCGTAAAGTCGACTGGGGCTTCTCGGTCAATCCCGTATTGACTTACGACGCGACCAATCGTGGGAAACTGCTGCTGGTGGAGGCCAATGCGAAAATTCGGTTTAAAGCGATCGAACTGTACGTTGGCCGCCGACGCGAGGTGACGGGCCTGGGCGATACGACCTTGTCGTCCGGCTTTTATGCCGTTTCGGGCAATTCGCTGCCGATTCCTAAGCTCCAGTTGTCGACCATCGGGTACGCTCCGCTTCATTTTACCCGGGATTTTCTGGCCGTCAATGCGGGCTTTGCGCACGGCTGGTTCAACGTGCCGTATATTCAGGGCGTTCGGCTTCACCAGAAACACCTGTACCTGCGCTTCGGCAAACCCGCTTCCCGATTAAAAATCTACGCCGGCGTCAACCACCAGGTGCAGTGGGCCGGACACGCCGACTACCTGAAACAGCGGCCCGACATTGCCGATGCGAACGGTTATTTCCCCTCCGACTGGAGTTTTTATAAGTACGTAGTTTTCTCCTACACCCCCAAGGATTGGTCCAATGTGCCGGGCTACACGTATTTTGACAGCTACCGGGTTGGCAACAGCGTTGGGAGTATCGACTTCGGAGCCGAGCTAACCCTGAACCGTACCAGGCTGCTGGCCTATTACCAGCATGCCTACGAAGATGTGTCGGGAATTGTGTTTCTGAACATGCCCGACGGGCTGTGGGGCCTGAGTTTCGCCTTTACCCCTGAGCACCCGACTGCCTTTCGGATCAATCGGCTGCTGCTCGAATTTCTAACGACTAAAAACCAGACGGCGCCGACGTTTGAGGTTCCCGGCAGTAAGTATCAGGGTGGAGATAATTATTACAACCACAGCCAGTATACCGAAGGCTGGTCTTATTTCGACCGAACCATCGGTACGCCATTCATTGCGCCCCGGCAGGATTTCGACCCCTCCTCGGTGCTGTACAACGGCCAGTTTTTCTCCAACAACCGCGTCAATATGTGGTACGTCGGTTTGCAGGGATCCTTCCGACAGACGACCTTCCAGTTACGAACCTCGTACAGCCGGAACTACGGCACGTTTCGGGAACCGCCCGCCAGCTACCCTACCCAGTTTTCGGCTTTACTCTCGGCGCAGGTTCCGGTAACGCAATGGCCCAAAACAGCCCTGCTGCTCAAACTGGCCCTCGATAACGGTGGCCTGTATACCAACGCCGTGGGCGGTTACGTCGGTCTGAAAAAGAGTTGGTGAAAAGTGGACCGGTACCCTGCGTTTACTTTTTTGTCGACCCGAACAGCTCACGTTTTTCGGTAGCGATGGGAAAGGTCGGATGCAGAGTCGCCAGATCGGTCCGAAACTCCGGTTCAGAGTCGATCACCAGTTCCAGATGCGGTTCGCCTGTTTCTGGCTCGCTTTTGTCGGTAAAGACATCGTTGTATTTAGGGTTGGCAAGCGCTTCGGGCGTCAGCCATATTTTCACCAACCCACCGTTGACAATGGTTATCCGTTCAACTTCCTTATCCTTCACCAGTTGCTTAAATCGGTCCAGGCTAACCTCGCGAGCCGTATTGCTGCAGGCGTAAACGAAGAGGGTGCTCAGGAGAATTAAGAACCCATATTTCAGGTTTTTAGCTAGTCGGTAATTCATTGCCGTTACGGTGTTTATGCGGAGCCAAACTACCAAAATTTACGTAAAAACAGAACACCCCGTAAGCTGAGCGCTTACGGGGTGTTCTGTTTCCATAATTGTTTCTATACTGTTTAGCCCAGCAATTCTTTCCCCTGCGCCAGAGCCGCATCCAGACCCGATAGGTCGGAGCCGCCCGCCGTGGCGAAGAACGGCTGACCACCGCCCCCACCTTTGATGTTTTTAGCCAGATCTTTCACGACCTGTCCGGCGTTCATGTTTCGTTCCTGAATGAGCGAGTCCGGCAGCATGACCGCCAGTTGGGGCTTGCCGTTGATGTCGGCCCCGAGCACGACCGCCAGGTTATCGACTTTCGCTTTCAGATCGTAGGCCAGTTGCTTGAGCGCATCAGCCGAGGGGACGTCCACGCGCTCGACCAGGCGGGAATGGCCGTTCACCGTTTCCACCTTACTCAACAGCTGGTTTTTCAACTGCTGCACTTTCTCGTTCTGCAACGCTTCGACCTGCTTCTGCAAAGCGCTTCGTTCGTCCAGCAACGTCTGCACCGCTTTGACCACGTCTTTCGGCGCTTTTAGCAGCTCTTTCAGTTCTGAAACGACGGCCATCTGCTCATTGACCAGGCTTTCGGCACCCAGCGCGGTTTTGGCTTCTACCCGCCGAATTCCTGTCGAGACGGAGCCTTCGCCCGTGAATTTGAACAGCCCAATGTGGCCCGTACGGTACACGTGCGTGCCCCCACAAAGCTCCACCGAGTAGTTCGGATCGAAGGTGATGACCCGGACGAAATCGCCGTATTTCTCACCAAAAAGCGCCGTAGCGCCCAGGGCCTTTGCCTGCCCGATGGGAACATTCCTTTTTTCATCGAGTGGAATATCTTCCCGCACCTTCTCGTTCACAATCCGCTCGACTTCCGCCAGTTGTTCATCGGTCACTTTGCTGAAGTGCGAAAAGTCGAAGCGAAGCGCGTCGGGACCGACGTACGAACCTTTCTGGGCCACGTGGTTGCCCAGAACCTGGCGAAGGGCCGAATGCAGCAGGTGCGTTGCCGAGTGGTTACTGGCAATCAGGCTCCGGCGAGCGGTATTAATAACGGCATACACCGAGTCGGCTTCGGTCAGCAGGTCGTCGATTCCCGGTACGTCCTGCAGGATGTGGATGACCAGATCATTTTCTTTCTTAGTGTCCAGCACGGTCAGCGTGCCGATCTGATCCGAGCCTGCAAACAACTCCAGCGTCCCCGTATCGCCAATCTGTCCGCCGGATTCGGCATAGAACGGGGTTTTATCGAGCACAACCTGGATCTGCGTTCCCTGCTTGTTCTGAATCTTGCGGTACTTCACAAGCTGTGCGTAGCTGTCGGGCTGATCATAGCCGACGAACTCGACTTTTCCATCTATTTCTGCCAGTTCGATCCAGTCACCGGCCGACGACTGTGCGTCTTTCCGCGAACGGGTTTTTTGTTCCTGCAGGGCTTTCTGAAACCCGGCTTCGTCGATGCTCAGCCCTTTTTCCCGGGCAATCAGCGCGGTCAGGTCGGCAGGGAAGCCGAAGGTATCGTTCAGTTCGAAGACGGTATCGCCGGGAATCGTTTTTTCGCCTTTGTCTGTCAGTTCGGCCACGATGTGGTCCAGTCGGCCCAGGCCGGTTCCGAGCGTCCGCAGAAAGGCGCTTTCTTCTTCCCGAATGACCGTAGCGACAAAGTCGCGCTGGGCAGTCAGCTCAGGGAATACATCGGCAAACTGATCGGCCAGCGTCGGCACGAGTTTCGTCATGAACGGTTCGGAAAGGTTCAGGTACGAATAGCCGTAGCGGATAGCCCGGCGCAAAATCCGGCGGATTACGTAACCGGCTTTCGCATTCGACGGTACGAGCCCGTCGGCAATGGCAAATGACACGGCGCGGATGTGGTCGGCAATCACGCGCATGGCCACATCGGTCATGCTGGTACCAGCTTCGTAGGTCTTTCCCGAAAGGTCTTCGATGACCCGAATCGTACCCGAAAAAACATCCGTATCGTAATTGGATTTCTTACCCTGAATAGCCATGCACAGCCGCTCGAAGCCCATGCCCGTGTCGACATGGCGGGCAGGCAGCGGCTCCAGTGACCCGTCGGCTTTGCGGTTGAACTGCATGAACACCAGGTTCCAGATTTCAACCACCTGCGGGTGATCGGCGTTGACCAGCTCTTTTCCCGGTTTGGCGGCTACTTCCTCCGGCGAACGCAGGTCGACGTGAATTTCGGAACAGGGACCACAGGGACCCGTATCGCCCATTTCCCAGAAGTTATCTTTTTTATTGCCGTAGATGATCCGGTCTTCGCCGACGATCGGTTTCCAGAGATCGAACGCTTCCTGATCGAAGGGGACATTGTCTTTCTCGTCGCCCTGAAAGACCGACACGTAAAGACGGTCTTTGGGCAGGCTGTATACGTCCGTCAGCAGTTCCCACGCCCAGTGGATGGCTTCTTTCTTGAAATAATCGCCGAACGACCAGTTGCCCAGCATTTCGAACATGGTGTGGTGATAGGTGTCGAAGCCAACATCTTCGAGGTCGTTGTGCTTACCCGACACACGCAGGCATTTCTGCGTATCGGCCACGCGCCGGGACGGTGGGGTGCCGTTGCCCAGAAAAAAATCTTTGAACTGGGCCATACCCGAGTTATTGAACATCAGCGTCGGGTCGTTTTTGGCAACGAGCGGAGCCGAAGCAACAATCAGGTGATCTTTTGAGCGGAAGAAGTCGAGAAAATGCCGACGTATTTCGTGGGAAGTCATAAAATAAGTAGATGGTCGACAGTAGTTAGTGGATAGTCGTCAGCCACTAACTACTGTCGACTATCCACTAGCCACTTATTTTGCAAAATTACGCCAAAACTTGCAGGTTTGGTGGAAGGTGAAGAAGTTTGTCGTATGGAAGAGTCGGGCAAGCTGTATTATGGGATTAAGGAGGTTGCGGAGATGTTCAACATCAACGCGTCGAAACTCCGCTATTACGAAAAAGAGTTTCCAACTCTCCAACCCAAGAAAAATCGTTCCGGCGACCGCGTTTATACCAAAGCTGACATCGACCACCTGACCGAAATTATCGATCTGGTTACCCGTCAGAAGTTTACCCTGCCCGGTGCCCGCGAATTTTTGGAAACCCGCGACGCCCGCCGTCGCGAAAATGCCCGCTACATCGGCAAGCTCACCAAGTTGAAAACGTTTCTGGAGCAACTGCGTCGGGGGCTGGATCATTCAGACGAAGCAACGATCGGGTCCGACCGGCAGCCTGAGCCCTACAAATGATTCTGTTTCACCGTAATTCGGTATGACTGGCTACCTACCGATGAAAAGCGACCGGGTAGCATGACGCACGGGAGCTTTTACCGTCAGAACGGTTCTATCACCGAACGTTCCGTGCCCACCGATACTCACCACCAGATTGCCCTTACGCTGGTTCCCGGCGTTGGCAGTATTCTTATTCGTCAGCTAATTAGTTACTGCGGTTCAGCGGAAGAGGTGTTTCGCTCGCCCCTGGCCCGGCTGATCAAAATTCCAGGTATTGGCGACGTTACCGCCCGCGCTATTCTGCGCCCCGATGTCTTAACAGAAGCCGAGCGGGTTCTCCACCGAGTGGAGAAAATAGGCGCAACAACGCTGTTTTATACCGACAAAGCGTACCCGAGCCGCCTGAAAAACCTCTACGATGCGCCGGCCCTGCTGTATTTCCTTGGTTCAGGCAATCTAAATACCCCGCGCACCATCGGTCTGGTCGGCACCCGGCAGGCGACAGATTATGGCCGACGGACTACCTCCGACATTATTGAAGCAATTGCGCCCTACAGCGTCAACGTGATCAGCGGCCTGGCTTACGGCATCGACATTGCGGCTCATCGGGCCAGTTTGACCCTGGGGCTGCCCACCATTGGTGTCATGGCCAGCGGCCTGGATATCATTTACCCGAACGTTCACCAGAAAACCGCGCAGGAGATGCTCGTTCAGGGTGGATTACTCACCGAAAGCCCACCGGGCACCAAACCTGATGCGCACCTGTTTCCGGCCCGCAACCGCATTATCGCCGGCCTGAGCGACGTCGTTGTGGTGGTCGAAGCGGCCGCCAAAGGCGGAGCGTTGATCACAGCTGAATACGCCAACAACTACCATCGGGACGTGTTTGCCGTACCCGGCCAGCTCACACAAACCTTTTCGGCGGGCTGCAATAAGCTGATTCGGGAAAACAAAGCGCAGATTTACACCAGCCCGAAAGACATCATCGAAGCCCTCAACTGGGACCAGGCCGGTTCGACCGGCAAGGGTTCTGCTACCATCAATCCGTCGCTGAGTCTGCCTATCGACATGACAGAGGAAGAAAGTCAGATCATGGCGTTGCTGCGCCAGTTTACCGAAATCCATATCGATGAGTTAAGCTGGCAGTCGCATATACCGATGGGCAGGCTGGCTTCCCTCCTGCTCAACCTCGAATTTCGTGGTTTCGTACGTTCCCTGCCGGGCAAAAAATACGGCCTTGTTTATATATAATTTGATCCGGAAATGATCACAACAGTTAAAGCCTAAGGTGAACCTTTGTACCTTTGACCGGAATAAGTCGTTGGGTAAGCCCGGTTGATTCCAGGGTCCCCGCATTCTAAATCGTTGGATACATAATGAGGGCAGGAAGTATTGAGGTAGGCAATGGCAGGAAATTTTCCATTGTTCAAGTTCTTATCACTGTCGTCATCATCGCGTATTGTCTGTTGTGCGCCGTGAAGGGGGGCGACTTCGACGTGTTTCTGGACGCAGCCCAGAAACTGGCCAGACAGGAAAACATTTACCGTCCGCCGTTTATCAAGGGGTTGCAGTATTATTACAGCCCGTTTTTCGCCCTGCTGCTCATCCCGTTCAGTTATCTGCCCTTCGTCATTCCGGAATTTGCCTGGCTGCTATTATCCACTTTTTTTCTGTATCGAATCTGGCAACTCACGGTCAGCTATCTCGATACAACGGTTCTGACCAGGAAAGAAAATCGGCTCTGGATTTTTCTGGTTTTTTTTCTGACGATCCGGTTTCTTCTGTACAATTATTCGATGATCCAGCTTACCATTTTTCTGATGTGGGCGACGCTGGAAAGTCTGGCTCTTTTCGAAAAAAAACGGTTCGTTGTCGGTGGCCTTTTACTGGGCTTCGCCTGTACGACGAAGTTGCTCCCGATTCTGTTTTTACCCTATCTGCTTTACCGTCGGTATGGGCAAGGATTCGCATCTACGCTCGTGTTTTTTCTTATTTTCCTGTTCCTGCCAGCGCTCTTTATTGGCTATGCATTCAATGATTTTCTTTTGCAGGAATGGTGGCAGGTGATTAATCCGGGCAACAAGGAGAATTCGATTGAAGCCGATCTGGGGCCGCATAGCCTGGTTAGCCTGATTCCCGTTTACCTGACCGAGACGCATAACAAAATCGATATCCAACGGAATTTTCTGGAGCTCTCTGCCGAACAGGCTGCGTTCATCACCAACCTGGTCCGGCTCGCTTTCGTCCTGGCTACTTTGTTCTTTTTACGGAGTCTTCCGTTCAAACGAAATACAGACAAAACCCACACGCTCTGGGAATGCGCTTATCTATTCCTGATCACCCCGCTTTTGTTTCCGCATCAGCAGAAATACGCGTTTCTGTACATCGCTCCGGCGCTGATCTATTTACTTTATTTTCTGTTGCTCTCGTACAGAAACAGTCCTCAGAATAGCTTCGCTTTAGGGGTTATTTTCGCGATCAATGCGCTTATTTTCACCCCGTTCATTTCCAGCGATCTGCTCGGTCGATATGCCTACGATGTACTACAACATTTCCGGATCTTAACCATTGCCACAATTGGGTTGTGCGTGCTGCTGGCGATCTGTAATCCCGATAAACTACGGCATGTAGTCACGGCTCCCTTGAAGCCTCACAGCCCTGTACCATCCAGCTAATTTTTCGAACAACATGAATCAGGGCATCGATTTGATTTGAACCGGTCCGAGCAGGCCCGATTCCATCGGTCGCCAGCGGCTGGCATCGAAGGGTTCGTAGCGAATATCGACGATGTTGATATCGTAGAACTTTTTCCAGCCGGGATTCTGGCGGTCATACAACCGCATATAATTGGCCGACAGGTTCGTCACGACGATTTCCAGCTGGTTTGCACCCGCCCGCACCCGGTTCGGCGGAATGGCAAGCCGAAACGGCAGGCACCAGGCCGTACCCAGCGGTTGCCCGTTGAGCCGCACCTCGGCCACTTCCCGGACATCCCCCAGATCGAGCGTATAAGGCAGTGCAACGTCGACGGAGGCCGGCAGGGTGAACGTAGTGGTATATCGAGCCTGCCCGGAAAAATACGCAGCCGAGTCGTTGAGTGTGGTCCAAGAGGCTAGTATCGGCAGGGCGTGGCTCGTGGCGAGTTGCGGTCGCCCCTGCTCGAACTGAAACTGCCACGGTCCTCCCAGTTCAGTAACAACCGCTTCTGAACCCACCCTGCCAGCCACCGGAACCGGCTGGGCTGCGGCTGGTGTGACATTTATGAAGCCCGATTGCCCCGGTTTTAAGCGAAGGTAAATTTCCGTGGTTCCGGTCGGGGTTTGGCGGGTTGGCACGCCTATCGACTGGTCGGTCAGCGGATCGTACTGACCGACGGTTCCGGCGGTCGAAAGCGCAATCCATCCCTGCTGAAACCGATTCCCCAGATTGGCCACGAAATACTGCGTCGTATCGCCAAGCCGCTTCCGGATAAACGAGAGTCCCGCCGGTGCCAGGGCTTCGGCCCGTACGCCCAGACTATCGAGGGTTTCGACTACCCGCTGGCTGACCTGCACCGACTGCATCTGACGGAGAGCCCGCCCGCGCTGTTCTACCATTCCGGACCGAACGGCATGCCGGTAAAAGCCCGGCGCCTGCTGCGGCAGTTGCTCCGCAAACACCACCCGTACACCCTGCCGGGCCAGCTTCTCAATGGTCGCGAGGGTTGTCTCGGGCAGGTAAGTTGAGCGGGGAATCAGCAACACCCGGTACGTTGCTGAACCGCTTTTTAATCGTCCCTGCTGATCGACGGTTAGTTTTCGGAGCAGATCATCGGAGACATAGTCGAAAGAATAACCCCGCTGCAGGAGTTGTTCGCCGAGTCGCCCGAACGGTAACGGCAGTAACCACCGCTCAACATGGTGGACCTCCAGCTGATGAATCCCCCCCGCTGATTTGGCCGGTGTGGCCCAGAGGTCATGGATGGGAAAATACACCAGCACGTCATTGTCAGGGCGGCTCTGCTGCAACCGGCGCTGGCAGCGTTCGATGTACTGGTTCAGGAGTGACAGGTGGGGCCAGAAATGCGACGTTGGGCCGTAGTGGGTCGATGCGTAGAACAACCAGCCCGGATAAGCTTCCGCAGCGGGCGAATAGGCGGTACCGTGGTAGAAAATGTGGTTGATGCCGGCCGTAAACAACTCATCGACCTGCGGTTTTATCTGCGACAGGGATACGTGAAAATGGTTGGCCAGCCAGGTGGTCGTTTCGGAACTCACCAGTGGTTTGCCCTGTAAATGCGCGACCGACGAGGCAAATTTCATAGCCAACGGATGGGGCGTCCCGAAGCGCTCGACATCGTAGTGCTCATCGACCCGCAGGCCCGGAATCGGGAAGCGGCTGCTGCCAAAGGACTCGGTCTCGGGAATGTCTGCCAGGGCGTACAGATCCAGCAGGTTCCCGGGCGAACCGTGTGCCTGATTCCGGGTCCGATAGCCCTTCGAACTGGCCCAGCCTGTCCAGGTAGCGGTAAACCCTTCCCGCAGAAGTTCGGCGAGGGTCTGGTGAAAATCCTGCTTCACCAGAATGCCCGTCGCTGTACCGGTCGTATCCAGGAAGGCCGGAAGCTGACTGTCCAGCGCATAGCCACGGCGTTTTCGAAATTCGTCGGCAAAGCGGGCGGTCCAGTTGGCGCCGTACACTTCATACGAGTCATTGTAGACGGCTCTTGGTTTCTGGGACAGGCGGGCCAGGGTCGAATCGAAGCGGGTGAGATACTGGCGCACGGCAGCTTTATCGAAGTAATCCACTACCAGCCCCGCCCCACCCGGAGCCGCCCGCTTCACCTGCTGGCGGGTCAGGTCCGGCGTCAGTTTACCGTTCGAGACAACCCACTTTTTAGCGGCCATAGCCGGGGTCACGTTGGGGCCACCAAATGGCCAGCCGGTGCCGGTAGTCAGGTCGACTCCCAGGCCCAGGCGACTGGCCTCCCGAACCGTATGCGCAAAGACATTCAGCCAGCGCTCGCTCAGGAACGGAATAAACTGCGATTCGTAGCCGCGCACACCATAAATCGGAATGATGTGAACGCCCCCCATGCCGACGCCCGCAAACTGCTCCAGTTGCCGGGTTATGTCGGCTTCGTTGACCGCGCTGCCCATCCACCACCAGTAGGTCCAGGGGCGACTGGTTTGCGAAAGAGGCTGACCAGTGACAGCCATAGACAAGAGCAGCAGAAATGAAAACAGGATTCGATGGATCACGATGCGGCCGGAATGTAGTTGGACAAGTGCGGTGAGTGGATAAAGCAGGTTTTGTTTTTACTTTTACCCACTCAATCATTGAATCGTCCCGAATACTCATTTTATGCATCGTTTTCGTTTTACGTTCTCCCTGGCTTTCTTCATCCTGATTACCCTCTCTGCGTTGGCGCAGCAGGCATCCCCGAAAAAGTCCGGCAACCCGATTTTTCCGGGATGGTACGCCGATCCTGAGGGGGTTATTTTCGGCAAGCAGTACTGGGTTTATCCAACCTATTCAGCCCCGTATAACCAGCAGATTTTCTTCGATGCGTTCTCGTCGCCGGATCTGGTCAACTGGACCAAACACAGCCACATCCTCGATTCGACGGCCGTAAAATGGGCGAAACGGGCCATGTGGGCCCCTGCTATCGTAGAAAAAGGCGGGAAATACTTTTTCTTTTTCGGAGCCAATGATATTCACGATCCAAAAAAAGAAGTGGGTGGCATCGGTGTGGCCGTAGCCGACAATCCGGCGGGTCCTTTCCGCGACTACTTGGGCAAACCCTTGGTAGGTGAGATCACCAACGGCGCTCAGCCGATCGATCAGTTTGTTTTCAAAGACAAAGACGGCAAGTATTACCTAATTTACGGCGGCTGGGGCCACTGCAACATCGCCCAGCTTAAGGACGATTTCACCGGTTTCATCCCGTTTGCCGATGGCACTACCTTCCGGGAAATAACCCCACAGAATTACGTCGAAGGGCCGATCATGTTCATTCGCAACGGAAAATACTATTTTATGTGGTCGGAAGGTGGCTGGACGGGCCCGAACTACTCAGTGGCCTATGCTACGGCGTCATCGCCGTTTGGTCCGTTCGAGCGGGTCGGCAAAATTCTGCAGCAGGACCCTACCGTCGCCAGGGGTGCGGGCCATCACTCGGTGATTCAGGTGCCCAAAACCGACGACTGGTACATTATCTACCACCGCCGGCCGCTGACCGAGACCGATGGTAACCACCGCGAAACCTGCATCGACCGGATGTATTTCGACGAAAAAGGAGCCATCAAACCCGTCAAGATCACGGTTGAGGGGGTCGAAGCCCGGAAGCTGAAATAAGGCATTTTCTGAAGCAGGCTCGAACCAAAGCCTACCTTTTCGAGTACTATGTAGATACATTAACCCTAATCCAACGAACTGTTATGGGCAAAGGCGATAGTAGATCCCGAAAAGGTAAGATTTCACGAGGTTCTTACGGCAACACGCGGCCTCACAAACCCGGCAAACCGGCTACGGCTCCGAAACCGGAGGACACGCCAAAATCCTGATTTTTCTTCAAACACAAAGCGTCCTTACTGTCAAAGTAAGGACGCTTTGTGTTTGAAGGTGTTTCTATCGTGTAGGATGGCTGAATAAAGCAGTATCCCGACGATTAGCTCACCGTATTTACCGTGTTTTCGACCGGCTTGGCTTCTGTGTCGATCGGGGTGTCTCCGAAATCGGTGTCGGACTGACCGGCTCGGGTTCGGGTGTTGGCTGAGAACGCCGGTTCCGGCCTTCGTGTACGATAACGAATCCAATCAGTGCGAGTAGCAGCACATTGCAGATCAGGTCGATCGTATCGCCCGTATGCGCCAGGGGCGGGTCGAAACGAAATTCGATGGTGTGTTTCCCCGCCGGAACCCGCATGGCCCGCAAGGTGTAATTGGCCCGCAGGTGCGGAGCAGGTTTGCCGTCGATCAGCGCCTGCCAGTCTTCATGGCCCCGGTAGTAGATTTCCGAGAACACCACCAGCCCATCGCGGGTCGCGTTGGCCTGGTAAATCAGTTTATCGGGGCGGTAGCTGGTCATCTGGATCGTGCTGCCGGTATGGTCCAGTTTGCCGGGTAGACTCCCCAGCTCCGTAGCGAATCGTTTGTCGACCACCACGCTGTCGCGCGGATTCAGGGTTTTCATCGCGGCCATTTCCTCATCGGCACTACCCACCTGCCGGATCGTGCCGACAAACCACGCGGCTCCCAGCACCTCCGGGTTCGGAATCGCGACGGGACCGCCGGGCTGCTGTGGATTGGCCGGATCAGGCTGCCCGGCCTGAATGACGTATTTCGTATTCAGCATGTTCAGGATGTTCAGCGTATTGGTCGGAAACGCAAAACTGATCAGCTCATTGTACCGTCGTAGCCGGGTGGTGTTGTACCCACCGATCGAGCGGTGAAAATACGACGTCCGGTTGGTTTCCATGAAGGAACCGACCGACTGATCGAACACGCGGTAATCCAGAGATTTGTCCGCCAGGATTTGCTGGTCGGCGGGGGTTGGTTCAAACGGCACACTAGCCTGCGCTTTCGACACAAAGTCGGCGGTGTTCAAAAACCGCTTATCGACCGCAAACAGGTCGAAGATGACCACCGCCAGCAGCACCGGATAGAATATCGTTGCTTTGATTTTACCCGTGATGAATAACCAGAGGGCTCCGGCTGCCAGCAGAATCAGAATAACCGACCGGAAGGCATCGGACCGCAGCAGACTCTGCCGGTCGCTGATGAGTGCGGCCCGGAAATCGCGCCCGCCTTCCCCGAAAATACTCGACAGAATCCGCTCGTCGTTCGGTGATTGAAAGCTGAAAAAAGCACCGCCCATCACAGCCAGCACCAGCGCGACCCCAGCCGTCAAACCCAGGCTGATGAACAGGGGTTGCCGCAGTTGCGCAAAGGTCAGTTTCTGGCTCACGATGGTCTGTAGGCCCAGGACCGCCCCGGCGGCCAGGAACAGCTGCGCCAGACAGAGCGCCATGGTCATGGCCCGGAATTTATTCAGATACGGCAGGGTATCGAACAGAAACTCATTGAAAAACAGCAAATTTTTCCCCCACGCCAGCATGATCATCAGCACGGCGGCACTCAGCAACCACCAGCGGATTGGCCCGCGAATGACGAACAGGCCCAGCACGAACAGAAACAGCAGCGCAGCCCCGGCATAAGCCGGACCACCAACGATAGGCTGATCGCCCCAGTAGGTGGGTGAACCCAACTCGGCCATTTGCTTGGCCGCTGCCGGATCGATACCCCGACTGGCCATAGCCTTGTAAAATTCCGAATCGGTTGTTAGTCCGCCCCCCGACGACGCGCCCCCGTAGGCATTGGGAATGAGCAGCGTAAAAGTTTCGCCGAGGCCGTAGCTGTAAGTAAAGGCATAGTCTTTATCCAGCCCGCCTTTCGATTCGCTACTCGGTGCCTTTCCGTCGGGGTTGGTGGTTTTGGCCGTCAGTTCCGATTTACCCCGAATGGTTTCCTTCGTGTATTGATTCAGCACCAGTAGCCGCTTACCAAAGCTGCCGGCTCCCAGTGCTCCGGCAATGGCCAGCGTTGCCAGTCCCAGCGCCAGTTGCCGCCCTCTACCGGCGCGGATCAGCGCGATTCCTTCGATGAGCACGTAGAGCCCGACGGTCATAAACAGGTAGTACGTGATCTGAATGTGGTTGGCCCCCAATTCCATGCACATAAAGAAGCCCATTAGAGCCGCACCGAGCCAATATCGACCCCGCAATGCCAGAATGACTCCGGCGAGCAGACCCGCGCCATAGCCGAGCGCAAACAGCTTGGAAACGTGCCCCGCTTCGAGACTGACGATGGCGAAGGTTCCGAACCCGTATGCCGCAGCACCCAGCACCGACAGCCAGGCGTTACAGCCCAAAACCACCAGCAGCACATACATACTCAGCATGACCACGAAGATGATGCTGGCGGTATTGGGCAGCAGGCTGACCACACCGGTTACGGCCTTATAAACCAGGATATAGGGGTAATTAAAGTCGATCATGTAGCCGGGCATACCGCTGAATACGGCGTCGGTCCAGAGCGGTTTTTCGCCCGTTTGCTGAGCAAATTCGCGAATTTCACGGGCCGATGCCGACGCTTCCTGCACGTCGTGCATCGACAGGGTTTTGCCCGACAGCACGGGCGAAAAATAAAGAACCGCCAGCACAAATAGCCCCAGAACCGCAATCAGGTGGGGGCGCAGGCGTTGAAAAAGGGTTGGTTGATCCATAGTCAAGACAATACGTAGCCCAAAGATACGGCTTTGTGCTAAAACGGACAGAATCGCGGGGGGATTGTTGAAGCCGGCCAGTCAACGAAAAAGAAGCCGCCGACGCAACCTCACGGTCTGGTTCTGCGTATTGAGGCCATGCGCTACATCGTGGTCTTCGCTCAGCAGGAAATTGGCTATGCCGTCGGATTCGACAAATCCTCGGACGCGCATGATTTTCTGTATTGGGGCTACGAAGAGTACGACCTGGTACCGTATGGCACCTTCGATGTACTGACGGGGGAAGTCTGGCCCTACGAACACCGGGGCGAACGCGTCGCCGATGTCGACGAGCAGATCATTAGCCGCACGGCGCTCGATTACCTGAAGTCGGCCGTCCGGCAAACGAAGTAAGGTCCGTTCAGGTACTGGCCACGACTAGTTTATTACCGATAAACACAAAGAGAAGCCATTACCAGCTCTTTAGTTTAAGCCAAAAGAGCCTTAGTAGCCAATAAAACGGAAAAATAGCCATGAACAGAGCGATCAGAAAACGATAGAGAAGGAAATGTGCGTAAATCATATCGCTTAGACGAAAAAACCGCAAGATTGTCACTCATCGGTTACACTTATTGCCTAAACGGCAGCAATAGCGAATTATACAGCCCTATTTTTGCTCATTAATTTCCTGGCAATGCTCCGACCCGACCGGCATAGCCTGGCTTCTCCCAGGCGGGTGCTGCCGCGGGCACCGCTTCGTAAAGCTGGTTGCTGTCCGAGGCTTTGACCATAAATTCGTACACCTGCGCTGCGGGTCCCCGGAGCTTGATTTTAAACCGATTGCCATTCAGTTTGCCTCCCGGTACGCGCACGATGTCGATCCGCTCGTCGGTCCAGTTCTGCTGCATACCGCCCAATACCAGCACCTGCCAGCCACCCTGAACGGCTTTGTAACGTAGCATAAAGGCGGGTCGGGTAGGTCCGTGCTTTCCTCCGTCGTTGTTGACCGCAGCGACGCCATTGTATACAGCAAAATTACCGGTCTGCCCGACCTGTACCTCCGGATCTTCCACCAGAATACTACCGGGATAAAATGTTTCGTAGGGCTGCAGATCAGCGCGGGCCTGCAGCATGGCCGACACCGGGTGCATGTCGAAATTATAGTATGCCTTCGTATCCGGATCGGCTGGATTGCTCAGGTCCTTGACAATATCGGGCGGATCGGCCGGGAACAGGTAAAACCCCCAGTCGGGTTCGTCGCCCGCGAAGAAACGAGTCACGACGTAGCGCGAATACTGCTCGTAGGGTGGTTGCCAGAGCCGGGGCGTATCCCGAAATTTATCGTTTCCGTAGCGTCGGATGTTCTGCACCTCGGCAAAGGGGGCATGCCAGTTTCCTTCGTAACAGGCTTCGATCTGTCGCCACATGGGGCGCACGTTACCCGTCCGGGCGCGCATCAGGCGCCGGTTTTCCTGCAGATACCCTTTTTCGAGTCCGACTATATGCAGGGGTTTGATCTTACTCCAGAGGTACGGATAGGTTTGGGTTCCGGGCTTCCGCTGATCGAAAATGGCTTCTTTATCCCAGGGTTCGAAGTCCGGATCGAAGCGATACCAGTAAGCCTGGTTAAAATCTTCGTGCGCGTAAAAGCTACCGTTCAGCCGGAAAGAGATCGTGCCTCCACCAGGTTTATTGAACGTAATGTTTCCCTGACTGTCGCCCCCGATGTTGGCGACGTTGCAGTTGCCTTCAAAAAACAGGTTGGTTCCTTTTTCAAAATCGACACGCGGCTCGCCCTGAAACATCGACGACCCTTCGGCCACTTTTGTACCAGGTTTGCCTTTCCGGCGGGCGATTTCCTGAAGCAGCGCCAGCCGATTGGCCCGCCGGGTATACATTTCGAGCATCCATGTATCCTGCCCGCGGGCCGCCAGTTGCTCCAGGGTAATCGTTTCCTTCGACCCTTCCAGCCGAATCGGTTTCTTTTTCACCTCGTTCCAGTTGCCATTGCTGCTTCCCTGCTTAGAGAAATAGCCGGCGTCTCGCCAGCCCGGCAACGGCCCCTCTTCGTTGTTGCCGGCGTTCAGCCAGAGGCTGCTTTCGATGTCGAAAACCAGGAATTTGGCGTTCGTCAAATCGCCATAGCCCAGAGCCGGAACCGCCCCCCAGGCGAAGTTAAAAAATTCCTGCAACGTACTGAAGTAGAACCCGGCGTTGCGCACCGGCCCCAGAAAGTTTTCGGTGAGGTACACCATCTCATCGCCGTAGGCCAGCTGCGATTTGTGTTCTGGTTTCACCGACCAGCTCGTGAATGTGTTGATCCCGACCGCTTTCCGCTCGTTGACGGACTTGTTGCCCAGCATGTCGAGGCAGAAATGAAAGTTCGGCGAGTAATATTTCCCCGTTCCGAACTGGGTCATGTTGATCTGCCCTTTGGGTTCGGGCGCGTAGGGCAACATCAGTCGGCCAGCCGACCGTCCCTGCACGGCATCGGAGGGCAGTTTACCGATAACCTGGTCGAAGCGATTCGAGCCTGGCGTCGATTCGCGGCTGATAACCTGGGTGTTATCCGGTCCCGGCGCCAATTTATAGCGGACAGTTTGTGCCTGAACTAAGCCGGTCAGCAGCAAGATCCAGCACGTATTGAAAAGTGTAGCAGCAAGTTTATTCATGAAGACTGGGATCGTGGGTAGGAACCCGCTTTATCGGTAACCAACTAGCGGATTTCCCACCCGTGTTACATCCATAAAAAAAGCCGGTCACGTCGAAACATGAACGGCTTTGGGGTCATTTTCTGTATAGGAACATTTAGTCTGGCGGCTCACTGGCAGGTCGTTACGACCGTCGTGCTGGCGTTGCGGGTAGTATTGGCGATGATAAACGCACCCACCTCGTCTTTACCGCAGACTTTATTCTCGATACGGTTGGTCTGTCCCTGCTGTCCGAACGTTTCGGTCACGCAGGTCTGGCAATCTTTTTTCTTGAAACTGCCCCCTTCGCAGGCCAGCAAGCCCAGGGCAATCAGGATGATCCCTTTTGTGCGCTTCATGCCTCCTGTCATTTGGTTATGCCTGTCATTTACACCGACAGAATATCTTTCTCTTTGGCAACAAATGTGTCGTCGATCCGGGCAATGAAAGCATCGGTCAGTTTCTGCACCCGCTCTTCGCCCATTTTTACTGCATCTTCCGACACGCCATCTTTCACCAGCTTACGGATGTCGTCGTTGGTATCTTTCCGGATGTTCCGAACGTTTACTTTTGCCGTTTCGACCTCCTGTTTCACTTTCTTCACCAGGTCGCGCCGACGCTCTTCGGTGAGCGGGGGAATGCTGAGCCGGATGAGTTCACCGTCGTTGTTTGGAGACAGCCCCAGATTGGAGTTACGGATAGCTTTCTCAACGTCGCCGATGATTTTCTTTTCGAAGGGTTTGATGACAATGGTGCGAGCGTCGGGCGTCGAAATGGCAGCTACCGTGTTCAGGGGCGACATCATACCGTAATATTCGACCTGAATCCCGTCGAGCATGCCGACGTTGGCCTTGCCGGCCCGAATTTTAGTTAGTTCGATGGCCAAGTGTTTGAGGGCCTTCTCCATCGTATCCTTTGCATCGTCGAGAAATAGCTCGATCTCTTCCATTCTTTTATAGTTTTCAGGATTCGGCGAACGGGCGCGTCAGCGGCCGCAGTCCGTAAACGGTTAAGCTAGGGTAATTTCGTCGTAATCAGGGTGCCAACCTTGTCGTCGCCCTGAACGATCTTGAGCAGGCTGCCCTGATCATTCATATTAAAGACAATGATCGGCAAATTGTTTTCCTGGCAAAGCGTGAACGCCGTCAGGTCCATTACGCTCAGTTTCTTTTCGTAAACGTCCTCGAAGGTGATGGTCGTATACCGCTCGGCGGTTTTGTCTTTCATCGGATCTGCGGTGTAGACACCGTCGACTTTCGTGCCTTTCAGCACCACGTCGGCTTCTACTTCGATAGCCCGCAGTGCCGCCGTCGAATCGGTAGTGAAATACGGATTTCCGGTTCCGGCGCCGAAAATGACTACCCGGTTTTTTTCGAGATGGCGGACGGCCCGCCGACGTACGTAGGGTTCGCAGACCTGCTCCATTTTAATGGCTGACATCACGCGGGTATACATGCCGTGTTTTTCGAGCGAACTCTGGATCGCCATGGCGTTGATGACCGTTGCCAGCATACCCATGTAATCACCCTGTACCCGGTCGATGCCCGACCGCTCGCCCGAAACACCCCGGAAGATATTCCCTCCGCCGATAACGATGGCTACCTGGACGCCCAGATCCACCACTTGTCTGATTTCCTGGCTGTACTGTTCTAAAACGACGGGATCGATGTTGTAACCGGTGGGGCCTGCCAAAGCCTCCCCACTCAGTTTGAGCAGGATGCGTTTGTACTTTGTTTGTGATGTCATGAAGGGAAGTTTTGCCGACAAAGATAGCGAAAAAGCCAGGAGCAGGAAAGGGGCCCGCCAGCAAGACAACCCATCAGACCGAGTTCCAGCGCTGCTTGAGCCACTGCAAATCGCGTTTCATAGCCGCAAAAACGTCCTGTTGCGGGATCGATAGTTTGGTGGCGCCGTGCTCTGCCCCACCCGCCGGATACTCGATGTGCAGGGTGATAGGAACCCGTAAGTTACTTTGTTTCAACAAACTAAAGTACGCGTTAAAATCCACCATGCCTTCTCCGAGCGGTACATCCTGCACCACCCACTTGCCCCCTTTGTTGGCCCAGTAAAAATCTTTTATCGTGATCGATTTTATTTGCGGCAACACCAGCTGTAGCCCCGTCGGCCAGGACTCTCCGCCTTCCACCGTCGCGTGCCGGATGTCGTACTGAACGCCCGTGTGGGTTTTGTCCGCCGTTTTCAGGATCTCCCAGATTTCCCAGACCGACGAGCCGACCAGTACGCCGGCATGGTTCTGGTAGCAGCCGGTCAGTTTCAGGGTTTTGTTTAGCTCGCCCAGCGTCTGAAGCTGCCGCTGGAATCCCAATATCGCTTCGGGAATCGATTGCTTCGGGTCGTATTGATACCACTTCATCCGGTACGCCTGAAACCCGAGTCTGGCGGCTGTCGTCAGTACTCGGCTGTCGACGGCGTCTTTTGCGTCGCCCACAGTTGTGGTCATCAGATTTGGGGACAGACCGGCTTTTTTGAGCGCTTCGGCCGCTTTCGGTAACTCGTCCTCCACCCGCGCGGGCTTCACGTGCCCATCCGGCCGGACCGTCAGATCGACGCCATCGAAGCCCATGCTGACCGCGGCATCGGCCATATCGGCATAGTTCAGAAACTGCAGGTGCTTCGAGAAAATATGAATTTTGGGTAACTCAGCTGCGCTCCGGCTACTGGGCTCGGGCAGGGATAAGAGCGGCAACGCACCAGCCGCCACAGCGGTTTGTTTCAGAAAATGACGTCGGGTAGGTAACGGGCACATCGGGAATGAATTTAGCCATAGCTGAACGATCCGGCACGGTTATCCTAAAAGCCGGAGGCTAGGCAAAATCTACCAGCACCTGCCCTTTCTCGACCCGCTCCCCTTTGGTTACGCGGATGGTTTTGACGGTTCCGTCGCCGGTGGCTTTCAGTACGTTTTCCATCTTCATGGCTTCCAGAATCAGCAGGCTGTCGCCTTTATGGACCACGTCGCCGGGCTGCACGCCGATTCCCACGATCAGACCCGGCATAGGGGCTTTCAGGTCGTTGACTTTTGCCTGGGCCGCATTGCTCATGCCCATTTTTTCGAGCAGCAGGTCGAAGCGATCTTTCAGGCTTACCTGATGAATATGGCCATTTATTTTCAGGCTGACGGTTTTCTCAGTCGCATTCAGGGCCAGGACTTCAGCCGCGTAGGAACGATTCTGGTGCAGCACATGAAACGTCCGGTCGGAGAGCCTGACCAGGTCCCAGGCAAACGGTTCGCCGTTGAGCCGGGGCCCTTCGGGGGTAAAGTCGACGGTAAAGGACTGATCGGCTAGCGCTGCGCTGTACATGAGGATTCGTGAGGAGACCAGGTGAAAAGCGGTTGAAAATTAGCCATCCGCCAACACTAAACAAGCTCGACCAGGTAATTTTCCCCAATTTCTGTCAGAATAGCGCTCACCTCGTTGTAAGAATCGGACGTAACCAGGCGCATCCGGTAGGGTTTGAAATCGGGCAAGCCTTTGAAATACGTGGCGTAATGGCGTCGCATTTCAAACAAACCCACGATTTCTCCTTTCCAGCGGATAGAAAAATCGAGGTGTTGCCGACAAACGGCGACCCGATCGGCAACGGTTGGCGGGAGCAAATGCTCCCCCGTTTGAACAAAATGCTTGATCTCGTTGAAAATCCAGGGGTAACCGATGCTGGCCCGGCCAATCATGACCCCGTCTACACCGTACCGGTTTTTGTATTCGAGTGCTTTTTCCGGTGAGTCGATATCTCCGTTGCCAAAAATCGGGATTTGTATCCGTGGGTTTTCCTTGATCCTTCCGATCAGAGTCCAGTCAGCTTCGCCTTTGTACATCTGCACCCGTGTCCGGCCGTGTACCGTCAGGGCTTTGATACCGATGTCCTGCAATCGCTCGGCCACTTCGCCGATGTTTTTGGTGTGTTCGTCCCAGCCCAGCCGGGTTTTTACCGTAACGGGCAGGTGCGTAGCTTTCACGACGGCTTCGGTCATCCGAACCATCTTCGGGATGTCCTGCAACAGAGCGGCCCCTGCCCCCCGACAGGCCACGTTTTTGACCGGGCAGCCGTAGTTGATATCGATCAGGTCGGGTTGTGCGCGGCTGGCAATGCGGGCGCACTCGCCCATCGTCTCTACGTCGGAGCCAAACAGCTGAATACCGATGGGTCGTTCATATTCGAAAATATCCAGCTTCTGTACGCTCTTGGCGGCATCGCGGATGAGCCCCTCCGACGAAATGAATTCGGTATACATCAGATCAGCGCCATTGGCCTTGCAGACCGCCCGAAACGGCGGATCACTGACGTCTTCCATGGGAGCCAGCAGCAACGGAAACTCCGGCAGTTGTATCGTACCAATCGTAACCATAATCATGTTGGGGTCAGTTGCTACGCGTCAGAAATCGTCATGTATAGCTACGTAAACAACGAATGACGATTTCTGACGCGTAGCGACTGACAACTTACGCGCTATTTGCTGTTTTAGCACAATCAAGAGCCCAAAATGGTTCCCCGATGCAGTCGCTCAGTCTTTTAAATAGGGCAAAACCGGTATAAGCGTAAACTCGGGGCTGGCCTGGAAAAGGTGCTTCAATAGGTACATGTGGGTATTTCCATACAGGACTAAAATTCGATCGGTGGGGTTGCTGACAATCCGCTGTACATTCGAAAAAATGCGAATATTCCGGTTGTAGTACCGGGAGATGAAGCGATCGGCGCCAACAGGTTCCAGATTCGTACCCCGTTTGGTTGGCACCAGCCAACGGCCAATGCTTCGGGCCTGGGTTTTGTCGGCATTCAAAAAAGTAAGAAATTGATTCAGGGTCGAACCATATTTCAGGGAATCCTGCTGTAAGGCGTATCGGGTATACCGCTCGTCCCAGTCAGCAAGCGTAGAATCCTGTTGTCCTTCGTACTTACTGTACACCACGAGCGAATCTGCCGGATCAAAATGAATGCGAAACGGCTGAGCATCAACAGGAAATAGCTCCGTAAGCCCCAGTCGTTTCGCTAAGGGGAAAGCCAGCTGATAAAGTTCGTCGCTAGCTTTTACCCGCTTGTCGCCAAAAAACTGACCGGCGCAATAAGCCCGGTAAACTGAATCAATGTAGGGTTTGGATCGGGGCGAGGCTTCAACGGCGATCTTGGTCGGTTTGAATTTAGCCAGTTGGCTGATTAACGCCTGGATTTGCCGTTGACGAGCGGGGCTCATCATGTCTACCCGCAGGTTGTTCGGTGTGGTGCTGGCGTCGAGTTGTTCGCCCGCAAAGTGGAACAGCCCCAGTAGCAAAACCTGAGGTTTGTCGGTCGTTTCCTTAAAGGTGGTTTCAATATGGCTGCGAATAAGCGCGGTTTGCGCCTGAGTTGCGCCAGCAAAAAGGCCCAGGAAGGTCAATACGTAGAGTTTCATCAATAGAGAACACTTTCTCCAGAGACGATTTTTTCAGCGAAAAGCTGCACCCGGAAGGTTTTTAGTTTTGCCCGCTATGAGCCAGGAAGCTAAAGCGTGAATTTCACGAATCCAGTAACGTCATCCAGATTATTGGTCTATTTTTAGGCGTTAATGACCGGCACTACAGACGATAACCCGCTGGCTTACTGATCACCCCAACATCTCGTTCACTTACCTACCCGTCAGCAGTATGTACGTAAAACACTACTTCAATTTCAGCATCATCTATTTTATCAGTTGGCGGCTCATCCTCTGGTCGCTTTTTACGGGTCTGATCGCCTTACTCTCCTACGATTATCTGGGCTGGAAATGGGTTGCCGTTCCCTGGCTACCGGTCTCGCTGATCGGTACGGCGGTGGCCTTTTATGTAGGCTTTAAAAATAACCAGTCGTACGACCGCAGTTGGGAAGCCCGTAAAGTTTGGGGCGGCATTATCAACAGCAGCCGCTCGTTCGGGACAACCAGCCGGGCTTTCATTCGGCCCGACAATGCCAGCGTAACGGCCACGCAGGAAGCGGCAAATGCTGAGGTCCGCACGCTTCTTTATCGGCATTTAGCCTGGCTTTATGCGTTGAAGCACGCGATGTGGCAACGCACTTCCTGGGAGCACCAGCAAATAGACAGTATCCGGCAGCGTAATTATTTTCGGCAGCGGATTGACTTTTCTTCATTTGAAGAAGAAGCCGCCCGCTGTCTGAGCAGCGAGGAACTGGCCTGGATCGATACGAAGAAAAATAAGGCGACTCAACTGCTCGACCGGCAATCGCAGCACCTGGCCGATCTCAAAAGCCGGGGGTTGCTGAACGACTTCGGCCACATCGCCTTACAGAATATCATCAGCGAACTTTACACCGAACAAGGCCGGAGCGAACGAATCAAGAACTCGCCCTTACCCCGGCAGTACGCAACCTCGAGCGCTATCTTCATTCTCATTTTTACGTTTTTGCTTCCCTTCGGTATGCTGAAAGAATTCGAAGCGAATGGCCCCGAACTGATCTGGCTGCTGCTCCCTTTTAATCTGGTAGTATCGTGGGTGTTTTCGCTGATGGAATATACCGGCGACTACAGCGAAAATCCGTTTGAAGGCATGATCAACGACGTACCGATTCAAAGTATCGTTCGAACCATCGAGATCGACCTGAGAGACATGCTGGGAGAATCGGACTTACCCGAACGCATACAGCCGGTCGAAAATGTACTTTTTTAGAAGCTTGCCTTTACTGCCCGCCTAAATGGGGCACAGCGTTTTGCCAGAGCACCTCCCGGCGGGAGAGAAACCAGCTTTATTATGGGTCGAGTCGGCAAAAAGCATGGCCAGCCCGGCTGTGAAAGCACAGCCCAGTTCAGACCAAACTGCACTAAACTACAGACCAGCAAAAAACGAATGAAAAAGGAGCGCATAAAGTAAAGTAATCATCTAAACCGCCTACAAGCAAGAGCCTGGTCGAAAGGCCGGTTTATTTCGATTCCTGTACGTTTGGTCCCGGTCAGGGTTACCTTGGCGCCACACGGCTACCCAGCTTTGCTGGATGCGTCATGGAGTAGGTTTCCGGTTCGACAGAAGCATATCCCGAGTGACTTCTTTATAAATATCGATATATCCCGGGTATTTGACCTGTTTGTTACCCAGCGTCAGGGTGGGCCTGATCTTGAGGGTAATGCGGGAAGGCGTGACCTGGCTGCTGCCCGCCAGACTGCGGATCAAATCGACGAAAGCAGTCCGGGTTGCCGAACTGGCAACCAGCCCATACGCATTGGCATTTACTGGGATGGCCACCAGTACCTTTCCTCCACCGGGTGGTACCGCCACCCGCCGATCGACAGTGCCGGTGGCCAGTTCGTTCCCAGCCAGCAACAAGCGGTAGTCGAACTGATTGATGGCCGCCGTGTCCTGGGTTGGATTAACGATCTCCAGGTTTACGTTTGCGTGAAAAGGAATGTCTTTTCCAAGCAGTCCGGCCGCAATTCTGGGGTAATTGAGGGGGCTGATATCTTCCAGTTGACGAATGTCTTTAAACTCCTGAATGTCGTAACCGGCGATGGTAACGCTGTCGGCCGAATGAATGGCGTATTGGCTTTTGCTCAACCCTTTTGCCTGTTGAACCTGCCGATTGATTCCGCACTGGGAAAATAGAACGGGGGTGGCCAGAAGAACCAGCCTGACTAGTTGTCGCATGATCTGACGAGTAAGAGAGGGTATCGGGTCGGCTAACGCAGCCGATAGGTAAGCAGCACGTTGAGCGTGGGCAAAAAACCGTGCTGTCGGAGTTTGGTGTCTATTTCGTTATCCAGGTCGGTATATAGCCGCTGGGTCAAGCCCAGCCCGTCTATACCGGGTCGGTTAGACGAAAAGGTGTTGTGAGTGGTTATAATCTTGCCCAGGCCTAACTCAGTGTTAAGTCCGAAACGGGAATCGCCGAACCGGAACGCCCGCCCCAGCCGGATGCCGGTAATCCAGAGATTTGATTGCAGGTTGAAGACAAAGGTGGGGGAATCGAGCAGGCCAAAGCCAGAAAAGTCCTGTTTGAAATAAACACTCAGGCCATCAGCCGGGGTGATGGGTCCCGCCGAGAAGTGAACATACTGGCCGAACAGGGTACCATACCAGGGCGAATTAGCATGCACGGTAATACCCAGACCAGCCGAACTACCCTGCCGGAACGACCGGTCGATGACGCGGCTCAGGTTGGGGTCTAAGCCAAAGCCCTCCAGGAGCTTGAGGGTATAGCGATCGAAAGGAGTGGCAATCAGGCCACCCTGCGCTTGCAGGGATACCCGCCGGTTGATCCGGAAGCGATACCCAGCCGTGTAGTTCAACGGAACCTGCAAGCCTATAAACACCGTATGCCTGGCCTGGTCCTGATAAGTCGCTTTCGTACCCACAGAAAGCGAGTCCTGACCGCAGGTCAACGATGGGATGCCTGCGCACAACCCGAGGAGTGCTACGTGTAAAACGGATAGTTTCATTGCATAGGGGACTAACGATGTTTGTAGAAAAGTCGGCGGTGGGCCAGGGAGAAAAAAGCGAATCCCCGAATCGGCATGAAACGGGGATTCTTTCATGGTCGTTGAGTAAATCAGAATGAGCTGACACGAGTCAGCGATTTGCTAGCCGATCTTATCGGTGTCCCTAAATTTACCGATCGCCGACTTTGCTTCGTCGGCCAGGCGACCGGCTTCTTTTACTGCTTTGTCAGCCTCTTCCTCCGCTTTTCTGGCTTCTTTCGTCGCTTTATCGACATACACATTAAACTCATCCTCTACCTTGTCGGTGGCCAAGCCCACGTTAGTCTTGATGTTATTGACGGTTTCTTTGGCCTGCGCCTTCGTTTTGTCCCATTGATGCCGAACTTCTTTGGTCTGATCGCTTACCGTGCCAGCAATTTGTTTGCGGAGTTCTTTACCAGACCGGGGAGCGAATAGAAAGCCAACGGCCAGACCGGCAATCAATCCGGTCAATAAACCCGACAAATAAGGTTGCTCCGTAAGATAGTCCTGAGGCTGCGTTCTTCGTTGAAAATGCATAGTAGTGCTGTGCTTAATATTACCTGTGTTGTACAAAAGATTGGTGGGGAAAATAATGCCAGGAATTAGCGCTACCGATTAAATTATTGATCGACAGGCAGTTCAATTCTGTATATATACTTATAAGTCGATATATTATGTAGGTATTTATACTCAAGTATGTGGTATAATTGCCCGATTTGTTCCACAGTTAGTGATCGATCCAGGCCTGGATCGATTGCTCTTCAGGAGCTCATCAGAAAAAACGTTACCAGAATTGGTCAGGGAGTAGCACTTGTCGATAACGCATTCAGTCACAGGATCAGACCTTGTTGACATTCGGATTTATCGGCAGTTTCCGTTCGATAAAGCTATTGGGTAAGTATGCGGAATACATACTTACATTCGTTAATCCAGCCCATTTATTCTGACAGGGGCTTCGACACTCACGGCCAGGATGATCTACATATACTTACTTTTAAGCTGCGTTGCCTTTGGAGTCATCCATAGTGCGACGGCATCCGGGTGGCTCAAACGCAAAATCGCCCAGCAGGCTCAGCCAGTTCACCGGTTTTACCGATTGATCTACAATTTGGTAGCCATACTTACCGTCTTGCCCGTACTTTGGCTTTACCGTGCTACGCCCCACTCGTATGTAAGCTCCTGGCAGGGCATACCGATAGCAGGAAAACTAGTCGTTGGCCTGGGCCTGCTTATCGGTATTGTTGCATTAAGTAGCTATGACCTGGCTGAATTCGTCGGCTGGCCGATAGAGACCAAATCGGCGCCAAGCCAGACGCTGCAACAGCATGGACTGCTACGGTATGTTCGCCATCCTCTATACACCGGTATTCTTGTCAGCTTGCTGGGTGTGTGGCTCGACAGCCCGACCTGGGCTCATTTGCTCCTGTTACTGGCCGCTACGCTTTACATCCGGATCGGAATTCATTATGAGGAACGGAAGTTGGTCGCCACGTTCGGGGATGCGTATAAGCGCTATCGGCAGCGCGTGCCCATGTTGCTTCCCCGCCTGTCTGGGCGCTAGTAGACGAAAGACATTCGCAACGAATCGCTTTTCCGTTTGGTCGGTCCGAATAACCCCTACCCTGAAGGAAAGTAGGCTGATCAGGCCGTGAAGGATCGATTCGGCGATTTAGACGCACGCAGAGCAGCAGAAATGGTGAATTTTAATTCGGTGAATAGCAAGCGAGAATTTATTTAGTTATTATTGTCATTTATTATAAAACAGTAACAAAAATAGATTTTAGTCATGTCCATCACCTCCCGAAACAATGTGCAGGTTCTCGGCAATGCATTATCGGATAAGACGATCGTCTTTGCGCACGGATTTGGTACCGATCAGCGAGCCTGGCATGAGGTGGCTACTGCCTTTGCAGAAGACTATAAAGTGGTTCTATTTGATTACGTAGGCACAAATGAGCACACAACGCCTTTTTTTAACACCTGGAAATACAAGGATCTGCATGCGTACGCCAGCGATATATTAGACATCCTCGAAGAACTGGACCTGCAAAACATTACCTTCGTCGGCCATTCGGCGGGCGGCATGACGGGTGCCTTAGCGGCCATCCAGGAACCCGACTGGTTTACCCGGCTCATTTTACTCAATTCGTCTCCCTGCTACCTCGACCAGACGGATTATACGGGTGGCTTCAGTACGGCGGTACTCAGTGCTCTTTTTAGCCAGATGGAAACGAATTTTCATGCCTGGGCCAGCGGGTTTGCACCCATGATTATGGCCAACCCTGATCGGCCGCACCTGGCCGATGCCTTTGCGCGTACACTTTCAGCGATGCGACCCGATGTTGCACTGGCCATCGCAAAAGTTATTTTTCATTCCGATCACCGGTTAGATATCGGTCGGCTTCCCCACCCCACCCTGCTGATTCAGTCGGTAGACGATGTGGCCGTTCCACATGAAGTGGGGTATTTTATGGAAAAACACATTCCTCAGGCCATCCTGACATTTCTGGATACCGAAGGGCACCTGCCCCACATCAGTAGTGCCCACCAGGTGATTCAGGCAATTAAACCATTTCTTAATTAGTTCGGCCCCAGTCGCCACGACCATGATCGATTTTGCTACTCTTGAAAGACGATTGCGCGCCATTGATCAGGCCGATATGGGGCCAAAGGCTCTGGAGGCTTATGCGACTGAATTATTGCCAGTGCTCGGGGCCGATGGCTGCTACCTCTTTCAGGAACGCGACGACTGGACGGCTTCCGTGCTTTTTTCCACCGACACCCAACAGACTCTTACGTATTTCAATCCTGACCAGCTCAATACCCTCACCCAGTCGGCTGCGTTTTTCTGGGCGCCCCACTTTGTTCCCCGCCGATCGCTGAAAGGATTATTAGGCGCGCATAGTCACCTCGCCGGGCTCCGATTAAGTCACTACACGTTTAAAGGCTGGCTTGTCGTGGGATGGGCAGAAGAGCCTGACCGCCCAGCAGACGAAATAGAGAATGTCTTATACCGCTTTGGGGATAAATTATCGATTTGTACCCTGTCTTATCAGCAAATTGCCTTAGAGCAGCAATACCAGTTTCTGTTTGGCGTGGTTCCGCAAGCGGTCGTGCTGATCAACGAAGCCCAAGATACCAGCTGGATCAACCAATCTGCCCTCGACCTGCTGAAGTTACAGGCCAGTGGCTTCCGTCCATCTACCGCCAGTTTGTCGGTGAGCATGCTGCAACTGCGCAATCAGGCCCTCAATAAAGAGGCTATCAACCGGACTGCTTCGGAGCTGATTCATAATCCGGCATTCGTCAGTAAAGAATGGATCTGGACCTTTCCAGACAAAGTACTGTCGGTGTTTACCAAACCCATCTCATCGTCTTTTTTCAAGGGCCGGATCTGGTTGTTTACGGATGTTACGGAGCTCTACTCCAAACACCAGCAGCTTACCGAAGCCCATGAGGAAATCGAAAGCCTGATTAGTGTCATTGCCCATGATCTGAAGTCTCCTCTATCCACCATCAGCTTCGTTTTCAGCTTCCTTCCAATGATTGGCCCATTGAATGAGGAACAGAATGAAAGCATTGATCACGGCCAGAAAACGATTAAACGCGGCCTCAATCTGATCGATAGCATCGTTTATTTCAACAAGCTGGCCAGCACCGCCGAACCCCTGGCAACCGAAGATATCGACCTGCGTTCTTTCCTCGACACCATTGCCGACAGCTTTGCGGTGCTGGCTTATCAGAAAGAGATATCGATTCATGTCGATCATGCGCATTCGCCGGTCATGCTGCATTCAGACCCTAAATCACTGATTCGAATTATCGAGAACTTACTCAGCAACGCCCTGAAGTTTTCGCCCTTTGGCCGGAACATCTACCTGCGAACCGACCTGACGGACCGGCATCTGCGCATTGCCATTCAGGATGAAGGCCCGGGCATCACCCCCCAGGATCAACGTAAACTTTTCAAGCGATTCCAGCGATTATCCGCTCAACCAACCAACAATGAGGGCTCATCGGGCCTGGGACTCTCCATTGTGAAAGCGCTGAGCGAGAAACTGGGCGCCACGATCGAAGTAACCAGTACGGTAGCTGTCGGCACCACGTTTTTGTTACTGTTTCCCATCCAAATGATCCGCCTTCAGCAACCGGACGCCGTTGGTCAGGCTTTGTATTAACCAATGCCAGTTGGTAAGTCAGTTAGCGCAGTGCTTACCCGCCCATAAACGGATTCTTCTGAACAGCTCCCTGCGTATTCAGTTGTTTTGTCAGTAATCATCTCAACGAAACAACGGAATAACCATGAGCGCTTTATCAACTCAATCTGAATCGACCAGCTGGGCTCAGCAACACATTCCAGTCATAGGCCTGGGGGGCGTTGCCATCGGCAATGAATTTGAGTACGTGTCGGATGAGGCCGCCCAGCAGACGTTGCAGGCGGCCTGGCAGGCAGGCGTCCGCTATTATGATGTGTCTCCCTGGTATGGGCTAGGCCTCGCAGAACGGCGTTACGGGCACTTTCTGCACAATCAGAAACGCGAGGAGTATTTGATTTCGTCGAAAGTAGGGAAGTTACTGAAGGCCGGTAAGCACAACAAAGGAGCCGACTACTTTCCCCACGCGCATTCGCCCAACGACGTTATCTTCGACTACACGGCCGATGGCGTCCGGCGCTCTATTGAAGACAGCCTGCAGCGGTTGGGCATCGATAGCCTCGATATCGTTTTCGTTCATGATCTGTCGCCGGACAATAAACTGCTGCCAACCGACTGGCTCGAGCAGTTCGCCATTGCTCAGAAGGGAGCTTTTCCGGCCCTAAGCCAGTTACGTGACGAGGGGGTTATTAAAGCCTGGGGCCTGGGTGTCAACTGTCCGGAACCGATACTGAAAACCATCCAAGTGGCCAATCCCGATGTTTTTCTGCTGGCCTCCCAGTATTCACTGATCGATCACAGTTATGCGCTCCAGCACGTATTCCCGGCCATCCGTGAGCGCAACCTGTCGCTGGTGATGGGCTCCAATCTCAACGCGGGTTTCCTGTCGGGTCGCGAGCGCTACAACTATGACCCCAAAAAACCGATCAAACCGGAATACCTGGAAAAGCGCGACCGTCTCCAGGCTGTCGCCGGACAATACGGCGTTGATTTGCGGACGGCTTCTCTACAGTTCGCGCTGTACCCCGACGTAGCCGTTTCGGTCATTCCGGGCGCCCGTACGGCAGAGCAGGTAAAAGAAAACGTCGATTCCCTGCAGGAGAGCATTCCGGAGGAGTTCTGGCAGGCACTTAAAGAGCAGCAACTGATTGAGGCCGATGCGCCGACAACGAACCAGAAACCATAATTGTTTGATTTTACAATCGTCTTCTGTAAGCCATCGACCGCGTTTACAGGGGACGATTATACATGTCCTTCGCCCTTCTACAATACAACTTCTATAATCCTTTCGTTAAGTTACGATTTTGATAAGTATACAGCCGCATTTGGTTGTTACTTTACCGCATGAATCGTCATACCTTCCTCTTCTACGGTTTCATGTCTCTTCTGGCCCTTGGCCTGCTGGCGGGGTGCCATCGGTTCGGTTCGTCGGCCAAATCGACAACCACCAGCGCTTCCAGCTATAAAATGCCCCTGGATGACAGTACGCTGTATACGACCCGATCCCCGTTTGTGATGCCGTACAACCGCATCATCGATGCTGCGGGTGAATCGGTCAGTTTTGGCGACGCGGGCCTGGAAAACCACAGCCTGGACGCGGTGATGCTGCCGGATGGAAAAACTTTGGTCGTCGAAGACCGCTTCGGTATCGCTTTCTTCGACGCGGGTCGCCGTAAACTCATTTCCCGCTGGGATTATAGCCAGAGTGGCCCCTACAAAGGCAGCATGAGTGCGTTCTCGGGCATCAAAGCGATCGTGCACCACGATTCGACGTTTGTTTTCTGGAGCGCAGGCGGACGCGGCAAACCGAATTCGTACGTCATGCAGGCCGTCTGGGATGGCACCCGCGCCCGCCTGGTTCGGGTTATTCCCTTTGAAGCTCAGGCCCCGGCGGTCATCGCACTGCCGAACGAAGTCGTGGTCAAAGAAGAAGCCGGGGAGTTGTTTCTGTACACGGTCCTGAACGGGAATAATCAACTGGTGAAACTACGGGTCCGCGACCAGCAGGTGATCTGGAAAACACCAACGGGAGTAGCCCCCTACGGCCTGACACTGCTAAACGGCAAAGCGTACGTAACGAACTGGGCCGGACCGGTCCCGGATGCGGCCGATGGCCTGGAAACGGCGGGTGTGCCCTGGGGAAGTGCCTACGTCGATCCAAAAACAGGGGCGATAGCTCGGGGGACGGTGTCGGTTATCGACCTGAAACAGGGACAGCCCGAGAAAGAAATACCCGTCGGATTGCACCCGAACGCCATCGTCAGCAGCCCCGATGGTCGATTTCTCTACGTTGCCAACGGCAACAGCGATTATGTTTCGGTCATCGATGCCGGAACGCAGCAGGTAACGGATTCGGTTTTTGTTGGGCTCTTCAACCGGGGAAACGGCTACATTGGCAGCACTCCAAACGGTCTGGCGATTGACCCGCAGGGTACAACGCTCTACGTAGCTAACGGTATGGACAACGCGGTTTGTGTGGTTCGGCTGGGCCAGAAACTGGCTACTGCCGGAACAGGAACGACGCAGATCATGGGCTACATCCCGACCCAGGCCTATCCGTCAGGTATCGTCCTGAATAACAACGAGCTATACGTCACGAATCTGGAAGCAGTCGGTGCCCGAGTTGCCAACCCCGTCGATCAGGGAAGCCAGGGCCGGAACCCGTCCCGAAAAGAGATCAAAGCATTCAATTCGCACAGACAACTCGCTTCCGTTTCGTTTATTCCGCTTCCCGATGCGAGCCAGTTACAGACGTTTACGCAGCAGGTACAACGGCAAAGCCTTCAGTTTCGGCTGGCCCTTACTGAACAAGCACCGCGTCCGAACGTTGCGCCCAGGCCCGTTCCCGAACGGATTGGCGAACCGTCAGTTTTTAAGCACGTGCTGTACATCATCAAGGAAAACCGAACCTACGACCAGATTCTGGGGGATGTGCCGCAGGGCAACGGCATGCCCGACCTGTGCATCTTCGGCGACAGTATAACCCCCAACCAACACCGGCTGGCTCAGGATTATCTGTTGCTGGATAACTACCACGTATCGGGCAAATCCTCGGCCGAGGGGCACCACTGGGCCAGCGCAGCTATGGTAACCGATTATACCGAAAAGAGCGTTCGGGCCTGGTTTCGTAGCTACCCGCACGTGCTGTATGATGCGCTGGTGTACGACAAAAAAGGCTTGATCTGGAACAACGCGCTTGACCACGGCAAAACGGTACGGATTTATGGCGAAGCCTGCACCTGTCACTTCGACGAGAAACAGCAAAACTGGAGCAAGCTCTATCAACTGCGGCAGGAAGGCAAACCGTTTTCGTATACCAACACCTCGACCATCTCGCGCGTCAGGCCCTTGCTGGCGGCCAACTTTCCGGGTTGCGACAACGAAGCCGTCAGCGATCAGATGCGGGCCGATGCGTTCATTAAGGAGCTAAACGAACTGAACGCGAACCCGAATGCCGACCTGCCCAACCTGATGGTGATGTCTTTACCCAACGACCATACGGCTGGTATGAATCCCGCCTTTCCGGTGCCGAGAGCCATGGTAGCGGATAACGACCTGGCCGTCGGCCGGATTGTCGACGCCGTTACGCACAGCCGGTTTGCCGCGTCGACGGTTATTTTCATCACCGAAGACGATTCGCAGGCGGGTTGGGACCATGTGTCGGCGTACCGCACTACGGGTTTTGTCATCAGCCCTTACTCCCGTTTGCAGAAAACCGTTCACACCAATTATAACCAGACGTCGATGGTGCGGACAATTGAGCAGATTCTGGGGTTACCGCCCATGAACGTCATCGATGCAACGGCCCTGCCGATGTTCGACTGTTTTGTGGACAAACCTAATTTTACGTTTGGGTATAAAAGCCTCCCCAACCGAGTCAATCTGGCCGAGATGAATCCGGCTCCAACGAGCCTGAAAGGACCAGCGCTGCGGTTTGCCAATCAGTCGATGCGGCACGGCTTCCATCTGATCGACCGGGGGCACGACGACCTGCTCAACCGCATATTATGGTTTACGGCCAAAGGGAAAAAGCGGTATCCGGCCGAACTGGCAGGCGCCGAAGAGGACGATGACGACGACGATTGACGCCTACAGTAGAAATTGAAACGAAGCTGATTTTCAACTACGCACGCAACTTAGTTAGTCTGTTATGGCAAGGTATACACGAGTTGGTTATGGTCTGGTTTTCCTTTCACTGGTTATGACGATAGCCAGTTGCCAGCGGAGCAATTCCGTTAGCTCATCCGAAGAAACGGAGACATATAAAACCTTATCGGCAAATCGGGTCAAGCTACCGAATGGCTGGGCCCTGACACCGCCCGGCCGCAGCCTCGACCTCGACGACTTACCGCTGAATCTGGTCGTTTCACCCACTAAAAAATACCTGGCCGTTACGAACAATGGGCAGAGTACGCAAAGCATTACCTTGCTGGATGCAAACAGTGAGAAAATTCTCGACACCGCTAAAGTCGGGAAAGCGTATCTGGGGCTGGCGTTCAGCGCCGACGAAACGAAGCTGTACGCATCGGGTGGGAACGACAACAAGATTCTGGTCTATAAACTCGACGCGCAGAAGCTGGTGCCCGATGAGCCCATTGTGTTAGGAAAACCCTGGCCGGTGAAGATTTCGCCCACCGGTTTGTGTGTCGATGATGCCCGGAATCGCCTGTATGTCGTCACGAAAGAAGACAGTGCCCTGTATACCGTCGATACGCAAACCCGTAAAACCCTTTCGCGGATAAACATTGGGTCGGCAGCCTACACCTGCCTGTTGTCGCCGGATAAAAAAGAACTTTATATCTCACTCTGGGGTGGCGCTAAGATCCTGGTTGTCAATACCGAAACTCAGGCCAACGTGGCCGAAATCGCGACAAACAAAAACCCGAACGACCTGCTGCTGACCCGCGACGGAAAATACCTCTTCGTGGCAAATGGCAACGACAACACGGTAGCGCTGATCGACGTGGCCCGGCGTCAGGTAACCGAAACCCTCACGGCATCGCTCTTTCCGGATGCGCCCGTCGGCACTACCCCTAATGGCCTGGCCCTGAGCGAAGACGAGAACACCCTGTACATCGCCAACGCCGATAACAACTGTTTGGCGGTTTTCGATGTCACGCGGAAAGGACATAGTCATTCGAGTGGATTTATTCCTACGGGCTGGTATCCGACGGCGGTTAAGGTGATCGGCTCCAAACTTTTCGTCACCAACGGGAAAGGGTTCTCTTCGAAAGCGAACCCCAAAGGGCCTAACCCCGTGAAAACGCGGACACCCCAGCAGGTGGGCCCTAATCCGCAGGCCAACCCTGGTCCGGTGCAGTACATTGCAGGGCTGTTTAAAGGTACGCTCTCGATTATCGATTCCCCCGATGCCGACATACTGGCCGCTTATTCGCGACTGGTTTACGCCAACACGCCTTATACCAAAACAAAGGAAAGTCAGGCGGAAGGGGAAACCGGGAATCCGGTACCGATGCGGGTCGGCGATCCATCGCCCATCAAATACGTGTTTTACATCATCAAGGAAAACCGGACCTACGACCAGATTCTGGGGGATGTGAAAGAAGGAAACGGTGCCGCAGCTCTTTGTTTGTTTCCGCAAAAAGTGACCCCTAACCAGCACGCGCTGGCGAAGCAGTTTGTACTACTGGATAATTTTTACGTGGATGCGGAGGTTAGCGCCGACGGACACAACTGGTCATCGGCGGCTTATGCGAACGATTACGTCGAAAAAAACTGGGTAACCAGCTACGGCGGTCGGGGTGGCACGTATGATTACGAAGGGCAGAAGGAGATTGCCTACCCCCGCGATGGCTTCATCTGGAATCACTGCGAGCGGGCCGGTATCCCCTATCGAAGTTATGGCTGGTTTACCGACGAAAAGCCAAAAGACAAGGTCCTGCAGGGACATTATTGCCCTGGTTTCCGGGGGTTCAATCTGGGTTACCTGGACATCGACCGGGAAGCAGCCTGGGAAAAAGACTTCGACTCGCTGGTGACCGCTAAAGCATTACCCCGGCTCAACACGATACGTCTGGGCAATGATCACACGTCGGGCGCGCGGGTCGGCTTACCCACGCCCGACGCAGCCGTTGCCGACAACGACCTGGCCGTGGGTCGCCTGGTGGCGCATCTGTCCAAAAGCCCGATCTGGAACGAATCGGTGGTGTTTGTATTGGAAGATGATGCTCAGAATGGTCCCGATCATGTTGATGCCCACCGCTCGATTGCCTTTCTGGCCGGTGGTCTGGTAAAACGTGGTGTTGTCGATCACACCCTGTATTCTACCTCGGGCATGTTACGAACCATCGAGCTGATTCTGGGGCTTAAACCGATGAGTCAGTACGATGCAGCCGCAACCCCCATGTGGCGTTGCTTCAACAAAAAAGCCGATTCGACGCCTTTTCAGGCCCAGGAGCCGGGTGTCGATCTGGCCGAAAAAAATGTGGCAGTCAATCGGAATTCCAGACGCTCGTCGCTGTTCAACCTGACTCACCCCGACGATATCGACGATCTGGTGTTTAGCGAGATTGTCTGGCAAACCGTGCGCGGGGCTTCGAGTACGATGCCGGCTCCCCGACGCGGTGCTTTCGTTCGGTTAGGCAAAAAAGGGGATGGAGACGAGGACGACGATTAGGCCATGCTCGTGAAAAAATCCTACCTTGTAGCCATGTTTTGTACGTTATCGAAGACCATCCTGCTGGGTATAGCCAGTTTCTGGCTGCTGGTCAGTTGCCAGTCCGCTACTCAATCGCCCTGTGAACCAACGCCTGTTACGACGAAAGCCCCTGACGATGAAATTGCCCGTCTTAAACAGTTTATCGAGTCGAGCGGCAGTAAAGCAACGGCCGATGCACGAGGCTTTTATTATACCATTCAGGCCCCCGGCAGCGGAGCAAAGCCTACCATCTGTTCCAACGTCAGCGTCAACTACGAAGGTCATCTGACGAACGGTACCAGCTTCGACAGTGGAAAAGACGTCAGTTTTGGGCTCAATCAGTTGATTGTCGGTTGGCAGGAAGGCATTCCCCTCATCGCTCCCGGTGGCCGCATTACCCTGTACTTACCGCCTTCACTGGCTTACGGTGCCCAGGAACAGGGGGATATCCCGGCGAATTCGATTCTTATCTTTCAGATCGACCTGCTTAAGATCAACTGACTCGGCAGTAATGGCGTCCGGTTCCGGATCTACTGGTCAGAGCCCTCTAAGTGCCGGGCTTTTCGCCCGAACGAGCCGTTTACAGGGCCGGTTGCCCGACAGCAACGGATAGTCAGGTCTTACCCTCCGTACAGCCAACGCCCGGCTTTTGTGGTTTTTGTCGTAAATTGCGTGTGCAACGTAGCCAAATCAATGTTCATTCCAGTATCGCGTCAGCAGGCCATTATTAAACGCCTATTAATCAACGGGTTGTATATCTTTTTATAATTTCACAAAAATATGCAGCCTATTTACACACCGGAAGGCTCGGCATCGCGCCCTCCTACGCTCGGCGGGCTGATCATGCTCATCGGTTTTGTGCTTCTGGGGGGCGTGGTCAGTACGCTGCTTTTGTTTGGGTTCCTGGCCCTTAGCAAAGGCATCGGTTTAGAACAGGCGCAGGTGTATCTGAGCGACCTGGCTGCCCATCCGACAGCTTCTCCCAGCCGCTGGTACGAACTGATGATCCTTCAGGCAGTCAATCACCTGGGTACGTTTCTGCTACCTACGCTGGCCTACTGGGCCTTCATCGAACGCCGAAGCTGGCAACAATTCAACGCCCGGCCGGTTTCGGCCGTAACGGGTTTAGGGCTGGTCGTCCTGATCGTTATTGCCTTTATGCCCTTCGACGGCCTGATCATCGAGTGGAATCAGAACCTGCACCTGCCCGAAACCCTGGCTCCCGTCGAACAGTGGGTTCGCGACCAGGAGAAAAACCTGGAAGGCATCACTAAATACCTGACCACCTTCGAGTCGCCCCTGCAATTGCTGGTAGCCATGCTGGTTATTGCCGTAATACCGGCCATCGGCGAAGAAACCCTCTTTCGGGGGGTTCTGCAACGAAATCTGAGCTACTGGACGGGGAACCCTCACGTGGGCATCTGGCTGGCGGCCGCCCTGTTCAGCGCCATCCACGTCCAGTTTCTGGGCTTCTTTCCCCGTATGCTACTGGGTGCTTTATTCGGGTATCTGTATCTCTGGTCGGGCAATCTGTGGATACCTATCCTGGCCCACTTCGTCAATAATGGCTTTACGGTACTGATGGTTTATCTGCACCAGAAGCAACTGGTGGGCATCGATATCGAAAGCACCGAATCGGTTCCCATACTGGGTGCTGTGGTCGCTTTTGGTTTCACCGCTGGCCTGTTGTACTATTTTAAACAGCTTAACCGACCCCTTACGTAGTCTCGACGTAGGGCGTCTTTACCCCGACAGACACCATGCAAGAAACCTGGGAATCCATTTATACGACCCCGCTACCCCACCGGGCCGAACTGGCCAAAGCCTTGTTGCTCGAACATGATATCGCAGCCGTGGTTATAAACAAACAAAGCAGCAGTTACCCCACCATCGGCTGGGGAAAAAGCGAAGTCCACGTACTGGCAAAAGACGCGATTCTGGCAAAAGTGATATTAGAGCATGAAGCAACGTTTAGCTAACATGACGAACCTCCAGCAACGTGTGCTTGCTGCGGTGGTGGGAGTTCCTTTTATAATGTTTATGATCTGGTATGAAGCCTGGACGTTTGCCTTGCTCTTTTGCGTCATCAGTGCCCTTACCCAGCGTGAATTCTACCGATTACTCGGCCTCGACGGCTTCGAGCCCTTAACGGCCTACGGTACGCTCGTTGGCTGTATGATCTGTGTACTGGCGTATTTTATTGAAACCGATCAGATCAGCATGGGTCATTATTTTCTGATCTGCCCGGCGTCGTCGATGATCTTTCTCATCAAGCTGTACAAAAAACGGGATATGAAGCCCTTTACCAATATCGGGTTCACGTTTCTGGGCATCATATACGTCGCCATGCCGTTTGCCCTGCTGATCATCCTGGCACTGCGGGGAGGAAGTTTTCATCCGATGATCATTACGGGTTGTTTGCTACTGCTGTGGGCCAGCGACATCGGTGCTTACTTTGCCGGCACCAAATTCGGTCGTCGGAAACTGTTCGAACGGGTATCACCCAAAAAATCCTGGGAGGGCGCCCTGGGGGGCGCTTTCGCGGCCGCCCTGATCGCGCTGGGACTGGCCATCTGGGCCCCCGAGCTGAAGCCCTGGCAGTGGTATTGCGTAGGTGGTATCATTGTCGTGACGGGAACTTACGGCGACCTGGTCGAATCTTTGTTCAAGCGCAGTATTGCCATCAAAGATTCAGGCAGCAGCATTCCGGGGCACGGGGGGTTTCTGGATCGGTTCGATGGGTTGCTGCTGGCGGCTCCTTTTATTATCACCTTCCTGAAGCTGTTCGCCTAAACCGGGACGGGTAAGCGTCGGAGGGCCTTCGTCGGTCATTCGCTCGGGGCCGAACCGGGTAGAACGGTTCGAAAGCTTCTTTTTGTAGAAAAACGTTCATGCAGAAAGAACTTCTTCTGGACATGCTACTCCAGAACCAAACAACCTGCGGGTTCGCCTTCAGTAGGATTACCCCAGCCACGCTCGACCTACGGCTAAACGACCAGACGGCATCGATCGGGTTTATCTATCGACACATCGGTGAAACCCTCAACCTGTTCGGCTTATTTCTTGGCCTACCCACCGCCGTCGGCAACACCACCATGGGCCAGACCGATACGGGACAGGGAAGCGACCTCGACACCAGCCGTTCGTTGGTCGATGACGGGTTTCGGCGGCTCGAAGCCTACGTTAAAGCCACACCCGACGCAGCCTGGCTCGACCCCATCGACACCCCATTTTTCGGACCCGTATCCCGCATGCGCCTTTTTGCGCATATCCTGTTTCACAATGCGCACCATGCCGGCCAGATTTCACTGACACTTAACCGAAGCCCAGAAGCCGGAGACCAGCCTGGGCGGTTCGCCGAGCGATAAACCCCCGATGGATGCGCCTATGCGCATTTCTCCTGACACGGGCTTGTTCCGGCAAGTCCGTTCAGCAGGTTACGCAGATGCGGCCAATACCAGCGAATCAAATTATAAACTTTCTTAAAAATCGGGTATTCGAAACCATATCTTGCCTTTTCCTCGTTTACTTTGTAGTATGGATTGGAGGTGTATGAAAAAAACGTTGACGGCAATCGGGTTCGTTCTGGTCTTACTCAGCCTGGGCGGTCTATTTTCTACGGCACGGGCCCAGGGCCAGGAGCGGCAGGTTACGTTCACCGGTTTTCTGACGGGTGGTAAAACCAATGAGCCTTTGCCCGGCGCTTATATCTATATTCCGAAAGCTGGCCGGGGGGTACTGTCTGCCCCGAACGGTTATTTTGCGTTACCGGTTTTTCCGGGCGACAGCATTATCTTCAGTTATGTGGGCTTTAAAACCCAGTACCATATCATCCCCAATCGACTAACTGACCTTACGTACTCGGCTGTCGTAGCGTTGCAGGAGGATGTAAAAACCCTGGCTGAAGTTAAGGTATATCCCTACGCAACGGAAGAATTGTTTAAGGAAGCGTTCGTTAACCTGAAGCTTCCTGACGAGAAAGAACGCGAAAATTTAGCTAAAAATACCAGCCCAGAGGCCATTCTACGGCAGGCGGCTACCATGCCGATGAGCGCCCTGGCCAACCACCAGAACTTCGTCAATCAGCAGTTTTTCGGCCGCGAATCCGTCATTGGGCGCAGCCAGACGCCAACGTTCTCCTTCACTAATCCGTTTGCCTGGGCGAACTTCATCCGCTCCGTCAAACGTGGTGATTTGAAGAATAAGGAATGGCGCAGTGAATTGAATAAAGCCCCCCGCGAGAATGTCTCGCGGAAAGATATTCTCCAGGACGATAATAACTAGGCAAACCCGCTTCAGGTAACCGCCCTCACGGCCTCGGGTCGGTGGTCCAGGTTTTAAGTGCCAGGGCTGTTCCGTCGAACTCGGCATAGGTTTTGGCATAAACCCATTCGCCCAGATTTACGTAGCGGCTGGTCGGCGAAACGGCCAGATCGAGGGGTAGGTGCCGATGCCCGAAAATATAAAAGTCGTGGTGAAGGCTGGCTTCTACCTCCCGACAGTACTGCATGAGCCATTCCCGGTCTTCGCCCATAAATACTTCCTCCCCTTTTTCCTGATTACGGATACGGCTTTTTCGCGACCATGCCTGGGCCAGTCCGATACCCAGGTCCGGATGGATCCAGCTGAACAACTGTCGGGCCAGGTGGCTTTCGAAGACGGTTTTCAGGCGCTTGTACACAAAATCGCCGGGGCCGAGCCCATCGCCATGGCCAATCAGAAACCGCTTGCCGCCAATGTCGTAGCGACGTGGTTGGCGATAAACCGGAATCCCCATTTCCTGCGTAAAATAGTCGCTCATCCACATATCGTGGTTCCCGGTGAACAGCACAATCCGTGTACCGGCGTCGGTCAGTTCGGCCAGTTTCCCCTGCAGTCGGACGAATCCTTTGGGAATACTCCGCTTGTATTCGAACCAGAAATCAAACACATCGCCTACCAGAAAAACAACCTCGGCGGTGGGTTGGATCGTATCCAGCCAGTTCACGACGGCGCGTTCGCGGATACGACTCTGCTCGGGCGGAGGGGTTCCTAAATGAAAATCAGAAGCAAAATAGACCCTGCGGCCTGGGGAGAGTGGTATGGTTTCGATAGCAGACATGAATACGGCAATTCGACCGCAAAACTACGGAACGAACCCGGTTCGTGTATACACAAGTCTTTTTCGGACCGACATTTCTGCCACCAGGCGGGCTGGTCTGCTTTCTTCTTAGTCTAGCCAACGTCTTCAGCCTTAAGCGGATGGTGTTTTACGCCGGGGCAAAAACATTCGTACCGATTACATGGTATTTAAGAAAACGCTATTTTTGGGCTTTCCCAGAACATCTTATGAAACTTAAATCACTGATACTCGCTTTTCCTGCCCTGTGTTTTGCCTGTAATAGCCCCAGTTCCCCTTCCGATCCGGCCAATAACATGGAGGCCAATCCGATTCATGCCAAAGTCCCGACCGGTGTAAGGGCGCTTTCGACTGATTTCAACTACGATGAACCCTGTAACATCCTGGGGGAAGAATATGTCCGGGAGACGTTCAGTCTGGACGAAAAGACCGAGCTGGAAGAAACTCACGCGCTGAATGGCTGCGAGTTCGAATGGGGTGGAAACAAAGTGGTCGTCGCTTTTGGTGGTGAACGCCCTTTCGCTTCCGTTTATCAGGCCGAATTCAACTTCGATAAAATGTATCAGGGCAAAAAATCTGAACCGCTGCCCGCCGTTTCCGAACAGGCTCTGGACCAGGAAGCCGACAGTGGCCCGCATACCGAAGGCACCAACGCTGAGTCGTCGGCCGCAGATTCGACCCACGCGAATACCGACGACAAGCACCCGAACCACGCTGGTGTGTCGGCCGGCACTCCGCCCCTCACGAAACCAGCCGTCAGCAAAGGCAATTACGAAGCCGTAGCCAACGTGGGGGATAAAGCCCTCTGGGACCCTACAACGGGAGCGATGCACGTGCTGTACAACAACCACATCATCAGCGTAACCGTCGAAACCAAAGGCAACGCCGAAACGAAGAAGAAGCAGGCTGAGTCGCTGACAGAAGTACTGATCGAGAAGATCTCCGCCAATGAATATGTGAAGCGGTTGTAATCAAAATAAAGTCTGTCATGCAAAAGGGGTGTTGAAACTAGTTTCAACACCCCTTTTGCATGACAGGGGGTTAGTAGACTAACCGTGTCTTCTAAAGTGGTATTTGTTCGAAGACAACAGCGGGCTGATCGTTGTTTTTGAAAGCTTTCCGCGGACGGATGTTCAGCGTCTGGAACAGCTGCTGGTCGGCATCTTCGTCGGGGTTAGGCGTAGTCAGGAGTTTGTCGCCCGCAAAAATAGAGTTTGCCCCGGCCAGAAAGCACAGTGCCTGCTCTTCGGTATTCATCCGAACCCGCCCGGCCGACAGGCGAACCATCGCTTTGGGCATGATGATACGCGCGGTGGCAATCATCCGAACCATTTCCCAGACCGATACCCGTGGTTGCTCTTCGAGGGGAGTACCCTCTACAGGCACCAACGCATTGACGGGTACCGACTCCGGATGCTGGGGCAGTGTAGCCAGCGTGTGCAGCATGCCAATCCGGTCCTGATCTGACTCGCCCATCCCGATAATACCGCCCGAGCAAACCGAAATACCCGCTTTCCGGGCGTGGCCCAGCGTGTCCAGCCGGTCGTCGTAGGTTCGGGTGGTGATGATGTCGCCGTAAAATTCTTCGCTGGTATCGAGGTTATGGTTATACGCATAGAGCCCCGCGTCTTTCAGTTTCTGCGCCTGGCTTTCGGTCAGCATGCCCAGCGTACAGCACACTTCGAGGCCCAATTCATTGACCCCCTGCACCATATCGAGTACTTTGTCGAAGTCGCGATTGTCGCGCACTTCGCGCCAGGCAGCGCCCATGCAAAACCGGGTACTGCCAGTGTCTTTTGCTCGCCGGGCCGCCGTCAGCACCTCATCGACTTCCATGAGCTTATGCGTTTTCACGGCGGTATGGTAGCGCGCGGCTTGCGGGCAGTACGCACAGTCTTCCGGACAGCCGCCCGTCTTTACCGACAAAAGGGTACAAACCTGAACTTCCTGCGGGTCATGATGCTCCCGATGTACGGTAGCAGCCCGGTAGATCAGATCCAGCACAGGAGCATTGTAGATTTCGGCAATTTCGGCGCGCGTCCAGTCGGTACGGAGAGCAGTCATAAAGTTGTCAGTCAAAAGTCAGTTAGTCAAAAGTAGTTGATCCTTACAAAATGGACAAATTGTTCGGGTAGTTCCTCCCCTTGGACGACGACAAACTGGCCGTACTGAAAAAGCGGTCAGCCGTCGACCGTTCGTTGATTCCGGGATTTGTTCAGGAAAGTCCTGCGATTGTCAAATTATACCAGTAGTTTCGCATAAAGGCCTAAATCCATGAAAAAAAGAACGTTCTTAAAACTATCATCGACCTTTATGGCGGCTCCTGTGTTTTCTCCCCTGTCCGACTGGATGGCGCGGGAGAAGATGAAAAACTGGGCGGGCAACCTGGAATATAGCACCGACAAACTCGACAAAGCCGACTCGCTCAAAACCGCTCAGGCCATCGTCAGGAAATACGGTCAGCTAAAAGTGCTCGGTACCCGTCATTGCTTCAACAACATTGCCGACAGCACCCACCAGTTCCTATCGCTTCGGGAGATGGATCAGGTGATCGACTTAGATCCCAAAGCGCGTACGGTGACCCTCGGATCCGGCATGAGTTACGGGCAATTGGCCCCCTATCTGGACAAAAAAGGGTTTGCGCTACATAACCTGGCATCTTTACCCCATATTTCGGTGGCGGGTGCCTGCTCCACGGCCACGCACGGGTCGGGGGTCAAAAACGGGAACCTGGCTACGGCCGTAGCCGCCCTCGAAATCGTCACGGCCAGCGGTGAGGTGCGCACGCTTACCCGCGCCAAAGACGGCGAGACCTTCCAGGGGGCCGTGGTAGGGCTAGGCGCGCTGGGCGCAATTACCAAAGTGACTCTCGACATTCAGCCGACCTACCAGATGCGGCAGTATGTGTACGAAAATCTCCCCCTGGATCAACTCAAAAACCATTTCGAAGCCATCGTATCGGGCGGCTACAGCGTCAGTCTGTTTACCGACTGGCAAAAGAAGCGGATCAACGAAGTCTGGATAAAAAGCCGCGCTGGGAAAAGCGATGACAAGACCAAATCCGAATTCTACGGGGCTAAACTCGCGACGAAAAACCTTCACCCGATTGCCGAACTGTCGGCCGTCAACTGCACCGAACAGATGGGGGTTCCAGGACCCTGGTACGAACGACTGCCCCATTTCCGCATGGGATTTACGCCCAGCAGCGGAAAAGAGTTGCAATCGGAATATTTTGTACCCCGCAAAAACGCGGTAGAAGCCATTCTGGCCGTCGAGCGGCTACGGGATCACATCAGTCCACACCTGCTCATCTCGGAACTGCGCACCATCGACGCCGACTCGTTCTGGATGAGTCCGTGTTACAAACAACCAAGTCTGGCCATTCATTTTACCTGGAAGCAGGACTGGGCTTCGGTGCGGAGGGTGTTGCCGATGATCGAACGGGAACTGGCTCCCTTTCAGACCCGGCCGCACTGGGGCAAACTTTTCACCCTGGCTCCAGCTACGTTACAGTCACGCTACGAAAAGGTGGCGGATTTTAAAAAGCTGGTCAGCGAGTTCGACCCGAAGGGTAAGTTCCGCAACGAGTTTCTGGCCAGGAACCTGTACAGCAAGTAATCATCTAACCGCAACCCCTGTCACATTGGCTGCTAACAGGCCACAAACGTCAACCAACATGGCTTCTTCCGATCAACCCGTTACCGACACGAATACCGCCCTGCGAAAGCAATTGGTTTCTTTACTGACCAGCCGGTCAGCTCACCAATCCTTCGATAGGGCTATCAAGGATTTGCCCGCTGACCTACGGGGAATCAGGCCCGACAAAGTGCCGTACAGCATCTGGCAACTGGTGGACCACATCCGCATTGTCCAGTGGGACATTCTCGAATTTTCCCGCGACCCTTCTCATGAGTCGCCCTCCTGGCCCGCCGAATATTGGCCTACCGAACCGGCCCCCGCCGATGAGGCTACCTGGGAGCAGGCACTGGAACAGATCCGCACGGATCGCGAGACCTTTGCGGCCCTGCTGACAGATCCTGAACAGGATTTGTTCACACCCTTTGCGCACGGCGACGGGCAGACGCTGTTACGCGAAGCTCTGCTCATTGCCGACCATACGGCCTATCACGTAGGTGAAATCATCCTCATCCGGCGTTTACTGGGTGCCTGGAAAAGCTGACGTACTGCGGACTTTAGTCCGCAGTACGTCAGCTTTTCATTTCGGGTTGTTTTTCACCTCGAACAGCATTTGCTGGCTTCCGGCGGTTCCGTCTTTCGCTAAGCCGTTGACTTCGACCAAATAGGTTCCGGGCTGATCCGACGTATAGAATTCGGTTCGGGCCCGCCCGCCGGCGTCGGTTGCGAGGTCCGGATTCCAGTAGAGCAGGGTACGGCCGTCAGGCAGGCGGCTTTCGAGTTGCCGGGCCGTATCGTAACGGGGAGCGTAAAACTCCCGCTGAAGCTGTAAGCCTTCGTAATCTACCTTCACCAGGTTCGGTTCGAGCGGAAACCCCGCCAGATCCCCCCTGTAGGTCATGAAGTTGATAATGCCGTTGAACATCATGGGGCCCATCAGATACCGGTTCGTAACCACGTCGATCTTCCGGATTTTCAACGGGCTGAACTCAATCACCTTATCCATGTCGAACACGGGTACCCCATCGATCATGACCAGTGAGTAATCTTCGAAAATGGCCCGATAGGGAAAGTTCAGAACGTACAGCTGAAAATGGCCCTGTTTTTTCCGGGGCATTACGCCGAGCACATACTCGCGCAGGACCTCTTCCATCCGCGGAAAGCGCGTGTATGCATCCAGCAAATAACTCTCGTGCTCTTTACCGTAGAAAGCCGTGCTGTCGACGGCCGGATACCGATACTGAATCGGCCGGTCACCCCAGTACGTGCCCTGCACCTGCATCGCCACCGATCGGCGGAGGAGCGGGTCTGCCTGCGACTCTGTTACCGATGGCGCCGGAAGCCGACCCGACGGTGCAGCAAGGGAAAAGGGACTGTTCAGACGAATCCGGTAGCTGCTATCCGCCGGGTTTGTCTGCGCCATCAGGTTTTGCGGACCGTAACAATCCTGCATTTCGAAGCGAATCCGGCCGGCCGTATCACTCCGGGAAACCGCCAGTCGAATAAGCTTACCCGGCGACGACAGGTACGTGACGATGCCTCGAACTGGCTTTTCCGACACCGGGTCCGTAACCAGACCCTCCAGCATGGGGCCGTTGTGTTCGGGCAGGTACCGAAAAAACGATTCCCGCGTTGCCGTCGACGAACCCTTCCCATCATTTTTTAGCACATCTTCCCAACGAAATCGACGCCAGCCGTGGGTCAGCATGAGGTTATCCGTTGCCTGCCGAACCTCTGGGGTTTCCGGCTGAAGATAATAGTCGGGCGATTCGATTAGCCCCGGCAGGTCGGAGGTCATCAACAGATAACTCAGGATGTTCCCCGAATGGATATTCCCGGAACGGATGTTCCCGGAATGCAGATCGCCCAACGAATCGAGTCGATAAACGGCCAGCGACAATGCCGCCTGCTTACCAGCCGCAGCCTGTACTGCGGTTTCCAGGCTTACTTTAGTGCGGGACGGGTAGTCGGCCCGGTCCGTTTTCAGGGCGATGGTCAGCGGCCTGGCCGGTCGTTTGAAATACAGGCGTTCGCAGATGGGTTTTCGGTCGGCATCGAACAGGGTCAGGTGTGAAACGCCCTCTCCCAACGCTTTTTTCTCGATTCGAAAGGTAGTTTCACCCTGAATCGAACGCATTTCCGCCACGTCGATCACCTGTCGGGTATGCACCAGCAGATACACCGTAGCGGCCGTGGACAGGTTCGTACGAACCGTAACGGTTAGTTGGTCGGCACCCGTTTCCGCCAGGTGCATAACATACCCCTGCGGCTGAATGGCGGGAAGCGGGCGGGAAAACGTGCGCCCGCCGGCATCCCGAACCACCACCCGGTAGGTCGTGCTGACCGAGGGTGTCAGGGTGAAATGACCCATTCCAAACTTGTGGGACGCAAAGCGCTCGAGGGTGTCGTTCCGGGCATTTAACAACCAACCTTGGACTGCTACGCCCCGACCAGCCTCATCGGCCACTTTAAAAGCAACTTTACTGGGTAACGCCTGCACCAGATTTCCGCCTTCCGGAAAAAACTGAATGTCGTAATCGGAAGGCTCGCGGAGCAGCGGCAGGCCTAAGCGTTTGAAGGGATTGATGATCGTCAGGCTTTTTTCGAAGAAATAATCCGCGCTGAAATTCTTCATCCAGTTCGTATACGCCCGCAGCCGATAAGTCCCTGAATTGACCGACGACGGCAGAAAAAACGTGCCGCTTCCCCCGGCAGCGGTCAGGCTGATTTTCGTCTGCAGAACGGCTTTTCCTTCTCTATCCAGCAGTTCTAGGTAAGCTACCTTACTAAGATCGATGGGTTTATGAAACGCCCCATCGACATAATACACTTTAAACCATAGGGTTTCGCCGGTCAGGTAAAACCCCTGATCGGTATGCACGAACAGTTTTTCCTGCACCGCCTGCCGACGATACGCATCAAACGGTTGCACTAACGCACTGACTGGCGTGGGTGTCTGACCGAATGCCCAGGCTGCACTCAGCAGTTGCAGCAGAATTGCCCGGAAACACTGGATCTGTAGTTTCATAACCGACTTAATTTGCCGTTTTTTATCGCACAAGACTGTTTATTTACCAGAAATCGGGTCGTTTCGTAACTCCTCCGTGCAGCCGGCAGTCGATGCACTCGAAGGGCGCAGTCAGGTATAGGAATCGATCATAAACCGTAATAATCCCCGTCGGCGTTTCGCGAATCTCACCCAGCGTCAGAGTGTCGATCGGACAGGATGTAGGCGAATAGCCCGTGTAGCTAAGCCAGGGAGGCAGTTGGTACTTACTGATAAAAATCCGCTTGGTAGTGATGCTTCCCACCCGAAAGAAGCCCAGCACCAGGTCCGTAGCGTCTGCCTTTGACTGAATATTCCCCGTAAGCTGCGACGGCTGCGGATCGAAAATCGATCCGATATTCTGGGTTATTTTAGCCAGTTGATCATAATAATCATAGCCTGCCTGGCTCAGGGCATACTGCCGCACCAGGATGCTGTACCGACTCCCCAGTTTGATCGACGATCCGTCGATGAACGTTAGTGGATACTGGCTGACGATATCCTGGCTGAGCCGGGCCGTCGAGCTGGTCATAATATTTCTGGAGGTGAAACTTGCCCAGCAGGTGAACACACTCTCGGAGCGGCCTTCAATCTGCCGGGTCGTACCGATGTATTCATACGTCGAGTTGTATAGCGCGTTATACTCCCAGGTTTCATCGTACTCCCAGCGGTAATACCGGGTGTTGTTTCGCGGATCGTGGGTGTTTACGCTGATCTGTACGCCGTCGTTCTCCACGTGCCAGCTGACACTGTCGATGGGGGGCGTGGTAATGACCGGCACATACTCGGAGTAATAATCGGCGCCCTTCGCCGTCCGGATGTGCAGCCGGTACGTTTCGCCCGACAGGGGAGTCACGCCCGACAGCGAATAAACACCTGCGCTGCCTTCGGTCAGGGAATAAATGGCATTGTGCCCGCTTTCGAAGGTGACCCTGGCTTTCGTTTCGGCGGTTGGTGCTTTATTGTCAGTCAGGTTCTGGCTCCGGCTTAGCTGGATCGTCGAGGTGGTACCGGGTTCGCTGTTGAAAAAGCCATTGACCACCAGGTAGGAAGCGGGAGCCGTAATTTCCGGGGGCCGGTAGGGATCGACGCATCCGCCAACCGCCAGGGTCATAAGCCATCCTATCGCCTGTCTGTATATCCGGTTTTTCATACGTGGATACTGTCGCGCTTAAAATCTGAAATTATAGGTAATGGACGGGATCGGCTCGCCGAATATGGACAGCTTGTAGCCATTGATGACTCCGTTCTCGGATTTGAAATAAACCGAATACGAATTATGCCGACCCGTCAGGTTATACACCGCAATGGTCCAGGAACTGTGAGCCAGCTTTTTTACTTTGTGATTTCCTTCGATGTTCATCGCAAAGTCGGCCCGGTAATAGTCAGGAATCCGGTACTGGTTTCGCTCGGAATACAACAGCCGCAGGGCATTGTCGACGGTATATTTAGCGACGGGCAGGGTAATCGGCCGACCAGTGCTGTAGGTAAAATTGAGCGAGAGACTAAACCGGCGATTGATCTTGTAATTCCCGATCATCGTGAGGTCGTGCGGCTTGTCGTAGTTGCTGGGGTAAAACTCGCCTTTATTGATGACGTCGGAACCGATCGCTCCGTTCGTCCGCAGCAGGGTCCGGGCGTAGGTATAACTCAGCCAGCCGTTCAGCTTTCCGGTCATTTTTTTCACCAGAAACTCGATTCCGTAAGCCATCCCCTGGGCGTTCACCACGTCGGTTTCGATGTGATGATTCAGGATCAGCGTGGCCCCACTCCGGTAATCCAGCAGATTCTGCAGGGTTTTGTAATACGCTTCAACCGACATCTCGATGGTATTGACCCGGTTGTTTTTGTAGAAACCAACCGCGTACTGATCGCCCACCTGCGGTTTGATGTTCGGGTCGCTGAGTTTCCAGATGTCGGTGGGCGAAATTACGGTGGTGTTCGACAGCATCTGGATATACTGCCGGGTGCGGTTGAAACTCGCTTTGATCGACGCGGACGACGACAGCGCATACCGCAGCGAGAACCGGTACTCGGGGCCATGGTAGGTATGAATGAACTGATTTTGGCCATAATTGAGCGTGTCGGTGATCGTGTTGACGCTTCGGGGCAGGCCCGGTACGTACTGATACACCGCGTGCGGCCCCAGGTAGTTGTAGATCGAATAGCGCAGCCCACCACTGACCGACAACCGCTGATTGACGTCGAAGCGGTCGCCGATGTACACCGCACTTTCCAACCCCTGCTCGTTCGCTACTACGTCGGGCATGATCAGCGACTGGCTGCCTTTAGGCTGAAAATTCCCCGGAAACAGTTTATAGTGGGTTGTGCTGATGCCGAAATCGACCGCGTGCTGATTGGTTGGGTAAAAGTTAAAATCGGCTTTTACCTGCGACTGGTGAATGGCGAAATCCAGCTGATAGGCATTGACCGGATTCTTCTCGCTCGAAACGGTGTATTCATAGCCGCTGTAACTGCCGGTGTAAACACTGTATAGTTTGTTGTTGAAAATATGTTTCCATTTGAGCGTAGCGACCTGATTCTGATAGCGGTACGCCGTATCACTGTTGAGCCGGAAGCGGTCACGGCTCAGGTAGCCGGTCAGGTACACCGTATTTTTTTCGTTGAAATCGTGGGTAACGTGCAGATTGAGGTCATAGAACTGCGCCTGGCTTTTCTGGTACGATGCGTTTTGTAACTGCTTCAGCAACCAGTCGGAGTAGGTCGAGCGGACGCCGATGATAAACGAGGTTTTATCCTTGATCAGCGGGCCTTCGAGGGTGAGCCGCCCCGTCAGTAAACCGATTCCGCCCGACCCGATGATCTTCTTTTTGTTACCGTCGCGCGTCTGCACGTCCAGCACCGACGATAGCCGCCCCCCAAATCGGGATGGGATGGCGCTTTTGTAGAGTTCGGCGCTTTTGATCATGTCGGGGTTGAAAGCTGAGAAAAACCCGAACAGGTGCGACGAATTGTAAATGGTCGCGTCGTTGTAGAGGATCAGGTTCTGGTCGGTAGCGCCCCCACGGACGTTCAGGCCCGTCGAGCTTTCGCCCACGGTTTTCACCCCCGGTAAGGTCTGAATAACCCGCAGCAGATCGGCTTCACCCAAAGCCGTGGGTACCTGCTTGATGCTTTTGATATCGACCCGCTCCTGCCCCATCTGCAGGCTGGAGATATTGGCATCTTTTTCGGCTTCGATCACCACTTCTTTCAGCGCAATGACGTCGTCCTCCATGTCGATGTCGAACTTACCGTCGGCATACAGAACAATCCGGCGACGGGTGTCTTTCATGCCAATACTCCGCAGTTTAAGGTCGTGCCGGCCGCGGGGCAGGGTAATGGAATAATAGCCAAATTGATCGGTAACCGTGCCTAATCGGGGATTTTCGATGTAGACAGCAGCACCCACCACTGGTTCACCCGACGCCACATTTCGCACCGACCCGGCGAGGGTCGACCGGCCAGGCCGGATCGGTGTAGTTCGTTTTCCGATTTCGTACAGTTTCGTTTCGGGCTCGACAATTTTCTTCCGGCTCTCGGTCAGGTAGGCCGCGCCCGTCGAATCGGTGTCCGACTCGCTCGATCCGCGCACGAAAAACCCAATGGGCAGCTCCGTTCGGATGGGCCGGGAGATCGTGATGTAAACGCGCTGTTGCTGGTCGATGGCAAAAGCGAATTTACTGCCGGTAAACAGTTGTTTGAGCACCGCTGACAGCGACTGTTTCTCGACTCTTAAATCGACGACGAGGCTATCGACCTCGGCGGGATTGTAGAAGAACCGGTAGGGCGTCTGGGCCTCGACAGTCTGCACAAACTGGGTAAATCGCTGGTTCGTAAATTCCCCGCTGATGGGTTTGTCGGTCGTTGCCTGGCCATAGCCGGCTGGCATCGCCCACATCAATCCCGCAAGCAGAAAAACAATCCGGTAAAGTGGCCCCATAATTACTGCGTTAATTCGTCATACCGTTGTGTAACCCGGGCAATGGCTTCTTCGCGCCGTTCGGCCCTGAACTTCAGGCGGTTTGTGCGTATGTATTTTCGCAGCGCCTTCGCCTGGTCCGGAAACAGGTTCAACAAAGCCCGTTTTGTATTGATTTCGTGAAAAGCGCCATCTTTCAGCACAATGAACCGATCCTTCGGCAGATAATCGCCCTTGTAAGTGCCACTCGACAGATCTTCGTGAATGGTTTTCTGTCGTTTCGCCAGGGCTTTCACCTTGCCCCCGTAGATGATTTCGTAGAAACCCGTACGAACACCCGCCACGCTGTCGCCGACGATGCGGGCAAACTGGTGTTTTCCCAGGGTAAACGAGGCAATTTTTTCGGTGCGCAGCCGAAGGCGATACCCGCCTTCGGGCGGTTGAACGACCAGCTCATCCCGTACGATATCATACCACATTCCCACGTCTCGATACCGCACGTCGTTATAAACGAGGGTCCCGATCTGTACGCTGTCGATCAGGTAATACGGATGAATTTTTATGCGGGGATCGTGGCTGATGTATTCGTTGCCTTCGTAGACGCGTGCCTGAAGCCGCAGGGTGCGCTCGTACTGACGAACGGCCTGCTCCTGCGCGGCCCCTACAAAAGAACTATCCGACGCGGTAGCCTGACCAAAGCCTCTGTACTGCACGAAACCGATAAGCAGAAACGCTAGTGTAAAAAACCGCATACATTTACATGACGGACGTGTTGATGCCTTCAGGACCATCTTCCGGACCAAAGGGTTGGATTACCGGGCTTTATATAGCAAAGAGCCATAGGTCTCTTTCATACTTGATAAATGGGCCTGAAAGAGACTCATGGCTATAATCGAACGGAATTCAGACGTAATAGCAAATTTAGGCCCGAAGAGATAATTAAAGAATTATGCTTCGCTAAACCCAGATAGGTGCATTCGCTCAGTTAAACTATTAGTCTATTAAAGGTGTAAGGTCCTCTTTGACCCGGAATACAATATGAACCAGCTCGCCCTTGTGTAGCCTGATTTTACCTAAATCAATCAGGTAATAGCCAATAAATCCGGCGCGTATTCTATATTTTCCAACAGGTAACGCATACCGAAAATGCCCAAGTGTATCGGTATAAATTAATGTGGTATCGATCTTGACAATAGCCATTCTGAGCGGCTTGTTAGTGGCTAATTCAACCACAGAACCACTAAGTATTGGTTCATTTATTGCAGCATTGCTCTCTCTTTGAATCGTGTGTGTTCCCCGACGAGTTTGTGCCAGGCAGAGGGAACAGTTAATTAAAAGGAGCACATATAGAATAGCTTTCATAAGCCATTGATTTTCCTTAACCTAACGATAGTGGCCGTTACAAAACTCAGCACAGAAATTTTATTCACCTTAATTCCAGCTAAAAAAGTTATATACAGGATTCCCAGTACCTGGTAGTGTTTCCTCATGGATGTAGTGTTTAAAGTAGACTTTATTCACTGACAAACCGTTGGAAACACCATTCTTTTTACGTAAAAATCACATAGTCAGCCCTTCAGGCCAAATAACATCCGCGTCAGTTTAAACGGTCGGATCAGCAACGTGTAGATTGCTACGCAGACCAGCAAAGACGAGAAGCTGACGAGCAGAAAACCATCGTATACGCCAGCCTGCGTTCGGGTCAGAACGTAATAACCGATCAGCACGATGACAGTCTGATGCAGAATATAAAACGGATAAACCGCTTCGTTCAGGTACGGCAGGACCGGGCGACCGTTCCAAACCGGGTTCCGGTTCAGATACCGGTAGCCATAGCCCACCGTGGACAGCACCGAAAACCAGGTTACGCCGATCCGGTCAAAGCTGTACAGGGTAATCAGCCAGCGGGAACTGTAGATGGCCTCACGGCCCAGTATATACGGGGCTGCGTACATTACCAGGGTGCATAACAGCGTAGCAACCAGAAACCGACGGCGTTGGTCGGTTAACGTTTGCCAGAAGCTTCGTCGGCTGATCAGCACATACCCCAGCCAGAACAGCAGCAGGTTTTTCATAAAATACGCCCAGTCGTTGATGAGCGCATGGGTTTCGTTAGGAAAGAAGCCACCTAATATCACGTCGTTCAGGAGCAGGAAGACTACCAGCCAGAGCGCGCCACCCGGACGGGCGATGAGCCGGCCAATTCGGTCGATGAAACGCTGCCCCGTTTCGCCCTTCAGCCAGCGGAACACCGGAAGGCTGATCAGTGAATACAAAAACAGGTACGCCACAAACCAGAGATGGTGCCAGCTGAAGGCCCCTCCCAATCCTTTTTCCTGATATACCTGAAACTTGAGCACTTCGGGATAAAACTCGCCATAGCTGCCCGCAAATCGGCCGCGGAACAGCCATTCGATGTAAATCTGGGGTGGTACAATCACGAACATCCCAAACACGAGTGGTACGAACAATCGCCGAAACCGCTCGCCCGCGTAGGCTCCCAACGAGCGGTTTCGCAGGGCGAAGTACGTACCACCACCCGAAATAAAAAACAACAGGGGCATCCGCCAGAGGTGAAGCCAGCGCATAACGAACTCCATCGGTTCGCTGTGCTTCGGGCTTTGGATATGCCAGCCCCAGGAAACGTAGATCATGCCGGTGTGGTAAAACAGCAGGGTCAGAATGGCAATGACCCGTAGCCAGTCGAGGTCGTGTCGGCGTTGGGCGGAGGTTCCGGGGGATGGGGTCAGGGCAGAGGGTGTAGGGTATGGTACGCGGGATGCAGAAGGTCGCATAAGCATAGGGGTTGATCTGATGCCCAAAAGTGGCCCCTGCATAGCCCTAAAGCCCTATCTGCCGACAACAATGAAGTTCGCGCCGACCGGGACGAAGTCAACTCACCGATAAACTGTTCCCTATGCCCTCACCCTCTGCCCTGTATCCAGCCCCTAACCCCCTAACCCTCTGCCCCGAGCCCTACGCCCCCTGCCCTAACCCCTTCGCCCGATACTGCGCGGGAGTCTGACTCGTCAGGCGCTTGAACGCCGTATGAAAAGCCGAGGGTGAATTGTAACCGACCCGCTCCGCAATTTCGTCGATTTTCAGGTAAGCCGTAGCCGGATCGTTCAGCAGGCATTTGGCTTCGGCAATGCGGTACGTGGCCAGCCAGTCGAAGAAATTCTGCCCCAGCCGGTCGTTGAGCAGTTGCGACAGGTGATGTGGGCTGGTGCCAAGTCGGTCGGCCAGTTTGGGTAGCGACAGATCACTTTCCAGGTACGGTTTTTCGGCTTCGAGCAAGCGCGTCAGTTTTTCCAGCACCGCATTTTCGATCTCTTCCGACAGGGCCGATTTTTCGTATTTCTTCCGGGGTTCCAGAATCGGCGGATCGACGTCTGCCGCAGCAGTTTCGGGCTGGAGCGGCTCAAGGCTGAAAAAGTTTGAACCCCGCATAATCAGGTAACTGGTCGTGTAGATGATTCCGGTGACGTAGCAGGCCAGAATGTAATCGCCCAGGTCTTCGTAATAATTCGGCTTGATGACGCTGATGACGATCGGAAAGGAAACATTCAGCAAAGTCAGATTACGCAACTGACCGAGCCGCCCCGACGACCACCCAAAGAAATTCCCGCCCGTCTGTCGGTACATCTGCCAGACAACAAGGCCCGCCCAGATTCCGTAGATGAGGCAGCTGAGCAGAGTCATTTCCGTCACATAATCGCGCAGGTGGGTAAAGTCCGACGCGATGTAATCGTCCGAGTGTACATACGCCAGTTCCGGATGGTAGGCATGGATGTAGGAGTTGTACTTAAACTCGATGGGCTGGTAAAACCAGGTAATCGAATCAACGGCCCAGATACCAAACGGAACCAGGTGCCAGCCCCAGCCCCGCGGAAGCCGGTGATGAATACGGGCAAAGACAAAGAAGAAATACAGGGGCCCTACCGTAAAATTGAACGGCTCCGAAAAATCGATCAGTTCCAGGAGCCCAAACATGTAGTTCGTGTAGCAGAGGAAAATTTCGGTTATAATGGCGGATATGGCCAGCATGAACAGCCCCAGGCACCGGTTGGCAACCCTCTCCCTCCGCTCACCGGTCAGAAAAAACACCCCCAGAAACAAGCCCTGCGCGATCCCCAGCAGAATAACCAGGGCGAACCAATCGAGGTGGACAGGTTGTGTTTGCATCGGTAGTCAATTACGGCACGTAAGATAAAAAAAAGACCCATACGGTTCAGGAATCGCACGGGTCTAACTACTGGCAAACCTAACTTTACTATCGAATGTCGATCTCGAAGGGCAGCCGCATCTGAATGCCTTCCATCGTTTTAAGCTTTTTAAGATACGTTACATACGGTGCCAGCTCACCCAGTTGAGCCTGAATTTTGCTTTCTTCATTGCCCGACAAAGAGCTCATAAACTGCTCCAGAAAAGGCTTTTTTCGGGGCTGATATCTCAGTTTGTAATCGCCGTCTTTAAGCTTCGCCGACTGAGCCGCCAGCTTGATGGCATCTTCCAGACCGCCCAGTTGATCCACCAGCCCAATGGCTTTCCCCTGACTACCGGTCCAGACGCGCCCGCCCGCGATGGCCCGGATGCTGTCGACCGGCAGCTTTCGTCCGGCAGCCGCTTTGCTGGTAAAATCCGTATAGATTCGCTCGGTCGACCGCTGCATAGCCTGCTTCTGAAACGGCGTCATTTCGTGTGTAGCCGCCGGAAAATCCGCATTTTCGTTGGTTTTCACCCGGTCGTAGGTCACACCAAGCTTATCTTTGAAGAAGGTTTCGGTATTGAACAGGAGCGCGAATACCCCAATGGAGCCTGTAATGGTATTGGGTTGCGCCACAATCTTGCTACACCCCATCAGCATATAATAGCCTCCCGAAGCCGCATAGTCGGACATGGAGCCGATCACGGGTTTCGCTTTTTTGGCGAGTTGCACTTCGCGGTACATCACGTCGGAGGCCAGGGCGCTGCCGCCACCCGAGTTCACCCGCAGCACGATGGCTTTCACTTTATCGTCGAGCCGGGCTTTGCGCAGCTCTTCGGCAATGGTTTCGGAACCGATGCTGTTATCCCCGTTTTTACCGCCGTGGATATCGCCCGAGGCTATGATTACGGCAATCCGATTCGAACCGCTGCCTCCCGTTTCGTCGCTTTCCGAGCGTTCGTATTTATCGAGGGATACATAATTGATTTTCTTTTTCTCTTCGATGCCCAGTTGCTTCCGGATCACGCTTTCCAGTTCATCTTCGTAGCCAACGTGGGTAATCAGGTGTGTCCGTAGCGCATCCGAAGGTTTCTGAATCACCAGTTTATCAGCGTAGTACTTCAGCGAATCGACCCGCAGGTTGCGGCTCTGGGCCACCCGTACCAGCATGTGATCGTTGATCGAATTCAGGAACGACGTCACCTGGAGCTTGTTAGGATCGCTCATGTCTTCGCGCACAAACGGCTCGATGGCACTTTTGAACTCGCCCACCCGGAAGATTTCGGGTTTTACGCCCAGTTTATCGAGGGTGCCTTTGAAGAAGGTCAGCTCTGCATTGAGGCCGTTCCATTCCAGTTCACCGGCAGGATTCAGATAAATCTTATCGGCTACCGACGCCAGGTAATAGCCTTTTTCGTTCATCGACTCGGCGTAGGCATAAACGAATTTTTTCGATTGTTTAAAGTCGATCAGGGCATTCCGGATTTCTTCGAGCGAAGCCCAGCCCGCTGCCGGATCTTCGGTTCGCAGATAAATACCACGGATATTGTCGTCTTCTTTGGCGTCCCGGAGCGTCTTTCTGAGTTCAACCAGCCCAATGGCATCTCCCGATGTTTGAATGGGACTTAAATTACCGAATGGGTTCTCGCTGCTCCGCTCTTCTACGGGTTCGTCCAGGTTAATTTTCAGAACGGAATTCGTGCTGATGACCGGCTTGCTATCCGACGACGATAAGGCAGCGCCTACGCCCAGCAGCAGTAGAAAGCCGATAAATGAAAATAATAGCAGGCCTACAATCGTGGCCAGCACATACTTAAGAAACTGTCGCATGAATAAAAAAAGAGTAATAGGCCTCTGGTTACCAGGCCATATACAAAGATAGCCCGGAAGCAGGTTTCCAGGCTATAAAAATGTTAAATGCGTAAAAATTACGGACGAATGGTTGAAAAGCGTAGGGGTTAGGGCAAAGGGGTAACTACTACTTCCTATGCCCTGTACCCTTACCCCTACCCACCACTACATCAGTTTGTAGTCGTTGATCGACGCCTGAATGACTTCCCAGGCTTCGGCCTGACCGTAAATATTAGCCAGTTCCATCACGGCTGGTTCTTCGGGCAGGGTTTTGTAGGTCAGGAAGTAATGCCGTAGACGCTTTACGACCGCTTCGGGCAGTTGGCCCAGTTCCGTAAACTGACCATACATAGCATCGCCTTTCAGTACGGCAATGATTTTATCGTCGGCTTCACCTTTGTCGATCAGCCGGAATCCACCGATCGGGATGGCCTGCAGGATGATATCGCCGTGGGTAATTTCGCGCTCGGTCAGCACACAGATGTCGAGTGGATCGCCGTCACCTTTTTCGATTATTTTACCCGCTTTTTCGGTGGCCAGTTTGGCAATTCCTTCACCGCAATAGGTCTGAGGAACAAAGCCGTACAGAGCCGGCAATACGTTGGAATATTGTTGAGGCCGGTCGATTTTCAGATAGCCCGTGGCTTTATCGATCTCGTACTTCATGGTATCGGTCGGTACGATTTCGATGAATGCCGTCACCACCTGAGGGGCCGCATTACCGATCGGGATACCGTGCCAGGGATGCGCTTTAAAATTACTCTTCATTCGATTTAAGAAACTGGTTGTATTTTGATTGTTTTTCGAGCTTTGTCGGTGTATCGGGCCACGGTTCCGAACCGTGGCCCGATACACCGACAAAGCTCGGTTTTATTTGCAAACCTACACAACTGGTTGATGTAGCGGGCTATTTTTCTCTAAAAATCCTACTTTTTCGGCCACCAGCTGATCCGTCGACCGGTTCAGGCTTTGCCGTACCAGCATTTCGCCCAGAAAACCCGCCAGAAATAGCTGTACGCCCAGTATAATCGCTACCAGCCCTAAAAAGAACAGCGGGTTGTCGGTAACATTACGAAATTTTACCCCCCTGGAAATATTAATTAATTTTTCGGCAATGAGCCAGATTGCCAGCACCGAGCCGATGAAGAACGACAGGGTACCAAACGTCCCGAAAAAGTGCATGGGGCGCTTACTAAACCGGTGAACGAAACCGATAACAAGCACGTCCAGGAATCCGTTGACAAAGCGTTCGAGCCCAAATTTAGTGGTTCCGTATTTGCGGGCCTGGTGCTGCACGGCCTTCTCCCCAATCCGCCGAAACCCGTTCCAGTTCGCTACAATCGGCAGATTGCGGTGCATATCGCCATAAAGGGCGGGCGCAATGACTTTCACGACTTTCTGCTTATAAGCTTTTAGCCCACAGTTGAAATCGTGCAGTTGCACACCGGATATCCAGCGCGAAACCGCGTTGAAGAGTTTGGTGGGCAGCGTCTTCGTGATCGGATCAAAACGTTTCTGTTTCCAGCCCGATACCAGGTCGTAGTTTTCCTGGGTGATCATCCGGTACAGTTCCGGAATCTCGTCGGGGCTGTCCTGCAAATCGGCATCCATCGTAATGACGACCTGCCCGCGGGCAGCCTGAAAGCCTGTTTGCAGCGCCATGGTTTTGCCGTAATTGCGGTTGAACCGAATGCCGCGCACATGGGGGTTACCCGCAGCCAGTCGCTCGATAACGCTCCAGGACGTGTCGGTGCTCCCGTCGTCGACAAACAGAATTTCGTAAGTGTAGGGCTGTGCCGTCACGACCCGTACAATCCAGTCGTGCAGTTCGGGCAACGACTCATCTTCGTTGTAAAGCGGGATCAGAACGGTTAATTGAAGTAATTCGGTCATGTACTGATTGATGAGGTTCAGTTTAGCACGTAGCTATAACGCGATCTGAACGTCATTAATTCTTAAGCCGCAAAGGTCGGAAGAGAATTAGAATATTAAGTAAAAATCCCGAAGCAGTGTCCGAAATTCGTCGGTGTAGGTACTGCCCGCCTGACTCTGGCCGTCCAGTTCGTAGATCGTCAGCTTATCTTCTTCGACTGGCTTTGGCGTCCATGAAAAGCCAGTCACCACCCGGAAGGCCGGTTTACGCGTGTTATGGCGTAGAAACAGGGTATGAAACGGAAACAGCCCAACGACAGATGCCTGCTCGGTTAGCTTTGTAGTTTCGTAGGGCGGCAGCAGCACCCACCATTGCCCATCGGGTGTCAATAACCGCGTAACGGCAGCCAGCAGGTCACCGAAGGAAAGATCGTCGGTATGCAGCGCCCGATTCACGGACGCGTCGGGCGAGCGCAGATGATTGGTATAAAACGGAGGATTCGTGAGAATCCGGTCGTAAACAGTCGGACCAGTTACTTCCTGAATGCGGGAATGAATCGCCTTGATCCGGGGGGCAAAGGGGCTGGCGGCTATATTTTCTTGAGCCTGACCGTAGGCCGAATCGTCAATTTCGACCGCATCGACGGTGGCCGTTAGGTTCCGTTGTGCAGCCATCAGCGCCAGCAGTCCGGTACCCGTGCCGATATCCAGGATGTGTTCTACCCGGCCGGTCGTCACGTCGGCGTAGGCGCCCAGCACGCAGGCATCGGTGCAGACCTTCATGGCCGTGCGATCCTGATGGATGGTGAATTGTTTGAAACGAAACATGAACCGGGATTTAACTGATTTTATTGATTAGCCTGATCAACGACATCCATAACAGAAAGTAAAGTCTGGATTTGGGTAAATCATAGTCAGTCAATATAATCAAATAAATCCCGGTTCAGACATTCTCTAGCTCCAGTCGCGGTCCGCGGAATCTTTGGTATTCCAGGTATCGGTGGGGGCAAACCAGGTAGCCCCTTTCCGGAGGAATTTTTTGGCAACTTCTTCATTGAGTTCGACTCCCAGACCGGGCTTTTCGGGTACGCGGACGAACCCTTTTTCCACGATCGGCTTCATGCCCGTCACCAGATCTTCCCAGCCCACGACGTCGACACCGTGGTGTTCGAGCGCTACGAAATTTTCGGTAGCAGCCGCGCAGTGCACATTCGCCATCATCGAAATGGGCGATCCGGCAAAGTGCATAGCCATCGGAATACCCTTTTCCTCGGCATAATCGCCGATTTTTTTCGTTTCCAACAACCCGCCCGATGTAGCCAGATCCGGGTGGATCATATCGATGGCTTTGGCGTCGATCAGCTTCATGAACCCTTCTTTCAGGTAAATATCTTCTCCCGTCAGTGTGGGTGTATCGATGGCATCCGAAATCTGTTTCCACTGGTCGGTGTAGAACCAGGGGACGAGGTCTTCGAGCCAGGCCAGCCGGAACGGCTCGACCGCTTTGCCGATCTGGATGGCGGTGTTGACATCGAAATGTCCGAAGTGGTCGGCGGCTAGGGGCGTATCATAGCCCACGATCTCGCGCACCTTCCCGACGTGTTCGGCCAGCCGGTCCAGGCCTTTCTTCGTCACCTGAATCCGGGTAAAGGGGTGCTTGGTGTTGGCATAGTTACCGAGTTTGCCGGCCTCCCGATCATTCCACTGCTGTTTTACGCTCCAATTGTTGGCGTTGACCAGCATGCCGGGCTGATCGGCCAGCATACCGATCCCGAAGTCCATTTTCAGGAACGTGTACCCCTGGTCTCTCCGCTTCTTCATGTTTTCGGCAAACCCTTCGTAGGTATTCGCTTCGGGTGTGTCGGCGTAGAGACGAATAAAATCGCGGTATTTGCCACCCAGCAGTTGATACGCGGGAACGTTGTAGGCTTTGCCTGCCAGATCCCACAGGGCCATCTCAACCCCGCAAACGCCACCGGCCGCCCGGCTGTGGCCACCAAACTGCTTAATGATTTTGAAAATCTGCTCGACGTTACAGGGGTTTTTACCCAGTATCCGGCTTTTCAGCATGAGGGCGTAGTTAGCGCTGGCTCCGTCGCGCACCTCCCCCCAGCCAATCAGCCCCTGGTTGGTGTCGATCCGGATAATCGGGCTGCTAAATGGCACTCCCTGCAATACGGCGATCCGCATATCGGTGATTTTCAAATCCGATGGTTTGGAATCGCGGGGTACTTTCTGGGTAATAAACTCCATTTCAGCCTCCGCATGGTGATCGAACAGCATACCCAGCGACAGGCCGCCCAGTGCGCTTTTCCTGAAGAAATCCCGGCGATCGGTCACCTGACTCTTCGGTTGACCAACGGGTTCGGCCGGTGAAGCGTAGCGCAAATGGTCAAGAATAGATTTTTTCATACAACTAAGGGAATAAGTAGGAATAAAGTAGTTCAGTGCCTGCGAGCCCTTCTGCTTTTAGCCAATTACTGTTTTATCGTACCCATCTTTTCGGCTACTGACCCATACAGGCCGCTGCTCAAAACGGTTCGAAAAAACATGACGAAGAAGGGTAGACCGAGTTTGGATTCCGTTAACTATGGCAAAACAAAAAACTGGCCGATTTCTACTTACTCAGTGGGATTACGCTTCTGATTACTATACTGCCCTGTAGGCTCACTAAGCACGAAAAGGGCAAAGTTTCTCCGAAACGGCCCGTGTAAGTGATCGACCCGGTGCTTCTATTTCCGGCCGAAGTCAGCCGGGTTTTCGCCCCAAACAGTAGTTTCCCATTTCAGAACGGGATTGGCGTATTTATGCGTCCGGAGCCAGGTTTCGGCCCGGTCGAGCAGGTCGAAGAGTTCGGCGTTGCGGGCTGTTTCCTCCAGTTTGGTGTTGGCTTTCTTTTTCTGCACCCAGCCAATGGCCGTGCGGGAGTCGGAGTAAACGGGTATGTTGCTGCCTTGTTGGTGCAGAAAGGCCAGCGCATGCACGATAGCCAGAAACTCACCAATGTTGTTGGTGCCGTCGGCATAGGGCCCCTTCAGAAAAAGCCGCTGGCGTGTTGCCAGATAAATACCCTGATATTCCATGTCGCCGGTAGCCGTGTTCCAGGCCGCATCGACAACCAGGCTATCCTGCACCGGCGATCCAACCAAACCGGTTATTTTTGACTGTTTACCAGCCGGCTTTGGCCCCTGACCGATATGAATGTGGGGCTTTTCGCTGAAGGCTTTTAAAGCCGCCGGTTTCGAATCGAATGCTTTGAAGAGGGGTTTGGCGAAGCCGTCAGTCTGTACTTTGGCATCGTCCCAGCTATCGTATACACCAGGTTTCCGGCCTTGCCAGACGACATAAAATTTTGGCTTTTTAGCGGGCATCAGGTATTCATTTTTGCAAAAATAGCACAGATTCATCCGTCACACTTCAAAAAAAAGGCATTCCAATGATCATTGGAATGCCTTTTTTTTGAAACGATGAAGACTACTGATTATTCATTTTTGCGAACGCCAGTCCAGACCAGGTAAAGCGTCAGCCCCGCCAATAGGCTCCAGGCCGCCGTCCGGGCCACGTGGAACGAGATGGGGGGCGGCATATCGACAACGCCGTTTTCATCGGTGATGGCTGGTTGTTTGACGTAACGCCCATCTTCAGACGGGATAGACCGGGCTTCAAATTCGTGTGCCAGTCGGTTCAGGCCCAGGGCCAGTTCCAACCCATGAACGGAAACGCCATGTCCGGTTCCTGCCGCATGCGGATTGAGGTTATTCAGCTTGAGCACCGACTGTTTGGCGGCCTGCCAGTCGCAGGTGAAATAGGCCGGTGGCCCGTGGAACTCTTCCCGCTGGGTTGCCACGGCCGACAGCGCATTCTGATTCGTGGTGACAAATGCATCCCCGGCAATCAGTGTCCGGTCTTTATCCCGGAACAGCGAAATATGACCTGGTGCGTGGCCGGGCGTATGAATGGCCCGCCAGTCGGGTAGCTCCGGAATGGCCCCATTGTCGGCAATCACCTGAATACGGTCGCCAAAGTCGCTGGGACCGATGGGAAAAATCCACGACATATAGGCCATACCGCCCCCGCCGATGGCTGGATCAGGTGGTGGGTAGCTCGATTTCCCCTGCAGATACGGCAGTTCAAGCCGGTGGGCGTATACGGGCACATCCCATGTCTCCAGCAGGGTCTTGAGCGAACCGGTATGGTCGGCGTGGCCGTGGGTCAACACGATGGCCTGTGGTTGCGTACCTTCGCCAAAGAGCTGTTCGGCCTTCTTCTTAATCGATCCGGCATAACCAGCCAGGCCCGCATCGACCAGCACCCAGGGATTGCCCTCGCCGGGTTGGCCAATAAAAAAAACGTTGACAAACAGGGTTTTTAGCCCGGCGACATCAGGCGTTACGTCGTAGGGCGATGCTAACTGAGTATCGACCGGTAATTCGAGTTCGCTTTCCATAATGGTTGAGATTTTAGGGCTCAACCCATGGAGCGGATCGAATGTTCAGCATAGTGCGCCTGTGGCCCTGAACTTAGCTACGTTCTTCCCACACCTGAGCAACGTTTACAATCACCTCGACGGCCTTCTGCATATCCTGCACCGACACCCATTCCAGCCGCGAATGAAAGGCGTGTTCGCCCGCAAAAATATTCGGGCAGGGCAGCCCCATGAACGACAGCCGGGAGCCATCGGTACCGCCCCGAATGCTGCGTCGTTCGGCCGACAGACCGGCCCGGCGGATGGCTTCGAGGGCGTTCTCCACAACCGCCGGATGCTGATCCAGTACCTCTTTCATGTTGCGATATTGCTCTTTAACCGCGAACTGAGCCGACGAACCGGGGTAACTGGTCAGCACGTCGTTCAACTGGTTGTGCAGGTACGTTTCTTTTTCCTGCAAACCCACCACCGTAAAATCGCGGATGATAAATTCGAGTACGGCCTGATCCTGGTTTCCTTCCAGACGCGTCGGATGCACGAAACCTTCTTTCTCATCGGTCGTTTCGGGCGAGAGGGCGTTTTTAGGCAACGACGCCAGGAGATCGGCAGCTATTTTCAGCGCATTTTCGAGTTTGCCTTTTGCAAAGCCAGGGTGCGTGCTGACGCCATGGATGGTGATCCTGACGGCGTCGGCCGAGAATGTTTCGTCTTCGAGCGTGCCAAGTGCTTCGCCATCGATGGTATACCCGAAATCAGCGCCCAGCTTCGGCATGTCGACTTTTTCGGTGCCCCGGCCCACTTCTTCGTCGGGAGTAAACAACAGCCGAATCGGTCCATGCTTCACGTCCGGATGGGTTAGCAGGTAATGTGCGGCATCCATAATTTCGGCAACGCCCGCTTTGTTGTCAGCCCCGAGCAGCGTGGTACCACTGGCGGTGATGATGTCGTTGCCCAGCTGGTGCACCAGATCAGGATGGTCGGCGACGCGGATCACCTGGCTGGGGTCGTCGGGAAGGCGAATGTCCGTACCGTCCCAGCGCGGGTGAATCATGGGCTTCACGCCCGCGCCCGTTACGTCGGGCGAGGTATCGACGTGCGAACAGAAACAGATAGTCGGCACGCTGGCCTTGTCGGTATTGGCCGGAATGGTCGCGTAGACGTACCCCCACTCGTCGAGTTCGGCGTCTGCAATGCCCATGGCGAGCAGTTCCTGAACCAGTACGCGGCTCAGATCTTTTTGTTTTTCCGTGCTCGGATTCGTTGTCGACTGCGGGTCCGACTGCGTATCGATCTGAACGTAGCGCAGGAAGCGCTCCACGGCGGTAAACTGGTAATGTTCCATTTGACGTTGCCTGATTGATCAGGTTATTTTTTTACCGGCTCGATCATATCCCAGAGGTTGCCGTATAAATCGGCGAAAACGGCCACGGTGCCGTAGGGTTCTATTGAAGGCTTCCGGACGATGGTAATTTCCTGGTCCAGCAGATGCTGATAATCCCGCTCGAAATTGTCGGTATGCAGAAACAGAAAGACCCGACCGCCGGTCTGGTTGCCGATCCGGCTTTTCTGTTCGTCAGTAGCCGCTTTGGCCAGCAGCAATCGGCACCCATCCGAGCCCGGAGGGGCCACCACTACCCACCGTTTGGTTTCGCTCATCGGCGTGTCTTCGATCAGGGTGAACCGTAGTTTGCGGGTATAAAACGCGATGGCTTCGTCGTAGTCGCTGACGACCAGCGCGATCTGGGCAAGTTGCTGTTTCAAGCGCTTAAGGTAGAAGAGAAGCTAAATCGGCGGGTGAGTAATTCACGCTTTTGAGGGTTTTATGGTCCGCATCGCGATACACCAGAAACTTACCGTCCGATTCGATAAAATGACACGGAACCCCTTTGTTCTGGTACTGCGCCACCGTCGCTTCGGCTTCGGCCACGGTCTTGCAGGCTTTACTCATATTGGAGCGCTGCACCTCATCGAACAGCGCCTTGAACCGATCGCCCAGACCAAATTCCAGCACGGCCCCCGACAACACGTACTGTAAATCGCAGAGCGCGTCGGCAACGGCCACCAGGTCGTTTTCGGCAATGGCCTCGCGCAGTTCATCGAGCTCTTCGGCCAGGAGCGAAACCCGCAGCTGGCAACGGGCTTCCGACGGAATTTGGGGCGTTTCTAAAACGGGAGCATGAAAGGTGCGGTGAAATTCCGCCACCTGATTCAGCGAATCGGGTTGTTGCATAGTAGGGAGTGAAGAGTGAAAAGTGAAAAGTGAAGAGTAAAGTCTAAGACTTAAACCCTATTCTTCACTTTTCACTCCTCATTCTTCACTATTTTTAGTTTTCTTCTTCGCTGGTAAACGAATAGAGGGTGTTGTCAAGCGAGAGGGTATTTGCCTTAAAATGGCGGATGAAGTTTTCGATGACCTCATCGGTAATTTCGTCGACATTCAGGCAAACATCCAGCGCAATGCCGAAGTCGGATTCCAGGTCTACTTCGACGTGCTCCTGCACTTTGATCGTCTCGGTTTCCTCGATCTCCTCGATGATTTCCGTCAGCGCGGTTTCGGCCTCTTCTTCCAGCTCGGGCGAGATTTTGTAATTGAGGGCCCGCTCCTCCGGGGGTACGTATTCCGGGTAGGTTTTTCGGACCTGCTCGACCCCCATTTCATACACCAGACTGCTGTGGTGAAGCCGCAGGGTGTAGACCAGGGTATCGAAAATTACCTCCTGCCCCTGATACTGGCCCGGAAACTGGATATGCACGCATTCCCCTTCCTCCAGGGTGTCTAAATCATCGTCTTCGACATAAACGAATGATTTACCTTCCTGCTGGCACTCTTCTTTGAGTGCACTGATTTCCTCCGGGTCGTACCCTTCGTTTTTGTAGTTTGCCATAGGGCAAAGCTAATGGATAATGAGCAATGAAGTATGGAAATTGTGAGAACCGGCAATCCCCTCCCGCTCGTTTCGTTACCCCGCTTTGCGCAAATCCGAGTGGTTATCAGCGTGTTTTTGGCGAATCTTCGGCGTTGGTTACCACCCTGATTCCACAAAAAAACGCTGCCGTGGTCGACCACGGCAGCGTTTTATCGGATTGGGTCTGATTGGCTTATCGTTTGACGAACCGTTGCCGAACTACCTGACCACCAGCAGTCTGGATCTCGATCACGTAAACGCCAGAAGGCAGATTCCGCACATCGACGGTTTCCATAACTCCCGTCTGACTGAGCACTTCCACCCCGGCGATAGTATAGATCCGGATACCGCTAAGCTGACTGCCATCCAGGCGTATGTTCAGCACATCCGTCGTTGGATTTGGGTATACCGTCATCGACACCACCGGCTGGGCATCATGCCGGATGGCAATGATCCGCGAGAAGTTTGCTTTACCACCCTGATCGACCTGCCGGAGCCGGTAGTAGAACAGATTCGCCTGCTTGCCCTCCTCATCGATGTACTGATACGACTGGTTCGTCGAGCTGGTACCCTTACCGGCTACCCGGCCGATGGTCTCAAAGCTTTTGGCATCGCTGCTGCGCTGGATGTCGAAATGATCGTTGTCTTTTTCCCAGGCCGTCACCCAGTTTAGCTGATTCCCTTTGGGCTCGATCCACTGCCCCTGGAACAGGACCAGGTCTACAGGCATGGGTCCGAGGTTACCCGGTGCGATCGTCAGGGTATAATCTTCTACTTCTCCATCGCTAGCTACCCCCGTCGGATTGGCCACCTCGTCGGCACTGGAAGCTACCCGGAAGCGCATAAACGTGGTACCCGTCGTGAGGCCAGTCAGGTTATTCCAGTACAGTTGCACCTGCACCAGGCTCCCATCCTGATTATACGGAACCGTCGCCTGTGCGCGCTCATCGGGATCAAATACGCCGTTCCTGTTGATATCGATCCAGCCACTTACCGTCGCGTTAGCTCCGGTCTGGTTGCGAAGGGAAAGTACGGCACTGCACGACGTGCTGCTGGTGGTCAATACCGGCGACTTCCACAAGCCAGTTTCGTCGTCGAAGCGGAACGGACTGGGAAAGCCATCGGTCGATAGCGCGTCATCGCCGGTCGCCTGTGCCGTGGGCTGTCCATCGGCTTCCGCATCGACATTCCCGGCTATCAAGCCATCCGACAGGCAAAGTTTTGTCGATACGTCATTGTAGATATGGCGGGCACCGTTGCTGCCCAGCAGGGTACCGTAACTGTCGGGGGCATCCCCGAAATCATATTGCGGCTCCTCGATCATCAGCGTATAATCTTCAACCGAGCCGTTGCTGGCGCTACCCGTTGGATCGGCTACTTCGGCCGCATCGGTGGCTACCCGGAAGCGGGCATACGTTCGTCCGACGGTTAAGCCGCTCAAGCCCGTCCAGGTCAGCACGACGTTTCTCGTGTCGGGATTGATAACCGCCTGAGCACGTTCACTGGCGTCAAAAACGCCATTTCGGTTAAAATCCACCCAGCCGCTCAGCATGGCGTCGGCCCCAGACGTATTCAGCACATTGACATTAGCGCTGAATACGGTTTTGGCAGTCGACAGGCGGTACGGAAACCCAACTGAATTTTCGCCCGCGTCGCCGTCGGCCAGGGTAGTCGGCTGCCCATCATCGTCGGCGCTGCAATCCAGCGGTCCCAGGAGCATGACGTTGTTGTTGATCATGTGTCGGGCGCCGTTGTCTTTCAGGAACGTACCGTAGCATGCCGGCGCGTCACCGAAATCGAATTCATCTTTTATCTGCACCCGGTAATCTTCCACTTCCCCATCGCTGGCCAGCCCGGTCGGATTGGCTACTTCGTCTGGATTCGTCGCGACCCGCAGGCGCGCGTAGGTCCACCCGGCTGTCTGGCCACTGAACCCCGTCCAGACCAGGGTAACGTCCGTTCCGTTGTAATGAATCTGATTGGGCGTCGTTGGCACCACCGCCTGCGTGCGCTCATTGGGGTCGAATACGCCGTTCTTGTTAATATCGATCCAGGCGCTTACCGTGGCATTTTGCCCTGAATTATTGTATACCCGAATTTGCAGCGAGTATTTTTCCCGCGACACACATACCGCCGGAAACTCTTTGACCAGCCCGTCCTCGTCGCTCTGCCCACTGACCAAATTTCCATACTGATCGTGGGTGTCGTCGCCGTCTGCCTGGCTATTGGGTTGCCCGTCGGGTTCTGTATCATAGGCGCTTCCCAGCCCACCGCCCAGATACACCCGGGAGAACCCGATATGACGGGGGCCATTGCTATTGAGCCGGGTGCCGTAGCTATCGGGCGCATCTCCAAAATCAAATGACTGAGCCTGCCCCCGAAATCCAGTGGCTATGGTAAAAAACAAGGTTAACCAAAGCAGAGGATAACCATAGGATGGTATTCGCAGGAAAAATGGTAGAAAAGAAAAGCGAATGTATTGAGACATAACTGAAGTTGAGGGAGAGTAGAGGTAATCGTTCAGGTCTGGCAGACCGTATCAGACGGTCTGCCAGCTGGTATAAGGATGCGTAGTCGTATATTATCTATTAGCTCTATTGATAATATGGTGTATATGCGTAGACGTAGCTATGATTTTTTCCGGTAGAGTAGATAATAAGTTGTTAAAAGTGCTTTTTCCTATTCACTGATACAGACTCCCCTTCTGAATATTCGTCACCTTTTAGCGAACATATAGCCTAAAAAACGGCGGAAATTAATTAAGCGGTAGGTAATAGGTGTTAAATAAGCTATCCTGATACCGTTTTCGGATAAAGATTACCTTATATGTTCAGATCGTGGCTTAAATAGGTATTATTATATATAGGTTGTAACATAGCCTAACCCCAGGATAGGGTACTCTACTTGATGGCGGGTGTGTAGCTGGTCGTTTGCCAAAAGGTTTTATTGGCAACATAACGAGCATAAAAAAAGGCGTGAAAAACACGCCTAAGACTTGCATCCGTTATTGTATCAGTATCGCATCAGGTATTTTATTCACCTGTTATACGCCGGATTGATGTGATTTTCGAACTGATTGCGACAGATCTCTCCCCGGATTACAGGCAAAAGCCCCGCACTCAGTCCGAAAAATAACATCAATTCGGGCCTATTTGACGAATAACAATTCCCGGTATTTCACCAACGGCCAGTCTTCGTCATCTACGATTTCTTCCAGTTTATCTACTTCGTACCGGATAATGTCGAAGTGGTCTTTTACTTCGGTTGCATAAAGCCGGGCCCGTTCGGCAGTGTCGGTTATATTGTTGGCCTTTTTGCGCGACTCGGTCATAGCCTCTACGCCTTTCTTGATCACCAGCACACGGGTCGAGATTTCACGCAGGAGGTCTTTGATCGGTTCGGCTTCCGCGGCCATGCCCAGCTCGACCAGATTCCGGGCGGTCTCGGCCAGGTTGTTCTGGTATTTGATCGCCGTCGAAACGACGTGGTTCATCGCCAGGTCGCCCATCACCCGCGACTCGATCTGCACGTTTTTGATATACTTTTCGAGTTCAATTTCGTAGCGGGATTCTACTTCGGCGTGGTTCATAACCCCCGTCCGCTCAAACAAGGCCAGTGACTCGGGCTGCACATAGACCCCCAGCGCTTCGGGCGACGATTTGATGTTCGACAGACCGCGCCGGGCGGCCTCTTCGACCCATTCGTTCGAATACCCGTTTCCCTCGAACAGAATCCGTTTGGTGTTGGTGTAATATTCTTTCAGGATATCGACAATTGCCAGTTCCTTCTTTTCACCCCGCGCCAGGCGCGCATCCACGTCCATTTTGAAGCTATTCAACTGATCGGCCACGATGGCATTCAGCACGGTCATGGTCGAAGCCGAGTTAGCCGAACTACCGACGGCCCTAAACTCAAACTTGTTGCCCGTAAACGCAAAGGGTGAGGTACGGTTCCGGTCCGTGTTGTCGCGCATCAGGCTTGGAATGCGGTTCAGCCCCAGCTTGTAGTAGACATTGTCCCCTTTGTTGACCGTCACTTCCGACTTGGTTTCCAGGTCGTTGAGTGCCTGCGTCAGCGATTCGCCCAGAAAGATCGAAACGATAGCGGGCGGGGCTTCGTTGGCACCCAGCCGGTGTTCGTTTCCGGCGGAGGCAATGCTGGCCCGCAGCAGGTCGGCATTATCATGAACCGCCTTGATGACATTGACCAGAAACGTCAGAAAGCGCAGGCTTTCTTTGGGCCGGGTGCTGGGCGCCAGCAGGTTCACCCCCGTATTGGTGCCCATCGACCAGTTGTTATGCTTGCCGCTGCCATTGACACCCGCAAACGGTTTCTCATGAAAGAGTACTTTCAGATTATGCTTTTCCGCAATTTTCTCCATCAGGTCCATCAGCAGGGCGTTGTGATCGATGGATAGGTTGACTTCCTCGAAGGTCGGCGCCACTTCGAACTGACCCGGAGCCACTTCATTGTGCCGCGTCCGGACGGGTATACCCAACTTCATCGACTCGAACTCAAAGTCGACCATAAACGCGTTGACGCGGGGCGGAATCGAACCAAAGTAGTGATCTTCAAGCTGTTGCCCGCGAGCGGGTTGATGGCCAAATACCGTTCGGCCCGCCAGCACCAGATCCGGACGGGCGTAGAACAGCGCCCGGTCGACAACAAAATACTCCTGCTCGGGTCCGAGCGTCGGAATAACTTTGGTGATGTTGCGGTCGAAATACTGACAAACGGCCGTAGCAGCTTTATCCAGGGCATTCAGCGCTTTCAGCAGCGGGGTTTTGTAATCGAGCGCTTCGCCGGTATAGGAGATGAACACCGACGGAATGCACAGGGTCTTACCGCCCGCGCCGTTGTCCATCAGGAATGCCGGCGACGAAGGGTCCCAGCCCGTGTAGCCGCGGGCTTCGAAGGTGTTGCGCAGGCCACCGTTCGGAAAAGACGAGGCATCAGGTTCCTGCTGGACCAGCGCGCTTCCTTTAAATTTTTCAATGGCTTTGCCGTCAATATTGATATCGAAAAAAGCGTCGTGCTTCTCGGCGGTTTCACCCGTTAGTGGCTGAAACCAGTGGGTGTAGTGCGTGGCTCCCTTCGAGGTGGCCCACGACTTCATGGCACCGGAAACTTCATCGGCGATCGCGCGGTCGATCTGCCCATTGGTACTGATCGCTTCGGTCACCTTCAGGTAAGCCTCGGGCGAAAGCAGCGTCCGCATGACTTCGTTATTGAATGTATTGCTGCCGAAAAAATCACCAACGCGCTCGGTTGGCGCGGCCACCGGCATAGCCTGACGATTCTGCGCAATTTCGAGCGCTTTAAACCGATAATTTAACATCGATACGGTTCAGGGTTTTAGTTGAAAAGTTAGCCAAACATAGATAAAAAGCAGGAAAGGTTTAACTGGAAATAAAAAAGCCCGACCACTCACATGATCGGGCTTTAAACAGGAATAATTTATCTTACGCCGTTTCCAGGACATCAGCCGACTTAACGGTTTTGATGATGATAGCCGCTACTTTATACGGATCGGCCGCCGAGTTAGGGCGACGGTCTTCCAGCCAGCCTTTCCAGCCGCGCTCTACCGTAGCGATCGGAATTCGGATCGAAGCGCCCCGGTCCGAAATACCGTAGGAGAACTGATCGATCGACTGAGTTTCGTGCTTACCGGTCAGCCGTTGCTCGTTGTCGGCTCCATAAACGGCGATGTGCGCTTTGATGACGTCTTTCGGAGCGAACGCTTCGCAGATTTTCGAGTATACTTCTTTGCTACCCGCCGTACGCAGCGTGGTGTTGGAGAAGTTGGCGTGCATACCCGAGCCGTTCCAGTCGGTAGCGCCCAGCGGTTTGCAGTGCCAGTTGATTGAAATACCGTATTTTTCCCCAATACGCTCCAGGATGTACCGGGCTACCCAGATCTGGTCGCCAGCTTCTTTAGCGCCTTTGGCAAAGATCTGGAATTCCCACTGCCCCGTAGCTACTTCAGCATTGATCCCTTCTACATTCAGACCCGCGTCGAGGCAGGCATCCAGGTGTTCTTCGATGATGTACCGACCGTAGGCATTTTGTGCGCCAACCGAGCAGTAATAAGGCCCTTGTGGCCGTTTGGGAAAGCCTTCGGCCGGGAAACCCAGCGGCTTGTCGATGCTCATGTCCCACAGGAAATACTCCTGTTCGAAGCCGAACCAGAAGTCATTGTCATCATCTTCAATCGTAGCGCGACCGTTCGACTCGTGCGGTGTCCCGTCTGCGTTCAACACTTCACACATGACAAGGTAGCCATTCTTACGCTGCGGGTCGGGGCAAATAAACACCGGCTTCAGCAAGCAGTCCGATGAACCACCGGGTGCCTGTTCGGTCGAAGAACCATCGAACGACCACATTGGGCAATCTTCCAGTTTCCCCGAAAAATCGCCTTCAATTTTAGTTTTGGAACGCAGGCTTTGGGTGGGCTTGTAGCCATCGAGCCAAATGTACTCTAACTTCGACTTTGCCATGTTAACAGTGGATTGAATTGTATATGGGGTTTTGCTAGTTTACTTTCAGCAAATATAATGTGGCTTTACAATAAAATATGAATGCCAGTAAATCCTTTGACCGTATTTTTTACTGTTTTTGTGGAAATATTATAATTTTAATTCGTTTGGTACAGTAATTTCCAACATTTCTGGATATTTTTTATTACTTTATAATATGCCCGCTTATTAATAAATTAATGTATTAAATGGCACTTTATACCTCATCGACAGGCACTAAACATAAAAAAAACGGACTTTTCCTGAAAAAGACCGTTTGTCCTGATTCACTCTGATCGTTACGTTGATGACCCAGCTTTACCCGCTCAAAAACCGGGAATCAGGTTGGTTTTGAAAAGCTTGATGGCGATCGCCAACAGAATGATCCCGAAAATTTTACGCAGCACTTCCAGCCCGCCGGGCCCCAGCCGGGTAGCCAGCCAGCCCGACGATTTCAGAACCAGGTAGATTAGCACGAGGTTGAGAATGATGCCGACGATGATATTGACGGTCTGGTATTCGGCCCGTAGTGAAATGATGGTAGTCAGCGTACCAGCGCCGGCAATAAGCGGAAAAGCGATCGGGACAATATGGGTTGCTCCTCCGGTGTTGACTTCCGACTTGAAGATGGTACGGCCCAGAATCATTTCCAGACCGATCAGGAAAATGATCAGTGCTCCGGCCACCGCAAAGGACGCTACGTCGACCCCGAAAAGGCTCAGAATTCGTTCGCCTACGAACAGAAAGGCCACCATCAGCGCTCCCGATACCAGCGTCGCTCGTTCCGACTCGATTTTACCGGTCTTCTGCCGCAAATCGATGATAACCGGCAATGAGCCGACAATATCGATGACTGAAAACAAAATGAGCGTAACCGAAACGATTTCTTTAAAACTGAGCATATACGTATCACAAACTTTAGTCCGCATCGAACATACGGACAAAAGTCCGTGCTGCCTTACCGGTAGGACCGTAAAAACTCTTTTAAGGTTCCGATCTCTTCATCGGTGATGGCCGGAAAATTCGCGATCCGGAAGGTGGTACTCTTCCAGTCGCCATAGCCATTGCCGAGGGTGATGCCCGCCTGCTGGGCGGCTTTTTTAACCCGACTAATGTCGGCCTCTGCACCTTCGACGGCAATAACCGTGTCGGAGCGGATGGCGGGGTCTGCATTGAGCAGGTTGAATGGCGATTGCTTTAGCTCCTGCTCGAAAAAGGCATACCAGTCGGCCGCACGACCTTTTATACTGGCGCTGACATCGGCAATCGGCGCTACCTGCTGCAGTACGCGCCGGAGCAGGTAGATACCCAGGCCGTTCGGGGTGTAGGGTGTCTGGTATTTCGAGAAATTGTCGTGGATGAACAGCAGACTGTTGTAGTGGGCATTCTCGCCGATCTGTTCGGCTTTCTCCAGAGCCGCGGGCGAGTAAATCAGTATGGCCAGCCCGGCCGGTAAGCCAAAGCACTTTTGCACCGAAGCAAACCAGACATCGGCCAGGGTCCAGTCGAACGCAACCCCCGCCATCGACGAAACGGCATCTACGGCAATCAGGCCCGAGAAATCCCGCCGAAACTGCGCCATAGACTGCATATTCACCTGCGTACCGTTGGAAGTTTCGTTCTGCACCAGGCACAGCACGTCGGCTTCGCTCAGGCTGGTGGGGGGCTTGATCCGGTAGGCATATTCAGCCCATTTCTTTCCGAACGCGCCACTGTACGGATGCAGGCTGGCTTCGTCGGTCAGCGACTGGGCGATAATTTCCCAGCATTCGGTGGCCGACGACACGAAAGCAATGTGATAGTCTACCGGAATGGCGAGTTTTTCGTGAAGCAGTAGAATCGCTTCTTTCACGATCTCCATAAACCCCGGGCTTCGGTGGTTCAGGCTCACAATGCCCTGCTGCACGGCTTCAGCCGCGTACGCAGCAACTTGTGGGTAAACTTTCGACGGGCCGGGGTAGAAGGTGATCATTGTTTAATGGATAATGTAAAATGAAGAATGGATAGTGGAGAACGGGGCTACAGAATCTTGTCCATTATAAATTATACATTATTCATTTTACATTGTTCATTATTCATTTTACATTATCCATTATTTATTAAATATCTGACCGCCATTTCGTAGCCCATCAGGCCTAATCCGACGATTACACCTTTGCATTTGGCCGACAGGTAGCTATGATGCCGGAAGGCTTCCCGGGCGTGTACGTTCGAGATGTGCACCTCCACCGTTGGGGCGGTCACGGCCGCCAGGGCGTCGGCAATGGCGATGGAAGTATGTGTATACGCCCCCGCATTGATCACGATACCGTCTACGTCGAAACCCAGCTCGTGAATTTTGTCGATCAGTTCACCTTCGTGATTCGACTGAAAATACCGAAGTTGCACGTCGGAAAACTGCTCTTCCAGCGTTTTCAGGTAATCGACAAAGGATCGGTTCCCGTAAATTGTCGGTTCGCGCTTGCCCAGCAGGTTCAGGTTCGGGCCGTTGATAATGAGAATTTGTTTCATTTTGTAATGGATAATGTAAAATGGATAATGAATAATGGGGTTTTGAGCCAGTGCTGCCGTTGCACATTATTCATCATCCCTTATCCATTATTCATTAACCTTCTATGTGGCAAAGTTATATAAACGCATTTAAGAACTACCTGAAGCTCGAACGATCGCTGGCCGAAAATTCGGTGGAAGCCTACCTACACGACGCCGAAAAACTTCATGAATATATTCTGCTGACCGAGCCCTCGCTGACGCCCATGACCGTGACGGAGAAGGAGTTGATGAACTTTCTGGCTTACCTCGGCGAACTAGGCTTGTCGGCGCACAGCCAGGCCCGGATGTTGTCGGGGCTGAAGTCGTTCTTTAAGTACCTACTGCTCGAAAGCCTGATTCAGCACGACCCTACGCAACTGCTCGAAGCCCCGAAGCTGGGCCGTAAGCTGCCCGACACGCTCAGTTTCCCGGAAATTGAAGACATGCTGGCGGCTATCGATCTCTCGACGCCCGGCGGCACCCGCGACCGGGCCATGCTCGAAATGCTGTACAGTTCCGGTCTGCGTGTATCCGAAATGCTGAACTTACGGTTGACGAACTGCTTTTTCGATGCGGGGTTTCTTCGCGTGCTGGGTAAAGGCGATAAGGTTCGCCTGGTACCCATCGGCGAAGATGCGATTCACTACACGCGGGTGTATGTCGACCACGTTCGTCGTCAGCTGGAGGTCAAGAAGGGCGATGAAGATACCATTTTTTTGAACCTGCGGGGCAAACAACTCTCGCGCATTTCGGTGTTTACGACCATCAAAAAACTGGCTGCCGAGGTAGGCATCAAAAAGACGATCAGCCCGCACACCTTCCGCCATTCGTTCGCCACACACCTGATCGAAGGCGGGGCCGACCTGCGGGCGGTGCAGCAAATGTTAGGACACGAATCCATCACGACCACTGAAATCTACACCCACCTCGACCGCGATTACCTCCAGCAAACCCTGAAAGAATATCACCCAAGAGCCAGAGGGAAGGGTGTGGGGCATAGGGCATAGGGGGAAGGGAAAAGATCAAGGCTGACTGCCTTCCCCCTATGCCCTCACCCCTATACCCTTACCCCTCTGCCCTCACCCCATTTCCCCATGCTTACCTCACAAAAACATCTATTTAGTCTCCCCGAAGGGATTCACTACTTAAACTGTGCGACCCGCGCTCCGTTCAGTCGTGCCGTCGAGCAGATAGGTCATGAGACCCTGTCCCGACAGGCCAATCCGTTTGGGCTTCGTCCCGACGATTTCTTTACCGATGCGGTCCGGGTGCGGAATTTGTTTACGCAACTCATCCAGGGGCAGGACCCCGACCGGATAGCCGTCATCCCCTCAGTTTCGTACGGCATGGCGGTCGTTGCCCGCAACCTGCCGCTGAAACCGGGCCTTCGAAAAGGACAGCGGATCGTGCTGATCAGTGAAGAATTTCCGAGCGATGTGTACGCCTGGGACCGGGTTAGCACGGAATTAGGCCTGACAATCACGACTATCGGCATGCCCGACACGTTTCCGAAAGGTTCGGTCTGGAACGAACGGCTGCTGGAGGCTATTACGCCCGATACTGCCCTGGTCGTAGTTCCGCCCGTCCACTGGATGTACGGCATCCGCTTCGACCTGGAAGCCATCGGGCAGCGGGCCCGGGAGGTCGGTGCGTGGCTGGTCATCGATGGTACGCAGGCCATTGGTGCTTTACCGTTCGATCTGACCGCCATTCAACCCGATGCGGTTGTCTGTGCGGGCTACAAATGGCTGATGGGTCCGTACTCGCTGGGGCTGGCTTATTTCGGTCCGGCATTCGATGAGGGCGTGCCGCTGGAAGAAGGCTGGATGAACCGGCTGGACAGCAATCAGTTTCATCGGCTGATGGATTACCAGCCGGCTTATCGGCCAAAAGCGTATCGGTATAACGTGGGCGAACACACCCATTTTCTGCAAATGCCCATGCTGGAAGCATCGTTGACCCAGCTCCTCGACTGGCAACCGGTCCGCCTTCAGGAATATGCCAAAAACTTATTGGCGAATGCCTGGCCGCTGCTGGAACAGCTTGGCTGTCAGCTGGAACCCGAGAATGGCAACCGGGGGCGTTCACATCACCTGGTTGGGCTGTGGCTCCCCAGCCATGTCGACCCCATGACCGTTCAGCAGGCATTGCAGGCGGAGAACGTATCGGTTTCGGCACGGGCACGGGTCCTGCGCATCGCTCCTCACCTCTACAACACCCCCGACGATGTCGACGCACTCGTGCGCGTACTGACGAAGGTGGTGTAGGGGCATCGGGGGAAGGGCATGGGGCATTGAGTAAGCAAGTAGACCATCTCTAACCCCGCTGCCCTATGCCCTTTCCCCTGCCCTATACCTCATACAACTCCAGCGGGAGATCGTCGGGGTCGGCGAAGAAGGTGAACCGCTTGCCGGTGGTTTCGTCGACGCGGATCGGTTCGGTTACCACACCGTGTTCGGTCAGGTGGGTTATGGCAGCCTCCAGATCGGGAACGGCAAATGCCAGATGCCGGAGACCCAGCGCTTCGGGACGCGACGGTCGTTGGGGTGGGTTCGGGAATGAGAACAACTCGATCACGTACTGACCGTTGAGGGACAGGTCTAATTTGTACGACTGCCGCTCAGCCCGGTAATATTCCCCCAGCACGGTCAGACCCAGCACGTCGGTGTAAAATCGTTTCGAAACCTCGTAATTCTGGCAGATAATGGCGATGTGATGGACGGCCGATAGGTTCAGCATAGGGTTTCAGGGGTCAAGCAGGGTATCCGTTGCCATCGTGTCCACAGCCGTTCCGTCCCGCGAAGGAAGCGCCCGTTCGGCCTCCCGGTGCCGGTTCCACGGCGCCGTCGTCCGGCGGCCCATATCGATAGCCAGCAGCGCGACGATGGTCGTAAACACAATAAAGACGACGATAAAAATACGGCGATTGCGATTCATAACTAATTACAGGGGAATGGATAATGGATAATGCATAATGTCCGTTCCGACTACTTCCCATTACTCATTATACATTCTTCATTATCCATTATTCATTCTCTTTTATTCATCCTTAAGTTGCTTGGGGCCGATTTCGAACAGCAGATTACCCGTACGGCCGGACACTTCGGGCCAGCTGACAGTATCGAACGTAACAGCCACCACGGCTCCCTTGCTCATCGATCCGATCTGTTTATGCGTCAGGAACTCGGCAAAATACGACACGTCGGGATTGTGCCCGACAATCATGGCCGATTCCGTCTCGGGTGCCAACGCATTGATGGCGGCCAGATAGGCTTTGGCACCACCTTCGAAGAGTCGGTCGTCATACTGAATCCGAGCCTCCTCGTACCCCAGTTGGTCGGCTATTCCGCGCGCGGTGTCTTTGGCGCGGGCCGCCAGGCTACTGATGATCACATCGGGCCGGATGCCCTTACTGTCCAGATAACGCCCCATGCGGGCAGCCGCCGTACGGCCGTCGGAGGTCAGTTGCCGATCGAAGTCGGTCATAAAAATAGCCCGGTCCTCGGCTTTGGCATGGCGGACGATATAAAGCGTAAGGGTCATATGCATTCGGGTTGAGCGTGACTAGTTGCCACAAAAATAGAACGACATTTGGCATTCTGGTAAGTTATTGCCGAGGATTAAAATTGGGTATGGGCGATTCGGGAGACAATCCGTACTTTTGCGGCTACAACCACAATCTGGTCGCCGTTTAGTATGAGTTATTTACCCATTCAGTCCCTGTTAAAAACCGCTCCCATCGGTACCCGCGTCACCGTGAAGGGCTGGGTCCGCACCAAGCGCGAAAGCAAAAATGCCGTTTTCATTGCCCTCAACGATGGGTCGACTATCCACAACGTGCAGGTGGTTGCCGAAGCCGGTCAACTGGCCGACGAAACCCTGAAACTGATCACCACCGGGGCCTGCCTGTCGGTGACGGGCGAGCTGGTCGAATCGCAGGGGGCGGGGCAGGCCGTTGAAGTAAAGATTGACGACGTGACGGTTTACGGAACCGCTGATCCGGATAAATACCCGCTGCAACCCAAGCGGCATTCGCTGGAGTTCCTGCGCGAGATTGCCCACCTGCGCCCGCGGACCAACACCTTCAGCGCTGTGCTCCGCATTCGTCACGCGCTGGCCTTCGCGGTGCATAAATACTTCAACGACAACGGATTTTATTACCTCAATACGCCAATCATTACCGCTTCCGATGCCGAAGGAGCGGGCGAAATGTTCCGCGTAACCACACTTGACGCGATCAAACCACCATTGACAGAAGAGGGCAAGGTCGATTACAGCCAGGATTTCTTCGGCCGCGAAACCAATCTGACCGTATCGGGCCAGCTGGAGGGCGAACTGGGAGCCATGGCCCTGGGTAAGATTTATACGTTCGGGCCGACGTTCCGGGCCGAGAACTCGAACACCACCCGCCACCTCGCCGAATTCTGGATGATCGAACCAGAAATGGCATTCTATGAGCTGGAAGACAACATGCACCTGGCCGAGGACTTTGTCAAGACCGTGATTCGGTACGCCCTGCAGCATTGTGCCGACGACCTGGCGTTTCTGGATAACCGCCTGAAAGAAGAAGAAAAGACGAAGAAGAAAGAAGAACAGAGCGAACTGAGTCTGCTCGAAAAGCTTCAGTTTGTGATCAGCAACGAGTTTGTCCGGCTGACCTACACCGAAGCCATCGAGATTCTGATCAACTCGAAACCGGCGAAGAAAGGCCAGTTCCAGTACGAAGTCAAATGGGGCGTCGATCTGCAATCGGAACACGAGCGGTATCTGGTCGAGAAGCACTTTAAGAAACCGGTGATCCTGACGAATTACCCCCGCGAGATCAAGGCGTTCTACATGAAGCAGGACGATGCACCGGCGGTAAACACGCGGGGCGAAGTTTTTGGGCCTACCGTCCGGGCCATGGACGTGCTGTTTCCGGGAATCGGCGAAATCATCGGCGGCTCACAGCGGGAAGATAATCTGGACAAGCTGGTGGCCCGGATGCACGAAGTGGGCATCGAACCCGAAGCGCTCTGGTGGTATCTGGATACCCGCCGGTTTGGCACGGCTCCGCATGCCGGTTTTGGGCTTGGCTTCGAGCGGCTGGTGTTGTTCGTAACGGGCATGGGCAACATCCGCGACGTCATTCCCTTCCCAAGAGCACCGAAAACCGCCGAATTTTAAGAATGCCGGGCCACAGGCCCGGTGTGAAACGGTTAAACGGCCGGGCTGCAGGCCCGGCACTACATGATGCTAGCCCTTCCCATCTTTCTGGCGCTTGCTTCCGGCTTTGTGGTCGTCGGCGTATACACCGAGCGAAAAGTCTCGGCGTTCATGCAGGACCGGCTTGGCCCTATGGAGACGGGCAAGTGGGGCTTGCTGCAGTTGTTTGCCGACCTACTGAAACTGCTTCAGAAAGAAGACATTGTGCCCACCGCAGCCGACCGTCGACTGTTTCTGCTGGCGCCGGCTATCATCTTTGCTTCGGTATTTGCTGGTTTCGCCGTCCTGCCACTCACTCCCGATTTACAGGGCTCCGGAGCCGCCGTCGGCGTTTTTTACCTGATGGCCATTGTTTCGTTCGATGTGGTAGGGATACTGATGGCGGGCTGGGGCTCCAACAACAAGTACTCGCTGTTCGGGGCCATGCGGTCGGTAGCGCAGATTATTTCCTACGAAATTCCCCTCGGGCTAACGATCCTGAGCGTAGTGATGATCTGCCAGACGCTGAATCTGCAAACGCTGAGTTTCCAGCAGGGCATCTACACCCACGACATCAACTACCTGTTCGGACTGAAAGCCCTGGGCGTCGACGTCACTGGCTGGGGTGGTATTTTCGCCTGGAACATCCTGCGCAATCCGTTCCTGCTGGTTGCTTATGTTATCTTTTTCATCTGTACCCTGGCCGAAAGCAACCGTGCTCCTTTCGATTTACCCGAAGGCGAGTCGGAAATCGTGGCCGGTTTTCATACCGAATATTCGGGCATGCGGTTTGCGCTGCTCTACCTGTCCGAGTATGCCATGATGCTGCTGGTATCGTTTCTGGGAGCGGTACTGTTTTTGGGCAGCTGGAACACCCCTTTTCCCAACATCGGGCCCGTCCGGCTGGCCGACTGGACCAGTGGCGAACCCGGTACGATCTGGGGGCACCTTTCTGGCGCGTTTTGGCTGCTGACCAAGACCTTCCTGGCGGTGTTGGTACAAATGTGGGTACGCTGGACATTTCCCCGCATCCGGGTGGATCAGATGATGTTTCTGTGCTGGAAAGTACTCACCCCCGTTGGGCTACTGCTACTGCTGCTGTCGGGCGTCTGGCGCCTGCTGATGATATAGCCACCGACGGACTGAGTCGAACCCAGTTCTTACGGTCATTCGCCACTACCTCATTATTCGGTCGGTCGGCTAACAGAGTCTCGTTTAATTAGTCCTGTACCATACTTGCAGCACAGGCAGCAACGTGTTTGGTAGGAAACAGACAGCCGCTATCCTGTTGGGTGGCGGCAGTTTTTTTTACCGTAGCCATAACGTACGGACTCTGAATGGGTTAGGCTCCACAGCTCGTTCGGCATGGCCGGGCATTCCAAATTTCCGTTTCGCGGCCTGTCGGATTCCTCAACAATTTGATTGAACCATCGGTTAGGGGATAGTCAAATTGTCGTACCTACAATCTACCAACGCTGCAACCTGCCTGTTATGTGGCCTGCCACTCCCGTATCGCCTGTCTCCTATTCCCGTTCCTCTCCGCTTTTCGACAACGAGTTGCCCGATCCGCAACTGCGGATTTCCGTCATCATACCGGCCCGCAACGAGGCCGATGGACTGGCATTAACGCTGGATGCACTACGGAATCAACTCCGGCTCGACGGCCGGCCCGTACCCGCCCGGGAGTTCGAAGTGCTGTTGCTGCTGAATAACTGTACGGATCATTCGCCCGAGGTCGCCCAGGCTTACCAACGCCGGCACCCCACCTTTCCGCTGCGTCTGGCAGTCATTCAGTTACGACCCGAGCAAGCCAATGTCGGCACGGCCCGGCGGCTCCTGATGGATGCAGCGCACCGACGGCTCCGGCGGGTAGGACGTTCGCAGGGGATTATTGCTTCCACCGACGGAGATACCATCGCAGACCGCTACTGGCTCGACCAGATACAGGCCGAAGTCGACAAAGGGTGTGAGGTGGTTGGCGGACGGATTCTCACCTGTCCGGATGGCAGTCCGGTTCGGATCAATCACCTGCGGGACGTTACCTACCGAATGCTGAAAGCGCGGCTGGAGGACTACCTCGATCCGCTGCCTTTCGATCCATGGCCCCGGCATTTTCAGCATTTTGGAGCCAGCCTGGCTATAACCTGTGCGGCCTACGAACGGGTCGGCGGTCTACCGTCCGTTCCGCATCTGGAAGATGAAGCGCTGTATCGGGCCTTGTTGCGGGCAGACGTCCGTATCCGGAAAAGTCCATTTGTGAAAGTAACTACCTCGACCCGGCTTCAGGGTCGGGTAGCCGTCGGCTTTTCGGAACAACTGCAGTACTGGCAACGACAGAATCAGGCCAATCAATGCCAGATATCGGAGTCGGCCGAAGCCATTGTCCGGCGCATCCAGAACCGCCGTCGGCTTCGGGATATATGGCGGAATGGTCTCGCTCAGGCCAGCCAGATCGATCTGTACGCCATTGCCACCGAGCTCTTGATCGATGTCCACTGGCTGGCAGTCCGGCTGCATCAGGTGCCCTACTTCGGGGAGTTGTGGGACGAGGTCGAAACCCAAATGGCCACGGGTGCCTGGGGCAGCCACTGGAAGCCCGTACCCATCACCCTCGCTATTCGGGAGTTGCGCCAGGTGCTTCGTTCCCTGCCCGCCTGACATTCCGGCTATGATTCCGGATTTCGCTGAAACAAATCTAACCGATATGTCGATGCGCGCTGGTGCGTCAGATGGGTCAATGGCCCACCCGTTTGGGTTAGTTCCATAAAGAAGTCATGGACCTCATCCCCGGTCAGCGGGTAATCATGCACCGGCGGTGTCCAGTGAACCAGCAGCAACTGGCCGTTCGGCCGCAGTTGCCCGACCAGCTGTTGCCGGGCACGGGTCAGATCCGGGATAGCCAGATAATAGCCTACTTCAGACAGCAGGATCAGATCGAATGTATCGGCCGGAAATTCGTTCGGTATCGCCATTTGCCGGATCGTTACGGCCGGGTACTCCGCCAGCCGTTGGCGAGCGGCCGGCAGGGGCAGTTCGCTGGCATCGACCGCTAAAAGTCGATCGCAGCGTTGCGCCAGTTGTCGGGTCAGCACACCAATCGAACAACCGATCTCGAAGGCGTTTTCATACCGCAGATTTGGCAGGGCCGCCAGGGTAGCCCCGTATTTTTCGCGTTCGTAGTCGCTGGTTGCAAACGACCAGGGATCTTCATTGACCTGATAGACCGCGTCGAAATAACTCGGGGGCAGGGTGTTCAGCGATGTGCGCATCGGTCGTGGGGTTAAGATCAGGGTTCAGTAAATAACGAACCTTCCAGAAATACTTCGTAGGGCCGGTCGAAGTGGGTCAGCAAGTCGGGCGACAAAAAAAACGCGGTCGGATCGTCGTCGATCATTCGGGTTACCTGGGACCGGTGAGCCGCGATGGCCCGATCCCGCTGCACGATCGTATCCGCAATGGACACCTTCCACACGCTTACTTCGCCGGGTTCGGGCATATCCGACGGCCGACCCAGTTCCCACAACCAGATCAGGTATTCCAGGACTCTGGAAGGGTGGCTCGCTTGGCGCAGTGCTTCCCGAACGATTTGCCACGACGCCCGATGGTCGGGGTGCGGATCGCGTCGCCAGGGAACGAAAATAGTCGTTGGCTTAACCTGATCGATCAATGCCGCCATGATCCCGGCGGCTTCCGCAAACCCGGTCGTGTGTTGGGCAGGCACTGACCGATCCCGGTATCGCAAAAACGTACAGCCCCCCGCATCGACGTCCAGAAGCGCTAAAGCCGCCAGCGCTTCCGTCTCCCGCAGCACCCGCAATCGTTCGGCCGGGTAGCTGGGCGAATTCGGGTGCGACAGGGTGCCGTCGCTAACGAATACGACATGAACATCGTAGCCCAACTGCCGTAACCGGATCACCGTACCTCCGCAGCCGAGGGATTCATCATCCGGATGGGGAGCCACCACCAGTGCCGAACCGATGGTACGTACGTCGTCGAGCCAACGGGCTTCTTCCTCAAGCGTGGTAGCCTGTGTATCACCAGAGTTCATGGGCCGAAAGGGAATTGTTCAGTACGTAGTTTCCAATATCGACCAGCGTAGCATCGGGCGCGGGCTGGCGCAGGTATAAAGTCAGGTCGCGGTGAATCCGCTCAAACGGATGAGGTCGGAGCAAACCACGGGCGCCCACGCAGCGTTCGGCCAGCGGCATAACCCGCAGGCAGATATCCTCGATAGCGGATCGGGTCATATTCGCATAAGCAACGACTTTCCGCCAGCTTTCGCCTTCGGCCAGCCACTGATCGGTGTTATCGCCAGCTGCGCGCAGCCACTGATTACCAGACTCGATCAGGAAAGCCATCTCGGCGAGTCGGGTCTGCTGGAGCGTGTCCTGCGTGCGGTGCATGTCGGCCAGAAACTGACGGGTGGCTTCGTAGATGGCTTCAGCGCCCCCAAGCTGAACCGCGGCAAAGCGGATCGCGCCCCCACTGAAGTAAGGCTGCTGGTAATAATCACCGGGTTGGCCCAGCAAGTCGGCCCCGGTGAGCTCAACTCCTGTAAAATCGAGTTTGAAGCTTGCCGATGCCCGCATGCCGAGTGGTTGCCAGAACCGTTTGTCTTCGTGCACGGGAGTATCCTGATTACTGGGAATGATGGCCATTTGCCAGCCGCCCGCCGGCTCGTCGACTTCGCCCGTAACGAGCGGTCGTTGTATCCAGCCGGCTCCCGAGCAGAATAATTTGCTTCCGCGCAACCGGTAGTGGCTCGGTTCGATACTGGACGGAACCGCGTCGATATGTAGTCCGTCTCCACCCTGGGTATTCCAGACGCTGAACAACCGTTGATGATCCGTAATGTCGGCATACCACCTTCGGCACTGTTCGGGCGTACCAAAGAGATGAATCAGGTACAGGGCATTGATATGGCCTTCATACACCCGCCCGACCGATAGGTTGGCCGAGCCGAGTCGCTTCAGCAGTTGAAGCAACCGGGCCGTCTGACCCGTAGCAAAGTCCAGCTCGCGGCCTGGTAGTGTGATGCTCAGCAGACCGGCTTCGGCCAGCCAGCGAAAGGCGTCTTCGGGAAAAGCGCCCTCCTGATCGGTAGCGGGGGCCGCCTGGGCTATTCGGGAAAGAAGCGGATCGAGTACAGTCGGACTATCGACAGGAATGGTCAGTACTGGCGTGGATGAAACGGTATTCATGTATCCTTAAATTCCTGTCTAAGAAGATTGTTTTGCAATTTTCAGACTGATTTACCTGGTTGGTTTACTCTATTTAGCGGCTTGTTGACCGCCTTCGGCCCCTCAGGTACACACCTGCCCGTTTCCTCACTCCCCTGCCCGAGCCGGTCGTGAGCTGGTTTAGAGGATGTTCTTACGTTAAGATGGGTTAGCTCGACAGCCAGCGCCCGCGTTTGGCGCTGGCTGTTTTTTTTAATTACTTGTCCGTTAGTAACCGATCGAAGAGGCTTTTCACCCGCATGCCGTATGTCTGACAATGAATTTGCCCTGGCCTGTTACAAGGTTCGTCAGCTCGATTTTGTCAACAGTGTCAATGTCTCTGCCCACGCCCCCAACGTTTATGTCGAATTGTCCCCTCGCCTGGTTCCGATCCTGCCCTCCGCTTATCACGTGCTGGTATTCGACCGGTCGGCTTTTGCCATCGAGGCTGTTCTGGCCCGCTACGAGCAAATCGTCGCCGAACTTCGGGACATGACCGACCTTGCCGATCAGATGCTCAGACTGGCGAAGATACAGGTACAGTCGTTGGAGTAAATAGCAGTCATGGATCGTCATTCATGATCAGGGGTTGTAAGAACGAACCTCTTCCCATGAATGACGATCCATGACTAATCGATGACTACTTACTTAAACGCATTGATCAGCTGGGTAGCCGCGAGTTGCTGAGCCTGCTGAGCTTCGGGAACGATGGCATACATGCCGAAAAATTCGTGGGTTACGCCGATGTATAGTTTATAGGTAACCGGCACGTTAAAAAACGCGAGCCTATCCCGCAGTTTCATGCCTTCCGTCTGCAGCGGATCGATTTCCGCCCCGATGATCGTTACCGGTGGCAGGTTAGACAGATCGGCCTTGTCGACCAGCGAAATCAGGGGGCTGTCGCCATCGGCGGGGCTGTTGAAGTAGTTATCCGTGAAGTACTTGATTAGGGGCGGATTCAGCGGTTTGGCATTAGCATACTGCAGGTACGATTGCGTCGTCATGTCGTTGTCGGCTACCGGATAAACCGATAGAATGTGCACCGGCCTGGTCAGGTTGCTGTCGCGCGCCATGGTACTCACCGTAATGGCCATATTGCCCCCGGCGCTCTCCCCCGCAACGGCTACTTTCCCATTGCCGTTTAGGGTTGCCTGGTTGTTGCGAACCCATTTGTAGGCTGCATACGCATCCATGTGTGCCGTCGGGAACTTGTTTTCAGGAGCCAATCGGTAGTCGACCGAAATCACCACAGCTTTCGTTTCTTCGGCCAGCGCCAGAATCGAGTATTCGTAAACTTCCGTATTGGCAATGACCCAGCCGCCCCCGTGGTAGTATACGATGACGGGCATGGTACCACTGACCCCATTGGGCGTATAAATTTTTACGCTGATCGGCACGCCCCCCGCGCCGGGAATCATCTGTTCGCGCTTGGTGACGTTGGCCATCGGCCGCGCCAGGTGGTTCTTATCCAGCAGTGAGTTTACGGCGTCCTTGAAAGAAGGTTGTTTGCGGGCTTCGCTGGGTGGCAACACATTAAGGGGTACAGGTGCCAGCCGACCTAATTCATTGATGACCGCCAGCATCTGCGGGGTGATGGTTGGCCCCCAGTCGGGTTTAGGACCGTTGTCCTGAATGACCTGACCCGGTTGCGGGGCCAAGTGGTCCTGGCAGGCTGTCAGCAGGGTCAGCAGGCCGAGCGACAGCCAGCAGCCCAGAAGAGCCAGCCGACCCGAGATGGGCGTTGGTGCGGTTTTGGTCGAAGAAACAGATTTGTGGAAATTGGTATTCACGTTTGTCATAACCAGTTGAGTTTGTATGTACCTGGTTATAACCACGATTTGCCGATATGGTTGATAAATAAAGGGCCCGCTACCTAACTATTCTCAAAAGGTTTGTAACAGGGTCAGCCGATCACGTTTTAGGCGATAAACTACCTCGTTACCGCCGGGATCGGACGGGTCTCGTTGAGATGGTTTCCAGAATCTGACGATGCCGGCAGAGACATTGGCCGGTGCCGCTTCACCGGGTAAAACTGCTTATGCCCGGCCAATAAATATCTGGTTGTCAAGGGCGAAGCGAAGTCTGGGCACGACAAAAAAACCGGAACGGTCAGGAAACGATTTTGGGGATGGTGCTGTCGCCACTGAATTTTTCCGTCTGAAAGGCGAACTCATGCGTCATGCGGGCCCGTTCGCGGGTTTCCCGCGCTTTCTCGAAAAACTGTTCTGCGGCTTCTTCATTCCCGCCTTCGGCAAACTGCTTTCCGGACTGTTCGAGCAGAATGACTGTTTCCTCCAGGCTGCGAACCGCTTTCCAGAACGATTCTTCCACCACCTTGGTGGTTTCGGCCAGCAACGAACTCGCCGTGAAGGCGTGCCCCGTGTGGCAGCGGTACCGGATCAGTTTGCCTTCTCGGATGCTGACCAGGCTACCATTACACTCCGGACAGGTCAGGGGTGTCAGTTCGCCCATATCGATCATCCCGAGTTCGAACGCGTTGTCCTGCGCAGCGATGTTTATTTCGGTTTCCATCAGTTCCTGTTCTTCCGGGCTAAGGTCTTCCCGGCTAAGGACGGTTTCGGTACTTAACCGGCTCAGCAAGGGTGCAATCTGATCCAGCGGCAGGGCGTAATCGACATCGACGTAATCCAGCACACTGTTGGGCATGCTGTTGTACATGGCATCGTCCGGCTCCTGTACGATGCAGGCACCGCCGAGTCGCTTGATCGACCACATGCCCGAAGTGCCGTCGTCGAGCATCCCCGTCAGCACTACCCCAATGACCCGCGTACCGTAGGTATAAGCCGCCGACCGAAACAGCGCATCGATCGAAGGGCGAAACCGGTTTTCTTTCGGTCCTTTTTTCACGATCACCTGATCGAATTCGATCAGCATGTGGTGATCGGGCGGAGCTACGTAGATGCGCCCCGGCTGGATCAGTTCACCATCTCGGGGATGTACGGCTTCCAGGGGTCCAGCTGCAGCAAGAATATCGGGCAGAAAACTCGGCGAATGGGGCGATACGTGCAGGACAACAAAGATCGACGCCCGCAGATCGGACGGTAGCGCGGCTACCAGATCCTTCAAGGCGTATACGCCACCGGCCGACGCGCCAATGACAATAATATCACGTTTTGCCATATTGGTGGGAAAGTTTACTTTTATAAAATGTTTATGCTACTGACCGCTGTTGACCCACCGTTTTTGTTTCTGTTTTATTCATAAAAGGCAAGGTAGCTGACCTGTTTTCGATGCAGAAATCGTTGACTTTCTCCTACGCTTTCCCCGTCTTTTTAGTAGACACCGTCATAGCCATCAGGATCAGTATACCGGCAAGTCGATTACGCTCACTCAGTAAACCGCCCTTCTGCAACTTAGTTTGGCAGTCTCCTTTAAATCATGGCAAAAAAGAAATCTACTCCAGTATCCACCCAACCTAACCGATCTTCCCGCGTTCCTATCGTTGCCATTGGAGCCTCGGCCGGGGGGCAGGAAGCTGTGGTTGAGCTCCTAAAGAATCTGTCGCCCGATACAGGACTGGCTTATGTCTACATTCAGCACCTCGACCCTACTCAGACCAGTAGGCTTTCAGACATCCTGGGCCGGGCCACTCCCATGCCGGTTCAGGAGGCTACGAACCTGATGCCGATTCAGCCCAACCAGGTCTATATCATCCCCCCCGATCGGGATCTGGAAGTGCTCGACGGCGTACTGACCTTGCAGCCCCGGCTACCCCGCCCGGTGCTGCACATGCCCATCGATCAGTTTTTTCTGTCGCTGGCCGAACGGCAGAAGGAAGGATCCATTGCGGTGGTCCTGTCGGGGACGGCGTCTGACGGAACGCTGGGGTTGCGGGCCATCAAGGCCGCCGGAGGAATAACCTTTGCCCAGGATGAAACAGCCCGGTTCCAGAGCATGCCCCGCTCGGCCATCCTGGAAGGCGTCGTCGACCGCGTTTTGCCGCCGGCCGAAATTGCCAATGAACTGAAGCGGTTGAGCCAGCAGATAGCGCTCTTCCAGCAAACGACGACGACCGAAGCGCAGGAAGGTGAAAACCTGGAGACGCAGTTGGAAGACCCCTCGGCGGCTTCCAGCGAAGACCTGCGGAGCATCATCCAGTTGCTGCGCCGGGCTACCGGCGTCGATTTCAGCCACTATAAAATAACCACTATTCGCCGGCGCATCATCCGGCGGACCTTGCTCTTTAAGCTCAATTCGCTCCGCGAATATGCCGACTACCTGCGCCAGCACCCCGACGAAGCCACGCAGCTCTACGATGATCTGCTGATCAACGTAACCAGCTTTTTCCGCGATGCCGACACGATGGATTACGTCCAGAAAGTGCTGTTGCCACAGCTGGTACGGGAAAAAAACCCGCAGGAGCCGATCCGGATCTGGGTGCCGGCCTGTTCGACCGGGCAGGAGGCTTACTCCATCGCCATCATGCTGCTGGAAGTGCTGGGCGAGCGCGCCCTCAGCCGCAACATTCAGTTGTTTGCCACCGACCTCAGCGAGTCGGCGGTGGCAAAAGCCCGGCTGGGTAGCTATACGCGCGGGGAAGTGATGGACATATCGGCCCGGCGGCTGCAGCGCTTTTTTACCAAAGTAGACGATCATTATCGCATCAACAAGTCGGTACGTGACCTGTGCGTGTTCGCTCCGCACAACCTGCTGAAAGATCCGCCCTTCTCGCGGCTCGATCTGATCAGTTGCCGCAACCTGCTCATTTACCTCGACACGAGCCTTCAGCGCAAAGCCATCGTTACCTTTCATTATGCCCTCAACCCAAACGGTTATCTAATTCTGGGTAAGTCCGAAACGGTAGGCACGTCGGCACAGATGTTCTCGCAGATCGAGAAAAACTACAAGATTTTCTCGCGCAAGAACGACATCGACAGCCGGGTGACGTTTACCATGACGCCCCGCCAGCTCGAAGGCGACCGTGGGATAAACCGCCCCCCGACGATTGCCCTGTCTCCGCCCCTGCTGCCCGAAACGACCGGCCGTAGCCAGTCGCCCAGGCAGGATCGGTGGTCGTCAGGGGCCGACCTGGACAGCCTGGTAGACAATCTGCTGCTGAACCAGTACGTACCGGCCAGCGTGGTGGTCAATCAGGACATGGAGATTTTGCAGTTTCGGGGCTCGACGGGCCTCTACCTCGAACCCGCACCGGGCAAAGCCAGTCTGAATCTGATCAAGATGGCCCGCCCAAGCCTGGTCTTCGAGCTACGCAATGCGGTGCATAAAGCCCATAAGTCGGGCGAAGCGGTGCGCAAAAGCGGACTAGAATTCAAGGTACGCAACAAAACGCACTACGTGACCATCGAAGCGGTTCCGCTCGAAACGGCCACCGAAGAACGGCTCTTCCTGATTATTTTCGAAGAGATGGAGCCCCCGGCCGCCCCCGCCCTGCAATCGAGTAGCGCCCGCAACCGCCGGATCAAGGAACTGGAAACGGAACTGGCCAATCTGCGTGAGGACATGCGTTCGATCATCGAAGAACAGGAAGCCAGCAACGAGGAGCTCCAGTCGGCCAACGAAGAAATCATCAGCAGCAACGAAGAGCTACAAAGTATCAACGAAGAACTCGAAACCAGCAAGGAAGAAATCGAGTCGACCAACGAAGAGCTGCTGACCATCAACCAGGAATTGCAGGTCCGAAACGATCAGTTGTCGGAAGCGCACCAGTTTTCGGAAGACATCTTCGGTACCATCCGCGAAGCCACCCTGGTGCTCGATACCGACCTGCGGGTCAAGAGTGCCAACCCGGCCTTCTACCGGTTGTTTCATCTGAACGAGGGGGCCACCGAACGGCGGCTGATCTACGAACTCGACAACCGCCAGTGGGACATTCCCGAACTGCGGCTGATGCTCACCGACATCATCACGGCGGAGGTTCAGTTTCAGGGCTTCGAAATGACGTACCACTCCTCGACGGTAGGCGAACGGCGGCTGTCGCTCAATGCCCGGCGGGTGATCCGCCAGCAGGACTCTATTCTGCTGGCTATCGAAGACATTACCGAACACCGACGGGCGCAGCAGCTGCTGGCCGAGCGCGAAGCCTGGTTTCATCAGATTGCCGACAATGCGCCTACGCTGATCTGGGTAACCGACGCCAATGGCCAGTTTTCGTTTCTGAACAAAGCATGGCTGGAATTTACGGGGCGCGGGCTCGACGATGTGAAGAAAAACGGCTGGCTCGACGTCATGTTTCCCGCCGACCGGGTCAACTATCAGCGTCAGTACGACACCAACGTACTGGCCCGCCAAGCGTTTAGCTCCGAATACCGCATTCGCCGGCACGATGGCGAGTACCGCTGGATGCTGGAAAATGCCCAGCCTATTTTCGACGCCAACGGCACGTTTACGGGTTTCATCGGCAGTTCGGCCGATATGCATCTGCAAAAAGAGCTGCAGCATGAGCTGGATATGCGGGTGCAGGAACGGACCGGGGAGCTGACCCAGAACAAGGACCTGCTCCAGGCGGTGTTCAACACGTCGCCGAACGCCATCTGTGTGTTCGACACGGTTTATACCGAAACCGGCGAGATTGCCGATTTCGTATTCGTAATGCTCAATGCGTTTACCAGTAAAATCATCGGTGGCATCGACGTGATCGGCAAGCGGTTTGGCGAAGCCTTTCCAACTTCGATCGCCAAGGGGGTGCTGGATCATTTCAGAGCGGTCATGCAGACTGGACAAACCGCCGATTTTGAAGAGTGGTATGAAGCAGAGAGCCTGCAGCGCTGGTTCCATTTCAATGCCAGCAAGCTCGACAACCTGCTCGTCGTGACTACCGAAGACATTACCCAGCGCAAACAGTCCGAGCAGGCTACCGGTAAATCCCTGGCCTTGCTGCAGCAGACCGAACAGCTGGTGAAAGCCGGAAGCTGGGAGTATGATCGCCAGTCGGGGCAGTTTACCTGGTCTGAGGGAATGTATCGCTTATTCGGGCTGGAACCAGGGACGCCGGTCACCCCTGAAACTTATTTGGATGTAGCCATGGAAACCGATCTGCTTATTGCCCGGCGGATTGTAGACAGGCTGAAACGTGGTGACCAGCCCTTCGAAGAAACCCTGCGCATTCAGGCTGATGATCAGGTAAAAGTCCTGAAGGTCACTGGTGCGGTGATCGACGGCAATACCGGGCAGGCGCAGCGCGTGCTGGGTGTCGACTGGGACATTACCGATCTGCAGCTGACGGCCGAGAATTTACAGGCGGTACTGAACAGTTCGCCGACAGCCCTGGGTTTTCTGAAACCCATCGAAGAAATTCCGGATCGGTCGGGTAACGGGCTCGATTTCAGGCTGGTCGTCTGCAATCAGGAATTTGCCGATGTGGTCAGGCAACCGATAGACAAGCTGGTGGGTCAGGCCATCTCAGACTGGACCGGTATTCTGTGGCATGAACAAACCATCGATATCATCCGCCGGGTTCTGGAAACCGGAGAGCCGTTTGTCGACGAGCGCTTCAACACCGCCCGGGAGCAGTGGATGCTGATTACGCTGAATAAATTCGATAACGGGGTGGTGCTGGCGGGCCAGGACATTACCCTCCTCAAGCGCGCTGAACAGCAGCAGCAGTTTCTGCTCAATGAGTTGGAAAAATCCTCCGAAAATTGGGATCTGCTGGCCGACCTCCGCCAGCAGATCCGCGAACGGGGTGAACTCCTGCGCAGCACCTCGCACGACCTGCGGGGTAACTTTGGCATTATTCAGGGAGCGGCTTCCCTGCTTAATGTCGCTAATTCCGACGAAGAACGGGCCCAGATGCTGGCCATGCTCCAGCGAAACCTGGGCCAGGCTACGCAGATGCTCACCGAACTGCTGGACGTGGCCCGGCTCGAAGCGGGTCAGGAACAGCGACAACTGGCTCCTTTCGACGCGGCCGGACTGCTGGCGGATCTGGTTGAAAGCGCCCGGCCGCTGGCCGATGAGCGTGGGCTGTGGCTGCGCACCGAGGGGCCTGACCACCTGCCGGTCGAGGGAGACGCGCTGAAAGTCCGTCGGATTGCGCAGAACCTGCTTCTGAACGCCCTCAAATATACCTATGCGGGCGGAGTGACGGTGGCCTGGGGCGATGCACCTGCTGCCGGTGGCTGGCAATTGACCATCACCGATACCGGACCGGGGTTAGCCAAAGCCGACCAAGCTAAATCGGGCGAAGGCATTGGCCTGCTCATCGTCCGGCAGTTGTGCGAGTTGCTCGATTGCCAGTTGGAGGTGAACAGCCAACCGGGCCAGGGCACGCAGTTTCTGATCACGTTCCCGAGAAGTTATCAATAATTATACACAGAGCGGTCCGCCGTTGCGGCATAGAGAGCACAGAGTTATAGCTATTTTTTTCTCTGTGCTCTCTATGCCGCAACGGCGGACCGCTCTGTGTATAAATAAGCCTATACAGCCATGGGTAAGGTAGCGGCTTCCCACCAGTAATACCGGAAGGCTGCAAAACAATCCAGCCATTTTTCGTAGCCGCTGGGTTTGACGATGTAGGAATTGCCCCGCAGCATGTACGACTCGGAGATGTCGTCTTTATCGGCCGAACTGCTCAGCACGACCACGGGGATTTCGCGGTAGAGGTGATGCGTTTTTACGATCTGCAGAAACCTCCATCCCGTTTCCCGATCGGGCAAATACAAGTCAAGCAGGATTAGCTTGGGTAGCTGCTCCTGCTGCTCCGCACAGCGTTCGAGGTATATCAGCGCCTGAGTAGTGTCGGGATACCAGATGGGTTCTACCTCCGGAAATCGCTGCTGCAACGCCCAACGAATGATGAACCACTGATCCGCATTATCTTCTACGACCAGCAAACGGGCTTTCTGGGTTTTGGGTTGGAGACGTGGCATGAATAGGCTCGTGAAAACGGTACGATTTGAATGAAAGTAGTTATGTTGTTAATTGTTTCTTTGCGAAATTAAACAGTTTTTCTTAACTGGAAAATAACTGACATAACTTATAAACGAGATGTTAGCTTTACAACCATTCCTGCAACACAACCGGGTGATTCTGAAAGCATTTTCACCATTCCCGTAACTAATACCCGGCCCCATTCCCTCACTAAAACCGCCAACTGTCGAGCCTTTCGGTGCCAGATGGGTTGAACCTCCGACAGCCCTGTCGGCTTTCTTAAATGCAACGACTATGAAAAAGACTGTAAGCATGGCCGCCTGTCCGGCTGAACGTATCAGTCTGAACAGCCAGGCCCAGTACTCAGTGCCACGGCCTGGCCACCAGCGGCAACCGACAGCCGGGTCAGCCGACCGATACGAAATGGCATAACTCGGCTGCGAAGGCCGACCAGCACCGGCGGTGGGAAAATCGAATCGGGACGATGCTGCATTGCTCCTCCCGGACTGTCATTCAGCTTATCGCCGAGTCCGGAGAAGACCCGTCTTTCTCCCGATTTTTCGTTCCTGTAGCTCAGTGCACGATTCGACCCCGGATGGTTTAGCTGGTTACAACGTATTCGACTGGAAAATCATGGGGTATTTAGTATCACTCTCTTTCGACAAAGACATGGCCATTTCAGGAAATTTTGAACGAGCACGTATCAACTACAAACACGCTAAGATTCTGATCATCGAAGATAATGACGATCACTGGACACTGATCAAAAGCGCGTTGCAGCAATCCCTTCCGGAAGTGACAGCCGTTCGGGCCAACGGCCCTCGTGAGGCTCTGGCTTTGCTCACCGACTGGGTGACACAGGAATGGGAACTGCCGAAGCTGATTTTACAGGACCTGTACCTGCCCAATCGGGCGGACGGCTGGGACCTGCTGAAACAGATTAAAGCCCTGCCGGCTTCGTGCAACCGTATCCCGCTGGTGATGTTCAGTTCCTCCACCGAGCAGAGCGATATCGAAGACGCTTATCAATATGGGGTTTCTTCGTATCTGGTAAAACCCATCGCCTTTACGGACTGGGTCGATTATTTCAACGAATTGCGCAATTACTGGTGGGATACGGTCACGCTGCCGCCCATCCAGTTTTCGGTATAATCCGTTTCGGGCAAACCGGCGTCTGTCTGGCATTCCTGCCTGTATAATCAGGGACGAATTCATCAGCGACCATTCCTGAAATAGGCTTGGCCGATTAAAATCCAGGAGCGCAGGAATACGTTTACTAAATTAAAAACCAGTTTATCAATATTTGCGTTACCTTGCCCTATGATTCTTGCACTCACGGCCCTTACCCCCCTCGATCAACACCGGCAGTTTACTTGTTCGCTCGATGATCTGGAAGCCGTCTTCGATCTGTTGCATCGGATTGTGTCGCGGGGAGATACGCTACTGAAAGTACAGCTAGCAGATAAAAACGGAAAAATCGACCTTTCTCCCGAGTTATTGGCAGAGACAGGCCCTGAAAACCCTATTCGGGCGCTTAAGCAACAATGGGAAGCTATTCTGGCGCAACCTCCCGCCAGCTTGCCTTCCGGCAAACAATTTGCTCAGGAGATGATGGATCGGGTAACGGCCGTCCATCAGGCCCGCATTACGTGTCAGACACAAACCCTGAACCAGATGCTGGAATTGCTGGAATATACGGAGATGGTGCTACAGGATGGTCCTTACAAAGCCAGACTTGTTAAACACTATCAGCTTACAATCGAGCGGTGCCAGCAGTCGCTGATGCGGCTTCAATCCTCCTCTATAGCGTTGCGATCTGCCAGCCATTCGCTGTAAGCCGGACGTAGGAGTTGCTGCGGGGGAAGTTGGTCGGGCAATCCGCTTAGCATTGGCGTCCATCCGGGTCCCCACAATAAACCGTCACACTGCTTTTTCCTTAGGCTATTGGGCACGAAAACTGGTCACCCAAGCGTTTTGCCCGGTATTCGGCCGGATCGACCTGACCGCTCATCAGTTGATTGGCTGCTTGGGTAAGGTAACGATCTGAAGCCAGTAGTGAGCCAGCGTGTCTAGTTTATCCTGCCATTCCTTCGCGTCGGCCGATCGGCTCACAAACGCATGCGCCCCCAGTTCGTAGGCCTGCAACACCAGCTCGGGAGCCTCATCGGTGCTGATCAGCACAACGGATAACAACGGATACGTGTTTCTGATCTCCTGGAGTAGTTGCCAGCCCCTGGCAGCGGATAGCGACACGTCGAGCAACAGCAGACGGGGGAAATTATAGAATTCAACAAAAGCCGTTCGAAGGTAACTCAGGGTTTCGTCGGCTGTCGCGACACATACCGTTTTGGTTTGTGGCATACTGACTTTCAACCGTTGCGTAATGAGTAATTGATCGGCCCGATTGTCGGTCGCGATCAGCACATTATAGAACGAGTTTGTTGAATGACGAAGCAACGTATGATACCGGTTGATAGTTATCCTACCGCAAGCTACCCATATTTTTCGGCTATACAAGTAATTCACGGACGCAGTCCCAAGCCTTACTTTTTTTCAACAAAATAGCTCGACAAACCACCTGACTCGCTTAAATAGCCGTTTTGCTGAACGGCACCGATGACCCGAAGCTGTTCTATAGCGGTTTTTCCGTAGACCATGCGGACCGATCGCTTACCCCTGCCAATGCCGCAACGGGTTTGCGTTGGGCTGTTGGCGGATCCGAGCCTCGGACAACTGGGATCGGTAAAATCGGAGCATAACCTTGTACCAATCTTCCGTTCGGGATCGCTGAGGCTCCTGCCCTGGAGTCCGCTGGATTTGGTTAAGATGGGCTTCTGTTTGCAGAATGACGTGTTGGAGAAACCGGATGTGCTGCTCATAGCGTCTGGAACGGGCCTGCATCAGGCGAGCCAACCATTGCCGATCCGATTCCTTGCCAACTGCTGGCCCTACCGACGCTTTTTCAGACACACCAGCCGGATCGTCCGGCGCGTCGATCTGGTACAGAAACTGAATGAGGTCGCTTTGTGTCGATGCTTTGGCTTGTTCGATAAAGCGCCCGGCTACGGTAAAGGTATATTGCTCCAGCAGTTTGCGGAATGAGTTGTCTGTGTTTCCCACCTGGTCGATGTAGGGTTAGAAGCGTTCGGTACGTAGGCTGGTACAGACCCCGGTGCAACCCATTTCACCAGAAGCCAACGGGTCAGCAGGCCGGAATATCGGCCAGTTTAAGCAGGGTTTGCGCCTGCTGATTCAACCGGTTTATCAACCGTGTGTGCCCGGCCAATCGCCGGTAGTTTTCCGGAGTCACTTTCGAATCAAACTGATCCATCTGCTGAAGCAGGGTTTCCAGCTCCCGGCATATCCTGTTCAGCAGAGCCGTTACCTGACGAATGGGACACTGGCCCGCCCAGGATGGGGCGGTCTGCGGTTGTAGTCGATGCTGATCATAGACCGATGCGTAACTTGTCAACCGGTGGTAGTTCAGCTGAAGTTCAGAAACCGCGTGCAGCCAGTCAGCAAAAACGGCTTCCGGTTGCAGGTTTCGGTAGTGAGTGGCCGATTCGTTCGATATATCCTTCATAGACGTACCCCCAAGAAAGTATACAGTATGAGTAAGAAGCAATATGGGCGAAAAGTTAAACAATAATCATATTTTCTACTGTTTTTCGTAAAACTTTTTTCCGAAATATTACTATCTCTTCGTAGGGCATCCATAAAAACAGCTTTGGGACTGACCAGACCAGGCTGGCAGTCCCAAAGCTGCGGTTGGCATCGCGGGTGTCGACCCGGATGCAACTGAGAGAAACGCGGGTCGACACCCGCGGTACTGGTGCCTAATCCGGTTTATCGGTCGTATTCGGTCGTTTGGGGGTTGAAGTTTGTCCAGCCCGACAGCCAGTTTTCGGTGCCGAACGCGCCCCGGAAGGCTACGGCCTGAATAAACGTGCTGGTTAATTTACCGCCCGTCACGGCCCCCGTCAGCAGGGGCGAGCCGGTCTGTGGCAAAAAGCCGGGCGTAGCCAGGCTAAAGCTCGACCCGTTCAGCAACAGGGCTGTCAAATCGGCATTCTGAACGAGCTGATTCGCCCGGCCGGCTCCGGCAAAATAGGCCGTCGTCTGGTCGCTGGTGACACCACCGGCTGCCGGAGCCGGTGTCAGGATATTGGCTAATACCACGCCTTTCAGGTCAATTTGGCCGCTCGCCAGTCCCGACGGGCTGCTGGTAGCTTCCAGCCGCAATCCTTCGGGATAACCATAAAACAGCGAATTGTACACGGCAATAGCGGAGTTCCGGCGCAGGTAGAGCGCAGCCTGGTAAGCCCCGGTTCCTTTCGCGGTCGTCGTGGCCGAGGGGGTTCCGCCGAAAGCAAAGTTGCTGAGGTTGGCAAAGACCGGGACATTCTGTGTCAGGCCGTTGCGAATGACCACGGCGGGTACATCGTCGGTTACACCGGTATCGTAATTTTCCAGTTCGATGCCGTTCGAGCCCGACTGGTCGGCTACGTCCGGGTCGCGCAGGGCCACGCCGAACTGCACATTCCCCACGTAACCCCAGTCGACGCTCCAGTCGTCGTCGAAGGCGCGATAAGCAACCAGATTCCGCACATTGGCCGAACCACCAAACCAGTTGAAGGCATCACCCCCGCTGTACGACACCTGTACGTGATCGATGACGGTACCGGCTCCTACCCCATACAGCGACAACCCGCCCAGCCGACTGGTAGCACCAGGCTGCAGCCCCCCGGCGTATTCGATCCGAACGTAGGATAATGTACCGGAATTGTCGATAGGTTCGCCGTAGGCTTCGATGGTTCCCCGTACGCCAGCGGGATACAGCGTCGTAGCGGGCCGATTGATGGGCGATTTACCAGCCAGCACCACCCCACCCCAGTCGCCGTAGCTACGTTGACCCGCCGGTTTGGCGGAGGTGAAAATAATGGGCTGTGCGGCCGTTCCCTGCGCAATGATTTTACCGCGTCGCTCGACGACCAGGGTGCCGAGCATATTTTTCCCCGCTGGGTCCCGGTCTGGCCCAGCACCTTTGATCACTGTACCGGCTTCGATAGTCAGGCTGTAATCGGCGGGGATATACACCATGCCCCGCAGCAGGTAGATCGTATCTTTTTTCCAGGTCAGGTTCGCAAACGTGGTCCCCTGCACTTCTTTCACGGGTTTGAGGGGCGGAATAGCCAGGGTAAACGTGGTAGTACTTTGCGCCGTCTGGCCGCCCGCCGTTACCGAAACCGGGCCGTTGGCCGCTCCCGAGGGGACCACGACCACCAGGCGGGTGCCGGTTGCCGATACGACAGTGGCGACTACCCCACCGACGGTAATGGTGTTGCTGGCCGGGTCGGTACTGAAATTGGTTCCGTTGACCGCGATCGTGCTGCCCACCGGCGCCGTAGCCGGATCGATGCTGGTAATGCTGGTTGTCGGTACAGGGGCCGGCGTGGGCGTAGGGCTGTCCGACTCTTTTTTACAGCCGACTATAACCGCCGACAGGCTCATCAGAAAGAGCAGCGCGGTAAGCAGGGGTTTGTTAACGTTCATAAATTTGTTGATCGTTTGATGATTTGACTCTTTACAGAATAAAGCGAAGTACATTTCGGAAACCGGCCAAAGCCGTTCTGCCGATTTTCGACGGCCTGCCGATCACCGATCAGTAGGCTGTCGAAGCCACCGGTGCGGCCAGTTGGCGGCCGGTCTGGCATTGCTGGTAGGCCTGGATATACTGATCAGCGACCTGCCCGATGCCGAATCGGGTTTGGATGATCCGCTGCGCATTGCTGGATAACCGCTCGTACAACACCGGATCCGACAGCAGGTCGATTACGGCTTCGGCCATGGCGTTTACGCTGGTAACGTCGACCAGTAGCCCCCCCTCTTCGACCACCCACGGGACGGCACCACTCTCTTTCCCGCCTACGACGGGCACCCCGTAGCTCATGGCTTCCGCCAGTACCATCCCGAACGACTCTTCCAGAGACGCGTGCAGCAGCAACGTACTCTGGCCTACCTTCTCCAGTACCTCCGTGTGGCTGGTCGGCCCGAACAGCACGACATTCCGGATGTCGTGCTCCCGACAGAATGCATCGGCTTCCGTTCCCGGCTCGAAAGCCGTGCCGAACGCCCAGAGTGTTGCAGCCGGAAACCGTTGCTGAATGGCTTTGAAAGCCAGCAGGGCATTCTTATTATTTTTCCGATCATCCCAGCCGTTTACTACCGTACTGATAATGGGCTGGCTCGGATCGGCGGATCCGACGTGGCGCGTAGGCATCAGCACCGGATTGGGCACCACCGCCACGGGTTTCGACGCCCACGGCTGCACCGTACCCGCCATGTAGGGCGATACGGCCGTAAACCAGCGCCCCCGCCAAAACACGTAGCGGGCCATAAGCAGGTGAAAGAACCGGTTCAGCGTCCGTACGTACCGGTAAATAATAGCGGCATTGTCGTGTACGGTGATCAGGGCGTCGGGCGTGTAGGCCAGGGCCGCCATGGCAAATTCATACGTCCAGTGTGCGTGCACCACCTCGGGCTTGTACTGCCGCAGAACGGCCAGCATCTGATTCCGCTCGAAACGAAACAAATCAGCCGTCCGGCCCGGCCGTCGGCCGTTGGGCCGGAAGGTGTGTTTCCGCATGGGTACGATCACGAACGTCAGTTGTTCGTCTTCGTACACAAACGGCGGCTCATCGTCGGCCAGTTGTGCATCCGTCGTAATGGCCAGTACTTTGTGGCCGCGGGCGATATATTCCTGAATCAGATTACTGATCAGAGGTGCTCCTTCCCGGCCTTTGGGATACGAACCCAGCCGCTGCCTTACCGATTCGGGCAGCAGGTCGTTCGTAGCAATCATCCCTAAAACAGCGATATACATAACTGATGGTGCGTTAACGAGTGGATATTAGTCCGTAATCTGACTGACGGCCAGAGCTAAACCGGCGCCTTGTCCGAGCACCGCCTGATAGTACAATTGAACGATGCGGTTAATCTTCACTTCCCACTGCTGGGCCTGTGCAAAATGAAAAGCATTCAGGCCCATCGTGGTCCGTTTGCTTTCGTTATGATACATCCACTCGATGGCTTTGGCCAGATCGGCCGTTACCGCTTCGGGCTCGGTCACGGGCACGCGGATACCCGTCGTATCATTGACTAATTCGGCCTGCCCGTGCAGATCCAGGGTCACAACGGGCAGCGAATACGCCATGGCTTCCAGCAGTTGGGCCGGTCCGGTGTCGCGCAGGCTGGTGAACAGAAACACGTCGGCTTGCCGGTAATAGTCTTTCACCTGCTCATACCCGACTTTGCCTACCCAGGTGACCCGGTCGGCCAGTTGATACCTGGCGATGTACTCCGGCACGTATTTCCCCATTTCGCCATCGCCCACGATGGTCAGGTGTACCGGCACATTCGGATCGACTTTACTCAACCCATGCAGCGACAATTCGAGGGCTTTGCGGGGCAGCAGCCGACCGACCCACACCAGGTGCAGGGTGTCGTGATGGGGTCGGTAGACCGGCTCACTGGGGATGAAACGCTGACCGACTCCGCTGATTTCATTCTCTACGTTCCGGGTCCGGCCCAGTTGCTGCACCATCCGTCGGGTATCCTGGTTCCAGACCAGAATGTAGTTGGCCAGCTGCACGGATTTGTAACAGCCGGGATTGAACCGAAGCAGCAGGCTACTCACCATCGACCGCATCTGCTCTTTGGCCCAGTAGCCTTTGAAGTACCGGCGCATGCTATCCGGAGCAATCTGTCCACCGCCCACGGGTCCGTAAATAAACGGGCGCTTCAGTTTATACAGAAAACTACCCAGCTGAAGGCTGGTGTAGCTGACATGATGGACCAGATCGAAGGTATGTTTCCGGCTCAGTTTCTGCGCTGTCCGGAGGGTTGCCCACTGCCAGTAGATATAATGAAAATACATACCCAGTAGCCCCCAGTTATACGCTTTGTCGATCCAGCGGGGCACCGTCACGAACACAAACGTCAGGTTCGGGTGCGGAGACTGCTGAAGCTTCTTTTCGATTTCGGCTTTTCCCAGATCGCGGGTCAGGCACCAGACCTGGTAGCCCTGCTGGCTCACCAGCGACGAGTAGTACCAGCCATTCCCTTCCTCCGATCCTCGGTCCGGAATGCAGGCGTAGGCAGAGATCAATACTTTTTTCATAATGTGAGTAGGTGTATAAGAGGCAAATGACGGAGGCATGTATACGCAGCCGGTCAGTTACGGGCGTTGGTCAGTAACTGCGGAGCAGCTTCGGCAACGGGTATTCCTTTCAAATGGTCGGCCAGCAGCAACGCATGGGCCACGATCGTAAATGTCGGATTGGCGTGCCCGCCGGTAGGAAAGACCGACGAACCCGCTACGTACAGGTTCGACAGCCCATACACCTTCGCATTCCGGTCGACGACGCCCGTCTGTGGATCGTCCGACATCCGGGTGGTGCCGATGTGGTGCGCGCCCGAGTTGAACGTCCGTAGGGATTTATCGAGGTAGTCGCGCAGGCCTTCTTCGGAGTAAAGCACTTCGCCCAGGTTTTTCTTCCGGAAGTTATCGACAAACAGGTTGTGCGCCACGACGACCGACTCGACGTCGGCTTCCAGAAAATCGATGCTCACTTCGGCGCGCGGCATGCCAAAGGCGTCGGTTTCGGTAGTCGACAGATAGACCCGGCTTTCGCGATTGGGGGCCTGCTCGGTCTGGAAATACAGTCCCCAGTATTTCGACTTCATCGACGGCAGAATGTACGGCAGCCGACGTTTGGCCAGCCGTTTCATACTCAAACGAATCAGGTCGGGCAGCTGCGTCAGGCCGTTGGTGGCCATATTGACGGCATGTTCCTTCAGCGATGGCAGCACCTGGCGTGATTTTTCGAATACCCCACGCACCGAGCGCTCGGCCAGGATCGACAATAACCCTTTGCCGATGAAACGGGCCGAGAACAGCATGTCCCGATGCCCTTCGGGGCTGTTGGACAGATACAGAAAAAAGACCGTATTGAGCAACTGATGCGCCTGCTGGGCTTCTTCGGGTATCCACCAGCGCCGACGGCAGTATACACCTTCAGCGTCGCGCTCGAAGTCGACCAGCAGACTCTCCCGATTGGCCGGATCGATTTCCGCGTAAACGCCTTTCAGGTGCGCCATATAATACCGGCCAACGTTGTCGTTCTGATTGCCCAGCCCCATAGGAAACCGCTCGTTGGCCGAAGCCAGCAACAGGCGTGGGTTTTCGATGCCACCGGCCGCCAGCACGAAAGTGTTCGCCTGGATAACCAGCGGTGAGCCGCCCATCGTTACGTCGACCGTCGAAATCCGGTCGCTATCGTCCTGCATGTTTAATTTCAGCACGTGCGCATCCAGCAACACCTGCAGGGTCGGGCTGTTTTCGAGTTCCGTCCGGTAGTCTTTGGCGAAGTTGACGGGCGGGCTCCAGCGCTCCAGGTAATTCGAAACGATCTCGTCGGTATCGAGGCCATCGATAATTTCACGGCCATTGTTCGGGAAAGCCGTGTGCGCATCGAAGGCATACTCGCCGATCTGACAGAGCTTGGTGGCCTGCCGGTAATACGGTTCGAGGGTTTCGTACGAAAAAGGCCAGCCGCTATCGGGCACCCACGAGCGCTCTTTAAAATCGAGTGGATCGAAAGGAATGCAACGCCCGCCCCAGGCCGCCGAGGTGCCACCAAACTGCCGCCGACGGTTTTCTTCCAGCGGTTCGTGTGCGCCCGGTTGCGGTACCACACCCCGGTTCAGATCCTGGTTGGGTACGGTTTCGGACCAGTTTCCGCCCGATACGACGATGACGTTCCGCTGCGCCGAGGCCAGGCTGAGCGCGGTGGAAATGGCGGCCGGCCCACTTCCGATGATACAGATATCGGTCGTTAAAACCTGGCCGGGCTGATAGGTGTTCTTGCTGACGATCATGCGAGTAGTGCGTTAAGGCGGGGCAGATGTTGCTTCAGGGCGTCGGTGTAGCGGAGGGCTCCCAGGTTGTGTTCCAGATGGGACAGATGCCCCGTACCGAACAGCGCGACGTCGACCTGCTTATCCGCCAGTACGGCCGCGATCAGCAGTTGCGCCAGCGAGATGTCGGCCAGTCCGTTCAGGCTTCGGATCGTGCCCGCGTGCTGGTCGAAGCGTGGTTGCAGCGTCTTGAAGGGCATCAGGACCTGATTGGCCAGAACCGGAATGCGGTGAGTCCGGCAGAGTTGAATGATATCGTCGGATTTGGTGCTGCCCCAGCAAGCCGATGTCTGCACAAACTGCACCTGCCCACTCCGGATGCCTTCTTCCACTACCCGGTAATCGTTGGTCGATACGCCGGTGTAATGCGCCAGCCCCCGTTGCCGGATCTGCCGCAGGCCTTCCCAGGAGTCGGCTTCGGCAATATCGGCCCAGACCGGCTCGTGCAGCAAAAATCCATCGGCCGCTTCGACGCCCAGGCGTTTGTTGCTCTTCTGCAGGCTATCGATCAGATAAGCCGCCGTATAATTCTTCGGAGAACCCGCTTTCTGCTTTACCTTTTTGGCGAGCTGATTCAGGGGCGACAGCCAGCCGGGCGCATGCACGCAGGGTAAGCCTGCTTTGGTCAGCACAAAGAACGGAGCGCCCGTTGCCCGGAGCCCCTTCCGAATGAGCCGCTCGGCATCGCCCGAACCGTAATAGTCCGACGTATCGACCAGGTTCAGGTGGTTGGCCGAGGCTACCTTCAAAAAGGTACCGAAATAATCCGGCGATAACCGGCTTCCCAGCGAGCTCGCCCGGCTGGTACCGATACCCAGTTTTGACAGTTGTTCCAGGGTAATCATGCGCATAAGTCGGTTTATGGTCGACCCCATTCGTGGGCTGACTTAGTAATTTGTCTTGACATCTGTAGGCAACATAACCGGCTGACCAGCAGCGGGCTGATGGGGCCACAGGGGTGCATACATCTCGTGGATGAACGTTTGTACCTTGGCTTCCCACAGTTGGGTCCGGGCAAAGGCATAACCCGCCTGACCCATCGCCATCCGTTCTTCGGGGTGGGCATACATCCATTCGATGGCCCGCGCCAGCCCCGTCACGACCTGTTCTTCGGTCGTAACCGGAATCTTGAAACCGTTGGTATTGTTGACCATTTCGGCCTGACCGTGCAGGTTCACCGTCACGATCGGCAGCGAATAGGCCATGGCTTCGAGTAGCTGATGCGGACCCGTATCGCGCAGGCTGGTAAAGAAGAATACGTCCGATTGCCGGTAGTAGGCCTTTACCTCTTCGAACGACACGTGGCCAATCCAGTTGATGCGGTTTCCGACCCCGTAGCGCTCGATGTAGTGCGGTACCTGGTCGGCCATCTCGCCTTTCCCGCCGACAATGGTCAGGGTAATCGGTAACTCGGGATTGACCTGACCCAGTGCCTGAATGATCAGCTCCAGCGCCTTGCGGGGCAGCAACCGTCCAACCCAGAGCAATTTCAGGGGACCCGTCGCATCGGCTTGTCGGTGGATGGGCTCCTGGGGCACAAACGACGGATACAGCCCACTGTCGCCCATGCGTTCGATGGGGCGGTGCGGGCGCAGGCGCCGGGCCAGGGTACCGGTGTCTTTATTGGCCACGATCAGCTTGTCGGCCAGCCGGACGGCCTTGTAGTAGCCGGGATTCAGGTGCTCGAGCAGAGTACTTACCCCGTCGCGCATCACCTCCCGCGACCAGTAACGGCCGAAATACCGCTTCAGCGACTTCGGAGCCCGCTGCCCTCCGCCCACGGGGCCGAAGACGAACGGGATGCCGAGCTTGTACATGAAGCTACCCAGCTGAATACTCCCCCAGGTAACGTGGTGCACCAGGTCGAACTGCATTACCCGATGGAGCCGCCGGGCAGTCTGGTACGCCTGCCACTGCCAGAAGAGGTAATGGAAGTACATGCCGATGAGGCCTTTATGATAAAACGCGTTGACCCACTCGGGCAGGGTAACGTAATGCACGGTCAGGTTCGGGAACCCGCCCCCGGCCAGCACGGCGTCGATCACTTCCTGCCCATCGATCAGCGTCAGGCAGTGGACATCCAGGTCGTTCTGGCTCAGCATCGTGGCGTAGGCCCAGCCGGTGGCCTGTTCAGAGCCCTGGTTGGGAATGCAGGCATAGGCTGATACAAGTAGCTTCTTCATCCTGTCCTGTCGTTTTAGAGTAGCCGGGCCTTGCGTAGCAGAAAACCCGTGCAGATGCGGGCAATGTCGAAGCAGAAATACACCACCTTCGTTTTCGAGTGGGCGATGGCAAAATTGTAGCGGGCTTTCAGGTTCGTGGGCGATTTGATCGAGGTAAACCCGGCGACAAAGTCTTTCAGGCTGACATTCCGCTCCACCTGAATCCCGGTTGCTTCGACGTACTCATACACCAGGCTCGGCACATTGACGATCAGTCGATACCCGGCTTTTCGGGCGCGCAGGGTGAACTCGATGTCGGACATGTAGTGCATGAACCGCTGCGAATCGAACAGCCCGATCCGGTCGAACACGTCCATTGGGATCAGCGTACCCCGCCCCGGCAGCGACTGCGATTCAACGTAGGTCGTCCGGCTGACCAGCTCCTGGTAATCGTAGTTATAGTCTTCGGCCAGGTGCCGCCCGCCCGCCGTATACAGCTCCATCGACGTACCGGCGTATTCCAGCCGTTGTGGATTGTTGCTGTTTACGCTTACTGATCCGATCAGGCAGGGCTTGAACTTCCGGTAGGCGTCGATCATCGTTTGCAGGTAATCGGGTCTGACCAGCGTGTCGTCGTTGAGGGTCAGCACGAAGTTCGGCTCGCGCTTATCCTGCCGCTCCTGGGCATACCGGATACCCCAGTTGGTCGCTTCCGTCCACCAAAGGTTACCGTCGCCCCGCAGCACCACGACATCCGGAAACTCCGCCTGGATCATCAGGTCGGTCCCGTCCGTCGAGCCATCGTCGACCACGATGGTCTGGAAATTACGGTACGTCTGAACGGCCAGACAGCGCAGGCAGGCCCGGGTATACTCTCTTCGGTTATGCACCGGAATGACGATGCTGATCATAGGCTTATCTGATTTTTAGAGAAAACGACGTCGGTCGGGTAAGCCGGCCGGGGCGTTTCGAGTGGATAATGAATAACGCGCTGAAGGGCCGGACGATGGAGACCGTAGAACATGCCGAGGCCAACGAAACCCCAGAAATAAACCGGCAACTGGTAGGAAATGCCGTAGACGAGCCCGCTGGCTACGAAGCCGAATAAGACCAGTTGTTCGGTGGTGCAGATTCGGTTGTGGCGGTAAATAGCGACCAGCGTTCCTCCAATCAGCAGCAGGTTGATCAGCAGCCCGACGAAACCGTAATTATACAGCATGTCGACGTACTGCGAGTGGATGATGGTGCCTTTCTGCGGAAAGTCTTCATTCTCCATAATTTCGCCCCGGTCGTAGCCATCGTACCGCCAGCCCAGCAGGGGGCGATCCGGAATCAGGGAAATGTAAAACTCCGACTGCTCGACGCGCCAGCTTCCCGTGTTATCTTCTTTCGGATCGATCAGCCCGTTCATACTTTCCTGAAACGACTCGAATTTCTTCTCAGGCAACAAGCCAATGAAGGGAGCGACCAGTAGTAGCATTACCCCAAAAGTTGCCAGCGTCCGACCGATGGGCAGCCCCTTGCCGTCCGACGACAGCCGCCCGGCCATGGCCAGCATGAACACGATTCCGGCTGCGCCCACGGCGGTAGAGATAACGGACCGGTGCAGCAGAAACACGATCAGGGCGAACGAGAACAGACACAGGCCCAGGTGCAACAGCCGGTGTTCTTTCAGGTACAACACGAGGAAATACAAAAACGGCAGGACCAGATAAAGCGCTTCGGGGGCCGTGGTGGTCCGGCTGTCGGAATCCAGGGTGTAGGAAAAAATCTGCCCCAGCAGGATCTGATTGATGAAAAAGAAGGCAAAAATCAGGTAAATGATGTATTCGAACCGAAACTCGCCGGCTTTCGTGGCGACGTAATAGGCACTCAGGGCCAGCCCGCAGTAGGCAAACCGCTTGATGACGAAGTAGGAATACACGTACTGACCGTACTCGTACTTCGACTCCAGGATCAGCAGAATCACACCCAGCAGCAGCGGCCAGGCCATCATTTTATAAAACCGCGGGTAGTGGAAATAACAGACCACCAGCGCCAGAATACCCAGCAGCGTTACGCCACTGGTTGCTTTGTCGAGCAACGGGCTCAGGGTATTGCCCCCGTGGCTCAGCGCACTGACGCCGAACAGCAGTACAAACAGCAGAAATCGATAGAGCCAGGTGATCATACGACGTAGTTCAGTTGAGCCTCGACCGGAGATGCCTCCCCGATCGTTTGGCGGTAGAACGAAAGCAACTGCTCCAGATTGGTCTGGGAGTTGAAGTGCTGGCCGGCATAGGCCTCCTGCGCCTGCGCCAGTCGCTGCCGTAGTGCCGACTCGAAATACGGAGCGACTTCGGTCGCCAGTTGGTCGGCCGTACTTCCGTGCAGCGCACCGAAACCATCCGGCATCATTTCCGGAATCCCGCCAACGGGCAGCGCCAGCACCGGGGTACCGACGGCGAAGGCTTCGACAATGGCGTAGGGACAGTTGTCGTTCAGGGCCGTATGCACATATAGATCGCTTTGGGCAACCAGTTGCCAGGGGGCAGCCTGCCGACCATAGAAAGTAACGTGATCGGTCAGGTCCAGGCTTTCGGCCAGTTTTCGATAGTCGGCCAGTTTAGGGCCGTCGCCGATGATCCAGAGCTGAAAGTTATGCAGCCCCCGCCGACGAAGTTCATGCCCGATCCGGAGCAACAGTTGCTGATTTTTCCGCTCGTCGATGTACCCGACATTGCTGATGACCAATTGGTCGGCAGGTGCCTGTTCGGATCGGGAAGCGGGTTTTCCCAGTTGAACCGTGTTGCGTAGAATCCGCTTGTGGATGGCCGTCGGCAGCAGATGCTTCGACTGCACATACGCATAATCGGACACGAACACGTAGTTGTGCACGAACGAAAAGAGGTAGGTATACCAGTCCGTCAACCGGTTGGTAAACTCTGATTTAAGCCCGAACTGATTCACCAGCTCCCGCACCGGATCGTCGTTGAAATGGCAGGTCAGGGTCACCGGTACCCGTTTTCCCAGCGCGAGCCAGGCGGCCACCCCCGATCGGACATCCTGCGCGTGAATCAGGTCGAAGTCGGCACCACGCAGCTTTCGGACGGCCAGGTAGAGCGCCGTGAAATAGGCAAACTCATCGTAGGCCACGTAAAACGCCCCGCCCAACGGACGCATGATGCGCTTCAGCAGCCCCAGACATTTGCGCCAGAGTGCGGGCGTATGTGAGGAGTCGACTGTATGCACCCCGACACCCGCGCTGACCAGATCGCTGGCCAGGCTGCGGCAGTAAGTAACGACGCCCGAAGGCGAAGTAGGAACGAGATACGTAGCAATCAGAACATTCATGAGGGTGCTTATTTGTGCATGAACCGATACAGTCGGATCGTAAAAATGGACTCGGGTCGCTTGCGGAAATTGTTCATCAGGCTATCCAGGGCCGCTTCGCCATACATCAGGAAGTTGTACATCCGGTTTTTTCGTTTTTCCCGGATCTGCTGCATCGTTACCCGCAGCGACCAGCTCAGAAAAATGAGGCTACCATAGCGGTTGCCGTGGGTGTTCTGAAACACCCGACGCTGATTCCGGATGGCGTAGTACTGTTTCCAGACGCCCCCCGGCCAAAGCAGGCCGTTCCGGTCGAATGCGGGTGGATGGTAGAACACCGCCCTGGGTACGGTGACCACCGGAAAACCCGTTTTCTGAGCACGAGTCATGTACTCGACTTCATCGCCCCAGATAAACAATTGCTTATCAGGTATACCAATGGTTTTCACCACCTGCGCACTGATGAGGGTGCCGTTGAACAGCGCGGCTGTTCCGAAAATCAGCTCGAACGAGGTCATGTCGGAAACCTGTCGAAAGGCCTTGTGGGGCAGATCGACGAAGAAGGCCAGTTCGCCGTTTCGCTGATTACTGATCGACATACAGTTTTTGATACAGGGGCCGATATTGGGAGCCTGCATCAGATTTTCGAGCGCATCCGGTGCGGCCAGGCAATCGTCGTCCATGCACCAGATCCAGTCGAATCCGGCCTGGTAGGTCGTCTCGATTCCGGTGGCAAATCCGCCTGCTCCACCCAGGTTCGCCTGAGAGACCACGATCAGATCTGTCTGGGTGCCGAGCCACTCCCCTGTACCGTCGGTGCTCCCGTTGTTGATCACATACAGGGCTTCCAGCGGCCGGGTCTGCTCACGCAGGCTGTCCAGACACTTTTTCAGATCGTTGAGTCGATTGTATGTCACCACGACGGCGGCAATACGTTCCATACAGTTTACTTAAACAGAGTAGTTAACCGATTTCTGCTGAATGCCAGGGCATCCTGCATGTATGCGAGCCGGATTACTTCTACACCTTTGTGGCGGAGATAGAGGTAAAAGCATAAGGTTACAAACGCTTCGGTAGTAACCCACGAACAGGCAACACCAACGGGCCCGAAGGGGCCAATCAGTAAGGCGTTGAGCGTCAGACTCACCACGGACCCCAGCGCCGAGATCCGGAAGAAGGCTTTGTCCATTCGCAGACTAAGCATGGTATGAACGCCCAACAGGTTGTTGAGCCCCAGCGTAACCGGCAACAGCGCCACGATCCGGAGTACCAGTACGGCATCCGTGAATTTTGGCCCGTAAAACAGCTTGATAAACACCGGAGCGATCAGCCATAAGCCGGCGGAGGTCAGAAGCATCAGCGCCATGACAGGGAAAAAGATGGTCCGGACAATATTCAGGCCTTTTTCCTGACTCTGGCCGAACGCATTGGCCACGATGGGGAAAAACGCCTGATTCAGCGCCAACGACACAAACGCCTGGACGATGGACACGATCCGAGCACCGGCCGAAAAAATACCCACGTTGTAGGGGGTACTGAAAACTCCCAGCAGGAAAATGTTCGATCCGGCATAGATGGTTGCCACCACCGACGTGAAGAACAGGGTGCTGTCGTCGCGGAACCGCTTCATGAGCTGGCTGCTTGCCGGCCAGGCAAAGGTGATGTGAAACCGGCGGATGGCCACAAAAAAAGCGACGAAACTGATGACCACCTGCGCCAGACTCATTGACAGGTTCTGATACACATAATCTTCGGGCTGCCGGATGAAAATAAATACCGACAGCGTAACCAGCACCTTGATGACAGTGTTGAACAAAGCAACCCGCCCCAGACTTTCCATAGCCTGGTAAAGCCAGACCGGGAAGAAAACGATGCCTATGCAGCCGATGTAGGTGCAAATATGCAGACCCAGGTGCGCCCGAAACTCGGGAATGTAGGCGGTGATGATCCCGAAAATAACCGTCGACAGGACCAGAAGCAGGGATTTACCCACCACGACTTCGCTGAACACCCGGTTCAGGACAGCCTGATCCGTGCGGTTGGCCGCAATGGTGCGCACCGATGCCATGTCGAAACCGTAGTTGATCAGCAGCGTGAAATAAGCCACGAATGCCTGCGAGAAGTTCAGCAGCCCCAGCCGCTCGGGTCCGATAATCCGCACAACATAGGGCACGGTTAGCAGCGGCAGGAGCATATTCGCCACGTGCAGACTAAACAGAGACGCTACATTGACGGCGAACCGTTTCAGCACGGGTGTCGACAACACGCCCTGCCTTGGTGCTGCCGGTGCCACGGTAACGCCCGACGGCTTGTCCGGCTGCACGTCGACATCGGCTATATCGAGGCTGGTTACTTCTTTACTTAGCATAGGTTGTCGGTTAAAAACGTGCGGATGGTGGTTAATTGGCAGCGTCGGTACTTCGTAAACCGACCGCAGTCGGGTACGAACCGGCGCCCATGGCCTGCGGGAACATAAACTCTTTCAGGTTGAACAGAATGAACAGCGGCACCACTTTCAGGTAGCGCTTATACAGCCGTTTGGGCTCCATCATGAGTCGGAAGAGCCACTCCAGCGAGCATTTCTGCATCCAGGCCGGCGCCTGCCGCACGCGGTCGGTATGAAAATCGAACGCGGCCCCCACCGTAACGATGAAGCTGACCTGGGTCCATTCCGCCAGACGGCGGGCAAAGTACTCCTGCTTGGGTGAGCTGATGCCGATCCAGACGATGTGCGCCCCCGACTGGTTGATCTTATCGGCCAGCGACCGAAGTTCAGTATCCGACATATCGCGGAACGGTGGGCAGTATGTACCCGCCACCTGCTGGTTCCCGAACTTACGGGCCACGGCGGCTTTCAGCTCGTCGGCAACGCCTTCTTTACCCCCGCAGAGAAAATGGCGGATGGGCGCCTGGGCACTCTCCTCGAATACGTAACGGAACAGATCAGGGCCGTAGCAGCGAGTCATCTGGCTGGCGCCCTTCATCTTGCCGATCCAGACGCTGGGCATGCCGTCGGGCAGGTTCCAGTAAAACGAGTTCAGGGTTTCTTTGAAGCCTGGATTTCGAAAGGCGGTCACTAAACCATGCGCGTCGGTAGCGCTGATACACCGGTTTTGCCGGGGCAGCGATGTACACTGCCGAATGATTTCGTTCACGGCTGATTTCAGCCCCGCATCATATAGGTTGATTTGCAATACCCTGGCCATGTGGTTCGGAGGAATGTAGAGGATAAGATAACGTTGAGTAAATCCCTGATCAGCAGGCGTTTTTGTTTCCCTGAATAGCCGCCTGAACGGTCCACCAGCAGATTTTCGCATCCAGCCGGGTCGATTGCCGGCGGATGTACAGGTGGTCGTAGCGCAGGCGGGTTTTCATCTTGTAGAGTTCGTCGGTCTCGCCCCGGGCCCCCCGGGCCTGTGCCAGCCCCGTAATGCCGGGCTTCACGGCGTAGCGGTCTTTATATCCCGGCAGGGTGTGCCAGTGCTGGGCATCGAGCAACACGGGGTGCGGACGGGGCCCTACCACGCTCATGTGGCCCGCGAGTACATTAAGAAACTGGGGCATTTCGTCCAGGTTGGTCCGGCGCAGCACCCGCCCGATTCGGGTTACCCGCATGTCGTTGCGGGTAGCCTGCCGAAAAGGCGCGTTAGCGGTATACGTCATGGTCCGGAATTTCAGGCAGGGAAATACCCGTCCGTTGCGGCCGGTGCGTAGCTGAACGAAGATGGCCGGCCCCGAGGATGTCATCCTTATCAATAGAGCAAGTAGGGGAATAAGCCAAATGAGCACAAGGAAAGTCACTGACCCGGCAATGAGCAGGTCGAAGGCCCGTTTCTTAAGACCGATGAGAATCCACTTCCTGGGATGATTTCTGGACCGTACCTCGTAGTCCAGGTAGAATTGAACTGTTTTTCCGTCAGTAGATGCCTGCATAGAAATGCTGATTTTGCATGCACAAAAGTTGAGTAAGTACAGCCCCTGCCGGGGCCGACGCATAGATCCGCCGAATCGGCGGTTTACCGATACGAATAGCCGTTCTTCAGCTGGTCGTTGTAATGGTAGGTGTCGCTTCCGCCTACGGCATTCAGGATAATCCGCAGGTTCTGAAAGCGCTGCTCCCGGTATACGGTGTCGAGTATCTTCAGGCTGTGCCGGGGAGTGACCCCGTGGCGCACCACAAAGAGCGTCGTGTCGGCATAGGGCGCGATCACCTGCGCATCCGTCACCAGCCCAATCGGTGGTGCATCGAGCAGAATATACCGGAACTGCTCCCGCAGCAGGTCGATCAGTTGCCGAATGTTTGGACCAGCCAGCAATTCGGACGGATCGGGCGGTAAAGGTCCGCTGGGTATAATGAAGTAGTTGGGATGACCCGGCACCGGCTTAAGAATGTCGGTCAGGGTAGCTTCGCCGTTAAGATACGAGCTAAGCCCAACGGAATTATCGACATTGAACAGCTGGTGCAGGCGGGGTCTGCGCATGTCCATTTCCAGAATCACTGTCGGCTGACGCATCAGGGCCAGACTCGCCCCCAGGTTCAGCGAGACGAACGATTTGCCCTCCCCACTCATGCTGGAGGTGAAGAGCATAACCTGCTTCGGTTCCGGATCGTCATTCCAGAAGTGTAAGTTGGTTCGGATCGAGCGGATCTGTTCGGCAATTACCGAGCGCTGATGCGGAGCCACAACCAGCGTTTCACGATGGCGCTTGTTCGAGATTTCACCCAGAATCGGCACCTGTGTCATCGTTTCGACTTCTACCCGGCTCATCACCCGGTTGTTCATCGCCCGTCGGCCCGCAATGGCACCGGTCGGCACCAGAAATCCAACCAGCCCGAAGAGCGCATAGAACACTACCCCGACAGGTTTGACAGGATCGCCACTGCTTTTAGCGGCATCGATGATGCGGCTGTCGGCTACCGAGGAGGCAAACGTTACGGCCATCTCTTCGCGCTTCTGCAGCAGGTACGTATAAAGGTTATTCTTGATGGTCTGCTGGCGGGTAATCTCCGTCAGGGCCCGCTCCTGCTGCGGGATGGTGCGCAGGCTGCGTTCCAGCTTCTCGTTCTTGGTCAGGTACTCCTGCTTCGAGCTGGTCAGCATCGTCTGCATCGTTCTGATGGTCTGGCCGATATTGTCGCGGGTCGCCTTGATCTGGTTGTCGACCGTCTGCATCAGCGGGCTTCCTTCGGAGGTCGTCTGGGACATGCCGTCGCGCTTCAGTTCGAGTTCCGAGAGTTTATTGATTTCAGCCAGCAGGATCGGGTCGTTGAGGCCGATAATCGAGGGCGTGCTGCCCCGTTTGTCGGATCGCGTCGAGACGAACTCCCGCAAATCGTTCAGTGCGGCCAGCTGCACGTTCACCTGATTGAGCTGGGTATCGTTCTGCTGGGTGGTTTGCAGAAACGACTGGGCCTGGGCGCTCAAATCCGTAATGCCGGAGCCGGCTTTATACTGCTCTACGTTTTTCTCGATGTCGGCCAGTTCGCCCGTCACCATATGCAGGCGTTTCTCGACGAACTGGAGGGTGCTGGACGCCACTTTGTTTTTATCCGTAACGGCCGCCAGGTTATACGCATTGATCAGATGATTGAGGATCGCTTCGCCTTTCTGCGGGCTGGCATCTTCGAGCGTCAGCCGGACGACCGTCGAGGTTTTGCTCGTTGGCTCTACTTTCAGGTGGTCGAGGTACATGCCTACGGCCGCCCCCTGGGGCATGGCCTGCGCCAGCACGGGCTGGGTTTTCGGCCCAACGGCCTGACGGGTCACGATGCGCAGCGTTCCGTACGGAGTTTTGATCCGCTGATCGAGGGGATACGTCTGCCCGCCGTTGATCTGTACCGTCTGAGGAGTCGGGAAAGCCAGGGTTATAGGTTTCCGGTAGAGGTCCGGACTGGCCGAATCGGCTAGCATCCAAACTGGCGATTCGGTGTAAATTTCGCGCTTTCCGTAGGAGGTGTTGTGAAAATAACGGGTGTCCAGGTGGAGCGTATTGACAACCTGCTCCATCAGGGTCGTCGAACGCAGTACTTCCAGTTCGTTTTCCACCACTTTCTTAGGGGTATATACCTCCAGTTCCTTGAGAGGATTGGTCTGAGAATTTCCCCGCTTTTCGTCCTGGAGCAACAGGCTGGCCTGAATCCGGTAGATCGGCTGTTTGTAGAGCAGATACACGTAGGCCCCCGCCAAAGCCAGCCCGATGCAAAGAATATACCAGGGCCATTGTCGGAGGTACGGAGACAGGTGCGACTGCAGCGTTGTTTTGTCGGTGGTGACGACCTGATACGGAACGTACGAATAGTTTGAGTTGTCGGCCATACTCATGTAGTTAACGTTGAATGATGTATCGTTTTTAATTAGCGCCGGGTTGCGATGATGGCAACCAGCGATAAGATCCCTGTTACAATGGGTGTCAGTATAAACACGCGGTCTACGCTCGTTACCCGCACTTTATTCGGCTCCACATATACCACGTCGTTCGGATGGAGCGCGTAGTAGGGCGACCGGAACGCATCGCGCCGGGTCAGGTCGAGCCGGGCAAAAATCCGCTGGTTACCTTCCTGCCGAATCACCAGGACATTGTCGCGCCGACCGTAAATGGTCAGGTCACCGGCTAGTCCCAGAGCCTCGGGCAAGGTGATCTGTTCATTTGGAATCGTGAACAGCGACGGCCGGCTGACTTCGCCCAGCACCGAGATTCTAAAATTCAGATTGCGCACCGTTACTGTGGGTTCTTTCAGATAAACCTTGAGCTTATTACGTATCAGCTCAGCCGCCTTGGCATTGGTCAGATCGACCAGGGTTACCTGACCAACTAGCGGCAGTTCTATGGTTCCGTTCGCATCGACCAGATAGCCGGCCGATCGGGTCAAAGGGTTAGCGGGCGTGATACCCGGGTTAGTTTCGGCCACCGCCGTTGGATTAAAGTAGGCAGAGGCTTCGGCATTGAGACTGCTCACCTGTACAGCAAGCACATCTCCTTTTTTGATAGTTGGACTAAATGGCTCGGCGACGATTACGGTGTCTTCCCGGCTGGTTGTTCCCTGAAAGTAGGCCAGTTTCTTGGGTGACGTACAGGCCGTTACAGCGGCAATTCCAGCGGCAACGACAGCAACGCTAACCCGGATTCGATTCGTATTGGGTTTCCTTTCAGCGTTTTTTTTGTTCATTAATACTACGTGATTACCCGGACAGAATGTGTGGACAGGAGCTGCGATAAGAGGAGCCGTTTTTTGTACTAAACCAATGTAGGCTCCCTGTTATCTACTATAAAGTTATGCGGAGAGTTTCCCGAAAAGAAGCGGTGGCATTTACTGGTAGAAGCGGCTTAATAAACTTCAAATAGTCATAAATTGTCGATTTCTCATTTTTGTAAACTTCTACCGTAAAAACACTCTGGTTTATTAATAGGTAAATGACAATCATTTCATAGCAAATAGTACTTTTTCAGGTATTACCACATTAGAAATTAATTACAGATGCATATCTGAATCAAATGACCAATTTTACATACCTAAATCATTAATATATAATAGGTTAGCTAGCCAGTACCTATAAAAAAACGGCCGGTCAGTAGGTTGCTGACCGGCCGTTTTTTGAGCCAATGACCCAGGTAAATAGGTTCATTTATTTTCAGGTACGTGGGTTGAACGGCTTCAGGGGATGGCATTACCGGCTTCGTCGTAGTTCATAGACGCCAGACAGCTTCCGCCCAGGAGGGCATCATAAGGTTTTCCGCCGTTTCCTTTCACCAGCTTGTTGTTTTTCAGCACGTTGTTGGTAGCCTTACTACCGTATACCAGAAACGTTGCCTGATTCTGCGGACTGGGTTTGTTCGAGATCGTATTCCCGCTGAAGGTATGGTTGGGGGTATTGTCGCAGATGATGGCTTTATTGGACGAACTCTGGATGACGTTTTCGGTAAAGGTCCCGCCCGCCGTCGAATGCAGAAGTTCCAGGACGCCCGTCATCTGGAAATTGTTTTTGCTGAACTGAACCGCCCCGCCGTTATGCAACTGAATTCCTCCCTGACACAGGCCCACCGTCGTGTTGCCGGTAATGATCATCCCCCCGACGATAGTACCGTTGCCGTCGCCGTCGTTAGACCCTTCCAGAAACTTGTCGAACACCCCCTCGAAGCGATTGTTGGTAATGCTCACCTTCTGGGCCGCCCCGGCAATCTCGATCCCGAACAGACTGCAGTTTTTTACGTAATTATTGTCGACCGTAAGCTGTTCGAGCGGGCCGGACAGCGAAAGTCCGAAATGGCAATCGTGAAAGGTATTCCCGCTCACGGTAATGTTCTTTCCTGCGTAAACATTATAATTGTCGTGGTTGAAAATCTCGCAGGCCATCCGCCGGGCCTGAATATTGTTGTTGCGCACCACGATCGTCGAGGCCGTTCGGCCCGCCTGAATCTTTAGAGTCAGCCAGTTGGTACTGTCTTTGGCGGCTGCATCGGAGCTGGTGCAGTTCTGCACGGTCAGGTCATTGACCGACGGGCCATCGATCGAGATGGCTCCGTAAGTACCCACGTCCCGGGAAGTAATTTGCCAGGTCAGTCCGTCGATCTGAACATGCTCGATGTTTTGCCCGGTCGTACTGGTTGCCGATGCGTAGGCTGAAAGCGACACGTAGGACTTAGGCATCACAATGGTCACTTTGCCCGGATTGGCCCAGATACGGATATTGCTCTTCAGACGGGCTGCGGTCTGCTGCGTGTACGTTCCGTCGGGAATAAATAGTTCACTGGTGGCGCTGATCGCCCTGTCCAGCGCGGGACCGATATCGGCCTCCGACGGACTCGCTCCAAACCACAGCAAACTGGCCGCCCCCTGGAAGCTTCGCTTGTACCGATCTCCCTGCTGGGTGACCAGGGTTGTACCCGTATTATCGGTACTGCTCTGATCGGCCTTATCGACGGTAAAAACCCCTTCGGAGCCACTGTCCCGAATGTAAATACTGGATGGAATCGGACTGGTATTGAGCGCCCGCACCTGAGCAATGGTCAGGGTATCCTGCCGACGTACGACCCCATCGGGTACGGCATCGGAGGGTTTACAGCAGACAAAGCCCAGAAACGGAAGAACAACCGCACTAAGCCGGAGCCGGATCGCATGCTTCATAGCGTATCGATGAAAAAAGTACAAGATTACTCGTCCGTCAACTGATCAGACGTTTGGCTGTAGCGGGTCAGGGTTACCAATGACCGGTTAAGCAATCGGTGCCGGTTATCGGTTAAAGGTCGTTGAATGAGGCTGGGAAATCGGAACGATTTACGTTAGCGCATGCCCGTCAGGGTCTTCAGCCGGTTATAAATCCGGACCGGAATGCTATAGTGCCGAAGCGTCTGGCGGTGGTAATAGTCGGTTGACTGAACGACGTCGGGCAGATCGAAGACACGTTGTACACCGTCGTCCAGCAGCGTTTTGTATCGATTGTATATATCGGTATGGGTAGCGTCTTTCCCGAAGCCGATGTTCTGCACTTTCGAGCGGGTCGGGTATACTGTCAACCCATTCTGTTTGAAACGATTGTAACAGAAGCGAATATCCCACGCATCGGCCCGGCCTTCCATCTGATCCTGCAGCATCCGCACCAGATCGGAGCCGCCCTGATTGAACGCTTTCTGCTGCCGCCGGTCGGCAACAAACTCCGGGTAGTCGGTCATCGCCCAGTCGACAGACTGCCAGCGGTCGGACCAGGTGGCCCAGCCCCAGGGACTGTGTCGGGGGATACAATACCCATCTTTCGTATAACCGGATGGTCGCTGAAAGGGCAGCGTATAGCCCGAAACCGAAAAAACGCGGGAATTTCGCGCGTATTTTTTCAATCCCTGGTTCATAAAATCCAGGAAGTTGGGGGCCGTAATGAGGTCATCTTCCACGATGATGGCCGCCGGATGTTTAGCCAGCACTTCCGATACCCCGCGAATGATGGAATCTGCGCAACCAATGTTACTGGTGGCGTAATCGCGGTGGATACTCCGGAAGCCGGATGCAGCATCCAGAATTTGGTGTACCTGCGCTACTTTGGGCGCATCGTCGGGTCGTTTGGCCGCATCGACGAAGATGTATAGGTCGCTATCGGCCGCCAGGTGGTTAGCCTGCAGCGCTTTCAGGGTAGACTCAAGTTCGATGGGGCGTTTGTAAGCAAATAAAAGCACAGGTGCGTTCATACATGAAAAAAGATTAGCATAACATTGAGTGATCAGCACGGTGTCGGATGCGGTATTCAGACGGGCCGATGTATTTTACTGGGTAGCTGGCGAGTCTATTAAAGGCTCATGCATGAGCCTGACTCCGCCAACTTTCCCGACGGTAGAAGCAAAGCAATCGTGGAGGACGTACAGCAGAATGTCTCCTTTTTGCTACCTAAAGGTAGAGCAGCAATTTTTTGAGGACAAAAAAAGACAGTAGAAAGCCAGGTATGCCTATTAAACTAACGTCCAGACTTAGTATTTAAAATTGCTTGAAAGAGTCATACAAGTTAACTTAATTAACTTTCACTTCACTTATATATGCTATTATTGGCCTATATAATTGGCTATTTTCCAGTATTACCCAGTTAGAAATTAACTTATATCTGGCACCTGTAAGCTTATATATTTGTGAATGAATAATTTCTTTGGTAACCGAACTTTAGTCTAAAGCAGGTGGGCCATCGGGATTGTTGATGGCCGTAAGCCGGGCAGCTGTCTGCTCAAGGCGATTGCGGGAAACAGGAATAACCCGGTTATCGAGCAGGCGCACCCACCCCGACCGACCTCGCTGCTGCACAAATTCCTGAATGAAGGCCGGATTAATGATGGCCGAGCGATGAACCCGGATAAAATCCAGGTGATGTTCGAACCACTGAAGCGGCTGCGTAGCGATTGAAAATGTCCCGTTCTGATAATAGATACGGGTGTAGTTAGCCTCCCCCTCAAGCCACACAATGGAGTCGATGAGAACGGGATCGGGGTGACCAACTAATTGAATACTTTTCATATAGATCTCATAGATTGATATGATAAATACGCAGATGGAGCCGGTTTGGTTTTGAAGAAAACCATCGATGGCCGGATTAGCGGGGCGGGACCGTTGCCTCACTATTTTGATTTTTTCAGGGTATTCTAAGTAAATAACATGTCCCTTTCGGAAAGATGAAGTCTAAGAATTTGGTAGCGAGTTAGTTTTCTAGTTGGCCCAATTGATATACTCAATTTCTATCCGATACTTTAATCCTGAAGTTTACGTCTTTATCTTATAGTAGAAACAATAATGCTACTTTGTCGACCAACAGAAAACACGATTTATGCGGAAGATTTTCAGAACAGAGCCTATAGCTTTACCGTCCAATCGATAATCGATGCCAAATCGACACCGGAACCGCTCGTCGTGTGTGCCTCAGCGGGTTATTCGCTGACTACCACAGCGGCTGATGAGCCCCAAAGCGAACAGACGCTTCCGTATCATGAACAGGCTCCGGGTCGTTGGGAAGCGTCGGGCCGGGTGACTATCGTGGCTCCTGACGAATCGTTAGGCGACGGGACTATCATGGTTCGGGATGCCCAATCCGAAACGGTTACCTTACCGCTTATGGCTTCGACCGGCAGGGAGTTGCTGGCGATACCACCATTGGCGATCAGCACCTCCTCGCTGGTGTTTGAGTCGACCCGCTCTGGAACGCCGGCGTTTCAGGTAGTGCGGCTAACCCAGCAGACCAGCGAACCCGTCACGCTGACCACCGATACTCCCGACTATTTCCAGCTGGCCAGTGACAGCCGTCCAACTTTTGCCTCCAGTCTGACCCTCGTTCCTTCGCCGACGGGCTCCTACGTGCACGTACGGTATCAGTCCGACCGGCCGGGCTCCCACCAGGGGCAGCTCGTCATCGATCAACCGCAGCAGCCAATCACCGTTACCCTTTCGGGACATAGCACGGGCCTACTGTCCGGTCTGGTACTTAAACAGCCAGGACCGACCCGCCACTGGGCCCTCGGCGTGTTCACCCTGCTGCTGACTTGTAGCCTGGCTTACATCGACTACGCCAACCGGTATTCGCTGTTTCCGGCTCTGGTAACGGCCAACAGCCGCCCGGCCCATAGGCATTCGATTTCCCGAAAACCAGTCAGCATCGAACCGGCAACCGTTCGGGCTAGTGCTCCCGTGGCCACTTCGAAACGCAACCTGCCGAAGCATGCTGCGGTGGTGAATCCCACCGACCTATCCACTCAGCCTACCGTCAGCCCCGATGTCCGTCAGCCGGCCGACCGGAAGGTAACGGAACCGACGGAGTATATCCAGGCCATGGATAACCGCCCTCCGGGCCAGGCAGCTACCGAACCACCGACGCAAGAAAGTGAACTGGAACGGGCCCTGAACAAGCCTGAATCCCCCCAGCCGTAAACATAATCCACGTATACTCACTTTATGAAAGAACCAACTACCTGTATTCGCCCCTGTCTGGCACCTCCTACCCTGATTCCGTCCTTACCGGGCTGAGCAGCGGCAACTGTCCGCAATCCAGCAAGTAACCGACGGCGCGAAGGGTATGTGCGCCGACCTATTGAATAACCATCAACGAATACTCAACCCATATTTTTGTATGGCTAAACAAGCTACTTCCCGACGCCGAAAAGTGCGTCAGTTTCCTATCCTGATCGTAGAGGACAGTGCCGACCAGTGGCTCATTATCCGGTCGGTGCTGACCCAGTGCTTTCCGGAGGTCGAACCGATCTGGATGAATAACGCAGCTCAGGCCATCGTTTATCTGGAACGACATGCCGAGGACACCGATCATTTACCCCGTATGGTTTTGTCGGACTTGTACCTGCCCAGCCGGGAAGATGGTCTGTCGATTCTGGAATTCGTTAAAAACCATACGTTTTACCGGAAGCCGCCCATCATTATGCTGAGTTCGTCGCAGGCCCCCGAAGACATTGCCGAAGTATATTCGTTCAGCGGGACATCTTACATCGTTAAGCCGAAAAGCTACCACGAATGGCTGAACAGCTTCTACGCTTTCCGGCGATATTGGTGGGACCTGGCCACCTTACCCATGCGACCGTAGTGAAGCCAGGTGCGCTTACTACAGCGGACGGGCTGTTTATCATCTGTGCCCGGCCTTTCTTCTATCCACACCGATCAGTTAGCCAAAAATGATTCATTCGCCACCGGCCAGGGCGACAATTTGGCTTGATTACCCATAAAAAAAGCCGTCTGCTACGCTGAACCAGCGTACCAAACGGCCTGAGTCGACCAGCGGACCGAGTAGGTCAGCGATCCACTTTCACTAATTTCTCGGACCGGTGAGTCCCATCCGCGTACTGGACATGCAGAATGTACTGTCCGGTTGGTAACTGGTTCCCGAACGGCACCGTCTGCCCCTGCCGGATATCAGTCAGTTGAAGCCGGTCCCGACCCATCAGATCGAACACCCGAACGGCCTGAATATCCCCGTCGGCCGCGAACGTAAACTCATCGTAAGTAGGCACGGGATACACGATCTTACCATCCGTTTTCCGCACAAACGTACTGCCCTCCGAATCGGCCGCTGCCGACCGGGCACTGGCTTCCTCCCGAAACAGGATAGCCGAGGAAAAGGGCAAAAGGGTGATCTGCCCACTATACACCTGATTTTTAACATCCCGGTACGAAGCACTCAGCGAAACCGTCTTGGTCTGCGCTGTCGGATTGAACACGATCTGAATGTAATCGTCCGGATTTTTGGCACTGGTCGACACCTCCTGCATAGTCAGGTTGTCGAGCCAGACCGTTTGCCCATCTTCATCGACCTGAACGATTAGAAACGTATTCGCCTGGTCGGCCGTTGCGGTCAGTGTCAGATCGAACCGCTGCCGAGTCGAACCAGCCAGTAAGATGGTTCGGGCCGACTGGTCCTGATAGGGCGAATCGCGCTGACGCAGATACACCTGTAGTCGTTTGTTAGCCCCAGACGCAATGGCGTCGAACTGAACCCGGTAGGTCTTCGCCTTACCGATACTACCGATGTAATTGGTCGCGATCATGTAGGAGTCCGAGCGGCCCGAGCTGTTGGGAAAGCTTACCTGCAGGCTACCCCCGTCCAGTTGCCCCGTACGCGCCTGCCCGCCCGTCGACTGGTTAGCCTGACTGTTTCCGTAGGGCGACCAGGTCGACCAGCCTTCTGCCCCACTGGTAAAGGTATTGTTGAGCCGCTGCCCACCGGCTGTTACCTCCTGCAGGTTGATGTTGTCGAGCCACAGGGTCTTGCCGTCTTCACTCACCTGAAAGCTCGACAGCGTATTGGCCTCATCGGCCGTACAGGTCAGGTTAATATCGAAATGCTGACGGGTCGTGCCCACCGACACGGTGGTACGGGCCGATACATCCTGCCAGGGGGAGTCGCGCTGGCGGATGTAGACCTGGACCTGTTTGCCGCTGGCCGATGCGATGGCGTCGAACTGAATCCGGTAGGTGCGGGTCTTGCCCACCGCCCCGATGTAGTTAGTCACGATGGCGTACGAATCCGAACGACCCGAGTTGCTGGGGAAGCTCACCTGCAGGCTACCTCCGTCCAGTTGCCCCGTTGTCTGGCTGGCCTGGCTGTTGCCGTAGGGTGACCAGGTCGACCAGCCTTCCGTATTACCCGAAAAGCTGTTATTCAGTTTAGTGGCGCCAACTTCCTGCAGGCTGATGTTATCGAGCCAGAGGGTCTTGCCATCTTCACTTACCTGAAAGCTCGACAGCGTATTGGCCTCATCGGCCGTACAGGTCAGGTTAATATCGAAATGCTGACGGGTCGTGCCCACCGACACGGTGGTACGGGCCGATACATCCTGCCAGGGGGAGTCGCGCTGGCGGATGTAGACCTGGACCTGTTTGCCGCTGGCCGATGCGATGGCGTCGAACTGAATCCGGTAGGTGCGGGTCTTGCCCACCGCCCCGATGTAGTTAGTCACGATGGCGTATGAATCCGAGCGACCTGAGCTGCTGGGGAAACTTACCTGCAGACTGCCCCCATCGAGCATATCCCCACCGCTCTGCCCACCACCGACCTGAATAACCTGCCCGTTTCCGTACGAACTCCAGTTCGACCAGCCTTCGGCATTGCTGGTGAAAGTGTTGGCCAGCTTACTGGCTACGGTCCCGGTAATGGCCGTCGATTTATAGGTGATGGGGCTACTCTTGGAAGCGCCGTCTTTCTGATAACGGGTCTGCCATTCGCTCAGTGCCAGATCACTACCGACAATGCTGGTGCCGCTTTTATTGACCGCCCGGATGGTCGACACATCGTTGAACGGCCGGGCGTAGTAGTTGTTGTCGAAGGAACCGTAGCTGCCCAGATCACTATCGTTCGACTCGTAGCGGGCCACGATCTGAGTGCCGGGTTTGCTCACGAAAATATTGTTCTGCACCAGATTGGACCGGGCCGCGCAGCCCCCGTTGGCCGGCCCGATGAGCAGCTGCCCTTCGCCGTTATTGTAACTTGTGTTGCCCTGCAGGGCAATGTTCGTGGTGGCGTGCAGGTAAAAGCCGATTCCCGTACAGTTGAATACCGTATTTCCCTGAACATTGGCGTTCTGCGTACAATCGTCGAGGTAAATGCCGTTGGCCCCCGAATACGAATCGGCGGGCGCTCCTTCGGGCGCTCCGATCGCGTTGTACACGATGTTCGACAGAATGTTCAGGTTAGACATGGCGAGCCGGTTGCCATTCCAGATGTAAATACCCCCGCCGTCGCTTTTGGCCAGGCAGAAATTCGAAACCGTATTCCGCTGGATGGTCGTATTGACCCCAAAGTTGATTCCGTGGTAGCCGATGCTGTCGACTACGTTCCCTTCGATCAGGGTGTTGGCGTTGGCCTGCGACAACAGCCCGATTGCCTGACCGTCTCCGCTCCGGCTTCGCCCGGCCACCAGCCCCACACTCCGGATTGTGTTGTTACGAACCGTCAGGTTCTGGTACGGCTTGACGGTCAGACCATTGTTGTTGATTTTATAAAATAAATTACTTTCCAGCACTACGTTAGCGCCTGACCCATCGATGTGAACCCCATCCTCGCCTGCGTTGGTAATCTCATCGGCCTGCAATGTGAGGCTGGAACTGTTCAGCGCATACACATTAGATACACGGGCCTGGGTGATGGTCAGGTTCTGAATAATGACCGCCGACGCATTTTCTACCCGAATTGCTTCATCGTAGGCCGTAGCCGTGATGGTTTGACCGTTCGGATTGGTAGTACTGTACAGTAAAATGGTTTTGGTGGATGGATTATAATACCACTCCCCCGACTGGTCCAGCGTGGCGGGGTGATTCTGAATAAAGAAGCCCCAGCCATCCGACAGATCGTAGTTGGATGAATTACTCAGACTAAGGGTATTGCCATTCTGCTGGGTAATTGTGGCCCGGTCGGTAATCCACTTCTGCGCCCGAACTACCACTTCTCCCCCTGTCCAGTTGGTCGACAGTCCCTGCTGGCTGGTCAGCTGCGTTTTTCCTGAGTGCGACTGTACCGTTAGATACCCTTTGTTGGTCGTATTCAAATTAGGGAAACGGCCCAGCGGCAGCGCGACCCCGTTGTTGTATACACCAGATACCCGACTTCCGCCCGCCTGAAACGACGCTTGCCATAAATTGGCACCTACGCTTGTCCAGTTACTGACCAAGGCCGAACCGGCCAGTACGGGTCGGGCCCCACTGCCGTAAGCATCGATACCGATGGGCGCTCCTGAGGTTCCGGATTGGTTGATAACTAATGTTCCCCGAAAGGTGTCGCCCCGCCTAAACTGGATCACATCGCCGGGGCGCAGGGATAAACTATTGACTTTAGCCAGTGTCTGGAAGGGATTGGCCGACGATCGGCCATCGTTATTGTCGTTTCCGTTGCTGGCGACAAAATAATTGGTCTGTGCCCAGACCCCCTGGCCAACAATGCTGAGTAAGACGCATAGCAAGCCCCGCCAGACAGATCCCCAGTAGCCCATACATTTAATTTGCATAAATTAATACCGATAAAGTACAAGTTTAAAAATACAAATCAATAGTAACATTTGAAAGGCTACAAAGATAGGGGTAATAATGTTTTGATGAAACGGTTATTTATTTATTATACGGTATAAACAGCTTTTTTTTTGCAGTTTATATGCACTGATACCCTGGTCATAACTCGTATAGAGCCTACCGTAGACTCCGCCCCGTATCCTAAGTTTTTTCGGATACGGTGTTTTTTTAGGTCCCTTTGGCAAACAAAAACCCTGCCTTCCTTTTTAATCAGGGTATAGCATTTGCTGTGCTCATGCCGTTTCAGGCCGCTGGTCTGCCCACATGCTTATTTTTCCCATACCTGCTTGTAAGCAATACATCGATGACTGATAGCCGAACAGACTACCTATGGTGGCAAAAAGGAGTTATCTACCAGATTTATCCCCGCTCGTTTCAGGACACCAATGGCGACGGAATCGGTGATTTGCCTGGGATATTGCAACGACTGGATTACCTCGCTGAACTTGGCATCACGGCCGTCTGGCTCTCACCGATTTACCCCTCCCCCATGGCCGATTTCGGCTACGACATCGCTGACTACCAGGGCATTCATCCGCTGTTTGGCTCACTGACTGATTTCGATGCGCTGGTATCGGCCGTGCACGAGCGGGGTATGAAACTGATTCTGGATCTGGTCCCGAACCATACCTCCAATCAGCACCCGTGGTTTCTGGAGTCCCGTTCCTCGCGCGACAATCCGAAACGGGACTGGTACATCTGGCACGATTGCCTGCCGGGTGGAAACGCCCCAAACAACTGGCTCAGTGTTTTCGGCGGAACCGCCTGGGAATGGGACGAGGCCACCGGGCAATATTATTACCACGCGTTTCTGAAAGAACAGCCTGACCTGAACTGGCGCAATCCGGCGGTACAGCAGGCTATGTTCGACGTTATGCGCTTCTGGCTGGACAAGGGCGTTGATGGCTTTCGGGTGGATGTGATGTGGCACATGGTCAAAGACAAAAACCTGCGCGACAACCCGGTCAACCCGGATTACCAGCCGCACATGGCGACCTATGAGCAGCTGCTACCGGTGTATTCGACCGATCAGCCGGAAGTGCATGAGCTGGTGATGCAAATGCGGCAGGTGCTGGACAGCTATCCGGAGCGGCTGATGATCGGCGAAATTTACCTGCCCATTCACCAATTGGTCACCTATTACGGCATCGACGGGAAAGGAGCGCATCTTCCCTTCAATTTCCAGTTACTGCTGCTGCCGTGGGAAGCCCGTTCCATTGCCGCAGCCATCGACCAGTACGAAGGGCTGTTGCCCGTTGGTGGCTGGCCGAACTGGGTACTGGGCAATCACGATCAGCCCCGCATCGGCAGCCGTATCGGGAAAGAGCAGACCCGGGTGGCGGCTCTGCTGCTACTGACCCTGCGCGGTACACCGACCATCTATTACGGCGACGAAATCGGGATGCGCGACGTGCCGATTCCCTTCGACGAGGTACAGGACCCCCAGGGGCTGAATATGCCCGACAAGAACCTCAGCCGCGACCCGGCCCGGACCCCCATGCAGTGGAGCAACCAGCCGAACGCGGGCTTTACCGAAGGAACCCCCTGGCTGCGGCTCGCCCGCGACTACGGCCGGGAAAACGTCTGGCTTCAGCAGGAAGACCCGTACTCGATGCTTTCGTTTTATAAGCGGCTGATCAGGCTGCGCCAACAGGAACCCGCCCTGATGGTGGGCGATTACCTGCCGGTTTACTCAGACAATCAGCTCATTGCCTACATCCGGCAACTCGATGGTCACCCCCGTTTTCTAATTCTGCTGAACTTAAGCCATCGCCCTGGTTATTTCAAAGCCAAAGACAGTTCCCTCCACGGAACCGTCGAACTGGCTACGACGCCCGAGTGGGAAGGCAACCGCGTGGGTGACACCATCAGTTTAAGTGGCGACGAAGGCATACTGGTGCGACTCGATTAATCAGGCTATCATGAAAACGATTGGCGCAAACTATACCGGTGGAGGGCAGTGTACCTTTACCGTCTGGGCTCCCGAAAAAGAATCGGTAACCCTGCACATTGTGCACCCCAGCGAACGCGAACTGGCTATGGAGCCCGGCGAAGAGGGGTATTTTCAACTCACGCTGGACGACATAGCGCCCGGCACGCGCTACTATTTCAAGCCCGGCACGAAGGAAGACTGCCCTGACCCGGCTTCTCATTTTCAGCCGGAAGACGTGCATGGGCCGTCTGAAGTGGTCGATCATTCGGCCTATCCCTGGGGCGATCAGGCCTGGCGCGGACTCCCTTTTTCAGATCTTGTTTTCTACCAGATTCACGTGGGTACGTTCACGCCCGAAGGCACTTTCGACGCCATTATGGCTCGGCTCGAAGACCTGGCCAAGATCGGCATCAACGCCATTCAGCTCCTGCCCATCTGCCAGTTTCCGGGCGAACGCAACTGGGGCTACGATGGGGTTTACGCTTACTCGGTTCAACACTCCTACGGCGGACCGGAGGCCCTGAAACGCCTGGTCGATGCCTGCCACGCGCGCAAAATGGCCGTTTTCCTGGATTTGGTTTACAACCACCAGGGGCCCGAAGGCAATTACCTCCCGGAATATGGGCCTTATTTCACCGACAAATACCACACGCCCTGGGGCAATGCAATCAATTACGATCGGGAGTGGTCGGATGGTGTCCGCGATTTTTTTACCAACAACGCCCTGTTCTGGTTCGACCAGTATCACATCGACGGGTTGCGGCTCGACGCCATCCACGAAATCTTTGACCGGGGGGCCGTTTCGCTCTGGGAGCTTCTTCACCAGAGAGTCAGGCAGTTGGAAAAACAGCTGGGCCGTTCGCTGTACCTGGTTGCCGAATCGGACCTCAACACACCCAGAGTCACCCAATCGCCCGAGCAAGGCGGCTTTGGCTTTCAGGCTCAATGGCTCGACGATTTCCACCACGCGTTGCATGTGCAGATTTACAAGCCCGACCTGGTACGCTACCCCGACCACGGACGCATGGAGTCTCTGGCCAAAGCGTATACCGACGGATTTGTGTTCAGTGGCGATTATGTCCGAGCCCGGAAGCGGACGTTCGGGCGCCCATCGGTCGGGGTGCCGGGAGACCAGTTTGTGGTGTTTAACCTCAACCACGATCAGATAGGCAATCTGACGGGAAAAGAACGACTGGCGTTGCTGGTCGATTTTGAGCGACAGAAAGTAGCCGCAGCAGCCGTGTTGATGGCCCCCTACGTGCCGCTGCTGTTTATGGGGGAAGAGTACGCCGAAGAAACACCCTTCTATTATTTCGTCAGCCATACCGATCCGGAACTGATCAAAACCGTAAAGGAAGGGCGAAAGAAAGATTTCGCGAGTTTCGTAGGTACCGAGCCCCTGCCAGATCCCTTCGATGTGGCCACCTTTACGGACTGTAAAATCCAGTGGCACCAGCGTACCGAAGGCCGCCACCGAATTATGCTGGACTGGCATCAGACCCTGATCGGACTCCGCCGGTCGGACCCGGCGCTGCGGAATCTGTACAAGTCGGATGTGCGCGTCACCGTGCTGGGTCAGCAGGGGTTCGTGCTGCACCGGCAAACGCGGGATGGGCAGCAGCATCTAACCGTGCTCTTTAACCTCTCCGACCAGCCAGTTTCGTACGAGCTTCCCGTCTGGGTAGCATCCTGGGATAAACTTCTCGATTCGAAGGAAAAACAATGGCTCGAAAAAGGCCCGCAGGCGAAGCTCCTGCCCGCAACGGCCGAGCCTGGCCAGCAGCTCAGGCTCCCGCCCTGCAGCGTTACGCTCTATACCGGCCGGCTCAGGAACGACGTTTAGGGGGTTACTGGATGGCCGGCACCCATTCCACGCTTTCGCATACGGTACAGGTATCGGCCGTGGTAGGGCTGGCTCCCGGCTGTAGGTGCCCACACCGGTGACAGACAAACTGCCCGTCGGGTTTCTGCTGCTGATCGATGAACACCGTATCCCACTCGGGCAGTACGGAGAGTCCGGGTTTGGGTTCCTGTTCTTTGATGAGCGTAAACGAGCCGTTGGCTTCCATATAAAATCGTTTGACCTCCCCCAGGTGTAGGAGCCCGCTGGAGCGCAACTGCGCAAAAAGCAGCTCGTGCGTAATCAGGGTTGTTTCCAGACTGTCCAGTTGAATCACCGAGTTCTCGATCAGCGTACTGCGGTCGCCCTGGGAAATGGTTTCAAACCGCTGATTTTTCGCGGCCCAGTAGGCCACTATCCGCTGGGTGAACACCACGACGATCCCAATGATGTAGGCGGGCAGCAGCCCCCGGTGCGCATCCAGAATCGGCACCCCGATAGCGGCCGCCATCGATACCATGGCGGCCATTTCGTTCCGGCTCAATTGAGACGCCATCCGCCGACCCATCAGCCGCAGGGCCAGCACCAGCAGCAGATAAACGGCCGCGGCCCGGATCAGAATTTCTACGTAAAAGATTCCTGGCACCTCGCCGACCAGAATCCGCAGCCAGTCGTAAATAAAAATATCTTCTTTTTTCATCGTTGCCTTAAAGTATGGCTTCCGTCCATTGATTGGCCTGACAAACCGGGCAGGGCCCTGGCTCAGGCTGGTCATCCGTAGTATTACCGCAGTTCATGCAGGCCAGGTGTTTTTCGGTTGGGTGCTGATGAATAGACTGAATTTCTGCATCCGACGGCGGCAGCAACGACAGGCCGGGTTTCCCTTTCTCGTCCTGGTAAATGCTGAACATACCGTAAGCTTCCAGGTACAGGCGCTTTACCTTGCCCAGGTTGTACACGTTTTCGCTCCGCAGAGCCGCGTAAACCTGCTGATGCGAAAGCCGGTTACTGGCCATGACCTCCAGCTGAAGGATGCCATCCTTGACGACCGCCGTTTCGGTTCCCTGAATAATTGTTTCGGCTTTACCGCTTCGGTAGCCCCAGAAATTTAGCCCCCGCAGAAACAGCAGCGCACAGACCAGCGCCAGCAGCCCCGACAGCAAGCCCCGGTCGGGCAGTTGCATGGCGGGCGACACGATGGCTCCCATGGTCAGCATGACGGAAAGCTCCAGATTGGTGAGCTGGCCGTTCATTCGTTTGCCAAGCAACCGCATGACAATCAGCAGCGCCAGGTAGATCAGGATCGTCCGGATAAACACCTCAATCAGAAATTCGGCGGGCGCATCGCCCAATAGGATTCGTTCCCAATCCCCTAATCTTATCTCCTCTTTTTCCATAAAGCCCTAACTTTTGGTGTTGTTGAATTGATTGGTTCAAGCGAAAAAATCCTGATTTATTTATCCAGAATGTCCAGTAAGTCTTATTGGCAGACCAGTAGCTCAAAAAAAAAAGCGTTAACGGCAACAGAGTCGGTCATCAGCGGGTTGGTTAAAGAGGTCTCCAGATACCAGCCCCCTACTCCGTTATGAAAAAACTTTGGCTTATTTTATGCATCAGTACGTTTGCCGCCTGCCGGCAGGAGGCTTCCGACGCCGAACGCGCTGACGCTCCACCCACGCCCAATCCAACCGATTTCATCCAGGAGCTGTGGTACAAAAACGGGCTCGTTTACAGCGTCGATGTCGAGGTGTTTAAAGACTCCAATAACGATGGTGTGGGCGATTTCAACGGGCTGGCTCAGCAGCTCGACTACCTCAACCAACTGGGCGTATCGACCATTTGGCTGGCTCCGTTTCAGCCCACGCCCAATCAGGACGATGGCTATGACATTGCCGATTTCTACGGTATCGATTCCCGCCTGGGTACGAGCCAGGATTTCGACGCGTTTATCCGGCAGGCGGGCCAGAAAGGCATCCGCGTGATGATGGACCTGGTGACGAACCACACCTCCAACCAGCACCCGTGGTTTAAGCAGGCCCGCCAGCGCAAAGATTCGCCCTACCGCTCCTGGTATGTCTGGTCGAAAGAGCGACCTAAAAAGTGGGACAAAGGCATGGTTTTTCCGGGGGTCCAGAAAGACGTCTGGACCTTCGATCAGCAGGCCGGCGAATATTTCTACCACCGCTTTTATGATTCTCAGCCCGACCTGAACATGCAGAACCCGGCCGTGCAGCGCGAGATGCGCAAGATCGTTCGGTACTGGCTCGACAAAGGCGTTGCCGGGTTTCGCGTCGATGCAGTTCCGTTTCTGATCGAAGTAGCCAGTGCGGACTTCGACCCTGAAAAGCCCCAGCATCAGTTCGACATCATCACGCAGTTGCACCAGTACATCCAGTGGCATAAGCGCGACGCTATTCTGCTGGGCGAAGCCAACGTCGACCCCAAGGAGCAGGAACCCTACTTCGGCAAATCCGGAGAGAACATGCAGACGATGTTCAACTTCTTCGTCAATCAGCACCTGTTCTATGCCCTGGCCACCGGCGAAACCAAGCTGCTGCACAAAGCCCTGAACGACACAAAGAAAATTCCACCCACGGCCCAGTGGGCGCATTTTCTACGCAACCACGACGAAATCGACCTGGGTCGGCTGAGCGATACGGAGCGCGGCAAAGTATACGCCCGGTTCGGTCCCGACACGACCATGCAGCTCTACGACCGGGGTATCCGACGACGGCTGGCGCCCATGCTGGGCAACCGCCGGTTGGTCGATCTGGCTTATAGCGTGTTGTTTTCGTTACCCGGCATGCCTGTCATTCGCTACGGCGAAGAAATCGGTATGGGCGACGATCTGCACTTAAAAGAGCGGCTTTCGGTCCGAACGCCCATGCAGTGGTCCGACGCGCCCAATGGCGGATTTACGGCCACCGCCAAACCCGTACGTCCCATCATCAGTCAGGGACCCTATGCCTACCAGCGGGTGAACGTAGCGGCTCAACAGGCCGACTCGTCGTCGCTGCTGAAAACGGTTATGCGCTTTTCCAGCCTCCGCAAGCAGTGCCCCGAGATCGGCTGGGGCGATTGGGAACTTATCGACACCGGTTCGCAGCACGTAGTAGGTATCCGATATACCTGGCAAGGCCATTCCCTTATTATCCTCAGCAATTTTAGTCCGGACGCCCAGTCGTGTCAGTTAAAAACTAAACTGAACACCAGCAGCCGGTTCATCAATCTGATGGATACTACCCTAACCGCCGTTGATCAGGCCGGAACCCTTTCGGTTCAACTCGCGGGCTATGGATACAAATGGTATCGGCAGAACCGGTAGGCAGCTGGCTATTGCCTTACGTTTCATGATACAACCTATTACCGAAGGAAAGCGGTCGCTGGGGGTAACGTTCTCCAGCAGCGGCCAGGCCGACGTACTTGTCTGGGCCCCCAAACCAAACCATGTAGCGCTCAAACTCACTGACACGTCTGAAACCATTCCGCTCCAGGCAGACGAACTGGGCTACTGGCACCTGACGACCCCACAGCTCAAACCCGGCAGCCGGTATGTGTTTGTGCTGGACGATAAAAACGAATGCCAGGACCCGGCCTCACTCGCTCAGCCCGAGGGCATTCAGGGACCTTCTCAGGCCGTCGATACGGCGGCTTTTCCCTGGGAGGACCAGCACTGGGCCAACCCGGCGCTGGAATCGTACCTGATCTACGAACTGCACGTGGGTACGTTTACACCCGAGGGAACCTTTGCCGCTCTGGAACACAGACTGGACTACCTCAAAGCCCTCGGCGTCAACGCCATCGAGATCATGCCGGTCGCTCAGTTTTCCAACGCCCGCAACTGGGGCTACGACGGGGTCTTTATGTACGCTACCCAGAATACCTACGGCGGAGCCAGGGCGTTGCAAAGTCTGGTCAATGCCTGCCATCAAAAAGGCATTGCGGTCGTACTGGACGTAGTCTACAACCATTTTGGTCCCGACTGCAACTGCCTCACTGATTATGGCCCCTACCTGACCGGCAAATACTGTACGCCCTGGGGCGACGCGGTCAATTTCGACGATGCCTGGGGCGATGGTGTTCGACGGCACGTCATCGAAAATGCGCTGATGTGGTTACGTGATTTTCACATCGACGCGCTGCGGCTCGATGCCGTCCACGCCATCAAGGATTGTAGTCCGGTGCATATCTTGCAGGAGATACGCGAACATGTCGACCGGCTGATGCAGGCCACCGACCGGCAGCATTATCTGCTGGTGGAATGCGACCTGAACGACCCCCGGTATATCAACCCGATCGCCGAGGGCGGTTATGGCATGGACGCCCAGTGGATGGATGAGTTTCATCATGCGCTGCGGGTGACGGTGGGCGAGGAAAAAACGGGCTACTATGCCGACTTTGAGGGCATCAATCACCTGGCCAAAGCGTATCGGGATGCTTACGTATATGATGGACAGTTCTCGACCGTTCGTCATAAGTTCTTCGGCCGAAAAGCCGATAACAATCCGGGGCATCAGTTCATTGTGTTCTCCCAGAACCACGACCAGATCGGTAACCGGATGCTCGGCGAACGGTCGAGCCAGCTTTTCAGCCCGACTATTGTGAAGGTTATGGCCGGGGCGGTACTGGTCAGTCCGTATATCCCCCTGCTGTTCATGGGCGAAGAGTGGGGCGAGTCGGCTCCTTTTCTGTATTTCGTCAGTCATTCCGACCCGAAGCTCATCGAAGCGGTTCGTCAGGGCCGGAAGGAAGAGTTTTCGTCGTCTGATTCCGATGATGACGTTCCTGATCCGGAGAAGAAAGAAACCTTTCAGGAAGCGAAACTTAACTGGAACTCACTCACCCAGGAGCCCCACCGAACCCTGCTGCGCTATTACCAGACACTGATTGCCCTCCGGCAACAGCTCCCAGCCTTATCGACGCTGAATCGCCAGCAAATGGACATAACCGAAAATGAAGATCGGCAGACCCTGATGATCCACCGCTGGCACGGCGATCAGCACGTGCTGTGCCTGATGAACTTCTCGTCCGAACCGCAGCCGATCGGCCTGTCAGCGCAGGGGATTCACTGGAGAAAACTACTGGACTCGACCTATTGGCGGGAGGATGGTTACCAGGTGGTTGACTCAACCCCGGAATCGGTGGCGGGCGAAAGTACCCTGACATTACCCCCGGAATCGTTTATTCTGTATAGCTGCGGGCACGAAAACCTGGCTTACACCCTTCCGGAACCAATCATGGAATCCGTCTATCTTGTCTGACAAAACCGCGGCCGCTTCCGATACTCAGCGCCTGAGTATCGGAAGCGGCCGCGGTTTTGTTTATAAATGAACCAGATAGTCCGTCAGGCGTTTCCACTGAAACTCCTGATAAAACAGCCAGCCCCCTTCCGCAATGACCGTATTGATGATCGCCCGGTCGCCGGCTTCGGGCTGCTGATTGTTAATTCGCTCCTGCCGGCCGATCTCAGAAGCCCGCACCATCTGCCCAACGAGCTCCACCCGAAAGGTGCTGCTGGCCTGCGGATGGAAGAAATGTTCCACTTCCGCCGTTCCCTGTTCTCGGGGGTCCTGACTCGGATGGACCGTGAATTCGGCCCGGTTTTCGTCCCGGATTAGATCCGTGATCCGGACCCAGTTTTTGGGTAGTGGTCCAGGCAATTCGATCCGGATTGAATCACCCACCTGTGGCTGCGCACCAGTTTTAGGCTGACCAGCCGAATCGAACAGTTGAAAATCGGCAGTGAAGCTGGATAGTCCGGACCAGCCGTTGACGTTCATCAGTTTTTCGACTGAGCGCTCAAACGCTTCCCGGGCGGTTGCGTCGTCCGGAAACGACTGCTCACTGACGTAGGTCATGTCTTTATGCGTCAGCCCCTGGGCTGCTTTCGCTTCGTGCTCGATTCGGTTGGTTATTTCCTGATCTTTCATACGGTAAGTACTGAAGTAAATAGTTTAGAATATGCTGTGCCGACTATTTAGTCAGCATGACAAAAAATGACCTAACGTATTTCGATAACCTGTTTTTTTTAGCTAAGTAGATTACCGAAAATACATTAGTAATAACTTTCAATTTTAAGAATTTCCCGCTCAATAAGCGGAGGAACTACCTGTCGATCCGGCAACAGCCGGGGCATGGCCTTGATAGCTTCCCAGAACCCCGTCCGGATGTTTCGATCCCGGCCGATCTGCTTCAGCATCAGCCAGGTGTGACGCATCGCGTAGTAGGCCGGGCGACGCAGCCAGTAGTACCAGAGCGTATCGCGGGTGATGTGGCGGGTGCGCAGGGCCAGATTCCGGATAGGCGACGGATAGTGATGCGCCACCATATCTTCGGCATAGGCCAGGCTCCAGCCTTTGGTCCGCATATCGACGGAGAACAGCCGTTCTTCGCCCGCCACGGCAAATCGTCGGTCGAACCCGCCGATGCTCAGATACGCTTCCCGCCGGACCACCACGGCGCAGCACACGAAACCCAGCACGGCGGGTCCGGGTAATGGTCGCGGATCGGCCAGCGGACTGTCGCGCATGGCCCAGCAGACCGAATCTACTTCTTCCGAATCGCCGATGAGAATTTTACCCGCCAGTACGCCCAGGTGCGGATACTGGCGGAAATACAGGACCGCCCGACTCAGGGCGTCTGGCTCCCAGAACGAATCATCGTCGCAGAAAGAAACAAGGGGGGTCTGCGCCATCCGGACACCGTAATTTCGGGCCGCACACCACCGGTTCTGCTCAAGCGGCAGCACCTTCACCGCCGGAAAAGCGGCTCTGACCCGTTCGGGAGTTCCATCGGTGGAGGCATTGTCCACGACGATAATGGGTGGTTGCTGGGGCAGTGTCGTCAGCTTACCCAGGGTCCATAATAATGTGTCGATCCGGTTGCGGGTAATCACCACAATGGTCACCTCATCATGCATAGGATTATCAAGGGGTTAAAGTCAAACGCAATCCCTTTGCCGGGTGGTTAGCCAGACAAAGGGACTTTTTATTCAGGCGTAAATGACGCCGACCCATCAGGACCGAACCGGCGTCGGATGCGATCGGTCGGGTCGGGTCAGTAAGGTTTGCCGCTGCTGAATGGCCAGCAGCATCAGTATGGCCGCCAGCAGGATCATCAACCCGCCCGCCAGTTCCGTCGGTATCCGTTCAGACGGGGGTGACAATAAGCTGTAAGCCAGCGCGATCGTCGCCAGCACGTTGAGTCCATGCAGCACATTTCCCCGCAGGGTCCGGGGCGGCTTTACGCCCGACAGCATGGAGGTGTACATGGCCTGCACGGCGTGAATACTCGCGTACATCACCGCCCAGAATCCGAAAATTTCCGGTATCAGGGAGGTCTCTTTCGTAGCGTAGAGCAGAAACGCCAGTCCGAAGCCCACATCGAATACGCTGCGTACCAACTCCATGAAGTAACTTCGGTCGGCCCGCAGGGCTAACAGCGTATAAGCACCCCCGAAAAGGCCCGCCAGGATAAATAATCCCCCCAGAATCTGGGCAGACACCTGCGTCAATGAACCGTCGGCGAGCAACAGGCTTATGCCGATGCCGGCGTACATCGATCCCTGAGCCATCGTTAACCACCAGTGTTTTGTCGGATTTACCTGTTCCATATCGTTGAGTTCACGTGTTTACTGACTAAACTACCCTTCGCCTAAAGGCTTATCAATTGTAAGGAAACGGGACCGCCCTTTGGCAACGGCTCAATAGCCTGGATTCTGCTGAAGCAGAGCGTTGTTGTTGATTTCTGTCTGCGGAAACGGGAACAGCAGGTAGTTGACGTCGCGTGTGCCCCGCATCTGCTGAATGATATCCAGGGCGGTAACGGGATGGTCGACGCTCGTATTACCGATTTCCTGACGAGCGTACCGGAGCAGGTCGAACCAGCGTTCACCTTCGAACGCCAGCTCCAGTCGGCGTTGCCAGTCGATTTCGGTACCGAGCGCCTGCTGCGAAGGCACATCCGCCAGGGTCAGCGCCGACAGGCCCGCCCGCGTCCGAACCGCGTTCAGTCGGTTGAGCGCATCCTGATTCGGGCCGCTCTGCTCATTGACGGCTTCGGCGTACATCAGCAGATCGTCGGCCAGCCGCAGCACGTAGTAACTATCCGGGCTATTGAAGGCGTTGGGACCACTACGCTACGTATACACAAACGGGCCATCATCGAAGTATGGGTCGATCCCGACCAGGCGCCAGCTTCGCCGGATAAAGTGCTGAAGAACAATTTTTAAGCTAATGCGTGGGCGAGGAATGCGCATGGCTGGGGTGAGCCGACTTGTCTACCGTGAGCTGCCGGATTTCGCCCTGCTGCCAGGCGTTCGCTCCCGGTTGGATCGTCGGCGTCGGGATGTCGGCGCGGTTCTTCCGGTTTTCGGCAGTGGACACCCCAAAGCGCCGGTCGCGGTCAGCCACCATCGGCGGGTGGATCAGGCCGTCTTTGGTGAATCCCATCATAATCAGCGGGTGACCCAGCGGCAGGGTCAGGTCCTGATCGGTATGCCAGGTATGGAAGGTTTTGCCGTAGGTCGACACCAGTTTTTCCATCAGCTCATGCTCGGCCAGTTGCGGTATGCCCGGCGCAATCAACTCCCCCGATTTCACTTCATAGACGTGACTGTGCCAGAGCTTTCGCTCCTCGTCAGGCAGGGTTTTGAAGAGCTTTTCGGAGACAATGTATTCGATGCCCATGATTTTGGCTTTGTCGGTGTTGCCATCGTAAATCACACACTGGGTCAGGTCGTCGTTGATGGCCGAGCAATAATGGTGGGCTTCCATCTGCGCATTGGGGTCGCCATTGTAGAAATGGAACCCATCCAGGTACATGTTCAGCTGATTGAGGGGCGTCTTGTTCTGAAGCAGGTCGGCGCCCGCTTCGAGCACTTTTGTTTTGGTGTCTTTCCCGGCACCGGGCGACTGAACGTTGGATGAGGTGTTATTTCCCCCACATCCCAGCAGCAGGAACGAAACCAGGAGCAGGTTTGCCTGAAGTGTAAAGTTTCTCATGGGTCATGTCGTCTTTGAAAGCATAACTGCATGACCGGTCCCACAGGCCGACACGGGACAGTAAGTGAGGTTATGGGGTAGCAGCGGGCAAACTAGTCTAACGACTATTTCTGGTGTGCCAACGGCCGGGGCCATACCGTCGGGATACCGATCTCAGCAGCGCTTTTGCGGCTTACAAAATCATCATTAAAGCACATATATATTTTTAATCATTTTACTGTCAGTGCGTTATCTGACGCTTCTGGTCCTTCATGATTTGAAAAAATTATGACTTTTTTTAGCGTATGGACCGTATGCTCACATTTTAATAAATACAGACCTATCATAAGTACACAAATAATTTCTGCTGGTTTTCACCCTCGGAAGTCATGTTTTACTCAACAAATCATCTTCTCAAATGAAAAAAAGTGAACAGTTACCAATCAACAAAACCACTCCCAGTATCCCGGCCATTCCGTCCGTCGAACGGCGCATGTTTCTCCGGCAGGCAGGGTTAGTATCGGCAGCAACCGCTGCGTTTTTGGCTTCCTGTACCCGGGAGTCGCTCGTCGATCCGAAAGCGGGTCAGGGCGCTGGCCGACTGGGGTACGGTATCACCCCGGATGGAGCCATCGATGTAGGTGAGGGCGATATCGGCATTTCGAACCTGGCGTACGCGCTCGATCAGTTGGAAACCGCCTTTTATGCCACCGCCCTGGAAAAAGGATCGGGCCTGAGCGCCGAAGACCGCAAAGTGCTGGCCGAACTGCATGACCACGAAGTAGCGCACCGCGAATTCTTCAAGGCGTTTCTGGGTGGGTTTGCCATTCCGATGCTGGACTTCGACTTCAGCACCATCGACTTCAGCAACCGCTTCTCCATCTTCGATGCGGCTCAGCAGTTCGAAAACGTTGGGGTGGCTGCTTTCAACGGCACAGGGCCGCTCATTCATGATGTAGAAGTACTGAAAGTAGCTGGGAAAATGGTATCCATCGAAGCTCGCCACGCTACGCTGGCCCGCCATATGATCGTACCTAAAAAGCAGTTTACACTCGCTCACGAACTAATCGATATGACAGGTCGGGACTGGTCGCTGACACCTCCCGAAGTTGTGGCCAAGGCACAAAGTCACATCAAACAGAAATTGAGTGTAGCTAATCTCCCAACCTATTAACCGCGATTTTATATGAACTTGTTTTCAATTTTATCTGATCTTGAACAACGCGATGCGGAGAACTTCGATAAATTCATGTTTTCGCGACGCAAGCTTCTCAAACGAACAGCCCTGACGGCTACCGCCACGACGGGTCTGCTAGCCACCACACTCAACAAAGCATTTGCGGCTGACAGCGCCGTGGTCGATGTGCTGAACTTCGCGCTGCTGCTGGAGTATCTGGAAGCGGAATTTTATGCCAAAGCCGTCGATCAGCCCGGCCTGATTCCGGCCAGCGATATGGAGGTTTTCAAGAAAATCGGGGAGCACGAAAAAGAACACGTCGAATTTCTGAAATCGGCCCTGGGGGGCAGCGCTATTGCGAAACCTGCGTTTGACTTTACGGCGGGCGGTAAATTCCCAACCGTCTTCTCCGATTACCAGACGTTTCTGGTGCTTTCGCAATCGTTCGAGGATCTGGGCGTCCGCGCGTACAAAGGGCAGGCTCCCCGGCTTATCGGCAACCGCGACGTGCTGCTGTCGGCCCTGAAAATTCACTCGGTAGAAGCCCGGCACGCGGCTGAAGTCCGCCTGATCCGGGGACTGCGCGTATGGACATCGGAGCAGGAAACCGGTGGCGCTCCGGCAGCCGTGTATGCTGGCGAAAACGAAATGAAGGTGTGGCAGGCTCCTATTGACCTCCCCCCGCTGGTTTCTCCCTTCCTGAAACAGAACGATGGTAATGTGGGGCAGACTGCCGAACGGGTTGTCCGCGAAGCCTACGACGAACCGCTGACTAAAGAGCAGGTGACGGCCATTGCCGGTCCGTTCATCGTTGCAAATAAGTCGTAACTTAATACTAAATAAAAAAGGATGGGTTCTGACGAGCCCACCCTTTTTTGTTGTCAAGCCTGTTATTGCTTGTAACTCACCCGGTAAATCACCCCGTTGTTGTCTTCCGAAAAGAGCAGTGATCCGTCCGGTAGGGTGGCGATACCCACGGGTCGGCCAAACTGGCCCTGGTTATTGTTTACCAGAAACCCGGTCACAAAATCGTCGATGCGTGTGGGCTTACCATTTTCGAAATGCACCCGCACGACCTTATACCCCGATGGCTGGGTGCGGTTCCAGGAGCCGCGCATGGTAGCAAAGGCATCGTTCTGGTACTCAGCCGGGAAGTTACTGGTTCCTCCGTTACTGCCCGTATAAAAGATCATGCCGAGCGGAGCCGCGTGGGCATCGTACGATAAGCTGGGCAGGGTCGTTTTGGCCAGGATCTGCGCGTAGGTCGTGTCGCCCATCGGACGGGGATGCGGATTGTAGTTGCCGTCGCCGTAAATGTACGGCCAGCCATAAAACGCGCCCTGCTTGATCAGGTTCAGCTCTTCTTTCTGCTGTTCGTCGCCCAGCCAGTCGATACCGTGGTCGAAACCGTAAAGTTCCTGGGACTGCGGATGCCAGCCAAACCCAATGGTGTTGCGCAGGCCTTTGGCATAAATAACCCGCCCGGACCCGTCGGGATTGGCCCGCAGGATCGTCGCGTTTTCGGGATTGGTGTCGGCGCAGGCATTGCAGGTGCTCCCAACGGTGATGTACATGTAACCATCGGGGCCAAAGGCGATGGTCCGGTTCGGGTGCTGACCGGCGTCGGGCAGATTCGTGATGAGCGTCTGCGGGGTGCCGAGCGTACCGTCGGCGTTGATATCGGCCCGATAGACTTCATGAATCGCCACCAGATACAGTTTATTGGTGTAAATGGTAATCCCATGCACGTCTTTGATCGTGGCGACGACCTGTTTCTGATCGGCTTTTCCATCGCCGTTGGTGTCGCGCAGGAGCGTTACTGTACCCGCGTCGCGGCTTGTCACGTACACATTTCCGGAGCTACCGACCGCCAGCATTCGGGGTTTACCCATCTGATCGGCAAACTTGGCAACGCTGAAGCCAGCCGGTAGCTTAAGCTGCGCTATCCGCTGATCGGTGGCTTCTACCAGCGCCGGTTCGAACACGTTTCCTTCTACCTGGGCCGAGGTCGGCTCTTTATTGGTTTCGGGGATTTTAGCGTCGTACACCTCATCTTTGCTGCAACCAACCAGCAGTGCAGTAGCAACCAGGCCAGACATGACGGCTGGCGGAATTCGCTTTGTGAACGAATGTTTCATTTTGTGAGCGTTGAGTAAACTAATTGAGGACGGCGGCTTACCACTTGGAAGAGCCATTAAAAAGGGATTAAACAGCTAACCCTCTACTCCCGATAACTTCCTTAACTTTTTCATGTTCATGAGCAAGTGGCCCGCCGAAAGTCGTCAGCCAGGCAACCAGCTATCTTCCATAATCCTCAAAATCAGGTGTTTAACAAATAAATAGTGTAGTGAATCCTACTTACTAACGAGTGGGCCATTGGCTAACTAATACGAATTCTGTCTCTTCTTCATCAGAATTGGCTAATCCAAAGCAGTTTTAACAGGTTTATTCTTAAATGTTTTGATTTACTCAACTTCAAGTCTCAATTGATTTATGAAAGCAGCTGTGTTCCACAAAGTGGGCGACATCCGGTACGAAACCATGGATGACCCCAAAATTGAGCAGTCACGGGACGTTGTGCTGCGGATTACTTCCACCGCCATCTGCGGGTCCGACCTTCACATTTACGACGGCTTTCTCCCTCAGCTTCGCAACGAGGTGCTGGGCCACGAGTTTATGGGTATCGTAGAAGAGGTGGGGTCTGAAGTTACCAATTTCAAGAAAGGCGACCGGGTGGTGGTGCCGTTTACCATCGCCTGCGGCAAATGCTTTTTCTGCCAGCATCACCAGGAGATGCACTGCGAAAACTCGAATCCGGAATTCTATGGTCCCGATGGTGGGCTACTGACAGAAAAAGGCGGTGGCTTATTCGGCTATTCGGATCTGTACGGGGGCTACAACGGTGGGCAGGCCGAGTACGTCCGGGTGCCTTACGCCGACTACGGCCTGCGTCACGTACCGGAAAGCCTCAAAGATGAGCAGGTCCTGTTTCTGTCCGATATCTTCCCGACGGGCTGGAGTTCCATCGAATGGGGCGAACTGAAAGGCGGAGAAACCGTGGCCATTTTTGGTTCGGGTCCCGTGGGCCTGATGGCACAGAAATCGGCCTGGATTCAGGGGGCCGGGCGCGTCATCGCGATCGATCCGGTACCGTACCGGCTGGAGCGGGCCAGACGGGTAAATAAAGTCGAGACGCTAAACCCCAACGAAGTCGATGTGGTCGAAGTCATCCGCAGCATGACCGAAGGGCGCGGGGCCGACCTGTGCGTAGATGCCGTGGGCATGGAAGCCGATCGCTCGGTACTCGACAAAGCCAAAGCCCTGATCAACGCCGAAAAAGGCACCATCAGTGTGCTGGAGCAGTGCTTCCGGGCGGTTCGCCGGGGCGGCATCGTCTCCGTCGTCGGGGTGTATGGCACCCCCTTCGATAACTACTCGTTAGGGCGAATTTTCGACAAGGGGATCACCTTACGCCACGGCCAGTCGTATGTGCACAAGAACATCGACCATCTGCTGGATCTGGTCGTACAGGATAAGGTCGTCCTGGATGACATCGTCTCGCACGTCTTACCGCTGACGGAGATTTCCCGTGCCTACGACATCTTCAAAAAGAAAGAAGATGACTGCACGAAAGTGATTCTGAAGCCCTGACCATTTTAAACAACTCAACGATGGAACCAAACAATCAAGGAAAGACCGCCCTCATTACCGGGGCTTCCAGCGGTATTGGCCGCGAGCTGACCCGCCTGTTCGCCAAAGATGGCTATCAACTGGTGCTGGTGGGCCGTAACGAAGAGTCGCTGCAACAACTGGCGTCTAACTTTTACAATCAGTACGGCACCCAGACTACGGTCCTGATCAAAGACCTGTCGGACCCGAAAGCGCCCGAAGAAATCTATTCGGAAACCCAGGGCAAAGGCATTCAGGTCGATGTGCTGGTCAATGATGCAGGGTTTGGCGAGTACGGCCTGTTTGCCAGCGAAACCGATCTGCAGACCGAACTAAACGTGGTGCAGGTCAACGCCGTAGCCCTGATGCACCTGACCAAGCTCTTCGTGAAAGACATGGTTGCCCGCAAAGACGGAAAAATCCTGATGCTGGGCTCGGAAGTGTCGGTCGTACCCAATCCTATGATGGCGGTGTACGGAGCGACCAAAGCGTTTATCAAATCGTTCTCCGAAGCGATCCGGAATGAGCTGAAGGGCACTAACGTAACGGTTACGGTCCTGATGCCGGGAGCCACCAACACCAATTTCTTCAAAACCGCCGGTGCCCAGGACATCAAAGGCGCTGACCCGCAAAAAACGGCCAGCCCGGCCGACGTAGCGAAGGCAGGTTACGAAGCCCTGATGAGCGGTGATGATCATGTCGTGGCTGGGTGGATGAACAAAGCCCGGGTAGCAATGGGCCATCTATTGCCCGATCCACTGCTGGCCGCCAGCACCCGCAGCGACATGGAACCCAAAGAGCAGGCCGACCAGCAGAAAAAAATGCAGACGCTGGGGCTGGTCATCGGACTAGGCGTACTGGGCGGCCTCTGGCTGATGTCGCGGCAGAAAAGCTACTCGCTGGTCAGCCCGTACGACAAAGCCAAATACCGTTATAAAGTGGGAGCTGGAAAACGGGCGGCCAAAGGTGCACTGACGTCGGCCACTACGTCGGTCAAAGAAGCGTACGGCAAAGCCAAAGATGCCGTAGAAGAAGCCATTGGCTAATACCAGTTGCATTTAAATAGCCCCGGCCTCTTTTCCCGTCAACTGAACTGGAAAAGAGGCCGGGGCTATTTAAAAGGTATCAATTCCCTAAAGCAAACCCAGCCATTTCGGGAATTGCCCGCAGGAGCGGCTCTTTCGACTAATTGAACCGACTGTTAGGGTGTAAACATTTGTCCCAGTAGTCGATGATCGAGCGTAACTGTTCTTTTAAGCCTATGAAGGTTTTCTCTTTTTTAAAGTACCCCTGGATAGTCATTCTGTACGCCGTATTGACCAGCCCCTGATCGGCGGCCGTGGTTAAAAAAATGAAGGGAATGCATTTTAACTTCAGGTATTCATTCAAATCGATAAGCTGGCGAAGTTCGATACCGTTCATGGCTGGCATGTTGACATCGCTTAGAATCACCAGCGGAGCTTCCGGAGTGCTGATCAAATACGTTATTGCATCGACGCCGTTGCTAAAGAAAACGACTGGGTTTAGAATGGCTAAACTTTTAATGGCTTCCTGAATAAACAGCTGATCATCTTCATCATCTTCAATCACCAAAATGGGCGCTTTGCTGGTCATAGAATATAGGTCAAACGTACGTACGGTTGGGCTTGCTGGCAGCGACAGCCAGCAATAGATACAGGCAGTGTACAGACCACAAATATACCAAAATATAGGCAGGTTGAATACCTACTGCCTGACGGCCACCAGGCAGGAAAATACTCCCCTCAGCATAGCCAATCCGAGGCATGGCGTGTGCTCAGACCAGTTCACGGAAATCTGACTGGCTCCTACCGGCTAAAGGGAGCTCTTGAGCGAGTCGACGATCAGGCGTAACTGCTCCGCCATAACACAGCTCAAACGGAGCCCAGGCGAACAGCCGCAACGCTTGCCGTTCCGGCTACAAATCGTCTTTTAATAAACATACGTTTCAACCGTGAGTTAATTAATGGTAGCTACTACCAGAGCCACACTAGCTGCAATTAATGATGCGACCTCCCGAACCGCCTGATGAAATCAACAGGCTACAAGCCTTACGAAGTTATGAGATTTTAGACTCCCTGCCCGAGACCGACTATGATCATATTACCATCCTGGCGGCTCAAATCTGTCAGACTCCTATCTCGCTCATTAGCCTAGTCGATGAAAACCGGCAATGGTTTAAGTCTTCCCAGGGACTTGCCCTTGCGGAAACTCCCCGTCAGTTTTCTTTCTGCGCTCATGCCATCCTCAATCCGAACCAGCCTTTGCTGGTGCCCGATACCCGGCAGGATGAACGCTTCGCCGGTAATCCATTTGTGACGGGTGAGCCCCATGTCGTGTTTTACGCTGGTATACCGCTGGTCGATGCGGACGGTTTTGCCTTAGGCTCCCTGTGTGTTCTCGATGACAGACCCAGGCAGCTGAGCGAGTCTCAACTGAAGGCCTTACAAACCCTGACCAACCAGGTTGTCAATCTGTTGGCTTTACGAAAAACAAACAAAGCGCTTCAACTGAGCGAACAGCGGAATCGAATGCTGATGGCTGACCTGGAAGAGCAGGTTCAGGCGCGCACGCAGGCTCTCAAACTAGCTAACGATGAACTTCATAAAGCCAATGCGTCTTTGACAAAGGCGAATGACACCCTGCAGCAGTTTGCCTCGGTAGCGTCTCATGACTTACAGGAACCGCTGCGAAAGATTCAATCGTTTGGCCACTTGTTACAAAACCAGTATGCCGACCAGCTGGGAGAAGGCCGTACTTATCTGGATCGGATGCAAGCCGCGGCCACTCGTATGTCAGGCCTGATTCGGGATTTGCTGAGCTATTCGCGAATAGCCGCCCTGCATGACCGTCGTCAGCTGATTTCCCTCTCAGCAGTCGTTCAGACGGTACTGACGGATTTAGAGCTGATGATTGCTGAAACGGGCGCGACTATCGAGGTCGACGCCTTACCGGAAGTTCTGGGCGATTCGATCCAGTTGGGTCAGCTCTTTCAGAATCTGCTCAATAACGCCCTCAAATTCAGCCGGGCAGGTACCGCTAAGACCCCACATATTCAGATTCGGGTTCAGACGCTTCTGGCGAAAGACTTACCCGCCCCGGTAAAGCCTTCGCTTTCGGCCTCACTTTACTACCGGATCGATGTGATCGATAATGGCATCGGCTTTGAGCAGAAACATGCCGACCGCATCTTTCAGGTCTTTCAGCGGCTACACGGTAAGAATGAGTTTGCGGGCACGGGCATCGGTCTGGCCATCTGCGAGAAAGTGGCATTCAATCATGGAGGGGCGATCAGAGCGACCAGCCAGCCCGGTAAAGGGGCTACTTTTAGCGTTTATTTACCCAACTAGCCTGCATACGCCCATTTTTTAGTACATACCACGCCTGGTAACGCCAAGCTCGATGCAAGGAACAGGAAACGGGACAACGAACTCGTGAACGGGATACAAGCTGGGAGCTTATGCCCACAACATTGGGTAAAAAAGTCTCCGCTTATCCAGGGCAACGGCGCGTGCCACCCAGCTATACTTCTGATTATCAGTATTTTTTCACCTGATTCATGAGTTGGCATGATTTGCGCATAAGATATGGCAGACGGGCATTTATCTTCAGTTGTTCGCTGTCTTAGAGCAGCTTTACCATAGATCGATTTCGTTTCACTCAACGTTTAGAAAAACAGGAAATTAGAAAGCCCGGTATTGAACCGGGCTTTTATTTTAGCCTTCCGTTGAACACCAGGCCCCTAAACGAATACTTCTCCTCGTTATCGACGCTGTTTCGATCGATAAGCGCCCGTTCTAACGGTCCGTTTCGTCAGCAGCCAGGTCCTCTTCCGACAAGTTGCTTGCCGGGCGTGCGGAGGCATCGCCTGCTGTTCCTCTCGAAGCCACCTCACTCCCGACAGGGCCAGCTCCTGAGTCCGACGTACCACCGAGCGTGTTGCCCACGTCGTCGCCATCGTCGTCCAGATCGCGTTCCATGCCCGTTCCACTCGTTCCATTGACGACGCCGAGGTTAGTACTGCCACTGTTCCCCATGGTTTCTTCCCCGGCCCCGCGGCTGTCGGTATCCGGTGCCAGCATTCGGTTATTCATATTCATGTCCGTGTCGTTTTGTTGAATCATCCAGCCACGTCTGTAGGAACGATGGCTTATAAGATTTATAACTTCTGATGAGTCGAGTGGTTCGGGATCAGGTGAAAAGCAAGGCTATGGACCGAAAGAATCACAAACCATTCCGATCGGTCAGGCGCCGGTGACTTCTCCGAAAAGGGCATTCCAGTCCCGAACGAAGCGATCCAGTCCAAAGCGGGTGAGGGCCAGTTGGCGGGCATTATCGCCCATGCGCCGGGCTTCGTCGGGCTTATTCAGCAACCACTGCATGCCCTCCGCCAACCGACCCGGATCAGCCGAAACAAACCCATGAACCCCATTTTCGATGACTGTGGGCAGTTCGGTCGTCGCCAGGGCCACAATCGGCATGCCGATCGTCATGGCTTCGATCACGGCCAGCGGCAGGCTGCTGTAGCGCATGGGGCTAAACAGAAATCGGTATTCGGCGACCCGTTCGTGCAGGTATCGGTAATGAATCTCGCCGATGCCGCCAATCTCCGCCGATTTCATCCCCGCTACCGTCAGCGGCACCTGCTGACGCAGGGTTTCGAACAGATCGAATCCGGCCATTCGCCCCCGGCGCTGCAGTTCATTGACGACGATGATACCTTCCTGCCGATGGCCCTTGTAGCGGAGAGTCGGGTCGATAGCCACACTGTGTTCAATGACGCGTGTCGGCGTCCGGCCGGCATCCCACATCAGCTGGTTGTAATACGTAACGTGCACCAGCTTGACGGCCGGATCGTCGGCCGCAGGATGACGGGAATCGGTCGGGTGTGGCTCGGGGGTGTTGTGCTCGATGTAAATCGTGGGCAGTTGCCGCTGTTCGGCCGACAGAATCTCGAACCGGTCTGCCTGCAGGTTGCGGGATGTCTGGCAGATAACCAGATCCAGCTGGAGCGTACGAACTTCGTCTGCAGGAACCTCCCGCACATACGATGGCATGGTCGAGTCTTTACCGCGGCCAATGTAGCCTTCCGGCTGATCGGGTTTGGTAGGTAAGTACCAGTTGTGATCGGTCTGGGTCAATGCCGTCAGATAGGCCCCGTGGATGTGCCAGATGAGAATATTTAATCGTTGCATACAAATTGCGTGGTAAATGGGGGATGATGGTTTGTCAGACCGTAATTATAAATAGTCATCTATGGTCACTATGCGTCATTTATAGTCATTCGTAGTTATTGATGGTCATTCCTGCTCCGGTTTTCAGCAACCAATTCGGTTACTGACATAATGACAATTACTGGCTATAAATGACCTCGAATGGCCGTCAATTTCCGTTCCCTGACAGCCAGTCTAACCGTACCTTGGGAACGACTGTTTCCAGACGTTTCTTTTTTTAGCGGCATCGTAAGCCGAGACCCCATTACCTCATTAATCGAACATAAACGCTTTGTCATGTGAGCCACAGCTAACCTTCATTTCGCGGCTACAGTTACGAATGAGACTATAGGAGATACTCCCGCCTATGGTTCGAATTCTATGAATCAACGGCTAGCGCTCATTTCCGAACACGCTTCTCCACTGGCTGCCATTGGCGGGGTGGATGCCGGCGGGCAGAACATTGCTGTGGCCGAACTGGCCAGTGGGCTCGCCCGACTAGGGTATAGCGTGGATGTTTTTACGCGGTGTTCGTCGGAAGCCGAGCCCGAAACGATCCAATGGCAGCCCCACGTTCGGGTCATTCATGTACCCGCCGGGCCACGGCAGTATCTGCCCAAAGAAAGTCTGCTTCCCTACATGGATGAATTTGCGGAGAACATGTGCCAGTTCATTCGCCGGCAGGCTACTCCATACCGAATTATCCATGCTCACTTTTTCATGTCGGGGCTGGTGGCGCGTAAGCTGAAGCAGCAACTCCGTCTGCCGTTTGTCATCACCTTTCACGCGCTGGGTCTGGTCCGACGAATCTGCCAGGGAGCCAGCGACGGGTTTCCCGACGAACGGATTGCTCTTGAACGACAGATCATCCGGGAAGCCGACAGTGTCATTGCCTTATGCCCACAGGACAGCAGCGACCTGATCACGCTCTACGGCGCGGAGCCCGCTCGTACGACCCTGATTCCCAACGGGTATAATCCCACTATGTTTTACCCGATCGAACAGGACGTTGCCCGGCAACAGCTGGGGCTCGACCCGCATCGGCCTACGATTCTGCAACTTGGCCGGCTGGTCCCCCGCAAAGGCATCGATACGGTCATCCAGGCGCTGGCTGTTTTACACCAGAAACACACGGTCGACGCTCAATTGCTGATCGTAGGGGGCGAATCGCGCTGCCCGGACCCGGCGCTGACCCCTGAAATTGGCCGGCTCCGACAACTGGCCGACGATCTGGGCGTTGGCCCGCAGGTAACGTTTACGGGGAGCCGGGAGCGGGAGGAGTTGCGGTATTATTACAGCGCGGCCGACACCTTCGTGACTACGCCCTGGTACGAACCGTTTGGCATCACCCCACTGGAGGCCATGGCCTGCGGAACTCCCGTCATCGGCTCGGCGGTCGGGGGTATCAAACACACGGTGCTGGCCAACAAGACGGGCTTTCTGGTACCGGCCAAAGACCCGGTGGCGCTGGCCGACAGGCTGGCCATTCTGCTGACGTATAAAACGTTGCGTCAGCGATTCAGCCGGGCCGCGATTCAGCACGTACGGAACGGATACACCTGGGAGCACGTCGCCCGCCAAACGGCCGACCTGTATGATTTGGTGGTCAGCGGCCGAATTCATTCGGGCATCTGGCTGGGGGCTGCCCACCAACAGCAGCCAGCGCTCACCCAACTCGGAAAGTCGTATGAATAAGGCGGTGTTCTGGGATAAAGATGGTACGCTCATCCCCGATATCCCCTATAACGTAGACCCGGCCAGCATCCGTCTTTATGAGGATGCCGGTAGCAACCTGTTTCGATTGCGGGAAGCGGGTTTTCTGCTGATCGTCGTTTCGAACCAGGCCGGAGTCGCGCTGGGGCGCTTCCCGAAGAAAGCCCTGGCGAACGTCTGGCACCGGCTGACGGAACTCCTTACGCCCTTTGGGGCCGCACCGAACGGCTATTACTATTGTCCGCATCACCCCAACGGGTGCCGCAAAGCCTACAGTCAACCGTGCCGTTGCCGAAAACCACAACCGGGGTTGCTGCTACAGGCCGCCCGGGAGCACGACATCGACCTGGGCGCGTCGTGGATGGTAGGCGACATTCTCAACGACGTAGAAGCCGGCAACCGCGCCGGATGCCGAACGGTCCTCCTCGACCGGGGCAACGAAACCGAATGGCTCATCGACGCCCATCGCCTGCCCACGACACGGGCAACCAGCATCCGGCAGGCGGTCGATTATATCCTGCAACAGACAATGACGATTACACCCCGAAACCACCTGGTGGCGGTATGACGAACCTAAACTACTGGCCCGATGGCCTGCGCATTCTTTGCGTTCGCCTGGACAACATGGGCGATGTACTGATGACCACCCCCGCCTTCCGGGCTCTGAAAACCACCTGGCCGGGTTGCCACCTGACTCTGCTGACGTCGTCGGTGGGAGCCGCCATCGGCGAGTGCCTTCCCGATATCGATCAGGTGATCCGGTACGATGTACCCTGGGTGCAGAGCCAGGCTGGCTACCGGGAAAGCTGGCTACCGATGGTCCAGCGGTTAAGCCGTGAAGGCTTCGATGCCGCCATCGTATTTACGGTTCAGAGTCAGAATCCCCTGCCGACAGCCATGCTGTGCTACCTGGCCGGCATTCCGCGGATTCTGGGGTATTGCCGGGAAAATCCGTATCAGCTGATGACCGACTGGGTACCCGATCCGGAGGTGCTGGTGGCCACCCGCCACGAAGTGGAGCGCCAGCTGGCGCTGGTACAAACCATCGGCTGCCAAACCGACAACCGGCACCTGTCGCTGCACGTCCCGGAAACGGACAAGTCCTGGGTCAGCCAGCGGTTGCTGGAAGCAGGGCTCAACCCCGACCGCCCCTGGCTGGTGCTTCATCCGGGTGCCAGCGAAACCCGGCGGCAGTATCCGGCGCAGGACTTTGCCAGCGCGGCCCAGCGGCTGGTTCAGGAGCTGGACTACCAGCTCGTTCTGACCGGCAGTGCCGCCGAACAGCCGCTAACCGGGCTCATCCAGCACGAACTGAACGGCCGGGGAATCGATCTGGCCGGTCAGCTGACGATCCGGCAGTTAAGCGGGCTGATTGCTCAGGCTCCACTGCTCATCGCCAACAACACGGGCCCGGTGCACCTGGCCGCGGCAGTCGGTACGCCGGTGGTCGTGCTGTATGCCAAAACCAACCCGCAACATACGCCCTGGCTCGTACCCAGCCGGGTACTGTACTTCGACGTGCCGGCCGGCAATCGGTCGCGGAACGTCCTCTTACAACAATTTCCGGAGGGCATTCCGGCCAACGCTTCCCCGGAAGCTCTGGTGCAGGCCGTCTGCGAACTGACGGTCGATTTACCGCAGTCTTATCAACCCGTAATCGCGTAAAAAAACTATATGTATACCTTAGGAATCAATGCGGCTTTTCACGACCCGGCTGCCACGCTGGTCAAAGATGGTATCGTGCTGGCAGCGGCCGAAGAAGAGCGTTTCACCCACATCAAACACGGGAAGCGGCCCATCCCTTTTTCGACCTACGAACTACCGTATAATGCCATCGACTTCTGCCTGAAAACGGCGGGGATTCAGTTGACCGACGTCGACCATATTGCGTATTCGTTCGATCCGGGTCTGCTGCTGGGCGATCAGCAGAGCCAGCCAACGGTTGCCATCCCGTTGCAGTTCGTCGGAAACGGGTCGGTCGATCCGGCGTTGGCTAACTGGCTGAATCCATACGATGGGCTGTTTCTGTCCAGTATCCTGAATGCCCCGGGGCACCTGGTGGATGGCGTACCGCTACACCTGGCCGGCCGGTTTTCGGGAGCCACGGCTCAGGGACCGTATCAGTGGCATTTTGTGAATCACCACGTGGCACACGCGGCCAGCGCTTTTTTGCCCAGCCCGTATCAGCGGGCGGCAGTGATGGTGCTGGACGGGCGGGGTGAACAAGCGACGACCAGCTACTGGCTGGGCGAAGACAACCACTTGGTCGAGCTGGGCGAAGTTCACTTGCCGCACTCGCTGGGATTGATGTATGAGCAGATGACGACCTATCTGGGTTTTCTGCATTCGTCCGATGAATATAAAGTTATGGCGCTGGCTTCGTACGGTCAGCCGGTCTACGCCGATTATTTCCGGCAGCGGATCAAGCTCACTGGCCGGGGGGGGTATACCATAGCCCCGCTCGAACTGGAAGAAACCTTCGGTCCCGCCCGCAAAAAAGGCGGACCACTTGACCAGTTTCATTTCGACCTGGCCCATTCGGTTCAGGCGGTGATGGAAGAAACCGTACTGGCGCTCTGCCGCTGGCTGCAGCAGCAAACCCAGACCGATTCGCTGTGCCTGGCCGGTGGGGTGGCGCTCAACTGCGTCATGAACGCCCGGCTGCGCGATCAGGGACCTTTCCGCAACGTCTGGGTGCAGCCCGCAGCCGGGGATGCCGGCACGGCGCTGGGGGCCGCCATGTGGATCGATGCCCAGCAGCGGTCGATGGCGGTCGATTCGCTCAATGGCCGTAGCGAACGCCGGTATCAGATGGAGCATGCCTATCTGGGTCCCGGCTTCAGCGACGACGAAATCGAGTCGTTTCTGCGCTGGTCCAAACTCCCCTATCGTCGGCTGACCGACGTCTCGCGTGAAGTGGCAGCTTACCTGGCCGACGGACACATCATTGGCTGGTTTCAGCACCGGATGGAATTCGGGCCGCGGGCGTTAGGCGCTCGTTCGATCATCGCCCCGCCTTTCCCGGCCGAGATGCAGGCCCGGCTCAACGACCTGAAAGACCGCGAAGAGTTTCGGCCGGTAGCTCCGGCGGTACTGGAAGAAGCCGCCGATACGTATTTCCTGAACGCCCGCCAGTCGCCGTTCATGCTGTTCGTCAACGACGTTCGCCCGGAAATGATCGACACCATACCGGCCGTCACGCATACGGATGGCACGGCGCGTATCCAGACCGTCAATGAGCAGCAGAACGGTCCTTATTATCAGCTCATCAAGGCGTTCGACGAACTGACGGGAGTGCCGGTGCTGGTCAATACCTCGTTCAACACCCGCGGGGAGCCCGTCGTCTGTACTCCGCGCGACGCCATCGAATCGTTCTGGACATCCCCACTGGATGCGCTGGTAATCGGTTCGTTTTTCCTCGAAAAGGTCCCGGCGTCTGCGCCAACCTCCAATTCGAGTCAGTTAGAGCAAAGTCTGGTTGTCTCTTAACCCCAACCGATCCGTATGAACCCCGTTATCACCGTTGTCATTCCTACCTACCGACGCCTGGCACTCCTGCGAAACTGCCTGCAGGCACTCGCGCGCCAGCAACTCCCGACCGGAGTTACGGTGGAGATACTGGTTGTCAGCGACGAGCCGGACTACGCCGTGCACGACCTGACGCATGAGGTGAGCCGACAGACGGGCCTATCCATACGGTGCCTCCTCCAGAAGCAGCGTATGGGACCCGCAGCCGCCCGCAACCGCGGCTGGCGGGCGGCCAATAGCCCGTTTGTCGCCTTTACCGATGATGACTGCCTGCCGCAGCCGACCTGGCTGAAGGCTGGTCTGAGCCGGCTACAGCAAGGCGCTCAGGTGCTGACCGGACGGGTGCAGATGCCCCCGTTGGAGACACCTACGCACTACGAACGAACGGCAGCTTTACTCGAAACGGCCGAATTCGTTACGGCAAATCTATTCTGCGCCCGCTCGGCGCTGGTGCAGGTGGGTGGCTTCGATGAACAGTTCGACAGCGCCTGGCGCGAAGACAGCGACTTGCAGTTCAAGCTGCTGGAAGCCGGTATGTCGATCGAAAGGTGTCCGGAAGCGGTGGTGATTCACCCGATCCGGCCAGCGCCCTGGTACGCCAGCCTGCGCGATGAGCGCAAAAATCGCTACGATGCGTTGCTCTACAAACGGCACCCGAAACTCTTCCGGGAGCGGATACCAGCCTACCGGTCCATCGTGATGCGGTATTACGGTTCTGTGCTGGGCCTGCTGATAAGCCTGCTGGCGCTGGCATCGGGGCATACAGCACTGGCCCTGGCCGGCCTGGGGCTATGGGCGGTGCTGACGGGCTGGCTGATCCGGGAGCGGCTACCCAACCGGGCCGTAACCTGGTCTTCGCTGAAACAGGCTGTTCTGACAAGTCTGGCCACTCCATTTTTGTCGGTCTACTGGCGTCTGTACGGTGCGTTCACGTATAAAACCTGGTACTGGTAACCCTTACTCTGTCAATCATTATGGATAAACTCACCCAGGCGCTGGGGTACAGCCCGCGATCGATTGCAGTTTTCCGGGCTATCAAGCTGGGGGATCTGCTCTGCGCCGTACCTGCCTTCCGGGCGTTACGCCGGGCCTTCCCCGAGGCTCACATCGCCCTGATCAGCCTGCCCTGGGCCCGCGAATTTGTCGATTACTATCCGCAGTACGTCGACGAATTCATTGCCTTTCCGGGCTGGCCGGGTTTACCCGAGCAGCCGCTGCAACCGGTTCCGTCGGTCCGGTTTCTGCACCAGATGCAGGATCGGCAGTGGGATGTTGTGCTGCAACTTCAGGGCAATGGCACCCTGGTCAATGCGATGCTCGCCCTGTTCGACGCCAAACGGCTGGCCGGTTACTACTTACCCAACCAACGATCGGAAGGGTGGGCAGTTGAGACCGGTTTTTTTCAGCCGTATCCGGCCGACATGCACGAGGTACTCCGGCATGTTCAATTGATGGATTTTCTGGGCATCCCTCCGCAGGGAAATGAACTGGAGTTTGCCCCAACTGAAACCGATCGGCAGGCCGCCCATACCCTGCTCGACGAAGCCGGTGTACGTTTCCATCCGTTTGTGTGTCTGCATGCCGGGGGAATTTCCGGTCGGCGCTGGCCGGAAAACCAGTTTGCCGCAGTCGCCGACGCGCTGGCCGACCAGGGATATGTGGTGGTGTTTACCGGAACGGCGGGTGAACGAGGGATCACCGAAGCCGTTCGGGCCGTTATGACCAGGCCGGCCGTGTCGATTGTCGGACAGACGAGTCTTGGGCGGCTGGGTGCCGTGCTGAAGGAGACGGCGCTGCTGGTCAGCAACGACACGGGCGTTGCGCATCTGGCCATTGCCTGTCAGACGCCCAGCGTGGTGATTTACACCTCGGCGGACCCAGCCGAATGGGGACCTCTGGACCGAAACCGCCACCGCGTGGTGCTCGACCGTTCGCCAAACTGCGTGGAACAGGTCGTAGCCGAAGCCATCGATTTGCTTGTTACCGATTGGGCAGGTACCGTTTAGCCCCGAAATACGAAGGTAACCGTTAACCAACCTGATCCGCCAGTTGGCGGATCAGGTTCATCAGTAGACAACTTATGAGCGTTATTAAGCCTGCTCTCCAATACCCCGACCGAATCAATTACTTTTCGGGGGCCAATAATTACTGCTGGATTTATTTCCGGGACGGCGAAAAAAAGCTGCTGGCCAAACCGATCAGCTACCTGGAACGCCAGTTGCCGGGTTTCATACGTGTCCATAAAACCGTTCTGGTGAACCCGGCATATATTAAGAATCTGCACGAGCCCCCCCGAAAAAAAATGGGAGGACAGGTGTCGCTGGATAGCGGAGAAGTCTTTCCCGTTAGCCGCCGACGCTGGGCTCAGGTTGTCGAATTGGTTCAGCACCACCAGGGTGAATTTGCCGGGCCGGCTGAACCCGCCGACCGGATGGCCAATCCTTCGGTACTGCCTATCAAGCAACCGCCCCGCCCGATCCTGCCTTCGATTCTGCTCATCATCGACGATGCCCGAAACGCGCTGCTGGCCGAACAGCTGATCCGAAAAAAATGGCCTGCCTATCAGTTCCAGACTGTTTCCCAGAGTGATTTCCTGTCGGATATGCTGAAGCAGTCGCCGGTGTCGGAGCATCCAACCCTGATTTTGCTGGACGCCCGCACGGCTACCCTGGAGCGACTGCGGACTCTTACCCGGCTGAAAGCCGATAAGTACCTTCGGCATATACCGGTGGTGCTGTTGGTACTGCCGACCGACGCGTCCATCATTACGGGCTATCAGCAGCGGGCCAACTCCGTGATCGCCCTGTCGACGGACAATCGGTTTTTTGGTCAGACCATCGAGCGCATTTGTCAGTTCTGGCTTCGCATGGCTGCCTTACCGGGTTAAGTACGGCTAAGCTACCGCTCGTTGGTTTACAGGCCGATATCGAAAAATTCGATCACCGAAATGATGCTTTCGGGAATGAATCTGGTGTGCCCGTCTACAACGCTAAAAAGGCCATCCGCTTCCCTGACCGCAAAGCAATGGCGGCCCCGGCAAATTGAAAAAGCCAGAATACAAGCGTCAGAAATTTTTTTATTAATTCTTTGACAATCAATTATTTGCAAATAAAAATAAGGCTGCTACTCAGAATTATAACCGCTCAGAAACTGTTCTATAACCGAGTCCTATTTCCGACAATTCGTTTTTGATGCGCACACAACAACTCGTTATCGATCCGTCTTTTGAGTCCCTACCCTCGCCTGCCAGCCGTGTCTGGATGCCCAAGTGGGTTTTGTTTACGCCCGATGCGCTGGAGCAGCCTTTTGGCCAGCATATCCATTCACGCATCCAGCAGCTGGGTCTGCCCGTCGAGGTGCTTAAATCGAATCGGCTGACGGGGCTGCGGGGTTCGACGGAGCGCGAAACCTACCGAAACGCGAAAAACACCCTGGCCGTTGTCAACGCCCCACCGAGTGCGCTTCGGTTACAGCCCACGCCCCCGTCGGCCGACTGGCAGATGAACCTGGCCGAAGGATGCCCCGCGCATTGTCAGTACTGCTACCTGGCGGGTAGTTTATCGGGCCCTCCGGTTACGCGTGTGTTTGCCAACTTACCCCAGTTGCTGGCCAACACGGCCACCTACGAGCAGCCGGGGCGCCTGACGACCTTCGAAGTGAGCTGCTACACGGATGTGATCGGCATCGAACACCTGACCGGCAGTTTAGCCGAGTGTATCACTTATTTTGGTAACCGCTCCGACGCCCAACTGCGCTTCGTTACTAAATACGACCAGGTCGACTCCCTGCTGCGCCTGCCCCATAACGGGCGCACCCGAGCCCGCGTGAGTCTGAATACCGAATTGATTACCCGCCGTCTCGAAGGCGGTACGGCTTCGCTGGAAGCGCGGCTGCAGGCCCTTCGTCAGCTGGCGTTGCCAGTCGAACAAGGCGGGGGTGGCTATCCGGTAGGGGTTGTGCTGGCCCCCATCATGCCGGTTGTCGACTGGCAGGACCAGTACACCAGCCTGCTGGACCGGCTGGCGGCTACCCTTGATTTTCCGTGTGACCTGACGGTTGAGTTCATTACCCATCGGTTCACGCCGGGCAGCAAAGCCGTACTGACGGAGTGGTATCCCAATACCAGCCTGGATATGGATGAGGCCAGCCGCTCAACGAAACGCAACAAATTTGGGGGTGTCAAGTACGTCTATACGCCCCAGAACATGCAGGCCTTGCGTTCGTTTCTGTACAGTGCCTGGCGCGAGCGCTTTCCGGAAGCACCGATTCTGTACTGGACCTGACCGGTAGCGCTGATCGGTGTTACGCCAGTTTGATGTTAGCCTCTGTAAATCGGGGAATCAGCCGCTGCAATAACTCGCTTTTCAGACTGGCCTCGGCATACACGTTCTTTATCCATATCGTAACGCTCAACTCCGCAGTATCGGCACCGACCGCCGTGACCAGGATTTCGGGCGTCATGGACTCCACGGAGCCGTCGAGCTGGCTGACTTCATCGGTGATAAGCTGCCGGACGGCGGCCAGGTCGGCACTCAGGCCTACTTTCAGGGGAAAGGTCGTTTTCAGGTACGAATCGTTGGAGGTCCAGTTGACCAGCCGGTTCGACAGCAGATCGCTATTGGGAATGATCACTTCCGACCCTTGCCCGGTAATCATCTTACTGGACCGAATGCCGATGTCCCGGATACGCCCTTTCTTGTCGGCCAGCTCGACGTAATCGCCGATCTGAAAGGGGCGTTCAAAAATAAGGATGATACCCGACACAAAATTGCTGACGATGTTCTGCATGCCTAAGCCGATGCCAACGCTGAGCGCACCGAGTACGACGGTGAATTTGTCGACCGAGATACCGGAAGCAGCCACAGCCAGCAGTACCCCAGCAATGACGATCACCAGCCGCAACAAAACCAACACCGAACTCAGGTGATCGACCTGGCCAACTTCACCCGGCAGCTGGCTTTCGCCGAAGAGCAGCCCGATATTTTTCTGCAACAGGCTCGACAGATAGATGATGATGGCGAACGACAGTACATTGCTCAGGGTAAACGTCACACTGCCAAAGGATCGGGGTCGGGTAAGAATCTGGTAGAGGAAATTCCAGACGCTGTCGGCAACGCCCAGGTTGATAAAAAAAACGATCAGCCACAACACCACGGCTACGAAGGCCAGCCCTTTTTTAAACGACCGCTGGGTGTGAGCGATATTTACCCGCGAAAACAGGCCTTTCGAGTAAGCGCTTATTTTGATCTGAAGCTCAAGGGCTTCCAGCACAATACCGATAAAAACGCCCAGCCCCGTAATCTGCACCAGGCTGATGGCTGCGGTGATGCTAAACACTTTAGCCAGACTGACCCGTCCGAACAGATTCAGCACGATCGCCAGCCCCTGAAGCAACAGCGAAAGTTTGATGATCGGCCGGACAATCCGGTTACTGATGGGTTTTCGCTTCAGGAGTTCCGAGAATCCAACGCCAAAATAAAGTAGCCCCAGGTTCAGCGCGATGAGCCAGATCCGCATGATCAGCGAATCGCCGATGAGCGCACTGGTCAGCAGCAACAGGCAATACAACACCCCGTTCGATACCCACAGCCACAGGTCCGATTTCGAGAAAAGCGCCCACAGATGCAGCGTCAGCACCGCAAACAGCAGCACCTGTGTGATCTCGATGTACAGGGAGGGCGATTGTGGCTCGAACAGGGGAGTCAGGGTCAATAGCACGATCAGCGACGCTACAATCGGCGACGGTCGTAGGTTCTCCCACCGAACTGGCCCGATCTGTTTGCCCAGGGCGGGTCGGCGGATTCGCCGGAAATTGCGGTATACCCAGATGAAAAAAGCGCCGGTAAGCAGCAGCAACAGAAACCGGTTATCCCAGGTAGAGACGAAGAAGTAGCTCAGAATTTTATCCTGCCCCTGGTAGCTCGACGAAAAAATGGCTTTTATTCGGGTCAGGTCGAAGGTGACCGGAGCTTCCCACAGAAACGGCGACTCTTTTTGCAGTATACTGGCATTGTTTTTCTGCAAACGCTCGTTGATACTGATCTGCAGATTACTGATATTCAGATAGGTGCCCGATACATCGGCCAGCAACCGGCTGACCGTATCCAGTTGCGCGGTGGTCCGGACGCCCGCGTCCTGCAACTGAAGTTTGAGACTAACCAGTTGATCGGCATAGAGTTTTTTTTCGGTCGTATCGTTTCCGGCCACCGTTAGCAGCGAGTCGTTACTCAGGGCCAGTACCTCTTCGAGCTGGTTCTGCAGGTCGTTGTTGGCTTTGGAAAGCTGAGTCCGCCAGTCGGTCAGCTTTTTCTGGGCATCGTTCAGAATCAGGCCGTAATTCGAAAGGGTTTTGGCATCGATCGTTTTCCGGTGCGTCTGCACATCCCTGGCTACGGGAGCTACGTTGCTTTTGACATCGGCCAGTTCTGTCCGAATGCGTGTGGTACCGTATCCTTTCTTGCCCGACGCTTTTATGTCGGTGATGACCGACTGGGCTCGCTGAATTTTGAACAGCAGCGTATCCGGAATGCTCAGCCCCGAGGATTTACCGGCTACATTAACCGTAGAATCCTGCGCCACTGACGGCGTCGCGAATGCCAGACCGAGTACTAGCAGCAGAAAGAAACAACATGAACGAATCATGCAACGCTGAAGAGGACGTTTTATATGGATCATAGGATAACAAACGGACCACTCAGTCAGGTGGGTCTGCTTATCCAGTCCGCTACCGGGTTGAGTCGTCTGCCCAGTATTAACCCCAAACGGCGCCCGATTGCTTTTTCTACAGCTAAATCTTGTCGTAATCCTCTGAACGTCTTCGAATAAATTTCTGCGCATTTCGTGCGGCTACGGTCCCCGGCACGGTTTCGAAGGCCCAGAGGGCTTACGCATTCACGAGTTCGAAGGCTCGCCGAAGAAGCACAGGGTGGATTACTGGGCTTGTATAGACACGGTTTGCTACCGCCAAAAGAAATACATTTCACTAGTTAGTCTATTAAAAGAAAAAATATCAATAATTAATGAATAAAATGTTACCGTTTTAGTGACTAAAGAATTTTAATCTCTATATTTAGCGCATGTTAACTATTTAATATGGAAAAGGTTAGACGTAATCGGGCCGCTACTGTCGAACGAATTCTGGGGGCTTTGGAAAAAATCCTGAACGAGGACGGACTGGCGGGTGTAAGCATCAACGCCGTAGCCGATCAGGCAGGGGTAAGCAAAGTATTGATCTACCGCTATTTCGGCGGACTGGATCACTTGCTGGAGCATTACGTCGAAACGAATGGCCTGCTTCCGCATTACACCACTGCCTGGCTCGAACAGATCCGACCGGCCCAACCCCGCGACCTGGCTACGGTCTGGTCGGCGCATACGCTGCAGCTTTTTCGACAGTTTCGCGGTTCGCGGGCGGCCCGGGAATTAATCAAGGCGACCGTTAACGAGCATGACGCCCTGGCCAAATCGGTTAGCAAGGGGCTGGATGCCGAACTGACGAATCTCGTCAATCAACTGGCCTTTATCAAGGGAGGTGACCACGAAGCAACGTCGGCCGTGATTCTGGGAGCCCTCTCCTACCTGATCATCCAGGCGCAGCTGGATCACAAAGTGATTGGTCTCGATCTGCGCAGTGAAGAAGACTGGCAGCGGATCGAAGCGGCCGTCAACCTGATCTACAAAGCTCTGAACCGGGTCGCCATCGAGTCGCCCGACATCCAGCTAGCCGTCAAATCGGCCACTGCTACGGCCAACCGGTGGTAGTAGTGCACTGATATGCCCAACTGATATCACTTGAATTGTAAAAAACTTAGCGTTTTCCTGACCAGCAACTGCATCCCGGTGGCCCGACCAGCCCTCTGATCGGGCCACCGGGGCATAGTCATAGCCCTCGATTGAAATTTTCAATGGCTTCAACCGGGTTAGCCAGATAGGCAGCACGTTGGCCAGCCGTGTCGCCAACATATACTTCATACTGATCGGCTTCGATTGCTTTAACCGTTGCTTCGGCCACGGCGAGGGGAGGCATCCCATGCTGCTGGCCACCCATGTCTTTTGTAGCCTCTGTGTCGACCAGGGAGGGCATAACTTCGAATACTTTGATGGCTGTATTCTCCGCTAATCCGAGTCGAAGAGCTACCGTATGCGAATGCAGAGCCGCTTTCGAATCGGAATAAGTCGGCAAAACGACCAGGGGATGAAAACTGGCATTGGAGGTGATGTTGACAATAGCGGCCTCCGGCTGTTGCCTGAGTACGGGTAGCAACTTTTCGGTTAGTAGAATGGGGCCGAAATAATTCACGCCAAATTCTTCTACTGCTTTGGTGTACGCATCGGCTCCCTCGCCCAATTTGTACAAATTCGCGACCCCCGCGTTGTTAACCAGCACGCTGAGTGCTGGGTAGTCCTTTTTGACCTGGGTCACCAGCCACTCGATGTCCGCTTCCTGCGTGATATCGCACACCAGGGCAGCCACACCAAGGGCTTTTCCGGCATTACTGATTTTTTCGGGATTTCGTCCGACAAGGATTACCTCGTTCCCCATCTCTTTCAACTGTTTGGCAATGGCATATCCAATGCCCGACCCAGCACCGGTAACCAGTGCGGTTTTGTTCGTAAGGTTCATGATGATTTTGTTAGTAGTGGTCTCGACGGATCATACCTCTTGTTGGCGTATCGCCACTCAAGGGCCTGTACTTACGACACCGTTTGGTTTGAATTGAATTTACCATTAACTTTACTTGCAAATTGCAAGTTTGCAAAGATATAACTATCCACTTGCAAGTTGCAAGTATTTTTCTTGCTAACTTTTTATGAGAGACATCAAACCACGATCGGGCTGCCCGCTGAGCTATACCCTCGACTTCTTTGGCGATAAGTGGTCGCTGCTGATTTTACGGGACATGGCACTGAACAATAAATCGACCTACGGCGAATTCCTGAACTCCGCGGAGAAAATCGCGACCAATATCCTGGCCGACCGGTTGAATATGCTGGAGACGTATGGTTTCGTGACCAGGCAGGTAGCCGCTGATAAGAAATCGAAGGTTATCTACAGCCTGACCGAAAAAGGTATTTCTCTGGTACCGGTTATTCTGGAAATCGGCCTTTGGGGGTCGAAATACAACCCACCGGGGCTGGCTCCGCAGTTGCTCGCTGCCCTGGAGCAGGATAAGGCAGGGACCATCGACAGCATTCAGCAGAAGCTGAGACGCCAGGAATAACCGGCTGTATTTTCTACTCATTCGCTCTATGATACATCCACTGGATAACCCGGTTTGGTCGGCCCTGACCTCCGGAAATCAACAATTCGCGCTGGGCAATCAGCTGGCCAAATATTATAATCCCCAAATCGCCTTGTTTGTAGCAGTGGCCGAACATACGCGGGCGCACTTTGAAGCCCTGTGGGATACGATTCCTCATGACCAGACGGTGGCTCTTTTCACGAACGAGCAGCAGCTCGACCCTTCGCCCTGGGTAATCGTCAACCGCGTCGATGGCTACCAGATGCTGTTCGAAGGAGCGACTCCGGAACCACAACCCGAGCTTGTCCCATTGACCGAAGCCGACATTCCCCAGATGCTGGCCCTGACCCAGCTGAGTCCGCCGGGTCCTTTTCTGGCCCGGACGATCGACCTGGGCGGGTATGAAGGCATTTTTGTCGAGGATCGCTTAGTCGCGATGGCAGGTCGCCGGTTCGATAGCGGCACGCACGTGGAAATCAGTGCGGTCTGTACGCATCCCGATCATACCGGAAAAGGGTACGCCCGGCGGTTGATCGACAGCCAGCTTTGGCAGCTACGGGCCGCAGGCAAAATTCCGTACCTCCACGTTCGGACGGATAATTCCCGCGCTCACGGCATTTATGAACGCATGGGCTTCGTGACCCGGTCGAAAATGATCATTTACATCTTACGAAAACGTTGATCTTTGGTTGTAGCGGGGCGGGGTCAGCGCACTTACCCACCGGTTTTCTGTACGGCTCAGGAGCAGCCCCGTTCGGCCTGACGGTTATGGAACTTCCGACCAGGAACGGCGGGGCACGCCAGGCCGGGAATATGGATGATCTGAACGGACAGGGGCGTGAAAGTCGATTTGAATTCTTTAACTTTGGTCATGACAAATCAGCAGACACGTTCGGTTTCGGAGTTCAACACGGAGCTCAAGCTAAAAGGCTTCAATGTGTTCCAGATCGAGCAGGACAGCCAGGCAACTCGTATCTACAGCCGAAAAGATTTCTATAAAATCTGCCTCACTACCGGCCAAAGTATCATCCACTATGCCGACAAGAGCTTTGCGCACAACGATACGGTATTGTTCTTCGGCAATCCACACGTTCCGTATTCCTGGGAAACGATCTCGACTACGTACGTGGGTTATACCTGCCTTTTTTCTGAGGAGTTCCTGAAACTATCGGACCGGTCGGAGAGTCTGCAGCATTCCCCATTATTCAAGCTTAGCGGCACCCCTGTTTTTACGATCAGTGCCCAGCAGCGGGAGTTTCTGAACACGATCTTTCAGAAAATGATCGAGGAGCAGCAAACGAAGTATGCCTACAAAGATGAGCTGATTCGCAACTACATCCACCTGATCATTCACGAAGCGCTGAAACTGGAACCCTCCCAGCACGTTGACCAGCATAAGAATGCGGCCTCCCGGATTACTTCCGTCTTTCTCGAACTCCTGGAACGGCAGTTTCCCATCGAGACCATCGATCGGCCGCTGCAGCTGACCACCGCCCAGCACTACGCCAGAAACCTCAACGTCCATGTCAACTACCTGAACCGGGCCGTCAACGAGATAACCGGCAAATCGACCACGACTCACATTGCCGAGCGGGTGCTAGCCGAAGCCAAAGCCCTTTTGCAGCATACCGACTGGAACATTTCCGACATTGCCTACGCGCTGGGCTTCGAGTATCCATCCTATTTCAACAACTTCTTCAAAAAGCTCACCGGCACCAACCCACGGGCCTTCCGCCTGGCGGAGGTTTGAAAAGTATAAGTATCGGTTTGAATACTTTTACCGCCCCCGCTGTTCCCGGCCATACCTTTGCCTGTCAGTATACAAACCGACACAGCACGTTATGATGGCAGCGAACGGGTATGCCGCCCACATTATGATCGTCGGCCGCAAAAGCATGGCGGGGCCCAGCATCGCCGAAACGCAGGAAATACGTTACTTCTGCGCTGAAAAAAGCATCGTTTCCGGCATTGACATGATCAGCACACCGGCTATGCGGCAGGCGTACGACCACCTGGTACAAGAGGATGTCAACCATTGGTTTGGCATCGACATGGCGACGCTGTAACGGAACCAACTCCACCCTGCCCATGAAACGCTTACAACCAGGCTACCTCCCACTTCTGCTGTTTATAATAGGCATTATGGCTTGTAAATCAGCCAATGAACTGGCTCCCGACCCGGCCGAACCCGCAACGAATGACAATAGCCAGCCCGACCCAATGAAAAATCGGCTACTTATCCGAATCGGTTCCCGGCTGTTCACGGCAACGCTCCTGAACAATGCCACTGTAGCGGAGTTTAAAACTCGTTTGCCGCTGACCGTCTCGATGAGCGAACTGAACGGCAACGAGAAACTATACCGTTTTCAGAACAAGCTGACGGCCAGGGCGTCGAACCCCGGAACCATCGACACGGGCGATCTGATGTTGTATGGGTCCGATACGCTGGTGCTGTTTTATCAGCGCTTTCCTACTCCCTACAGCTATACCCGGCTGGGAAAGATCGATGACCCGACTGGCCTGGCGACGGCAGTGGGAACGGGCAGCATATCGGTCACCTTCGAACTGGAGTGATTGGCTGCGTTTAACTCCCTTAAAGGCTTTTAACCATTAAAAAAACTGGCGTTATGGCTGAGCATAAACACAATGAGGACGAGTCAGCGGCTCCGTACGCAGCCCGCCGTATTTTCCTAAAGCAGTCGTCGGCGCTGGCGGCCTGGGCCATAACCCCGCCAGCCGCTCTAACCGCCATCGACAACGGACTGGATGAAAAAGTAGCCGCGGCTGTTGAACAGATGCCGCTTCAGGTCGATATTAACGGAACCGCGCATCGACTGTCGATCGAGCCGCGCGTCACGCTCCTCGACCTGTTGCGCGAACAACTCCACCTGACCGGCACCAAGAAAGGCTGCGACCACGGCCAGTGCGGAGCCTGCACAGTCCACGTGGATGGGCAGCGGGTAAACGCGTGCCTGACCCTGGCCATGACCACCGAAGGCAGCAAAGTGACCACCATCGAAGGCTTAACACAGGGCGACAGCAGTGCGACGGCCCAGCTCCATCCCATGCAGGAAGCGTTTATCAAACATGATGGTTTTCAGTGCGGATACTGCACACCCGGACAGATCATGTCTGCCGTCGCCTGCATTCGGGAAGGCCATGCCAACAGTCCCGACCAGATCCGGGAGTACATGAGCGGCAATATCTGCCGGTGTGGCGCTTACGCCAACATTGTGAATGCAATTATGGACGTCAAACAATCCGGAGTCAACGTATGAATTCGTTTCAATATACACGGGTAACGACCCCTAAAGCCGCGATAGCAGCTCTGGGGCAGGAAAGCGGCACGTATTTTCTGGCTGGCGGCACCAACCTGGTAGATCTCATGAAGCGGGAAGTGATCATCCCCCAGCGGCTGATCGACATCAACCGGTTGCCGCTGGCGACGATCGAAAAAACGGCAACCGGTCTACGAATTGGGGCCATGGCCAAAAACTCGGCGGTGGCTGAACACGAACTGGTGAAGAAGCATTTTCCTCTGCTGTCGATGGCGCTGAATGCCGGAGCGTCGGCCCAGCTGCGCAACATGGCGACCGTAGGCGGGAACATGATGCAGCGTACCCGCTGTGCGTATTTCTACGATCCGTCGATGCCCTGCAATAAGCGCATCCCCGTACAGGCGGGTGGTGTGGCATATCGACCCGACAAAGGGCAGCCCAACGGGTCTTCGGGCTGCGGAGCCATCGGCGGGGCTAACCGGATGCACGCCATTTTCGGAACCAGTCCGAAATGCATTGCGGTTCATCCCAGCGATATGTGCATTGCATTGGCCGCGCTGGATGCGACGGTGAACGTGTCGGGCCCAAAGGGCGACCGTACCATTCCGTTCCGCGAGTTTCACCGGCTACCCGGCGATACGCCCCAGCAGGACAACACCCTGCGCCCGGGCGAGCTGATTCTGTCGGTGGATGTGCCATCGAACGACTTTGCCGCTCATTCGCACTACCTCAAAGTACGTGACCGGGCGTCGTATGCGTTTGCGCTGGTGTCGGTCGGGGTGGGTCTGACGATGAAAAAAGAGACTATTGCCGACGTCCGGCTGGCAATGGGTGGGGTGGCTCACAAACCCTGGCGCTTAACCGAAGTCGAAGACTTTCTGAAGGGCAAACCCGCCACCGACGCCACCTTCCGGCAAGCGGCTACCCTGGCCATGAAGGGTGCCAAAGGCTATGGCGAGAACGATTTCAAGCTCACACTGGCGCCCAACGCCCTCATCGACGCGCTTAAAACTGCCACCAAAACCGCCTGATCATGACTTCGAACCCAAAAAACCCACCCATCGACCGAATCGATGGACGCATGAAAGTGACCGGTGGCGCGAAGTACTTCGCGGATTTCGAACTGCCGAATATGGCTTATTGCGTGCTGGTCGGCAGCGAGATTGGCCGGGGTTCCATCGCTCGTCTGGATACCCAGAAAGCCAGAAGCGCCCCGGGTGTACTGGGCGTGTTTACGCACCAGAACATGCCGCCTATTCCGGGTTGGGATGCGCCCGTGGGCGATAAAGCCGACGGCCCCCCGCCCAAACCGGATACTGTTGAGAAATACCGGATCCTGAGCAGTCCCAACATTCTCTTCGACGGGCAACCCATCGCCATCGTGGTGGCCGACAGCTATGAGCGGGCTACCTACGCGGCCTCGCTGGTCAAAGCAACTTATACCCGACAGTCGGCCCGGACCGACCTGACGAAGCACATCGCCGAAGGAGTTGCACCCAAAGGAGCGGAGGGAGGTAATTACTCGCGGGGAAAAGCCGATGCCTACCAGACCGCACCCGTCAGGCTGGAAGCCAGCTACACGCTTCCCATCGAGGTACATAACCCGATGGAGCTGCACGGGATTCTGGCCCACTGGACGGGCGAAGATACGCTGATGATCTACGCCAAAACGCAGGGTGTTAATGCTACCCAGCAGGCGATGGCGCAGGCGTTCAAGCTCGACCCAAAGAAGATCCGGGTGCATACCGAATTCATGGGGGGCGGGTTCGGCATGGGGCTGCGGACCTGGCCGCAGGAAACGGCGGTGGTGGCCATAGCCCGGAAAATTGGTCGGCCGCTGAAGCTGGTGGTGACTCGTCAGCAGATGTTTACCCTGGTGGGGCACCGACCCTATACGGTGCAGACCATTCAGATGGGAGCCGACTCGACGGGTAAGCTGATCGGCATTGCGCACGCGGCTACGGCCGAAACGGCCAGCTACGAAGACTTTACGGAAGCGACTGTCAACATGACCAAGTTTATGTACGACTGCCCGAACGTGAGTACTCGCTACCGCATCGTACGGCTCGACCGGAGCGTACCCATCTGGATGCGCGGGCCGGGCGAAGCGACGGGTGCGTTTGCTCTCGAATCGGCGATGGACGAAATGGCTCATACATTAGGGCTTGACCCCATCGATTTTCGCCTGCGCAACTACACCGAAACCGACCCCGAACACAACCGTCCCTATTCGAGCAAACACCTGAAAGAAGCGTACCAGAAAGGCGCCGATGCCATCGGCTGGAGTCATCGAAAATCCGAACCCGGCAGCGTGCGCGAAGGCGACTGGCTGGTGGGTTACGGTATGAGCACCGGCGTGTTCAACGCCTTTCGGTGGGAAGCCAGCGCCCGGGCGCTCCTGAAAGCCGACGGTTCGCTCACCGTGCAGAGTGCCGTTACTGATATTGGACCGGGCACCGGAACGGCCCTGACAATGATTGCCCACAACGTGCTGGGTATACCGCTCAACCGCATCAAGGTCGAGTACGGCGATACATCCCTGCCGAAAGCGCCCACGCAGGGCGGTTCGGCTATTGTCTCGGCGGTGGGTTCGGCGGTGTACGATGTCTGCACCTCGATCAAAAACGAACTGATCGCCCTGGCCACTCAAGATGGTAGGCCGTTGGCCGGACGAAAAGCCGATGAACTGATAGTGGCCGATGGCCTGCTGTCGGTCGGACAGGAACCGGGCAAGAAAGTGGCCGTCGCCGAGCTGATGCGCATGGCCAACCGAACGGTGATCGACAAAAGTGGCGATTCCAAAGGCGGGCCGGACTTACAGAAGTACTCCATGTATTCGTTTTCGGTGCATTTCGTTCAGGTACGGGTCCATCCGCTGACGGGCGTGGTGCGCGTCGCCAGGGCGGTGAGCGTGGCCGATTCGGGGCGGATTGTGAGCCCCAAAACGGCGGCCAGCCAGATGATCGGCGGTGTCACCGGTGGTATCGGCATGGCTCTGACCGAAGAAGCCGTGATCGACCACCGGTTTGGCCGGTTCGTCAACAACAACCTGGCTGATTACCACGTGCCGGTTCATGCCGACGTGCCCGCCATCGAAACGATTTTCATCGACAAGCCCGATCCTCACATCAACCCGATGGGAGCCAAAGGCATGGGCGAAATCGCGCTGATCGGTTTTGCCGGAGCGGTGGCCAATGCGGTGTTCAACGCTACCGGAAAACGCATCCGTGAACTGCCCATAACACCTGACAAGCTGATGGGCTTACAGACCTGACAATAAAGCTAACTGACCCTGTAGGGCCTAGGTTGCTGCTTCGGACGGCACTCATGAGCATCAACGCCCGAAGCAGAAGCTTCGGCCCTACCCGAAACCTGACCCGCAGGTAGTACAGAAACCCGTACTCAATTCATCCTGTACTCCTGGCAAAAAATCGACACTATGCCTACTGATCGAGGCTCACACGACATTTTTAGCCGATTACAAGCCGGTGAACCACTGCATCCGGATGATCCGGGGTCGGCCCAGTTTCAGGAAGCCGTTGCGCGAACCATCCGCCTGTGCGTCGAGATGAACGCCACTGCTACCGACGTCAATCAGGTACGGGCGCGGTTAAGCGACATCATCGGCACGACGATCGACGCGTCGACGACGATCTTTCCGCCGTTCTACACCAACTTTGGCCGGTTTACCCGGCTGGGCAAACGGGTGTTTATCAATCATGCCTGTTCGTTCCTGGATATTGGCGGTATCACCATCGAAGACGACGTGAAGATCGGCCCACGGGTGAATCTGACTACCGAAAACCATCCACTGGATCCCAGCGAACGCAAAACCCTGCTTATCAAACCAATCTTGATTGGCCGAAACGCCTGGATTGGCGCGGGGGCCACCCTCTTACCCGGTGTTACGGTTGGCGAGAACGCCGTTGTGGCGGCTGGCGCGGTGGTGAGTCGGGATGTTCCGCCCAACACGGTAGTGGCCGGGGTACCGGCGAAGGTAGTAAAGACACTTTAACTCCCCATGATAATCACAGTCGTGTATACAAGGCTTCCTGTTCAGCGGATGGCCTATAGTGCTTTGTTCAGTTTCTTATTTTTAACCGCCTACATCGGCAAACCCCCATTAGCCATGAGCCAGAATCCTCAAGCCGTGATCGCTTCCCAGGAAGCCAGGCGCGGCCCCGCCGACAGCTTCACCGGTGTCGTTTGGGTAAAAACGCTGGTGCCAGCGAACGATCAGACCGATTGCATCGTCAGCGAAGTCACCTTCGACCCGACAGGCCGGACGTTCTGGCACACGCATCCAAACGGTCAGATCCTGATCGTTACCCAGGGAACCGGCTATTACCAGGAGCAGGGTAAACCCATTCAGGTGATTCGGCCTGGCGAATCGGTCAATATTGCTCCGAACGTCGTGCACTGGCACGGAGCCGGGCCGGATGACAGGCTGACGCACATCGCCATCAACCCCAACGTGAGCAAGGGAGGAGCCGTCAACTGGTTGCAGCCGGTGACGGACGGGGAGTATTCACGAAAGTAAGCTGGGTATACCGGTTATTTCACCGGTCGAATCTCCTGGGGCATCAGGAAAAAAACCGGAACGCATCGAACCGGCTGATCCAGCTGATTCTAAAAGGGATGCGGTGGCCACTCCTGCCGGCAGCGAGTTTAGGTTTATGGCGTTCAGCACCGACAAAGGCATCGGCGTAGCTGTTGGGGCATCGCTGATGAATATAGTAATTCGCCCGACTTCAGAAACGGTCGGCACTAGCGTCAACGCCGTTCACATTCCCGATTAGCGTCCGTTCATATCAGGAAGCAACAGAAATGAGCATCTTTGTCGTAAATTCTTCTGATCATGGGTAGAAACGGATTGGTCAATCGGACGGCTGGCAGGCAGATCATCGGCTTGTTAGCGGCCCTGTTTATGCCGCTTTACGCAGACGCGCAAACGGGTGAACGGATTTACAAAACTTACTGCGCGGGTTGTCATGGCGCTCAGTTGCAGGGAAGTGCAGGGCCCGCGCTGATTAAAAAACAGTGGAAACACGGGGGCGACCGGGAAGCTTTGTTACGCACTATTCGCCTGGGGATTCCATCGACCGAGATGAGTCGGTACGAAGGCGTACTTGCTGCCAACGAGATTGAAGCCGTCACGGATTTTATTCTCAACGCGCAGACCGCTACTGACATGGTGAAGAAGCCGGACCTTCCCCTCGTAGTCGACACAAAAGATTATAAACTCAGGATCGAACGGCTCGTCACGCAGGGGTTGTCGGGTCCGTGGGGCATCGAATTTGTAGACGCCGGGCACGCGCTGATCACAGGAAAAATGGGTGAACTGCACTGGATGGTCGACGGCAAACTGGATCAGCAACCCATTACCGGTCTGCCTAAAACCTATGCGTATGATGCGGTTGGCGGCATGATGGACCTGGCCCTCGATCCACGCTATTCCCGGAACGGCTGGGTGTATCTGGCCTTTAGTCACAATCCTGAAAACAGCACTGACAAAACGGTGCCGGGTATGACCAAAATTGTACGGGGCAAGGTTCGTGACCATGCGTGGGTCGATGAGCAGGTCCTGTTTCAAGTACCCGACTCCCTGCGGGTAAGTGGAGGTACGCGCTGGGGATGCCGGTTTCTGTTCGACAAACAGGGTTACCTGTACTTTACGATCGGCGACATGAACCGCGCCGACGATTCGCAGCGGTTGTCGAGGCCATCGGGAAAAATCTATCGCATCAACCCCGACGGGTCCATTCCCAAAGACAACCCCTTCGTTGGTAAACCAGGCGCTTTACCGGCAATCTACAGCTGGGGAAACCGGAACGCGCAGGGGCTGGCGCAGCACCCGGTTACTGGTGTGATCTATGCGAGTGAACACGGCCCCCAGGGCGGTGACGAACTGAACATTCTCAGGAAGGGAGCTAACTATGGCTGGCCCGTGATCACCTACGGCATCGATTATAACGGAAGTAAGGTGTCTGACCTGACGCAAAAAGAAGGCATGGAGCAACCCATTACGTACTGGACGCCCTCCATCGCCGTCAGCGCGATCGACTTTGTAACCGGCTCCCGCTTTCCCCGCTGGCAGAACAACCTGCTCGTGGGCGCGCTTAAGTTCGAAGAAATTCGACGGCTGGTAATCGACGGCAACCAGGTGCTGGCCCAGGAAACACTCCTGAAGGGGTATGGCCGCATACGGGATCTTAAGATCGGACCGGATGGCGCATTATATGTGCTTACGAATACACCCGATGCCGTACTGCGCATTACCCCGGAGCCGCTTCTCAAATGAGTAGACCAGCCCGGCTATACGGTAGTGTACGCTCTTTTTAGCTTTAATTCTTTTCCACCACTCGCTTAAGCCTGGTGCTGGAGCCACTTGTCCTCTATTTCGAAGGTCTTCCCTGCCCATACTACTCATTTAATATAGACGGATACGTTCGGCCTGGTTGCCAAAGGCACTGAGCACGCTATCCCATTCGCGGCTGAGCACGATCGCATCGGCGCTCCGTTGAATTGCCGCTATCGGTAACTTTCCTTCAGAAAGTCACGGCGGGTTGTTCATCGAGGTTCCCGATCCGTCAGTTGAGTGGCAGATCGAACGAAAGAACCGCCAGTATTACCATTCGAGCCAGAAGCGCTCCCCTACCTTCCCGGCCCCATGCTCCATGCCACGCCCTCCATTCGGGTATGGATCGACAGGAGTACGATAGGCTAGTTTAACGTTAGTCTCTTCGCGACAGGTCCGGTGAAGCCCGGCATGGACTTCACCGACCGTTGGTTTTTGGTATGATCGCATACCGTTCGATCCTCTTTCTGCTTCACCTCTCTTTAGTAACCTTTTAGTACTTTTATTAAATAATTAGTTTATCGATTCTTGATTTACAATATTTTTTCAATATTTCTCTATAATAAATCAAGATTCCATAATGGTTAACAATTTGTTTATTGTTTTTAGAAAAAGTAAATATAAATTTAGGTCAGAAATGCAAAATGAAACCAGTCATGAATTCCCCGACCATCGATTGATTCACCTTAAACATTAACTCTGTATCGCATGAAAACTAGTACTCGAAAACTTAGCTGGTTAATGTCCGGGCTGCTGCTGGGAGCGGTCATGTATAATTGTAAAACGAAGGATGTCGCTTCCATCACGCCGTTTACGTATACATTCTCTGGCCTGGACAACATTAAAATGCCCGACCTGACGCCGACAGCCCCTGCTGCGGTGACGGTGACGGCCGGTACCGTCACCTCATCGACGCTGACTTCCGCGGTGACTTCCGCGCTTGGCAACATCAGCGCTACCGGCCAGGTGCCCGAAGTGGTTCAACAGGCGGGTGCGAGTGTAGGGCAGGCGGTTTCGGCCGAAAAGGCAGCAGCGCTAACGTCCAGCCTGTCGCCCGACATGACCCTTTCGGCCGACATGAAACAGCAGATAGCCGCTATCGCCAGCAATCCCGCGTTGAAGGCATATTTACCCACGATGACCCTGCCCACGGTCAACGGCAAACCGATCGGTGCCCGCCTGGCCGCTCAGACGGTAGCCACCGTAGCGGCCGCCAAAGCGGCCCTGCTGGATGGCGATGCCGATGCCTGCAAAGCGGCTGCCGCGGCTGCCTATAATACGGTTGCCCAAAGCCTGGATGCTACCCGGGCAAGTCAGACGGCTTCGGTCAACGCTACCTATGCGCAGCTGGAAGCGGCTGCCAACAGTGATGTAAATAGCTGTCAGGCGGGTGTTCCGGCCAAATACGACCCGCTACGGACTACGCTTAAAACGCAGCTGACCAGTACGTTGGCAACCTTGAACTCGATAAAAGGAACGCTTGGGGATGCGCTCTACAACCAACTGGCCCTGATGGCCTACGTCAGCTACTTTCAGGCTGTTGACAATGTCGACACCATTCAGGCAGCCGATGTGAAAGCCTGTACGGCTACCCGGGATGCGAAAATTGCTGCGGCACAGGTAGCGCGCGATACGGATCTGGGCCGGATCAACACCAGCTATAACACCGTTCTAGCGACGGCGGCCGCAGCCCGCGACAAAGCTATTGCCAGCTGCCACAACCAGGGTACGGGAGGTTGATTCTTGATGACTTCTGCTTAGTTCATAACTTAACTTTTCTCCCAAGCTCATGAAAAAAATATATGTCTACCTGCCCGCCATTTGTCTGGCAGCCAAGCTATTGCTGGTATCAGCCGACGCCAGGGCACAAGTCAATCTGAAAAGTATCAGCGTAGGAGCCAGCTACTGGAAACCGTCGCTGGATTACTGGAATGATCGCTCGATTCTGACCGCTTACAACCGGGGACAGGGTGCCAAACTAGACGGGCAGGTTATGCCGAATGCTTCGCTGGAGGTCGGTCTGGTAAAAGGCTTTTCGGTGGGCGTACGGGCCGCTTACTGGAAAAGTTCGGCTTCCAGCAACCTGAGTATCGCCGGAATCAACCGGACGGAAAAGTTCACCCTGTCGATCATTCCCGTCTCACTGGATCTGCGCTATAGCTTCGAACCGAAAACCGTTACGACCGAAACTACCGACGCCAATGGTCAGACGGTAAAGGCCAAAAGCCCGTTTCTGATACCATACATCGGGGTTGGGTTGTCGCGCTACTTCATTAAGAATGAGTTCTCCCGAGTCGTGGCCAGCAACCCCGGATCTGTCAACGAATCGCAGGCAGGCAACAACTATGGTGTGCAGGTGTTTGTCGGAGCCGAAAAGAAGATCGTGAAAAAGCTGTATGTCGCCCTCGATGTTCGGTATCACCTGGGTAGCTACAATCAGCAGGTCCAGTCGGAAACGACCAGTACGACCGAAAAAGTTAGCCTGAATGGTCTGGAAGCAGGGCTAGCCCTTCGACTGAAGTTCGCCAACTGATTCCGTCACAATTCGCTGGATAACAAGGGGTTCATTGCCTTTTGTTATCCAGCGATCCGTTTATAGCCATCCGTTTTCCTCGCTTCTATCTTTCCAGTGTCTATGTCCCGACTTGTACAGAATACCTTAACGAAGTGGTTTTGCGGTCTGAAAACGATGGTCCTGCTTCTGAGCCTGATCGGCGGGACGGCGTGCCCGATACAGGCTCAGGTCAATATATCGGGGAAACCGGGGCTGCTTTACATTCCTACCGCCACGCTCCTGGAGGATGGGACCTTCCATGTCGGGTATAGCCTGAACCCGACCAACTATGCTTTTCGGTTCAATCCGGCGGCTAATCCGAAGATTACGACGCGCAATTCAGAAAGTATTTTCTTTGTCAACCTGGTGGTATTACCCCGTTTTGAAATCAATATCAATCTCCTCAGACCCAACGGCCCCATCCAGTACGGGGCCCGCGGCATCGGCGACCGGCAGATCGACCTGAAGTACGTCCTGTTTACCGAGAAGGGCAACCGGCCGGCCATAGCGATCATTGCATCAGCCCCGCTCGGGATCGACAACTCCCTGATTACGAACGCCCTGGTGGCTACCAAACGGTTTTCGCTGACTCCTTCGGCCACGCTCGAACTATCGGCTGGGTATGCCAGCCCGTATTACGTCGATCGGGAAGACATGCGCAACGATCAGAATTCCACCCTGTTATCCGGGTTCGTTTTTCGGGACAAGCGCGATAAAGCCGCGTACTACCTGGCCGGGCCGTTCGGTGGGGCGAAGCTCAGTCTTCAGCAACGGGTCGGATTGATGGCCGAATGGGATTCGCAACACCTGAACCTCGGTGCCTATGCCACCCTGTTCAACCACTGGACCGTGCAGGCGGGGGTACTCAATTTCGATCAGGTTACGGTAGGGACCTCCTACGCCTGGTCGCTGCTTTCCACCAAAAAATCGGCCGCTCATGAGAAAGCCAGGTAAGTCGATCGTTGGAATCCTCCTGCTGGTCGGGATGGCACACCTGGGAACCGCACAGCGTACGCGCAATGTACGGCTTGATTTTGAGAACCTTACCGCCGATAGTGCCCAGAATCGGATTTATTACGAGCAGCGACTCTACCGCAATCCAATGATTGCCATGCTGGCGCTCGATCAGCAGCGACTCCTCCACGCGGAGGCCGAGCTGGTACCGCTTTTTCAGGGCGTACCCATTGCCCGCTATCGGTTGACGCCGGGCTTTGCGACGACGATGATGTCGAAGCCCGAGCGCGAAGCCTACGCAAAACAGGTGCCGTTCGAAGCTCGTCGGTATAAGTTCGACTTCCGCATCCAGCCGGAGTTTATGGCTAATTTCGGCTACCGCGAAAGCCCACTGGAAAGCAAAACCAACATTCTGCTGCAAAGTCAGCTGTATCTGAGCCGGGGGCTGGTGCTTAACTGGGGCATCCTGTTTCCGATCGTGAACGATATGGACAACCAACCCCTCAATGTTCGGCCGGCTCCCCTTTTTCTGAATCAGTTTCTGGCCCTCGACCAGGCCGATTTTTTGAGTGTATCGGCGGGGCTGTTCTACAACGACCGCTACGGGCTGAACCTGCAATACCGGCACGCCGACCTGAATCGGCCCTGGTCGTATGGTCTGGAAACCAGTTTGACCGGGTTCTATTTCTTTCCCAAAAATGATTTCTACTACGAATCGTTGAAAGACTTTATGGTGCTGGCCGACGTCGCCTACCGATTCGATAAACGGAACATCACTTTAAAGCTGTCGGGTGGGCAGTATATGTACCAGGACCGGGGTGCCCGCATCGATTTCATCCGCCAGTTTCCAAACGTCGAAGTTGGGTTCTATGCCACCAAAACGGTCAATGGCTCGACCGCCGGTTTTAATTTCGCCATACCGATTCCACCCGGCCGGATTGCGCAAACCAAAGGCTTTCGGGTACGCAGCACCGAAGAGTTTCGGTGGGAATACAACTACAGCCGAGGCTACAACATCGGCAACCGCTACAAAGTGGGTTACCAGCTCGATGCGCTGTTACGCCAGTACCACCACAATTACCTGAAAAGTCAGCTCGGCCAGTAAAAGGGGCTCTCCCCCGCCGGTGCAGGTGCTTTCCACCCTTCACTTTCTAAGCTCTATCCAGCGCTGTTTCAAGGGGTATTTGTTGATTATTCGATGAGAAAATAGTGATTTAACTTTTTATTTACTTTTTCATAATTTTGTAAATAAAAAGTTTAGGATTTAAATATTTAAATCACTTATTTTGGTGTATAGCCAACTGTTAACAAGATTGGCAAATTTGGTAGATAGTAATTAATCGAATAGTATAAGTGCATAACATATCGGCTGTCCTTGTTAAGTTTTCAAGACGCTGAACAACAAACACGTTATAAGTTCACTTTAATTTATGCAAAACAGATACTCCTGGCTGTTTTATCGGTTTCAATCCATGTCTGTGCCCGAATTGCTGTTCAGAACCCAGCAGTATGTACAGAAAAAGACGGATAAAAAACGGATTGCGTGGGTATCTTCCGTTCCGTCGGCTGCCAGCAAACTTCCCAGACCGATTCTGCCCCTGACGGGCTTATCGGCAAAGTCAGTACCGTATTCGGGTCAGCTGAAAGTCTTTACCCATACGATGAATGTCGATCTGCCTATCGACTGGCACCTGGATATCAGCTCGGGCAAGCGCTTTCCGCTAACCTACGCCAAGACGATCAATGTCCGGAACGAAGCGAACGGCAGCGCCAAATACGTGTGGGAAGTCAACCGGTTGCAGTGGTTACCGTCGCTGGCCATTGCCTGGCGCATCACCGGCCAACGGCGGTATCTGGAGCAGTTCATGGCCGTCAACCGGTCCTGGACCGAGCAGAACCCGTATTTACTGGGCGTCAACTGGTACAGTAACATCGAGGTAAACATCCGCCTGATCAACTGGTTCTTCGCCTGGAACATTCTGGATGCGTCGGCGCTGGCCCAGTCGGATCCCGAGTTTGCGGCCTTCGTGAACGACTGCTGGCTGCCCAGTATTTATCAGCACTGCGTTTACAGCTATTCGAACCCATCGCTGCACTCGTCGGCCAACAATCACCTGATTTCGGAACATGCCGGCTTGTTCATCGCCGGATCCTTCTGGCGGTTTCCCGATTCGGAGAAATGGACGGCCTACGCCAAAGCGGGTCTGGAGGAGGAAATACGGCTACAGCACACCAAAAATGGCATCAACCGGGAAGAAGCGGCCGAATACATTCAGTTTATTACGGACTTCTTCCTGATCGCTTACGTGGTCGGTAAGCAAACCAACAACCCATTTTCAATAGCTTATTCGAACCGGCTCAACGCCATCGCGTCGTACATCGCTACTTTTCTGGATTGCCAGGGTAATTTCCCGCATTACGGCGACGAAGACGACGGGCGGGTGCTGGTGGTTGAAGACCGGCAGCCGTTCAACAACTTCCGGTCGATTCTCACCTCAGCGGCTATTTTGTTTCAGGACCCGTTTTTCAAACAGCGGTCGCAGGGATTCGACCTGAAAAACTTTCTGCTCTTTGGCGCACAGGGCGAAAAAAGCTTCGACAAACTCAGCGTCAGCACCCAGCTTCCCGGCAGTGCACTCTACGACGACGGGCATTACATCCTGCGCAAGCAAACCGCCGACGATCGGGAGATTTACATTCATGTAGACGCGGCTCCCCTGGGGTATCTGTCCATTGCGGCCCACGGGCACGCCGACGCCCTGTCGTTTTTGATGAACGTCGATGGCTACCCTTTCCTGGTCGATTCGGGCACGTATTCGTACCAGACGCATGCCCAATGGCGGAATTATTTTCTCAGCACCCGGGCGCACAATACCCTGTGCATCGACGGACAGAATCAGGCGTTTCAGGCGGGGCCGCTGCTGTGGCTCAACCATTACAAAACGGCTACGCTTCAGGCCCAGTCGTCAGAAGAGGCCGACGAAGTTACGGCCACGCACAATGGCTACGCCCGGCTACAGTGCCGTCACCTGCGCCATTTCCGTTTCGACAAAACAACCGACACCCTGTACATCGAGGATGTCGTGGAAAACTACGGCAAACAAAGTCGGCAGCTTGAGATCCTGTTTCATCTGAGTCCGGAAGTAGAAGTGTCGGAAGGCGCTGGAAACCTCTTTCAGCTCCGGCACCGACATGCCAGCCGGCAGGTTCAACTGACGATTGCGCCGGATTTACAAACCACCCTCGTGCACGGCCAGACGGAACCGGCGCTGCTGGGCTGGTATTCCGACGGGTTTTACCACAAAGAGGCCACCTCGACCTTACTGAGTCAGGGGGTCCTCGCAGCCGGCCAGACGGCTCATTTCAAGCATCAACTAACGGTTCAATAAGTCCCTCAATTATACAATACAACTATGAAAATCAGCATTTTTGGATTAGGCTATGTCGGTTGCGTAAGTTTGGGCTGCCTGGCCCAGAACGGCCACGAAATGGTGGGCGTAGACGTAAATCCCATTAAAGTAGGCCAGATCAACAGCGGGCGGGCAACGATCGTTGAAAAAGATATCGACCAGATCATGGCGACCCAGCACGCGAAGGGCCGCATCCGGGCTACCATCAACTTCCGCGAAGCGATCATGAATACGGAGGTTTCCATCATCGCTGTGGGTACCCCCTCGACAGCCCGTGGCCACCTGAACCTGCAGTATATTTTTAACGTAGCTGAACACCTGGGTGCAGTACTGGCCGAGAAAGACCAGTTTCATGTCATCGCCATCCGGTCGACGGTCATGCCGGGCACCTGCGAAAAGATTGCCCAACTGATCGAAGAACGGTCGGGAAAAGAACATAACGTCGATTTTGCGGTTGTCAGCAACCCCGAATTTCTGCGGGAAGGCTCGGCGGTTCATGATTACTACCACCCACCGCTCACGGTGATCGGTACCGAGTCGGAACGCGCCGGGGCCATCATCAAGAGCCTGTACGCGCAATTGCCCGCCGAGGTGGTTATCGCCGACACGAAAACCGCCGAGATCATGAAGTACGTGAACAATTCGTACCACGCGCTGAAGATTTCGTTTGCCAACGAAGTAGGAAACATCTGCTCGTCATTGGGTATCGATTCGCACCAGGTGATGGATATCTTCTGCAAGGATAAGCAGCTCAATATCTCGAATTATTACTTCAAACCCGGTTTTGCCTACGGCGGCTCCTGCCTGCCCAAGGACCTGAAAGGCCTGCAGACGCTGGCGCACGACCTGTACCTGCAGGTACCGCTGCTCAACAGCATCCAGAAAACCAACGAAATTCAGATGCAGCGGGCGGTTCAGATTCTGATGCAGCAGGGCCACCGCAACATCGGCTTCCTGGGTATTGGGTTCAAAGCGGGCACCGATGACCTGCGCAACAGCCCCGCCGTTGAGCTGGCCGAAACTCTGCTGGGCAAAGGCTTTTCGATTAAAATCTACGACCGGAACGTCCATACCTCGAAACTGACCGGTACCAACAAAGAATACATCGATCAGCACATTCCGCACTTGTCGGGGCTGATGGTTCAGGACAGCCACGACCTGCTCGACTGGTGCGACGTGCTGGTAGTCAGCACAAAAGAGGCTGAATTTGCGTATCTGCTCGGCGAAGCCACGAATAAAGTCATTCTGGACCTGGTGCGGATTTCGGCAGAGCTGGACCCTAGCAACCAGTACATCGGCATCAACTGGTCGGCCAGCACCACCGAAGCCCCGGCCCAGCTGGCAATTTAAGTACGATACTCTCTATTAAACCAACCAATTGATGAAGGCAACCAACCAGTACGAACACCTCTCGGGAAAACACGTTCTGATCATTGTCGAAAACTTACCCGTACCGTTCGACCGGCGTGTGTGGCAGGAAGCCACTACCCTGCGCGAAGCCGGGGCAGACGTGAGTGTGATCTGTCCCCGCATGAAAGGCTATACGACCCCGTTTGAACAGATCGACGGCGTCGACGTATACCGCCACCCGTTACCGGTCGAAGCGTCGGGTGCGCTGGGCTATCTGGTCGAATACGGTACGTCTATTTTCTGGTGGTACTGGTACGCCATCAGGATCTTTGCGAAGAAGCGATTCCACGTGATTCACGGCTGCAACCCGCCCGATCTGATCTTTACCGTGGCGCTGCCGTTCAAACTGCTGGGGGTAAAATACCTCTTCGATCACCACGACGTCAACCCGGAGTTTTACCTCGCCAAATTCGGCAAGAAAGACTTTTTCTACCGGCTCATGCTGCTGTTCGAACGGATCACCTTCGGGGTGGCCGACGTCAGCATTGCGACCAACGAATCGTATAAGGAGATCGCCATCCGTCGGGGAAAAATGCGCCCCGAAGACGTAACCGTTGTCCGCTCGGGTCCTAAGCTGGATCGGCTGCGGATCGTGCCGGGTAATGACAAATTCAAAAAAGGCCGCAAGTACCTGGTTGGGTATCTGGGCACCATCTGCGAGAGCGAAGGCATCGACCTGTTGCTCGAAGCGGTTAAGAAGATCACGGTTCGGCGGCAGGATATCCAGTTTGCCATCGTGGGAGGTGGTACGAGCCTGGAAGCCATGAAGCAGTTGTCGATCGACATGGGTTTGGGCGAATACGTCGATTTTTACGGTCGTGTGCCGGACGATCTGCTGCTGGAGGTACTCAACACGGCTGATGTTTGTGTCAACCCTGATAAACCGACGGAGATGAACAACCTCTCGACCATGAACAAGATCATGGAATACATGGCGCTGAAAAAGCCCATCGTCCAGTTCGATCTGAAAGAAGGGCGGTTTTCGGCGCAGCAGGCTTCGCTGTATGCGATCCCGAACGACATCGATGACTTTGCCAGTAAAGTGATGTACCTCATGGACAGCCCGAGCGTACGGACCCGGATGGGCGAATTCGGCTACCAGCGGGTGGCCAACGAACTGTCGTGGGATCACGAGCGGGGGAAACTCCTGCGGCTCTACAATCGGTTGCTGGCTCCGGCGGTCAGCGAACAGCGGGTCGAGCGCCCCATCCCGGCCTCAGCCAGCTTGCGAGATTAAATCATCGTTCCTGTGAATTGCCATATATGCAGAACCGGCCTCCACTATTAGTGGGGGCCGGTCTTTTTTTAGTTTTTAGGATACTGCTGCACTTTCGCTGTCCCATCGCTCCGTCCCGGTTTCACCGCATCGTAGCCAGCTGTGGCTCCCCCAATCCGAACCTCGTCGTAGTAGACCACTTTCTCGGGATACGTATCTTTCCCCATCCAGCAATACAGTCCGCACTTCCAGTACGGATTAAGTTTTTCCGGGTATCCAATATTGATATTCTGTTCATTAACGACCAGTATTCCATTCTGCCATACCTGCACCTGGCCAGCTTCACCGGTTGGTGACCATTTTACGTGCACAACATAATCGACCCATTGGTCAAACAAAGCAGGCCCCAGGTCGATTTTTTTATCGGTAGTAGGTGCCTGGGCTAATTTAAGTATAGGCTTATTTGACGCAGTATAAGCCAGCCGTAATCGATTGGACTGTACTTCAATACGCAAAGGAGGGACTGTATGCTCCTGTCCTTCGTCAGGAACAGCATGCCATTGGCTGATTATTGCAATCTGATCATCGTTGGCCATGGAGGAAGCCGGCAGATAAGAGCTATATCCATACCAGCGCTCGGTTTCACCCTCCACTAGAGGTTTGGTCCCTAACTCTGCGTGCATCATTTTATTTGTTCCATCCACCATACTAGCCAACCAGCTAATCCGAAAGGATTTACGTCCTGCACGTTTATTCTCTGAGGTCAGTACACCTGAAGTCGGCGTCCATAATTCAGCATACCAGAACGAGGCCATTTTATTTCCCTCGAAATCGTCACTATATAAAATCGAAGCATCTTCGCGGACGGCAGCCTGACTGATCTTTTCCGGAGCTATCGTATCTGCCTGTGTGCAGCTACTCAAACTTAACACTGAAGACAAAAGGATGGATAACACGGCAGCATGAAAGCGTTTATGACTAAAAGTAAGATACGCATTCGGTGCTTTAAGTAGTTTATAAAATGTGATTAAAAGTAGGTTTGACAGGTACATGTAGGTGCATCAGTTTTATAAAGGAGACTGATTGCCTTACACGTTGTCACTTACACCAATATTAACAAAATCTAATTTCTCACATTGTTATCACTCACAATTCGCTGTATTTAAGCATTTTATAAAACTCAAAAAAATTACATATTAAAATATTTATGTTTTGCGAGTTACTATATATTAGTATTCATACATAAGGAATCACTATAGTTGTTTTTCCTTTCACTTGAAATTCCACTTGCGTGAATATTACACGTTAGTTGTTATTTGCTCATAGTCGGACTTTTAAATTGGTGTAAAGTCACACCTAGAATGTTTTCTGTATTGGGCCACAAATTGCAATTTTAATCTAATTTTAATTTAGGGCTAGCCCCTATCAGGTGTTATCCTTAAAGACTTTTGACAAAAAAATAAGGCCGGAGCACATGCTCCGACCTTATTCAATCTGTATAATTAACCAAGTTGTTTTAATGACTATCTCATAATAAACTAATTTGTGTTGAGTTGTTGTCTGCCCAATTGATCACTACCATTTGGGTGAGCCCTGTTAAACAATTGACGATTTAGCAGACAAATTTACGGCAGGTAAATCTGTTGCGGTCTCTACTGTAGAACCAAACCGTTTCCGTAAACTTGCTGTTGGTTTTTCTACCCAATAGTAGCTTAGTATACTTAATAACAACCCTAGTGGTATAGCTGTCATAAGCCAGCGAACCGTTAATCTATCATCACCAATCAGCCGTTCCGCTACTACAACCCCGATCCAGTGAAACAAGTAAAGTGAGTAACTAAATTTTCCGATGAGTACCAACTTAGGTTGACTTAGCCAATTTCTAACCCACATATAAGGTTTTCCATAAAGAGCAGCAGGCAGTAGTAGGCTCAAAGTCACACCCTGAATGGAATAACGCCAGGTTTCCCGAAAAAAACCGTCCCGATAAAGAAGCGTTAATAATAAACAACTAAGTGCCGCCAACAATACGATAGGATGAATGGTCAATTTCAGGAAGCGTCCTGTTTTATCATGGTGCAGAATTAGACTTGTCAGACAACCATACATAATAGCATCAAGACGAGCTTCAGTAAAACTATACGTCTTGAAGGCGGAAATTTCATTCAGTCCTTCAGCCGTAATGAGGTGAATGCGCCACAACAAAGCGCTGATTATGCTTAAGAGCATAACACATGCTAAAACTTTTGGCCAACGGTAAAGCGCAATGAACAATAGTGGGAAGAGTAAGTAGAAATGTTCTTCAATAGCCAGCGACCAAGTAATGTTAAATATTCGACTACAGGCGTACATCCCTGATTCTACGCCATAGAGCATATAGTAATTCCGGTAATAAAACAATGTCGAAAGGATATCTCCAAGTTGCAACCCACAGCCAGTACTCAGTGAAAATGCAACTGCTACTGACACCATTAAAAGTAAGGCCGGATAAAGCCGCAACATCCTGCGCAAGTAAAAACCCTTCAGGTCAATCCGATGTGTCTTTTGGTATTCGGCAATCAGTAGTCGGGTAATAAGAAAGCCACTGATAAAGAAAAATAGGGTTACGCCAAATCCGCCAGGTATCCATTTTCCGAACCCGTAGTGACTGACGACGACGATCAGAATGGCTATTCCCCGGAAACCATCCAGAGCAGGAATGTAACTTTTCCCGGCCAATGTATTAGTGTTCAAGCTCATAGACAGTACAATTATTTAATTCAGTGCTTAGTATTGGTTTCTTTCAATAACGATTCGTACAGGCCCCGTAGCTGGGGGAAGATCGTTTCAGGCAGGTATTGCCGAACTATTCGACCTGAAGCCTCGCCCATCGTTGAAACCAACTCGGGTTGACTGATGAAACGCATGAGCCGGTCGGCCATAGCATCTTTGTCGCCCGGTGCTACCAGAAATCCATTGATACCTTCATGAACGGCTTCGGCCGTTCCACCTACGGGTGTCGACAGGATAGGAAGCTGATAATTCATAGCCTCCAGAATTGAAATAGGCAGTCCTTCGTGGTAGGACGGCAGTATGTACAGATCACTCGTGCTGAGCAGTTCATGCTTTTTCTCCCCCGAAACCCAGCCCTCAAACCGAACCAAGTCTTCAAGCTTGTGTTCGCGGATGTACGCCTGAAGGCGTTCGGTTTCGCCGTTACCACCTACGCGTAGCAGGAGTTGACCCGTAAACACATGTCGGTTCTGGCGCAGCACCTCCAGTAAATCGAAGATGCCCTTCCGCTCCCCGATAGCGCCTAAAAACAGGACTTGCAGGGGACCGTTTTGCGGTCGACTAAATGGCGTTTCCTGCTCAGGTTGCCGCTGGTGAATTACGTTTCCCAAAATTTCAAGCCGACGGGTCCTGAAGTTTTCGGAAAAGAAAGTATACCAATAGTCAGACAGACAAACCACGACATCAGCTCCTTCAACCAGCATCCGGATCATACGCTTGCTGATTGGGTCGCTGTTATGGTAGAATACATCAAATTTCGAGCCGTGCATGTGATAGACAACCTGCTTGCCGAACACGTATTTAGCCGTCAGGAAGAGCGCAAACTTTCGATAAAAACTACCTTTGAACGAACCCTGTAAGTGGACGATGCGAATGGCGCGATCGGTCATCAGTGTTTGTACGAACCGTCGGTATTGACCAATAAAAAACGGGATGAGCGCCCATTTGCTGTTGATAGGCTTATGGCTGGTAACGCATTTATAGACCGCAAAATGGCGAGCGTATACATTCATGACACTGCCGACTCCCCCACGGTAATTTATATGATCCGGTCCCGCTGTCAGGACCTGTTCTGCCACATGCTGCGGGATCAATGCTTCGGTATCTGCTAAAGTAGCTGTTTGCACCATGTTCTGAGTTCTGATTTAAACTATACGAATTCGGGAACCAGATTTTGTTCTTCAGGTATATTCTGTCGGATGACCCGGGCAGGATTACCCACCACGACAGAATAGGCCGGGATAGACTTCGTAATCACACTGCCGGCTCCGATCAGTACATGGTCCCCAATGGTAACCGGCCCAATGATGCATACGTTTGCCCCGATGTTTACGTGATTTCCGATTACCGGGCATCCACCCTTCTGCCCATTATTGCCAATAGTCGTCGATTGTCGTAAGATACAGTTCCGCCCGATTCGGGTATTCCGGTGTACAACCAGCGCCTGGCCGTGGTAAATTTTCAATCCAGCTCCGGCAACAACATCATAGGGCAGTTCCGTACCCATCATCCACTCGACCAATACCCGATACATTACCAGATAGGGGGTGAGCAAAAGTCGGGCGACACGGTTTCTGGTTGCGCTGTTGGCAATTCGAAACAGAAGTCCGATCAGGCGACCTTTTGTGTTGTTCCGATTCGCTGACCAGTCTTGTGTAATAAAAGCTAATGCATTCATACCTGTTTAGATTTATACAACGCTGGCAGAAGTGGCAACAGACTTGTTCTGATAAATACGGGAATAGGCTTTTGTCATTGCCTGAATGGAAAACCGCTGCATGATACGATTTCGAGCTTCATCCATCTCCGTGGTCAGTTGATCGTTATTGTACATCGAGATTATACCATGCAGGGCTTCAGCGCAAGCCTCGACGCTATCCTGTTCAAAGAGCACGCTACCAGGCATACCATGCAGAATTTCAGCAGGCCCCTCAATATTTGCTGCCACTACCGGAATTCCAGCTGCCAGCCCCTCAACGACAGTCAGGCCAAACCCTTCAAAGCGAGATGGTTGCACGAGTACATGGTACGATGCCAGATGCTCCTGTATCCAACTGCGCTCTTTCTCACCCTGAAAGCGAACGAAGGATTCGACTCCAAGTAACTTTGCCAGCGACGTCAGGTAATCCCGTGATTCCCCATCACCGATAAAGTCTAACTGGAGCTGACTCATTCCCCGTTCATGAACCAATTTGGCCAGTGCCCGAATCAGGATATCCTGCCCTTTTTTCTCATGCATCAGGCGACTAATCTGCACAAGTCTGACCGACTCATTGGCCTGAATCCGATAATGATTCCTGCGCCTATACTGGTGAACTGGAATGCCATTGGGCACCACCACTGCTGTCAGTGTTGACCGATGCTGAATATCACTTGCGACAGCGTCAGAAATAGCCGCGAGTGTATTGTATTGATGAAACGTATCTGTTGGGATATTGACGTCATGCACCGTGTAAACCGTATGAGCCGATCGATATTTAATCAGGCTGATCATCTTACGGTCGTGACAGTGAATCACATCCGGCCGAATGCGGTTCAGCAATAAGTTCAACCGCAATACTGGAAATGGGTTTTTGCTACCTTCCCGCCGGTTCAGACAATACACGGACACGTTCTCATGGAGCTTTGCCAGCATGGACTGATTAACTCGATCATTGACTACAATCAAAGATACCTCATGAGCTAGACAAAGCTCATTTAATAAGTCAATAGTGAGTAGCTGAGCCCCCCCCATCCGCATCGTAAATAAGCAATGTACAATTCGCATAGTTCAAGCATGGATGCGCCTGTAGACGACCTTCACGTTATTTTTTAAAAACAAAGGCACCGTAACAACCCAATTCAGATGTACATTATTAAGCGGAGCTAACAACAGAAAAGCAACCGGATTGATTTTCCTCAAAAGAAGTAACAATTGATTATTAGCTTTGGTGTGTTTCAGCAGAATACCCAAAGCAATTGCTTTGAGTAAGAAATTATGGAACGCATATTTAGCATGGAGTAGGTAATCTTCTCCATACATATCAGCCATTTTTAAACTATACTGATATCTATCAAATAATTTTTTGTTAGTCTGAACATTTAGAACTCTTGTCAGTGAATCGCTTTGTGTCCGATCACGGATACACAAACAATCTCTAATAAACAATTGAGTGTGGTTCTCTTTAAAAATTCTAAACCAATTCAAATTCTCGAAACCCCTAAATTCCTCAAAGAATGGGTATTTTCTTAGTAAATCTGTTTTTAACACATGTGTAAAATCTCCATATACATTACGACGGAGCCAGTCAAAATAGGTATATTCTTGGCTAGTATCTGGTAGTAAAGGATCGGATTCACGATCGGATACCAGAAACATATAATGAGTATGAGGTTTATTTCGCAAATAGCTCAGAACCAAAGAAATGCTTTCCGGCTTGAGGTAATCATCACTATCAAGAAACAATATGTATTCACCCGTAGCAAGCGAAACTCCTTTGTTACGAGCCGCATTAACACCTTTATTTTCAGAGAAGCTAAAATAGCTAACTTTGCTTAACTTCTTTGTGACGTATTGTAAATAGTCAACCGTATTATCGTCAGAGGCATCGTCTATAACAATCAATTCTACGTCGGCGCTCAACTGCGGTAGAACACTAGTGATGCATCGCTGCAAAACTTGCTTCCGATTATAAGTGGGTACAACAATACTAAGCTTTACCATCACTGTATTAGTTAAGACGGGTTAAGTAACGATAGACAGGCAATTCCCTCATCTGGCTTACACCTAACAATTCTTTTATACCGCGTTTTATCGATTGTTTGAAAGTATGAATATAGCTTTTGGCATAGCCATATGATTTACGTTTTAAGTAATTATCATAGTGATGAATCAGCTGTCTTACTGGATATTTTTTACCGAAGTTTATTACATTTTCTACGTCATAAGCAGCAATAGCTTCTTCTCTCAAAGAGAGATCAAGTGATCCATAAATAGCATATCGTAATTCCACAGAAGTGCGTTCAATATGCTGCGTATTCTGCTGACTACTTAGTTTATGCGGTTGATTCTCGAGATAGTAGCCTAATGCCCCTTCTGCTTTAACAAGATTATAATTTAAGGCTAACCGAAGTTGAAATTCGTAATCTGCCACTAAACGATAATTTTCGTCGAAGAAACCAATAGTGTCATGAACCATTTTCCGCCACATGGGAAAACAACCGATCATGTGTCTTCTGAAAAACTCGGCCCGTTTATTAGGCCAGGCTGGATACGTATATGATCTGCATATCTCAGTCCCATAAGTATCCACGCCGTAAAAATCACCATAGGCAAGCATGGCATTAGTATTTTTATCCAGCGCTTTTGCCTGATTCAGAATGGAATCTGGGGTACGGATATCGTCCACATTCCAGACGGTCAGATACTCACCAGTTGCCAGCTTAATGCCTCTATTCCATGTCGCATACAAGCCTTCCCGTTCAGGAATAATGATATATCTGATGTTTTTGTACTGAGAACTATATTTTTCGATTATAGCAATCTCCTGTGGTTTCGGTTGATTATGTAATAACAGAAATTCCACCTCATCAAAATTCTCAACTTTTAACACATGGTCTAGATAAGACTCGATGTAATCCAGACAGTTAAAAAGAGAGGTAATTACTGATATGCGTTTCATATACTTAGAAATTGATATAAATTTTGTAGTTCAGACCTATTTATTAGAAATACTGAACAAATCTGATATATGCCATTAAGTTATAGATAGTGGGTAAGGTACACTAGACAAATTTATAGTTGCTATTATATCTTCTTTATCATTAGTTATTGTGTCTTTTAGCTTAACCTTACTAGTCTTTAACATTGCGACTAAAAATAATGTAGTGATGATTCGAAAATGAATTTGAACTAGCTCTGTGCTTGTAAATGAAAGCAATAGCACTGTTGATAGGGTAAGCAGACCGACGACACTAATATTTACATATCTATTTCGGTAGAATAATAAAAGATATTTTAAGCTAAGAGCAATAAATATTGCTGTTCCTACAAAACCCATATATAGAATTAGTAGCGACCAGACAATATCTGATGTCTCAACTTGAGATTTCCTCCCAATTCGATCATTAAATAGGCCTGCCTCAAATGGCAATTTCTTCGCTTGAGGTGTATCCTCAGATAATAAACCAACACCAAAAATGCAACTACCGACCTCACGTGATATGTAATTGGCTCGTTCTGCTAAATGAGCCATTCTGTAAGCAAATGTATCTTCCTGGTTATAATCAAGATCCGAAAGCGATCGTTTTGCATAGAAAGTGTTCTCCAAATCTTCGACACCCCCTAATACTCGGGTATTAACAGAATTAATTGACAAAGCACCTACTCCAACGACAATCAGCAAAGCTAAATATACAATTCTTTGAAAATTAGACTGCTTTGACAAGACATATATACTAGCAACTAACGCAACCGTAAGGATGTGTGATCTATGCATTGGCGCTATTTCTGTTGTGATTAACAAACCCACTACCAACCACTGAAGCCATTTTCTCTTACTTTTATACATGAACAAGAAATAAAACAAAGCCGGTATCAGAAATGTCGGTGTGTTATAATACCTTACCCAACCGATACTTTCCATGTTATTAATTGTCACTTTGATTGTAGCATCCAGTAATACTATACCTGTTGGTAGTTGGATTAAAAATAATATACATTGAAATACCGTGATTACAGCAACTGTATGCCAAACTCGTAGTAGTTCCGACTTTGGAACCATAAAGAAAACACCAAGACTTAAAAAGATTAGATTATGTCGAAAGACTCTAATTACTCCGACAGTATCGTATTTTAAAATTTGTAAGCTATAAAAAGTATCTATTATAATAAAGAGTAAAAAAAACATTATCCATTTAAAAATGGACTCATTTTTAAAAATCAATACTATTGTTTTAAAACGATAAATAAGTATACCAAGAATAAAAAGAACGCACAAGTCAGATGTTTTATCAATACTCGTACCAGACAAAATAAATGCTGGAGGAATACACATAAAACCATTTGTGGCAAAGCCAAAAAAGATTAGCAATGAAGCATAGTAACGTTGTACAGCAAATAATATAAACGCTAGTACTAAGAGTAGAATACCTAACATAGTATTATATTAAATTGTCTAAACTATTCGCTCTATTAGCCTTGTTTGGTTTATTCAAGCACTCCAGACGTTAAGATTTTTATACATCTGACGAAACAAAAATAAATATGTGAATAGACCACAAGTACCTATAAGCAAGATTCGTATCCAAGATTGTGAAACAGCATCTGTTAATAAATATGCAGGTACCCACATTAGCAATGTAATCAGCAGCAAACGATACACAGCCGAGCTGTTTATTTCTATATGATGCAGAAACTTTTTCTGATAATACATACATAAAACCAGTGAGGCCAGAATAGCTACAGAGTTCCCCAAAACAAAACCATATATACCAAGGACCGAAAAGGTTAGCAGACTCACTAATAAATTTACCCCTGTATTAGTCAGTTGAGCCCAAACCGTTTTTCTCACATGCTCTCTGCTTTGCAGGAAGTAATAAGGTGGAATACCCAGACTGTTCAGTACAAAGCAGGTAGTGATACTAAGCGTGGCTATTTCGATAACGGGATTGGCATTGGGTAGCCAGAGCTCTAATAAGTCAGGTAACGCAAGGCCGAAAAACAGCAGAAATGGGACTATGACCATCAACATGCCTGTTTGATAAGTACCGATCAAACGAGATAATCTGGCCGTGTCGGTTTCCTGGGCAATTTTAGGAAAGAGTGGATAAGTGGTTTTAGCGATCAATGACCACAACTGCGAACGGATTTTGTAAGCAATTTCCAGATACCCTACTTCCGTAACTCCAATCAGGCGCGAAACCAGCACTTTCGTCATGGGTTCGAACATCATATTCAGTAACCCTGCAGCATATACGTTGGAGCCGAAGCTTATCTGTTTGCGGGCTATCCGACCGGCTTCGGCACTCAGACCGCTCAACTGCAGGCTGCCCCACATCCGCCAGGCAGCTATGCTCACCAGCACCAGCCAGACTACGGCTGCTCCCAGGATCACCAGCCCTATTTCGTTCAGCCCGTAGCCCAGACTCACGACGGCGATCAGGCCGCCCCAGTACAGCACACTGTAGATGAGCTGGTAAAAGTTCGTCAGGTACATGCGCTGCTGCGAGTCCAGGATGGTGGTGAACGTCTGCCCCAGCAAAACGACCAGGTTGGCGACGACCACGCAACGGTACATGGTTACTACCTGGGCGTATAAGCCATCCGAGAGACCCAGCAGGCCCTGAAGAATATTCGCCTGAAAGGTAACAGCCAGCAGGCTCAGCGGCACCATGATCAACAGCAGTAGACCGATGGTTACGACGATGTCGTAATCCGACTCTTTCGACTTTCCCTGAACGGACAGGCACTTCAGCAGGGCGGTGTTCAGCCCCAGATTGGCGAAGATATTCAGGTTGCCCGCCAGCGTAACGATGGAAAACGCTCCGTACGCTTCGGCGCCCAGCATCCGGATGAAAACGGGAATGCTGAAAAACGTCAGGACGGCTGTTAACGCTAGCTGGGCAACCCCACTCAGAGAATTCTTATGCAGTAATTTCATGGCAATACGGTGGAGCAATGCAGATCAATAGGCGTTTTCGTCTCCCTGTATCATCTTCTGAAACGTCCAGAAACAGATGAGGGTGTCGAGAAGGAGCGTGCGCTTGGCGATGTACAGCGTGTCGTACCGCAACCGGTGTTTCATCTGAATCATCTGAGCGGTTTCGCCCCGGCAGCCGCGTACCTGAGCAAATCCCGTGATCCCGGGCTTGACGGCATACCGATCCGGGTAGCCCGGCATGGTCAGCCAGTACTGGGCATCCAGCGGAATGGGGTGCGGCCGTGGCCCTACAATGCTCATATCTCCCAGAAGTACGTTCAGAATTTGCGGTACCTCGTCGAGGTTGGTTTTGCGCAGGAACCGGCCGATGGAAGTGATGCGGTTGTCGTTTTTCGTAGCCTGCTGAAAAGTCGCATGGCGCTGGTACGTCATTGTCCGGAACTTAAAACAGCGGAACGGACGACCATTGCGCCCCGTGCGCATCTGCACAAACAGAATCGGCCCCGGCGAGGTGAAGCGGATAATCAACCCGATAATCAGGAACAGCCAGCTAAATATCGACACCAGCACTAATCCAGCCAAAATCAGGTCAAACAGGCGTTTGGCGATTCGATACCGGCGGCTTGCCGCCACTTTGTTCGGAACAGTCGCCCGGTAAGCCTCATTAGGGACGACTCTGTTTTTATAGGATGGTAGGGAGAGATCAAGCATAGGAAGTACAAAAGGTAATTTTCTGGCTTTGAACAGGAGTATCGTCAGCGTAAAAGGTAACCAGCGGTTACCGGCTAGCTTTTTTCGTAATAGCCGTAGTTGTAGTAATACGAATGGCCCTCGCCCACGGCATTCAGTACGACGTTCAGGCGATTGAATCGCTGGTCTTTATAAATGATATCCAGATCACGCAGACAGCCTTTGGGCGTGTGGTCGGTCCGGATCACAAACATGGTCGCGTCGGCGTGGGGCGCAATCAGCTGCGCGTCGGTTACCAGCCCGATGGGGGGTGTATCGACAATGACGTGGGTAAACCGTTCGCGCAGTTCATCGAAGAGCTGAGTCAGTCGGGGACCACTCAGCAGCTCGGCCGGGTTCGGCGGCATCGGACCACTGGTGATGATGTAATAGTTCTCAAAACCGGGGATCGGCTGGAGCACGTCGTCCAGGCTGCATTCGCGAATCAAGTAATTACTCAGCCCCGAATTGTTGGGTACGCCCAGCACCGAATGAAGTTTGGGCTTCCGCAGGTCCATTTCCAGAATCACCGTCGGCCGATCGACCAGCGCCAGGCTAGCTCCCAGGTTCAGCGACAGGAACGATTTCCCCTCGCCACTGATGCTGGAGGTGAAAAGAATCACCTGACTGTCTTCGGGTTTGTTGCGCAGAAACTGCAGGTTGGTGCGGAGCGCCCGAATCTGTTCGGCTACCACCGAGCGCTTGTTGTCTACCATCACCATCTGGTCTTTATTGTTGCTGGCGGCTATTTCGGCCAGAATGGGCACCTGCGAAACCTCTTCGACGTCTGACCGATGACGTACCCGGTCGTTGAGCGCATCGCGACCCGCCATCACCCCAACGGGCAGCAGCAGACCGAACAGGCCGAACAACATGAAGATCGTGGCTTTGACGGGCTTGATGGGTTTGCTACCGCTGCGAGGGGGCGCAATCGTGCGGCTGTCCGATACAGTCGATGCCGTCGAGAGTGCCGTTTCTTCGCGCTTCTTCAACAGGTAGGTGTACAAATCGTTTTTGATGACCTGCTGGCGGGTAATGTCGACCAATGCGCGCTCTTTGCGGGGCACCGTCCGGATCATCCGCTCCAGCTGCCGGTTGGTCGCCATCAGCTTTTGCTGCGTACCCAGTAAGTTCCGCTTCATGCTCTGCACCATCTCCGACAAACTTGCTTTGGTCGCGCTGATCTGGCTGTCCAGCGTCACCAGCATCGGGTTATGCTCACCGGCCGTCTGGCTGAGCTGATCACGCTTCATTTCCAGCTCGGCCAGTTTATTGACAAAATCGACCATGATCGGCTGTTCCATCGCCATCAGGGCAGGCGCCATACCCCGTTCGCCAGATTTCCGGGCGACGTAGGTTTCCAGGTCGTTGACGATCCCCAACTGGATAGCGGTCTGATTGATCTGGGTGTCGTTTTCTTTGACGGTTTCCAGAAACAAACCGGCCTGCGAACTCAAATCCGTGATACCCTGTGTCGATTTAAACGATTCGACGCCTTTTTCAACCGTCGTCAATTCGCCGGAAATGAGCGCCAGCCGATCTTCGATAAACTTGAGCGTATTGGAAGCAACGATGTTTTTGTCGGTGATGGCCGCCCGGTTATAGGCTTCGATCAGTTTGGCCAGAATGGCCTCACCCCGTTGCGGAACGGCGTCTTCCAGCGAGAGCTGCAATACGGTCGATGCCTTACTGCTCGGTTCAACCGTCAGCCGATCCAGGTAGCGTTCGATCACCTCGTCGCGGGGGCTTACCTGAATCAGTAGCGGCTTAGCGGACGGGGCCAGTGGGTGCTGGGCAAGAATCTGGAGTTGGCCGTAGGGCGTTTGAACGGACTGATTGACCGGATAGTTTACGTCGTTCAGGCGTACAGTATTTTTGTCTACCACCGTCAATGACAACTCCGCCTTATACAGATCGGAAGTTGGCTTCTCGACCAGCAGCTTGACCGGCGATTCGGCGTAGACTTCTTCATTGGTAAACGACGAAGGATAAAAATACCGGACATCGACGCCCAGGTCGGTCACCACCTGCTGCATGAGCGGAAACGATCTCAGTATCTCCGTTTCGTTGTCGATGACTTTCTTCGGCGTGAAGATGTCCATCTCCTTCAGGATACTTTCCTCGCTGAGGCCTTTTTTATCGTCTTTGATCAATAAACTGGTTTCTATCTTATAAATAGGGGTTTGGTACAGGCTATACACATAAGCAGCGGCTACCGCCACGCAGATGGATACAATAAACCAGGGCCAGTTGCGCAAATAGCGCATCAGCATAACCTTCAGATTCATTGGCCTATCTGATTCGTACATCTGATACGCGGTGTAGGACGAGTAAGAATTCTGAGTCATACAAACTGATGTTTATAATTTTTTTATAAATATAATGCTTTGTTTACTATTTACTAAAAACATAAATAAAAAGTTTATCAAAAGTGCGGCAAAATACTCACTATTGAATTATGTGAATTTTTAAAATAACATAACCAAGAGGGATTACAGCCTGGTAGGTCTGGATAGAAATACTTATGCGCTCAGCCTAGCCGGAAGAGCATTTCGACAGGGCGCACCGTCTGGGCTGGATTCGTTCCCGGGCCGGTTAGCCGAAAGTTTACCAGCACTCAGACTGGCGCACCGACGTTGAACGGCGTCCAGGGCTGACCCGGCAAATACCCAGACCGGAATCGATCGAAGGTCGGCGTCCTGACTCAAAAGCAGTAGTATCTCGTGGCCGTTGAGCAGGGGCTCAGCCAGATTAACCATAATCAGGTGGGGCAGGCTGCCGTCCAACCGATGAGTGAGCCACAACCATAGTTGCGAACCATCAGTAAAATGTCGAATCCTGAATTGGGGAGCATTCATCAGGCTGGTGTCCAGCGACAAAATGTCGTGCTGTTCACAGCCTACCCCATACACGAGCAGAGGGCTTTCCATTTGTCCTTAATACGCTATTTACACCGCAAATAAGCCAGGACAGATAGTAAATCAAATATTTATTATATATTATTTATAGTAACATTTTATTTACTTATTTTCCTTATAATAGATATAATAAAACTTATGTATTTAGCCAGAGTACCAGCGCACCCAATCAAACCACGGACTTTTCGGAGCCGTGCATCCTGCCGATTCTCTCAAGCGTCGCCCGGTCAATTGGCTAGCCGGTCGTATGCGCATCGGTCACTCAGACTTGGCTGTTGCGCAGTGGCTGGTTAGCGATTTGCTGGTAGACGGGTTGACTGAACAACTTACCGAGCTTTTGCAGATCTTCGGGCCGGTGTAAATCGCTGCCGATAAAATCAACCCAGTTGTTTTTCAGCAGCAACTGGGCCTGGTGGTTCACCCGAGAGCCATATTGCCCCGTAAGCGATAACCAGTTCAGTTGAAACAAACAACCGAGTTCGTGCAATCGCTGTAGAACTTCGGGCGTTTCCAGGTAATAGAGATACCGCTCCGGGTGAGCCAGCACCGGCGTATACCCTTTGATCAGAATTTGAAAAATGAGTTGTTCGATATCGCGGGGCGAACCGACCCAGCCCAATTCGACCAGTAGATAGCGCTCTGGCCCAAACGATAACAGGTTGCCATTTGCCAGCAGACTCGGAAAGAAATCGTCGAGCATGTATTCAGCGGCCACCTCGATCTGAACCGCTATGTTGGCCCGGTCGACCTCGCTTTGCAATTTATCGCGTCTTTCCAGAATGAGGTCAGCTTCGTTGGGGTATATATCCCGGCTAATGTGAGGGGTAGTAATGATTTTTCCGATCCCCCACTCTACCAACTGGCTGATGCATACCAGCGCCTGTTCGTACGTTTTCACGCCATCGTCCAGGCCCGGAAGTAAATGAGAATGGATATCGGTCTGCCAGTAACAAGGCTGCTCAGGCGGAGCGACTTGTCCACGACTGTACTTGCCTTTTAGCCACTCCCATACGCCAATAGTCATTAATAGATTCTTATAGGTAAAAGCAACCCCACCGACCGTCTCGACTTATTTCCGAGTTGAACACAAAATAAGGTATAAATAAATTCAGAAAATAGGCCAGTGTATACGAATATTTATAATCATTAACGTCGAACATTCGTTAATTCGTACATAGTCCCCGCAAAATGCCCCCGGCCCGATCGGGCAGTCGTTCGATTAGGACTAAGTACGTGACTAGCTGAAAATGAAGCCATACCTGATTTACTCCTTAGCTGTATGGCCCTATCCGACTGGCTTTTAAGCACCAGAATCCGCCAGGCAACGCATGAGAAAAAATAAAAATCTGTGAAGAATATTTTGTTGGTTCGCCACCGTCAGTAACTTTGAGAGCTTATCTGTTAAATAGAGATATAAAATTATCTATTTAACTTAATTCCTTGGAAAACTACTATCTACCAGTATCTATTCCGGTAACAAGCCAATCTCGATCAGGATTCTTCGCACCGCCAGTACACCAGATAGATTACCTTCCTGTTTCACGTAAAAAACTCCCTAGCTGATACACGTATGGCTCAATTTTTCAGTGTGTTTAGTGCCGTAACTAAATTCTGTGGTTCACTGTCGAAAGCGGTGGTATACGCATGCCTGGCCGCTTGCTTTTTCGCTAGCTGCGTCAGTCCTAAACAACTAACCTACTTTCAGGATACAGGAACTCGGGCCGACTCTTCTTTATTGAAACCTTATACGACAGTTATCCAACCCAACGACATCTTATCCATCCAGGTAAGCAGCGTCAATGCCGAAGCGTCGCAGTTTTTCAACCCCTACCCTGTTCAGCAGACAAATGCGCTGCCATCCACCGCAAACGCCAACATGTCGTTACCCGCCACGCCGGGTTATCTGGTAGCTTCAGACAGCAGTATTACCGTGCCGCTGCTGGGGCGGGTCGTTGTCGGTGGGCTGACGAATAGCCGGGCCGCTGAAGTGATCCGGGAAAAGCTCAAGCCTTACCTGAAAGAACCGACCGTCAGTATACGCAACCTCAATTTTCGCATCACGGTCCTGGGCGAAGTGACGCGCCCCACCCTGCTGACGATTAGTAATGAGCGGATTACCTTACCCGAAGCGCTGGGCCTAGCCGGCGACCTGACCATTTATGGCCGGCGGCAGAACGTACTGGTTGTCCGGGAAGAGAATGGTCATCGAACCTACGCCCATGTCGATTTAACGAAACGGGACATTTTCCAGTCGCCTTATTATTACCTGCATCCCAATGACGTCGTTTACGTCGAGCCCGGAAAGACGCGGGCGGCCGCTGCAGACCGGTTCTTCCAAACGGTTCCTATCCTGCTGAGTGCGCTGTCGCTTATTGCCATTATCCTGACCCGAAGCCGGTAACTATTACTGGCTCATTTTGATTGACCCGCTACGGATTGTGCACAGGAATTTGAGCAGACTACCTGTTTACAATCGGCAGCGGGTCAACGATGTCCGGGCCACCCGAAAATCAGGCCGTGCCGGTTCGGCTGCGGAGTCTGACCCGCTAGCCGGGTTAGCCTTGCTCCTCTGTCTGGTTTTCTACCTACGACCAGGAAATCTAATTAAAGACAGGCTTCCAGACGACGACGATCTCAAACGATTTTGCCTTATTGAAAAACTCGTCTTTTCGATAAGGACCATAGAGTTTTTCGTTTCTGGTGTTGATGATGTAGAACCGATCGAAGCGATCGTAGGTACTGCTTCGATTCTCTTTCGGAATGAAATCGGCTGTTGTATAAATAGAGCTATCTGCCTGCCAGGCGCAGATATAAGGATCGCTTAGGGCGTATTTTTTAATAAAGTCCAGATTCTGCACAGCCGCATGTCGGGATAGGAGACTATAAAAACCGGTTCCTTCGTTCAGAAACGTATATCCTACCGCGATTTCCTCGGAACTTTGTGAATTCTCCGGGCTACAGGCAACAATTACAAAAACCAGGCAACTATACATAAGCCTATTCATACCAGAAACAAGTTACTATAATTATTTATTTTAAACTTATTGTTACCAAATATACAATAATATAAATAAATACTATTATCAATTCTAAAAAAACTGACTATCAGTTGTTTCGTCCCTTCGACACAAAACCAGCTTCGACTAAAGAGCTTCTACACGAGTTTGTTCTTCGAAAAATGTTTCTATCAAAAAGTAATACATATTGATTAATGAATTGATTAACAGAGTTTTCTATTTAGCACATTCATATTATCGGATTATCTTAAGCTCATATTAATTTATATAATACACAAGCGTATTGAAATAGTCTTATTTGTTAACGTATTTTAGAAAATATAAATAATTTTAATCTAACAAGTTACCGATAATCGAGTTAGCTATATATCTTGCATTAGCTTATTCAGTCTATTAAGGTAAAAGCCTCAGGCGAATATCGAACGTACTCGCCACGCCGGGTGTGCTTGTCCAACTAGTAAGGTATTGTTTTTTATTAATGGTTTACACAGCATGTTTCAGTGTGAGAATAGCCCCGGCTGATGATTGCCTGAAACATGCTGTTTTGTGCATACTACCATCACCACCTCCCTATGTCAGTCCATTTGACCGAAGAACGATTAGTCTTAGCATTACGCCAGGGCGATTCAAAAGCCTTTCAACAACTTTACACCCGTTACAACCAGGCCCTGTTCGTATCCATTATCCAACTGATCAAAGACCCGGCAGAAGCCGAAGACCTCCTTCAGGATGCGTATGTTAAAGCCTGGCAACGGTTCAGTAGCTACGATTCACAACAGGGTAGCTTGTATACCTGGCTTTATAACATAGCCCGGCATACCGCTCTGGATGCGCTGCGCAAACGAAAGCTGGCTTTACAACCCTTGAGTCCGGAAGCCGAAGCCGTAAGTATCCTTACCGACGTCGAGCAGGACCCGACCGATTTTCATACGCTGGTTCGCCAGCAGTTGCCCGCTACGTACTGGCAGGTGCTGGATCTGGCTTATTGGCAGGGGTATACACAAAAGGAAATCGCTGTTCGGCTGGGTCTGGCGCTGGGTACCGTCAAAACCCGCCACCGCCAGTCGCTCATTTCCTTACGACCGTTATTCAGAATACAGCCTGCGTCTGAGTTAGCCTGAGCAGGCCAGCTTCCCCAGCGATTCGGCCCTGGCCGCGATCGTTACCGGCCGCCGATCTGACAAGTGCCCACTGGCGTTGGCCAGTGGGCAAATCGTTGTTTAGTATAGACCCGAACATAGCCAGCAGCCAGGAATTTGGCTTATTTGGGCGTGTAGGTCAGTTGCACCACCACCCCCTGCTGCCCATCTTCATTGGACCGTCGCCAGCCAATGGCCAGCGGCAGGTGCTTCACCAGGTATACTTCGGCGCCCAGGATCAGTTGACCGTATTCGTGCGTACCACTCGCCCAGTCGCCCAGCAGGTGTACTTTTTCGTACCAGATGCCCGCGTCGAAGCCCATGTGAATGCCAATCGTTGGCCCATCGGCCAGGTATCGTTTGTCGCCGGCATAGCCCCCGATGACCGCTTTATAATGATCATCGACGAAACTGCCTGCCAGGTTCACATACCCCAGTCCTTCCCACGAACTGCGCTCGGTGGGCAACAGGTTTACGCCGGCCTGCCCACCGATGCCGATGTGTAGTGCATCGGTCAGGTCGAAGGTCTTCTGGGCATTCAGCAGCAGCAACGGCGCGTAAGGCATCTGCGTGGTGGTGTCGTTGCGTTGCCAGGTATGCTGCGGGGGTAAATAATCGAGGTTATACAGATTCAACCCAACTTCCCAGTTTCGCCCCAGTCCATAATCGATGGTTGTGCTCGAGCGTAACTCTTCAGCATTGATGTCTACCTGCTGCTGGGCCAGTATTTTCTTCCGGGGGGTTATATCCGAGGATGGAACGTTAAAAATGGTTTGCTGAGCAAATGTCGGCAGGTTCAGGCCGAACAGGCCAATCAGTAAATACCAGGTTTTCATCAAGTTGATCGATTGGATCGGTGCTGGTTTATTCGCCCGTTTCGTCGTCGGCCGCATCAACGGGCTTAGACTGAGGAGAGCCTTTCTGACGTAGAAAAATAGACAGCACCACTATGGACAATACCGACAGAAATTCACTTTGCCAGTTTTGAAGCGACTGAAACCAGAACTCGCTCGTTCCCAAAAACTCCCAGTAGGTTAGCACCTCGGCTTTGCCTTTCAGGGCATTTTCAGTATTATACGCTTTCATACCACCGGCCGCGTGCAGAAAAAACGACAGGAAAAACAACGTGAAAAAAGCCAGACTGAGCGAATTCTGGTAGAGCTTCAGTACCCAGCCCCCCCGCCGGACGGGCCAGGGTGCTTTAGGACGGGTGGCCGACGGTGTCCGATCGACTTCTTCGGATTCATCCAGTTTCTTGGATTCCGAAGACCCTTTCTGGTAGAGCGAAATCGTCAGGAGGATATACAGCCCCATCTGCAAAAACTCACTTTCCCAGTTTTCAAAAACCGCTTCTATACAGTGCCCGCTGGTAAGGTAAGCACCCAGGTCGATCGTGGGTTTTCCGTACTCCTGTAGTTCATCGTTGAAATTATACCAGCCAACTACAATCTGCCCGGCCAGGGTTATGACCGTAATGACGACTAAAACCAGGGAGAGTCCATTCTCCCGAAAAAATTGCTTCATACATTGAGAGGTGGGTCATTCTGACGAAAGAATAATTCCTGGTCAGATGAACGTATCCTAAACTGTCGCTACTAGCTTTTGTTAAACAAATTAGCGTAGGTTCCAGCGCGACTTTTACCCCATGCATCCGAGAGTCATTTCGGGGCAACGACCCCGCTAAAACCGGTTTGTTGCCTTCGTATTTGCTTCAGTGGACAATCAACCCGATGTGTACGAAACGGGGCAGGGATGTCGCTATCGCAGCCGGGCGCCGTAGTTGACCGGTCATCCGCTATTCCCGGCAACCCACCCAAAACAGCCTGTCCGGTACTAAAAGGCAGGGCACTGATGGACATCAGTGCCCTGGTATATCGGGTTGGAGTTCGGCTGGCTGCTCCTGGCCGTTGCCGGAGGCCTTTCGGTGACGGCCGTGGCTGGAGAAAAGTAAGGATTTGGCCCATCCGTCTTCGCTCCTTCGGGTGGGGTCAGTGCGAATTCCTTGAGTTCAGCAACCCTGCGGGTACGGTCAGTGTGCCGGTTTTAGGATCGATCAATCCGTTCCGCTCTTCTTCGATGTCGGTGGCCTGGGTATACACATCCCCCGCGATGGCATATTCGCGCAGGGTTTGTTTAAACTGCCGGATTCGCTCACTCCGGTCCGTCGATTCGTCGGGTCCGCCGTAGTTGACAAACCCGAAGCCGCCCCATTCGCTCACCAGCAGGGGCACCTGACGCCGGTAAAAAAACGGATCGCCGACCACGAGCGGAAACGCAGCGACCCCGTTCAGTTCGCCCGCGGTCAGCCGTTCGAGCAGGCTCCGCCAATGGGTCAGATCGGGCGTATACAGGTGCGCCGTAAGCAGATCGGATTTTAGCCGTCCTTCATACGAGATGTGCTGCCATCCATCATTGTCGACGACCAGATATTGCGGATAGGCCAGCTGCATGTAGTGGTACATGTCCATGATGTACTGCCGCGTATCGGAGTTGATGGCAATGTCCTGCGCTCCCCAGTCTTCGTTGTACAGACTCCAGATCACTACCGACGGGTGGCTGCTGATGAGCGCCAGCATGCGAAGCAGCTCGGCCCGGTGGTTCTGGCGGCTGCGGGCCGTCGAGCTGTGCGGACTGGGCACTTCTACCCAGAGCAACAAACCCAGCTTATCGGCCAGATTATAAATGCGCGGATCGACCCCGGCAATATGCACCCGCACCAGATTACAGCCCAGCTCTTTCATGGCCAGCATGTGCGCCTGCATCTCCTCGTAGGTAGATGTACCGGGCTGGTACAGAATCCCATCGAGGTATATCGGTTCGTTGTTCAGGTATACGTACCGGCCCCGGGCTTCTATTTTTCGCAGACCAAACCGGGTTTCGATCTGGGCTACATAACCTTCACTGTCAATTAGTTGCGCAACAAGTTTATAACGCGTCGGTGATTCCGGCGACCACAATTGCGCGCCCTCCATATCCAGCACGACCCGCTGCTGTTTCTGGCCCGCCTGCAGCCGCAACGGGAAATCGGACGTCGCCAGCGGCTCGGATGACTGCAGGTCGAACGCCTGCAGGCGGAGAATATAATCGCCGGGATCGTGGATGCGGGTGGTCAGACTGAAGCGCACCAGCCGGTCTTCAACCACACTGACCACGCCGACCCGCGACCGGAGCCGGTTTCGCTCAACAGTTTCCAGCCAGACGCTCCGGATGGCTCCGGTATAGGTTTGGTACCAGATCCCCCCCCGTTTGTACACGTGCGACTCCTGCTTACCCCGCGGAATTTCGGCATCCATCGTGTCGGCAATGCGCACGGTCAGGCGGTTGGTCGGCCGAAGGTACTCTTCGGGAAGCTCATACGAGAACGATGTATATTCGCCAAAGTGTACGTCTTCGTCTTCGATGGTCCGCAGCGCGTGGCCGTTGAGCCACACCCGGGTTTCGTAGCCACACGCGCCGAACGTCAGCTGAATCATCGACCGGGCGTGCGGTTCGGTGCGGACGGGAAGCATGAATTCCCGCTCATACCAGGCAACCACTTTATCCTGCCAGCTGGCCGGAGCCGACTGACCTTTGGCCTGAGCCATGTACGCTTCGATGGAGCCGGGCCAATGGGCGGTTCCGTCGAAGTGGTGGCCGACGTACCATTGGTCTGCAATGCCCCGGTCTTCAGGATCGAGAGTCACCTGCCATTCGCCGTCCAGCAAAACGTAATTGTTGGGGCGCAAGACGGCCCGGGGTAATAAATTTTCGGGTTCTGCCCCCGCTACTTCTTCGGGCCGACTGGCTGAAAAACTGGTATTCGGATGTTTAGCCTCCATAATGCGTAGTGATAAACGCAGAACCGCCGAACCCCTGTTTCTGTTTGTCTCTCTGCCCGATTTGATAGCCTAAACTATAGCTGCGGAGCGTAAAGACGTGCACGATCTGCCATTCCGACCGTAGGCAGGAATCCACTTCGGCGGCCCGGTTAAACTATCCTAATAGCGAATCCTGAGATTCTTGTTTACGGTCAGAATGCCAAATAGCGTAGGGTATTTTCCGTCAAGTTTGTAGGGCTGTTCACTGCTTAAGAATTTTCAGTACCTGCGTCTGCTGCCCTACAGTGGTATATAAAAGAAGAGTACTGGTAGCCTGCCGGCGAATATCGAACGCCTGCCGTTCGATTGTCTGAGCCCGGTCGAGGGTTCGCTGCTCCACGAACCGACCACTGGCGTCTACCAGCCGCAATTCTACGGACTGGCCTTCGGCGCCCGCAATCTCCACCGTGGCCCATTCGCGCGCCGGATTCCCCAGCAACCGGATCGAGAGGTCCGTTGCCGGTTCGTCGACTCCGGCCCGGGCCCGACCACAGGCCGCTTTCAGGTTGAACAAATAGGTAGCGACCTGGCCGTGCTGCCGGGCCATGAGCACCAGTGGGCGGGCATCGTAGGCCGTTCGTAGTTCGGCATCCACTACCTGATTGGGGTTGGTTGTCCAGTCCGTGATACCGGCGGCTGCGTATTCTATCGGCGAGCCATCGCCCCCCCGGCTGTGGAAGGTAATCGCTCCGGTCCGGCAGTCGTAGGTAGGGGCGATGACCTGCAGGGAGTCGGAAGCGGCCGCCGATGCACTGGTGGGACACTGGGCGCGTAAGTCGAAATTATAACTGACGGTCTGTCCGGACTGAGACGCCTGAATCCGTATCACCTTTGGATCGTTGCGCAGCCCGGACTCCACCGTGCCGAAATCGTCGGTCAGTTGCCCACGGGTAATGCCCGGCGCGGTATATGTGATCGTCGAGCCGTCGCCCCCGCTCAGGTGAAAATGAATAAATCCGCTCTGGCAATCGTAGTCAGGCGCCAGCAACCGGAGCGTGGTCAACTGCGGAGTGTTGCCCAGTTTAACGACCCAGGCGGCTGTAACAGCAGTCGATTTACCCTGAATATCGCCATCGGTGGAGGTGGTCGTTCCTACTGCCAGATACCCACCGTCGTCGGTAGCCAGCAAGCCGCTGGGCCGGTCGGTTCCGGAACCGCCCACCGATTTTGTCCAGCGGACCGTAGCGGGCAGGCTCCCACCGATCAGCCGAAAATCGCCCTGGTTGGCGCGGGCTGCGTCGAGCAGAGTCAGATTGCCCCTGGCATCCTGGGCTAAAGCAACCAGCGAGTCGACGCCTGGGAAGGCCGTGGGCTGCGTATCGGTTCCGGGGCTTAGGCTGAGTAGCTGCGTTGTATGGTTCCTGCTTACCCCAATGGCCACATACCCATTTTCGGAGGTGGCTAGCACATCGGTCAGGGCGAGTAAGTCTGGATATTGTTTTTGCCAGACTACCTTCAACTGGGCATCCAGTTGAAGAACCAACCCCTGCCCATCCGCTGCAGTACGGCCAGCGGCCTGACCAACCAGCAGATACCCCTGATCCGACCGGGCTACAACCTTACTGATCCGGGGAGCTGCCAGCGGTGATGGCCCCGAAAACCGGATGCGCCATTCGCCGGTAATTAACCCTTCGGCATTCAGTTTGGTGAGGGTCAGGTACGACAGCACATCCTGATACGACCCGACGACCAGCAGGCTCCCGTCGGCTGCGGTAGCCAACGCGTCCTGGGTTACGGGAATTGCCGGGTCGATGTTAGGGCGTGACACGGTTTTCGTCCAGGCACTCACGCCCAGCGAATCGAGTCGGGTAAGGTAATACCGGTTCAGGGAATCGATCGCCAGCACCACAAATCCACCGTCTCGGGTAGCCGCCAGGGCTATCGTTTTCTGAAGCGGAACCCGCTTGGTAGAACTGTCGGCGTACGAACCGGGCACCGGCTGGCTCCAGCGCTGTTCGCCCGTTGCCGACAGCTGGGTCAGCGTTGGCCCCGCCAGGAGGCCGTAACCTCCCCCCGATGCTGGCACGGTCTGCACCCGGTCAGTTCGACTCAACGGAACGCCTTCGACAACGCGCTGCCACTGGCGGATTGGCGCTCCCGGCGATTGTGCCCAGCTACTGGCAGGGAGGCCCAGACAAGTCAGCCAGAAAAGAAGTCGTGCGGTAAAGTTTTGCTTCATAAGACCGGGTAAGAAACGCTTATCTTTTACACTACCGATCAAACCAGACAGGGTTGTCGACAGCCTATAAAAATGAGTTAACGGGCAGGCTTCGGGACGCTACCCCGGCGATTTTGCGCTGTTTCTGGCTCCCCCTACTGCCAATGGGCAAATTCCCTCATTATTAGGCCCGCCCGGCAACCATTACGGCAACGGACCGTTATCTGAAAATTGTCACCCAAACGCGGACTCGCTTATGCCTCGATTTACTACGCTGATCAAATCATTACTGGACGGACCGCCCCAGTCGCGTCAGGAATTCCTCAAACGAACCGGTCGGGTGCTGGCCGTCGGGTCGGCCGGCGGCCTGCTGACCACTTACGGTCGGCAACAGCCGCACCAGGGTGGGCCGTCGATTGTCAGCCCGGCCGATACGGTCCCTCATGTCCAGCCGGTTTCGCCCCCGGCCGTCATTCCGCCGAAGGTAGACGATCCTATTCAACTGGAGCCCATCCGCGGTTCGTCAGACCGGCAGACGGGTCCGACGCCCTCGCCCCAGCCGCCTGACCAGCGTGTGGGTTACGCCGTTGTTGGGCTGGGCCACCTGGCGCTGGAAAACATCCTGCCCGCCTTTGGCCGTAGCCGAAAATCGAAACTGGTGGCGCTGGTGAGCGGCAACCCGCAAAAGCTACAGAAAGTAGCGCAGCAGTACGGAGTGAAACCCCAGAACTGCTACAGTTACGATACCTACGACCAGCTCCGTAATAACCCGGAGGTGCAGGTGATCTACATCGTGCTGCCCAACGCCATGCACGCCGAATACACCATCCGTGGGGCGCAGGCGGGCAAGCACATCCTGACCGAAAAACCCATGGCTACCTCCTCAGCCGACTGCCAGGCTATGATCGATGCCTGTGCCAAAGCAGGGCGTAAACTGATGGTTGCCTACCGCATTCAATACGAACCTTACAACCGGTACGTCCGCGAGCTGGTTCGGAAGCAACAGTACGGCGCCCCCAAGTTCATCGAACTCTTCAACGCGCAACAGGAAGCCAATCCGAACCACTGGCGGCACATCCGGGCGCTGGCGGGGGGAGGTGCCCTACCCGATATCGGCCTGTACTGCCTCAACACCGCCCGGTTTATTCTGGGTGAAGAACCCACCGAAGTATTTGCCTATCAGTATAGCACGCCCAACAACCCACTGTTTCGGGAAGTGGAAGAAGTCATGTCGTGGCAGATGCGCTTCCCCAGCGGAATTATTACGAACTGCGGATCGCACTATTTCGCGCACGAATCCCGGCGCTACCGGGTACTGGCCGAACGCGGCTGGCTGAACATGGAAAATGCTTTCGCGTACAATGGCCTGCAACTGCAACAGTCTTATGCCGTGGGCCAGGGTGAGCATACCGACCATACCCAGCTAATGGAAAAAGACCAGTTTGCAACCGAAATGGACCATTTTTCGGACTGCGTTCAGCAAAACAGGCAACCCTTTACGCCCGGCGAAGAGGGCCTCCAGGACCACCGCATCATGGAAGCCATTTACCAGTCGGCGCAGTCGGGCAAGCCCGTCGGCCTGCCGCTGATCACCAAACTGGATCCCTTCCGGGGGCCCGAGCCGCAACTCGATTAAGTCGACCCGAAACCGATTCAGCCCGGATCGATTAGGGAATGGTTTCTACCCCCGACGTTTCTGAACAAATCGTTCGGGCGGGTGCTTATTCAGGCTTAAAGCCACAAAACGTTATGACAACTACCCAAAAACAATATGCGCTCGTTACGGGAGCAACCAGCGGTATCGGCCTTGAACTGGCCCGATTATTCGCCAAAGACCACTACAATCTGGTGATCGTGGCCCGCAGTCAGGACGAACTTACCCAGACGGCCGCCGAGCTGAGCCAGTCGGGTATCGACGTGGTTCCGATTGCCAAAGACCTGAGTCTGCGGCAGGGTCCGTTCGAGGTGTATCAGGAAGTGCAGGCAAAAGGCATTCAGATCGACGTACTGGTCAACGATGCCGGTCAGGGGTTATACGGCTTATTCGTCGACACCGATATCGAACGGGAGCTGGCCCTGATCGAGCTCAACATCAGCGCGTATGTGGTGCTGACCAAACTGTTTCTGAAAGAAATGGTGGCCCGCAACGACGGCAAGATTCTGAACGTGGCCTCCATAGCCAGCCAGGTACCGGGCCCGTGGCAGTCGGTTTATCACGGTACCAAAGCGTTCGTACTGTCGTTTACGGAAGCCATTCGGTCGGAAGTCAAAGACACGAACGTAACCATTACAGCCCTGCAGCCGGGGGCGACCGACACGGATTTCTTTCGGAAAGCGGAGATGGAGGAGTCTAAAATGGTGCAGGAAACCAGCCTGTCGGACCCGGCCGAAGTGGCAAAAGATGGGTATGAAGCCCTTTTCGCCGGCGACGACAAGATCATCTCCGGACTGAAAAACAAACTGCAGGTAGCCATGAGCAACATAATGCCCGAGAGCCTGGTGGCCGATATGATGAATAAGCAGCAGGAGCCGGTCGATAAACAGCCCTAGGGCGTCGTCCGAGCGCAGATCGTAAAAAAAACAGCCAGCACTAAAGTAGCGCTGGCTGTTTGCATTCTACCGTAAATGTCTTCTTCCCGAAACCGGGGCCGCTGTTTTTTTAGCAGGGTTGACAGCCAGTCCGATGCTTCGGACGGACAGAATTTGTTCTACCAAAAAATTCGGCCATTGCTATCGAAATAAACGTTTTGTAGTCATCGTACCGCTTGGGTGGCCTATTCAGGTAGCAGGTAGCGCTCCTGGACTTCCGCCCGGGCCTGGTCGTACTGGTCGGCCGTCATGGGCAGGTAGTGCCATTCGAGCCGATTTTCCATATAGCTCACCCCTTTCCCTTTTACCGTATTGGCTATCAATAGCTTAGGTTTCCCATTCGGCACTGCCGTCAGCTGATCGACAGCCGCGAGAAGTGCCTCGATATCGTGTCCATCGACCTCAAGGGTTTCAAAACCGATGGCGCTCCAGGTTCGGGCGCTCGCCGTGTCGCCCAGCACGCGGCTGGTCTGATCGAATCCCTGCAAGCCGTTCTTGTCTACCAGTACGATGAGGTTATCGAGGCCATGCTGAACGGCCAGGTGGGCAGCCTCCCAGGTCGTTCCTTCGTTCGTTTCCCCGTCCGACATGAGTACATACACCCGGCCAGGCGCCCCCGTCGCTGATTCGGTGCCCGGGAGTTTATTGGCTAGTGCGATGCCGGTACCGATGGGAAAGCCGTGGCCGAGCGAACCGGTCGCAAACGGAATACCCGGATGTTTGTTGGGAGCCGGGTGAGCGGGCAGGGTGGTTCCATTCTGGTAATAACTCGCCAACTGGTCGTCCGACAGCTCCCCCAGGTAATGGAGGCAGGTATACAGCGAGGCAGCCGCATGACCTTTCGAGAGCAGAAATGTATCCTGCTCCCGCTTCCGCAAGACCAGGGTGGCAATCATCAGATCGATGCAGCTGAGCGAACAACCAATGTGTCCGGCGTGGGCCTGGTGGTAAAGAGTCAAAAGTTGGAGCCGCAACTGGCCCTGAAGCTGCTTTCGATCCAGTAGCTCTGCTGTCATGATAACGTTGAGTAAACGATGTTTGTCTATACTGGCGGTGCCTCGTTCAGGCGTATCCGATGCCTGTTTTCTGCTGAGGAATACTCGTTCAGTAAGTTTTCACGTAGCTAAAGATAAGATGGGAGCCTCAGCCAGTACGTATCGAGCCACTGAACAGCGGCTTCGGGCGATTTACTTAACCAGGTTATTTTAAAACGAAAGTTGACTTTCAGTAACTAAATACGCTGTCACCGCGTAAACTATGAGTCTTTTCTATCGTTTTTTAGATAAATCCTATCACTATACCGACAAAATCCCTTTTAAAAATTTATTAAGCTGGCCTGGAAGCGACGAATTTGTACAACGATTAATAGCCACCCGGCAGCGCGTTTCCGACAAAACAGACCCGGATCGATAACAGGCAGGTTCATAAGTAGTTTACCAATAAGCGTCAGTAAAGACAAAGCCTCCACCACTACTTCAGATCGTCTTATGTCCGGAAACCTGCACAATCTCATTCTGCTTTGTTTAGGATTGACTTTTAGTGTTTCGCTGCTGGTTGTTGTTGCCCAGAAAATAAAGATTGCTTACCCGGTGTTTCTGGTGCTGGCGGGCGCAGTCATCAGCTTTGTGCCGATGATTCCGGCCATTCACATCGACCCCGAACTGGTTTTTGTGGTTATACTCCCGCCCGTTCTGTTCGATGCCGCCATCAACATGTCGTTGAAGGCACTGTGGAAATGGCGACGCATTATTAGCGTCATGGCTTTTGGGTACGTCCTGTTTACGGCTACGGCGGTAGCCCTGGTCAGTTACTGGCTCATTCCTGGGTTTACGCTGGCGCAGGGGTTTCTGCTGGGGGCCATTATTTCGCCCCCCGACGCTTCGGCTGCCGTGGCCGTCCTGAAGTTCACGCGGCTTCCCAAAGGGGTTATTTCCATTCTCGAAGGAGAGAGTCTGCTGAACGACGCGACCAGCCTGACCCTGTTCCGGTTTGCGCTGGCGGCTATCACTACCCATCATTTCGTCTGGCATGAAGCCGTAACGGGTTTTGCGCTCGTCGTGGTATCGGGCATAGGAATCGGTCTGGCGTTTGGGCTGTTATCCTACGCTATCTATAAATGGCTACCCACCAACGCGAACCTGGACGTTGCCTTTTCCATCGTGCTGCCCTACCTGATGTACCTCACGGCCGAAGCGGTGCATTCATCCGGTGTGCTGGCGGTGGTCAGTGGCGGCTTACTGACTGCCTACCAGATGCACTTTGTCATCTCCCACCAGTCCCGGCTGAAATCAGCTGCTCTGTGGTCATCAGTGGTGTTCATTTTAAACGCCATCGTTTTCTTTCTGATCGGTCTGCAATTACCGGAGATCATCAAGGCACTCAAAGACATTCCGCTGACTACGGCCTTTACATACGCCCTGATCATTACGCTGGTAGTCATCGTGATCCGGCTGCTATCGGGGTTTATGAGTTCGTTTTTCACCCAGTTCATCAGCCGGTACATTACGGTGGCACAACGGCAGCCGGGCTGGCGAAATCCGGTTATTATCAGTTGGATGGGCATGCGGGGAGTCGTCTCGCTGGCTTCCGCGCTGGCCATCCCCCTGCTGCTACCCGGTGGTCAGCCTTTTCCGCACCGCAGCCTTTTTCTGTTCATCACGTTCGTGGTCATCATCGTTACGCTGGTGGGCCAGGGGCTTACCCTGCCCTGGCTTATCCGATGGGTTAAACCCGAAGGGCTACCCGACACGAAATCAGACGATCAGCAACGGCTGGAGATCGAACTGGAGCTGTACCATGTTGCTTTTAAAGAGCTGAATTCGGGCTATCAGCAGGACATCCAGACCAATTCGCTGCTACAGTACCGCCATGAATTCCTGAAGCATAAGCTGGAATTGCTCCAGGAAGCCAACAGCGACGACGGAACCCGAAAACGAGCGATCGAGCTGATTGCCCATTTTCAGCAGATCATGATGAACATAACCGAGCAGGAACGCACCAAGCTGCATTCGTTCCGAAAACGGGACGGCTACGACGACGATGTGATCCGCGCCATCGAACACCGGCTCGACCTGGAAGAAGAACAGCTTCAGGAAGACAGCGAATAAGCCCGGAGCAGGTCGACATGCCTGGTTTCCGGTTTCTCATGCCATAAAGTTTAACCCCTTTATAACCTTATGGCCTTTTTTTCACTTAATGAAAAGGTTAGCCGCAACGTAAATGTCTATGAACACGAAATCAGATTCACCCGAAGAACAGGCCACGAACCAGGCCGATACCCAGCCGACACCGGATGCTCCTGAGTACCCTGACCCAACCGATGGCATTGCCCTGCACATCGAGGAACTCAAACAAAATCTGGAGACAATCCACGAGCAAACCGGGGTCGACCCGAATCTTCTTCCAGAGATCGAACCCGAAGAAGACGCCCAATAACGAATACCCGGCCATGGCCGGGTATCGTTTTATAGTACCATTCGGTAAGCCCACGATAAATTTTGAGCCAATTAAATTATTTTAATCAGCCATCGCAACCAGAGGAAAGAATTCGGCGTATATATTGCACAGCTAGTCTATCTAGTTCATCAACAAAGATTACTACAATTGCTTTTTTTGAATGGCAAAAGCCAAGTCTACTGTCCGTCTGGAGCGACAGAAACTGATCGACTATCTGTTTAACCGGCGGGAAACGCTACTCGCCAGATGGCACGACCAATGCCTTCAGGACAGCCGATTAAGGGATAAATCCAGCCTCCTTTCAACGGAGTTCAACAACCATATGGCGGGCCTGCTCATGCTGCTGAAGCAGGGTCAGGATGGTCAAGCCGATAAATCAAGCGCTTTCAATCTGGGAACCGAGTACGGCATTCACCGCTGGCAGCATAGCTATTCGATTACCGAGCTACTGGCCGAGCTGGATTACCTGCACGAAATCTTACTCGACGAACTAGTCGTATATCAGCAGGAACATCTCAGCAGCGGAGCAGACGTACTCCTGGCCATTCACCGGCTTATTGATACGCTCTGGAGTCAGGTCATTCGGGGCAGTGTACTTTATTACGACCGGCTGCGGCAGGCGGCTGCTGCCAAACAGGCCAGCCATATGCAACTGGCGCTGGATGAACTTCAGCAGCTCAATACGCAGCGCAACCAGCACCTACGACACAGTTCGCACGATCTGTTGTCGAGTTTTGGCATCCTGGCCGGAGCCGCCAGTCTGCTCGAGCTGCCCCGCACGAAAAAAGAACGAACGGAGTTGGTAACGATGCTGAACCGCAACCTTGCCTCGCTCCAGGCCATGCTGGGTCAGCTCACGGATTTTGCGCGCCTGGAAGCGGGGCAGGAAACCCTCGACCTCGACTGGATCGACGTGACTCCTGTGCTTCAGGAGGTGATGCTCTCTACCCAGCCGCTGGCTCAGGAACGTAAGCTAACGCTGCTGAGCGAAGGGACGCCGACACTCTGGGCGAGCAGCGACGCCGTGAAGCTTCAGCGGATTCTGCAAAATCTTCTCCATAATGCGCTCAAATACACCCACGCGGGTGGGGTCTATGTATCCTGGCAGCAGGAGAGCGACACGCACTGGACACTCAGCGTGCGGGATACCGGGCCGGGCTTTCCGGCTGACAGTTCGACGGCCTGGCTGGCCGATCAGCTGCGGCCGCAGGACTCGTCTGACCCGGATCATCCACCGACACATGCGGCTGAAAACCAACCGGCAGAACAGCCAGTCAGACCTTTGGACAGCCGTGTCAAAAAACGAGACGGATTAGGGTTGTTCATCGTAAAAATGCTGTGTGAGCTGCTCAAGGCGAGTCTGGGCATCGATAGTCCGGCCGGGCAGGGCACCCTCATCCGGATTCGTTTTCCTATTCACCAGACGGCTGCCGATCGGGTCACTCACCCCATCCTGACGCTCGCTACGAACCCGACACAACAGTCTACCGTTCAGCGCCTGCGCCTATTGATTGCCGGAGGCAGCCCGGCGGATCAGACGCTGATTATCGATCGACTGAAAAACAGCCGTCCCGAACCACACATTCTGGGTACGACTTCCGCCGAACAGACCATGTCGTATCTGCGCTCCCTGACGGTGCTGCCCCAGTTGTTGCTGCTGACCCTGCGGGATCCCAGAGCGAACTGGCACCTGCTCCAGGAACTGCACACCCACTACCCCCAGTTGCTGCTCATTGTGATCAGCCCGAATCAGGAACCCGCTATCGTCAGCCAGGTTTATTCGCTGGGAGCCTACGCCTTTATTAGCCGCCCCTTCGACGATAACGCCTGGCAGCAGAAGCTCGACCACCTGGCACTATACTGGTATCGATTGGCGGGCTCCCCAATAGCTCTAGGTCGCTAACCCCTTTTTCCGGACCCAAAATTGAAACTTTATCAGGAATTACATAAATAATTAATTAACCTATATTGCTAAATGTATATTAAATGAATTATTGTTTAGCTTGTTTAAGAATTTATTAACGTTTTGAAAGTTACGATGGAAAAAAATAAACGCAATCGGGCTGCGACTACGCAACGTATCGTCGATGCGCTGGAAAAAATCCTGAATGAAGACGGGCTGAAGGGCGTCAACATCAATGCCGTTGCCGAAAAGGCGGCCGTTAGTAAAGTACTTGTGTACCGTTATTTTGGCAGTACCGAAGGTCTGCTGGAGTATTACCTGCGCATGGGTCGCCTGATTCCCCGTTACACGACCGATGGTATCGAGCAGATACGCCCAACCGAAGCCCGCGAGCTGGCTACTGTCTGGTCGGGGCATGCCCTGCAGTTGTTTCGGCAAATCCGTTCATCCCGGGCGGCCCGGGCCATTCTGAAAGCCTCCGTTCAGGAGCAGGACCCGCTGGCCGACACCGTCAGCCGGTTGCAGGATGAAGAAATGACGTATCTGGTTAGCCAGCTGGCTTTTGTCAATGGAGCCGATTTTCAGGCTGCTTCGGCCGTGATCATGGGCGCGCTGTCGTACCTGACGATCCAGGCTCAGTTCGACCGGCCCGTCATCGGCATCGATCTGCGGAGTGAAGAAGGCTGGCTTCGTATCGAGGAAATGATCAAATCCTTTTACAAATCGTTCAACCAGACCGTTCTGGAATCGCCAGCCAGTCAGCTCCACCTGAAGCCGGCCAGCCATACGACTACCTGGTAACCCGCCACGGATGGCGCGCCTACCCGTTATTCAGACGCGCCCGATCAGGGACATTTTATCGGCTTCTCACCCGGATCTCTACCTGATCGTCTTCCCCATTCATATAACCGTTTCCCGGGGTCGAATCGGGGTCAGGCGTGTTCGATGCGCTGATTTGCGCCCGGTTTATCCAGTCGCCCGGCGTGGTCAGACGAACCTGAAAAGAAACAGTCCGCGTGGTCCCGGCCGCTACGGTTCCCAGCGTTGTCGTAAGCAGGCGTCCGTTTCCCGCCCAGCCCGCTGCCTCGACCAGCTCGACCCCATCGGGCAGCTGATTTTCCACTTGAACCGCATCCGCGGCTCGCCCCCCGTCGTTGGTCACATACAGCGTATAAGTTATGGGTTGCCCCAGGCTGGCGGTAAGCTGGTCCGCTATCAGGCGTATGCTCAGATCGGCCTGATCCGGGTTAGCGGGCGGCTGACTGGAAACGACAGTGGGCAGGCTCCGCTGGTTCGGATTCGGCGACTCATAAACGGGCATCGCTGGCCCGTCGACCCGAAACTCGACCGTTGCGGCATCATCCTCGCCGTCGGCAGTGCCTGAATTCGGGCGGCTGTCGGGGTCGGGCGAGGTGGCAGTTGTCAGTTGAGCCGCCGTCCGGAACAGCCCCATCGACGTCGGTCGAACCCGAAAGGTAAAGACTGTATCGGCCATCGGTGCCAGTTGCGACACCGTTCCCGTCAGGACCCGGTCGCCATATACCTGTCCATCGTCCTGCACGATATCCAGATTTGCCGGTAAGCGGTAGGTCCACCGCGCCAGTGCCGCCGGGGTCGCGCTCTGATTACGGACCTCAAGCCGCAGCTCGGTCGGTTCGTTCACCTGCAGCACCCGTCTGGCCGTTTGCAGCGACAGACTCAGGTCGGCATAAGCCACCGGCAGGGTATCCCGCAGCAACACGATCGAACTAAATGGCCGCAACGTAACCGATTGACGGTAGGGTTTGTTGTTGACATCCCGATAAGCCCCCGTCAGGGTCACGACACTGTCTTTCAGGGTTGGGTTATAGAACAGCCGGATAAATTCATCCGGGTTATTTCGGATCGGCACATCTTCCTGCAGGCGAATGTTGTCCAGCCAGAAGGTAGGGCCTTCCCCATCGATCTGAAACATGGCCACCGGATCGACCCCATCGGCCGAAGCGACAAACGGCAGTTCGTAGCTGGTGCGGCTGGGGCTCAGGCTGACAGTATACCGCCGGTCGTAGTTGGTGTATGGCGGTCCGTAGCTTCGGAGATAGACCAGAATATCGACGTTGACGGAAGCCACCGCGTCGAACCGCAGCACGTAGGTTTTTCCTTTGATGAGCGTACCGAACCGCCGGATTGCCTGCGTGTAGGCATCTTTTCTCCCGGCCGGATTCGTGAACGAAATACGCAGGCTGTTGCCGTCGAGCTTGTTGGTCTGGTCGAGTACGGCTTCGCCATTGTTGTAGTTGCTGTAAATAATGTACCAGCCATCCAGATCCGTGTCGAAGGTACTGCTGATGCGGCTCGTTCCGCCACCGCCTTCATTTTTAAACTGCTTATAGGTCAGCGGACTGACTTTCGAATGGCTATCGAATCCCTTTGAAAAACGGGTCCAGTCGGCGAGGGTATACAGGCTTCCCTGGTTGGCATTGATCACCCCCAGAATGGTAGCGCCTTCGTCGAACGGCCGGGCATAATAATTGCTGTCGATGGTGCCAAACTGCGGCAGATCATCCGTATACGATTCGTACTGGGCGGTTCCCTGCGTGGGCAGCTTACTCATGAAAATGTTCCGCTTGAACACGTTGTTCCGCAGCAGGCAGACGTTTCCGTTGGGATAAACCGAAAACTGACTGACTCCATTGTCGAAGGAAGTATTGTCTACAAACGTAATGTTACTGACCGCGTGCAGAAAAACGCCCCACTGAATGTTATTGAACACGGTGTTGTTGCGAATCTCTACATTCTCGACACAATCGTCCATGAAGATGCCGTTCGCACCCGAATATTCGCGTCGATACGATCCTTCGGGCGCGCCGACTCCGTTATAAATGATGTTGGAGACGATTCTGATATTGGTCATGGCGGCTTTAAGGCCATTCCAGGCGTAGATCGCGCCCCCGTCGCTTTTGGTCATGCAATAATTCGAAATGACGTTCTGCTGGATGAGGGTGTTGTTTCCAAAGGTGAGGCCGTTGTAGCCCACGCTGTCGATGCGGTTCTGTTCGATCAGCACGTTTGCATTGGCGGTCGACTGAAACCCGTTATATTGACCGTCGCCCCCTTTTCCGCGGCCGGGCCAGACGCCCACCCGCCGTAAACTATTACCTCTAAACGTAACATTCTGGTAAGGGTCGATCCGGACGCCGTTGTTATTGACCTCGACAATGGTGTTGGCTTCCAGCACCAGATTCGAACCGCTTCCTTTGATAACGACCCCATCCTCGCCGGAGTTGGAAATCTCGCTGTTGGTTACGGTGAAACTCGATACATTGGTAGCCGACAGGGTTTCGTTGAGCGCCTGGGTGATGTGCAGGTTGCGCAGAATCACATACGACACGCCGGTGGCGTCGACTCCGCGGCTCTGTACCGTAGCCGCAATACGCTGGCTGTTGGGATTGGCCTGATCACTATATAGCCGGATAAGCTTATTTGCTGCGTCGTAATACCATTCGCCGTTCTGGTCGAGCGTGGCTGGGTGGTTCTGGATGAAATAGCCCCAGCCATCGCCGGGGGTGTACGTCGAATTATTGGCGTAATTGGCCAGGTTCAGGGTGTTGCCCGACTGCTGGGTAATGGTTGCCCGATCGATGATCCACTGCGTGGGCCGCATCACGGCTTCTCCGCCCCGCCAGTTGATGCCGCCGGGCAAATTCTCCTGACTAACAATCTGATTCTGACCGTTATGTGATGCGATTGTCAGGTAACCTCTGTTACTGGCATTGAGGTTCGGATAGCGGCCTAACGGCAGCGCGGTTTCGTCGCGGTATACCCCCGTCACCGAACTACCGCAGGTCTGGCAGGCAGCCTGCCAGACGTTGCCTCCGATATTTGTCCAGTTCGTCAGCAGCACCGAAGCCGCCAGCGTAGGGCTGGAGCCACTGTCATAGGCTTCGTAGACAATGGGCCGGCCGGCTGCGCCCGACTGCCGCACAAGCAGGGTGCCGCGGAAGGTATCTCCCCGCCGAAACCGGACCACGTCGCCGGGCTGCAGGGCCAGTTGATTCACTTTCGTCAGGCTCTGAAATGGCGTGCCGGGGGCCGTGCCTGCGTTCTGGTCATTTCCCGTATTGGCTACGTAATAGGTCGTCTGACTAAAAACGGGAAAACAGTTTAAGACCAGGACTAATCGAAAAACGTTGAGCAACAACGCTTTATGCCACAGGACATTGGTAAGCGGTTGTCTTATAAGGAAGCGGTACATAATTCGGTTACACTGCCTCCTTTATTTGCCTATGGTAGCAGTCCTATTAAAACTTATTTATATTCGTAACGATAAAGAGTTAACAAGCTAATTTATCCCCATATAGTTTGAACTTGACTCCACCATTTCCTGACTTTATACTAAAAACGTCTATATATTTATTTTTAGGTAGTCTATTTCAGTTATTAAAAAAACAATCGACGCAGGGCTTCGTCAACAGTAATGACATATAAACGCCAGACAGCCCGGCTTCCTGCCGACTACAAGCGTAGCCAGTAGAAAAACCGGGCTGTCGGCCCAGGCCTTTACCTGCTCAGGATAACATCGATACGGCCAGATTGGTCTGATACTGCAGCCGCTCGAAGGCCAGCGCATAGGGTGTTCGGGATAAACTGTCCCAGCCGGCATAATCGTAATGCTGCTGCAACTGATTCAATTCAGCCTTGGTGAAGTTGGCCAGAATCGTAAATGCCAGACAATACGGCCGGGCCGAGGGGGTAAGATCTCTCAATCGGCGGGTTAGCTTTTTAATGTGCTGGTAGCTCTTCAGCAGTGGGCCCGGCCCCTGCTCATGCAGCAGTTGCTGGACACGGTCGTTTTCAGCCAGAATCTGGCTAATTAAGGTAAGATTCATCGTTAATAGGGATAAAGTTCAGTACTTATCCCTGTAACATGGATTGGCTCTGTTTTCGTATACGAAAAGTTAACAGAAATCCGAAAACCTATTGAATGCGCACGCCCAGAGGCTTATACAGACAAAAGCCTGAGCAAGTGCCCAGGCCCTGTTCCCGTCAAATTAGTATCTCTAATTTACACAGATGAATCGACTAACAAATCAAAATCAGCCAAAAAATTTCTGACGTCAATGCCCCCAACCAAACGCTATCTTTATTTAGGTGACCGACTGACCGATCCGGCGTTGAAAGGCCAATTCTGCACGGCCGTACTACAGGAGAATGGGACATGTATTCGCGGTAGAAACGGCGGCTTTCTCGTTCTGTTTGCCAATGGACGAATGGCTGTAGTCATTGGTCGGTTGCTACGAAAAAGACCCCTCGCGGATGAATGATAAAACCCTCGATCTGGTGTTGTATTGCCGCTGGATTCTCAGCCTCAGGGCACCGGATGCTCACTAAAAACCGGAAAACAAACCTATTGTGAAGGGAAGGGTTACAGCGGTACCAATTTAGCCCATACTCATGGATGTTTCGAGCCGTCTGACCATTGTGCTGCTTAGGCAACATTTGTCGATGCTAACCGATTACTTACAGGTCGCCCAGCAGCGACTGAATCGACACGAGTCGACTTTAGATCCGGTCATCATTCAGGAAGCCCAATACCTCAGTCGGCTTCTGAACCAGCAAATCGAACAGCTTCAGCAGGAACTGCTTATAGCGAGACAGGTAAATTCCGTTAAAAATGGGGCAGGTTTCCTGTTTGAAATTGCTGAATGATCTCTTGTCCGGACAGGTCTTCCTGAATAACCTTCTGCCCATCGTGCTCCAGTTCCAGCACGTAGCCGGTTTCGGGAGTTGGCCCGTTCGTAATCTGAAAGGAAATGTGCGCCTGATCCAGGTGAAAAAGCCCACTGATGGCATAGCCGTCGAAGGCATACCCGTCGATTTTGCCCCGCCCGTTCAGAATCGAACGACCTGCCTCATACGTCTCGTTGAGGTAATTGAAAATTTCATCCATGCATTGGCGCTGGCTAATAGGTCAGTTTCTTTTCAACATATCGATGGGGGGCAGCGGAGGAGGTGGCAACAGGATGGTCTCATGCCAGTACGCTTTCAACAACTGCACATATTCGCGCCAGCTTTCCAGCGAGTCGGGCTTACGGGTATAGGCCACGGCACCAGTATCATAGGCTTCCTGAACCTGATCATCTTCGGCCGACACGGAGAACATAATGATTGGCACCTGCCCCTTAAAGTGCGTGCGAAGCTGAGGCAATAAGGCCAACCCATCCATGGGCTGCTTGAAATCGATATCCAGCAGAATCAGGCGCGGCCAGTCTACTTCGCCACTGCCCAGGTAAGCCATCGTTTGTTCTGGCGAACTGATGTGCATAAAGTTGGCCTGGGGAAAATTCTGCTGGGCAACCCGTTCTAATAAATCAACGGTGGGCTGATCGTCGTCAATGACTAAAATCTCAAAAGGTACGTCTTTATTCATAGAATTATCTGTGACTGATACAAGGTGCCACTTCATACGGGCACATGCAAAACTGTTTGTGCTGAAAAGAGTTTGATCGTTTCGGCAAAACGTGCCTTATGGCTCGGTGACCCGCCAGCTACGCACCTGAGGAATGGTTACCGTTTTATACCAGTACGAGCGTAGCTGCCCGACATATTCTTTCCAGTCGGCATAACTAAAAGGCTTGGTCGTAAAGGCATTGGCACCCCGTTCGTAGGCTTCTTTAGCCTTACTTTGCAGGCGACTGGCCGATAGCACGATCACGGGTATCAACTGGCCGTAAGGTTGTTGGCGAAGTAGGGATAAGAAATCGAAGCCTGTCAGCGCCGACTGCAGGTCAATGTCGAGCAAAACTAATCGAAAAACTTCTTTGTCGGCACTCTGCAGAAAGGAAGCCGCTTCTTCGAAATTACTGGCGTGGAAAATATGGGCTTCAGGAAAAACACTCTCGGCAGCCCGACGAATAATATCGGCAATGGTCGAATCATCGTCGACAAGCAAAATAGGAAACGAAACAGACATAAGTAGCCACCGTGTAGGGACCAATACCCTACCTGCATTTACACGGCAAATTATCAATAATTTTCTCCCTAAACGGTTTGAACGAAAAGATGTTGGGGGTTTTGGAAAATTTAATTGAAGCAGCCCTTCGGCCTATCGCCATTCACTGGTTATGCTTCTCGCCATCCGGCCGGTTCACCAACTTTCCATCGCGTGGCCTACCGTAGCGAATCTCCCAAATTTGTCGTTCAGCTCGTCAGCGGTCCTGCCTGTTTCCACAATGCTGGCCAGGCTACCTTGTCCGGCCAGCTGATCTGGTAAATAGACGACTCGTTTTTTTACCCAATCAGCTTGACATACCATAACCTACTTGACCAAATGGTTACTTTTTTTACACTTTAAATTTTCATTTTTTCAATTACGTTTACCTTTTTAAGTCCGGAACACTTACCGTAGTTTCAGTGCCGGTTTAATGTAAATTAACTGTTTACGCCCCCCTTCAGAACATAATATTGCCTTAACCCCTGCGCGGGAGGGTCGCCGTAGCTTTGCAAGAAGAACTACCCGATTCTTCTATGAAACAATGTATACAGCCACCGCTCGCCCGATGGCTCCTGGGATGCTTTATCCTTCTGTTAGGCAATGGTTTACTCCTGCCAGTCTGGGCGCAAACAAATCCGACTCCTTTCGACCTGTCCACAGAACCGTATAGTTTCACCGCCTGGCCGTCGACTTCAGCAGCTGGTACTTACCCGAGCAGCATGGTGTATGCCACTGCTTCAGCGTCGCCAGGCAGTGCAACCGTTACGGCTTCCGGCGATTATGGCTGTGCCTACAACCTGAGTAGCCGTTCGCGCATACTCGGCCGGAATGACCTCGGCGTCAGCTTTATCAATACCTCCAGCGGCCAGAATGCGACCTGCTCAGCTGCAGGCTCCACTTACCCACTCGGTGCCGTGTTAGCCCTAAATACATCCAACCGGTCGAGCATAGCGGTCAGTTGGACAGCCGGAACCATAACGCCAGGCGATGGTAACGGCACGGCTGCCAATCCAAGGGTCTGGGGCTTACAGCTTCAGTACCGTATCGGCACCACAGGGGCTTTCACCAACCTGGCCGGTGGCCTATACACTTCGTCTACTACCGCCGGAAGCGCCCAAAATTTCAGTTCCCTCGCCCTTCCGTCAGTCCTCAACAATTTACCCGTTGTTCAACTGCGCTGGGTATATTATGAAATGGCGCCGGGCAATGGTGGAACCCGTCCCGAAATTCGTCTGGATGAGGTGAACGTTACCTCACAGCCGGTCCAGGTATTACCCACCCTGACCGCCAACCCTACCGCCCTGACCGGCTTTACGGCTACCCAGGGGACGGCTTCGGCTACGCAGGCGTACACGCTCAGTGGCAGTAATCTGGCCGGTGACGTAGCGGTATCGGCCCCCGCGGGTTCGGAAATCAGCACGGATGGCGCGTCTTTCAGCACGACGGCGACCTTCACGCCCACCAGCGGAACCCTCAGCCAGCCCTTATTCGCCCGGCTATCGGCCGGCGCGCCGGCGGGTTCCTTCAACGGTACGATCACGCACACCTCCAGCGGCACGCTGGTCGCGAATGTCGCTCTGAGCGGCACTGTTTCAACGCCCGCGGCCGGCCAGATCGAGATTACGGAGTATATGTACAATGGCTCGGAATACATCGAGCTGACCAACATTGGCAACGCACCGGTTGACATGACCGGCTGGAGTTTTGACGACAGTTCGCGCCAGCCCGGCTCGTTCCCCATCGGCAGTCTGGGTGTGGTAGCGCCCGGCGAGTCAGTCCTTATTTCGGAGTCGTCGGCGGCTGCTTTCCGGACCAACTGGTTTCTGCCCGTTACGGTCAAAGTGGTGGGAGGCAACACCAACAACCTGGGCGGCAGCGACGAGATCAATATTTACGACAACAATAACAACCTGATCGATCGGCTCACCTACAGCAGCGGTGGCAACCCAACAGCCAACGGAGTTAGCGCTTATCCGACCGTTACCAACCTCAGCTCGACGACGGCGGCTACCTGGCAGTTGTCGGCCGTGGGCGATGCGCAGAACACCTACACCTCGGTCGATGGCAACATCGGTAACCCCGGTGGCTACAACATCCCGCTGAACCGGGTGCTGGTCCGGGAATCGCTCAACAGCACTACGGTGGTGGAAGGGGGCGCTACAGACACGTATACCGTTGCGCTGAACAGTGCCCCTTCGGCCGACGTGACCATCGCCATCAACAGCCCCGGTAGCCCCCTCAACGTAGCGCCGGCCTCGCTGCTCTTTACCCCGGCCAACTACAGTACCGCCCAGACCGTGACCGTTTCGGCTACTGACGACGCAACGGTGCAGGGCACCCGTTCGGTAACCGTAACCCAGAACGCGACCAGTACCGATGCGGCTTACAATGGTATAGCGGTGAATCCGGTTACCGTACAGCTCAGCGATCCACCAGCCACTCAGCCGGTGAGCATCAGCGCGACCAGTAACGGGCCGTTTGTCAGTCTGCCGATTAATGGTCCGGCGTACGTGGGCGGGGTGATCGACGACCCCACAGACCCAGCCAGCACCGCCGGGCTCAATTTCGCCCTCAGCGCAATTGCCGACCTGACCGTCACCGCCAGCAGCAGCAACACAGCGGTCGTACCAAATGCCAACCTCGTGCTGAGCGGCACCGATGCGAACCGTACCCTGAAAATTACCCCAACCGATGTCGGTTACGCAACCATCACCCTGGCGGCCAGCAGCAGCAGTGCCGTCGGCACGTACATCATTAATTATGCAGCATCGGCGGCCTCGGTCGTATCTGCCAGCTCACGTTTTCATACGGGCGTGAGCGATGCTTCGACGGCCATTCCCATCGACGCCAACTACATGCTGGTAGGCGATGATGAAAACCAGACGATCCGGCTCTACGACCGCACCAAATCGGGACTGCCACTCAACAGCTTCGACTTCAATTCGGCACTGGGCTTATCCGGTAACGGGGAAGTGGATATCGAAGCGTCGACCCGAACCGGCAACACCATTTACTGGCTCGGCTCGCATTCGGAAGGCGGAGCCTCCAACCGACAGCGCATCTTCAGTACGACTGTCAATGGCTCCGGCGCGGCTACGACCCTGACCTTCGGCGGCTACTACGCGTCGCTGCGGACCGACCTGGTGAACTGGGATACCAGCAACGGTCACGGCCTGGGCGCCGGTGCCTTAGGACTCACGGGCAGTGCGGCAACGGGCGTCGATCCGGAAACGCCCGCGGGTTTCAACATCGAAGGCTTTACCCTGGGGCCCGATGGTACGACGGGCTATGTGGGCTTCCGGGCGCCCCTCCAGTCGACCACCGACCGCACGAAAGCGCTGATCATTCCCATCACGAACCTGGCCACCCTGGTTTCGGGGACACCCGCCAGCGGTCCGGCAACATTCGGCGTCCCTATTTTCCTGGATCTGGGTGGACGCAGCATTCGCAGCATCGAACGGAATGCCAACAACGAATACATCATCATCGGCGGCCCAATCGGTTCGTCGACCACGTTTGCGCTGTTCACCTGGACCGGCAATCCGGCCGATGCGCCCGTACTACGGAACGCCGACCTGACCGGTCTCAGCACCGGTGGTAGCTTCGAGACGATTGTTGAGGTACCAACTGGCCTGACCGATACCACACCCATTCAACTGGTAACAGATAACGGCAGCACGGTCTGGTATGCCGACGGCACCGCGTCGAAAGACCTGTCTCAGAACAACTTCCAGAAGTTCCGTAGCGACGTCGTACTCCTCGGTGCTGCAATGGCCTCTACCCTGACGGCCAACCCGACGACGCTGAGCAGTCTGACAGCGACCCAGGGAACGCCCTCGGTGGCCCAGTCGTACACGCTCTCGGCGAGCAACCTGACGAGCCTCATTACGGTAACCGCTCCAACCGGCGTGGCGGTCAGCTCGGATAACGTTACATTCGCTTCGTCGCTGACGCTGGCTCAGTCGACAACGTCAGCACTCGTGTATGCCCGGCTGACGGGAGCGGCTGTCGGTGCGGTCACCGGCACCATCATCAACCTCAGCGGGTCGGCCAGCACCAGCGTAACCGTAACAGGTACGGTCAGTGCCTCGACGACCCCCAGTGGACCAGTCTACCACAATCTGGCCACCGGTGTTTTCCAGCAGGACTGGACGAATGCGGACCTGATTACGACCAACGATACCTGGACCAACGTACCGAGCCTCATCGGCTACCGGGGCGACGACCTGACAACCAGCACCGGCACCGATCCGCAAACGATCGTCGCCGACGGATCGACTACGCCGGTCAATGTCCTGGCCAATCAGACAAACCCCAACACGCTCACGTCGGGCGGTATCGCAGAGTTTGCGATCACGAATCCAACCGTGGCGCTTCAGGGGTCGGGTACGGCCGATGCTCCTCACCTGGTGGTGTTTCTGAACACGACGGGGGTGACCAGCGCCACGGTAGCTTACAACCTGCGTGATATCGACGGTAGCACCGACAACGCCGTTCAGCCAGTGGCGCTTCAGTATCGGGTAGGCACCACCGGGAATTACACCAACATCCCGGCCGCTTTCGTTGCCGACGCAACTACCGGCCCCAGTGCGGCCACGCTCGTTACACCCGTCAGCATCACCTTACCCGTGGCGGCTCTCAACCAGCCGCAGGTGCAGTTGCGGATCATCACGACCAATGCCGTTGGCAACGACGAGTGGGTCGGTGTAGACGATCTGGTGATTACCGGGTCGACAACGGGCACGACGCCCCCCACCCTGTCGGCTACGCCAACAACCCTGGCGGGCGCGCAGGGACCAGCATACCTGGCCGGTAGCGGTCCAGCCAGCGTGAGCCTGGCCGTCAGCGGCAGCAACCTCGATCCGGCGAGCGGCACCGTTACCGTAACGACCTCCAATGCCACGGTCTTCGCCGTTTCGAGCGATAATGTTAGCTTCGGAGCCTCGGCAACTCTTCCCTACAGCAACTCGGCGCTGACCAGCGTACCGGTTTATGTGCAGTTGGTGGCCGGACAAAGCATCGGCAACTATACCGGAACGATCACCCTGACGGGCGGTGGCACGGTGCTGAACGTACCGGTCAGCGGTACGGTGCTGAGCAACGGCGGGGTGACCCGTATCCACGACATCCAGGGTACTACGCACATCTCCTCACTGCGTAACCAGGCGGTCAGCAACGTACCGGGTATCGTGACGGCCGTGAAAAACAACGGCTTCTACATGCAGGAAGCGGATGCCAATGTCGACAACAACGACGCTACCTCGGAAGGGATTCTGGTCTTCACCAGTTCGGCGCCAACGGTGGCCGTAGGCGATGCGGTAACGGTGAGCGGTACGGTGACCGAATTCCGCACCAACAGCAATAACGCCAGCAACCTGACCGTCACGGAAATCACCGGCCCGACCGTCACCCGCCTGTCGGTCAATAACCCGCTGCCCTCGGTGACTATTCTGGGCACTGGCGGCCGTAGCATTCCTGCCTCGGTTATCGAAGATGACGTCGTGGGCGGTAACATCGAAACGGGCACCAGCACCTTCGATCCGGCAACCGACGGCATCGACTTCTACGAAAGCCTGGAAGGCATGCGGGTCCAGATCAACAGTCCCGTAACGGTTAGCCCCTCGGAAACCAACGGGTCGGTTTGGCTGCTGGCCGACGATGGCGCGAATGCCACCGGGCGTACGGCCCGCGGAGGGATTCTGATCTCGCCCAACGATTTCAACCCCGAGCGCATTCAGATTTTCGGCGGCCTGGCCAGCCTGACCTCACTGGCCAACCTGAACGTAGGGACGAAGCTGAGCACGATCGTCGGGATTGTCGATTATTTCGATAATTACGAAGTGCTGCCCATCGCGACACCTACCGTGACGATGCCTTCGTCGCTGACCAAAGAAGAAACCGCGCTGAATCCGACAATGAGTCAACTGACCGTGGCGACTTTCAACGTCGAAAACCTGGCGCCCACCGATGGAGCCACGAAATTCAACAACCTGGCCAGCCGCATTGTCAATAACCTCAAATCGCCGGATATCATCACGCTGGAAGAAATCCAGGATAACAATGGTACCGGAACGAGCGGTGTGGTCGATGCCAGCACGACCTACCAGATGCTGATCAATGCGGTGGCCTCGGCCGGTGGACCAACCTACCAGTACCGCCAGATCGATCCGGTCTTTGGGCAGGATGGGGGCGCGCCGGGCGGTAATATCCGGCAGGGTTTCTTCTTCAACCCGAATCGGGTCAGTTTTGTGGATCGTCCCGGTGGCACGTCGACCTCCGCCACTACGGTGGCCAACGTAGCGGGTGTGCCCCAGCTTTCGTACAGCCCAGGGCGTATCGACCCGACCAATTCGGCCTGGACCAGCAGCCGCAAACCGCTGGTCGGGGAGTTTACCTTCAACGGCCAGACCGTGTTCGTGATCGGGAATCACTTCAATTCCAAAGGGGGCGACCAGCCGCTGTACGGCCCGAACCAGCCACCCGTGCTCAGCAGCGAGACCCAGCGGGTACAGCAGGCCTCCATCGTGCGTAACTTCGTCAGTAGTATCCTGGCCATCGAACCGGATGCCAACGTAGTGGTACTGGGCGATCTGAACGATTTCCAGTTCTCGACTCCGCTGACGATTCTCAAAGGCAGTGGTCCCTCCTCGCTGACTACGCTGGTGGAAACGCTGGCTCCGAACGAGCAGTACACGTATAATTTCGACGGCAATGCGCAGGTGCTGGACCACATCCTGGTCAGCAGCGGCCTGCATCAGCGGCTGGATGGCTACGACGTGGTACACATCAATTCGGAATTTGCCGATCAGGACAGCGACCACGATCCGAGTGTCGCCCGCTTCAATCTGGTGCCTACCCCCGACCTGACGGCGGTGATGTACGCCCGCCCTTCGACGGTAACGGGCTCGACCGACGTAACGACCGTGATCGATGTGTTTGAGATCAACTCGGTGCCCACCAGCGGACCGATTACCCTGCGAATCAGCAAAGACGCCAACCTCGACCTGAACTTCGACGCGAGCCAGACGACGATTGGGGGCCGGGCGGTACAGAACGGTGCCTGGAGTTTCAGCGGACCTGCCGGTGGATTTTATACGCTGACCAGCTCGCAGATTATTCCCGCCGGGGGAAGCCTGTCGGTCGGTCTGACCGGCGTATTGAATCCGGCGCAGACGACCGGCATCCTGAGCCTGAGTGCAACGGTGATCGGCGGGGGCGAACTCCAGGCGGACAACAATACCGATGCCGACAAGATCGAGTATTTTCAGCAGTAAGGTCCAGCCGTCAACGCGGCTGGTTTGTTTACAAAAACGCCCGACTTAGCCTAAGTCGGGCGTTTTTTTGCGGTTCTTTCTATGGTTCCCGGGCTATCGGCGTTTATTCGGCAGGGTTGCCATCGTAGGAAGGGTCACGCTTTTTCGTTTAAAATTTGCCGTTGCTATTCTTCCAGTCCGATGATGCCGGAATGGTTTCGATCGTATCCCAATGTTCGGCAATCCGGCCATTTTCTACCCGGAAGAGATCATAAAACGAAGTAGGCTTTCCACCAAACGTGCCCTCACTCTGGACCAGTACGAAGTTGCCTTCCCCGAGCACCCGATGAATCGTATCGTATTTCATGGTGACTCCCTGCTTCGCCATAGCTTCCAGCGCTTTGCCCAAACCAGACAGCCCATCGCCAATCTGCGGATTGTGCTGAATGTACTGGTCCCCGTCGATATAGCCCGCCAGCTTCTCCAGGCGACCATTGACCAGGATGTCTTCTACAAACTGCCGAACCAGTCTTTTGCTGGCTTCGGTTTCAGCAGCATCCGTGGCCAGCGTCGGGCCATCGATCATGCTATGCCCACTGGGATTAGCCGTGGCGGGTTTCTCCTGTAAGTTATCCCAGTGCTCGACAATCTGGTCCTTCTCGAAACGGAACACGTCGAAGCCGATTTTGGGGCCAAAGAAATCGTAATCGGTATGGGCGAAAACGAACTCGCCATCGGCAAAAACCCGTACGGTGTTTACTTTAGCGGAACCTGTGGGCAACTGCCCGAGCAGAGCGCCAAAGCCAGCCAGACCATCGGCGACACCGAGGTTGTGCTGTATGTACTTACCGGGGTTGATGACCGCTACCGGCCCGGATTCACCCGTTTCAATGCTTTTCAACAAAGCCGTTACCTGATCTTTTCTGTTCATGATTTCTATTTTTTTACTGGAATGAATCAGGCGCTCCGCAAGACCAACCACTCGTGTCAGCGACAAGATGCGATGAAATAATACCCTCGCAAATAGCTACTTGAGAGCCCCCTTTCGACCAAACAAAGGTCATACCCTGCGCTGTCGAAAGAAAGATAGAAAGGCGTGAAAGAATGATCAGAATGCGAAACACCTTACCCCACAAACGGCTTTCGAAAATCGGCGGGCGTCTGGCCAACCTGCTGACGGAAGAAGCGGGAAAAGTTGGTAGGCTCCTCGAAGCCGAGCGCAAAGCCAATTTCTTTAATGGATTGACTGGTGTATACAAGCAGGCGCCTGGCTTCCAGCAGAAGCCGTTCTTCGAGGAGTTGCTTGGGGGTTTTACCGACCGATTGAGCGACGGCCTGCTGAAGCCGCCGTTCGGTGATACCCATTTGCCGGGCGTACTGACGGACGGACCGGTGGCTGATGAACTGCTGTTCCAACAGCTCGGTGAACCGAAGGGTGTGCGCCAGATGAGGACCCTTACTGATTTCGGTGAATCCTTGCCGACGGCGCTCCCGATCCGCCAGCAGGAGTAAATTGTGGAGTAGATTCCGGAGCACGGCTGCGTGCACGGGGTCAGGGGGTGCCGCCAGTTCATCCCGTAGCTGGTGAAGAATAGAGACAAGATCCGTCCGGGTCTGATTCAGTTGAACCGTAGGGATGTCCAGCAGATCGTGAAACAAAACGGTACTGTGTAAAAACTGAGCATCAAGCGCATTTTTTACGAAAAACGCATCCGTGAACAGCAGCACCCAGCCGTCGTAATCGCCCGTCTGATCGAAGAAATGAACCCGATTTCGGTTGACAAACAAGAGCGTATCAGGCTGAATGGCAATGGGAATAAAATCGACGGTATGCACCGGTGTACCCCGGGTGAACCAAAAGACGTGGTAGAAATCAGCCCGGTGAGGCTGAATCACGTTGGACTGATGCTGGCGAAACAGGGCCGAAATAGGTACCAGCTCGATCTCGGCGGGCAAGCCGGGCTTAAATTCATAAGTCCTGATCGAATTGGGCATGAGTTGGGAAATCCGTTTTTAGGGGCATCGAAGCCCGGCCGGTTGGAGGCTCCTATCGCCAAAATTAACGGATTATGCCTAATCCCGACCGGTTATGCTTTTATCTGACAACTCTACTGGAATCTGTTTCAGCTTTTCCTAGAAGCCGTAAGCCATGCCACAGTTTTGAACCGTGGCATGGCTTAACGTACTTCACATGAAAGTCCTAACTACTTATTTCAAATCCTTGCCGGCAATGTCTTCCCAGCGGTAGTAGTGAAACGTTTTTCCTTCGGACATAGTCACGAACAGTCCGTGCGGAAATTGCTTTCCCAAAGCTACGTTCGTCACCTCAGAGCCGTCGCTGACCTGCGCGGCCACTTTCACGATTTTCAGCAGTTTGTGCTCGTTAGGACGGCCCGATTCGCCTTCCCGCCGGAAAATGTGGAACTGGTTGGCGCCCTGATCCGACACCAGAATAAAACCCGTTTTAGGACCGGTCTTATAAATCGAAATGCCTTCGTGATCTTCGGCAAAGCCCGTTTTGGCAAACAACGCCAGTTCCTGAGACCCTTTTTCGGGATCGGCGTAGTATTTGCGCACCCCTACCCCTTCGTCGGAGTAATACACGTAGCCGAGTTCGTTATCTACCGCAATGGATTCGATTTCTTTTCGGCCGCTGTACGTACCGAACTTACGCACTAACGTCGCTTTCACCTGGCCCGCGCCGTTGTCGTCAAGCCGATATTGGCCAATGTAGGAACCGTCCGTCGGGCCGGATTTGCGCCCGACCATGGCGTAGAGAACGCCCGACCGGAACTTGTACAGTGCAATACCCATCAGGTCGCGGAAGCCCTCGCCGGTATCGCCCACGAACATATCCAGCCCACCGTTATCAACCGGTTTCATGTCGGGCAGGGAGAAGACCCGCAGCTTGTGCGTAAACCGTTCGGTCGTGACAGCAATGTCGGTCGGTCTACCACTGAGCGACATGCCGTAGGCTACATCGACGTTGTTCGGGCGCTTGAGATCATGAACTTCCTTCACGATTTTTCCTTTCAGATCGAAGACATAAAGGCCACCATCCTGATCTTTGTCGGTGCCGATGACCAGGCTTTTGGCAGGGTCGACGGGGTTGATCCAGATCGCCGGATCGTCGGTATCATGCCGGACGGTATCGGTAATGTAAACCGGCCGAACGACGGCGGTTTTTTCGCCCGCTGGTGCTGTCGACTGGGCTTTGTCGGGCTGGCAGGATACCAGCAGCAGAAAGCCAGCCAGTATCGGATAAGTCGACGTTGCGGAATGAATCATCAGTTTCTTATAGAGCTTGTTTCGGTACTGTACCGATCATCCCGGTTGGGCGTGTCACTTACATCCACCCGACCGGGACGGTCGGTATTACACACTTAATTCGTACCGAACGCGCCAATCGTGGTCGACGGGGCCGGTGATTTATAGACCGTACCGTTGGCGAAGGTAATCCCATCGGCATACAGACGGGTGAAGCTCGTGATGCCTTTGCCGACAGCGGGCGAACCACTCTGCAAATGGAAATCCCAGGTCGTGTTGAACGACGCGTTTTTCGAATCGGTCGTAAGTGGGTAGTTGACGAATTTCGGATCGTTATCGCCGACGTTTTTGCTGGTCAGATCATTCGTGCCGGTCAGAATTTCGGTCGACGGCTGGAAGCCCGTTACTCCATCCTGAGTCGCACCGTAGTACAGGTTGTTGCTTACTTTCGAGCGGTTATCTTCCGTAAGTTTCGGATCGCGCTTGATGCCAAACCGGTCGTTGGCCAGTAAGTTATTGTAGAGTTCAGCCCGAACACCCGCTTCTACCCAGATCGATCCCCCTTTGATAGTCGGTCGACGCCAGCCCGCGTTTATAATCGTGTTGTTATAGCCCACAACGTAGGCCTGCGGACTCCGATCGCCCGTATTCGATAGTTTCATGGCGTTGGTATTCGGGCTATACACCAGGTTAAAGGCCACGTCGGCCTGCACACCCGATTTGATGTTGATGGCATCACCACCCGATACGCCCTGTGTGTAGATCTTGTTATTGGCAACAATGACTTTACCGCCTTCGATGTAAAAACCGTCTTCGTTCTGGTTGTTTAGCCGGCTGTTAACGATCACCAGCTTCCCGTTCACGTTGGAATAGTAAATGGCGGGCACGTGGTTCCCGGCGGCCGCTTTGTACAGGCTCGCTTTCACCGACGGCGAACTCTCGGTCGTTACCGCCCCGCCGTATTCGAGGATGGCGTTATCGAGCAGGATTTCGGCCGAACTCGGTGCGGCAATGATCCCTCCCCAAAGATTTCCCCATTGATTGGCCGTGGTTTTCCAGGCGTCCGGCACGGTAAATTTGACCGGATTGGCCGACGTACCCATCACGTACAGATTCCCGCGCACGATCACTTCGGGTTTCACGGTCGAATCACTAAAGAGTACGGTCACCCCCTCCTCAATCACCAGCGACTGGCTGGCGGGAATCTGTAGGTGACCCGTAATTTTGTAGGTACTTCCTTTCGTCCAGGTGCCCGATACGTCGCCCGAAACAGACTCCTTCACAACGGCTGTCGGGGTTGGATTTACGGTTGGGTTGCTGTTGTCGTCGTTTTTGGAACAGCCTGCCAGTAAAGCAGCCGACAAGGCCACCAGCATCATTACTTGTTTCATGGTCATTGATTGGTTATACATTCGTGATTGGCACTTACATCGTTTAGCACCCACAATCCGGGCCTAGAGCTTGTACCGAATTCCCAGCACGTAGGAGCGCTGGTAGTAATCCCGCCGGATCAGGGTCTTCCCCGACAGGTTCTGGTTCGGCACGTCCGTGTTTCGGCTGTTGACGTTGTTGACGAAAATTTCGGTGGGTGTATTCAGCAGGTTGTTCGCCTTGACAAACAGCAGGAATCCCCCGCCTGGATGGGCCCGGCCTGATCTCGCTTTCCCGATCCGTTTCTCCGCCGACGCGTCCATCTGCACGAAACCTTTCTGGTACAGATCGTTATCGACAAACTGCGAGACGGTGTTGATCCGGCCACCAGTATAGCTACCGGCCAGCTGCGCATCCCAGCCGTGCTCGGCGTCTTTGTACAGAATCGACAGGTTCGCCACATGCTCTGACTGCCCAAACAGCGGGCGGGTCTGGTTGACCGTAATGGTTTCCAGATCGCCCTGCTCGTTCCGAATCCGCTTCGACTTAGGCGTGGTAATGCTGGAATTGGTGTAGGTGTAGTTGGCTTTGAGGCCCCACTGCCGGAAGTATTTGATGGCGTCGACCTCCAGCCCGAAGTTGGTGGCGTTCCCGAAATTGCCCGGCCCATAATACAGATCCTGTCCCCGGATCGCGTCTTTCTGCAGCGTGTATTCGATGGGGTCCTGGATGTGCTTATAGAACAGTCCCACCATGAATTGCTCCAGCGGCCGCGGGAAAAACTCATACCGCAGGTCCACATTGTCGGCAATGGCCCGCTTCAGGGCCGGGTTGCCCCGCTCCTGATATTCTTCGTTCACGATGCGGTACGGTACGATCTCAAAAAAGCCAGGCCGATTCAGCGAACGGAAATACGAAAGCCGCCAGTTAGTCTGCTCGTTGGTTCGGTAACGGACGTGCAGGCTCGGCAACAGATCCGTGTAAATCTGGCTACCGGTCGGATTGTCTTCACCAATCGGGAATTTCATGGCGTAACCCTGGTTGGTATGCTCCACCCGAACCCCACCGATAACCTCCAGCGGCTGGCCCGTCGTGTGGAATTGCAGGTAACCCGCAGTGGTCTGCTCACTGGCGTCGTAGTTGAGCGCCGACGCTACCGACCCCAGCGGGTTTTGGATGGTCCAGGCAATCTGGTTGTAGTCGGTGAAATCCGTGCCGTACTGGGCAAAGGGGTTGGCAGGGCGAACGGTGTAATTATTGTAAAAATTCGTCCGCTGCTTGTCGCGGTACAGGCCACCCGCCATCCATTCCACGTCGACACCGGCCAGGGTTGTTTTAAGCGTCAGGTTCAGGTAACCGGCCAGATCCGTGTCGGTGTTGTGTTCCCACCGGCGCTGCCCATCCTGAACGGTAGTTCGCTGCTCCACAAAATTTTTGCGGGTCCCCAGCAGCGGTACATAGGTCTGGTCGGGCACGGCATTCGTAGCCGTCGAGTACACCGCCGACCAGTTGGCGCTCAGGGCCGGGCTGAGCTGATGGGTTCCCTGCAGGGTGCTGTTGTAAATTTTCTGCTGGGTCAGTCGGGAGCGGGTTTCGAAGCCGAGTGTAGCGTTGCCCAGCACCGGGTCGAAGCCCCCAATGCCCAGCTCGGTCGATTTAGTTTCCCGGATCTGCTCGTTGGTCAGGCTGATGAGGCCGTTGAACCACTGAAGTTTGTGCGCTTCATTCAGCCGAAAATCCAGCTTGGCATGCAGCCCGTAGCGCGTTTGCCGCTCCGAATACTGCCGTTCACTTTGTTTGGTCAGGGTTACCCCCCGCAGTGTATCGGCTACGTCACCAGTAAAAAACAGGCTGTTGCTGCCCCTGAACGTGTTCTGCAAACTCCCCGCCAGCATGATCCCAAAGCGCTGGTTGAAGAACCGGCTGCCAATGGCAAAACTACCGAGCAGATTAGGCGGTGGATTATGGCGCGTGTAGGTCGACGAGGCTTTGTTGAAATCGGTGGGTTTGGCGCTGTACTGATTGCCGAACTGCTCGTAAGGCGATTGGGCGTTGATATGTTTCGTATCGAAGCTGATGAACGGACGGTTGAAGAACAGTTCACTGTAGCCCGTTGCCAGATTGGCCAGCACGGTCAGCTGGTTTGGAGCGTCTTTCATCACCATGTTGATAGCCCCACCGACGGCGTCGCCTTCCATGCTTGGTGTCAGCGCCTTGTACACTTCCAGCCGCTCCAGCAGTTCGGCAGGAAAAATGTCGAGCGGCACGTACCGGTAGCGATTATCGGGGCTGGGAATCTTGACGCCGTTGACCAGCGTATAGTTATACCGTTTATCCATCCCGCGCAGTATGGCGTATTGCCCGTCGCCGTTGCTGTTTCGTTCGATCGAGATACCCGACACTCGCTGGATGACGTTGGCAACCGTCAAGTCAGGCGACAGCTCAATGGACCGGCCCGACACGATGTTGGTGACCTGTAGGGCGTTCCGTTCGAGGTCGCGGGCGGTGTGGTCACTGCCGCCGTCGCGTCGGGCTTTCACCGTCACTTCGGTGAGTTGCCGGTCGGTTTCGGTTTCCAGGGGCAAATTCAGGGTAATGATTTGACTGGTATGCTCGATCACGACCTCGCGGCTCAGGGTCTGGTACGACACGTAGCTGACCTGGATTTTGTAGGTTCCGGCGGGGACGTTTCTGATCTGAAAGGAACCATCTAACCCCGACACATTGTAGAATTTGGTATCTTCGAGAACCATCGTGGCCCCCACCACCGGCTGCCCCGTTGCGGCATCGACGGCTCGTCCCCGAATGGTGCCCGCCGATACATTCAGCGTTACGAATAGCCCAAGAAAGAGTAACAGTTGCTTCATCGCGGTTTATCGAATTAAGCACGTCGGACCGTGCGTTCGATTGACAACACAAAGGTGAACGTGCGTCGGGGAACCGGACAAATTTGACCCGTTAGCAAAAAGGCAACAGGGTTCTAAACGACGTAAGCAATCAGGCAACAAGTCGAACAACTACCCTATAACGAATTGACTATAAGGCAATTACCTATAGACCGAATCACCATTATCTTATTATTATCAAACCGTTTCCTCAATGTGAACCGCAACACATAGCTCAGATATGGTCGGTTTCGACGGTGAGCAAGGCGGGAGCCGAAAAGCGCTGAATGAAGGCCGAGAGTGACTCACCTTCCGCCAGACCTATCTTTTTACGGAGCCGGTAGCGGGCCACCCGTAGGCTGTCGGAAGAAATACCGAGCAACGTGGCCACGTCTGCCGAGGCAATGTTCATTTTAAGCAGTGCGATCAGCCGCAGGTCGGTGGCCGTCAGGTCGGGGAACTGCCGCGTCAGGGCCGGAAAGAACGTTGGATGGACCTGATCGAAAATATTGCGAAAATCGTCCCAGTATTTGTCCTGACTGAAACTCAGATCGATCTTTTGCGCAAGTTGACGAAGCTGCTTTTTCTGATCGCGTTTATCGTCTTTGAGAATCATCGTCAGGTCATCTTTCAGCGCTTCGAGTACCTGGTTTTTCTGAATGATCTGCAGCGTATGCGCCGTCAGTTCCTTACTTTTCAGCGCCAGTTGCGCTTTCAGGTTTTCTTCTTGCAGTTGCTGGTTTTTCAGCTCGGCCTGTATCAGCTCGTGCTGGGTACGATAAATTTCCTGATTGCGCTGGTTGAGGGCCTGCCCATTCCGAATCCTGAGTCGCTGCCGACTGATGATGACCACCCCCAGCGAGCCAATGAGCACCAGCACGATACTGGCAGCCGTTATAATGATTACGTCGATCTGTTTCCGGGCATTCAACCGGGCAATCTCGCTGTCTTTCCGCTCGACCTCATACAGGGTTTGCAGGAGAGCAATCTGGCGATTGTTTTCGAGGGCGTAGATCTCATCGGTCAGGTCGCGGCTGCGTTCGATGTAGGTGTAGGCGCTGTCGGGTCGGTTCATCGCCCGGTAAGTTTTGGCGATATCCCGCAGAGCCGCGCTCAACTGGTAGAGTTCTCGTTTCTGCTGCGCCATGTGCAGGGCCTGCCGAGAAAATGCCAGGCCGCGCTGATAGTGTCCCGTTTTGCGAAAGGTATCGCCCAGGTTATTGAGAATCTCGATCTGCCCAATTTCATCGTGAGTTTGCCGGGCGAGTCCCAAAGCCTGCTCATAGTAGTAATACGCCGAATCATAGCGGGATTCGTCTTCGAAAATACTGCCCAAGTTCTCGTATATCTTCGTCAGGCTCACCGTATCCCGGGCAACCAGACTATGCTGCAAGGCCAGGCGCTGGTAGCGAAAAGCCAGTTGAGATGCCTGTCGTTTCTCGTAGATATGCCCAAGGTTGGCGTAGGTCTGCGCCAGTCCGATGGCGTTGCGGTGCTGCCGATAAAACGCCAGCGCTTCGTTGAACTGCATCAGGGCTTTCCCGACCTGCTCGTTGTAATAATAGACCGTACCCAATTCGTTTCGGTTGCGGGCCAGGCGGTTTTCGTCAGCAGCCTCTACAAAGATTTTCTGCGCCTGCAATAGAAAATCGATCGCCTGGGCGTAACTCCCCTGATGATAAAACAGTAGCCCCAGTTGCTGGAGGTAATCGCCCTGCGTCGGCCTGTTCTGCTGATCGACGGCTTCGTCCAGCTGATGTTTGATCAGCCGATAAGCGGAGTCGGGGTACTGCCGGGATACCTGTTCGGTTTGGCTGAGTGGCTGACTAAATCCCTTAATGGACAGGCAAACGACGAGCAGTGAGCCAGCCCCCCTTTTGATCAGGAAGCGTAAGGTAGCGGCCAGGCTCCCGTAGCGAAAAGAAACCACATTCTTTACCGGTTAGATGAAAGGGCAGGCTTTTACCTGGTAGCCGTGCCACAACTAAAATCGCAGCATGGCTACCAGGTAAAAGCCCGAATCGATAAAGGTACGACGTCCAGGGGGTGGCAATTGTAAACTTTTTGTTATCAAATTATGGGGCTGGCCTGAACCAGGAGCATCTGGTTCAGGCCAGCCTAAACATCTACTATCAGGAGCGATCCCAAAACGCGGGCGGCTCGATGCCCAAGCTGCGCAGGTACACATACGCCTGAGCACGGTGGTGAATCTCATTGTCGATGACGTACAGAATGAACCAGTAAATGGTGCCTTTATACTGCCCGAATGCTACGTCGACCTCCTGAAAGCGAGCTGGCGGAATCTGGGGCCAAAGCGCATCGATCTGTTCCGTCACCTGATCCCATTGCTCCAGCGCCTGCGCCTTCGAGCTGGCCGTCAGTGGCTGAAACGTTTCCCACTGACCGGTGACAACGCCCCGCATGCCCGCTCCGCCCATACCCAGTATCTCCGCTATCAGATCCGAGCAGGGCCGCATCCCACCCAGCGAATACGAAACGTAGTGATCGGCCGGAAAAGCCTCGATCAGTTTGCGGGTCAGGCGACGGTGCCCCTGCCAATGTTCGAGAAGTTGCTCAGACGTTAAGACCATCTGGTCGAGTGCCGGTTCTACTTGACTGGTGTTTTCCATGTTTTGACTAGTTTGGCCGTTGACGATAGTATCAACGATACAAAGAAAACGTGGGCAGGTGACAGCCTTATGTCAGCAGCCAATTCCGCCGACGAAAAAGACTATCGGGCTTATTTTTTGCCGCGCCCTGACCGGGCAAACTGAGTTACCGGCTATGCCGGTCGATTTGGTGAACGCTGGCTTGCACGCGGCACGCAGTAGGTAACGATGAGCCGCGGCTTCTGACAAGGGGGTGTGAATAAGCCTTACCCCTTACTTCAACGTAAGTGCGAGATGATCCGATGAAAAGCTTCTTCACTCTGTTCTATCTGCCGTTGTTGGCCTGGCTGATGCTCCTTGCCGGAAGTTGTCGTCCCAAAGAGGATGTCCTGCCGGGCGTGGCTAATGTGCAACTGGTTTTAAGCCAGAATAAACGGCCACTTCCCGTTTATTTCCTGGAAGACACGGCCCATGATCAGGTTTCCTTTCAGGTGTATTTCTTCGACGATAAGGGCTTTTTTGTTACGCCAACCGTCACGCCTGAGTTTTTAGTCAACGGCATTCCGATACAGGGCAATACGTACCGTTTCCGGCAGGCAGGCCAATTTACGTTCACGGCCAAAATAGGCAACCGGTCCAGCGATAACCAGCTAACCCTGACTGCAGGAAAAGCCGTCGACCTCATTCGTGAGTTTACCCTGACAACTGCGGTGCCGTTCGTCAATGCGGATTCGACGAGTCGGTTACCGCTTGTTTACACGCTTATCGATAAGCAGGGAAACGTGCTGGACTCGCTGGACTATGCGTTCCCCATCCAGTTGACGGCTAATGGAGTCGCCCAGCAGGAGCATCGGTATATTAAAGCGGGGCACGAAGGGCCGTATACCCTGCAGGCCAATTTATGGGGAAAGCAATCCAATGTTTTACCGGTGACGGCCCGCAAACCCCTGTCGTATGACCTTGTCAGGTTCCCGGTGATTATCCATATACCCAAAAGCGCCAATCCATCCCGGATCGATCCGAGCCGTATTCTGGCTGAAGTCAACCGAACTTTCCGGGCCAGAAAACCATCGGCCGATCCCAATCAGGCCGATGCTTACATGGAGTTTGTTCCAGCCACGACCGATCCGGATGGTCGGCCGCTGGCCGTACCCGGCCTGGACCAGCTGGCCTTCGATAATCCGCCGAGTGTCGATACGGCAGTCGCGTCCGTTAGCCGCGTGGTCCGGCGCTGGTGCCCCCAGCAGTACATCAACGTGTTCTTGCGTGTAGACTGGGCACGGATTTACGGACCCGACTATTCGTACTCGTATATTCCCCGCAGTCTGACGGGTTCTCCGCTGACCTGCGAGCAGACCAGCCATCAGACCTGGCAGAGTTACGAAATACCGGCTATTTTTATTGTAAACGAGGATTCGTTTCCCTCCCTGGACCATGAGCTGGGCCACTTCTTTGGCCTGATGCATACATTCGACAATGGCTGTACGGGTCCGGCCGCGTTTCCGGATGTAGCCCAACACAAGGAATCTCATGCAGATGGGTACGGCCTGAAATATACCTGTAGCAAGATTCCCTTTGTTTCAGACTATACAATGGATTATTACGTACCTCACAATAGTTTTACGTACCAGCAGATTCAGCCTATACGGCTGACCCTGAACCGATTAGTGTACATTCCTGCCGGGGCTATACCCCGCAGCGGGCGACAACCGGCCGACCAGCCCGCCCAACGGGAACGGGGAACGATTATGGCCTGCCCCAGCCAGTAGCGGCTTCATGCCCACAAACGAATTATTCTTTCTACCTTGTCTGGCGCCATCGACCTACCGAACGACGGCGCCCCAGTTCTAATCCTAAATGCTCATGACCGAATACCAAAGCCCCAAAGACCGTGCCTATACGGACAAACTCATCAATTCGGCTCCTAAAGAAGCAGCTGCCTTTCTGAAACTCAAGCATACGGCCGAGCGGGCAGATGGCGTCATTCCGGTCAAGTACCGGGAGCTGATGTCGGTAGCAGTAGCCCTGACGACTCAATGTGCCTACTGCATCGAGTCGCACATCAACAACGCTGTCGAGGCCGGTGCCACCCGGGAAGAAATTGCCGAAACCGTTTTCATTGCGGCCGCGCTACGGGCCGGTGGGGCGGTGGGCACTGGACTACTGGCGATGCGGCTTTTCGAAGAAGCCAGTGCACCAACTCCCTGAGCGTTTTTCTACCCTTTTTCGTCGCTATGGAGAAGACCCTGACTCCGGCCGTAGCGACGAAATCTCAACACAGCTTCAGCAACCTACTTCCCACTGGTCTAAGATGGCCAGGACCTCCCAGCGCCCGGGCTCACGAGCGTTGTGGCCGTATATTCCCCAAACACCAGCCACTTTTCTCACCTGACGCTCGTTGAGCGGTATGCGCTTTTACGGCTTATACCGCCGATGCTTTCAATAGCCCATGCTCGAAGCAATCAGCACGTCCGGTCAATTCCTGCAAACATTTTCGCGTTCAGGGAGTCTAGTTCAATAGTGGGCGACATCTTTCTCGGTGCATCTGCTGATCGAGACACTCCTCATCCTCTTCGGGTAGCCTGTAAGGGGCCGATAGCGGCCCTATCTGAATTCTTTTTATCGTGAAAGTAACCAACTCGGACAAACATTACCCCTTTCTGCAGGGTGGCGGAGAAATGGGCGAACTTACCCGCCACTTCGACTGGTCTAAAACGGCTCTGGGAACGCCCGACCAGTGGCCACAAAGCTTACGAACCATCGTGGGCGTTTTGCTGCATTCCCGGTTTCCGATGTTTCTGTTCTGGGGTCCGGAGCTGGTTTGTTTCTACAACGATGCGTACCGGCCCAGCCTGGGCAATGACGGTAAACATCCGTCGGCGCTGGGCGAACCGGGGGCCCGCGTGTGGGCTGAAACCTGGCCGATTATCAAGCCCCTCATCGATAAGGTGCTGGCCGGCGGAGAAGCGTCCTGGAGCGAAGATCAGTTGATCCCGATTTATCGAAATGGCCAACTGGAGGATGTTTACTGGACCTTTAGCTACAGTCCGGCTTACGGCGACCAGAATGAAATAGCGGGCGTATTCGTTACCTGCACCGAAACCACCAGGACAGTGCTCGGGCGGCAAAAAGCGGAAGAAATCCAGCGTCAGGTCCTGACCTCGTTCGAAGTGTCGCCGGTGGCAATTGCCATTGTCGACCGGGCTGATCTGGTATTTCAAATGGCGAATCCGTTCTACGGGTATCTGGTTGGGCGAAAGCCGGAGCAACTCGTGGGCCAATCGTTTCTGGACGCCTTGCCTGAACTCCAGGGCCAGGGGTTCGATGGCCTCATGCGGGAAGTCGCTCAGACGGGCAAGCCCTACATGGCCAATGAAGTATCCATCGATATTATGCGAAACAATCGACTGGAAACCATCTATGTAGATCTTACCTACCAGCCCCAGCGCGAAGCCGACAATCGAATCTCCGGTATACTCGTGGTAGCAACCGACGTCACCCAGCAGGTTGTCGCGCGAAGGCATCTCGAAGAAACCCACGCTCAGCTGATCGAACGCGAGGCTCACCTTAACCTGCTCAGCAACACGGTGCCGGCCATGATATTTTACCTGGACAAAGAACAGCGTTACCAGTCTTACAACCTGACGTTTATGAACTGGTTCAAGGTCAGCGCCGGGGAGCTACGGGGAAAAACCGTTCGGGAATTTCTGGGCGAAACGACCTATCGGCAGGTAGCTCCCCATCTGGCCATTGCCTACGCGGGTCGGTCTGAGGTGTTTGAAATGCAAGCCCCCACCCGACTGGGCGAGGACCGATGGCTGCATATGGTATATACCCCTCACAAATCGCAGGACGGAACCGTGCTCGGAATCATTGCACTGGCCACCGACATCACCTTCAGCAAGCAGACCGAGAAAGCCCTGGAACAACTGGTGCGGCAACGCACCGAAGAACTGGCCGCTGCCAACGAAGAACTGGCGGCCAACAACGAAGAACTGGAAGCCAACAATGAGGAGTATGCGGCCATTAACGAAGAACTGGAACAAGCCAATGGGCTGCTGCTCCGCTCCAACGAGAACCTTCAACAGTTTGCCTACGTGGCCAGCCACGATCTGCAGGAGCCCCTGCGCAAAATTCAGCAGTTCGGCGATCTGCTGAAAACCCGCTATGCCTCCGCATCCAGCGAAGAACATGTTTATCTGGACCGAATGCAGTCGGCGGCTAATCGAATGTCTATCCTGATTCGGGATTTGCTGAATTTTTCGCGCCTGTCTACTCAGCGTGACACCAGCGATTCGGTGTCGCTCGACGAGGTCGTGAACGCTGTCGTGGCTGAATTGGACCTGCGAATTCAGGAAAGCGGGGCCAGCATTCAGATCGATCACTTGCCCACGATAGCCGGCGACCCGATGCAGTTACAACAGCTTTTTCAGAATCTGATCGGCAATGCGCTAAAATTTCATCAGCCGGGTTTTACTCCGGTCATTCGTATCACGGTCCGGCGCGTCGAAGCCGTCGATCTACCGGCATCGGTAAAGCCATCGCGGATCAGCCGGCAATATTACCGGATCGATGTTCGGGATAACGGGATTGGCTTCGATGAGAAATACCAGGACCGAATTTTTCAGGTCTTTCAGCGGCTACACAACCGAAGTGAATTTGCCGGCACGGGCATTGGGCTGGCTATCTGCAAACGGGTAGCGGTAACGCACGGAGGAGACATCACAGCCAGCAGTCAGCCGGGCCGGGGGGCAACCTTCAGCGTCTATCTGCCCGTGTGACTATGCTGCCCCACCCTGTCTCTGGCTTTCATATTTATTTCTGTAACGGACCTACCCCTGTGACTTAGTTATGTCTAGCATCAAAATGCCACGTATCTGGATTGTCGATGACGATGAGGATGATCAATTTTTGTTCGAAGCCGCCTTCAGGCAGCTAATCCCGCCCGTTCTGGTCAGGCTCCTGGCCGACGGCGAAGAACTGCTGCCCGCCCTGGCAAGTACTGACACCCTTCCGGACCTGATCATTCTGGACCTGAACATGCCCAGGCTGAATGGATTCGAAGCGCTAAAGCTCCTACGATCTCATCAATCGTACCAGGATCTGGCGGTTGTGGTATTAAGCACGTCCTCCCTGCCCGAAGATCAGGAAAAAGCGTTGGAGTTGGGGGCCAATGGTTTTCTCACCAAGCCGCCGACGCTGGATCACATTCTTACCATTTTTGGTCAGTTGGTCGAGCAGTGGCAGCTCAACTGATCAAAGCACCTTTTTTGCGAATACGTACCTTCACGTACTGGCTATATAGTTGGTCCCTAATCTCTAAGCCTGGTCTTCAGGCAGCAGCCCCGCTTCAAACCAATCGTCAATGGATCGATCGGAAGCAGGGCCGCCTGCCCCTGGGTCACTAGCCGTTGCCCTTTTCAAGCTTCACCGGGGTGTAGCGAACCAGGTCGTTTACCTCATCCTTCGGCATCGATCATCAGACATAAGCTAAAGTTGAACAAGCCCACCTGGTACACTTTCAGCTTGTAGGTCTGCCAGGTGCTTCCCAGGATAAAGACGAAGTTTTCGTTGAAATGATTGGACCAGTGGTTGCGAAAAATGAGCCGCCACTTTCTGATTTTTCCCAGACTATACGTGGGCCGAGATGGCATGATCTTAGTAAGTGTTGTTTGCTCTAAGATACACAATTCCAATGGATTATCCAAGAAAAAACCATTCCGTTCGGGGCCATTTACAGTCCTTGTTCAGGTGCTCATCGCCCCCGATGCATGAGCAGGCACACGGGCGATGGAACGGCTAGCTGATCGCCCGTGGCTTTCAATTCTCCACGGCCAGGATAGAGCGAAAAAACCGTAATAGTGTCGGATTTCTGATGAGCGACCAGTACGTACTGGCTCGGTTCATCGACGAGAAAATTACGGGGTTCTTCGCCACCGGTGTAGTGCAGGCCACATGGCGTCAGCCTCCCCTCGTCGCCCCGTAAAAAAATAGCCAGCGTGTTGTTTCCCCGGTTGGTTACGTACAGATACTGCCCCCTGCTGTCCAGGTGAATGTCGCCCCCTGAACGCTCGCCCGAATACGTTTCCGGTAAAAACGGAACATCGTCGTCCACCAATTCAATCGCATCGGTCCGGCGATCCCGTCGGAACACAGCGACCGTCGAACTCATTTCTTTGATGCTGTAGAGCCACTCATCCTGGGGATGGACGGCCGTCAGCCGGGGGCCCGAACCGGCCGACACGGGCAGGTAGGGCGTTGCGGAACTGGGGCCAAGGCTGCCCGACTCCTCGTCGATCCGGTACACGTAGACCTTATCCGTTCCCAGGTCCGACACATACAGCAACCGATTATCGCCCGACACAATGGCGGAGTGGACATGAGGGGCATCCTGGCGCTCGGCATCGGTTCCTTTGCCGGTATGCCTGATAAGCTGACGCGCTTCACCCAATGAACCACCCGCCAAAACAGGGAGTACCGCCAGGCTGCCACTGCCGTAGTTGGAAACAAACGCTAGTTTGCCACTTCGATCCAGGCTCACATGACAGGGGGCCTGGCCGTGGGTCAGTTGCCGATTCAGGAAGCGTAACTGGCCAGTTTCAGGATCGATCGCGTAGGCACTGATGCTTCCTGAATGTTCCTGGCCGTGGTCGTCGTCTTCATAAACGGCATACAGATACTGACCAGAAGGATGAATGGCCAGAAAAGACGGACTCTTGCCGTTCGCGATTGTTTGCTGAAGCGCAGCGGTACCTTTTTCCGGATCGAAAGCAAATACATAAATGCCTTCGCTGCCCCGAACCGAATAGGTACCGACATACAGAATGGGTTTCGTCAACTGGGTTTGTGCCATGATCTCAACGTAGTGGGCAAAAGACTTCTCAATTCACCGAAGCGGTGTCGGACGACCCTACCGACCGCCTGTTTCTGGACCGCCGAAAAAGCCTCCAGGTCGTCGGCTCCCGTTGGAAACTAACCCACCCACTAATCCGATCTGTCTGATTCAGGGCGAGAAATGAGACAACGGGGCTACGGCAGGCACCCGTCTCTACCGGCAACCGAAGGAGTAAGTCGATCAACAGGACCCCCTGTTGGTAGCTGTCTTCCTTCATTCGTCCTGGCGTCGACCCCGAGGCCAGACTGGCGGTTATCGTCATGAAATTATCGGCTAACAGGCAGTCCGGATTGGCACACGCAGCCAGTCCGTCGCAGCGACCCGCTTACGACACCAGCTCACTCGTTCACCGCCCGCCGGGTATCGCTCTATTAATCAGGGTATTTACGTATTGAATCAGGTATTTCACCTGTTGTGCAGCTTAGTTATTAACAGGACTTTTGTTTATCAGATCCATTTGATTTTGATACTTCTTACCGAAAACGGTACCCAATCAAATCCGATAACCCATGCTGTGCAGTACACACTTACGGCAAATTTTTTTCCTGGTCGGCTGGAGCGTTATGTCCATCCAGGCTCAAGACCCGGCGGTGGGTCCCCGACGACCTGCCCCTCCCGATTTCGCTGAATTTAACCGGCGAGCGGTTTTGCCTGTCGAGGGTGCCATGGGCTTTTCTTCCCGGCAGGCAAAAGCCCTGTTTTCGCTTCAGCTCAGCCCGCAGGCTACCCTGCCCCATAGCTGGCGGCTGGGCGCCACGCTGGGAGCCGCTTATACGGGCGTCGAACCCGACAACGGCGAGCAGTGGATCGGCTACGCCGGACCAAAAATCTCGTATAAACTGAAAGCGTTGGGGTTTAGAATTCGGGGGATTCCGAAGCCATTGGTCTTTGCGAACATCAGTGTGTTTGGCGAACACCTCTGGGCTACCCGGGCTGCACGGCTGTATGGCATTGGCCTGACAGCTGAACTGCTCAAGCGGGCCGGCGTCTCCGTGAAAGTACACCGGGAGTACGGGCACGGTTCGACCTGGGGGCAACTGGGGTTAAGTTATAACCTGATCGGTCAGCGGCCGGAAGAGAGTTTTCAAACCAATCATTAACGGCAATACGATGAAAAAGGCGCTGGTCATTAGCGGTGGTGGTTGCAAAGGGGCTTACGCCGTTGGCGTCCTCAAGTACATCAAAGAACACAAACGTCCTGAATTTTTTTGGGCTGGTCAGTTTAGCTTTTCGATTTACATGGGAACGAGTACCGGGGCACTGATAGTGCCGCTTGCTGCGCTCGGTGACCTTGAGCTGTTAATTCAGTTTTATACCGGCTCGACTACAGACAATCTGTTAGTCACGCACGACGCTTTGTCGCTGCTGCAAAGCGGTTGTTTATTCAACAGTTTAGGCCTGGACTCCCTGATAGACAACGTGTTCGATACGACCAGATTCAACTCCATCCGGTCAGCTTCGCATCAGATAGGCCTATCATCGGTTTGCTTACAAACGGGCGAATCGTTCATTTTCACGACCCAGCCCCTGGCCGCCCGGCCGCCGGTATACACAACGAGAACCATTACCAGTCGGAATGACTTAGTCGATGCCATCCTGGGCTCCAGCCACCAGCCGTTTTTTCTGGAACCCGTACGAATCCGGTCCGATCCTCCCGCTCCGGCCCGTCATTTTGTGGATGGAGGAGTACGGGAATATGCCGCCATACAGGTAGCGCTCGATGCGGGAGCCGATGAAGTGCTGGCCATACTGCTTTCGCCCGAAGTACCCGAGGCTGACGAAAGTACCAATCCGAACGATTTGATAGGCGTGCTACAGCGCACGATCGACATATTTTCGGACGATGTCAATCTGAACGACGTTCGGGTACCCGATATACTAAGCCGCGGAACGAATTACTTTTTGGCCGTACGGGATGGTATGGTAGCGGCAGGTATCCCGGCGGCAACCATCGAGACGATTCTGGATCCGCCCCAGCAGCCGAATCCATTTGCCGATCGCATCGCCAGCCACCTTCATATCATCCGGCCCAAAACGCCCCTGGGAGGAGGTCCGGGTGGTTTGCGTTTCGATCCCGACGAGATGAAAGGCATGCTCGCCCGTGGCGAAGCTGATGCCGCGGCTTATTTCGGCCAGTTAGACGCCAATGGCGGCATCCCACCTGTCGTGCTTTCCTGACCCGATGCCCGAAAATGTAGCCAGCCAGTCGTTCGCCAAACCTGCGGCCATTTACGCTCAAGGGCCCTGCCAACGTTGGCAGGGCCCTTGAGTAGTACGTTTTAGCGAATGAAAAGACCGGATGGATCCGTCGGCTCGGGGTTTATGAGCAGCCCACTAACGACCAGGCCGGCGAGTAAGCCTTTTTACCAGACACTGACCTGCTGGGTGGCCTGTTTGAGTACCAGCTTGGCCGTCGGCAACTCCAGGGCCGACCGATTTAGGGCTTTGTAGATGGTGGTGGTGGCCGCTTCGATCCGCTGCCAGCCTTCCTGACTGCGGAGGTCGATTCCGATGACCGGGTGATCGAGTTGAGCCTGAATAGTCAGATACGATAAAGCGCCCAGCATAATGGCCGAAATCGCCTGGTAATCGCCCCCTTCTAAAAAAGCCAGTTGATTGACCAGATTTGTCAGTTCCGCATCCAGGTTGCGACTTACCGCTTCGGCCAGGGGGGTCTTTTCCCTGACACTGGCTTTGAGTAACTCACGGCTACCCCGGCAGGCCCGCATCCGCCGAAACAACTCCAGGGTCTGCGAAGACCAGACACGGGCCATGTCTGACGGTTCAACCGGACGCAGTTGGGCTAACCAGCCCGGGTCATAATGAGGAACCAGCTTCCCCATCCGGATGTAATATTCCAACAGGCCTTCAACACTGCCGAAGTAACGGTACACCAGCACTTTGCTTACATCGGCCGTTTGGGCGATCGCATTGACGTTGACCCCTTCCAGGCCTTCCTGAGCAAGAATGTGCTCCAGAGCTTTTACGATACGTTGAATGGTGGCGGGGCGGTTCCGCTTTTTACTTGCTACGTTTGTCTCCAACATTTTTCAGTGAAAAAACCCAATCAGGTCCATGCTGTTGGGTGGTTATTAGATGAGTCTGGTTGGAGAACCTACGGGGTTAACGGTAAAGTAATTGTAGTATCAATAAACGTTAAAATAGTTATCCAACGGGGCTATTCTTATACTATACGGTCTCTTTGAGTAATCCATAGCCGCCCGAGCGATTGGCAGAATAGCCCACTACTGATTCCTGCTACAGCGTTTTGTCAACTGTTTCAGGCAGAAACATCACCTGATTATTATCTTTCTTAGTTACCCTATTAAGCCCTGGGTAACAAAAACCAATCTTAAAAGTATATATGTATATTTGACGCATCCCTATCAGATGATTGATTATTTATGCGCTTTATTCATGTAGTACCAGGCTTTTATCAGTACACGTATCCAACCTTTGCGGATACCCCGCAACAGCTCTGTATTCATTTTCTGACACCGGATAAGCAGTGGGCATTTGTGAGCTATCCTAATCACCCTCAATACCGGGCGGCCGAGTTGGTCTCGCTCAGTTGGTTCAGGAGCATCCGGCTGCAGAAGCTGGCGGGCTATCCCTGCCTGATGCACTTTCTGGAAATAACCCTACCCCGGTGGCTGGGGCAGGCGCAGATGGACTTCGCCCTGGAGGAGTTGCTTACCGATCGTTTGGTCGGCAGGGAGCTGATGGTATCGATCGAATAGCACTTTGCTTATTTATGCCAGGGTTGTTTTATTGAACAAACGAAGACAGGCAAAAGCGCAATAGTATCCGCTGAAATTACCTGCTCTTGTCGACATCGGTGTGGGTGCCAAGCGTATCCTGCCCGACGGTAACCCCGTCTTATATAGTACGCATGACACCCACACCGATCATAAAGGCCCCGGCGCTCGTCGGGGCTTTTTCGTTGACCGTTCGCTCAAAACTTACCCCTGCTTATTCTAAACAGGCCCAACTTACCTGCAGGTAGGCTATTGCCCGGAAAACAGGAAATGTCCACGGTACCTTCCTGGCGGTAGTCACAAACGTATCCTTCAATTTTTTTTCATCATGAAACACCTTGTCCTCGCGGTCTGTCTGGTCATAAATTGGGCTGATCTGTATGCTCAGGTCGGTATTGGCACTACTACCCCCAAAGCCTTTTTTAACGTAGCCACCGGCAGGGATGTGCTGTTCGGCGAAAATCTAACGAACGCCGGCAACACCAATAAACTGATCTGGTACGCCGATAAAGCCGCCCTGCGGGCGGGCTACGTAGATAATGCCAATTGGAATACGGTTAACACCGGACAATACTCAGTCGCTACTGGCTACAATACCAAAGCGACCGGCAATTATTCCACGGCCCTGGGGTTTCAGACCAGAGCTAGTGGCTACGCTTCTACCGCGCTCGGGGCGAACGTATCGACGAATAGTCAGGTTGGCTCGTTCATCATCGGCGACTATGCCACCGGGTTTGTCTATGCCAACCAGAAACCTTATCAGATGATGATGCGCTTTAGTGGCGGTTATATGCTTTACAGTAGTGCCCCGTCCAGCCAGAGTATAGCCGTAGGGGTGCAGCTAGCGGCAGGTGGCAATGCCTGGACAACCCTTTCCGACTCCACCCGCAAGGAAAATTTCAGGAAGGCAGAGGGGGCCTCGTTTTTGCAAAAGATCCCCAGGATGCGCCTGGGCAGCTGGAATTATAAAGGCCAGGACGCCCGACGATACCGACACTATGGCCCGATGGCCCAGGATTTTTTTGCTGCCTTTGGGCATGATGAGCTGGGCACGATTGGCGAAGACACCTCCATCAATCAGGCGGATTTCGATGGCGTGAATCTGATTGCCACTCAGGCGCTGATTCAGGAGGTCAATCAACTCAAGGCCTAATTGACTCAAGCCAAACAGCGTGAGCAGGCTACGCAAGCCCGACTCGACAAACTGGAAGCCCTGCTCAACCCGTCGTCAGTCCAGGCGACCCTTATACCAAAGCCTTAGCCAACGAGCTCGTCAGGTGATCGGCCGTGAGTTTATTTTTCAGGACCTAGGATTCATCCTGACATAGGGTTGTCAGTGAACGGCTTTTAGTTTGCGTCGGTCAAACCAACGACAGATAGCACATGAATTTTACCTCCGTTCGAATCATCACCAGCGATATCAAGCCACTGGTTCGTTTTTACCAGCAGATCACGGGTACATCCCTGACTCAGTATACCGACGATTTCGCTGAGCTGCATACGCCTTCGGCCACCCTGGCCATCGGTAGCACCCGCACCCTACAACCGTTCGGGGGCGACGGAATCGCCCAGGCTGCCCGTAATCAGTCAGCCATCCTCGAATTTCGCGTTTCGGACGTAGATGCCGAGTATGAGAGATTGGCTGAGTTTCTGGGTGCCGCCATCGTACAGCCGCCAACGACCATGCCCTGGGGCAATCGATCGCTGTTGTTTAGAGACCCGGATGGTAATCTGGTCAATTTTTTTACGCCGGCTACGCCGGAAGCTCGTTAAAAGTTCGATGAGTAATTGGTGAACCGAAACTTTGTAGCCGCTGTAACTGGCTATGGTTCGTGTTTTTCCAGCAAATAGTCGATTCGCGCCTGCAGTTTTTGTAACTGCAGGCTTAGGTCGGCCATCCGCTTTTTTGACGTCTCTGCCTTTCGGATGGCTTCTTCGACCATCGATTTGGCCAGACAGGCCTGCTTCGATACGGCTTTATCCCGGAGTCGGTAAGCAGCGGCCTTGCTTTTGATGGCTTCCACAATGGCCTTAGTGCTCTTGGCGAACGAATCTTTCACGATAAAAACAACCCGTGAACGGAATAAATGTTAGGCTATACACAACTAATTTTCGAATATCAGGTTATCTATGTAATCAGTTCACACTGAGTTCCTTCTCCGCTCCTGTTTGCGAAGCTGTCGGTCAAGCTGCTCCTTTTCCGTCAGGCCCCATGAACCGGCAGGCTATGCTTCAAAAAAACACCCAGGTGCGCCAGCAATTCAACCGGGATTGTCTCTCGCTCAAGACACGTATCGTACAGCTCCAAGCCCGCAACGAGCTCCTTTCGATGCATCTGGAGGAGTTACTCGCTCATCGGCAACACTTACTGAATCGAATGAGCGATTGGCGGGACAAGGCCCGTTCGGCGGCAGGTAGGTGAACAGCAAACCAGCCGCAAGCCGATTTCACTGATCGACAGAAGGATACCAGACGACCAGGTACGCTTTTTTGCCTAACGTGTAGGATTTTGTTACTGGATTGCTTAGGACGTATGACTACTCGGGGCGATGCTGAAGCCTACTGCCTGGTCAGGTGTGGAATGGCTCACACATCGGGCTATCCGTAGCGGCCCGATGATCGATGTGTATCGATCGTGATCTGCGTTTAGTTACGGACTCACACCGAAAAAATTGGTGTACTGCAGACACGCTCCCAGCCGGTCTCTACTGTAAGTTGATTACCTCGGCCACAACACGACTCGTCGCAATCAGCGTTTTGGCAAATGGCAAATGGCCTTTAGGAGCCATCAAATAAAGTCGGCCACCCTGGGAAGTAGCTAGTTGATGAAGCAGTTTCAGTTTCGAAAGCAGATAAGCCACATCATCGGTTTTAAGAATCACTTCAAAATATGACTTTTGATCGAATTGACTACCGGTTACGTCCGGCGTGAATGATTGACCATCCTGTTGACGGCCATAGGCAATCGGTTTCTGGTACCCTTCTACATTCGCCTTTATGTCTAAAAAACCATGTTTGCTGGCCCATTGGGCTGCTTTCTCAACATAGGTTTGCCTGGTCATGAGTAGTATGCTTTAGTGAATGATTATTGATTACGCAGTAGGGCGATTCTCGGAAAGAGCCAATTTTTCCACTATGTCTATCGCTCGCCGAATATGCCGATTCAAATAGATCCGTTGATCATCAAGAAAAAAGGCAAGCTCATCATCGAAACCAACCGTAAAAAAACAGCCATTAGAAAAATAACCAGTCCCCTGATCGAAGTACCGGTTCAGGCGATTGGCCGCTAACTGCCCCGGCTGGTCGGTCGTTACCGTCGGAAGATGCTCGTTCAGCCAGTCGACTAAGGAAGTAATATCCTGAATTTTTCCATTTATGCCAACGTTATCCATAAAATCAACCCGCTTATTCAGTTCCTGTGCCTGGGCAAGTATGCCATGCAAAAGCCTGATAAGGTCGATAAAGGCGGGTCTCCAGGGAGCCATTTCCGATGACCCGCGCTCAAACAAGGGCGAATCCATCAGCACGTGTACTCGGCGGAGGTCGGTATTCAATTCATGAGTAGTATAAGCCATATCGATGGGTTTTGACGTTTCTTGCGGATAAACTTCATCGATCATAACGGATGAAGTTCCACCGGGAAACAGTATGCTTTTCAACAGGCGTAACAGGGCCTGATGGTAATCAATTGGCTTAGTAGTGAAAGCCACATGAAGTGGCCGTAGCCGATTGGGTTGGCCGGATTGGCTTTACACGATAAACGCACTTCCTCCCCACTCGCTTCTCTCTGGTGTATTATGGCTTCGTCGGGCAAGGATGCCTCAATGAAACCGGCAGACAGGATATGTATGGGATCGGTAAGCCTGAATGAGTGATTCGATGCGGTCAAAGACCAAACTGAGGAATCAAGTCCTGGCGTTTAGCGGCCTGCTCAGCCGTCAGATACAGAACAGTACGGGGCATGTCGCGCACTAAATAAGGTTTTTTGCTGGCTTCGAGCAGTTGATGACTGGCTTGCTGACGTTCTTTTGCTGTTAGTTTTGACGTTTCTTTCATATGACAGGGATATTGAGTGATTTAATTTTTACCACACAGGCAGTACCCGGCGGAACTAAAGTGAATCATTAAGAATTTGAATCCGGTTGCGGGTAAACCCAGCTACTTACGCCGGACTCGCGGGCCAGGAACAAACAGAAAAAAAAGCTTATCTGAACGCCTGAAGTTGGTGATATTGAGCGAGAAAGTATCTCAGTCGGTGCCAGTTGGCCGTCATTGCTTCGTATGTGATACAGGAAACAAAGCAGTCAATCGCGGTCTCATCAACGAAATGGGATTGAACCGGGAGCCGTTCGTTTACTTACCAATAACTGGAATCTGCCCGATTACGCCTTACCGATTGACCCAAAGCACTAGCCCCGAGGCCGTGGAGGATAAAAAAAGGGGAACCACTACGTTGCTGCTTGGTACGGGTGGCGTCGAGGTAGTCAATCATGAGCAGGGCATTTGACTGCCAATTAGCACACATGCAACTGCATAGTACTTTTCAAACGCAATTACGACTAAAAAGATTACAAGTCGACGAAATAGTTAGGTAAACCGCTAAGAAAAAGCAGCGAAACAGACGCCATTGAAAATACTTTGAAAATCAATAGGATAGCTCATTCAATAAGCGTAGATTTACTAAATTTTAATAAGAAAAAGAATGCAAACAGGAACCGTTAAATTTTTCAATGAACTCAAAGGATTTGGGTTTATCAGTCCTCAGGACGCTCAACCCGATATCTTTGTTCATGCATCCGGCCTGATTGACCAAATCCGGGAGAACGACAAAGTGAAGTTCAATGTGGTGGAAGGTAAAAAAGGCGTAAATGCTGTCGATGTAGAAGTCATCTAATTCATTTTAGTATAGCAAGCACTTGTTAAAACATGCCAACTGGCATGTTTTTTCTTTTTGTTGCTTACCGGTGGAGCGTCCTCGTCGCCTTTAAGCCAGGCGAGTCAGTGTGCTCGTATAACTAAGCTGGGTTTCGGCTGGACCGGTTGTTCCCGATACGGGGGCAGCCCCTGCCGGATTGGGTGAACAGGCCAGCGGAATATGACTTTCCGCGGTCAACATACCCGAAGTAGGGTCGAGGCCAATCCAGCCTGCACCGGGTAAATACACCTCAGCCCAGGCGTGTAAAGCTACCGAATCCGCCTGCACGGCCAAAGGAGCAGGCACGTCCGTTTCCTTCAGCTGAATCAGGTAGCCCGACACAAACCGGGCGGCCAATCCTAATTTTCGGAGCAACTGCACCAGTAACCAGGCCGAATCCCGACAGGAGCCGATGGCCCGCCGTAGCGTTTCTTCTGCCGACTGCACACCGGGCTGCCATCGTTCGCGGTACGTAATGGCCTGACAAACCTGCTGATTGAGCCCAATCAGAAAATCTATGGTGTTCTTTTTCGGCTGGTGCTTGATCTGGCCAATCCATTGCGTCTGATAAGGCCCCGGCTCGGTAAGCTCCGTATACAGGAAGAGCTCTTTTTGTAATGAGGTTGAGTAAGTAAATGGGTACGACTCTGCGTAGGTATCGATCAGAAAATCGAAGGGATTGACCGTTTCGATTCCCAAATTCATCGCTACGTCGATAGCCATCGACTCCACGGAAGCTGAAAAATCGACGCGGGCTACATAATTGCCGAACGGGTCCTGATGCCAGTGCAGGGTATGCTGGTCGGGCCGAATCGTTAAGGCGTACGATTCAATCGAAACCTGACTATGAGCCGCTGGTTTAAGCCGTATCAGTTGGGACGATAAAAAAACTGCCCGGTCGTACTGGTATCGGGTTTGATGAGTAAGCTGAATACGGATGGCCATAGCAAGCGGGAAGTAAGCGAAGTGAACTATACTTTTTCGAACACCAGCCGGTAATGTTCCATCGTTTCCTGCTGAAAGCAAACCCGGTTCGGACTGACCCGAAACACGGCGATCAGATCGCGGAAGGCTTTACTGGTCAGCATTTTAGGCAATAGGGAAGCATACAGCCCATATTTTTGCAGGTTAAAGCGCCTGAATCGTTTTCGCCATTGGCCGATGGTTTCGATGTAATCCAGCCGTCCGCTGCTCTGAGAAACAAGCTTGAAATGGGGATAGGCATTTCGAATGACCTGTTCGGCTCCATACGGCAGCCAGGACCCCGGAAACTGAGCGATCATCAGGGCTAAAGCGTACGACGGCGAATCTTTGGGAGCCTCCAGGCTGATTTCCTCGAAGGGAATCATGTTTCGGCCGAAAACCATCGTCTGTATATAAGCCCGCCCTCCCACCGGCAGCAAGTCACTGAGCCGAGTAAAGAAATCGGCGTAGACCGTATCCTGCTGTCCGGCCTGATACTGCTCTACCGAGCAGAAATGCTCCATCGCCCCGACGCTGGTGATGGCATCGAACTTACCATAATCGGCGGGTGTAATCTGCCGGCAGTCTTTAATATCTACCGCTAAACCGTTGGCCCGGCAGGCCGCGGCCTGCCCCTGCGAGAGCGTTACTCCTTGCCCAACGGCTCCGCGATCTTTTATGTATTGAAGCAAGGGCCCCCAGCCGCAGCCCAGATCCAGCACCCGCGACCCGGCGCTCACGTGCAGGCTATCGGCAATGAACTCATGTTTCTGGCGCTGCGCCTGTTCTAAAGTGAGCGAGAAATCGCCGTTGTACATAGCCCCGCTATAATCGCCTGTTTGGCCCATGCTCAAACGGAAGATTTTATCGATGGTGGTATACGTGAAATCTAAGTCTTGTTGAGAAGCCATAACCTGGAACGATAAAAGTGAATAAAATCCGGATGAACGATGATTAACGAGACTCGGCAACACGGGGGTGCCTTCGTCCTGGCGACTTACGCGGGTCGGCCGAGAGTCTGTAACAGGCGAAAATGGGAATGAAGCGCCGAGCCGAAACTGCGATTTTCCAGGTAGGGCAACCCAAATTCGTGCGCCGTACGCTTGACAATAGCCGTAATGGCCGGGTAATGAATGTGGCAGACCTTCGGGAATAGATGGTGCTCGATCTGACGATTCAAGCCACCGCAGATAAAAGCCGCCAGGGCGGAGCGGGGCGCAAAGTTGGCCGTCGTGCACAACTGATGAATGGCCCAGGAGTCCTGGATCGTTCCCTGCTCGTCGGGTACAGGAAATGTTGTTCCTTCGACCGTATGGGCCAGCTGAAACACAAGCCCCAACACCAACCCTTCGGCCAGATGCATTACCAGAAACCCGATCAATACCTGCCACCAGGTCACGCTGAGGACCGCAAAAGGTAAGACCAGAAAGAAGAAGTAATACAGCACTTTTGCCATAAATAGCTTAATGTATTCGCGTCGGGGATGCAGGGGAGTGTCGTGTTGCCCAATTCGGTTCTTGAAAAACTTGACGTAATCCTTCCGCAGCACCCAGGACAGCGATGCCAGTGAATACAGGGGAAAGGTATACCACTGCTGATAGCGATGCCAGGGCCGCAGCGGCTCCTGGGGGTCTAGTCTGACCAATCCTGGTGCCACCTCGATGTCTTCGTCATGGCCGGGGATGTTCGTGAAGGTATGGTGCACGATATTGTGGGTGATCTTCCAGACGTAGGGGTTGGCGCCGAGCAGATAAAAGCTGCCTCCCAGTAATTTATTCACCCAGGGATGCGCCGAAAAAGCGCCGTGCAAGGCATCGTGAGACACATTGAAGCCAATGCAGGCAGCAAATACGCCCAGGCCAATCGCCAGGCCGAGCATCGCCCACGGACCAAACTGATTCGACAGAATCAGTCCGTAAAGCAGGGTGTACCCCAGCAGGAAAAATAGCGCTTTGGTCCACATGGCTCCATTGGCGTGGGGAGAAAGGGCTCGTTCGGTAAAATACACGTCGACCCGCTCGCGAACCGTAGCGAAAAACGTAGACCGACTGGTATTCGTGAATTTAAGTTTGGTTGCCATAAAAAGCAGTTAAGTGATGAGTTGACCGATCTGTGGAATCTGCCTCAGCAGTGGCAAGGCAGAACAGCCTTTTTCGGTAAGCATGTATTCCACCCGGGGCGGAATTTCAGCGTATACAGTTCGCTGCACAAAACCCAGAGAGACAAGGGCTTTTAACTCGTCGGCCAGCACCTTCTCGCTGACGCCGGGCAGTTGCCCGCTGAGCTGGCTGTAGCGAAGGGTTTGTTCGCCGAGCACCAGAAGAATATACAGCCGCCACTTTCCGCAGATAATCGACAACGCTTTAGCGATTAAAACAGGATCAGGCGCCACGGGGCGTTCATTAGAGTCACTCGTAGTCATGGACGGTAGGCAATCGCTGAACCGAGTCAGGGGTTAGCCTAAGCCGAGGCAGAAGTGAAATAAAAACCGAATGGATGTAAGCGAGTAGCTTACAGAACGGACGGTTGGCTGATCAACCGATGTTCGCTTACCAGAAAGTGATGTAGGTTAAAAGTGCTTGATAAGTACGATGGAAAATGAATGATGTCTTAACTGAATTGAATGGAAATGAATGCCGGACAGGCTAAAAGAAGGGAATCTAGATGGTAAGCAAGGCGGTAGCGTTGCCGACGAAAAGAACCAGAATGTTAGCGAGTAACGAAAACGCGATTAGAAGGTGAGTGACTGTCTAATCTGTAACTAGCTAACTGAGGGGTTAGTTCAGGATTTTGCCAAATAAGGCCCAATAAAAAAACAGTCGGCAAAAGCGGGGAAGAAAACCCCGTTTTCGTCGACTAAAGCCCCAATAAAGACTATTTATCGGCTACGCTTGATTTTTGACTAGTTTTTTTACCTCAACGGCGCTGGGGCCTTTGGGCGTGTGTCTAATTTCAAACGTCACCCGGTCATTTTCGCCGACCGCGTCGATCAGTTCTTTTTGATGAACAAAAACGCTCTGCTGGCTCTGCTGATCCCGGATAAACCCGTATCCTTTGGCGGTGTTGAACATCGTTATCGTTCCTTGTCGGATGATTTCCTCTGGTGCTTCCGGTTCCCGTGGAGCAGCGCCAAGGGTAATATCCTGCTGATCGATGGGCTTGCTTTTACGGGGGTTGGGCGGGCTGAGAGAAAGGTTTCCGTTTTCATCCACATACGCCAGCATTTGATCCAGGCTCTGCCCTTTATTGGTAGTGGATTTGCGGTCTTCGCGCTTTTCTTTCTTATCCTGCTGCTTTTTTTGCCGGGCTTTTTCTTTTTCCCGCTTGCTAAAGGTTCCGTTCGATGCTCCCATTGCCGTTAGTTAATTAAATGGTGAATAAACAATCATGATGATAGGCAGCGTCGTTGTACAAACCAGTTCTGACGGAGCAGAAGCAAACCGTGTTTTCGTCGACGAAAACACCGAAGAATGAAACGAAAATCGGTCGTTCATACACCACAGTAATACACCCATGACAATCGGATGGGTATATACCAGGGAGGAGCTTACCAGATGAGCGCTTTAAGAATAACCGGCCAGCAAGGGCATTAGTTCTCGTGACTAAAAAGTAAGGTCTATAAGTCTCGTTATCGACGGCTTTATCGATACCGGCCTCCGCCAGACCGAAGCCCGTGCGCTTGCCCTGTTGCGCCCATACCTGCTTTTTAAGTCCCTCGCCCAGTTGAGGTAAGCTCCGTGGAGGCTACCATTCGTAAACAAGGGATGGGCCGTGTAGCTGTTGCCTGTGATTTCCGACCGGCCAACTGCTCCGCTGAAACAGGCCGGTGGCGTCTAAAACAGGATCAGAGACGATCGCCCGCAGAGAGAAGAAGACTGTAAAATCCAGGACATAATCGCACTGCCGAACCCTAACGGGCTTGGTATACGTACGTTTTCTCAACGGCCACCGATGCATGAAGCCCCAGAATGGCAGTCTCGTCATACAGCGGCCTGGGCGGTCGGGTGAGGCCAGGCTAGCCAGCGCGATAGGTATGTATTTTTTGCTGGAAAATAAGCTTAGCCCGTCTGCCGGTTCCCGGTTGGTTACTCCACTGCTTTATTACCGTCGTCTGCTTACAGCACAGAGTTCTTTATACACATTTGTGTTTATGTGCGTTGTTCTGTTTCGATCTTGATGCCTGACTAGCAGCGGTTCCTACAACCCTGGCGGGTTCAGGCAATTTTGACCTGGCCAGAAAGCAGCTTCATGCAGTCGACCCTGGTAGTTGTTGGTAAAACACTTTACTTTGAGTAGAATTCAGCCAACGATTCCGAGTAAGTAACGTGTTTATAAAACAGTTTATATCCTTATTGCTCTTATCTGTCTATATGATGTTTACCTGTACTTCCTCCGATCAACAGACTCGTTCGCTGGCGACCGATGAAGTGCCCGGTCGGCGGGAGCGAGTAGATGAAAACTGGCAATGCCGACAAGTTATCTGGCATGACTACAACTTAAATTATTACGTGTATTCAACCGATTCCAGCCGGTTGGTAACTCGCTGCACTGCCGTCGAGAAAACGAACAGTTTTCAGTATTATCCGCTCGAGCAGCGACTCGTCTACAACCGGCAGGGATTACTGGAACAGGTCTATGCAGAAAATGGCTCCAGCCAGTATCACTACCGCAATGGCCAGCTGGCATCGATCGACTTCAGGCAGGCTAAACGACTCATCTATCGATACCTGATCAGCGTCAACGCTGGTGGGCAAATTATTGGCTTACGGGGTATTCCGCTCAATAACAGCGGCTTGATGGGCTACTCGACCCGCTATCAGCTGGATCAGCAGGGCCGGTATGTGCAACTGGATGTCCGAACCGATAAGGGGCTCCTCTACTACCGGGTCGTACAGGATAATTTCGATACGTCGACCAGTTCGATTTATGGGCTTCTGCGGGGCATTCCTTTCGATTTGAACCGTCATGCCTGGATAAACTGGGGCGAAGGGTTTCCCGTCAGCCAGGATGTTGCCCGGCATATTCGTACCTACCAGTATGCGGCTCCCCAAACACCTGACCAGCTCATCAAACGCTCCGATGTATCAGCTAGTTACCGAACCAATACCCAGGGTTATCTCACCCACCAGTACCGTACCGATGCCGTCTCCAGTCTGCACGATACGGTTTGGATTGACTACCGAAATTGCCGCTAACCTATGGAGTCCACCATCAACATTCTGATCATCGAAGATGAAGCCGTGCTGGCGATGGATCTGGGTGACTTGCTGGAAGAAGAAGGCTATTATGTCATCGGAACGGCCAATAATGGTCCCAAAGCGCTTAGCCTACACCAAACCACTCGGGTAGATCTGGCTTTGTGCGACATTCATATCAAAGGCGACTGGGATGGCATCCAGACCGTCGAACAGTTGCTGGCTCACCGGCCAATACCCATTATTTTCCTGACCGCCCTCACCGACCGCGAAACCCTCGACCGCGCCATGCGGACTTATCCGGCGGCTTACCTGATCAAACCCGTAACGGTGCCGGGTTTGCGGGCAGCGGTCGAACTGGCTCTGCGTAACTTTACCCGGCCCGATCCAGCCCAGCCCGACCCAGCGGATGAGCTGACGAGTTCGCCCAAAGACTCGCTGGGGCAGGAGCCGATTCTGCGGATGGACGACAATGTGTTTATCAAACAGAATTACCAGTTCGTCAAACTGGGGCTCGACGATATTGAGTACCTGGAAGCTGACAGCGCCTACACGACCCTGGTTACGCCCAGCCACCGCTATGCACTGCGGCTGACGATCGGCCACGTGCTGAGCCGGCTCGACTTTCCCCGGCTAGTACGCATTCACCGGTCGTATGCCGTCAATCTGAACCGGGTCAGCACGTTCAATGAGCGGGAGGTAACCCTGTCGACCAAGACTTTACCACTGGGCCGGCTGTTCAAACCCGATTTTTTACGACAGTTTGCCATTCGCTGATCGCTATGCGTACCGGGATGCTGCTTTTGACCCTGTTCAGTCGGCTTCTTTGCCTGGCTCAGTCGACTGTTCCGATTGATTACGAGCCTGTTTATCGGCAGCGGATGGCAAACTTGTCGCCGGTGCAGCGCTTCGAATGGGCCGTTCAATATGGTCATCTGCTTAACGAACAGTCGCGGTTCGCCGAAGCCAGGGCGCTGATGCAGCAATCACTGAAAGCGGCTCAGCAAACCAGGTTACCTAGTTGGCAGGCTTTCTTTCATGAACGGTTAGGCCATCTGGCCCTGACGGCGGGTAATCCGCCCCAGGCGCTTGCCAGTTACCTGCAGGCACTTCATATCTACCAAACAACGAATCAGTATGACTGGCAGCAAATCATCTGCCAGGATATCAGTGGCATATACACCCTGCTACAAAACAAGACGAAAGCCAATGAATACAGGCAGCGGGCCATCCAGCTTCGCCAACAGTATAATCAACTGCTGGGGCTGTGGTCATCCTTTTCGACGGAAGTGGACCGGCTGGTCAGCCAGGGACAGCTGGATTCGGCCCTGGTGGTCAATAAGAAAGCCTTAACGGCCTTGCTGGTCAATCGGGAGTGGGTAACCTACCACAGTGCGCTGGATGGATATGGCGTTTTGCTGGCCCAGGTGGGTCAGGACCGGCAGGCCGAGCAAACCCTGCGCCAGTGTCTGGCCTACAGCCTCCAACAGGACGACCACCGACGGGAGCTCTACGCCTATATGCACCTGCCCCTGCCCCTCCTACACCTTCACCGCCTGACCGAAGCCGAGCAGTATGCCAAACGGGCACTGAGCCGCATCGAGAAAGACCCCGAACGGCAGGATGAACACCGGGCCGAGGTCTATGCCGTATTGACCCAGATTGCCCAGGCCAAAGGAAATTACCGCCAGGCCCTGGATTACGAACGGCTCCACAACCAGTTTGCTACCCGCCTGCTGAGCGCCGAGAAAAGCCGCCAGTTGGCTGAGGTGGAAACCCGCTACCAGACGGCTCAAAAACAGGCCCGCATCGATCAGTTGAGCACCGCCAACCAGATACAGACGACCCAGATCAGCTGGCAGGCAGCAGGATTACTGGCTCTGATCATGCTGCTAAGCCTAACGCTCTGGCAGTACCGGGTAATCCGCCGGGTGAACGCCCGCCTGCTAAGCACGAACCAGACGGTTACCGAAAACAACCAGCAGATCCGTGAGCAGGCCGAAAAGCTTTCGGTGCTGATGCGCGAACTTCACCACCGGGTCAAGAACAACCTGGCTATCGTATCGAGCCTGCTGCGGATGCAGTCCAAACGGCTCGATGATCCTCATGCGGTGCAGGCCGTGCAGGATGGTCAACGGCGGGTGGAAGCCATCTCGCTTATCCACCAGCAGTTTTACCAAACCGATAATCTGGCCGATGTGCCCATCAAAGCGTACGTGACCGAACTGACCGAAGGGCTGCTCGTTGGATATGGCTTCGATCTTAACCAGTTCGACTGCCAGATTGAGGTCGCCGATCTGCAACTGGACGTTGAGGTGGCCGTTCCGCTGGGCTTGATCTTGAACGAAGTTTTGACCAATGCCTTCAAATACGCTTATAGCGACATGACCGGGTCTGGCCAGACCCGCCCTTATTTGCGGGTCGTGCTGCAACCAGATCCTGCCCAATCGGATGGCAGCCTGTTGGTCGAAGTACAGGATAATGGCCCCGGCCTAGCCCCGGCCGACCAGCGACTGGGGGAAACACGGGGCCCTGCCGCCGGCAAACGATCTTCTTTTGGCCAACGACTGATCCGAGAGCTGACGGGGCAGCTGGACGGAGAGATGACCCTGACTGCCCACAATGGCACCTGTTTCCAGCTTCGGATACCGGCTCCTCACCGAACCCACCAGGTGAGTTCTTGACCTTTCTTCGTGTTTGTTCACTAATCAAATTGGGGCGTTGGTATACCACCGGAAGTCGTTCATTACTCTTTCCAGGCGACGCTAGTGTTTAGTGCTAATTTTTATAGCCCTTCCGGATGTCGGTTGGCTATTCAGCACAACACCATCCTTTGCAGGCACGGTAGCCTCATTGAAACCGGGTTCCGACCAAGGAGCTGGCCACCAATGAGCGTTATTTACTACCCATAATATCTATTAACTCTATGGAGAGAATTATTTTTTCTTTTCTTTATTTGGTAACTAAGCGAATACCTACTTTATGCCTTCTACTTTGGGGACCCGGTTTATTGGTTCTTTCAGCCCAGCCGCTTCCTCAGCCAGAGCGTATCACGAATCAGCAGGGGCTGCCTCAAGCCTTTGTACCCGCAATTGTTCAGGATCGGCTGGGGTTTATCTGGGCCGCTACCCGCGATGGACTTTGCCGTTACGACGGGCAGCGGTTTCGGGTATTCCAGCCCGATCCCAGTGGTCGGCCTTCCCTTTCCTTCACGGGTGTTAATCAACTCTCGCTGGATCACCGGGGCCGTCTCTGGGTGACCTCCGAACGGGGAGATATCGACCTGATGGATCCCCGCACGGAGCAGTTTACCAACCTATCCCGCCACCCTCTTTATCGAAAGGCCATCGGTCAGCAAAGTTTACGGTCATTCTGTATCGATAGCCGGGATCGGTTATGGCTGGTGCTGACGAATGAGAAGCTCGTACGCATCGATTTAAAAACAAGCCAAATCCATGCCATTGCCTGGCAGCCAGCGGGCAGCGTTCCGGGCCAAAGTGAGTTAGACCGCGATCTGGTAGAAGACCAGCAGGGGGGCATCTGGCTGGCCTGTGCCACCGGCTTGCTGCGGTTCGAGGAGAAATCGAACCGATTCCGGCCCTATCGGCTGCCGGGTGGTCTGGTCTGCCCTGCTCTGACTGACGCTATTTTGCGGCTGTATGCCCGGCCCGGCGGCAAGCCCGGAGCCGGCGAATTGCTAATTTTTCAGTCCCATCAGATCCTGCGGCTCCGTCCCCAGGCGGGGGAAGTGCACACCTACCCCTTCGCAGGGGGACTACCCGAGTGGGAGCGGGTCGGTTTTGCAGCAGACAGCCGGGGACGCGTTTATTTCAATAACCAGGGAGCGCTCTATCAGTTTACCGATCAGGGTGGAGGCCAGTTGCTGGTACCCAGCCAATCGGGTCAGCCCAAAGAAAACGGACTGCGGGTATGGGTCGATCGATCCGACGTCCTGTGGCAAGGCACCGGCGGTGCGGGTATTCGTACCTACGATTTAAGGCCTAACCCCTTTCAAACCGCCCCCTATCGACACTCGTTTCACACCGATCTGCTCGATGCTCCCTGGCTTAAGCTATCCGCCGGACAACGGGCGCTGGTCAAAAAAAATCATTCGGCACCAACCAGTTATGACTTTCGTTCGACCCTCGACGGTCGCGGTTCACTCTGGTTCAACACGGGTAGTTTTCAGGTCTATCAACTGGATATGACCACCCACCAGCCCACCCCACGCCCTCTGCCCCATGCGTTTCAAAACCGGGAGGCCGGTGACATACCCTGTCCGCTGGCGACCGACCCGGCGGGTCGTGTCTGGGCCGTACACGATTCCCTTGTTTATCTTTACGAACAGGATCGGTGGCAAGTTATGCCCTACCACATCCCGCGTCGAACGACGAGTACTGTCCTTGTCTGTTCGGTCGATGAGCAGGCGCTGTGGCTGGCTACGGAACAGAAGGGCTTGTGGCGACTCGATAAGTCGACGGGTCAGTTGCGTCAGTACGCCCATCTTCCCACCAATCAGTATAGCTTAAGCAACAACTCTCTGCTCAGTCTGGCCCAGGACCCCACCGATGCCCACGCCTTATGGATCGGTACGTACGGCAGTGGACTGTGTCGCCTGGATAAACGAAGCGGTCGTTGCCAACGCTTCACCCTGGCCCAGGGACTACCCAACAATGTCATCTATTCGGTGATCCCCGACTGGCAGGGTCGGTTGTGGCTGGGAACGAACAAAGGCCTCTGCCGATTCGACCCGCGAACGCTGGCGACCCGTACCTTTACCCACGCCGATGGTCTGTTGGCCGATGAGTTTAACCGATTTCATGCGGTGCACCTGCCCGACGACCGCATCATCCTGGGTGGACTGGAAGGCATCACGGCTTTTTATCCCCGTCGGGTGGGCAGTGATTCGTTTGTGCCCCGGGTCGAGCTGACGGAACTATACATCAACGATCAGCCAGCGAGTGAAGCGGTACGGGATTCGTTGCCGATGCAGGCGGTCAACGCGCTGCGGCTGGGCCATGACCAGAATTTTATTACGGCCCGATTTGCCGCCCTGCAGTTTAACCGGTTGGGGAAACACCACTACCGGTACCGGCTGGAAGGCCTGGAAACTCACTGGAAAGAAACGGACTTACCTGTGGCTACCTATACCGACCTGTCACCAGGGCGCTATACACTGGTGCTCAACGCAGCCAACACAGCGGGAGTCTGGAGCCCGTATACCCGGCGGTTAGCCATTCGCATTGAGCCGCCGGTATGGGCAACCTGGTGGGCCATCGGCCTGTATGGGCTGCTGGGGTTGGGGCTGGGCTGGCTTATCCTCAGGGTTTATCTGGGGCGGTTGCGGCTCCGCCAGGCCATTGTCCTCCAACAACGGGAGCTGACGCTTCAACAGCAGCAGGCTGAACACCTCAAGTCGGTCGATGCGCTCAAATCGAATTTCTTCGCCAACATCACCCACGAATTCCGAACACCCCTGACCCTGATTCTGGGCCTAACCGAGCGACTGAGCCATACACTCCGCGAGCCAGAGGATCAGCAGCAACTGGCTACCATTGGCCGAAACGCCAACCAGGTGTTGGGCCTGGTCAATCAATTGCTGGATCTCTCGAAGCTGGAGGCTGGGGCTTTGCCGGTGACCGAGGTGCAGGGCGATCTGGCCCGGTTCGTCGAGGAAGCCGTTGGTTCGTTCCGCGAACTGGCGCTGACCACCGGCGTTGAGCTACAGATCGAGCTTTCACACCTGGCGAATAGGTACTGGTTCGACGCGGATAAGCTCGACCGAATCCTGAATAACCTGCTTAGTAATGCCCTCAAATTTACCCACTACGGCGATCAGATAACCGTCCGGCTTCGAGTTGCTCCGAAGGGTGTCGTGCTGAGCGTGGCCGACACTGGTATCGGCATAGCCGCCGACCAGTTGCCTCATATCTTCGACCGATTCTACCAGGTGCCGCCTACCCTCCCGCTGCGTGCCGCCCCCGCCATCGGAACGGGTATCGGGCTGGCGCTGGTCAATGAGTTGGTTGAACTGCAGGGTGGCCACATCAGCGTGAGCAGTCAGCCGGGGCAGGGAACGACGTTTGTCGTCGAGTTGCCCTACCGGCAAGCCAGTGCCCTGCTGGCGGATGTAGAAATCAGCGCCGAGTCGGCCGGCTCCGGCCTGGTCCGGACGATACCCGGTTGCGAAGCCGCTGAGACGCCGGTGACCGAGGGTCAATCGCTGGTGCTGGTGGTGGAAGATAACGACGAACTGGCCCGCTTTATCCTGGAGAGTCTGCCGGCCGAATGTCAGGGAATCCGGGCGGCAAACGGTCAGTTGGGCTGGGAGCAGGCCCTGGCCGAACTACCGGAGCTGATCATTTCCGATGTCATGATGCCGGTTATGGATGGCTACACGCTGTGCCGACAGGTAAAGGATGATATTCGAACGAGTCATATTCCGGTGATGTTGCTGACGGCCAAAGTAGCCCTCGATAACCGGCTCGAAGGACTGGTGCTGGGGGCCAATGACTACCTCATCAAACCGTTTCACGTCGCTGAGCTGCAGGCCCGGGTGCGTAACCAGCTAACTACCCAGCGCCAGCTTCGGGCGTGGGTACAGACCACCCTGACCCAGGCGGCCGCGCCAGCCCTGACAGCAGAAGAACGGCCAGCCCCCGATCCGTTTCTGGTTCGTCTGTATGCCCTGCTGGAAGAGCATCTGGATGAATCCGAGTACGGCGTCGAGCAGGTGCTGCTGCCGCTGGGCATGAGCCGGACGGGACTTTATCGTAAACTCAAGGCCCTGACGGGACTGGCGCCGGCGGATGTGATCCGGCTGTATCGACTCCGGCGAGGCAGTGAGTTCCTGCAGGCTGGCCTAAGCGTATCGGAAACGACTTACCGGGTTGGGTTCCAGAGCGCATCGCATTTCAGTCGGTTGTTCCGCCAGCACTACCAGCAGACACCCAGCCAGTATGCCCAGCCCGATGTACAGACCCACTCCTGAAAGGAGGCATTTGATGAACCGGTTCAGGCACACAAAAAGAGCCCTTCACAGGTAAAATGGTCAGATTAGGCTAGCATTTGGTCAGCATAGACAAGTCGATAGGTCGGGGAATATACATTTTTGCAGGATCGTTTTTCGACAGTTCCCGTCTAACTATGTTCGTATACAAAGCCGTTTTGCAATCCATACCTGCCCCGGTAATCGATTTCTCGTAGTGCCGTTCACCTCCCTCTTGGAGCAGCTCTTCAGCAGGCCATAGCGCGTTGGATGATAACCTATCTGCTTATCAAAACTAACAGTACGTATGCGTCAGTTGATCAGCCGGTAGCGAATGGCCGCTTTGCCGGATTCATTTTACCCGTTATCCAATCTCTTTTATTCAACTCCTGTTATGTTTAAACTCTTTTCTTCTAACTGGCTAAGCCGGGTTATTTTTTTGGGGAAACAGTCGGTCGCCCCTGCCTTATATACGCTGTGGCTGGGCTTGTCCATCTCCCTGGTACAGGCTCAGTCCTATAACTCGAACGGCGTGACCGTGGCCGGTGTGGGTGGACAAGGGAATGCGGCCAATCAGCTGTTCAATCCATTGGGCATATGGGTGGACGCAACGGGTAACCTCTATGTGGCCGATACGTATAATGACCGGGTTCAGAAGTGGGCATCGGGGGCCACCAGTGGTACGACCGTGGCGGGGGGCAACGGACCAGGTAGCGCGGCTAACCAGCTGGGTTTTCCGTCGGGTATGTGGGTAGACGCCGTCGGTAACGTGTACATTGCAGACAACGACAACCTGCGCATTCAGAAATGGGCACCGGGGGCTAGCAGTGGTACGACCGTAGCGGGGGGCAATGGGCGGGGCAGCGCAGCCAACCAGTTTGATTATGGAATAAACGTAGCGGTGGACGCAGCCGGTAATGTCTACGTGGCCGATCCGGAAAATTACCGGGTTCAGAAGTGGGCGCCGGGGGCCAGCAGTGGTACGACCGTAGCCAGCCCCTCTACATCGGTCGATCAATATTTTGAGCCACTGGGCTTGTTTATAGATGCTGCGGGCAACCTTTATGTGGCCGATGGAAGTAGCAGTCGCATTCAGAAGTTTTCTCCGGGGGCCAGCCGTGGCACAATCGTAGCGGGGGGCAATGGGCGGGGCAGCGCGGCCAATCAGCTGAGTAATCCACAGAGTGTATGGGTAGACGCAGCCGGCAATATTTACGTAGCCGATCAGTTAAACAATCGCATTCAGAAGTGGGCACCGGGAGCCACCAGCGGCACGACCGTGGCCGGGGGCAACGGACATGGAGATGCCGCTAATCAATTCATGTATCCGGGAAGCGTAGCCGTAGACGGAGCGGGTAACCTCTATGTAGCCGATCCGCTGAACAATCGCGTCCAGCGGTTCAGTCCATTGGGCGTCCCCACGCTCAGTGGTTTATCCGTCAGCCCCAGCGCTGTCTGCGCAGGTAGCTCCGTCCGTTTTACCGCCACAGTGGGTAATGTAACAGGAAGCTACACCTATACGCTAACCAATGGGGCGGGCAGTGTCAACCAGGGTACGGCCAGCACCGGTTCGTTTAGCCAGACCCTGACAGCGGCTGGCTCAGGACTTCAGACTTTTACCCTCACGGTGGCTAACGGCGGGCCTACAGCCAAAGCCACTACCAACCTGACGGTAACCTCTCAAAGTGCGGACTACCAGGCTCTGGCCGATCTCTTCAACGCAACCAACGGCCCCGGCTGGACTAATAAAACGGGCTGGCTCAGTAGCTGTACCCCCTGTGGGTGGGCGGGTGTTACCTGCGATGGCAATGGCCGGGTAACCCAGCTAAGGCTGTACAACAACAACCTAAACGGTACGCTACCCACCAGCCTCTCGGCCCTGACCAGCCTGCAAACCCTCGATCTACAGAGCAACAACCTGAGTGGCACGATTCCCGCCAGCCTCTCGACCTTGACCAGCCTGCAAACGCTCAATCTCTCGGTCAACAGCCTGAGTGGTTCCATCCCAGCCAGCCTTTCAGCCCTGACGGCCTTGCGGGAGCTATTGCTGTTCAATACCGGGCTGAGCGGCTCCATTCCCGAAGGCCTCTCAGCCCTGACGGCCCTGCAAACCCTCGATCTCCACAACGGCGCGTTGAGTGGGTCCATTCCCGGTAGTCTGGCGGCCCTGACGGGCCTGCAAACCCTCGACCTTTCGGGCAATCAGCTAAGTGGCTGTTTGCCTGCCAGCCTGTCGGCCTTCTGTGGGACGACATCCGTAAACATCAGTAACAATCCGGCTCTACCCGGTGGGGGCGACTTTGCGGCCTTTTGCCAGAACGGTACCGGTAGTCAGCTGGTTGTCAACCAGTATCCCAGCTCGACCAGCGCCTGCGTGGGCAGTCCCTTCAGTTTCTCGGTAGTGGCTCGCGGGGCTACCAGCTACGAATGGTATAAAGAAGGCCAGCGGCTGGCGGAAACGGGTCCTATCCTGAGCTTTTCGCCGGTGACAGCTACCGATGGGGGCACTTATCGGGTGATTGTCAACGGAGCCTGCGGAGATTTCCGACCGGGGTCGTTCACCCTGACGGCTCGCTCGGATGGCCCCTGCACGCCACGCCCCGACCTGACACCGGTACTTTACGCCCGCAACTCGACCATTTCAGGTAGCCAGCCCATCAGCATAGTGGTCGACATCTTCGAACTTAACAACGTTCCCACCTCGGGGCCTATCACCGTCAAAGTCTCCAAAGACGCTCGTATCGCCCTTAGCTTCAATCCTACTCTAACGTCGGTGGGCGGCCGGCCCGTAAAGAACAGTGCCTGGAGTTTTTCAGGTCCCTCGGGCGGCTTTTATACGCTAACGACGGCGCAGATCATGGGGGGTGGCGAATCGCTCAGCTTCGGCTTGACCGGTACACTTACTCCGGGAGCTACCTCGGGAGCGCTGACGGCTAGCGCGGTCATTGTGGCGGGCAGTGGCGGAGAGGTGGTAATTGACAATAACAACGACGCCGATAAAATCGATTATTTCCAGCAGTAACCTTTCTGTAACCGTTGGGTCTGTCCTTACCCAGTTGGCAAACCCACCGGTTACAGCCAGCGTCATGCGTATTATTGCCCTCAACCGGACGGCAGCGGCCCACCGTCCGGTTGAATTGGCGTAGAACTGCCTGAAAGGTCGTTTCAAAGACTAAATCTGGAAGCGCTGACAGCCGTACTTCTGGCAGAGATAAGCGATTAGAAACCGCTCCTAAGTTTGTAGAGGCCTTTTTTTACAACGAAAAGGCAGCCTTTATAACACACTGACTCATGGATCGATACTTATTTTATAGTCCTTTCTTTGCAGGTAAAACTTTACCAACTGATACGGTTTTGATCCGTAAATCGCTCCGACATTCAATAAAAACCATCCTGAGATGAAAACACTGGACTACTGAACAAAACGGGTTTATTGAACGCAAAGGAGTCCTGGCCAGCTCCTTCCCTCCTGCCCGATCACGGTTCAGAAAAACGTCTGATTAATCTTAAGGCTAGATTACTTGTATTCCTGCCAGCCACCTCCCAAGGCTCGATACAAATCAGTAAAGCTTAAAAACTGCTGCTGTTTGGTATTGATCAGCGCCAATTCGGCTTCCAGCACGCTACGTTGTGCAGTGATGACTTCAAGATACGATGCGTAACCACTGGAAAACAGGTCATTCGACGTAGTAACCGCCTTCTCCAATACATCCACTTCCTGAGCCTGCAAATCCGCTACGTTCCGGTAATTTTCTACCCCCCGCAGATTCGTTGTCACGTCGCTGAAACCCGTCAAGATCGTCTGCTGGTACCGGTATAATGATTCCCTGGCCTGCGCAACCGATTGCTGGTAATTCCCTTTGATAAACCGCCGGTTGATCACTGGAGCCGATAACCCGCCCAACAGGCCAGCGGCAATAGATGCGGGATTGACGAATACCGCCGTTCGGAAGGCGTTGAGCCCGACGTAGGCAGAAAGGTTCAGGCTGGGTAAAAACTCCGCTCTAGCTACGTCGACATCCACATTAGCGGCTTGCAAATCGAGTTCAGCCTGTCGGATATCAGGTCTGCGAATCAGCATCTGCGCCGGAAGTCCCGTCAGTACCTGACCAGGCAGGTCCCGGTCCTGAAGGGATTTCCCACGTACAATCGGTTGAGGATAACGACCCAGCAAACGATTTAACTGATTCTCGGCTTCAACAACCTGTTGGCGTACGTTCCCCTGCCGACTTCGGGTATTCAACAGCTGGGCCGTAAATTGCTGAACGGCTAGCTCGGTAACGCGGCCAGCTTCTTTCTGAATACGTACCAATCCAAGTGCGTTCTGTTGGAGATCAATGTTTTTTTGCAGGATCTCCTGTTCACCATCCAGAGCGAGCAGGGTATAATAATAGCGGGCAACTTCGGCAACCAAGGCCGTAATAACCGCATGCCGACCTTTTTCGGAAGCCAGCAATCGTATATAAGATGCTCGCTTACGGTTGCGGAGCTTGCCCCAGATGTCTACTTCCCAGGTACTACGGGCTCCCAGAAAATAATCGGGTGTGGGATTGGGAATTCGTTCATTCCCACGAACATTCTCGGAGAGATTGGTATCAAAATTTCCAACACCGTTCATGGAATATTTCCCATACCGATCCACACCCGCCGACGCAACAGCGTTGACCTGTGGTGCCAGAAAACCACGGGTGTACTCAAAAGCAGCACGGGCCGATTCAATACGTTGTGTAGCGATCCGTAAGTCCAGGTTACCCGCCAGCGCGGTGTCGATAAGCTGAATCAGGTTTGGATCGGCAAAGAAGTCCTGCCAGTTCTGACTGGCAAGACCCGTTGAATCACTTTGTCCGGCAAACGTAACAGGAGTCGGTTTGACCGACGGCTGAAGCAGCGGTTTGGGCAGCTGACAACTACTCATCAGGGCCACGCCCAAAAGAAAATAACAACTAACGCGAACAGATTTATGAATGAATAACGGTCCCATTGACGTGTGGTTGAGTGGATACAGGAATCGAGTGATCGTCGGCTTTCGGTAAAGGCTCATCGTCATGAGGGCGATCTGAGCTGAACCGTTGGGCGATCTTGGCAAAGAAGACGTACAGACCTGGAATAATGATCAGGCCGAACAACGTACCGGTAAACATACCTCCAGCGGCTGCCGTACCGATGGATCGGTTACCCAATTCGCCAGCACCCGACGCCAGACAAAGAGGAATCAGCCCGGCAATGAAAGCGAAGGACGTCATCAGAATCGGCCGTAGTCGGGAGACAGCCCCTTCTACCGCTGCGTCGACGATGGATAACCCTTCTTTCTGCCGCTGACTGGCAAACTCGACGATTAGAATCGCATTCTTACCCAGCAATCCGATCAGCATAACCAGGGCTACCTGGGCGTAGATGTTATTCTGCAAACCCATCAGTTGCAGGAAAGCGAACGACCCGAACACCCCGGTAGGCAGCGACAACAGAACCGATAGCGGCAGGAACACACTTTCGTATTGCGCCATCAGCAGGATATACACGAACACCAGACAGATCGCAAAAATGTACAGCGCCTGATCGCCCGACAGCACCTCTTCCCGCGACATACCCGACCATTCGAAGCCGTAGCCTTTAGGCAACTCGTTGGCCGCAACCTCCTGAATCGCCCGAAGCGCATCGCCACTACTATAACCCGGTGTAGCATCCCCGTTAATCATCGCCGAGGTATACATGTTGTAGCGGGTAAGCTGTTCAGGTCCATACACGCGCTCCAGCCGGATGAAATTCGAATACGGCACCATTTCGCCCTGGTCGTTCTTGACGCGCATGTTCAGCACGTCTTCGGGTTTGGTTCGGTAAACGGGCGCGGCCTGCACCATCACCTTGTACATTTGCCCGAATCGGATGAAATTCGAGGCATAGTAACTACCCATCATCGTCTGCAGCGTGCTCATGGCATTGTCGATAGACACGCCTTTCTGAGACGCTTTTTCCTGATCGACGTGCAGCATGTACTGCGGAAAGCTGGCATCGAAGCTGGTGAAGGCATCGCCGATTTCGGGGCGCTTCTTCAGGGCCGCAATAAATTTCTGGGCTACCTTAGCCGTTTGTGTCAGGTCGCCACTACGCCCCCGATCCAGAAGTCGCAGTTCAAACCCACTCGAATTACCGAAGCCCGGTACGGTGGGTGGCGGAAAGAACTGAATCGTCGCATCGGTAATACCCCTGGTTTTTTCTTCCAGCGTAGCAATCAGCTTCTGCACCGATACCGTTCGCTCATCCCAGTGTTTGAGGTTGATCATGCCCATTCCATAGGAAGCCCCGGCGCCGTCGGTCAGCAGGCTATACCCGGCCAGCGTCGATACGTTCTCTACGGATTCCTGCGCTGAGGCTACCTTTTCGATGGCGTCCAGCACTTTCTCGGTTCGGTCGACCGTAGCGCCTACGGGAGTCGTTACGTTCACATAAATCATACCCTGGTCTTCCGTCGGAATAAAGCCGCTGGGCAGGATGATACTGATTCCCCAGGTTCCCAGGACAAACAGCAGCAACAGTCCCCAGGTGACAACGCCCCGGTTAACAATCCGACGAAGCAGCCCCTGATACCGGTTCGCCAGTGCTTCGTAGCCCCGGTTGAACCGGGCAAAGAACCGCCCTAACAATCCTTTCTTCTCGCCGTGTACGGGGCGCAGCAGAATAGCGCATAAAGCGGGTGTGAGCGTGAGCGCGTTAATCCCGGAAATGACAATGGCAATGGCCAGGGTTAAGGAGAACTGTCGGTAAAAAATCCCCACGGGTCCCGACAGAAACGCCACGGGTACGAATACGGCCGACATTACCAGTGTAATGGCAATAATAGCCCCGGCTATCTCACCCATAGCCGCGAACGTAGCAGCCCGGGGCGACAAATGGCCCGACGCTCCAGGTTCTTCCATTTTGGCGTGAACAGCCTCTACCACCACAATGGCGTTATCGACCACAATCCCGATGGCCAGTACCAGTGCAAACAGAGTGAGCAGGTTGATGGAGAATCCAATGGAACTCATAAAAGCGAACGTACCCACCAGCGCCACCGGCACCGCCAGGGCACATATCAGCGTGGAGCGCCAGTCCTGCAAGAACAGAAATACAATAATGAACACCAGCACAAACGCTTCCATGAGCGTACGGACCACTTCATGAATGGAGGCATCCAGAAAGCGCGATACATCGTAGGCATAATTGTAAGTCATGCCCGACGGAAACGACGTTTCTTTCAGTTCGGCCATCCGCTCTTTAACGGCGGCAATCACGTCGCTGGCATTTGAGCCCGGCCGTTGTTTGAGCATGATGGAGGCCGAAGGTCGACCGTCATTTTTGGAGAGGATGCCGTAGCTCTGGGAGCCGAATTCAACGTCGGCGATGTCTTTCAGACGCAATAGCGACCCATCTGGATTGGTCCGCAGAATGAGGTTTTCGTACTGTGTCGGTTCGAAGAATTTTCCGGTGTAGCGCAGGACGTATTGAAGGGTCTGAGGAGCACTGTCGGCACTTTCGCCCGATTTTCCGGGGGCGGCTTCTACGTTCTGCTTCCGGATACCGGCAATCACTTCATCGGGCGAAATGTCGTAGGCGGTCATCCGGTCGGGTTTGAGCCAGACCCGCATGGAATAATCGCGGCTCCCCATAATAGCGGCAAACCCTACTCCGTCGATCCGCTTGAGCTCGGCTAATACGTTGATATCAGCGAAGTTGTAGATGAATTTCTCGTCAACACTCGGGTCGTCGCTGATGATGTTGAGATACAGCAGCATGCTATTCACCTCTTTCTCCGTCACCACGCCTGCTTTGATCACTTCCTCCGGCAACTCATCCAGGACGGTCGTTACGCGGTTTTGCACATTGACGGCCGCCAGATCGGGATCGGTACCCACTTTAAAGAAAACCGTGATGAGCGTCGAGCCGTCGTTACCGGAGATCGAGGTCATGTATGTCATGTCCGGTACGCCATTGATGGCCCGTTCGAGCGGTGTTGCCACCGCCTTGACGCACACATCGGCGCTGGCTCCGGTATATCGGGTCGTTACGGTTACCGAGGGCGGTACGATTTCTGGAAATTGCGTGACGGGCAGACCGGTCAGGGCCAGTACTCCCAGCAAGACAATCAGGACGGAAATGGCCGTAGAAAGCAGCGGCCTTTTAATGAAGGTGTTGAGCATGGTCTATAAAGTCATTCACTGGATGTTATTGACTATACGTCATTCAAGAGGCATTGGGTAGTCGTCCCGCTGTGAACACAGCCGTTGACTGATGATACCATAACCAATTAAAAATGAGCGCCTTAATTAACGAGCCGATGCATATAAGGCCTGTAAATTCTTGGTGGGTACAGGCTTAGGAACGATACTCATGCCGTCCCGTAAGCTTTGAATGCCTTCGTAAACGATTCGATCCCCCGCTTTCAGTCCCGACTGAACCACATACAACTGCTCGACTCGGCTGCTCGGAACGAAGCTTCTGGCCTTTACTTTATTCGTTGCATCAACGACGTAAACGAAGTTCTTGTCCTGTACCTCAAAAACTGCTTTTTGTGGAACCAGCACGGCATCGTCTACGTCGGTTTCCAGGCGAACTTTGCCCGTGCCACCGTGGCGTAGCAGGCGTTTCGGGTTAGGGAAAGTTGCCCGGAAGGCAATAGTGCCGGAGTTATCTTCAAATTCGGTTTCAGTCGTTTCGATTTTGCCTTTGTAGGGGTAAGCGGAATCGTCGGCCAGCAGTAGTTCGACTTCCCGGACGGTTGCCTTTTCAGGATCGCGCCGTTTTTTGATGAAAGACAAGTATTCTTTCTCCGAGACGTGGAAATAGGCATACATCTTTTGCAGATCGGAAATAGAGGTGAGCAGAGCACCTTCTTCGATCAAACTACCCTGTTTAAACGGTAACCGGTTGATCACCCCATCAAAGGGTGCCCGGATGCTGGTCAGTGATACATGAAAACGGGCTTTGTTCAAAGCCGCTTTAGCCCCGTTGATGGCCGAGCGGGCCGTAGCCATTTTTGACTTAGCCAGTTTTAATTCCGAAGGCGAAATAACATTTTTATCGACCAGTAATTTTACCCGGCTCATCTCAACGTCGGTGGATTGTTCCTGGGCTACGGCACTTTCCAGCGCCGACTGGGCCCGGTCGACTTCGACCTGATATTCGGTCGGGTTCAGTTGAAACAGTAACTGGCCTTTATGAACTGCCTGACCTTCATCAACCAGGATTTTATCGAGGTAACCCGCTACGCGGGCGCGAACTTCAACATTCTGCACAGCCTCAAGACTGCTGGCATAATCATGATCCAGGGTTGCATCCTGATGAGTCAGTTGAATAACCGGAAGTGCTGGCGCAGATTCCCCCGTTTTTTTGTCCTGTCGATCAGAGCAGGCCGTCAATAAAGAACCAATTACTAGGATGAGTATGCCCGGATAGTTGTCCATAAAAAAGTTGAACTGGATATGATTGATATCGTTGGTTGATCAGTGGTTAGATCGACAGTACGTCTTTCTAATCCTTATGCAAGAAGGCTCGGGCTATTAAAGAGAGGCTTAAAAAATGCTTAGAATTTGCTTAGAGCAGCAAAAATTCGATAAGCTTTATCGACATTCACCAAATAAACTCTGGGATCGAATGAATTACAGGCTTCAATTGAATCGGTATAGAACCATCGACCGCCCGATCAAATTCTACTTCCCCTTTGCTGAAAGACACGCACGACACCAGGGTGTGTGAGTAGCAGGCCTAAAAAAATACTGGTTCGCATCGATTTGCGGAGACACCTGCAAAACAAAACCACTACCAGGAGACGGTGCCCCGATAGTGGTATTAACGTGCTTCTAGTCAATCACAAAAGAATTATTGCTCAACTGCTTCCGCTTCGGGAGTAGCTATTTTGGCTAAATCTTTATTTTCAGGGTAAAACGACAAGCCCTTCTGCAGCCACTCATTACGGGCATTGACATCTTTACTGACCAATTCACTGTAGGAAATCAGGTACTTGAAAGCCAGGAGCAAATCTTTTTTGTATCGATTACGGTCCTCTGGTTTATCAGCTACCATGCTGATGAACTGCTCAAAATAAGGCTTCGCCTTACCATTGCGGACGGCTTCTTCGGGCGTATACGCGTAGTAGTTCGATTTCGCCCGATACAGTACGGTTGGTGCATAGTCGGGCGAAGCTTTCTGAGCCAGAGCCAGAGCGGAGTCGGCCAGCGCAAAGCGGGTGGTATCCCGGATCAGCTTCCCGAGACTATCGCGCTGGAAACCAAGCGTGTAGTTGCTCATGCCATACCGGAATAAGTCCTGTACATCGGCTTTGAATCCATGTTTAGCGGCTGAATCAAGGGCAGCAACGGCTTGTGGGTGTTTCTTGGCCCGGTAATAATACTTGGCGATATCGCTGTAAAGATTATCCGTCGTATCGAACGGAGCCGCTTTGGCGAGATGTATGATACCTAAGGAATCGTTGATGGCTTTGAGCGAATCGCTACCCGGATTTTCGATACTTAAGTAAGCGTTTCCCAGGTATTTGTAATCGTCGGGCATGATTTTGTCCGGCGCTTTTTCCAGAAACGTACTGATATTCTGGATGGCTTTCTGCGGCTGTTTCAGCGACGAATAGGCCCAGCCTTCAATCCGATATACAATTGGATTCTGCGCCAGTGCGGTGCGGTTACTATCGATCAGATCGACGGTACGTTGATAGTCTTTGGCCAGGAAGTGAAACTGAGCTTGACGAAGCAACGTTTCCTGCCGCTTATCCTTCGATACGTTCACGTACTGATCGATGTAGCTGGCCGCTTCCTTGTATCGGTTGACCAAGAAATAAAGCTCGGCCAGCTGATTATAGGCGGGTGCATACTTTTTATCGGCTTCAATCGCTTTTTTATAATTCTCGACGGCCAGATTCAGGTTGCGGCCCTGCCAGTAGATGTCGCCAATCCGCTGATACACGCGCGATGCATTCATGCCCAGTTCGAGCGCACTTTCGTAGCGCGATACGGCCGTACCCGCATCTTTATTGAGGTAATACGCATCGCCAAGTGCCAGTTGAATGGCCGAATTTTTCTTATCCCGATCAGCGGCCCGGTTCAAAAAATCGATGGCTTTAGCGGCATCGACCGCTTTCGGATAGATCGGCTTAATTGACCCGTTACCAGGTGTCAGATAGCCCGTATAAGCTTCACCGATCCGGTACAGAATCTGGGCGTTTTTGCCTTTACTCTTATCGACGACCTCATCAAGTTTCGGCCCCGCATTAGCCATATCGTATTTCACCAGATAGGTAATGGCTAACCCCGTCTGATTGAGCGGAACGCGCTTTTCGTCTAACGGAATCCCTTTGGAAAACCAGACACGAGCCGAGTCCGGCTTGCCCGCGCGTAAATAGCTGTAACCAGCGTCGAAATACGATTGTAGACCTGGATTCTGCTGAGCGTTCCGAGTAAGCAATACGGTAGCTTCATCGAAACGCCCCAGATTCATGAGGATAGTTGCATCGGATGCTGGGGTTTGCGCCAACGTAACGTTCGCCAGACCCGAAAGCAATAAATAGGTTAGTTGCGTTTTCATGCTGTGCTTCGGTTTAGTCTCTACCAGCTGGTCGATTTGGCCACCCAGGAAAGCATCAGCAATGTTACCCTACAGTCATAAGAATGGACTTAAATACTGCTTAGAATTGGCTTAGAAAGTGTTTCTAACCACATAAACCAAACCATGCAGCCCCGTACCATTCACCTCAAACGGGGTTATTTTCTGGTAGTCAGAACGGTTTCTCCGTCTGGATACTGTACATCGGCATTATTTTCCGCTGTAATGAAAACCTGATCGGGCTTGTTAATCGAGGTAGCACTCAAGGTTCCTTTTAGCGTCTTCCCGGCAGGCATTAGCTGGCCTAACTTTTTGACGGAATTGTCGCTGGATTCCATCCATACCAGGTATGTATTTTTAGACGAGCTTAGATTTTTAGGCGCTGCCAGATTCATCACCGTTACGTTCATAATGTAGTTACTGTTCTTATCTTTCTTCACACTGACAGCTCCGCTGGCAGCCGGAACAATGGAAGAAGTAACAAAGGTCATTTTGGGCGTACACGCATTCAGTGCAATGAGCGTAAACACGACTGTAGCCATACCATATACCGTTTTCATATTCGTTGAGGTTTTGTTATAAATGGTTTACTTAACTTTCTTTTCAAGCCGGTCTTTCACATAAAGTTCTTCGACAATAACGAGCCGTATGGCAATCGGTGGAGAGGTAAACAATACACCAATCAGACCGACTAAAATTCCTAGCCGTACCTGTCTAACTAGTAAAAGCGCGGTAGGTTCGGATACCGACAGTTTAGCTTACCAAATTTGCCTGGGTATCGTCGATGGAGTAGCGCTGAACGGCGACTCTATTGATGTGTTTTTTGATGCCTTTGCCCAGTAGCCAGAAAAGCAGAAACACAAATACCCCAACGATCAGGTACGGCAATCGGGCAGCCATTCTCTTCATAAAATCACGAACTGTATGCCAGAACCGAATCATTGCATCATTGAGGGTACAAGGCGGTTCGTTTACCCGTGGCGGCTGGAAAAAACCCCAGAATAAAAGCATAACGTTGAGACTAAAAGCGTGTCTTACTGACTGACAGGGACTTTAGGTAGCAGCGAGGCTGGTTTGTAAAACATAACTAACGTACCCAAACGCTTGTTGGGCCCGGTTACAGGCGCGGAGAGTTCATAGGGGTTTTTATCGTTGAAATACACATCCTGCTGTTGAAGCAGATAGCCCGGAAAGCGGCTAACAAACAGAATACCTTGATTTTTCCGATTGGTGGAGAGGGTTACTTTCCCCGACGGATCGACCAGGAGCACTTCCTGGACACCCCTGTCTTTGACCAGTGTAGTGAAGTATTCATTTATCTCACCGGATTTGTTATGAAGCATGGCGTTTCGTACGGCCCAGACAAACGTTTTCATGCCAAACGTAAGTTGCTGGCGATCGAGGGCTATCTGATTGTTGCCGATGGAAGCACGCAGGGTATTGCGCTCACGATCTGCCTGGCGGGCGATCTGGGTATTTTTATAGAGCAGATAACCGATAATGAGCAATAAGCAAACCAAGGATCCATACAATTGGAACAATAGCCTGGGATTGGTAGCTGGACGTTGCTGTTTTGTAAGTTGTTGAGTAGTCAGGGTAAATCTAAAAAAACGGACCGCAGTGGCGGACCATCAAATTCGTAACTCGGGAGAAAATTAGTCTCACAAACTCAGCTAAAATGTGAGATTTCGATTTTGATTAGTGAGACAGCAATTTGAGATTACTAATAATGTCCGGGTGTAACTTCCGAGAGGTAGCTATGCTGTTTTGAAAATGGGGCGTTTTCTAAAACTACCAAGAGTGACCTCCAGTAGTCTAAAAACACCTGAAAGTAGGTTATACTGCTTTTGGTGCCTCCTGTTCATTCAGTCCTTTCGATTTTATTTCCGCTGGCAAATCCGCTCCCATCCGAATAGCCGGTGTCGACTGGTTTTTAGCCGGTCCCGATGCCAGTCATATGACCGGCTCCGTGCTGACGGTGGATGGCGGACTAACCATTATGTGCTAAAAAACATCGGCAAGCTGTTGCATCAACCCATAAACTTATTAGAACCGTGAGGAAAATTTGTTTGTAAATATATTTTCCTCTTCTTTTGTAAAGGAAAATATCAAAGGAATTAAAATTTCCATGAAGAGTTCTCATGAAAAACGAAATTTTACAGGCATCACTGAACCTGTGTTTACAGTATGGCATTCGACAAATGTCCATACAGAAGCTCGTTGAGTCGCTCAACATCTCCACCAAAACGGTTTATAAGTACTTTAAAAATAAAGAAGAGCTTTTGGAAGCGGTCCTGTATCGCTACCACGGAGAGCAGTACCAACTACTGAAAAACCTCCCGGCAGGGAAAAACGCGGCCTGTCTGTTTTTTAGGATCTGGCAACTGGCTATGGACAAGGAGTACCACATCAATAAAGTCTTCTACGAGGATCTGCACGTGTACTATCCTGAGCTTGAACAGCGTGTGAATGCCGTGATTGGGCCAAAATTCGAGCAGTACTTTCTGTCCGTCATTCACCAGGCCATGGACGAGGGGGCATTTCGAGCCGACATTCTTCCTCCTGTTGCTTTACAAAGTGTGCTGGTGCTTCACCAGGCTATCGTTCGGGGTGGGGCGTTTAACCGATTTGGGTTATCGGCCCAGGGCTTAATGATCCAAACGATCGGCCACTACATCCGGAGTCTTTGCACACCCAGCGGGCTTCAAGCCATCGATGCGCATATACAGGCGGCACTGGCAACGCCCGTCACGGTGATGATAACCGAGTAAAGGCGTTGTCCCTATGAGCAACCGGTCTCTAATCGTTTCCCACCCACTGGATAGCCCCTTTAACCCAATAAAAACCGATGAAATCAGCCCTAATGCAGTCGTTACGTCTTCTTTTCGTCTTGTTAGTGGTGACAACTGCTTATGTGTCCTTTGGGCAGACGCCAACCAATTTGTCCCAGCAAAGCTCGGCACTCGCTAAACAATATACTACCCAAGACACGCTGTTTAAAGCGCCGTATGTAGATGTGGATGAGTGGCGGGATAAGCCGGTGCGCCACCGGTACGTACATGGTGGTTTTACCGGAACGGACGCCCGTTTCTCGTTTTACTTCCCCCCGAAAGAAACCTATCAGGGCCACTTTTTCCAGTATATTACGCCTTTTCCGGACAATGAAAATTTGTCCCAGGGAGCCACCGGCGAGGAAGATAAAATTGGCTTTGCGGTCTCGCATGGGGCCTATTTTATTGAAACCAACGAAGGCGGCAAGATCGACTTTGCCCGGCCACAAGCCCGGGATGCCAGCATAAGTGCCTACCGGGCCAATGCGGCATCGGCTCAATATTCCCGGGTGATCGCAGCCCAACTCTACGGGGGGAAGCGGCCGTTCGGCTATGCCTTCGGGGGTAGTGGAGGGGCTTATCGAACCGTGGGGGGCATTGAGAATACGGAGGGCGTCTGGGATGGTGTTGTGCCCTATGTGCTGGGTTCACCCATGGCCATTCCCAACGTCTTTACGGTTCGGATGCATGCCATGCGGGTGTTGCACGATAAATTCCCTCAGATCATCGATGCCCTCGAACCCGGTGGTAGTGGCGACATGTATGCGGGACTGAATCCTGAAGAAAAAGAAGCCTTACAGGAGGTCACCAAAATGGGCTTTCCACCCCAGTCCTGGTTTGGCTACAAGACGATGGGTATCCATGGATTTCTGGTGCTCTATCAAAGTATTGTCGGCATCGATCGGGCCTATTTCGAGAAGGAATTCTGGAACACCCCCGGTTATTTGGGAGCCACCGCACCGGCCTCCCTGCTAAAAGCGCGTATCCAACAGGGCAGTACCATCAAGGCCGGTGTCAGTAGTGACCAGGCTGTAGCATTAGGCTTAACGAAGGCGATGTCAGCCCAGGACCGGGGTACGGCCGATGCCGCCTGGAAAAGCCTGGGTGGGGTGGAAGGGGCCATGCCCGTTGGGTTTCAGCTGCAAAACCAATTGCCTAATATAGACTTTTTAGGCGGAGACCTGCGTATCAAAAGCGGGGCCGCAGCCGGTAAGACTCTGCAGCTTACGAAAATTACGGGGGATAAGGTCATCCTTGGTCCGGTCGATCCGGCCTTGCTGGCGCTGGTAAAGCCAGGCGACAGCGTACAGGTCGACAATTCGGACTTCCTGGCAGTACAAACCTATCACCGGCACCAAGTACCCGGCAAAGAATATGCTGTATACGATCAGTTTCGGGATGCCGCCGGAAAACCAATCTACCCCCAGCGCCCCATGCTTTTAGGACCCCTGTTTACCCGGGGAGCGGCTGGGGTATTGCCGACGGGTAAGTTCAAGGGGAAGATGATTTTACTCGAATCCCGCTGGGACCGGGAAGCGTTCGGTTGGCAGGCGGATTGGTACCGGTCCCGGGTACAGGCGAATTTGGGCGATAAAACCGATCAGCATTTTCGACTCTGGTACACCGACCATGCCCTACATGGTGATGTAGCCATCGAGGATGACCCCACCCGGACGGTGAGTTATCTGGGCGTGCTGCAGCAGGCGTTGCTGGATTTGAGCACCTGGGTGGAGAAAGGCATCGAACCGGCCCCCACGACCCGCTATTCGATTGTCGACGGACAGGTTGTCCTTCCGGCTACGGTTGATGAACGGGGCGGTATTCAGCCGGTGGTCAACGTGCTGGCCAATGGGGGCAAACGAGCGGTGGTGAAAGTGGGGCAAGCGGTTCGCTTCACCGCCGAGGTAGCCGTGCCCAAAAACAAGGGTAAAGTCGTGAAGGCGGTCTGGAATTTTGAGGGGTTACCAGGTGACTTTGCCATCAGTGATCTTCATGGCTGGAACTTTGACACCTCCGATGCCTTCCCCGTAGCGGCCCAGCTCCAGCCATCCGATCAAACCGGTTCCCATGCCCGGGTGACGTCTACCTACACTTTTACCAAACCAGGTACCTACTTCCCCACCCTTCGCATAGCGGCTCAGCGGGAAGGCGATGCGAAAACCCGGTTTACTCGTATTCAGAATCTGGACCGGGCCCGGGTCGTTGTCGAATAGATACAAATCCCAATACGAAAGAAAACTGTAGTACATTTTACCTTTTAACTACTATGAAAAACGTACATATTCTTTTTCTGTACTTGTTTATCGGAATGGGCCAGGCTGTTTATTCGCAAACGACGACCCCTACTGATTTCTTTGCGGGTAAATGGGAAATTAGTGCCGTAGGCACCCCCGTTGGCGATGTAACATTTACAACGGATTTAGTCCGCAAGGCGGGTAAACTGACGGGTGAATTGACGAATGCCGCTGATCCTAGCCAAGCTAAACGCCCCCTTATTCGGGTTGAGGAGAAAGGCGACAAGGTGATGATGTACTTTGAGTCGTCTCAGGGCGGGGAGGTTCCCATTGAGCTCACCAAAGTGGATGACAATACTCTGAAAGGTACCTTGTCGACGTTCGATGCGACTGCCAAACGGTTGAAACCCTAACGAAAGATTGACTTGAAGGGGTGGTGACACCTCTTCAGGGACAAACCAAACAGGCCCATCTTTCTTAGGGTAATGCCTGATCAAGTCATCGGTAAACCCATAAAAACATGTTAGTTTCTGGCAAAGCGTATGCGACGGGTAGTGTTGGACAGCCATTAAAAAACAACTGTCTCACAAAATGCTCTATTAGTGCGATGGCTAAGTGATTTATGGTGGCAAGTGACGAATTTGATGGTCCGCCACTGCGGTCCGTTTTTTTAGATTTACCCGTAGTCATCACGATCTGATTAATTCGGGTCAAAATGAGTCAATTACTACGCTGAAATGACTGGTTAGTAGGTCATAATAGCTTCAACTCGAACTTACCTTTACGAACAGCGAAATAGTTAGGATAGCCTTAAGGAAAGCTTAGAATTTGGTTAGAACAGACGGGCTGTAAACGTACTTATACTTAGTGGGTAGAACAGATTCACGTATAGCGCTATAGCCGTTTTTATTCACGACCATGCTTTCATGATGCGTGTATGTAATTCGCGCACCTGCTGTTTTTCATAATCTGTACTTAGTGTCCGCTCGGTTTCAGCCATCAACAGATCGACTTGCTGACGAAGAATAGGTCTACGATCATCCGAACAAATAGCGTCGTTGATCAACGCTAACCCCCGCAATAAGCGCCGGAGTACCGCGTGGTTTCCTTTGGCATTGATACGGGGTAAGTCGAAAGCGAGTCGGATAAAATCATCGAAGTCGGCACTTCGCACCAGCACCCGCAAATGTTGACCATCGGAACGTAGTCGGGCCGGGAACTCACGCTTGGCCAGTTGTTCGCCGATAGCACCCAGGTAATCGACAGCCATTATTGCTGTCGTTGTGTCGTTAATGCCGGGCGAGAGCGCTTTCAGGGTAATGTCTACCAGTTGCTGTATGCCAAACGCAACATCCTGTTCAACGTTGCGATGCCTGCCAATGCTCACATAATCCAGCAGGGTATCGGGCCAGTCCGCTTCGGCCGGATCAGGTCGCTCTATTCCGCTACGGACGCAAAACAGCACGGTATCTTCTCCCACGAAGGCCCCCATTTCTTTCTCTATACGTAGCACGACCTTATGCTGCACCGCCCACCGCAGCAGCCCATCCGTATTAATCAACTGCAAATAGCCCGACTGCCTGGCTCGTACCGGATGCCAGCCAATTTGTTCATCCGTATAGCGTAAAGCAGCTTCCGCTTTCTGCGGATCGTCAATGGGTTCGCCAAACCGATCCGGAAATAAATCTGTAATGGCTTTCTTGGTCTCGTGAAAAATATGCTGAACGATGGTGCCGGTCTGGAGCGATTCGGCGATATGATGAATAAAGAATATCAGCGCGACAACACCCCCTAAAGCTAAAATCAACCCCGTCAGCACTGCCGTTGAAGGCACAAACTTGATTTCGTCCGTTCCCCGAATGGTTCCCAGCACAATCAGGCAATAAGCAAATACACCCACAAAATAACCCATCACGACCTGATTGACCTGATCGCGCATGAAGTTGCGCAGGACACGGGGTGAATACTGACTACTTACTTGAGAAATAGTCGACAAGGTTAGAGAAAATGCCAGGGTCGCAACCGTCAGCATAGAACCGGCAATAGCGGCCAGCATACCTCTTGCCCCCTCGGCCCCCGTTCCGAACAGCAACGGAAAACGCTTTGCCCCATGCCAGCTTGTGTGCGCATCGAACGTTACCAGCCCATACGCCAACCCAAAAGAGATCAATACCATCAGCCCCGGCACAAACCAAAGCGATTCACGAAGTTGTTGCCAGTATTGACGCAGGTAAATGGGCATGTATGAACGCGTAAGGTCTTTGGGGTCAAACCAACCATTCACCGAATAGTTATTCTGGCTGCCAATCAACCTTAAGGTTGCTTTTCAACTAGTTGACAGGCAATGGCTTATTTACAAAATACTGTATTCAGGTAAAATTGGTTCTTCGTTTGCCCCGCACCTGATCGGCCTGAAATCCGGCCCTTCGAACGACCGATTCTACCAGACCAGCGATACGATTGTTATATCGTTGGTACAGGCACCAAGTCGTAGGTCGTAAAATCGGAGAAAGCCGTTTTAGCGTATCCCAACTGCATCCTTAGGCATCTGTGGCATCCGCTGGATATAATAGTCGAATGAGCCGTTCCATAGTCAATCCCTGACCAATAACTGAAAACAGGACCACGCTGTAGGTGATTGTTACCAGCAAATCTTTGTGCGGCAATGCGTTGGGAATGGACAAGGCCATGGCAATGGACAACCCACCGCGCAAACCGCCCCAGGTCAGCATGAGCGGTGCTTTATCGTCGAGATCGAGCCAGCGCCGGGCCAGCCGAAACGGAAGCCAGATGGAAATAAACCGGGCCAGAATCACCAGCACAACCGTCAGGATAGCGATAAGCCAGTAACTCGACTGAAAATCGACGAGCAGCAGTTCAAGGCCAATCAGCACAAATAGCAATGCGTTAAGAATACTATCGATCAGTTCCCAGAACTTATCGACGTATTCTTCCGTCATATGGCTCATGGCATCTTCACGGGCATGATTGCCCACAAACAGTCCAGCAACGACCATCGCCAGGGGTCCGGATATGTGTAGTTTCTGCGCCAGCAGGTATCCACCCATCACTCCGGCTACGGTAATGATCACTTCGGTCTGGTAATGATTGATTGACCGCATGAGCCAGTACATGCCGTAGCCAAGTGCTAACCCAAAGAGTACTCCGCCCCCGGCTTCTTCCAGAAACGACAGCGCAATTTCGCTGGCACTAATACTCCCTGCTCCATCGACTACGATTCGATATATGGAGGCAAAAACTACAACGCCTATTCCATCGTTGAACAACGACTCACCGACAATATTCAGTTTGACGCTCTCAGGCAGTTTGAATTTTGCCAGAATGCCCAATACAGCAATTGGATCGGTAGGAGAAATCAAGGCCCCGAACAACAGACATACCGGTAAGGACAAGCTAAATTCCAGCCAGCCAGCAACCCAATAAAGCCCTATGCCAATCAGGGCTGTGCTCAGCAGTACGCCCACCAGGGCAAAAAGCATCACCGACCGACGTTCAACTTTCAACCGGGAAGCATCGGTATGAAAGGCCCCGGCAAAGAGCAGAAAACTAAGCATGACATCGAACAGCACGCGACCAAAATCGATTTCAGTTACGGTCTGACGTACCAGCACAAACCAGGAAGGTTGTATAGCATTGACACTGATCATCCCTGCCGAAAAGCCCAGCGATAGCACCATGATGCCAATGGCATCGGGCAATTTTAGCCAGCGTGTATTAAGGTAGGCAAACACGGCTGCGATGACAATGAGTAAGGTGATCAGCGTAAATACATTCATAGCATGGCAGAGAATTGTACAAGAATACATTAACTTTCAATTAAAACCGCTCATTTTTACGCTTATCATTGCTTTAAGCGGCTTCAACAATGATTGCCAACGATCCTAAAATCCCAGAAACGAATCGCCTGGATTTGCTCACCCGGTTCAGCCAGATGATTCGTGAGCGGTTCAGTCTGGAAGAAGATAAAGCAGACGAAGCAGCTATCATTCAGTCCATAAGCCGGGGCATTGAATTCCGGGGTATTAATTTATGGACGCTCATTTTTGCCATTTTCATTGCTTCCATTGGACTCAATATAAATTCGACAGCCGTTATCATAGGTGCCATGCTCATTTCTCCGTTGATGGGGCCAATCATGGGTATTGGACTGGGGATAGGCATTAATGACCTGACGATGATTCAACGGTCATTAAAAAACCTAAGTATCGCCGTCTTTATCAGTCTGCTTACCTCAACGCTTTACTTTTTCATTAGTCCTTTGCACCTGGCTCAATCGGAGATACTAGCCCGTACGTCACCCACGGTCTGGGATGCCTTTATCGCTTTTTTTGGCGGACTAGCCGGCATCGTTGCGGGCTCCCGCCGGGATAAAGTGACCAATGTTATTCCGGGCGTTGCCATTGCGACGGCGCTTATGCCACCGCTTTGCACGGCGGGTTTTGGCTTGTCGATTGGTAACCTTTACTATTTTGCCGGAGCCTTTTATTTATTTCTTATCAACAGCGTTTGTATTAGCCTGGCCACCCTGCTGATTGTTCGTTTTCTGGGCTATCAGCAGAAAGAATATCCGTCGGTAGGTGTAGAACGACGGGTTCGTACTACCATTTGGGTTGCTGTGCTGATTGTGGTTGTACCCAGTAGCTACCTGGGTTATCAGATTGTTCGCAAAACAATTTTCGAGCAGTCAGCCAAACGGTTTGTCACTGCCGAATGTAATTTTCAGTACCGACAAGTGATCAATTACTCGGCCCGCTATAATCGAAAGCAGCCTATACTGGAACTTTCGCTGGTAGGCGAACCACTACCAAAAGACTCAATCAATCTATTACGAGCCAAAATGCCCGCTTATGGTCTTGCCGAGGCTAATCTGCTAATTAAACAGGGAAACTTTAAAGATGCAGAAATTGACGTCGATGCGCTTAAAACAACAGTGACTGATCAGGTTATTCAATACAGCCAGGCCACTATTGCCCGAAAAGACCACATCATCGACTCTCTTCGTCAGTACATTGACCTATCGCAAACGTCACGGCTGCCGGTTGCCGACCTGCGAAATGAGCTTAAAATTCTCATGCCCGACGTGCAAACGTTTACAGCTTCTCAGTCGCTGGTTATGAATGCCACAAGTAACAAGCCCGATACGGTGTTGCTGGTATACGCCCGTTTTTCCCGTCGACATAAGCCCGCTGAAAAACGCCGAATCGAACGCTGGCTACAAAACCGCACAAAGAGTAAAAAGATAAAGCTACTGGTCGAATGATGGGGTTCGGTATTTATTTCAGCAAGCCAGGAATATCGACCAGCCAGGCTATGAGCAGCGTCACCAGAAACAGAATACCCATAAAGATCATCAACCAATCCGGTTTTTGGGGCGGTTCTTCACCAAATAACTTCCGGTCTTTGTTGCGGGTTATCTTTGAAACGGGACTGGGCGGAAAAAAAGGCGTGTAGAATAAAGAAGCAGTATGTTCAGACATAACCTTGTTACATTAGTTGACGAATCGATCAGGAAGCTTTTTTTAGCCATAACCGATTACGGAAGGCATTTGTACACTTTACAATAATCTGCCTATCAGTGCTTTATAGAAACCGATCTGGCGAAATAAGTGCTGAGTAAGGATAGTCAAAGATGTCACCCAGTACTTAAGATCCGCTGATAAAGTCCTTAGAATCTACTTAGAAACAGATCTTATCGAGAAAACTCAATAGCCAAAATCGTTGGCTGACCGACAGCGGAGGTAACGCCAACTTAACCTCTATGCAGCTGATTGATGCAATCGACCAAGGATAATCTACACCATATCCCTGAATGCTGGTGGTTTGAAGGCTATGGTAAAAAAAGCTCAAAATCGATACCGACCAGTGCCAATCCATGATCCGAAAATGCACAGGCATTTTCCAGCAGCGTATCCTGACTATTATATCCTGATCCCAGACCTACTGAGTTGTTATAGCCGTACCTTCTATGGATATCGTTCCATGAATACCACCCCACTACGATTCTATACATAGAGCGGCCTTCCATTGGCCTTAAGCTTACACTAGAATGTTCTTAGCGTGCCTTCAATAAAACCTCCTGGTCGGATCTGGACCCCGTGCGTAAATTGTATTCTCTGCCAATTCGTTTCGACCGCATAGGCCCTGGCCGAGCCACTCATTCTAACAGATAAAGTAGTTGGTGAGTTAAAGAGACCATGCGTATCCATGAAGAGTTGATTTTGTTTTTTAGTGTCCTTAAGTGGATCATTCTTGCCGTATTGATCGGCTGTCTGACGGGCCTGGCTGCTTCTGGCTTTATCCTCTTTATTCATTACGTTATCGAGCAAAGTAATCACTATCAGCACGTCTTCTACCTCCTGCCAATCAGTTTTTTTGCGGCTAACCTACTCAGTCAGTTTGTCCTCAGGCAGCATGTTGGCACTGACGCGTTGATTGCAGCCATCAATAAAAACTATGGCAAAATCGAAGGGAGCTTTGTGCCAACCAAAATCGTCAATGTCGTGTTAATACTGGCCACGGGCGGCTCAGCCGGGAAAGAAAGCCCCTGTGCACAGATCGGTGCGGGGCTCGGTAGCCTCTGTGCCAATTTATTCCGGGTAGAAGATATTGACCGACGAAAAATGGTTTTGTGTGGCTTTTGCGCCGGATTCGCCTGTGTGTTCGGTGCTCCTATTGCCGGTGCCTTGTTCGGCATTGAGGTGCTGGCCGTGGGGGTTATTCTCTACGATGTACTGCTTCCCGCTTTCGTGGCTTCCATCACGGCTTATCAGATTTCATCGGCTTTTGGGGTTCACTTTTTTTATTATCCACTTCGGTTTGTCCCTACGTTTGGCCAGGACTTTTTTCTTCAATTGGTAGGTGGGGGAATCCTCTTTGGCTTATGCGCATACGGACTGATTCAGGCCATTCAAGCGAGTACAACCCTCACAAACGCCATTCCCATCTGGCGCCCCTGGAAGGGGCTGATCGGTGGGCTGGTCTTGGTTGGACTAACGCTCATCTTTTCCCGCGCTTATCTGGGGCTGGGCCTTGATTTGCTGGAAAGCTGCATCAAAGGTCAGCCCGTTGCTTTCTACACGTTTTTATTAAAAGCGCTTTTTACCATCCTGACGTTGAGCATCAGCCGGAGCGGCAGTGTCATTACACCGACTTTATTTATCGGTGCCACCCTTGGTAGTGTCTACGCGGAGGCTGTTGGAGCAGACCGCTCGACATTTGCCGCCATTGGGTTTGTGAGTCTGTTAGCAGGGGCGGCTAATACACCGATCGCTTGTAGTATATTAGCCATTGAACTCTTCGGAGCAACGGTAGCGCCCTATGCTGCCGTTGCCTGCGTAATTAGTTTTCTGCTATCGGGTCACCGTAGCCTGTACGGTTCCCAGGTGCTGGCTGTCAGTAAATCGCCAGCTATCCACCCGAAACTCGGAAAAGAAATCAGTGGCATGTCAGCTGATCCCCTTCGAACACCGATCGAATGGCCGCGTTGGTTAAAAAAGCTAAGGCTGTACTTTAGAAATCGGCATTGAGCTTCACATGCCTTCCAAGGGGTTTCAGGTTACGTTGTCTACATTTCTGGAAGACAATACCACTCAGGAAGAAAAGAAGCCGGTCTAGATCTGGCCGATTTACTATTAGATCAGTGGATTGAGTATCCACCCGACTGCGACTCCTGAATGACGTATATACCCTTTCCGAAAATATAGAAACCGGATTCAATCTTGCTCCAGTCGCAGTAAGGAACATCTACCGTTTGGCAATGCGATTTTGCGAAATAGTACGTTGCTGGCTGGATCTGAACCGGGCATCGTCGACCGCTGACAAAGCCGCGTGTTTGGTAGACCGTTTCTGTACCCGCGCGCGCCATCGACGCCAGGAGGCAGGCTTGAGTACATGACGCATCAACGTAATGACCTGCTGTTCAGACAAGGAAAACTGCGCCAGAATGGCCTCGAAGGGAGTCCGATCTTCCCAGGCCATTTCAACAATCCGATCCAGCTCAGCCGGGGTAAATGATTGGTCTAATTTCATACTGTAGTAACTCAGTGAGCCGCTAAAGAGTTACCCGCCGGGTCGTACTTATTCTTCAACAGTCGACAGCAGGACGCGGTGGGATTGCTGAAGCTGGGACTAATGAAAGATCAGAAAATTACTCCCGCGGAAGCTGAACTGTTTTAAGGTGTAGGTTTATAAATGTGGCGGGTTTTACTCGAAATGATAAGAATAGCAGACCAGCGATCCGGATCGCTGGTCTATTTTATTTTCCAATGTATTCTCCCCTACTCGATTTGTAAACGATCCTACTGCCGTGATTAAATAGGCATACTTTTTATTGGTCAACTAATGTAAGTATATCAATAAATGCTTGTGATGTTATTTGGCATAAAGCGGGCTTAGTAGTCATATATGAGGTTAATGTGGATTTTTCGTAAAATAACAAATCATTGAAAGTCTACCCTTATAGGCGTCTGTTTTAATACATAAAACTGGCTAATTTCTAACAGCTTAGTATGTGTAAATCACTTGATTAAAAATCTCGAACTGCCCGTTTAGTGAAATGATTATTATTGACTATTCCTCATCTGGTCCAGAAAGTTATACCTTTCTGAACCACCCCTACCTAACATCCGAATCGATCCGGAAACGTTTAAAAGCATAGTCCAAAAAGTAGGTTCAGAAAGTTTTTTATCGCTATCTTTATGAACCCGACTTTTTGAAGCTATGAACCACCTTTTTGGCTACGCCCGTGTATCCACTGCTGACCAGAACCTGGACACCCAGCTCGACGCTTTGAGCAAGGCTGGGTGTCACGAGATCTTCCAGGATAAAATCACCGGCATCAGCACTAGCCGCCCGGCGCTTGATGAGTTGCTGAAGAAATTGCGCACCGGTGACACTGTGATGGTGGCCCGCTTCTTCCGGCTGGGTCGGAGCCGTGATCACCTGATCCAACTGCTGGGCGACTTCGCTAAAAACGGGATTCATTTCAAGGCGCTGGATCTGGGTGTCGACAGCAGCACGCCCGCGGGCAAGCTGGTGCTCCAGATCTTTGCCGCCCTGGCCGAGTACGATCGGGAAAGCATTCTGGAAAAAACGCAGGCGGGCCGGTTACTGGCCAAAGCGTCCGGCAAGCACATGGGCCGACCTGCTGGCGTCGACGAGGAGAAGTACGCTAAAGTAAAAAAGGCCGTCGAGCGGGGGTTATCAGTAACCGAGACGGTTAGTTTGACCGGAATCAGTATATCCAGCGTGAAGCGGTATCGTAAATTAATTGATAAAGATTTAGTAAAGATTTAAACTTTAATATGTTAAGAAGGAAAGTGGATGCATTAATTCAATTTTTACAAAAGCCTATGAATATTATTCTTATAGGCAGTATTATAACTATTGGTGGGGCGCTGCTTGGCGGGTTTGTTACGGCTATGGGAACTTATTTACAAAATAAAAGCTCCTCCGCGAGGAATGAAAGAATTGAAACAGGAGTAAATAAAGGCCTAGAAATTGGTGAAGCGACGGGAAGTGGGGTTAAAGAGCTAAAGGTCCAAAACGTAGAGTTATTAGATAAAGTTGAGCAGCAGAAAATTACAATTGATAGTTTACGAAAAGAAAATACTGAATTGTACTCAAAGCTTAACGAAGCCAGTAATACTATTTTTAATCATGTAAAAGGCGGACTAGAACCGAGTTATTTTTCTGTCAGCTATTCAGATATTTTATCCCTGAGAGTTGATATTGTAAATGAGAATATGTATTCTGTTTATGGAGTTAGGATCGACGTAATTGATTATGATAGTATTCGTCAATGTAAAGGTGGTTTTTCTGAAAATAAAATATACATTGTTGATGAAAGCTGCTTAAAGAAGCATTTAAAGTCCACACAAGTGCCAGAAGTAAATGTAGGATTAACTGTTATGGATCACTCGTATTTGGGTATGAAAAAAATTGAATCTTCGGATTACGGCCGATACCAGATAGCTATCAAATCAAGATATAATTTTTTTATTCAACAGCTTGTATATAAGAAAGTAAAGAATACCACTTATTCGACATCACGAATTTTAGCTGTAAAAAATAAACCGAATATGAAAATAACAGACCTACGAGATGTTAGTATCGTCAAAATCATTGAATCTGGCAGCAAAGAATTACAGGTAGATTTTGACAAAGAGTTCCCAACGGGAATAATTGATTTTTCTGTTAAGATGTAGGAATTAATCCTTTGTCAAAATTCTATTCATATGGAGTAACTCCTGAACTGTAGTTAATTCGAACCTTTTCGCTTCCCATCTACTGGAAACTTTCCCTAGCCAGGAATTAGACCCGACTTTGCCTAAATCCAGAACAACGATACCAGCAAAGTATTTATCATCCTGTACATCATTAAGAGGTTTATCCAAAACGACCAGAAATAGAGGTCTCGGGTTTAGCGGATGATTCCTCAATCCTAGTATTGATCTAACGATATCACCTTTTTTAAATTTTTCCATACCTTATTCTCCCCCATATAGTTCACACGTACCTACAATTCCGGGAACCTGAATATTAATCGGAAAAATCTCTGATTCCATTGGCGTCCATAAAGCCCGTACTTCTTTTTGGTTACTATACTTTGGAGCTTTGTGAAACCGGATATCCGGTTGCCCTCTGTCATCTCTATTGATTTTCGCTCCCATCAAAACCGTATTTTTATTACTGTAAACACAGGTTCCAAGTAGTGGCTCACTGTCCTGAGTATAACCCAGTCGACGTAGCATCATCGTCACTTCCTCAAAAAACTGATTTGGGTTCGTAATAACTACACAAGTGTCACACTTAAATTCAGCCATTACGGCTGAATTGTATTCGCTAGTGGTGCAAAAAGTGTAGTAGTCAGTTGATCGAGTTATAATTCTCAACGGCACTTTATCTGCCGCAAACCCAGAAATATTTATATTAACATTTCTTAGAGTAACATCATCACTTTGGTATGAGGTTATGTACATTGATCCGGTAAAACCTAATCCTTTCACCATTAACTGACGAATACCTTCTGCTTCATCGCCAATCACATCTCCCAGTTTTTCCATGTCACGGTAGCCACTTAAGGTGCCAATGCGTAACCACCCTTCCGAAACCATCTTCTCAGCATATTTTGCTGGCGTATATTTATAAAGAGGATTAGTCAGATCAACCTTTGCCATATTTGTTTTCGCTAAAATTTATTGATGCCAGATGGCCGGGAAGTCCGTCAGGTCAACCCCTTCGAATACCGAACCATGTTTTCGTAAATAGGTGTAGGTCTGATCCGGGCTGCTATGCCGGCAGTGGCGCTGTACCCGCAGCAGATCCTTGGTGGCCCGGTACAGCGCCACGGCTCCTGTCGGCTTCCAGCTGTAGAGATCATAGTCATGACCGAACAGCTCCAGATCTTCCATGATCTTCCGGTGGCGTTTATAAAAATAATTAACACCAGTCGGTGTCGCCCCTGGGTGGCCATCGACGGTAAAGACGTAATGCGTTGGGCGGTAGCTCCGCAGTTTGAAGCGTTGGATCACCAGCTCCAGTTCCGCCGATATATCGATGTAGCCGGTCCGTCGATTCTTCGCGGTACCGGAAATCACCTTTACCTGTTTCTCCAGAATATCCCCCACCTTCAATAATCGCAGTTCCTTACCAGGTCGCAGGAACAGAAAGTAAATGAACTGGCAGAAGACCCACAGTTGATCGTCGCCTTTGGCCAGGATCGTTTCCCGTATCTCACGGGTCTGCTCGGCCGTAAATGGTCGATGATCATCGGATTCGTCGACCCGCAGGTTCTTTATCTTTTTGAACGGGTTCTTTACGATATCTTCACGATCAATGAAAAACTCAAAGAAGCCCTTGAAAAAGCCGAGCATATTATTCCGGAAGCGATTGCCCACTTCGATATGATCAATAAAATCATTGGCCATCGCCGGCGTGATTTTCTTCAGGGCAATTTTCGTCTTTCGATGCGATTTGAGGTAGGCGCTAAAGTGCCGTATGTACAGATCGTACAGCTCCATCGTCGTATCTTCCCGCAGTTCACGACTCTTGATCTTGAGATAATAACTGGCCGCATCGGCGAAAGTGAACTCCTGGGTGGCAGGTGAGGGAGCCGGTATCGACACGGGTTTCAAATCCGGCAATTCAGCCTTTGGCGTCTGTGTATCGAGATGATAGCCCGCCTTTAGCAGGCGGTTAATATCGTCGATGTTCGCTTTGGCCAGACGGTGGCGATCATCGAGCGTGTCGCCATCGATGCGAATCCGACGGCGTACGAGTTTATCCAGGCCTACGTCCCAGATGTAGTAGTCGACCACCCACTGTTTGGTCAGATCGGTACCGGGGCCAACGAGCTTGGCTTCTTTGTAGGGGTACCTGCCCTTTTTTCCCTCAACCATTCCCTGCTCGCGCAGAATTTTTTGGATGGAATTTGTCACAAACTTGTCACAACGCGAATGCCGAGACATCCAGAACACGAAAAAACCGCCAAATCACAATGGATTCGGCGGTTTTTGTGTTGTCGGGGTGGCAGGATTCGAACCTACGACCTCCTGCTCCCAAAGCAGGCGCGATACCGGGCTACGCTACACCCCGAAGTGTACTCTTTACTCAGCGGAGAGAGAGGGATTCGAACCCTCGGTACCGTTACCAGTACGACAGTTTAGCAAACTGTTCCTTTCGGCCACTCAGGCATCTCTCCGAAGCCCGCCCGTTCTCTGATTCCTGAACGATTGGGACACAAAGATAGGGCAATTCATCGTTTTCAACAATACCTATCCCGTAAAATCTTTTTACAATCGCTAATTTCGCCCTGGCTGATCAATGCATCCGAGTGCCAAACCGGGTCAGTGTCAGCCCGATACTTGCCCTGAATGAACTGGTTATATCCCCTTTCCCGTACCGAATTTATTTTTATCGGGTTGTTCGTCTGCCTCTATGCCTTCTATATCGGGCGCACATTCCGGCTGGCGCGGCAGCTCAGCACCTCCGCCTGGGGCGTCATTCCTAAATTCTTCCTGCGTGGTAGCTACCTGACGTTATTGCTCATTGCCCTGCTTGGACCGTCGTTTGGCGAAGCCGAAGGTGAACTGACCACTACCGGACGCGATCTTTTCCTGGTGGTCGATATTTCCCGGTCTATGGATGCGGGCGATGTGGTACCCACGCGGCTGGAACGGGTGAAATATGACCTGCAACAACTGTGCGATACCCTGCCCGCCGAACGCTTCGGGGTAATCCTGGCTTCGACCGAGTCGGTTGTTTTATCCCCACTGACTACGGATCAGGACGCGCTGAAGCAGTTTATCCGGGAGGTCCATACCAGCATCTCCCCCACAGGTGGCACCGACCTATGCCAGGCTATCGAGCTGGCCCATCAGAAACTCCTGACCGACCCTTCGACCCAACGCAATGTCAAAGCCATTGTCCTGTTCAGCGATGGCGAGAATGCAGGGCCCTGCGAACGCAGCAGCCTCGGCAAGCTTCGTTCGGCCGGTATACCGCTGATTACCGTCGGCATCGGCACCGAAACGGGAGCTTCCATTCGTGAAGGGCGCGATTTTGTGCGCGACAACGACCACCAGATCGTGCGGAGCCATCTGACCCGCGCCTTTTTGCAGGACCTGGCCCGCGATAGCCGGGGGCAATACCTGGAAGCCGACGACAATGGCCGCTACGTCAATGAATTAGCCGGGATCATCCGATCGTTGAAAGGCCGGGCTATCGATCAGCGCCGGGTGCCGGTTTCTACCAATAAATACTATTATTTTCTGCTGGTGGCCCTGGGGCTCATCAGTCTTGACCTGATTGTTACCATTCGAACCTTCCGATTGTAAGCGGGTCTCAATGTTTCGTCTTATTTTTGGCCGTTCGTTCCGTTTGTCACCATGATTTTTCTACTGCTTACAGCCTGGCTCTGGTGGGATAATCTGTTTTCGCTGAATCAGGTATCCCGTAACAATCAGGCCCGCCAGGAAGCCCAGGTTGCCTACCAGACGGGCCACTACGTACGGGCCTTACGCTTGTATGCTTACCTGAGCCGCACCACGACGACCATCGATCCCGCGGTTCGTCTGAATCTGGGACATGCCTATTTTCAGCTCAAGCTGTACGGTAAAGCGAAACCACAGTACGAAAACCTGCTCCGGTCCGACCGGCCGGATCTGCGCACGGCCGCGGCTACGCAGCTGGGAGTGATGGCCTGCCTCGAAGGCGACAGTACCACGGCGCTGGCTTTATTTGAGCAGGCTCTGCTCGAAAACCCCGACAATGAACCCGCCCGCTATAATTTTGAGTTGATAAAAACACGGTACTCGGGCAAACGGCCAACGCCAGCCCCCCGTCAGCCGTCGGTTGGTCGACAGCCGCAGGCCGTCAACACACCGCGGCAGTCAGCCGGACAACAGGTGGAACAGTCAGCCCGGCAGGATGAGTTGCTTCGTCGGTTTCAACGGCTGAACCTCAGTGAAGAACAGGCGCTGCAACTCCTCGAAGCTATGCAAAACGACGATTTGCCCTATGCACTGACCCCTTCGGCCCGGCGAACGGCTTCCAAACCCCGTTCGACCGAGAATCGCTGGTAGCAGATGCGTTTTAACCAACAGAACCCGATGAATGAAGTTGTTATCGTTTCCGCTGTCCGAACACCCATCGGAAGTTTTGGTGGTGGGTTATCCCCGCTTACGGCCATCGACCTGGGCGCTGTGGCCATCCGGGCTGCGCTACAGCGCGCGGGTATAGAAGCCGATCTGGTACAGGAAGTGTACATGGGGAATGTAGTTTCCGCCAATCTGGGTCAGGCCCCCGCCAAACAGGCAGCGTTGCAGGCCGGCCTCCCGGCTACCGTTCCCTGTACGACGATCAATAAGGTGTGTGCTTCGGGCACCAAGGCAATCATGCTGGCTGCCCAGTCGATTCAGTTGGGTCTGGCCGACGTGGTCGTAGCGGGCGGCATGGAAAGTATGTCGAATGCGCCTTATTATGTCCCCAAAGCCCGTTTCGGCTATAAATATGGCAACGCTGAACTCATCGATGGGCTGGCCCGTGATGGGCTGGTCGATGCCTACGATCAGTGTGCCATGGGCGTATTTGCCGATCAGACGGCCCAGACGTACGCCATCAGCCGTCAGGAACAGGATGACTACACCACACAATCGTACCGACGGGCCGAAGCCAGCACCCAGAACGGCCATTTTGCCGCCGAAATCGTACCGGTCGACGTGCCGGGTCGGAAGGGCAGCGTAACGGTGCGTGAAGATGAAGAATACAAAAACGTGATTTACGATAAAATCCCGTCGCTCAAACCCGCCTTCACGGCCGACGGAACCGTTACACCCGCCAGTTCGTCGCCCATCAGCGACGGAGCGTCGGCGCTGATCGTGATGAGTCGCCGAAAAGCCGATGCACTGGGGCTGAAACCGCTGGCCCGGATTCTGGCTTATGCCGACGCCGAACAGGAGCCGCAATGGTTTACTACCGCTCCGACCAAAGCGGTGCCGCTGGCGCTCGAACGGGCCGGTCTGCAACCCACCGATATTGATTTTTATGAAGTGAACGAAGCGTTTGCCGTGGTGCCGCTGGCGTTTAGCAAAGTGCTCAATATTCCGCAGGAGAAACTGAATGTGTTCGGGGGCGCCGTGTCCATCGGGCACCCGCTGGGGGCGTCGGGCGCGCGGATCGTGACCACACTGACCAACGTGCTGCATCAGAACGGTGGTCGCTACGGGGTGGCCGGCATTTGTAATGGGGGCGGTGGCGCATCGGCTCTGGTAATCGAAAAATTGTAAGTACAAGGCGGTTGAGAGGATGCACCGACGCTGATTCCTTCCGGGGAACGTCAGCCACTGCCAACAGCAACCGCTAAACCATAAATCAAAGTAGATGAACGCCATTCAGGAGACTAACTTTCATTTTCCCGGTCAGACGGGGTTTTATCGGGGTAAAGTGCGCGACGTGTACTCGTTTCCAGACCGTGGCGACGGACCGAAGCTGGTTATGGTCGCTTCCGACCGCATTTCGGCCTTCGACGTCATTCTGCCCCGACCGATTCCGTTCAAGGGGCAGGTACTGAACCAGACAGCCGCTTACTTTCTGCAGGCAACGGCCGATCTGGTACCCAACTGGCTCCTGGCGGTTCCTGACCCGAATGTCAGCATCGGGCTTAAGTGCGAACCCTACGCCGTCGAGATGGTCGTGCGGGGCTATCTGGCCGGGCACGCCTGGCGTCAGTACCGCGATGGTCACCGGATGCTCTGCGGAGTAGTACTCCCCGATGGGCTTGTCGAGAATGACCGCCTGCCTAACCCGATCATCACCCCGTCGACTAAAGCGTACGAGGGCCACGATGAAGACATCAGCCGGGAGGAAATTCTGAGCCGGGGGATTGTGCCGGAAGCGGAATACGTTCAGTTAGAGCGTTATGCCCTGGCTTTGTTTGAGCGGGGAACGGCTATGGCGGCCGAACAGGGCCTGATCCTGGTGGATACCAAATACGAATTCGGCAACCGCGACGGTAAGGTTTACCTGATCGATGAGGTACACACGCCCGATTCGTCCCGGTATTTCTACGCCGACACCTACGAGGCCAATCAGCAGGCGGGGCAGCCGCAAAAACAGTTGTCGAAGGAGTTCGTGCGGGAATGGCTCATTGCCAATGGCTTTCAGGGAAAGACCGGCCAGACCATACCCGACATGTCGGATGAGTGGGTCAACCAGATCAGCACCCGCTATATTGAGCTGTTCGAGAAGGTTACCGGCCAGCGCTTTCATCCTTCCGATACCGCTGATTCACTTTCCCGCATCGAAACCAACATTTTACAGGCCCTATAAGATTAATGGATAATGAATAATGAACAACGGATAGTGGCTGACGCCACTCAGATCATCTCTGCCTCCATTATCCATTTTACATTATTCATTGTCCATTATCCATTGTTCATTCTTAATCCCGTTCACAGTCAAGCGTTTTATGCAGTATACCATCGAAAAAAACGAACAGTACGCCCTGATCCGACTTGCCGAAAACGCCTTTGGCAGCGACATCTCTACTGATTTTGAGACCTTGAGCCGGGGCTTGTTCCGGGAAGGGTATAGCAACATTATCGTCGATATGGCCCCCGTGCAGACCCTTGACCCGGCCGGGGCGACCACCCTTCGAAAAATAAACCGCCAATGTACCAACGAAGCCGGCCTGTTGGTCGTTGTCACTAAAAGCGATGAGTTCATCGAGCTTCTCGACCGATCGCATTTGAGCGATCTGACGATTCTGCCTACGGTCGAGGAAGCCATCGACGCAGTTTTTATGAATGAACTCGAAAACGATTTTCGCAGCGAAGAAGATGATGAGTACGCCGCCGGAGGCAGCGTCGGCTGAGAACAAGCCGGAACCTAGCCGGCTAAACCTGACCCGCTCCTCTACCATGATTAACCAGGAATCGGAACCTACCCGTCCGGCGCACCTGCCTTTTGCCCTCACGGTTCTGGGGGCTGGCTCGGCTACGCCTACGCTGCGGCTCCACCAAACCGCTCAGATCCTGACGATTGGCAACGAATACATGCTGATCGACTGTGGCGAGGGCACGCAGTTTCGCCTGCTGGAACAGCGAATCCGGCCGGGCCGGCTGCGGTATATTTTCATTAGTCATCTGCACGGCGATCATTACTTTGGGCTGGCTCCGCTCCTGTCGTCACTCAATCTGGGCGGACGAACCGAAGACCTGTTCCTGTTCGGACCGCGCGGGCTGGACGACGTGCTGACGACCATCTTTCGCGTATCGGACTCCCGGTTAGGCTATAAGCTTCATTTTCAGGCCGTCGACCCTGAGCAGCCGGCGCTCCTACTGGATCATCCAATGGTTACGGTCGAGTCCATTCCACTGCAGCACCGGATCGACTGCACGGGGTATCTGTTTCGGGAAAAGCCACAGAAGCCACATCTGCTGCGCGAAAAACTGCCCGACGACATTCCGGTTGCGTACCTGAAACGACTCAAAAACGGAGAGGATATTCTGGATGCCGACGGCCAGATTCTGTATGCAGCGGCCGACGTTACCGAACCCGGCCCGCCACCCCGCTCCTACGCTTTCTGCTCCGATACGCGTTATCTGGAGACCATCATCCCACAGGTGCAGGGGGTAAATCTGCTCTACCACGAAGCGACTTTTCTGGAAGACAATGCCCTGCGGGCGACCGAAGTGTTTCATTCGACAGCCCGACAGGCGGCTACCATTGCGGCCAAAGCGGGTGTCGGTCGGTTGCTGATCGGCCATTTCTCGTCGCGCTACAAGCAGTTCAACCTGTTTCTGGACGAAGCACGGGCGGTTTTTCCCGAAACGTATCTGGCCATCGAAGGCGACACCACCGTTCTGTAAAGGCCCATTGGATAAACGGCCAACGATCTTTACCAGCCCGGGTTTCGTGAGCCTGCCGGATTCTGATTATCTTTAAGCCCGAAACATTATCAATTTATTCATGCTGGCTTTCCGCCTGGGGTTTTTAGAAATCGGTTGGCTCGACCTGCTCGATATTTTACTGGTTGCCGTATTGATCTACCAGATTTACAACCTCGTTCGGGGAAGTGTAGCCAGCCGGGTTTTTGTGGGATATTTGCTGGTTTATCTGGTGTATCTGATGGTGAAAGCCCTCGGCCTGAACCTGATGACCACCATACTGGAGTATTTCATCAGCGTGGGAGCCCTGGCGCTGATCATCATTTTTCAGCACGAAATCCGGCGGTTTCTGCTGCTGATCGGTAAATCGACCAATCTCACTAACAGCCGACGGCTTCGGCGGTGGCTCCTGCGCGATACCGAGCGCATGGACAGCCAGACGTCGCTGAAACCCATTCTGGATACCTGCAAAGCACTCGGTGCCGAATTTTCGGGGGGATTGCTGGTCCTGCAAAAAAACGATGACCTGGAAAAATTTGCCCAGTCGGGCGAACTTATCGACGCCGACCTGTCGAAACCGCTGCTTCTGGCTATCTTCAGTCAATACAGCCCTTTACACGACGGAGCCGTAATCATCAGTGAGGGTCGCATCCGGGCCGCCCGTTGCATTCTTCCCGTATCCGACGACGATGAACTGCCGCCCTCGCTCGGTTTTCGCCACCGGGCAGCACTGGGAATGAGCGAAGCCACCGATGCCGCCGTTATTGCCGTTTCGGAAGAAAGTGGGCGGCTGTCGCTGGCGCTCAACGGTGAGCTATATACGAATCTGAGTCAACCCGAACTGGAGAGTCTCCTGGAGCGCTATCTGCAGGAGCCAACGCGGTAAAAAGCGTCGCGTTATCAGTATTCCAGCATCGGGGGCAGGCTTTTGGCTTGTTCAATGAAATCACCAACCTGCTCCACGGAGGGTGGGCGCTGCGTGAACTGCCGAACACTGTTGATCTGGATCAGTTTAGCGTGCAGGTTCGCCGGTACCCGCTGGGCCAGCTCTTTAACCGTATCGACGCCCGCTTCTTCCATCAGGTCACTGTAAACCCGGCCGATGCCCTTGATGCGGGCCAGGTCGGAGCGGTTGGCCAGCTCCAGAATAGTCGACCCATCGACGCCACTGGCTGCAGCCAGCGCTTTCCGGTCTGAAGGGGTTTTCGTAGCTTCCAGTAGTTCATCGCTATCGCTGATACCCTGTGCTTTCAGGGCATTGAGGATGGCATTGGTTATGCCGCGCAATTCGCCAAGTGTGAGACTCATGCCAAAGTGAATTGAAGGTAAAGGTTGATCCAGTCTGGCCTTCAGACCGCTTAATAAATTTATTCGTTAGCAAGGTACTTTCTTCGTGTGTCGTTTAAAAGAAATTTCTTCTGAGCGGTAAAACTCTCCGGATGCATCTGTCCGAACTCCTCCTTCCATTCGTGATACCGGTCGGGCTCTTCCTGCTCAAAACGTTCAGCATTAATACGTTTCTGAATCAGGTATTCATCAAAGGCCATAAGCTCATCTGCCATTTTAACCGAAAGTAAAGGATTTATTCATATGAGTCAACCCATTGCCTCACAATTCCAGTAAGCGTAGTGACAAAATGACTGTTGAGCGGAGATAAAGCCTCGGAAATCAAGCCTGGAACGGATCGTGGAAGGGTTCCCCTACGCTTATTTAAACATATTCACGCATGAACACTACGTTTGTCATTTTCGCCGAGGGGCCTCAGCAGGCCGGCGGACCAGCGGGCCAGGATGCGGTCCTGCTGGATGCGTACTCCCATACGATCGTCAATGTTGCCAGAAAAGTAAGCCCTTCGGTCGTGCAGATCAAGGTGAGTGGCCGACGTTCCGGCTCTCCCTCCGATCGCAAAAACACGGTGCCGCCCCAGCGACGCCCACCGGAGCGGGAACCTCAGGATGGCGGCACCGGATCGGGCTTTGTCATTTCCAGCGATGGCTACATCATCACCAATAATCACGTAGTAGCCGGGGCAACGCAGATCAGCGTTTCGCTACCCGACTCACGTGATTACGAAGCGACGCTGATCGGTCGTGATCCGGCTACCGATATTGCCGTGCTTAAAATTTACGCCGACAACCTGAAAGCGATTCGCTTTGCCGATTCGAAACAGGTGCAGGTGGGCCAGATCGCCGTTGCGGTGGGCAATCCGTATGGGTTTCAGTATTCGTTGACGGCCGGGGTGGTCAGCGCCCTCGGCCGAACCCTGCGTTCTGAATCCGGGCGGCTCATCGACGATGTGATCCAGACCGACGCAGCTCTGAATCCAGGCAATTCGGGTGGACCGCTGGTCAATTCCAACGGGGATGTGATCGGGGTCAATACGGCGGTCATTTTACCCGCGCAGGGCATCTGCTTTGCCGTTTCGTCGAACCTGGCTGCGCTGGTGGCGGGCAAGCTGATCATGAATGGCCGGGTTCGTCGGGGCCATCTGGGTATAGCGGGTCAACTGATTAACCTTACCGAACGCATCAAGCAGTATAACCAGCTCGCGGTGAAAACCGGCGTGATGGTGGTCAGCGTCGAAGCCGACGGGGTCGCGGGCAATAGCGAACTGCGCGAGGGCGACATCATCGTGGGTTTCAACGACCAATCCATCGCCAGCGTCGATGACCTGCACCGCCTGCTGACCGACGACACCATCGGCCGGGCCATCCAGTTGACCGTCCTGCGGGAAAATCGCAAGAAAGGCGTCATGGTTACCCCCGGCGAACTGAAATGATATCTCAGATTTAACCTTAGTGTAAAAATCATTGTCCACAGAGGCACAGAGAACACGGAGAAGACTTTGTGTTCTCTGTGCCTCTGTGGACAATAAACTCTTACTCTTTTGGCAGGATGAGCGGGTGAAAGCGCAATCCGTTGATCCGGTTAAATTCCAGCGAGGGCGCCGGTATTTTGAAAAACTGCACCGTCCCGATGAACCGCTGGAGCGACGGCGAAAACGTGCTGATCCGCGACAGGTCGGCGTCGGGTGAGATGAAAAACTGCCGGTACCGCGTGAATTTCACTTCCCTGCCGTTCGCGTCGAAGGTCCGCGGGTTTTCATGACCGCCCGTCATGCCGCTCCCACTGTAGCCCAGATCCAGATTGAGCCAGCGCGGAAAGGACGGCCCAACCGGTAGCACCGAAGCCAGGTTCACCGACAACCAGTATTGTTGCCCGTTATAATCTTTAAGCATCTGCTGGCCGGTAGTTTTCCCTAACAGATTGGGGCGATACGGGGGGAAAATGGTTTTCCGAAAACCGTATTTCATACTCACCACCTGCTGCCCCGTGCCGTACTGCTGCCCCATGAACAAAGCCGTACCGGCTACGTTCGCCAGCACATCTCCTTTCGAGAATCCCCAGCCTTCGGAGTGGCCGTCGTAGAGCTCGATGGTCGTCTGAAACAGGAGCGCCAGCAGCCCACCGGTCAGTACGCTGGCCTGCTCGTTCACACCACTCCACCGCATCAGCTCATACCCACCCCGGCTCATGCAGTAGGCTGTTGCCGCATGACCAACTTTATCCATCTGGAGCCACTCGCCGTTGTCATTGAAGCTGTGAAAAGGCACTTTCTTTTTATACCATTGCTTGTGGAGCACCAGCAGGGTAATGGTATAAAAGGCTGCCGTACCGACCAGTACTCCGATAAACCGCCCCTGGTTGATTCCGGCCGGCTCCGGCGCGACGGGTGTGGGGGGAGCGGGTTGCGCCCACATCGTCTGGCAGAGCATAAGCCAGCATAAACCCATCAATCCTACACGCCGAATCAGGTCGTTCATGCGCCAAAAGTACCCAACCTATTTTATTTTTGACAGGATTTACAGGATGAATTGGATTTTAAGCCTGAAGCCATCCTGTTCAGCCCGTAAATCCTGCCGGAGAGTTTTTTCCCCCGTACCTTTGGGTCATGAACCCAGTCTCCTCTCCACCCCTCACCCGCGCCCAGGAATCCCGGGTAGCTATCGAACGGTTGTACATTACCATGCGGCATCTGTTCAACCGGGGTTTTTACAAACCGTCGGGCGTTTCCGGTGAAGAAATCCGTCGGGCGCTGCTAACCCTGCAACCCGAAATATACGGTCTGGTCAGCGATCCACAGCGGGTGGAACTGGATGGGCTGGTCTACGTCATGGACCGGCTCCCGAAAGGCATTGAAACCTGCCGGGTGATTACCCTGGCCTCCCGCGAAGGCTTCGAGCATTCGCACTTTCCGGTGCTGATTCCGGCCAAACGCCGACGCAATTGCTACCGCATCGACCCCGAACAGATGGTGATCGAGGTCACGAATGGCCGCAGCGAAATCTACGATATCCTGACTCACCTGACGTTTATGTTCATGGAAGCCGACAAAATCCGGCGCAACGTCTTCGAAGAGCGGGGTAACCGCACCCGCGAGTGGGAGAAGCTGGAAGCGATCGTGCGGTCGGGAGGTACCGTCTCGGACGACGAACGTGAACTGGCGCTGATGTACCTCAGCTCGATTCTGGGCCGAACTTTCGAAGAAACTCAGCTGGCCTACAGTCGCTTTGCCGAAACGGCCGGAACGAACAATGGTTTGTTTCAGATCGTGTACGGACTGGGAACCGTCTCGGTGCGGGAGTTGCGGGAGTCGAAATCGGATCGGGAAATCAACTTCACCCCCATGCTCCGCGATCGTATCGGGCAGCACCTGTACGGCGAGCGCTGGGCTACCCGCCTGAAACAGTACATCTGGGAACATAACCTGCAGGACCGCCCTATTCATATCATCAGTGCCAATCCACACAGTGTGATGAACTGCCTCTACGGGCCGGCCGCTCTGGAGGGCGCAACTACCTGGGACAGCCTTTATGACCTGGCGCTGACGCTGAGCCAATCCAGCCAGCGGGAACTTCGCCAGCGGGTCAGTGACTACGCGGCCAATCATGGCATGCATATCCTGAAAGACGCCGGCGGCACAAGTCTGCTGGTACAGCTCATCGACACGGCTCACCTGGATACCAGCCGGTTATCACCCGAAATCACCCACGACCCGGACTTTATCCGGGAAAACCAACCCCTGTTGCTGGTGATGGATTATGCCTTTGGCGAGCAGGCCTTCGAAACCATGGACGAGTTGCTGAAACCGTACGAACACAATGAGGCAACGGTTCCGCTGAATGTGGCGTCGATTTCGATCATTGGCAAAGCGGGTATACTGACCGGTGGCAAAGGAGACCTGATGATTCCGACATCCCACATCTTCGAAGGCACGGCCGACAACTACCCGCTGGACAATGATTTTCGGAAAGAAGATTTTGACGGCAACGGGCTTGGCGTCTACCAGGGGGCAATGATTACGGTACTGGGCACCTCATTACAGAACAAAGAGGTGCTGAGCTATTTCCGAAACTCGTCGTGGAAAGCCATCGGCCTGGAAATGGAAGGCGCTCACTATCAGAAAGCTATACAGGCTCAATCCAAAATCCGGGGCAGCGTTCCGGCCAAGATCAGAGTACGGTACGCGTATTATGCTTCCGACAATCCGCTGCTGACAGGCGCCACGCTGGCGTCGGGTAGTCTGGGAACTCTGGGCGTTAAACCGACGTACCTGATCACCATTAAATGCCTGGAAAAGATTTTCCAGCGTTTCTAAGCGGATGAATAAGATCAACCGGATTTTTCTCCAGTACAATCCTGTTGGTTTTGTTGATCCTGTCAGAAAAACAGTTCATACGGTTACCAAGTTCTGAGTTATCAACGAATATCAACCTGCCTGTTTATTACCATGGCGAAAAGCAAAAAAACGACACAAAAAGGTCCCGACGTCGTATTGATCGGGGCTGGCATTATGAGTGCAACGCTGGGTGTGCTGTTGAAAGAGTTACAACCCGACCTTACCATCGACATCTACGAACGTCTGGACAGCGCAGCCGCCGAGAGCTCCGACGCCTGGAACAATGCCGGAACCGGTCACTCGGCCTTTTGCGAACTGAATTATACTCCCGAAAAAGAAGACGGTTCTATCGACACCAGCAAAGCAATCAAAATTGCGGAGTCGTTCGAGCAATCGAAGCAGTTCTGGTCGTATCTGATTCAGCAGGGGTTTCTGCACGATGCGCCTAACTTTATCCGGTCGATTCCGCACATGAGTTTTGTGTGGGGCTCTGAAAACGTTGACTATCTGCACAAACGGTACGACGCCCTGCAGAAAAATTACCTGTTTCACGGCATGCAGTATTCGGAAGAGCCCGCGCAGCTGGCCGACTGGATGCCGCTGGTAATGAAAGACCGCGATCCGGCTCAGCCCGTTGCCGCTACGCGCATGGACATTGGTACGGACGTTAACTTTGGGGCGCTCACGCGGGCGATGTTCCGGCGGCTATACGACATGCCGGGCGTTCGTATTTATTTTGCTCATGAAGTCCGCGACCTATGGCGCTCGAAGTCGCTCGGTGGCTGGAAACTGCGGATCGAAAACGTAACGACCAATCAGGAAAAGGAAATCCAGACCGATTTTCTGTTCATTGGCGCGGGCGGAGGTTCGTTGCGCCTGCTCGAAAAGTCGGACATTCCCGAGAGCCGGGGTTTTGGTGGTTTCCCGGTCAGTGGACAGTGGCTCAAGTGCACCAATCGCGACATTATCGAGCAGCACCAGGCTAAAGTATACGGAAAAGCGTCCGTTGGCGCTCCGCCGATGTCCGTGCCGCACCTGGATACCCGGATGATCGATGGCAAGCGGGAACTGCTGTTCGGCCCTTACGCGGGTTTCTCGACGAAATTTCTGAAAAGCGGGTCTTACATGGACCTGCCCAAATCTATTCAGTTGAGTAACATGGCTCCCATGCTGATGGCAGGCCTGCATAACATTCCGCTGACTCGATACCTCATTCAGCAGGTCATGCAGTCGCCCGAAGATCGGCTGAATGCCCTGCGTGAATACTACCCCGATGCTAAAATGGAAGACTGGGAGTTGGAAGTTGCCGGTCAGCGGGTGCAGGTAATCAAGAAAGACGAACACGAAGGGGGCGTACTCGAGTTTGGCACCGAAGTGGTGAGCGCGGCCGACGGTAGCATTGCCGCCCTGCTGGGTGCTTCGCCGGGTGCTTCGACCGCCGTGTCGATCATGCTCGATCTGCTGAAACGCTGTTTTCCGGAGGAACTGGCTACCGATGACTGGCAGACTAAGCTCAGAGAAATGATTCCGAGTTATGGGCAGGTGTTGGCCAATAACCCTGAACTGGGCCAGCAACTCCGCAAACAAACCAGCGAAGTGCTGGGATTAGGGACCTACGAATATACCTCAGGTGAAATTACCCAGTAATTAAGCCGGAACAACTTCCCGAAAGCACTGGCTTTCGGGAAGTCATGTTCGTTTTATTGTCCTGATACGCTCGTATTCCAGATGTCGCGGTGGAGTTTCCAGGTTCCGGCATCCTGTTTCCAGACGACCAGGTACTTGCCCGTATCCAGTTGCGTATCGCCGTCGCCGAAAAGCGTAAAATTTCCTACCTCGACAATCTGATCTCCGGCGGGTTCGGCCTCTACCGTATCCAGTCTGGCCCGTTTGACGCCGGCCTCGTAAGCACCTTTCCAGAACGTACCGATGGCCGTACTGCCCGAAACCGGATCTCCGCCGGGTGGGTAAATTTTTGCATCCTTCGTATAAAGATCGCCCATCGTGGCGGCTCCGGCCGAAAAGACTTCCATGAACTTCTGATTAGCGGCTATTATTACGTCTCGCATGAGTATGAGGGTTTAGTTTCCAGACCCAAAGTCGCTATAAATCAACAGTTTCCTCCTGACAACCGGATTAAAAGCGCGGCCATTTTAGCAAACGGTATTAACGCCCATTTTGAGGGTGATCGGGTAGGTGAAACGTAGTTTACGATCCCTTCGACTCTACTTGTTCGCCCATTGCTCCGCCACGTATCGCTTGTAGACCTTGCCGATGCGCAGTTCTTTAGTGCCGATTCGGACAGCATCCGGCTCCCGGCTGTCGACGTGGCTTACATTCACGATGATCGACCGGCTGATCCGGACAAACAGTGGCCTGGGTAGCCGGTCCTCGGCTTCTTTCAGCGTCAGCCGCGTGACGAGCGTTTTCGGCCGGGTGGCGATCCTGAGGTAATTTTCGAGACTTTCGACATAGTGGATATCGGCATACGGGATCGTCTGCCGGACCCCATCGACGGTACAGGAAAAATACCCCGTTTCGTATGTTATAGCGACCGTAGCTGGAGGAGGCACCACGACTTGCTGGGCGCGCAGATAACGGTACGTGACAAATACACCCAGCCCGGTTACGGTATAAACCCAGAAATTAACCAGATAAGGTAGCGAACGCGAAATGTCGAATTCGGTACGCAGAATGAAATTCATATTAAACGACCCTAGCGCCATGCATAAGAACAGCCAGCCGAAATAGGCGACTTTTTTCCCTTGCAGAAACAACCGCTCGAACAGCACCCGGTCATGAACGACCAGCCAGCCATACAGTAGAAGCAGGTACAGATACGGGGTTATTTTTAAAATTCCGGGTCGCTGATCGATGGCGTACCAATCGGTCAGGTAATGAGCGACCATCAGGACTAGTAGTCCGATGATATTGCGCGCCAAAAACGAATCGAAGAGCCGACTGATTTTCATACCGGTAAATTACGACGGAGAATCTGCACGGTCATGCAGTACGTGACAAACGGCTTTCGTCACAGGCAACATCACCTGGTCACTTTCGGCTTGGAGCAGCTTTTGCCCAGGCCCAACTTTGACCGTCGGTCAGTCCATCACAAAACCCGACCGACGGTTTCCATGCATACGCTTCATACACTCAATACCATGACCCACATTCTGTTTGGCACAATCGGGTTAGGGCTGGGCCTGCTCGCGATCCTATTCCAAAACCAGCGTCAACGACACATCCGGTATGGGCGGTATTTTCTGTATGCGCTCACGGTTGTCGTTTTCACAGCGTTTATCGGTATTGCTCTGTTCCGCGCCAATTCAGTTCTGCTGCTGCTAACGCTCCTGAGTGGGTATGTGGGCTATTCCGGCTACCGCACAGTTCGATTACGCGAACGGCGGGCTTCCGGTATCGATGCGCTACTGGCACTCATGGTGCTGACGGCCGGCGGGCTGTTTCTTTGGTCGTTACAAACAGAGGAAAATAGCTGGTCGCCAGCTGTCATCTACCCGACTCTGTCGGCCTTAGGGCTCGTAGCCGGCTATGATCTGGTCAAGTATTTCTGGCTGTACCGACGATTGAAAACCTGGTGGCTCTACGAGCACATTTACAAAATGCTGTCGGCTTACAGCGCTATTCTTTCGGCTTTTTCGGGGACGGTTCTGGTCAATTTCAAACCGTATAGCCAGATTGTACCCTCGGTCATTTGTGTGTTTGGAATTATTTATTTTATCGGGAAACGCGCGCGTCGGAGAAAGCCAGCACAACAGCGTCGGTCCGGTGCTGAGCCTGCTTAAAATTCGCGGTTCGCGCTGCTGACGCTGTATGTACTTTACTTATCTTGTAGCACGGTTCTCAACCGGGTTTCCGTTCGTCACGAACTTCATACAACCGCTACATGAAAAAAATCTTCCTCCTCTCCAGCATTCTGATTGCTTTATACGCGCCGGGGTCGGCGCAGGACCGCCTGATGGGCAAAGCGTTTGCCACGCGCTCGGTCGTTATGGCCCGAAACGGAATTGCCTGTACTTCCCACCCCCTATCGACGCAGGCGGCCGTCGACGTGCTTCGGTCCGGGGGCAATGCCATCGATGCCGCCATAGCCGCCAACGCCATGGAAGGCCTCGTGGAACCACACGTCAACGGGATCGGTGGGGATTTGTTCGCGATCGTCTGGGATGCCAAAACCAAAAAACTGTACGGTCTGAACGCATCGGGCCGGTCGCCGTATGCGCTCACGCTGGCAGAGTTTCAGAAGCGGGGACTCAAACACATTCCCTCCGATGGGCCGCTGCCGGTTTCCACGCCGGGTTGCGTAGACGGCTGGTTTGAGCTGCACAAGCGATTCGGCAAAGCACCCATGACCAAAATCCTGTCGTACGCCATCAAATACGGCCGTGAAGGGTACCCGGTTCACGACGAAGCGGCTTTTTACTGGCCGTCGATGATCAGCCGATTCGGCAAATACCCAAACGTGATGGAAACGTACGCCCCCAATGGCACAGCGCCGAAGCGGGGCGAAATTTTCAAAAATCCAGCCCTGGCCAATACCCTGGAGAAAATTGCCAAAGGGGGGCGCGACGCGTTCTATAAAGGCGAGATTGCCCAGACCATCGATGCCTTCATGAAAAAAATGGGTGGCTATCTCAGCGCCAAAGACCTGGCCGACCACACCTCCGAATGGGTAGAACCCGTTTCGACCAACTACCGGGGCTACGACGTGTGGGAGTTGCCGCCAAACAGCCAGGGTATCGCTACGCTGCAAATGCTGAACCTGCTGGAACCGTACGATTTTTCGAAGATTCCCTGGGGCAGCCCCGAGCACATTCATCGTTTTGTCGAAGCCAAAAAGCTGGCTTTCGAAGACCGCGCTAAGTACTACGCCGATCCGGCTTTCGCCAAAATCCCGGTCAAAGAACTTATCAGCAAGGAGTACGCGGCCGAGCGCGCTAAGCTAATTGATCTCAACCGGGCGGCCAGCCGGGTAGAAGCAGGCAATCCGGCGCTAAAACAGGGCGACACCATTTACCTGACCGTGGCCGACGGCGAAGGCAACATGGTGTCGCTGATTCAGAGCAACTACCGGGGCTTCGGTTCCGGCATGGTCGCCGATGGGCTGGGCTTCATGTTCCAGGACCGGGGAGAGCTGTACAGCCTGATCGACGGACAGAACAACACCTACGCGCCCCACAAACGCCCGTTTCAGACTATCATTCCAGCTTTTATCACCAAAGACGGCGAGCCATTCATGAGCTTTGGGGTGATGGGTGGTAGCTTTCAGCCACTGGGTCACGTTCAGATCATCATGAATATGATCGACTACGGCATGAATCCACAGGAAGCGGGCGACGCCCCCCGAATCGACCACCAGGGGTCGTCGGAGCCAACGGGCGAGAAAATGGTCGACGCAGGGCAGATTACGCTCGAAGCAGGCTATCCGTACGAAACCATCCGCGACCTAATGCGTCGGGGGCACAAAATCGGCTATGGACTCGGTGGGTACGGTGGCTATCAGGCTATCATGTACGATGCCAAAAATAAAATTTACCACGGCGCTACCGAATCCCGGAAAGACGGCCAGGCCGCCGGATTTTAAGTTTTGACATCCCGACCGGTCCGCCGGTGCGGCAGGAGGGATCTTGAGAATTCATTAACTATAAGATCCCTCCTTTGTCGGGATAACAAAAAATGCACGAACCGCTGATTACGAACGATGCCATTATTCTGGGCATTTTCCTGGTTGTTCTAACCCTGATTTTCAGAACCTCCCAGTCGGAACATCCCTTCTGGCAACGGGTCTACACGTACGTTCCCTCGCTGCTGCTGTGCTATATTTTTCCGGCTTCGCTGAATAGTCTGGGCATTATTTCTGGCGAACAATCCGGTCTTTACAAAGTATCGACGACTTACCTGCTTCCTGCGGCCCTGGTGCTGCTCACCTCCACCGCCGACCTGCGGTCCATTGCGCGGCTGGGTCCGAAAGCACTGATTACGTTCCTGTCGGGTACCCTGGGGATTATCGTTGGCGCACCCATCGCTTTTCAACTGGTTATGTGGATACTGCCGGGCTTCCGCGAGCAGGCCATCGCGAACGAATACTGGAAAGGACTGGTGACTATTTCGGGCAGTTGGATCGGCGGCAGCAGCAGCCAGTTGGCGCTGAAGGAAATTTACGGGTGCAGTGAAGCGCTTTTCGCCATCGTGCTGGTCGTCGATGCGGTGGTAGCGACCAGTTGGACGGCCTGTCTGATTTACGGAGCCGCTTATCGGAACAGAATTGACCGGTGGTTACGCGCCGACACGAGTTCGATCGAGGAAGTAAAAGAGCGCATTTTGGCGTATAAGGAAACCCCCGACCGGCCCGCCAATCTACTGGATCTAAGTACCATATTAGCCCTTGGCTTTGGTGGAGGTGCTCTGGCCCACGCTCTCGCTTATGTATTTTCCACCCACCTCCAGCCATATAAAGCGACCCTGGCCACGTATGGCTTAGACCCGTTTACGTCTAATTTTCTGTGGGTGGTCATTCTCTCTACAACCCTTGGCATCATCCTGTCCTTCACAGGCTTACGGAAGCTGGAGAAACTGGGAACGACCGATCTGGCTACACTGTTCGTTTATTTCCTGATCATGACCATCGGCATGCGGCTCGACCTCTCTAACCTGGGTGGAAATATGGGTTTGTTTCTGGTCGCTGTGATCTGGATGCTGATTCACATCCTGGCGATGCTCATTACAGCCCGCATCATTCGGGCTCCTTATTTCTTCGTTGCGGTGGGTAGCCAGGCGAATATCGGTGGCGTATCGACGGCTCCGGCGGTTGCGTCGGTCTTTCATCCGGCTCTGGCGCCTGTCGGAGTGTTGCTGGCGGTGCTGAGTCACGTGCTGGGTACTTACGGCGGCCTGATTACGGCCTGGCTACTCCAGCTGATAGCCCATTGATAGCCGGCCTTCTCTAAAGAATTACTCCAGCCAGTAACCCCGCGATTATCAGCCCATACGGTGGTATTTTAGTATACAGGAGCAAGCCGATGGTCAGGCAGACAATCACCACCGAGGGCCAGTGGGGCGCCATGGGCTCGAAGAGGGCTATGGCGGCTGCCGCTGTCAGTCCGGTACTGGCGGCATTGATGCCTTCCAATGACGCCCGCACGACCCGGTAGCGCTTGAGCTGCTCCCAGAAACGATAAACGAAGAAGATCAGGAAAGTACCCGGCAGAAAAATTCCGGCGGTAGATACGATACTGCCCCAAAGTTGCCCGTGCATGCCCGCGTCACGCATAGACAAGGCTCCGATGTAGGACGCAAAGGAAAAAACCGGGCCCGGCACGGCCTGCACCAGCCCGAGTCCGGACAGAAACTCTTCGTGGGTCAGGTAGCATTTAAAGGCCACAAACTCATTATAGAGCATGGGCGTAAGCACCTGGCCGCCCCCAAAGACGAAACTACCGTTTCGGTAAAAATTTTCGAATAAGCGTACGGGCAACGACTGGGTGATTGCCCCCAGAATAGCCGCTCCGACAAAGACTCCCAGCCAGAGGAAAAAGTTGGCCCACTGCACCCGCAACGGTTTTTTCTCCATCCGCTCCTGTTTCTGATAAGTCAGCGCCGTCGTGACCCCGCCCACCAGCAGCACGATGGGCGTCATAACCGGCGAGCGGAACACATAGGCAACCAGAGCCGCCGTAAGCGCCAGCGCCAGACTTATCTTATTTTTGATCACTTTACGGCCGATCCGATACCCAGCTACGATCATGAAGCCCACGGCCATGGGTTGGATGAATCGGGTAAATTGCAGGGATAGCTGGTGCTTCTCCAGGTAATAAATACCGATGCCGGCAGCCGTCATGATGCTTACGGCCGGCAGAATCCAGATGAGCAGGGTAATGTAAGCCAGATTAGGTCCGCCTATTTTGAAGCCTGTGGCCGTGATGGTTTGGGTAGATGTCGGACCCGGCAGCACCTGCCCCAGTGCGTTCAACTCCAGCAGTTCATCCTCCGTCAGGTAGCGCCGTTTCTGCACGAACCGTTCGTGAAGCATGGCCAGATGCACTTGCGGACCGCCAAACGTCGTCAGGGCAAGAATCAGCACATCTTTCAGAAAGATGATGTACCGGATGCGACGGACGGGTTTAACGGTGGGCAGATGTGGAATCATTCCGTGATGGCTTTCATTCAGGAGACATGGGTGGTCATTGGTGATCAGTCGATGGTCAATTCGTGATCATTCATTGTAGGCTATTAAAGGACAATCAATGACCACGAAATGACCATCGACTGACTATTTCTTTTTCAGACCCAGTTCCAGTAAGCGTTCATCCAGGAATTCGCCTGCTGTCATGTCGACGTATAGTTTGGGATGCTGCGCATCGATGCAGCTTTCCAGGCTGCTCAGGTTCATGTCGGCGCGGGGGTGCATGAAAAACGGAATCGAATACCGCGACTGGTTCATTTTTTCACGGGGCGGATTGACGACCTGGTGAATAGTCGATTTCAGTTTGTGGTTCGTCAGCCGGTCGAGCATATCCCCCACATTGACCACCACCTGATCGGGCAGGGCCGTAATGCCGATCCATTTACCATCCCGCCGAAGCACTTCCAGGCCATCGGCCGAGGCTCCCATCAGCAGGGTAATCAGGTTGATATCGCCATGCGCAGCGGCCCGTACGGCTCCATCGGGCGTCGTTTCCGGATCGAGCGGAAAGTAATGCAGCGCCCGCAGGATGCTGTCGCCCTGCTGAACCTTGTCGTCAAAGTACGTTTCGGGCAGTTCGAGGTACAGGGCAATGGCGCGCAGCAGCTGTTTACCCGCATTTTCGAGGGTTTTGTAGGCCGTCAGGGTCGCTTCGCTGAATTCAGGATATTCTTCGGGAAACACATTGGCGGGCATATCGCCGATGGGCTCAGGCTGACCGATGTGGTAAAACTCTTTCAGGTCGGCCACTTTGAAGCCTTTTGCCGTTTCTTTCCCTTTGCCGATGTAGCCGCGTTGCCCGTGCAGTTCGGGGTGTTCATATTTTTGTTTTACGCTGTCGGGGGCGGAGAAAAACGCCTGAGCCGAATCGTACAGGCGTTTTGTCAACTCATCTGTGAGGCCGTGATTGCGGATCGCCACGAAGCCAATCTGATTGAACGCACGCCCTAACTCCTGCACAAAACGAGCCTTGCGCTCAGGGTCACCAGCGGTGAAATCCGCCAAGTCCAGCGACGGAATTTCATCGTACAGTTCTTCTACTGCCATAATCGAATTCAATTTGCACAAAAATACGAAAGTTTAGACTCAATAAATATAAAGATGCCCTCGCCGAGGTCTCCTGTAAGGTAGCCAGAACCATCCGGCACAGAAGACATCCGCGAGGGCATCGTTACAAACCTATCGGTTAGGCTCCGAAGTGCTTCCCGACTTTATTCCAATCGACTACATTCCAGAAAGCGGTTACGTATTCGGGGCGACGATTCTGGTATTTAAGGTAATAGGCGTGCTCCCATACGTCGAGGCCCAGCACGGGTGTTCCCTTTTTCTCCGCCAGGGCCATCAGCGGGTTATCCTGGTTGGGCGTCGAGACAATTTCGACATCGTTGCCGTTTTTGATGAGCCACACCCAGCCCGATCCGAAACGGCCCGTAGCGGCCTTACCCCACTCGGTTTTGAAGTTATCGAACGAGGTATATTTCTTATTGATCGCGTCGGCCAGGGCTCCTTTCGGTGCTCCCCCGGCGCTGGGGCCCATAATGTTCCAGAAGAAGGTATGGTTCCAGTGACCGCCCGCATTGTTACGCACGGCCGCTGGGGTACTGGCGTTCACGCTTTTCACTAGCGCATCGATGTCCATTTTGGCCATATCCGTTCCCGCAACCGCTTTATTGAGGTTATCTACGTAGGCTTTGTGGTGTTTGCCGTGGTGGATTTCCATCGTCGTTTTATCGATGTGCGGTTCGAGCGCACCGGCATCGTAAGGCAAAGGGGGTAACTTAAAAGGTCCTTCAGCCTGCGCGGGCGAGAGCCCAAACGAGCGGAAAGCGACCAGCCCGGCCGAGGCCCCAAAGGCCAGTTTCAAAAACTCGGAGCGATTCATGCGAATGTTGGTTTTTTGGAAAACTAAAAGCGTTTATGCCGCTAACGTCACTGAAAACAAAACCCATTCATCGGGCGAATGTTCAAGGTACATGCGGCACAGGCGCAAAGAAACGAGATTTTATGCTCCGAAAGCAAAAGCGCCCGCCCGTACTTACGCGTAATGCAGAGGAAAGGCCGCCATTCCATACAAAAAACGCGGGCTTGTGCCCGCGCTCTGTAACTTACTCGTAAGCAATCCGGCTTAGAATACTGCGCCCGAGGGTTACCTCATCGGCGTATTCGAGGTCGCCCCCAATGGGTACTCCCCGGGCGATGGTCGAGATTTTGAGGTTAAACGGTTTGAGTTTCTTTTGCAGATAAAAGGCCGTTGTGTCGCCTTCCATCGTTGGGCTAATGGCCAGAATGATCTCGCGCACCTGCTCGCCCTCCGTACCGCTCAGGCGGGTCATGAGCGAGTCGATCTGCAGGTCGCTCGGGCCAATGCCTTCCACGGGCGAAATAATTCCGCCCAGAACATGGTAAAGACCTTTATACTGCGCCGTATTTTCGATGGCCAGTACGTCGCGCGTATCCTCCACGACGCAGATCAGCGACTGATCGCGCTTGTGGCTGGCGCAGATACTACACAGATCATGATCCGAGAGGTTATGGCACTGACGACAGTATTTCACCTTCGTTCGCATGGCCGTCAGACTCTGGGCCAGCGTTTCAGTTTGTTCTTCGTCGCGTTTCAGCAGGTGCAACACGAGCCGCAGGGCCGTTTTCTTCCCAATCCCCGGCAGCTTCGACACCTCGTTGACCGCGTCTTCTATAAGTTTGGATGGATACTCCAAGAGCGTGTTGTTTAATGTATAATGGACAATGAATAATGTATAATGAACTCAATCATTTTTCATTGTCCATTATACACTATTCATTTAGTTCAGTACTTCGGCGGAGATACCTCGCCGGCAGATTTCGTTGCGCATGGGCACGAGTTCATCCCACGAGCCGTTTTTGACCGTACACTTGCCTTTGTAGTGAATTAGTAGGGTGCACTGCTCGGCCTGCTCAGGCGTATGGGCACACACGTCAATCAGGGTGTCGATCACGTGGTCGAACGTATTCACTTCATCGTTAAAGACAACGAGATTGTGTACATCGGTTTCGACGACCTCATCGAGCACATCAACATCGGTCGACCAATCGTTTTCTTCAAAAGGTTGCATGGAATCGAAAAACGTGTTTATATAGCAAATTTACGGAAAAATGACCGCAAGAAAAAGCCGAACCAGCGTTTTGCAACGCCCAGCGATACGGTTCGTTCGGACCGATTCTGAAACCTTCGCCTGACCAAAGTACGTGGTCGATTTCAGGATGGTTTTACCAATTGCCGATCTGTATGCGCCGTTATAAACGAATTGACGTTCCGGTTGTCAGGCCAGCAAAACGGGTAAATCCCACTGTTTATTCAACACCGATTTTAAGGTATTAGTTTGCCCGGCAACGGGATAAGAATGGGCTTACCGTACTGATTTACTGCCTTCTATTTTACCAACCGGCGCCGGTATAAACTCGGGTCGTTTGCTACCCGCTCCGCGCCTGGGTACGCTCTGCACGCGCCGAAGCCGACCAACCAACAGCGGGTGCAGGAGCGGCAGCCGGCTTCCGTTGGCCTGGGTTCGCCTTTTCGTCGTAACTTGCGGCAGGCAGATAACAGCTGACATCTGTGTGGCTACCGTTTCAGCATCGCCATCTTCTGCCCATCAGCCCAACACGGGTACCGGAAAAATTCATAAATAATGACCCTGTTCAGCAACCTTCACCCCTTTTGAAAGCCTGCTGACTGGCCTGAAACGTTACCTCATTCACAATGAACACCACGCTTGCTTTAGTGATTCTGATTGCCTACTTCGGGATGCTGATCGCCGTATCGTTTTATACGGCCCGGGGGGCCGATACGAACACGTTTTTCACCGCCAACCGACAATCGCCCTGGTGGTTAGTGGCCTTCGGCATGATTGGCACCTCACTCTCGGGGGTTACGTTTATTTCGGTGCCGGGCGCAGTCGGCAAAATCGGCTTTTCGTATTTCCAGGTGGTGCTGGGCTACATTATCGGTTATGTGGTCATCGGCTCGGTGCTGATGCCGCTCTACTACCGACTGAATCTGATCTCAATTTACGGATACCTGGAAAAACGCTTCGGCTTCTGGTCGTACAAAACCGGCGCGGGCTTCTTTCTGCTCTCGCGCAGTGTGGGGTCGGCCGTCAGGCTGTACGTAGCGGCTGGGGTGCTGCAACTGGCACTGTTTACTCCGCTCGGGGTTCCGTTCGAGGTATCGGTTCTGATCACCATCGGGCTCATCTGGATATACACCTTCAAAGGGGGCGTCAAAACGATTATCGTGACTGACACGCTGCAGACCCTGTTTCTCATTACGGCCGTCATCCTGACGATCATCCTGATTTCGAAGGAGTTGCACCTGTCCTTCGATGGACTGGTCAGTACCGTCCGGAGTAGCCCGATGTCGCAGGTTTTTTTCTGGGACGGCAACGACCCGAAGAACTTCTTCAAACAGTTTATTTCCGGGGCGTTCATTGCCATTGTGATGACGGGGCTGGATCAGGATCTGATGCAGAAAAACCTGACCTGCAAAAACATCGGCGAAGCGCAGAAAAACATGTTCTGGTTTACCGTAACCCTGGTATTCGTCAATTTCCTGTTTCTGTCGCTGGGAGTGCTGCTGTACGCTTACGCCCAACGGGAGGGGATCGACATTCCCGCCCGAACCGACGATCTGTACCCAAACCTGGCCCTGAATCACCTCGGCCTCGTCGTAGCCATTACGTTCCTGCTGGGTATCACGGCGGCTACCTACGCCAGCGCCGACTCCGCCCTGACGGCGCTCACAACCTCGTTCTGCGTCGATTTCATGAACGTCGAGAAACGGCCCGAAGTCGAGCGGTCCCGCATCAAGCAAATCGTGCATATCGGGTTCTCGCTGCTCTTTTACCTGATCATTATCGTCTTTCGGCAACTCAACAGCAAAGAAGTCATTACGGCGGTATTCGACATTGCAGGCTATACCTACGGGCCACTGCTGGGGCTTTACGCATTCGGTATTTTCAGCAAACGCCCGGTGATGGATCGGTTTGTGCCCTGGATCTGCCTGGCGTCGCCGGTTCTGACGTACATTGTCAATGAAAACTCAGCTGCCTGGTTTGGGGGTTATCAGTTTGGTTTCGAACGGCTCCTCTTGAATGGCCTCTTCACGTTTGTGGGCTTATTGGCCGTGTCGAAACCAGTACCCAAAGAGGAACCTGTCGCGGTGTGATCAGTATTATTTCAAAGCCTTTTCCTATGCGCTTGCCAGTTTATCCTTTCCTTCTGCTTTCGCTGGTGTTGTTTACTCCAGCCTGCGCTCAGTTCCGCTATTTCCCCGAAAGCCCGCAGGTTGGCCAGGCGGTTTCGTTTACGTATACGCCCCAGACCACGCCACTGGCGCAGGATAGTACCATCGAAGGTCGGTATATCCGCTACGGCTCGCCGACGGCCATGAACATCAGTAAATCTACGACCATAAAGCTGGTTCGACAGGGCAACGATTTCGTCGGTCAGCTGCCCGGAGCGAAGCCCGAAGTGGCGGGTACGCTGCTCCTGTTTCTAAACAGCCGGCAACCCCAGCGAACGGATCTTAACAAAGGAAAGCTCTATGCTATCCCCCTCTGCGACGCCAGCGGGCAGATGCTTCCGCACGCAACGGGGGGGCAGGCTTCAATCTTTTCCCGTACGCATTTTCTGTACGAGGCCGGTGGGCGGCCCGACCCCAACCATGTTGCGCTGCTGTACGAGCAGGAACTCGAATGCCATCCCGATCTGCGTCCGCTATACTGGTCCGATTACCTGGCGGCTATGGTCAAACAACGCAAACCCGGCTACGGCCCGAAAGTAAAAGCAGGTATCGAATCGTACCTGGCTTCGCGCCCGACGCCAACGGCGGCTGAACTGGCTGCCGGAGCACAGCTCTACGAAAGTATGGGGGATTTCCCAAAAGCCAAAGCGCTGCGCGAACGGCAGAAAACGACCGATCCGGCGGGTTCGCTGGCCCAGAAAGACCGCTCGATGAGCATCCGCAACGAACCCGACTGGACCAGAAAAAAGGCGGCTTATCAGGCTTTTCTGCGGGATTATCCGGGATCGACCTACCTGCCTGCACTGACCGTGATGATGGCCGATGGGTATTTCAAAAATAACGACAACAAAGGTCTGGTGGCCTTTATGGAACAGCAGCCCGCAGCACAAACCGACGCGCTGATGCTCAACAGCATGGCCAACCAGTTAGCCGAAGAACGCCGATCTCTGCCCGAAGCCCAGCAGTTGATCACGCGGGCCATGCTGGTGCTGAAAACGCAACCAAAGCCTTTGAACGTGACCGGCGACTGGGAAATCGAGAAGCAGAATCGCCAGCGCCAGCTCCTGAACACCTACGCCCGCATCCTCGACCAGCAGGGAAAACACGCCGAAGCCTTTGCGGCTTATCAGCAGGCGGTCAATCCCGACGATCCGGAAACGAGCGATCCCCTCACCAATGAGCGCTATTTTCTGTGTGCGCTCCGAACGAACCACGCGGCCGAAGCCCGTCCGATGGTCGAAGCTGCGATTCAGGTAGGCAAAGCGACACCGGCGCTCAAGACCGCTCTGCGAAACTGGTACGGCAAACAACCCGGTCAGGACGAAGCCAAAGCGGATGTCTATATCGCGGATCTTGAAGCCGATTTACGCGCGGATCTGCGGGATGAACTCAAGCAGGTGCTGATCAATGAGCCGGCTCCCGCCTTCACGATGACCGATCTGAAAGGCCGGACGATATCCTCCTCGGCACTGAAAGGAAAAGTAGTCGTGCTGGATTTCTGGGCTACCTGGTGCGGTCCCTGTATCGCGTCGTTTCCGGCCATGCAGCAGGCCCAGACCAAATTCCAGAATGACCCCAACGTACGGTTTCTGTTTGTCAACACCCGCGAAGGTGGCCCGTTACAGCGCGTGTATACGTTCATGGACAAACACCCCTACCCGTTCGTGGTCCCGATCGACGACCAGCAGCGGGTTGCCAAAGCCTACAAAGTGCTGGGCATTCCAACCAAAGTCGTTATCGGTCCGAACGGCCGGGTGCGTTACCGGTACGTCGGCTATTCGGGTGATCCGGAGAGCACGGTAAACGAGCTAAGTATGGTTGTCGAAATGCTGAAGGAAGAAAAGTAAACGGGCGGCTGGTCGAACCAGGTTCTGCCAACGTCGCTTTCCAAACCGCTCATACGCACCTACACCATGAACGATTATGCGGGTACACCTGTCAGCGCGCAAACCGCCGAACATTATACGTGGGGGACCACCTGCGACGGCTGGCACCTGGTAAAGTCCGATTCGCTGAGTATCATCCAGGAGCGGATGCCGCCGGGCACCTTGGAAGTTAAGCATTATCACCAGCAAGCCCGGCAGTTTTTCTTTGTGCTCGCGGGTGAGGCCACCCTGGCGATCGGGAACCAGATTGTCGTGCTGAAAACCCACGAGGGAATGGAAATTGAACCGATGGTACCGCATCAGATGCGCAATGACTCCAGTCAGGACCTGCATTTTCTGGTTACATCCGCCCCCAAAAGCCACGGGGATAGAATCATTGTTCCCTAACCGTTCGGGCTCGGTATAATCTTTATGGACCGACTTCAGGTTGGTCAACTCCCCGCTAACTCCCTTCTTTGCCCCAACTTATTTGTTTATCCGATGACCATTCGTCTCGCCACCCCTGCTGACATCACGGCTTTACTAGCCCTTATCAAGGGCGTAGTTCCCCTGATGCAGGCTTCCGGCAATTTCCAGTGGGATGACCACTACCCTAACGAAACCGTATTTAGCACCGATATCGCAAAAGGGCAACTGTGGGTGGCCGACATCGACGGACAGCTCGCGGGTGTAGCCGCCCTGACCGAAGACCAGGAGCCGGAGTATGCCCAGGTTGGTTTCGACCTCAGCCAGCGGGCGGTGGTTACGCACCGACTGGCCGTCGATCCAGCCTTCCGCGGGCAGGGCGTGGCGGCAGCACTGCTGAATCAGGCCGAACAGATTGCTCTGGAACGGGGAATCTCCTTTCTGCGCATCGATACCAATTCGGAAAACCAGGTCACGCAGAAACTATTCCCGAAGCTAGGGTATGAATACGCCGGAGCTATCACGCTCAGCTTCCGGCCTGGTCTGCGGTTTCTGGCCTATGAGAAAAAACTGTCACTTTGATCGACGAATGCCACCGGTTATTTAAATACCATCGGATGCCCTTCTTTCGGCACCAGGAACTGGCTTTCGGGAATATTTTTCTCACGTAAGGCTTTGCGGAGATCGTCGGCGGGTTCGTACAGTCCATCGTCGCCCTGCTGAAAAGTGCCGAAATGAATGCCGACCGCCTGATTTATACCCAGGTCCCTGAAGGCCTGCACCGCCCCAGCGGGTGACACGTGAACGGGAGCCATAAACCACTCTGGCCGGTATGACCCGATGGGCAACAGCGCCAGTTTGATCGCTCCATCGGCTGAATCACGCCGGGCCAGTTCGCCAATCTCCTTGAAATGCGGGCCATAACCGCTATCTCCGCAAAAATACGTAGTCCCGAAACTCGTATGAATCAGGTAGCCGCACCAGAGCGTTTCGTCGCGGTCGCCCAGGCCGCGGTTGCTGAAGTGCTGCGCGCGCGTGCAGGTGAGCCAGAGCCGGTCGTTGACGCGCAACGTATCGGTCCAGTCGAGTTCGCGGCTCGTTCGACCGCCGACGGATTTGGGCAGATACGAAACACCCAGGGGTGTGATAAACAACGGATTATGGGCTTTAACCAGCTTTTTGACCGTCGGCAGATCCAGGTGGTCGTAATGATTATGGCTCAGCAGCACCACATCGATGGGTGGCAGTTCCTCGAAGCGTAGTCCGGGGGGGCGCTTGCGTTTGATTCCCAGCCACGACATCGGTCCAACCCGCTCCGACCAGACAGGATCGGTCAGAATATTGAGCCCGTTGGTTTGGATCAGAAACGTCGAATGATTGACGAAGGTGAGCACCAAACTATCGCCCTCGATGCGCGTCGCAGGACGAGTACCGACATAGGCGTCGGGCTGTTCGGGCCACGGACCTTTATCCCGGTTCAATAGCCACTTCAGGACACCACCGGTCGATCGTTCTTCCTGACCGGGGTTGAAAAATTTCTTACCGTTGAAATGATCGGTTACCGGCCCTTTGTAGCGGGGAGCACAGGAGGAAATAAACAGCACCAGGCAAGACAGTAGAAGCAGAGCAAGATAGGGCATCGACGTAGGCTTTCAGCCATTAGAACAAGGATAACTGCCTCCCTGTTTCGCGCCCGGCCAGAACCCGTTCATGATCCAGCAGCCATTGCTTCCGCCAGAGCCCACCCGCGTAGCCCGTCAGGGAGCCATCGGACCCGATGATCCGGTGGCAGGGCACAACGATCCAGAGCGGATTCCGGCCGTTTGCAGCGGCCACTGCCCGGATGGCTTTTTCGTCGCCGATGCGCCGGGTTAGGGTCAAATAGGAAAGCGTCGTACCAAACGGCACGTCGAGCAAAGCTTGCCAAACCGTTTGCTGAAAGTCGGTTCCGGTCGGATTCAACCGAAAATCGAATGTTTGCCGGTGGCCGGCAAAATACGCCCGGAGTTGCTCGGCGGCCTGCCGAACAGGTTCGGGCAATAAGTCAGAAACCGCCGTTTCGGGTATATCCGTTGGGACATCCGTACAGGAAATGGCTGAAACGCCGGTATCATCCCCCGAAATGCGGGTCAAGCCCAGTGGCGATTCGATTACGACGGTTGTCATACATGTTGCGGGGCCGTTTCATAGTGTCAGAAAATACTCCTGAGCCCTTGAGCTCACAACCTAATATCTTTTCGACTTAAAACAAAACGACCCGGCTCTATTGGCGTCGGGTCGTTTTGTTTTCAGATTGTTTTAACTGAGAGTGAGTAGGCGTGCCATGGCTTCCAACTCCACCTTACCCAATCAGTTTCCGGTTAATTTTAAAATCTTTCCGGACGCGTAATCGCACAGATACAGTTCGTTTTTCTGATCTTCGCCAAAAGCCGATATAGTACCGGCTCTTGCTATAATTTCCTGGTTACCAGCCGATTTATTCCCGTTGGTTGCCAGAGCCCAAACTCGTCCACTGGCGTAGTCGGCGTAAATGTATTTCCCCTTCAGTGATGGACTTGACGGGCCGCGGTACACGATTCCACCAGTAATTGACACGTCGCCGTTATCATGGCTGTACTGCCAGATCGGCGGTATCAGTTCGGCGGCATTTACGTTGTTGTCTTTGGCATTATAATCGGCATTGGCTTCTTTGATGCGCCAGCCGTAGTTCCCTCCTTTCGTGATGATATCGACTTCTTCGATCTTGTTCTGGCCCACATCCCCTGCCCAGAGCCGACCCTGATCGTCGAAGCTAATGCGCCAAGGATTCCGTAGCCCGTAAGCAAAAATCTCTTCCCGGTACCCATTGGTATTTCCTTTGAACGGATTGTCTTTCGGAATACCATAATGCCCCTTATCAGTACTGTTGACGTCTACGCGCAGAATTTTACCTAACCAGCTGCTGCGATTCTGGCCGTTGTTCTGCGGATCGCCCCCGCTACCCCCATCCCCCGTCGAAACGTACAGGTACCCGTCGGGCCCGAACAACACTTTGCCGCCGTTGTGGTTAGCATAAGGCTGCTCAAACCGAAACAGGATCACCTCCGAACCCGGATCGACCGTGGAGGCCGTAGCCGATGAGGCTTTGAATCGGCTGACGATCGTTTCGCGCGGGTTGTTCCTGGTATAATTGACGTAGAAAAAACCGTTCTGTTTGAAATCGGGATGGAAAGCCAGTCCCAACAGGCCCATTTCGCCACCGAACGCGACTTTATTTCGGATATCTAGATACGTACCGGCGGATGACGCGTTGGCTTCGTTTTCAAATACCCGAATCCGGCCTTCCTGCTCCACCACAAACACTCGGCTGGTGCCGTCGTTGGCGTACGTATATTCTACAGGCGACGAAAAAGTTAGTTTCGGATACGCGTTGGCTACCTTAGCCGTCGGTGCTGTCGACGCTGTCGAATCCTGAACCCTGGTTTCAGTTTGTTCGACTGGTTTACAGGCAACGGCCAGCATCCAGGCAACTCCCGAGGTAGCCATCAGCGAAATCAGTAGGGTGACGAAGGCTTTACTTAACATAACGATTCACTTTATTTGTTGTAGGATTTTCCGGGATAATCGTGACTCAACTCTCTCGAAAAGTTCTATGTGTATTAATTTGCGCTGCAAATCGGGGTCCAACTCATTCGATCGAATTTTCTGGACGGCATTTTGTTCAAAAAACAGCAGTTAGCTATGTCAGAATCCAATTTTAGTCGTTAAATGGCTATTGTTCTGGTGTAGTCTTTCTACAAAACGGGGTCTACCTTCTACTCTCATTTCCTGACTACGAATCGAACGACTGTTTGTCACAACTGGTTTTACAGCTAAAGTAACCGCTATGATTACCGATACCAGCTCTTTTCTCGAACACCTCCAGGCCCAACGGTCGCAGTATCGCTATAAACTTCCTTCCCGGCCCGATGCCGGTCGGTTCATCGATCAACTGATGCGTTTGCTGTTTCCGGTTACCCAGGACTGCAAATCTGTATCGCAGCACGTGGAAGAAACCTACCAGAGCCTGCATCAGCAACTGACGAACCTGCTGTGTCCGTTGGAAAAGAACCTGGCCGCAAGTCCGGCAGTCATTACCGAGCAGTTTTTCGAGCGGTTGCCGGCTATCTACGACAGCCTGCTGCTGGATGCCCACTCCATTGCCGATAACGACCCGGCCGCGGTGGGCGTCGAGGAAGTCGTGGCAGTGTATCCGGGTTTTTATACCATTGCGGTGTATCGGATCGCCCACGAGCTGCTTCACCTGAACGTACCGCTTCTGCCCCGGATGCTGACCGAATATGCACACGGTCAGACGGGAATCGACATTCACCCAGGTGCCAGGATCGGTAAATCTTTTTTCATCGATCACGGAACGGGAGTTGTCATCGGCGAAACGACCGTGATCGGCAATAATGTTAAAATTTACCAGGGGGTGACCCTGGGCGCTACGCACGTAGCAAAATCCATGGCGCAGCGCAAGCGGCACCCAACCATCGAAGACAACGTCGTCATTTACGCCAATGCAACCATTTTAGGTGGCTTTACCGTGGTAGGGCACGATTCGATCATTGGTGGAAACGTATGGCTGACGAGTAGTGTCAATGCGCATTCGCTGGTATTCAATCAGCACCAGACCGACGTTCGGCTTAAATCGCTCGAATCCGAAGAGCCGATCAATTTTGTCATCTAAAAGCAGTTAGCGTTTAAGCGAGTCGATTGAGCCATTCAGAACCCGGCCTGGTTCAGTGCAAACCCGAAGACCAGCAATCGACTCCTACTCCGAACTAAAATCTAAACGCCTGCCGATAAAACGAATGGCTGGCACCTAACCACTATTAACTCTTTTCATGAAAGCAACCACGATTCTCGATACCATCGGCCAGACCCCCCATGTACGCATAAATCGGCTATTTCCGGGTTATGAAGTCTGGACAAAACTCGAACGGGCCAATCCGGGTGCGAGCATTAAAGACCGCATAGCGCTGGCGATGGTCGAAGAAGCCGAAGCGCAGGGCCTGCTCAATACTGAAAGCACCATTATTGAACCGACTTCGGGAAACACGGGCATTGGCCTGGCAATGGTGGCTGCGGTGAAAGGCTACAAACTGATTCTGGTGATGCCCGAATCGATGAGCGTTGAACGACGAAAAATTATGGCGGCTTACGGCGCCGAATTCGACCTGACACCCCGCGAGCGAGGCATGAAAGGAGCCATCGAACGGGCGCATGAACTGGTAGCCCAAACGCCGGGGGCCTGGATGCCCCAACAGTTCGAGAACCCCGCCAACGTCGATATCCATATCCGCACCACCGCTCAGGAAATTTTAACTGACTTCCCCGAAGGGTTCGACGCGCTGATTACCGGGGTCGGAACGGGTGGCCACATTACCGCCGTCGGGCAGGTGCTCAAACAACAGTTTCCGAAGATGAAAGTCTATGCCGTCGAGCCGGAGCTGTCGCCGGTTATCAGCGGTGGGGCTCCGGGACCTCACCCCATTCAGGGCATTGGCGCGGGGTTTATTCCCCAAAATCTGAACACCGACGTCCTCGATGGCACTATTCAGGTGAGCAAAGAAGAAGCCTACGACATGGCGCGCCGTTCAGCGAAAGAAGAAGGCACTTTTGTGGGTATTTCGTCGGGAGCATCGCTGGCGGCCGTCGCGAAAAAACTCCGGGATCTTCCGCCCGGCAGCCGAATTCTGACTTTTTGCTACGACACCGGCGAACGTTATCTGTCTATCGAGGGGTTGTATTGATAGCCAGCTGACCAAATTTCCACCGATGATTCAACAGTCTCCCTATTACCGCCCTGTTAAAGATATTGCTTTCATGATTGCCGGGGTGCTCAGTGCCGGGCTGGGCATCAAAGGCTTTCTAACCTCGAGTCATTTCATCGACGGGGGGGTTACGGGAGTTTCCATGCTTCTGGCTACTCTCTTCGAAATACCCCTGCCGATCTGGCTGTTGCTGATCAACCTGCCTTTCATCGGACTGGGCTACCGGCAGTTTGGTCGGCAGTTCGCCTTAAAGAGTACCGTTGCGATTGCCGGTCTGTCGCTTAGCCTGGCCGTGATTCCTTATCCCGACGTAACGCCCGATTTATTACTGACAGCGGTATTCGGCGGTTTTTTCATTGGCGCTGGTATTGGCCTGGCCATGCGCGGGGGCGCCGTACTCGATGGGACCGAAATTGCCGCCCTGCTGATTAGCCGGAGTACGCCCCTGCTGAAAGTCAGCGATGTTATTCTGCTCCTCAACTTACTGATCTTCGGCGCGGCCGCTTTTTTTCTGGGTATAAGCCCGGCTCTTTACTCCATGATTACGTATTTCGCGGCTTCCAAAACCGTCGATTTCGTCATCCACGGAATCGAAGAATACACGGCTATTCTGATCATTTCCAAAAACCCAGCCCCTATTCAGCAGCGCATCATCGATAAAGGATGGGGCGTAACACTCTTAAAAGGGCAGGGTGGCTATGGCAAACACGGTAGTCATCAGGAAAACGATACGGTTTTATACACTGTCATTACCCGGCTGGAAATCAGCAGAATGCGCTCGATCGTCCTGGAAATCGACCCCAACGCCTTTATCATTCAGCACAGCGTCGACGACGTAGCGGGAGGCAAAGTTAAAACCTTGCCGATGCATTAAGTCGTCCTATACTGCCTGAAAGTTACTTTTATTCCCTCTCCATTAATACTCATTTTAGGCCGTTTGTGGAGAATTGCCGCGCTGCCGAAATCGGTTCGGGTCTTTTGCCCGACATCGATTTTTTTCGCAACCTAAACGCAGTCCGGTATGAGGCATCCACTACGCATCTGTCTGTTTTTCGTTGTGCTCCTGACCGGGGGCACCTTTGTTTTCGCCAAAAACGGCCCTGTAGTCTCCGGTATCGTACGCAACACCGAAGGCGCAACCATCGAATTTGCTACGATCGCTTTACACAGGGCTACCGATTCGGTTGTTGTCAAAACTGAGTTTAGTGATGCCGGCGGTGCCTTTCGGTTCGATCAGCTTCCTGCCGGGAATTATTTTGTTTCGGCCTCGCAGGTCGGCTTCGAGCGGGCTCATACGGCGGTTTTCGCGCTATCTTCAGCCGATCACACCCTTCCACCGATTCAGTTGAAGGCCAGCAGTAAAACCCAGTTGACGGAAGTGACCGTACAGGCCCGCAAACCGCTTTTCGAACGCGAAGTCGACCGGATCGTCGTCAATGTAGACGGTAGTCCACTCAGCGCCGGGGCTACCTCCCTGGAAATTCTCAGCCGATCGCCGGGGGTTACGATCGATCAGAACGATAATCTGGCTCTTCGTGGCAAACAGGGGGTTCTGGTACTGATCGACGGGAAGCGCGTGCCGATGTCGGGAACGGAACTGGGTGAGATGTTGCGGGCGCTTCCGGCCAACTCCATCGAAAAGATTGAACTGATCACTAACCCGCCAGCCAAATACGACGCAGCCGGCAGCGCCGGGATCATTGCCATCAACCTGAAGAAAGACAGCCGTCAGGGTACGAACGGAAGCGCCACGGCCAGCTACGGCTACGGTCGGTATTACAAGCTCACCAGCGGGCTCTCGCTCAACCACCGGCACAAAAAACTGAATACTTTCGGCAACTACACGTATAGCGACCGCAATGTGTTCAGTCAGTTGACGCTCCATCGGAATTTTTACCAGAAGAGTCAGTTTGTCGGCAGCAGCGATCAGGATAATATTGGCAAAACGCAGTACTTCTCACATACCTACCGGGCAGGGGTCGATTATTCGCTTTCCAAACGAACGCTCGTGGGGGCCGTTGTCAATGGACTGGTGATGAATGCCGAAGCGCACATTCCGAATACTACCCAGACCTTCGACGAGCAGGGCAACCTGCAATCCAGCTACCAGTCGGCCAACCGCCGAAACCTCTCCGTTCCGAATATCGCGGCAAACCTGAACCTGAAACACAACCTCGACTCGACCGGCAACCGCGAACTCACCGCCGACGTCGACTTTGCGCATTACGAAACCCATAGACTCCAGAATCTGGCCACGACATTTACGGTCCCCGTGCAACCGCCGACCACGCTGGATGGCAAGCTGAACGGGGGCCTGAATATCAGTTCCGTCAAAGCCGACTACACCCATAAGCTTCCAAAGCAGGGGCGGCTGGAAGCGGGCGTAAAAATAAGCCGGGTACATTCCGATAATGATGTGTTGTTTACGAACATCCGCGAAGGAATCAGCGTGATCGACACCGGAAAGTCGAACCAGTTTCAGTACGATGAAAATATCAACGCGGCTTACCTCAACGTCAGCACGACGGTTGGCAAAACATCGCTCCAGCTGGGACTACGCGGTGAACAGACAAACGCGACGGGCTTGCAGGTGATCGGTAACGCCGGGTTCGAGCGGCACTATTTCCAGCTATTTCCGAGCGTATTCGTCAAACGAACGCTGTCGAAAACGCATGACATGAGCCTGTCGCTTAGCCGCCGGATCGACCGGCCAACTTACAACCAGTTGAATCCGTTCCGGGCGTATATCGACGCCACTACGTATTTTTCGGGCAACCCGTCGCTGTTTCCGCAGTCGAGCTACAACATCGAACTGACGCACACCTACAAGCAAAAATTTATTACCTCGATCAGCTACAGCCGTACCGACCAGCCGATCATCAGCGTCATTCAGCCCGCACCCGAAGGCAACCGACAGGCGGTGTCGACGTTCCAGAACCTGACCCGTTCGGATTACTACGGCTTTACCCTGACGGTTCCGGCCCAACCGACACGCTGGTGGACGATGGACAACAACGTAGTGGCTTATTACAACCTGTTTATTGGCGACCTGGCGGGAACCTCCCTGGACAAAGGGCTCCCGGCATTCACGCTCAACAGCACGAATACGTTTTCACTTGGTCGGGGCTGGACAGCCGACCTGACGGGCAATTACCAGTCGCGCCAGTTATACGGCTTTCTGGACATTCGGCCGCTTGGGCAGCTTAACCTGGGCCTGCAGAAAACCATGTTCAACAAAAAAGGAACCCTTAAGCTGAACGTAACCGACATTTTCTACACCAGTCCAACCAGTGCCTTGTCTACCTACGCTAACTACGTCGAACAGTTTTATCAGCGGCAGGACACGCGGGTAGCGACGGCTTCGTTCACGTACCGCTTTGGCAACGACAACCTGTCTCCTTCACGCCGACGGGCAGGCGGAGCTGAAGACGAAAAACGGCGGGCGGGGTGAGCGGCAAAGGGCATCGGGGTAAGGGCATTGGGGGTAGAGTGATTTCGCCCTAGCCCCAAAGCCCTTACCCCCATACCCTTTGCTAACTACCCCCGTAGGCCAGAAACAAACCGGCGCATGGTTTCGCGGTAGACTTGCTCGGATTGATCGAGCGGCTGTTCGTCTTTGAGCAACATCGCCAGCATGATCATCCCGTGCGAAACCGACCACCACTGGAAGTACAGCCGTTTGATGGTTTCCTTCGATTTGGGGATAAATGAATAAATGGTTTCGCAGACAGCATGGCTAACCGCCTGCATCGCTTCGGATTGATAGACGGGCAGCGTACAGTAGGCCCCGTCCAGGTTATACATCACCTGGTAAATTTCGGGTTGCTGACGGGCGAACTGCCATTGGATAATCGAAATTTCGAAAAGCCGCTTCTCAGGATCGCGGTATAATTTCAGAATGCGGTCGTACTCCTGCTGCAGATGACGAAATCCTTCGGAGCGGATCTCATCCAGCAATACGTCTTTACTATCGAAGTATTCGTAGACGACAGGAGCGCTATAATCAATCGCATCAGCGATTTTACGAATCGAAACAGCTTGCCAGCCTTCGCGACTGGCGATGGCTTTGGCAGTATTGACGATGCCGGAACGGGTTTGCTCACGGCTTCGCAGTTTCCGTTCTATAGTTTGCATAGGAGTAGGTTATCAGTCGGCAGTTAACGGTGTTAAATATTCTGTAAAGTTCGTATTTATAGCGGGATATGGAAAACATTCTATTGAATTTATCAAAAAATCAAAGGGCTCCTTTTCTTAATCCCATAATCAAGTAAAGGTTAAATCCGCATCGTCCCGTAGAAATCTACTTAACGGATGCAATTCGCTTCATAAGTTTATTTTTGACTATTCGCTGTTAATTACGCTCGGCCAGAATCCATACCGCTTCGTCGCCCAGTACATAAGACTCTCCTTCTGGAGTTCCGTAACAGGCCAGGATCGAAAGGCCGGTTTCCGCAAAAAAATGGCGCAATTCGGCCAGGGTGTAAATGTAGTGCTGGGCGGTGCGGGTCTGTAGTTCTCCCTTGTGTATATAGGTAAGGTGGGATTCGATCCGGCTTTCGAGCGGATCATAGGTATTCTCGACCAGAAAAAGGATGTCGTCGCCGACGGGTTGCCAGTTTCGGCCCTGATAGTCGGGCAGAACCGATTCAGCTACCATTTCCGTATGAGCCAGAAAGCGGCCGCCAGGTCGTAGCAGGCCGGCAATTTTCGTCAGTAACAGGAGCATATCGGTCCGCGGAAAAAAGCTGAAGCTATTGCCCAGGCAATAAGCGGCATCAAAAGATGCCGGCCCGCGGAGCTCGGCTTCTGGTAAACTCAGAAAATCGCCGACGACCGCCTGCATCGCTATGTTTCCGGCTTTGGCAACGGCCGTCAGTTCATCGATATACTCCGGGGAAATATCGACACCTGTTAGGCGGGCACCCATTCGGGCCAGCGGCAGGGCGTGCCGACCATAGCCACAGAAGACATCCAGCAGTCGATCGCCAGGACCAAAATCGAGCGTGTCGACCAGTAGTTCGAGTTCGCGCTGAGTCTGTTCCTCGGTCTGGGCTGCCTTCCAGGCGGTTTGTGGTAATCCATGGAAAAAACTATGATACCAGGCCATGTGTTGACTGATGAGTTTACTGCCCTACCGCCCCGTCGGATACGAATACCAAATCTATCCGATCGGGGCGGTCGGTACTACCTTAATTCAGTGAGGTGAGCGTTTGCTGGATGGCCTGGAAATTGGGAACGTCGCTGGCTTTTTCGAGGACTTCGGCGTATTGGATGACGCCATCGCGGTCGACAACGAAGGCCGACCGTTTGCTGACTCCTTTCAGATTCATGACAAATGTTTCGTAGTAGGTATCGTAGGTCTGCGAAACTTCTTTGTTGAAATCGGACAGCAAATCGAATGGGAGATGCTGTTCTTCTTTAAATTTAGCCAGCGTAAACGGCGAATCGACGGAGATACCGACTACCTGAGCGTTCAGATCGGCATAGGTACCGATGTTGTCGCGCATTTCACACAGTTCAGCGGTACAAACGCTGGTGAACGCCATCGGGAAAAACAGGATAATCAGGTTGTTACCCCGAAAGTTCTGCAGGGAAACTTCGTTTCGATCGGTATTAAACAGCGTGAAATCGGGCGCTTTCTGACCAGGTGTTAACATGCTCGACGATTGAATACAGGATGATTAATGAGTTTTTAACTACAAACTTACACGCTGAATTGTTTTAAAGCTTAATTCGTAAACCTTAAACCTTTTCTTACTCTATGCAGACATACTGGGGTATCGATTTGGGGGGGACTAAAATTGAAGGCGTTGTGCTTTCGGCCCCCTCGCCCGATGCCGTTATCATTCGAAAGCGTATTGATACCGAAGCCCATAAAGGCTACGACCACATCCTGAGTCAACTGGTTCGGCTCATCGAGATGCTCAAAGCTGAAACGGGTTCGACTCCGGGCCGAATTGGTTTCAGTACACCCGGCACGTTCGACCCGGCCCGGCAGGCCATGAAAAACAGCAATACCACCGTACTGAACGGCAAGCCGCTCAAGCAGGACCTGACCCGGCTCCTGAACCTGCCCATCGAAGTGGCGAACGACGCCAACTGCTTTGCCCTGGCCGAAGCGACAATGGGTATCGTACCCGATGTGCTTCCGGCCTATCAAACGGTTTTTGGCGTCATTATGGGAACCGGCGTTGGGGGTGGCATTGTGGTGCGCGCCAAAGGCAAGGAAAAACGTCCGTTTATTCTGAATGGATTACAGGGCATCGGGGGCGAATGGGGTCATAATATCCTCGAAGAGAACGGACATGCCTGCTATTGTGGAAAACGGGGCTGCGTCGAACAGGTTATTTCGGGGCCTGCCCTCCAGCGGTATTACAAGCAGATTAGCGGGGAGGACCTCCTCATGCAGGAAATCATGAGTCGCTATCAGCAGGGCAACGACCTGGTTGCCAGCCAGACCGTCAACCGCATGCTCGAATACTTCGGCCGGGGCATTGCCGTCATTATCAACATCCTGGACCCCGACGCCATCGTGCTGGGCGGGGGGCTGGGCAACATCGATCTCCTCTACACCGAAGGGCTCGCCCGGGCCCGGAAATACGTGTTCAACAGCCGCCAGATCAACACCCGCTTTTTGAAACCCAAACTGGGCGACAGTGCCGGCGTTTTCGGCGCAGCGATGTTGTAGGGCAAAGGGCATGGGGGTAAGGGTAGAGAGTCAGTGTAGTCCTGGTTCTCTGCCCTTACCCCCATGCCCTTTGCTACACTACCTCGGCCGAGCGCCACCGCGATTACCACCCTGCGCTGGCTGCTGTTGTGGCTGATCACCGCCCCCTTCACCGCTCTTGACGTCGTCATTGTCGACCGAACGACCGCGTTTACGCTGCGGCTGATCGAAGCTGAGCTTGCCGAATTTGTAGCTGAAATTTACCCGAACCCCGGCGTTGTATAAGCTGGTCCGGCTGTTTTGGGTAAAGATCGGTGAGGCTGATTCCGACCGGACGGTAAACGGGTTGTTGAAGAAATTTTCGCCTGCAATGCCGAAGCTGCCGCGTTTGTCCTTCAGGTCTTTTTTCAGGCCAAGGCTATAGAACGCAAAGCCGCCCTGATAACCCTGCAACTGAATCTGTCGGCCCCGAATAAACCCGAAGCCCTGAAGTCCCCAGCCGTTTTTCAGCGTCAGGTTCGTAAAGAACCGGCCTGTGACCACCCAGCCCGAGTTCGTCGCCTGGTAGATCGATGAGTTGCTGTTGTTGGTCAGGTACGAATAATACAGGTCGAACCCTCCGCCAATCTGCCATTTCGAGAACAGGGTCGCATTTCCGAAAATATTGGTCCCGTAGGCCGATTCCCGACCGATGTTCAGGTAAGTGGTGCGGATCACCTGAGCCAGCGCGGGGTTGTTGACTTGCCCGATGCTCGACCTTACCGTGTCACGAACGCTGGTGATGGAATTATTCGTCTGCCGGGCAAAGAGCGATACGTTCAGGTAAACACTTTTTACGTAAGCGCTGGTAGCCAGCTCAAAATTGTCGGTCAATTCAGGCGATAAGTATGGGTTTCCCTGGGTAATGTTGGTTGGGTTGGAGGTATTGATGTTCGGGTTCAGAAACTGAATGCCCGGCCGCTGCAGGCGTCGGTTATAAGCCAGCTTGACGGTCTTTCCTCCTTTCAGCGTTTTCGAAATATTGATACTGGGAACCAGGTTGTTATAGCTCGGTATTCCCAGGTCCTGCCCCGCTTTTACACTCTGATCGCCAGTCTGATTCTGACTGTAATTGGCATTGATCGAGGTGTGCTCATAGCGTGTACCGGCCTTGATGGTGTACTTATTTTTGGTCGTCAGGGTATAGGATACGTAGCCCGCGCCGATGGTTTGGTCGTAATGCAGGGTATTGGCCGTCCGGGTCGGGTCGGTCTGGAAGTCACTGGAGCCCGTGGCGATGTTGTAGCTGTAGGCACTTTCGACCTCCCGGAAGATTCCTTTTCCACCCATTTCCAGCAGTTGATTCTTCCCGATAGGCGTCTGATAGTCGCCCTGAATCGTACTTTCCTGGTTGAAGCTGTTGTTCAGGTTCTGCTGCCGCGAGGCAATGGTCGAAAAATCCGCATTGCTCAGGATGTCGGCCGTAAAATCGTTGTTGCGGTTGTTGCGGCTGTATTGAGTCGACACGCTCAGCTCCTGCTGCGGCTTGAACGTCCGGGTATAATCGATGTTGGCATCGACCGTTCCCGACAGATCCTTGGTCAGCACGTTCCGGTCGGAAACAATCGGAAAATAAGCGTTTGGCGAAACCGTCCGGGTAATGAAATTATCCTGATTCGAGTAGTTGTTACGGGCGCCGTAGCGCAGACTCGCCGTGATGGCGCTGTTCTTGCTGATATCGTAATCCCAACCCAGCGTATATTGCCCAAACAGGCCGTGGTTGCGCGTATCGGCGGTCTGGTCGGTGGTTGTAACGCTGTTGTTGGCGCCAAACGTGCGCTGGGTATTGGCGAAGCTACCCACCACATTGTAGTTGGCCCGCCCAAAGCCGCTCAGGCTGAAACCCATCTTGCCCGTCCGTAAATTTCCGTTCAGACCCAAGTTCGACCCGCGGTTTCCGACCCCCGTATCGAGGTTCAGGGTAAAGCCCTGCAGGGTCGTTTTCTTGGTGATGATGTTGATGATTCCGGCGGAGCCTTCTGCATCGTACTTGGCCGAAGGCGAGGTAATCACTTCAACAGTCTTGATCATATCGGCCGGAATCTGCTTCAGCGCATCGGCCACGCTGCTGGCAACAATCGTACTGGGTTTGTTGTTGATCAGCACCCGAACGTTGCTGCTGCCGCGCAGGCTGACGTTCCCGTCCAGATCGACCGACAGCAGCGGCACTTTGCGCATGACATCGGTAGCATCGCCCCCTTTGGCCGTAATGTCCTTATCGGCGTTGTACACCAGTCGGTCTACTTTTTCCTCGACCAGGGAAGCCTGTCCCACCACTTCCACTTCTTTCAGGGTCCGAACGTCGGCAGCCAGTTTCACCGGGCCCAGATCGACGTCGCCTTTCCGGTTTAGTTTTACGCTCGAAATGGTTTTGTTGCGGTAACCCACGAACGAGATCAATAGCTGAAAATCGCCCTCAGGTAATTTGTTCAGGGTAAACTTCCCCTTATCATCGGCCACCGTACCGTCGATGGGTTTCTTTGTTTTACTATCGACGAGGGCAATACTGGCAAACTCAACTGGTTTGCCACTGGTCGAATCGATGACCGTACCGGTTAGTTTAGCATTGCCACGGGGCGAGTCGTCGGAAGCCGTGCCGGGAATGGCAGCCGGCCGTTGTTGCCCACCACCGGGGATGGTCGGAAACTGAGCCCAACCCTTACCGGCAGTCATCAGCAACGATGAACCAATCAGCAGAGAAAATAAAGATTTTTTCATAATCGGGAGCGGCCCACCGCGCAGGTCGGACGCAAAATGCAAGATGTTAGGTTAGTGACCCCGGAAAGACAACCGAGTTGACCAAATTTCGGGACAAAAAGCCCGTTCATCGAAATTTATACACAAACGGGTTGCTGCCGGGACAAGCGGTTTTGTTTTTCAGGCAAACAGTTGAGGCATTTGGCTCAGTTCCGGATATGTCGAGGGAGCCAGCACTTCCTGTACATCGGTAGGCTCCGTTCGCGACGTAATGCGTTTGCTGATGCTGTAGCTGTGCATTCGTTTGGCAGGATACTGTGCTGTCAGCAGTTTCACGGCTTCATCTTCGTTCAGATCGTCGTGGAGCCAGCGTTGCTCGGCTTCGGCCGTCAACACGCAGGGCATTCGTTTTTTCGAATTATGGATAGCCGCCAGCAGCGGATTGGCGTCGGTTGTCAGCAGCGTATACGTCGTCGTTATCTCACCGGTTTCAGGGTCGGCCCAGTCGTCCCACAAGCCTGCAATCGAGGCAATTTTCTGATCGCTCGTACTGATGTAAAACGGAAACTTCTTACTTCCCATCGTGTGCCATTCGTAAAAACCCGTTACCGGAATCAGGCAGCGATTGCCTGCTTTGGCCGATGACCGAAACGAAGGCTTGTCGTAGATCGTTTCGGAGCGGGCGTTGATGGTTCGGGTCCGCATCTCCATGGCGTCGTCCGGGGTTTTGGTCCAGTGCGGAATCAAACCCCAGTGCATCATCTGAAATTGGCCGGGTTGCTGATGGGTCAGGATCGGCCAGGTCGGAAACTGATACGCATTGGCATGATACACCGGCTGAAAATGGGCGGCAGTCGGCATAGCGGCTTCGTAGCGGGTTTCAAGTTCCTGAGCCGTTACGGCAAGCGATTTATGAAAACACATAAACTAAATACGTTTAGAGGTTGCAACCCTTTGCGTCGATTCGGGCCACGGTTTCGATGGCGCTCAAACAAACCGTAGTCCGAATCGACGCAAGTGTATAAGTTATATGCAGGATAAACCATTAAAATGCGCTTTCGGTTAGGGGTACTTAGGGAAATAACCCAGGTTGGTTTTCATCTCAGCTACAGCCGATAAAATCTCAATGCATACCGACACTATTACTGGCTTCGAGCTACGTTTTTTGGGGTAAAATTCACCAAAGAAATACGCGTCCAGTATGACAAACCAGCAAATCATCCGGCATGCCTACCAGGCGTTCAATGCCCGAAACATCGATGGCGTACTTACGGTATTACACTCCAACGTCCAGTGGCCCAGGGCCTGGGAAGGCGATCACGTAACTGGTCACGACGCGGTACGCACCTACTGGACCCAGCAATGGCAGGAAATCGACCCCAGCGTAACGCCCGTCGACATTCAGGAAAAACCCAACGGTCAGATCGAAGTGACGGTTCATCAGCTCGTAAAAGACCGGCAGGGCCAGATCCTGGCCGACGAACTGACCAGGCATCTGTACACGATCGACGACGGAAAGATTGTGCGGATGGACATCGGGAAGGCCTGATTTTTGCTCGTATACCGGTAAACAAAAAAAGCCGACAACCCGTTAATATGCCTGATCGAACCGGGTTATGCAGCTTCCTTTACAACCGATATCCCTTCCTGAAGAGCCGGACCAGACAGACGGCGTCAATACACTCACCGGCCTCGAACGCCAGTGCTGGAATCAGCTGAAATCAGTCCTGCGCCGGCGGTCCACTACGGAAGGATTCCATACCATGACTGTGGCGACGAGTACCAGCCGGGGTGCCGATGCCCGCCTGGTAGTGTTGCGGGCGGTCGATGCCATCCATAAATACGTTTGGTTTTATACCGACGCACGGTCCGAAAAGGTACTCCAGCTCGAAGCGTCTCCGATGGCTACCCTGTTGCTCTGGGATTCTAAACGGCAGGTGCAGCTCCGGCTCGTCGTGGAAACCCGGCTGCACACCGACGATTACATTGCCGACGGGCACTGGAAAAAGCTCGGCCTCAGCAGTCGTAAAGCGTATCTGTCCGAAAAAACGCCCGGCAGCGAGCAGCCCCAACCCTACCCTGGCTATCCCGAAGAATGGGTCGATAAGCTTCCCACCCCGGAAGCGAGTGAAGCCGGTCGCGTCAACTTCGCCGTCATCGAGTGTCGGGTGCTGGCGATGGAATACCTCCACCTAAGTCGGAGCGGTCAGCAGCGGGCTTGTTTCCAGTATGAGCCCGAGTCTAAGATGGTATGGCTCGCGCCCTAGTGAATTTGGCCATCGTCCGACAAATTCCTACGTCCGACCCTGGCCATAAGCGGTTATAGCTATTTACCCCAACGACGACGTTATGGCAACCGATAAACAGCCTTTCGACTATTCCATCGATTACCGCCATCTGAACCTGCGCGAACAGCCTGAGCTTTACCGGGTTGGAAAGGGCGAAATGGGTGTACTGCTGGTGCAGCCCTACAAATCCGAGATTCTCCCTCACTGGCGATTCAAAACCCCGGCCATTGCCCGTGAATCGTCGGAGAAAATTTTTCAGCTTTTTCAGGACTACAAAGAAAAAGGCGATTTCATCGGCATGGACATGGCCCGCAAGTTCCTGCAAATGGGCTACACCCGCGCCCGTCGGTACGCCAACCACCGTAGCGGCCAGAAATACGATGGCCCGGTTCCGGCCGACCAGAAAGGTCGCTCGGGTGCGCACGGCCGGGCGCAGCTTCCCAGAGAGGAGGATAGCGAAAAGGCCGAATCGGCCCGGATTTTTTACGGCAAATACCTGGAAGCCCGCGAAGATCCCGATTATAAAGCCCAGAAGAAGGCGTGGCAGCAGAAGTACGGCTGATGGGTTCTAGGCATTGGCAACGAGCAACTCAACCGACACCGTAGTGGGTCCATCAGCAGCGCTGTCAATCATAAGCTGGCCCTGATGCAGTTCGACGAGTTTTTTGGCGATGAACAGGCCGGAGCCAGCTCCCTGCTGCTCGTGTGCGTTTCGCTCGAACTGAGTATACGGACCGATTCCGGCAATGTTTTCTGCCGTAAATCCTTTTCCCGAATTCGTAATGGTCAATCGATACCGCGTTTCCAGTGAATGCCCTTCAATCCGGACAGTACCCGTTGTGGGTGAGAACTTAAGCGCGTTGTCGATCAGCTCTTCCAGCACCTTCCGCAGGTGATCTTCGAAGATACGAACCTCCGCACTCTCGACATCGACGTCTACCCTAGTTTCCCGATCCATCTGCTCGCTGATCGTCACCAGAATCTGATTGACCAGCTCAGCCGACAGGAGCGAGCGGCTTACCGTGCTTAGCGGCTGATCGGCCGGAGCGGGGCGCGTGAGTTCGTTGACCAGCCGGCTGTTATCGAGGGTCCGCTTCAGGCGCAGGCAACTGGTGATCATCATGTCGAGCATGGATTGAGCCTGTTCTTTGTCGAAACTGTCGTAATCATCCCTGAGTAGGTGTGCAAATCCCATAATCCCCGCCAGGGGGGTATTGTATTCGTGGGCCGACACTTTGCCCAACTGATGCCAGTATTTTTCAACCTGCGTCTGCACATCGGCGGTCCGGCGCTTCTCCTGGTCGAGCCGGCTTTCGATGGCGGCCAGCAAATCCCTGATCACCAGTGGCTTGGTCAGGTAGTCATCCGCGCCCAGCACCATACCGCGCCGTACGTACGTCGGGTCGGCTTTGGCGGTCAGAAAAATGAACGGCACCGTGGCCAACGACCGATTGGTCCTAATGGCATCCAGCACCTGATACCCGTCGAGCAGCGGCATCATCACGTCGCACAGAATCAGGTCAGGACGGTTCAGCAGGGCCTGCATGATGCCTTCCCGACCGTTGGCGGCTGTGTCGACGACGTAGCCTTTCAGGGTCAACAATTCAGCCATGTTCTCACGAATCTGGAACTCATCTTCAATCACTAAAAGCTTCGTAGCCATGGGTAAGCGTACTGGTTTAAGGGCTTGACTGGTGGGGAATATAGAATAATTCCCTGATTAACCGGGCAAAGTGAGGGTACAGGTGGTTCCGACATGCTCTTCGCTCTGCACGTCGATTTGCCCACCGTGGAGCATCGCAAACTGACGGGCAATGCCCAGGCCCAGGCCAGACCCCTGCACGTCGGCGGCATTGCTGGCCCGAAAAAAGGAATCGAACAACTGTGCCTGCTCAGCTTTTGGAATACCGATACCGTTGTCGGTCACGCGGATCACCAACTGACACTCACCGAAGGTTAGACTCAACTCAGGATCATCGGCAGAAAATTTAAAAGCATTGGACAACAGATTGATGAGCACATGGGCAATCAGCTGGGCATCCAGCTGCACCCGTCGGGGCGAACCCACGACCTGCATCTCCACCCGTCGTCCATCCTGACGCTCCGAATAATGCGTGCCAATAAGATCGGTAACGAGCTCCACGACATCGACCCACCTCGGATTGTAGTTCACCCGCCCTGCTTCGATCTTCCCGATGGTCAGCACATCCGACAGCAAACTGCTGAAGTTGGCCACCTGCTTTTCAATAATTCCCAGGTGCCGCTCAATGGCTGGCTGCGACTCGCTTTCCACCCGTTCCATATACACCCGGATCAGTTCGACGCTGGACTGGATGGTCGCCAGCGGGGTGCGGAATTCGTGGGAGGCTGTCGTAACGAACCGCGACTTCAGCTTGTTCAGTTCCTGTTCGCGCTGCAATGAATGCTGCAACACCTGTTCAATTTCTTTCTGTTGGGTAATATCGGTGGCCATGCTGACATAGCCCGTTACCGCACCAGCTTCGTCGCGCAGAGCCGTTCGGGTCAGCAGAACCGGGATGTGACGCCCGTCTTTGGTTTCCACAATGCCTTCGTGGGTCTGCCCATCGGGTTTGTAAACGTCGCTCCATGCCGCAGGATCGTTCTGCCCGATCAGTTCATCGGACCGGTAGCCCAGCAACTGTTCGGCCGCCGGATTGAAGGTTCGAATACGACCTTCTTTATCCGTCGAGATGATTGCCATGCCGGCATGATGCAATATCGCCTGCTGAAGCGCCGATAGCTGATACACCTCAGCGGTCCGCTCCGAAACCAGCCGGTTCAGCTCGTCGGAATAGGTGCGGAGCTGTTTTTCGGTTGCTTTGAGCTGGGTTATGTCCTGCGTCGTAAACAGAACCCCATCTCCGCAGGGTGTAAGCATGACGTCGTTCCAGACGATGGTTTGTTCCGACTGGCTGCGCTGGTACTGAAACCGCTGGATTTTCCCGGTCCTGAGCACATCCACCAGCCGATCGAAAAAGCCCTGCACAACGACTTCCGGAAACAGGCTCTTCAGTAGTTGTCCGGTCATCTGGTCGCGGGAGAAGCTGGTTTGCGCGACATCGACCGGGTTGGTAAACACGTACCGAAAATCGACGATTACCTCCTGCTCGCGCACGGCCTGCCAGAAAACCAACCCGATGGGACAGGTATCGACTACCGTTTTCAGCATTTGATTGCTTTCCCAGAGCTCACTATTGAGTTGTTTCAGCGCCTGACCGGCGCGCTCCAGCTGACCTTGGCTCCGCCGTAACTGAAGCTGCGTCACAACCTGACGAGCCAGGGTCTTCAGCACCGTTGCCTGCTCGGGCGAAAGCTGACGAACTTCGTGATCAATGACACACAGGGTTCCCAAGGCCTGCCCTTCCCCATCGACCAGGGGAACCCCGGCGTAAAACACCACGTGCGGATCACCCAGTACCAGCGGGTTTGTTGCAAAGCGTTCATCCGAATGCGCATCCGACACCTCCATCATCCGTTCGGGAGTCTGGATGGCATAATGGCAGAAAGCCAGTTCGCGGGCCGTCTCCCGGATAGCCAGGCCCTGCACCGATTTGAACCACTGCCGGTGATCGTCGAGGAGGGTAATCAGGGAGATTGGCGTTTGACAGATATGAGCCGCTATCTGCGTGATGGCATCGTAGTCTTCTTCGGGTACAGTATCAAGGATATCGTAGCTAGCCAACGCTTCCAGCCGCAACGACTCGGCCGTGGGCTGGAAGGATAATATATCCATGTGGTTGTCGGTCGGCATTAAAGAGGGGAGGTTTCTACCTAACAGATGGTTTATCTAGAACTAATAATAGATCCTTAAGTTGTCTATCTATTTCTCATTGCTGCATAAATATATACTATTAGCAACATCAGACTACAAATTTTTAAATAATACAGCTAATAACTGTTTTTATTAAATATAAAAATGACATTATTATCATAAAATGCCAACTATCTCAATACATGGGCGTCTATATTTAAAACCTTTCGCTAAGTAATAACTGTAATTGACGGATTGGTATAAACCTATTTAACAGAATTTTTTTGGCTCAGACGTAAAAATAGATTCTCCTTACTTTTTTTATAATAAAAACCTGATTATTAATATGTTAGTTTTCATAAAATCCTTAATTTGCTGCCTGATCAGGCCAGCAAAAAACAGATCACTAAGTACATATACGTCTTTTTTACACTAAAAAGGGGCCTACCGAAAAGTAAATAAAAAACCCTAAAAAGGCTTTTTCTCGTACATACCGGTAAACTGACCTATTACTTATGCCGTAATTCTACCGATCGACTTTATGAAATCGCAAACCCAACTCCCCCTACCAGGCACCTACATGTACGTATACCCCACTTTTTCGGATTCGCCCCAGCGAATTTGTATTCATGCGTTCGATGCCGACAAGGCCTATGCTTTTGTCAGTTACCCAGGCCATCCTAATCATAAAGCTCCTCAGGCCCTTAAAGTAAGCTGGTTTAAAACCGTTATTCTCCAGCAGGTAAAAGAATATCCGAAAGTTTATAGGGAAGTTCTCTGCCTGAATTAACTCATATTATAGCCCCCAGAACCGATACGGCTCTTCGTTCCAGTACAAATGGGGTGAAGAGCCGTATCGGTTCTGGGAGGTTTCTGTCCTGATTACCCAACCCGTATCGACAAATCAGCTTCTGAAAGCCAACGAAAAAAGTATAGGTAATATCTGCTGCAAGGTGGTACTTTCGCGTCTGATTCGAGCCCTTAGCCGAACAAGTGTATCGCGCTTACGGCCGGCAGGCACCCAATATCAGGTATATCAGTCGTTTATATTCTTATGCAGCTTTTAGACGGTAAATTACTTTCATCCCAGATCAAACAGGAAATTGCGGCCGAAGTCGCTCAGATACGCGGACAGGGGGGTAAGATTCCACACCTCGTGGCTATTCTGGTTGGCAACAACGGAGCGTCGGAAACCTACGTTGCGTCGAAAATGAAAAATTGCGAAGAAGTCGGTATGCATTCGACGCTTATCCGGTTCGACCCGTCCGTTTCGGAGGAAGAGCTGCTGGCCAAAGTCCGGGAGGTGAACGAAAATCCCGATATGGACGGTCTGATTGTCCAGCTTCCCCTACCCGACCATATCAATCCGGACCGGATTATGGAAACCATCAATCCTGCCAAAGATGTCGACGGCTTTCACCCAATCAATATAGGGCGCATGGCCAAAGGGTTGCCTGCCTACATTTCAGCGACTCCGCAGGGGGTGCTGGAAATGATCAAACGGTACGAAATCGAAACTTCGGGCAAGCACTGCGTAGTAGTCGGTCGCAGCCAGATTGTAGGCCTTCCGATGTCGATTCTGATGCAGCGGAACACCTACCCAGGCAACTGCACGGTTACGCTTACCCACAGCCGCACGAAAAACCTGGCCGAAATCTGCCGATCGGCGGATATTCTGGTAGCGGCCCTGGGTAAACCCGAATTTGTAACCGCCGACATGGTCAAAGAAGGCGCGGTGGTGATCGACGTTGGTCTGGAGCGCGTACCCGATGCCAGCAAGAAAAGTGGGTTTTCGTTGAAAGGTGACGTAAACTTTGCCGAAGTAGCTCCCAAAACAAGCTTCATCACTCCGGTTCCCGGTGGCGTCGGGCTGATGACCATCTGTTCGCTGATGCAAAATACCCTGAAGGCCGCCCGGGGTGAGGTGTATGGATTACCCGCATGATTGAGCAGATCCGGCTTAAGATACAGCGGGAGCAGTTTGAACTTTCAGCCCATGCATTAACCACGCTCTATTCTGCTGAACGAAATTACGGATGCAATTCTAAGCGGAGAAATTATCGAAGTGTCCCCAAATGACCATTACGGACCAAGTTGCCTTGTTTTGGTTATAGTAAAACCAGCGACCTCTACATATACAATGCCGCTATCCAGAGCGACCAATACGAAAGATTGTTACGGTTTATCAACCAACGCTTGACCAGTGGGAAACGAATCTGAAAACGAGAAAGAAATGATGGGCCAGATGAAGTGTTGATCTCGACCTACGTTCGCTACATCCTGGATCTGGAAGGCCAATTGTTTGTTTTTGAGAACGTACCCGCTCGCGTAAACCCGATTACTGGTGAACAATCTTTTGCGCCGGCTACCGTTCGGCAAATTCAGCAGATCGCTTTGTCGGCGGACAAACCAACCAGGACGATACAGGCGGCCGTTTATGAGTTCGCAGCCTGAAAACCGTACAGGAAAAGGACACAACTGTACCAATTCAGGTTGCGGAAACATCGGACTGTCGTTTCCCCTTTGGATTGACCCTTACCCCCAGCCGGCTTACCAGCATAGGCAAACTCAACCCCTGCCCAACCAGCGTAATCAGCACAGTGACTACGGCCACAAAGATGATCGTGTCCCGCTGCGGAAACGCGCTTCCGTCGGCCAGCGTAGTGGGCAGGGCCAGCGCCGTAGCCAGCGATACAATCCCGCGCATACCCGACCAGCTGATGATCAGACAGTTCTTCCAGTCGAGCTGGGCATCTTCAAACCGCCTGGACTGGGTTTTCCGAAAAGCCCGGTCCAGGTTGATTTTCTGCAGAAAAACCCGCGCCATCCGGATGATCAGTGCCACCAGACAAATGACAAAGCTATACCCCACCAGCGGTAGCAATTGCTGAGGGCTGATGCGCTGAAGCACGTACGGAAACTCAAGCCCGATCAGCACAAAGACCAGCCCGTTCAGAATAAACACGATAATTTCCCAGATGGCTTTCGACTGGGCTTTGGTCCCGTCGGGAAAGAGCTGCCTGGCAAACTGAGAAATTACCAATCCCAGCGTTACCACGGCAATAACGCCCGACACGTGCACTTCTTCGGCCAGCGCATAGGCCACAAACGGCATCAGGAGCGTGAAGCTGATAGCAACCAGTTTGTTTCCGGGAATCTGTCCCAGCACCCATTTCAAGGCTTTACCCAGCATCAGCCCGACCAGAAAACCGCCGGCAATGAGTATCAGAAACTGCACGCCCGCTTTCCAGAAGATAAACGAGGAACCTCCAACGGCGGCTACAGACAGGCGGTAGGCGATCAGGCCGGAGGCATCGTTGATCAGGCTCTCGCCCTCCAGAATCGTCAGGGTTTTGTGAGATAGCCCTAGCCCTCTGGTGATGCTGGTAGCCGCTACAGCGTCGGTAGCCGACAGAATAGCCCCCAGCACAAAAGCCAGCGGCCAGGTCATTCCGGGAATGGCGTAACGGGCAAAGGCAGCAATTCCGATGGTGGTTAGAAAAACCAGCGCAACCGCCAGCGTCGAAATTGTATTGACGTTCTTCTTGAATTCGTTCAGCGAAATATTAAAAGCCGCATCGTAGAGCATGGGCGGTAGAAACAGCAGAAAAACAATATCGGGATCGAGTTCGATGTCGGGGACACCGGGGATAAAGCCGACGGCAATGCCCGCCATAACCAGTAAAATCGGGTACGGCAACCGGACTTTATCGGCAATGGCCGACAAGCCGATCATCACCGCCAGTAGAAACAAAATGACGCTGTAGTTCTCCATGGGAAGCTGTTTGCCGCAAACTTACAGAAGGTATAGTGCCCGGACTATCTCTGTCGGCCCGAATTCTTTTCAGTTGCCTAGCCTCACCTCGTCATAGCTCGGGCACGCCTGATTAAGCAGCTTTCTGCCACTTCCTGCAACTTCCATTAACAAACTTTAACAGCAATTGCTGACTCAGGCGGGCTTCTTTTTCCGTAATTTTGGCTTTCTTACACAAAAAGCAGTCCGTTAATTTCTCCTGTATGCAATCATTTAAACGCCTGAACACCCTCACAGGCTGGTTTGTTTTCGCTGTCGCGCTGATTACGTATGCGATGACCGTCGAGCGAACGGCCAGCTTCTGGGACTGTGGCGAATTCATTGCGTGTTCGTTTAAACTTCAGGTACCCCACCCACCCGGTGCGCCATTTTTCCTGCTCCTGGGCCGACTTTTCTCCATGCTCTCGTTCGGCAATCTGACCAGTGTGGCCTACTGGGTCAACATGTCATCAGTGCTGGCTAGTGCCTTTACCATCGCGTTTCTGTTCTGGACCATCACCATGCTGGCTCAGAAGCTGTTGGCCAAACCCGAGCGGGAGTACTCCACCGCCGATACGCTGCTGGTGATCGGTACGGGGGCGGTCGGCGCGCTGGCCTACACCTTCTCGGACACGTTCTGGTTTTCGGCCGTCGAAGCCGAGGTGTATGGCATGTCGTCGTTTTTCACCGCCATCGTGGTATGGGCCGCCTTCAAATGGGAGCGCATCGACGACGAAGCCGCTGCCAACCGCTGGCTTATTTTCATTGCCTACCTGACGGGCCTTTCCATCGGGGTTCACTTGCTGAACCTGGTTACCCTACCGGCGCTGGCGCTGATCTATTATTTCAAAAAACAGTCTAAACCAACCTTCTGGGGTGGTGTTATCGCAGGTGGCATTGGTCTGGTAATACTGGGCATCATCAACGCCGGTATTATCCCGGGGCTTCCAGGCATGGCGTTCGCGGTGGAGCGGCTGTTTGTCAACTCCTTTGGATTGCCCTTCAACTCCGGAGTTATTTTCTTCATCGTCGTTTTTCTGGGATCGCTGGCGTATGGCGTTATCTGGTCGGTCCGCCAGAAGCGGGTCGTCTTGAATACGTCGTTGCTGTCACTGGCGTTCGTCCTGATCGGGTATGCCTCGTACATGCAGGTGCTGGTTCGGGCCGATTTCAATCCGCCCATCAACGAAAACAACCCGGACGACGCCCTGAACTTCCTATCATACCTGAAGCGTGAACAGTATGGCAGCCGCTCGCTGCTGTACGGTCCCGTCTTTACCTCCCGCCCGATCGACCAGAAACCGGGAGCCGATATCTGGAAGAAAGAAGGTAACAAATACGTTGTCTTCGACCACCAGCCCGAATACATCTACGCGCCCGGCGATGAGATGCTGTTTCCGCGCGTGTACAGCAGTCAGCAGAACCACCCGGCGCTGTACCGGCAGATGCTCGGGCTGGCCGAAGGGCAGAAACCCACCATGGGCGACAACCTGAAGTTTCTCTTCAGCTACCAGCTGGGCCACATGTGGTGGCGCTACCTGATGTGGAACTTCGCCGGACGCGAAAGCGACGAAGAAGGCGCGGGCTATCTGTTGCCCTGGTCGAACGACAACGGTGTTCCGGAATTACTCAGGACCAACAAAGCCCGCGACAATTTCTACATGCTACCGTTTGTACTGGGCCTGTTCGGGATTACCTTCCAGTATTTCCGCCGTCGGCGCGATTTTCTGATCGTCGGGCTGCTCTTCCTCTTCACGGGAATTGCCCTGCAGGTCTTCCTCAATTCACCGCCTTCGGAGCCGCGCGAACGCGATTACATCTACGTCGGCTCGTTCTATTTCTTTGCCATCTGGGTAGGGCTGGGCGTTATGGCCCTGGCCGAAGGCATCCGCGCTTACCTCAAATCGGACACCGCCCGCAATGGTCTGATCGTAGGCGTGAGTCTGCTGATACCCGTTATGATGGGTGCTAAAAGCTGGGACAACCACAACCGCGATCACCGCTACCAATCGGTTGACTTCGCGAAAAACCTGCTGAATTCCTGCGCACCCAATTCGGTCTTATTTACGGGTGGCGACAATGACACCTTTCCGCTCTGGTACGTGCAGGAGGTGGAAGGCTTCCGGCGCGACGTGCGGGTGTGTAACCTCAGCCTGCTGGGTACCGAATGGTACATCCAGCAGATGAAACGAAAAACCTACGAGTCCGACGCGCTACCGATTTCGCTGGAACTGGATCAGTTCAACAAAGGCAAGAACGACATTGTGCCGTTCTACGAAGTTGAGGGCGTCAAAAGTGGCATCGATTTGAAGCAGTACATCAACCTGATCAAGACCAGTAATCCGGCGATTCAGGTGCCGCTGACTAATGGTGAGATGACCAGCATTCTGCCCTCGTCGGTGCTGTTTCTGCCCATCAATAAAGCGTCTGTCGATCAGGGCAAGTTTGTTCCTCCCTTGTTGCGGCCGCTCATGAAAGACACCCTGCAGTGGACTATCGGCAAAAAAGATCTTTACAAACCCGATCTGATCATGCTCGATATTATCGCTACCAACAACTGGAAACGGCCAATTTACTTCTCCAGCACGCTGGCCAGCGATAACTATCTGAATCTGAAGAGCTACATGCAGCTGGAAGGTTATGCCTATCGGCTCATGCCCGTAGCCGTGCCCGGCGCCACAGATGGGTACGTCAACTCCGACATCATGTACACCAACATGATGAAGAAAACCTTCTGGCGGGAGTTCAATAACCCGGATGTGTATTACGACGAAACGTACAAAGGACCACCCGTCATTTCGGCCCGCATCGCGTTCTTCCGACTGGCCGATCAGCTGATGCGCGAAGGAAAGACCGACAAAGCCCGTGAGGTACTGAACTACTCGCTGAAGGTCATTCCGGACAAGAGCATTCCCTACGACCAGATCTCGTCGAACTACGTGCGCTTCCTGTTCGAAGTGGGCGACAACAAGAAAGCCCTCGAAATTGCGGATACCATGGCAGCCCGCGCCGACCAGAACTTGACCTACGACAAGAGCGGTAATGGTAATCGGTTCGGCAGCCCCGATTCGGATCTGTACATTCTGCAGACCATTGTCGAAGCCTGCAAAGCAGCCAAACAAACCGCAGCGGCAAATAAATACGACGCCATCTTCCAGAAGCATATCAACGCCTTTGGTTGATTACAGATTTAAAAAAGCCAGAATCCCCTCTCGACTGGTGTTAGTCGAGAGGGGATTCTGGCTTTCCAGGATTTCATTTTTTTTGGGAGCCGTGCCCCGGTTCTGAACCGGGGCACGGCTCCCAAAAAAAATGCAGAAACCTACATTACGATCATTTGATTACTATTTTCTGGTTCAGAAAACGGCTTAAAGGTTCAAACGCTTTCTCTAAGCCATCGAGCGTGGCTTCATCGGGGATTTGGAAAAAAATGACCTCAATCAGGACCTTGTCTTTCTGCATAGTTCGCTTCCAGGTCCCGATTACCTTGCCATCCCTGACGAGAATCGGATTGAAGATTCCATTCCCGGAAATAGCCAGCTGCTGATGTTCCAGCGCCAGAACGGCACTGCGATCCCGGTAACTGATGACGTACTCATCGAAAGCGGGCAGTGCATACAGGCCGTCATTACCCTGATCGGGTACGGCAAAATCGCTGGAGAACCAGTACGTTTGCGAATTGATTTGTTCGGAAAGAAGCTTGGCTCTGATCGATTCGAGCCCCTGTCGGGCTTCGGCAACCGATAAGCCCGACCACCAGACGAAATCGTTCAGGGTGGCAGGGCCGTGACTGGTGAAATACCGCTGAGCCAGTTTGGCCAACGCTTCTTCCTTGCTCAATGGTCTGCGGTTGGGCACCCGCTCTTCCAGCAGCGCATAGGTTTGCTGCTTTCCGCGTACGGCTCCGTTTGCCACGATACCATCTAATTCGGCCCGAATCATGATTTGTGCAGCTCTGGCGCTATCGGTCCTGATGCCGGCCTTTTCTAACTCGCTCATCAACTCCTGACGGGTCAGGTGATGGCCACCAGCCAGGACTTTTTCGAACACGGCATTGCTGGCGGCAAAAAGCGGTTCGGTTAGGTCAAGTACTTTGTCCCGTCCTTTCACCAGGGCTTTGATCCGGGGAGCCGTTAGCTTAAGCATCCAGTATACGTCCTCGGCCGCCACCACATGCCAGGTCGGTCGCAGTACGTGCGTACGGATGAGTTCGCCCGAATCGAGAGCGGTCGTTATCTCCGCTTCAGTTAAGTGCGGTAATCGGCTGCCCAGCGCCCATTTGACCATAGCGTAATCCTGCGCCTGTACGGCACCCATCCAGCGGACCAGCTCGCTGGCGGTTCGGTGCGTTGGCCGGGTAATCTGCTGGTTGATCAGTCGGCTGTGGGCCAGGTGGGTTGCGTGCATACCTTCGTTACACTCAATATAAAGACTCAGTGGATGGGATGATCCAGTTTTTCCTCCTCCAGATCCATCTGGGCTTCTTCTTTCCGGATGATCTCATCGTCGAACTCCTTCTTGCTTCGGAGCCGATGCAGTTCATCCCGTTTAATATTGATAATCTCAGCCACGATCTGGTTGTACTGCGCGACGTTCTCGCCGTCGTTTTCGAGCGAATCCAGGTGCCGTTTGGTCTGATGCAGATCGCTTTCCATCCGATTTTTCAGGTTTTCGACCAACTCGTTGTTGATGGCTTCCTTCGCGTAGTTCTCCTGCAAATAGGTCAGGGCGACCTTTAACACTTTCAAACGAATCAGGGATTCCTGCTCATTTTCGGGCATCCGATTGTCGGTGTCTTTCAAATTGACCCACCGAATGACCAGTGGTAAGGTCAGTCCCTGAAAAACCAGCGTGACCAGGATCACCACGAAGGTGATAAACAAAATCAGGTTCCGGTGTGGAAAAGGGGTCCCGTTGTTCAGCGTCAGTGGAACGGACAGCGCCGACGCCAGCGACACCACGCCACGCATGCCCGCCCAGCCCAGTACGATCGGTCCACGCAGACCCGGATTGCGATTCGCGACGGTGATGTACCGGCCAATAAATTGGGTGAAGTACGATGAACAGACCGTAAATACCAGCCGCGTCGCAATAATTACACCAGTGATCAGTATCGCATATTCGATCGCTTCCGCCTTCGAATAACCGCCCAAGCTGTTGATGATGACCGGAAGCTGAAGCCCGATCAGGATAAACACCAGCCCATTCAGCGCAAAGACGACCGTTGCCCACATGCCGGTGCCCTGAATGCGGGCGCTGTGGTTGAGGATGACATGGCTCTGGTTGGAAAGGAACAGCCCTCCGCTCACCACGGCCATCACCCCCGATACATGGAACTCTTCGGCCATCATGTACATGATGTACGGAGCGATGAAAGTCAGCAGGATACTGATGCGGGTGGCCGTCGGTAGCCAGCGATGAATAGCGTAGAACGCCACCCCAACGGCCAGCCCTACCAGAATTCCCATGAACGTAACGGCCAGAAAATCGACGGCCGCGGTTTGCCACACAAACGAGCCGGACAACACGGCGGCCACCGCAAAGCGAAAAACGACCAGGCTAGCGGCATCGTTCACGAGGCTCTCTCCTTCCAGGATACTGACCGCCGTTCGGGAGATATTGACATTTTTCAGCACCGAGGTAGCCGCCACCGCATCGGGGGGTGAAATGATCCCGCCCAGCAGGAAACCAAGGGCCAGGGTAAAGCCAGGAATCACCGCCGACGACACATAAGCGACGGCAAAGGCGGTGACGATGACCAGCCCGAAAGCCAGCACAACGATGATCCGTCGCCAGCGCCAGAATTCCTTCCAGGACATAAACCAGGCGGCTTCGTAGAGCAAAGGCGGCAGGAAGATCAGAAAAATCAGTTCGGGATCGATCTCAACCTGCGGAATCCCCGGAATCAGGCTGAACCCCAATCCGCTGATTACCAGAAATATGGGCGTAGGGATCCGCAACCGCTGCCCGACCATAACCAGTAAGGAAACGGCCAGCATCAGCGATAAACAAAGGAGTAGTGTTTGGTGCATAAAGTACCAGGCAAACGAATGGCTGGAAATCGACGTTGGTCCTGTGACCTGCCAAATTAGTAAGCGATACTCGTTGACACAAAAAAATTACCAGGTTAGTCCCTGCCGACAAGGTTTTCGTTTCCAGCCCCTTGCCTGGTTGGCTGCCTGGCGAAGCGTTCTGAAAAAGCAGATGCGTCGCTTCGGGCATAGCCGATCAGCGCTCGGCCGATGTGTAGCAGTAGCCTGAACGGGCATGTAACTGGGGTGCCCCAACCGATTTCTTCGACCAAGGCATGACTCAAACTTCCCCCGAGAGAATCTTTTTGCGGTGTAACTCACCCCAGTTGCGCAGAGATTCGATCACATCGCCGAGGGTCTGGCTGTGCGGGGTCAGTGTGTACGTGACTTTGACCGGATACGTATCGTAGACGGTTCGCTTGACCAGCCCGTTCATTTCCATGTCCCGCAATTCTTTCGAGAGCATACGGTCGGTGATGCCGTGTACCTCTTTGGCGATTTCGCCGAATCGCTTCTCGCCGAAGGTAAGCGCGACAATGATCGGGAGTTTCCACTTGCCGTTCAGTACATCCAGGGCATCCCGTATAGGGCGCAACAGACTCACGCATTCTTCACGTCGTAGTTCAACCGGTTCCATCTGATAGTGATTGTAAGGATTATGACCCGCAAACTTCACTATACCGGAGTATAGTGCTATACTCCGGTATAGTACTTACAAATGTATAGTAAGCAGCGTAAATTTGCATCATCAATGAGGGCAAAAATTTTTGGCCTCAGGAAAACAGAATTAGGTCATGGATTTTCATAGAGAACTTACTAAAGTATATACCCCCCCTACGCAACCTAGCTTTTTAGGGTCAGGGCATCTGGCCAGTCCGGTTATTCAGGTAGACTTTACCGAGAGCGATCCGTTTATCGTGCTGATGGATGATCGGCTCGACAAGCAAAATGAGCAGCCCGCCGGGGGGCCTCATCCGCACGCCGGTTTTGAAACCGTATCCTTGCTGCTGGAGGGGGAAATGGGCGATGACGCGCACCGCCTGAAAGGGGGTGATTTACAGCTCATGACCGCCGGAAGCGGTATCATTCACACCGAAACCATCGAGCGCAAAGCCTCTATGCGATTGCTCCAGCTGTGGTTGAATCTGCCTAAAAAAGATCGCTGGGCCCAGCCACGGGTACAGGATCTTACTTCGGAAAAAGTTCCTACTGTCGATCAGGACGGTGCGCAGATCAAGGTGTACAGCGGCTCGCTGGCGGGTGTCACCTCGCCGGTTCAGAACTATGTGCCACTCATCATCGCCGATATCCGGTTGCAGCCTGGAGCGACGACGATCCAGCACATCCCGGCCGCGTATACGGCTTTTTTGTACGTCCTCGACGGAAGCATTCGGGTAGGCAATGAAGCTAAAGACGTTCGTCAGGGGCAGGTGGGCTGGCTGAGCCGGTACACCGACGAAACAGCAAGCGAACTCAAACTGACGGGTGGTGAAACCGGTAGCCGGGTCATTCTCTACGCCGGAGAGCCGCAGGGCGATGCTATCGTATCGCATGGTCCGTTCATCGGCGACACTCAGGACGACATTCGGCGACTATATCAGGAATACCGTCAGGGAAAAATGAGTCACATAGCCACCGTTCCGGCATCGCAGCGGATGCTCTGGTAACCCGGCCCACCACACTCCCAACGCAATCAGTCAACAAGTTCAATTCCTTACTTTTTAAACGATATGCCAACTAACAACTGGGTCCTCGACCCCACCCACAGCGAATTAGGTTTCAAGATCAGACACCTGATGATCAGTAATATATCGGGTTCTTTTCAACAGTTTCAGGTAGAAGTCGAAACAAAGAACGATGACTTCAGTACCGCTCAGATACGGGCCACCGCTGACATTGCGTCCATAAATACCAGCAATGCACAGCGGGACCAGCACCTGCGCGCGTCGGATTTCTTCGAAGCGGAGACGTATCCTCAGTTGAGTTTTCAATCGACGAACGTGGAGAAACTTGATGAGGATACGTATTCCATCACTGGCGATTTAACGATGAAAGGCGTTTCTAAGCCGGTCAAATTAACCGCGGAATACAGTGGTGTTACGAAAGACCCCTGGGGGGGCGTACGAGCCGGTTTTACCATCACGGGCAAAATTAACCGCAGCGATTGGGGAATCAACTTCAACGGCGTACTCGAAACGGGTGGATTGGCCCTCAGCGAAGAGGTGAAGATCAACAGCGAAATCCAGCTGGTTAAACAACTCGAGCCTGTAGCTGCCTAAAACCGGTTTTTACGTAAAGGCAGTCCGTGTACACCCGGCTTTGCGGGAGTATACACGGACTGCCTTTATGCGTGATCGACGTTACGCATTATGTGGATCGAACCGGCTTAATTCTTAGCCGAATACGTTTCCAGCAACGTGTTGGCCTCATTAGCCGTAAGTAACGAAACGCAGCCATGCCGGGCTTCCGACGGAAAGCTTACGTTTTCTTCGACGGTCCAGTGGACCAAATCAGGCGAGTAGGAAGCGCCAAAGCGGTTCGTCATGCAGTAGTCGTACAACAACAGCCAGCCGGAGCGAACCGGGTCTTTGATCACCGTCGGCCCTTCGGTGATTACCGGAACAATTTGCCCCTGATTCAACGGCCCTTCGACCAGGGTGTAAGGTCCCTCCAGTTTTTTCGAAGTAGCCAGCCGGATGGCTCGCCTTTCGCCGGTTTTGGCCCCGAATTCTTCTTCTTTATGAAACAGATAGTAGGTTCCGTTTTCTTCCAGCAGGGTTCCGTCGATTACCGAATAGGGAGGATTGAAAAATACTTTCGCCGGTGTAAAGGTCTTCCAGTCGCGGGTTCGGCAGGACCAGAGCCGGCTTTCTTTCCAGCCCGCATCTTTAAACGACGACGACCAGAATAGGACATACTCCCCTGTTTTTTTATCATAGAACCATTCGGGTGCCCAAATATTTCCAGCGAGAGCGCCGGACTCGTTCCGCACGTCTTTCATCAACGCCAAAGGGCCTTCCACCTGCCAGTGAACCAGATCCTTCGAGGTCATGTAGAGGCAGCTTGGCCCCACTTTCTCCCGGTCGGCCCCTCGTCCTCCCCCCGTCGATAAAATTCGCCAGAGCCCATCCGGTCCCCGACGAACGTACGGATCACGGACATGCTGCTCCCATACGGGCTTGTTGTCGTTCAACGGTGTCCAGTGGCGACCGTCTGTCGACAGGGCAATGTGCAGCTTATTGATCAGCATCGGATCGGGCAAAGGCACCTCGACGGTATTTCCCTTCGCATCGATCTCGATTCGGGTTGGATAACGCTGACGAAAGTAGGTCAGCATCCAGACCGGTTTATCCTTGTTGATAGTAAGGGGTTGATTTATAGAGGCTACGTCAGTTTTCGGTTGCGCCAATATTCCTCCAACCCAGAGCATCATGCCAACTAATACCACTATAATCTTCATACTGACCGACTGACTTTTCAGCTGAGAAGCGTAAAACGGGCCGGATATACCGATCAGGCCCGTCAGGTGAGCAAACAGACTATACCGATCTTTACCAGCGCATGCTGCTTAAATCACCCCATCCAGGAACCCGATGCGCTGAAATTATCATTCACCGACCGTCGAACACGCTTTTAACCGGCTACCACAGTTCTGGCCACCAAGCTTTTAAGCACTCAAGGACAACTAGTGAGACTATACAGGTCGTTTTTTTGTCAAGCTGACGCAGGAAGCATCTTCGGGTGAAAATCTTTGCTGGCTACAGAAGATGCTTCCTGCGTCAGCATGACAAAAAAACGACCTGTATAGTCTCTTCTTTAACTCCAATAAGCGAAGCTGATCCGTCCAGATTTTTAACCGGCGGCCGTCATCAACTGGGTCGAGCCGTCGCCTTTAGCGAACTTACCCGCCACGGGTGCTACCGTAACGACCACAAACTTTGACGTGGGGGTATTGCTGATATAGGCCACACTAGCTACCGGCACCAGCACATTGGCCTCCGGATAGTAAGCCGCCGTATTACCTTTGGGAATGTTGTAAGGGATGGCAATCATATTCTCCAGCGTGCGGGTCTGCCCTTCGAAATGGCTGGTAATAGTGACCAGTTGCCGCTCCTGAATGCCCCGGTCGGCCATGTCCTGCGGATTAAGTAAAACAACCCGCCGTTCGCCGTGAATACCACGGTAGCGATCGTTGTAATCATACACCGTCGTGTTGAACTGGTCGTGGCTACGGATCGACATCAGCACTAGCTGATCGGGTTCGAGGTGGTGCATGACCATATCCGTCACGGTGAAGTTGGCTTTGCCGTTTTCCGTCGTGAAGTTCCGCTCGCGTGGCCCGTTGGGTAGGTAGAACCCGCCCGGCTTCCGGATCTTCTCGTTGAACTGCTCGAAGCCGGGAATTACCCGCGAGATGGCGTCGCGGATGGTATCGTAATTTGCCGTATACGCTTCCCAGTCGACGGTGCTGCGGCTCCCCAGCGTTGTCCGGGCGATACCGCCGATAATGGCCACTTCGCTCTTCATGTCGCCAGCCAGCGGTTCAAGGACACCCTGGTTCCGGCTGACCACCCCCATTGAATTTTCGCAGGAGGTAAACTGTTCGCCCGACTGCTGCCGGTCGATATCCAGGTGCGTAAAGCAGGGCAAGAGCAGAGCCGTCTTCCCAGTAGTAAGGTGACCACGGTTCAGTTTGGTGGCAATAAATGCCGTGAGCCGCAACCCGCGCATACAAGCCGCCGTGAACTCCGTATCCGGCCCGGCCGACAGCAGGTTTCCACCCAGGCTGACGAAAGCCTTAATTTTCCCGTCGTGCATGGCTTTGATAGTTTCCACCGTATCCAGACCGTGTTCGCGCGGGGACTGGAAGTGGTATTCTTTTTCCAGCGCATCCAGAAACTCCTTGTGAGGCCGCTCCCAGATACCCATCGTCCGGTCGCCCTGCACGTTGGAGTGACCACGAACTGGACAGAGCCCTGCACCGGGAATGCCGATGGATCCTTTCATCAGGTGCAGGTTCACGACTTCCTGAATACTCATCACGCCATTTTTCTGCTGCGTGAGGCCCATGGCCCAGCAGGTGATGAACTTCTTTTTGGGTCCGATTATGTTGGCCGCTTCGAGCAGTTGCTCCCGCGTAATTCCGCTCATCAGCTCGATGTCTTCCCAGGTCGTGTTGCGAATCACGTCTGCAAACTCGTCGTAATGAGCCGTGTATTGTTGAATAAACTCGTGATCGACCACGGTGCCCGGCGTCTTCTCTTCGGCTTCCAGCAGGTGCTTCATGATGCCTCGCAGAACGGCCATGTCTCCATTTAGCCTCACCTGTAAGAATAAGTCGCTGATAGGCGTACCGTGCCCCAGCAGCGTACCCACCGCCCTGATCGGATTCATAAAATCCTGCGGGTTTTTGAAATGGCTAAGCCCCGCTTCGTGCAGCGGATTGACCGCGATGATCTTCGCCCCTTTCCGCTTGGCAATTTGCAGGGCCGTCAGCATGCGCGGAGTATTGGTGCCCGGATTCTGTCCCATGATCATAATCACCTCGGCCTCATGAATATCGTTGAGCGTAACCGATCCTTTGCCCAGTCCTACCGTGGGGCTCAGCGCTGAGCCGCTGCTCTCGTGACACATGTTGGAGCAGTCGGGTAGGTTGTTGGTGCCGAACTGACGAACAAAAAGCTGGTAAACGTAGGCCGGTTCATTAGGAACCTTACCCGAGGTGTAAAAAGCGGCTTCGTCGGGCGACGCCAACCCATTCAGTTCCTCCGCCATGAGCGTAAACGCATCGTCCCAGGCAATGGGTCGGTAGTGGGTATCGCCGGGGCGCAGCACCATCGGATGCGTCAGCCGACCCGCGTTGTTGAGGTCCCGGTCGGTCATCCGCGACAGATCGACGAGGCTGTGTGTAGCAAAGAATGCCGGGTCCACCCGCTGGGTGTCGGCATCGGACGCCGTGGCTTTCGCGCCGTTCTCGCAGAATTCGGCAAACGAGCGGTGGCCATCCGGATCGGGCCAGGCGCAGGATGAGCAGTCGAAGCCGTCTTTCTGGTTCAGTCTCAGCAGCGCGTGGGTTCCCCGTCCGACGCCCCCTTCCCCCCAGGCAAACTCGCCGGATTTGATCACGGCCATCAGTCCGGCGGCCACATCGGCAGGTTTATCGAGACGGAGGCCGGTAAAGATTTCGGGCGGTTGCGCCAGGACCGGAACGGTGTGTTTGGCCCCCAGCGTGTCGGGGGCGGGCAATACCCGTTTGTCGGCATCGGGCTTCCCCTGCGGGTCGTAATGGTCGTTGGTCATGGCATCTCCCTGACCGGGGCGCTGGCCGCTGAGGGGCTTATTTTCGATTTCCTGCTGGGGAATATCGGCAGGTTTTTTCTGGCTGTTCGGCGACTTATCCATATAACTTAGCGATACCGGTACGTGTACTGATCGACTCGTATTAATCGTAACGAATGGTTTGCGTAAACCGTTGTCGAAAACGATCCAGCCCCGCAAATCGATTAGGGAATGGGGCTTTGTTGCTTGACAACCCGATTGACCGTATCGAAGTAATGCTTTTGGGCTGGCCGTTCCTACCCAAACAACGATTATCCATGAATTCCGATTTCCCGGCCATGAACCATCGTTCGGGCAGTGGTACCATTACCTCACTAATCAACGCTATTCCTCACCCGGTTACTACAGCCAGCAGGTTTTTCAGGGAGCCATCATTATGACGGTGTGACCGGTACGCCTGGTGGCTACCGGCCCGACTCCTACATCCTCTGACTGCTTTTCTCTATGAACAACAACTACCTGACCCGCTGGGTCATAATCTACAGTTTTATCGGGATACTTACCCTATCCCGCACACTAGCCCAGAGCATCTGGGGGCACGTCACCGATGCGACTACCGGCGCGGATCTACCGGGCGTGTCGATCCTGGTGCAAGGGCCCAATACAGGTACGGTTACCGATGCCAATGGCCAGTACAGCCTGACGATTGAACCGGGCAGCTACACCCTTCGGATCAGCTTTGTCGGGTACACGACGCAGACCCCGACGGTGCAGGTGACTGCCGGCAACACCACTACGCTGGATATTCGCCTGGTCGAGAGCCTGGCCAGCCTCAACGAAGTGGTCGTCATTGGGTCCCGTTCGACGCAGGCCCGGTCCAGTACCCAGACCGTGGCTCCCGTAGACGTCATTCAGTCGCGCGATCTGGTGGCAACCGGACAGGTCGATATTACCCAGCAGTTGAATTTCGTAGCCCCGTCCTTCAATTCGTCCCGGCAAACCGTTTCAGATGGTACCGACCACGTCGACCCCGCTACCCTGCGCGGCTTAGGTCCCGACCAGGTGCTGGTATTGCTCAATGGCAAACGTCGCCACAACCAGGCGCTGATCAACCTCAATGGAACCATTGGGCGGGGCTCGGTCGGAACGGATCTGAATGCCATCCCCAGTTCGGCCATCGAGCGCGTCGAAGTGCTGCGCGATGGGGCTTCGTCGCAATACGGTTCCGACGCCATCGCGGGCGTTATCAACCTCCGTCTGAAAGAGCAGCCCGGCACCACCGTCAATGCGCAGGTGGGTCAGCAGTACAAGGGCGACGGGCAGGTGGCGCAGGTCGGCATCAATCATGGGTTCAAACTGGGCGATAAAGGATTTCTGAGCCTGACCGGCGAGTTTCGGCATCGGGGCGCTACCAACCGGGCGGGCGACTACACCGGCCCCGTTTACGTAAACTGGAACGTCAGCCAGCAAACGGGCGAAACTCCGGCGGCTTTCGTTGCCCGTCGGCAGGGACTTTATCAGCAGGATCAGGCGCTTATTCGTCAGAATAATTTTAACCTGAGCAATAACCTGCAGGTAGGTCAGGCGCGGGTCGAGAATGCGGGTTTCTTTTTGAACGCACGGGTTCCGATCCGAAACACAAATGCGAGCTTTTACGCGACGGGCGGGCTGAACTACCGGCGTGGGCTGGCGGGCGGTTTCTACCGCTATCCTTACCAGACGACCCAGGTCATTACGGCACTTTACCCGAACGGTTTTTTACCGAACATCCAGTCGACCATCAACGACCAGTCGCTGCTGATGGGGATCAACGGCGAAACGAAAGGCTGGCGCTGGGACATCAGCAACGTGTATGGCGGCAACTCCTTCCGGTTCGACGTAACCAACTCCAACAACGCATCGCTGGCGTACCTGGGTCCGACGAATAACCCAACTAGTTTCTACGCCGGTACCCTCAGCTTCTACCAGAATACCGCCGACCTGAGTGCCGCCAAAGATTTCGGGAAACAATTGGGGTTGACCTCCTTCAACGTAGCGGCCGGGCTTACCTACCGGAATGATCAGTACCGCATCAAGCCCGGCGAAGCGGCCTCGTACCTGAACTTCAGCCCGCAATCGGGTCAGGTTGGCGGAGCGCAGGTCTTTCCGGGCTATCAGCCCGCGAATGCCGTCGACGCACACCGGCATGTGTACGGCGCGTATGTTGACCTGGAATCGGACGTAACGGATCGACTGTTACTGAATGCGGCCGGACGCTATGAGTATTACAGCGACTTCGGCGGGAATCTGGCGGGTAAGCTGGCGGCCCGCTACCGCTTCAGCGAGGCTTTCTCCCTGCGGGGTTCGGTTAGTAATGGCTTCCGGGCACCGAGTCTGCACCAACGGTATTACAGTGCCATCAGCACGGTATTCGTCTCGACCGGAACCGGGCTGGAACCCCGACAAACTGGTACGTTTCGCAACGACAGCCCCATTGCGCAGGCCTTCGGCGTACCGGCGCTGGGTGCCGAACGCTCCACGAATTTCAGCATCGGTATTACCTCCCGCCCCTTGCCGAACGTAAGCCTGACCATCGATGCGTATCAGATTAACATTCAGAACCGGATCATTTACAGCAATCAGTTTTCGCGGGGCACCGCCGGTGCAGGGCTAATCGTCGCGACGATTCTGAACAATGCCGGGCAAACGGACGTCAACAGCACGCAGTTTTTCGCCAATGCGGTGAACACACAAACGCATGGGCTGGACATTGTTCTGGCCACCAATCCAAGACTGTCGACTGGCACGCTCGACATAACCCTGGCGGCAAATTTCAACCAGACCAAACTGGTGGGCGACATCCAGCGGCCCGCCAATATCCCAACCGATGCTGCGTTCGGCAACTTTTTGTTTAACCGGCAGGACAGTGCCCGTCTGACGATAGCCCAGCCCAAAAGCAAACTCCAGCTCACGTTCAACTACCGCCTGCGCAAATTCGGTGCGGTCTTACGGATATCTCGTTTCGGTATTGTGGAGGCTTATGACCCGATCAATCCTGCCCTCGACGAAACCTTCAACCCCCGGTTCGTCACCGACCTGAATGGCTCGTACCGAATCCTTAAAAATCTGACGATCACGGTTGGGGCGAATAACCTGTTCGACGTTTACCCGGATCCCCTGCGGGTTGCTAACTACCCGACGCCGGAGCGATACGGTTCGGCCGCGCTGGATAATTCCTCGTTCGGGCGCTTTGTGTACGGGCGAGCCGCCACCCAGTTTGGCTTTAATGGTGGCTACTATTTTGCCAACCTCTCGGCCGCGTTTTAGCGGGACTTGTAGAGCCCGCCGACCCCGGGTGGGGTGTATTTCCTGTTTCTACCCTACCGGGAGGGGCGGCTCTACATGATTGTGAACCATGGCACGGGTTACGGCCAGCCGACGCGTACTCACTTTTTCAGCGTCTGAATCTGCTGTTTCAACTGCAGGGCTGTAGCATTCCGGTTATCCAGCCGCAAGGTGTTCTCGACGTATTTCGTAGCGGCTGCCGTATTGGCAAATTTGAGGTAGCCAGCCGCCAGTTGATTGCTCAGTTGTACATTGGTCGTATCCCGGGCATATTGTTGCTTTACAGCGATGAGCTGCTGCACAAACGATTGCAGCTCGGTCAGACTAAACTGCGACGGGTTGTGGGTGGCCGCGTACTGCAGGTAGGGTAGCGCTTCTTCGGGCCGATCTAGTTTAAGCAACGTAATAAATAACTGCTGGGCCGTCTCGAAACTGTTTTCGAGACGGAAAGCTTTTTTCAGATAGACGATCGCGGGCTGGCTTTCATTCAGGCTCACACTCAACTTACTCGCCTGCCGGGCTAACGCTGCGTCATACGGATACTCCAGCGACAGCGCTTCGGCTACCTGCCGAGCGGCTCCCAGCTTCTTCTGCGTGACGTAGTGGTTGAGCAACTGGTTTATGGCTTCCTGCCAGGTGATTTGCTTCACCACCAGCGCCCCGGCCAGTTGTTCTTCGACGGTCTTTGGCCGTTTTTCTTCTGGGGGCATCGGGATATTGAACGGCCAGCCTTCTTTCAGAATCATCATCTCATAGGCCCCCTTGAGCGAATCCACCGCCGTAATTGGCATTTGCTGCCGCAGACTGGCAAATGACATTTCATTCGTTCCGGTCGCAATGAGCTGCCGCTTTTTCAGCGCATCATAAAATGCTTCGGAAAGCAGCGCATACCCACTCAAATTCGGGTGAACATGCTCCAGCAGGGTTTCCTGCCCCAGAATACCATGCGGAGAATGGTCCTCAAAGTATCGTTTCGTATCGACCAGCGTGACTCCCGGATACCCGGCCGTTACCTCCTGAATGATTCGATTGATGGCTTCGGGGGCCCGAAACCGCAGCAGATCGAGCTCTTTAGCCTGTACGTATTCTTTTTTTGCCTCGGCATAGCTGCCTTTAGCGTACGCCTGATTCCCCCGCTGATAATGGACTTGGGCGGAGGCCGCACCGTTGCCAGGCAGGCTGATGAAGGGCTTCAGGTCTTTTTCGTTGCTGACCAGATTGCTGACAAAAACCGGGATATGATGATCGCTCAGGAGCTGGCAAAGGTCCGTGAGGTTGGTTTTAAATTGATCCAGGCCGGCCTGATAAATCGCCGATCCGTATGGAATCTGCTGATCGGCGGCCATCCGTTTCATCAGGTTCTCGCGTAAGTCGACCTGTCGCCCGGACACGGCTTTTCGAATTCCAGTCACCACCTGATTGATAAGCTGGACCAGTCTAAATTCCCGCAGTTTAAGGACCAGGCGCATCACCGACGGATTGTGGGCGAGGGTGCTGGTCGAACCCACTCCTGATGCTCCGTAGTATTCATTATGGCCGGCATACACCAGTACGGCGTCGGGCTCGTAATCAACCAGTTCCTTCGCAAAACCGTACACGGTATACGTATTGACGGCCGTCAGCGCCAGGTTGATAATCTCAACATCTTTGTTTGGGAACGTATGCAGCAATCGATACTGAAGCCACCGGTGAAAGGAACCATTGTGCATGTAAGGGTAGCCAATGGTGGTCGATTCCCCCAGCACAAAAATGCGTAACGTGCCCTCGGGTTTGTGTTGCGGGAACGGCTCGAAGTTTCCGATCGTTGCGTTTTCCGTCTCAGAAAAATACCGCTCTGACGCATGGGGATTCATGACCCAGTAACCCTTCTGCTGCGGATCTTCGATGAACAAACGCAGGTCATGGCCGTAGCCAAACAGCCGCAGCAAACCCTCTACCAGCGCCAGGACCAGCACAGGCAATAGCAGAGCAATGCCTTTGTAGAGCCACACGCGTTTTTTCATAAATACCCGTCCATCTTTTTTCAATCAGGCCACCTTTTCGGTAACGCGGACGGTCGGCCGCGATTATTTGATAAAAATCGCGGCCGACCGTCCGCGTTACCGACCGTCCGCCCTACCAACTACTTTGGCAAAACGATTTGTAAAGCGACTTTTACTCACTAGTTATCCCGGATTACGGGCGGATGATGGTGCCGTCCATCTTTCTGACCTGCCAGTTGGACTTGGTGGAGATGGGGTACTTGGCCGCTTCCTTCTCGTTGATGTCTACCCCTAACCCCGGCACCTCGTTGACCGACATGTAGCCCTTCTCCATCGTTGGACAACCGCTGAAGACCGCCTGGGTCTTCTCCGAGAAGGCCACCGCTTCCTGGATGCCGAAGTTCCACACCGCCAGATCGATGTGCGCGTGAGCCGCGTGTCCCACCGGCGAGACATCCCCCGGACCGTGCCAGGCCGTGCGCACGTTGAACCATTCCCCCAGCCGGGCCACCTTCATGGCCGGGGTGATGCCCCCGATCTGAGAGACGTGTATCCGGATGTAATCGAACCACTGGTTGACCATCGGCTCCTTGAACTCATTGATGTTGTTGAACAGCTCCCCCATCGCAATGGGCACGGTGGTCGTCTGCCGCAACTGAGCGAACCACTTCATGTTCTCGGGGGAGAAGGGGTCTTCGATGAAGAAAGGCCGGTAGTCCTCCACCTGCTTGATCATGTTGATGGCCTCCATGGGCTGCACCCGCTCGTGCACATCATGCAGCAGCTCGATCTCCTCGCCACACTGCTTGCGGACCACCTCGAACATCTTGGGCACCGACTTGAGGTAGCCCATCACATTCATGTAGGCGTCGCCCTCGTAGCCGAAACCGGCGGCTTTGAAGTCAGGCTTGTCGAGGTTGGCCCCCACGCCCCCGTAGCCGCCCTGCTGAATGCGGATGTACTTGTAGCCCTGCTCCATGAACTTCTTGACGCTGTCGGCGGCTGCTTCGGGGGAGTTGCCCCCGGCATGGGTGTAGCAGGGGATGGCGAAGCGGACCTTGCCCCCCAGCAGCTGGTAGACGGGCATCTTGGCGCGTTTGCCTTTGATGTCCCACAGGGCCTGGTCCAGGCCCGAGAGGGCGTTGTTGAGCACGGGCCCGTTTCGCCAGTAGGAGCTCACGTAGGCTGACTGCCACATGTCCTCGATGTTGTCGACGTCTTTGCCCACGCAGAACTCGTTAAGATAAGTGTTGATGGCGACGATGACGGCGGCTGCGCGCTGGGTGAAGGTGGCGCAGCCCAGTCCGTAGAGTCCGGGTTCGGTGGTTTCGACCTTGACGACGATGAGGTTGGAGCCCTGGGGGGCGGTGGCGATGGCTTTGACGGACTTGATCTTGACGGGGGGAGCGCCGATGGCGTAGCTGGGTTTAGTCTGCTGTTCGCGGGCCAGGGCGGTGGAGGGTCCGCCAAAGAGGCCCAGTAATCCGGCTGAGGAGCCCATGCCCAGCATTTTCAGGGTGTCACGGCGGCTTTGATCCAGGTTATTCATGAGGAAAGCAGGGAAATATGCGTAGCGCCAGGAGCGCCGAGCAAGGGTTATACATGGGTTTTCTTTTCAGGAGTTTTGCCAGTAGACATGCCATCGCAACGGTTCTTGCAAGATAAGCCTTGGGTATGACCCCGCAGGGGTCATATATTTATAGAGAACGGTCTTATCTATACCTATTTGCCCCCGCAGGGGTCATATACAGCTAGCCAACATAACGCTGCTAATTGATTGTTGCGGTCAGGGCAGGGCAAAGGCAATGTAGGAGCCGCCCGGTTTGTGCCCGTTTTTGACACCACCAGCCGCAATCACGACATATTGTTTGCCGTCGACCTGGTAAGTAATGGGCGTGGCGAAACCACCGGCCGGAAGCTGGTACTCCCAGACAACCTTCCCGGTTTTCCGGTCGAATGCCCGGATTCGCTCGTCGTAAGTGGCGGCTATAAACACCAAGCCACCCGCCGTCACGATCGGACCGCCATAATTTTCCGTGCCCGTGATGGGCATTCCTTTTTTGGTCAGCTCCGGAAATTCGCCGAGCGGCACCTTCCACAGATACTCGCCGGTGTTCAGATCGATAGCATTCAGCGTTCCCCAGGGCGGCTTCACAGCGGGATAGCCGTCCGGATCGAAAAAGCGGGTCCAGCCATTGTTGATGTAAGGCGGTATGTACGGAAAGTCCGATTTCTTAGCGGTAGCCGTGGGCGCTGCGGCACTGTGCGGATCGCCGGTTTCACTCGGTTTGGTTTCGGTGTTGAGCAAAAACCGAACGAGGGTACTTCGGTCCTGCTCGGAAATATGCTCGAAGGAAGGCATTCGGCCCCGGCCGGTTCGCAGAATAGCCTGAATTTCCTGGCCCGATAACCGACTGCCCACATTGACCAGGCTCGGGTACGCATCGCCACTCCCCTTTCGGTCCAGGCCATGACAGGCCGCACAGTTCGTCTGGTACAGGATTTTTCCCTTCGACGCGATTTCGGCGTTGCGGGCCGCGACATCCGCCATTTTCAGATCCCAGACCATTTCGTTGGAATTCTGGTACAGAATCCCGTCCGGGTCAGCGGCATTGCCCCCCCACTCGGCCCCGCCCCCGATGCCAAAAAACAGGGTTCCTTCTAGGCTCGGTGGCATAAACTTATTGCCGGAGCGGGTTTTCTGAAAGCGTTCTTTCACAAACGCATGGGCTTCGGGCGTCCGGTCGGTAATATCCGCTTCGGTGAATTCCTGCCGGGCAAACGGCGCGGGTTTCAGGGGAACGCGTTGTTTGGGCCAGGGCTGTTCGCCCGGAAGCCCGGAAGTCGGAACGGCCCGCTCCTCGACCGGGAAAAGCGATTCGCCGGTATCACGGTTCAGGACGTAAACCAGGCCATCTTTTGTCGACTGAGCCACGGCGTCGACCTTGCGACCCTTGTGGGTTACCGTAACCAGGTTCGGCTGACAGGGCAGGTCGCGGTCCCACAGGTCGTGGTGAACGGTCTGGTAATACCACTTCAGCGTACCGGTTTCGGCGTTCAGGGCGAGGATACAATCGGAGTACAGGTTCTGCCCGGCCCGGCTTCCTCCATAAAAATCGACAGCGGGCGAACCCGTTCCCAGATACACCATTTTACGTTTTTCATCGAGCACCAGCCCCGCCCAGTTGTTGGCTCCGCCAATTTTTTTGTAGGCATCTTTGGGCCAGGTTTCGTAGCCCGCTTCGCCCGGTTGCGGAATGGTATGGAACGTCCAGCGTATTTTCCCCGTGTGCAGGTCGTAGGCCCGAACGTGACCGGGTGCTGCATCGCCATATTCAGAAACGGTTGCCCCTAAGATCAGCAGGTCTTTGTAAATAACCCCCGGACTGGTGGCCGACACCGACAGCTTCGTGATGTCCAGATCGGCATGGTCGAGCAGCCCCACGCGCAGGTCCACTTCACCCTGTTTGCCGAACGAAGCGACCGGTTCACCCGTAAGGGCATTGACGGCGTAGAGCGTCGGTCCCGCCGTATACAGGATGCGCTTGTCCGATCCATCTTCCCAGTACAGAACCCCGCGGTTCTGGCTGAAGCGGGGCGCTTTATCCTTAAACGGATCGAAGACCCAGCGTTGCTGGCCCGAATTCGCCTGCAGGGCAAACAACTTCAGCTTTGGCGTTGTGCCGTAGAGAATCCCGTTTACGACGATCGGCTGACACTGGATCTCGGGCTGGCGATTGCTTTTTCCGTCGACTTCAGCCGCATCGTAGGTCCAGGCGACTTTGAGATTTTTAACGTTTCCGAGGTTGATCTGATTCAGAGCTGAATAACGATTTCCGGCTTTGTTGCCGCCGTAACTGGTCCAGTCTGTATTTCCCGGCGAATCGTCGCCCGACGGATTATCGGTAATTGGCTGTCGAACCGGATAAATGGCCGTAAGCAGTAAGCCCAGCACGCCAATCGATCCGAGTTTTAGCAAATGCATCATGGTCACTGGTTGAAAAGAATAAGCTTCGTGCCGGGTTCAACCGTTCCTGCGGGAACGGTTGAACCCGGCACCATCGTACGGTTTAATACCCCGGATTTTGTTTCATGCTGACGTTCGAGGTAAGCTCATTGATCGGAATAGGCTGGGCGTAGTCCGTAGCATCCCACTGAATGGCCCCGCCCCGAACCCGCTGGTAATAAGCAGCTTCCTTATCGCCGATCTTCCACCGACACACGTCGAACCACCAGTGGCCCTCGCCGAACATCTCCGCCCATCGTTCATATTTGAGCGGGTCGTTTTTCAGTACGTTATCGGGTGCGCTGGTCTGGTCCGTCAGGGTTTTGTAATCGACCGGAGAAGCCGAATTGACCGCATAGCCGTAGGCTCGTCGCCGGACTTTATTGACGTATTCGAGCGCCGTCGCATTGTCACCCGAATGGGTCAGGGTTTCGGCGTAGAGCAGGTATATGTCGGCCAGACGAAGCCATAGGATGTTGTCGCCGTTGGCCATGTTGACTTCGCCTTCGGCCCCGTTCAGGTAAATGTATTTCCGGAAACTCCAGGCTTCCATATCGATCTCCGAAATGTCCAGGTAGTGCGAAATAGCCTTTTTGGACCCACTCACGACCATCGAATCGACGTACGGCTGCAGACAGGCGACCCACAGACGAGGATCGACCGTTTTGGCCGTCCGGGCAGCAACTGAGCGGGTTATGTACGATTTATCGACATTGGCGACGTTAGCTGCGGCCGTTCCGGTCGGGAAGTAGTGGCCCAGGTTGAACCCGAAGCGGGCAATATTTTTGGCGTGCGGAAACACGTTCGACCAGGCCGATGCCGCCTGAGCGCCGTTGGGACCCACGTACGTCGGGGCAATGACCATACCGATGCTGGTACCCATCGAGCGGTCGTCGGTGCCCCGATACGTCATGTCAATGTTCAGGTTTAGCTCGATCAGCGATTCGGAGTTGAATTCGTTCTGGCCATTGAACATGTTTTTGTAGGTATCGAACGGCACGAGCGACTTCCCGCTGTTGGTCACCACGTCGCTCAGGTAAGTTTTCGCGTTTGTCCAGTCCTGCGTGTATACGAACACCTTACCCAGAAAGGCTTTTACGCCCCACTCGCCAATCTTGTATTTGTCGGTGGCACCCGTCCAGCTTTTTCCTTTGAGCAGGGTTTCGGCCGATTTCAGATCCGACGTGATGAAATCCCAGCATTGCTTAACGGTCGACCGGGCCACCTGCGTTTCGGGCAGGCTGGTCGAGGTTTTCGTGATCAGCGGGACGCCCATTTTATCCCCGCCCTGCCCATCGACGATGAAGCTTTCTCCCCACAAGGTGGTGAGGTAGAAATAATACCAGGCCCGCAGGTATAGAGTTTGTCCTTTGATCAGGTTGGCCGATGCCGCATCGGCGGCATTCGCTTTGGGAATAAAGGTTTCGAGGCTGGCGAGCAGGGTATTGCAGCGCTGAACGCCCCGCCACAGATCCTGCCAGGTACCCTGCAAAAAGCTGTCGTTGGGTTGCGAATTGTTCTGGGCCAGCTGAATCCAGGTGGTGGTGCCCTGCCAGCTTAAGTCGGTGGTATGATCCCACAGGTAGGTGTTTTTGGCCAGCATGTTATGCCCATACAGGCTGGGTGCGTGCTGGGTGGCATAGACGCCGAGCAGCAACTGCTCCAGATCGGCAACGGTAGCCGGGTAGCTGGCGGTAGAAATCGCCGTCGGGTTGTCGACATTCACGAAACTCTCTTTGCAGGATAGCGTACCCAGTACGAAAGCGAAGAGGATGAGTTTGACTAGTATTTTCATGAGGAAATATCGGTTGATAGCACTGAACCAGTGATGAATAATCAGAAAGTCACGTCGATGCCCGCCGACACCAGCGAGGTACGCGGATAGGAATAAATCGTATCGACGCCCCGGGCGGTGGTCCCATTCCGACCCAGCACTTCGGGGTCGAGCCCGGAGTATTTCGTGAACGTGAGCAGATTCTGCCCCTGCACGTACACCCGTAGCCCCGACATTTTCCACTGTTTCATCAGCGAGGCCGGGAGGGTGTAGCCGATCTGAACGTTCCGCAGTTTGAGGAAAGCTCCACTCTCGACGGCATAGTCGGAAATGCGGGTGTAATTGGCGTTGGGGTCGCGGACGTAATTGCCGGACGCATCCGTATAGCCGACGCGCGGCAGGCTGGTGAGCCCATTGCCATTGAAGAACGACGTGTTGAAAATGTTATGGGTGGTGTTATAATCGCCTACGAAAATGGGTGTGTAGTATTTGGTACCATTGAACACATCGACCCCGGTAATTCCCTGGAACAGCGCCGAAAAATCCAGTCCTTTCCAGGCCAGGTTCAGGGTGATCCCGTAGGTCATTTTCGGCCACGGATTCCCGATGAAGGTTTTATCCGCCGTGGTGATGCGCCCGTCGCCGTTCGTGTCCACAAACTTCAGGTCGCCCGCACCCGTAGCGGCAGCCTGGTAATACACCCCGGTCGTAGCACCACCGGTAGCGGCAGCGGCTTCCTGGGCTTTCTGGTTCAGGGCCGCTACTTCGGCGTCGCTCTGGAAAATACCGGCTGTTTTATATCCATAAAACTGACCCAGCGGTTGCCCCACCTGCGTGCGCGACACCGTGCTTTCCAGGTAATCGCCGGCCGCCCCGTCGTTGATGGGGTTGTTGTTCACGCCATCGAGTTTTTTCACCAGGTTGCTGTTGAAAGCCGCATTGGCTGTAATGCCGTACGTAAAAGCGCCTTTTTTGCCCCGGTAATCGACGGCCAGTTCCAGGCCTTTGTTACTCATCTGCCCGACGTTGGTATAAACGACCGTGGGCGAGGTAGTGCTGAAACCGGCCGAAAGCGCAACCGGAACCTGATAAATCATCCCGTTCGTCTGCCGGCTGTACCAGTCGACTGTGATGTTGAGGCTATTGCTCAGCAACCCAACGTCCAGGCCGATATCGGTCTGGTTGACCGACTCCCACTTGATGTCCTGATTGGCCAGTTGCGCCGTCAGGGCGTAACCTTTCGAGCGCGAGCCATCCGGGAGACCCATGCTGTTGGTGCCGCCATTACCCGCGTACGAGGCCTGATACGTATACTGAGGAATATTGCTGGTACTTCCCAATATGCCGTAACTGGCTCTCAGCTTGAGGTTGGTGACGTAGCTCAGATTGTCCCGCACAAACGCTTCTTCGCTCAGTTTCCAGCCCACCGACGCCGATGGAAACACCCCAAACTTGTTGGCCGGTCCGAACCGGTCCGACCCGTCCCGACGAACCGTAGCCGTCAGCAGGTACTTATTGGCATAGGTGTAGTTGATCCGGCCAAACTGCGACAGTAAGCGGGTTTGCGGAAACTCGCCCCCGCTGGCTACGTAGCTGCTGGGGTTGCTGGTTAGCCCCAGGTTGTAGGTCACATAAGGGAAACTTTGTGCTTCGGCATGCAGGCTGCTCAGGTCCGACTTATAGGCTTCGTACCCGGCCAGTGCCTTCAGTTCGTGTTCGCCGAACGCTTTGGTATAGGTCAGCACGAAGTTGGCGGTCAGGTTCCGCTGGTTATTGATATCGCGGCTCAGGAACGCATTGCGATTGGCCACCGTACCGTAATCGTACGCTTCTGTAAACTTGTAATTTTTTACGTTGATGATCGAAGCCCCGAAGGTAGAGCGAAGATTGAGGCCGGGAATGATTTCCCAGTCGGCATACAGGTTCCCTTCCAGCGCATAGGTCTCGTTCAGCATGTGGTTCTGGTACTCCTGCCCTACGAGGTTCGGTCCGGTGAAGAACGTGCCGGTTTTGGCCCAGCCGCCGTACGAGTTCGTTGGATCGTAGATCGGGACAACCGGGGCCGAGCGGAATGGAAACGTCGTGGTTACGGTCGGGTTGTTGCCGGTTTTCCAGGCGTAGAGCGTTTCGCCGACTTTCAGTTTTTTATTGATCTTAAAATCCGCATTCGACCGCAGGCCGTAGCGATCGAACCAGTTATCGATCATCGTTCCGCCTTCGCGCTGGTAGTTGGCCGACAGGTAATAATTCGTTTTGGCCGTAGCCCCCGACAGCGAGAGCGAGTAGCTCTGGTCGGAACCGTTGGTGTACAAGTCTTTCACCCAGTCGTTGTCGGGCAGCGAAGCCGGGTCACCCCAGCCGCCAGTACTGACGCCAAATGCCTTCTTGGCCGTGATGTAGTCGGCCGTGTTCAGCATTTTGTACAGGTTCAGCGGTTGCCGAACGCCGTAGTAAGCGTTGAAATTGACCTTCATTTTATCCAGGCTGGTGCCGCGTTTGGTCGTCACCAGAACGACACCCCCGGCCGCCTGTGCCCCGTAAATAGCAGCCGCACTGGCATCTTTCAGAATTTCGATCGATTCAACATCCTGCAGGTTGAAGTTATTGCCGGTTCCCATCCGGATACCGTCCACGATGTACAGCGGAGACATACCGCCAATGGAACCGACACCCCGGATCACGATGTCCGAACTGCTGCCCGGTGCTCCGTCGTTGCGCGTAACCTGAACCCCGGCGGCCCGGCCCTGTAGCGCTTCGTTCACGCTTCGTACCGGCAGGCTCCGGATTTCCTCGGATTTGACGGAGGAAATCGACCCGGTCAGATCCGACCGTTTCTGCGTACCGTAGCCCGTCACGACTACTTCGCTAAGGTTCTTGGTATCGACTGCCAGATTGACGTTGATGGTCGTCAGATTCCCGACCGAGGCTTCCTGCGATATATACCCGACAAAGCTGAACACCAGTACTTCGTCGCCGGTGAGCAGCGTCATTCGGAACGACCCGTTGGCGTCTGTGGTAGTGCCCCGGTTGGTGCCTTTCACAACGATGCTCACGCCGGGAAGCCGGTTGCCACCTTCATCCGAGACGGTACCGCTTATAGACCGGTCGATGGCTGCGGCCTCGGTCGTGAAGGACATCTCCTCCGGGGCTTTAGCGATCGGTTCGCTGTTCAGAATAATTTGCCGGCCTTTCAGGCGGAACGATACATCCAGGGGTTTTAGCAGCTCACTCAATACGTCGCCCAGGCGCTGGTCGGAGGCATGAATGGAAACGCGGTTCCGTAACTGCATCAGGGCCGATCGGTACGCGAAATGGACATCGGCCTGGCGACTCAGTTGATTCAGCACCGTTTTGATGGTCAGGTTATCCGCCCGAAGCGTAATCCGCTGATCCATGACTTGCTGAGCTTCTACCGGGCTGGCCGACGCCATGCCGGCCACCATAGCCGCGAGTAGTAACTGATAGACAGTAAATTTCATAAGGCTGCGCAACAGGCTAAGCGGTTGTCGAAGTTCTTTCATACTTTTACTTGTTTTTTGGCTATTTGACTTTAGAAATGGACAAAGAACCCCCTGCCTCATCCTGGATGAGGGTTACGAACAAGGGTGCAGGTTGAGCCAGTGATGCCGGAATCATCACTGGCTTCTTTGTATGCGACTGGGTTACTGGGTCATAGGCAATTGGCTATAGATTAGGAATTTATACTTATTTACATCCTTTGCTGGTAATGACAATCTGCCCGTCCAGTACCTCATACGAAGCGCCGATGGTCTGACAGATTACGTCGAGCCGCTCCAGCAGACTTTCGTTCGAGAAGGTGAAGTTGATCAGGCAGGCCGACAGGTCGTCTTCGTTATAGATCAGCTTTACTCCGTAGGTTTTTTCGATCGTCGAGAAGACTTTGGCAACGGGCGTATCGTCGAAGACCTGTTCGTGGCTGACCGCGTCGGGAATGACAACTTTCGGTTTTTCCACCAGCGCTTTCTGTAGCCGATTGTCATCCAGATTGTAGGTCATCTGTTGATTCGGCGTCAGCACCACCCCTTCGATCCGGCGCAGGCCCGCCTGCTGGGCTTTTTCAAACTCCTGCTGGGCATACACCGACACGCGCCCGGTTTGTACAGTAACGGTAACGGTCTTTTCTTCCTCGAAAGCCCGCACCAGAAAACTGGTCCCCAACACTTTGGTGACGGTCTGGTTGGCATAAATCAGGAAAGGACTGGCTGGATTTTTTACGACGTTGAAGAAAGCTTCCCCTTTCAGATACACCGTTCGGTTGCCTTTGTCGAATCGTTTGGGATAGCTTAGCCGGCTCTGAGGGCGTAGCGTAACCAGACTACCATCGTTGAGTAAAACCGTAAGGGTCCGGGTACCAGTATTCACTTTCTCCTGCAGCGGAACCGGAGCAGCCTTCGTCAGTTGTCTGTATACATCCGCGTGCAGGCTGCTTTTGGGAATAACATGGCCGTACAGCCAAAGTCCGAGCCCGACGGTAACGGTGATGGCGGCAGCCGCTGCCCAGCGCCACTGGAACCTTGACTGAAGCGGAATGACGGGTGCTTCCATGCTGGCATCCCGGTGTTCGGCCGCCGATTCCATCAGCCGGTTCAGTTCATGATTGAACCGCTCCGGGGTCGCATCGTCCTGGTAATGATCGTTCAGCGCCCGCACCAGCTCCTGCGCCTGCCTGACGACCGGCATCCGGTCGGGGTTTTGCGCCAGCCAATGGTCCCAAAAGGCAGACGCCTGCGCAGACGTTCCATTCGTCCACTGACGAAACGACTCATCAGACAGGAATTCTTCAACGGTATACGTCTTGTAGTTCATGGCGGAACAAAACAGCACGACGGCTTTTACCCTATAGTGCTGTTGTTGGCGGTGCCATACTCAAAAAAATGTAAAAAAAATTTCGCCGAGAATACAATTTAATTCTGACTAGGATTTCGACAGGACGAAAACCAGTAGGCTCAGGAGCAGGTCGGGCGACCAGTTACTCCGCAGTTCTTTGACGGTACGATGCAGCAGATTGGCCACGCTTTGCCGCTCCATACCCATGATCTGCGCTATTTCGTGGTTGTCCAGATTCTGATAGAAGCGAAGGTAAAGCACTTCCTGCTGGCGTTTGGTGAGTCCGGCCAATAGCTGATGGAGCAGGCGGGTTTGTCCGGCATGTAGCTCACTATCGATAATTTCTTCTTCCGTCGAAACGGTAAACGGCATTTGATACGACTCCGACTCGTCGAGATGAACGGGCTGCGGCTGGCTTCTGGTTTTCAGCAGTTTGTAGCGGAGTGCTTTGAGCAGGTAGGTTTTGACGAAGACCGCGTTACCGACCGAAGCGCGGTGGTCCCACAATTCGAGAAACAGATCCTGGATGGTATCCCAGACCAGTTCGGAGTCCGTTGTCAACCGCAGCCCATAGTTGTAGAGGCTGGGATAGTGTTCCCTGGCCAGTTCGCCCAAAGCCCGCTCGTCGCCGGCTTTGAAGCGTTGCCAAAGTTCCTGATGAGCCAGTTGTCCCGAATTCGCTGACATAAAACCTTCTCGAAGAATGCCTATGCAGACTAAAGACGCTGACTGGTTTAATATATTGGTTTATCGCCAGATTTCTTTTGTCGAACTGCCGGGTGATGCAGGCTTTTCTTACAGGATGTTTCGCTTTTACAAAAAGAGTCGGCTACCCGGTTTAACCCAGGCAGCCGACCCGAAAATGAACGCGACAAATTTCGTTAGATGGAGGGGGTACCACCCGTTACCTGCACGGTACTACCGGTCATGTAGCTCGAATCATCCGAAGCCAGCAGTACATAGGCCGGCGCCAGTTCGGCGGGCTGACCGGCCCGTTTCAGCGGCACATCCTGCCCAAAGTTTTTTATTTTTTCCGGCGACATGGTCGACGGAATCAGGGGCGTCCAGATCGGTCCCGGTGCGACACAGTTGACCCGGATTCCTTTTTCGGCCCATACCTGCGCCAGATTGGCCGTAAAATTCTGGATGGCGGCTTTGGTCGCTGCATAATCCAGCAGCGTCGGGCTTGGTTTATAGGCGTTGATCGATGTGGTGTTGACGACCGTACTGCCCGGCTTAAGGTGTTTTTCAGCGGCCCGGCACAGGTAAAACATCGAGAAAATATTCGTTCGGAACGTGCGGTCCAGCTGTTCGTTGGTGATCTCCTGCAGCGACTCCTGCGCCATCTGATAAGCGGCATTGTTCACCAGAATATCCAGTCCGCCCAGTTCGTCGACCGCCCGCTGAACGAGTTGCTGACAGTGCGCATCGTCACGAATGTCGCCCGGTACCAGCACCGCCTTCCGGCCCGCTTCTTCGACGTAGCGGGCGGTTTCGCGCGCGTCGTCGTCTTCGTCCAGATACGCAATCAGGACGTCGGCCCCTTCGCGGGCGAAGGCAATCGCGACTGCCCGGCCGATCCCGGAATCGCCCCCCGTAATCAGGGCTTTCCGACCCGTTAGTTTTCCGGAGCCTTTGTAAGAGGTTTCGCCATGATCCGCCTGGGGTTGCAGTTCAGATTCGCTACCCGGTGGTTCCTGCCGCTGATCGGGCTGGGGCGGCTGAGGATACTTCGTCTGTGGGTCCTGAGTGGAAGGCGTTGTTTGTTGGGATGTCATACGTTGTTCGGTAAATGTTCGACGGCTCATGCCTGAGATGTTAACCGATTCTAAGCGGCCTTGAGGGCGCAAAATTTCTCTAAATAAGGAAGCGGTCCTCCCCGGCGGGAAGGCTTCCTGACCTCCTTGGCCTGTTCATTCGACTTTCTCAGCCGCCGGCTCACGAGAATCGGACTTTTACCGTTGCGTAGCCACGTGACAAACCGTTTGTGAGGGCGCCGGACGATGTTCCTGCGCAAAGCGATGGACCCCGCACAGCTCTGCGCAACCCGAAAATCCTGTACTTTTGTGCCGGGAGCTGCGCCCCGATCCATGAGCGATGTTACTCTGCTTGGCTCCCGCTTGCTTTTACCTCCTCTATGGCCAGTAAAAACCCGACTACGCTTGATCATCCTTCGCAACCACTCAGCACCCGACCGCATTTTACCGGTCTCGATGGGCTCCGGGGTATTGCTGCGCTGGCGGTGGTGCTCTTTCATTTTATGGAATGGATCTACACCGATCCGAGTCAGAACTTCATCGGCCATGGCTTCCTGGCAGTCGACTTTTTTTTCTGCCTGTCGGGCTTTGTGATCGGCTATGCCTACGACGACCGAATCGGCAGCATGGGCCGGACATCGTTCCTGCTGGCCAGGCTGATTCGGCTGCATCCGCTGGTGATTTTTGGCTCGTTGCTGGGCTTCGTTGCGTTTTGGCTGGACCCTTTCGTGTCGTACGCCAGCGCCTACCGCCCGGGCCAGCTGGCGTGGTTGCTGGTGGGCTCGCTGCTGCTGATTCCACTGCCGCTCATGAAAGAGCGGGGCTTTAACCTGTTTGGTTTCAACGCGCCCTCCTGGTCGCTGTTCTGGGAATACATCGCCAATGTGGCGTATGCGTTTATTCTCTGCCGACTCAGCCGCCGTAGCTTGCTCGTCGTTACGGCGTTGGCGGCTGTAGGTATCGGCTGGGTCAGTTACCGAAGCGGGAATCTGCTGGGCGGCTGGAGCGGCCCTACCTTCTGGGATGGCGGGGTTCGGGTGGCGTACTCGTTTTCGGCGGGGCTGCTGATCTACCGTTCCCGCTGGATCATACCAAACAGGCTGAGCTTTCCGGGGCTGGCGATTCTGCTGGCACTGGCGTTCCTGATGCCTTATTTTAGCTGGAATTGGCTGGCCGAAGCGCTGGTGGTGCTGGTTTACTTTCCGCTACTGATTTGCCTGGGGGCTGGCTGCCGGCTGTCGGCGGGCATGAGCCGGCTGGCCGCATTTCTGGGTGCTTTATCGTACCCGCTCTACATGACGCATTACTGGGCGCTCTGGCTGTTTGGCAGTTACTACACCCAAACCAAGCCCGCAACGGGCGAACTGACGGTGGTGATCGTGGTGGGCATGGGCCTCCTGATCGGCCTGGCTTACGGGGTGATGGTAGTCTACGATACGCCCATCCGGCGATACTTAACCCGTAAACGAAAGGCCTGATTCATTCCGGTTTCTGAATTGCCGGGGCGACATACCGGTTTTGTTTTTGAATACCTTCGTAAAATGAGATGGGTGCTCGAAACCAAGATCGTAGGCAATTTCACTGATCGAATTTTCGGTGCTCCACAGCAAAGACTTCGCTTTATCCACTACCCTTAACTGAATGTGCTCGTGGGTCGATTTGCCGGTGTAGCGGCTCAACAGATCGGACAGGTAATTGGCGGACAGATTCAGCCGCGACGCAAAATACCCGACATCGGGGAGGCCCGCGTCAATCAGCGAGCGCTGGGCAAAATAATCGGTCAGAAGCCGGTCGAATTTCCCGACGATGTCGTGGTTCACGGTAGCTCTGGTCAGAAACTGCCGATCGTAAAACCGGGCGCAGTACGACAGCAACAGCTCGAGGTTGGTCAGAATGAGGGTATACGAGTGCTGATCCAGGTTCGTCGAAATTTCCCGCTGGATATTCTGCAGACAGGCATCGAGCACCGTTTTTTCCGCTTCGGAGATGTGCAGTGCTTCGTTGGCGTCGTAGCCGAAAAACGAATAGTCGGTCAACCGGGTCCCTTTTGGGTTTGCCCCAAAAAAATCGGGATGAATGTAAATTCCCCAGCCTTCCACCCTGTTTTCGAGCCCCGGCGACAGGATCTGATACGGTGCGGTAAACATCAGGGTTCCTTCCCGAAAATCGTAGGTTGTCCGGCCGTATTTAAACGACCCTTCCACCTGCTTACAGGCAATGGTGTACAGGTTCATCCGGTAGGCCACGTCTGGCTTCCGGTGCGACCGGTCGACCTTCGCCAGATCGACAACCGACAGCAGGGGATGAAGCGGTTTGTCATAATGAAAAAAATCGTGCAGTTCAGCAATTGAGTCGATATCGACAAATTCCATGACGCGGTCGTTTCTACAGGGTTAATGGCAAAAGTAGTCAAGTCGGCACTAAATAGGGCCGGTGCAGAACCGGCCCTGCCTAATCGATCAGATATATATCCCCCCTCCTACTTCGATGCGCTGCGCATTGACGTAGCGACTGTCGTCCGATAGCAGTGACGCCACAAAAACGCCGACGTCCTCGGCTTCGCCCAGCCGCCCAAGCGCCGTCATACCGGCAATTTGCTGCCGGTGGCTCTCGTCGCCCTTGCCACCCCCGAAGTCGGTATCGATTGCCCCCGGCGCTACCGTGTTGACCCGAATTTTCCGACCGGCATATTCCTTCGCCAGATACCGGGTCAGTGCTTCGAGGGCTGCTTTGAGCGCACCGTAGACAGCCACGCCGGGAAAGGCGAATCGGGCAAGTCCGGACGAGATGTTGATGATCTGCCCACCATCGACGATCAGCGGCAGTAGCTGCTGCGTCAGAAAAAAGACCCCTTTGAAATTGACGTCGACGAGTTGGTCAAAAATCGCTTCCGTAGTGTCCTGAATAGCCGTTCGCTGCCCAATGCCAGCATTGTTGACCAGATAGTCGAAGGTATCCCGGTTCCATTCCTGCTTCAGGACCTGTAAAACCTGCTCCCTGAAATCGGGAAACGATGCGATTCTGGCCGAGTCCAGCGGTAGGGCCACCGCTTTGCCCCCATTCCGATTAATTTCAGCCGCTACGGCTTCCCCTTCCTCCGGATGGGTGTTGTAGGTCAGGATTACGCCCAAACCCCGCTTGGCGGCATTCAGGGCTATACTCCGACCGATTCCCCGGCTACCGCCCGTAACCAGAAGGATTTTTGTGTTTTGATATTCTGTGTTCATAACCTGGTTGGTTTATGACACAAAGTTCGTCGCTGCCCTTGCCAAGCACTTGATCATTACAGGGCAGAACTTATACATTTCACGGATACATGTAGTGCTGACCGTCCCGGTCGGGTGTGCTGCCGTTACATCTCACCCGACCGGGACGGCCGGTATTACAGTCAACTAGCCCGCCAGAATCGCCTGAAGTATCTCGTCAGGCAATTGATTGAGTTTAGCGGAAGGCTGGCCAATTCACCACGATCACCGATCGGTTGCCGGGCTCAGGCAGGCCGCGATCACCAGCATACTGGTCAGTATGGATGCCAGCGTCCGGATGGTATGCAGTTTGTTCCAGGGACCTTCAAACGCCGTCCGGTGAGTAGCCAGTTCCGGCACTGAAGCCGTCTCCAGATCGACCGCATCCAGCGCTTCATTTAGCGGAACGTTGCCAAATACCGTTACCCCAAACACACCTGTTACATACAGCACGCTGGCGCCGAGCAGTAGCCAGACGCGCACCGGCATTGGTTGGCTGTATTGCAGCCAGGCACTTAGCGGCAGCAAAACGAGCGCACCCACGAAACTCAGGAAGAAAACCGGGTTCAGAATCGCCCGATTGATCGACTGCATGGCAGACAGGTACATCAGATCGGGAAGCCGGTTCAGGCCGGGATTTACCGAGCAGAGATACCCGTAGAAGAGCCCCGCGATAAGCGTTGTAGTCAGGGCCGCAGCGGCCAATACGATAGTCTGAAGAGTTGGCATACATTTGAAGGCTTGGTGCGTGAAGATAGGTTTGTTTCAGATAGGGACTTACTCAGAACCCCTTACCGAATCCGGTCGTTAACGGTGTCGATCAGCGACTGAAAGTCCCGCTGCCAGTCCGACCGCTGCTGCCAGTAAACGAGTGGAGCCAACCAGCGGCTGCTATCGGGGGCCACGTTGTTGATCTGATAACTTAACATCGTTCCCTGCTCCGACTCGCTCAACCTGTAAATCCCCTGGTACCACCAGCCACCCTGCAGCCAGAATACATGATGTTCTCGATCGAGAAAGAAATAGGACTCGCCAACCTGCGGATCCACACCATGATCATTCCGGACATATTTCTCGATCCCACGAAAGGTCTCGCTGAGTCGGTATTCGGTCAGATCGAAAATCGGTTTATGACGACCTGACGACGAAGGGCTCACTAAAATCGGCTCCACAATGGCAAGCTGAGCCTCAATGTACGTTTGGCATCGCCAGACAGGCGCATTAAAATTGACCATGAGCGGCAGACAGGTTAACAACGCGTAAGACCAATGAACGGAACAAGCCATGCCCTGGGCCAAATCAGTTGGCTGAGCCTCTGTTCGAGTGGGCAAACCAGGACTGTTGCTGATCTGATAGCACAAATCAATTATCAAAGCCAGCCGATGACCAGCGCAATCCGACGAAGTCCGGCTTTTTCCGAGTGAACTACCGGCTTATCGGCGTGAACCGAAGTATCGGATCTATACCTAACTGATTTACGCAAGGCGTTTATTATCAACAGTTTCCCGCAGAATCTATACAACTAATCTTTTCGGGAGCATCCTTTCTCACATATGTATACCGGATAATAAACTGAGGCAATTTCCTACATGTATATATAGTACAATGTATACATTCAACAAGATTATTCCGCAACTCTTCCTCTCTTAACTACCCGTACTAATGGACATCTCATCAAGGTACTATGGCACATTGAGCCGGCGAAGTGGCCTGACTATCAGCCACCTTTGGAAATTTCTCGTTTCGGTCTATCGCGTGGGAAAACTGATCGAACTAATTTCATTCTGTTACTGGGAAATTAAACATCAATGCCATTTGTACGCTAACCGGAGATATCTGCTGTTTACCCCAAATCAGCCTATCGTACTGGAACAGGTAGTTACCATCAACAAGTTAGCGCCGGTGGGCGACATTCAGTTCGAACCCCTCCACACCGATTGGCGCTATTGTATTGAAGACAACCATGGCACGTTGTGGGGATGCCTCTTTTCATCCCTGACCACGCTTTGCTGCGCAGAAAATTCTAATCTAAGACCCCGTCCGGTTTATGTATTTGCAGAACCCATCGATTCGCTGTTCATCAATCGCAGTGGATGTTTATTTGTTGCCAGCGGTGGAGTAATCTACAGAAGCTCAACGCAGGGAGCTTCTTTTGAAGCGGTTCTTCAATTATCGAGCCCGATCAGTCATTTTCTGTATAATAATGGGATGACTGAACTGCCCGATCAGGCGCTGTTACTCGGCGAATATGGCTCGGTTTGGGAAAATGACCACTGGCAGAATATGGCGTTTTTATATTACTCTATCGATGAAGGACTTAGCTGGACAAAAAACGATTTTTTACAGCGTAATGGAGTCAACAAACACATTCATGTCGTGCGTTACTCACAGCTCTTAAGAGCTACGCTTCTAACCGATGGCGACAACAAAAAGCAGCTGTGGGTCAACTCGACCACAACGCGTATGGCCGAACGGGCATCGAGAAAATCGGATGGCTGGCACTTAGTGAACCGCTTTCATTATCAGATGGGTGGGTACATTTCGGTTGCCGAAGCCGACGACATGATTCTGCTGGGAAGCGATTACCTGGGAGGCACTAACTTCCTGATCCGGACCCAGGATGGCAAACGGTTTGACCGAAAGGTACTGCCAGATCCCTACCGGCGAAGCCCCATTATGAACATGGTAAGCCGACTGACACCGACCGGCAAAGAGATTTGGGCCGTGACGTACAGCTGTTTAAGCAGTAAAAATAGATGTCTGCTAATGTACAGCCGGGACCAGGGAAAGAGCTGGTCGAAAGTCATTGACTTTGATGGTACTCGCAGCGAGGTTCGACTGGTCAATTCATCCGTGAATCCGTCGAGCCGCTTATACATTTCGATAACTCACTATACCGACCAGCCCGGCACCCAACATGCGCATCAGCTGTACGCAATAGAGAAATCCTAAGCAAACCCAACGGGTTGGCAAACGCAAAAAGGCCCCGAAAAGAGCTTTTTTGCGTTTATCTCACAAGTTCAAGGCTCAGTAAGAAAGTGATTGAATGACGAAGTATAGATATTACCAAGCGATTGAATTTCGTGGCGAACTTCTTTTTTATCGGTGTCGAGTAAGCCAATGTACTTTTTTCGCCAAGCCAGCAGATAGACCAGGCTTACGGACTTTACCTCTTCGGCTTATCTGAATTACCTAATGACAAGGATTGATGGCGAATGAAAGCGCTCAAGACAACAAACCTACCGCAGACCTTTACACGCTCATTTGGTTGGGCTGCAAACTTCCCTTCTGGGACGTGCGGCCTGTCAGCGGAAAGCTTACCTTGTCTATTTTAGGCGTTCTTTTTCATAATTCCATTTGATATTATCCGGTATTTTAGCCCAAACGTGTTCTGAAAGGCCAGCTTCAGATTTGTCAAAAATCTTTTCACCGTTCTGCCAAACTGTTACGTATTCCCAATACACCAAAAAGAAATCGCATTCTTGAATAAACTCCATCCAGCCATCGGCAACCAAATCATCATGCTCATCAAAAACCAAAATACCAGAGTAATTTTCTAAGTCGCCATCTAAGTAACTGCTATCATGCCCCTCAATACAACTGCCCGACCAGTCAAATTTTAGATTTAAACTTACCATTCCATAATTCGCTAAATCGGCTATCAATTGCTTCTCAACTAATGCCCTTAGTTGTGGACCCATTGGAGTAGAGAGACCCAAATCGATATAATTAGGTTTGGCTGTCTGCATATTTTTCTCTTGAGAGTGTAGCTTATTTTGCGAAACTGCCCTTGTCACTTTTAACTTAGGGGATTGGGTGGTTCCCGTGTCGACCAAGGCTCGACAAACGTATCCAAAGTTTACCTTTACGAGGTGTCCCCTGTCGCCCACAAACTAACCATTAAGTTATTGGCTGTTCTGTTACATCCACCCAACGACCATGAGGGCTGATGCATGAGGATGCTACGTGCCTGAACGAAACCACTCCTAACCTTTACACGCTCATTTGGTTGGGCGGCCCAGCTTCCTTTGGGACGTGCTGCCTGTCACAGGAAAGCTAGCCTTGAAAGTCAGAGATTAAGGCGCCCAAACAGTTGATTTAACTTGTTCAACCTTCCACTGCCGTTCCGAAATTCTAGCGGCTTGGCCTTCATACGTGATTGTACTGTCGTCGCCAATAATTGACAGCTCGAAGTGCAGTTTGGCTCGGTCTGGCGATGAATATGAAAAACTATACTCTTCATAACCTCCTATACGCTCCATCAAGGCTTTATCAGCTTTTGCTTGGTCAATCAACTCAAAGAGAAAAGAAGGAGTATAATAATCAAGTACTAACCGGACAACCTTCGTCACAATGACGAGACAAATAAAACCAATAAACAACGCCTTTAAAATTCGTTTTTTATTCATTTAATCTAATATACTTTGGTCGAAGTACAAGCGGTTAACCTATCGCACAGAATTTAGCATATGCACCTTCTAACTGGCTAACTCAGGCGTTCGACTTGTCAATCAAAGCCACCCAACGAGCCCAAAGTTCGCCTGTCGAGACGCGCTTGCTGTCTACCGGGGTCCACAAACACGCTTTTCTGTCTGGCGCACCCAACGACCATGAGGGTTGATGGTGGGCGAACAAGACTGAACCAACATCTGGACTTACACCTTTACACCCTCATTAGTTTGGACTGTTTTCCCTCAGGACGTGCTCCCTGTCCACGGAAAGAACCCCATACAGAGCGAATAACTAAACGTATACATCCAACTTAATCAGGAGCAGGTAAAATCTCAACGTTTTATTGCTTTTCTTATGTCATTTGCAAGCTGAGAATTTGTTTTGTTATCTATTATTAAAGCTTTTATAAGCTTATTTGCTTTTAAACGATGATATAGCCAATTATGAATAATGTAGAAGTCATAACAAATATTACTCTCACGGAAGATTCTAATACTCCGACTACAATTGCATGGTTGAATGAATACAAAGCCAATTGCATTAAAACTGTTAATTTCATTATTGATGATCTTGCAAAGTACGGAGAGCTAGATTCGTCAATTAAAAAAGTCATTATTACGGATAACTATGAGACGGCAGTACAGGAACAAGCAGACCTATGGAATGTAGGTAAATATTATCAAACAAAAGGTAGAGGTTATTTAGGTGTTGGACGGATTATCTATAATCAACAGGAGGTTCAACCAGAGCGCTACGTTTTTATTCCAAGCCACTTAGGTACCGAGCAAATTTTCCCAATTGTTCTTTATGGACTCATACTTGAAGTTTATTCAAATAATATCTTACCACGAGAGCTCCAATCTATTCGATTAACTGATCTTCCCTGGACTTTCCATAATCACATAGAAACTGCTTTGCCAAGCTGGATAAAAACGTATTGGACGCGTAGTAAAATCGCTGAGCGGTTCGATCATAACTTATTTGTATATCGGTTACCTGACGACTGTTTTGATGCTTTCAATCGTGATCTCAAACAATTACTTTTTGAGTATAACTGCTACTCAGGTGACGGAGAAGCAGATAACATAGAACGTATAAGCATTTTCTGGGACAAGTTATTTTTCTCAACTGAGTTTTTGATAACTGGTTTACTGGAAGCTGCTCCCTACTATACTGATAATTTATCGTTTAAAAACCTTGAAATAGCTCCTTATTTAAATGATATCGTTTTGTCAGTAAAAGATATTACTCAGGTTGTTTTGTCTAAGGAACATTACTCAATTGATACACTCAAGTCTTCTTTACATAAATTTTATAAGCAAATCGGTGTTAATATTATTGAACACTCTTCAGCCATTGAAATACTTCTTGTAAAAAATCCAAAGCGTTATACGAAAGGTGAAATTATAGATGTAGAACCGCGTTTCGTTTGTTTCATGGATATTTTAGGCTTTTCTGCAATGGTTGATGAATATGATGAAGATTCATCAACCAATATCCTTCAAAAACTACAAGCTGCCTTTAAGGAAGCTATGCAAGTATTAACTTCCCAGTTTCAGAACACGGAAGAATCAGAAATAGAATATCTGGAATACCGTGTCTTCTCAGATTGCATTTGTATCTCACTGCCTTATTTTGAAAATGAAGTTAATTACACAACCAATTTGATGCTATTACTAACCTACGTTCGGGGGCTTCAAATAGCTTTGATGACAAGGGGTGTATTTACACGTGGGGGAATAGCGGCTGGGCCATACTATATGGACGAAAATATTTTGTTTTCTAAAGCTATGATACGCGCATATATCATTGAAAGTAAAGAAGCTACTCATCCACGAATCGTACTTGATAAAGCTATACTCAAAAAATTGAATGAATACTCATCTTCATCTTTATACGTTCAGTCAGTTTTAACTTTGTTGATTAATGACGCAAACAGCGTTATATTCCTTAATCCTTTCAATTCAGTAAAGAATTCCATCGACCAGTTTAAACGCTCAATGGCTAGTGTAAAAACTTCACTGACCAATATCGGCAACGAAGATGATGAACTAACTAGATTGACGGGCAACTTTGCCCAAAATATAGTTGATTGGAGTTTATCACTTGTAGAAAATAGCTTGGATAATAATGCTGACGAAACTATTCATGAGCTTATACGAAAGGAGATTCAGCAGCAACGTTGCAAGCTAGAAATTAAAAAGAGTACAACAACTATTAGTTCTGATGCTTTTAAAATTTTAGAAAAGTCTCTATCTAAATATGACTGGCTAGAAAAATTTATGAACTGGGCAACAGCCACATCTTCGAATGATTCCGTTGAGTTTGAATATTATAAATTTGAGTAGAGCCGAAGAATACCCCCTGGATTCATAATCTCAAGTCTATAGCAAATAATACCGAAACAGCCTGGCTATAGCCAGGCTGTTTCGGTATTATTTGCTATGTGTGTCGTTCAACCGTGAAAGAAATCTTTCATTTTGTCGAAGAAACCTTTTTCATTTTTGTTCGGCTTGGGTTGGAAATTCGGGGAGTTCCGTAGCTTTTCGAGCATCGACCGCTCTTCCGCCGACAGCATTTTGGGTGTCCAGACGTTTACGTGCACCAGTTCATCGCCCCGACCGTAGCCGTTCAGTTCCTTGATCCCTTTGCCCTTCAGGCGCAGAATCTTACCGCTCTGCGTACCGGGCTCAAGCGTAATTCGGGCTTTCCCGTCGATCGTGGGCACTTCGACGTTCGTTCCGATGGCGGCATCGATGAAGCTGACATACAGATCGAAGACAACGTTGTTGCCATCGCGCTTGAGGTCGGCATCTTCTTCCTCCTCGACCACGATGAGCAGATCACCCGCTACGCCCCCGCGTGGCGGCACGTTACCCTTTCCGCCTACCGACAGTTGAATACCTTCGGCAACCCCGGCCGGAATCTTGATGGGAATCACATCTTCCTGCAACACCCGGCCTTCGCCAAAGCAGGCATCGCACCGATCGGTCACGATTTTGCCTTCGCCGTTACAGGTCGGGCAGGTGCTGGTCGATACCATCTGACCCAGCATCGTATTGACCACCTTGCGCGTCTGGCCCGTTCCCTGACAGGTCGAACAGGTCTGCACGGCGGTACCGTTTTTCGAACCGTTGCCCCCACAGGTATTGCAGGTTACGTGCCGCTTCACTTTAATCTTTTTCTCAACGCCGTTGGCAACCTCCTGCAGATTCAGCTTCAGCTTGATGCGCAGATCAGAACCCCGCCGTACGCGTTGACGGCCACCGCCCCCACCCTGAGCGCCCCGGAAGAAACTGCCAAACGGTGAATCGTCGCCAAAGACATCGCCAAACTGGCTGAAAATATCTTCCATCGTCGGCCCACCGGCTCCGTAGCCACCGGCCGCTCCGCTCATGCCGGCATGGCCAAACTGGTCGTAGCGCGCTTTTTTCTGTGGATCGTTCAGCACGTCGTATGCTTCGGCGGCTTCCTTGAATTTTTCTTCGGCGGTCGGATCGTCGGGGTTTTTATCGGGATGGTATTTGATGGCCATCTTGCGATAGGCTTTCTTCAAATCCTCCGATGAGACGTTCTTATCAACGCCTAATATTTCGTAATAATCGCGCTTCGTTGCCATGTTTTTTTAGTGAAGAATGAAGAGTGAAAAGTGAAGAATAGCTCTGTACGGCAGCTTATTCTTCACTTTTCACTCTTCATTCTTCACTCTTTTTAGCTTCCTACAATCACTTTTGCGAACCGAATGACTTTGTCATTCAGGTAATATCCTTTTTCGATTTCGTCGATGACTTTCCCTTTCAGGTCGTCGCTGGGTGCCGGAAACTGCGTTACCGATTCGTGCAGATCTGCATTGAACGGCTCCCCTTTCGACGTCATCGGCTTCAGGCCCTTGCTTTCCAGGGTCTTGAACAATTTGGTATAAATCAACGAAACGCCTTCTTTCACCGCGGCCACGTCGTTGGTATTCTCCATCGACTGAATGGCTCGCTCAAAATCGTCGACAACGGGAATCAGCGCCTGCAGCAAGCCTTCATTGGCATTGCCGATGAGGTCCAGCTTTTCCTTCGATGTGCGCCGACGGAAGTTCTCAAAATCAGCGTATAAACGGAGATATTTATCTTTCAGCTCGGCCAGTTCACTACCGATCTTGTTGGTCTCTGCCACAAAATCGTCGGCATTGGGCGTTTCTTCGGCCTCAGCAGGCTCACCGCCATTGACCGTTACGGCCTCTTCAGTTGTCAGGTTGTCAGGTTGTTGTGTAGGGTTGGACGCCTGTTCGTCCACAATGTCTTTATTTTCCATCTTTGAGCTTTTTGTTCGCTTCCAGAAATTCATACACAAAGGTCGGCAAAAGACCGGCCAAAACCGCGTTTTCTGCCAACTTGGCACAATTTTAGCCGCACGATCAAAGGCTTGTCAGGATTTATCCGTCCGGAAAATCTGTTGTCTTTCTGCCAGCCCCATTCACGGAGTACTCATGCACGCAGCCGCTCACCAGTATACGAAACAGATCAAAGCTAAAGCCACAGCGCTTGGGTTTGACTTTTGCGGGGTGGCCAAAGCCGATTTTCTGGAAGAAGAAGCGCCCCGGCTCGAAGCCTGGCTCAAGAACGGGATGCATGGGCAGATGAACTACATGGCCAATCATTTCGACAAGCGGCTCGATCCGCGCCTGCTCGTCGACGGGGCTAAGTCGGTCATTACGGTGCTGCTTAATTATTATCCGGAACAGCGACTGCCCGAAGGTGACGAGGATCTCAAGATATCCAAGTACGCCTACGGCACCGATTATCACTTTGTCATCAAAGACAAGCTGAAGGAACTGCTGGTGTTTATTCACGATGAAATCGGCGAAGTGGGTGGCCGGGCCTTTGTCGATTCAGCGCCGGTGATGGATAAAGCCTGGGCCAAACGGGCGGGGCTGGGCTGGGTCGGTAAACACACCAACCTGATCAACCGCGAGATTGGCTCGTTCTTCTTTATCGGCGAGCTGATTCTCGACCTCGAACTGGAACCCGACGGCCCGATCACCGATTACTGTGGCACCTGCACCCGCTGCATCGACGCCTGCCCGACCGACGCCATCGTCGGCCCTTACGTAGTCGACGGCAGCAAATGCATTTCTTACTTCACCATCGAACTGAAAGAAGCTATTCCCGAAGAGGTCAGCGGCCGGTTCGATAACTGGGTCTTCGGCTGCGATATCTGCCAGGATGTCTGCCCCTGGAATCGGTTCGCACGACCGCACCAAACCCCCGCCTTCGATCCGCATCCTGATCTGGCCGAATTTACCAGACAGGACTGGGAAGAGATTACGGAAGAGATTTTTCGCGAAATCTTTCGCCGGTCGGCGGTCAAGCGCACCAAGCTGGATGGGCTGAAGCGCAATATTGCCTTCGTAGCCGCAGCCAGCGAGCGGTTGAATGAGGACTAACTACGGGTGAAAGAAAGCCCGGCAAGCCTCGCCAACCCGCCAGACCTCCTCGAAGGTGTTGTAGAGCGGGGCGGGTGCCAGCCGAATACAATCGGGTTCGCGCCAGTCGCCGATGATGCCCTTCCCGGCCAAATAGGAGAAAAATGCTTTGCCCTGTTTACGCACCAGCAGCGACAACTGACTACCGCGCTGGGTCGGATCGTCGGGCGTCAGGATCTGAATGTCCGCAAAAGGAGTCAGCACATATTCCAGAAACCCCGTCAGTTGCTCGCTTTTGTGCCGGAGCGCCGGCATGCCCGCTTCGTGCGTGATCGCCAGCGCAGCCTGGTGAAGCGCCAGCGCCAGAATGTTGGGCGTACTGACCTGCCAGCCGTCGGCACCCGATTCGGGCAGAAAACCGGGCGTCATGTCGAACCGGTTAGCCTCCCGATACCCCCACCAGCCCGCCAGCCGGGGCAGATTCTGATCGTGGTGTTTCTGATGAACAAACACGCCGGAAACGGCTCCGGGTCCACCGTTGAGGTATTTGTACGAACACCAGGTCGCAAAATCGACGCCCCAGTCGTGCAGGCGCAGGGGCACATTCCCGATGGCATGCGCCAGATCGAACCCAATCGGAATGCAATGCCGTTGAGCCGTTTCGGCGATGGCAGCCAGGTTATACAGTTGCCCGGTATAATAATTCAGACCGCTCATCCAGACCAGAGCCAGCGAATCGGCGTGTTCGACAATGGCTTTCTGAATATCGGTGGTATGAATCAAGCCGGAAGACGATTCGTCATCGTCGGTACGTGGGGCAATTTCGATAATCGTCGTGGCGGGTTGATGCCCACGATGCCGTACGTGGGTTTCCAGGGCATATTGATCCGACGGAAAGTCGCCTTTGATCGTCAGGATTTTGAACTTTTTTTCCGTAGGCTGGTAGAACGACGCCAGCAACAGGTGCAGATTAACGGTCAGCGCGTTCATCGGGCACACTTCCGACGCGTCGGCACCGACAATGTGCGCCAGAGCCTCCTTGCAGGCCTGGTGGTAGCTCAGCCACGGGTATTCGGCTTCGGCCGCTGTCTCGAACCAGCCCTCGACACCCCGATTCTGCCAGGTCGTCAGCTCCCGGTCCAGTGCCTGGCGAGCCGTTTTGGGTTGCAACCCCAGCGAGTTGCCACACAGATAGATAAGCGGGTCACCGTCAGGCTGCGGTATGTGGAATCGGTCGCGGAACGACCGGAGCGGATCGGCCTGGTCGAGTTGCTGGGCAAAAGCGAGGGAGTTTTCGTAGGTCATTGGGCAATCAGAGCTGCGGTGTATGCACTTAGTTAATCGCTAACCTACGGGAGTTGTTTGAAATTGTCGTACCGACCCGGACGGGTCGGTACGACAATTCAGTTTATTTGTTTAACAGCTTCAGGATGGTTTCCTGATTGTCCAGAATCTTGTCGAGGGACTGCTGATTTTTGAGGATCGAATCCTGATTACCCAGAATGGATTCCTGATTCTGAATAATGGTTTTCTGGTTCGCCAGAATGGAATCGAGGCTTTCCTGATTGTCCAGGATCGACGCCTGATTTTTGAGAATAGTCTCCTGATTGGCCAGAATGGATTCCTGATTTTTGAGCACTTGTTCGTTGCTTTCCATTTTTGTTTTTTTAGAATGAATTAAACAGGTAAAAGATTGGGGGTAAATTTAGATAGTTTGACAATGCCACTCTCATTTAGCAAACTTACTTGCCTGGAAGTCCCGCAAAAGCGGTGGAAGGACCACATACAGGTGCTATCGCGGGGGCAAACCGGATTTGTTTGAGGGCAACCCGATCCATATTAGAACTTCCTTCCGTGATGTGTAGAAACTGGTTGGGACGGATATTCCGAAATACCTGAACCGTTTTCGAGCCATGCCAGCGAATCTCAATTTTGTCGATCAGGGTTGCTTTGCCAATACCAATTTCCCGGCGGAGTGGTGATGCACCGAAGCTTCCACCCGAATTTACATCCCGGTATACGGTCCGTTCTACACCATTTTCCCGAAACGTCAGTTTAACCTGCGACCCAATGGCCATCCGGTTGGTATGAGTGCCCTGTAGTGTCAGGCAAACCCAGTTATTGGCGCTCTGACCAGGGTTCAGGTAAAAGGCATTGGGGTAACGGTCGCCGATATAGGCCCCGCCCATCTCGATATATATATCCTGATCGCCATCGTTATCGAGGTCGGCAAAGGAAACACCATGCCCTTTTTGCAGGTGGCCCACCCGACCCGAAGCCGTTACATCAGCAAATTTTTTACCCTGCTGATTAAGGAACAACTTGTTGGGCACCAGCGACCGGTAGTTAGGATTACCGCTTCCCAGGTACATATCCAGAAATCCGTCATTATCGATATCGCCAAAATTACCACCCATGGCGAAGGTCGTTTTCTGGACATTTGCTTCCGCCGAAACATTGGTAAAGGTGCCATTCCGGTTGTTCCGGTAGAGGTAAATCATCCCGTTCTTATCAATGGGTTGCTTCAGGGCTTCAGCGGCTTCATAGTAGGCCAGCGATTTCTGGAAGGTGTAATTACAAACGAAAATATCCAGCCAGCCATCGTTATCGTAGTCCCAGAACCAGGTCGTGAAACTCCCGAACGAGTCGTCATTGAGTTTGGCCGCTTCCGTAACATCGTCAAAATAAGGTATTTTGGCACTCGATCCTCTATTTTTCAAGAGATACCGATTCCCATCCACGGTAGATAGAAACAGATCTTTCCAGCCATCGTTATTGTAATCTCCCGACGTCACTCCTTTTACAAATCCGGTTATAGCACAGTTGGCCCGACGGGCCACTTCGGTAAAGGTGCCGTCCTGATTGTTCAGAAAGAGTTCGCAGGGATGGCTTTTCCCCTTACTTTGAAACCAGTTAGCGGTTTCGTTCCCTATGAATACATCCAGCCAGCCATCGTTATTGAAATCGGCCCAGGTAGCCGTCTGCGTAGGGTGAAACGTCAATAATCCACTGTCCGTGGTCACATCGGTAAAGGTGCCATCGCCATTATTTTTAAGTAATGAGTTGGGCTGTTCGCCAAACTCACCCTGCCAGCCCCCCCGGAGAACGAAAATATCGGGATACCCATCGTTATTATAATCGGTCTGCATCATATTTAGGCCACCCTTCATCTGTTGGAGGCCCGACTGCTTCGACTGATCACTGAAGGTACCGTTCGTATTATTCTTAAAATAGTGCATAGGCTCATCCAACCCCCAGGCCGACAGCGCTATATCCAGGTAACCATCTCGATCAAAATCCTCAACAATGACTCCGCCGGCCATGGTGTTGACATCGAGCCTCAGCGGTTGGGCCACATCCTGAAACGCCTTTATGCACGTGCTGGTATCGACCATGTTCGGGATAAGCCAGGCTGTCGGTACTTCCTTCGGATACTTCCCTAACGTCATATAGGCCAGATTGAGGAGCCAGCGCGATTCGATATCATCCGGATTGTGTTTCAGCAAGGTTCCATAGAGTTCAATGGCTTTTTTCGAACCGGTTTGATCGGTATGGATACCCCGCCCCTGAATGGGCAGAATACACGATTCCGCCGAGTGGTTTGTCCGGCAATTGGCTTGTTCGCCTACTCTGAGATAGGCTAAGGCCAAGTCGTTCAGGGCCATCCGGCTTGCGCGTGGATTGGTAGCAGCCAGTTGCCTGCTAATCGTTTCCAGCAGGGGAATAGCTTTTTCCTCCTCGCCTAATTTGAGCAGGACATCCGCCTTCATGTACAGTTCCATTTCGCTGGGTGCAAAATTTTTCATCATCGAGTCGATATGAGCAAGCCGTGAATCCGGGCTAAAATCGTTGCGGTAATCGCGGAATCGATGATTCGTTTTATCGAGGAGATCAACCATTTGTTCATGTGAGTTGGAGCGCGACTGAAACCCAGCCACCAGGGCCAGCAACGTCGCTACCCCTACAAGGAGATAGAGTATTTTTTTCACGAAGCATAAGCGATTTTGCGTCCATCATGTTCAATGGACGAGTGTTGCTTGATACGATAAAATGAGGTACTCAGGCTGACAGATTCCTGAATTAAGATCAGATGAATCCATCAGCGACAAGCATACCTGTCGTCTGGTGTATACGCAGACGGAACTTACCAACGGCGATCAAAACATCGCCGACTGGTTCATACAACAGATTGGCTCAGGCTTCTGGTGGGGGCGAATGGACGGGAAGGGATAAGGTCATCAGAGGAGCCGCGAAGGGCGGGATTCGGACGGGTTCCCGCCAGTAGGAATAGCTGAAGTTGATCACGAATCGAACGCCCTGATAGTACTCCTTAAGTAAGTTCCTAAGTAAGTTATTGGCTTTTTGAGGACCGCTGTTCGAATCGTTTCCGAACTGGTGTTTGATAAAATCGAGCAAGTCCTGTTGCCAGAACAGGCCATGTTTATCAACATACCCCAAAATGAGCAATGTGTCATTTTTTACTTCCTGCCGAACGATCTGGTAGTAGCTATCCCGATAAACGAATCCCTCAGTGGGATGAGTTGGTAATTGGCCTTCGTTGGTTTGTCGATGAAGGGGAATATAAAACTCAACTATACTATCCACCGATTTATATACCTTCAGGCGACTGGTCAGGTCGCCTTCTTCCTGCCAATTGATCATCCATACGACCAGCATATGAGCCAGCATATGGCACAGCAGTAAGCTGAATAAACCGATAGCAGCAAATTTTTTCAATAGAAAAATCGATCGTTTTTATCGTTACTACGAGTACAGGCCAGGCATGGCAATCTACCTGAGCAGTATTATTGGTAGGGTGGGCCTACACTCCAGCGACTATCCTATGCATTATCCAGGTAGTAGCGCAGCTCGTCTGACAGCATGCATTAAGCCAGTTTTTTCCCGGCCAGAGCCGTGCCGTCGATCCGGGCTTTTATTTTGGCAAAGGCAATCTCGCGGGCGGTCGATACGTCATCGGCGAAGGGCGAGAAACCGCAATCGTCGGTCGTACCCAGCTGGCTCACGGGTATGACCTGAGCCGCTTCCAGGATCAGATCCCGGATTTCTTCCGGCGTTTCTACGCGCGGATTCAGCACGTTGGTTACGCCCAGAAATACCCGCTGTGACGGCTTCAGGTTATCTTTGATCGAAGCCAGAACGGCACTTTTGTCGGCTTCCGCGGCATATTCCAGGTAAAAATTACCGGCCTTCAGCGAAAACAGATACGGCAGCAATTCATCGTACCGAATGTCGGCACTGTGGGTCGAATCATGGTCACCACCAGGGCAGGAATGAACCCCGATACGAGCCTGTTCGCCCGGACTGAAGCGGTTTAAGACCCGATTATTGAGGTCGATAAAGCTTTGTAAGAGACCTTTGCTGGGGTCCAGTTTGATGGCTAAGCGAGCTTCGGTAAAGTCGATCTGCACGTTGTAGGCCCCCAGTTGAAAGCACCGTCTGATTTCCTTTTCCGCTTCATCGACCAGATCGGCTAAAAACGCTTCCTGGCTATACCCATCGATGCCGCCAGCCGGATAAAGCAAGCTAAGAGCCGACGTAGCAATAACGGCCTGCTTGATGGGCAGCTTTGTCAAATGCTGCGCCCGCGCCAGAAACGTATCGGCGGAAGTAGTATACCGGAAAGGTCCTTTCGAGATAACGGGCAACTGCCGGGTATGGCCATCGGCAAACGGAATGACGACTCCGTTCGGTGAAAGTCCCTCTAGTCCGGCAATGGGATAAGTTGCGAAACTTGGTTTCGACTGTTCACCATCGGTAATGACCGGCGATCCGGTGGCTTCAAAAGCCTGAATCGTCTCCCGAAGGGCCTTTTCTACGGTATGATCAAGTTCGTGTGAGCTAATCTGGTTTTGCTGGAAGGCGCTCATGGCTTCCAGCAGATAGGCAGGGCGGGGAACGCTGCCAATAGGTTCAGTTGGTAATACGGGCATAACTTAACAGGATGATTGACAATAAAAAGATGAACGACTTCCATTACGTCACCGAACGGCTTCGCAGTCGGGCAATGGTAGCAAAAAGGGCTAAACCGCTCCCCAGCGTCAACAGACAAAGTAGCCATTGCGACAGGGATGGCCGAATAACCAGCAGGGCGCCAACAAACTGAACGAATAGGATCGTATAGAGCAACCGGGCAATAATCGTACGATCCAGTTTCGTGATTACGAAGGCCCCTAGTGGAGCGAAAAACACCACGACGGGTACACAGGTCAGCCACAACTCGAACGACTCCTGACTGAAATCGTGCAGAACCTGCGCGTGCAGAAAAAACCCCAGCAGTGTCTCGATGGTCATGATGATGACCGACGAAGGCGTAGCGACTTTCTCATTCAGCCGGTAGTAAATGGTGACCAGACAGAAGGTAAAGATGTTGATCCCGGTTCCGAAAATGGATGAAATGACCCCACCGACCAGCCCGAACAAAGCAAGCCGGATCTGATCGGGCTGCTGAAAATCAGGAATGGTATCGAAGACGATGCGGGAGGGATTTCGATTCTCGCGCCATAACGTGATACCAAAGCTTAGCCAGAGCGACACAAAAAACAGCTTGGCCAGCACCGGCGAAATCAGGGGCACTACGTAGTACGTTCCGAAAATCAGCCCAACTACTCCGCCCAGCGTAACGTACCGGATGTAATTCCAGTCGACCCGAACCCGCAGCCCCAGAATCAGCAGCGTAGCCGACGTCATGCCAATACTCTGAATAGCGAAGGAAAAATTACGGGCCACCGGGGGTGGGATCTTCAACAACAATGTGAACACCGGGTACGAAATAGCCGCGCTTCCTTCCGGACTCGATCCGGCGATGAATGAGCCAAAAATCATCGTCAACGCAGCCGTCCACCGACGAGTTAGAAAACTCACATCCGGCAAGGACGTCATGTACCAGATCCAGCCACTCAGCACGCTGAGCAGAAACAGGAAGTAAAGTATAGGTATTCGACGAACGGGTTGGTTGTCAAGCTTCATAACTGTCGGCAGACGGCGGTTTAGGAACGGCGGAATTCAGCATTTGACGAGTCGTAACGTGCGTGGCAACCCGCGACTTTCGGTAACCATTCGTGGGTTGTCACCTACGATATGATTCGTCAACCTACTGCATTGGGCATCAAACGGGTATATTGTTCCTGCCCGATCTTCGCATCGGCTTCCGGCTGGCTGCTGGATGGTAGGTCGGCGTCTGCCTGTAACCAGTTTCGGAACCGTCGGGTCAGAAAAGGCAGGGCGACCAACACCATATAGGGCACCAGCATACAGGTCAGGCAAAACGTGCGGGCTACCAGGGGCCAGTGATCCATGAAGGATAGTTGACTGAAGCCGTAACTGAGGAGCGTGCTGAAGGGGAACATCGCTGACCAGACCAGTAGGGCCATTTTCCATTTATTGATTTTCATAAGTTCAAGAAGTTTGAGGGTAGGAACTCCGGTGAAGCCCAGCCCGACTCGGGAAAGCTTCACCGGAATTGACCAGATCGTGCCTGAATCAGACAGTCCAATGACCTGGTCCGAATCCCTGCTTTTATGCAGGTAACGCTTCAGAAACACGTCCATATCCTTTCTCGGCTAGCATCTCGCCCATTTCAGCGTAGACTTCCGGATTCTGAGGTGCCCAGGTGGCCAGCCCATCGACATAGCGGTTGTACATGCAAAAAGCGGCTGCAATCAGCACCGTATCGTGAATGTCCCGATCGGTGGCTCCCTGCTCGCGCGCTGCCGCTATCTGCTCGGGCGTAACCTGCTTACCACCCTGCTGTACACTTCCTGCAATAGCGAGCAAGGCTTTCATTTTGGCCGATACGGGAGCGGTTTCGGGGTTTTCCCAGGTCTGGGCCACCACCTGGTTCTCCCGTCCCAGCAGATAGTCGGCGGCTGCTCCGTGACTGGTCGAGCAAAAGAAACAGTCATTTCGACGGGAGGTGTAGGAGGCAATTAATTCTCGCTCCCCCTGCGTGAGCGAATCACTGGCGTTCGTCCGTAATAAAACTTCAGCCAGGGCATTGAGCGGCTTTTCGGTCTGGGGGCTGAACGCCATAGGTCCTAAAATACCGGGCAATCCTTCGGGTAATTGAATATGGGGCATGCGTGTGTTCGATAAGGAGATGAAAAACAGGACAATGAAGTAACCAGACTGGCCTGTACGACCGACCCTGGTATGGTTTTCCTGATCGATAGCAGCGCATCGATAAACCCGGCTGATGCCAATCAGCTCCTATGCCGAACCGTGCCCCCATAACCTATTCACCTGGATCTTTCCAGGGTAGGCGTATTCAGCACAATTGGCATGGTTGGGCAGCGCTGCGTCCGAAACGGAGAATTACAGGAATTGACCGCCGACCTAAGCGCAGTCGATGACCGGGAAAAGATCAGGAAAATGAAAGCGACCTGACAGCCGTATAGTGGATGATTCATACGACGGCAGATACGCCTTAAGCCTGTTCTGGAGGGGGCGAGGGAATGGAAGCCGAACGTGTCCTGAACGCGAAAGAGGCATCCGGTATTCGAATGGATTGATACCCGTTGTACTGCAAAAAACAGAGTGAGGCTGGGGTAGCCGGTGAATACTCCTTGAGCAGGAGCTTAAGCAACTGACTGGTTTTATGGCTCGTATCCGACGAGGTGGCCAGATGATCGTTGAGAAAGGCGAGCAGGTCATCCTGCCACACCGAATGGTTTGGGGCTTCAAGGCCGGCAATATGCAGTGTATCGCCTTTTACGTCCAGGCTGACCACCGTATAGTAGTGCCCCCGGTAACTAAATCCGTCTTCTGTTGTCCGGGTTAAGGAAGCGCAATCGGTCTGGTTGTCGAGCGGAACCTGAAACTCCACGATGCTGTCTACCGACCGATACACCAGAAGCCGCTCCGTCAGGTCATTTTCGGCTCGCCACCAGCTTATTACACCCACGATGGCACTGGCCAGTATATGGCATACCAGTAGGGCAAATAAACCGATCGAAACCCGTTTCTGTACCATGAGAAAGCTGATTCTCAGTAAAAGTAATACACGGAAACACTCATCGCGTCGAAAGTAGCACTAATTTTTGATTTTTTTGACCTGTAATGGCAACTATCACCTGAATTCGTCGGTGTTCTCCCAATTATCATTCATCAGTTCGTTTGTCCGCTTACCAGTACTGGATGCCAGAACCTGTACTATATGGCCGATCGTTGGCGTTACCCGGCTTTTTTTATAAAACAAAAACCGACCCGGATTCAAAAGAATCCAGATCGGTTTGTTTGTGAAGTTTTTGATTAAAGTCTAAAGCCGTGCCACGGTTTAGACTTTAATTACAGGCTATACTAATTTACTGATGTTCCATTCCACCGCCTTTCTTGCAGCAGCTTGGCAGTTTGTTGTATCCCGCCTGATCGGCCACCACATCGTCGGCATCGTAACCGGTTTTGCTGATGTTTGCTTTTAGTTTGGCGACATCCGTTTTGGCCGGGTTATATTTGATGGTGACCACTTTCGTTTTGACATCCAGATCAGCCTCTTTCACGCCTTTTTCAAACGCCAGGTTCCGTTCGATCCGGGCTTTGCACATGCCACAGATGGCCGATGTCTTGAGCTTCACTTCCTTTTCTTTATCGTCGCCACTTGTTGTGTTGGCAAATGAGTTGCTGAGCAGCAGGATTGAAGTCAGCGCGGTCAGGAGTAGGTTACGTACCATGATAACGGGTTGATTTTGAATGAACTGATAACGAAACTTTTTACAATATGGTGCCCAAAATGCCGGAGAATGATGAGCAGGGCAGGTATTTACTAACGCATTCCTTTCATCTGTCCGTGACGACCATGGTTCATGTTGCTCATGGTCATCAGGCTGGGTGACAGCCGAAGGTAAATTTCGCCGGAAAGGGGCATTTTTCCATAAAAAGACTGGAGCACCCCATCCGGCTTATTGCCCGTAACCTGCGCGCCCAGCACCAGGTCGGAGTTGTAGGCCTGCGCAAGCCGGTAGTTCATCCCCAGCGTCAGGGTATTGATGGTAAACACCGAACGGCTGACCGGGTCAATGGCCGGGAGCAGGTTCAGCTCCTCCAGCGATTTCCCGATATTCTCGTACCGTCCGTAAAAAGCGAACCGATCCATCTGCAGGCTGCTTTCGGCCAGGTACGAATTTTCTCCGACACCGTCGTGGCTGTTTCGCCCCCAGACAAACGTCGAGGTGACGTACCGGTTCGGCCCCAACCCTTTGCTGTGCAGCACTGAAGCGGTTGTCCGCGTAACATCCTCCTCCGGATGTAGGTCTTCGGGGCTATGAATAAATCCCTGCGAAAACTGGAACGCCAGCGAAGGCGACGGGTTTAGGGACAGTCGGTACGAGTAGCTATCAAATCGGGGCTTGTCGAACCCATAGCGATTTTCGTCGGGTTCACGCCCGGTAAACGACGACGCTTCGATCTTTGCCCATTTGTACCGAAATCCGGCAGTAGCCACCCCAAACAAAATATGCGTGGCATCCTGCCAGTGGTGCCCCAGCGGGGCATCGGGCAGATTGAAGGCCGAAATCCGGTGCATGAAAGCGGGAGGCCCGAGCGCCGGTTCGCCGGGGTAACCGACATATCCGTACAGATCGATGTCTTTGCTGAACGCGTGACTATAGCTGACCGAAAGCTCAGAAATAAGATCGTGCGGATGTTGTTTATCGATCAGCGGCTGGCCCTGGTAGCTTTCGCCGGTCTGAAACAGCAACGGATATCCGCCGTTGCCCACCGTCAGCGGGTCGAGGGAAAGCATGGCCCGCACCTGAAACAACCCCCGTCGGCCAACCTTACGCTGTGCCATGCCCATAAACCAGTTTGGTGCGCCAAATTGCTGCCCGTAGCCACGCTTATCCGGATTGTTGGTGTTCTGCCCCGTATAGCGCAGATAAATGGCATAATGCAGCATATAACTCCATTTCCGGCCCGAGAGCTGGCTCATGTAAGCGTACATCGGCGTGTTGTCCGGGTGCCACGACGTACCCGAGCCGTTGCGGTTCATGGGCAGGTTACGCGAGAGCGAGTGCGTCATGCCCATCGTGGTATCCATCGTCAGACCGTAGTTCATCTTGCCCATATCGCCCATCATGCTGCCCTTCTCCATACCGTCGTGCATGGTGTGGTTCATCGAGTGGTTCATGGGTTTGGTCGTATCCGCTTTCGGATCTCGTTCGGGCGGCATTTTCATGCCTTCGTGGTGTTGGTGCTGCCCGAAGGCCAGTCCGGGCAAACCAAGTAGGATACGTAGCAAAAATTTGTTCATCAGGATGTTGTTTATAACTATGCTTATGGCATGAAGCCGGACCATACGGTTCCGTTGTGCTCCCACAAACACAGCACTTTATTACCAGACAGTAAGGCTAGTTTTGGGTAAGCGCCAAGGGCTAGTGCACTCGGCTGAGATTGTCCGGGTGTCAGCCCCATCACCTGACCAGCCTGTTGAAACACAACATAATCTCCACGATCGGTGGAAACGACTTTGGCGTTTTTTCCTTCTCCAAGTTCGGTTTCTTCCTGTCCTGGTTTAGCTGTAAACAGTTTAGTATCCCGTCGCCAGACCGTCGCGATGACGCCGTTGGCCGCCATGTACAAGCCGCCACCGTCCATGGGACAGGCGTTCAGTTTCCAGGTTCCCTGACCCATTTTTTCCGCTTTCCCGAACGTTTGCCCGCCGTCTGCCGATTGCAGCAGATACATGTCCCGCGAGCCGTTCAGAAAGTTGCGAAACATAACTGCTACCCGATTCGCCTGATTGACGACCGAGAGCTGGCAGCATTCGCAAACCGTTCCGTCCGGCGATTGGTACAAAACCCGATTCGCCGACCAGGTACGCCCACCATCCACCGAGCGGGCCCCCACGATTTTGTTATGCCGGTCGCTCCGGAGATCCAGCCAGACGGCGTTATAAACGTCTCCGGGACCACCGGCAACGGCCACAAACCCTTCTTTAGCCACCTCCGGAAGGTCAGTTACGTGAATCCGTTTCTGCCACTGGCCACTTGCCCGGTCGAGCCGGTACGCCCATACATTGCCAGGTTTGTCGATGGCGGTAATGACTATTGCCTTTTCCGTAGCTGCGATCTGCGGTCCGCGTGAAGCGCCCAGATGCAAGCCCGCCAGGCTGTCGATCTGGACGGGTGGACTGAACCGCTGCCCATCGGTCGAGGAAACGTAATAGATCGACGAACCACGGCCGTATACGACATGAACGCTCCCCGCCGGATCGGTGGCGACGGCAGGATGCATACCTACACCAATCTGCTGACTTTTAAGCGGTTCTGGATTGACCAGACTGGTAACTAGTAGAAGAAATCCAAGTAAAGGCGACAGCATGGCAGGATGATTGAGTTAAAAAACGGTCCGGAAAACGGGTAGCCCTTTCCGGACCCGTTCAGTTAGGCATTCGCAGACATCGACCGGCATTCGTCGGCGCACTTCCGGCAGGCTTCGGCGCAGGCTTTGCAGTGGGCGTGGTGGTCGGCGTGTTTTTCGCATTCGTCGGCGCAGGCATCGCACACTTCGGCGCAGAGTACCATGAAGTCGCGTGAGAAATCGGAGCCGCGCGCATCGAGCCGTCCGCAGAGCGTGCAGATATCGGCACAGTCGCGGCAGAGTTTGATACAGGCCGTCATGTCGTGGCCCTTTCCGTCTTTATCGCCCATTTCCAGGCAGGCGGTGGCGCAGCGTTCGCAGGCTTCGGCGCATTCAAAACAGGTATCGACGTGGGTGTGCTTGTGTTCCATAGCTTCCATAAGCGCTGTTGGGAGTTTAGAGATCACCGTTGATCTGACAAAATAACTACCCATAGCCGATAGGGTTTTTACATAATTACGGATAGGAATCAACGAGCGAACACGTCCATCAGCCAGCGGCCCGTTCGTAGGTTAAAGTTTATCCAGGCTCCGGCGGTCGGTTTGGCCCTTTTTTCTGAATTGGCCGGGGGTCTGACCCGTCACCTGCCGAAACTGGTTCGACAGGTGTTGGGCGCTGCTGTAATGCAGCCGCCAGGCAATCTCGCTCAGGGTCAGTTCATCGTACCGCAGCCACTCCTTTACCTTCTCGATTTTCAGGGCGATGATGTATTTTTCGAGCGTCTGCTCTTCGCTGGCCGAAAACAGCCCGCTCAGGTACGAGTACTCATAGCCCAGCTTTCGCTCCAGAAACGTCGAATAGTTTTCGGCAGGCTGCTTCTCTCCTTTCAGGTGCTGAATTTCATTGATAAGCAGCACTTTCATGTGCTCGACCAGCGACTGCTTTTTATCGTCGACCAAGTCGAATCCGTTGAGCTGCAGGATCCGTCGTACCTCTTCCAGTCTGACCGTCTCCGGCAGCGGTTCCACCTCCACTTCGCCTAACTCGACCCGCCCCACGCTTAGACCAAGCTTCTCCAGTTCTTCGCGCACGACCCGTTTACAACGGTCGCACACCATATTTCGAATCGTAAGGGTCATAAACCATGATTTTTGTGATTTGGCTATTCAAAGTTTTAAGTTTGTCATTCCGACGGAGGAAGAATCTTGAGTTGTCCTGACGGTTAAGATTCCTCCTGCGTCGGAATGACAAACTCATACGCTGGCCTGCAGTAGAGAACCCATCAAAGGAAAAATCCAAAACAGCTTCAGGGTTGCTCACGGATGGTAGGTTTTTCCATTACACCGCCTGACAACGACGTTGTCGGTCCGTAAACTCCTTACAATCCGGGTTTATAGCGGAAGCCTACGTACACCATCCGTCCGGTGATGGGTCCCCAGGCCTGGGTGCCCGCGTCGAAATCCGGGCCGAACGGATTGGAAGCCGCCAGAATCGGGTTGAGCTGCCGGAAGCCCGTCAGGTTTTCGCCACCCAGGTAAATTTCCCAGCCACTCCGGAACGCCCGGCTCAGTTGTGCATTCAGATTATAAAAACCCGGCGAATACACGATCGGTACGTAGGGCGGTTGCTCGTAATTGGCCCCTTCGCGCAGATACGGTATCCGGCGCGGACCGTTCCACTGCAGCGTCGCATCGAATTTCCACTTATCGTAGGGAAGCGCATACGCCACATTGATCAGCACCCGATGCCGGGGAACCATCATCTTCGGTAGCAACAGTGTATCGCCCGATGGCACACTCATGCTCTGCCGCACGTCGAAGAGCCGGTAAGCCAGCTTGACGTCCAGCCGTTTCAGAGGCTGGTAATTCAACTCCGTCTGAAAGCTGTTGGCAAACGATTGCCCGTAGAGGTTGTGAAAATGGATTTCGCGCGGATGTTCGACATCGACCATCAACTGCTCGCGGAAATCCGTCCGGTAATAGTCGATCACCAGCGAGGCTTTCTGACCTAGCAGGGTAAACTCATTCGTCAGACTCAGCCCGTAGTTCCACGAAATTTCGGGCCGAAGCTGTGCGTCGTTGAACACCGCCCGTGAACTGACCAGGTACCCGAAGTTTTCGGCAAACATGTTGGGCACCCGAAACCCCCGTCCGGCCGACGCCCGCAGGGTCATGGCTGGGCTGAGGTTGTATTTGACGTGGGCGCGGGGGGTCCACTGCGGCCCAAACAGGTTGTGGTAATCGAATCGACCACCCAACACCACGATCAGCTTTTCGGGATACGTATACGTGTATTCGGCAAAAACACCCGGTACTGACTCCGTGCGCTGGGTCTGGATGAATCCCAACTGCTCGCGGTAATCATCCAGTAAATAACTGATACCCGTTTTGTAGGTATGGTTGGTATTGCCGATGATCGACTGATAAATAAGGTTCGCATACACGGTTCGCTGCTGCCCCGAGTAAGGCCGGTAACCGAAGGTAGCCGTCTGTTCGTGATGCACGCCGTTCAGAATCAATCCTAAGCCCCGGTATGGTTTTTCGGGATACAGCTTTGCCGTTTTGGAGAAAAATTCGAGACGCTTCGTCGTGTTACCAAAGCGATAGCGCGACTCGCCGAACCGGGAAAGCTGCCCGCCGTCGCGATCTTCGTACAATGCTTTTACGCCGAACTGCGCCATAAATCGATCGCTGCTGTATTTGTAGCGGTTGATAGCGTTGACCTGGGTGTAAAGCGGCAGATCACGGAAGCCATCGTTGTTCTGATCCATCTCGTTCCGCAGGGTGCTGGCATGGCCCAGTACACCCATGCTCCACTTTTTGGTCAGGGGTTTCGACCAGTTGGCGTTTCCTTCTACCCGACCGAAACTATTCACATACCCATTCAGAAACAGCTTGTTCGGATCATCTGACTTTTGCAGCTCGACGTTCATCTGCCCACTCATCGACTCATAGCCGTTCACGACCGAGCCGGCTCCCTTGCCAATATCGATGCTTGTGATCCAGGTGCCGGGGATGTAGTTGAGGCCGAAGGTCGTGGCCAGCCCCCGCACAGTCGGAATGTTCTCGACATTGGTCTGTACGTATTGCCCGCCCAGTCCCAGAAACTGAATCTGTTTGGCGCCGGTGACGGCGTCGCTGTAGGAAACGCTTACGGATGCGTTGGTCTCGAAGCTTTCGGAGAGGTTGCAGCAGGCGGCTTTGGCCAGCGTCCGCTGGGTAATCAATTCGGTGTGAATCGGGTTGACGTTATCGACCTGGCCCGGCGATGCCGCCACGGTCACTTCCTGCAGGGTGCGTTCGCTGCGCAGGGTTATGGTCAACTCGGCCGAGGGGTCCGGTACCGTCAGTGTGTCAGGTTTGTAGCCGACGCAACTGATGACCAGGCGATTGTCGGAGCCATGAACAGGCAGTCGAAAGGCGCCGTCGGTACCCGTTACGGTACCGGATGTAGTGGCCGCCCAGACCACGGTTGCGCCCACGAGCGGCACCCGTTTACCGGCGACGATTTCGCCGACGCGGCCATGAACAAAGGCCTGACCAGACGGTTTTATAGAACTATTGGTTGAATCGGACTGCGCCCAGGATGAGCCAGCGGCCATCAGAGCGATCCATAAATAAAGAAAGCGCATGATTTCGTTGATTTAGTGAATGAAATTCAAGCCCATATCGATGCGATACCGGCCAACTACATCCATCAACGGATCAGATCTGAAGGCTTTGCACGAGCGTCAGAATGTCGCGCCCGGAAAGCGAAGGAGGAGATGAAAACGCAGAAACCGATGCTGCCTTATCCGCAAACACCAGCTCGAACAGCCATGTCATCACCGTCATGACACCGGCAATAACGGTTTCAGCGATGGTTTTGACAATCTTGGCAATAAACTGACTCAGCGACGACGAAATATCGACGTTTTCGTAGTGCTGCTGGTCCTGGCAACAGTCGGTCTTTTTCAGCATCGTCTGCTGCGACGACAACGGTTGCTTTTCACTGGTACAGCCCTGCGATTTTACCTCGCTGAAGGCCACAACCATCGTTTTTTTCTTGCCCCGCATCTGGCACGAATGTTCGACCAGACCAAAGCCGGTACTGCTCAGCAGTACGACGCAGGCCATCAGGATATTGAACAGTCGGAACAGGGTGCGTTTCATGATGGGGCAAATATCTGCACTCAGCCCTATTCAACGCAACTGTTTTTATTCAAAGGCGGAAATTATGTAAAACAAAAAGGCCATTCTGTACCAGAACGGCCTTTCGCACGTGTCATTTCGACCGAAGGGAGGAATCTGCTCCGGCAAACCAGTTAAGCTTGCCTTATACAAAGCGTTAAGATTCCTCCTGATGCCGGAATGAAAGAAAACAAGCGAACTATTCTTCGAAGAGCGGGAGTTCAAACCGCTTCATAGGTTGAGGTCGCTCCCTCCGGTCGGAATGACAAAGCCATTACACCGTTTCAGGCTCGGGGCTGACGACTTCGCTGAGCGGACGCAGGTTGCGCGTTTCCTCTTCGGTATACGGGAAAATATCCAGAATTTTCGTGCTGTTCACGTCGGTGATCTCAAAGGGATCGAGAGCGGTTTTCAGGCTAATCTCCACCCGCTCATACGCCTGTTTAGGCGTTTCAGCGTTCACCAGCATCACACTCGGGGTTTTCTTTTGCTTACCCGTTTTTTCATCGTCGGTAATAAACATCGCTTTCACCTTAAACCAGGTTTCACCCCCGTCTTCGTGGTGAAACACATCCGCCAGTTTCATCCGGTTGATGTTGGTAATCTCAAAATCAGGCGTGTTCGCAGCAATTTCCTGATAAAGCCGGGCTTCGGCGTCGGTATAACTGACCGCATCGACCAGGTACGCTTCCGTCACGGTTTTCTGCTTGATAAATTCTTCGTTTCGGCTGCCGACATTCGAGTCGTCGATGGGTTGTTGATAGCGGATTTTTCCGAGAAACCAGTTGGGCATTTTTTAAGATTTTGATACGTAAATAGAACAATTTTGGGTGGGCAAAGGTGCCGAAAAGTAGTGAAGAATGAAGAGTGTAGAGTGAAGAATAATGCATGATGGACCGATATTCTTCACTCTACACTCTTCATTCTTCACTACTACTTCTTGCTCGCCCGGTTGGCTTGCTTGATGCTCTGTTCGATCTGGTCCCACTGTTCGGTCGAGACGTTCTCCAGGTGGTTGAATTCACCGGCCATGAGTACTTCACCCCCGTCGATGGTGATGGTTTCGCCGGTAATAAAGCCCGAATAATCCGATAGTAGAAAAGCCGCCAGATTCGCCAGTTCGCCGTGCTCCCCCACGCGCTTGAGGGGAATGCGGCCAACGGGGTCCATCATACTGACCAGTGGTTCGGGAAAAAGTCGATCCCAGGCACCTTTGGTCGGAAACGGTCCTGGTGCAATGGCATTGAGCCGGATTCCGTATTTACCCCACTCGGCGGCCAGCGATTTTGTCATGATCAACGCGCCCCCCTTTGCAACTGCCGAAGGGACGACATAGCCCGACCCTGTAGTAGCATAGGTCGTCGAGATGTTGAGCACCACTCCCGGAATCTTGTTTTCGATCCAGTATTTGCCCGCGGCCAGGGTGAAGTAGTACGTGCCCCGCAACACAATGTCGACGATCGTATCGAAGGCCTTATAAGACAGTCGCTCGGTGGGGCTGATGAAGTTTCCGGCCGAATTATTCAGCAAGCCATCGAGTTGACCAAAGCGATCGATGGTCTGGGCAATTACCTGCTCGATTTGCTCCGGATTGCGCACGTCGCACGGCACCGCCAGCACCTGCCCTGCCCCACTGAACTGGGCCAGTTCCTCCGTCAGTTCGGCAGCGGTGGCGTCGATAACCGCCTGTCGGCGACTGCAGATGGTGACGTTGGCCCCCAACTGGAGCAAATACCGGCTGATGGATTTACCGAGGCCCGTTCCTCCGCCGGTTACGATAATGGTTTTTCCCTGTAGCGCGTCGTCGCGCAGCATTCCGGTCGCGTTCATCAATACCCTCGGTTGGATTTCTTATTAAACTGAGCTTTGCGTTTTTCTACCGTTGCCTGCATGGCTTCCGAAAAATCGTCGGACTGCAACTGGCTGGAGTTCCAGACGGCCACGTACTGCAGGCCGTCTTCTATGGATTTATTCAGGCTGTAGTTCAACACCCGTTTAGCACCCTGAACCGCCGTGGCCGGGTTGTCAGCAATCTGATGAGCCAGCGCGTCGGCGGCTTCAAAGAGTTTCTCCGGTGATTCGTATACGTGATTGACGAGGCCAATGCGCTCGGCAAACGCGGCATCGTAATCGGCCCCGGTAAATGCCATCTCCCGGGTAAACCCCTGCCCGATGATCGTCGGCAGAAACTGTAGACCACCAATGTCGGGCGTGATGGCCAGTCTGGCCTCGCGCAGACTGAATGTTGCCTCACGGGAACACAGCCGGATATCGGCCGCGGCAATCATGTTGACGCCCCCACCGATGCACCAGCCATGTATAGCCGCAATACTGGGCTTGGCCGATTCATGCATTTTCTGGAAACCCGACTGCATCTGTCGAATCTGGGCCATTAGCTCCGTGCGTTGGTGGGCCAGAACCGAACCGGTGGTCATCGCGCCGAGCCGGGGCATCATTTTATGGATATCGAGGCCGTAGCTAAAATGGTCGCCACTGCCCCGAAATACGATACACCGAACCTCGTGCATGCGGTTGATCTCGTCCATGGCTTTGGGCAGTTCGTCCCAGAACTCGGGTCCCATGGCATTTCCTTTGCCAGGGCCGAGCAACGTAACGGTCATGACACCGTTGTTTTCTTCCAATGATAGCGCTTGATACGTTTGGCTCATACGAATGATATACCTGCGTTTGTAAAGGTAGCAGAATAACCAAATGCAAGGCAATCGGTTTGAGCCGGAAAGCGGAGCCGCTTACCAGACAAAGCGCAGAACGGGTAATGCGATTTCATCCCGTCATCCGAATGGAATACGGCCCGATGAAGTTCAGCTTTCCGTCCAGCCGGATGTTTTTTACCGTAATGGGTTTGTCGATCGTCAGCGTGTGGCCAGTATTGATTTTGACGTATTCGTTCGCGAACGGCACTCGTCCCACCGTCCAGACACTTTTGTCCTGCCAGTTGCCCGACGCAACAGTTTCGACCGTATCGGAAAACAGGGAAACGGTCGAAAATTCGCGGAAGAGCACCGAACCGGTGGTGACATGCTGTGCGCCGAACCAGTCATTAAGGATATCCGAGTAGACCCGCCGGAAGTCGATCTGCATGCCCACGTCTTTGTTGCCGTACTGCCCCGTCAGGTTCGCCAGATCGGGGTTCTGCCCAATGGTGCGGTGTTTCAGGCTACTCCCGAAGACAAACATGGGGGCGGCTATACCGTGATCGGTTCCTTTGGAATTGTTGGAGTTCGCCCGTCGGCCAAACTCCGAAAAGGTCATCCCCACGACCCGGTCTTCGGTTCCCTGGAGCTTCAGGTCCTGCTGAAACGTCGCGATGGCCGACGACAGTTTGCTCAGCAGCGACGCATGAGCCCCCGTCGTGACGTCCGTATTGTCGACCTGCCCCGAGTGAGTATCGAAGCCGCTCAGCGACACGAAATAAATCTTGGTTTTCAGTCCACCATGAATCAGCCGGGCAACGATCTTCAACTGGTCGGCCAGCGGATTCTGACCCGCTGTGGGATAAGTCGTCGCCAGGTTCTGACCGGCATCGGCCGCTCGTTTGATTTCGGCGGCATACCCAACTGATAACGCCTGCTGCTTCCGGATAAACGCGATCAGGTCACCGGCCTCGCAACAGGGCAGATCGCCGGGCGAGGTAGTGGTATTGGAGCCTACCAGTTGATAGAAGGTGTTCGGATCGGCCAGCGCGATACCCATAGATTGCTGGCTACCCAATAGCGCCGTCGAGGTCAGGTAGCCAATCTGAATCGCCAGTGGGTCTTCCATCTGCGCGTTTGGGTAACCAACCGGATAACCCGGAAACTGATTTTCGAGGTAGCGTCCGGCCCAGCCCGATGTAACAGTCTTATCGGCATCCACGGCCGTCATCCAGATATCGGTAGCCCGGTAATGCGACTGGTCGGGGTTGGGATACGAAACGGAATGGACAATCGAGAGTTTGCCATCGTTGTACAGATCGCGCAGGCCGGTCATGGCCGGATGCAGTCCCGTAGCCGCATTTCCGCTCAGGGGCAGCACGGCATTCTGCGGAATGGCAATGTTGTGGCGCAACCCGTCGTACAGCGAATACTGATCCAGCGGAATCACGGTGTTGAGCCCGTCGTTCCCGCCGTTGAGGTAAATGATCACCAGCACCCGGTCGCTGGCGAGCGCCGTCGTACCCAGTAGCGACTGCACCAGCGCCGACTGCTGCGACATGGCCTTCAACCCAAACCCGTCCAGCATGACGGGCAGCACACTCGCCGAGGCAGCCGCTATAAAATCCCTGCGGTTCATAAAAAGGAGTTGACAGTGGTCAGCGGTGACGCGGGTTCCACTGAATTAAAAAATATGATATTCGGCCATGCGGAGCATGTACTTCATCAGGTTCTGCAACCGCCAGGTTACGCCGTTTCGTTTGTTGGTATCGTTGGGCGCGGTGCGGTAGGCATTCCACTCAAACGTCCAGGACGAACGCGGTATCCCCTGCATCATGATGGTATCGATCAGAAAATCGACCTGCGACGGAAACAGGTCGGTAGCAAACAGATTTTTAGCGAAGGCCGCCTGTACGTCCGCGCAGGAAATGGCCGGTGTTCCGCTCACATCGCTGAAGTTGGGCTGAAGCGCCGTGGCCCAGGCCAGCAGATCGATCCCCATTTTGTACCCCGGTTTGATCTGAAGCCAGCGCCAGATGTAAGCATCCGTGAAGTCACCGCGCAGGGCAATGGTCGTGGTGTTCATCCAGATTCGGGAAAAACCGGTCTGGTAATACGGCTCGTAGCCAAACACCGACGGCTGGTCGACAATTTCCATCTGCATGTCGCGCATGCGCCAGAACATGAAATCGAAATAGGTCTTGAAAGCCGCGTAATCGGTCGTCATATCGGGTACGGGCTGATTGAAAAAGCGCATGGAACCAATGGCCAGTTCAGCCGGAGACTTGACCATGGAGGCCCGGTTGCTATCGTCGAAGAAAACCTGGCTCGTCAGCAGCTTCTCGATGACCGGCTGGATCGCGTAATTATTCGACGAACTGGCGAAAAGCTGCGCCAACGGGCTAATCACGTTGTCTTCGATCGCCTGGGTAACATTGGGGTTCACGTACCAGCGGTAGAGCTTCCGGCAAATAAACCGGGGCGTTTGCGGATGTTTCAGGAGCATCGTCACCAGATCGTCCAGCTCGGCATCGCCCGCCGTAACTGTGGCCGACGGGTTGGCCGATCGGCCCACCACAACCGTATTGCCGTACTTTTCCGAGAACACCTTATTGCCCGTATCGTGCTTCGACAGCGTGAAGGTCGTCGTGAAACTGGTCGAACCCGACACCCAGTAATTGGTGTATTTCCAGCCGGTCAGCACCCGGGCTGCGGCTTTCACGTCGTCTTCCGTATAATTTTTGTTGCCCGCAAAATCGACCGCACCCACCGTAAACAGCTCCTGAAGCTCACGGGCGTAGTTTTCATTCGGTTTACCGACTTCGTTTTCATTCCCGTTCAGGTAACGCAGCATGGCGGGTTCTTTGCTGATGCGGGTCACCAGCGTCCGGAAATTACCCAGCGCATTGTTGCGCAACAGCAGCAGGTACTGATTGACATAGCGGTAATCTTCCACCACGTCACGGGTCGTGACGAAGTGGTTTTGCCAGAACAAGGTCAGTTTGTCAAGCAGGCTGGGCGGAGCCGTTTGTGAGGTCATCAGGCCAAGCCACCAGTAGCGCACATACTGACCGAAATCGAAGTTTCGCTGGTCGTCGAAAGGTTTGTCGAGGTAGGTCTGTCCGGCCGTTGGTTTGGTACTATCCAGGTCGATTGGGGGCGGGGGCGAATAGTTGGCGTTGCGGATCAACTGTTGGATTGCCTGAGCAGCCGTCAGCCCAGTGAATGTAGCGATTTCGGATTGGGTGGGGCCAAATGTAGCCCGCCTGAGCAGATGCGCAGCGGTCTTCGCCGTCAACAGGGTTGTGTACGGGTCAAGATAAGGCATGTATGTATCGTTACGGCAGAAACAGTCGGTTCTCTAATGAACGAATGAACTGTTTCCCGGCTAAGTTGGATAAATCAGTAAACCAAATATAATATTTATTTACTATTTTATCATAAATAACAACATAGATGTCTTTTAACTTATTACGACAATCCTTCTTTGTCGTGCCGAACCAGAAAGCCATAAGCTGCTTCTGCGTCAGCACAGCAAGAACGCGCATCTGGAATTTGGAACTTGTTTTTTAAGGTTAAAAAGCATCTGTGTACTAAATGCAGGTCCAGTCGAATGGGAAGTCGAAGAAGCAGGGGATTCCGCAGTGAAAACTATTTAGCCAGCCCTTGCGGAATTATGGGCTAAAACCATGACCTTCGATTGACGAATCAGTCCTTTTCTACGGCTCAGCTTCCCTATGCATTTCGATACACTTGTCCTTCACGCTACCCAACAGCCCGATCCAGCGACCGGCGCGGTGGTGGCTCCCCTTCACCTGTCTACTACTTATGCCCGCAACGAAGCCAACGAACTACCCGCTGGCTATACCTACACCCGACCCAACAACCCGACCCGCGAAGCGCTGGAAAAAGCCCTCGCTACGCTCGAAGGTGGAGCGGTCGGCATGGCGTTCAGCTCCGGCCAGGCCGCCACGATGACGTTGTTTCAGGCGCTCCGCCCCGGCGATCATGTCGTGCTTTCTGCCGAAGCCTACTACGGCACACCCGCGCTGCTCGAACAGGTGTTTCATCCGTGGGGACTCACCTATACACGCGTCAATCTGAATGATTTGGCGGCCGTTAAAGCGTCGATTCACGAAAATACCCGGGTTATCTGGTGCGAAACGCCTTCCAATCCGATGCTGGCCATTACGGATCTGCTGACGATAAGCCAGATGGCGCACGAAGCCGGGGCCATTTGCGTGTGCGACAATACCTGGGCCACCCCCGTGCTGCAACGCCCGCTCGACCTGAACTGCGATGTGGTTATGCACTCGACCACGAAATACCTGAGCGGGCACAGTGATGTGCTGGGAGGAGCGCTGGTGTTCAAACGAAACGACGAATTCGCCCAACGGGTGCGGCTGTTGCAGGGCTTGTCGGGGGCTGTACCTTCCCCCTTCGATTGCTGGCTGGTCAGCCGGGGCATAAAAACCCTGGGGGTACGGGTGCGCGCGCAGAGCGCAACGGCGCAGCAGGTGGCCGATTTTCTGGACGGTCACCCTGCCGTCGAGCAGGTGCATTATCCGGGACTGGCCACCCATCCCGACCGCGCGCTGATCCATCAGCAGATGAACCTGCCCGGCGCCATGCTGTCGGTTCAGGTGAAAGGGAGTACCGCCGAAGCCCTTCGGTTTAGTGGGAAGTTAAAGCTATTTACGCGGGCCACGAGCCTCGGCGGGGTCGAAAGTCTGATCGAGCACCGGGCCAGCGTCGAAGGACCTACGACGGCCACCCCGAAAAATCTGCTTCGCATCTCCATTGGTCTGGAGCATGCCGAAGACCTGATCGCCGATCTGGCCCAGGCGTTGCGGTAAACGGCTGGCTTTGAGCTGAGCACACAAACAGCGTTTGTAATCTTCCGGAATCGGGCTATCGGGGGAATTTCTTTGGCAATACCGGAGGCATAGGCCTGAGAAAGTGCGGGGTTGGCGACTTCGGTCTTGCCCGTTTCGGAGAAACCTGCAACATGGTATACTGCATTGAGGAATCCGGCACTTTCACCGACATGTGATCCGTCGTAGCCCGGGTTATTTGTCGGGAATCCGTCCGGTAACGGTAGAACGAATTGTTCGGGCGTGCATTGGGCATCAAATCGGTTGTGCTCTCATCCGACGAAACCCTATCCGGCGAATTCAAGCCAGGCAAAATAAAGCCGGGCGAATCCACGCCGGGCGAATCCACGCTGGGGAGCGAGTCTCGCCGGACTGGTTTCAGGGGTTCCTGCGCATATGCAACCCCCGTAAGCAGGAATAAACCGAGCAGTGTCTTCATGAGGTAGTCGATCATTTGGCCTGAGATTATGATGCATAGACCGCTCAGATTTCACAAACGTTGCACAGCCTTCCTACTCTTTTTCCGGAAACTAAAGCGCCGGTGAGTGGGTTCTGTAAACAAATTGAATGCACTGAATACCATGAAAATTGCCCTAATTGCCACCTCATCGCGCAAAAACAGCAACTCGCTGCGTTTTGTCAACTACCTTCGCCACGTGCTGGCTGAGGAGGGGCAGCATGAGGTTTCGATCGTTACCTTTGAAACCTACGATATTCCACTGGTGGGTCAGGGCTCGCTGAAAATCGACGCACTTACTCCCTTTCAGCAGGAATTGATCAACGCCTGGGAATCGGCCGACCTGGTCATCTTCGCTATGCCCGAATACAACTGGACCGCTCCGCCACAGGCCACGAATATGGTGCATCAGTTGGGAAGTCCTGCCCTGAAGCATTTGTTCGACAATAAAGTCTTCGCGATGGTCGGCATTTCCAACGGTCGGGGTGGTCGGCAGCCTGCCCTGGACATGACCACGGTCATGAACAAACTGATCAGCTTTACCAACAGCTATTCGATCGTATCCCCCAAGCTGTACGAATCGCACGAAACCGATAAGAACCTGAACGAGCAGGGGCATTTTATCGGGCACGAAGTGTACGAACGAACAGCGCGGTCGTTTCTGACGTATACCCTGAACGTAGCCCAACGGTGGCAGACGCCCACCCTGGTCGAGAAATAACCGATACTGTAGTGTAGAAACGAAACATGGAGGTTTTATGATCTCCATGTTTCGTTTCTACACTTTTCTAAACCTTCAGGTTCGTAAAAAGCTTGTAATTTTACGATCTGCTTCGTTCTTCTGTATGGCCAACCTTTCCGCTCACGTTATTACCATCTTCGGTTTGTTCGCTCCTGCGCTGGCTCTGGCGCAAACCCCTTCGGCTACTGCCCTTGACGATACCCTTCAACTGAACGAAGTGGTCGTGCGGGGCTACGCCACCAACCGACGGTTACTGGAAACGCCGGCATCGATCGGTTTACTTACGCATCGGGATTTAAACCAGCGTTTTGGTACCCCTACACTCGTCCCGTCGCTCAACACGATTCCGGGGGTTCGGGCCGATGAGCGTTCGCCGGGGAGCTACCGGCTCGCGATTCGGGGAAGCGCCATTCGGTCGCCGTTTGGCGTACGGAATATTAAAACGTACTGGAACGAACTGCCGCTGACCGATGCGGGTGGCAATACCCCTCTGAATGCGCTGGATGTAAGGGCACTGGGCCGCATCGAAGTGATCAAAGGGCCGGCGGGTAGCCTGTACGGTGCCGGAACGGGGGGAACCATTCTGTTCGGTGGGCTGGCCGTTCCCGCCAACAAAAGCAGTGTCGAGGTATCGGCGCTGGGGGGCAGTTATGGGCTGTATGGCAACGGCCTTTCACTCCAGACGGGCAAGAACAATTCGGCCATCTCGCTCACCTACAATCACCTGCAGTCCGACGGCTACCGCGATCAGAGCGCCGTCGTGCGCGACAACCTAAGCTTTGTCGGTTCTTTCAGCGTCAGCCCCAAGCGAACCGTGTCACTGCTGGGCTTTTATTCGGACCTGCACTACCAGACACCGGGTGGTCTGACCGAAGCACAGTTCAGGGCCAACCCGCGGGCCGCCCGACCCGCCACAGCCACCCTGCCCGGCAGCGTAGCCCAACAGGCGGGTATTTACCAGAAAGTGGGCTACCTCGGGGTATCGCATGAATATCGCTGGAACGACCGGATTCAGAATACAACCGTTCTCTTTGGCTCGAACACCGATTTTGCCAATCCGTTTATTACCAACTACGAACGACGGACGGATCAGGGATTAGGCGGGCGAACTGTCACCCAGATCCGGTTTCCGAACGGGGTACTGCCGACCGTGGTAACGATTGGCGGGGAGTTTCTGCGCACGTTCACCGTCGATCGCAATTTCGGAAACCGGGGGGGCGTAGCCGACACGATCCAAACCGACGAGGAGCTGATCGCCCGCCAGTCCACCATCTTCGCGCAGGCCGAAACCGAACTACCCGCCCGCTTCCGGCTGACGGCCGGGTTAAGCCGCAACGGCGGTTATTATGGATTTATCCGCTTCCCGGTCCGCTCGGCGGGGGCCATACCGGCCACCCTGCTCAACCGCAGTTTCGCGCCCGTCTGGTTGCCACGGGTGGCCCTGCTGCGCACCTTTGGCCCGAATGTATCGGCTTTTGCCAGCATCAGTACGGGCTATTCGGCCCCATCGAGTCAGGAGGTGCGGCCATCGGCGGGCGGCTTCAATGCAACACTGAACCCGGAACGCGGCACCAGCTATGAAGTGGGTCTGCGTGGGTCGGCTCTGAACAGCCAGTTACGGTTCGACATCGCTCTATATCAGTTCCGCTTAAGCGAAACCATCGTCCGACGGTCCGATGCAGCCGGAGCCGAGTATTTTCTCAACGCGGGCCGTACCGATCAGCGGGGCATCGAAGCACAGGTCAGTTATGATTTTATTTCGCCAGCCTTAGCCCGCAGTTCGTCTTTTTTCTCCCTGCTTCGCCTGTGGAACAGCCTGACCCTGACGGATTACCGATACCGCAGTTACCAGCAGGGTAGCGTCGATCTGTCGAACAATCGCATTCCGGGCGTCGCGCCAACCACGAACCTGACCGGCCTTGATGCGGAGTCGCGAACCGGCCTTTACGCCCACGTTACGTACCAGTTCCTGGATACATTTCAGTTGAACGATGCCAACACCGCCCTGTCCGACCCGACTCAGCTGCTGCAGGCAACTCTGGGCTTCCGGCGAAATCTGGGCCAGCACTGGACGCTTGACCTGTACGCCAGTGGCGATAACCTGCTCGACCGTAACTACTCGCTGGGCTACGACCTGAATGCGGTAGGCAACCGGTATTACAACGCAGCCCCGCGTCGTAACGGACTCGGTGGGGTGCGGCTAAGCGTGAAGTGGTAAGCATGGCGGCCGGGCGGGCGAACCAGTTAGCATCCTCGATCCCGTTTTCGACCGTTTACAAAATACCTCGACCGTTACCGGTTGGGCCGGCTTACCTTTGGTACGCCTGTGTTTCTGGTCATTCTGGCAGGCTCCACTACTGGTGAATCAGTTCTTCGCAACTTTAGGCCGACTTTACAGCTTTGTTCTGTCACTGATTTTAACCGGGGTGCTGGGCGTAATCACCTGGGGGGCCTGGACGTATTATCAGGATCTGAAGCAGGAAAATCGGTTTTTTCAACAGGGTCGACGAATGACGGTGACGGTCGACCATGCCGACTACAGCCAGCGGTCGTGGCGGGATATCATGAGCCGCACAGCTTACCTGAGCTTCCGCTATCGCGGGAAAGAGTACACGACCCGGTATGTGGTCGATTCGGCATATATCAGCGCAGGAGACCGGGTTTCGCTGCTGTACCATCCGGATTACGATGCGTTCCGGCAGGCCCGTCGCCTGGTTCGTGCGGACTCGTCGATCCGAAAGTCGCGACTGGTGACCTGGACATCGATCCGGGATTTCAGTGCCGAGCATCAGGTCTTGTTCTTCTGTATTCTGCTGGCAAGCGTCACGTTTTTTCTCGCTTCCGGCCTCATCGTATCCGTCGTTCCGCTACCATTTCTGCAGCATATCGCCCGGCTGGTGCTGTGCATCGAGTTGCTGTTGGCGGCTTTGTTTTTCACCTACGACACTTATCAGTATTATCATTACTACCAGCGTTTAAAGTCCACAGGGCAACCGGTCGCAGCTCGGGTACTGCACACGACTCGGGAGGCTGTTGGGCGTCAGCAGAGCGACGATCTGTTTCCCTGGTACGAATACTCCGCCAAGGTTCAATACCAGCAACAGGAACGGATCATCCCGATCAGCGACGACGATTTTGAGACCCGGAAGCCGAACGATATGCTGCAGGCCGTGTACAGCCCTTCGCTGGATGATGCGATGTCAGTGGAGTATGCACCCGATTATAGACAGGTGCTGATGCCTGCCTTTTTCTGGCTGATTGCCATCCTCCTCATTCGGTCTGGCTTCGGGCGAAAAAGCAGCCAGCCCTCATCCGTTCGCTGACGCGTTGAGCCGGTGGGTCAGAAAAAAATGATAAATGGTCGATGATGGCGGGTTAGTGGCTTGTTGTCGAGAGTGATGATAACCAATTTTGTCCTTTCTCGTACCAGTCGTTAATTCCTGTTCCTTGCTCACGGTCACCAACCTTACGAAAGCCTACAACGGACAACCGGTCCTGACGGTCCCCGAATTGCTGTTACCATCGGGCATTCATTATTTCCAGGGCGGCAACGGCTCCGGCAAAACGACGTTTTTTCGTACAGTAGCGGGTTTACTGCCATTTTCGGGGAAAATTATGCTGGACAACCAGTACGAAATCAACCGCGATCCCGTACCGTACCGGATGCGGGTCAACTATGCCGAAGCCGAACCGATCTACCCGACCTTTCTGACACCGCGTGAACTGGCCGGTTTTGTCGGCCAGGCCAAGCAGGCTCCGGCGGGCCAGTTGGAGCAACTGATCGAGGTGCTGGGCATAACGTCGTTCTGGACGAAGCCGACCGGTACGTTTTCAAGCGGCATGCTCAAGAAAGTATCGCTGCTGCTGGCGCTGCTGGGTGCGCCCCGGCTTGTTTTGCTGGACGAACCGCTGACCACACTGGACGTTGCCACGTCGGCCAATCTCTTCACTTACATCGACCAGCTTCGTACTGGGCAGGACGTCTCGTTTCTGCTGACTTCACACCAGGACATTAGCCTGACGGGTCTCCCGCTGACCAGTATCTGGCAGGTAGGGAATGGGGTAATTTCATCCGTACGCTGACTTCGCCGATGCTGACGCTGCTGAACAAAATTTTCGTGCGGTCTTTCTATACCCAAAACGCAGGTACGTTTCTGGTCGTTATTCTACTAGCGTTCGGGTTTTTACGAGCCAGCGAACACGAAGCGCTCATCACCGCCATCCTGGGTTCACCTTTTCTACTGGCACTCGTGTTTGGGCTCTGGAGCCTGTACCTGCTGAAAACGGTTAGCTTCGTCCGGCAGCTACTGACCGCTCCCGAACATCGGTTCGTGCAGGCGCTCTGGTTGGTGCCCACGCCTACCCGCTGGCTGCTGTGGCTGGCCGTTCAGACATCTTTACTGTTCCCAATCATGGCGTACGCTGGCTGGATGCTGGCCATCGCGGGCCGACTTCAGCAGTGGGCCTCGTTCAGCGCTGTTGTGGTAATGATGCTTAGCCTGACTGGCCTGGGTGCGTGGCTGAACGACCACCGCCTGCGTCACCCGAATCCCGATACGGTTCAGTTGCCCACGGCCGGGTTCGACCTGCCTTACCCCCTCTTTTTTCCGACTTACTGGCTTCGGCAGGAGCCGCTTTCTCTGGTGCTGACAAAGGTATTTTCCGGCTTGTTGCTGGCAGGCGTCTGCCGGCTCTACCCCACCGACGACTACGACCAGCGGTTGCTGCTGATTGGCCTGCTACTGGCCGTGCTGGGTCATTCACAGGTAGGCGGACAGGTAAGCGCCTTCGAGCGGCAGTACCTGCTGTTTTTGTTCAACCTGCCCCTGTCGAAGCGCCAACGGTTTGGTCGTTATGCGCTAACCTACGGCTTAATCTGGTTGCCCGAACTGCTGATTCTGCTGCGCAATTGCCCAACGGCGATTTCACTCAGCTACATTAGCTGGCTCTGGTTAGCCGGTTGGGGATGGCTGCTGCTGATGCACAGCCTGGCCTATGGCTACAATGTTCTGCCCGAACGCTGGTTATCGGGTGTATTTGTCAGCTTCATCGGCGGGCTGCTGCTAATCATGTTCGGGCTACCCGTCGGTGCCTGGCTGCTGATGAGCTGGCTCGGTGCCCTCGTCATCTGGTTCAGGCACCCGTCAACCGATCCAGAATCCAGCTAGACCGGGCGCCCGTTTCGCCCGTACTGGGGCATTTGCCTTCGCCCCGCAGTTCGGCCACAATCGACTCGATGAGCGGCTGCTGCACGTGCTCCGGAAAAGGAACCACAATCTCCTCCCTTCCCGCTGCAGTTTCCAGCGTGATGTGATAGTTCTCGAAAAACGAAAACGAGATTTTCCCCCTGGAGCCAATGAGCTGCGTTTCGTCGATGCGCTGTTCTTTGTTGACCGTATAGCACCAGCTTCCGGTGCCCAGCACCCCCGACTCAAATTCGAACAGACCTACCACAATGTCGTCGGCCTCGTATAAGCCAGCCTGATTGCGGGCGATCCCGCGGGCGGTTTTGATCGGTCCCAGCGCGAATTCCAGAAAATCGAACTGGTGCGAAGCCAGGTCATGAAAATGCCCTCCGCCCGAAATTTCCGGCGATACCCGCCAGCCGGGTTTAGGGGTTTCGCTCACTTCTTCGGCGTAGGGCTGCCAGTTCAGTTGTACCCGAACATAGCGGACATCACCAATGGCCCCCTGGTTGATCAGCTCTTTGATTTTCAGGAAATACGGTAACGCCCGGCGGTAAAACGCCACGAACAGCGGCACACCCGTTTCGCGGCTCACCTGGTTCATGGCTTCGCATTCGGCCGCGTTTCGGGCCATCGGTTTCTCGACATAGACCGGCTTACCCGCCCGCATCGCCCGAATGGCATAATCGGTATGACTGCCGGGCGGAGTGGCGATATAAATTGCATTGACGTCCGGGTCGTTGATGAGCGCGTCGGCATCGTCGTACCAGGTTAGAACGTTGTGTCGCCGGGCGTAATCGGCGGCTTTTTCGGCATCCCGGCGCATCACTGCCACCAGGCTGGAATGTGGTATTTTTGAAAAGGCCGGTCCGCTTTTGATCTCACATACGTCTCCGCAGCCGATAATTCCCCAATTCAGTTGATCCATATATGTCCGCGGTACCGGCCGCTATCCCTTAACTTTTTTTCTTACTGGCAATAGCCTGTTTCTGCGACATTTCCGTGATGGCCGCCACCAGCCGGTCGAGGTCTTTGGGCGAGTGATACACGTGGGGCGTTACCCGAACCCCGTGGATGTTCTCCCAGTCGATGCCCGTCGTGTGGATTTTATATTTGTTCAGCAACTGCCCGTCCACTTCACTGGTCTTCATCCCGTCGATGGAAAACAAGCCGACAGCACCGGCAAATTCGAGTTTCAGTGAGGTGTGGATTTTCACCCCCGGTAGTTCCCGCACTTTCTCCATCCAGTAATTTTTGAGGTAATGCGCCCGCGCAAATTTACGCGCACTGCCGATACTGTTATGAAAATCGACGGCCGTTCCGATCGCCATTTCCGACGCAAACGAGCGGGTACCCAGGCTTTCGAATTTACGAATGTCGGGGCCGTCGGGTTCGTTGTTGGACAGCAGTGCCCACACGTTGCGGATTTTGTTCTGTCTGATGTATAACATACCGCTGCCAAACGGTGCGCAGAGCCATTTGTGCAGGCTGGTAGCATAATAATCGGCACCGAGGTCGGGGATTTTAAAGTCGAAGAGCGCAAACGAGTGTGCGCCGTCGGCAATGACCTCGATCCCGCGTTTGTGGGCTTCGTCGGCAATTTTCCGGACGGGCATCACCTGACCAATCCAGTTGATCATGTGGGTCACGTGGACCACTTTGGTGCGGGGCGTAAACGCCCGGACGTACTGCTCGGCCAGCGCATCGGCGTTCTCGCTGGGCAGGTCCAGGTTCAGATACACCAGCTTGATTCCGTCGCGTTTTTCGCGCTGTTTCCAGGCGTTGAGCATGTTCGGGTAATCCTGTTTTGTCAGCACCACCTCATCACCCGCTTTCAGGTTGAGCCCAAAAATAACCGTGTTCAGCCCTTCCGTTGCGTTGCGGTTGATAGCAATTTCTTCGGCCGAGCACCCACCCAGATCGGCCAGTTTTTCGCGCAGGGCTTCGCGGCCCTGGTCCAGAATCCGCCACATGTAGTAGGAAGGCGCTTCGTTGCTGTACTGATAAAACCGGATGTGGGCATCCTGCACCACTTTGGGTTGCGGGCAGACCCCGCCGTTGTTGAGGTTGAGCAGCGTCGGCGACACCGTATACTCAGATTTGACCCACGACCAGAAATCCTCGTCGCTAGCCCATTCGGCCGCCGATTTCAGTCCGGCGTCGGCCGATGTGATCGGCTGAGCGAAGGTTTCGGGTAAAAACGAAGGCAGCGTCAGGGCGCCGGTGGCGGCCGCTGCGGACTGGCGGAAGAAGTTTCGGCGGGTAGACATGGTAGCGTAGAGGTATGAGGCTGAATGATATACGGTAAAACTACACGTTTTTAGCAGAAAATACGGCAGCAAAGCCCATATCCCTCAACAATTGGCATGCTTTGGTGCAAATTGGCAATTTCCGGCGTTCACTGACGGCCTAACGGGTTACGGACAAACGCCCCTACCGGGCAGTTGATTTAGAAGCCGTAAAAGCGGGCAATTTGGATGCACCTGCCTTCCTGTTTTATCTTCACGACCAGATTTGCCAGAACGCATCTTTTTTCAACCCAAAACTCGTTTTATACCCGGTAGTCTGAAGCCATGCTGGCAGAACGACTCGACGTTTTAACTGATTGCCTTCCATGATTCTGCTCGTTGATGATAGGCCCGAGAATATTGTTCCGCTCAAAAAGATTCTTGAATTGCACCGTTTCTCGGTCGATACGGCCGGATCGGGGGAAGAAGCGCTGAAAAAAGTCCTTAAAACCGATTACGCCGTCATTATTCTCGACGTCCAGATGCCCGGTATGGATGGGTTTGAAGTTGCCAATGCCATTTCCGGATTCAGCAAAGCACGCGACACGTCTATCATTTTCCTGTCGGCCATCAACACCGAGAAAAAATTCATCACCAAAGGCTATACGTCCGGTGGCGTCGATTACCTGACCAAGCCGGTCGATCCGGATATTCTGGTACTGAAGGTCAAAACCCTGCATCGGCTTTACGAACAGCAACAGGAGCTCCGGGCTACGCAGGATTCGCTCCGCAAAGAAATCGACGTGCGTCGGCAGGCGCAGGAAGAGCTGGCCGCCCGGGTGCAGGACCTGCAGACGCTGCTTTCGTCGCTGCCCCAGATGGCCTTTACCGTTGCGCCAGACGGCCAGCTCGAATACGTCAATCAGCACTGGTTTCAGTATTCGACCAACCCGAAAGCGTTTCCCGACACGCATCCGGAAGATGCAACCTGGACCGACTGGCAACAGGCGCTGGCCAGCGGTACGGAGTTTAGCCGCGAGGTTCGTCTGCGCGCGTTGCTGACCGACGATTACCGCTATCATCTGCTACGGGTATTGCCCATCCGGAAGCAGGAGGTGCTGGTGCGCTGGATCGGCACCTTTACCGACATTCACCCCCAGAAGCAGGCGGCCGAACTGCTGGAACAACAGGTCGAGCTACGAACCAACGAACTCCTGCTGAAAAACACGGAACTGGAGCGGACCAACCACGAGCTGCAACAGTTTACGTGGGTGGTTTCGCACGATCTGAAAGAACCGCTCCGCAAAATTCAGTTGCTCAACGACACCATCAAGGAGAAATTCCTCAAAGACAATCCCGACGCGGTTTCTTACCTTGAACGTTCCATCCGATCGTCGGCCCGCATGTCGGCCCTGATCAACGACTTGCTGGCTTATTCGCGGCTGTCAATCACGGAGACGTATCAGTCTACGGACCTCAACGCGCTGCTGGCCGAACTGCTGCTGGACTTCGACGACGCCATCAGCCGCACAGGTGCTACCGTTACCATCGATACCCTACCGATCATCGACACCATGCCCAGCCGGATGCGGCAGGTCTTTCAGAACCTGATCAGCAACGCGCTCAAGTTCGTAAAACCCGGTGTGCCCCCCGTCATCACGATTCGGGGCGAACGGATTGACAGCAAAGAGCTGGAGTCGTCTCCCTCCCCTCAGGGAGCGTTTTGCCGGGTCGTGGTTCAGGACAACGGCATTGGGTTCGATGAAAAATTCCTGGACCGTATTTTCGTCATTTTCCAGCGGCTGCACAACCATGGCAGCTACGAAGGCACCGGCATCGGCTTAGCGATCGCCAAAAAGAATATCGACAAGCACCACGGCCTTATTTGGGCGCACAGCCAGGTGGGCGAAGGAGCCCGTTTCATCCTCGTGCTCCCGGTCAAACAAGTTAACTAGCGACATATGCCACAAAAATCTACCAACTCGGTCATCCGGCAGCTTCAGATTGTTTTCTCGCTTTCGACACTGCTGTTGCTGATCAGCCTGACTGCCTCGTTTTACAGTATTCAGAAGCTGATCAGCAATTCCGAACTGGTCAACCATACCAACCAGGTGCTCATCGAAGCGGAGAATATCATTTCGGCGATGAAAGATGCCGAGACGGGCCAGCGTGGGTACCTGGTCACGCTCGATCCGCTGTTTTTACAACCGTATAACGGCAGTTTCGAAAAGGTAACGGGCAGTTATGCCCATCTTCGTCAGCTAACCCACGACAATCCGGCTCAGGAGAAAAACCTGGACCGCGTGAAGGCGCTGTATGAAGCAAAATTTACGCAGATGCAGCGAGTGGTCGACCTGGTGAACCGCAACCGGGCATTTCTGCGCGACACCGTCGAACGGCACCGGGAAATGGTGCGGGGCAAACGCGTGATGGATGAACTCCGGATCGTGATCAGTCAGTTGAAAGCCGAAGAGGAAGATCTGCTGAAAACCCGCACCGAACAGCAGCAGATCTACATCCGCTATACGCCCTTCCTGCTGGTCATTGCGGCCATTATCTCCATGCTGATCACGGGGCTGACTTACCTGCGCATCAAACGGGACATGCAGGACCGCCTGGCGAAGCAGATAGCCGATGAAGCCAGGTACCATGAAACCAGCAAACGCATTGCGGTTATGGAAGACATCACCCAAGAGGTTGCCGGGGGCGACTATTCCGTGCGAAGTACCGACACGCAGGACGACGACCTGGGGCGTATTGGGAAAGCCCTGAACCAGATGACCGCGTCGCTCGAACAAACATTTACGGACCTGAATAACCAGAACTGGCTACAGGCCGGGGCCGTCAGGCTCAGCGATGCGATTCGGGGTGAGCGGGATCTGAAAAAAGTAGGTACGCATCTGCTCGACGCCATTGCCGGTTATGTTGATGCACCCCTGGGCACGATCTACCTGCTCGACCACGACACCCGCTACAGGCTGGCGGGCAGCTATGCGGCCCAGCAGGCACCTGCTTATGTGCAGGCTGGCGAAGGGCTGGTGGGCCAGGCCATCGAACGCAAAAAAACCATTATCGTTCAGGACATCCCGGCCGATTACAGCCGGGTGAGCTCGTCGCTCGGAGATGCGCTGCCGACGACGATCGTGGTGGCTCCGCTGGTATACGGGAATACCTGCGTGGGTGCGCTCGAACTGGGTTTCCTGCGCACACCCGATCCGCTGTCGCTGATCTTCCTTGAGCGCAATCTCGAAGCGATGGCAATCAACGTCAACGCAGCGCTGGATTACCTCAAGCTGCAGAACTTCCTGGAAGAAACCCAGGCGCAGTCGGAGGAGTTGCAGGCGCAGCATAACGAGCTCGAAACCCTGAACGAAGAACTGGAAATGCAGGCCCAGAAGCTCCAGGCTTCGGAAGAGGAGTTGCGGGTTCAGCAGGAAGAATTGCAGCAAACCAACACCGAGCTGGAAGAGCGCAGTTTGCTGCTGGAGGAGAAAAACGACGAGATTCAGAAGAAAGCCGACGAGCTGGAGCTGGCCACCCGCTATAAGTCGGAGTTTCTGGCCAACATGTCGCACGAGCTGCGCACGCCCCTCAACTCGATTCTACTACTGAGCCGGCTGCTGGCCGAAAACAACGACGACACCCTCAACAGCGAGCAGATTGAATACGCCAAAGTGATTCAGTCATCGGGCAACGGGCTGCTGGGGCTGATCGACGAAATCCTGGATCTGTCTAAAATTGAAGCCGGGCAGATGAAACTGGATTACCAGACGGTAGCGATCGGCGACGTTGCTGACGAACTTCGGGCGCTGTTCGGCGTACAGGCCAACGAAAAAGGGCTGGATTTCTCCATTGTTGTGGAGCCAAACGTACCAACGCTCATCGAAACCGACAAGATGCGGCTGGGACAGATTCTGAAGAACCTGTTATCGAACGCCCTCAAGTTTACGGCAACCGGCAGGGTTACCCTGACGATCCGTAAACACGCCCTTGCTGCCAACACGCTTTGCTTCATCGTTCGGGATACGGGCATCGGCATTCCGGTCGACAAACAGCCGCTGATCTTCGAAGCCTTCCAGCAGGCCGATGGCTCGACCAAACGCAAATACGGTGGCACGGGCCTGGGGCTGTCCATTAGCCGCGAACTAACGAAACTACTGGGCGGTCAGATCACCCTGACCAGCCAGGTGAATGAGGGCAGCGAGTTTACGGTACAGCTACCGGCGGACGGGTCGAAACGGGTCGAGCCGACCGAAACAGCCGCCAGCCCGGCCGTTGAGCAGCCGCCCGCCGACATGGCAGCACCGAGCCGATTTGTTCCCGATAAGTACATCAGCACGACGATTCCCGAACCGGTTCCCGACGACCGGAAAAGCATTTCGGAGCCGGACAAAGTGATTCTGATCATCGAAGATGATACGAACTTCGCCAAATCGCTGCTCGACTACGCCCGCCGGAAGGGTTACAAAGGCATCGTAGCCGTGCGGGGCGACGAAGGCCTCAAGCTGGCTTCGCTCTACAAACCACAGGGGATTCTGCTGGATATTCAGTTGCCGGTCATGAGCGGCTGGGAAGTCATGGATGCCCTGAAAGCCGATCCGCACACCCGCCCGATTCCGGTCCATATCATGTCGTCGCACAAGCTCAAAACGGAAAGCCTGATGAAAGGAGCTGTCGATTTCGTCGATAAGCCAATGGCGTATGAACAGATGCAGGAAGTCTTCAAAAAGATCGAGTACGTCATCAACCGCGACCACAAGAAGGTGCTGATCATCGAAGATAACCCCAAACACGCCAAAGCTCTGGGTTACTTCCTGGAAAGTTTCAATATCACCTCCGAACTGAAGAGCAGCATTTCCGAAGGTATCGACGCCCTGAAGCGCAAGGAAGTGGACTGCGTTATTCTGGACATGGGCGTGCCGGACAACAAAGCCTACGAAACCCTCGAAGAAGCCCGAAAAAATCCGGGACTCGAAACGCTGCCCATCATCATCTTTACCGGCAAGAGTTTGTCCATGTCGGAAGAACTGAAAATAAAGAAGTACGCCGACTCGATCATCGTCAAAACGGCGCATTCGTACCAGCGTATGCTCGACGAAGTGTCGCTCTTTCTGCACCTGGTCGAAGAAAACAAACAGGCGGAAAGCAACAACGGTGGCCCCAAAAAATTGCGGGGGCTGAGCCAGGTGCTGACCAATAAGACCGTGCTGGTGGCCGACGACGATGTGCGCAACATTTTCTCGCTTTCCAAAGCGCTCGAACAATACAACATGACGGTGATTGCCGCGCTGGACGGCAAAGAAGCGCTGCAGAAATTAAGCGAGCATCCCGACATCGACATTGTGTTGCTGGACATGATGATGCCGCAGATGGATGGCTATGAGACAGCCCGGAAGATCCGCGAAAACTACCAGTGGAAAAGCCTGCCGGTAATTGCCGTCACGGCCAAAGCGATGACCGGCGACCGCGAAAAATGCATCCAGGCCGGTGCGTCGGACTACATTACCAAACCTGTCGACATCGATCAGCTGGTGTCTTTATTACGAGTCTGGCTATACGAACGGGCTTAATTTCTTAACATCATGGCTAAAAAAAGAGTCTTAGTGATCGATGATGATTCCAGAAACATTTTTGCGCTGACGGCAACGCTCCGCGCAAAATCGTTCGACTGTCTGTCCTGCCTGAATGCGCAGGAGGCCCTGGACATCCTGCAAACCGATACCGTCGTCGACGCTGTTCTGATTGACATGATGATGCCGGAAATGGATGGCTACGAAGCGATTCCAAAGATCAAAAGCCTGCCTAACCGGCAGGACCTGCCTGTCTTCGCCGTCACGGCTCAGGCTATGGTAGGCGACCGGGAAAAATGCCTGCGGGCGGGGGCTACGGAATACATCGCCAAGCCCATCGACGTCGATCGGTTGCTGGAACTGTTGTCGAAAATTTAAAAAAAGTCATTGATGATCATTTAATAGTCATTGATAGTCATTAGGCTGTCATTTATTGTTTAACGATACATGACCACTGCATGCCCATCAATGACCACTCAATGACCAGAACCATTCCATGATTGACGAAAAAGAGGTGGATTTGTTGTTGAATGATCTGCTCGATATCCATGGGTATGATTTTACCCATTACGCCCGAGCCTCCCTGAAGCGACGGATCAACCGCCTGTTGTTTTTAGATAAATTCCCCAGCTTTGCCGAGCTGCGCTACCGCGTCCGGTCGGACCCGGACTACCTGAAGCGGTTTGTGGAAGAACTGACGGTAAACGTTACGGAGATGTTTCGCGATCCGCTCTTCTACAAAACCCTGCGAACCGAGGTACTGGATACGCTGGCTGCCAAGCCCTTTATCCGCATCTGGCACGCAGGCTGCTCGACGGGCGAAGAAGTGTTTTCTATGGCGATTCTGCTTCGGGAAGCCAATCTGCTCCACAAGTCGCTGCTGTACGCTACCGACCTGAATTCGGAGGTGCTGGAAGCTGCCCGCAAGGGTATCTTCGCCATGGCCCCCATGAAGCAGTATTCCGAAAATTACATTCTTTCGGGTGGGAAGGCCGACTTTTCCTCGTATTACACGGCACAGTACAACTTCGTTAAATTCAATGACGAGCTGGCACAGCGGATGGTCTTCTCCACGCACAATCTGGTGTCCGACCGTTCTTTCAATGAGTTTGACCTGATCCTTTGCCGGAATGTGTTGATTTATTTCGACAAAGCGCTGCAGGAGCGGGTGCTGACCCTGTTCGATGAAAGCCTGGGGCAGCTGAGCTATCTGGCGCTGGGCGCTAAAGAAACTCTGAAGTTTTCGTCCATTCAGTCGAAATTCAGGCAGGTGGCGAACGAGAAGATATGGCGGAAAATAAAATAATGGAACGCTGTAGCCTGGTGGTCATCGGCGGCTCGACGGGCAGTATCGACGTGCTGATGCAGGTATTGCCTGCTTTACCCGTGCCGCTGTCGTTTTCCCTGGTGATTGTGGTTCATCGCAAGAACACGTCCGATTCGGCCCTGGCGGATTTGCTTGCGCTAAAGACGGCCCTGCCGCTTAAGGAAATCGACGATAAAGACAGTATCGTACCCGGAACGATTTACCTGGCTCCGGCCGATTATCACGTGCTGCTTGAGCAGGATGCGACTTTTTCGCTGGACGATTCCGAAAAAGTAAATTACAGCCGTCCCTCGATCGATGTCACCTTCGAGTCGGCGGCCGAGGTATACGGGCCAACGATGGTCGGGATCCTGCTGTCAGGAGCCAACGCGGATGGAACAAACGGCCTGATCGCCATCAAACAGGCGGGCGGCAGGACGGCCGTTCAGAATCCCGAAACAGCCATGGTTGCCTATATGCCGCAGCAGGCCATCCAGCATGCCCCGATCGACTGGGTGCTGGATGTGGCCGAGCTGATCCAGACCCTTCAACGGCTGAACACCCAACCGCCTTCCATCGGTTGACGGAAGGCGGTTGGGTGTTCAGTCACTCGCTCGCGGGTGAGTGTTATTTTATCGACACCACTTCGATGGCGATCAGGATGTCATCCTGCACCACTTTGGCCGTATTTTTTACCGCTGTCAGTTTAGGCATCTTCTTGAAGTAGAACAAGCCGATATTGGTCAGCAGGGCCGCTACCTCAACGTTCACCTCGGGCGACGCATTCTTCACGCTAAATTTCATCTGTGCCACGTCATCCAGGGTCATGTTGACCGTAGCTAGTGAAGTTTTCAGATTTTCGAACACCTGACGGGTCTGCTGCGCCAGATCGCCCCCGCCAACAACGGCTCTGTTGCCGCTGAACGGGTGTTCACCGCAGACAAAGACCGTTTTGCCCGGAATGGCAGTGTCCACTTTATACAGATAACCCGATGGCCGGGCGGTCTGTGCCTGGCAGCAGGGAATTAGGACTATCCAGCTCAGGAAAAAGAATACTAATTTCATTGTCGTATCTGATTTCATGTGATTGATCACTTCAAATTTTAATCGGATCCCTTTCGCTAAGGCGTTCGTAAGTCGATTGTAGCCTGGTCGTCTTCTCCGTTTGCAAAACCGTTGTTTGGTGTCGAGTCCGAATCGTATTGATCCGAAGCCGTAATCTGAGCGCTGTTGGTCAGGGTGCCCTGGCTTGTTACCTGTGCTTTAAATTCAACGCTCATCGCGGTTCCGGCCGGTATGGCGCTAAGGCCTATACTTAGCCGGCTTTCGTTGGCATTTATGCCGGAGGGAGAGCTGACAAAGCGCAACCCCACCGGCAGTAAGTCTACGACGCTGACATTCGTGGCGGTGAGCTTACCCCGGTTGGCGACGGTAATAGTAAATGAGACAATTTGCCCGACCGTTACGACTCGATCGACCGATTGCAGTGACAGGCTTAAATCAGCTTCGTTGGCACCCGGCATCGGCTGGGTCGGCTGCGTATTGCCCTGCTGATTCGGGTTAGGAGATACATAAACCGTTTGCGATCCTGTGCTGGTTTGCACCGTTGTTCGCGATTCGTCGATCTCTCCATTGTTGGTACCATTGCCGGGAGAAGCGCCTTCCTCGTCGTTGGTCGTGGTAATGATTTCGGCGGCATTGATATACGTTCCAGCTGCCGTCAGCCGGGCCACATATTTGGCGCTGACAGACTGGCCGGCCGGAATGCTGTTAAACAGGCCGCTGATCATCTTGTAGTTACCATAAGCATCGGCATTGATCAGCGTGAGGCTGCTGCTTCCTGTCGATACGTACCGCATATTCAGGGGCAGGCGGTTTTCGAGAGTAATCTCGCCTGCATCGCACCCGCTGTTGTTGGTCACCTTAAGCTGATAACTGACGGTATCGTTCATGGCAACGACTTTACGGCTGCTCAGCAGATCCAATTTCAAAGCTGTCGTAGCCAATCCGATGGTATTGCTGACCGGTCCGGACAGGCACCCATAAACAGGATTTTTCGCCTGCACGCTATACACACCCGGCGTGGTGGCCATAATCGATGCGGCTGTGCCGCCCGTGCTCCAAACGTTGGGCCCCGAGTAAGAAGACGTAAGCGCTAAACCCGTGCTCTTGCAAATGACTTTTGTGTTGTTTAGCGTCGTTATGGTCGGCGTACTGGGCTGAACGACCGACGGTACAACCACCGGAGCCGTAAACAGCACTTTATGCTGCGGGTTCATAATCCGGGCTGAGTACGTGCCGCTCCCAACCGTCAGGCTGTTGGCCGTGCTATTCGTATTCCAGATCGACTGATAACCACTGGGCTGCATAAGCGTCAGTTGGTTATTGCTGGCACAACTCAGGTTTGTCAGTGGCTGTGGCTCGGCCGGATAGGGTGAGATATCGTTGGTTAAATACGAATCGACGATGGAGTTGGCCCACATCTGTCCTGCCTTGGTCTGACCCGATTGCGAATAGTGGGCTCCGTCGGGGCGGTCAGCCGTCGAGCTGATGTTGTCCAGATCCGGCCCCTGAAACGCATTATAAGCGGGGTTGATGGTCTGAAACTGCGCCGATCGAACGTTCTGGTTTGGGTACAGATAGAACGACGAGATCGAAATGATAAACGCCAGATTGGGCTTATTAAATTCCAGACGAGTCTTGTCGATCACTTTCCGATAGTATTTCAGGGTCGAATCGGTGGGGTTTTCGCGGTCGTTCTCGCCGTGCTGAACCAATACGGCGCGGATGCCCGTCGTAGGCACGTACAGGTTCATCAAGTTCCGCAGGTTGGCGTACGGCTGCCGCAGATCGTACCGTACAAATGAGTGCTGAAACGGAATATTATAGGCTGCCCAGTAGGTTTGCTGCATGTTGGTTCCACCAAAACCAGCATTATAAAGCAGCACGGGCACATTGATACGAGCCACCAGCGCATCGCCCATAGGGCCCCACAGCCAGGGCATTTTGGCGAACGGAGCCATACCACTGGTCAGCGTCAGCTGACTGAAGGTAAGCCCCGGTAAATATTTCGAATCGGCCGTGTTCTGCGAATCGGAGTTTGTCAGATACTGCTGGAATGAGCTGCTGTTCTGATCTTCGGCAATGACATTCACCCGGTCGTCACTGGCACCCGGCAGCGTGGGGCATCCATCCTGCCCGTTCACGTAGCAACCGGAGCCCTGAGCGTTGGAGTGCCCGATGATAGCAAACACTTCCCCAACCCCGAACCGATCGACTTCATCCGTCGCAACGACATTCCCTCCGCTACGCCCCCGTACCTGAACGGTATACCAGCCTCCTTTCACGACCATTGTCCCGTTAAACTGCCCGTTAGTCGGGTTGGCCTGAATCGTCACCCAGTCGGTGTTGACCCCCTGCCCATTCGCGCGGGCAATCACACGCGCTTCGACGGCGTCTAACGGCTGACCAAAACTGCCCGCCACCTGCACGGTTGCCTGATTTCTATTATCGCGCTGTACAATCTGGCGGCTAACCGGAATCGTAAGTTTAATCTGAGCCAGCGAAACCTGGGTAATCAGAAAAGCGACTACCAAAACCGCAATGCCCGCTAGCTTAGGCAAAGCCCAGACGTACCCACGTGTGTGATACTCTCGCAGGGAGTATCTCCCCTGATAGAAAAGTTTGTTCATAAAAAAATATTAGATGGATAAATGGTCGTGAAAGACAATGAACATGCTCAAGTAGATACATGAACATGTTAAATATCTAGCATATTTTTAAACTATGATTTGCGCAAATGTATAATTTTGATATTAATATTAAACAAAAATTTATTTTAGTATCAATTATTTTACTTATTTAATTTCATCTTAATGTACAAAAAGTCTTATTTGTCATATAATGACATATATATCTTAGTTATTTAATTACTTACCGTAACAATAAACTACATAGTAAATTTTACTTAGTAATTTTCAGCCATTAAGTGATCGAAACGGGGCGAATTCGAGGTAATCCATCGGGGCTGGCTAGCTTCACCTACCCGATTTAGGCTATACGTACAAAGGGTAGACAGGCCGCCATATCCAGCCATAACTACCCTTTGTATGCATACGTACACAATCTTTTTTGGTTAATCCGTTCAGCTTTTGGGAACCGTTCCCAGCGATGCGTCGATCTGTCGGATGACGGTTTCGAAATCAGTGGGTCGGTTCGCGTAGTCCAGCCTGGTAACGTCCAGCAACAGTAAAGGTCCCAGGTCATACGAGGCTACGAACTCCTCGTACAACCGGTTCAATCGGTTCAGGTAATCGTCGCTGATGGCGTTTTCGAACGAGCGCCCCCGCTTCTGGATCTGCCGGCGCAGCTTGGGCAGGTCGGCCCGGAGGTAGATCATCAGGTCGGGAGGATTCACCAGACTCATCATGTTTTCGAACACCTGACGATAGGTCAGGTAATCGCGCTCGGTCATATCGCCCCCCTGGTACAGGTTCCGGGCAAAGATGGCCGCATCCTCATAAATGGTTCGGTCCTGCACCATGGTTCGGACCGGTTCGCCGGTCCGTTCGCTCATTTGCTGGCTGTCGATGATCTTCTTCATCTGCGCGAACCGGCTGTTGAGGAAATAAATCTGCAGATTGAACGACCAGCGGGGCATATCTTCGTAAAAGTCAGCCAGATACGGATTCCCTTCCACGGCTTCGTAGAGAACCTCCCAGCCATAATGTCTGGCCAGTAGTCCGGCCAGTGTGGTTTTGCCCGCTCCGATATTTCCTGTGATGGCGATGTGCATGGATCAGTGGTTAGTGGTCAGTAGTCAGTGATCAGCCACCCAACAGAGTAAGAGCCACTGACCACTCTTGCCTAACGACGATCGACTAATGACTGTTTTCACTTAATTTTGTAGGCAGGAGTGAATCATAGAGCGACCGGCTCTGTTGGACTATTGCCTTCTGTTGTTACCCATGAAACCGTACCGCGTTCTTTTATACTACATCTATGCACCGATTGAAAACCCGGAGCAGTACCGCGAGGAGCACCATCTGCTGTGCCTGCGTCTGAATCTGCTCGGGCGTATTATCGTGGCCCCCGAAGGTCTCAATGGCACCGTTTCGGGCCTGACAGCCGACTGCGAAGCCTATATGGAAGCCCTTCAGGCCGATCCGCGATTTGCCGGTATCGAATTCAAGATCGATGAGGCCGACGGGCACACTTTTCAGAAGCTTCATGTGCGGGTCAAGTCCGAAATCGTTCATTCAGACCTTCCGGTCGATCCACTCCGCCAAACGGGCATTCATCTGGAGCCGGAGGAGTTCCGGCAACTCAAAAACGATCCGGATGTGGTACTGGTCGATATGCGCTCCAACTACGAGCACGAGGTTGGGCGGTTCAGGGGAGCCATCACGTTCGACATGGAAAACCTGCGCGAACTTCCCGAACACATAGCTGAAATCGACCATCTGAAGGGCTCGGGTAAAAAGATCGTTACGTACTGCACCGGTGGTATCAAATGCGAAAAAGCGTCGGCTTATCTGCTATCACAGGGTTTCGAGAATGTTTATCAGCTCCACGGCGGTATCATTAAATATGGTATGGAAGCGGGCGGAGAGGATTTCGACGGCGAATGCTACGTGTTCGACAACCGCGTAACAGTGCCCGTCAATCACGTCAATCCGTCGATTGTGTCGACCTGCTTTCGGTGTGGTACGCCCACCAGCCGGATGATCAACTGCGCCAGTCCTACCTGCAACAAGCACTTCACGCTCTGTGAAGCCTGCGGTGTAGACCACCAGGGAACCTGTAGCGATGAGTGCAAACAGGACCCCAATCGGCGCGAATACGACGGCACAGGCTATTATGGCAAACAAACGGTGAGCTACTCCCCCATACAAGGGTACAAAAGCCGAAAAGGTCAGAATCCCCTGCATTCCGGGCTTTAGCCCGTTGCCGGCTTGCGATAAATCAGGCTAAAGCCCGGACTACAGCGTCCACTTCCCTTTGACGTTATCCAGGTATTTCTGGCCTGAGCCCGTATTGAGCAGCAGTACGTGTTCGTCGGGTTTAAGCCAGCCCTGGTGGAATAGTTTTTTCGTGGCCGCCCAGATGGCCCCTCCTTCGGGTGCAACGAACATGCCTTCGTAGCGGCATAGTTCGCTGACGCCCTCCAGCATGTCGTCTTCTGAAACGGCGACCGCTGTTCCGCAAGATTCCCGCAGCACAGTCAGCATCAGTGGCTCTCCGATAGGGCGCGGAACGGCCAGTCCATTTGCCAGGGTTGGCTTCCCCACGTATTGCTTGCTGTTCAGCTGTTTTTTCTCCCAGGTATCGACAATCGGCGAACAATTCTCCGCCTGCACAGCTACCATGCGGGGAAAGCGCTGGTCTTTCGAAAACCAACCCATTGCCTTCATCTCGTGAAACGCTTTCCAGATGCCGATCAGGCCCGTTCCGCCACCGGTCGGGTACATGATCACATCGGGTAGTTCCCAGGTCAATTGCTCGGCAATTTCGAAGCCCATGGTTTTTTTACCTTCCAGTCGGTAGGGTTCTTTCAGGGTCGAAACGTCGAAATAATCGCCCTGCCGATTCAGTTGCTGAATATAGGCCGCACAGTCGTTGATCAGCCCATCCACTTCGATCAGGCGGGCATTGTAGCCGATACATTCTTCTTTAAACGCATCGGGAGTATGCCGGGGCATAACCACCACCGCTTCCAGGCCCGCCCGGGCGCAGTAGGCCGCCATCGCTACCCCGGCGTTTCCGGCCGTCGGAATAATGCAGGCCTGTTCACCATTTTCCTTTGCTTTCGAAATGGCCATGCACAGCCCTCTGGCTTTGAACGAACCGGTTGGATTCAATCCTTCGTCTTTCAGGCTAAGATGCCTGAAACCGTAGCGATCGGCCAGGCGCTTCAGGGGCAGAATTGGCGTAAACCCTTCGCCCAGGCTAATCTGATTTTCGGGCTGGATAACGGGCAACAACTCTTCGTATCGCCAGAGCGACTTGGGACGGTTGAGCAACTCCGCTTTCATGTAGCTCCCGTTTTCGAGAATATAGCGGCACAAAAGAGGAGCCTGACAGCAGACCGACAGGGTTTGCCGCTCGAATGCATTGTGAATAGAACCGCAATTCGAGCAGTGCAGCTCGCCCAGCAGCGATGAAGTTATAGTGAAGTTCATGGTTGTATTTTTCCGAAAAGTCCCGGTTCCCAACCCACGAAGCAAATACCAATTTGAGATGAGTTATTCCGTTTGAGAATAATGTCGTTGCGTAAACCGAATAAACGTGCTGACCAGCCGGTTGTTCTCGGTACCTTTCCGCTGAATAAAATAGAAGGTTCGCTGAAGAGCCAGATCGCGGATGGGCACTTCGACCAGCTCGCCGGCTACCAGTTCTTTCAGAATAGCCCGTTTGGGCAGAAAGGCCAGGCAAGTATCGGCCAGCACAAAATTTTTCAGCGCTTCGGTGCCGCCTAACCGAATCAGCACCTGAAGCGACGACAGGCCGATGCCCCGTTTGCCTAGCTCATCCTCGATGACGGCGAGCGTACCCGACCCGTTTTCCCGTAAAGCCATTGAAATCGAGGGCAGATCAGCCACTGTCAGCGGCAGATTGCGCAGAGGGCTCCTGGCCGAACAGACCGCCAGCACATCGTCGGTGATGAAGGGCGTATACACCAGCGTGTTGACCCGCGCCACACCTTCCACGATTCCTACGTCGATATCATGGTTTAGCAGCGCATTCTGAATGTTGTTCGAATTGCGGTTGAGTACACTGATCTGGAGGTTGGCGTAGCGCTTCAGATAGGCCGACAGCACGGGCGGCAGCACATACAGGCTGATGGTGGTGCTGGCTCCGATGGCCAGTTTGGTCGGCGGCAGGAAATTTTCATTGATCTGCTGCAGTTCCTGGTGCAGATCGGCCTGCAACTGACCGGCTTCGAGCAATTTGGCATACAGGGTCTGGCCCGCCTGGGTTAAGCTGATACTCGTTCCGTGGCGCTCGAACAAACCGGTTTTATAAAAATATTCGAGCGATTTAATGTGTTTACTAATAGCGGACTGGCTCAAAAATAGCGTCTGGCTGGCTTTGGTGAAGCTTAACAAACGGGCCACTTCCATGAAGATCAGGTGCCGGGACGAAAGCATGGGCAATAACGAATGAGCGCTGCGAACGACAAAAGTAGTCATGTTATTCCAAACCCGACATTGGCCTTATTTCGCTGCCTTCCTCGATTTTCCAACGCCACCTTCCGGCCGATTTACGTAGTATTGCAAAAAAGTTGCTGGTGGTTAGCCGACGCAGCTAACTGTCGACTGACCACTAGCCACGGACAACTCGTTTATGGCTGCACAAAAGCCCCTGATTTTAGTAACCAACGACGATGGCATCACGGCCCACGGTATTCGGACGCTCGTTGACTTGATGAAGCAGCTCGGATCGGTGGTGGTGGTGGCCCCGAACAGCCCCCAATCGGGTATGGGCCACGCGATTACGATTGCCAACCCCATTCGGCTGTATCCTTCCGACATCTATGGCGAGGTTCCGGCGTACGAATGCTCAGGCACGCCAGCCGACTGTGTGAAGCTGGCCAAGCATCACGTTTTGAAAGACCGCGCCCCGGACCTGGTGGTCAGCGGCATCAATCACGGCAGCAACTCGTCCATCAGTATCCTGTATTCGGGAACGATGTCGGCGGCTATCGAAGCGGCCATCGAAGGCATTCCGGCCATTGGTTTCTCGCTCGGCGATTTTACCCGCCAGCCCGATTTCTCGCACACCTACGAGCACATCCTGACCATTGCCCGCAACGTGCTGGAGCAGGGTCTCAAGCGAGGTACCGCCCTGAATGTCAACTTCCCGGCCCGCTCGGCGGAACCCCTGAAAGGGATTCGCATCTGCCGGCAGGCGAACGCCAAATGGCAGGAGGTTTTCGACGAAAGACGTGACCCGAACGGTCGCCGGTATTTTTGGCTGGCGGGCGATTTCGTCAATTTCGACACCCATGCCGAAGATACCGACGAGTACGCGCTGGCCCAGAACTACACGTCCGTAGTCCCCTGCCAGTACGACCTGACGGCCTATGGGATGCTGGAGGAACTGAAAAACTGGCAGTTGTAATTTTAATGAACAATGGATAATGAATGATGGATAATGGCTCAGGGCATTGTGCATTTTTCATTAATCATTGTTCATTGTCCATTATTCATTATCAACAACTATGGCTCTCCTCGGTAGTTTACTCAAAAATGGCATTCGGCTGACTAATGTAGTTCGGCTTCGAAAATTCAGTGCCAGTCGTCAGCAACGCAAAGCCTTTCGTAAGCTCATCCAGAAAGCACAGTTCACCCAGTTTGGTACCGCTTATCATTTCGACGAGTTGCTGCGGGCCGTCGAGTTTGGCAACGACCGCGAATTTTATCAGAAATTCAAGCAGTTTGTGCCCATTCACGATTACAATAAAATGTTCGATGGGTGGTGGAACCGGACGCTGGCGGGCGAAAAAAACGTAGCCTGGCCCGGCCGGGTGAAATACTTCGCGCTCAGTTCCGGCACGTCGGAGGCTGCTACGAAGTACATTCCCGTGACGAAAGCGATGTCGAAAGCCATCCGGCGATCGAGTATCCGTCAGATTCTGACGCTGGGTAAATACCAGAACCTGCCCGCCACCCTCTACGAAAAAGGCTACCTAATGCTTGGCGGCAGCACGAACCTGAGTGCACGTCAGGGACACTTCGAGGGTGATTTGAGCGGGATTACCGCCAGCCAGATTCCGTTCTGGTTTCAGCGATTCTACAAGCCGGGGCGGCAGATCGCTCAGGAACGCGACTGGGCCCTGAAGCTGGACGAGATTACCGAGCAGGCCGGGAACTGGGATATCGGCTACGTGGTTGGCGTTCCGGCCTGGATTCAGCTGCTGATGGAAAAGATCATTGCCCGGTACCAGGTCAAAACCATCCACGACGTCTGGCCCAACCTGATGGTATTCTGTCATGGCGGGGTCTCGTTTGAACCCTACCGGGCAGGTTTCGAGAAGCTCCTCGCCCACCCCATCACCTATATCGAGACCTACCTGGCCTCGGAGGGGTTCATTGCTTACCAGACCCATCCGAATGCCGAGGGAATGCAGTTGGTGCTTAACAACGGGCTGTTTTTTGAATTCATCCCGTTCAATGAGCGGAATTTCACGCCGGACGGTGAGCTGGTCGAAGACCCACAGACCCTGATGATCGATGAGGTGGAGGCAGGCAAAGAATACGCGCTTCTGCTGTCGACCTGCTCCGGAGCCTGGCGGTATCTGATCGGCGACACGATCCGGTTTGTAAACATTAGCCGCGCCGAAATCGTCATTACAGGGCGAACGAAGCATTTTTTAAGCCTCTGTGGCGAACACCTCTCGGTCGACAACATGAATAAAGCCATCGAGATGGTCTCCGACGAGCTGGGTATTTCGATCCGGGAGTTTACCGTAGCGGGTGTCGCCCACGATACCTTGTTCGCTCACCATTGGTATATCGGTACCGACGACAAAGTAGACGCCACCGTTCTGCGCGACAAAATCGACGCCCGGCTCAAGGAGCTTAACGATGACTACGCCGTCGAGCGTCGGCATGCTCTGAAAGATATCTCGGTGACCGTTCTGCCGGTTAAAACCTTCTACGACTGGATGGAATCGCGGGGTAAGATGGGCGGTCAACACAAATTTCCGCGCGTTCTGAAAAAGAACCTGATTCAGGAGTGGCAGGAGTTTTTGAGCAAAAAATGATCATGGATAATGTAGAATGAATAATCCATTCGCCGGAAAACATTATTCATTCTACATTATCCATTAAACCGTCTCACCAGTTCATAGCTTTCGAGAGCGGCTCCAGTAGGCGGTTATAGGCAATATTAGCGGCACCGATGAGAAAAACGACGCCCGTTACGCGGTTGAAGATCAGCACGACGCGGGGAGTAAATAATCGCTTGAGCCGGTTGGCATAATAGGCCAGCGCGTTCTCGGTTGCAAAAATGCCGACCAGGGCAGCCGTCATAAAGGCGTATTGCTGGGCATCGGAATAGTGCAGGTGCGAACGAATATACGCCACGATAGCTACCCAGGCCACAAAATTGACCGGATTCAGGGCATTCAGGAAAAAACCCGTGGTAAAATAATAAACGAAATTGCCGAAGCTGGTTTTGGGGTAAGCAAGCCGGGGCGTTCCCTTAAAAATATTGACAAAGCCCAGGATGACCAGGAACAGCACCCCCACGGCCGCCATGATATTCTCGAATCCCTGCACTTTGGGAATGAAGGACGTCCCGATTAGGGCGGCAATGACAAAGATGATATCGCCCGTAATAACCCCGAGCACCATTTTAAATCCCGACCAGAACCCGTTATCGACGCTATTCTGAATCAGGGCGAAGAACACGGTTCCGAAGGTCAGGCAAAGGGCAACTCCGAGTAAGAAACCAAAAATAATCGGTAAAAACACAGTGGAATGCTTGTTTTAGGTTTACGGTATCTGGCTTACAGCTTACAGAAACCAGGTCCTGCAAACTCAGGTGGTTTCTGTAAACCATAAACCGAATCTGGTAAACTGTGTTTAAATTCCCCGTAACCGGGCCACCATAAGCAGGCCGCTCATGCTGAGCGAGTCGGTGATCTGACTGGTCATGACCATGTTCACCGCTTCAGCCAATGGCAATTTCCAGATGCGCAGCTCTTCCGTTTCTTCGGGTGCGTGTTCGCCCTGCACCAGATCTTCGGCAATATAGAGAAACCCCTCCTCGTCGGTGGCGGAGTTGGACGTATGAATCCGGGCAATTTTAGTCCAGCTTCGGGCTTCCAGACCCGTTTCTTCCTTTAATTCACGACGGGCCGACTCAAGCGGGTCGGTGTCGAGCGGAGAGCCTCCTTCGGGAATTTCCCACGAGTATTCGTTCAGCGGGTAACGATACTGCCCGACCAGATACGTATTACCGTCTGCATCGATTGGAATTACGCCGACCGCTTTGTTCTTGAAACTTACGACTCCATAAATACCCGGCGTACCAGCGGGGGTCAGCACGTCTTCGTGGCGGATGGATAACCAGGGATTTTCGTATTTGACAGACGAATTCAGCGTCTGCCAGGGATTTTCGGTTGTCTTCATGAATGCACAAACAGTTTGCGCCGGCGTCACATCGACCTGATGAGCTGCTCATCATCTGATACGTGATTTCCGACAAAGCCGCTAAGTTATTACCTTTCGCCGATGCGGTTGTGCTTTTTCGACGGGAATCGTTCTGGCTTCACGCAATCACTTATCTGCCCAACGAGCTAACTCCTTGTTTATCTGTCGCGGTCCTTACCCGCTGGCTGCTTTTCACGAAGTAAGTTCAGCACTTCCCTGAATTCCTCTGCAAACGGATCGGCAGATTGTACATCGCAGTCCGAAGATAGTTCCGTCTGTCGCCAACTCGCGACGGTAAGCTGGGCTATATCCTGGCTTGCGCAAGCCTTGTCGTATCCATTGACCCGAATGGCCAGTGCGACCACGTCCGCCTGCTGCCAGATTTCCCGCCACATGTCCATTGGTTTTCCCTTCTTTTCCGGACAAAGCTGACCCCGGCTTTTCGGCAGTGAAAGACCCGCCCCATACTGGCTTCGAAACAGTGTATTCAGTTCAGGGCTGTAATTGCATGCGATCTTCGCTAACCGATTGTCGTAAAAAATGAGCGTAAGGTTTGTCACGGAGGTGGTTTCGATTACCTGTTCAGGTGCTTTAAACACCCGGATGTGTTCGCAGGCCAGCGCAATGGTTCCTTTGACAAGCGGCGGGTCCTGTTCTTTAAACGCAGTTGGATTTAGGGAGGCCGGTGTAGTGATGCCTATCTGGTAAGTACCCAGACCCGACAGCGCCGACTGGGCGTTTAGCGGATGAGCCAGCAGGCAAATAAATAAAATAGCGTAGTGCATGGCGTAGTCATTTTTGGCGATACCTCCGTAAATAGAATAAGCTAACTGCCGTTCAGGTCGCGGTTACAGCAACTGGATTACTCTGTTTTCCCTGCAACCGATCGATTTCTGCGGCTTGTAGGGAGTTGCTTCCAGTTGCTGACAGACACAACATGTAACTGACCCTGTTTTAACCAACCGCCGTTTAGTATATTTTTTGAGACCAAAGTAAATATAGCCGTCCTAATATCCATTGCACTCAGTTGATAACCTTAGCTTACTTATCAGTAGCCTGTTATGTCTGACACGTTATCCGACGAAGAGTTGATTCGTCAGCACCTGCTTCAGGAGCCTAACCACTGTTTTGAAACGATTTACACCCGCTACGTCAGTAAAGTATATCAGCAATGCCTGTCGATAACCCAGGATTCGGAAAAAGCGCAGGATTTCACCCATGATATTTTTATCAAGGTTTTCGACAAGATCGGCGCTTTCCAGCAACGGTCGAGTTTCGCTACCTGGATTTATTCGATTGCATATAACTACTGCATCGATCAGAAGCGGCAGGCGAAACGGTTTCATACCACCATCATCGACGAAGATCTAGAGCGGAATCTGTCGGAAAGCCAGGAAGCGGCTCTGCAGGAAGAAACGCTTCAGCTAGTCAATCGGGCGCTGGCCACGTTATCGGTTACTGAGCAAACGATGTTGCGGCAGAAATACGAAGAAGGAATGAGCCTGGACGAATTGAGCCAGCTGTATAATCTAAAGATCAGCGCCGTCAAGATGCGCCTGAAACGCAGTCGCGAGAAGATCCAGCTCTTCTACGATCGGTATGCTACTTAGATCACGAGTTTTTATACCATGGTTCAGCTATTGTTGAGTGGTACAAATCTTAGCCTTAGTCAATACCTTTTCACAATCGCGCTGGTGGTTCTACTATTACCTCTACCCTATAGCAGGACTTCAGGGTATCAGTACAAAACCTGAATGGTCATCTCGCCTGGATTGACATCGACAGAAGCATTTCCTCCAATTGTCAAATTCGGCACGACATTAACAGATGCTGTCCTTAACTCTATCGTATGACTGCCAGCAGTTAGATTGATCATCGTATTGATGGCAACGGTATTAAAAGTTTTTGCACTACTCGAACCTACCAACGTAAATCGGTTAAATCCACCTTGTTGTTTTGGTTGTCCGTCTATGAATAGTGCCGCATCAACGTTAACCGTTGCCGTGTTTCCGGCAGGCAAAGTAGCGCCGATTGTTGCCCATATGATTACTGAAGCGGGCGCTGACAGGGCGAAGGTCTGGGTCATCCCCGGTTGTACAGTATATTGCGTGTTGGTTATATTCAATCTTGGTGCTGTACCATACACCTGGTACTTTTCAACGACAGCAAACGAACTTCTGGACGTTTTTCCAATCGTACCATCTGGAGAAGTGACCAGCACTTGATTGAAGTTTGTCGCTGCGCTACCGTTATCCAGACTGCGAACACGTAAGGTGCCATTGACATCCAGCATTTTCGTTGGTGTTGTGGTATTGATGCCAACTTGAGCGAAAGTGGCCCGGCCAGCAACTAATAAGGAACAGGTCGATAGTAAAAGATACTTCATGATTGGCAAGAGACTATTTGTTGATCAGATTAACAAAACTAGCCACTCAGACTACTTTACAGGAAATATGTGCGCCAACGCGTCAATTCGGTAAGCTAATAGCTCGAATTGGTAGGCGAAAAGTGTAAATCGATTCTTATTGATGTCTGTAGTAGCCAGGCATTAGCCGCTACTAACTGAATTAATTCGTGTAGGTGTCCGAGTAAATGACCAAACGCGCGGTTTCAGGGCCCTGCATTCAGCGTATGATTAAACGAAAAGGAGCCACGCTTCGTGGACAGGAAATACCTGAAGATATCAAGTTAAAAGCGTTAGCCGACTGTAAGGTGTAGGTACCAATTATATCCGGAAATGAGTTGGTTGTGCCTTTCTCACATAAACCGTAGTTACCAAGGCACAAGCGGTAGCCGATATGGTTCTGCTGACTTTCACCACCACAAAAAATAGTTTTTACGGTGAAATCTGTTAGCCATGCGAGTTGAAACGGTGCAGCAAGTGGTTTTTATAGCTTCGGAAACGGAAGTAGTTATTGCGGCTGAAGCTTCAATTTGGCGGTGGCCTTCAATCCAATTGGCTTAATAGTTACCGTCGTGAGGCACTCCTCAAGTCGACCATCATCATACACTTCAGGTCGGTCAGTACAGTGATTGGCATCGATAATCCAACAAAGCAAAAGCAGTTAGGCTCCAGTCTGCCGACGGAGCTTATATACTGTAACGAAACTTTCGATTAGGAACTTCGGTAAAACCGAGTTTAAGCAGACATTCGTGGGCAACTCGTAGTTAGGAACACCGGGTCGGCGATGGCGCAACTTATCCCGATTAAAACTATAAGTATCTTATTATGTGATACTTAGCAGGCATTTGCAGAGAGGAAGGGATTCGAACCCTCGATACGGTTGCCCGCATACACACTTTCCAGGCGTGCTCCTTCAACCACTCGGACACCTCTCTGTTTGGTTTACTCTATTGAAAAACAATGGCTTAGACCTTGCATTTCAGCCTTTTCCAACTCGTCCTCTCTCTTATTTTATTTCTGGAACCAGGTTTGTTTACCGACAGTAGACGAACCGAATTGGAACGCGAAATACGCAAAAAGGCGGGATTTGTGCAAGTGGTGTGCTGTATTTGTGCAGATAAACAACGTCGGTCAGGCTGGCAATTGCCCATGGCAATCATTCATTTTCTCTGTTGATTCTACTTTCTACTTGGGCGCGTCACGATTATAAATCCATTGCTGATTGACTCACAAAGGCGAGTCACCTCACCGCTTAATATATTTCAACTTTATTATTCCTCTTTCAGTGACTTGTAAAATACTCCTCAGTCTAAGAAGTATCTTAGTTGAATCACTACTTACTGCTCAAATACAATTAATAAACTTTATGAACATTCCGACCATTCAGGACATCATGACAAAAGCCAGCAAATACCGAAATCAGGGCTTAAGTCAGGAGCGGGCTATTCAACTGGCAATAGCTTCGTTTCCTCTAGCTGGCAGAAAACCAGCCAGTAATCGAATGGCGTTGGTAACCGTGCCTGTTGACAACGTCCGGTTTTAACGATAGTCGCAATTTATTTAAACAACATCAACCAGTAAACATACAATCGACATGAAACCAATTGCGTTAAAATCCTTATCAGCCGGTGCCTGGACGGCCCTAGCTATGATCAGCGTCGCTATTCTGGACATAATCATCGAAGTCGTAAAAGACGCTTCTTTTTAAGCCTATACTATCCCATTTTATTGGCAGAAGCACTGGCGGGTTCATCCTGACCAGTGCTTTTTTATGGATCACATATTACAACCAATAAAACGCGCTTAGCCTGAAAACGAATTGCTTCTTACTTAACCAGCTTAAACGGTCTTTACTTAAGACGAATTTACTATCTACCAGCTTATCGTTTATTTTATACAAAGCGCTGAACAGGGCTATATCACTCATTTGTCTACCTTTTAGTAAATATATATTTGTATAAATTAAATTTTAGTGACTTCCTTGACCGCAAAGCGTCTAAACTTAAAACTAAGCAGGACGTACTTTTATCGTTTGACTATCACCGATGAATTCCATGAAAATACCCACGATTCAGGACGTAATCGATAAAGCCAGAAAATACCGCGATCAGGGATTCAGCCAGGAGCGAGCCATCCAAAAGGCTATCGCATCGTTTCCGCTTCCTGACAGTAATCAATCGGCGCGGGTATTGCAGCCCTGCCATGCCTAATAAATCCAGTTAGAATTACTTCGTCTTCTTGCTTCTGCCACCGGGCGTTCATCATGATGAGCGCTTTTTTATTTTTTCGGCTCCATCGCTCAAGGCATAAAAAAAGCACTCCATCTGGAGTGCTGTCTTAGCGGTCGGCAAGAAACAGACCTTATAAGTAGTCGACGATACGACGTCGGCCAGCCACGCTGTTCTGCCACTCCCGGCGCAGCATCGACTTACGAAGGCGTGGGTCTGTCGAAATATATTTTGCCCGCATTTTAAGCGTAAAGCTGACGAACATATACAGGGCAAACAAACAACCCAGAATGATCAGTGAGGTTGTATTGGAGATGTTTCGATGCAGCAAAAAGAAGGTAATTGTGTTCACCAGCGACGCACCACAGAGCACGGCAGTAGCGCCAATGTGCGACAAACCGTTATCGAGCAGAATGTGGTGCATGTGGTTCCGGTCGGCCGAGAACGGCGAACGACCCGCCAGAATTCGAACCAGAAACACCCGCAGCGTATCGAAAATGGGCACGATCAGTATGACGATGGCCACAATCGGTGCGTTGAAGAACGCCGTTGGCTCGTAGCGATAGGATGCGTTGAGGTTCACAAACCGCACGGCGAAGAACGCCAGCATAAATCCGATGATGAGCGACCCCGTATTACCCATGAAAATTTTGCTGGTTTTCGAGAAATTAAACCGCAAAAATCCGATCAGAGCCCCCGACAGGGTGAAAGCCAGACAAGCCATGGTAAAGTGATTCGTCAGCAGGAACCAACCCCCGAAGGTACCGCTGGCAATGGTTGCAATGCCTCCTGCCAGCCCGTCGATGCCGTCGATGAGGTTGATGGCGTTGGTCAGGGCGATGAAAATAAAGCAGGTCAGTAAAATACTCACCACTTCCTCGATGTGGTGGAAACCCATAATTCCGTACAAATAATCGACGCGCAGTTCGCCGAAGAAGATCAGGATAATGGAAGCCAGTACCTGAAAGAGCAATTTTTTGGTTGGATCGATATTGACCAGATCATCTTTGATGCCCACGAAAAATAGAATGGTCATTCCTACGATGGACAGGTTCGTACGATAAATGTCCGTCTGGTCGATGCTAGGCCATAAGAAGTAGGCGATCAGGATAGCGGCATAAATTGCAATACCGCCGAACGTAGGCGTAGGCGTCGTATGTGCCCGCCGTTCGCCAGGTTTTTCCATCAGCGATTTAAGCTCTGAAATTTTGATGACGACCGGAATGGCGATGACGGAAACGAAGCAGGCGACCAGGAAAGCCAGTACACACTGGTACAAGCCCAGCATGAACAGATCGTCGCCACATTTATGTTGTAGATAAGCAATAAACAAGTCAATATTCATACAGTGCGATCTTTTAAACGATGTAGGACCACTGATTCGGGCGCAATATGTACGTAAAAATCAACGGATAACCCAAATAGTCAAGCTAATTTGATTTAACGGCTTGACACTCAAGCGTCAGGCAAGTCTGGTGGTTTGCTCACGTATTGATTTACTTTTCGGAGCGGCTTGAGCCAGAAAGTAAAAAAGTAAGGCTTCAACCCATTGATCTGCCAGGCCTGCTGGTCTTCCCGGTTGGCGCGCAGGCGATTTTTTACGCTGCTGTTGCTGATGCCTCCCATCCGCATCACAATGGTAACCTCGTCCATATACGCCAGTTTGATCTTATTCTTATGAATGAAGCGCAGCATCAGCTCATAGTCAGCAGCGCTCTTCATATCCAGTCGAAATTTCCCGAATCGTTCGTAGAGCGTCCGTTTCGCAAAAAACGATAGGTGACCAGGCATCCAACCCCACAGAAAAGCGTTTTCACGATACCAGCCCGAACGCCAGTACCGCTTTATTTTGCGGTTGTCTTCCCGATCCACGTAGATCATGTCGCCATAAACCGCATCGCTGCCGGTTCGTTCAAACGTCGCTACCATGTGTTCAATCACGCGGCTATGCCGGTAAAAATCATCGGCGTTCAACAACCCGATCACGTCGCCTGTTGCCAGCCCGATACCTTTGTTCATGGCGTCGTATAATCCCTTATCGGGTTCGGAAATGAACCGGGCGATCCGGTCCCCATACGACTGCACCAGTTCGACGGTGCCGTCGGTCGAGTTGCCATCGACAATGATGTACTCGATATTGGTATAGGTCTGATTCAGAATCGATTCGATGCAATCCCGAATAAACTCTGCTCCATTATAAACAACCGTTATGATCGATACTTTCACGCGGTAATGTTTCGTTGTCGGACCCAAACGGCCGGATTCCCCTGATAAATACCATAAGCAGCCAACGTATGGGTGGCTACCGAACTAACCGCCAGTACCGCGTGCGACTCACACCGAACCCCCGGACATACCACGGATTTGGCCCCGATCCAGACACCTTCGGCCAGGGTGATTGAGCCGGGCATCAGGTCGAATGTGGGAAGTTTATAATTATGATTTCCCGTCAGCAGCATCGCTCCCTGCGACACACAGGCGTTGTCGCCAATCGTGACGTTGCTGAAATTGTCGATCCAGACCTGTTCGCCAATCCAGACGTAATTTCCAACCTGAAGTAACCATGGGTATTTAATATTGACGGCCGGTTTGATCATTACGTTCCGGCCAATTTTTGCGCCAAATAACCGCAGCACAGCCACTTTCAGGCTGACCGGCACGGGCAGATACGTATTCAGGAAAAACGCATTCACCAGAAACCACAGCAGCACCTTCCAGCGCGGACCCGGATTGTACCAACTGTTGTCGAAAAGCGACAGGTCGGTTTTTCCGTTCGGCTGATCGATTAAGGGACCGGATCTTTCGTTTACTGTTTCCATTGTAAGTTTTCTAAGCCACTGACGGTTCTGGTTCAGGCCTGCGTAACCTGCTGGGGTCGAATCGCGCTCAGATCTTTACCGTATTCGGTCCGGAAATACGCCATAATGGCTTCTTTATCCTGCCCTACCCGAATCCGTACTTCCAGCAGCTTGGCATCGACCAGAAACCGGTACCATAGAGCCTGCAGAAAGCACCAGACAAACCCGGCACGTCCGTCCAGGAACCCCAGCCGGACAAAATACCGGTACAGAAAATATAGAATCGGGCGGGTAAACAACGGCATCGATGCGTATTTTTCTTTCAGAAAGCGAATCCGCTGCTCCTGGGTGCCGAACAACCGGGGCTGCACTTTTTCGGCCCGGTCGAACTGGTAGCGATAGTTGAGCAGGTTGATCATTTCCAGGATGGTATAATGATTGTGCTTCTGCGTCCACCAGGTCAGGTTATTCAGGTTATGATCGACGATATCGTGCGCAAACTGAATGGATTCACCCCGCGTCAACTTGATGTGTTCGTCGTGCCAGACCTGTTCGCAGAAGCCATCACCCCGACGCCATAACCGAAGCAGCCAGATGGGATAAAAACCGCCGTACCGTATCCAGCGATTCAGGAAAAAGACCCTCCGCTTCACGTGTACCCCACCCACTTCGGCGGGTAAACCTGTCAGCCGCCGGTTGATTTCCTCCGCCAGTTCGGGCATCACGTATTCATCCGCATCCATCCGCATCAGCCAGGTCGTGCCGAACGGGTTATGTTCGATGCCGTAATTGAACTGAGTGGCGTAATTCACCCATGCATTCTGAACGACAACCGCGCCCATCGACCGGGCAATTTCCACCGTTCGATCCGTTGAAAAGGAATCGACGATGAAAATTTTATCCGTAAATGGCAATAGGCTCTGTAAACAGCGAGTAATGTGTTTTTCCTCGTTGTATGTCAGAATAATGACAGATACGTCAGTCATACGTTCTCGAATTCTTCTGGAGTAAATGGTCTGTTTCAGTCTGTTTTCCCGAAAAAAGACAGCCTTTTTACAAACCCGACGGCGCTCTTCAAGCATGCAATATTATAACTTTTTTTATATACGACAAAGCAATTGCAGAGACTTTACGAAAGCATCATATTGTTTTTGTACTATTTTTCTATTAAGCGGCCAGCCTACATTCACAGCCAGACTGGTTTCTATTTCGTCCCGGCAGTACGAACAGTCAGACTATGAGATCATTGGCTTCTCTTCGCACAGTCGAAACGGCAGGCTAATACCCACGACTACTGACACATACCTATAAATTTGGCATACCGACTAGTAAGTACTTATCGACTGGATTTTCCCATAAACGTTCATACCAGGGCGTAGCACCGAAGCCGGAGCTTCGGTCGTCAGGTAAACCGATGAATCCAATACACCCGAAGCCAATGCATCGGTATTACAATAGATGGGGAATTCATATAGTAACCGACACCAGCTTTACGCCGGAATCCGTAATTTTGTCGCTTACCCCTATGCAATAGCGTATGCGCCTTGTGATTCTGACCCAGGATGATCCCTTTTATCTTGCCCGCAATATCGATTACCTGTTGACAAAACTCCCGCCCTATGCCGAAGTCGTAGCCACCGTCGTCTTCGATGTGTCGCCGTTTGGAAAGCGAGAAAGTTTCAGCGAGAAGATGAAGAAAACGTACGACATCTTCGGGCTACCTTTTTTTGTGCGCTACGGATTCAAATTCATCGCATCGAAACTAGACAGCCGCAACAATGTCCGGAAGGTGCTGGCCGACCGTAATATTCCGCTGGTTCAGATCGAAGGGGCCATCAATAAAGAAGAAAACCTGGAGAAGCTGCGGGCCTACCAACCCGACCTGCTCGTGTCGATTGCGGGCAATCAGATCTTCAAGCGTAAACTGCTCGACCTGGCGACTTACGGCTGTATCAATCTGCACACAGCGTTGTTGCCCAAATACCGGGGGCTGATGCCTTCGTTCTGGGTTCTGAAAAATGGGGAAACCCACACGGGCGTTTCGGTATTCTTCGTCGACGAGGGCATTGACAGTGGACCGATTCTGGTTCAGAAAAAACTGGCGATCGGCAACATGAGCCAGGCCGAACTGATCGATATTACCAAGAAAATGGGCATGGATGCCATTCTGGAATCCATCGACAAGATTCATTCGGGCAACTACGAACTGATCGAGAATGATGCCTCGCAAATGACGTACTTCTCATTTCCCACCCGCGACGACGTAAAAGCCTTCCTGGCCAACGGCAAACGGTTTTATTAACGAATAGTCGTCAGTAATCAGTTGTTTGCGGCTTACTGTCCACAATTCTCAACCGACTACTGGCAACTGACAACTTTCTATGAATATCCTGACGTTCGATATTGAAGAGTGGTTTCATATTCTGGACAATGCCTCCACACGCACGGAAGCCGAATGGGGCCGTTACGAAACCCGGATTTATGAAAACATGGACCGTATTTTCCAGTTGCTGGACGACACCAACAGCCGGGCCACGTTTTTCTGCCTCGGCTGGGTTGCCGACAAACACCCCGACGTGATTCGCCGGATCGACGCGGCCGGCTACGAAATAGCAACTCATTCCTACGCCCATCAGCTTGCCTATGAACAAACCCCGGCCGAATTCCAGGCCGATCTGGCGCGGTCGATCCGGCATTTGCAGGACCTGACCGGCAAGAAAGTCCGGTCGTATCGGGCGCCGGGTTTTTCCATCAAGGAGTTTAACCGCTGGGTATTTCCGATTCTGGTTGACGAAGGAATTGAAATCGACTGCTCGGTGTTTTCGGCCCGGCGGGCCCACGGGGGCGATGCGTCGCTGGCGATGTTCGAGCCGGGGTATTTGAATGTGGGTGGCACGCTACTCAAAGAATTTCCGATGAATACGGCCGCGGTGTTAGGGCAGGATCTGGTCTTTTCGGGCGGGGGCTACTTTCGGCTGCTGCCCTACGAAGCCATCCGGCTGCTGATGCGCCGGTCTCCTTACGTGATGACCTACTTTCACCCCCGCGACTTCGATGCCGGTCAGCCCATGATTCCCGGTTTGAGCCGAACGCGCCAGTTCAAATCGTATTACGGGCTTAAAAACTGTCTGCCGAAGCTTAAGCAACTCCTAACCGACTATCCCTTCGTCGATCTGGCCGAAGCCGACCGGCAAGTCGACTGGGCGAAGGTCGTCAAAAAAGAGGTCGTTCAGCGCGCCTAACTGCCGGCGGGTGGTTCAGGCGGCTCTTATAAGCGACCGCCCAGCACCCGCTGGTAGATATCTTCCCATTTCTGGATGTTCTTCGTGATGTCGTACTCCTCGACCAAACGAGCGGCATTCTGACGGTATTGCTCGTAGGTCGCCGGGTCCATGTCTGCCATTTGATTCAGGGTATCGGCCAGGGGCTGCACGTCGTTCGACGACCAGAAACCGGCCCGGCGATCGCTCAGGATTTTCCAGGGGGTCCCCAGCGACGCAATAACGGGGGTACCCTGTGTCAGCGCTTCCGTCACGACGATCCCAAAATTTTCGGTATACGACGGCATGATCATGCAGTAGCTATCGGCCATCAGTTGGTACTTCTCAGTGCCTTTCTTATGCCCCAGGAAGTCGATCTGATCGCGGTACCCGATCCGATTCGCCAGTTCGATCAGTTGCTGACCATATTCATTGTGGTAATCGCCGATAATCTTCAGCCGCTTTTTTTTGCGAACCAACGGCAAGGCTTCAATCAGCCGCTCGATGCCTTTCTTGGGGTGAATCCGGCCAACATATAGCCAGAAATCACCCGGTGTCCGGGCAAGCGTGGGCGTCAGCTCCATAAAGTAGGGCAGTTGCACAATCCGCGTACTCGTTCCCAGTTGATCTTTAATATACTGGGTTTCGGCGTCGCAGGTCGAGTGAAACAGAATTCGTTTAGCCACCAGCCGAACCAGGCTCAGTACTACTTTTTTGCGCTGGGTACTGTAAATAAGTACGTCGGGGTCAAATTCGCCATGAACCGTCCAGACGACTTTTTTACCTAACAGAAGCGCCAGCGGAGCCAGGAGCCACGAAGCCGGATAAAATATATTCGACAGATGGACCACCTCACACTGCCAGAGCGGCTTCAGCGATGCCAGCATCAGTTTCAGCGGAGCGTAATGAATGGCCGTTTTTACGTAAATACCCCGACCGAAGTCAGTTGTCAGCCAACGGTCCTTTTCCACTTCGGGGCCAATGCCGTCGTCCGTTGTCGTTACCCAGACCTGATGCCCGCGCTGCGTCAGCGCTTTCGCCTGCCAGTACATGATGTTGTCCGGGCCACCGATCTGTGCCGGGAAAAACGAACCGGCCGAAAAAAATATCTTCATACCTGATAAGCTAAGTAAACGACCGCAGCCCACCACCGGCAGGCTGCGATCTCGTCCGTATCCTCATACATTTGCCCCACTTGCCTTCTTTTGACTCACCGTCAGAAACCCCTTCAGCATATCCTGAGCCACGGCTTCCGGCGAATACGGTTCGATGCTTTGCAGAGCCGCGGCCCGCATCTGCGGCCAGTCGATGCCTTCCTTCATAAACCGACTGAGTAAAGCTGTAAGTTGAGCCGGCTGCTCCGGATCGAAAACAAAGCCGTTCTGCCCCTCATGCACCAGATCGGCAGCACACCCGCAACGATCCGACACGATAACCGGCATGCCACAGGCAAGCGCTTCGTTGACGACCAGTCCCCAGGGCTCCGACCGGCTCGGCAACACCAGAACGTCGCTCAGAGCCAGTACGTCGGGCACCCGAAACCAGGGGCGACCTGGCATAAGTCGAATCCGGCTATTCAGATCCAGAGCGTCGATCTGTTGCTGAAGCGGTTCCCGCTCGGGGCCATCACCCAGTATGATCATTCCCCACCGATCGGCTTGCACCGATTGTTTCACGGCTTCCGCAAAGGCGGCAACGAGCGTAGGCAGGTTTTTAAACCCAATCAATCGACCGACGAACACAAAATTATGCGGTCGAATACCCTGTCGTTGCTGCGCCCGGATTCGTCCGGGCAGGGCCCGCTCGTAAGCCTTCCGAAGTGCGTTGTTGTCGACGGCGCTTTTCCGAAGCAGAATCTTGCCGGGCGGTACGCCTAACTGAAGCAGGTAATCGGCCGACTGGGTACCGAAGCAGAAGAATCCGGCGCATTGACTGAATATCCAGCGTTTGAATTGTTCTTTCCAGCCGCCCTGCCGCTGGTCAGCGGCCGTGCTCTCGTTCTGCATGACTACCCGAATGCCGCGGGCGCGGGCCCACAGCAGCAGGGAAATCTGCGCCATGTCATAATAACCCGTTATGGTAATGACATCGGGTTGGAAGGCACGGGCGCGCGCCAGCAGAACACGAGCGCGCTCATAGAGGCCAACGTCTTCCAGAAACCGATCGAAAAGCAGTTCGTAGTCGTACGAATAGGTCGGCGTATCCACATCCGTTTTCGCTTCCAGATCGGCCCTGGACCGCTCGTTGCGGGCAATCTGTAATACCTTCACCTGAACGTCCGGCTGCTGATCGGCAAGATGCTGGAAAGCCTGAAAGACACTGGATTTATAGTGCGCCCAGAGAATATTATGAACGATCAGAATGCGCATCGGCAAAGAGCAGGTGTGGTTAACCGTTATTGGGACTTACCCGCTTGAAAAGTAAATTTAATTTTTTCACCAGGGGTGCTTCGAACCGTCGATGCAGTTCTAGGCAAACCAGGGTGATGATACCGGCGAACGAAAAAGCGGCAATATGCTGCCACCATAAACTGGTCGACAGCGAAACTACCAGCTTGTTGTAAAACGGGAGAAACGGAAAGTGAGTGATGTAAATCAAGTACGACGCATCCCCGATTTTCATAAACGCCCGGTTGATCGACGAAGGCCTGAACCAGCCCCTCTCTTCCAGACCGGTAAAAGCCAGTACGACCAGAAACGAGCTGACCCCGTACAGTTTCACCCGTCTGGCCGCTTCCTCGAACAGCGTGCCCTCATGCATCACCAGCCAGATTCCGGAAAGAGCCAGCAACCCCATACACAGGATCGTGGTTGGTTTATAATGCCGGACCACCCACCAGGCCAGCACACCCGAAGCAAATTCAAGATTGTAGGGACTAAAAAAGAAGTAGAGCGACGGAAATTGTTCGGTAAACAAAGTTGGGAAGATAATCCCCGCCCCCGACAGCAGCAGGACCAGCGCGACTACGGGCCAGAGTTGCCTCGCCACGATCAGCAGTCCAAACAGCAGATAATAGTACAATTCAAAGCTCAGGCTCCAGGTGACTCCATTGATGTTGGGGTGATTAGGCAACAGCAGAAACGAGCTGACCATTAAAAACCAGGTCGTCGGCAGGTAGTCGATGGGCTTTTTAGTGATAAACTCGACCAGTAGCAGGCCACTGATAATGATGATCAGGGTGATCCAGTAGATCGGATAGATGCGAATCAGTCGTTTACGCATATACGAGCCGAAATACGCAGGTGTACCGAAATAGCCGTGGGAGGTATGCATGATCACAAACCCACTGATCACAAAGAACAGATCGACGCCCGCAAAGCCGTTCTGAAAAAGACCACCGATGATCAGTTCCTGACCACGCCGTTCGTAACCAAGCGTGAGGTGAAAAAAGACGACGATTAAAGCGGCTACTCCCCTAAGAATTTGAATCGTGTTGAATACTTTTCTCGGGGGGCTGGCGGAAGTCAACATAAACAGCTTGCAAAAAATAGAGACTCAGCGTTCCGACTTTTCGGAAAAACGCTGGTTAAGAAGAGCTTTCGGAGCCAGCCAATATCAGCTTTGTCCATTGGCGACAACCACAAACGGTGACTCTTCGATTGGTTTTGGCTCGGGATGATCCATCAGGTAAGCCGGAAACAAATGCTCGACGCCCATAAATCGAATCATCAGCGCCAGCGGAAACCAGAAGGTCACCTCGAACGGTCGTCCTCCGGTAAACACCTGTACAAAAACCAGGATGTAGAAATAAGCCAGGAAGGTATTCCACGGATTCGGATTCTGGTACATGACCCGGATACACTGCCGCAACACCATCACATTGATACCACCAAACAGCAGGAGCCCCGCAAGACCCAGATCGGTGAAGGCTTCCATGATGGGCACATCCAGATACGAAAACTTATACCCGTACCCAAAAATGAGCATGTGCGCGTGGCCAAGAAAGGTATTGAGTAGAAAATTGAAATTGTTCGCCCGGTTGGCCACTGAATCATCCAGCGCAGCCCGGTAATCCACGCCCTTGGCATGCAGCCCCAGAAACGCGTATATGTTCTCCAGGTTGCGGTCCATGAAGTTCAGGACGTAGCCGTAGAGTACCGAATAAACGTCGCCATACCGGCGAAAAAACAGGATCACCCCAATGACTCCGGCTGCCATGACAATGATGGGGATCGGCCTGAAAAGCCCACGGATAGCCGTACGAATCTGAGCAGGCCGAACGTTGATGGCCATGAACAGCGCCGTCGCCACCAGCAGCGCGACAACCGAAGAGCGCGTTTGGGTCAGCACCAGAATAATGATGTTCAGGATCCCGGCAAATAGCGACAGGAGCCGGAACAGGAAATTGGTGTCCGGCCGCATGAGCCAGATAGCACAGGCTACGACCCCCATGTAGGCATTTCGTGCAAAAACGTGCGGATTACCTGATCCGTCATCACTGTTGTTCAATACGATCGTAGCCCGCTGCCCAATGGCCCAGCTAGGGTCTTTGATCAGTGAATAAATCAGGCCCAGATTGGACACCAGGGTAAAAAAGACAATGACCGGAATGGCAACCCGGATAATATCGTTCGGAATGCTGATCAGCAGAAAGAGGAAAATAAAGATGAACGCGTACCAGATCAGTTCCCGGGGTTTGTCGCTCCCGCCCGGTTCGGGGTACACGTACATGTAGGTGATGCTGAGCAGCAGAAAAGCGATGCCAACCCAGAACAGCTGCTCATTGGGCCGATACAACCGACGCAGTACGGTAAAGGGAATCATCATAATCAGCCCCATCCCAAAGCAGAGAGCCGTAAACGTCGAACTTCCAGGGGCAAACCGCAGCGCATCCCGAAAGAAAAAGATCAGCGGATAGCCATCGACCATTATACAGATACCGAGCACGAACCGAATGTAGTCGAGGGTCTGTAAAAAACGAATAAACTTAGCCATAAATGGTGTACAGATGCGGTTTAGCGTATACGCTGCCCATGCTCAGCAACAAAAAATCGCCACCCATAAACGAAACTTTCGCCGAAGATCCGTTGCGTCTCCGATCCAGCCTGCTAGCTTATAGAACGGATAAAGTCCCGAAGCTATATCGAACCAGCAAGTCGATTTTCTGAGATAGCCCGGGAATTCTGCCACTGAAAAGTTCTAAGAATTAGTTGGAGCAGAACGAGTACAGTTGGATTTTTCTGAGAAACCGACGGGCAAAAATAAAGTTATTTGTCCACAAAACCTTGCCATAGCCTGATTATTCGAAGCCGTATAATAAGTGCCCCCGTAAGCTACCAAGCCGCGATCTTTTACTTGGTACGCAGCCCAAGATAGAATCCCGACGAATTAGGCAGAAATGTTCCCCGATCGATAGCGCCGGTGGCGTTGAGCCGAACGCGCCCCAGCAGGGGTAAATGTAGCGGAGCGGAAACCTGCACCAACCCCGAAAACTGGTTGAGTACCGTTGCAAACGGCGCGTCGTATGTTCCGGCATTTTTGCTGTTCGATAGTTTCAGCAACCAGCTTATCTCCCGACCCATGCGTCCGCTCAGGCCGAAATGCAGTACAGACACCCGGTTGTTGATGATCGGTCCGTAGGGCAACCACGGCCGGATATCTCCTTCGGGTGTCAGAAACGGCGTGCCGATGGTGTGGGCGCGGGTGGTCCAGCCATCCTGATACTGCGAATTGTTGAAATAATTGACCTTGCCGCGCAATTGTGGATCATCGATCACAAACTGATTGCCGCCCTGATTGCCCGTATACAAAAATTCGAACAGTCCCCGGTCGACGGAGATGAACCCGCTGCCGGGCTGCCGCCGTCGGATACTCAGGCCATTCAGTCCGTCGGCAATGGTCGTCAGGTATACGATAGCCCCGGTATCGTACGGATTTTGCCGATACAGGAGTATGGTCGTATTGCCAAGGTCAACTTCAGCACCGATATCAAGCGAACCCAGGTGGTTTCCGATCCGGTTGGTTTCGTCGAACGACGACACGTGCCCATCGACAGACAAATCGCTGTCCGACTTGGCCGTAACCACGTAATAATAAGACTCCAGACTAGTGGGTAATTTCCCATCTACCGACAGCCCGGCGGGCAGGTAAGGCGAATACCCACCCCACACCGCCTGATGATTGACGCCCACATAAAACCGGGCCATCCAGGTCGGCTTACCGATCCGGACGTATAGCGTAGCCTGGTGGAGGAAGGTATGGCTGACCAGTCGGTTGGCCGACTCGAACCAGGCATGGCCGAAAGTGGCATTTACACTAAGTAAGCCTTTTGTGAACCCAATAGGCGCATACCCCCTCGTCCCGATCTGGATGGTCGGTAAGGGCAGGGCATTTCCCGACATGCTGTAGGAACCAGAAGTCAACAGGGTATCGACCAGCCCCAGGATCGTTCGCCGACGTCCGACGTAGAGTTCGAGCTGCCGCCAACGGGCTTTCACGTAGGCTTGTGGTATGATCAGTTGCTGCCCCGACGGGCTGGTATTCCCCACCAGGTCCAGGCCAAACCCCCAGTCGACGCGCCGGGCTGGCAACGGGCGGTAGTCGGAAGCGATACCAAGTCGTAGTGTACCCAACGAACCGGTCAATGGCACAGTCCCGTACTGATTGGCGCGTTGCCAGAAAGGCACCGCCCGGCCTGATGTCAGTAAGGTCCCGATTTCGGTGTATACCTCTGTACTTCTGGCCGAAGAATCCTGCTGTCCGGCTGCGTTCTGACAGACCCTTACCAGTAAGAACGCGAGCAGACAGCAGGAAACGATGCGCATAAAGAGTAGATATAAAGGACGAGTCTGGTTACGGATAGTCGGTCGGCTGAACCACCCGTTACGTCAGATCAGCAGCTGCTTTTTCGTCCACTAGCCAAATCAGCTCGCCATTGGCTGGCTTAATTTCCTGCGACGGGTATTTGTCGGGATCATAGGTTCCCTGCAACACTTCTTTGAGCGGTTCTGCTTTTTTAGGGCCCGCTACCAGGAATAGCACGCAACTGGCCCGGTTTACGACGGGAGCCGTAAGGGTTAGACGGTACATATCCTGTTTGGTCAGAAAATACGCCTTCGTCCAGGCATTTTTTTCGTGAACGACGTCGGTCCCCGGAAACAGTGAGAGTGTATGCCCATCGTCGCCCATGCCCAGCAGGACCAGGTCGAAGGTAGGGCCGGTATCGCCGAAATAGGTGTGCAGGACCCGGTCGTAATCCGCAGCGGCCGCTTCGGGTTCCAGGTCCGTACGCCATACATGAATCTGATCTTCAGGTGTATATACGTGCCCCAGCAGGGTATCGTACGCCATACCTGCGTTGTTTTGTTCGTCATCGATCGGTACGTACCGCTCGTCGCCCCAGAAAACGTGCAGTTGTGCCCACGGAATCTGCTCGACATAAGGCGATTTGGCCAGCAATTCGTGCAGGGCTTTGGGCGTGCTTCCACCCGACAGGGCAATTGTAAACCGATCGTTCGTTTTCAGAACGTCTTTGATCCGCTTCGTGATCAGGTCGGCCGCAGCTTTGGCCAGTTCGGTCGGGTTCTTTTTGACAATAAGTTGCATACCTTTTCTTTGTAGGCTTCGGCCAGGAGCCGTGCCACGGTTATGAAGCTGGAATCGGGAACTGTGAGACGGCTTACAGCCGAAGGCCTGCTTTACACGAAATCTTCCCGCAAGGGCGTAAATATATCCACCAGCACCCCGGCCTCTTCACAGACGGCCCCGTGCCAGACATTTGGCGGAATGTAATACGCATCGCCCGCCCGCACAGTCCGGGTTTCTTCGCCAATCATGATGGAAAAGGTCCCACTCGCTACGTAGCTCATCTGCGTATGGTAATGGCTGTGGGGCGTTCCGACGCCCCCCGCTTCGAACGCTACCTTGACCATCATCAGGTTAGCATCGTAAGTCATGATTTTGCGTTTTACGCCTTCACCTACCGGCTCCCACGGCAGGCTTGGGTCATCAACGAAAAGGGCGGCCAGTTGGGGCATAGGGATAGGGCTTAGCGGTTGGGGTTATGGAGAATAGCTAGTGGTTCATGGCTGACCACTAGCTACTGATTATTTATTTCTTACCATCCATTGAAAACCGTCTTTTTCGACCAGTTCATCGGCGGCTTCGGGTCCCCATGACCCCGGTGCGTAGTTCGGAAAGTCGGGGGTTCCGGCCTCCCAGGCTTCCAGAATCGGCGTCACCACCCGCCAGGCCGATTCGACCTGATCGGCCCGCATGAACAGAGTCGCGTCGCCGGTCATAACATCCAGCAGCAGAGTTTCGTAAGCTTCCGGTTCCTGACCTTCGTAGGCATCCTTGTAACTGAACACCATCTCGACCGGATCGATGGCGAGGGTTTGCCCGGGCCGTTTTGCCTGGAACTGCAACCGGATATCCATGGCTGGCTGAATACCGATGGTCAGCCGGTTGGGTTGCCAGTTGTGCGTGGCTTCTTCCGGAAAAGCGTAGTACGGAGCGGGCTTGAACTGAATTTCGATAACCGTCATTTTTTCGGCGAGCGACTTGCCCGTCCGCAGGTAAAACGGTACGTCTTCCCAGCGCCAGTTGTCGACGAACAGCTTAACGGCAGCAAACGTCTCTGTCTTCGAATCCGGTTTTACCCCCTCTTCCTGCCGATAGCCCGGAATGTCTTTACCGTCTTTCTGGCCGGGGCCGTACTGCCCGCGAACCGCCATATCCTTTACCTGTTCGGGCTTGATCCGGCGAATGGCATTCAGCACGTCTACTTTTTTATTCCGCACCTCATTGGCTTCGAACGAAATGGGCGCTTCAGTGGCGACCATGCACAACACCTGAAGCAGGTGGTTCTGGATCATGTCGCGCAGCGCACCCGAGCCTTCGTAATAGCCACCGCGCCCTTCGAGGCCAACCGTTTCCGAGGCCGTAATCTGCACGTATTCCACGTAGCGCCGGTTCCAGATCGGTTCGAACAGCGAGTTGGCAAAACGGAGCGCCAGAATATTCTGTACGGTTTCTTTGCCCAGATAGTGATCGATACGATAAATCTGTTCTTCGGCAAACAGGCCTCCGAGCAGCGCGTTCAACTCCTGCGCCGTTTTGAGATCGTGTCCGAAGGGTTTTTCAACCACGATCCGTACGTGCGACTTGTCGCCACAGAGTTCTAACTTGCCGAGGTTGGTAGCGATGCCCGGCACCAGTTGAGGAGCCACAGCCAGATAAAACACCACATTCGGGTGCTCGCCCCATTCGGTTTGTTTGGCGGTCACGTAGTCGGACAGCTTCGTGTAGGCGCCAGCGTCGCCAGCGTCCATCTGCAGGTAGGTTACCGACGGTGAAAAGTCTTTCCAGGTATCGTCGGAGCCGTTTTTGCGACGGGAAAACGACTGAACCCCTTCCAGCAACCGCTCGCGGAACGACTCGTCGGTATAGGGGCTGCGACCCAGACCGACTACGGAAAAATGTTCGGGCAGGTAATCGTCTATATACAAATTGTAAAGCGCGGGTGTAAGCTTGCGGAGATTGAGATCACCGCTGCCACCAAAGATAAACAGGATGGTAGCGGGGGGGCGCTGATTAGTAGCTGGTATCATAGTGAATTGGATCGACGGGCTGCAAATTACCGCCAGTCTGTTTTCCGAACAAGTTTGCTCGGTTAAGGTTTCATCTTCGTACAGGATTCTGCTACTTTTGGCCCTGGTTTTATCTTTTTCAGTTACTCATGAAAATCGCCATTGGCTCCGATCACGCGGGCTTCCTCTACAAAGAAGCCATCCGACACATGCTCACCGACCTCGGTCACGAGGTTATCGACAAAGGCACCTACGCCCAAACCCCGTCGGTCGATTATCCGTTGTTTATCCGACCGGTTGCCGAAGCCGTAGCGGCTGGCGACGTCGAACGCGGCATTGTTCTCGGCGGATCGGGCAACGGCGAAGCCATTGCCGCCAACCGGGTGCGGGGGGTTCGGTGCATCATTGCCTGGAATGAAGAGTCTGCCCGGCTGGGCCGCCAGCATAACAATGCCAACGTTCTTTCGCTGGGCGAACGGATGATGAGCGAAGAAACCGCCCTGAAACTGGTTCAGATCTGGCTCGACACGCCATTCGAAGGTGGTCGCCACCAGGCCCGGATCGAGGAACTGGATACGTATTGATGCAGGGGGCATTGGGTGAGGGGCATGGGGGTTATGATGTCACCCTATGCCCCTCACCCAATCCCCTATGCCCTTCCCCCTTTGCCCTACTATGCCGATTCTCTGGAAATACCTCAAACCGTACCGCTGGCTGGCCCTGCTGGCCCTGGCGCTGGCGGGTATAGCCCAGGTGCTGGCACTGGTCGACCCGATTATTTTCGGGAAACTGATCGACGAATACGCTACCCACCCCGGCTCGAAAACGGAAGCCCAGAAAATAACGGGGGTACTGCAACTGCTGGCTATTGCGGTGGGCGTAGCCGTTCTGTCGAACCTGACCAAAGGGTTTCAGGAGTACATGACGCGGCTGGTCGTGCAGAAATTCGGCACCGACATTTTCAACGACGGGCTAAAACAAACCCTGCGGCTGTCGTACCAGGAATTTGGCGACCAGAGCAGCGGAGCAACCCTGTCAATTCTGCAGAAGGTTCGGACCGACACCGAGAAATTCATCAACTCATTCGTCAACGTACTGTTTTCGTCGATTGTCGGCATGGGGTTTCTAATCTGGTACGCCATCACCAAACACTGGGCGCTGGTGCCCGTATTTCTGATCGGTGTGCTGCTGCTGGGCGGCCTGACGGGGTTGCTGAGCAAACAGATCAAAACCACCCAACGGTCCATCAACCGCGAAACGGCGCTGCTCTCGGGCGTGATTACCGAATCCCTGCGCAACATCGAGCTGATCAAAAGCCTGGGGTTGACCTTTCCCGAAATCCGTCGGCTAAAAGCCCAGACGGGCCGCATTTTCGAGCTGGAAATGTTTAAGGTACGGCGGGTACGGCTGTTGTCGTTCTGGCAAAGCACCACGCTGAACGTGCTGAAACAATCGGTGCTGTTTACGCTGCTGTGGCTCATTTTCCGGAACGTGCTGAGTACGGGCGAGCTGATCTCGATGCAGTTTATTTCGGTGTCGATCTTCAACCCGCTACAGGACCTGGGCAACATTATCCTGGCCTACCGGGAAGCAGAAGCGGGCTTGAGTGGCTTCCAGAAACTGATGGAAAAGCCCATCGAGCGAAATCCTGAATCGCCTATCGAGGTAGGCCCCATCGAGCGGCTGCGGTTTGCGGATGTGGTTTTCCGACACAACGGAGCCGCCCAGAATGCCATCGACGGCGTGTCGTTCGAAGCCGGGCTGGGCGATACCATTGCATTTGTGGGGCCGTCGGGGTCGGGCAAATCCACAATGGTGAAACTGCTCGTTGGGCTCTACCGACCCGTTGGCGGGGAAATTTATTACAACGACATATCGACCAAAGACATCCGGTTCAACCCGATGCGTCGGCAGATTGGCTTCGTCACGCAGGATACGCACCTGTTTTCGGGCACTATCCGCGAAAACCTGCTCTTCGTCAGGCCCGACGCAACCGAGGCCGAGATGCTGGACGCGCTCGACAAAGCCGCCTGCGATCATCTGCTGGCCCGCTCCGAAAAAGGGCTCGACACCCAGATCGGCGAAGGAGGGCTCAAAATGTCGGGGGGCGAAAAACAGCGGCTCTCCATTGCCCGGGCGCTGGTGCGCCAACCGCGCCTGCTGATTTTCGACGAAGCGACGTCGGCGCTGGATTCGCTGACCGAAGAAGAAATTACGGATACCGTCCGGAGCGTATCGGCGATGGGTTCTCAGATTACGATTTTGATTGCCCACCGGCTTTCGACGATATTACACGCCAACACGATTTTCGTACTCGAAAAAGGCAGGATTGTCGAAACGGGCAGCCACGACGAACTCCTTCAGCAAAAAGGTCTTTATTACGCCATGTGGCGCCAACAAATTGGTGAGCGGAAGACCAGCGCCCTTCCGGCATAGGGGATTACGGGTTGAAGCCCGCGATCCATTTATCTTTCCAGCATGAACAAGCGGAGCCGACAAGTCAGTTATTTTCTGTCCAGTCAGTATTTCTCAGATGGGCTGCGGATAACCTTGTCCATTCTGCTTCCGGCGCTGGTACTCGCTCAATTCGATCAGCTTCCGGCGGGTATGGCTATGTCGCTGGGAGCGCTGAACGTGAGCCTGAGCGATGCGCCGGGTCCGGTCATGCACCGACGCAATGGCATGGCCGCCAGCGCCCTGATCAGCTTTACGGTCACCTTCATCACGGGATTTGCCCGGATGAACGACTACACGCTGGGCCTGGAGGTACTGCTGTTCAGCTTTTTCTTTTCCATGTTTGCCATCTATGGCAATCGAGCCACTTCCGTCGGAACAGCCGCGCTACTGATCATGATTCTGATGCTCGACCGACCGATGGATGCCAAAGGTGTGCTGCTGGAAAGTGGGCTGGTACTGGCCGGTAGCCTCTGGTACAGCACGATCAGTTTGCTGGCCTCGGGGCTGCAACCGTACCGGCTGGCGCAACAGGCTTTGGGGCAGTGCATCCACGAGATGGCCAAGCTGATGGACATCAAAGCGGATTTCTACGATGTATCGACCGATTTAGACGAAGATTACCGCCGGCTGATTGCTCAGCAGGTCGACGTGAGCGAGAAGCAGGACGCCGTGCGCGAAGTGTTGTTCAAAAGCCGCCGGATCGTTACGGAGTCGACCCGAACCGGGCGGTTACTGCTGCTGACGTTCGTCGATGTCGTTGATCTCTACGAGCAGATCATTGCCATGTATTACGACTATGCCGACATCCGGGAGCGTTTCGGCAAGTCGAGTGTACTCCACCAGATTTCCCGGCTCGTTCACCGGCTTTCCGTCGAACTGGACCACATCGGGCTGGCCATTCAGTCGCCGGTTTCGTTCCGAAAACCCGTCGATATGCTGCCTCAGTTGGACCGGCTGAAGCGCCACATCGATGCGCTGGGCGACCAGGATGGTAGCACGCTGGTGCTCAAGAAAGTGCTGGTCAGTTTACGGAACGTAAGCCAGCGGATTGCGACCCTGCAGAAAAATCTCGCGCTGCCCAACCCTAGCCCGCTTGACAACGAGGCTATGGAATACGGGCGCTTCGTTTCCCACCAGGAAATCGATCTGAAGTCCTTTCTGGAAAACCTGACGCTCGAATCTTCCGTGTTCCGGCATTCGATCCGGGTCGGTATCGCCATGCTGGTTGGTTTCGTCATTACCAAGCTCCTCCCCTACGGTCACCATAGTTACTGGGTGCTGTTAACCATTTCGGTTATTCTGAAACCTGCTTTCAGCCTCACCAAACAACGAAACATCGAACGGATCATCGGCACGCTGGCCGGTGGAATCATTGGCGTACTGATTCTGACCTATCTGCCCAACAAACAGGTACAGTTTGGCTGCATGGTGCTCCTGATGCTGGGAACCTACAGTGCCCAGCGCATCAACTACATCGTGATGGTGATCTGCGTGACGCCTTTTATCCTGATCCTGTTCAATTTTCTGGGTGTCAGTTACGTTGGAGCCGCCGAAGAGCGATTTTTCGACACCCTGCTGGGTGGTATCATCGCGTTTCTGGCCAGCTATTTACTGTTCCCGCAGTGGGAGTCGGAGCAACTAAAAACCCCCATGCAGACCGTCCTCAACGCCAATGTCCGTTACCTACAGCTTTTGCTCGACAGCCTGTCGGGGAAAGCGATCCGACTGGTCGATTACAAACTGGCACGCAAAGAAATTTACGTTACTTCGGCCAACCTGTCGGCGGCTTTCGACCGGATGCTTTCAGAACCCAAACGCAAGCAGCGGAACGGAAAACTGATTTACGAATTCGTGGTGCTGAATCACATTCTGTCGGCCAACATTGCGACCATTGCGTCAGCACAGGTGACTGGGCAGCCCAAGTGTTACCCATCTTTGCTGCTTCGTCCCGTTAAGCGGGCGCTGTTTACACTTACCGAAAGTTTACGGCGGTTGGGCGTCGAGGTAGCCCATCCACTGCCCGAAACCGGTCCTGAAACTGAAAAACCCCTGCCAACTACCGACGATCGGGTCCTGGTCGAGCAACTCAATTTCATTCAACAGGTCAGCACCGACATCGGTAAAATTATAGAGCGGTTGAAGTAAGCGGTATCGCGGCCGGGCTGTCGTTCCAGTTTCAATCCGTATGGGCGTTAAAAAATGCGGATTAAAACTGGTTCGCCAGCCCGGCCGCGATAATTTTCAATTCTGACCGGAGTTGGTTATTTTCAGGGGTACTTATCACTTCCTCGCATGAAACTCCGTTACCAGCTCGCCCAGCTAATCCTGCTGGTCAGTATGCGCATGACCTTTGCGCAGACGCCCACCATCGATCAGTCGATCGCTATGAAGAGCGTTTCGAACCCACAACTTTCACCCGACGGCAAGTGGGTCGCTTATACCGTTACCCGAACCAACTGGGAAGAAAATGCCTACGACACCGATATCTGGCTGGCCAGCACGGTCAGCAACGAGCGGTTTCAGTTGACTCGTTCCAAAAAATCGAACAGCAGCCCGGCCTGGTCACCCGATGGCAAATGGATCGCTTTTCTGTCCACCCGCGACGATAAATCGCAGGTATATATCATCAGTCCGAGCGGTGGGGAAGCCCGACCGCTCACGAAATTCGAAACGGGCGTAACGGCGTTTGAATGGTCGCCGACGGGTAAGCAGATTGTGTTTTCGGCTACCGTGCCCGACGCGAAAACCGATAAAGACCGGAAAGAAAAATACAGCGACTACGAGGTTGTCCGCGACGATTACAAGATGGTGCACCTGTACCTGCTCGATAGTCTGGATAATGAGAAACCCTCTCAGGGAAAAGCATTGACCAAAGGCATCGGGTTTTCGGTCGGTAGCTTTGCGGTATCACCCGACGGGAAGAAAATTGCATTCGATGCGTCGAAAAACCCCGATCTGGTCAACAGTCACACCTCGGATCTGTACGTGCTGACACTTGGCGATACTGTAACCCACCGGATTGTTTCGCTTAAAGGCCCCGATCAGAACCCGGTCTGGTCGCCCGACGGCAAGCAGATCGCCTTTACGACCGCCAACGAAAACGACTATTATTTTTACACCAACCGGCTCATCGCTACCGTTCCGGCCACCGGCGGTACGCCGAAAGTGCTGACCAGCCCCTTCGACGAAAATGCGAATCTGTTCGAATGGACATCCGACGGCATTTTGTTCGGGGGTTACCAGAAAACGACGGCTCATCTGTACCGGCTGAATCCCACTACTCAGAAAATAGATCGTCTGACCAAACCCGACAATTTACTGGCCTCCCAGTTTTCGTTCAGCAAAGACGGTCGGCAAATGGCCTTCGTGAGCGCCCTGCCGAACCAATACGCCGAAATTCAGACCTCGGCCCTGCTGGCGTTTGCGCCCAAAACTCTGACGGATATGGGCAAACAACTGGTGCCTTTCAAAACCGCTACCCGCGAAGTTATCAGCTGGAAATCCGTAGATGGCAATATGATCGAGGGAATTTTGATCAAACCCGCCAAGTATGACCCGGCCAAAAAATATCCGCTGCTGGTGGTTATTCACGGTGGCCCTACGGGCATCGACCTACCTTCGGTAACGGCGGATCGCTACTACCCGGTCGAGCTATTTGCCGCCAAGGGAGCGTTGGTGCTGCGGCCCAACTACCGGGGGTCGGCGGGCTACGGGGCTAAATTCCGGGCGCTGAACGTCAAGAACCTGGGGCTGGGTGATTACGACGATGTGATTTCGGGTGTCGATTACCTCATCGGAAAAGGTATGGTCGATAAAGACAGGGTCGGGGCTATGGGCTGGAGCCAGGGGGGCTACATTTCGGCGTTTATTACGACCTACAGCGATCGCTTTAAAGCCACGTCGGTAGGCGCCGGTATCTCAAACTGGGCCACGTACTACCAGAACACCGACATTACTCCGTTTACGCGACAATACCTACAGGGCACCCCGTGGGACAATGCCGACATTTATCAGAAGACCTCCCCCATCAGTTACATCAGTCGGGCAAAAACACCGACGCTCATTCAGCATGGCGAGCTGGACCGGCGCGTACCCATTGCCAACGCGTATGAGCTGCGGCTGGCGCTGGAAGACAAAGGGGTCCCTGTAAAGATGGTGGTGTATAAAGGATTTGGCCATGGCATCACTAAACCCAAGTCGATGCGGCAGGTCATGGAGGAGAATTATCGCTGGTTCAGCAAATACATTTGGGGCGAATCGATGTAAGAAATCATTGGCCTACTGTAGCAAATGAAGAAAGCCCCGACAGTATCTCTGCCGGGGCTTTCTGGTGTAGTTGGTAGTAAAACCAGGATAAGCGTCTAAAAGTTTCGATGCCGAAAAATTACGGCTTTATTTTTCACAATATCAAACTCATGAAAGTACATTTAGATGTTATATCAGCGGCAGTATGACCCTTTCAGGGTCACATATTTGTAGCTGATCTGTTCTCTATAAATATGTGACCCTGCAGGGGTCATACCAAATTGTACAAACTAACTAGGCCAACAATCTCCTGACCGTTATCTTGCACAGCCGATGGAACTTGACAACGCATCGGTTTATACACTATGCCTTTTTTAGTACTTGACCTGGAGATGACCGGCCCCGAGCCGGACTATAACGAAATTATTCAGATTGGGGCGGTTCTTTTCGACGACAACTGGGCAGAAAAAGGCCGGTACCTGACGAATGTGTATCCCGAAAACGAGGAAGCGTTTTCATCGTCATCCGAAAAAATCCATAACCTGTCCCTGGCTGATCTGGACGATGCGCCGATGATCTACGACGTGCTGCCCCAGATGGAAGAATGGATCTGCACCCAACTAGGGCTCCGGGTCCCCAAAGGTCAGCTCGACCGAACGCCCTTTCTGCGCGACGTGATCATTTGCGGTCAAAGCGTGATCAACGACATCAATTTTCTGAAAGAAGCCTATCGGTACGAAAAACAGAAATGGCCCTACTCGCGCGTACTGCTCGATCTGCACACTCTGGCTTACTTTACCTTCCGGGTACTGAAAGCCAACGGCCGCAAGGTTCCGGACCGCTTAAGCCTGACGGCTATTGCCAATTACTTTGGCTTCGCCCGCGAAGACGGCTTTCACAACGCCCTGGAAGATGCCGTGCTGACCGCCCAGTGTCTGAAAGAGGTTTTTAAACTGGCTGATGAACTGAAACTGACGCTTTAACCGGTCGACGTCGACGCTCGTGCCAGAAAATCAATCCGGCAACCAGGGTTAATACCACCACAAAACTGCCCCACAGCGCAAGGTTCAGCCGCGGCAGTGGCTCGGCATCGCCCACGACGATCAGGCCCGCCCAGTAATTCGGCAGGACGCCGGCCCCCTCGGCGTTGGCAAGCCACTCCTGTTTGGCTTTTTGCAGGGCAACATCTTTAGGCAGCCCTTCGTCCAGGTGCTGATAAAACCGGTCTGTCAGCTCGTAGGTTGCCTGATTCTGGACGCTCCAGAGGGTCGTCAGTACGCTTGGAACGCCCAGGGCCGCAAACCCCCGTGCCAGACTGAAGACTCCCTCCCCCTGCTGAACGGCACCAATGCCCGTCTTACAGGCGGCTAGTACAACCAGTTCGGCATTGGGCAGGGCCTTGTCGCCGAAGTCGGAGAGACGGAGCGTCGAGTCGGCGAAGTAAAGTGTCGGTTCCTGATTGGTACTGTCGGCGGTTGCGTGGGTAAACAAGTGAATGACCTGGGCATCGGCGGCTTTATCCAGAAAATTCCGGCGGGTAGCTGCCCCATGCGTCAATAGCGTTGGCGAGGTAAAGCGTTCGGCGATCGGTACAAGGGCTGCATCGGCGTTGACCAGCGCCACCTGTTTGAGCGACGGCGCAAACTGCACGGGTGCTACGCCCAGAAACCGACCTCTCGCATAGCCGGGGACCCGGACCCTGGATAATCGGTTTTTGAGCCACAGGCTGGCCGAGTACACATAACTGAACGCATAGTCGTCGACGGCATACCGCAACTGACTGGGCGAACGACTGAGCGCATCGAAGGGGATAAAGCCGCCATCGGGCGAAACAATCACCCGGCCGTTGGGTAGCGACAGCGGAGCCAGTAACTGCTGATACAGGCTGTGGCTTAGTCGCCGAAACCGCTCGACCTGAGCCGTTTTGTTCATGACTTCGGGGTCAGCCAGCAGGGTCGTGAACTCCCGCACGGTTTGCGTGTAAGAGCCGGCGGCTTGTTTATGCAGGATCACGGTATCGCCCGTAATACCCATAACGTATAGGGCGTTTTCACCAACGAAATACGTCATGAGCGAACCCTGCTGCGTTTTCAGATATCGCTGTAAATCGGGCAGCGAGGCTGTCGTGTTGTCGTATTTATAGTGGTAATAAGCGGGATTCGATACCTCCAGTTGTTTGAGAAAGGTCGTCAGGCTATCCTGTTTGGCAAACAGCGCCAGCCGGGCCGTATTGTACTCGGCACTACTGGTTGATTTAACTGCGACCAGTTTGGTTTGCTGACGCGCGACGGCTTGCTGCAGCCGTTCTTCTTCCTGTACCTGCTGCGGAGAAAGCTGCTGCCGGGCTCCGAGTTCGTTCAGTTTATCGGCCAGCATCACCGCCCGACTTTTTTCCAGAAACCGGAATGCCTGTTCGGTATTGCTGAGCTGGAAGCAGGTTTCGATGGCCCGTTCGTATAAGCCCCGCGTCTTGTTGCGCCAGTAGAGTTTCGACTGCTGCCCCGTATGCTCCCAGCGCATAAAATCGATCATCTGATCGGCGACCTTGTATGTATCGAGCGCGTATTGAAACCGCTGGGGATTGTTCGTCGCTTTCGCATAATCGAGCCAGGTATCGGCTTTGTCCTGAATCAGGGTGAGGAGATATTCCTTGTAGGCAGCCGACTGAATAGAATTGGTCGTTGGTAACGAGTTCCGGTCCGAGCCCTGAAAATCTCGCGTTAACGTATGCAACCCTTGCTGGTACGCATCTAACGCTTTTATATACTGGTTTTTCTTCCAATATACAGCCCCTAAGTTATCCCATGTGCGGGCTGTAATATAAGGCGCAAGACTAAATCTTATCCCTTCTTGTAACACATTAGCGGCTACGTTATAAAGGCCCAGATTATATAAATAATAACCAAAGTCAGCATTATTCATTGCAATGCCAAGGCTGTCATTCAAGCTTTTATTAAGTGAAATTGCTTTCTGGAAGTGGAGAATTCCTTCATCAGTTTTAGCTTCAGCTTTACAGACATACGCCAACGTGACATAATAAAGCGATAAATCATACACTAATTCCTGATTATGTTCGGCCAGCCGAATAGCTCTTTCCAGATCAGGCCGGGTTTCCCGAATACGCCCCAGTTCGCGAAGTGCCTTGGCTTTTTCAAAAAGTCCATTGGCAATAGCCCGATCACTATGAACAACCTCTCCAATTTCGATTGATTTTTCGGCCTGTATTAAGGCTCGCTCGTAATCCCCAGATTGATAGAACAAGAAGGCTAAATTGCTATGCATATACGATACCCAGCGACTAAGTCCTATCAATTGACTAATTTGAATACCACGCTCCAATGTTTGACGAGCTATCGCAAAGTTTCCATCATCCTTGTAGCAAACCCCTAAGCGGTAATAAGTTTTAATTAAATCTTCTGATTTTAAACCAGTAGCTGATTCTCGATAAAAAGCAATTACCTTGGTTAGAAGTGAAATTGCAGATATTCGATGTTGATTGTCTGATAAAGCTTTTGCTAGATCAAGATGAACATCAACATAAGTTGAATCGGGAGATAAACGATTTTCCTCCCACTGCTTAATCAACCTAGTCAATTGTTTTATTTTCTCAGGAGTTGCTTCTGTTGTTGCTTGCTTATAAAAAGCCGTAAGCTCAAACCGTTTATTGGCTTGAGCTTGGGCAAACAACTGTAGACTAGCTGAATATCCGATATAAACGAATAGACAAATCAGTTGACGCCTATACCTTGATGCAATTTCCATCTCGAATTCCTTCTTGCAGTTTATGATGCTTTTTCATAGTCAGTTTTCGCATCAATTGCTTCTTGTCGTAGCCAATATTTCTTAACAAAATAGTAGCAACAATACCGGTAACATAAGCTGTCGCATATGATGTGCCGGGCCGAGCCTCAAAGTCTGGTGCCTGAAATGAATGGTCGTCTATAACAAAGGGTTGTTTTTTGAACCCGTTCGCAACAGCTCCTACATCCACAAACTTTTTTGAATAGCATTCTCCCAGCTTTAACTTCGTTACTTTCACCTCAGAATGTCCATCAACTTGCTTCAATTTTCGGGTACAGCTCACAGTCGTTACTGTCACAATCCGGTTTTTACTCTTGTTCCGACTATAACAGGCAGGTAGATTAAGCGGTGCATTTTCGCCCAGTGGTGGTGTGTTGCCTAAAGCATCTTTTGGGTACTGGATTGCGTTGCCCGCAGCGGCTATTACCCATATATTTTCTTTCTTTAGCGCATTTATCATGGTTTTCAGGAGCGGAATCGTCCTATCAGGTGCAATTTTAAAACTGAAACTGGCATTGATAATCTGAGCTTTCTGTACGCGTGCGTACTCTAGTCCACATAGTACGTCATATAGTTCACAGGCACCACTGGCTTGAGCAATTTTTACTGGAAGTATTTCAGCCGACGGACATATATAATTGATAATTAAACTAATACGAGTTCCGTGCGCTTCCGGGTGGTCATCATGAGTATTTGCGTTGTCGGCTACAAAGTTCCATCCATTGGACCTCTCCTCGTTATCTTGCCTATATTTGATAGTATTAGCCAGTAAACCTGAATCCAAAACTGCAACACTGATTGAGCAATAATCATAGTAAGCAGGCCTTTCTACAGGTTTTTCTCGCTTATAATCAGTGTGCTCATCCGTTGAAGAAGTGTCCACCGGTACAACTGGCCGACTAATGCCATAAGCATTTGGATAACCTTCGCTGCTACCAGATCCGCCCGTCGGCCCCGGGTGAATCTGCCCTAAACGATTGACTCCAATCTGCTCGTTATTTAGGACAATTGTTTCGTTACTATCTGAACTAAAAACATCCAGTTGGTCAAAGGTCGCCATACCACGCAGATCGCTCCCATTTACGCCTTTCAATAAAACAAATGTTCGTCCCTGCTCGCCAAATGAGTTGTTCCGTTCGACAGTTACGTTGAAAATATGTCCGTCACTGGTTAAGATATATTCTTTCTCAACTTCCAGAAAATCTAGTGATTCGCCTACCTGACTCATGATGATGTATTCATCAGGAATCTTAAAGAGGCTGTTTTCAATCACGAATGGTTTCGGAAAAATCTCTCTGAGATTTTCTTTATCAGCACAGCAGGGTCTGGCCATATCTTCTGGCACAAAAGGCAGTTCAGAGTCGGGTGTGGGGCCTAGGGATCGCATGAGTTTAATAAGTGGGAGATGTTGTGAAATAATGTGCTATTCAGCCAGCCATCTAACGAACAAGTTCCTGGTAATCAGCCCGCCAAACAACTTTACAACCTAACTTTTATTCAACGGTTAATTTCGTTCAAATGATAGTTTGCTTTTATAGTACCTTGATGCCGGGGTTGATAACAGCACTTTAATGAATCACTGACTTAGTCGTAGTCGCCGGGTTAAACAGCAACAAAGTCGGACAAATTTGTCCGACTTTGTTGCTGTTTAACCAATAATGACTTGTTCAGACGTTAAGCCTATTGCTAGGGAATGCGTCTGTTATAATGCCTCCAATAGCCGCTGAGCCTCTTTCTTGCCCTCCAGATTTTTACGAACTACCTCGTCAAGCAGTTCTTTCGCCTGGATCTGGTCGGCGGGCTGGCCGCGCTTCAGGTGCGCCAGAGCTTCGTAAAACGTACCAGGATTGGCGAACAGGTCCGTCTGCTGACTCAGGTGGTGAAACAGCGTAATGGCCTGATCATAGTTGCCCTGGCGAAGCGCTACAATGCCCGCATACTTCAGGGCGCTGTCGTTGGTGGGCTGGCGTTTCAGTACATCCTCAAAAATAGCGTCGGCCTCGGCGAGCTGATTCTGGTTGAACCGGTCGATGCCCGTCCGGAGGCTATCTGTCGTGCGTGAGCCAGACGGTCCAGCGTCCATGGTTGTCTGGAGGCTTTCGAAATGCCGACTGATATAGGCATCGGCTAACTGGCTGGCCGTATTGGCCGAGTCGGACAGTTGGAAAAAGTACCAGCCCACGCCTAAAAACAACACCACACTGGCGGCTGCGACCCAGCGCATGGGGGCGCTCCAGAGCGGGTGAACCCGTTCGGTCTGGTTCCGAAGGGCATCCAGTTCGGCCCGGCGCTCCTCGCGAACGGCCTGCTTCGTCATTAGGTAAAACGCCAGCGACTCGGCCAGGGCGGGGTCGGTTCGGAGGGCATCTTCAAACTGGGCTCGTTCGTTGGGCGGGAGCTGGCCAGTCAGGTAATTTTCAATCGTTTCCAGATCGGTATTCATGGTGTGTCGTGAAAGCGTTTCCGTAATCTTTCCAGGCATCGTAGGCGGCTGGTTTTTGCCACCGCGGCCGAATTATAGCCCATCATCTGCGCAATTTCCTCGTCTGAGTAGCCTTCTCCGCCCCACATGATCATGTCGCGGCATTTGTCGCCCAGTTCGTTAAGGTACTGCCGCAACCGCTCGATGTAGCTCTGCGCGATCAGGCTTTCGACAATAGACCGCGATTCGTCGGGCAGTTGCATGAGCGAATCATCGAGCGATGCCGCGTCGTGCACCTTCCCCCGATTAGTCGTCTTTTTCCGGATTGCGTCAACACATTTGTTAGAAAATATTTGATACAGGTACGTTTTCAGTTCCGAACGGCCTTCGAACTGCCCAGAAACGATGTGATCGATGATACTCATGATCGTATCGGAAAACGCACTGGCGCACTCTTCTTCGGTCAGACGATGCTTATGCGTACCATCCGCGATGAGATACCGGTACTTCTCATACAGCTTATTCTCGGAAAATCGACGCTTGGCCCCGCCCGCCCGGATACCTGCTATCAGCTCAGCATCGGAAAGTTGCCTGGAAAAAAGCCCCATAAAGTCGTAGATAGAAGGTTCATTATGAGACGGTAAGATAAGAAAATTTACTTGACTTCCCCGGTTTGTAAACCAGGAAGTCGGCCGGTTATCAGAGCAGAAACGGGCGCGGGCTGAAGCACAGCACAAAAACCAGCAGGGCAATCCAGCCCAGTACTTTACGGGTAAAGCCCAGTGGTTCTTCCAGGGCCGTTTCGGGATGATAAATGCCCAGAAACCGGCCCAGCACAAAAGCAAAGGCCATAAAGCTAGGGTATCCCTCCCAGTCGGGATGCCACCACGAAACCAGTAACTGCGCGACGACGATGCTGAGCGTAATGAGCAGGGAGGTGATGCGGCTTTCGCTGATACGTGCAAATGCCAGAAACAACACGACGACGTACAGGCCGAAGTAGAGCAGTTCCGAAAAAAAAGCTTCGTCGGACGGAATGGCAAAATCCGTCGGTTTGAAGATGCCGAGCCCGGCGTAAAAAGCAAACCCGATAAATAAGATCGGCGATACCCAGCCAAACCATTTTCGCCCGATCAGCGCGTACAGTATATGACCGCCATCCAGTTGACCGATCGGGATCAGGTTTAGCGACGTGAAAAACAGGGCGAGATAACCGGCCAGCACGAACGGATAGTGGACCATCTCGTACGGATGTGGCACGCGGGCTGGGTCGGCTACGTAGGTTTTAAAAAAATGAAACAGCAGGTTGTCGCCCAGGCCCACGGCGGCTCCTTCCGGCAGATTCCGATACGCATATTTAGCGTAATCGAGTCCCCATTTTTTATACTCCGGGTGAATCGTGAAAATAAATTCCGGCGGTGGCAGGTGCGTAAATGCATACCATAGCACCACCAGCGCCAGCACGAAGCCTGCCAGCGGACCGGCAATACCGATGTCGAAATACTTCCGGCGACTGTCGATATATTCTTTGATGCGGATAAAGGCACCCAGCGTACCGATGCTCTGCCCCAGCCCTAGCCAGAGTGGTATATAATACGGAAGGGTTACCCGAACCCGGTTGGCTTTCGCCGTGAAATAATGCCCGAACTCATGAACCGTCAGAATCGCCAGAAACGGCCCGGAAAACTGAAACCCGGCCAGAAACTCGTGCCAGCCCAGGCGCTTCACTCCTTCAAACGGAATGAATAACCCACCGAACATCCACTCGGCCCCGGCCAGGGTGGTGGTCACCAGGGTAATTAAAAAAAGACCTCCATGCAGGAGGTAGGTCTTTGTGCGTTGATTCATGTACGTAATGCGGGGAAGAACCCGCCCAACCACTGGGGAAGCGCAGGGGCTGCCCGCTCTATCCCAGGTCTTTCAAATAATCCAGAATTGTTTTCGGAGGCTGCACGTGTACAGCCTGAATACCTAACTCCGCAGCGGCCTGGATGTTCGCGCCGTTGTCGTCGAAAAACGCCGTCTCGTTGGCTTCCAGCCCAGCCTGGCTCAGTACATGCCGATAAATTTCGGGCGAGGGCTTCATCAGTCGGACGGCGTAAGAATAAAATACGTTTTCGAACAGGTCTTCCAGCGTCGGCTGGCCCATGTCCGTCAGCACCTTGTTCACCTGCCGAATGTGGATCGGGCTGGTATTACTGAGCAAAAACACGCGATAATGGCCTTTCAGCGCCTTGATCCGCTCCAGCCGCTCGACAGGAATGTCCAGCAGGACCGTATTCCAGGCGGTATCGATTACTTCGTCGGCCCAGCGGTCGGAGGTGCCGTGTTGATTTCGAAGCACTTCGCGCACGTGTTGCCGGAAAGCATCGTCGTCCACCAGGCCGGTTTCGTACTGGCTCAGGATGTTATGCTGCTTCCAGATGGCCATGACTTCCTGCTCGGGCAGGTTGGCCAGCATGGCAAAATTGCGCATTGGGGCGGTCATGTCGATTGGGATGATCACATCACCGAGATCGAAAATGAGGTTTTTGAGGGTGGTTTTGTTCAGTGTAGACTCCATTCGTACTGTTCCGGTCAAGGCATAAATGAACCGGAAGCCAAAGATAGCGTTAGATTTGCAGACAAAGCAGCAAGGAAGATGGCAAAGTTGACAGTCAGGAACGTCGGCCTGATTCAGGAGGCTGAGTTAAAAGTCAAAAAGCACAGGGGCTTTCGGTCCGCAGGGTTCGGAAACTGATTGTGATTGAAGAAGATGCAGGAGTTGATTGTGCCACCAGGCGTCCTCCGTCAGAATACCTAAATGTAGCAGCTGCATCATATGGAAACAATTTTCTAATGTCACTTTATACACTAGAACTGATGCGAGTTAATTCATTTCCGTACCTTACCAACTCTAAATCCTGGAAGGACATAGAAAATGATTTATTGAACGTCCCCGAAAGGATGGAAATGTTGAATCTGATTAAGTAAATAATTGAGAGCGGGGTATCACAGCGGCTGTTTGCCTATACGTCCCACTATGATTTAGTGGTGAGCATTTATGATCAAATAAGCCCCCTTAATGAATCCCTACACATTGATTATGAGCTATCTGACAGGGGCGTGGAGTGGCTTTTTAGCTATTACTCTGGTCCATCCACTGAACCTGAATTCAAAAGACGGTATTCAGAAGGCAAGCTGATTGAAAAATTCAAGGAATTCCTGGATAAGATTGCCTGGTAAATAGAATGGGCATCAAAGGATACCTTGTCTTAGTACAAAAAGACATTTTGTAGTACGGCCGTTCTCTGATAATCAATAAATTACCAAATCAACTGATTCGCATCTATCATCGTATTACTTCTATTAGACGCAACACGCTATCACAGCGACATCAAGCGGTTCGCTTAATACACCCAATGAGGTTGTTCTCGTGGTAGCAAGTTTATCCAAACAGCCCGTAGCGGAGAATGCAGTAGATGGCGCGGAAGCCGTCTTTCCAGTTGATTTTTTTCCCTTCTTCGTAGGTCCGGCCGTAGTAGGAAATGCCCACTTCATAGATACGAATGCCGGGTACTTTCGAGATTTTAGCGGTGATTTCCGGCTCGAAACCGAACCGTTTTTCGTGTAAGGGTATCTGCTTGATCAGGTCCGAACGGAATAGTTTGTAACAGGTTTCCATATCCGTCAGGTTCAGATTGGTAAACATATTACTCAGAAACGTCAGGAATTTGTTACCGATCGTGTGCCAGAAGAAAAGGATCCGGTGCGCATTCCCCCCCATGAACCGGGAGCCGTATACGACATCGGCAAAACCATCGAGAACGGGCTTCAGTAAAATATTGAACTCTTCCGGGTCGTATTCCAGGTCGGCATCCTGCACGATCAGGTAATCGCCACTCGCCTGCTGGATACCCGTGTGTAAAGCCGCGCCTTTGCCCTGATTGACGGCGTGAGCCACGTATTGCATTTCGGTGGCTGGATTCAGGCGAATAAAGTTTGTAACGACGCTCTCCGTATTATCTTTCGAACAGTCATTTACGACGATGATTTCCCGATCGACCTGCGCCGGTAATTGAATCTCAACCAGTTTTTTCAGTATTCGCTCGATGGTTTTCCCTTCATTATAGGCAGGTACAATTATCGATAGTTTCATCGGGTAGATAGCATTAAATCAAAGCGAACCGTAGATCTGGTAGATAACACAGCTGATTACAAAAACACAACACAGGGTCAGCAACAGGCGGGGCTGCTGCGCTTCTCTTTTTGTAATTCCGCACCAGGCTAAACAGGGAGCAATGGTCGCGAAGATGGAAATCCGCTCGTAAAGATAGGGAAGCGTGACTAATAAAACGGCGGCCCCCAGCAGACCGAAAAATAATTGGTAGTGATCGCGGTGTACGCGAAGCCAGCCTAATCCAACCAGTCCGTAGAGAATAACCCAGCCAAGCTGATAGTACTGGCCCAGAATTACCTGGCTCCCTTCGCGGGCAATGGCAGTGATGTTGGCAATGAAGTACAGGATGATGACCGCCAGAAGAACCAGCCCCACCACCGCCCGCGAATACGTCCGGTGAGCCCGGATATCGGCCCAGTTCCGGTTGCCGCTGATCCAGAGTGTCGTACCCGCCAGCAGAAACACCGTAAACAGATACCCGAAAGAAGGTTTGCCATTGACGTGGTAATGCTGAAAAAAATAATGATTGACGAATTGTTTGGGGTAGATCCCGCTCCAGGTATACCAGGTGATCAGCACGCCACAGATGGCAACGAGGCCGAAAATCAGCACCCGGATCACTTCTTTTTTCTGAAGCGGAAAGGTGGGCATGAAATACCCGATGGCGCCACCCGTAAACACCTGAAAATTAACCGCAAACAGCAGAAACAGCAGCCCGATTTGTTTTTGCCGACGGATCAGGGTCCAGAACGTGTAGAACAGTAGAATAGCGGGCAATAACGGATGCGCCCGACTGGCGTAGATCAGCACGAACGGGTTGAACAGAATCGCCAGCGCTTTGTATTTTTCGGCTCTTACGTGGATGCACACCAGGGTCAGCCAGCAGAGCAGCGACAGCGTCCGTCCGATCAGCAGCAGGTAGTCGCCCAGCACATCCAGGTTGGCTAAGCCGTACTGGATAATAGCAATGACCCATAAATAGAACGACGAAATCGACCAGGCCGGACTCATATCCAGCCCCGGTAATTTCTGGTAGGCCTGCTGAAAGGCGACCAGATACCCCCCGCCCTCGTCGCCCCTGGCCTGCAGGGTAAATGAAAAATAAAGAAGGAGAAAAAAAGTAACCGTGATTAATCCATACGAAATCAGGGACAGTTTTCTTTCAATCATACGCGTACAAGCTTCCGCCAGGCAACGCAGCCACCGGTGGCTACGCTTGTCTTTCAGCGATTCAACTTACCAGGTTACGAGTTATTCGACAACGACGCCCATCGAGCAGAACTTATCGATCCGCTGATCGATTCGCGCCTGAGGGTCCAGGGCGTTCAGTTCGGCTAGTGCCTTCAGAATGGCTGCTTTCAGATGACTGGCCATGGCCTGATGGTCGTTGTGCGCTCCGCCAACCGGCTCTTCCACGATTTCGTCGACCAATTTGTTCAGCTGCATGTCGCGGGCGGTCAGCTTCATGGCTTCGGCCGCCTGCTCTTTAAAATTCCAGCTACGCCACAGAATCGTGGAGCAGTTTTCGGGTGAGATAACCGAATACCAGGTATTTTCGAGCATCCAGACCCGGTCGCCGATGGCAATACCCAACGCGCCCCCCGATGCCCCTTCGCCAATGATGATGCAAATAACGGGCACCGTCAGCATAAACATTTCCCGGAGGTTACGGGCAATAGCCTCGCCCTGGCCCCGCTCTTCGGCCTCCAGCCCCGGAAACGCGCCCGGCGTGTCGATCATGGTAATGATGGGCTTGTTGAATTTTTCAGCCAGCTTCATCAGTCGCAGCGCTTTCCGGTAGCCTTCCGGATTGGGCATACCGAAGTTCCGGTATTGCCGTTGTTTGGTATTCCGCCCTTTCTGCTGCCCGATAATCATGACAGTCTGCCCATCGAGTTCGCAGAACCCACCCACCATGGCCGGATCGTCGCGCACGGTACGGTCGCCGTGCAGTTCGATAAACTGATCGCACATGAGCGAAATGTAATCGAGGGTATAAGGCCGGTCGGGATGGCGCGACAGTTGGACGCGCTGCCAGCGGGTCAGGTTCTGAAAAATTTCCCGGCGAAGCTTATCGATACTCTTTTCGAGTACGTTCACGGCCTCGCTGACGTCGACATTGCTGGTATGAGCTAACTTTTTGGTTTCTTCCAGCCGCGCTTCAAGATCGGCGATGGGTTTTTCAAAATCGAGGTATGTTCTCATCAAAAGTCATTAGTCAATGGTCAATAGTCAATAGGGATTAGCCGTACTAACGACTATTGACTGTCAACTTATAGTTCAAAGCTTTCGCCTTTTTTCGGAATAATCACTTGTGGATATCCTTCTTCGGCCAGCGTATCGCGGAAGGACTCCATGCTCTCGTATTCGCCATGCACCAGAAAAATCCGTTTCAGGGTTTCGGGCGACTGCATACCTACGAAATGAATCAAATCGTTGCGGTCACCGTGCCCACTAAACACGTCAATCTTCTCGACATTGGCCAGTACCTGGTGCTCTTTTCCTTTGATACTCAGCGTCGGCTGCCCGTTAAGCAACCGCCAGCCGAGGGTTCCTTCGGCGCAGTAGCCGATGATCAGAATGGTCGCGTAGGGGTTGCTGATATTTTCGGCTACGTGGTATTCGACCCGTCCGCCCTGGACCATGCCCGACGAGGAAATGATAATACAGGGTTCGGCGTAATTCGAGACGGCTTTGCTGGCTTTCGACGATTCGAGAAACTGGAAATTCTGGAAATCGAACAGGGTTTCGTTTTCCTTATAAAACTCCCGGGCTTCGCCGTTCAGCATTTTTACGTGCTGCAGGTAAATTTTGGTACTCTCGTAACCCATCGGACTATCCGAAAACACCTTGATGGGCGGAAAATTCCGTTCGGTATAAAGCCGGTTCAGGGTGTACAGCAGCGCCTGCGTCCGACCCACACTGAACGACGGGATGATGAGTCGCCCCGGAATATCGATACACGTACGCTGGATGATGTCGGCTAGCGCATCCTCGGGCGACATCGTATGCTCGTGCAGCCGATTCCCGTAGGTGCTCTCGCAAATCAGGTAATCGACCGGCGGAACCGGCGCCGGATCGACCAGCAGTGGGTAGTTCTTCCGGCCAATATCACCCGAAAAACAGATGCTTTTGCGCACTCCATTCTCCACGACGTTGATCACGATATGCGCGGCTCCCAGCAGGTGCCCCGCCGGAATAAAGGTTACATCGACGCCCTCGGTCACTCGGAACTTCCGGTTGAAGGCAATCGGTACGACGTTTTCCATCGCGTCCCGCACCTGTTTATCCAGAAACAGATCCTTCTGCATTTGCATCTGACGATCTTTTACCCGCTGTTTTTTGCTGGCATTCAGCTCGTTGATCCGCTTCTGGTTCAACGAAGCAGCATCTTTCAACAGGACATTCGTCAGTGCGAACGTCGGCTCCGTACACAGAATCTGTCCTTCGTAGCCTTCCCGAAACAGGTTGGGTAAATTACCCGAGTGATCGACATGGGCGTGGGTCAACAGAACCAGATTGATGCTGGAAGCCTCAAACGGGAAAAAGCCCGGATGAGTAACGACGGGGGCCGTCTGACCGTTCGAACTGGATCGTTCCAGATCAGAACCACAGTCAATCAGGATGCGGTAATCATCCTCCAGTTCCAGCAGGTACATACTACCCGTTACCTGCCGGGCCGCCCCCAGAAATGATAATTTCATGCGTGCAACTTTAACTAATCAGTGTCGTGTATTTTATATTTCGTGAGGGTCCGTTAAAGACAAGTGGGTGGCGTTTGGCACATAAGAGTGCAAAAGTACATCATTGTCGCTTAATGTTGGTGTTTTGCCGGAAAATGCCCGTAGTTTAGCTGGATTGGGAGCCCTACTCTGGCTCCTGATGTCCCTGCTCTCAGGGCCCGGCCAAATTTCCCCTTAGTAAAAAAGTAAAAGCAGAAAACTGTCGCAGTGTTTACTTTTCGAAGATTTTTGCGGAGATAAATTCCTGTCAGCATGTCAGATCATATCTATATCGTCGGAGCGGGTGCGATCGGGAAAGCCCTGGCTGTTTTCCTGACTCTCAACCAAAAAAGGGTTACTTTACTGCGTGGCAGCCTCCTCGATGGGTCGGCTTACCCAACATCGATCAGGGTGATTCTTCATACGGACGATGAACGGGAGGCAACAATTACCATCGGCACACTCGCTGACGTGCCGGAACTGGACGGCCCGGTTGTGTTGACCAACAAATCGTATGGCAACGAAACGCTGGCTCAGGTACTCGCCGAAAAAACAAAGACGGCGCCAATCGTTATTCTACAGAATGGGTTAGGGGTCGAACAACCTTTTCTGAACCTCGGTTTTTCGCAAGTTTACCGGTGTGTGCTCTTTGTGACCAGCCAGCTCATCGCCGAAAACCGGATTCGCTTTAAACCCGTAGCGGTTTCACCCATTGGTATCATCGACGGCAACAAAGCAACCCTGGATGCGCTCGTCGGTCAACTGACTACGCCAGATTTTAGCTTTAAAGCCGATGATGCTATTCAGGCAGTTATCTGGAAAAAAACGATCATCAACAGTGTTTTCAATTCGATCTGCCCGCTTCTGGACATCGACAACGGCATTTTTCATAGGGACGAAAAAGCGCTGACCATCGCCCGAAGAATAATCGACGAGTGCGTACAGATCGCAACCGCTGCGGGCATTGCACTAACCGAAAAAGACGTCGAAGAAAGCTTGCTGCAGATAAGCCGCGCTTCAGATGGGCAGTTGATCTCTACCCTGCAGGATATCAACAACCGCCGACCAACGGAACTGGACACCCTGAATTTCGCCATTGTCCGCCAGGCCGAAACGCTGAACCGGGCCTCCGTGGTCAGAGAAACCCGCCTGCTCGGTGAACTGACGAAGTTGAAATCGGATCTGAACCGATAGCAGCCACGAATAAGTCCATTTACACAGGCCCGTTCATGCGGCTGAAGGTAGCCCGCAGATCATCCGGACTTGCGTTAACCATGGCCTCGCTGAACCCATACGTGATCTCGGTTTTACCTTGTTGGAGCTGCTCGAAAACAGCGTTGATAAATCCGCTCACGGGCGGGGCCTGATCGTGCAGTCCTTTTCCCCCCAGATCAGTGTTGAGAGCGGGCGGAATCAGTTCGATCACCTCAATGCCGCGCGGCTTCATCAGTGCCCGCAACGACAGCGTAAACGAGTGAAAAAACGCTTTGGTCGCCGAATAAACCGGCACTTTCGTCAGCGGGACAAACGCCAGTCCGGAAGTCACGTTCATGATGGTCGTCAGTGAGGGCAACTTGATAAAGAGGGAAGCCAGCTGCAGCGGAGCTTCGATATTTATCCTGATTTCGGTGGTGGCCTGGCTGAAAAAGTCCTCGTCCGAAATGCTCATCCACTGCTGGATGCCGGCGTTATTGACCAGCACCGTCAGATCAGGGTGTTCGGCCGCTATCCAGTCAAACAGCGCCTGCCGCTCCTCGGGCAGGGCCAGATCGCAGGTTCGGGTGATAACCGACGGAAATTTTGCCGCTACTTCATCGAGTGCTTCCTGCCGTCGGCCGCAGATAATGACGGTATTGGCTTCCTGAACGAACCGCTCGGTAAGCCCCAGGCCAATACCCGATGCCCCGCCGGTAATAAGAATTTTGTTATTCGAAAGATTCATACCTGTGTGTTGGAATGCCTGTTTACCTGGTAACGCCCAGAGCCCCGCCACGGTTTTGAGGAAGCCTCACTAAACCATGACACGGCTCTGATCGAATGAGCGGAATACGCTATAGACCACTACAGACTCATTCGTTTGAGACAGCGTTCGGCACTGGCCTGCTTATACTTTAACCCCGTGAAATAATAACTAAGAGTGGGCGCCCCATCACTAATGCAGTAGAGTAGATAAATAAAAACAGGGCCTGATTACAGCGCCCGGATAGGTTTTCTGTAGTCAGGCCCGAAGTCGATTGGCGAAACGCCGGATTAGGATTAAAGCTGCGAGAAGGCCGTTGGAACCAGGAAAGTCCGGTTGATATTCGAAATGATTCGAGCGTCGGCATACTCGGGCATGGAGCTGATCTTTTTCCAGTCCGGATCACCGCCAAAGGCTTTCCAGTTCTGGTCATGTTCGGCCATATCGTCGAAGGTCAACAGATAGGTCAGGTTGGGGCGCATCGGCCCGATCAGCGTTTCGCCGAAGAACACCGGCGTTAGCCCGACGCGCTTGAAAATGGTGATCTCTCCGCCCTGATTGAACATCTCGATTTTCTTTTTACCGGCCGCTTCGCTGGGGCTTTCGTACCGGCGTAACTCGAAAAGGCGGGGCTTTTTGGGCGGCACCTCCAGTTTAGGCATCCCTGAAAAAGCTCTCAGCAACGAACTTTCGATGCGTTCATACGCTGGCTGGGTGGCTTCGGCGGTCAGGTACTCCGCTCCTGCCTGCTGGTAAGCCGCATCACCCGCCAGTTGGTCGGAGACGTTCAGGTATTGGTCCATCGACGTAAACGGAATGAGCGCCACCAGTTTGGTGAAGCCCTGCGGAAGGTACTCCGTAAACACACCGACATTCTGGCTACCCAGCCGGTTGTAAGCAGGAATGGCCGCCCGTTCAAAATAGGTTTGGACCAGCTTTAATTGCCGGTTGTTTTTTAAACTATAAATCCGCAGTTCATAAAATTCAGGATTTGGGTTTTGCTGGACTGACATAGCTGCAGCGGGCTGACTTACTGAACCGACAAGGGTAGCCGCCGAACTGGTCAGTAAAGAGGTTTTAACAAAGGCACGTCTTTTCATCGCGTGTAAGTAATTGACTCAGGGGTCTGAAGGTAAGTAGTTGGTCTATCCTTCCTTAAAGGAAGCGCGCTATTCAATCTATCGTACCGTTCGTCAACAATTACCGTGTTGTGGTTTACCCGTGACGACTCACCGATAACAGCCGGATTTTATAACAGTGCAGAGTCCTAGTGGGTTATATCCGAAACCGACACGCCTGATTCATACGCCATGAACCCCTTCATTGTAGCCACTTTGGCCAGCTTCTGTCTTTACTTAGCGCCCCTTCAGGCCCAGTCCCGAAAAACCACCGTTACCACAAGCCCCAAATCCGTTAGTGTCGCTCAGGGTGAGGTAGCGCGCTGGGCGGGTAATTGCCTCCGCTGTAGTTTCGAAAAGCGAGCGTGGCCAGCCGTCAACGGCACCTGCTACTATCCCGTGGATATGGATATGAAACCGGGCACTTATACCGTTTCCCGCCGAACTACGGGTGGTAAACTCGAAACGGCGACCCTTTATGTGGCCGAAAAAGCCTGCGAGCAGGAGGACCTGGCCCACTTTCCGAAGAAAGAATACGTCAATGTTTCCGCGCCGAATCTGGCCCGTGCGGCCAAAGAACTGGCCGTCGTCAACCCGATCATCAGCTACAAAGCGTCGGTACGCCCTGCCGTTTTCGATTTACCCCTGGGTAAACCCGCCAATCCCTTACCGAAGGGAGAAGGTAATTTTGGAGCTTGCCGGACGCTCAACGGTCAGGCTCGTGACCGCCACACCGGCCAGGATTATCCTATTGCGGCCGGTAAGCCGGTCCTGAGCGTCGGCAACGGCCGGGTGGTGCTGGCGGCCAATCAGTTTTATAGCGGCAATTCGGTTTTTATCGATCACGGCAACGGCCTGATCAGCGAATATTTTCATTTGAAAAGTTATACAGTCAAACCCAACCAGACGGTCAGGAAAGGCGAGAAAATCGGGCTCGTGGGCGAAACGGGCCGGGTTACCGGGCCCCACCTGCACGTGGGCGTCCGCTGGCATGGAGCCTGCATCAATCCCGGCTTTCTGCTGATCGACCCGGCCGATCTGGCGCAGGTCAGGTAATGGTAGCCCCTTGTGGCTTAGGCGGCTAAGCGCGTATGCGGAATGTGCAGGCGGAACAGGGTGCCGTTGTCGCTGTGGAGTTCGTAATGGCCTTCCAGTTGCTCACTCAACGAAGTGATCAGGAGCTTGCCAAAGGAGGTCAGTTTGCCGGCTTTCCGCCAGTCGCTCACTTCGATACCGGGTCCGTTGTCCTGCACTTCCAGGGTGAGGCCCGAGAGAAACGGGTTGCTGTCGGTACGCAGCCCAATTCGTAACAGGGGATCGTGGTGGTCGATGTAGGCATATTTGAACGCGTTGGTAATCAACTCATTGACGATCAAACCAATGGGAATAGCGATCTCTACGTCCAGTTTTTGTCGTTCGATATCGATTAGTAGCCTGAAATCATCGGCCTGATAACCATACGCCCGCATCAGGCTCTCAGCCAGATTCGTCAGGTACTCCTGCATATCGATCTCCGTCAGCTGATCGGTGCGGTACAATTGCTGATGAATCAGTGACATGGCTTCGACCCGCTGCTGGCCCACCCGCACCGCCTGAATCGCCTTTTCGTCGTTCATGCCGCTCATCTGCAAATTCAGCAGACTGGACACGATAGCCAGGTTGTTTTTTACCCGGTGGTGCAGCTCTTTCATCAGCGTCCGCAACTGATCGGATTGATTGACCAGTTGCCGACTGTTTCGGGTGATGATGTCGTTCTGTTCCGATAACCGGCGGTTGGCCCGACGGATGACGTAGTACTGCCCGATCAGAATGCTTACCAGCACGAAGAGCAACCCCAGCCCGCTGGCCATCTGCTGAATCTGCTGGGTATGCTGCTGATTCTCCTTGTCCAGGATCGCAATCTGATGCAACCGTTTCTGCGTGTTGTATTTGGTTTGAATTTCGGCCACGGCCCGCGTTTTTTCAACCTCCGACCGGGCTTTTATCTGGGCGATCCGGCGGTTTTCTTCCGCCTGAACACCCGCAATTTCTTTTGCTTTTTCGGCTTCTATGTTGGCAATTTCACGGGTTTTAGCCAACTCCAGATCAGCCTTGATTTTCGCCAGGGCATTAGCCTGCTGCACCTGAAACTTCCCCTGCAGCTGTGCAATGGCCCGGGTCTTTTCCAGATTCATCAGCGAATCCTCGATTTGTTTATCTTCCAGCACTGCCTTGTAGGCTTTGTCGTACTGGCCGGCGGCTGCGTAGGATCGGGACAACACCCGATACACGGACGTCTGCAGGGGAATGTCTTTGCTGATCTGGACCTGTTCGAGGGCTTTTTCGGCGTACTCCAGCGCTCTTTTAGGCTGGTTCAAACCCAGGTACGACGTGGCCAGATTCCGGTAGTTATGCGCCAGACTGCTGTTCTTTTTCAAGGCCAGGTTAATCGCCAGCGACTTGTTGAGGTACACGATGGCCTGGTCGTACTGCTTTTCGACGTTATAGTTCTTGCCCAGATTATTGTACATGATCCGGTTCTCTTCGGGCTTGGCGTGGATGCGTTCGTTGATGGCCAGCGCTTTAAAAAAGCAGTCCCGCCCTTGTTTGAACTCGCCCAGATCTTCGTAGAGAATCCCCAGATTAACGTAGTTATCGACCAGTTGCAGACTGGCATTCAGGCGCTGATTGATGGCGATCGCCTGCTGCATGTGGGCAATACCCTGCCGGGTGTACGCCAGCACGTGCTGACTCTCTCCCATCGTCTTATACAGCCAGCCCAGGTTGTTATACACCTGGCCGATCGACTTCTGCTTATTGACTTTGGCGTAATACTGAATGGCCGCCTGATCGAAGGTCAGCGCTTCTTCGAAAAGGCCCTGGCGCATGCAGATCGCTCCCCGGAGCCGGTTGTAATCGCCCAGCCCACCGTAGTAGCTGATTCGCTGACTGAGCTGCTTCGTCTGCTTCAGATAGTGATCGACCGAATCGAGCTGGTTCTGCTTATAAAACGCATTTGCAATGTCGTAATACGTATTGGCCCGGGTCGTATCGGGCAGTTTACGTACTAGCGTCGTCTTTAGGCTGTCGATTAGCCTGCGCTGGGAAAATGCCGGTTGGGCAGCCCCAGTAAGCATCAACAAGATGTAAACAAAAAGCCAACGACGGGTTATCATAGCCGGAATAAGTAAACCAATCTACCATACAAAGCAGACTCAGGCGAACATATTACCGGCTAAAATAACCGAATAATTTATAGTAATTATCGCTTACTGAGGGTTCTACACATGCTTATCTATTTTTCGGTCGGTCACATTCAACTTACATCAGAATATCGTTGACAGGTTGTATACGTTGCGGCAATTCCGTTTCACCAAGCATCTCCCGCAGGTCGATTTCTATGTTGCGGCAAATGGCCGTCATCGGAATGTCGTTGATGCTGTTTTCGAAAGGGTTTTCGCTGGTGTCGCCCACCACTTCCATCGTGTAAAAGACCCAGGCTATCACCGTATAAAACGGGATGGTCAGCCACACGTGCGAAGGGCTTATTTTGCTCATTTCGGTCAGCAGGCCGAAAGGCAGGATGCAAACGAACATCCAGACGAACAGGTAACTGAAGTACGCATACTGCCTCGGAAACGGAAACGACTTGATGCGTTCGGCGGCTCCCTGCTGGTTGTAGAATTCGACCAGCATGCGCTCCATGTCGCAGTGGTAATATTCTGAAATCAGCCCCGCCCGGCGTAGTTCCTGCAACTGCTTCGACTGCTGGCGAATGATCTGCGTAGCCGGATTTTTCCGCTCGATGAAAAACTCAACCTCTTCGTCGTGCAGAAACATACTCAGTTCTTTATCCAGCTTCCCCTGATCGGCCGCCTGCTGGCTCTCGGCTACGTCGGCGCCGATGTTTCGGTCGTCCTGCCAGACGGGTCGGCTGCGCAGTTGTAGCCGAAGCGCGTTCAGGTAAGCAATGTGCCGGTAAATGAGGAGTTGCTGGATACGGTACAATTCGCTGGGCGGATAACAAACTGGCGCATTCAGGTTGCTGATGTAATCCATCACCATGATTCCCCACGAGCGACTGGCGTTGACCAGCGCCCCCCAGATGCGCCGGGCTTCCCAGAGTCGCTCGTAGGAATTGTTGTTCTTAAAACCCACGTAAAAAGCGACAGCCGTACCGATGGTGGCAATCGGCACGAACGGTACCGCCATAAACTTCCAGTCCAGCCAGACGTACAACGCACAGATAATGAAGGAATAAGCGACAAAAAAAGCAACCGCCCGCCAGGCAAACGGTAGCAGGATGCGAAACGGAATACGTTTGGCGGTGTACATGGGTCAATTCAGGTTAAACGTCACGAGTGAATTACTTGCTGCCAGCATAGTGCAGCGTAAGCGCGGTTATATCATCGAACTGAGCCGCTTCGCCGATAAACGTCTGAATCTCATGCAGAATCGTCTCGTTGATCTGCTGCGGTTTCGCGGCTGAGGTCTGAGTCACCAGGATTTGTTTCAGCCGCTCCAACCCGAAACGTTCGCCCGCCAGGTTGTTGCCGTCGGTCGCTCCGTCGGTATAAGTAAACAGCGTATCGCCCGGTTCGAGCACAAACGTGTTGGACGTATACGGGAAGCTACCGTCGATGCACAGGGCCAGCCCTCCTTTCTTCTTGAGCACCTCCACCTGGTTGTTTTTACGCAGGATGAGCGGGGGCTCATGACCGGCGTCGATGTACTCGATAACGCCCGTTTGCAAATCCATAATCCCTACGAAAGCCGTTACGAACATCATCGACTCATTGTCGCCACTCAGAAAATCGTTGATGAGACGAACTTCTTCGCTGATGGGCCCGCAGTTCTTGTTCGAGAAATGGCTTTTGAAAATGGCTTTGGTAATGGCCATGAACAGCGAGGCCGGAATACCTTTGTCCGATACGTCGCCGATGATAAAAAACAGCCGGTTTTCGTCCATCAGAAAATAATCGAACAGATCGCCCCCGACGAATTTGGCGGCTTTCAGAAACGCGTGCAGATCAAAATCGGTCCGGTGCGGAAACGGCGGAAACGTTTTGGGCAGCATCGCCTGCTGAATTTCCTGGGCAATGTTGATGTCGTTCTGGATCGCTACCAGTTGGTCGTGCTCTTTCTGCGACCTGATCAGCCCCTCGACGTGGCTGATGGTTTTGTTGATCGTGATTTCGAGGTCTTCGAAATTGATGGGTTTGGTGACGAAATCGAACGCCCCCCGGTTCATGGCCGTTCGGATGTTATCCATGTCGTTGAAAGCCGAGACCATGATCGTTTTCAGGTTCGGATTCTCGTGGGTATCCAGTTTCGACAGAAACGTCAGACCGTCCATTTCCGGCATGTTGATGTCCGACAGCACCAACAGAACATCTTTGTTCTCGTTTAATTTTTCGAGCGCTTCGGCTCCATTGCTGGCGAAAATAAATTCAAAATTCTTGTCGCGGATCTGCCGTCTGAATTGTTGGGTAATCAGCATTTCCATGTCCGCTTCATCGTCGACGCTCAGGATTTTAATAGCCATTGGTTTAAAAGTTAATGCGTGGTTCGGCTGCACTCAGTTGAGGGGCAGACTAATGTTAAATTCCGTAAATTTTCCAGGTTCAGAATCGACACTTAGCGATCCGTTGTGTAGCTCAGTAATAATTTCACGACTCAGCGAAAGCCCCAGCCCGGTTCCTTTACCGGCTGGTTTTGTCGTAAAGAACGGTGTGAACAGCTTTTTTCTGATATCCTCCGGTATGCCGTCGCCGTTATCCCGGATTTTCACTTCGATGTGGTCGGGCAATTTCTGCGACAGCACCGTAATCGTTGGCTTATACCCGTCGATTTGCTTTTTCGAGCGTTCATTGACGGCATAGCAGGCATTCAGCACTAAATTCAGGATGACCCGATTGAACGCATACGGCGCGATCGACACTTTGCCGATGGCCGGATCCAGCTTAAACGACAGCGACACGACAAACTCTTTGTCGCCCGCCCGCATGCCCTGGTAGGCCAGCTTGGAAAACTCTTCGATGAGCCCATTCAGGTCGGTCATCTCAAAATTCGACGTGTCGGTGCGGGTCTGGGCAAGCATCCCCAGAATGATCCGTTCGGCCCGGGCTCCGTTCTCACGAATCCGCGTGAGGTTCCCCTTGATCATATTGACCAACTGCGCCAGCTCGTCTGAGTCGGTCTGCTTCTCCAGCTTGGCAATGATGCCTTCGGCTTCATCGACTAGATCGACCGACAGCCGCGCATAGTTGGTAATGAAGGTGAGCGGGTTTTTGATCTCATGCAGGATACCAGCCGTGAGCTGACCAATGGAGGCCAGCCGATCCAGTTCGGCTACCCGCTCCCGAAGCGCAACCAGTTCGGTATCGACTCCTGGGGGCGAATCAGTTAAAGGACGGGGTTCTTCTGTGCGTTTTGTCGGCTCCATACAGCTAGGATTAAAAGAATTGAAAATGATAAGGTTGAACTATTGGGTCAGGGTTGGGAGCGTCATCAGAATTTCTGTGTATTCGCCCTCTTTCGATATAATTTCTACTTTTCCGCGGTGGGTTTCAATAATGTCTTTGACCATGAACAGCCCCAGCCCGGTACCGGCCGAAGTAGGTTTGGTCGTAAAAAACGGGTTGAATAACTGCTCGACTTCGCGCGGAGGAATGCCCTTGCCGTTGTCGCGAAACCGCAAGCGCACCTGTCCGTTGACGGTTTCTGTTACGATCCGGACTTCGGGCTGAAACACCTTGCCCTGTCTACTTTTTTCGTAGAGCGCGTAGTACGAATTGCTCACCATGTTCTGTACCACCTGTCCGAATTCGTAAGGTAGCAGCTTGGTCCGGATCGGCTTATTTTCGAGGTCCAGCACCAGTTCGATCGAAAAGTCTTTGTAGTTCGGCTTGATCTCCTGCATGGCCGTCCGGGTTTTGCTTTCGATGAAACTGTTCAGGTCCGTTTCGAGGAAATTCCGCGATTTTTCTTTCAGCAGCTTCTGCATGTCCTTCAGAATCCGGGTAGTGCTGTTGCTGTGGGCCAGAATCTTGTTCAGGTTATTTTTCAGCACGTTGGCATCGCTGATCACGTCGTCCAGCGTGTCGGTCGAAGGCGCGTCCCGCTGCTGTTCGAGCAGAGCAATCTGATCGTCGATCAGGCCGGTCGACAGCTGGGAGAAATTCGTGACGTAGTTGAGCGGATTCAGAATCCGGTCTACGATTCCTTTGGTCAGCTGCCCGACAGACGCCAGTTTTTCCTGCCGAATCAGTTCATCCTGAGTGTTTTTCAGGTCGTTGAGGGTGTTTTCCAGGTCTTCCAGCAGCCGGGTTTTGATGAAAGCGGCAATCAGGTGTTCTTTCAGGTTGCGGATCAGCGTGAGGTCGCGGGCGTCGAAAGCGTTGGCCCGAACGCTGTTCTCGAGGGTAATGAATCCTTCGATCCGCCCCGCGTTTTTGATCACGAGGGTGATCAGCGATTTAGGCGTCGTCAGCTCATCGACCGGGTTATTCAGCGGCTCGTAATAAACGTTGTCTTTGTGGTAAATATCTTCGTATACTTCGACCGCCTGAGCCAGCAACCGGTTCTCGACCTGCTCCTGCGTCAGTTGTATCGACTCCACGTAGCTCAGGTCCCGGCTGTTGCGCAGGGCCTTGAACCGGAACGAGTTCGTTTGTTTCTCGTAAACCAGAAAACTGGCGTTGTCCATATTCCGAATCACCGAAAATTTGGTCAAAATAGTCTGGAATAAACTCCCGAAGTCGATTTCGGCGTTGATCGACTGCACGATCAGGTCGATTTTTTCGAGCTGATCGTTTTTCACTCCCAGTTCTTCCGACTGCTTGACCAGCTCTTCTTTCTGAAAAACGACCTCTTCGGTACGCTCCCGAATCATGGTTTCTAGCGCTTGCTTTTCGCTTACCAGCCGGTTCAGCCGCCACCGGCCCACCCAGTAGATGAGCAGTGCCACCATCCCGACAAACAATCCGATGACCCACCAGCGCTGATACCAGGGAGCCAGTACACCGAATGCATAGACCGCTTCCTGGCCGGCTACGTTGTAGATGTTGTAGGCCCGCACCCGAAACTGGTAATCGCCAGGGGGCAGGTTGGTGTACTCTTTCTTGTTCTTCGACGAGGTCGAATCCGACCATTCGTGATCGTAATTTTCCAGCTTATAAGAAAACGTCAGGGCATTATTGACCGGAAAACTGGCCGCCGAAAACTCGAAGCTGATGTCGTTGACGGCATGGGGCAGGGTCACGGTTCCCTGATGGCCAGACAGGTTGTAGCCGTTGAACAGGGTTTTGCCGCCCGTCGTCTGAATCTGCCGAATCAGTGTCTGGTACGGTTTCGCATACCCTTTATGAATCAGTGGGTTGTAAAGAACGACCCCATCCCGACCGCCAAACCACACCCGCCCCTGCCGATCGGGATAAATTACGTTGATGGGTAGCGCAGACAGCGGCAGGAACGGAACCGTAACCGGCTGGTAGCCCTTTTCCTGCTTCTGGTAAAGGGTTATTCGCCGTTTATTGCCCTCAACAGTCCAGAGATTACCCTGTTCGTCTTCGAGCAGATCGTTTTTCCAGTATGCCGCTGCCGGTAAGGCCGTTCGGAAAGGATTGTACGGCAAAAACCGGTCCTGGGCGGCCTCGTACCGAAAAACACCTTTCTCGTTGTATACCAGCAGGCCCTGGGTCGTGTAGGCTACCCGGTCATACAGCAGCGTGGGCAGGCCCTGGCTGGTGGTGTAATGGGTTAGCTGGTTCGTTGCCGGCGTTAGTTTATAGAGCCCCGCGGTCAGTGTTTCGATCCAGAGGTTACCAGACCCATCGTCGACCACCCCCGATACCTGCTCGTGCAGATTTGGAAGCAGTTGATAGGTCACCGGCCGACCGGGCGAAACGGTCAGCATACCGAGTCCTTTTTCGGTGCCGACGTATAAGCGGGTGGCATCGTTCTTCCAGGCGATGACGCAGAGCGAATAATCCGTTGTGAGCCGACGCAACTGCCCTCCGACCAGTTGATACAGGCCGTGGCTGGTGGCGATAAACAGCGATTCGCCGACAGTGGTCATGGCAAAACTACCCGCCGTCAGCCCAGCTACGGACCTGACGCCGTCGGGACCGATGCGGAACAGGCCATTGATCGTGGCCAGATAAATCACGTTTCCTACCTGCCGGATGTCCATCACCTCGCCGGTCTGCCGGGCCGACTCGGCAAACAGCGTCAGCGGTGACGGGATTTCCAGCTGACCGATGCCGTTGTTGAGAGCAAGCCAGAGATTACCTTCGCGGTCGTTGAAGAGCGCATTGATGGGTTGGTCGAGCAGCCCCCCGATCTCGCGAACGAGCTGTTTGAGTTTCCCATCGGGCGTTAGGATCGCAATGCCCCCGTGCAGGGTGCCTATGGCTATCGTCTGATCGCTGAGGACGGTTCCGCAGGTGGCCTGGTTGTCCGACAGATAGTCGTTCCCCGAACTCGAAAAAGGCGTAATCAGCCGGTCGGAGAGTTGAAACAGGCCCAGTGTACTGCTCACGATCAGGGCTTTCCGAGCGGCCAGGGGCAGCATCGCTACTACGTTCGTTAGACGGAGCCCTCCCCCAGCCTGACGAATCGGCTGAAAAGTCCCGTTCTGAAACGAACGCAGGCCATACCGTTGCTGCGCAATGTAAATGTTCCGGTCGATCTGGAAAGCCCCCTGCACTTCCGCGTCTACGGTCCATTCTGTCAGTGCTTTGCCATTCCAGCGGAACAACCCATGGCGGGCGGCAAAGTAAATCCCGTCGGGGCCTTCCAGCACAGCCAGCACGTCGTTGAACCGGGAGCGCACCCGCTGGCTCAGGCTGACAAACCCCAGCGCCCCCGTACTGTCGGGGCGCAGATACCCAAACTCGCCGTTGGCCCCGACGTAGACCGTTCCGTTAGCGGCTGTCAGCAGGGCTGTTACTTTCGTGACGTTCTGGGTAGGAATGGTCCGCCAGTTCAGCCCGTCGTATTCCAGCACTCCCTCGAAATTACCCACATACAGCATGCCCCGGTGATCCTGGGTAAACGTAAAATTCTGGCTGTGGGCATCGTACTGACCCGGCAGAAAAAACCGGCTGGGGGGCGTCTGCAGCCCCGCTTCTCCGCTACGCACCTGGCCATACGCATCCCGACCGCCTGGGGGGCCGTAGAGCAGTAACCAGCAAAGTAGCGACAGAAACAGTTTCATAATCCGGGTCAATACGTTATCAATAATCGTCAATATACCAGCGCGTCCTCTTTCTGAATGCGCAATGCCTCCTCATCGATTCCATCAGCCACATGATTGGCAATTCGACACTGGTCCGGGTCCAGGTGCAGGCAAAGCGCTTTATGCAATTCCGCAAACCGACTCGGATTTAGCTTTTTGAGCACGTAAAACGCCGTTTCGGCAATGAGCTCATCGGGCGAAGCAGCATTCGCAATCAGAATGGCCGTCGGATCGGTCTGGTGCCAGTTCAACAGTTCGCGGATGGCCACGGCTTTCACCCAGGGCGTCAGCTTGTCGAAATCTTTGTTGATGATATCGCGAATCCGATCTTCCACCGACAGCCGCTGCTGCGGATAATTTACCGAACAGCGACGCAGCTTTTCATCCAGAGGAGCATCGGCAAACAACGGCAAAATCCGGTCTTTAAGCTCGGGCGGCAGGGCCGTTCCCAGCAATTCGATCAGGTAGCCTTTTATTTCGTCGTTTTTCTGGGTGATCAGGTCGCTGATGAGGTCGAACCGGTCATCTCCGCAGAGGGTAGCCAGCAGGTTGAATACTTTCGGCACGATCAGTTGTTTTTCTCTCCGGATTGCCCGAATCAGCGCCGACTGCTTGGCATACCCCGTCAGATCTAAACGGGCAGCCGCCAGCCACACCAGCAACGCAATCTGTTCGTCGAGCTGAACCAGCAGATACGGCCGCTCGGTGACGGTGGCCCGGTGTTTCAACCGGCGAAGTCCTTCGAACACCTTATCCCGTACGACCTGCGAGGGGTGATTGATCCGGTTCCGGAGAAACCGCAGGGCTGTTTCGCCACCGATATCGTTGACGATCTGGAGGATGCGCATCTGCATGGCTTTCGACTGGTCGTTCTGGTTGAAAAACCGGGCCAGTGCCGGCACAACCGGTTCGCCGATGTGGATGAGAGCCGCCGTTGCCATGGGTTCGCACTCGGGAATGGCTAAATGCTCGAACAACCGCGGCCACAGCTCCCGTTTGCCCAAGGCCCCCGCGGCCAGAATAGCCGCTTTTCTCACCGACGTATCATCGTCCCGCAGCAGGGTCAGCAGATGCACATAGGCGTAGTAGCGACTCGAATGGCCCAGCTCGGTAGCGGCCTGCCGACGATCGGCCGGCAACGGGGAGCCGACCCGTTCGACAATCTCGTCGAATGGACGGGCAGCCGGTAAGACCGGCAGGACAGGCGGAACGCCGTCGTCGGGTTTGATGGCGGCCATGATCCGGCGGGCGTAGGCCGACGAACGAACGACGACATCGTTGAGGATGGTGTGGTATTCGGCCTGAATCTGAAACGAAACGCCCACCCAGAAAATCACCACGATCAGGAACACATAACTCAGGTCGACCATGCCCCCCAGGTCGAGCGCATACAGGCCAATGAGCAAAGCCCCTGCCACCACATTCCCCAGCGCTTTGGGAACGCCCTCGATACGACTCTGCAGCCGGGTTCGTTCGGTAGCCGGAATGGGTTGAAAAAGCAATTGAAACACCGGCTCGCTGATGGACCGGCGGATGGAACTCATAAAAAACCGGCTTAGCGCAATGAACGCCAGCAGCAGCGACGTGGCCCCGAAGATCGTGCCATACACGGCCGTCAGGGTGTAACTGAACAACAGCGCCAGCGGCAGCATGACGATACCGATCCGGATGGAGTAGGCGCTGATCAGTCGATTGTAAAGAAACGCTTTGATGACCGTTTCGATGATAGAACACATGCCAAAAAAGATACCGAGGAAACTGGCCAGGATTTCTTTGTTTGGGAAAACCTGCTTCAGCTGCACCGTGAACATAAACTCGACGTAGACCAGACCGAATACGGGCATCAGCGCCAGGATATACAGCAGCACGTAATACCGCCTGTGCACACTGCTTTCCGATTGAGTAGAGTCGGTCGGGCCGGAGCGGGGAGCCGGTTCGGCCGATAGTTGCCGGTGAAAACGGCTGTTGATCACCAGCATCAGTCCCACGCAGACCAGCAGCGCAGCCAATGCCGCCACCAGCAACTGCTCCGTCGAGATGAAACTCAACAGAATCGGTACCGAGAAATAGCTGAGCACCGACGAGATCACGTCGCCCATGCTGATGAAACTGAAGAGCCGCTTGGCCTGTTGCAGGTTAAAAATTCGGGAAGCCGTTGCCCAGAAGGTAATCCCGTTGACAAAGACAAAAACGCGGTTCCAGAGAAACAGTACAAAGTACAGCCACTTATTCTCCATCCGGTCGGGAGCCAGCAGCAGACAGCCCACCGATATCAACAGAAACAGCAACAGTGAATTGTTCATCTGCACGAACGAGAGCCTCCGCTGCAGCGCCCGCACGATGCCCCCCAATCCGTAGATCAGTATACCTCCGGCAATGAACGCCAGCGGCAGTTCGGACCGGTCGAAGGTGGTCAGAAACAGCGATGTTGTGCAGGTGTAAAATACCGCTACCGACATCCCCATAAACAGGGAGTACGTCATGAACAGCAGCACGGTTCGGCCTTCGCCCGGCTGCATGTTGAATAGCTTGTAGATAGTATCCCGCTGACTCATCGTTCTGGTTGGTACGGCCTGTACGGTTGGTTCCCCGGCTGATACGGGGCTGTTCGTTTACTGATCGGCTACGGTTTTCAAATCGAGTTCCATAAAAAACAGCGGGCGCTCGGGCATTTCGGGCGTGTGGGGCAATTCACAGACGTACGAAAAGCCCAGTTTGGTCAGCGCCGAAAGCCGGGCCAGCTGCGGCTGGGCCAGCACCACATCGACGCCTTTGCTCGCGGCCATATCCAGCCGCGCCTGGTCCAGCAGCCGGGCTAACCCCCGCCCCCGGAAGCGCGGATCGACCACCAGCCGATTGATCGACGCCAGACGTTTGCGCTGATATCGGGGCCGATGCGAATCGGGTAGCAATGCGGCATAAGGCACCTCCTCCAGACTGTCGTGCAGGCTCATCCGGGCGGCCGCCACGACGACATTGTTTTTCGTAACGACCCAGTGGTGCGCGGTATGATCAATGGCTTCGATCCAGGTACGGCGGTCGAAGAAAACGGTATTGATGCCCGGCTCGTCGCGCCATGCCCGAATCCGCAACGTCCCGATCTCCTGGATACGCTCCGGAAAAGGCACCTGCGCAATGCAGTACAAATCGTCAAGCATAACAAGCTTCTTGGGGGGTGGAAGGACGGATATGTTCATGTTTGTGATAGCAAAAGAGGATCGGATACTAATAGGCATTCTGTTTGGGTTTGAAGGTGTACAACAGGCCCACCGACACAAACCGTCTGTTCTGCGGGAAGCGCGACGGATAAGTCGAATTATCGGCCTCCCGGATGCCCGGCACAAAATATTCTTTGTCCAGCAGGTTGTTGGCCGACAACTGAATCGACATGCCGCGCAGCAGATTATGGTACGTAAGGTTTGCGTTCATCACCAGAAACGGATCGAAGCGCTGAATGGGATTGTTGCTGCCCGAGGTGCCGGCTCCGGTTTGTCGGGCACTAACGTAGTTTCCGGACAGATACAGGTCCAGGTTGGGCAGTAGCTGGTAATTGCCTCCGGCATTGACCATGTAGTTGGCAATGTCGCTGATGCGCAGGTTGGTGGCCGGGTCTACCGGGTTCGTATAGGTAAAATTCCCCCAGATGTTCAACCGGCTGATGCGATAGCTGACGTCGCCCTGAATGCCCCAGATCCGGCGGCTGCCCGTAGCCTGAAACTGCTGGGTGGTTCCGCCGGTTTCGAGCCGGACCGTTTCTACCCCTACGGCATTGCTGTAATTGGCCAGGTAGCCGACTACGTTCATCGACAGTTGCCGGCTGGCCTGATACGTCAGACTGATATCCAGGTTCCGAACCCGCTCCGGCATCAGGTTCGGGTTGGTCAGGGTTCGGGTCGAAGTGGTCGCGTATTTCTGTAGAAACGATGCGTCTTTGAAGGCCGTCGCATAAATAGCTTTGAACACCAGCTTACCCCGGTTGTAGATGCCCGCCAGCCGCGGATTGACCACCGTACCATAGCCACCGTGGGTCTTGATCTGATTATGATCCACCCGCAGCCCCCCCACGAGCCGCAGGTTGGTATAGGGCCGGTAGGTGACCTGCGAATAAATACCGAGGTCGGTGGTCTGGAAATTATTACCGCCCAGCACCGACCCCGATGCGTTGCTGATGGTACCGGTTTCGTCGGCCTGGGGTCTGGTCGAGGTGATGTAGTTACCCTGAATCAGGCTGCGCCGAAACTCGATCCCGCTGTTGATTTCCAGATTCGGCGCGGGCGTATAGAACAGCCGCAGTTCGTTCCGCAACTGGTTCGATACGCGATAGTTGTACGTGGCCGTGGCGCGGGGAATCGAGTCTTTCGCCAGTTCGAGCAGGCCCAGTTTACCGTTGAAATAGCCGTTGTAGGTGACCAGGTTGGTGTTGCCGTTGATCTCGTGCAGCAGAAACGAGGTGATGTTCAGCAACTGAAACTTGTCGCTGACGTATTTATTGTAGGTAATTGAAAAGGCCCGGTCGGCGGTGATCCAGCGCGGATTTTTGTCCGTCACGATCGTCGAGCGGTTGGTGTACCAGGGCGCGGCCCCCTCGTCGGTTTTCCAGTTCAGAAACGAAATGGTCAGGTCTTTAAACTCCAGCTTGGCCCGGATAAACCAGTCGAGCGACGAGTCGTTGAAGCGGACCGGATTGCCGTTGAGCGTGCCACCGAACAGGTTGTTGTCGAGGGTAGCGGCTTTCTGGGCGCCCTGTTGGGTCAGCCTCAGTTCGCTGGCCGCCCCATTGGGCGCGTACCCCACCGTATACAGATTGCTGTTGGGGTAGCGCGTCAGCAGGTTAGTACGGGTGAGGTACTGCTGCGCCAGGTAATTGCCGGCTGCATCCGTACCCGTTATGTTCAGCTGACCGGTGTAATCCGCGGCTGTGCGGGGATCGAAGTTAAATTCCGGATACTGCGACAGGTTCCGTTCGTCGGACCGGTACACCCGTCCGGTGATGGACAGCGCCAGATCGGGCGTTTTGGCCGTCAGCACTCCGTCGACATACTGGGTGTTGAGCGAACCCGCGCGTGCCTGCCCCGTAAAGGCCAGTTGCCGGCTCGGTCCGGCCAGGTTGCGGAAGCTCTTAGTGATAATGTTGATTACCCCGACAAACGCATTGGCTCCGTACATCGTCGAGGCCGGCCCGTAAATAACTTCCACCCGGTCGATGTCCGACAGCGGGTACTGCTGCGAAATGGGTATGCTGCTCGACGCCAGATCGTTTTCTTCTACCCCATCGATAAGCATCAGGGTGCGGTCGTTGGAAGTCGATCGGTAGCCGCGCTGGTAGAAATTGGAGTAGCCTGGGCCATTGCCTTTCATAACATCGAAACCCGGCAGGTCGTGCAGCACCTGCTCGAGGCTCTGATAGCCGCGCTGCTCGAAGTCTTTACTGGTCAGCACCATCACCGTGGCCGGTACGTACAGAATATTTTCGGCTTTTTTCGAAACCGAGGTAACCTGGATGACCTGATCTTGCGAATCGCGTACTTGCTGAAACAGGGCTTTGTAGCGGGGCGATGCGCCAAAATCAGGTTCGTATTTCGGATTCAGCGCCAGCAGTTGATTGATGGCCCGCGAACTCTGCTGCAACGAGTCGATGGCCAGGTAAGTCATCGACAGAATCCGGAGGGCCTGAATCCGGGCGTTTTCAGTGAAGTTTTTTTCGGCACAGGGCAGCAGCAGCGAAAAAACCTCGTCGAAGTTTCCCCGGGCGTATCGTTTTTCTGCTTCCGGGATAGCCACCAGCTCATCGCACGTATCCTGCGCCACCCCCACCCGGACCAGAGGCCCCAGGAGTTGCAGCAGCAGACACAAACCGATAAGTCGCAAAAAATTCATGGCGTTGGTACGAATTAATAGGCCCCACAGGGCAGAGTTACGGCTTCAATTTCTCGTACGGAATATCTTTTCCGATGTATTTATTCCACTCATCGACGGTCAGGTTGCGCCGGACCTTCCGGAGCAGCTCGGCATACAAATCGGGCGTATCGACATTGCGAATGCGCACGGTTTTGTCGGCACCGACAGCCACGAGTCGCTTACCGTCGCCCGTAAACCGGATGGCCATGACCCACGAATCGAAATCGTTGATCACGATCGGCTGCTGCTGGTGCGACAGGCTGCCCGAATTCCAGAGGTGAATAGACCAGTCGGAACTACAGGTGGCCAGTAGCTTCCCGTTGGGGGCAAACGCAATGTCGTTGACCGTGGAAGTATGCCGACCCGACAGCAGCACTCCCGTTGGAGCGGGTTCGGTGCCGTTCAGGTCCCACGCATACACCAGTCCCGCCGAATTGCCCGTAACGAGCCGGCTACCGTCGGGGCTGAACGCCAGGGCCGTCACCCGCGAACCGAACTCCCGTCGGGCAATCACTTCAGGTTTCTTTTTCAGATCGGCCAGCGAAAAACTCAGGATCTGGCCGTCGGTGGAGCCGCACATCAGCCGCTTCCCATCGGGCGTGAGCCGGGCGCAGTACACGGGCAGACCCGTCCGAATGTTCTGGAGCGAGTCGATGCCGTTTGCGCTCAATTTCCAGCTGCGCACATTACCGTTCGTGCTGACCGAAATGAGCTGTTCCTGTCCGGGCGTCGTTAGCAGGGCCTGAACCGGAGCCGTGTGAGCTTTCAGCCCCGTCGGCGCTTCGTCGGGCTGAGCGACCTCCCAGCGGTACAGCACCCCGCGTTCGCTACCACCGAACACGTTTTTACCATCTTTATCGAACGCCACCGACCGGATGCCATCGAGGCTCCGGCCGGGTGTAGTTAGCGAGCGGGGGGCCTGCGCCGGATTGTCCGACACCCACAGCCTGATCGTTCCGTCGTCGCTTGCCGAAGCCAGCACGTTGCCCTGCAGGGCAACGGCGCGCACCACGTCCGTGTGCCGACGCAGTACGGTCCGTACGTCGGCGGCTTTGGCGAGCGCGTTGAAAATGTCTGGATTATCGGTCTGTCCGCCGTTTTTCAGATTCAGCGTGTAAGCCTCCAGCGCCAGCAGTGCCGGCAGGTCGTCGGCCGCATTTTCGTTCATCTGATACGACTGAATGGCCATGGTCTGGGCGATGGCCTTACCCCGCTGCTGCTCGGCATACTGCTGGGCATTGACCGCAATCTGCTTTTGCTGTTCGGCCAGCACCTGGGCCGACTGAGCCAGGTCTTTCTGCTGTTCGGCGTTCCGCTGGGCTTCCTGAGCGATCCGCTGCTGGGCCTCGGCATTTTTCTGCGCCGACTGGGCCAGGTCTTTTTGTTTTTCGGCGTTCCGCTGGGCCGCTACAGCAATGACCTGCTGATCTTCGGCGTTCTTTTTTTCGCGCAGGGCAATCAGCCGCTGCTCTTCGGTCAGCCGCTTCTGCTGACCGGTGATGATTTCCTGTTGCTCCGCTATTTTTTTCTGCGTGATCGCTTCGCGGGTTTGTTCTTCGGCGCGGTTGCGCTGAATCAGCGCTTTCTTTTTTTCTTCGAGGGCTTCTTCCGCACTCTGCCGGGCCTGCGTTCTGAGTACTGCCGAAATCAGCAGAAACAGCAGGGAGATGAGCGCGCTGGCACCCAGAAAAATGGAAAACAGCCGGGCCCGGCGGAGCTCGTTGCGTTGGCGTTCTTCCTTGTTCTGAATCTCGAAATCATGCTGATCGTGACTGTACTGCAGAAAATTGATGGCTCGTTCGAGGTACGGGTCGTAGCGGTTGGCCCAGGCCTGGGTCGGTCGGTTCTCGGCCATCCACTTGAGCCCGATCTGCAACTCCGGGTTCGTCCAGAGGCCCGTTTTCCCTTCGTGGTACAGCGTAGCCGAGCGACTGACCTGTTTGTAGAACTTAGCCGATTCCGTCTCTTCCTTCACCCAGTTCTGGAGCCGTTCCCACAGGTTGGTGATCCGTTCGTGCGACAGGTCGATAATGACATCGGCGTCGGCATAGACGGTTGTCGACGGGGTCAGGAACGCCACACCCGGCTCCCGGAATCGATCCAGCACGTCCGTCAGCAGGTACATCGGAACACCCGATACCGTACTGATATCGCCAACCGGAGCGGGCCGAATCATGCCTTTGTTGCCTTCATCGAGTACGATCAGCGCTTTAAACAGTTTTTCCGTCGCCAGCTGGCTTTTTTCGTCGGGCAGATTTCCGTACACCTCTTCGGCATGGAGGGTAATGGCCTTCTGCATGGTTCCGATGGCTTCGTAATCGCCGATATCGATCGGGCTGTTGGTCCGGCGGGACGCCTGCCAGTGGTTCCAGGTTCGCATCAGCGCGTGCTGCAGAATCGGCAGCTGGTCCATATTGGCCCCGATGTCGGTCAGCAGCCGGTCGGTCAGCTCATCGGCAATGCTGGCCCCCATGACGCTGATGGGCGTGGTGATGACCTGACGCAGTTCGGCCAGATTCATTTTGGGCAGCAGGTAGTAGCCGTGGTTGATGGCCTCGGTCAGCCCTTCGTAATCGGTACACTGATCGAGGTAATCGGAGCGCATGGTCAGCACCACGTACACCGAATAATCCTGACGGCGACTGAATTCCAGCAGCAGGTCGATGAACAGGGCAGCCTCGCTTGCATCGCTCTCGTTCTGCTGGTAGCGAAACAGTTCTTCAAACTGATCGATGATCAGCAGCAGGTTAGCCTCTTCCCACCAGCTGATCAGTTCCTGAGGAGCCGTTTTGAGCATCCGCTCCATCTGGTCGGGCGAAATATGGTCGGAAAACGCCCGGTTCTGCTTGCTCAAAGCCGGATACAAGGCCCGGGCCAGGTTTCGGATCGGGGTGGCATCGGGGTTTAGAAAGACCACCTCCCACTTGTCGGTAAATTCGGTCCGGCCTTCGACCAGCTCCGGTATCAGGCCAGCCTTCACCAGCGACGATTTTCCGCTACCCGATGAGCCGATGATGGCCAAAAACCGGGACTCGATCAGCTTTTCCTTTAATTCACGAATCTGATTGGAACGCCCAAAAAACAAATAAGAGTCTTCTCGTTCGAAGCTCCTCAGGCCCGGAAAGGGATTTGTAAAGGCGACTTTATTGTAAACGTCAATCATATCGTGTCTCGCAACTTACCAGGTGCTGGTCATAAGCCGAGCAGGCCTTTTGGCGCCTACTCGGTCTTATCCGTCGTTCGCATAATGAAGATATTCCGGTTTCGGTGATCGACGTATTCGTACCGAAATTCATCGACACCATTGACAGTCAGGTGGATACCCATACCACCGATGGGCCGTTCTTCGAGCGGCAGGTTGAAAAATTCTTCGTTGGGTAGCTCCCGTTCCAACGGATTGAAGGGCACCGCGTCATCTTCCAGAATGACGGTAAGCTCTCCGTCGGTGCGGTTCGTCAGCAGATCGACCGTGCCTTCTTTGCCGTTTTCTTCGTAGCCGTGAACGATGATGTTGGTAGCAATCTCATCGACAGCGAGCAACAGGTTGTAGTTGGCTTTTTTGGAAAGCCCTAGCTGCAACGCTTCTTCTTTGACAATCTGCCGGATATCGTCGAGTGAATCGAGGGTGCCGGGAAACGTTTTTCGCTCCATTGGTATAGGATTTAGAAGGTACACCAACCCGGACTTGGGACGGTGGGAGTCTATTCGCTAAACTGTGGCTAGTTCTTACGGAGGCTGGGGGATGATGGCGGCAATCGAGCGGGCTACCCGCCGAAAACCGTTATCCAGAAACCGCAAACGGTATTTTCATCTAATCAGTACTCCCCTTTAACCGAGCCACAGTCAGGCGAATACGCTCCCACCGGGCCGAACCCGAACGGTCCGACCTTAGAGGTACTGATCCACGATATTGACGCTGTGTTGAAGGCCGGTTTTCTCCAGCGTTTCGACAACCGACTCCTGCGGCTTGACGATGTAAATGGCCAGATTCGTGCCCATCTTCTGCTTGGCAAAAATCAGTACCCGTAAGCCCGCCGACGAAATAAAAGTAAGGTTCTCGACAAACAGCACCAGCTCATCGGGCGACTCGGCGGCCATTTTCTCGATTTCTTTCTGAAACTCCCGGGCCGACAGCGAATCGATTTCGCCAGCCAGGGTAATTTTAGCAATCTTTTTAGCTTCTGCCAGTATGTGCAAACTCATGGTAATGCTTGTGTTTAAAGGTGAAAATGAGGGAACAATGTGAGAGTAGGTAGGCTATTGGAAGTATGATGTAAGCTATCTGATGTATGATATAGAAAATAGGCTGCTCCTATCCGACAATCTACATCATACTTCCTACCTCATACCTCCTATATCCTACTTCCTTTTTTACTTTCCGATCAGGATAACGACACTGCGCGAACCGACGAGAAACTCCGACTGGTTGGCCAGGAGGTCTTCGGCACCCGGTTCGAAAATATCCGCCGGAGCCGCCATGTCCGTGTTGGCAAACACGTACCATTTCTTGCCGGCCGGAAGCTCGGGCAGTTCGAAATGAAGTCCCTCCCAGAACATGTTCATGGCCACGTAAACCGTATCGTCTTTCACGATACCCTGCTTAGCATGGTCGCCGTCGAGCATGAAGGCAAACGACCGGCTACCGGGCGACCGGTCGCAGTTCCAGGCTTTGGTGCCGTGGAAGCTAATGTCGGGAAAGCCGCTACCCACCGAATCCCAGTACTGAAAAAACGTCTGGCTCCGCAGCACCGGGTGCTGCCGCCGGAAGTGGATCATGTGCCGGGCAAAGTTGTACAGGTCGGCGTTCGATTCGAGCTGCGCCCAGTTGAACCAGTTGAGTTCGTTGTCCTGGCAATAGGTGTTGTTATTGCCTTTCTGTGTCCGGCCTACCTCGTCGCCCATCAGAATCATCGGTACCCCCTGACTGACCAGCAGTATGGCGAGGGCATTTTTGATTTGCTTATGACGCAGGAAATTGATGGCCGGATCTTCGGTTTCGCCCTCCCAGCCGCAATTCCACGAGTTGTTGTCGTTGGCGCCGTCGTTGTTGTTTTCGCCGTTGGCCTCGTTGTGTTTTTCGTTGTAGGCAAACATGTCATAGAGCGTAAAGCCGTCATGACAGGTTACGAAGTTGATACTGGCCGTCGGACCGCGCTGGCTGTACAGATCGGGCGAACCCATCACCCGCTGAATCATGCCGTTCACTTCACCCGGATCGCTCTTGAGGAACTTACGCAAGCTGTCGCGGTACTTCCCGTTCCATTCGGCCCAGCGCCCGTAGGCCGGAAACGATCCCACCTGATACAGGCCACCCGCATCCCAGGCTTCGGCAACAAGCTTACATTTGGCCAGTACCGGGTCGTAAGCCAGCGATTCGAGCAGGGGCGGGTTGCTGAGCGGGCTACCGTTCTGCGCCCGGCCCAGAATAGCCGCCAGATCGAAGCGGAACCCATCGATGTGGTATTCCGACGCCCAGTAGCGCAGGCAGTCGAGGACCATGTTGCGCACCACGGGGTTGTTGCAGTTCAGCGTGTTGCCCGTGCCGGAGAAGTTAAAATAATACCCTTCGGGCGTGAGCATGTAGTACGTCCGGTTGTCGATCCCCCGGAAGGAAATCGTCGGCCCGCGCTGGTCGCCCTCGGCGGTGTGGTTGAACACCACGTCGAGCATTACTTCGATACCGTTTTTGTGCAGTTCCTTGATGAGTGTCTTCAGCTCATCGACCTGCATGCCGAACTTACCCGTGGCGGCATACCCCGCTTTGGGTGCAAAGAAGTTGACGGTGCTGTAGCCCCAGTAGTTCACCAGGGTTTCGCCCGTGGTGGGACTTTCGCGGCTGTTCTCCCACTCGTCGAATTCGTAGATCGGCAGCAGCTCGACGCAGTTGACCCCGAGCTCTTTCAGGTACGGGATTTTCGAGCGGATGGCGCTGAACGTCCCACGGTTTTTTACTCCGGCCGATTCGTGCTGGGTGAATCCCCGAACGTGCATTTCGTAGATGACCAGGTCTTCGATGGGCGTTTCGAGCGGATGATCGTGCTCCCAGTCGAAATCTTCGAAGGCCAGCCGCGACCGGTACTGGTATACGTTGTCCCAGTCGGGTTTGGTCAGCCAGGTATCCCGCCCGCCGATTACTTTGGCATAGGGATCGCTCAGGATAGCCGACTTGTTGAAGCGCAGGCCAGCCGCCGGATTGAAGGGGCCATCCATTCGATAGCCGTATTCGAGCCGTTCGTAATCCAGATCAAAGACGGTCATGCAGTACACATTCCCGATCCGGAACTCGTCGGGAAACGGAATTTCGGCGTAGGGCTGGGGGGCACCGCGTTCGAACAGGACCAGCGTACAGGAGGTCGATGTGCTGGAAAAGATACTGAAGTTCACCCCGTCGGCCACCATCGTTGCTCCAAACGGCAAGGCATGGCCCCGGCGAAACTTGATGCCTTCGTGTTCGTGGGTCGGGTAATAGTCTATTCGATTATCAACCATCGTTAGGCAGCTTTAAGGGTGTTGAGACCTTCCTTGAGTGTGTCAGCCATGATGAAAAAGGACAAAAAGCCGGTGTTGGACATGATGTCCTGAATTTCTTCGGACGTGCCCACCAGCACCACATTGCCGCTCTTGGCTTTCACCTGCCGGTAAATCATCAGCAGAACCCGTAGGCCAGCGCTGGACAAAAACTCAACTTTGGTCAGATCGATAATCACTTTGCTTTGCCCCTGAATCGCAGCGACGGCGGTCCGTTCGAACTCGGGCGCGGTTTTGCTGTCGATGTTCCCGGTTGCTTCAACGACGGTGATGCCTTCTACTGTGCTGGACGTTACGTTCATGCCTGTATGTAGTTTAGTTAGTAAGTCAGTGATAAGGTTTATGAGTTGGTCAGTCGCGACAGGATCGCGGCCTTCGTCTGGGCAGCTGGCCCCGCACGACTGACCAACGTACTGACTAGGCCACCGGAGTCAGCAGCACCTTCACGCGTACCTGCTCGCTCGTGTCGGGCAGTTTCACGGTCAGTTCCTGCGCGTTGAAATCCGTATACGGCTCATCGTTGATAAAACATTCGCTGATGTACACGCTGCCTTTGGGCAGGATATCCGGCGATACGTGCAGGATATTGTTTTTGAACGAATCCGGATACGGCTTGAAGTAGAAATAGGTTGGCTGCTTGGTAATCAGCAGGTTGATGTACACCGTCGAGAGGTAGCACAGCTCGGTGCTGTGGTAGGCGCTCATCGAGTGGCTGCCTTTGAAGCGTTCGGTGCCCATCAGGTACGGCATCCCGTTCGAGAAGACGTTGAAATACACCCCGCCATCGTCGGTATCGAGGAAGAACGCGTTGTAGAATGAAGCCGCTTCGCGGGCCTGTTTTTCGTACTCTTTATCGTCGAGCAGACCGTGCATAATCAGGTAAGCCAGAATGGCCTGCTCCTGCTGCCACCACGCCTTGCGGTCGTGCCATACAAACTGGTGCCGTTTGGTGTTGGGTTTTTCTACCCGTTCGACCACGTCGTACCAGCCCCCGCGCTGCTGATCGGAGCCGGCTTTCGGCATCAGTTCGGCAATTCTTTTGGCGAAATCGAGGTACTCCTGCTTGGGCTTCAGCGACTGCATCCGCATCAGGTTCCAGGCAATTTTGAGGTTGTGACCAACCACCGCCCGGTTCTGCTGCCAGCCCCAGGTCTGGTCTTTGCTCCAGTCTTCCATGAATTTCTCCTGCACGAACGGACTGTTCTCGTAGTCGGGGAAATACTTGGTGATCGTGTCGAAGGTGTATTCCAGGAAGTCGGCGTATTTCTGTTCGCCGGTGGCCAGATACAGGTTGATCAGGTACGCCGGAGCGTGGTCGCCAACCGAGTTCCAGTTTTTGCGGGCCCGGTTATGCGCCAGCGACTCGTCGCGGGGGTCGAGCCCGATCGGGTCGATGTGCGAGAAGTAGCCTTCCTGTTCGTTGTCTTTATAGTAAGTTTCGAAGAGGTCGATCGTCTTTTCGATGTCGAACATGATCTTCTTATCCCCCGTGATGCGGTACGTTTGCGTCGGACCGGCCAGGGCATAAATCTGTTCGTACATCGGGATCGAGTAGAAGTCGTCGCCGAATTCGGAGGTCAGCAGCTTGGTTTCTTTAGCGCCATCGACTTTCAGACCGTGGTACCAGTAAACCAGATTGGCATCCTGGTCGAAGAACCGCATGTGTTCGCGCAGGTACTCGGTGCCTTTTTCGGCGCCTTCCAGATACGCATCGTTGCCGGTGAGCATGTAGGCCGACGCAAACCCGTAGATCATCCGCGAAATGGTGTCGGTTTCCTGCAGGTAGTCGCCCCGCTTTACCCCGGCCAGGTGCAGCATCGTCCGGTAATTGCGGTAGTCGATGGGCTCTTCGGGGTAGTTGAACTGCCATTTGAGATAGCTCGACGCGATGGAGCTGATCTGATGAATCCACCAGTCCTGTCCTTCGTGTTTGTACTCCATCGGATGCGATCCGGGGAAAATCAGCCACTGCGCTTCGAAGACCGGCTCTTCGTTTTCCAGACCTGGGTAGAACGTACCGTAGGCATGAACATACTGCCCTTTCTGCGACAGCATCTCGAACATGACCCCGGTAGCGTCCTGATAGCCTTCGTTGAGGTTCCGGACCGAGCGGGCGTAGGTCGAGGCAATCAGGTACAGCTTGAACGTCCGGCCATCGGAAGTTTCCAGGATGAAGGCTTTCTCGCTGGGAATGAATTCAACGATATAGCCCGAAATAGTGTCCGAAAACGTGAAGTTGATCCGCATGTCGGCGGTTCGCGTAGCGGAGGATTTTCCGTCGGCACCCGGTGCAATGGATGTGATATCGGTTTCCATGTAGTATTGATTAGAGGTTTTTAGTTAACATGCAGGAAGAGATTCTTTTACTGGGTCGAAGCCGTCAGTGGCCGCTACTCGTCGGTATAGCCCTGACTGATTTCAACGATATTGCCGTCGGGGTCTTTTACCCAGACGGTTTTCCAGCCGGGGATGAAATCGCTGAAATCCAGCGGTCCCAGCGTAACCTCGGCCGCGCTGCCCATCTGACTGATGACGGCCTCGATGTCGTCGACCTGAAACGCCAGGTGCCGAATGGTGGCGTAATGCGGTCCATCGGCCGTTGGAGCCGGCAGGCCAGGCCCATCGGCATCGGCGCGGAACAGTTCGAGGTAAACCGACTGGTCGTTTTTCAGGAAAACGATCTGGTTGTCTCCACCCAGCGGGATGGTCCGCGCCCGGCGGAAACCAAAGTGCTCACTGTAAAACTGTTCCGTACGGGCAGGATCGGCGCAGGACAGGGCAACGTGCGAAAAAACCATGGATGCTAAAAATTAAGGTGTGGATAGAAGCTCGATGATTTTTTTAGCAAACAAATGCGCATGGCCACCCGACCGTCCGGTTACCAGGTCGCCATCGACCACCACGTCTTCGTTGGTATAGATGGCCCCGTAGGCTTTGGCATCGCCGATGAGGTTGTTATGGCAAACCAGGGGCCGTCCTTTGACCAACTCGGTGGCGGGGGCCGTCAGCCACAGGCCGTGGCAGATGATGCCTTTGAGGATGGACTTCTCGGCGAACGCCCGTTTCAGAAATTCGGTAGCGGGTGGAGTTTTGGTCACATCTTCGGTATAGCGCAGCCGGTCCGAGACCATGCCCGAAGGCACGATGATGGCGTCGTAGCTCCGTAGTTCTTCGTCGCTCATGTTCTCGAAACTCTCCCAGCAGTCCATCGGCACCTTGTATTCATGCCCATGAAACGTGATGCGCTCATTGCCCCACAGCCGGGTCAGAAAATGCAGGTCGGCACCTTCTTCGGGGAAGCGGAATTTGTAATAGAAGATTTCGTTTTCGAAGTAATCACTTTCCAGCAGAACCCCGATTTTTTTGCCTTGCAGTTTCATGGTGGTCGTTATAGAGGTCAGTACCTGACGTTTGTCTGTCAATAGAATCAGGATAGAACTTCGACTAATTTGTCGCCGAACGCAATCGACGATTCAACCGACAGGGCCGTCACGAACGGATGGTCGTACATAACCTGTGGCTTTTCGCGGTTCGTTGCTGGATCGGAGTATACTTTTCCGTTCGGGCCGACGGCGTCTTCGACGATTACCTGCAATGGGAAAACAAACCCCTGCGTAACCAGATCCGTGCCTTTGTTTTCGTCAGTAGCCCGGACGAGCGGGTAATTCATGGGACCCGTAAAATCCCAGGCGCGGGGGTGAGCAACGATTTTCTTGCCGTAAATGATCGGGCGGTGCAGCGTATCGTTGTCGCGTGCCCAGACGAAAGCGCCCACGGCATAGCAGAGCGCTCCCAGTATTTTCTCCTGGTTAAAGGCGTCGACGCAAAGCTGGTGGACATAGGGATTTCCGACAATATCGAGGGGCGAACCAGGACCACCCACCAGCACCAGGGCATCGTAGTCGGCCATGTTAGCCTCTTCGACTTTGATCGGCGTATCCCACTCACCCGAATCCAGGATCTCGTTGATACGGTCAACCACTTCGCCGGGGTTCACGTTGTAGTTCTGCATAGGATCGACAAACTCCTTGCTCATGCTGAGTTCGAGGGGCAGCGGAGTCAGTCCTTTGGGCGTCGCCAGGGTTACTTCGAAACCTGCTTTTCTTAGGGCGTCCCAGGGTGCCTGTAATTCTTCACCCCACAGCCCTACGTTCGAAGCGAGTATTAATACTTTCTTGCTCATGATCTGCAAAAAAATTAAATGGATTGACGGAATTGATTAAAAAAGAGTTAGTAATTATAGGGGTTGCTATACAGCATAAACGCCGACAGATTCAGCATCTCGACCACTTTGTAGTCCGGATATTTTTCCATGATCCGACGCTTGAGCTCTTCCCCATCGGTGGCTGTTTCGACCACCGACCGTTCGAAGTTGAGCGTATCGATCATCGTATCGCAAAGGCTGGAATCGCCAGGCAGACCGTGTCCGGGAAAAATGACGTCGTACCCTTTGGCTTTGATGGCTTCCAGTTGCGCGGTCCAGGAGTCGAAGTTGTGCTGTTTCGTGATGTAGTTGACATCGCCGATGTACGGGTAAACCCCGTTGTAGACCGTATCCTGCGCAATCAGCACCTTCAGTTCCGGCAGCTCGACCATCAGCGAGAAAGTCGATTCGGTACCGAAATTCTTCTGGTACACGATCGTCAGGCCGTCCAGCACTTCGCTTTCGGCCGGCAGCGGCTGAGGCACGGTAACGGTGCTGGTAACGGCATCGCCGAAGGAGGGCTTCTTGCTGTCGAGCATCATCTGGCCGTAGCCTTCGATTTCAGCAATCGTCTCGGGCAGAGCGTAGACCGGCCGGTCGGTAAACAGCTCCAGACCCGCCCAATGGTCGGGGTGGCAATGGCTGATAACGACCTTGTTGATGGGTTTACCGAGGCTGTCAGCGTATTCCCGGGCGGCTTTCGCCTGTTCTTTCAGCAGCTGCACATCGACGATGATCAGCGAGGCAGGTGTTTCGATGATCTGCGTGCAGACCATCTCTGCCGACTCGGGACTAAGGTAACTATGAATGACGTACGGGCCTTTTTCGACCTTCGTGATGGTAGCTGAATTTGTGAGGGTAGGGTTCATATCGACAGTCAGTAAAGAGTTCGGCGTCTAGGGTTTGACACCCGAATAGTGGCGATAAATTTTTCCGTCTTTCATGTAGAGCGCATCGTATACTTTCGAAGGGCCATTGGCCGTGTCGATGGTCGCTTCCAGGAAAATGCTGTCGTCGGTAATGGCCAGCTTTTCGGTCGATATGAATCCCCGGTAGATGTAGTTGATGTAATCGCCCAGTTGCTTTTTCAGCGCGTCTTTGCCCTTTATGTAGATTGGTTCCTCGGCCACCAGCAGAATCATTTCGGCCTCGTCGTGGTAGTCGTGCTCGACCAGTTCGTTAGCGTCTTTATTGGCCAGCAGCGCTAAGTGATTTTCGTAGAATGCTTGATTGTCCATTAATAAATTAATTAAAAGAAGAGGAAGGATATTACAGAGAAAAGTGGTCAGGAGATAGCCCGTTCCGTTTGTGCAGTCAGCGCCCGTTTCAAAACAACCCCAGCCAGATATTGCTGGTAGCCGACCGAAAGACCACTCGCCTGAATCGGTAGGTGTTCCTGACTAAGCTGCTCAACAGCCAAACGGATCGAATCGGGGGTCAGCGACTGGCCGGACAGAGTTTGTTCTACCCGCTCAAGGCTAACCGGCTGTTCCGTAAAGCCCGCCAATACCAACCGAATCTGGTCGATGGACTGCCCCGACCGGGATAAGCTGATAGCGATGCCGCGGTTTGCCTGCCGGCCCGACAGTTGGTCGATAGACAGGTAAGCACTGTGTTCGAGAGGCCTGGCTGGGATCACGATGCCCGTGAGCAACCCACCCGCCGGAACCAACACCCGATGACCATCCTGGCTGAAATAACTGACCGGCAACCGGGTCTCCTGGTCGCGCATCAGGACAACAGCCGTGGCATCGAGCGCCAGCAGAGCCGCCAGCACTGGTGCATGTACGTACCCCCCGTGGTAAAACGCCCCCCCCACGGTGCTATGATGCAGCAGGTGCGGGTCGGAGATGGTTGCCAGGGCCTGCGCCAGCGCCGGATACCGATCGAGCGCCGGGTTTTTGAGCAGGGCGCTGTACGTTACTGAAGCGCCCAGCCGAAGTTCGTCATTCCCGGTTTCGATCGTCGCCAGACCCGGCACTTTCCGAAGGCTAACCAGCGTATCGACCGCCGTCATGCCTTTCTTCAGCCCGCTGACCATCGCCTGATCGGCGGTGAACAGTTGATGCCCCTGGCGTTCGATCAGGTCCAGTGCCTCCGTGAGCGATTCGGGAGCTGCGTAGGTGAAATTCGTTCCGATCATGGCAGTTAGGCGGTTAAAACTTTTTTCTCTTCGAGAATTTTCCAGAGTTTTTCCGGCGTCACGGGCATATCGATGTGCGCGATGTCGAACTCGGACAAGGCATCACAGATGGCATTGACGATGGCCGGGGCTACGGGCGGATTGCTGACATCACCGGCGCCTTTTGCCCCCAGCGGGTTCGATGGCGAGGGAGTTTCGGTACGGTAAAGCTCGATTTCGGGAAGCCAGCTGGCGCGCGGAATCGCGTAGGAATCCAGGTCCGTCGTCAGCACCAGCCCGGTTTCGGGGTCGTAGCGGGCTTCTTCCGACAGCGCCTGTCCGATGCCCAGGGTGATATTGCCGTACGTTTGACCGTCGACGACACCCGGATTGACGACCACGCCAAAATCGTTGGCGGCAATGTATCGTTTCAGGTCGATCTGGTAAGTTTCCTGATCGATTTCGACAATGGCGACGTGCGTACCGAAGGGAAAGTTGAAATTTTTCGGTTCGAAATACGCGGTGGTTTCCAGACCGGGGTCCATGCCTTCGGGCAAATCCCAGCCGAACCACAGCATCAGCGCCACCTGTTGTAGCGTCATTACCGCCTGCTCGGGAGCCGGAATACCGATCACTTTCCCTTCTTTGTACTCGATCATCTCCAGCGGCATCTTGAACAGATAAGCGGCATATTCGCGCGCTTTCTGAATGATGGCCTGGCACCCTTTCTTCACCGCGGCTCCTTCGACGCTCAGCGACCGGCTGCCATAACTGGCCTGACCGTAATAGAGCGGATTCGAAGTGTCGGAGTGCTTCAACAGGATGTAATCGACAGGGATCTGTAGCTCCTGAGCCGCAATCTGAACGAAGGTCGTATCCTGCGACTGGCCGTGGGGCTGAGCACCCGTCGTGATGGCTACTTCGCCCGATGGAGCTACGTGAATGTAAGCGCTGCCCCAGGTACCGCTCATCAGCCCTTCGGCGCCCATTTTAGCCGAAACGCCCACTCCGGCTACGGCTACGTACGACCCGATGCCCATCCCGAGCCATTTCCCGCGCAGGCTGGCTTCCAGCTTCATAGCCGGCAGGTCTGCATAATGGGCTTTCTCCAGGGCCAGATTCAGCAGGTTTTCGTAGTTACCGGAGTCGTAAGTCCAGCCCAGCCCGTTTTCGTACGGAAACTGATCGGGCTGAACCATGTTGATTCGACGGACTTCAGCCGGGTCCATATTCAGTTTGCGGGCAAACATTTCGATCATCCGCTCGATGAAGAAAATTGCTTCCGCCCGACCCGACCCGCGCATGGGCGCCGTCGGTACTTTGTTCGTATAAACGACGTCGACTTCGTAGCTGGCGTGTGGAATGACGTACGCGCCGGGAATGCTTTTCCCAATCAGCGGCAAAGGCTGGCCCGGTGCGTTGATGACCGGGTAGGCCCCTACGTTACTGAACGCCCGGCAGCGGAGGGCCGTAATCTTGCCATCGCGCGTGCCGGCAATTGTTCCGTACTGAATCTGATCCCGCGACTGAGCCGTGTTGCGCGAAAAACCTTCGCGGGTATCGACCCACTTGACGGGCCGACCGACCTGTTTGGCCATCCAGAGCACCAGTGGCGTATCTGGATACAGGTTCCCTTTACAGCCATTGCTCTCCCCGATCGCCGGGACAACGACCCGCAGGCTGTTGTACGGAATGCCTAACACATACAGTGAAATCAACAGCCGGTGCGGATACGGAATCTGGGTGTTCGTCCAGAGCGTATACTGATTCGTGAGCGGATCGAAGTTGCCCATCACGCCCCGAACTTCGAGCGTGTTGTGCATCATTCGCTGGTTGTAAATGCGCTGCTCAACCACCACTTCGGCCTCGCTGATGGCCTGATCGACCGCAGCTGTATCGCCAAATGTCGTGTGCAGCATCCGGTTGTTGGGCACCGTTTCGTGCAGTTGCGGAGCCCCGTCTTTCAGGGCTTCTTCGGCATCCAGAACAACGGGAAGTGTCTCGTAATCGACGTTGATCTTCGCCAGCGCATCGTAGGCCTGCTGCCGGGTTTCGGCCACAACGGCGGCCAGCTGATCGCCCGCAAACCGAACTTTATCCGTGGCAAAAACGCGGTGCGAACCCGGCACGATGCCCGACGGATGCGGCAGAAAATGACTTTCAGTATACGGCGGAATCCAGATAACAGGCATAGGCATGACCTGCTCGGTATCTTTCGCCGTAAATACCCGGATCACGCCCGGCATGGCTTCGGCTTCCGACGTGTCGATCGACCGGATCAGGGCGTGCGCGTGCGGACTTTGCAGAATAGCCGCATGGGCCATATTCGGCATCGCCATATCGGCAATGAATTTGGCGTCGCCCGTTAATAATTCCTGGGTTTTGCGGGTCTTCAGCGATTCGCCGATACCCTGGCCGGCGGGTGCCTGCCCGTTGGGGTGCGGGCTGGCTAACCGATCGGCGGCTTCTTTTACCGCTTTTACGACCTGCTCGTAACCCGTCTCACGCGACAGGTTTCCCTGCAGCCATTGTTTGATGGTATCTTCGGTCGGCGACGGATTTGTCTGGAGCAGTTCGACAATCGACATGATGGTGCCGGGCGTCGAGAAGCCATTCTGTACCGCGAAGTTCTCCCAAAAAGCCGTCTGAACAGGATGAAGCCCCGACGTATCGGCCAGTCCTTCGATGGTCGTGACGGCGCACCCTTCGGCCTCAACGGCCAGCATCTGGCAGCTTTTGGTGGTTTTACCATCGACCAGTACCGTGCAGGTACCGCAACTGCCGGAACCGCATCCCCACTTGGTACCGGTCAGATGTGCATTATCGCGCAAAAAATCGATCAGTAATAGCCGCGGCTCAACATCCGCCTGGTACGGCGTTTGGTTGACAACGATTTCCAGATTCATAGGGCTTAGGAGAAAGGGTCTAACCGGATCAGGCCAATGAGCCGTCGGGATGCTGTACCATTCCGGCAAAGTGAATGGCGATCTGTCCGTCGCGCAGTACCCAGCTATCAGCAAAACGCATGTGGCTTTCGCCATCACCGATCTTCATCGTGATCTGCTCGGTAATCATCAGGGTTTCGGGGTCTTCGGTTTCGGCCCAGAAGACGATGTCCGTTTCCAGTCCATCGATTCCCAGAATGCCCTGCATGTGCTCCCGAATTTCTTCCCGGCCTTTGTAAATAATGGGTTTCTTGGTAAAGCTGCTGATCAGCAGCGCATCGTCGGTGTACTGATCCAGCAGCGCTTCGATGTTTTTATCCAGAATGAACTGGATGTGCGCTTTGTACATAGCGCCCAGTTTAGTATCAGGTACGTTGGTCATGGGTGTGGGCTGGTTAGAGCGTGGCAGATCCTTCGTGGTACTTCATTTCGTCGACCGAATAGCTGGTAACGACGATCCGGTCACCAGCAGCGGCCACTTCCCAGGTCTGGTACGCATCGAGTTTGATGCGCTTGCTATAAGCTTCGGGGGCATTCCAGACACTGGCTTCCCACTGTACGACAACCTTTACCGTGGCTTTGTCGCCATCGATGGTCGGCTCTACGACTTTAACGGTATGCACTTCATCGAAGAAAATCCGGATTACCCGCTGATACCACCCTTCGAAACCGGCGTGTCCGTAGACGGTCGCTTCTGGAAAAATCATTTTCAGCTCAGCATCGGCCAGATACGGCAGTATCTCTACCATCGGGACGTGGATGTCGAGCATATGATACCAGTCTTTCGCCAGTTTGGTAATCGATTCGTTGGTCAACATAATGACTTGGAGGGAGATTGGTTAAAAAAGAGGAAGATGCTTCTATTGAGAACAGTTGGTTTCGACCCAGTCGGCGTGGAAATTGCCCTCAAGGACTAAATCGATCAGGAAGGGTTTGTCGTCGGCCATCATGCGCTCAATGGCCGGGCCGATTTCTTCCGGGCGTTCGACCCGGACGGCGTCGACTCCCATCGACTGCGCCAGCAGATCAAAGCGGATGGCCGGGTACGACAGGTCGAAGGAGAGCGGATAGTTGTGGCTGTCGATGCTGCGCTCTTTCCAGTACACGTCGATGTTCAGTTGCAGCAGCTTATAAGAGCCGTTGTTGCAGACGACGAATTTGGCTCCGGCTTTGTGCCGCACGGCCGACCAGAGCGCCTGAATGGTGTACATGCTGCCCCCATCGCCCGAAAAACCGATGACGGTCTTGTCCGGATGCGCCAGCTTTACCCCAATCGCGCCGGGAAAACCAACGCCCAGCGACCCTCCGCGGGTAATGAAATAAGAACCCGGCAGGCGGGGTGGAATGGATTTCTGAACGGCTCCGGAGCTGGTCAGGGCTTCATCGAAGATAATGACGTCCTGTGGAACATGCTTCGCCAGCACGTCGGCAAACTGCCCCATTTTCAGGCGCTGGCCTTCGGCGGCCACGTCTACGGGTTTGGCTGCGGTTTCGGCTTTGGCCGCGCGGGCGGCCTCCAGCCGACTGGCAGCTGCGGCTTTCTGCTCGGGCGTCTGAATCGCTTCGATAGCACTAGCCAGCGCCTGCAGCGACAGCTTCGGATCGCTGACAACACCCAGATCGACGTGGTGGTTTTTGGCGATTTCGTACGCATTCAGGTCGAAGTGAATGACCTTGGCTCCCGGCTTGTAAATGTCTTCCAGACGCGGAAAAACTTCGGGCACCATATACGTTCCGACGACCAGGTTGACATCGCTCTGACTGGTGATGGGGTAACTGTAATCGCCGAACATGTGGCCAGTCGTTCCCTTGTAGAGCGGATGTGTATTATCCATGAAAATGTCGCCAAATTCAACGCCATACACCTCTGCACCCAGCAGTTCCGCTACTTTTTCCAGTTCGCTGTTAGCGCCGGAATAGGCAACGCCATCGCCCGCAAAAATGGTTGGCTTGTCGGAAGCGACCAGCCAGGCAGCAGCCTCGTCGACCGCTTCGGGAGCGGGGGCAACGCGTGTCGAGGGGAAACTCGTCGGCACGACGGGTTCATCGTTTTCAGCGTCGAGTACATCCATCGGCATACAGACATACACGGGTCCCATGGGAGGTGTAGACGCGATTTTGATGGCCCGGCGCAGGGTTCTCAGCAGCGACTTCGGGTGAAGCACCATGGTCGCATACTTCGTGACCGGCGCCATCATGGCGACCAGATCGTTGGCCATCTGCGAGTCCATGTTCATGTACTGCAACCCAGCGTCTGACCCAATCACAACCAGGGGAGCGTGGCCGCGTTTGGCCTGATACAACGCTCCCACCGCGTTGCCGATACCGGGCGAGCTGTGCAGCTGTACGATCGTGGGTTTCTGGGTCGTGCGGGCATAGCCGTCGGCCATCATCACGGCTACCGACTCCTGCAACGTCAGGATGTACTTCATGTCGGGATATTCGGCCACCGCGTCCAGGAAACCCTGTTCAACGGTGCCCGGATTCCCGAACATATGGTTCATCCCGTCGGTCAGAAACTGCTCGATGATTTTCTGATTTCCGGTTTTACCAGCCATAGCGCTTCAGGCCATTATCCAGAACGTTGACAAACTGGTCGCCAAATTCAAATGAACATTGCAGCGACCGGGCCGTAATAAACGGATAATCGACAATCACAGACGTTTCTTTTCCGAAGTTACCGTGATATTGCCCTTCAGGCCCGACGGCGTCGGTGAGGATGTATTCCAGCACATAAGGCGGTGGCCCCATGTTCAGGTCGGTGTGCAAAAAGCCCGTGCCATCGTGGTAATCGTATTCGATGCAGTGGCCCGTGACGTGTTTGCCTTTGATGATGGATCGGCGCTCGTTGAAGTCGCGGGCGAAAACCAGCGGAGCCACACCGTAGCAGATCGCGCCGATGGGCATATTTTTCTTGTAGAAGGCCAGGATGATATCGTGAACGCGCTGGTTATTCACCATGTCGATGATGGGACCGCTTCCGCCCACCAGCAGTAAAGCTGCATACTCGTTGGTCAGCTCTTCCTGAGCTACTTTCAGATCACTAAAGTATTTCTCGAAGGTGCGCAGAAAGTCGGGGACCGAAAAATAAGGCCGCTCCGGCACGACTTCAGACATGTTGCGCCGTTCTTCCAGCCGGTTGGTCGCTTCAAACGCCTTTACCATTTCGGCAGCCTGGGGCGTAGTTACGCAGACACCTAACGGTGGGTCCATATACGTCGTATCGTAGCTGGGGGGAAGAGCCTCCGCTTTCTTGCCGGTGGGCGTCATAAACTCAACTACGTAGCCAGCCTCTTCCAGCTTGGTTAAAGGTCCGACTAATTCAATTCCCCAGTATCCATACTCAGAAAGGATAGCCAGAATTTTCTTTGACATGTAATTAACTTGTTTAAGGATAAAAAAGAGAAAGGAATTGTACGCTACAGGCCGGCACTCCGGTTCAGCGGATGCCAACGGAACTTGATTACTTCGTTTATAACATTACCTGGTGCTCATTGCAGAGCCGTCGGGTTGATGGATGGTGCGGTAGAAGCGCTGAAAACATGTTTAAAAGTAGTCAATGAGCAGGCCACCTGGGGAGAATAAGCAGTAAACGACGTAAACCACGGTGCCAACGACCATCTTTTGGGTGTGAAAAACAGCGGGATAATTTGAGGGTAACAGAACGCCGGAAAACAAGGCAAACTACTTGCCGTTTAATCAACAAACCGGCAATTGAATGATAAAAGCCGTGTAGGCCCCTTCCTGCGAATCGACGGCGATGGTGCCATGATGTGTCCGGACGATGTCCTGGCTGATAAACAGACCCAGCCCCGTTCCTTTGGAAGTAGGTTTGGTGGTGAAGAAAGGCGAGAACAGTTGCTTACGTTCATTTTCGGCAATCCCCTTGCCATTGTCTTCAATCCGCATTTCGACGGCATGCTCCAGAAAGGATGTCTTAATGGTAATCCTGGGTTTAAAATCCGGATGCAGCGTATATTTTTCGTGTAACGAGTACAGGGCGTTGTTCAGCAGGCTGCTCATGACCGTATGCATTTCGGTAGGCAGAATTTTAATCGAGCAGTTTCGGCTGTCTAAGTCCGTGACTAACTCCAGCGGTAAACCCTGGTAGTTGAGTTGGTTTTCGTTCTTATGTTTTATCAATGTATTCTCAATAAAAGCATTGATATTGGTTTTGATAAAATTGTTCGATTTCGACTGCAATAATTTTTCCATGCTCCGGACAATTCTCGATAAACTCAGGCCATGTTCATTTATTTTTTCGGTGTTGGCCTGTGCCATATTGAGCAGAGGAATTAAATCGGCATTGATCGTTTCGTCGGATGCGTATTTCTCCGTCGCCATCAATTCTTTGCTTTCTTTCAGAAAATCTTTCGATATAGCCGCAAAATTATTTATATAATTCAGCGGATTGAGCAATCGGTCGACAAGCCCTTTGGTAAGCTGACCAATCGACGCCAATTTTTCCTGACGAATCAGTTGTTCCTGCGTTTCTTCCAGATCGGTAAGGGTTTTTTGTAAATCGATCAGCAGGTCATCCGATTTTTTCTTTTCCAGAATCAATTCGTTCGTACGCTCTTCTACCTCCTGTCGAGCCTTCGATAAATCGGTGACCATTTTATTGAAAGCAATACCCAGTTCCCCGATTTCGTCCCGCGATTTACTGACCACCCGCTGGGTGAGATCACCATGTCCAACTTTCGTTGCCGCATCCCGTAATTCCAGCACGGGAACGGAAATATTTCTGGCTAATCCAAATCCAATAACAATTCCGATGGTAAAAACCAGAAAGCTGAATAACAGCGATGTTATCCGAATCTGTTTTTTGCTTTGGATAATTTCGCTTGTCGAAGCCGCCAGCAAAATTTCTCCTTTCATCATCGGCGTACTGAACGCGGCTCTTTTTACAACCGTCGAATCGTCGGAAGTGGCATCCAGATTTATTTTTTCATCTTCGGGATAGGTTCGAAAAACGGTTTTCTTAACGGTAAATTTCGTGTGTGTTTCATTCCAGCTCGTATCGACCTGCAGTAAGCTAACATACACTAACTGAGGGTCTTTCTTCACAAAATCCATGGCGGTTTTAACGCCTTCGAAATTCTGTTCAGTCATGGCAATTTTTACACCCAATGCAACGGTATTGGCGTGGTTCTGCACTTCTTTATTAAAATTACTCAGCAGGTACTGCTCCTGGATGGCGGGCAGATAAAAAAGAACAAAAAACGAAAAAAGGAGTACGATAGTAATAACCGTCATCCAGATCTTGGTTTTTACTGTCAGACGTACGGACAACCCATTTTGAAAAATAGGTGCCTTATTAAACAATTTTATTTTATCTAGCATCAACTAATGCATTACTGAAAAGAAGGTTTTTCTATAAAACTTTTCTCCCGTCGACGGTAATGGCTTTGGCAGCGGCCGGGGCCTGACTAACTACCCCAATAGCTCCTCTGGTCTGCGCAATAAAATCTTCGAGTTCGGTTTCGGTATTGAAAAAGTTAGGCGCATCGGCCTTGCCCTGAAATACTAAAGCCAGCCAATATTTATTCAATTCATCGGGCGTCATGTTATACACCTTCTTACTCGTATTCATACCAATGGGCGTATTGGTTTTCATGAGCGCAATAATCACTTTGCTCCCATCGGACCAGCGTTGTTTTTCACCCCGCATGGCCGATTTGAGCTGCGCCATTTTCATTTCAGAAGGCACCCCATTTCCGTTAGCGATGACGACCAGATTCACATCCTGCGATCTGGCCGGTACTTCCATCAACAAAAGAAATATAGCTAGGCAAAAAATAAATCGACACACCCAATTCATAAACGTAATTAATTAATTTAAAAACCTACCGCTATCTGAAACGTTACTTTATCGGCTACCTGAGATAACTGATTTGTGGTGTGCTGATACTCCAGTTTTACCACGGCCAGGTAATTGATTTCATAGCGTAATCCGCCGATAATCGATTGTGCATTGTCATTCTGAAAATAAACTTCTTTATTTTTATATTGAATGTCATCGAACCGAACGTAAGGAATAAACTTTTCGGTCAGTCGGTAGCCGGCGTAGGCATATGTACCCACCGTATTCTGCGTCCCCAGCGAATCGGATTTGTTGACGGCCATGGTACTCTCGACCAGCAGTTCATACTTCTTACCGAAATACGCAAACGAGGCCGTCATCAGATTCTGGTTGATCCGTGCCATACTGGGGTTGCTGCTGCCGCCCCCATGGTTATGCACTGCGGTTCCTTTCGAGATGACATCGTTATAAAACGATGCCCCGATCCGCATGCCATCGACGGGTTTGATGTGAACGGCTGCCGTCAGGGATTTATACCCGTCATTATCGGCCAGATCGCCCGAACCCAGTCCGTTACCGACCATCAGATCGTAACCGAAGCGCAGGGTGCCCAGGTTCTGGCCCTGCAGGCTAACGCCCGTGGTGTGTAGCGGAATAAGCCCTTCCGAAAAAACCAGCGGTCGTTCGATGGTCGGGAAGAACACCCGGCCGTGGTGATACGTGTCGTTCCAGTAGTTGACAGGCGTGTGGTGTTTACCGATCAGCACGTTGTGGTTACCGGCGTAGTTGTATTTCATGATGATCCGTTCGATACTGATATCGAACAGGGTCGGGGAATCGGGCGAATACTTAAAAACCGTTTCGCCCAGAAACGACAGGCGCTCGTTCAGTTCCGAAGTGATGAATAAATCCTGCTCACCCAAACCGAAGTTTACTTTATTGCCCTGATAATAAGACAGCACATCCACAAATCCCTTGATTTGAGTACGCTGGGCCATGGCCTGCTGCGAGCCACTCAGGATCAACCCAATCGTCAACAAACGAATGCACCTACATGCTATTCTCTTCATACTGAGTAAATAAAACAAGATCAGGCAAATCAGGAAAGCGGTACGCCAACCTGGATAGCACACAGTTGTTCACAACGCCGATCCCGACGAAATTGCCTGAACCGACAGTTTATAGCCGGACCGATGCCGGTTAGATTGATGAAAGATAAGCTTGAATAAATGAGGGCATCGCTCCGCCTGGGGCGTCTGCCCGCTCGGCAGGTCAACCCCGGTCCGGTATAACCAGCCGATGAAATAGCGGAGGGCTACTCCTGTAGATAGTGCCAGTAAAGTAGAATAAGGTCATAGCCGGGACGTTTATCTTTGCTTTAGTCAAAACTAAGCGTTTCTGATTTAATGTAAAGACAATATATCGTGAACGGTCGCTAAAAAGTAGTTAACAGCTAACTTTTGGGTGTAAGCACATTTATCGGTATTCAGCGTACCCGAAAGTTACGCAGAAACTCATCTTTATATACCCGGCCCAGAGGCAGCGTCTGCCCATTGATCTGAATCTCGTAATCGTTGAATGACTCTACTTTTTCCAGATTGACGGCATAGGAGCGATGCACCCGCACCAGTGTCATATCCATCAGACGCTGCAACAGCACGACCAGCGACAGGCGCAGTACGAATTTGCGCGTAGTGGTTACCAGGGTAGTGTACTTATCCTCCGCTTCGGCATACAGAATCTCGGCCTGATGCAACCGAACGAACTGATAATTCTGCTTGATAAAAATATAATCGCCAACCTGTAAGATCGCTTCGCCTTCGCGGCTGTTGGTAGCGGGGCTGGTGCTTATCGGGATCGTCACAGGCTCGCGGGGTATCACGGCTTTTTCGATTTCTGTCGAATAAGCGAAGTTGCTCAGGGCAATTTCGATGGCAATCCGCAGGTTGTCGCTGGTTACGGGTTTGATCAGATAAGCGGCTGGTTTTGTTACTTTCGCCTGCTCCAGCGTCGACCGATCCGTCATGGCCGACAGGTAGATGATGGGAACGGGATTAAACGCAACCAGTTGTCGGGCGGTTTCGATTCCCGACCAGTCGCCCCGAAGGTTGATGTCGCAAATGACAATGTCGGCCTGTTGCTGCTGGTGAAGCGCCAAAGCCTGCCGGCCGGTAGTAGCCGTGCCAGCAATGGTATACCCCTGATTTTCGAGCTGAAGGCATAGATCCAGTGCCAGGATTACTTCATCCTCTACGATCAGGATGGAAGGTGGCTGGATTGGATTAGTAATCATGGTTTTTTATAGGAAGGGTAGTTTATCGGCACGTAGAACCTACGTAAAGGTCACATTTATTTGAGTATAGTTCAAGGCTTTATTAACATATACCAGAAAATAGTATATAGAAAGTAAACATGAAACAAGTACCGTTACGCAGCTCACGAGTTCTGTATATCAGTGGTGCGTCGAATTCATGCTTCTTTACGAAAAAGCCACAGAGCTGGGTAAATTTACAGGTTTACATTCAGGTGACCATCACATACTTTACCAAGATTCGCCTAAAAGGTCATTATTATCGACCCGTATTCAGAAACGCCCGATCGGCTTTTAGCCGGTAATCTACCGATCGGGCTACACACCTGACAGTAGATTACCGGCTAAAAGCTCTGTTGGTATCACTATGAAAAACCGATTCGTAAAAAGCGGGGTGGCCGGCCTTTGTCTGCTGGCTTTCAGTAGTACCGGCCCTGTACCCGCTGTCGCTCAGTCTATTCAGCCGACTAAGGGTGCGGGCTGGCGTCAGCTTTTCAACGGGAAAGATCTGACCGGGTGGAAACACGTAGGGAAGGGAAGCATGGTTGTCGAAAATGGCCTCATCCGGGGGCGGGGTGGCTTGGGATTGCTTTACTGGACAAAAGAAACGTTCAGCAACTGCGTCATCCATGTAGTGTACCGCATGCAGAAAGCAAACAGCAACTCGGGTGTGTTTATCCGAATTCCCATCGAGCCGTTCGAAGAGTGGATGCCGGTGCATTATGGCTATGAAGTGCAGATCGACAACCATCCCGAAACCTCGCACGAGGATGACTACCACCTGACCGGAACCTTGTATTCGCTAACCAAACCCCTCAGTAAACCGGGTAAACCAGGGCCGCAATGGAACACGATGGATATCACCCTGGACGGGCCGCGAACCACCGTTTCGGTAAACGGCATTAAGGTGACCGACTACCGGGAAGGCGATCCGGTTCCGGCACGGAAGTTCGACTTCGAACCTTATCGGGGTCGGCGCCCACTGGCGGGGTACATTGGTTTACAGAATCACGGCGATCAGGACGTTGTGTACTTTAAGGAAGTCGCCGTAAAGTCGTTGCCCAGCAAGTAGCTTTTCTCTGAGCCGATATGCGCAATGGCTACTGTTTACCGAACCGGTTCTTCAGCTCAGCGATTACCTGCCGGGTTTCGTCGATGCGGCTTTTTAGGCCTTTTTTGTAGTGCCAGGCTTGAAACTCCGGATTATCGCGGTGGGTTTCCAGCTCCTGTTCCAACTCCTGAAGGTAGGCTTCGCTGAGCGCCAGATAATGCCCGACGGTTTCGGGGTTCTGAAAACCTCCACCGTCGATGGTTACGTACACGGGAGTAGTGTGAGCCGCCTGAGCAGCACCGCCGGAACAGCGGGCAGCAATCCACATCCCTGCCTCGACGGAAGCGATAGCCAGGCGAATCGTCAGATGGCTCGCCGACTGGCCCGATTCCTGCCGGGTTACGCGCGCGAGTACCCGACCGTGTGCGACGAGTTCGAGTGCTTCCAGCGGAGTCTGCGCAGCCTGTCCGTAGGCGTGGGCAACGAGGGTTAGCGAATCGCCTTTTTTCAGATTCAACTGATCGCCCGGCAACGCGTTGTTCACCCGAAAATCCAGTATAGGTCCGCTGGTCACAAACGTATGGCCGGCGGTCACCCCGGCCTGCCAGGCCGAAGGACTAAAGGGTCCGTGCAGATACGTATAAAAACGGGCGTTGCCAATCTGGGCCGAGTGCTCGGGCGGGCCATGGTCATGATCGTGACCGCACCAGGGGAAATCGGAGCCCGCCGTAGCGGTCAGCCGAAAGCCCAGGTCCAGCATGTGGTAATAATGCTGCGTGCGAAGTGGCTGGGGCGACACGCAGTACTGAAGAATTTCGAGCATATCCACCTTGCCGCGCAGCCCATCGAGCGTAAGTCCCCGGTATCCATGGAAAGATTCAGCCTGGTGCGCATAGCCCGTGAGGCCACCCCGCCGGTGCAGTTCGTCGAACACGTTGTCGTAATAATAGTAGTTCTGGCCAAACCGTACGGAAGCCGACGCCCCGATACCTACGGCATGCCCTACTTCGGGCGTCCGGGGATCTTCCTGGCCGGAAACCAGCGCGTAGTTGTTCTGGCCGTAGATTCCGGGTTTCCCAAAAGCGTATTGGGGATAATAGGTTTCCCAGAAATCGCCCATTTTCAGCAGCACCCCGACGTTTACATCCTCAGCCTGCATCCAGTTGAGCAACGGCTGGTTCTCACCCGGTGACCGCCGGATGTGAATGTGCCCATCGGCGGAGTACCAGTTTCGGGCGGCCATGTCGATCCAGCGCCGGAGTTTATAGACGGGACGAAGCGCCTGTCCGGGCCGAATGGTCAGGCGGTGCTGCTGCCGGATGTACTCGTTACCTTTCGACAACTCCAGCTGGTAAGTACCAGGCGCCAGGGTCAGGCTGAACAGACCCGAAATATAAAACGAACTGTCGGGCTGAAAGGCGTAGCCATCGGCATGGTCCCACAGCCCGTACATAACGGCAATGGCCTCGGCTGGCGCCACCCGGACCGGTTTACCCGAACGGGTGAGCCGGACCCGAACGGGCGTCGGTTTGCCGGTTGCGGCATCCCGAACGGTAACGGTTAGCTGACCCGTTCGTTGCGCATACCCACTAGCGAGGGCCAGGCCAGCCAGCAGTCCCGCCATCACCAGCGTATTCCGTAGTAATCGATTCATTTAGTTCACCTAAAACTTTAAGCCCCGGATCAGGTTGTTTTTTCGATCCAATTTGGTTGAGCCGCCAATCGGCTGGTTCATTCACCAATGAAGCACAGACATGGAAAAAACTAACCTTTCGACAACGCCCATCAATGAGGCAAAGGATATCGTACTCGCCTTTGTCGATGCCCTGAACGCCGAAGATTTCGACGCGGGCCGCCGGCTGGCAAATGATGACATGACTTTTGTGGGCGTACTTGGCTCGCGCGACGGGGCCGATGCCTACTTCGGAGACATGAAAAAGATGAAGTTGAAATACGCGGTCAGGAAAGTGATCGCGGAGGGCGACGATGTCTGCCTGTTCTACGACCTGTCCATGTCGGGGGTGACCTTCTTTGGTTGCGGCTGGTATCGGGTGGAAAGTGGTAAAGTAGCGTCGCTGCGAGTGATTTTCGACCCGCGCCCTGTTCTCGAAGCAAGCAGTAAAAAGTAGGCTTGTTGGTCTGCTGAGCGGGATTTTCATCATCAGAACCCTTATCATCTACCAGCGTTGTGTTTTCGTAAATAACTCAGGGTAAATTACTTGAAACATCCACGAAACTGTTTACATTCGTCCTACTGATCAGCCCGTTCAGAAACGACTAACCTTGACCCGCATGAAACGAATCTATTCCTTACTGGCGGTTGGCTGTGCCGGTCTCCTGCTACTGGCCACGACCACCCGCCCCACCACGCCAAATCCCTATGGTCTTGTGGTGGGCAGTCCCACGATCAAATCTATCAACGCGCTGACGTTCGGCCCCGACGGGGTTCTGTTCATTGGCGACGGAAAAGGTGCGGCCGTTTTTGCCGTCGACACCAAAGACGCGGCTCAGGTCGACAAACCCAATCCGGTCGAGATCAAAAACATCGATCAGAAAATTGCGGCCCTGCTGGGTACGGAAGTGGCAAACGTCAGCATTCAGGACATGGCCGTAAACCCGAAGTCGAAGAGCCTGTATTGCGCCGTTCAGCACAGCGATGGTACACCCCTGCTGCTTAAAATCGAGGGCGACAAAATCACGAACGTATCGTTGAAGGATATTCCTTATTCAACCCTGGCACTGACCAATGCCCCGGCCGAAGACGCTAAAGACCGCCGGGGCGAATCGCTGCGGATCGCGTCGATTTCCGATATGGGCTATGCCGATGGGAAAGTGCTGGTGAGTGGGTTATCCAACCAGGAATTTGGCTCGACCTTCCGGAGCATTCCGTTTCCGTTTACCAACGCGCAGGAGCAGGCTTCACTCGAAATCTACCACGCAGCCCACGGCAAGTACGAAACCATGGCCCCGATCAAGACGTTCACGACCACCGAAATTAAAGGCCGAAAATACCTACTAGCCAGTTACACCTGTACGCCACTGGTGCTGTTTCCGCTCGATGAACTGAAACCCGGTAGCCACGTCAAAGGCAGAACCGTCGCCGAAATGGGCAGTGGCAATCAACCGCTGGACATCATTACCCTCAAAAAAGGAGCCGAATCGTTTCTGCTGATGGCAAATTCGAGCCGTCCGGTGTTCAAAGTGCGCTACAAGAACATAGAGGATTACCAGGGGTCGCTGACAACACCCGTTGAAGAAAACTTCGCGACGGCCGGCGTCAATTTTGTTTCGCTGCCGCTGACCAACGTCGTCCAGTTGGATAAACTCGACGATACCCATATGGTGGTCCTCCAGCGCCGATCTAATGGTAGCCTCGATCTTTGGACTGCCAATGACCGGTATTTGTAAGCCTGACACGCCTGCTACAATCAGGTTATACGCCTTGTATAACCTGTTTTTTTTTATGGCTGGTCTGCTGGCTGCGTGCCGCTCCACCGAAGAAACCAGCATCTCGATCCGCTGGGATACGAATCGGGCCACCGCGTTAGTAATTCCAACCCATTTTCTTGAACCAATTCCGCCCGACTCGCTGGAGCAGTGGCTAACCGTACGATTGGCAGGAAAAGAAACGGCTATCCTGGGCACGGTCAAACGAACCGACGAGGCTGTTCTCTTCGAGCCGCTGGTGCCGTTTACGCGGGGACTGCGCTACGGCGTATGGCTACGCAACAACCGCTTGCAGGAACTAACCATTCCGCCCCTGGCTACCAATGACCGGCCTACGCTGCTGGCCATCTATCCGTCGCCGGATTCGCTGCCCGACAACCTGCTGAAATTGTACCTGCGTTTTTCGCGCCCAATGCGGGAAGGCCAATCGCTGAATTACATTACTATTCTGAGGAACGGGAAAGACACGCTCCCTGGGGTTTTTCTGGATTTACAACCCGAACTGTGGAATGCCGACCGCACCCTGCTTACCCTCTGGCTCGACCCCGGTCGTATCAAACGCGATCTACAGCCCAACCAACGACTGGGTGCGCCCTTGCAACTCGGCAATCGCTACGAGCTACTTATTTCCGGAGCCTGGCCCGACGCACAGGGAGCTACCCTAGGAACTACCACGCAAAAACGGTTTGTGGCGGTTCAGCGCGATAGCCTTTCTCCTTCTCCAGCCCGCTGGGCGTTTCAACTGCCCCCCTCAGACAGCCGGACCGCCCTGGAGATACGCTTTGGCGAAGCCCTCGATTATAGTTTACTGACCGAAACGCTGCACGTGCTGACAAAGGCCGGTCAACCGGTGGCGGGCCACTGGCAGTCTGGCGACGAAGAAAAGCGGAGTTGGTTTAAACCCGATCAGCCCTGGCAGGCCGGCCTCTACAAACTACGGGTCGAAAGCCGGCTGGAAGATCTGGCCGGTAACAACCTCAACCGCCCCTTCGACCGTGACCTAACCCAAAAAAGTGGGACCGCAACCCCCAAAGTTTTCGTAGAACGGTTCTTTCGGATTCAGAAATAGCTACCTGATTAGTCTAGTAAACCAGCCAGGTTAATCGTTTAAGTAAGTCGACCAGGGCTATTTCCAGCGTTTACTAATCGTCATTTAGGCAAAAACGATTCGATAATGATACCTGAATGCGATAAATATATACCGCTTAGTAGATTTACCATACGCTTACTGCATTTTTAAAAAATTTTAATCAACCATTTAATTGTACACACGTTAAATTTACAAATTGACTTAACCTGATATTTATACTACTCCATGAAGGGTATACAAACCGATGAGGAGGTGATCCAGAAGTACCTGCACGGTCAGCCAAATCAAGCCTTCGAAGAACTCTACAATCGGTACGTCGATAAAGTATACCGGCAATGCCTGTCCATGACGCAGGATTCGGAGAAAGCCCAGGACTTTACCCACGATATTTTCATCAAGGTGTTCGATAAACTCGACGCCTTTCAGCAACGGTCCAGCTTCTCGACCTGGATATATTCGATTGCCTACAATTACTGCGCCGACCAGATGCGGATCTCCAAACGGCTGAACACGACCTCTCTCAGCGATGAGTTGGGTCAGTATCTACCCGAATCCAGAGACGCGGAGGTGCACGAAGAAGCGATGCAGATGGTCCGTCTGGCACTCGACAGCCTCTCGGTGGAGGAGCGCACGCTGCTGAAACTAAAATATGAAGAAGGGGTAAGCATCGAGGAGATTGCCCGGCAGTATAAATTGAGTATCAGCGCCGTCAAGATGCGGCTCAAGCGCAGCCGGGCGCGAATTGAACAGTTCTACGCCCGCCAGCAGGCGAGTTGATCACTTCCGAACGGAACCCGCCCGATGGTCTGGCCGGCCTAATGCAGCACTTCGAATACCAGCTCGCGCAGAATGTCGCCCTCCGACATGGCTGGCGAGTCGATTCCTTTACTTCGCGCATCGGCCCGGCGGATGGCATGCAGAATATCGGCCACTTTGAGTAACGGAAACGTTCGGGCCGCCGACAGGTAATCTTTCACAAAAAACGGATTCACACCCAGCAACGGGGCCAGTGCTTTGTCGGTCTGATCCTTCGACGCCTGCACCATCAGCACTTTGCTGAAATAGTTGAACAACTGCGCCAGAATAACCACCAGTGGATTGTCTTTGGGATTATGCCCGAAATAATCGACAATCTGATTGGCTTTCAATACGTCGCGCTGGGCCAGTGCCTTCTGCAACTCGAACACATTGTACTCCTTACTGATGCCGACGAGCCGCTCGACGGTAGTTGCCGAAATTTCTTCACCTACGTGCAGGTTGATCAGGATTTTGTCGATCTCGCCCGCCAGCCGCTTGAGGTCGTTTCCGATGTGGTCGGCCAGGAGCTGACACGCCTTGGGGCTAACTTTAGTGCCCTGCTCGCGGCAGTACTCCCCCACCCAATCCGGAATTTTGTTGTCGTATAGCTTCTTGACACCCAGCAGCTTTCCTTTGGATCCGAACGCTTTTACCCATGATTTTCGCTCGTCGAGGCCGGGTTTACCTTCTTCTTTGACGTAGCAGAGCATCAGAATCGTGCTCGAAAGCGGATTGAGGGCGTAATCTTCGAGAAGCGTCTGCGCCGATTTGTCGTTGATACCGCTCATTTGCTGGGCTTCTTTCACCAGCACCAGTTGCCGCTCGGCCATGAACGGATACCGACGGGCATAGTTCAGCACGGCTCCGGCATCGGTATCTTTTCCAAACAGCACAAACTGATTGAATCCGCGTTCGGCGACGGGAATGGCTACTTTTTCCAGTTCGTCGGCAATACGGTCGAGGTAATAGGGCTCGTCGCCATGAATCAGGTAAACGGGAGCGATCCGTTTATTTCGGATGTCTTTCAATAGCTCGTTGACGGCGGGAATCAAAGCGTTACTCGGGTTTGTCGTTCTTTGTACTTAACAGCGAACGACAAAAATAAGCTTCCGGGGCCAGGATTTAAGTAGTTTCTGGCAGGATCGACAGGATAACCAGGATTTTTTTCAGGTGTATACTCTTATAGCCCCTGTCAATCCTGTCGAAAAACGGGCTTCTTTTTTATCTTTAGTGCTTCACGCACAGCCACTTCTTCATGAACATCCGTTTACAGAGCTTCATCAGCTTATTGCTTCTTTTCTCGCTTTCTTCTTTTGGGCAAACACCCAGCGCCTACGAACGGCAGGAAGTTCTGATTCCCATGCGGGACGGTGTCCGCCTGAACACGGTAATTTATTCGCGCAAAACCAGCACCGAACCACTCCCCTTTCTGCTGACCCGTACACCCTATGGTGTCAGTGAGACCGACAGCCCCGACCGGATTGCGTACGTCAAAGACCTGGCCGACGACGGCTATATTTTTGTGTATCAGGATATTCGGGGGCGCTACAAATCCGAAGGCACGTTTGAAATGCAGCGTTTCAGCCGGGACAAAAAAGACCCGAAAGCCATCGACGAAAGCACGGACACCTACGACACCATCGAGTGGTTGCTGGCCCACGTTCCGAACAACAATAAAAAAGTGGGGATGTACGGAATTTCGTATGCGGGCTGGACGACAGTGATGGGCGCCATCGACCCGCACCCGGCGCTGGTAGCCGTATCGGAGCAGGCAACACCGTCGGACATGTTCCTGGGCGACGATTTTCACCACAACGGCGCGTTCCGGCTGAGCTACGGGTTCGAGTACGCGTTTATGGAAGAAGCGACTAAGCAGGATTCTCTCTTCCCGTTTCCCAGCTACGACACCTACGACTGGTACCTGAAACTGGGGCCGCTCTCGAACGTCAACAAGCGCTATTTTAAGGAGAAACTGCCTACCTGGAACGACTTCATGAAACACCCAAATTACGATACCTTCTGGCAGAAGCAATCCCTGATCAACCGCATCGACCGGCCGAAGGTTGCCATTATGAACGTGGCGGGCTGGTGGGATCAGGAAGATTTTTACGGTCCCCTGAAGGCATACCAGCTCTGGGAAAAGCAGGATCAGTCGCACAAAAATTTTCTGGTGGCCGGTCCCTGGAACCACGGCGGCTGGGCACGGGGCGACGGCCGCACTCTAGGCAATATCCGCTTCGACACCGCGACGGCGGTCACCTTCCGGAAAGAGATTCAGGCACCGTGGTTCGCCTATCATCTGAAGAGCAAAGGATCAGGGAGTTTTCCGGAAGCCGTCACCTTCCAGACCGGCTCGAACACCTGGCAGCGCTACGAAACCTGGCCACCCAAAGACGCGACGAAGCGAAACCTATACTTACAGGCGAATGGCAAGCTGTCGTTCGACGCGCCGAAAGCCGCTTCGGGGGCTGATAGCTACGTGTCGGACCCGGCCAATCCGATCCCTTACCGGACTCGCCCGATCGAAGCGACCTACGGCCCCGGCTCCCGCTGGCGAACCTGGCTTACCGAAGACCAGCGGTTCGTCCACAACCGTCCGGACGTGCTGTCGTGGGAGACCGACGTGCTCACGGAGGACGTGACCGTGGCGGGCGAAGTCTGGGCCAAACTTTTTGCTGCTACTACCGGCAGCGACGCCGACTGGGTCGTCAAGCTCATCGATGTGTATCCGGCTCAATACGCCAAACAACCCGCCCTGAGCGGTTACCAGCTTATGGTTACGAACGATGTGTTCCGGGGGCGCTTTCGCAACAGTTTCGAAAAACCCCAAGCCATTCAGCCCAACAAGACCGAAATCTATTCGATCGACCTGCACACCATCAATCACGTGTTCCAGAAAGGCCACAAGATTATGGTGCAGATTCAGAGCACCTGGTTTCCCATCATCGACCGCAATCCCCAGACCTTCGTTCCGAATATCTTCGAAGCCAAAGAAAGCGATTACAGGAAAGCTACGCATACCCTTTTCCGGACAGCGGCCTATCCCTCACATCTGGAACTGAGCGTAGTGGGGAAGTGAGTAAGATCGCTAAAAACACGTAATGCGTTTCTGAAAGACATTGGCTAGCTACCGTCAGGTCTTGTTGACCGATGGGAAAAACTTTATATTTGACTATGGAAGTGAAAGTACATATACCATTCCAGGAACTGCTGACAATTGTCAGACAGCTCTCGCCATCTCAAAAAGCCAGGCTTCAGAAAGAGTTAACCAGGCAACCAGACCCCGCTCCCCAACAATCCAGGCTTAGGCAAATCTTGCTTAAGGGACCAGTTTTTACGGACGAACAGGTTGATGTTATTCAGGAAACCCGAAAATCGATCAATCAATGGCGGACACGATCCTGATGGTAGACACCAGCCTTTTGATTGACTATTTCCGAAAATCGGATAAATCTAAAACCAGACTTGTTCGACTTTCAGAGCAATTTGAGCGACTTGCAATTGCCAGTATAACCGAATTTGAAATTTATAGCGGTGCGACACAAGCACAACTGAACTTCTGGAACGAGTTGCTCTCTGAAATCATTGTCTGTTCTTTTGACAGCAAAGCTGCGCGTATTGCCGTCGATGTCAAGCAAACCCTGAAAAAGCAGCGAAAATCAATTGATATCGCCGACCTGTTTATTGCATCTACTGCAATAGCAAATGATTTACCATTAGACACGCTGAATCGTAAGCATTTTGAGCTAATAGAGCAACTCCGTCTATTACCTGAGTTCGGATAGTTTCACCGCCGGACCAATACGCCCGGATGCGCTCCTGTGGCTTTTTGGTTCTGGTACACCAGTTGCCCGGCTACCCAGACGGCTTCGATGCCGGTCGAGAGAGCTTTGTTATCGCCGATGCGCGCGTTGTCCTGTACGGTATCGGGGTTGAGCAGAACCAGATCGGCGTAGTAGCCGGGGGTAATGATACCCCGATTTTTTAATCCCAGATGCTCGGCCGTCAGGCCCGTCATTTTGTAGATGGCGGTTTCCAGAGGCATCAGCTTCTGCTCGCGTACGTACCGGCCCAGCACCCGCGTGAAAGCGCCGTAGCCGCGTGGATGCCCCTCGTTGGCCCCATCGGAGCAGATGTTGGTATGTGGCCAGGCCAGGAAATTCCGGACGTCGGGTTCGTCCATCGATTTGCCCATGATTCCTTCGACCCCCTCTGCATCCGGCTGTTTTTCGGCATAGGCCGACGCTTCGGCTACCAGGCCCATCAGCGTCTGAGCAGGTTTTTCGTGGCGCTGCCGGGCAATGTCGCCAACGGTTTTTCCGGCATAGGCTGGGTTGGCCGCAAACCTTACCAGTACCGACTGGGCCGGGTCGAAAAGCTGGTTTACCGCAAACTCGGCACTGGCCGGATTGGTATAGTCGCGCTTCGGAAACAGCACCCGAAGTGTCGACATCCAGTAGTCGTACGGATAACAGTCGGCGGTGATGTTCACCCCTTCGGCCCGCGCCTGCTCCAGCTGACTCAATACCTGAGTCGATTTACCCCAATTGTCGCGCAGGGCAATTTTCAGGTGCGAAATCTGAACCGGTACTTTTGTTAGGCGGCCAATCTGGATGATCTCGTCGAGGGCATCGTCCATCTGTGCGTCCTCACTGCGGATATGGCTGATGTATCGCCCACCCGAGTCGGCCACGACCTGTGCCAACTGGAGCACTTCGTCGCGATTAGAGAAAAACGCGGATTCGTATTCCAGCCCCGTCGACAGCCCCAGCGATCCGTTTTTCAGCTCCGTTCGCAGCAGGGTTTTCATCCGGTCAATTTCGTCGGGCTTAGCCGTTCGGTACAGTCCATTAGTTCCCATCACGCGCTGTCGCAGCATGGCATGGCCCGTATAACTCGCCATATTGACGGCTACAGGCTGCTGCTTCAGCCGGGCCTGTACTGTATCGAACGGTACCCCGCCCCCATCCTGCCCCACGACAATGGTCGTTATTCCCTGACTCAGTGCCGGAAGGGCATCGGGTTTCAGGCCCCAGTCGTGGTGGCTATGGCTGTCGATAAAGCCCGGCGCCAGTACCAGTCCGCGGCCATCGGTTACGGCTTCGTTCGGAAAGGGCGTTAGTTCGCCAAATTCCCAGATCCGGTCGTTACGAAGCCGGACGGCGGCTTTTCGGGGCGCGACGCCCGTACCGTCGATCAGGCGGATATTCGTAATGAGCTGGGTGTTGGGTAACTGAACTGCTTTTCCCAATAAAATCTCTTCAGCAACACGCCCGGCGGCTTGCGTACCGCTCGTCAGTACGATCAGGGTTTGTTTTTTATCGATGTAGCGACTGATCAGAGTCCGAAACCCGACCCAGCTTCCGGTATGTTTGATCACCTTGCCGGCTTCCTCGATCATCCAGCCAAACCCGTAGGGATAGGTTGTTCCGTTGTTGAGCCGGACCGGCATAAATGCTTCCCGCAGGGTACTGGCTCTGACCAGCTTTTCGGTATACAGCGCCTGATCCCAGGTCAGTAAATCTTCGGCAGAAGCGTACACATTTCCGTCACCGATCACCCCATCGATCCGGATCAGGTCATTGGGCAGGTTTTTTCCATTCTCCCGTCTGAAACCGAACACCCGGTTTCGGGGCGTAGTGCTGCTTTTGTGGTAATAAATATACGTGTTCTTCAGCTTGAGCGGCCGCGCGATGTTCTGCTCGAAAAACGTTTCGACGGGCAGGCCCCCGACGGCCGTAACAACCGACCCCAACAGCACGTAACCGGTGTTGCAGTATTCCCAGCGGTCGCCGGGCTGAAAAACGAGCGCCGGTTTATGGTCGTGTAGCAGTTGCAGCATGCTGGCATTGGTGAGCGTATCGAGCGGACCCGTGTATCGCTGCGCCAGGTCGAAATACTCCGGCAAACCCGACGTGTGGTTCAGCAGATTGCGGACGGTGATGCTGGGGTACGGAAACGTGGGTAGGTAGGTCTGTACCGGCTCGTCGTAGCGCAGTTTACCCCGTTCCTGCAACTGCATGATCATCATCGCGATGAACTGCTTCGACACCGATGCCAGGTTGAAAGCCGAGTGGATCGTCAGCGGTTCGCTGGTGGCGGCATTGACTGTTCCCAGCGCTTTAGTGAAGCGTATTTTTCCTCCTTCCGCAACCAGCACCACCCCATTGAACATAGCCTTGTCATGCAACACGGTCAGGGTCGAATCGAGGGTTTTCAGCCGGGAAGCTGGAATGGGCGAAACGCTCTGGCCGACCCCATTAAGAGTTACTAGACTAAAAGCCAGCAGAAGTAACCGACACGAGAGGTTCATAGCGATGTGGGTTTGGTGGGTACTACGGTCGAGTGCTTGACGGTATAAAGCGCAATATTACTGCTGTGAACGCGCACCATCGGCAGTCTGGCAAGCTGCTGCAGAAACTGGGCGTATTCACTGATGTCGTGAACAAGCACTTTTAGCTGATAATCGATGGTACCGGCCAGGTGGTACGCTTCCAGCACATCGGGCATCCGGCGAATGGTCTGCTCAAAATCGGCAATGTTTTCCGGAGTGTAGTCGGGCATGGAGAGGTTACAGAATACGACCAGCGACCGACCCACTTTCCCGGCATTGACCAGCGCTACGTAGTTTTCGATGACGCCGTCGCGCTCCATCCGCTTGATCCGTTCGAAGATGGGCGTCGTCGTCATACCCAGTTGTTCAGCCAGTTCTTTGATGGTCAGTTTGGCATTTTGCTGCAACAGAGCCAGCAGGCGCAGATCGATATCGTCGGGCATAAGCAAAAGAATAGGATTCTATTTCAGTACGAATTCCTGAACTCAAAAAGAACAATAGTCTAAATTTAGATATTTACAGTTATTTTATTCAGATTTTTTACTAATTATAAGAATCAATAGCCTATTTTTCCTGAAAAATTAGAATATTTAACAGATGAATAACCGAGCTATTCTGCTCACGGATGGTGTACTGAGCACACCAAATGCCAAAACCGCCCACGGCCTGATTCGCGGTACGGAGCGGTATACCATCGTTGGGGTGGTCGATGCCCCAACCGCCGGTCAGGATGCCGGTACGGTTCTGGATGGACATAGCCGAAACATTCCGGTTTTTGCGTCGGTAGACGAAGCCATTGCCCAGACCGAATCGGTCGCTTACGCGATTGTTGCGATCGCAACGAACGGGGGCGTATTGCCGCCTGACATGTTGACCGACATCAAACGCTGCATCGAACATGGGCTATCCGTCGTCAACGGGCTTCACGAATTTCTGGCCGATAATCCCGAACTTGTAGCTCTGGCTTCTCAGTTTGGCGTTCAGTTGATCGACGTTCGTCAGCCAAAACCCCGTCGCGAACTACACTTCTGGACCGGCGAGGTCCGGCAGATAACCGCGCCAATCATTGCGGTCATGGGCACCGACTGCGCGCTGGGCAAGCGCACCACCGCCCGCCTGATTCGTGAAGCGTGCGGTCGTCACGGCCTCAATGCCCAAATGATCTACACCGGCCAGACGGGCTGGCTTCAGGGCGGTCAGTATGGCTTTGTGTTCGATTCGACCCTGAATGATTTCGTTTCGGGTGAGCTGGAACATGCGCTCGTATCGTGCTGGCGAGAAACTGGGGCCGACGTTCTGCTGATCGAGGGGCAGGCCGCTCTGCGCAATCCGAGTGGCCCCTGTGGCTCCGAATTTCTGGTTTCGGGAAATGCGCGCCAGGTGGTGCTCGTTCATGCACCCAAACGCACGTTCTACGATTTCGACGAAGCCTGGGGGCGCATTCCGCCGGTCGAGTCGGAGATAGCCCTGATCCGGGCGTACGGGTCGGAAGTGATTGCGCTGGCGCTCAACACGGAAGATTGCACGGACGACGAAGCCTTTGCCTATCAGCAGGCCTACACCGACCAGTTGGGTATTCCCGTACTGCTGCCATTGCAGGAAGGCGTCGACTGGATTGTTCCCGTTATTCAATCGTTAATTTCTTCGGCTCATGCGCATTAAATCCGTCCGGGCTTTCCGCCAGAATCTGGCGCTCACCAAACCCTATACCATTGCTTACCAGACCATTTCCGACGTCGAAAACGTGTTTCTGGAAATCGAACTCGACAACGGTCTGGTTGGCCTCGGAGCTGCCAACCCGTCGCCCGAAGTGGTCGGCGAATCGCCCGAACAGGCCTTTCAGAACCTGACGGGCGAATGGGTCGCCAGCCTGGTCGGGAAAGACATCCGGCTTTTTACCAGCCTGATCCGCGACGCGCAACGTCAGTTCCCGAAATCGTCCGGTACGCTGGCCGGCCTGGATATTGCGCTGCACGACGCCTTCGGGCAGTACCTGGGAATTCCGGTCGTGCAGTTCTACGGCCAGCAGCACCAATGGCTCCCGACATCGGTCACGATCGGGATCATGAACGTTGCCGATACACTGGCCGAAGCCGACGCCTATTATAATCAGGGCTTTCGGGTGCTGAAAGTAAAAACGGGCCTGAACGTCGACGAAGACATTGAGCGGGTGCTGAAACTCCGGGAAATCTTCCGCAATGACCTGGTTATCCGGGTCGATGCCAACCAGGGGTACACGCAGGCCGATCTGTACCGATTTCACTCGGCCACGCTTACGGCCGATGTCGAATTGATCGAGCAGCCCCTTCCCGTCGGGCACGAACACGAACTCCTGGGTTTGCCGGCGGAACTCCGCCGGTTGCTGGCGGCCGACGAATCGCTGAAAGACCTGAGTGCCGCCCTGCAATTAGCGCAGCAACCGCAACCTTTCGGCATTTTCAATATCAAACTGATGAAATGCGGGGGCATTCGGCCAGCGCTCGACATTGCTACCCTGGCCGGACCTGCCGACATTTCGCTATTTTGGGGGTGTAACGACGAAAGCCGGGTAAGCATCACGGCCGCCCTGCATGCCGCCTTTGCCTGCCCGCACACGCGCTACCTCGACCTCGACGGCAGCTTCGATCTGGCCGAAGACATTGTTTCGGGTGGGTTCGTCGTTGAGAACGGCGGTTTGCGTCTAACCGGTGGGCCGGGGCTTGGACTAGTTCGTTTCTCCTGAGTCAGGGGTGTTTTTTATTTTCATGCTTTTTTTCTGTCATTCCGACGAAGGAGGAATCTGAGGGCATCCTTACTTTCAGGCAAAGGAAGTTTAAGATTCCTCCTGCGTCGGAATGACAGAAAAACGGAATGACAGAAAAAAGTCATTTCAGCATGGTCAACTAACGTCATTTATGTCAATGAATCACTAATGCTTCCCTACTTCCCCTTCGGCCAGCAGTTCAATGAGAAGATGGGTACCGCCCCCCTATCGAAAAGCGACCGGCTTTTTGAAGTAGATGCCCATTACCCGGCCGAAATCGTCCTGAAACGGCAACTCCTGACCGAATGGCCGAATTATTATTACCGCGCATTGCCAGGCTACGAATCTGCCCAATGGGACGTGCTGGAGCTGGTGCTACAGCAATTGGCACAGTTTGCTCCCGGTCAGTTCAAACTCCGGCAGGCTGGCGACCGCTGGACCTGGACAAACCAACTTCTCCACGAAGAAACCACGTTTACGTTCGGCGACGCCACAACCCTTGCGTATGCGCCCCTCGACTGGGCAGGACGGCAGGTCCAGGAAGATTTGCTTTTGCTCGACGATACAGACGTTCGACTGGTGGCGGGGCAGCTTTGCTTCGGCAACGACTGGTGTCTGGATGAAAAGCTGGGGCTGCCTTTCTGGCAAATCCATGCACCCATTGCGCCGATTGTAGAGCCGATGCTACGCGCTGCTCAGCAATTGATGGCCCGCCTGCCCGCGGGCCGTTCGGTCTGGCGGGCCAACTGGAGCATAAAAATCAACGATCAACTGGATATGACCAGCCGTCATACCCCAGCTCTTAAGCAAATGCTTGCAGATCGGTTGCCAACGCTTACACCCGAAACCATTGGCGATCAGCTTTACGTCCGTGTCGAACGGCAAACACTCACCCGGCTACCCCGTTCGGGCGCTGTTCTGTTCGGCATTCATACGTACCAGAATTTACTCGCCCACGAAGCGGACGATCCGGAGCGGGCGACCCGCATGGCGCAGGTGTTCAGTACAACGCCAGCGGCCATGCTTGCCTACAAGAGCATGACGCCTTTCCTATCGCCTTTGCTGACTTATCTAAGCCGTCGGTCAGCGGGACGTGTGGCCGACAATGGCCTTTCTGCTGGTTAGGAAGAGGATTTCCGGAGAGTAGCCCGCCTTGGGAAGGCTGATCGGAAGTCGCCGATATCGGCAAATTATTTCGTACTATTGCCTCTTTGCAAAACAAATTATCAGCCTAGAATACAATTTCTGAATTTCTATATGGCCAAACTTGCGCGCACCATTGAATTACGACCCGCTATTTTGCTGGTGGTCAGTGGTATTGTCGGATCGGGAGTTTTTAAGAAAGTAGCGCCTATGGCCGCCGAGTTGGGTTCGCCCCTGTTGGTGCTGGGATGCTGGATTGCCGCCGGTCTTATCAGTCTGACAGGAGCGCTTACTTACGCCGAAATGGCCGGTATGTTTCCGCAGTCGGGTGGCGAGTATGTGTATTTTAAGAAAGTGTACGGGCGGTTGTTTGCGTTTCTGTACGGGTGGGGTGCCTTTACGGTTATGCGGACCGCTACGATTGCCGCCCTGGCGCATATTTTCGGCCAGTCTTTGCTGGCCTTAACTGGTTTCACTGGCGACTCCGTCGAACTGGCCGTGAAGTGCGTGGCTACGTTGCTCATAACGTTGTTGAGCCTGCTCAATTACCGGGGCATTACCTTTGCGGAAGGACTCAGCCGTGGACTTATCTACCTGACCTTCACGGCCGTAGCCGTCATCGCTTTTGTTGGCTTTACGGCCGAGTCGGGTAGTATCAGTCATTTAACGCAGTCGGTTCAGCCTCACGCAGGCACCGTGGGCCATGGTAGTTTACTGGGGTCGCTCGTGGCGGCCTCGCTGGGCGCTTTCTGGGGATATGATGGCTGGAATCAGATTGGGTATATCGGCGAAGAGATCAGGAACCCACAGCGGAATTTACCCATAGCCCTCGGCGTCGGCACGAGCATTGTCATTGGTATCTACGTGCTTCTGAATGCGGTATACGTTTATGTGTTACCCATCGACACGCTGGCCAGCCTGGCCGCGACGCCCGGCAAAATTGCGGCCGTCGAAGTGGTTCGGCAGGCCGCTGGCTGGGCGGGGGCCACGTTCATTTCGATCCTGATTCTGGTGACCACCTCCAATTCGACCAATGCTTCGATTCTGATGCCGGCCCGGGTTTTCTACGCCATGGGACGAGATGGCCTGTTTTTCAAGGCAGCGGCCACCATTCACCCGCGCTTCCGAACCCCCTCGGTCGCGATCTTATTCCAGAGTGTCTGGGCGATCATTCTAGTCTGGTCAGGCAGTTTCGACCAGCTAACGGACATGCTCGTCTTTGCGTCGTTTATTTTCTACGGCGCCACAGCGCTGGGGGTATTGCTGCTGCGGCACCGGCAACCCGAGTTGCACCGGCCCTACCGGGTGATTGGCTACCCGTTCGTTCCGGCGTTTTTCTGTATTTGCTGCATGCTACTGGTCATCATGACCCTCATCAACCAACCCCGCGAAGCCCTGACCGGCTTAGGCCTGATAACGACCGGACTTCCTTTCTACTGGTTCTGGCGAAAACGCTCCGTAGAATTCGACGTCACGGCGGAAAGCAGCCATTGAAGTCATTAATAGTCATTGGTTGTCACTCATTGCTGAACGTTAGCGGTGAATAACCATTAATGACTACAAAATGACAACCTACTACTGACCATACACGTCCTGGTTACTCTACCACCGGGTAGCCTTTATCGATCCAGTCGGTTTTCAGATTTTTGGCCAGGTTCAGCAGTTTGTGGTTGGTAAAGCCCAGTTCATTCAGCTTCGTGAAGGCCGGCCGAACATTGGGGCAGTTTTTAAAGGGGCAGCAACCGCAATAAATCACAATCGCTCGGTCTTTCGGTTCTTTGCTAACCAGCTTTTCCAGTTTTGCCAGATTCTCGGCTTCATTGGCGGGGCCGACGCCCACCGAGGTTTTGATGGAAGCCGCCGGACCAATGCTGATGATCAGCGGTTTTTTTGCCTCGGCGTCGGCCATCGTAGCCGCCAAATCGGCGGGTTCCAGCAGTTGCTCGGGCCGCCAGGGTTCTGCTTTCTTCCAGCCGATCTGAAAGATCATGGCACATACGAGTAGGGCGAGAACAGCCAGCGAGGAGATTTTTGTTTTCAGGTTCATAAGCTTATGAGCAGGGCCGAGCGGGTTTGTTGAATATGTTCGACTAAGGTAGGCCAAAAATACAGGAAATGACTGGCAATCTGATCGTCGTACCGCTCGAGATCTTCGATGGCCGTATCCAGCCCCGACGGATAGGCCGTCCGGCGGGCCACCCCTTTTAGCGACCGGTCGATGCCTTCCAGCGACTGATAGTTTATAAGCCAGTCGTGCCGGATCATGTAATCGGCCATACGCATTGCGGGTGGGGGCAGTCGGGCAACGTTTTTCTGCAAGGTTCGATAGAAATACGACACAAAATCGGTTAGCGGCTCTCCTGTCAGTTGCTGAAAATAGTTGGCCAGAAAATGATCGAAGAAAATATCGACGGCCGCCCCCGCGTACTTGTGGCAGCGCGGATGGAGCAGGTCACGCACGGCGGCTACCGTCGGGTGGGCATCGGTGAACGTGTCGATGGCGCGGTGCAGGCGTACGCCCGCAATTTCGCCCGACGTCAGTCCGTGGCGCGGACTCGCCGGATCACCCTTGATGAAATCGCCGATAAAATTACCGATGAGTACGTCGGTGTTTCGGTCAGACAGATACCCATGCGCCAGAATATTCATACGCTACGTTACGGATGGAGTCAGGCCTGATATCCCGCCGATTTGCTCCTCCGGGTATGCCAGCCTGACCTACTAACGTCGATTCTGCTCCTTGCGTTTCACAGCGGCTTCTTCGATATGGGCGGCTCTGAAATTAACCGGATTCCTTCGCCCGGTTCGTACCGTTCGACCGCAACGCCGAACCGACGCAGAAATTCGACGCCTTCGTCCGAGCCAATACCTTTGTATTCGGCGTAGGAGTGCAGGTAAATCACACGGGCGATTTTCATGCTGTAGATGATCCGGGCGCAGGCAATACAGGGCGACAGGGTTACGTAGATCGTGGCCCCTTCGATCTCCGAGCCATTTTTAGCGGCATACAGAATCGCATTTTCTTCGGCATGCAGCGCCAGCGAACACGAGCCTTTGGAATCGCGGGGGCAACCCACGCCCTTAAATTCTTCATCGCAGTTGTGGGTGCCGGCGGGCGGACCATTGTAGCCGATGGAGATAATCCTTGTGTCGCGGGTCAGTACCGCGCCGACCTGCGCCTTGATGCAGTGCGACCGTCGGGCCAGATTGACGGCCAGCTCCATGAAAATATCGTCGAAACGGGGCTTGACCGCTTTCGGCTTATCGGTCGTAACAGACGGTTCGGTAGTTTCCAGCATGCGGTAAAGATACATAGGTATCGCGGGTTTTACCCCTCAATGCTCATAAAGCGGGGTAAAACCCGCGATACCTGATTAATTTACGGCTTCATTCATTCCAGCACGTTTATGCCCATTTTTCGCGCGGCCATCATCGGTGGCGGCAACATTGCCGACGCAAACCACATTCCCGTTCTCAAACAACTGCCCGATCAGGTCGAGCTGGTAGCGGTCTGTAGCCGCGACCTGGCCAAAGCCCGTTCACTGGCCGATAAGCACGGTATTGCCAACGCCTACAACGATACCCGGGAGATGTACCGGGAGTGCCCGCTTGATCTGGTCGTCGTCTGTACCCCGAACAACCTGCATTACCCACAGACGATGGAAGCGTTGGCGAACAACTGCCACGTTTTTTGCGAGAAGCCGCCCGCCATCGACGCCCGGCAGGCCCGCGAAATGGCCGATCTGGCCACTCAGAAAGGATTGATGCTGGCTTATAACTTTCAGCTTCGGCAGGCCCCCGAATGGGCGTTGCTGACGCGCTGCAAAGCCGATGGGTTACTCGGCGACATTTACCACATCAAAGCTAATTTTCTGCGTCGGCGCGGCATTCCGGGCTGGGGTTATTTCACGAACAAAGCCATGCAGGGGGGCGGTCCACTCATCGACCTGGGCGTTCACGTGCTCGATCTGGCCCTACATGCGCTGGATTACGCCGTGCCCGATCAGGTGCTGGGCAATACCTACGATTTTATCGGCAAAGCGGGCGGGAAAGGCCTACTGGGCGACTGGAACCCGCAGCAATTCGAGGTCGAGGATGCCGCCATGGCGTACCTGTCTTTCCCAAATAAAGCCTCCATCATGCTGTCGAGCTCGTTTGCGCTGAACATGCAGGCCGAGAAAGAGCGTAACCTCCAGATTTTCGGCAGCAAAGGGGGGGCAACGCTGTTTCCGTTCACACTGCATACCGAACTGGCAGGTGAGCTGGCCGACGTTCAGTTTCCGTTTCTGGAAGACACCGACATTCAGTTAAAAAACACGATGGCTTTCCTTGATGCGTGCCAGGGAAAGCCATCGAACGTGTGTACCGCCGAACAGGGCGCGATTTTGCAGGAGATCGTCGAGCGGATTTATCAGTCGGCGCAACGGTAATTTTTTGTCATTCCTGCTGACGTCAGCAGGAATGACAAAAACCATACTTATACCAGCACTTTCTTCGACCGCAACCATTCGGGTTTGGTCGTCGTTACGCGGGCTTTCAGCTCATTCAGCATGGCGTATAACCCATAGTAGGTTCGGTTGACGTACAGCCCATCCTGCGACCCACGGGCTATCTTCGACTCTTTCAGCTGCTGCACATTGGCCAACCCTTCGGCAAAAGCGTAGACTTTATTGAAATAGGCGTCGTTGCCGAAATCGAAAGTATCGACGGCAAAGGGCTCGGCCAGCATCAGCGTCATTTCCTTGAACAGATCGGAGAAAAACTGGCGATCTTTTAGCGAATCCTCGGGCGTCAGAAACTCCAGGTTATTGAAAATTTTCTCGGTCAGGATCGGGTCTTCGAGCGTGTCGGGATTGACCAGCTGAAAATAGTTGTCGTAGTAAAAATCCGGGATGACTTTCACGCAACCGAAGTCGATGACGCCCATGGTGCCATCGGCCCGCATCAGGAAATTCCCCGGATGCGGATCGGCGTGAACCTGCCGAAGCGAGTGAATCTGGAAATCGTAAAAATCCCAGAGGGCCTGCCCGATGCGGTCGCGTACGGCCTGCGACGGATTCGTTTTCAGAAACTCCTTCAGGTGCTGGCCTTCGAGCCAGTCCATCGTCAGAATGCGCTTCGACGAATAGTCGGGGTAATAGGTCGGAAAAACCAGATCCGGAAGGTGCGCACAGGCCCGCGAGATTTCGATGGACCGCTTCAGTTCCAGGTCGTAATCTGTTTCTTCGAGTAGTTTCGATTCTACCTCGCCCATGTAGCGGTCGATGTCGCGCTCATTGAGGTTAAGCAGCCGGACCGCGAGCGGCTTGGCGATCTTCAGATCCGAACTGACGGCATCGGCCACGCCCGGATACTGCACCTTCACCGCCAGCTTTTTGCCATCTTTCCAGGCCTGGTGTACCTGCCCGATGCTGGCCGCATTCACCGCTTCGATGTCGAACTTGTCGAACAACTGCGCCGGCGATTTGCCAAAGTAGGTCTTAAACGTCTTGACGACCAGCGGCCCCGACAACGGCGGAGCCGAGTACTGCGCCATCGTGAACTTATCGGAATAAGCGACGGGCAACAGTCCCCGGTCCATGCTCAGCATCTGCGCCATCTTCAGCGCCGACCCTTTCAGTTCACTCAGCGCATCGTAAATATCGGCCGCATTGTCCTTGTGCAGTTCATCGCGCGACAAACTGGGGTCGATCAGCTTCTTACTGTAATGCTTGATATAATTTCCACCGACTTTTACCCCCGCTTTCACAAATTGACTGGCGCGGGCCACTTTCGTCGTCGGAACAGACGTTTGAGTCTTCATGGTATTGGTGGGCGCAGAGCATAGGGCGCAGGGCATGGGTTATTTATAACCCCTCTGCCCCACCCCCTCTGCCCTTTGCTATTTATTTTGATACATAAACTTGGCGAAGTCGAACAGGGTATCCAGCGGTGAACGGCCAATGAGGTCGAAAGCGGTATTGACCGATTTTTCGATGGCCGTATCGGTTTTCTCGAAGTTTTTGCTCACGTCACGCACCCAGAAATCGAGCACATAAAGTGTCTGGCCCCAGAGCGCGTCGGGGTAGCGATCGGTCACGAACGGGCGCGGCTCCACTTCTTTACTTTCCCGTCCTTCAGCCAGCAGATCGCGGGCGTAGTCGTAGAAAGCTTCTTTAAATGGCCTGAACACCGCCGATGGCTGTGCCATCCGTCCCAGGCTTCTGGCTCCATGCCCTTTGCCGGCTTCGCGCACGCGCCCATAGCTGTACACTACGAAGCTGCGCTGCGACTTTAGCAGTTCGATCCAGGTGTAATAAAAGGCCAGTAATTTCTCCCGAACGGAATATTGCTGAGCGGTTTCGTCGGCCTCGACGGTGGCTTTGGCTTCGTTGAAAAAGGTGAGCCAGATGTCGGCTTCTATCGCATCGAAGGAGGTATAATGCGTGTAAAAGTCGGCTTCGGCAATTTTTAGTTTCTTTGCAAACTGGAAAACGGACGTGGGCTGTTTGCCGTTTTCGAGCACATACTCGGTGTACGTCTTGCGGATTTTTTCGAGCATTTCCATATACAAGGGGAACGGTCTGTGCGCCGGAAAAGTTTACCCCCGCCGGGCCAAAAGTTGACCGTACTTATGTGAATTTCCTTTTAAATTTCGGGTTCGTTTTATTCCCCTCTTTTCCATGAATTATTTGCGACTTGGCCTGGCAACCCTCCTGAGCATCAGTTTCTGCGTTCTGACCAACGCCCAGCCGGCCTACGACATTACGGATAAGGAACCGGCTCTGTTCAACGGGATCGAATATGGATACTCGATCCGGAACGAAAGTAAAAAAGATATTGGCAGCAAAGGCACATTCAGACGCTACGAAGTGACCGTTTACGTCACCAACAAAAGCGGCTGCACGAAGCTGTTCTTCCCACGACAAACGACCCTCGGCCTGCAAAATCAGGATCTGCTGGCCAATTTCGACTGCGTCAATGCGACGGGTGCCCGCCTGACGTCTAAAACGTCGGCGGTTCGTGCCCGTCCGTTTCTGGTGCCCTATTCGACCACATCCAAAAATGCCGAAGGCAAGGAAGTGATCAGTACCATTCAGGTGCAGGCCGGCCACATGCTCGAAAACGGTGAAACGGTGACCAACCACATCGTTGTGATCGTTCCCGACGGAGAAGAGCCCCGCATGCGGGTTCGCGTGCAGACCACTGAAACCTCTGGTCGATAATCGTATTGATCTTTGATTTTTTTAGCGAACTTCGCTGTAAAATAAGTCGTACTTGTATCGCAGGAAAATGATCATGAAATTCCAGATTCGGTTAACCTTACTGCTCTGTAGTGTTTGTCTAAGCGCTGGCCTGCTGGTGAGCCACCAGAGTTACGGCCAGTATGGGGGTTACGGCGGAGGCTATGGTGGCGGCTACGGCGGGATGGGCGGTCGTCGGATGGGCGGCATGGACCCCACGATGTCCAGCACCCCTCGTTCGTCTATCCCGAACATTGCCGGTGATCTGGCCCAGAAAGAAACCAAGTGGCTCAAAGAAAATCTGTCGCTGGATAAAGATCAGTTGAAAGCAGTCAAAAATCTGAACAACGAATACGCCAGTCAGCAACAGGACGCCATCAAAGACATTATTGGCCCCAGCGGTAAACCTGGCCCCGACACGCGCAAGCAGATCCAGGACATGATGATGATGCTCAATGAAGAGAAAGAAGACCGGCTCAAAACCATTCTGACTGCCGACCAGTGGGCGCTCTATCAGTCGAAGAAAGACGATATGCAGAAAGCCGTCGGCGGATTCCGCCCCCCGGCCCCCAAGAAAGACTCGCTCAACAAAGCATCGGCTCCCGCTGTCAGAAAAGATTCGGTCAGTAAAGCGCCGAGCCAGCCCTAAGCCCGTCGGCCGCTTTCGGAAAGCACCTTTCTGGCAACACGAAAAAGCCCTTGCGGAAACCCGAGGGCTTTTTTTATACTACCCCATGTACTGTCGATTTCATCTCGTTTGCTCATGCGTCAGATCTGTTCCCTGAGTGTAGTGCTGTTGCTGGCCGCCTGTTGTGCGTCCGCGCAAACCTTCATGCCCCTGTGGCCTTCCGGAAAAATGCCCAATTCGAAAGGAATGGTTCTGACCGACAGCATAGCCAATGAGCGGATTTATCGGGTGGGTACGCCGGGCATGTACACGTTTTTTCCGTCAGCGCAGGAAAACAAAGGCGCGGCTGTGGTGATCTGTCCCGGTGGTGGCTACGAACGATTGGCGTACGTGATCAGCGGCTGGCAACTGGCCAAGTGGTTCAATACGATGGGGATCAGCGCTTTTGTTCTCAACTACCGCCTGCCCACTTCGCCCGATCTGAAACAGCGCGAACTCGGTCCGCTTCAGGATGCCCAGCGAGCCATCCGGCTGATCCGGTCCAATGCGGCCAAATGGGGAATAAAGCCCGACAAAATAGGGGTTCTGGGCACTTCGGCGGGCGGCCATCTCGCAGCCTGGCTGGCTACCGCGACCACCGACGCGTCGGCCATTACCGATTCGATCAGTCGGCAGGCGTTCCGGCCTGATTTCGCCATTCTCGTCTCACCGGTTATCACACTGGGGCCGTATGCGCACGCGGGTAGCCGTAAAAACTTGCTGGGTCCGAATCCTTCCGCTGACCTACTGAAAACCTACTCGCTGGAAAATGCCGTAACCGCAGCTACGCCCCCCTGCCTGCTGATCCATGCGTTCAACGATACCGCCGTCGATCCGCGCAACAGCCTGCTTTTTTATCAGGCGCTGGTCGACAAAAAGATCCCGTCCAGCCTGCACATTTTCCCGCAGGGCGGTCACGCCATTGCGCTACGCAACAATCCGGGTTCGACGCAGGCCTGGGTTTCTCTGTGCGAAAGCTGGTTGCTTGAAATGAATTTTATTCCCGCCGTAAAGTAGCGATCGGCGATATCTTTATAGCGGAGACTCCTACATGCTGAACGATAGCCTTACATTCTTATTGAAAAGACGACCGTTTGGGTTGGCCCTACTCGCCTGGTTACTAACGACGACAAGCTGGGCGCAACTGGGGCCGACGGGTGGCCGGGATACGTCATTTACGGTACGGAAATCGTATCTGCAGGAGAAAAAAGTCCATCCCGGCATTACCTTGGCCGATTCGGCCCTGCCCGCTGGTGTTCGTGTGAGTAAAAACAGGGCGTATAGCTCTCCGGCTAGCGGCAGAAGGCTCTTACTGGACGTTTACGCGCCACCGCCCTCCTTCGGAAAAAAAGTCCCCGCTGTGCTGATGATTCACGGGGGAGGCTGGCGTTCCGGCGACCGCTCGCATAATAACGCACTGGCCGGTCAGCTGGCCGGGAAGGGATTTGTGGCGGTTCCGGTCGAGTACCGCTTGTCTACCGAAGCCCTGTATCCGGCTGCGGTATATGACATAAAAGCGGCCATCCGCTGGCTCCGGGCTAATGCGGGTACCTACGGCGTCGATCCGAACCGAATCGCGATTTTGGGTTTCTCAGCCGGTGGGCAGCTAGCCGCGCTGGTCGGGAGTACGAACCAGAACCCCCATTTTGAGGGATCGGGCGGTCATGTACAGTCTTCGAGCGATGTACAGGCCATTGTCGATATCGATGGGGTACTGGCGTTTATTCATCCTGAATCGGCGGAAGGGAATGATTCGAAATCGACATCTGCCGGTACGTACTGGTTCGGCTACTCGAAAGCGGAGAAGCCCGAGCTGTGGCAGGAAGCGTCGGCGCTGAATCACATCGATAAGCGCACTCCGCCTATTCTTTTTATCAACAGCTCGGTCGACCGGATGCACGCCGGGCGGGATGACCTGCTCCAGAAGCTGGCCAAATTCGGCACCTATTCCGAAGTACATACGTTTGCCGATGCCCCTCACACGTTTATGTTCTTCAACCCCTGGTTTACCCCAACCCTGACGTACATAACGGATTTTCTGCACAAGGTACTGCCGGGGAAATAAAGGTCGGTTACCTACGGCGTCATTTAAGTCATGCATTGTCATTTGTAGTACAGACCGGTACGGTCGGGCGAAATCTAGCCAGCTGCTTGGCACCCGGCCGGGGCGGCCGGCACTACAAACGACGGCGTAGGCAACTGACGATCAATGGCTTTTGGATCAATTCGGCGCCAGCCGTCCCTGCGCGTCTTCCACCTGCAGACGGTTCAGGTCGAGCCCATCCAGAACCAGCACACCCTGAATGGACGACTGCTGGCTTGGGTTCTGCTTCCACGACCAGACCAGTTTCCCCGCCGGCGTGTATTCCAGCACCTGCGTACCGCTGGCCCCGTGGTCGGTACCGTGGCCCTGCCAGTTGGCTACGACCCAGTTGCCGTTCTTCAGGATTTGAAAGCCCGCATAAAAATGAGGATTTACGACGGGCGGACCGCTGACACTGTCCACAAACGCCCCTTTCTGGTCGAAGCGCTGAAAATTGGCCGAATAGCCGCCACTGACCAGCGTCTGACCATTACCTAGGCGCTGGGCCTGCCAGGCATGCTGCGCTTTGGTTTGTTTGGTCAGTTGAGCCTGCCAGACGATGGCCCCGTCGGGCTTGCCCTCAAAAACCTGGTCGTTGGAGGTGATCAGGAAATGACCATCAACGGTTTCCCGAATCAGCCGGACGTACGAAAAATCGGGGAAGTTGATGGTTCGCTGCACCGTCTGGTTCTGGTCCAGTTCGAGCATCACGATTCCTTTTTTTCCCTGCCAGTTCAGCCCAACGAGCATCGTATGGCCGTTGCGCAGGCGCCGGGCGGCAATGGTACCGTCGAAGGCCGTAACTTCGGTAACCTTAGCGCCCGTTTTAATCTCCCGTTCTTCGTAGCCTTTGCCGGTGCCGAGCATGACCCGCCCCTGTCCAACCAGTTGCAGATCCCGACCCGCCGGCACAGAAACAAAGTAATTGTGTTCGGGCTGCGCCAGATCGATGTAATCCAGTTTGGAAAGGCCTTCATCGCGCAACAGCATCTGGCGCGACGAACTGCCCGCGGAAGGTTGTGCAGCGCCATTCAGACAAAACAGCAGGGAAGCGGCAAAAAACAAGCCGACAATACGGTTATTTCTCATGCGATAAAAACGTCTACGGGTCGAAAAGACGAGCCTGCACCGGTCTATACTATTCCTTCCCGGGCTTTAGTGCTTCAAATTCCAGCGCCAGCATAATAAACGGACCGACGGATTTAGGATCGTTATCGCGTTTTGCCTCCCGGCAGTAGTATTCGTAGGTACCATCGCGGTAGGGCGTTCCACCCAGCCCGGCACCGGCGCAGGCATCGGTAATGCTGATCCGCCCATCGGGCTCGTTCCGGATGAACTGCGTGCGAATGCCCTCATATCCCTTGCTGGCCACATCCATAAACGATTTCTCCAGATACCCTTTGCGGGTGGCTTTCACCAGGAAATAAACGAACATGGTCGATGCCGACGACTCCAGGTAGTTACCCTCCCGTTTACCCACATCCATCACCTGATACCAGAGTCCGGTCTGCGGGTCCTGATACGTCGCCAGGGTTTGCGCCAGTTGGCGGGCGATGGCCAGAATCTGGTTCCGCTTCGGGTGATTGGCCGGAAAATAATCGAGCACATCGACCAGCGTCATGGCGTACCAGCCCATTCCCCGCCCCCAGACGTGCGGTGAGCGCCCGGTCTCCTTATCGGCCCAGCGCTGCTCTTTGCGTTCATCCCAGCCGTGGTAATAAAGGCCGGTTTTAGGGTCTTTGTTGTGCCTGTCGATCAATTGAATCTGGTTGGCTACGTCGGCGAACAGAGCCGGTTCGTTGAACGTCTGAGCGTACTGGGACAGAAACGGCGACGCCATGTATAGCCCATCGAGCCACATCTGGTAGGGGTAATGTTTCTTGTGCCAGAACCCGCCTTCGCTCGTACGCGGGTGCGTCAGCATCTGAGTCCGTAACAGCCGGATGGCTTTCTCGTATTTTGGGTCGTGGGTACGCTCGTATAACGCAAACAAAAACTTCCCGGAATTGACCGCGTCGATGTTATACTGGCTGAGCGTGTAGGTTTTGATGCTTCCGTCCGGGCTGATCATCTCGTCGGCGTATTCTCTGATGTAATCGTAGTATTTTTCCGACCCCGACTGTTTCCACAGTTTTTCGAGCGAACTACAGACCAGCCCATGGCAGTAATTCCAGCGGGGCTCCTTCGAAAAATCGAGCATCCACCCTTTCGGGTTCCGGCTCATATCAGAATCGGCCATCCTGACCGACCAGGGGATATCGGTGGCCGTCGGTGCGGCTGGTTGTGCACCACTCAGCGCGTTTGTCAGGAGCAACAGGGCCACCAGGCTAATCGGTTTTAAAACACAGCTTATCCGCTTCATCATGGTCTATTTTTATCGATCAGGGTGTCTCAGCAGGCACCGGCTCGACCCGAAACCAGTCGAAGTCGGCATAGCCTGAGTCGTTAATCTGCGTCGTACGGGTACAGAAAATGCCCATTTTAGCGCCAATCCAGCGGCCCACTTCCGCCTGGTACGAATCGCCGGTTTTGGTATACCGTTGCCCATCCAGACTATAGCTGAATTGGCATTTCGCGCCTTCAGTCACTGCCACCCGCAGGTAGATCGGCGTTCCAGGGTTCACTTTCGTAACAACGGTTTCTGTTTCCGGCTTGCCTTCCGAAGCTTTTTTGCAAACCCCGTACACCAGGCTGACGCCCTCTTTTCCGCTTTTCAGAACCAGATTGGCATAACTCAGACCCATGATGACCAGGCCGGTGCGTTCGTTTTCCAGCTTTGGATTGGGCCTGAATGTCAGCCGGGTGGTCGCCATGAACCGCTCGGCCGGAAACTTTTGCAGCAACAGGTTGGGCACGCCCCAGTTGTTTTTAGCGTCTTCGGGCCCTTGGTAGGAATACAACCGCAGAAACCCCGGCTCACTCCCGGCTCGCCGACCGATCATGTGCCAGATGCCTTTCGGATTCGCCTGCCATTGCCACTGCCGACCCAGCACCGGTTCGTCGAACTCATCCGATTCGGGGGGTGTCATGATGGGATACGTAGCGCCTACCGATGGTTTTTTGTGGGTGAGCACCGGCTCGCCCTTTCCGTCGCCGTCGGTATCGATCCCAATGACCGGCCAGTCGGCAACCCACTTCATGGGCTGCAGGTGCACCACCCGCCCGTAGGCTTCCTTATCCTGAAAATGCAGGAACCAGTCTTCGCCGGGCTTTCCGCCGATCGGTTTCGTATCGACCCAGGCGCCCTGATGCGGGCCGTTGATCGGACTTTCCCCCTGGTCCATCACCACTTTCCGTTCGTAGGGTCCGTAAATGTTTTTTGCCCGCAAGACCAGTTGCCAGCCCGTAGGCACGCCCCCCGCCGGCGCGAAGATGTAGTAGTAGCCGTTGCGCTTATATAATTTAGGCCCTTCGATGGTGGGGTCGGTTTCGTGACCGTCGTAAACGATGACGCCCTCGTCCAGCACCTTCGTTCCTTCGGCATTCAGTTTTCTGACGGTGATCACGCTCTTGATTCCGGCCCGGCTACCCGCCCAGCCATGAACCAGGTATCCCTGTCCGTTGTCGTCCCAGAGTGGGCAGGGGTCTATTAGTCCCTTGCCGCCCTGCACCAGCACCGGCTCCGACCAGGGACCGGCAGGGTTGGTGGCTTTAGTGAGATAAATGCCAAAATCGGGGTCCGGGTAATACAGGTAAAACTCGTTTCGGTGGTGCCGGATCGCGGGAGCCCAGACGCCGTTGCCGTGCTGAGTTTTCTCGAAATGCTCGAACGGGGGCTGGCGTTTCAGCGCATGACCGATCAGCGACCAGTTGACCAGGTCTTTCGAATGCAGAATGGGCAGGCCGGGAATGGCGTCGAAGCTGGACGCGACCAAGTAATAGTCGTCGCCCACCCGGCAGGCATCGGGGTCCGAATAATCGGCATGAAGAACCGGGTTTTTGTAGGTGCCGTTGCCCAGATCAGCGACCCAGACTTTCGAAACGGAGGAGCTTGTCCCATTGCCCGAAACGGGTTTTACGGCAGCTGTTTGCCCAAGTACGGAATAGGTTACCAGAAGAAACAGGCCGCTGGTCGATACAAATTTCATGCAACAAAGATTCTTGTGTGTTTGCTTTTTAGTATAGCCAGGTCCACCGCTTGGCCCAGTCCAGCCAGACGGCGTTTCGCCATTTGAGCACGGTTTTAGCCCCCTGCTGCCGGCCATCGAAAAGCGTAGGGTCCGATCGGTCGGTGTACCAGTTTGGGCCTAAGCGAAAATCAGTAGCGCCCTGCCTGCCCGGCCAGCGGTTGTTCACGACAAACGTGCCGCTCTGCTCAGCGAAACCGGGAATGGTCGAGTGGAGGGTATAACTCAGGGTTTCGGTCTGTTTCGGCACATACAGGATTGCATAGTCGCCTTTACCCAGGTAATAGCCCGGCCATTTCTGCTCACCGATCTGTGCCTGAACCGTCATCGTAAAACAGGCCGAATCGGCCGGTATATCGATCAGTGGACCTTTAAAGTGGAATTCCATCACCGAATAAACCGTGGCGGTATCCGCCAGCGTGGTGTTTCGGGAATAAATGCGCCGTGGACTGTGGTCGAATTTTTCAAAGCTGCCGCCCCAGCTTTCCCGGAATGGATCGTTCGGGTCGCCATCCATTACGTAGAGCAGGGATGGCGTGTCGCCCATCTTGGGGTTTCCCTTGTAATAGTTCTTAAAGTCTTTACCCAGATGACCGGCCGCGCGAATGTATCGGTCGTAGTAGTTGCGGGTATTGAGGCTGTCGGGAACGCCGTTGTTGGAAAACAAACCGTTGTAGGAACCGTTCGCTTCGATGAACCACAGGTTGGGAAAATTCCGGGCGATATAGGCATAGCTGTTGGCGCTCCACTTCTTATTGGGCCCCCCGATCCAGTAGATCTTGATGTGGCTCTGGATAGAAGGATCGTCGTGCAACGCCTGTGCTACGTCTTCTAAACCACCCCAGACCAGCACCCAGAGCGGCTGTTTGCTTTGCTTTTTGGCACACTGGATAATCCAGTCCGACCCTTCAGTGGCGGTGGCGTAGCCTTTATACGGAGCCGCGCCATGACGCCCCTGCTTGCAAACTGCCCGTAAAGCATCCGGCGATGGATAATCTTTAACGTGCTGACGCAGCCTGGGAAGGTCTTTCTGGTACAGATCGATCATGTCCAGGATGTTCTGCCTGCTGCCGTTGCCATACGAAGGCGACGAAACCAGTCCTTCGGTTTCGAACCGGTCGCTGTACATCAGGAAATGCGTCATCGACTGGTTATCGTCCGGATCGGTTCCGCCGATGTCGGTGCTGATAAGAATCCGCGGCTTGACGGGTACGGGCTTCTGCGCAACGAGCGTCTGAGAGACACATGCCAGCAAGTAAATAAGAATCGCTTTTTTCATAATCGGGTATCAGCTAGTGCGACAGAACCAGTCCGTAAAATCACGGCCGCTTACTTCCCAGGGTTCGAGGATAGTTGGGTAGCAGGCAGCCAGGTCGACTGTTGCGAAAAGATAGTGGTCAGGGTGTATTGCTTCAGGTCTTTGGCCGACAACTGCTTTGCCCACCCGGCCCGCTTTGCCGCATTTCCGCCCGTACCGGTGCTGCCGTATTCGGCGTAGACCACCGTTTTTTCATTGGCCGTATTTCCCCAGTTTTCCCAGCCTACGGGTAAAATATGCCCACCCATGTCGGTCCGGATAAAAATCGTTTTGGCATACGGTCGCCAGGGTCGACCCAGATAAACTTTCTGGGCGGCTGGATCGGCCACGAGCTTGCAGTCGAAGAAGACGAAGCCGTATTTCTGATAGTCGGGGGTGGCGGCTGCGGTGATAAAGGAATCCGACAGACTTCTGATCGTACAGGATTGAAAAACCGAAATCGATTTTCCGAAGATAAAATCGGTAGTGCCCTCGATGTAGCAGTTTTCGTAATACTGCCGACTGCCTTCAGCCGCTGCGTACAGTGTATCCTGATTGCCGAGGAGGATGCAGTTTCGGCACACGAACCGGTCGCCCTCCACGTGCAACGCCACCGCCTGCCCCACCCGACCGGCGGTATTGCGGATGGTCAGGTTCTCCAGAATGATATCGGGCGCATCGACCAGCACAACGTAGGAAGTATACGTGCTGTATTTGTCTTTACCGGTCAGGTCTTTGCCACCGGGGTAGGCTTTCCCCGAATAATCGTCGCCCGTAATGATCACGCCTTCTTTGCTCTCCCCGACAACATGAATATTGGGTTTCCAGGACGGAATAACGAGTTTTTCGGCGTAGGTGCCATTTCTCACGTACAGCGTCACCCGTACCTGCATGTGATCGCGGAAGCTGTTGACGGCCTCCTGAATGGTTTTGTAGTTGCCGCTCCCGTCCTGCGCCACGGTAAAAGTAACGGAGGTCGTAGGCGACAGCGTGGCCTGAGCGCAGGCCAAACGAGCGCAAAAAGCAAAGCAAAAAATCAGAAGCAGTTTTTTCATACTGTAGTACCAAAGCTCCAGCTTCGGGTGAGTTGCGTCAATTGGTTTGGGTTACGACCAAAGCCGGAGCTTCGGCACTACCTCTACCCATTATTATTTTGCAAGTTCGGGTTTAACGATTCGGTCGGCCAGGTCGAGCTTCAGTGACCGGATGTTTGCCAGCACGATTTCGGCTATTCGGCGGGCACCGAGTTCACTGAAATGGGTATTATCTTCTTTGCCCTCCGGGTAATTGGGATGCTCGCCGGGTGCTAGCTGAAGGAATAAAAGCTTCGAATGGTCGACGCCGAACTGCTGCAGGAGCTGCTGGCTTTGGGTGTCTAAATCGATCAAGGGCGTTTTTTGGTCTGCGGCTACCCGGCGTACCAGTTCCGAATAGACGGGGTGAGTACCTTCAATGGTTCCGGCCGTGTCGAATTTCCGACGCGCCACGGGCGTAAGGAGTACCGGCGTTGCTTTCTTCGCCCGGCTTTCGGTAATAAACCGAATCAGATTGGCGCTAAAATCCGCTTCGGTCGTGTAGCTTTTCTTGGTCGGCACTTCGTCGTTGTGCCCAAACTGAATGAAGACATAGTCGCCTTCGTGCAGATTCCCGACGACAGGTTGCCAGCGGTTTTCCTCGATAAAAGTACGGGTGCTACGCCCGTTCTGCGCCCGGTTGTCGACGGTAACGGTTTCATCGAAGAAATAGACGAATGGCATACCCCAGCCCGTTTCCGGGTAGGCTTTTACCTGCTTGATGGCCATGGTCGAATCGCCGATCAGGTAGACCGTAATCTTGCCGGGAGGCCTGGTAAACGCCAAAAGCCCCACCAGGCCGCACCCGACCGCGATTTTCCGAAACAGACTCTGATTCTTCATGGTCATTAATCAATTATTTCGCCGACGACAGAATCAGGTTCTTTTCCAGCGCCCCTTTGCTAAACTCAGCTTTGGTCTGGGCTTTGGCAACGTCGGTATTCTTCACCTGAATGTCCTGGCTCCGTTCGCCGTTGATGGAAAACAACAGACTCGCTTTCGGGTCGTACTGAATCGAATCGAAGGTCAGCTTGCTGCTATTATCGACCAGGATGACGGGCTTCGTACTTTTAGTGATGAGCTGAACGTTTTTGAGCACAATCCCGCTCGCATCGATCAATTCCACGCCTTTGTCGGCCTGCAACACCAGCTTTTCCATCGTGATGTTTTTAACCGGCATCTCGGGTAAACCACGAATGAAAACACCTTTGGTAGCCCCGCTGCAAACGATATTCTCGAATTTCATATTCTGAAACACCGGCGTACCTTCGTTGACCACCGGGCGCTCGTCGCGCGCGCCGTCCGTCGCGAACTTGACGAAATAATACATGTCGAAGAAGATGGCTTCGCCGGCGATGTCTTTCATGTAAATGTCTTTGGCGTAGATGTGCTCGACGACCCCGCCCCGCCCACGAACCGATTTGAAGCGCAGGCCTTTGTCGGTGCCCATGAAGGTGCAGTTCGACACGAAAATGTTTCGCGCGCCCCCGCTCATTTCGCTGCCGACCACAAATCCGCCGTGCCCGTTGTAGACCGTATTGTTCCGGATCACACCATTTTCGGTGGGCATGCCGCGTTTTCGACCCTCTTCGTCCTTGCCGGATTTGATGCAGATGGCGTCGTCGCCTACGTCGAGCGTGCAGCTTTCGATCAGGAAGTTCTTGCAGGACTCGATGTCCATGCCGTCGCCGTTATGGGCATATTCCGGATTTTTAGTCGTCACGTTCCGGATGGTCAGGTCCTGGCACATCAGTGGGTGCAGGCACCAGGCCGGTGAGTTCTGGAACGTAACGCCCTCCAGCAGAACCTTTTTGCAGTTGGTCAGCACCAGCAGATTCGGCCGCAGGAAATCTTTCATGTCGGCAAAATCCTGCGGAGTTTTTCCGGCTGTCAGCAGCATACTTTTGTTTTCGGCGCTGGCTCGTTTGAACTGCTCGCTCGGATACCAGGTCTTGCCGTCTTCCTTCAGCACGCCCCCCGCTTCCACCTTCTCTTTCCACTGCGGTTCGGTCAGTTGGTTTTTGTTGACGGCTCGCCAGACATCGCCGTTGCCGTCGACAATCCCCTGTCCGGTGATGGCCACATTTTCCAGATTGACACCCGATACCGGCGACTGATTGCGGGCGGCCCGCTTGCCTTCGTAGGTACCTTCGACCAGCGCGTACTGGCTTTTATCGGTCGTAAACAGCAGGGTTGCGGCCTTTTTCAGGTGCAGATTGACGTTGCTTTTCAACTCGATGGGCCCCGTCATCCACAGCCCAGCGGGCACCAGCACCACCCCTCCGCCTTTTTGACTGCAGGCCAGAATAGCGGCATTGATCGACCTAGTGTTCAGGGTAACCCCGTCGGGTCTGGCTCCGTGGGTTAGAATCGATACCGTATCCTTACGAAAGACCGGCTGAGCAACCTTCGGCAGGTTCGTCCAGCTAAAGGGTGACGGACTTTGGGCCAGAGCCGTTAAGGGGGCCAGTATGGCCAGTCCAAGGCGGAAAAATTGATAACGTTTGCTCATAGCGTTAAAGTCAATGTCGTTGGTGGTCAGTCATGGTCATCGATTGTCATCAGTGACCATGACTGACCACGCAATGACTCTTATTGATATCCCTGATTTTGTGTGAACTCGCTTTTGTTCGTTACCGCATCGAGCTGGGTTTGTGGAATGGGGCGAAGCACGTGGTAATCCTGAATATTAACCGCGTTATCGGGGGCATCGGCGCGGGTGCGTTCCAGCAGTTTACCGGTACGCTTCAGATCGAACCAGCGGATCTGCTCACCGGCCAGCTCCCGGGCGCGTTCGTCCAGGATAAAATCAAGCGTTACCTGAGCCGGGGCAATCTGCATGGCAGCGGTTTTGCCGGCTTTGGCCGCCCGCGTACGCAGCACGTTGACGTAGTCGGCTGCGGCTGGCAGGTTCCCCAGTTTCATCTGGGCTTCGGCAGCAATCAGGTAGACCTCGGCCAGCCGGATCACAAACACGTCGCGTGCACTCTGCGCTTCGTTGAGGCTGGCCCGCGTCGGGTCCATAAACTTCGACAGGGTTGGGTAGCGCAGGTTGTCTTTTACGGTTCCGTTGGCGTTGTAGATTTTGCTACGGTCGTAAGTCTGGTACTTGCGGGTAGCCTCGAATGCATCCGGAATTTCCTTTTTCGTGCAATATACGGCCGTATCCCCCAGGTTCATACCCGCCGGACGTGAAGTCGAATTGGCAAACCACACCTGCTGAAACGACCCTTCGTAGCGGGCGTCGTCGTCGCTGTACAGATCCAGCAGAAAGCGAGTTGGCATGTACCGGTTGAAGGGCCGACCGTTGGCGATGTCGCGGGTCATACCGGGGCGGTCGTCGTACTTCATCAGAAACAGCAGGTGACCGTTGTTGCTACCCCGGCTGTGCCCATACGGGTTGAAGGTCGTGTTTACCAGGTCGTTCAGGGCTAAGTTCGCCGAGTAATCGACTACGTAAATGGCCTCTTTCGTTTTCAGATTGCTCATTTTCCAGAGGTCGGCGTAGTTGGCTTCCAGCTTGTAATTGGGGTTGGCCAGCACCGCCTGCGCCATCTCCAGTGCTTCTTTGTTCAGGCCTCGGGTGAGGTACATACGCGCCAGAAACGCCTGAGCCGCTCCTTTTGTCACTTTTCCGTATTGCGGCTGCGTGACCGGCAGGTTCGCCACGGCATACTTCAGATCCTCGAAAATCTGGTTGTAAATCGTTTCGATGGGTGTCCGGTTGGCTGTCGACACGATCCCGTTGGTTTCCTGGGTGGTAAAATGAACCCCGCCCCAGGTTTCGGCGATGTGCCAGTAGTAGAACGCCCGCAGGAACCGCAGCTCGCCCTCCCGCACGGGCCGCAACGCAGCCGACAGACCGGCTTTATCGATACGGCTGATGCCGCCGTTGCACAGATTGATGGCCGCGTAAAACTCCCGCCACTCGCTGGAAAGCGCGGCATTACTGCCTTGTAGGTTCAGGTATTGCGTCAGGTCACGATACACTTCGCCCGAGCCGCTCGTCCAGATATCCGTTCCGGTTTCGGCAATGTTATACCCTTCCTCCTTGCCATACCACCAGCGCTGATAGGTGTAAGCCGCATTGACCAGGGTTTCGAATCCTTCGGGCGTGGTGTAAACGGTTTCGGCCGTCAGGCCGCTGGGGTTATATTCTTCCAGGGTGTTCTTGCAGGAAAACAGCGTCAGCAGCGCCAGTGCCAGCAACCCCGTTTTTTTGATATTGAATAGGTTCATAACAGGTAAAGGTTGAGGTTACAGGTTGACGTTCAGACCAAATACGTAGAGCTTTGTCATCGGGAAGTTTTCCGAGCCGCCCCGCTCGGGGTCGTAGTTCAGTTTCGTAAACGTGAACAGGTTCTTGCCGGTCACGTACAGCCGCACCCCCCGAATCACTTTCGAGCGCAGGAACGTGGCCGGTACGTTGTAAGCCAGGGTGATGTTCCGAATCCGGGCGTAAGTGCCATCTACGTACCCCAGCGTCGATAGGTATTTCAGACCGCCGTTTTTGTTCGGGCGTGGATACGCATTCGTTGGATTTTCGGGCGTCCAGTAATCGAGTCCGGCGGTGCTATTGCCCACACCCTGCTGATCGAAGCGGGCCGACCGGTCGGAGTTGATCATCTGACCGACGCGCGCATACAGAAACACATTGAGGTCGAAGCCCTTGAATTTGATCGTGTTATCGAAGCCACCGCTCCATTTTGGCCGGGGAGTCCCCAGGATGATCCGGTCGTTGACGGCATCGATTTTTCCATCGGCGTTCTGGTCTTTCACTTTAATTTCACCCGGCAGCTGGGTCGGCGAGATCTTGGCGGCCTGATCGGCTTCGGTGGTTTGCCAGATGCCCAGTTTCTGGTAGTCGTAGTACACATTGATGGGATAACCGATAAACCAGCCGTTGCCGATATCGTTGCCGCCCGTGACGAGTTCGGTAATTTCTTCCTTGTTTTTGGTGAAGGTCACGTTACTGGTCCAGCTGAAACTGGGCGTACGAACGTTAGTGCTCCCCAGCGTGACCTCGACACCCCGGTTGCGGGTTTTGCCGATGTTCTGCTTCACGGTCGTGACACCGGTCGTCGGAGGCAGGCCCCGATCCAGCAGCAGGTCCGATGTGCGGGTATCGTAATAATCGACCGAGGCATTGATCCGCCCGTTCAACAGACCAAAATCCAGCCCCAGGTTTTTCGTGTTCGACAGTTCCCAGCCCAGTTCGGCGTTCCCCACGTTTCGCGAGAAAGTATAGGCCGGAGCGGCCACTTCGTCGTAACCGAACGCCAGCCGGGTAAGCGTGGTCTGGGTGGCATACGGCCCCGACGGATCGTTTCCGGCTACTCCGTAACTGACGCGCAGTTTCAGGTCGCTCAGCCCTTTTACCCGCTGCATGAATTTTTCCTCGATGATCCGCCAGGCGAAAGCCGCCGAGGGGAAAAACGTCCACTTGTTGCCCACGGCCAGTTTCGATGAACCGTCTTCGCGGGCGGTCAGCGTCACTAAATACCGATCGCGAAAGGCGTAATTCAGCCGTCCGGCGAAAGAGACCAGGTTGTTCTGCGAATAGGCTGAGTTAATTTTGATTTCCTCGGTGGCGCTACCCAGCGAATAGAACAGTTGCGAAGGCAGCAGCTGATTGACACCCGAAGCGGCTACGTTGTCGGAGGTGTTGCCGATGTAGCTGGCAATACCGGTCAGTGTAAAGGCGTGCTGGCCTAAGGTCCGCTGATATGTCATGACGTTCTCCCAGTTGATGCTCCGGCTGCTGCTGGTGTTGTACGTGGCCAGTGATTTCCCCGTCAGCGAGCGGTCGATCGACCGGGGCGACGCATAGGACCCATCCCGAATGGAAGCCAGGTTGACCCCGATCGTACTGCGGGCCGTGAAGCCTTTGAACGGGGTAATTTCGAGGTATCCATTGGTCAGGATCCGGGTGGTCAGCACCGAGTTATTGAACACGTTGGGCTGTTCATCCGACAACGGATTGGCCGTCTGCCCATCGAGCATGATGTAATTGAAATTGCCGTTGGCATCGTAGAGCGAACCCAGCGGGCTGATTTTGTTCGCCTGGTTGAGCGGGTCCCGCCGGACGCTCTGGTCGTAGTAGGTAAGCTGGCTCTGCAAACCAATTTTCATCCAGTCGGTAATCGTGTAATCGACGTTCAACCGGCCGGTGTACCGCTTCAACTGGTCAAGTTTGAGAATTCCTTTTTCGTTATAGTAATCGACCGACACGTACGACTTCAGCCGATCGGTCCCGGCCCGCACCCCGATCTGGTAATCCTGCTGCAAGCCATTATGAATCAGCTCGTTCTGATAATCGGTCCAGATTCCTTTCTGCAACGCATCGTATTCAGCTACATTCGTAAAAATGGCCGCATCGTCGGCCGGGCTTTTCCAGACACCGGCCGCGCGCCAGGCTTCCCGCTTGAAATCGCGAAAGGCGTTGATGTCCATCGCTTTGGGGTACATAGTCACCTGCGAAATTCCCGAATACGCATTGAAGGAAATATCAGGTTTGCCGGATCGCCCTTTTTTGGTCGTGATCAGAATAACCCCGTTGGCCCCGCGCGACCCATAAATAGCAATCGACGACGCATCTTTGAGCACGTCCATCGTTTCGATGTCGTTGGCGTTGATATCCTCCAGGTTACTGTACTGAATTCCGTCGACAATGATCAGCGGAGCGTTGTTGCCCCCGATGGAGCGGTTGCCGCGGATCGAGATGTTCACCTTCGCACCTGCCTGCCCACTGCTCCGGGTAATGTCGGCCCCGGCAATTTTCCCCTGGGCGGCTTCCAGCACGTTGGCCGTCGGCACTTCTTTCAGCTGCTCACTTTTCAGTTGCACCACCGAACCCGTCAGGTCTTTCTTACGCACAGCCCCGTAGCCAATCACCACGACTTCGTCGAGCGCCCCTACTTCGGGAGCCAGCGAGACATCGATCGTCGTCTGGCTACCGACTACCACGTCTTTCGTTTGGTACCCCACAAACGAAAAGGTCAGGGTAACCTGCTCTCCATCGGGTACGGTTATCCGGAATTTTCCGTTGGCATCCGTCGTCGCTCCGCGCGTCGAGCCTTTTACTACGACGCTTACGCCGGGTAGAGCCGTGTTTTTTTCGTCTAAAACCGTACCGGCTACGCTATGGTCGGCGGCTTCATTGGCGGGCGTCAGTAGCTGCGTATGCGCTTCGGCCTCGGATTCCAGCACGATCTGCCCACCAACCAGCCGGTAAGTCAGTTTGAGCGGTTTCAGCAACTCGCTCAGTGCTTCGTTCAGGCGTTTGTCGGCCATATTGACCGTAACGGACTGATTTACATCGATAGCTTTGGAACTGTACACAAACCGGGCGGCCGTTTGCTGCTCGATCTGGGTCAGTACCGTGCGTAGCCGCTGCCCATCGGCTTTAAGCGTAACCGGTCGGTTCATCAGTTCCTGACCGTGTCCGTCGAAAGCCACCGACAGGCTGGCACAGGCCATCATCAGGGTGAGTTGAATAATCGAAAGTTGCATAAACCGCCAGAATGTTTTCACCGGCCAGCCTCTGCCGGTGCTGATGCGTTGAGGTACTGTTTTTTTCATAGATTTAAGGGTTTTTGTTAAATGGAGATTTGACAAAATCATTCCTCAGGTTGGGGCAAGATTCGCGGTCTACCCAATACGAGGAAACCAGGCGCTGGTTTATGCTGACAACATGACCAGCGCCCTTCAGTAATCAGAGAAACGGGTTTTGCATAGGCTTATAGGGGTTTGCTGGATAATGGATAATGGATCACTATTAATCCCTACAAATCAGTATATTATCCGCTGAACGTCATTCATTTCACATTATTCATTTCACATTATTCATTATCCATTATTCATTTCAACTCCTCATTCACATCCTTTTCCGCTCAGCAGGATGGTCGTTCCTTTCACTTCGTAGGTCGCTTTCAGGGCAGCACAGATAATATCCAGTTGCGTGTAGAGCGGCTGATTCGATAAATCGGCGGTTAGCGGACAGGCCTTCTGGCTTTCCGTTTCGACTTCGATAGCAATGCCATAAGCTTGTTCGAGCCTCGCCAGTACGTCGACCAAAGGCGTATCGTCGAATTGAAAGGAAATGGTTTTCGGCTCATGACCGGAGGGGCGGATAAGCTGCGGAGCGTCGACCAGGCCCGTCACGAAATGCTGTTCTTCCTCAAAAAAAGTAGCGGTTTGGTTAGGACTCAGAACCACCCCACCGGCCGACGTTTTCTTAGTGGTTAACGCTTCATAAACAGCTACCCGCCCCGTTACTACCTCCACCCGCACCTGTTTGGCCGCCAACTGGCTTCTCACAAAAAAACTCGTTCCCAGCACTTTGGTCACCACGCTTCCCGCATGCACAAAGAAAGGCCGGGCGGGCATTCTCGCCACCGAAAAGAACGCATCGCCGGTGAGGTAAACGGTTCGCTCCCGTGGTTCAAAATGTTTTGGAAACCGAAGTGAACTATGGGCCGCCAGCTTCACATGGCTTCCATCTTCCAGACGGACATCCAGAGGAGTTGCCGAGGCATTGGTCCGCTCGATCCAGTCGGTCTGGTCGATTGCTATAGGTGAATCTGTCGGGATAACGGTATCCTGCCGATGCTGCGCCCAGTACCACCCTCCCATCAGAAGCAGCGAAGCGGCAATTCCGATCCATCGGAAGCGAGCGGTTCCGAAAGGAATAACCCGACCGGGCTCGTCTTTCGCATCGGCTGGCATTCTCTGCTGAATCTGATTCCAGAGCCGGTTTTCCAGCTCGTCCGTATCGAGTGCTTCCTGCGCCTGACCAGTTTCTGTTTCCAGCAAGCCATACCAGTGCTCGACAAAAGCCTTTTCGGCCGATGTGCATTCCCCGCGAAGGTACTTTTGTAGGAGTTGACCAAATTTTTTGCGGCTCATGACTGGATACGGTGGGTTTACACATCCTAAGTCAGGCAACTGCTGCCGGTACCGCAAATAGTTTTATTGATTATTGGAAAGTTTCAATTGAAGAGCCGAAAATTGCCGAAAATTCTTAGAATGATCCTACCCTGACTTAGAGTAACCTTACTCGGGGGTACAATCTGATCAGGCGTATAGCAACAAGAAAAGGCTGGGAAGGAGATAGTCGCGCAGGTAGGTACGCAGCGCTTTGATGGCCTGGCTAAGGTGGTATTCGACCGTTCGTTCCGGGACGTTTAATCGGGACGATATTTCTTTTACCGAATGATACTCCAGCCGGTTTAGCCGGAAAATCTGACGGGTTTTTTCGGGCAGATCGTTCAACTGTCTTTCCACGGCTTCGATCAGTTCGTCGAGGTCCATCTGTTCCTCGGTGGTCGATGAGGCTTCGGGGAGGTGGGCATACGCGTAGTCGGCGTATTTTTCGTGGATCAGCGTGGATTTGATGTGGTTGATGGTGGCATACCGAACCGCTGTCATCAGGTACGCGTCCAGCCGTTCGATGCGTAGTTCCGTACGGCGCTCCCATATTTTCAGGAAAATGTCCTGCACCAGTTCTTCTACCGCATCCTGTGACTCCACTTTGCGCCGGGCAATCCAGTATAGTTTTTTCCAGTATCGCTGATAAATCTCCCGGAAAGCGGCCTCGTCACCTGTGCGCAGGCGAATCACTAATATCTCATCTGACAATGATTTGAGGTGCATAGATAGGCGAGCGCCAGGCTCGTTACAATTTTGAACTTTTCCCAGAATCGGCCTTACCAGTAATCCCTCTATCTCTGAGTGAACCGATAAGTAAGCTCACGAACTTCCTTACATTTTCCAAGTAAAAGTTTTATTATTTCTATGCAATCGTTACCGGGAACGTTGCCAGATTATCAAATTACGTAGTTTACGGTTGACCTGTGTTTCTGATTTAACCTACACAGGATAATTTGGTTGGGGATAGGCTTACATTATGAATTGTACTTTTCCTGAAATGACCTTTGTATACAGACCATTCCTCAAGTAGTTGCCGTCTTCTCACGGGAAACCAAAGACCGAGGGCGAAAAAAATTGTATACTTACACCAGCACAACTCATGGCTATGCTGGAATACGTCAAAACGGTAATTACTACCTGTTTCCCTGAACTGGCCGACGCATCGTTTACCCTACTGACTACGGGCTGGGATTCCGTTGCCGTTGACGTAGACGATCGGCTGATTTTTAAATTCCCCCGCGACGAAGAGAACACCAACGCTCTACGGCGGGAAGCCACCATACTGGCAGTTGTTCGTTCGCGAGTGACCCTGCCGGTTCCCGATCTGGTGTTTTTCGACAAACCGATTCCGTTTTCCAGACACAACAAACTCCATGGAGATCATCTGACGACGGTACAGTATGAACGATTGCCTGAGATAGCCAGACAACGACTGGCCGAAGATATGGCTCGTTTTTACGCCGAACTTCATGCCATCGAGACTTCCTCACTGCAGGCGGCCGGTGCGCAAACCAATGACCAATGGCCCAGTCCCGACATCATTCTCGCTGGTATTCGACCGTATCTATCCCGGACGCAGTTGATGAAGGCAAAAAAATTGCTCGATACATGGGCACGGCTTCCCACCGACCCTTGTGGCGTGACGTTCGGTTTTTTTGACGGCCACGGCCTTAATATGGCTTTCGATCATGAGCATCAACGCCTTAGGGCTATGTATGACTTCGGCGACGCGGGGTTTGGGGAACTTCATGAAGAGTTTATCTATACCAGCTTCATTGCTCCCGAGTTAACCCAGCGGGTGATTACTCAATACGAGCAACTGACCGGACGCTTCATTGACCGGGAGCGGGTTTCTATTCTGACCGGGGTCCTGCTCATGGTCGAACTGGCGGACATGGGCAACGATTCGGACCATGCCCCGGCTGTAGTACATAATGCGCTGAGCTGGCTGAACCCTACATGATCGGGCCCATACGCTTACTTTTCCAAACGTCCCAAAGGCTGTCCGGTTAGAAACGAACAAACCATCATATCTACCTGACGACCCATGAAGAATATCGATGTTGCTGCCTCATGGCAAACCGTCACCCAACAGGAACAAGCCTCGCAGTGGGTTACGGGTCTCGGCGAACAGTTGAAAGCAGCTACACATGTCCAGCCCATACCCTGGCAACCAGAGCAGGGCCACTTGCAGACCTGTCTGACGCCTAATTCGTTCTGGATCGTGTATAGCTTTGCTTCAGCGGGTAAGCTGGCCATTCGCACCTGTTTCGATCCGCAGACGATTCAGTCGGTCAAGGTTCTTAAGAAATCCAAAACAGCTGTCGAATATCACCTTGAAGGGTCGCTGGGCCTGTTTAGGGTCCGCATCGAGCAACCGGCCCAGGCTCCCATGGTCCTGCATTACACCACGTCGCTGGAACCCCGGCAGGACTTCCGCGTACAGGCCCTGCCGCGCGACATCTACGTGCTCGACGATGCGTATGACCCGACGGCAACGGAAGGTATGGTATACGTTACGCAGAGCGGTCCGACGGCCGGGCTGGCCTACTGGTCGGTAACCAGGCCGGTGGCCGGCACGGTGCTTTACCTGCAAAATCTGACGGCGCTGAACGACTATTGCCAGGCTACCCACACCGAACCCGGAGGGAGTATCTCGGTACAGTGGCCCGAGATTGGTTTAGCGCTGCCCACTGCCGAACAGCCCCTGATAGCGGGTAAGGAAGTGGTGCTGAACGATGCCTTTATTTACCTCAGCGACACGATACCCGACAATGAGATCGAAGCCAGCGATCACTTTCTGGAGGCTATTGCCTGTTTGTATCGGCTGTTACCCAAGCCCGAAACGGTTTATTATGACTGGCCTAAAGCTGCTGAACAAACCATCCAGGCGCTGGCCGAAGCGCGGGGTTGTGGGCGACGGATAAAAAACCGGTTTTATCTGAATGCCTACGTCGGTGCCAACCAGAAACCTCCCGAAAGCATGGTCCAGCTGGCAATTCTGGTACCGCTCTGGGAGTATCAGGCGTGGCAGGAAGAGCCCATCCCGCTGGTCGACCAGCTGCAGAAGGCCATCCACACATTTTACGACGAGAAGAAAGCGACGCTGATGCGGTGGTTACCCGGTCAGGCGTTTGGCAAAGACGAGACCAGCGAAGAGGAAGATCCGAACAAAATCGACTCGTGGTATTTACTGCACACACTGATGAACCTGGGTCGGCTGGCCGATAAGGGCGACATGGAAGACAAAGAGCTTCTGTTCCGCTCGCTGGAATTTGCGATTGGTGCCGCTCATCATTTCGATTACAACTGGCCGGTGTTTTACGACAGTCGTACCCTGGCGGTCGTAAAAGCCGAAACCAGCGAAGGTCACGGGGGCGAACTGGACGTAGCGGGCCTTTTTACACACGTGATGCTTCAGGCTTATGAACTAACCAAAGACCCGCTTTACCTGACAGAAGCCGAACAGTCGGCCCAGCGCCTGCGGGGGAAAGGCTTCGAATTGCTCTACCAGAGTAACATTACGATCATGAGTGCCCTCACGCTGGCCAAGCTCTGGAAGATTACGGGCAACCGCCTGTATTTCGACCTGAGCCGACACAGCATCGCCAACATCTTTGCCAAGCTATGGATCTGGGAGTGCAACTTTGGCTTCGGTCAGTTGCGCAGCACCTTTCTGGGTGTAGCGCCCCTAAAAGATGCAGAATACCTGGCGGCTTACGAGGAGGGCGAGATTGTGGCGACGATGTTTAACTACCTGAAGGAAGTAGAAAACGATGTATCGCCATCCATACGACTGTTTTTTTCGGAGTTTATGAAGTACCTGCTTCACCGTGGGCGGTATTATTTTCCGTCGGAGCTGACCCCGGATGGAATCAGCCAGGAGCCACGGGAAGGCTATATCGTGGCTGATTTGCCTATTCCGCTCGAAGATATCTCGACGGGCTGGAAACCGGCGGGGGCCGTGGGTCAGGAGGTGTACGGTGGGGCGCTGGCTTCTATCCTGACGACTTATGCCTACAAACGATTTAAAGACATGCCGTTTATGGTTTACTGCGAATACCCGATTCACCAGGCCGAATTTCAGGTTACCGGTAAAGACAGCGGCTACGCAATTTTCCGGCTGAGCGGCACCGCCGATTATCACTGTCGGGTACGGGTGCTGGCCAAAGGGAACAAGCTTCCTTCGGTGCGGCTGCTGGACAATGATAACCAGGCAGGCACCCCACTCAAGGTAACGGAGGAGGACAACCACTACCAGGAATATCGCGTAAGAGGAGACCTGCGGCTACGAGTCGAATGGACGAAATCAAAGTAAACGCAGTCGGGTACAACATGATCATAGTCATTAGGTTGTCATTCATGTCCATTGGTAGCAAAAAATGACAATCACTGACAACCTAATGGCTAAAAATTATTTATCAATATGCCTTTCACCGTCGATCAGCTTATTTTTTCGCCCAACGATATCGATCTGCAATTCTCTCCGCTCCGGTCATCGATTCAGGCAGAGACCTACGTGCTGGGTGCGTTCAATCCGGGGCTGGCCCGCCTGCCCAACGGCAACCTGCTGATCATGATTCGGGTTGCCGAAGCGCTCAACCAATCTATTATCGGCGAACAGATCCACGCCATCCGCTGGGATGCGGAAGCGGGCTATCAGCTCGACGCGTATCCGCTCAATAGTGTCAATGCGGCCGATCCGCGCAAGTTTCAACTGCTGGGAAGTCCGTACAAAGTAATGGCGCTCACCTCGTTATCGTGGCTGCTGCCGGTGGAATTAACCGCCGATGGCACGAGCGTCGTACAGATTCATTACGACAAAATCATTGCGCCCCAGCGGTCGTATCAGGAGTACGGCGTCGAGGATGCCCGGATTACAAAAATCGAGGATACGTACTACATGACCACCTGCTCGGTTAGCTCCGAGCGCCATTCGACCACACTTTACACCTCGACCGACGGCCTGAATTACACCCTGCAGGGGATTATCCTCGACCACCAGAATAAAGACATGGTCTTTTTCGAAGGTAAAATCGACGGAAAGTTTTTTGCCCTCACCCGCCCCCTGGGTGATTTGTATTTTGCCTCCCGCCCAGGCAGTCCGTACTATGGAGGACCGGCTATCAACCTGGCACAGTCGCCCGACGGCCTGCATTGGAAACCCCATGACGAACCCTTCATCCGCGCCCGAAAAGGGTCGCCCTCGACCATGAAACTGGGGGGTGGCACCCAACCCATCCTGACCGATGACGGCTGGCTAATGCTTTACCACGGGGTCGAACTGCAGGGCATCGTGGGTATTTACCGTACATTCTGGGCGCTGCTCGACGCGCATGACCCCAGCCGCATCCTGCACCTGGAAGATACTCATCCTGTGCTCGAAGCGGCTACGGCCCTGACTGAACCCATCAAAGACCAATTGTATGTATCGGACGTGGTTTTTACGACCGGCCTGGTCGATGCGGGCGATCGTTACATCGTCGCTTCCGGCGAATCGGACCTGGCCTGCCGAATCACCCACATTCCGAAAACCGTTTTTGCCCGACGCGGATGATGCCCTTATCGTTCCGGGAATACACCCGTTTACTCAACGTAATGTTAAAAAAACATCCTTTATTCGTCATTTTTACCATCATTCTGATTGATATAATTATCGGCAATGGACTGGGGCCCTTAATTTCGGACTACGTCATCAATTTACCCGCCAAGCCGGTTCTGCTAACGGCCGGAACGGCGGTGATGCTTGGTGTTCAGCTGGCTTCTGCGCCCGCCATCGGCCAGTGGTCCGACCTGCGGGGTCGTCGGCCCGCAGCAATCGCCACCACCATTGCGTCGCTCCTCTCGACCCTCCTGCTGTTACCGGTTCAGACCTGGGGATATGTCGTCAATCGGTGTTTTAAAGGGGCGACCAATGGTCTGTATTCGGTGATGCGCTCGTCGGTAGCCGACCTGACCGAGAAAGATGAGCTGTTCAAATACTCGGGAATTCTGAGTTTTCTGGTTGGTTCGGGTCCTATCATCGGCCCAATGGGCGCAGGTTGGCTCATGCTGCTCGATGCCGAAGCCCGGCTGAGCCCCCTGCCAACGGTGGGCCTGTTTCTGGCATTAGGGGTGGTTAACATCGGCCTGGCTTTCCTGTTCAAAGAAACCAATCCGAAGCAAGAGCCCGTCGAGGTTAAAAAACTGGTTCAGAAAGCGGGCAACGCCCTGAAAGTAAAGTCACTGTGGAACCAGCTCTCCGAAGCCGACCAGCAGTTGCCGGGTGTGAAAGCGGTCTTTATTCTAAACCTGCTGGCTACGCTGGGAATGGGCTACTACTCGTTTTTCGTGGCTTTTCTGACCCAAAGCGAACTGATGATGACGCCCCGGGCAACGGCCCGGTTCTTTCTCTTTTTTGGCGCACTCGCCATCCTGGCGAATGTGCTTTTCTTTACTTACCTCGCGCACCGGGTCAACAAGCGAAAAGTGGTTTTGGCATTGGCGCTGCTCAGCGTTATCCTACAAGGGTTTTACGCTTTTTCGGAATCCTCGCAGACCTTGTTCTATATCGTCGCGGGGGTGGATGCACTCACCGTTTCCATCATGACCGGCCTGACGGGCAGTTTACTTACGATAATGATCAAAGAAGGCGGTGGTCAGGGCGAAATGTTTGGCAATATTCAGGCGCTGGGCGGGTTAACCAGTTTTGTAACGGCCCTGGTCAATAGCTTACTATCGGGCCTGGACCTGAAAGCTCCGTTTATTTTCTGCGCCCTTAGCATGATCGTTGTGACCGTCTGGACCATGCGATTATCCGATGATGCCCGAAAATACACCGACCGGAAATCAGCCAGTTGAGTCAAGTCAGCACCGGTGGCGATAAACCGACACAGACAAAGATCGCCGAATTAGTCCAGATCAGCTACATATGCACCCATTTGCCGCACAGAATAGCAGGTGATTCCGCGTCGGTGAGCCTGAACTAACAGCCGGTCTGTCAGCGGTGTTTTGTTCGAATCATCGAAAACGATATGCCGCGCGACAATCCGGCCGTCTAGCTGGTTCCAGTCGTTCAGAGCGTTCCGGCGGAGGATCAGGTAATCGACCACGGCGGGTAAGCGCCAGGCGCTTCTGCCAGTCAGCTTATTGACGAGCAGCAGGGTTTTACCGTGCCAGACCCATAACGCATAATCTTTGGTCCGGTAATAAGCCGGAAGCATCGGAGCATTGTTTTGGTTCGCGCGAACGGTGGTCAACGCCGATACGCCCCATTGCCCAAAGGTATTTTTTAGATAGAAATCGAACGATCGGGTATCCGCCGAATCGAGGTCGGTCAGCAATGTACTTCGGTGGCCTTCGGTAAGACTGATCGCCGTCCGGTGCGGCAGAAAATGAACAGCCAGCCGACGCTGGCGCGTCTGGCTGTAGTCGTTCCACAGACGACTCCCGGCCAGCACCAGCGCAGCCAGGCTAACGGCCCATACATACCGCCGATTGCGGGTTATCAGCAAGGCAACACCGCACAAAATAAGCCCGTAGATCAGGAAGGTCTGGCTGGCCGACAGCCACAGTCCATCCCAGGATGCGCCCGGCAGTTGCCCCGTCTGCATTACCGCGTAATTCATCAGCCAGGCCATTTTCTGCAAAAGCCAGCCAAGTGCAGCATTCAGGTAGGGAACCCAGCTAAAGGCCAGAGTCGCCAGCGCCAGCGGCAACAGCAGTTCCGACAGCACGATGACAATCGGATTAGCCAGGAGAAAATACGTGGGGAATTGATGAAAATAAAATACACCCAGTGGAAAGGTAATCAGTTGGGCGACCAGCGCTACGGCGGTCAGTTCCCAGAGCCGGTTCATCCATCGGGATGAAAACGTAAGGGACTGATACAAGGGCGCCTGCCACGCACCGATACCCGCCACGGCCAGGTACGACAACTGAAAACCTGCCGAAAATAACGCATACGGGTCGAAGCAGAGGATGAAAAAGGCGGAAGCGCCCAGCGTATTCATCAGTTGTTGCTGCCGCCCCAGTACGTTGGACAAAATCAGCAGGGTAAACATGCCCGCCGACCGGAGTACCGGTGGCGAGAAACCCGTCAACAGCGCGTAAAACCACAGAATGCTCAGTTGCAGAACCGCCATCAGAATTTTACCGTGGGGTCGTTTGATGAGAAAACTGAGCAGAAACGTCAGCACGGCAAACAAAATCCCTACGTGTAGCCCCGACACGGACAGAATGTGAATGGCGCCCGCTGCCGAATACGCCCGGTACAGGTCAGAATCGAGATCGTCCCGGACCCCCAGAATCATAGCGTTGACAATACCGAATTCGGCGCGGGTACCGATCTGACGAGTCAGCACCTCATCGGCCCAGCGGTTGACGGCTGCGGCCAGGCCCGTTATTCGGTTAGGGACATCAAGCCCCAGCACACGTCGCTGAAACGGGCGCAGGTACTGCTGGTGGTAGATAGTCCGATAGCTGAGGTAGCGTTTATAGTTGAACTCGCCGGGGTTCAGCGGGGGGTCGATCGGGCGGGGAGCTCCGGCTACCAGCCACACTTCGCCGTATCGGGGCATCGGCAGATTGGCTTTATCCAGGTATACGATCACGCGGCCGCTCAGCGGTTGCCATGCTTCGCCGGACCGTTTGCTTTTCCACCGGCCCCGGCGGATTTCCAGCTCTACGCGATAGGTCCTGGCCCGCGCTTCCGGCTGAGCCGCCACGACACCCTCGTAAGCCTGCAGCGTATCGGTCAGATGGATCAGGTGGTCGGGCCGGTTGCTGGCTGTTCGCTGCCAGGCGATACCCCACCCGAAGGCCACCAGGATCAATAACCCACCGATACCCGTTCCAACCTGAATGGGTTTAACGAGCCGGCGGGCGGGCCGAACAAAGCCGGCGATAAACAGGCCAGTCCCGACGAGCAGTGCACCTATCGGGAAGCTATACCACTCAGGCCCTTGCACGTATACGAGAATACCGACAATCAGTGCGGCTGCGTAGCGTACAAAAGGCGGGGCGTTCATTCCGTCACATACGCCGATCCCGGCAATACCATCTTATAGTGTTGAATACCGGCTTCTTCAAACATCGGACCGACGGCTACGAACCCAAAACCACTGTAGAGCGGCATGGCCGTCACCTGCGCATGGAGGTAGATGCGTTCGATGGGTTCGGGTTGCTGGCTGAACACATCGTCGAGCACAGCCCGGACCAGCGCCTTGCCCACACCCTGCCCCCGAAACTGGGGCAACACCGCAAACCGCTCTAATTTAACTCCGTTCGAGGTGCGTCGCCAGCGGGCGGTGCCACACGGTTTCCCATCAGCGTAGGCTAGAAAATGCGTACTGGTATCTTCATATTCATCATATTCTTCCCGGGCCGACACATGCTGTTCTTCGACAAAAACCTGCCGACGAATGACAAAGGCGATCTCAAGATCAGCGGGATTGGAAATCGGTAAAACGGTAATCATAGGATAAGGCGGGGTGCTACCCGCTTGTGTTTGAACTGGACAGGCGGGTAGCACCCCGCCTTACTTATTGAATCAGCAATCGTTTACTTACCACCTCGCTGTTGGTCCTGACCCGGACTACGTACATACCCGCCATCAGGCCCACCACCGATAAGGGAACCCGGACGCTGGGCGATTCGGCGTAGGTCAGGGTCCGTAGCTGGCGGCCGGCAGCATCGAACAAATCGACGCTGAACGACTGACTCCCCTTCAGTTGCACGTCGATGGATGGATTCGTCGTGGTCGGATTCGGGTATACGGCAATAGTCAGCCGCTCGGTCTCCGTCAGGGTGGTATTCGCTCCCTGGAGCAATTTGGCCCGGCGTGGACTCAGTTGCAGTACAGCGCGCATTCGGGCCACCTGTCCGGCGGTAAACAGATTCATGCAGGCATCGGGCGAATAATCCATGTAGTCCTCGATCAGGTCGCGCGTTTGGACGCCGTTGACACAGGTCGAATAAGTTTGTCGGCACTGGGTCGTCTGGTTAGCGGCTTTCGTCGGGGGCGTGTCGGCCACGTAATCTTCAGCACACCCGTCGCCGTCGCCCCAGGTATGGATTAGCCCCAGCCAATGCCCGATTTCGTGGGTAGCCGTACGCCCCAGCGCATAGGTCGTGTTGGTTACCGTGCCGACTTGTCGGCCGAAATACCGGTAATCGATGATGGAGCCATCGGTTCGTTCGTTCGACACAGAAGGTAAGCCTCTCAGCGTGTCGGCTGCGGTCGGAAACTGAGTATAGCCCAGGTACTGATCGACCTTCGTTACCCAGATGTTGAGATACTGATCACTGGGCCAGTAGGCAATATTCGATAGCAGCACATCGTCCGAGAAAACATCGAACGACGTTTTTTGCGCGTAATAATGCCGGGTAATCCCCGTAGTCGGCAGGCCGTTGGGGTCAGTGGTGGCCAGGTAAAATTCAATGCGGGCATCGGCACCGATCGGGCTGGTGTTGTACCCGTTGGTACCGCTCTTCCGGCGGTAGTCTTCGTTCAGCACCTGAATCTGCGAGAGAATCTGCTCGTCGGAAATGTTTACGTTGTTGGTTCCGCCGACGGTATTAGACGCGTTGCTGTGGACAACGTGCACCACCACCGGAATCCGGTAGACCGTTCCATCATCCTGAACCCGCAGCGACCCGGCGTCGGTCTGCGCCTGTAAGATCCGGCGATTGAGTTCATTGATCTGCTGGAGCCGGTCGGGGTTTCGCTGCTGCAGGACCCGCTCGTGTTCGACCGTGGCACACCGCTGAAGGGCGGGCTCGCTGAGCGACTGGGCGCTTGCCAGTGAGGATAATAAACAAAAAAACGAACCGGCCAGCCCATACTGGCCGATTCGTTTAGTACGCTTCAGAGTATCACTGACCAGCTTTGTCATAGGCTGTAATAATTTCACGAACGAGTCGGTGGCGAACCACATCGCGACCATCGAGTTCAACGAACGCAATGCCCTTGATGTTTTTTAGAATTTCCACCGATTCCACCAACCCCGATTTTTGTCGGTTCGGTAAGTCAATCTGCGACCGGTCGCCGGTGATGATGGCTTTCGAAGTCGGCCCCATCCGGGTCAGAAACATCTTCATCTGCATCGTAGTCGTATTCTGCGCTTCATCGAGCAGGATAAACGCGTTGTTCAGCGTCCGACCGCGCATATACGCCAGCGGGGCAATTTCGATAATCCGGTTTTCCGTATAAAATTTCAGCTTTTCAGCCGGAATCATATCATCCAGAGCGTCATAAATCGGCCGGAGGTACGGATCGATTTTTTCCTTCAGATCGCCCGGCAGAAAACCAAGATTTTCGCCTGCTTCGACGGCGGGGCGGGTAATGATGATCTTCTTTACTTCTTTGTTCTTCAGGGCCCGTACGGCAATAGCCACCGCCGTATAGGTTTTACCCGTTCCGGCTGGCCCAACGGCAAAGACGAGGTCGTGTTTTTCGGCGGCTTCGACCAGTCGTTTCTGATTGTCGGTTTTCGCCCGCACGACCACCCCCCGGGTGCCATACACCAGCACTTCGTCATCGTCGGGCAGCACGGGCGGATTCATCGTGGTTCCGCTGGTAGGCTGACCGCTGTGGCTAATGTAATTCTGGACATTGTCGTGCGTGATTTTGCCGTAGCGCTGGTAATGCTCCAGCAAGGAATCCAGAATTTCGCTGATGCGGCTGATTTCCGGTGTAGTCCCTTTAATCCGGATTTCGTTGCCACGTGAAATAATTTTGCTCATCGGAAAGGCCGCAGCCACTTCCTTAATGGTGTTATTTTCTACGCCCAGAAAGTCGATGAGCGAGACATTGTCGAGGGTGATGACTTTTTCGACCAAATGCTAAAAAGGATTAAAGTGTGATTCCGAAAAGTAAGGCATTTCTTTACTCCTACAACGCATTTTGTCGAAAATTTATTCATTTTTATCCGTTTCCTAAGTTTTCCTGAATATTAGTATTAAGCGGGCATTTTGTAGGAATAAATCCCTATCTTGCTCAGGTACAGTGCCTGATTGTTGCCATCGTCTGTACGCAATTGCCTCCCCTCAACGTTGCGAAAAAAAGCGAAATTTTTTTTTGGTCAGATAGCGTCAACATTACCAGAATGTTACGGATATGCTGGGCTTCGATTAGGCTATACGTTTGGTCGTCCGGATTTGCCTTGTGGGGCCTTGATTGCGTAAACTTGCAGTAAGACATGGAGAATAACGCACGCCCAAATCAACACCTTCGTAAACCGTCCGGTTTTGCCGGAGGCCGCCAGCAGGCTGGAAATCACTGGCTCGATACGGGTCTTGGCAAACTGCCTCCGCAAGCCCTTGATCTGGAAGAAGCAGTGCTGGGTGCGCTGATGATCGAAAAGGACGCCCTCTCGCTGGTTGTCGATATTCTGAAGCCTGAAACGTTTTATAAAGAAGCGCACCAGCGGATCTACAATGCGATTCTGACGCTCTTCGGCAACTCCGACCCCATTGATCTGCTGACCGTTACGCAGCAACTGCGCAAAACCGGCGAAATCGAACTGGTGGGTGGCGGTGGCTTCGTGTCGGAACTGACCTTCCGGGTCAACTCCGCGGCCAACATCGAGTATCACGCCCGGATCGTGTCGGAGCAGGCACTCAAGCGGGCGCTCATTGCCATGTCGTCCACGATTCTGCGCGACGCCTACGAAGACACCACCGACGTCTTCGAACTGCTGGACCGGACCGAACAATCGCTCTTCAAGATTTCGGAATCGAACATCAAGAAGAACTACGCCGACATGAGTACCATCGTCCGGATGGCCCTCAACGAACTCGAAACGAAGAAAAATCAGGAAGGACTCACCGGTGTGCCGTCGGGCTTCACCAACCTCGACCGGGTTACGTCGGGCTGGCAGCCCACCGAATTGATCATTTTAGCGGCCAGGCCAGCCATGGGAAAAACTGCGTTTGTAGTTAGCGCCCTCCGCAATGCGGCTGTCGATCATGGTAAACCGGTGGCGATTTTCTCGCTGGAGATGTCGTCGGTGCAGTTGGTCAACCGTCTGATTTCGGCCGAAGCGGAGATCGATTCCGAAAAAATCCGGAAAGGCACGCTGGCCCCGCACGAGTGGACGCAGTTGCACCACAAGATTCAGCGACTGACTGAAGCACCCATTTTTATCGACGATACCCCTGCCCTTTCTATCCTGGAACTACGGGCCAAATGCCGACGCCTGAAAGCCCAGCACGACATTCAGATGGTCGTGATCGATTACCTCCAGTTGATGTCGGGCGACACGTCGGGGCGCGGGGGCGGCAACCGCGAACAAGAAATCGCGTCGATCTCGCGGGCTTTAAAGAACCTGGCCAAGGAACTGAACGTACCGGTCATTGCGCTCTCGCAGTTGAGCCGGGCCGTCGAAACACGGGGTGGCGATAAGAAGCCCCAACTGTCTGACCTTCGGGAATCGGGATCTATCGAGCAGGACGCCGACATGGTGTGTTTCCTATACCGGCCTGAGTACTATAACATTACGCAGGACGAAAACGGCAATTCGACCGCGGGGATCGGTGAGGTGATCATTGCCAAAAACCGAAGTGGCTCGCTCGATACCATCCAGCTCCGGTTCATCAATAAGTTCACGAAGTTCTGCGATCTCGACTCGTATTTCGAACCTGTGCAGGCTCAGGGCTTTGCCCCGGATGTGAACGGCCTCAGCAGTTTCGACGCACCGCCGATCGGGAACGTCTTCAAGAGCAAGGCGAATGACCGCTCGAACTTTGGTAATGCCGATCCCAGCCAGGAAACTCCTTTCTAGGATTGTCTAACCCGGACTTATTGAACGAATGTTGAATCTAATTTCCCCCGATAACCGGGTGATAAAGTAACTCGTATTAACCTTTCACGCTTTAATCCTATGCGAATTTTTAGCCTGCTCGTCTGCCTGTTTATCTGCTTTACACTTACTGCCAAAGCCCAGAAATTAAGAGGGCTTGACAAAAGCCCGATGGACATGGCCTATTATCCAGACGACTTTGCCCACGACCGCAAATTTGCTCCGGCAAAAGTGGGCGACAAAGGATATGTTCGGGTTACCTATAGCCGACCGGCCAAAAATGGCCGGGAAGTCTTCGGCAAGCTGCTCCCTTACGGAAAAGTGTGGCGGGTTGGCGCTAATGAAGCCACAGAAATCAAATTTTTGACCGATGCGACTGTGCAGGGCAAGAAAGTCAAGGCGGGGGTGTACTCACTCTACGCCATTCCAACCGAAACCGAATGGACGATCATCCTGAACACCGACCTGGACCAGTGGGGTGCTTACAGTTACGATCAGAAACTGGATGTATTACGGGTGACGGCTCCGGTCAAAAAGACTGACGAGCCCGTTGAAAACCTCACGATCCAATTCCGGAAAGCGGGCGACAACGTGAAAGAATCGATTATGATGATCGCCTGGGACAATACCCTGGTTGAAGTACCGGTATCGTTTTAACCGTAACGCGGCTGGCAGGCTGTAGTATTTTCAGTAACCGTCTAAAATTCTGCTTTCCAGGCTTTTCTTGTCATTCCGACGAAGGAGGAATCTTAAAGCTGCCGACTCTGATGTATGGGTATTTTAAGATTCCTCCTTCGTCGGAATGACAAAATCTACTCGATTTTGCCTTCTTTGGGCTGTAAATAGCCGCTAGAAGTTGGGCTTCAGCAGATACTTGTTATAAAACTCATCGATCACCTGGACGGCTTCGGTGGGTGTATCGACAATGCTGATCAGCTTCATGTCCTCAGGATTGATGTTGTGGTGTTCGCCAAGCATGACCTCGGTGATCCAGTCGATCAATCCCTGCCAGAACGACCGGCCGACCAGGACAATCGGGAAACGCGCAATTTTGCGGGTTTGAATCAGGGTCAGGGCTTCGAACAGCTCGTCCATCGTACCCATACCGCCGGGCATGACAATGAAGCCCTGGGCATATTTGACGAACATCACCTTTCGCACGAAAAAGAAGTCGAAGTTGATGCTTTTGTCCGGATCGATGTAGATGTTGCTGTGCTGTTCAAACGGTAGTTTGATGTTCAGGCCAACCGATTTCCCTCCCTGCTCGAAGGCGCCTTTGTTACCGGCTTCCATAATGCCCGGCCCCCCACCGGTGATGACCCCATAGCCATGTCGTACCAGCTTGGCCGCAATCTCTTCGGTCATCTTGTAATACTCACTGTCGGGTTTGGTACGGGCCGAACCAAAAATCGAGACGCAGGGGCCTATTTTGGCTAATTTATCGAAGCCTTCCACAAACTCGGCCATCACTTTGAAGATGACCCACGAATCGGCGGTTTTGATTTCGTTCCAGTCGTGGTCCTGAAAAGCTTCCTTGATGCGTTGTTCGTCGGGGGTTAGGAGTAACTCGTCGCGCTTGGGTAAATCGTGGGCAATGCGTTCGGTGCTCTGCGTTTCAGAGCGGTGAACATTCTCTTTCGTTTCTTCCATGTACGTACTAAAAAAGGAAGTGGGCGCGATACGTACTCACTCCGCTGCTTTAAAACCGCCCCCAATATGACCAAAAATTACGTTTTCAGGTAAACGAAAGCGCTTTTTTTGTGGGGCGGAACAGTATAACGAATCGTAGAGAAAAAACGTTTCGGCCGGTCAGATTAAGTTTTCGACCGGTCTACCCAGGGCGAACAGGCGTCGTTCAGCGTCGGCGACTTTCCAGAAATCCTTCGATGCGGTCCATAGCCACGTTTAGCTCATCAACGGTGGGCAGACAGACAATCCGGAAGTGGTCGTCGTGGATATAGTTGAAGCCATTGCCCGACACCACCAGCACTTTCTGTTCGGTCAGCAGGTTCAGCACAAAGTCGTCGTCGTTGGCCAGTCGGAACCGGCTCAGGTCGATTTTAGGGAAGATATACAGCGATCCTTTGGGTTTCACGCAGGTAACTCCCGGAATGGCAATCATGCGCTCATAGGCCAGCATCATCTGCTTGTATAACCGGCCCGTCGGCATTACTAAGTCATTGATACTCTGGTAACCGCCCAGGGCCGTTTGAATGGCGTACTGCGTAGGTACGTTGGCGCACAGGCGCATACTGGCCAGCAAGGTCAGCCCTTCGATGTACGATTTGGCCCGTTGCCGCGCGCCACTCAGAATCATCCAGCCACCCCGAAAGCCAGCCGCCCGGTAGTTTTTCGACAACCCGCCCATGGTGATGCAGAGCGTGTCATTAATCATTTTCGAAATAGGGTAATGAACCGCTCCGTCGTACAGAATCCGGTCGTAAATCTCGTCGGAGAAGACAATGAGTTTATGTCGTTCGGCCACCCGGGCAATGCCTTCCAGCACGGCTTTATCGTAAACCGCACCGGTGGGGTTGTTGGGATTGATGACGACGATGGCCCGGGTTCGAGGGGTAATTTTTCGTTCCAGGTCATCCAGGGCGGGGTTCCAGTCGGAAGCTTCGTCGCAGACGTAATGGACGGGCTTTCCTCCGCAGAACGCCACCGAAGCCGTCCAGAGCGGATAATCGGGCGAGGGTACCAGCACTTCGTCGCCTTCGTTGAGCAGCGCCTGCATCGAGAGCATGATCAGTTCGCTGACGCCGTTGCCAATGTAAATATCGTTGATCGTAATGCCGGGAAGGCCGATGTTCTGAGTATGGTGCATCACCGCTTTGCGGGCCGCAAATAACCCCCGCGAATCGGAATAACCCTGCGCGTTGCGGATATTCAGAATGATGTCGTGGACAATCTCGTCGGGTGCGTCGAAGCCAAACGTAGCCGGATTGCCAATATTCAGACTGATAATTTTATATCCCTGACTTTCCAGTTCCAGGGACTTTTCATAAATCGGCCCCCGAATATCGTACTTGAGATGCGTAAGGCGGTCACTCTTAAGGATTTCCATTCCGGGCACTTCAGCGGCTTCTACGTCTGCGTAATCTACTTCCATCCGGCAAAAGTACAGAAAGTAAATCAACTTCGCTGCCTTATTGGCAAACGGAACAAGTCTGTTTTCGACAGGATTTACAGGATTGCCATACTCTTTGTACAGTACAAATCCCGTCCATCTTGCTAACCCTGTCGAAAACAAACTTGTCTTATACTACAAATTATCCGAATTGAGCAGGAGCTGTATGACTATCGTGTGGTCGGATTAGTTGGGGCCTGGCGGTAGCGTTTTTTAGGCGACGGCAATCCGCTCCTGTCGTAAGAGCATGCCCGCCCAGCCAGCAATGATAACCGACATGACCACTTGCACCCAGCCCAGAGCGGTTTCCACTCCGTTCATAATAGCCACAATGTGAATAAGGAGGAAGCCCAGGTTTACTACCAGCAGCAGCAATAGCATGGCTTTGTGCCCGAGTGTGGGGCCGTCAGTCCGGACGTACCAACACGCGGCCCCAATAGCAATGAGTGTTACACCCCAACCCTGTGCCAGAAACGTAGCACCTTCATTGATCCAGGAAGGATTTGCCAGGTACTGATCTCCCATGAAATCAGGGGCAAAAACAAGTGCCAATCCGAATACAGAGCTGATGACAGCTACGGTCGAGAATAGATTTTTAGCATTCATGGTATAAAAGAGTTTAGGAGTTGCATGGGTTAAATCATTGCACAAGCGTCACACAGTATTTACTTTGCCATATTGCGCTCAACACCAGTACGGATTGATGACAATTGGAGTATAATCGTACGTTCCGGCTTTACATCCCGACTTGCTTTGTTACTTTCCAGCTATTCCCCTTCGCTCTTAGCAGCTCCGCTAAATTGTACGCTGAACTAATCACCGAGTTTCAGCTTAGGGACTAAATCCAGACTTGAAATTGGTATTACAGCTTCTTTTATGACCGTCAATTTTTCCAGCTCACCTTTTTCAACTAGGCGCCCTTGCTCGATGACGAATTCTGTAATATCCTCAATAGAAACAACCCAATCTGTAGCAAATAATTTCAACGTATCCCCTTTCAACCCTAACTGAATCGCTCGCCTTTCTAACTTGTTCCCCGTCGGACTGTGGTCAGGATCCCATTGTAATCTAACTTCGGAAGCCGCTAACCTATTTTCCCAATCCGCTTTACTCGAATAAACAGCTGGCTGAAACGACGAGTAGACAGCTTGTTGCAGTAACTTCTCAAAATTTCCTAAGCTGATTTCAATGGCTAGAATTTTTTCCTGATTTTCCTTTTTAGCCCAGCCCGCCCGGTACATCATCCAGAGGAAGTTAGGTTTTATCCATGACATTCGTGCGAACGAGTAGGCAGGACCGCCAAACTGTTGTTTATCCAAAGCATAGTCAGCAATCTGTCGATTAAAGGCCTGATAAACAATAAGATTTCCTGCCCGAATTTGCCCTAAAATATGCTGATCAGATTGTGGTAAACCAATTTCATAGTTTACATAAGGAATTGTAGTTAAAGTCATTTATTATGAAAGTAATGGTATTCAGTACTAGTAGTCGGTGGAATAAGCATTTACACTATTCGCGGCACACAAGCTTCTAATGATTGTCTGGACTCAGATTTAACAGCGATAGGGCACTGCTATTTTATCGCATTACATCTTCCTTTTTAAGCTTATCTCTCACTTCCATCAAGGCAAAACCAAGCAAATTCAAGCCCTGCCATTGTTTTGGATTCTCGATCTTGTCACTGTCAGTTGCCAGACCAATTCCCCAAACCTTGTCTACCGGACTGGCTTCTACCAATATCCTGTCTTTGGTCGTAAGCATAAATTCGTTCAGCTCGGGATGTTGTGTAAATTTCTGTAAACTTCCCTGAACAACTATTTCGAATCGTTTGACATTCCAAACTGCTTCATCGAATTGCCTTACTTTCCGACCAAGATTTTTCGCTTCGGCCGGCGACTTGGCAACAATGATTTGGTCAAAAATTTCTTTGTCACCAAATAACTGCGCCTTTTGAGCCATCATCCAATGCTCAGCTGTATTATATTTGATAGTATCAACTTCAAATGGCGATGGCCACCACTGGCTGAAACAGGAGGCTGTCAATGCACCACTTTTACTTTTTTGATGTCCCCAAAAAAACAAGTATTTTAACCGCTGCCTCTGGTCAGATTTTTCAATCAGCCACTCTAAACTGTATGCCATTTTAATTCTTTTCCGACTGCGAAAATTTCGCTAATCATTTTTGAGATTAGAAATACGCCTTATCTCCTTTCGGCTATCCCTACCCCGTCCTAATTAACAACTTCAACATCGTCTCCGTACGAAATCAACACGATTGCATCAATATCTCCAAATCATGTTCGTAAGCGGTAGATAAATCGCGCGGCTCCAATCCACTAAAGCCTCTACTTTTATGGGAAGCTGCCTGCCGGTATTGCCAGACGAGAGTAGTCAACCCCGGAACAGTACTTTATCGATTCAGCCAGGATTTTGCAGGATTCACGATATTTGTGAACCGACCTTTTCGTTAGATTGCCCGCAAATTTAACCCTTCCCTATGACCCACGTCAACGTATCGCTAGCCAGGCTTTTTCTGGTCAGTTGCTTATCGCTGGTTTGCCACCTGCTGGCTGCACAGACCAAACCCAAAACCTACACATTTCTGATTTACCACAAACTGAATCCGGGCCTGACCATCCAGGATGCCCTGCCGGTAGAACGCGAATGGAAGAAAATTAACCAGGCAGCCGTCGATGAGGGCGTGCTCGAAGGCTGGTACATGACCGTCAAGCAGTATACCTCGAACCCCAACCAGACCGAGTACGACTACGTGACGAAAATCGTTTCGAAAGAAATGGCCATCAGGGGTGCTTCGCCCGCGGCCATGACCCGACTTTATGGCGACAGCGTGAAGATTAAAATGGCCGATCTGCAACGACGCGACCGGGCAACGGCACCCGTCGTTCGTATGGAAATCTGGGAAAATACAGACGCCACGTTTTCGCCTGCCTTTGCCCCCGACGGGTCGCAGCTGATGGTCATCGACCGGCTCCGGCGGCTAAAGCCAGGAACGGCGTATGCAGGACCAGCGAGTCAGCTCCAGCGGCTGAGCGAAGAGCGGATCAAGAAAGGCACACTGCTCGGCTGGGATCTGTCGGCGCTGGTGATTCCCAACGGCAGCGAGAAAGGATTTGACCTGAGCAGCACGCAGTATGTATCGGCCATGAGTGCGGTGGCAGACCCGGCTTACCAACAGTTTCGGGCTCAGTTGTTGCAGACGTTCGAGATTGTGCGGCAGGATGTATTTCGGTTTCAGGAGTATACCACCAGGTCCACTCACTAACAAATCGTTTATGTGTTCATTTATTAATGACTGGCCGTTAAGCACTTAGAATAATGACCGATCACCGACTTAAACTTAACCGGCCCATCGCAGGTATTTGCGTACATGGAAGAAAAAAATGACGACTTACACGGCAATGCCCCCGATTCATCGCCGGTCGCTTTGCTGATTATCGACATGATCAACGATCTGGAATTTCCGGGTGGGGATGAACTGGCGGAACATGCCCGCCGGATTGCCGAACACATTGTTCATCTGAAACGCCGGGCTCAGGCGCACCATATTCCCATCATTTACGTCAACGACAATTTTGGTCGCTGGCGATCCAATTTTAACGAAGTTGTCGAACATGTGCTTCATGATGGCGTTTTAGGGCAGTTTTTAGCTGAAATTCTGCGTCCGGAACCCAATGATTATTTTGTGCTGAAACCGAAAAATTCGGCCTTCTTTGCCACCACCCTGGATGCACTTCTAAACTATCTGCATACCAAACGTCTGATTCTGACGGGGGTCAGTACGGATTCGTGCGTGCTGTTTACCGCCAACGACGCTTACATGCGCGATCTGAAAATCATTGTGCCTGCCGATTGTGTTGCCTCCATCGATCCAGCCCACACGACCGATGCGCTGGCGTATATGAAGCGCGTACTAAACGCCGACACCTCGCCCTCGCCCCGGCTCGACCTGGCCGCGCTTAGTCATGACGTATCGCCTTAACCTAACCCTGTCCGTATGAAGTTACTGTATTTGTGCTTTTTTCTTTTTCTGAATATGACGCTTCGGGCCGCACCCGGCGACACCCACATCGTAATTGAAACCCAGCAGACCGCACTGGTGATCCGGGTCAATAAAGAGCAAATCCCGACGATCGTACACCTGGGTCCAAAACTTCGCAATCGGGCCGAATACAGCGCTATTCCGGAAAACGGCAAACGGGGCGAAGATTATACGGGTATTTATAACTCGGCTTATACGCCGGCCGGTAGCCGCAACCTGCTGGAGCCCGCCATTCAGGTGACCCATGCCGATGGCAACCCCTCGCTCGATCTTCACTACGTCCGGCACGAAACCCAACCGGCTGGCGAAGGATCAGTGCTGACAAAAGTGTACCTGAAAGACCCGCAGTATCCGTTCGAGGTAACGCTCTATTACAAAGCCTACCCAAATGAAGACGTCATCGAACAGTGGTCTACGATCCGACATACGGAAAAGAAGCCGGTTACCCTGCATAAATACGCGTCGGCGAACCTTTACATTCCGGCTCAAAACTATTACCTGACGCATTTTCACGGCGACTGGGCCAACGAAATGAAGCCGTCGGAGGAGTTGCTGGCGGAAGGCATAAAAGTGCTGGATTCGAAGCTGGGTACGCGCGCCGATCTGTTTCAACCACCGTCGTTTCTGGTGTCGCTCAACCAACCCGCCGACGAAGATCGGGGTGAAGTACTGGCCGGTACGCTGGCCTGGTCGGGCAATTATCAGCTGGCGTTTGAAGTCGATCCGCTGCATAACCTGCGGATTCTGCCGGGCATCAATCCATACGCGTCGGCCTATAGCTTAGCCGCCGGACAGGAATTCACGACGCCCGCTTTTCTCTTTACGTATTCGCGCCAGGGCACGGGTGGGGCCAGCCGGAGCCTGCACCGCTGGGCGCGCAAACACCGCATTCCGCAGGGGCAGGGTACTCGCCTGACGCTGCTGAATAACTGGGAAGCGACGTATTTCGACTTCAACGAGGAGAAGCTGTCAGCACTCATCAAAGACGGCAAAAAGCTGGGCATCGATCTGTTTCTGCTCGACGATGGCTGGTTCGGGAATAAATACCCCCGCAACAACGATCACACCTCGCTGGGCGACTGGCAGGAGAACACCAAAAAGTTGCCGCATGGCTTAGGCTATCTGGTCAAAGAAGCCGAAACCAGCGGGATCAAATTCGGGATCTGGCTCGAACCCGAGATGGTCAGCCCGAAGAGTGAACTGTACGAAAAACACCCCGACTGGGTGATCAAACTACCAAACCGGCAGGAGTATTATTTCCGGAACCAACTAGTGCTCGATCTGTCGAATCCGAAGGTGCAGGATTTCGTCTACGAGGTCGTGAACGGAATCATGACCAAAAACCCGACGCTGAGCTACATCAAGTGGGATTGCAACGCGGTAATTTACAATGCGTACTCGGCCACTAACCCGAACCAGTCGAACCTCTACGTCGATTATGTGCACGGGCTCTACAAGGTGCTGGAACGGCTGCGCGCCAAGTACCCGGCCCTGCCGATGATGCTGTGTTCGGGCGGGGGCGGCCGCGTCGATTATGGCGCGCTGAAATACTTTACCGAATACTGGCCCAGCGACAATACCGACGGGCTGGAGCGGGCTTTCATTCAGTGGAATTATTCGTATTTCTTCCCGGCCATCGCCACCTGCAATCACGTAACCGACTGGGGCAAACAGTCCCTCAAGTTCCGGACGGACGTAGCCATGTCGGGGAAGCTGGGCTACGACATCGTGGTCAGCAAACTCACCGAACCGGAGCTGCAGTTCAGTCAGCAGGCCCTGAAAGATTACGATCGGCTCAAACCCGTTATCTGGCAGGGGGACCAATACCGACTGGCTTCGCCCTACACCGGCGACGTAGCGTCGATGCTTTATGTCAGCGAAGCCCAGGACCGGGCCGTGTGGTTTACGTACCTGACCAGAAATCGCTACAAAGCAGGCAGTCAGGCACCCATCAAGCTGAAAGGGCTAAACCCGGATAAAACCTATAAGATCCAGGAACTGAACGTTTATCCGGGCACGCGCTCATCCATCAACGCCGATCCATCGGTGTATTCAGGAAACTACCTGATGACGATCGGGGTCAACCCACAAGTAGATTCCCGTCGGGAAAGTGTCGTGCTGGAAGTGACGGAAGCGAAGTAATGTATTGCAGCCTTTAGTCCGCCTGGGGACCTAACTAGCGGACTAAAGGCTGCGATACATTACTTTCCGCCGGCTTTGGCGCTTTCAGTTGTGGGGGCCTCTTTCCCCTGAAAATCCACCCATTCGAGCGAAAGCAGGTTTTTGCCATCGGGTTTTACGAACACGAAATACAGATCGTGTTTGCCACCCGGATTCTGAATCGGTGCACTTACGTCCGCGTATTTCCGGCCATCGCCCGTTGCGGTCGTATTTACCTTGCTGACCAGCGGCCCTGTCGGCGAATCCGTGTGTACCTCGATCATCGCGTCCTGGTCTTTAGATGCGTAATGGTACGTTAGCCGCTCGATGCCTTTCAGATCGATGGCTTTCAGCACAAAATACGATTGATCATTGATGTTGCTCAGGCGTCGGCCCTGTTTCGCCAGTTTGTAGACGGAGTCGGCCTCGGTAGCCGGCACTTTGGTCGAACGAAGAATCAGTGCGTCGCTTTTCGTCAACGCCAGTTTGGGCTGCGTACCACCTACGCTTCCTTTGTCCGTATACGAAGCGGTCAGAATGTACCGACTCGACTGGTCGTTGCCGAGGTGTTCTTTCAGCACCACGCTTCCCTGCTGCGGCAGTTGCGTGTTGGCAGGCTGCACACCCAGCGAAAAGATGTATTTCACCATTTCGGTCGTTTCCTCCCGCGATAGCTGCGGGTGCGCGCTCATGGCGTGTTCGCCCCAGGCTCCGTTGCCACCCGTGATGATCTTATTAGCCAGCTTTGCCGTAGCGGTTTTATCGTCCCGATACCGTTTGGCAATATCGGTAAACGACGGCCCCACCGACTTGGCAGCAACCTGGTGGCAGGCTTTGCAGTCGCTTCCCGCAATCAGCGACTTACCCAGGTTGAACGAGGCCGAGATCTGCTGGTGCCCCATCTGCTGCTCATTCCCGGCTACTTTCGGGATGTAAGTCAGACCCACTTTCAGGTTTTTCCTGTCGATCAGCTTGTCTTCTTTGTCGTTGACAGCTACGGCGTACCGGAGCGGCATCTGATTTGGGAAGAAGAACGTGCTGTTGTCCGGGGTCGAAACGGCAACCGTTGGCGTGGTGTTCCCCACTTTGATGGTCAGCGTATCCGTACTCGACTGGCCCGCCGGGTCAGTAACGGTCAGCAGGGCTTTGTAGATTCCGTTTTTGCGAAAGGTGTGCGTGGGTGAAGCGTCGGTCGATGCGACGGTGTTGCCCTCAAAGCGCCACTGGTACCGGAGCCGGTCTTTATCGTAATCATAGCTGGTGTTGGTAAAGGCCACTGTCAGTGGTGCCAGACCGATGGTATCTTTTGCTGTTATCTGAGCTACAGGCGCGCGGTTACCGGGGTTAAAATCGATCCGGACCAACCGGGCGTCTTCGTTGTCGATGCCGTACACCGAGCCGTATTCAAGCATGTAGATAGACCCCTCCGGCCCTATTTCCATATCGACGGGCCGCCGAAAATCACCGGTTTTGGGCATGAACTGCTCCATGGACTGGTAATTCTGCTGGTCGTCCATCCGTACGGCAAATACCCAGTTGCGCATCCAGTCGTACATAAACAGGGCTTTGTCGTAGTAAGCCGGAATTTTTGTTTTCGACTGGAGCGATGGATTGAAGTGATAGACCGGCCCGCCCATGGCGCAACGCCCACCCACCCCCAACTGCGGAAACTCGTCGGACTTGTTGTACGGATACCAGACCATCGCTTTGTTGGTCGGCGGCAATTGCTTCGCACCCGTATTGTTAGGCGAATTATTGACAGGTGCGGCCGGGTCGTAGAGTTCACCAACGGCTTTGGTCTCAAAATCGTAGCGATGATAGGGTTTACTGTCGCCCACGAAGAACGGCCAGCCGTAATTTCCCGCTTTTTTGGCCTGGTTGAACTCATCGTAGCCTCGCGGTCCCTGTGGTCCATCGACGCCAGAATCGGGCCCGATTTCACCCCAGTAGACAATCGACGTGGCCGGGTCGACCGAAATGCGGTATGGGTTCCGGCAACCCATCACGTAAATTTCGGGGCGAGTTCCGGCCGTTCCTTTCGGAAATAGATTCCCTTCGGGAATGGTATAGGACCCATCCGACTCGACGTGTATGCGCAGGATTTTTCCGCGCAGGTCATTGGGGTTACCCGCCGAGCGGGCCGCATCGAACGTCAGGCGATTCTGGCGCCAGTCGGTGGGCGAAAACCCACTCGACTCAAAGGGCACGGTATTGTCGCCGGTCGAGATGAACAGGTTGCCGTGGGTATCCCAGGCCATCGAACCGCCGGTATGCGCACTCACTTCCAGATCGATCGGAAACTCGATAATGGGTTTTTCACTGGCCAGATCCAGGGTGCTGTCGTCCTTTATTTTGAACCGGGCGATCCGCTGTCTGGTCTGCTCGTTATTCTGAATGGTATAGAAAAAATAGAGGTAGTGGTTCTGGCTGAAATTCGGGTCGATGGTCATACCCAGCAGCCCATTGAGGTATTTTTCGACGGCTTTTACCGGAAAATCATGCAGCAGCCGGGTCTTTTTCTGCACCGGGTCGTACATGTAAAACTTGCCGTGTCGCTCCACGAAAAATACCCGTCCATCGGGCGCAACGGCTAGTTCCATCGGCTCATTTAAGTCGTTGGAAAGTACCGTTTTGGTAAACCGGTTTTCTTCGGGCCGGTTGGTCGTATCGATCGATACGCCTGTTACCGGGGTGACCACGGGCTTGGTGTCTCGTCCAATCCAATCATTCCGTAAAGGAGCGATTATACCTACCAATGCACAACCCAGCGACAAATAAGAAAATAGAGAGGAGCCCATGAGGTTAGAGTTCGGGTAATGTAGCCTAAAGTTAAGCGCCTGTAAGCGTTTAAGCTACTTCCAGGTAAAAGTGAGGCAAGCGCCAACTCTAACCATTAGACCAATCCAAAGATGTTTTTCCAGGCAAAAAGTCCCGCCACAACGTGTAGCAACCACCAAAAAAAGTAACCATTAGAGAAGTTTAGTTTCTTTGATTTTTACTACAACACCTGCGCTTCTCTCCATGTCGCGCCCCACCCATCCTAACAGAACTATGAAAAAAGAATTATGCTTCCTGAGTTTTCTGGCTGTGTTTAGCAGTTGTAAAAACGCATCGGAAACCGACTCAGTACAACCGAAAGAATCTGTTTCCTTTACGATTTCATCCGATTCAGTCAACGTTAACCCATCTGGTTACGCCCCCCTATCGGCCCGGATAAACTTCTCGGCGCCCTTGTCTGGCAAAGCGTTTGTACGTGTCAGGGGAAAACACGGCAAGCTGACCAATGTCGAACATACATTTAATGACCAGGGCACCCACCATGCTCTAGCTGTTATCGGTCTGTATGCTGACTATGCCAATACCGTCGACATTCGAATTCTGGGCACTGGTGGAGATACGCTCGCCAAAAGTACGATTACCATACAGACGCCCCCCCTCCCTTCGGCCATATCCTTACCCGCATCGGTTGCAGCCGCTCCTTTCGATGAGACTAAAGTAGCTCCGGGACTGATCTTGGTCAGTAGTTTTAGCAACTTAGGCACCGATAACCCATCGACGCCGTATTTCGCAGATGCGTATGGGGATATTCGCTGGGTACTGGATTATCGCACCCATCCTCAGTTAAAAAAACTAAGCTATGATGACGGTATCAGTCGTTTGAGAAATGGAAATTTCTTTTTCGGGAACACGGATCCAGAAGCATCGGCGATCTACGAAATTGATTTATTAGGTAATGTAGTCAACAGCTGGAACGTAAGTGACAAAGGGTATTTGTTTCATCATGAAGTTTGCGAGAAGCCCAATGGAAATTTTCTACTGACAGCGACCAAACCGGGCAGCACTTATCTGGAAGGCGGGGCAACTATCGAGGATTTTGTCATCGAGATCGATCGGCAAAGCGGCAATGTCGTTACAGTCTGGGATCTGAAAGAATCCCTCGACGAGACCAGAACGGACCTAACCACACCAGATGGGATTCAGACCCCTAACGATTGGTTCCATGGCAATGCGGTTGAGTATGATTCCACCGACAATACCATCGTCGTGTCAGGGCGTTCACAAGGGGTAGTAAAACTGGACTACAACAACCAGGTCAAATGGATACTATCGGCCCATAAAGGCTGGATGAAAAATCGGCGGGGCCAAGATCTAACGCAGTTTCTACTTCAACCGCTCGACGCCAGCGGTAAACCCGTAACGGATGCGGCTGTCAGCGAGGGGACAGCCATCAGACCGGATTTCGAATGGAACTGGTACCAGCACAACATCACTCGTTTACCAAACGGAGAGTGGCTTCTGTTCGACAATGGAGCGGTGCGGGAGTTCAACCCTGCCGGTGGGAAATATAGTCGGCTGGTTTCGTATAAAATTGATCCTACCAAGATGACCGTCCAGCAGACATGGACTTATGGAAAAGAACGGGGCTTAGAAACGTTCTCGAGCATTGTCAGCAGTGTCCAGTTCTTGCCCCAAAGCAACCATATGGTATTTTGTCCTGGGTATCAGGTACAGAACACAAACGGGCAAGGAGGCAAAGTAGTAGAAATTGATATAGGGAGCAAACAGGTCGTCTCGGAACTAAGCATTTCATCGGCCAACCTATGGGGCTTCCACCGAGCTAAAAAGATGCCAGTTTATCCATAGCACCAGTCACTCGATTCCTGGTATAAACCCAAAAAAGCCGAACCAGTCGGCTTTTTTGGGTTTATACCGGTTACGCATCGGCGTTATTCCACTGGCTTCACGGTATAACCTTTTTTCCGGAGCAGGTTAATAACTCCTTTTTCGTTGCCAAGGTGACCGGCGCCGAAAGCAAAAAAAGTCGGTTTTTCTTTGGCCGCCTTCTCGATGACTGGAATCCAGCTGGTGTTCCGTTCGGTCAGCAGCCCTTCTTCGTACTGCGAAAAATCGCCCCCGCTAAACTCGCTGGTTTTCATGGCATTCATGAGCTTTGCGATGTCATGGCTTTTATAAAGGGCAATGAAATCCGAAAATTCTTTTTTCGCTTCGTCGGGCTTGCGGGCCATATCGACCAGGCCTTTCAGTTGCTCCTCCAGCGGAATCTGATCGATGGCGGCCAGTTGAGCCGACAGATTTTCCAGGCCCAGAACGCTCTTTTTCTGTTCATTAGCCATCTGCGCGAACGTCAGGTCGTAAGAAGCGGGCTGACACGGCAACACCGTCATGTACATCATCGACAGCAGGGCAATGGGTTTGAGCCCCCCCATCTGCGCCAGTCCGATGTTCATTTTCTGGGTCAGGTAGTTGTCCAGCAGGGTATAATCGGCGGGACTAAGCAGACTTTTCAGGGTTTTGCCTGACGGCAACAGCATGGCTTTCTGCATGTCGCTCATCAACGTCGGATCGTCCATGTCCAGTTCTAGGTATACCTGATCGCTTTCGCTTACGGCTTTCTTCATCGCATCCGTAATCGTCAGATCGGTAGGACAAACCAAATGAAACGTACCGTAGAGATACGATGGTTTATCCAGCCCCGGCCCCGTAACTTCGTACAGCAATGCATTATCCTGAGCCTGCGTGGCCAATGTACCGAGGGCCAGCAAGCCTACCAGACCGAAGCGCGTGATCTTATTTCTCATGTGCAGCTCTTAAACTAAAATACCGATTCTTATGATCTTTACGACTTTAACGGATCAAGTCATAAAGATCATAAGAATCGGTGTTCTTTTTGGTTTCTTCTGCTGTTATTTAACTCCTTTCAGCTTTCCCAGCAGCCAGGTTGTCATTTTCTCGGTCTGCTCCGGATAGGTCCAGTGGCCCGTGTCGAGAAACTCGGTGTCCAGGGTTTTAGGGCCCGGAATTACGTTGTAGGCGGCATACATGGACGTTGGCGGGCAAACTTCATCGTTGAAGCCCCACGAATAATACCCTGGCACGTTGACCATCCGGGCAAAATTAACCACATCGTAATACCCCGTGGTTTTGATCCGATCGGGCTTATTGTTGTACGCCAGATCATTCCCCGCGAACAGATGCGGCCAGCCGCCCGCCCGCCCGTTGAGGTAGCCCGTAACGTCGCTCAGGGCCGGGTAATAGGCCCCCAGCCATTTGATGCGCGAATCGAGCCCCGCCGTCACGATCGACAGAGCGCCCCCCTGGCTCCCACCGGTCACGGCCATATTCTGCCCATCGTATTGGGGTAAGCTCGCCAGAAAATCGACCGCGCGCACGCAGCCCAGATAAACCCGTTTGTAATAATACCGGTCTCGATCGTCGAGATTAGCCATCTGATAGCCATTGAGTGGTCCACGAGCCAGGTCGACATACACACCGGGGTCCATGGTCACAGGAATGCCGTGGATACCTACTTCGAGCGTAATGAACCCTTTATCGGCTTCAGCGATCATGCCATTATAAGCCCGAACACCCGCTCCCGGAACGCGCAGAATAACCGGATACTTCCCTTCTTTTTTCGGGATACACAAAATGCCGTAGAAGCGGGAACTGTTGATATTCTGCAGACTGAGGTGATAAACGTTCGTTAGTTCAGTGCAACGCTCGGGCAATAAAGTCATGCGGGCATCGACGGGAATTTTAGCCAGATCAGCTTTGGCATTGTCCCAGAAGGCTTTAAAATCGGCCGGATTAGCAACAGTAGGCTTAATGGCCTGGGGCTCGAAACCCGCCGTGGTCAGTCCTTTGTACTCTTTACCATCCTGATCGACATAAGCGATGCAGCGCAGAAACCCCGCCGTTTTCATCGTGCCCCCGTCCAGCGCCAGGGTGCCGTCGCGCAGAGTGACGGTTTCCTTTTTGATGGGTGCCATTTTTTCCGGCCCGATCTCATAGCGAAGTTTGGCACCTTTCAGCAGGACATTATTCTTATAAACCGAGATATTGAACTTGACAGGTTCACCGATTTTATACAGCCAGTCGGCGTGGTCGGGTGTGATAACGATTTTTACAAAACGCTCGACGGGCTGAGCCGCGAGGTCGACAAAGCGAAAGAGAATAACCAGCAGAAGCAGACGTTTCATGGGTAGTGACGGAAACAGGGTTTCCGATAGAAAGTAGCGTTCTGGCCCAACCTACCCCTTTTCTACGACCGTTTTCTGTCCATTTCGTCGTTTATTCCATCAGAGCTGGCGTTCGATAGCCCTGGCGTACGGGCTGCATGTTCACGATACAACGGATCAACAACGTCAACGGAAACACGACATCGAAACCACCGGGGATGTGCGAGAGCAGCATCCCGGCTACCAACAGGACTGCCGTAATCCCGAAATACGTGGTACGTCGCCGGGCCGTCGCCTGCCCCCCCGTTGCCCAGTAGATCAGCGGGAGATGCAGGGGCATGAAGTAGAGCAAGGTAGGATTCCAGCCCGTTACGCCATCGTCCCGAATGATCCAGAGAATCAGCAGAAACCACCCCAGGAAGCCCGAAACCCCAAATAGAAACCGGTCGAGCCAGCGGTCTACTTTGCCCGACACCAGATACCGACGGATGGTGAACAGCGCTACCACGACACCCAAAATCCCGAATACTACGTCTGGATCGAGAAAAAGCGGCACCTGCTGGCGGAAAAGCTTCTGGGCCGCAAACAGGGTCTGATCATCCCGCACCAGCGGAATCGACTGGCCGTTGGGCTGCTGCAGGGTTGCGCGGGCCAGTTGGTCGTGCACCTGGTCGGGCAGGTACATGGCGCGCCAGCCGTCCGTCTGTTCATCGGCCGGATGACCAATGGCCAGGTTCATTCCCAGCTGATACCAGGGCTGCTCATTGAGGTAGTCGTTCATCCAGTCGCGGTACGATTTTCCCGTCGGGCGCAAGCGGGACGGGATCGTCAGGCTGTCGCCACAGGCACTCACGATCATATCGCGGGGGCGGGTGGCGCAGTTGTCGTAATAAAATTTATACCGGTAGGTCCGGTTCTGGGGCAGGTAGTTTTCTTCCAGGGCCGCAAACAACCGTTGCCGCTGGCTGAGCGAGAGGTTCAGCGGTTGTTCGCGGATGCTGCGGTTGTTCTGCTGGTAATAGTACATGACCTGATACAGATTATGCACCGACACGAAGTACGGCAGGGTACCCCGCAGAAACTTAAGGATAAACCCGTCGGCATTGTAGTCGAAACCGCCGTAGCTGTAATCGCGATCCATGCCCAGTACCGGGTCGACGATCCGAATTTCGGTATGCCCAAACGCCGACGAAATATCATCGTCGCCCGGCCCGTAGGTAATCAGGCTGACCTGCGATGAAGGCGAAAGCGTCTGACCAACTAATGGATAATGAATAATGAATAATGGAGCGAGAATAAAGAACAGCGCACCCAATCGCCCTTTATACCCGCGCCCCGAGCCCATTGCTCCAAGCCAATAACTACTCATCTTCATCAGCCTCTTCTTCATACACCCGTTTGGTCTTCCGACTCGGTTCTTTTCCCTGAACGCAAATGACAAGCTCACCTTTTATTGTTTTTTGGGCAAAATACGCAATAAGTTCAGACAACGGACCGCGCTGGTTTTCTTCGAATAGCTTGGTCAGTTCGCGCGAGACGCTGGCCGGACGGTCGGGGCCGAAACTGTCGGCAAATTGTTGCAGGGTTTTGAGCAACCGGTGGGGCGATTCGTAAAACACCATCGTTCGCTCTTCCTCGGCCAGTTCGGTGAGCCGGGTCTGGCGGCCTTTTTTATGCGGCAAAAATCCCTCGAACGTAAATCGGTCGTTCGGCAAGCCTGAGTTCACCAGCGCCGGCACAAACGCCGTCGGCCCCGGCAGGCACTCCACAGGGATATCGTTTTTGATGCACTCCCGCACCAGCAGAAAACCCGGATCGGAAATACCCGGCGTACCAGCGTCGGACACCAGGGCCAGGGTTTTACCCTCTTTCAGCTGACTCACCAGCCGCTGCACGGTCTGGTGCTCGTTGAAAATATGGTAACTATGAAGCGGTTTGCTGATGTTGAGATGGCGTAGTAAAACACCCGACGTGCGCGTATCTTCCGCCAGAATCGCGTCGACCTGCTGCAGGGTTTTAATGGCCCGCAGGGTAATATCGTCCAGGTTACCGATGGGCGTCGGCACAAGAAATAATTTCATGGAGTAAAAATAGTCGATCGTGGCCAGTCCAGAGTCATTCGTAGTAGCCGACTAACGAAGATCCGCTAGCTGATCAGTTCATCGATCGCAGCGGCCAGTTTTCGGTCTTTGTCGGTAACAGTATTGCCCGCATCGTGCGTACTTAGTTTGATCGTCACCTTGTTGTATACGTTGGACCACCACGGATGGTGATCCATTTTTTCGGCGATAAGCGCTACGCGCGTCATAAACGCAAAGGCTTCACTGAAATCGGCGAACTGAAAGTCGCGCGTCAGTTGGTTATCCTGTTCCTGCCACATAAGAAATGAGTTAGGGATAGTCGAGTAGGTATCAAGCCTGATTGTAAATTTTCAGCACCGATTCGCGCAGCGCCTGCCCTTCCCCAAACAGCACGAAAGCAATAGTATCGGCAATGGTCTGGGGCTTCACCCAGGCGTCAAAATCAGCGTCGGGCATGTATGTCCGGTTCAGGGGCGTGTCGATAATACTCGGCGCAATAACCGTCGAAACAATGCGATGTGCCTTTCCGGAAACATTGATGATCTCCGACAACTGAACCAGCAGCGATTTCGACAAGGCGTACGCTACGGCCTCTTTCCCAGCCGTGGCATCCAGCGCCGGACGCGCCCCGACCAGGATAAACTTCCCGCCGGTGGCCTGCTGGCTCATGTGCGCAAACAGGGGCTGAACCACGTGGTAGGCCGTCTTAAAATTGATGGTCATCATCTGATCGATCAGCGCGCCGGTCGTTTCCAGCAGCGAGCCACCGGCATAACCGCCCGCCAGCAAAACGGCCGCATCGATAGGCCCCTGTTCGGCAACGGCCCGCTCGATAACGGCGGCTACCTGTGCTTCATCGGCCAGATCGACTTCGTACGTAACCAGCAGACCCGAAGTTTCTGAAGGTAATTTTTGCGGATCTTCGTCCCGATGCCGCGTGGTGATGATGCGATGTCCCTGGGTCAATAATGTCCGGGTGACGGTGTGGCCAAGTCCACCAGCCGCCCCCGTGATGAATACGGTTGCCATGTAAAAGTTACGTTGTTCCTGAACTGTGGGCGAAGGCTCGCCGTGTGCGTCAAAGGTATGGGTTCTTGAAAAGCCGGCCAAGGAAGCGTCTGAATTTGGCAACCGGTTGCGCGGAGTATGGTCCGGTAGCGTGAATGCAGCCGCTGGTGTCTAGACGAGTGCCTTCCAGAGCCAGCTCAGAATAAACAGCATTAGTAAGCCAGCGATAAAAAAAATCAAGGTCCATGGACCCGGCACCAGCGATTTCTTTCCCATAACCAAAAAGCCGCAACGGTATACTTAGCCTCAAAGGTAAGCTAAACGTATGAAGAAAGAATGAACGGGTTAGTTAGCGGCCAAAATCGATGCCCAATCTTTTGCACCGGAAAACTAGCTGATGAGTAGCGAGTCTATTTTGTTCGTATCCCATACACGCTCCAGTTGCCCGAACGCATCTTTTCGCCCCTGTACATCGCTGGTATCGAAGCGCTGGTATGTGCGCCAGTCTACGTAGGCTGTATTCCGGGGAACAATCAGAAAGCCTCCCGAGGCCCTGTTCTGCTGGTCGAGTGCCGGTAAGTAAACGACGGTCAGTGTAACAGCCGGTTGCCCTTTCGGATAAAATGTCCAGGTTAATGTCATGGTCTCCAGCCCCTGAACAGCTCATTTTCGATGCTGACCAACTCAGCAATTTCTTCGGGCGTAAATTTAGGTACAGCGGGATACTGTTGTCCGGTGCTGCAATGATCGATAAACGAAAGACCCTGAACCTCACACACCTGCCACATGTAGCGTTTGAGCAGATCGCGGTAATCGATGGGTTGTTTAGTCATTTTCATCAGCTTGAGTTGGTTATAAAGCGTATAAGGTTACCGAGTCTTTAGCAGAGTATATAAGCCAGAAAGACCGGGCAAACTATCAGTGAATATACACATAGCCGGTGACTTTAAGCTAAAGAAAGTTCGGTAAATATATTTACTTTATCCGTTATTGTCTTCACTAGCAAATTAACTTAATCTCTACAGAATCAACTTATTAACTATTTTATTATCCTATAAATATTAACGATATATTTATCCAAAAACACATAATTCATTGAGAAACGAAGCGACCGAACTTTTTTTGGCCAGTAGCTAGTGACTACCGAAAGCCTGGTTCGTCTAACCGATTGTATCCACCGATTTTTTGCCTGAACCGGCCCGTCTGCTCAGCAGACGGGCTTTTTTATGACCAGCGGTATACCACGACTTTTTGGTCACACCTGCCCGCTACGCCAATCCTGCACGATGCCTGCGCGCCCGTCTGCCTGACAACCGCAAAAATCGCTAAGCAAACGGAAAAAGCCCCAGGAGATCGGCGGTTGACCTCGTTTACTGGCAAGGACGAGTTTTATATACGGCTAATCTTTATATACTTTGCTTTGTAAACTCAATTTTAGCCGTTGAGACATCGATAAGTGAGATGACAGGGCCATTGCTTGACTCAAGTACAAGCGACAACAGCGAACTATTCATTACATAGTACCTAAAACCGGATGAGGGAACTTGAGCCCCTTGTTCCAGCAAGAAAATGTTTCTAAAGAAAATTAAATCCGCAGAATCAGGCGTGATGCTTTACGGCATTACACCACCCAAAGCCGGTACTCAACCTGAACGAGTTGCCGAGATCGCCCAAAAAACGATTGAACGACTCGCTGGCCTGGATATCGATGCGCTCGTCGTGTATGACGTACAGGATGAGTCGGCCCGGACCACAGAAGAAAGACCCTTTCCGTTTATAACTGCGCTCGATCCGTTTGTATTTGCCTCCGGCTACCTGAGTGGGTTGACGATCCCCAAGATAATCTACCGCCCTGCCGGTAAGTTCTCCGGCGACGAGCTGGCCGATTGGCTGGAAGGACTGCATGAGCACCACTTCTATCCTGTATTTGTCGGCGTACCGGCCCCTGATTTCCCCGTAAAAACCAATCTTTCAGACGCTTATAAAATATGGAGCAGGCACCAGGACACTTCAGTTATCGGGGCAGTAACGATCCCCGAGAGGCATAACCTGCTGAATGATGAGGATGTCAGGATACTGGACAAGATGAACTGCGGGGTATCTTACTTCATTTCACAGTGTGTGTTTAACCTCGACTACGCCAAACAGGTGATCGAAGACCTGACCCACCGCTGTAACCAGCAGCAGATTCAGCCCCCGACGGTCATTTTCACCCTTACTGCCTGCGGATCGGTTAAAACGCTGCATTTTATGGAATGGCTGGGTATTCATGTACCGGATGCACTGAAAGAAGAGCTGAAGTCATCGGAAGATATGCTTGAAAAATCGGTCACGCTCTGCCTCGACATTGCCTCAGCGCTGACCACGTTCTGTTTGGAACGGTCCATTCCTTTCGGCTTCAATATTGAAAGCGTCGCCATTCGTAAAGCGGAGATTGAAGCGTCCATCGATCTGGTCAACGGAATAGGCCAGATGCTGAAGGACAAAGGCATCAGGAAAACGTCAAAAGAATATGAAGTAACGAATGTCAACGAATCGTAATAGCCGTCACAGGGCAATGAGAAGTGTGCACGTATCGGAGAATTGAGACAGATGGCGCCTTGTATCAACTATGTGGTCGCCAAACGAATAATCAAGTCGCAATCTGAAAATTGTTTTCTACTATTGAGGCATAGCTTGGTCATCGACCAGTTAAGTCCGGAATTGGCCGACAAGGATAATAATCCCGGTTTAGCGCCTGGCAATAAGCAACCAATGGACATAAATCGGTATGAGCTTACCCATATGGATGAAGGGCATCCGAGTCTATGGTTACACAATTTTTAGTGAGAGCAAGCCAAGCATATTGAGTCCTGGGCTTTCATTTACCAGATCACCTGACCGCGTTCAGCGGCAATAGTCATTACTGTGACAAAGAATGCAACTATGGCTATTGCCCACAAACACCACAATACAGGAGGATACCCCCAAAAACCCTTTTGTCGAAATAAGCCTAACAAACGGTTGATCAGCACTTTCATTGTTTTGAAATTTTGTACGCGTTGACTAGTCGATTCCGAGGTTGTTTGACCGCCGGTGCTTCTAACTAAACTGCCGTTCATCTACTATTAGAACGGGGGTGATATTACACTGGTACGGCAACCCATTGGTCAATATCGCCGAATTTTCCTTTTAAACCAACAACAAAGTCTCCTTATTATCAGGAGACTTTGTTTTACTGATGTTTTGGCAGAGAATGAGCAACTATACTATAAATAAAAAATAATCTTCCTCATTTTTAGCCGGCACTATACAGCTACTTAAGTTTTGGCGTTTGTTCAGGAATGAACGGGAGTGATTTAAGTAGATTATGTTCCTGTTAACTATTGGACGACCGGTTGGCACTATGCCGGCAACCGTGAAGATTATTCTGCGTACCAAAAGTCTAATGACGACACGCAGGCAGTCATGCTGCAATGCGTAGTGAACTCACTTTCCGGTATTGTTGAGAAACGTCGGGCCATCTATAAGATCAAAGCCAATCAGTTCGTTAAAAAGTCCTGCTGGATTGTAAAGCCTCCAACCACTTTGTTCTAAACGCCCGGATCGTCGATGTCTTTAACAGCGCTGAACTGAAGTTGAATCAGGCGTTGCAGCATAACTGCAAGATCGATCCCGATGTGATCATATCCCCCTCAGCCTCGGTAATCAACAAAACGGCGTTCTTGCTTTCTCATGCCTAAACGTATATCGATCAAAGGTTACCAACCGGCACCAGACACTTCGAATAATCTGGCAGGGTGGTAAACAGGTGTATACAATTATGTAATCTTTTGTAAGATAATAGGTTAGGTCAAAAAAAAACGCCCAAATCAGTTGAATTGGGCACTTTATTGCCATTAGATAAAAGCAATAATATATATTAATATAACTCATAATTTTACAATTAATTATTGTAATTATTAAACAATCCTTATTATGAAACAAGTATATGTGAAGACACTATTAAACCTAGTGTGGTTTATAGTCTTAGCCTTTTTCCCGTGGTCCTGCCAAATGCTTGCAGTAGATCACCCTTGCCCAGACGCTAGTGGTATTGTAGGAAACTGTGCCGGAGGATTTAGAGTATCAGGGATACAAACTGCCAGTGGAGAATTTTTTCCAATAACTCCTAGTGGACCTAGGTTTCCTCTTACAATAGTACCAGGTCCAAATGGTACTTGTACAATCAGCATTAATGGTGCTCCACAAGGGAGAATAACGGGTTACGGGACTGGCCCTGGTAGTAGCTTTATCGAAGTAACATCCCCTGATGGGAGTAGAACTATATTTTCTTGTCAGTAATTACGGACTCTGTAGTTTACTCTAGCAAAAACGCCCGGTCAGATTGAACCGGGCGTTTTGTATTCACTTCTCTGTTTTTTCCCAAAGATTTCTATAAAAGGCAAAATGTATCAGGGCATTTTCAACAGTCTTAAAAAACTGATTATAAGGCCTGACCTCACAATACCAATCAAAAAAGCCGTCATCCTCTACATCAGGCGTAATTTGGTAAAAGTTACCTTCGTCGATTTTACTATTGGCGTCTCCCCACTTTCGTTGAGACGACTGAGCGATTGTGTAAGAATACCCGGTCAGACCAGCTAGATAAATCTCTACCTGTCTATCTGTCAATTCTTCGGTTGACAGCATTTTATTGATTTGCCCAAGAATGAATTCAGGATTCATAAAAAATAGATTTTAGGCAAGTTTAAGAAAATTAGTTTACTGTTCCATCGAGTCAAACGAGGACTTACAGCAACTTACGACCGTGCAATGATTCGCGTTCGAGCCCACCGATTCAACTCTTTATAAATCACGCTTACAGCTGCTACTTAGAATATTCCTTTTGGGGACCGTTTGGCGCTTAGCCGCTGCGTTCGTCTTTCTCTATTATGTCATACGGAATCACAGCCTTACAGTGTCTTACCAACTAACCGGCTTAGTCCGGCTGTCAGTTTGGCAAAAGCTCGTTACTAGTAAACAAGCCTTAGGCGACAAACTCCTAGCAGAGAAATGGCTCCAAAACTTTATGAGACTTAATCCATATACGACGCGAAAAAGATAATTTTATATTTTGTTAAATTTTTTTGCGCAACATTTTGTTAGGCGATAACTTGAGCTTACACACCAATAATTATAACTATGCGTAAAATGATCGCAAAAACATCGTTTAATGATTTTGTCGGAACATCAGCAGCCGACTTTGAGGATCAGGAAAAAACAATAGAGGCATTTTTCCGAGAACAAGGAGGAGATGTAACTCGTTTTGAACCAATTGGTACAAGTTTTTATTTAGCGTCAAATAACTCTGTTGGAATAAAATTTTTTTGTATCGATAAGTGGGAATCCCATACCGACGAATCTAATGTCCTCCTGATTGACGGAGCACATACAATACCTTTTAACGAATACTTTCGTATGTTTAAAAGCTTAAGTGTTGTGCTTTTGAGAGAACATTATAAAGATTACGAAGTAACTGGTTCAATTGACTTAGGATAACTTATAACAGACAAGAAAGTCCAAAATTTAAATTTTGGACTTTCTTGTCTGTTATAAGTTATATACTAAATAGATATAATCTATAAATTATAATGATAAATACTATTTGGTCTGAGCTCGTCTCCTATGAAAGTGTTGATTTCCTCAAAAGAGAATTTCAAAATTTACACAAAAAATCTTTAAAAACACAAAAAGCACAAGAGATATCAGCTCATTTTGTTCAAGGTAGGAATTATTATGAAAGTGCTAGCAAATCTGATTTCTTAATAAAACCTTTATTACTATACTACGGAGTATTAGCATTAACGAGAGGGTTAATATTATTTTTACATCCCATTAAACAAGAAAGCTCACTTGCAAAGTCGCATGGTCTTTCTGCAAAAAACTGGGCAGAAGATTTTTCTAAAAATGATTGGGGTTCTTTAAAGGTCGATTTAGTAAACGGTACATTTAAAGAGTTAATATCAGTGACAGCAAATTTAGAACCTGTAAGGATTGCTCTTTATAGCAGAAGCCGATACGTAGTTGGTTGGTATTCAAACGAGTTTGACATTGATAAACCTTTTACGTTTTCCTTTGAAGATATACTAAGTCGAATTCCGGAGTTAAAGTATACTTTCGAGTCTGTTACTGGTAGGAAAGCTAGTGTCTTTCAGGGGAAAGTTTTTATAGAACAGGATTACGGTTCTCCCATAAAAAATGCTTACGCTTCATTTTATATAAAAAACAATACTTTTGCTGATTCAGATTCAGAGCTTCTTACTGACCAGTTCATAAGAGAACAGCTAGCAATTGATGAAAATATTGCTAGTTCTTTGACTAATGATTCTTCTCTACCCTATTTAAGTTGGACGTTTGTTTATCCAGACATTAAAGGTTTTGAATACAAATATAAAATTCCAAGTATGGCCCACAGCAAAAAAGGTGACCTATATTTTATTAAACCCCTGAATAACAAGTCATTAAACTCGATTTCTCTATTATTTTTATCATCCTATTATTGCGGTATGCTTGTTCGGTATTGGCCTACAATATGGCGCACAATAACCACTGGCAACATCAATGATATATACCTCCCTTTAATAAAAAATTCAGTTCAATTAATTGAAGAAGTCTATCCCGATGCTATTTTCAAATATTTAGATTATAAACATTATAGACGAATTTAATAAACTATTTAAGGTCCTTTTAGAGAGCGAATTTGAGCACAATCTTTCGGAAAAAACCGAACGTTTATGCTCCTCTCGACTCCGATTAAACCGATTGACTACAGCCAACATAAAAGAGACTTTTTCGAGCTTACAGACCAGGTAATTAAGCGAATCGAGACGGGCTCCCGATTGATTACGTTTGTAGGTACTTGAGGAGGAAATTACGCTCTAATTCAACAAAAAAGCCTCCTTTTGGGAAGGAGGCTCGGGCCTTGTTAAGGACTTTGGCAGAGAGCGAGGGATTCGAACCCCCGGTACCCTTGCGAGTACTTCTGATTTCGAATCAGACCCGTTCGACCACTCCGGCAGCTCTCTGTGTCATTTGGGACTGCAAAGATGCACGTTTGTTTGTAAAAACGCAATCGCCTACCGGCAAAAAAACATTATTTCTACCCAATCAGGCGCTCATTTCACCACTGATGGGCTCCTCCAGCAGCGTCCGCAGGCGATTGGTAGCTACTCGTCCGCGGTCATGTTCACGGCCGAGCAATACCATGAGTTTTGTAATGGCCGCTTCGGTGGTGATGTCAGCTCCGCTCACTACACCAATCTGCAGCAGTTGCTTGCTGGTCTGGTACTGGCCCTGCGTCACGCGGCCACCTTCGCACTGCGACACGTTGAATACCAGCACACCCCGCTCGATGGCTCCTTTGAGCGTATCCAGAAACCAGTCATCGGTAGGCGCATTCCCGGCCCCGAAGGTTTCGAGCACAATACCACGCAGATCCGGTATGTTGACGATGGATTCGACGACGGCCTGGGTGATGCCTGGAAATAGTTTCAGGATGGTTACGTGCGGGTCCAGTACGGTGCGAATCTGCAGCACCTGATCGGGTTGGTAGGGCCGGATAAACGGACGATTGTAATCGATACTGACACCCGCCGTGGCCAGAATCGGGTAATTTTCAGACGCAAACGCATTGAATTGAACACTCTCGCGCTTGGTCGATCGGTTACCGCGCAACAACAGCGAATTGAAATAGACACACACTTCCGGCACGATCGGCTGACCTTCCTGCTGTGGAGTCGTATCGACGGCGGCCGCGATTTCGAGGGCGGTGATAAAATTTTCGCGGGCATCGCTGCGGGCTACGCCAATCGGCAGTTGGGCACCCGTCAGAATAACGGGTTTGCTCAGCCCCACAAGCATGAAACTCAATGCCGAAGCAGTATACGCCATCGTATCGGTGCCGTGCAGGATTACGAAACTGTCGTAGTGGTCGTATTGCTGCTGGATGATTTGCGTCAGCTCGACCCACACGGCAGGCTTCATGTTCGAGGAATCGATGATTTCGTTCAGGGTCAGCAGGGTGATTTTAAAATCGAGCCGGTTCAATTCGGGTAATCGATCCAGCACGCGCTCAAAATCGAAGGGAACCAGCTGACCTGTTTTCTGGGGCCCGGCGGTGCGGTCGTATACCATTCCAAAGGTGCCGCCCGTATAAATGACTAACACCGATGCCCGCGACTGAGACAGCGAACCCGGATTGATGTGGACTGTTTTATAAGACATTAGTTAATGGATAATGAATAATGTAGAATGGATAACGCACAGTGAACAATGGTAATAGATATCGAAGACTGCATCCGGGCTCCGCATTATCCATTGTTCATTGTCCATTATTCATTACTATTCGGTAACAGGTTGGCATAAAGCGTGGGTAATAAGGACAGGGCATTGGCGGTCGTGTGGCGGGCGACATCGTCGATGCTGACCTGCTTCAGATCGGCCAGGCGCTGGGCAATGAGCCGCAGGTAAGCCGGTTCGTTCCGCTTGCCTCGATACGGGACGGGTGCCAGATAGGGCGCATCGGTTTCCAGTACGAGGTGGTCCAGACTAACGTGCGGCAATACTTTATCCAGCCCACCATTCTTGAACGTACTTACCCCACCAATTCCGAGTTTAAACCCTAGCTCTATGGCTCGGTTAGCTTCGTCGAGGGTTCCAACAAAGCAGTGAAAAATACCCGTCAGACCCGGCAAAGCTAGTTTCTCGATCAGGTCGGTCGCTTCGGCGAAGGCATTGCGGTCGTGCCCCGAGCGCGTGTGCATCGACACGGGCAGCTTCTGCTCGGCAGCCCAGCGAAGCTGGGTTTCAAATGCCATAAACTGTTGTTCGACGTAGGTCATGTCCCAGTAAAAATCCAGGCCGATCTCGCCAACGGCCATAAAAGCCGTCCGATTCAGGGCGTTTTCTACAGCCGCCAACTCTACCTCGACCGTAGCGGTCACGTAAGCCGGGTGCAGGCCCATCATAGGCAGGCAACGATCCGGATACTGATCGGCTAGGGCCATCAGCCCATCCACCGTTTCCTGGGCGCAGTTGGGCATCCAGATCTGGCTGATCTGCTGTTTCTCAGCCTGTTGTAACATCACGTCTCGATCCTCGTCAAACTGCGGGTCGTAAATATGCGCGTGGGTATCGATCAGAATCATCAGTTTTTAGCTAATAGTCGATAGTAAGTAGCCGGTAGCCGCTGTTTGCCAGCCACTGACGACCATCGATTAATTACTACTCGTATTTCCTTCCTTTCCACTCAATGGGTGCTGGCAAGAGATAAAAAAGCACCGACAGCGGCCCCATAACGAGTTGATAGATTTCAAAAAGCAACGCGTATGCCCATAAGCTGGTTCGGCGCAGGCGGCTTATTCCGAAGGAAAGAACCATGGTTTGCCCGAACAGGCGGGTCAAATATAATCCCAGGGCGGCTATTGGACTCACCCAGGCGATCAGCAAAAGAATGGGCCCGGCCAGGTATTGTGCGTATAAGGCTGCGACCATCCAGGCGGGCAGATCGGAGGCACCCCGCATCCAGCGTTTGCGCTGCTGAAAAAACGGTCGGAACGTATCGACCGGCTGGGTTCGGGCCAGCACGGTTTCGTCCAGCAAATTGCGGAAATCAAAGCCACAGCCGACGATTGCCCGAAACAGCGTGTAATCTTCGACGATCGAAAAAGGCAATGCTTCATAGCCACCCACAGCCTCGTAAGCCACCCGACTGACGGCCATGTTATTCCCCATCGCGGTAACGGGTATTCCCAGGCTGCTGAGCAGATGCGTCAGGGTCAGGTTGTACAGCCAGTCGACGGTCTGCAGCTTATGGAATAGTTTTGGGCCTTCAGGTAAGGTTACCCCGGTGCAAATACCAATCTTTCCGGTGAAGGGCTGGCTCAGGTGACTGATCCAGTCGACAGGCACCTGCGTATCGGCATCGGTAAAGAAAAACAGTTCGCCCTGGGCCCGCTGGGCCAGTTGTGCCAGCACGTTCGCCTTACCGGCCAAACCAGACTTGTTTTCGGAAATACGGATAAGTTGAAAGCCGGGTTTGTCGGCAATGAATTCAGCGACGAGCGCATCGGTTCGGTCGGTCGACTGGTCGCTGCCGATGAGGACTTCGAGCAGTTGGGGTGGATACGAAAGTTGGGTAATGGTCCGCAGGCAAGCTAGAATCGAGGCTTCTTCGTTGCGGGCGGCAATGAGAATACTAACCCGTGGGTGCTCAGTAACCGGCATATACTGGTTGCGGCACCGCGCGGAAGGAGTAGCCCCGCTGCGCAAAATAGGCCAGCATGCGGGGTAGCACGTAACGCATAGTTGGCCAGGCTTTCAGGCTGTCGTGAAACACCACGATCGAACCCGGCTCGGTGTACTGAATCGTTTTCCGCAGGCACACATCCGCCGACAGCCGTCGATCGAAATCACCGGTCAGGACATCCCACATCACGATCGAATAATTTTCGATCACCTGAGCCACCTGGCTCTTCTTGATTCGGCCGTAAGGCGGTCTGAACAGGGCAGTATCGACTCCTAACTGCGCCTGGCATTTTTGGATATTTTCCAGATAAGCCGCATCGTCGGTTTTCCAGCCGTTGAGGTGATTATAGGTATGATTGCCCACCATATGCCCTGCCTCAAGCACCTGGTAAAGCACGTCCCGATGCTTCCGAACGTTGTCGCCGATGCAGAAGAAAGTGGCCTGCGCTTCGAATTTGTCTAGTTGCTCCAGCACAAATTCGGTCACGTCCGGAATCGGGCCGTCGTCGAACGTCAGGTAAATCGTGGGTTCAGCCTCGTCGTCGATCTTCCACCAGAACTCAGGATAAACCGTTCGGAGCAAAAAGTTCGATTTATGCAGGAAAAATGACACAGAAGTCAGTGGTTTGTAGTTTGTTGCCGACAAGTTTACAGGATCGAAAACCGATAAGCTGCCAACATCAAACGGATTCAGCGTAATACTCGGCCCTTCCAGCTATATCCCTTCCGTTGAGCCACCAGCCCAAAGAAAAGAACATAAAATGGGTAGACTAACTGCGTCAGCGGGATAACCGCCACCGACGATTTTTTTTGTAAAAAAACAAGAACTTGCCGTAAAAACAAAAACTCAGGAACGGCTTTTAATCCCATAACGAACAGAGTCGTATTTCCGTTTAAAAATCCGAGCCACCAGCCCACCAGAGCCAGTGCCGGAGCGGCATTGCTCACAAACACAAACACGGCCAGCACCGACGGCAGGATACTCGTATACGCCTGCCACTTACTGGCCCAGCGTTTGCGCTGGTTATAGAACGCCCGCCACGAGCGATGAGGCTGCGTTCGGACGATAGCCGCCGGTGCTTTCAGAAACTGAACCCCATCCGGATACTTTGCGGCAATCTTGTGCATCAGGAATTCGTCATCCCCCGAAGCCAGATGATCGACGCCCGCAAAGCCTCCGACCTCCGTAAATACTTCCTTTACGTAACAAAGGTTTGCACCGTTGCACATGGTCGGAAAACCAAGCTGCAGGGTGCAGGCACCGGTCCCGATCAGGCTGGAAAACTCGACCGTCTGCAGGGCGTCGAACAGGTTTTTTTCGGCCGTAAACGTTACAGGTCCCGTAATAAGCCGGGCCCCCGTTTTCACATAAAAATCCGCAAAAGCCGCCAGCCAGCCCGGCCCTACCCGACAGTCGCCATCGGTGGTGATAATCAGCTCGCCGGTGGCCAGTGCAATGCTTTGGGTGATTGCCCGCTTCTTGGGAGAACGGGTCCGCTCGTCTGCCAGGGGCAGAGGGCGCAGGATATAGGGCACCTGCGAAACCTGCTGTTCGACAATAGCCAGGGTCGCGTCGGTCGAAGAATCGTCGGCGACAATCACCTCAAAATGCGGATACGTCTGGTGACTCAGATCGTCCAGCAGGTAGCCGATATTCTCCGCTTCGTTGCGAATGGGAATGACAACGGTTATGAACGGCCCAATCGGCTGGGTAAGGTCGCCCGAAATGGTGGGAATGCGCAGCCAGGTAATCCATAAGATCAGCGTAAAAACCGCGTAGAGCAGACTGACAATTAATAGGAAAATCGTCATCATGCTGTCAGTTTCAGTTTCCAGACCCAGATGAGCCCGACCAAAACGGGCAGTAGAATATTGGCTATCCAGAGCAACAGCGTAGCGGTCAGGACGACCGGGGCGGGTACTCCGAACGGCACAAACACCCATAGCGAAGCGGCTTCGCGAACCCCCAGATCACTCAACAGGTTGAAAGCGGGCGTCAGGGTCTTGACCAGAAAGACCAGTCCAATACTGGCCGCAGCGATACCCAGGGGCAGGGCGATTCCTACAACATGCAGGGCGACGTAAAATTGAATCGAGAAGACAACGTATCGCAGTGCCGCCACGGTAAGCGCCAGCCCGATCTCCTGATTCGTATAAAGACCGGCTATTTTCCAGAATTCGGCGAAGCGACTGAGAAGCGGTCTGGTGCCCAGCCAGCGAACCAGCTGCAGACGAACCAGTCCAAACGCCACCCCGCCCAACGCCAGCGCCAGTAATAAACCCAGCAGCCATTGACCCGCCGGGGTGTTGCGCGTGGGGGCAATCGTCAGGTAGTGGGCCCAGGCCCCTGTCCCGAACACCAGCGCCACGTAGAACTGCATCCCACCCGATATCAGTGACGCGCCGATGGCTTCGCCCCGATGATTCCGGAGCGAGAGAACCCGCCCTGCTGTATCGCCCAGTTGAGCGGGCAGCGCAAACCCCAGCGATACACCGGCCAGCACACCCCGGTAGGCTTGCCAAAACAGGGTTCGTTCGAGCCGCTGAAGTAGTATCTGCCATTTCAGGGCTTCAAGTCCCCAGTTGACGGGGGTCAGCAACAGGAGCACGGCCACCCATCGGTCGGCATGATCGACGGTACTCAGCTGCGTGCGCACGATGGCCCAGTCGAACGGTTGTTGCCGCAGGACGTAAGCGATATACATCAGTAATCCGGCGAAAACCGTGATTTTTCCCCAGAAAATGAATTTTTTACGCGGTTTCAGCGACAAAACAGATGAGAACACGTTACTTTGCAAAGAGTACAACGCCCAATTATGCTAATTACGCCCAATTCATCTGTCGTTACCAATGAGAAAATTATTCTCGGCGTCGATCCCGGCACCCAGGTAGCTGGCTACGGCATCATTTCGGTGAAAGCGGGCGTCATGACCATGATCCAATATGGCGTGGTTCAGTTGAACAAATATACGACCTACCAGCTGAAGCTCCAGAAACTCTACGAAACCATCCTGCGGCTGATCGACGAGTACCATCCCGATGAGATGGCCATCGAAGATCCGTTTTTCGGTAAAAACGTGCAGGCCATGCTGAAACTCGGCCGGGCGCAGGGTGTGGTGATGGCGGCTGCCCTGTCACGCAATATTCCGATCGTAGAATACGCTCCCCGGCGCATCAAACAGTCGGTAACCGGCAATGGAAACGCTACCAAAGATCAGGTGTCGCATATGGTCGGTCACCTGCTGAACGAACAGCTGGACCCGCAGTTCTTCGACGCTACCGACGCGCTGGCCATTGCCGTTTGCCATCACTTCCACGAAAACGCGCTGCCGACGGTATCGAATAAAAAAACCAAAAAGGGAGCCTGGGGCGCGTTTGTGAGCGAAAATTCAGGTCGGGTTATGTAATCCACTCGGCTTACATCCGATAGGAAAGGTGATACTGGATCGAGCCGTAAACCCGGAACACCGATAGCACACAGGTCGATGCCGTAGCGACACCATCGTTGATAGCGGGCTTCCAGTTAAATTTATCGGGCACCCATTCGGGCATGTTTCGGATAACCTGCTGCATGTAACTGGATACCGCAGGCACCTGATGGGTAGCGGTCGGGTCGGCCGTAACGGTAGCGCTGACGTTGACCACCTGACCGATCTCGTTGATTGTCAGCGTCGCCGTGATCCGGCGAATCCGCTCCCCGTCGACAACAGTATTCAGTTTTTGTTTCAGGTAATCTGCCAGATCACCGGACTTGCCCGCAAACTGCGTCGGCTGGTAGAACGGCTCACAGCGTTGCACGTCGCCTTCCGGCGTATAGCATTTGCTTTTCGAAAGACGCCCAAACTTATAATATTCCCGACGCTTGATGGCGCCGTCTTCGTAGAAAACCATGAACGGACCGTTGAGCGCGTCATCTTTATACTCACAGGTGATATACAACTGCCCACTCTTGTACATGATTTTTGTTGGACCGAACCGAATTACCCGGCTGGCACTATCGAGCTGAAAGCCATTGGGCAGGGTTTTGGGCAACATCATGTACGAGTCGAGCCGGAAAAGCTGCCCATTTTTCCGAAAAATCCTGACCGTAAAATACTCGTTGTGCTTGCCATAGTGCATGATCTCCTCATCGTACTCCGCATGGGTTCGGCGCACAGTATTGGCGGGAACCATTTCCGTAGTATCCAGCTGAGCCAGTGCCGATTGACTGACGACCAGAATCCCGAGCCATAGCAGATAAAGAGCTTTCATGACGCACGTTTGCTGGGGGTGTACAGGTGCAGCGAACTAAACAGCGGCATCTGTTGATGACAACTGATCGGCCCCCGAAATAGTTAAGATTTCAGACCAGATTTTATACCCTTATCAGCCCTCGGCCCGTTGCTATGCGCATCTTCCAGCAAACCATTCAACTCCCTTCGTTTCCGCGCGGATTTCACCTGATTACCCGCATCGTCGAACGCGAGTTCGCGGAACTTCAACAACTTCAGGCGGGGCTTTTGCAGGTGTTTGTTCAGCACACCTCGGCCAGCCTCACGATCAACGAGAATGCCGACCCGACAGTACGGGGCGATTTCGAACGGTTCTTCAACAAAACTGTCCCCGAAAACGCGCCTTACTACCAGCATAACTACGAAGGTTCCGACGATATGCCCGCGCACCTGAAAGCAGCTATGCTGGGCCATTCGGTAACCATTCCCATTACCAACGGCCGCCTGAACCTGGGAACATGGCAGGGTATCTACCTGGGCGAACACCGCAACCACGGCGGCTCCCGAACCCTGGTCCTGACCGCCTGGGGAGATTAATGAATGGATAATGAATAATGTACAATGAATAGTGAGGAGTCTGAGCCCATTTTTCATTGTACATTATCCATTATCCATTATTCATTTTACATTCATCGCAGCAATCGCCAGACTTCCGCAACGCTGGTGACGGGCAACTGGCAGGCCCGGTTGTAGCACACGTAGACAGTGGTCTGGCCGTCTACGGCTCCCCGGTGTTGCAGAAGAGGCAGCTGGCTGGTTTGAGTGGCCCCGCACAGGACTTTGTTCGGATAAAACTCGGCGTCCAGCCCGCTCCGGAATTGTTCGGTTTCGGGACCGACAATGGCGATTTCGGCCGTCGGCCGGCTTCGTAGCGCAAACAACGACGCCCAGTTGGTCAGGTAGTCGGCATTTTGCTGGACCAGGGACTGAATGCGGCCCAGCATCTGGTCGGAGCGCTCGGCATAATCGGGTCGTTCGAGCAGCAGGCTCAGCACGTAAAGATTTTCCGCCATCATCGAATTCGACGACGGAACGACGTTGTCGAACAGCTCTTTGCGCCGGGCAATGAGTTCTTCACCGTTTTTATCGGTAAAGAAAAACATCGGATCAGGTCCGGTTTCGGCCTCGCCCGTATCCGAAAAATTAGTTAGTACGTACTGCGTCAGTTGATCAGCTTCCGTCAGCCAGCTTTCGGTAAACGTGGCCTGGTAAAGAGCCAGCAGCCCGTCGATGACCGCTGCGTAGTCGTCCAGAAAGCCCGCCTGCCGCGCCCGGCCCAGTTTGTACGAATGCCACAACCGACCGTTGCGACTATCCCGCATTTTTTTCAGTAGAAAATACGCCAGCCGCAAAGCCAGGCTTAAAAACTCCGGGTCGTTGAAAACCCGGTAAGCGGTAGCCAGCCCTTTCAGCATCAGCCCATTCCAGGAGCACAGGATCTTATCGTCCAGACCAGGACGTATCCGGCTCGAACGGGCCTGCATCAGTCGAATGTGGGTAGCATCCAGACGAACATTGAGGTCTGCCAGCGACCAGCCCATCCGCTCGGCGAACGCTTCGTCGCTTTCGGTCCGGTGCAGAATATTGCGATTATGCTCCCAATTACCCCCGTCGGTCAGGCTATACAGGTCTGCAAACCACTCATAGTCAGCGCCGAGCAGCTGCCGAAGCTCCGCTGTTTCGAAGGTATAAAACTTCCCTTCCACGCCTTCGCTGTCGGCATCGAGGGCCGAATAGAACCCACCTTCGGGACTTAGCAGCTCGCGCTGGGCAAACGCAATTGTCTGGTAGACAACCCGTTTATACAGCGAACTTTTTGTCAGGCTAAAAGCTTCGCTGTAGAGGGTCAGGAGCTGGCCGTTGTCGTACAGCATTTTCTCGAAGTGGGGCGCGAACCAGTCGGCGTCGGTCGAATAGCGGGCAAAACCACCTCCCAATTGATCATAAATACCGCCCAGAGCCATTCGGTCGAGGGTTAGTTCGACCTGGCGCAAAGCCGCTTCGTTGCCTCCCGTCGTTGCCGTCGTAACGTCGTAATAACGCAACAAAAACCGCCAGATGCTGGGCATCGGAAACTTGGGAGCCCGGCGCATTCCCCCTTTTTCGTCGTCGGCTTTTACCGACACTTTGCGGTAAAGCACCTCCAGGGTTTCGGGGGCAAACAGCGGGTCGTTCGGCATCAGGCCATAGCGTTCGGCATCGGTCAGGTTCAACTCCCGCGCAAACCCTTCCGCCGACTGAATCAGATCGTCGCGGTGTTCATCGAAAGCGTTCCGGACGCTATCCAGCAGGTAGAGCCAGTTTTTGGTCGGCAGATAAGTGACCCCATAAAACGGTTTGGCGTCGGGCATCAGAAAGACGTTCAACGGCCAGCCCCCCTGCACGCCCATCGCCTGTACGGCGTCCATGTAGATCGCGTCGACGTCCGGGCGCTCTTCGCGGTCTACTTTTATGCAGACAAAGTGCTCGTTCATCACCTTAGCCACCTCGGCTTTTTCGAACGATTCACGTTCCATGACGTGGCACCAGTGGCAGGCCGAATAGCCAATACTGACCAGAATCGGCTTGTCTTCCTGAATCGCCCTGGTCAGCGCTTCGTCGCCCCACGGATACCAATCGACCGGGTTATGCGCGTGCTGAAGCAGGTATGGGCTGGTTTCGTATTGAAGTTGGTTCGGCATGGGGCAGCGGGGTAAGGGCAGCGGGGTAGGGTATGGGGCAAAGGGGCTGGGATACGTCTGGTTATTGACCCTTACCCCATGCCCCGCGCCCTTACCCCTACCTACCTACCCACCATTATTTTTTTCGTTTGAATCTGGGTTTCGTTTTGAATGCGGAGCAAATACAGCCCGGTGGGCAACCCGCTTACGTCCAGGGTTTCGGTTTTGCTCGTCGCTGCTTTTCTAACGACGGTTTGGCCCAGTGTGTTTAGCAAACCGATTTCCGTAGCCGCAGGCGGCAACCGATCGAAAGCCAGATTCAGTACGGTTTGCGCCGGATTCGGACTTACCACAACAGTCGGCAGGGCGGGTTCAGTAGCCGTGACGTTGCCCATATCGAAGCGGCAGAGATACACGTCGCGGCCGGTGAGTTCGATGGTCTGTTGCCAGGATTTGTAACGCACGGTCAGGCTGGTTTTCTGCCCATCGGCTGCGTAGGGGTTCTGAGCGGCCACCAGGATGTTCGTTTTGTTGACCACACCCCGCCAAACCGGCAACTGCCGGTCCATCAGGTCACGAGCGGAGGTTTCGATGACCAGCTCGTAGGATCCCTGAAACATATCGGCAAACTGCGACAGGCGGTACAGGCCGTGGGTAAAATGTTCGTAGGCCGCGTAGACGTCGTTGCGGTCAGGCCCCAAAGTGGGGTTTTCCCACAGCCACAAGCCAGCCGCGCCCGAAAAAAAGGGGAAAATAGCCGTTGCCTCCGCCATGAAGGGCTGAATAAACTGAAGCGCACTATTCGAGCTGTCGTGATAACGCATCCACACCCACGGCACCACCGGCTTGTTGCTCCAGGCTCGGTTCACTTCCACCTGAAATAACAGATACGACAGGTAATCTTTGGCCAGCACATTGGGGTAGTCGTAGTAATAATAAGCCGACGGCGACAGGGCGTCCAGTTGTTCGTAATAAGGTCCGCCGATGCCGCTCCCCGTCTGATCTTTCACCAGATAATTTACCAGACCAAGGTTCGTCTGCCAGTCGGCCCAGCTAAACGTCGGCACGTTCAGGTAGGTGTTCAGAATGGGCGTGTCGGCGTAGCTGCTCAGGCTGACGTTCGTCAGGTCGGCGTGCTGGCGCATATACCGGGCTCCTTCGGCGTAGAGGGTACGGATATCCCGTTTGTAGGCGGCAATAAAATCGGCATCGGGCAGGTTTCGGTAGGTGTCCGGTACCCGCGTATCCTGTTTAAGCCGCAGGATTCGGGTATCGGTCTCCTGAAACCGCTCCACGTCGATGACCAGTCGACTGCCGGGAAGCACATATAGCCCGGCTGCGGTTTTCTGCCCGCCCGAAATGCTGGCCAGAAAACCGTCCCATTTGGCGTAATAGGCGTTCAGATCGTTGCCCCACGGACTTTCGATCGTTTCCCAGGGCTGGTTCAGGCCCGTGGCGAAGCCGTAATATACGATCGCACGCTGCTTACTCTGCACCAATGAACCCAACTCATTCGCCTGCACGTCGACCAGATGACTGAATCCATGCCGAAGGGGACTGGCCTGCGTATCGCCGAAGCGGGGCCCACCGTAAATGACCGGAAAGGGAACCGTAAAGTCCGGAAATTTACTCCACTCGATCAGATTGGGTTGGCCAACGGGTGTGAATGAAAGTCGGCTGGCGCACTGCTGCGCCCGTGCCGACAGACAACCCATCAGCCAGAGACCAATTGCCCACGCACAAAAAAAGCCGGAAGAACGCTGCATTGCTTAAAGTTTCGCCAAAGATAGCGAACGGCAACGATGCTTTTCGATTTGCAGCTTGGGGTGGCAGCACTGCCCGTTCAGGATAGCGGTTGCGGGGGCGGGGTTCCGGCCGGTCTGGATTTATCGGACGGCAAGGGCACAAACTCCGCATTGTCATTGGGCGGTAAGGCAATCCGGCCGGCCTGCCAGTCGGCTTTGGCCTGTTCGATACGCTCGGGTCGCGACGATACGAAATTCCACCAGATAAACCGCTCGCCCAAGGGTTCGCCCCCCAGTAGCATGAGCGTACAGGCCTCTGTCGCAACCAGCACCGGATCATTTCCGGGTGTAAACACCAGCAACTGACCAACGCCATAGCGCTGCCCATTCACCTCGACGCTTCCTTTGGCTACGTACGCGCCCCGTTCCCGATAGCCCTGCGGCAATCCGAACCGAACGCCCGGTTGCAATACGACGTGAGCATAAAACAGGGGCGAATGGGTTTTCACCTGATTTCGCAGCCCGAAAGCCTCCCCCGCAATCAGCCGCAGCCACACGCCGGTATCGGTAAAAATAGGAAGCTCCGCTGGCTGATAATTATCGAACGAGGGCGCGCTTTCTTCAACGGCTTCGGGTAGCGCGACCCAGGTCTGAATCATTTCCAGCGAACCGCCCGCCAGCGTAGCCGGATCTTCGAACCGCTCGGAGTGCGCAATACCCCGACCCGCCGTCATCCAGTTGACCTCACCCGGCCGGATGATCTGCTCGACGCCCAGGCTATCGCGGTGCACCACCTGCCCATCGAAGAGGTAGCTGACGGTAGACAGGCCGATGTGCGGATGCGGCAGCACATCCATGTTCGGAATCTGAGCGGGTGTAAAACTCACCGGCCCGGCATGGTCCATAAAAATAAACGGCCCCAGCATCCGGCGCAGTCGATACGGCAGTATCCGACGTACTGTAAACCCATTTCCCAACGAAGCCGCACGGGCATCAATGATCGAATCTAACATAAGCCAATGTTTTTTCTTACCGATTTACTCGGGTCGACTACCTGCGCGAACGACCGCCTATGTCGCATACCGTTCGCGCAGGTAGTCGACCCAGGTTTCGCTGCCAGCTGCCATTTCAGAACACGTATTATCTCCTCTGGCGAAAGCGTGCATGAGCGAACCTATGGCCGGGATCGGCACAATCGGTTTCGTGAACGGCCGGTACTGCATCCAGCTCCGCACCAGGGTTCCGACGTCTTGTACCTGCGGACCACCCAGATTCAGGATGGACTGCTGAGGGCCATCCTGTGCCAGACGATACAATTCCTGCGCCACCGCCCGCACATGAATCGGCTGAACTAACAGCTTTTTCGGGATAAATCCAATCGGCAGGCTCATCAGTTTGCCCAACGCGAAATCGATCAGGTTATGGAACTGGGTCGCCCGCAGGATCGTGTACGGCACCTGAGCCTGGCGGATCAGGACTTCAGCCGCTCGTTTAGCCTGGTAGTAACGGTATGGAATTTTATCGACACCCACAATCGAGACATAAATCAGATGATTTACCTCCGACCGGTTCATGGCCGTCAGCACGTTGCGTGTAATGACCGTCTCGACTGGTTCGCGACCGATTCTACCGGGACTGCTGGCTAACAGAAAAACGGTATCGATACCCGCAAGTGCTGCCGTAAGTCCCTCTCCTGTTCTTGCATCCATTCGGGTCCAGGGTATTCCGGCCGGCTGCCCGACCAGACTGTAGGAGTCTGTTTTGATCGGTTGGCGGCTCCCGGTCAGAAAATCGACCGGGTGTTTCCGAAGTTCGTTCACGACGGCCGAGCCCAGAACGCCCGAACCGCCAATTACCAGCGCCTTACGCATGTGAAATCGGTTTATCGTGAACCGGACCAGACGAGGCTTTTTCGAAATCGCGATACCCGAGCAGCAGCAGGGGCAGTAAGGCCCCTACCGATAGCGTGACAACATTCCCGATCTGATCGATCAGCGGCAACATATGCAGGTGGGTTAGATGATAGAGCAGATGTGGCCCGCTGAACATCAGTAGACAGAGGGCCACTGCCCGCACTGATACGAGCCGGGGCGACGCGAAAGCCAGGAAGCACAGCAGGGCTAGGGCTAGAAAAAAGCCACCCGCATCCCGAATCAGGTGTTCGTTGTAAGGCCCATCCACGGCGACCCAGACCCGCCCCAAACCGGGGAACGATTCGTAAAAACTGCGTGGCAGGAACAGCGCCCAGCCGCCCGGAAACGCGTTGGTAATACCTAAATAAAGCAGGGTAGCCTGTACCCAGCGGGGATGTTTGGTTTGCATAGACCGAAAAAGTTGTCAACTCTTCTCCTAGACAAACCAGTCGCCCGCTTTGTGACAGCTCAACCGAAAATTTCCTGAAGATGCGCCAATTTATCGGGGTTGCGGATAAAATAAAGCTGCTGAATTCCCGACGTATCGGCTTCAATGACCATGACTGTCGTTAACACCCGATCTTCTTTACGGAAAAACAACAGCGCAGCTTCGCCGTTGATCAGTGCCGGTCGGGCTGTTAGCTGATCGCCCTGCCTGGTGGCCACCGACCGCAGAAATGTGCTGGCGATAGCGGACCCGTAGAGTGGCTTAAGCGCGGCCAAAGCCTTCCCTCCTCCGTCGGAATAAATAACCACGTCGGTCTTGAGCAGGCGGATCAACCATTCGGTATCGCCCGTTTCGGCCGCTTTGACGAAGGCGTCCAGGAGTGCCTGTTGCTGATCAGGATTAATGGTAAACCGTCGGGTATCGCCCGCCATTTTTTCTTTGGCCCGCTTATACAACTGACGACCGTTCGCTTCCGAGGTGTCGAACAGCTCTGCCAGCTCGGCATACGCGAAGTCGAAGCTTTCTTTGAGAATAAAAACGGCCCGTTCCAGGGGCGAGAGCGTTTCCAGCAGGCGCATGAACCCGTATGAAATATCCAGTTTGGCGTCGATTGCGTAACTGCTCATGAGCACCGGTTCGGGGAGCCAGATACCTTTGTAAGCTTCCCGCTGTCGTTTTACCCGTGCCAGATGATTCAACGATGCATTGATGACGCTTTTGGCCAAATAAGCGCTTATATCCTGAACGGCTTCCGGTGTCAGATTCATCCACTTTAAAAACACGTCCTGCACAATATCTTCGCTGACCATTAGCTCGCCCGTCATGCGGTAGGCAATGGAAAGTAAAGTGGGCCGATACGCCCTGACCGCGTCGGATGGGGCCAAGGCTGCTGTTTTGGTTCGATGTTCATCCATAAACGAATGGCGGTAAAGAACGCTCTTCGGGCTGAAGCGTATTATTTTGTTGTATTTTGCGTCCGGAACCGTGGCACGTAGGCAATCCCAACGAAGATACTAACTTATCAAAATTATAGAATTTGCGCCGAAAGCGACCTTGCACTCAGACGAATCGGTTAGCGGCCGACGTTACCCATCCAAATACCATCTTATGAACCAGGTACATCACATTATGCATACGTTTCGACTTCTTCTCCTCACGGGTATCTTTTTTGTGGCCTTCACCGCGTGCAAAAAAGATACCGATACCCCCGCCCCAACGGCTTCGTCTCAAACGGACCTGCTGATCGCCAACAACTGGCGCGTATCCAGCATAACGACGCCCGACGGACAGATCATCAACCCCAACCGGCTCGATGTAGTGACTCAGAGTCTGTTTACGCTGAACATGCAGTTTCGCAACAACGGCAGCGTTCGGGCACTCGACCCCACACAGGCCAATTCGGCGGTCAATGGCGGTTCCTGGACGCTGGCCGCTGATAATCAGTCTATCGACGTGGACGTGACGGGCTTTAAAGGTAATTTCCCGATTATCCAGTTGACCAAAAACAAGCTCATCCTACGCCAGAATGCGCCGGTGGATGGCAAAAAAACCGACATCAACCTGGTTTTCGATCCGAGTCTATAATCAGGTCCGCTTTTCAGTCCGATATGCAATTCGAAACGGAACCGGGCTTTTTCGTCCGCGGAGACGCCTGGGGCGATCCGGCACATCCACCCGTCCTGCTACTTCACGGGGGTGGCCAAACCCGGCACTCGTGGGGCGACACGGCCCAGTTGCTGGCCGAAGCGGGTTGGTACGCCATTGCCCTCGATGCCCGCGGACATGGCGACAGCGACTGGTCGCCCCAGGGTCATTACCACCTGGACGACCTGGCCCGCGACCTGCGATCGGTGGCCCGGCAGTTGCCTCGAAAACCAGCCCTGGTGGGTGCTTCGATGGGTGGACTGACGGCGCTGATTGCCGAAGGCGAACGCCCCCACGAAGACAGAAAACCGATTTCTACGGCCATCGTACTGGTCGATATTGCACCCCGACCGGAGCAGAAAGGCATCGAGCGCATCTTCGCGTTCATGAGCGGCAATCAGGATGGGTTTGCCAGCCTGGATGAAGCGGCCGAAGCGGTAGCAGCCTATCTGCCTCACCGTCCGCGACCATCAGATCACAGCCGGCTGGAGAAAAACCTTCGCCTGCGTCGGAGCCCATCGGGCGATTATCGCTACTACTGGCACTGGGACCCAACCATGCTGGCCTTGTGGCAACAAACGACCGGCCCCGACCGAAAACAGCAGAACGAAGAACGGCTCTACCAGGCCGCACACGCACTCACAGTCCCAACGCTTATTGTGCGCGGAGGCATGAGCGACGTAGTTAGCGACAATGTGATGGCCGAATTTCTGGATGCGGTGCCCCACGTTCAGAGTGTGAGCGTTGCCGGTGCCGGCCACATGGTCGCGGGCGACTCCAACCATGCTTTTACCCGAGCCGTGATCGAGTTTTTAAAAAACGAACGATCGTAGGCCTGCATGAGCGGAGGAGGTATCGTATATTCGCTCCGTATTCTTCTTTTTTGGCCTTTATGCAGAAAAACGTTCCCCGCGTCCTCACCGCCTGGGCCCTGTACGACTGGGCCAATTCAGTACACGCCCTGGTCATCGTATCCAGTATTTTCCCCGTTTATTTTTCGGCCACCGCGCTCAATGAAACCGGTGGTCCCGTCATCAACTTCCTGGGAATTTCCATCAAAAACTCGGTTTTGTTTTCCTACACCATTTCGGCGGCTTTTCTGTTTACGGCTCTGCTCTCTCCGATCTGCACGGCCATAGCCGACTACAGCGGCCGTAAGAAAGCGTTCATGAAGGCGTTTTGTTATACGGGCGCCATCAGTTGCAGCCTGTTGTATTTTTTCACGAAAGAAACCACCACCCTGGCCGTCATCTGCTTCTGGCTCAGCCTTATTGGCTGGAGCGGGAGTATTGTTTTCTACAACTCGTACCTCCCCGACATCGCCACCGAAGATCAGTACGACCGGGTCAGTGCGCGCGGGTTTTCGATGGGGTATATCGGAAGCGTACTGCTGATGGTGCTTAATCTGCTGGTGATTCTCAAACGCGAATGGTTCGGAAATATCTCCGAAGCGCTGGCCTCCCGGATTGCTTTCCTGACGGTCGGACTCTGGTGGATCGGCTTTGCCCAGATTCCCTTCAATCGCCTGCCCGACGGGGTCAGAAAAGTTCGCGCCGGAACCAACGGCAATTACCTGCTGAACGGCTTCAGGGAACTGCGCTACGTGTGGGGCAAGTTGCAGGAACAGCCCTTAGCGAAGCGCTTTCTGGGCGCTTTCTTCGTGTACAACATGGCTGTTCAGACCGTAATGTACGTTGCCACCATCTTCGGTAGCGACGAACTGCACCTGCCCGGCCAGAGCCTGATCATTACCATCCTGTTGATTCAGTTGGTGGCTATTCTGGGCGCCTACGGCTTCTCACGGCTGTCGGAGCGGCTGGGTAATACGTATGCCCTGATGGTTGGGGTTGCCATCTGGATCGGCATCTGCGCGGGCGCTTACTACGTACAAACCGAAACGCAGTTTTTTATATTGGCCAGCTTCGTTGGGTTGGTCATGGGGGGCATCCAGTCGCTGTCGCGCTCGACCTACTCCAAACTTATTCCGGCCACTACAGATACGGCTTCGTATTTCAGTTTCTACGATGTGACCGAGAAAACCTCGATCGTCTTCGGCACCCTGGTGTATGGCCTGATCGAGCAGATTACGGGAAGCATGCGCAACAGCATCCTGGCTTTGCTGGTGCTGTTTATAGTTGGTTTTGTACTGTTGTGGCGAATTCCTTCGCAAAAAATTTACAGCACCCGTTTGGAAACAGAGGAAGTTTTGTAAGTTTGCAGACCCGAAAGGGAATGGATACTGTAAAATGAATAATGGATAATTAGTCTACCGTGACAAATCATTTTTCATTATACATTAACCATTAAAAAAGGAGGTTAGCTCAGTTGGTTCAGAGCGCTGCTTTGACAGAGCAGAGGTCAGCGGTTCGAGCCCGCTACTTCCTACAATAAGCAAAAGGCCGATGAATTATTATAATTCATCGGCCTTTTGCTTATATGTTTTCCCGGATTTACTTCACAACCGGCAGAAATACATTCACGGCCGGGTGCATGGTATACAGCCGATACTGCTTTCCATCGCTGACCAGAATCCCGCTTGATTTGTTGCCCGTAACCAGCGGATTCCCTTTGTATTTGGTCCAGTGGATCAGATCGTCCGACACGGCCACATTCGTCGACCACTCATGCCAGTCAGCAAAGGCCGAAGCGTGGTAGTACGCATAGTAACGGCCTTTGTGGCGAATAACCTGGTTCATAGCCACCGCGTATTTGTCGTAGTCGTCGGGGCCTTTCGCTAAAACGGGCTCGTCCTGCACGTTCGTCCAGGTTTTCCGATCCGTCGATTTAGCCAGCCAGACGGCCTGATCTTTCCGTTCGTAGAATAGATACCAGGTCTTTCCCTCTTTCCAGGCGGTGGGGGTTCCGTAAGGGCCCTGACTGAGCGGTTTCCCATCGACGTATCGGATTTCAAGTGGTCCTCGCTCCTGCCAGTGAATCCGGTCTGTCGATGTAAGCAAGTGGGCTATGTCGTTTTGCCCCTCGGCAAACATGTAGTAGGTGTTTCCATCCTTTACCACCGTCATATCTTCCACCCAGGTCGCGGCATGGATCGGATTACCGGCATATCGCGTCCAGTTGAGGCCGTCCGCCGAGCTTGCATATCCCAGTTCTTTTTGCTTTCCCGCGCCATCCTGATAGCCCGTGTACCAGAGGTGATACGTATTTCCTTCGTGCAGAATGTACCCACGCTCCCGAATTTTCTGGTCCCAGGTCGACGTGCCGGTTCCGGAAAACACCGGATTGGCCGAGTAGGGCGTAAACTGAACCAGCTCAGCCGGAAAATCGGGATCGGCTGTTGCTGGAATAGAAACATCAGGTGGATTCCAGGGGCGAGCCAGCAGACAGGCCAGCAACAGGGTGACAAAGGTAGCGATGGGGTTCACAGTCGGTTCGTGATTACTTGTACATGTTTAGGTATAGCTCTTCGACTTTCTGGCGTGCCCAGGGGGTTTTCCGCAGAAACGTCAGGCTGGATTTGATACTCGGATTGCTCGTAAAACAGCGAATGTCGATAAACGTACCCAATTGTTTCCAGCCGTAGGCCGCTACCAGTTCCGTCAGGATTCGCTCCAGGGTTTTGCCGTGCAGCGGATTATTGGGTTGAGAAGTGGGCATAACAACGACCAGGAAGCGGATGGTTAACTAGCGCAAGTTATCGATTTCGGGCTTATTTTTACAGTGCGACATCTGCCGATCGGTCTGACAGTGTCGGTTACTTGCATGGGCACTACGTACCATAAACGATTCGGTCTTTTTCGGAACCCGGCCGTTGAGCGCGAGCTGCTATCGCTCGACCCTACCCGCGATCATCAGCGGATGGTTCATTTACTGACGGCCTATGCGTTTCCGTTCGACATCACCCGCGCCCTCGAACTGGCTCTGTTTCATACCTACGCCAGCCCACGTGTATCGGGCCTGCTGGCTCACACGAAGGAATTTGAACAGCACGGGCAAAAACGTTACGACGACACGAGCCGCCTGATTTCGGAATTTATGGAATCAGGCTACGACAGCGAAAAAGGCCGGCGGGCCATCGACCACATGAACCGGATTCATGGGCACTATCGCATCGACAATGCCGATTTTGTGTTCGTGCTGGCCACGTTCGTTTTCTACCCCATCGACTGGATCGGTCGGTTCGGCTGGCGAAAGCTGACTGCTTCCGAAGAACAGGCGCTCTTTTATTTCTTCCGGGAAGTGGGACGACGTATGAACCTGAGCGACCTGCCCGACAGCCTGAGCGCGTTACGAGCCTTCACCGAGGCTTACGAAAACCGGTATTTTCGGTATACGCCCAGTAATCGTCAGATTGCCGACGCCACCGTAAAAATCGTACAGGGTTGGTTTCCCCGGTTTCTGCACCCCCTGGTTCAGCCGACGGTGGCCGCCTTGCTGACCGATAAGCTCCGCCTGGCTTTTGGCTACCAACGCCCACCCGGCTGGTTCATTGGCCTGATCGAAAGCGCTTTGTGGCTCAGAAAATGGCCCCTCCGCTGGATTACGACCAAGCCCTACCCTACTCTGATCGCCAACACCCGGTTCCGTTATTACCCCGGCGGCCCGCCCGATGTGGAAACCGTCGGCCCCGATGCGCTGATAAATCCGCGTATTCGTCCGGATGCGAAGGGTTAGATCACGGACAGCGTATTTCACCATACGAACGTGCCCACAGCACCCGCCGACAACGTGGCCCCGACCGATTTGTCGCCGTTGCGGATAATAAAGGCCTGTGACGATCCGCTGTCGTTCAGAACAATCAAAGCGAGCCGTCCGTCGGGGGTTCTGAACGCTACATTCGGCAATGACTTAGGCCCGTCGGATGCGATACGAACAGACCCCGGCCTTACGAACTTAGACGCCACAGCCACGTTGTAATAGGCCGGATTCCGGGTCACGGTGTTTTTATCAATCGTCAACGCACCCAGGCATTCCGTACAGCCGCCAGGCGTGTGGGGTTTCTGATGCGGATCGGCCGCCAGGTTCCACTGCAACACCGTCCGGCTCCAGTTGCGGGATGCGCCGATGATCAGTTCACGTACGTGCCACACCAAGTCAGTTTTCAGGTTGCCGGGTGCGCCAATCCACTGCTCGGTGAAGTACAGATTTTTGTCGGGATAGGCTTTATGCACTTCCGAGAGCGCGCTGATCGGTCCCGCGTACAAGTGAAAAGCCGAGCCATCGACGTATTTTCGGGCTTCCGCATCGTTCAGCACCGTAATCGGAAAGTCGGGGCGGTCGGCATTGTGGTCGTAGAGGACGATCTTGGTTTTGATCCCGGCTTTCCGAAATGCTGGTCCCAGGTTGTTTTTGATAAAAAGCGCCTGCTCAGCGGGTAGCATTAGCAGGCTGGGGTTATTGCCGGGGTGCAGCGGTTCATTCTGAATCGTAATGGCGTCAAGCCGGATACCTTCTTTCGCCATTCCCTGAATATAACGGACAAAATAGCGTGCGTATACGTCGTAGCAATCCAGTTTCAGGCTCCCTCCTTTCGAGTTGTTGTTCGTTTTCATCCAGGTAGGCGGAGACCAGGGCGACCCCAGAATTTTTACGGCTGGGTTGATGGTCAGAATCTCCCGTAGAATCGGAATCAGGTGTTTTTGATCGGGCGCCAGGCTGAATTTTGCCAAAGTGGGGTCCGTTTCGCCGGCGGGCAGGTCGTCGTAAGAAAACACACGCTCGTCTAAATCCGACGCTCCGATGCTAATGCGCAGATAGCTTACGCCAATTCCTTTTCCGCTGGTCGAAAACAGTTCGTTCAGAATGGCTTTACGAGCGTCGGCATCCATCCGGTGCAGTAGCATGGCACTCCCTCCGGTAAGCGTATAGCCGAACCCATCGATCGGCTGGTAGGTTTGCGATGCATCGACGCTGATAGTAGCGCTACCCTGATCGGTAGCGGCAGGCTGTAGGGACGGCTGCTCCACAAACAAAATTCGTCGGCCGGGGTCCGTCAGCCAAAACGCTACCCGTGGGCTGGACTTACCCGATTTTAAGCGCTTCGAATTCGGCTGGCCAGCCAGTGGTCCGGCCAGCAAGCTAAGAAGTACGATAAGCCTGATTGGCAGGCATAGTTTTCGATGAAGAAACATACGATCGAACAGCATCTGGTTCAGTTAAAGCAGGGCTCTCAGCCGTGCCCCGGTTATTGGGTACATCAATAACCGGGGCACGGCTGACCCCTGTTCCTCTGAAAAGTTATACTGGCTCAAAGGCTACCGATGAATGTCCGGTTTTTAATCCAGGCTTATTGATGAGAACCGGTCGCCAACGGGTCAACTTGTGAATTGGCTTTCACCCTGCGCATTCGGGGCCGTCGGTTCAGTACTACATTTCGAAGCTGATAGTCGATTCCCTGCACTTTGGCGGTTTCGCTGAAATCGTGCAGCATATTGAAAATATCCTGGTCGATAAACGGCGCTTTACTTCCATCGACGATCACCTCGTCGCCAGTCTGGAGCGTGCCGAGGGCCTCCTTCAACTGGGGTTTGCTCAAAAAATACAGGTCTTTCTCGAACTCGATAGTCACCTGCCGACCGTTGCGCTTCACTTGAAACGTCGATTGAAAATTGGTGTACAGCACATACACAATCCCCACCACCGAACCCAGGGCAATACCGATGAGCAGATCCGTAAACACAATTCCGACAACGGTAACGACGAACGGCATGAACTGACTCCAGCCATCCCGATAGGTTTTCCTAAAAATGGCGGGCTTAGCCAGTTTGTAGCCGACCATGATCAGTACCGCTGCCAGACACGATAACGGAATCAGGTTCAGCAGTGGCCCACCCAGAAATACCGCCACCATCAGAAAAATACCATGCAATACGGCCGATACGCGAGTCCGGGCACCTCCATACACATTGGCCGACGTGCGCACCACCACCGATGTAACGGGAAGTCCGCCAATCAATCCCGACAGTATATTCCCAATGCCCTGTGCCCGCAGCTCCTGATTGGCCGAAGAGACCCGCCGGGCCGAATCGAGCCGGTCGGACGCTTCGAGATTCAGCAGGGTTTCGAGGCTGGCCACCAGCGCAAGGGTTGCTGCTATGCCATACACCTGGGGATTCCTCAGCGCCTGAAAATCAGGAAAATCGAAGATCGAAAAAATGGATTTACCAGGAGCAATGGTCGGAATCTGCACCATGTGTTGATGAGCCGTGTCGCCCAGGTACCAGTCCGGTATCGACACCCGAAAAAATTCATTCAGCGCGACCCCAAGCAGGACAACTACCAAAGCCGCCGGAAAACTTTTGATGAGCATCCGCGTACTGCGTCCGGCAATCCGGTCCCAGCCCATCAGGAATGCCATCGACACCAGGCTGATGACCACCGCACCGGGACTGGCGGTTTCGATGGCCCGGTAGATTTCGGATATCGTATTTTCACTGTCGGCCAGTTGCTGGAATTCAAATTCGCCTTCGTAGTCGTTATCGCGGCCCAGAGCGTGGGGAATCTGCTTCAAAATGATCACAATACCGATCGCCACCAGCATGCCCTTGATGACACTGTCAGGAAAAAAACTACTGAATCGCCCCGCTTTGACCAGTCCCAGCCCCAGTTGCATCAGCCCGGCCAGCACAACGGCAACCAGAAAAGACTCGTAAGAGCCTATTTTTGTGATGGCATCGGCAACGATTACCGACAACCCGGCCGCCGGTCCACTCACGCTGACTTCGGAGCCTGAGAGTAAGCCGACGACGATGCCACCGAGCATCCCGGCAACTAACCCAGAAAACAAAGGAGCTCCGGATGCCAGCGCAATGCCCAGACAGAGCGGCAGGGCGACCAGAAAAACGGATAGGCCAGCGGGCAAATCCTGGCGCAAATAGTCCGCTTTATAACTGGCAAGGGTGCGAAGTGGGCTAACTCGTTGCATAAATTTGTGGCTGTTGGCCTGGCTATACGGGAAAATGCCTGGCTGAAGACAACCGGCGCTTGAAATTAAAAAGAGATTAAAATAAAATTAATACTTACTTGCCGACTTTCTTTTCTTCAACCGAGCGGGCGTTTATACACACCCATTTGAACGATGACGTTCGGGCCCTGCTACTACGGGCTCATCCAGCCGGATTAGACCTTAAAAAACTGGCGGCTCAGATCCTGGCCCGGCAAAAAGCGCGCGAAAAATTGCCTACCTGGTACGCCAGCGAAGAGTTGATTTTTCCGCCCGCCCTATCCGTCGAGCAGGCTTCTTCGGAATCAGCCGCCCGGTATAAGGCTTCCCTTGTCGAAGGCAACCAGCTTTATGATCTGACGGGCGGTATGGGCGTGGATACGTGGGCCTTTGCCAAACGCATCGGTCAGGTCGTTTATGTGGAGCGCAGGGCGGAACTGGCGGAACTGGCCGCGCATAATCTGCCTTTATTGGGCGCAGCCAACGTAACGGTTCGGAGCGGGAATGGACTTGAGCTGATCGAAGAGGCCGGGGAAACGGCACCGGGAAAACTGGCCGACTGGATCTACCTCGACCCGCACCGGCGCGATGAACGGGGCAGCCGGGTGGTTCGTCTGGACGACTGCGAGCCGGACCTGTCGAAGCCCGAAACGATCCGGGGTTTACTTAACCAGACGAATTATATTTTAATAAAGGCTTCGCCGTTACTTGATATCGATGCCAGCGTCCGACAATTGTCCGGATTGGTTGAAGCCGTACACATCGTAGCCGTTCAGGGGGAAGTAAAAGAAGTTTTGCTGATGATTGGGCACCAGGAAATAGCTCGGGCGGAGGTACAGGTTCATGCGGTCAATCTGCTGGCTAACGGACCCATCCGGATGCAGTTCCGGCTCGGCGACGAAGCTACGGCTTCCGTTTCTTTCGGCGAACCAGAACAGTACGTGTACGAACCCAACGCTGCGGTTCTGAAAGCGGGCGCATTCCGGCTGGTAGCCGAGCGGTTTGGGCTCATGAAGCTGGCTCCAAACAGTCACCTGTATACGAGTGCTACTTTACGGACCGATTTTCCAGGCCGGGCTTTTACACTCCGGGCAATGATCAAACCCGATGTGAAAGCGCTCAAACAGGTGCTTCCATCGCTGAAAGCCAACCTCACGGTCCGTAACTTTCCGCAGTCGGTAGCCGAATTGCGAAAAAAACTGAACCTGATCGAAGGCGGGGATGTCTATATTCTGGCGACGACCCTGCTCAATGGCGACAAACGACTGCTGATTACACAGAAAATGACTCCAGCTGAGCCGTCCATGCCTACATAACTTTGAGAAATGAACTATAAACCAGTTATTTAGTCGAATAAATCACACACAACCATGAAAACCGTAGCGCGTATTACCTTCGCTGTTTACCTCCTTGTCGGCGCCGTTCAGGCCCTGGCTCAAACCATTTATGCTGGGGAAAACACCATCGACAAAGCCAAAGTCACGGGCCTCTACCTGACGGTTCAGGGCGATGGCAAACAGATTGAGAAAGACTGGGAAACCCAGCTTCAGAAATATGGCCGGGTTAGTTCCTCCCGGGGCACCTACCGCGTTACCAACGCCAACATACCGGCCATTTCGCCCGAGCCGATCAACCTGGTCAGCACGGTAAAATCTTCCCGCACATCGGCCACCGTTTTTGCGTCGTTCGACCTGGGCAATGGCAATTTCGTAACCACCGGCAGCAGCGGCTATTCGGCCGCGGAGAGTATTCTCAAGGATTTTTCGGGTACGTCGTTATACAATCAGGAGGTACGAACCGCCGAAAGCAGCTTTGACGAGGCCCAGAAAAATCACCAGAAAATAGTGCGCAAGGGCGAACAACTGCAGCGCTCCATCGAGCAGAATGCCAAGGAAAAAGAACGTCTGCTGAAACGGATCGACGACAATGCCAAAGAGCTGGAGCAGCTTCAGAAAGATATTGAGACCAATAAAACAGATCAGGAAAATGCCCAGACCGAACTGGACAGCCGCAAGAGCAACGTTGAAGCGGTAAAGGCAAAACGCAGTAACTAAGGCGAACGACTTACCCCTGTTTAAGTAAATGCCCCACCGAAACAGGTGGGGCATTTATTGTTTACACGAGATCGTAAGCGTCTGATTCATTGGGTACCTTCTCCTGTGTTAATTCTTTGAGCACGTTTTCGGCAAAGGCAACCTTATCTGATTTCCGATATCGTTCAACCTGCTTGATACCAGACGGTGCCTTGAAATGCTGGTTAGTTTTTTCGCAGGCGGCCCATATGTCGGGGTGAAGCTTAACCTTGAACTGGCGTATAGGGGTATCAGCACTAAACCACAGATCAACAATATTCTTTACAGTCAGTTTCATTTTCGTTTATAGCCATTATTAGGAAGCGAAACTATATACTACCTCTAATGTTTAAAAAATTATTCAATAATTAATAAAAATTTAATAAACGGCTGGTCTCGTTCCTGCCTTATCTAAGACTCAGCGACCGGGCAACCGTCACCCTTTATCTGTCCATCCACCGCAAAAAATACCTCATTTTCCGCCCGCCAGGCCATTTTGCGCCTTTAGCTCAATTGGTTAGACGGGTTTCAATGAATAACGAAATTTGGGCTATTTTATTCGATCCTGACCAGTCGCTTCCGCTGATCGAGGCTGATGCGATGTGCTTTCAGGAAACCGCTTCCGACATTGATCTGGTTGGCTTTATCCGAATAATAAATTTTTTGCCCCTTCAGTTGAACATGGCCCAGCAGCAGTTCGTCGGTTACTACGGCCTCCTGCATCACAAAGGTTATGTTCGACTTGGTAACGGTCAGTTGATTGGGGGTATCGACATACTGAATACCCGTAAGCAGCTCCTTAGGAAAATGGAACGGCAGATCGGATCCGGTATCGAGGTTGAACAGCAACCCTTTCGAACCAACTCTACCCGGTACCAGAAACGCTTTGTTGTAGCCGACAACCCCTGGTAGCTGCGGATTCAGGGCTTCTTTCGACAGGATCAGCTGGTGAGCAGGCCCGTCGATGATCAGTACGTAATCCGTAAAAAAATCGCGGCCGAGAACGCCGTCGATCGGAAGCTGGGCCGGCTTTTCGACAAAGTCCCGGACGATAACTCTGAGCCCGGCTTGTGTTGCCTGCCCAATACTTAATTTATCGACGCCCACCAGCATTTCCCGCTGTACGTGGTGCCCATACGACGACTGTTCGTAGCCGACAATTTTCAGGTTCAGCGCCTTGGCCAGGTGGGCGTCCAGGTAGCCAACCCCCGGCGATCCGGTATCCAGTATGAAGTTATACGGCCCCTGTCCGTTGACGTAGACGTGTACATACATCAGCTCTCCGCTCAGGATAATCGGTGTTGGCAGGGGCAGGTTCTGCGCCATGGCCGAATAACTGATCAAGCTGCACAGTACGCCCGTAAATAAGGCAAGAATTCGTAGAGAATGGGGTATCATGGTGTACTTCTGTAATCCAGCACGCGCTGGTGAGCCGTACCAATGCAAGAACGATGAAACAGCGAAGTATAAGGTAGCTATCCGTTAATTCTTACTGGTAGTCGGGTCCGGATTCCGTCGGCTTCAGTAAGGTTTCTGCCGATGTTTATGCCCTGTCAGTCTATTTCGTTTTCGCGAATCCCTAATTGGATGTTGTTTTGACGTACAAATTGTAAAAAGTTAGACCTGGAAAGCAGATCGGCCCTGTCGATCTGCTTTTTTGTGTGGCCGACCGCAGCCCGATATTTTTCTTACAGCTGTACCAAAATGGACGCATACTGTCCATAATCGTACAGATCCGCCCTCTGCTCTTCCGACTACCCGCTAGTAGTCAATAGCTTAGCTTTTTGGTATGGCTATTGAACTACACGGGTGGAGTCCATTCACCGGCGCAAGCCCTCCTCCCCTTTTATTGGAAACATCGACATTTAGTGAAGTTTAGGTTAAGAAAACGTGAAAGCCATTTCCACTTTGAGAAATGGCTTTTTTTATGGAAACCGCTTCGGCTTATACCGGTGATCATTGCCGCCCAAACCTGACCTCTGCAACGAAATGACCGAGCGGCAGTTATTCATGCAACAGGATACTCTAACAATACGACTTCACATGAACGTTTGTAAAATTTATTACTGGTTATTCACTTCACTGACAGTTCTGGCCCCATACGCCCATGCCCAGTCACCGGCAGACTTCCGCCAGGTACGATGGGGATTTACTCCCAGGCAGGTTAAAGAAGCGGAAGCCAGCAAACCCTCCGCTACCAAACGCGAACGCCTGACCTACGCCCGTGTGCCGCTGGCCGATCGAACCGTGGGGCTCGACTACAATTTCAATGGCGATTCGCTGCTCTCGGCTTCTTACTACTACTACACGACGGCTGCTGTCATGAAAGAGGATGTGATGGCTGCTGCGGCTGATTTTGAATCAAAACTGACCGAAAAATACGGTCGGGGAAAAACGGCCATGCTGCAGGATACACGACGAGTGCTCTGGCTGACGCCCCGAACCCAGATCAGCCTGTCGATTGGCAATGTCGATAAAGGCTGGTCGGTCGAAATCGAATACCTGTGTCGGGTTTGCGCCCCCAACCAGCCTGTAGGAAAGCCCGCCGACGTGTACAGGCCACTCAAAGACATCAAAGATTTCTGAACAAAAGCGCTCCTTAGTTGATGGTGACGCTTCCGCTGACATAGCCATCGACCGTAATGACCGTTTGTCCGCCGACCGTCAGCGAAAAAACCAGCAGCAAACGAGTGCCCGCGGTTACGGGAATAGCCAGGCCGGAGGTAAGCCCGTTGCTGCCGGCCCCGGCCGCCACTGTTCCATTTAAGACAGGGGTTAAGTTGACAACAGCGCCCGAAATGGGCGTAAAGGAGTTCGATGTGCCCGTCGCCTGGTACAACTGCGCGGTGATGGTTACGCTAGTGGCTGGGGTAAAAGGAGTTACGTTATTGAAATAACCCGCAATGGACCGAATGGTACCGGATTGCGAAACGGGAAAAGCAAAATTGACCAGCGACCCGCCCCCGCCCGTCAGATCGATGGCTCCATTGATCAGGTAAACTGTCGACGTGGAATTACCGAACCCTACCAGACTCACCGATTTAACGGAACCACCGCGCATGGTTACTGGCTTTCCGGATGCATAAGGGATCATCGTGCCCGCTCCACCCGGTGAAGCCTCGTCGGCGGTAATCAGCCGCACCCAATTACCAGATTTGTAAACGTAAAACCCTACCGGAGCGGTCGTCTGATAGACCAGTAAGCCCTCTGCTGGCGTAGGTACATTTGCTGTGCTGGCTACCCTGGGCAGCAATACTCCTTTAGAAGTCGATCGGACATCTAACTGCGCACTCGGATCGGGCGCCGTAGTACCGATACCAATCTGCGCTACGCTAAGCCTCGTCAGAAAAAGAAACAGACAGAGAGCTGTAACGAAAAGATTATTTTTCATAACAAAGGCAGTAGGCAAAGTAGTCCAACGGAACAAATGTATAAGTAATTACCCCTAAGAAACCTTAAATATACTTATAAATTTCTTAATCGATAACTTTCATATTTACAAATTGTTATATTTTATAACAAAATGGGTCAATTTATAGATGTCTTTTAATTAAATAAGTTTGCCAACGGCACACGACTATCCCGAATCGATTTATTCCGGGCCTGAAACCGGCGACCTATCGATAAGGCAACCCGTATCCGATCAGGTAGTTAATCGGGTATGCTAGCCGATTAAATCAACAAGCAAACGGTAGCAGGATGAATAAACATCTGCCAGACTCGTTCTTCCGTATGTTTTCCCGTAACCAACGGTTGTTGACTTATGAGGCATTCATTGCTGGGTAGCCAGACACATCGAATTACTCACCTGATCGGACAGAGAAACTATACCTGCATTTATTTCACCGACGCTCCCAGCCTGTTGATCAGCCGTACGCTGTCGTATTGTACCGATCTGCTACCCAGCTTTATCCGCCTGCACCGAATGTGCGCTGTCAATCCGGCTTTTATCGATGAAGTCCACTTACTGGGGCAGCAGCCGGGGGTTGTCGTTGGCAAGACCCGCCTGCCTATTAGCCGCAGGCGTCTTGCCGAGGCTGCCCGACGCCTTGAAACCGCCCGCAACTGAATGGGCAGGCCCTGAAACCCCGATTAGCTTAGTGGATTGACAACAGCGGTATTTATTCTGGCTGATTAACCAGGCCGGCCACCTGCCCCTGGAAGTTTCTGTATCCAGCTGAACGGTTGGCGATCCGTGCCGGTTAACCGCGTACCTTCTATTTCTCCGGCCTAACCTACCGGTTCCGACTAATCGACAGGTACTGGTTCGCTTCCTGTTATCCGGATGAACCGGCGCCCATCGGCTCCTCTATAAGATCGGGGACAATCTCTTTCATATTTGGGGCAACCTGAAAAGCACCCGAATAAATGGCTATTTCCTGCATTACATTCAATCCCTGATTTCATCAGACCAAGCCGTACTTCACGTTGATGCAGACGCATTCGGCTTTTCTAATGGTTAGTATCGATCTTCTCTTACCCAAAAAAAATCATGAAAAAGCTCTTCTATTTTGTACCTCTGCTGGTCGGCAGCCATCTTATGGCGCAAACCAACTATGTGGCTAACACGCCAAATTCGGCTACGCCCGGCACCTATAATACGATGGTCGGTCCCTCCGCGGGCAATGCAACCATGACGGGTAACCTGAATACGTTTCTAGGCTGGAATGCCGGTCAGGCAAATACCACGGGCAAGCAAAATACGTTTCTGGGAATGATAGCCGGATCATCCAATACGACGGGGGATTTCAATGCTTTTCTGGGAGCCGGAGCCGGTCAAAATAATACAGTAGGTTACGAAAATGCATTTGTAGGAACCTATGCAGGCTCCTCCAATACGTCGGGTATCGGCAACGCCTTTATGGGCAGCAACGCAGGCCAGGCCAATACAACTGGGGGAATAAATACCTTTATAGGAAGCCGGGCTGGATACATGAACTCGTACGGTGGTTCGAACAATTTTGTGGGTGGGTACGCGGGCTATAACAATACCACTGGCTCTTCTAATGTTTTTCTGGGCGTACAGGCGGGGTACAGTAATACGACAGGCTCCGGAAATACATGCATCGGAAATTTTGCGGGCTACAATAACACAACTGGCGCACAGAATATTTTTCTGGGTCCGGGTACGGGCTTTATCAATAATACGACGACTGGCTCCAGTAATATTTTCATCGGCGTCGGGGCAAGCGTTACGGAGTATACTTCGGTGATCAACAATGCCGCGGCTTTCGGAACCAATGCCAGAGTTTCTCAGAGCAATAGTATTGTGCTGGGAGGAACAAATGAAAATGCCGTCAATGTAGGCATCGGCAACACCGCGCCGACGACTACGCTTCATATTACCACTGGCTCAACGAATACCTCAGGGCTACGCTTAGAGAACCTGACCAGTAGTTCACCCGCCACAGCGCTGAATCAGCACAAGTTTTTGAGTGTAGATGGCAATGGTAATGTGATTCTAGCCAGCAGTACGAACTCATCTGCCCGACAGGCAGCCGACTTGTGGGAGTCGAATGGTTCCTACGCCCAAAACACCAGTTCGGCTGGTGTCATTATCGGTAGCGGTATCAGTAAAACAACGGCAGGCTATAAGCTTTTTGTTGAGGAGGGCATCCTGACTGAGAAAGTGAAAGTTGCCGTTAAAAATACCGCCGACTGGTCGGATAAAGTCTTTGAAGCTGGCTATCCGCTGAGGAGCTTACAACAGGTCGAGCAGGCCATTAACCGCACGGGCCACCTGCCGGGGGTTCCTTCCGCGACCGAGATCGTTAAAACCGGAATCGACCTGGGTAAGATGGACGCCAAACTCCTGGAGAAGATCGAAGAATTGACCCTGTACAGCATTCAGTTGGAAAAGCAGAACCAGGCGCAGCAGCGGCTCGGTGAGCAGCAGGCGCAGGAGCTGAAACTGCTGAAACACAAACAAGCTCAGTTGGAGCAGATGGTCGACACCTTGCTGAGCCAAACCCGCAACTGAGATGAGAACGATACTTATTCTCCAGGGGCTGTGGTTTTTCCCCTTGCTGGTCAGCGCCCAGGCCGCTGAGTCAAACCGATTCCTGACAAACAGGTATCGGGCGCACGCTCTCGAACAAGCTGTCGGCCAGTTGCAGGCGACCAATACAGTGGAGGCTGGTAGCCGGGTCGACTACCGGGCCAGGCAGTCGGTTCTGCTGCTGGCGGGCTTCGAGGCCCGGTCGGGTTCGGTCTTTACGGCGTACACGGGCGTAATTTCTCTGTCGACTGAGCTAACCGATACACCTTACCCGGTAACCATCGATGCCTATCCTAATCCTTTCGAGCAGGTAACCACCATCCGCTATGTACTGACGAAACCTGGCCGTACCAGCCTATTTATCCAGGATATGGACGGTCGGCTGATCCAGCAACTGGTGGCCGATCAGTACCAGGAAGCCGGTGTTCACAACGCCGACTGGAAAGCCGTTCCGCTGGCAGCCGGCACCTACCTTTGTGTTTTAGATACGGGTCATCAACGACTCTCCCGACGGATTATCCGTAGGTAATCGTCGGTTCAGAAGCTTCGGATAGCGCGTTTTCGTCAGCGCGGCCAGAGGAGGAGTTTGTTTCCAGCGGGGCTTGGGAAAACAAACTCCTCCTCTGGCCGCGCTGCGGACTTGCTGGCTATGAGTTATGTCGATTCGGCCCTGATCGAAGCTTTCGAGTGCATAGCAACCACGGCCATTCGCCAACAGCCTTCCAACCTTTACCAGCCGTACGGAGTCTCTAGAGAAATATGCTCAAAGGCAATGCGATACAGTTTATCCTGGGTTTGGATAGCCGGCCTTATTCCCTTCCTGACAGCTTGTCCGGTACGGCCCCCGTTTGTAGGCCCGGACGATTTTTTGGGGCCGGATTGCCAGTCCATAAAAGAAGTTACTGTAACTCCCCCGTGTACAAACGCCTATCCGGGGCTGATACTAGCGGCTTCCAGATATGATCAAAGGGGTCGTGAAAGTACGTTCGAATGGCGAATCTATATTCAGCATGACACCAGCAGTACAGACACAACGGCCGCAAATGCCAAAGTCTTTTCGGGTAGAGACCGCATTCTGATCCTCGATACCGTATTTAAAGACGCTCCCAAATTTATTGTAAGCATTGTTCCTTCTTACTGGCGGTGTACAAAGCACAATTATTTCGCCCTGACAAAGGAAAACACATCCAACAGCGCCTGCCCGGTCTGGGCATCCCGAAAAATTCAATAAAACCTAGAAGGCGGCCTTCATACTACCCAACACCTCATTTGCTAACTCGATTGTAAAAAACTAGTTATACTACCACTTTAGTACTAATCCCGTATAAATTCCAGATCAGATGGCAGCGATAGGACTCTTCGGCTCATTCAGTATAATACTGGCCTGGTATGGCCGTAAGGCCGTCAATGCAAATCCTGAGAATCCCAACTGGAATAAAGCCATTGCCGCCACTATTTTATGGCCAATTTCCATAATCCTGAAACGGTATTGATGGGCGGTGAGCCGTAAACGCACAAGCTCGTTTCGCACCCGAAAGTCAACCCGGTCAGTTTACTACCAACGGGCTGGCTTTTGGGTCGAATGGCACGGACACCAGCAGGCGAACTTAATTTCCTTCTTTGAAAAACACCCGCTTGACACGCTCGCTAACTCCGGTCAGAATCTCGTAGGGGATGGTGCCGATTTGCCTGGCCAGGTCCAGAATAGGCAGTTCAACGCCGAAAACAGTGACCTCGTCCCCTTCATTGGCCGACGCCTGTGTGACGTCGATCATCGTCATATCCATGCAGATATTTCCCACCGTCGGGCAGCGGGTTCCGTTCACCCACACCGCACCGACGCCATTGCCCAGTCGCCGGTCGTATCCGTCGGCATACCCGATGGCCAGTGTGGCAATGCGCGCGTCATGATCCAGCCGGCCCTGGCGGCTATAACCCACCGACTCGCCCGCCGGTACGGTTTTGATCTGGCTGATAACGGTTCGTAAGGTACCGACGGTTTGCAGGGCCGTGGGCTCGATTCCGCTGGCTTCGACGCCGTACAGACCGATCCCTAACCGAACCATATCGAGCTTATAGGCCGGAAACCGCACGATGCCCGCCGAATTGAGCAGATGGCGCGTAGGTCGATAACCGAGGCCGGTTTCCAGTTGAGCGGTACTGCGCATAAAGCTTTCGTACTGCTGCTGCGAAAAAGCGTTGAACTGAGCCTCATCGGCCCCAACCAGGTGGCTGAACACCGTCGCAACCCGCAACCGCGGATGCTGATTCAGGTAGTCCACTACGGCCGGCAACTCACTTTCCAGAAATCCCAGCCGGTGCATGCCCGTGTCGATTTTGAGGTGAATGGGGTAGGGCAGAGGGCGCAGGGCAGAGGGTGGTATACGCGGAGTCTGCCCCCCAGACCCTACGCCCTCTGCCCTACCCCATCCCTGCTCTTCCCCCACAAACCTCCCCCACTCACGCAGTAACCGCGTGCTGTAAATTTCGGGTTCGAGACCGTATTCCAGCAGGGTGGCAAAGGTTTCGGGAGCCGGGTTCATGACCATAATGGGCAGATCGACGCCATTCTGTCGGAGCGATACGCCTTCGTCGGCGTAGGCCACGGCCAGGTAATCGACCCGGTGAAACTGAAGTAGTTGTGCCACTTCTGCGCTCCCGCTCCCGTAGGCAAAGGCTTTCACCATCACCATGATTTTGGTATCCACCCCAACTTTTTCGCGGTAGTAGTTCAGGTTATTGGTGAGCGCATCCAGATTGATTTCAAGCACCGTGCCGTGCACTTTCCGCTCCAGCCGATGCACGATCCGCTCGAACGAAAAAGGGCGTGCGCCCTTTACCAGCACGGTACTATCTCTCAGTTCATGGAACGGAAAGTGGGCCAGAAAATCATTCGTATCGGCATAAAACCGGCTTTCCGGCGGGAAGAAAGCAGCATTCCGGCTCAGAATCGGGCCAATGCCGACGAACTCTTCAACGGCATTAACCCGCATCAGTTCACCAACCTGCCCGTAGAGATCGGTTTCGGGCTGACCCGACTGCAACACATCGGACAAAATGACCGCCCGGCGGTTCCGGGTCGTCTGCTGGTTCAGGAACCGCAAGGCCAGTTGCAGCCCGGCAACATCGTTATTGTATGAATCGTCGATGAGCACGCAGTTGTTGATACCTTCTTTCTGTTCCAGCCGCATCGAAACCGGACGCAGCCGATTCAGCCGTGCTTGTATGTCGTCGGTACGCCAGTCGCGCAGGGTCAGCATGGCCACGATACAGTGGAGTAGATTCTCGACCGACGCGGGGTCCATAAACGGCAGCGTCAACCGAAGCGTACCTGCCTGGCTGCTCAAGCGCAGGCGGTCCTGGTCAAGCACCGCCTGATAGGTTGCCGCGTTGCCCGTCAGCGACCAGGTTACGAATTGCATGGCTGGATTGACGGCTTTCAGCAACAGATTTACCTCATCGTCGATTTCCTTGTAATCATTGCAGTAGATCAGGGTGTCAGCGTGGATGAACAGGCGCAGTTTTTCGGCGATTTTCTGTTTCCGAGTCCGGAAGCCTTCGTCATGAGCCGTACCTAAATTGGTAAAAATGCCGATGGTAGGCCGGATAACGGTTTCCAGCGCCTGCATCTCGTGGGCTTTGGAAATTCCGGCTTCGAAGATACCCAGCGTATGACTCTCATCTAGTTCATGCACCGACAGCGGCACACCCAACTGCGAATTATAACTTTTCGGGCTTTTCGCCACCACAAACTCATCGGGTAGCGAGCCGCCGGACAACAGTTGCGCCAGCCACTCTTTCACGATGGTTTTCCCGTTGCTGCCCGTAATGCCGATCACCGGAATGCGAAACTGCCGCCGGTGGCTGGCAGCCAGTTTTTGTAGCGTCTGCAGGCTACTATCGACCTCGATAAACTGCGCATCGGGATAGGCCGCCAATTCGGCCCGGCGATCGGGCGTCAGTGCCGGGCGCTCGACCACAAACTGCCGCACCCCTTTCCGGTACAACTCGCCGACGAACTCGTGGCCGTCGTGGTGATCGCCCTGAATGGCGAAAAACACGCTGTTTGCCAGTTGTTCAGCAGTGCCGCTACCTGTCACCTGCCGGGAGTCTGTAATCCACCGGCTATTAACCAATTGACTATCTTTTGTTTGCATACCTATGTACATCCCATTTCCCGCTCTTGTCCGACGAGCGGCTTTCACATCCACCCACGCCGTCGGAAGTAAATGATTTCGCCACCGGCAATGACGGCCATGGTGATTAAAACCCAAAAATAGCCGTTATGCGAGCGCAGTTCGGGCATGTTGTTGAAGTTCATGCCGTAAATACCGGCAATAAAGGTGAGGGGAATGAAAATCGACGAGATGATCGTCAGGGTTTTCATGACCGAGTTCATGCGGTTGCTGACGATCGAATAATACACGTCCATCAGGCCCGCAATGACTTCCCGATACGATTCGAGGGTTTCGATGACCTGATTGATATGATCGGCCAGGTCGTGCAGATACGGTAGAGTATTGCGCTGAATCAGTTCGGATTCTTCCCGCAGCAGCGTACCGACAATGTCGCGCAGGGGTTGCACGACCCGGCGAATGAAGGCCAGTTCGCGCTTGAGGGTGTATAGCGTCGCTAGCGTTTGCTGGCTGGCCCGCTCCTGCACGATCTGGTCTTCGAGCTCATCCATTTTCTCTCCGATGCGTTCGGTGATCAGAAAATAATGGTCGACGATAACGTCCATCAGCGCATAGAGCAGGTAATCGGCACCGTTCCTTCGGGTTTTGCCCGACGACGCTTTGATCCGGTCGATGATGGGTTCGAAAATATCCTTCGAACGCTCTTCCTGAAACGAAACCAGGTAGTTTTTTCCCAGCACCAGACTTACGTGCTCGATGTCCAGTTCCTGCCGCTGGCGACTATGATGAAGCATTTTGAGCGTGACGTAGACCACCGGGCTAACCGGTCCCGTCGCCGTCGGTCCGTCGCCGTTGGGGGTGGCGTCGTAGATATCGATTTTGGGTTTCTGCTCTGTATTGAGCACATCTTCGAGCAACAGCGGGTGCAGGTGATACTGCTGCCCCAGAGCCGCCACCACTTTAGGTTCGTGAATGCCATCCACGTCGACCCAGGTCACGTAAGGCGTGTTGTCGCTAGGCAACCGGCAGGCGCTGAGCTTGCTGGAGTCATCGATATGGTATTCGGTCGCGTCGTATTCGATGCGTTTGATTTTGGTGGCGTGTTCGATTTCTTCACCAACATAGGTGAGCGTACCGGGCGAGGTGCCGAGGAGCTTTTCGGCGGAGTGGTGGCGTCGGTGTTTCGACATAATTTATCTGACAAGCCAACCAACGGCCAGCCTTTTTTCTGAATCAAAGATAAACCAACTACACGGTGTGTAATCGAATGTTCAGAAAATCGTATTTTAAGGCTATGATCCGCCCTTTCCTCTTTCTACTGATTCTTGCCGTTCTGCTCAACGGGTGCAGCAGCGGCAAATCAGCCCTCAACCGGGGCCACTTCGATCTGGCAGTCCAGAAAGCGGCCCACCGGCTTCAGCAAAACCCCGGCTTCAGCAAGCGCGGCCACCCGATGGCTACGAAGGTGCTACAACAGGCATTCGTGCAGGCCTACGAGCAACATCAGACGGCCATCCGACGGCTATCGTCGCCCGCCAGCCGCGAGGCCTTTCGGTGGGAAGGCATTTATCGGGAATACGAACAACTCCAGACCCTCACCGACAACGCCCGTCGGGGTTGCCAGACCTGCACCGACGACTGGCTGGCCAACTACCCGGCGTCGTATCAGGATCGGCAGCAGGAAACCCGGGAACTGGCAGCTGCCGACCGCTATGATGTTGCCGAGCAGGCCTTTCTATACCGGGAAGAAAACCGTCTGGCGGCCAAAGATGCGTACCTGAACTACCGCAAAGCCCTGGACTGGGTACCCGATTACCGACAGGCTCGCGGCAAAGCCGCTGATGCGCTGCCCTTCGCGATTCTACGGGTGGTGATCGAACCCATCAGCCCGACGCCCGAAATAAGCCCCGCCGATAACCAGGAACTCTATCAGTTGATTCTCCGGCAAATTAGCCGCCATACGAACCCGTCGCCTTTCGTGCAGCTATACCTACCTACGGAGTCGGCAGGCGATGGTTACCCCATTCATCAGGCCATCCAGATGGTCGTGACGAGCTATAAGGCGTTTAGCGAAAGCAATTCGTCTTCGTCGACCACGGTCTACAGCAGTCAGGAGTATAAAGTCGGGGAGAAGAAAATCAATGATTCGACCAAAGTCGACGTCATGGAAAAAGTACAGGGTACACTGACGACCTACCGACGGGAAATTCAGGCAGGGCTGGACCTGCGCATGCGGGCGCTGGATACGCAAACCGGTCGGGTGCTGTGGGAGGAGCCGGTTTGGGAAAGCCGTAGCTGGGCGACCGAGTGGCAAACCTTCAGTGGCGACGACCGGGCGCTGAACGGCCAAAGCCTGAAAAGCGCCGACCCGTTTCCGCCTTCGCGCGGGCAATTGCTGGACCGCATGCAGGAAGCTCTGGCCGATGATGTAGCCCGGCGGATTCGCCAAAAATACGCCAGCGAGTAACTTCTAACTTCTCAGGACCGCCCTGGTCGGTCCTACCGGGTTCTACTCAGCGTGGCTGGTTGCGACTGAAGCAGTTTTAGGGTGTATTCCAGAACCCGGTCGCGGTGGGCCAGTACATCCTCGGCGGTGGGTTCGACGATATGGTCGGGAATAATACCCCGGTCGGCATGCGGGTAGGCCGATACGTTCGCCATATTGAACCCGAACATACCGATTCCCAGGTCGATTTTCGAATGGGGCAGTTGCGTAATGGTAAAAATCCCGCTGCTGTTGACCTTATAGCCGCCCCCGCTTTCCTGACCGATATAGGTGGCTCGGCCGTCGGCATGCGCGCGGGCCGCGAATTCGGTAGTAACGGAAAAGCTATTGCCGTTGAGTAGCACATATAGTTTTCCGCGATAGGCGTCCCGCCGGGGTTTAGTTGTCCGAAGGCCACGATGCCAGGCAAACACATAGCTGTCGCCCCGCTTCTTTACGGCCAGCCACTTGGCTTTTCGATACAGCGCCGAGGTCCAGGCTGGAAACGAAACCCCTTTTTTCTGCCGGACGCTGATATGATCGTAATATCGAAAGGGTTTTTCGGTCAGGTAGCTATACAACAATACGCCCAGGGCTTCTTCGCCCCCTTCGTTGTCCCGCAGATCGAGTACCAGATGCTGAATGTTCTTTGCCTTGATTTCCCGGAACGAATCGTGTAAAAACTGCTTAAACGACAGCTTTTCTGCTTTCTTGAAAAATTCCGTAATGGTCATTACTGCCGTCCGGTCATCGACAAGCGCCAGCCGAAACGGCTTTTGCGGAGCCGGTTTGTGCGATTCGGTATAGGCTTTGATCATCGATTCCGTGACGGGGGCAAGCGTCGCTGATTTTTCCTCGTTGCCAACCCGGTACGTCACCACAAAGGCATCGGGTGCGCCGATAAACGTAGCATAATACCCCGAAAAATACCGGTTCATGTCTTCCAGCTTCCCGCCTACCCGATTGCCGTCGGCAAACGTCATGTTGGGCAGCAGGTTCTGAACGATGCCCGCCATCGGGTTCCCGTCGATGGCGGTCACTTCGGCACCATCGGGAACAGCACCGGTTCCGTAGTTGCCAACTACCCAGGCTTTTTCGCCCAGAAAATACAGTTTCAGCGGGAATAGTCGATCAGAAGAAAACGGATAATGCTCGTCTTTTCCCGAAACGATCCATTTGATGTGCCCATCGCGCAGGGCAACCAGCAACGGCATCATCGTTCTGTATAACTCCTGCTGCGTCATGGGGCGGTTCAGTTGCGCAGCCGTAGCCGCAAACAGCGAATCGAAGGTTGGCTTCGGCGTATAGCGGTACATTTCCGGATGTACTTCGGTAAGCGCGGTTCGGAAGCGGGCAAAATCGGCCTGAAGCTGGTCGGGCGTCAGGGGTTGGCACCGTGTCGACAGGCTTAGCGTCAGATGAAACAGCAGGATAGTCAGGATCGTTTTCATTGCCAGGCGTCGCGGGTTTCGACCCGCGCTGTTAATGGTCGTACGTGATAGTGGTTTATGTTCTGTAGCGGAGTGAAATCTGCTATAGCGGGGCAAAACTGATTTAAACAAACCCTATCTGAAACTCTCTCCTGGCCGAACTGTCGGGTTCGTGAACCGAAGTGTCTGATTTATTCGCCCAACCACTGTTTCAATGCACCCGCCCGTTCGCGGCTCACGATAACCTCTTCCTCAAAAGCCGGTCGCAGATTGATTTTCAGTTTTCCGTTGAAATACAGATAGACCTTATCGACAGCCCGTAGCTCGGCGATGACCTGTCGGTTGAGTCGAAAAAAGCGTTGCGGATCGAGCATCTGACTTAGTTCGTCTATGGTGTAATCGACCATCCACTCATGTTCGTCGTAGGTCTTAAGAAACGATAGTTTCTTTCGGGAGAAGAAAAAAGCGACATCATCGACCGATACCGGAAACAGCCGCTGGCCCTGCCGGATCAGGAACCGATCGCGGGGAGTGGCCGGAAGCAGGGGGCGCGGAGTAGTGGGCGGGGAAGGCAGGGTTTGTTGTAGGTAGTCGAGTAGGTTGGTGAGGGAGGCTTCCAGTCGGTTCGGGTCGGCCCGGCTCACCGATTCGGCCAGGGCGTCTTTCATCGCCTGGAGCTTATTCAGGGCCTGGCGCAGGTCCGCTTCTTTCACCGGCTTGAGCAGGTAGTCGATGCTGTTGACCTTGAACGCCCGGATAGCATACTCGTCGTAGGCCGTGGTGAAAATAACCGGGCTAGTGACGGCAACGCGGCTGAAAATGTCGAAGCTCTGCCCGTCGGCCAGTTCGATGTCCATCAGAATCAGCTCCGGCTTCGGGTGCGTCCGCAACCAGTCGACCGACTCCTCTACGCTGATGGTCATGCCCACCACCTCGGCTTCCGGTGCCACATCGGTCAGCAGCCGCTGGAGTTTGCGGGCAGTCGGTTCTTCGTCTTCAATGATGAGTATAGTCATGGCGATTTTCGGGGATGAGCGGCACAAGGACCCGGAAGTACGCGTCGGTTTGCTGCACCACGACCTCGGGCTGGCCCAGCAGCCGGTATTTGGTTGTGATGTTGGCCAGTCCTGTCTGGTTCGACGGTACCCGGTTCTGCTTTCGACGGCGTGTGTTACTGACAATCAGGTTGTTATTCGAATCGACATACAGCCGAATCAGGAGCGGCTTCGTCGGCAATGCGGTGTTGTGTTTAACTGCGTTTTCAACCAGCAACTGCAAGGTCAGGGGCGGAATCAGGTAACGACAATATCGATCATCGACGGTTATATCGAGTTCGACGCTCCGCCCGAATCGCATCTGCAACAGGTGAAAATAAGCCCGGATGAATTGCAGTTCACTGTCGAGCGTGGTCAGCAGTTGCTCGTTGGTCTGCAGCACGTACCGATACACCGACGCCAGTTCTTCAATAAATCGCTCGGCCTGTTTTGGGTTTTCGCTCACCAGCGACGACAGGGTGCTGAGGCTGTTGAACAGAAAATGCGGGTTGATCTGCGCTTTCAGCGAATCGAGCTGACTCTGAAGCGCTTCTTTCTTGAGCTGTTCGGCTTCGTAATACGTAGTCCACCACTGCCGGTAGAGGTAACGGGCCTCATAGATCGTGGCCAGTGGCACCACAAACAACAACGGGATCAGCGTATTGACCCAGTAGGCCCGTCCGGACATGGGATAGCCCCAGAACTGCGTGACATCGTAGAAATACACGATGAGCACCCGCTGCAGCATCGTGGTTAATACAAACCAGATGACCTGTGCCAGCATACGGGAAGTGGTCTGGTTGAGCCTCGGATAGTGCCGACGCGCCCAGAGAATTCCCCACCGGGCCACCTCCCATACCAGCACACACTCGGCCAGGCTCACCCCAAGCGCCAGTCCGCGGCTGATGTGCCGGGCGTCGTTGGCGGGTTGAAAAAAGATAAAGTTCGAGACGATTGCGATGAGCGGCACACCCACCAGCCGTAACCACCGGTCGTTCAGTTTCTCCATGCCCCGTAAAGATGTCGAAACCGTCGATGACGCCAAAGCACCTGTGTACTGAACTGTCGGAAAAGCGCGCTTAACGTGCATATCGGACTTCCTAAGCCGCGGGCTTGCTTATCTTTGCATGTCTACCACCTCTATTTTTCATCAATGCAACATTCGATATACCGCCTGGCGATCCTGCTGGCTGTTGTTTTTTCACTCCGAATTCAGCCTATTTTGGCTCAACCGACGCACCCTTATGTAGTCATCGGTTACGTAACGGGCAATGGCTGGACCAAGGACCAGATTGATCCTCAGAAGCTTACCCACATCAACTACGCGTTCGCCGTGCCGGACAAAAACGGCGAACTGGAACCCCTGAAGGCTAAAGACGATGCGAATCTGGCAGCGCTTACCTCCCTGCGGTCGGCCAACAAAGACCTTAAAATCCTGATTTCGATTGGGGGCTGGGGTGGCTGCAAATATTTTTCGGATGCCGCCCTGACCGATGCGTCGCGCCGGAAATTCGCCAACGCGGCCGTGGCGCTTCTCAAAAAGCATAAACTGGATGGTGTCGATATCGACTGGGAATACCCGGATCAGGTTGGGGCGGGCAACATCTTCCGGCCCGAAGACAAAACCAATTACACGCTTTTCCTGAAAGCCCTCCGCGACCGGCTCGACGTGCAGGGCAAAGCCGACAACCGAACGGGTAAAAACCACTATCTGCTGACGGCAGCCACCGGGGGCGACACGGCCTTTGTGAACCATACGGAGCTGGGGAATGCGCAGAAATACCTCGACTACGTGAACATCATGACCTACGATCTGTACCACGGCAACGACAAACAGACGGGTCACCATAGCCCGCTCTACCAGTCGGATAAGGAGCCGCACGCTCGCACCGGCAGTGTAACGGCCGTCGAAGGGCATATCAAAGCGGGTGTTCCGGCCAGTAAAATCGTACTCGGGGTTCCGTTTTATGGCCGCGGCTGGACCGATGCGCCCGACCAGAACAACGGTTTGTACCAACCCGCACCCGGCAAGCATTATTTCATCAGTTACGATGAGCTGATAGCCAAATACATCAATAAAAACGGCTTTACACGCTATTGGGACGACACCGCGAAATCGCCGTATTTGTGGAACCCGACCACACACATGTTCATCTCCTATGCCGATCCAGAATCGCTCAAAAACCGGGCCGACTACGTTCGCTCGAAGCACCTGGCGGGCGTGATGTTCTGGGAGTACATTTATGATCTGCAGCAGAAAAGCGCCCTGCTGAATGCGCTCGTGCAGGATTTAGGGAAGTAATTCGCTGCTCTTGTCATTCCGACCGCAGGGAGGAATCTTAAGTTATCTTGTGAGGAGACCTTAAGATTCCTCCTTCGTCGGAATGACAAAAAAAATAACCTACGGCTTCTCAGCCAACGCGGGAGGTTTCTTCCAGGCGCTTTTCAATCACCGTCTGCGTTTGCGTATCGATCAATAGTACGCCTTCCTGCTCCTCGTTCAATTGCCCGACCCGTACGCCGTTGGCATTCCAGATGGCTGATTTTCCGGCGCTGTCAAAATTGTCGCAGTAGCCAACGCTGTTTGCCATCAGCACGGTCATCGAATACTCGCTGGCAATAGCCGATAAGCGTTCGGCTGCTTTCTCGACCCCGGTTGCCGATTTTGCAACGCTGGCGATATAGATGTCCGCCCGGCTTGTATGGGCTTTTTCGGCGTGTTCGGGTACCGAAAGCTCGTAGCAGATGGCCAGCGCCAGTTTGTGGGTTTCCGTGGTCAGAAAGACCGGCTCCTGGCCCTGAACAAAAAATGGGTATTCGTCGGCGTGTAAATGCTGTTTCGCGTACAGTTGCCGGGGCTGGTTCGGCTGAAAAATAAGCATCCCAATCAGGATACCTCCATCGCTTCGGATCGGCATACCTACGCCAATCGTCAGCGCGTGTGCATCGGCTAGTTGCTGAAACGGATCGAAGCGGCTATCGGCCAGAGTGGTTGCCAGTTGACTCGCCAGTCTGGGTTCGTAACCCGTCAGGGAAAGCTCAGGAAAGATAAGCACATCGGCCCCTTCGGCAACCGCCAGTTCGATCAGCTTTTTGTGCTTCCCGATGTTCTGCTGAATATCCCCCTTGACGGGTCGGGTTTGGGCTACGCCTATCTTCATCGAACAGCCTGTTTTGCGTTAGACTTTACCAGATGCGCTACCCTTCCGCCTGCTTCGTCCACAGCGGCTGCATCCACAGTGGCCGGGCTTCGGCTACCTGCTGGTAGACCGCACAGTCGGCAGAGTGGGCGCCGGGCAGATAACCGATGCTCATCAGAAATTCGTTGACGATCTCACCGCCCGTAAAGCGGAAGGTTTTTTTGAACAGCTTTACCCATTCGGCTTTAGTCTTCGGATGGTGCTGTTCCAGCCACGTTTCAAACGAACCGAACTCGACCTGTAGTTGCCGGATGGTTTTCGCATTTTCAATAGCCGCGTTGATCTTCAGGCGGTTGCGAATAATACCCGGATCAGCCATCAGTCGTTCCCGGTCCGCGTCGGTATAAGCGGCTACTGTCGCAATCGTAAAATTATCGTATGCTTTTCGAAAACCGGCTTCCTTTTTCAGGATGGTTTCCCAGCTCAGACCAGCCTGATTGATCTCCAGCACCAGTCGGCAGAACAGCTCATTGTCGTCGTGGATAGGAAAGCCGTACTGGTGGTCGTGATAGGCTTTATGCAGGGCTTTTCGCTCATCGGACATGGTTTCGATAGCGCGGCAGTAAGACATAGTGGTTTGGTGGGTGGGTAATATAGAACGATGGGCTTCAGGTGATTCCGTAAATCTAACTAACAAAACAGCCAATTGGTATGTATGACCCCTACGGGGTCATACCTCGACGCAAGATAATCGCCAGATCGATGCTATAATTGATAAATTATGACCAATTAAGATCATAGTTTATCCCAACCATCACAGAAATCAGTGGTCCCGATCAATTGAACGACTGGCGGAACTCGATCGGCGAAACGTTGGTCTTGCGCTTGAAGATTTTGTTGAACGACTGCGGGTGCTCGAAGCCCAGTTGATAGGCTACTTCAGCGGTGGTCAGCTTACTCGAACTCAGCATTTCCTTTGCCTTCTCGATCAGTTTCGCATGAATGTGCTGCTGGGTATTCTGACCCGTCAATGACCGGAGCATATCGCTCAGGTAATGGGGCGACACATTCAGCTGGTCAGAAATGTACTGAACCGTCGGTAAGCCTTCCGTCAGGGTTTTCTGCCTGTCGAAATACTCATCCAGCAACGCTTCCAGCCGGGTCAGCATGTCGTGGTTGACGGCTTTGCGGGTCAGGAACTGACGGTTGTAGTACCGGTTGCTGTAATTGAGCAGCAACTCGATCTGCGACACAATTACATCCTGACTGAACTGGTCGATGGGTTGCGCCAGTTCATCGCCGATACTCCGGAACACGCCCATCATCATCTCTTTCTCCTTCTCCGACAGGTGCAGCGCTTCATTGGAGGCATACGAAAAGAAGCCATAGTTTTTGATGGCTTTACCCAACGGATACGTCCGGATGAAATCCGGATGAATCATCAGCGTAAAGCCTTCGTAGTTGCCGCGGGGTTCGGCTTCGGAGATCAGCTGGTTCGGAGAAACGAAGCAGAGCCCCCCTTCGTTGAAGTCGTAGTAATGCTGCCCGTACCGGGCTTTACCCGTAAAATACTTTTTGTACGAGATCTTGTACAGGCTCGTGATCAGGCCTTTCGCCAGGTCCGCTACATCGGCAGTTATGTCCTGGTAATTGCTCAGACTTACCAGCGGGTGTACCGGTTTGGGCAGACCCAGCGCTTGGTGCAGCTCGGCAACGGAATAGAACTTATACGGCGCTTCTTTACTCATACGGTTTACAGGTTTATAGCACCGCCCGGGCGGTGCTATTCTTACAGCGTTGCCATGTCGATAACAAAACGATACAACACGTCTCCTTTCAGCATTCGTTCGAAAGCAGTATGAATGCTTTTGATGTCGATCAGTTCAATATCGGCCACAATGTTGTGTTCGGCGCAGAAATCCAGCATTTCCTGGGTTTCGGGCAGTCCGCCCGCTCCCGAGCCTGTAACGACTTTGTTGCCCGTAGCCAAGGTAAAGGAAGGCAGTTGCCAGGGTTCGGCAGGCATCCCGACGTTGATGTATACTCCATTGGTTTTCAGTAGGGCCAGGTACGGATTGACATCATGGTTAGCGGCTACGGTATCCAGAATGTAGTGGAACGACCGGGCTGCCGATTTCATCTGTTCTTCGTCTTTCGTCACTACAAAATGGTGTGCACCCAATTTTTTGGCGGCCTCTTCCTTACCGGGCGACGTGCTCAGCACCGTCACTTCGGCTCCAAAGGCTACCCCGAATTTTACGGCCATGTGTCCTAAACCACCCAACCCGACCACGGCCAGTTTGTGGCCTTTGCCCACATTCCATCGGCGCAGGGGCGAATAGGTCGTAATACCCGCGCACAGCAACGGCGCCACCGCAGCGAAGTCTAGTTTTTCGGAGACGTGATGCGCAAAATCTTCATTAAGAACGATGTTATTGGCATACCCACCATAGGCAGGCATACCGTAGTGGTCCAGGTTGTTGTAGGTCACCACCGGACTTACGCTGCAAAATTGCTCCTGTCCGTTTCGGCATTCTTCGCATTCCCGGCACGAATCGACCATCACGCCCACCGCGGCCCGGTCGCCGGGTTTAAATTTCGTAACGTGGTCACCGATCTGGCCGACGATGCCTACAATCTCGTGGCCTGGCACCATCGGGAACAGGCCGGGAAACCACTCATTACGGGTCAGGTGAATATCGGTGTGGCAAACCCCACAATAGGCAATGTCGATCAGGATGTCGTGGGGGCCAACGTCCCGACGGTCAAAATTCCACGGAGCCAGGTCCGTTTCAGCGCTTTGCGCAGCATATCCCTTTGCGTGAATCATACTTTTTTGTTCTTCAGGTACGAACGCAAAGGTCTACCCTTCCGGCCGGGCAACCGTAGCCAAAACGGCGGATGTTGTAGCCAAAATGAAGTGGGAGTGGTCGTAGCTTTCGGTTATTATTCGCCTACCTGTTTTATGATCTCCAGGATCAATTGCTCACTTATCCGAAAGTCTGTTTGCTTTATTTTGTCCAGCAATGGCTTAAGCGCTGGTATGTAGCCCTTCAGCCTGGCCTGCGCCAACACACCTAATGTCCCGGTAATCGTCAAGCCTAATTGCCGGGCCAGTTTTCGTCCCTTCTGCTCGTCTATAATTAAAAGGCACTCATCCTGCTCAAGTGCCAGAGCGATTGCACTCGCTTCGCCTTTATCGAGCGTGGCTTCGAGTATCAATCTACTTCTTACATCAGCGGGGTTCTGTATATGGATCTAATCTGGTAAAGACTTACCAAATTCATCTACGACAATCTGTGTGGTAACGATTTCTCCAAAAAGATTCTGAAGCAGGTGCAATTCGTCAATTTTTTCCAGGAGAATCAGACAACTAGCGCCGGAGATAAAAGTGGCCGGCATTATCGATGTCACTGGTTAATTCACTGGGGTCGTAATTAAAGATCGATACGTTATACTGGCTTAAAAGCTCCATAAACGTCCGTTTGCTGTACCCAGCCATCTCCGCGGCCTGTCCGAGTGAAAGTTTACCCTGCTCATACAACCGCGTCGCCAGGAGCATGGCGGCTTCACGGTCATCAAGGTCCAGGGTATCAGGAATAGTCAGTGTGAGCAGTTTCATACTTAAAACTACAAAATTGATCAGTAAGAAACCTAGCAATGCCTACACATTGCTGGAGGGCAGTTTACACGTTCGCGATCATTCGGTCGAATACGGCACGCTGCTCTTTCATGGAACTGATTTTGTCGGGCGGGTTTGTGTGGCATTCGAGCAGTACCCAGCCGTCGTAGTTCATCCTGACCAGGTTCGTCAGCAGTTCCTGGTACGGGTAATCGGTCCGGTCGAGTTCGCGGACGTGGCACGTAGCACCAAACCGATTTTTGACCAGGTTGAAATTATACGCAAAGCCTTTGCCGTTCAGATCTTGCGGGTTACAGTTCCAGCAGATCGTCGCGTTGGGGTGGCTGGCTACGTCCATAATCGCTTTGATGTTGGGCAGCTCCTGGGTTTCTTCCCCGTGTACTTCCAGCCGAATTTGTTGCCCCAGCTCTGCGCCGTAGCGGGCCAGTTCATTGAGCGACTCGCCAATCTGGGTCAGTGTTTTTTCGACCGGAACCTCTTTATGCAGGGCGTTGGGTTTCACCTTGACGCCCGTACCGCCCACGTCCGCACTCAACCGGATGAACGCTTTGGCCCGCTCCATGGATGCTTTTAGCTGGGCCGGATCGACGTAATCGAACTGCTGGTTGGTACCCAGTCCCACCAGTTGAACCGGGCTGTCGGCAAATCGCTTTTTAACCTCCTTCCGCTGAGCTGCGTTCAGGTCGGGCATAACCTTGTGTGCATGCTCCACGCGAAGCTCTACGCCGAGCAAACCCGTATCGGCACAATTTTTTATGAGCGTGGGCAAATCCCAGTCTTTGCCCCATAAGTACGTCACGAAGCCCAGTTTGACCGACGCTTTTTTCCGCGTCAGTTCAGTTGCCAGCGCCGTGCCTGATACGAGGGAGGCCCCCGCCAGCAGCGACATTTCTTTCAGGAATGTTTTTCGATCGATACCAGCCATAGCGATTTAGATTTGAGACGACGCACCTCATAAATACAAGGATTTGTTCGGTCTACTCAAACAGGTTTTAGGAGTATTTTACGGTTCCAACCGTATGGATGACTTTTAAACCATCTCCGTTTAGAGGATTTCCACGTATCCATCCGTTCCATTCACCCGGATGCGCTGCCCGTCTTTGATGAGTTTGGTGGCGCTGTCTACACCCACAACGGCGGGTAGACCGTATTCGCGGGCGATTACGGCTCCGTGGGTCATCAGCCCACCCACTTCGGTAACCAGGCCTTTGATGGATACGAACAAGGGCGTCCAGCTGGGGTCGGTGAAGGTAGTGACCAAAATATCGTCCGCTTCCAGGCTGGCCTTTTCCATGCTCAGAATGACCCGCGCTCGCCCTTCGATCACCCCCGACGAAACCGGCAGGCCGACAATGGCTCCGGCCGGGAGATGCTCTCGTTTGTATTGGCCCGTAATGATTTCGCCCTCCGAAGTGAACACCCGCGGGGGCGTCAGCTTCTCGTAGTGCTTATAGGCTGTTTTTCGGTTGGCAATGAGTTGAGCGTCCAGTTGTTGTGTGCGAACTACTTCGCGTAGCTCGTCAAACGTAAGGAAGTATATGTCTTCTTTTTCCGGCATGACGCCAGCCTGTACGAGTCGTTCGGCTTCTGTCAACAACGCCTGCTTGTAGGCCAGGTAGCGACAGATCTTGCCGTATTTGGGATATTCGCGGTAACCGGCGTAATTTCGGAGCAGGTCGATCTTCTGGCTGGTTTCTTCGGCTTTCCGCTCGCCATCCGGCAGTTGCTTCAGCCGTTCCAGCAGCTTCTGTTCCTTGTTCGACGCTTCCCGCAAACCCTGCTCAAATTTCCGCCGACTTTCGCCCGGTCCAAAATTTTTGAGGTTACTCAGAATGATGGGCAATAGCGTCGTCGGCTTTTCGATCCAGCGGGGTTTGGTGATGTCGATTTCACCGGCACATCGCATGCCATATCGGGTCAGAAAAGCGTCGATGGCCTTCCGGGTTTCGGTACCACCCTCCAGCTTAGGGAGTTCGTCCAGGAAGTGGTCGTCGGCCACCCGCTGCAAATACGCAATTACTTCCGGATACGGACGGATCGCATCGGCGACGTCTAACAGAGCCAGCCCCATTTCCGAGGTAATGTTGTTCGGTACCGACTGAGCCAGTATATCCGCTACATTCTTTTCACCCAGCCACGCCTGCATATTTTCATTGATCCAATAAGCCGCGTTCATAGCCGTCATGATCGCCCTAAAGCCCCGCGGATCGGAAAGATTCTTTCTTAACTCCTGGGTATCGTCGAGGATAAAATCCAGCAGTTCAGGTCCTGATTTGGTCCGAATAGCCTGTTTCAGCGTAGTTATCGATGCCTGGTGGCGCTGAATCAGATCCGGAACGAGAGTCGGATCGTATTCGATCTGCGCCTGATAGTCTTTCAGCTCCCGACTGCTTTTACCAGGCTGCGGTTCCGGCTTTTCGTCCGGCAACGACGGAATGAAACCGTCCCGCTCCAGAACAGTCTCCAGAGCGTCTTTGATGAGCGGATCGGATTTGCCCAGAACATTTACCAGCATTTCCCGGCGGGCCGGTGAAGCGAGATCCGGTGCCACATCCACGAACAACCGGCCACCCGCGGTATACATGGGCCGACCAGCCGCCAGCTGCCAGAACGCGATGCCCAATGGTTTCATGGCTTCGGTCATCATCTGCTGGTGACCTACGGATACATAGACGTGGTTTTGCTGGTCAGCCACTTCCGGAATGGGAAACAGGGTCGTGATCGATCGGCTCTGAACGACATAAAAGCTACCGTCTACCAAACACCATTCGATGTCCTGCGGACAGCCGAAATGCGCTTCGATCCTTCTGCCAACCTGTTCCAGTTGTCCGATCTGCTCGTCGGACAACGCCTGACGATTCTGTTGTTCAGGATCAAGCTCCTGTTCGTTCGTACCGCCGTCCGGCAAGGCGTAGATAGCCAGTTTCTTGGCGGCTACCTGCTGGTCGGTGATCTTGCCACCGCGCACTTTGTAATGATCGGCCTTCACCAGGCCAGAAACCAAAGCCTCGCCCAGACCGAAGCCGGCATCGATGGCCGACACCTTCCGATTGCCCGTGACCGGGTCGGCCGTGAACAAAATGCCTGCCACCTGTGGGAAGACCATCTGCTGCACCACCACCGCCAGTTGGACGTTACGGTGATCGAATCCGTTCTGCATCCGGTAGAAGACCGCCCGATCCGTGAACAGCGACGCCCAGCACTGGCTGATGTGCTTCAGAATAGCCTCTTTCCCAATGATGTTCAGATAGGTATCCTGCTGGCCGGCAAAAGAAGCCGTCGGCAGATCTTCAGCCGTGGCGCTGGACCGTACGGCATAAGCCGCATTTGCTCCCAGGCGGTTTAGGTTAGCAACGATCGCGGCTGTAATTTCCTGAGGAACGGTGATCGCTTCGATAACCCGGCGAATGGCTTCGCTCACGGCAGCGATTTCATTCCGGTCGTCTGCCCTTAACCGGGACAATCGATCCAGTAACTCATCCAGGGCAGGGGCTTCGGCAATGATTCGTTTAAACGCTTCGGTCGTCACACAGAAACCAACCGGCACCCGGACGCCTTCGATTCGGGAAAGTTCGCCCAGATTCGCGCCCTTTCCGCCGACCAGGGCCAACTGCGTCCGATCGATTTCCTGAAAATCAAGTGTATAGGAATTAAACTGCTTCATGATCATGGTTCCGGGTTGTTGAGCTTGTGGGTTGTTTCGTTCGCGATGTCGATGGCCTTCCGGAAGTAGGCTTCGATGACGTTGATCTCCTCGTCGGAAAAGGAAGCGATGAGCTGTTCGGACCGGCTGCGAAATTCTTTGTAAAGCGGTTCTAGCAACGACATGATAGCCGGGATGTCGGGCTCAATGATCACCTTCCGTCGGTCGTCTTCCGCAAATCGTCTTCTTACCAGCTTTCTCTTTTCAAACCGGTCGATCAGGCCCGTGATGGCACCCGTCGTCAGGCCGGTTAAACCGGCTAGTTCGCCGGCGGCCATCGGCCCTTTCTGGATCAGAAACCCCAGGTATTTGTGGTCAGTACCCGATAGTCCGGCCTGTCGGGCAACAGCTTCGTGCATCTGAATTGAGGAATAAGCATGTTGCTGGGTCAGCCTCCTAACTCGCGTAATAAGGTCATCGTTCATCTTAGTCGATAAATATCTTAGATGCTAAGGTAAATGAATAAAATGAAGGTGCCAAATGTCTGGTAGATATTAATCTGTTTACAGACTATTCAACACGGAGCCACAAAAACACAGAGAAAATTTTTTATATCTCTGTGTTCTCCGTGGCTCCGCTTCGGCAGTCCGATGTGTTGACTAAATTTTATGAAAAGCCCAAAACCGGATGCGGCTGATAGGGTTCTTCCAGGTGTTGAATTTCTTCAGCCGACAGAGTCACCGAAAGTGCTCCCACCGCATCCTCCAGATGACCCGGTTTGCTGGCTCCGATAATAGGAGCCGTAATGGCAGGCTTCGTGAGCATCCAGGCCAACGCGATCTGGGCAGCGGCCACACCGCGGGTTTCAGCCAGTTGAGTCACCCGGTCAGCAATAATGAAATCGTCATCGCGTGTATACAGCGATTTCCCAAAGGCATCGGTTTTGGCCCGGTCGGTTTCGTTGCGCTCCCGGCTCCGGTTGCCCGTCAGCAGGCCCCGCGCCAGCGGTGACCAGGGAATGACAGCAATTTTCTGATCCTGGCACAACGGCAGCATTTCGCGTTCTTCCTCCCGATACACCAGATTATACTGCGGCTGCATCGAAACAAAGCGCGTCCAGCCGTGCAGGTCGGATGTATACAAAGCTTTGGTAAACTGCCAGGCGTGCATCGACGAAGCGCCGATGTAGCGGGCTTTTCCGGCCTTCACCACATCGTGCAGGGCTTCCATCGTCTCCTCGATCGGTGTGTCGTAATCCCAGCGGTGAATCTGGTAGAGATCGACATAGTCCGTTCCAAGACGTTTCAGGCTGGCGTCGATGGCGCTCATGATGTGCTTGCGGGATAGTCCTTTGTCGTTCGGACCGGGGCCCATCGGATTGTATACCTTCGTTGCCAGTACGATTTCATCACGGGACGCGAAATCCCGTAGCGCCCGGCCCACTACTTCCTCACTGGCACCGGCGGTATAGACATCGGCGGTGTCGAAAAAATTGATACCCAGTTCAAGGGCTTTCTGAATAAAAGGGCGGCTCTGGTCTTCATTGAGGGCCCACGGCCAGCGGTCGGTAGGGCGACCGTAGGTCATGCAGCCTAAACAAAGCCTGGACACCGTCATACCGGTGTTTCCAAATCGGACGTATTCCATATGTGAGTTTACTGAGTGCATTTCTTAAACGCACCAGCCCTCGAATCGTTTACCGGACTCACTCCAAGCCAGGAAACGGCACCCCATCAATCCCGTTATCTTCGCCCGACAGCCAGTTATTTCAACTGCGCATCCAGCCAGTCGAAAATAGCTTTCTGGTTGAATTCGCTGTCGAACATGGGACCGTAGTGCGGAGCCCCCGGCACGACGATCAGCCGATTTTTCACCTGCGCCAGCGTAAGCCAGGAACTGAGCAGGACAGACTGAGCCGCGGGTACCGACTCATCTTTTTCGCCCTGGATGATCAGAAAAGGTGGGTCGTTTTTATCGATGTACGTGACTGGGCTAGCCACCTTCGCCAGATCGGGCCGACGTAACGGCGACGCACCCAGTAAATGGCTCATCGAATTGGCAACGGCCGTATCCGACAGCGGGGCATCGCGCGGCAGCATGGCCAGCAGGTCGGCCGGACCGTAAAAATCGACCACGGTTTTGATGCGAAACGAGGGCTTTTTCCCGGTGGGGTAAAAGGCAGGCACCGCGTTATTGCCCGACAGGGCCAGCAGCGACGCCAGATGACCACCCGCCGAGAAACCCATCAGGGCGATCCGATTGCGATCGTAGCCGTATTTAGCCGCGTTCTGATAGAGGAATTCCAGCGCCTGATTACAATCCTGGATCTGCGCCGGAAACGGGGCCGTGGTGCTGTGCCGATAGTCGATCGACGCAAAGGCATACCCTTTTTCCAGAATCGAGCGAACCGTATTTTTCATGTAGCTCATGTCAGCATACTTGTCGTTCTGCATCCAGGCCCCACCGTGTACCCACACGACCAGGGGCGGATTCGCACCCGCTTTGGCCGGCAGATACAGATCCAGCTGATGTTTTTTCAGGGTGTCGCCCGCATAGGCGACGTTGGCGACAAAACGCGTGTCGGCCGGAAAGATGGCTTTAACCGGATTCGTCCCCTGCGCACTGACACAGCCAATAGCAATTAGAAAACAGGCAATAGAAACGAATACACTTTGCCAGCGTGGGGCAGTCTTCATGATCGGCGGTTCGACTAAGTAGGTCGGAAAGTTACTGTTTTTTTTCTGACAGGATTGACTGCCGGAGAAACCAGATCTGAATCTTTCTGACCGCACTTTTCTTCATTTCATCCATCGCAAATATCAGTTCACACAAGCAGGCGCTGGACACGGCGGGGCAAACGCTCAACTTTGAGCCCGTAAACAACCAAAAACGAATCCTCTCATGAAGAACCTTCTCCCACTTTTTGCCCTGGCCCTGGTGCCCCTCAGCCTGTCGGCTCAAACCAAACCCGCGGTTCGGAAAGCAGCACCCGCGAAACGCCCCGTTGCTACCCGCCCGGCTACAGCGGCCGTCAGAAAGACCGCCCCTGCCGTCAACTACACAGCGGCTCAACCCGCTGCGACCGCTCCTGCCCGGCAGGAACAGCCGCAACCCGTTCGACAGGAACAACCGGTGGCTGCCTCGCCTAAACCCCAGGTGGCTGCTGCCCGACACACCGACCAGCCTGCTCGCCGGGTAGCTCCAGCCAGTCAGAACAACAGCCGCTTTCAGATCGGCTTCCGGCTCGGAGGCAACTCCTCGACGATCGGCGGTATCGATATGTCGAGTTATGGCGCTGGAGTCAAAGCCGAACGCGTGACGGGCTTCCACGGCGGGGTGGTATTGAACTTCGGTGGCTCGAATTTTTCGATACAACCTGAGTTGCTGTACACCCAATATGGCGCCCGCATCGCCGGTGGTTCTGAATACGTTCAGGAAAAATATAACATTGTGGAAGTTCCGGTTTTGCTGAAAGCGTCGTTTGGCCAGCCTAACGTTCGCATCTTCGTCAATGCCGGTCCGGTTGGGACATATACCGTTGGCGGTACGGCATCGTACCAGATCGATGGGCAGACGGGTTCGCAAAAAATGGACCTGACCGGTACCGGCCGCCTGTCGTTCGGTGCCACGGGCGGGGCCGGTGTGGCCATCAAGGCGGGTCCGGGATCGGTGCTGGTCGAAGCCCGGTATTCGTACTTGTTCTCGTCGAGTGCCGATGGCGCGGGTATCCGTCCACAAAACGCCATGCTCTCGGCTGGCTATATGATTCCGGTAGGCGGCCGCTAAACCCGCTTCAACACATCGGCTGTCCCGACGGTACTCAAGAAGTTGAGCACCGTCGGGACAGCCGTTTTTTACGTCATTCAGGCCAGTCATTACCTACAATCCTGCCTGAGTATCTCCCTACTTTAACTTACCAGAAGGTGCGTTAATCATCCAGATTGAACCGTTCGCTCAATGGGTGTTGCCTTTCTGCTAAACAATGGCGACCTATCGGAAAAAGGCGGCATACCCGCCTTTTCTATCTACCCAATTAACCATCCGATTAGCATGAATCATGTAGGTCTTTTTCTTTCCACACTCTTTTCTTCAACTCAGGTCTTTTGGTAGGAGCCGGGCTGCGGTTTCTGGCGACGCCCTGATGAACCGTGGCATGGCTCCTCATGACCATTCTACAAAAATCATGAAAACACTTATTTTCTTCACTCTGCTACTCGGCACGCTTCCTTCCTTTTCCCCGACAGTAACCTGTATCATGTCGAACGGAAAGCCCCGACCCCTTCCCTGTGAGTTCGAGATCATGACCCTCTGGCTTATGGGCAAAAACAACGAAGTGCTGGGTAAAATCACGCCGGGCAACACGACGATTAAATTACCGAAGAGCAAAGCGGTAAGCAACTCGAAATCGAGCATCGGTGAAAGTTATGTATACACGGTATCGGTCGATTTTCGGCGTATCAATCCGGCCGCTTACCCACCCAAAAAAGCGCCTTTTCCCGGGTTGAGTACTGGTTTCTACACCGTCAGTACCTCGACCGTTACCGATCCCATTTCACCGCCCGAGATAAAGACGGTTAAGAAGGTAGATGTCAGCCCCAATCTGCCCAAACCAGGACTTAGACCTAACCGGGTTACCTTTCCGTTGCAGCTCAATTACGGAGCATCGGGGGGTCAACTCGCCCTCACCTGGCCGGTGCAATACATCCAGATCGCCAATCCACTCACTTTCCAGAAAATAGAGACGAACACGAACAAATACCGCGATAAAGCCGAAGCGTATATCACCTTCAGCGTAGACGTCGATTTTACGAAGTGATGCAGCCAGGCATCGGCGTTTACCTTTTAGGCTGTGAATTCATCAATCCTCTCTCAGCTTATGCCCCCTCTGAAAACAACGAGTTAGCTGGTTTATCTGCTCTGCGAAATCGGTCGAGTGTCCGGCATCGGAACTGAACCGACCCCGGACACTCGGCCGGTCGTGTAGGCCAATGTGGGTTATTTTTCGGCCGATTATTGCCAGGCGGGTGTTGTGTAGGTAGCGCCGAAGCTCTGGCTTCGGCTAGAAAACGAACCGTAGCGCCGAAACGCCGGCTTCGGGAGTTTCGGCGCTACGGTTAAAGCAGTTTGCCTTCGATGAGCAGGACGCGTTCAACCGACTGCTCTTTCAGCGACAGATACTGGAGCCGCTCCGGATCATCCCGATAACTTTCGAAAGCGGCCCGGTCCGGGAAGCGCACCAGGTGAATCTCGTAGGGATTGCCGACGGTGGTGGCTAATACTGCCGACTCCGACGGCCTTAGCCGAAGGACCAGCTCGCCATGGTGCCGGTCAATGAACGGCAGTACCCGATCTTCGAAGGCCTGAAAAAGTGCCTCCTGCTCCGACCTCAAAAAGATGATCTGCGTATAGTATCGCATGCCTGTGGTTATTTTCTCTGGATTGATGACCGTCGCGTCTATTATACCCCAAACTTGCCGATGCGTGAAACGCCGGGCACGTTTCAGCCGTTATAGTTCCGGATAGCCAGACGCGGGTAAAAGTACCTTATTTTGTCGGTCAATACCACAATAAGCACTATTCACCAATTCTATAATGACGGAAGAAGCCCTTGCCCACCTCGCCCAGGACCCGACGATGGCTCGCCTGATCGCCGAAACCCCTTTCCCAAAAACGTTCACCGATTATGCCGACGATGTGTACCTGGCGCTGCTCGAAAGCATTGTCTCGCAGCAAATTTCCGTAAAAGCCGCCGATGCTATCTTTGCCCGCTTCCGGGCGCTCTTCCCCGACCAATACCCCCACGCCGATGCCGTGCTGCTCAAAACCACCGACGAGCTGCGGGGGGCGGGGCTGTCGTTTCAGAAAATAAAGTACATCCAGAGCGTAGCGGAGTTCTCGCAGCTTCATCCTATGGACCGCGCCCATCTGGACCCGATGACGGACGAAGAGATCGTTCAATACCTGACGCCCATCAAAGGTGTGGGTCGCTGGACGGTCGAAATGCTGTTGATGTTCGTGCTCGACAGACCGGATGTTTTTCCAATCGATGACCTGGTGATTCGGCAACGCATTCTGTTGGCCTATCCCGAACAGACCCAGGGGTTGACGGGCAAAACCCTGTACAAGCGCCTTCACGACATTGCCGATTTCTGGCGGCCCCACCGTACCACCGCCTGCCGGTTTCTGTGGCGCTGGAAACCCACCTTGTAGAGCCGCCCATGCGGTTGCGATCTATAGGCGCTTGATTTTGACAGCTACTTTCGACTCGACCCGAATGAGGACCTGAACACCGTCGGGCCGGACAATGATCCGCTTGGGCACCAGTTGAAACGAGTCGATGTCCAGGTCGGTTTTCTGGCCGACTTTCGCGTGGGCAAAAGCCGTTTCGATGCGTTGGGGGATGGTGGCAATGGGTTGCCGTAGCGGCACGACCATCACCGACTGTAGCGTATCGCGCAGGTGATCATGCAGGAGCCAGTCGGCCGTGGCGAATAGTTTTTCTTTCGTGTCGACGTCGAAATCCACATTCTTGATCCGTAGCGTGTTGGTGGTCGTGTCGTAGCTGGGACTGCCGTGAAAATACAGGGTTCCGTTGACCGTTCCGCCGATGTCGGTTTTCAGAATCAGTTTCCGACCGCTACCCGAAACCGTTGCCGCCTTCACCTTGACCCGTCCGCCTACCAGGTCGAGTTTTTGTTTTTCCAGAGCTTTTCCCAGCACCTGATTGATATCTGTGTATGGGATGAAGGCCAGCACCGCCAGCCGTGCGGAGTCGGGAACCGCTTTTCGACGCAGGAGCCGGGGTAGTCGTTCCAGTGTGTCGATGGATGGTTTAGGCCCCAGCCGCGTATCGACCCGGAAGGCAATCTGAATCGGTACGGTAATCTGGCGTTTGTTCCCATAAACAGGTGCGGCTGCAATACTGAAGGGTTTGGGGATGAGCCATATGTTTTCGGGCACTTTAGCAATCCGTAACGGCTTCTGCATGTCGCGCCAGACTTTAGCGACCTGCTTATCCAGCCGGAGTCCTTTGTAGACAGCCCGGTCGATGGCCTGCTCGATATCGGCTTTTCGGTTATTCAGAATTTTTTCGGCGATGTTCTTCACACTCACTTTGACCCCTAATATCCGCACGGTCGGCGTCTGCGTCCACTGGTAATCTTCGAACCGGGCTTTGGTCAACAGATGCCAGTTTGGCCCCACCCCCACCGGGCTGGTGAAATTAACGGCCAGAGCGCATAACGGACGGCTTTTGCGCTTTTCGCTTTTACGCAGACCAATGGGATTGGTATACCAGACCTGAAGCGGAGCCGAGAAATAAACCCGACGGTTGGCATAGTGAATCCGTACCGGTCCGGTTCGCTCGACCCGAAGCCGCCATGCTTCTCCTTTTTTGCCTTCAAAGGTTTCTTCCGAGACGACGGTGGTCGAGATTCCTTTGTTGATTCGTTGCTCCAGATCGCTGATATTGAAGGTAAGATTACCTGCCATGTAGGAAACCGGATCGGTGATGGCGGGCTCGAAGGCCTCCTGCACGGGCGCGTTGGGTCGCACCCGCTTGCAGCCATCCAAACCGATGAGACTAGCGAGTAAAATAAATAATCCGATGGTCCGTCGCGCATTCATTGCAACAACAAAACCGATCGGATTAAAAAATGTTATTCCGTTGGACGTATATTCACTTTTCGGCAGTCAGCGCTGCTCGTTTAGTGCCTGTATCACAGCCACATCCCTTCCCACAACCAGCCTGTTTCTGACTGAAAAAGCTGCGATACCCCCGACTTCCCAGGTAGATCAGCGCGAGCGCAAAGACCAGAAAAATGATGAGTTCCTGCATGAGTAAAAAATGTATAATAGTTAATGAATAATGCCTGCGGGCGGTTTCGTGTCCGTTATTCATTATACATTAACCATTATACATTTTTTTCGGTCCAACCGTTCCGCTGGGCCAGGCGATATGCGTGCTGGTAATGATGTTCGCCGTGCCAGGCATACATCGCGACCAGCTCGCGTAGGGGAACGGTACGTTGACTGCCCGGATGGTAATAAGTTCGATTCAACTCTGCCTCGGTCAGCGACGCCAGGATCGTGACCCAGCGCTGGTGCAGGCTCCGCAGAATCACCAGCGACGGAGCGATGTCCAGCTGGCTATCGGGCAGTTTGGCCCACTCCCCTTCTTCGTACGGTTTGATGGTTGGGTTATCTTCGGTCAGGGCCAGCTTTGTCCGGACGTACGCATTGATGTGGCTATCGGCAATGTGGTGCACCAACTGCCGGATCGTCCAGCCACCGGGCCGGTACGGGGTGTCGAGCCGGTCGTCGCCCCACTTTCCGACGAGTTCGGTTAGTTTGATCGGCAGTTCGTCGATGTCGATAATCTGTTGCCGGGTGTCGTCGGCCGAATACGACTGGCCATTGACAAAATCACCAATGGGGTATCGAAGGGTATTATCTAGGTCCTGCATAGCTGGTTAGTCGGTAGCGCGGGCGGTCGGCCGCAGCCGTGGGAACCCGCAAATTCTTGTTGCTGATCGCAGGTTTCCTCGGCTGCGGCCGACCGCCCGCGCTACTAATTACTATCTGCCGCTGCTATTGTTTCCAATAGTCACGAATAACCCGAATTAGTTCGGGATGGATACCGCAGGCGGCTACGACATCGCCCCGGAACAGAAATTCGTCGCCCCCGGCGAAGTCGGTCACGATGCCACCGGCTTCGCGCACCAGCAACACCCCGGCGGCCATGTCCCAGGAGTTGAGGTTGTATTCATAAAAAGCCTCGAAGCGCCCACAGGCCACGTACGACAGGTCGATGGCGGCCGACCCCATCCGGCGGAGGCCGTGCGTTTGCTGCATGAGCGTCTCCAGAATATTCAGGTACTGCTGCATCTGATCGAACTGGTAGTACGGGAACCCCGTCGAGATGAGGCTTTCACCCAGCTGTGTAGCGGGCGACACGGCAATCCGGCTGCCATTGCAGTAGGCGCCCCCACCCTGCCAGGCCGAGAAGCATTCATTCCGGCTCGGGTCTACGATCACCCCGGCGAGGGGCGTCTTGCCCTGTGCCAGGCCGATACTTACCGAAAACACCGGCAGACCGTGAATGAAGTTGGCAGTGCCGTCGAGCGGGTCGATGATCCAGTTGAGCGCCGTCGGGTCGGCTTCCTGACCGGTCGTGCCTTCTTCGGTAATGAACCCCGCTTCGGGCAGGAGTTTGTTCAGCTTCTCAACCAGTTGTTTTTCGGTTTCCTTATCGACGTAGGATACCAGGTTATTGAGACCTTTGTATTCGATGGCATCGCGCTGAAACTGGCGTCGTTCCTGCAGCAGAAAAGCCCCGGCGTCGGTGGCTATGGTACAAATTTCGCGCGTAAGGGCAGCTAAATCCTGAGTCATGGGCAAGTAGCGCGGACGGGAGCCCGCTGATCATGGGCGGGTTTCCACCCGCGTTACAGTTTTTATTCGGTCCGCTCGTCGGCGGAAATTTCGTCCTCCGGAATTAACTCGATACCGTCGTAGATCGCGCCAACGGATAGGTCGAAACCGAGTCGGGGAAAAGCGATGACGTCTTCCGGTGCTTCATAGATCGTATTGATCCACTCGGCTGTTTCTTCGATGCGGCTAAACAGCTCTACGGTCATGCTGTACTGATCCACCAGCATGTAATACCAGAGCGACGGCATTTTGCGGTAACGCTGCCATTTAAAACCACGATCGTTACGCGCTGTCGATTTGGACAACACTTCAACCAGCAGCCGGGGTTGCCGAATTACCTGATTATCGCCACGAAGATCAAACGGATGACAGGTCAACACCAGATCAGGGTACGGCATGTACATTCCAGTCAGAACATCGACTTTCATGTTCTCGGAAAAAACCCGGCAACCTTTATGCTTAGTATAGCCCTTAATCAGGTCTTTGACGTTATCGATCAGCAGGTTGTGATTGACCGTACCACCGGCCATAGCGTAGATTTCACCATTGTAGAATTCATGGCGCACCTCACTTTTTTCCTCCAAAGCCAGGTATTCGTCAATCGTGTAGCGATGCGATTGTCTGCTCTGTTCCGTCAGCATATATGTAATTTATGTCCACAGAGGCACAAAGAACACAGAGATTTACTATACCAAGTATAACTCTGTGGTCTCTGTGCCTCTGTGGACATATAGTTTATCGTTACTTCATGATCTCACCCAGCGCATTGTCGTACAGCTTCTTTGCGTCGAAGACCGTCATAACCGCCGTTTCGTCGACCATAAACTCACTGGTCGTTACCGTACCCAGCAGCAGGAACGGCAGAATGCTGTCGTCCAGATACCCCTCCACATGCTGCCGCTGTTCGGGCGAGATCGAAATCACGACCCGGCTCTGGCTTTCCCCGAACAGGAACGCATCCGTCCGGTGGCGCGTGTCCGGGTGAATCGAGAAGCCTTTCTCGCCCGCCATCGCCGACTCGGCCAGGGTGACGAACAAGCCCCCATCCGATACGTCGTGTGCCGACTGTAGCCAGCCGTGCCGGATCATGGTTTTAATGCCCTCCTGTACCCGCCATTCCGTTTCGAAATCGAAGGCCGGCGCGGGCGATGCCTTGATACCTTTGTAGGAATACAGGTATTCCGACGAGGCAATGTCATCTTCCGACGGACCGACGAGGTAGATCAGGTCACCTTCGTTCTTGAAGTTCAGGGTCGTCTGGAAATCCGGGTTTTCCATCAGACCGAGCATTCCGATGGTGGGCGTCGGGAATACCGGCCCATCGTCGGAGCTTTGGTTGTAAAAGCTCACGTTGCCCCCCGTCACTGGTGTGCTGAACCGGCGGCAGGCTTCGCCCATGCCCTGTACAGCTTCGACAAACTGCCAGTATACTTCCGGTACGTACGGATTCCCGAAGTTCAGGTTGTTGGTCACGGCCAGCGGTTCGCCACCCGTGCAGACGATATTGCGACAGGCTTCGGCCACGGCAATCATCGCGCCCTGCCGTGGGTTGGCGTTCACGTAGCGGCTGTTGCAGTCGACCGTAATCACAATGGATTTATTCGTAGCCGGTATGCCCGGTCCTTTTACCCGCACAACGGCCGCATCGGACGGCGCGTTGGTGCTGCGGTTGGCGGTTCCGACCATCGAATCGTATTGCTCGTAGACCCACTTACGCGAACAGATGTTCGGGTGCGACAGCAGGTGTTCGGCTACTTTTTTAATCTCGTCCTGTTCGATGTCATCGACGTCGTCGATGTCGAATTTGGCGTATTCCTTAATGTAGGCGGGCTCTTTGTACTCGCGCTGGTACTGGGGCGCTCCCCCACCCAGCACGAGGTCATAGGCGGGAACGTCGGCCACCAGTTCGCCGTAGCGGTAGAAATGCAGGCGTCCGTTGCCCCCTTCCGGCGCGGCAGTCACTTCGCCGATCTGCGCACAGTTCAGGTCCCACTTGTCGAAAATTTCCTGAATGACGGCTTCCTTTCCTTTTTCGATCACCACCAGCATCCGCTCCTGCGACTCCGATAGCAGAATTTCGAACGGGGCCATGTTCGGTTGGCGGGTCGGCACTTTGTCGAGGTCGATGATCATGCCGTGTTCGCCTTTGGCACTCATTTCGGAAGTCGAGCAGATGATCCCGGCGGCTCCCATATCCTGAATACCGATCACATAGCCCGTAGCGATGATTTCGAGCGTAGCTTCGAGCAGCAGCTTTTCCATGAACGGATCGCCGACCTGCACCGCGGGCAGTTTATCAGTCGAAGCCGCCGAGATGTCTTCCGATGCGAAAGTAGCGCCGTGGATACCGTCTTTACCCGTTGCCGACCCGACAATAAACACCGGATTGCCGACGCCGTACGACGTTGCTTTGGCTACGTTACCGACTTCGACAATCCCCGCCGAGAAGGCGTTCACGAGCGGGTTGGTGTTGTAGCATTCATCGAAATAAATTTCGCCCCCCACGGTCGGAATCCCGAAGGCATTGCCGTAATCGCCGATGCCTTTGACGACACCGCGCAACAGCCGCCGGGTTTTCGCCAGGCTCAGATCGCCGAACCGCAGCGAGTTGAGCTGGGCAATGGGCCGGGCGCCCATGGTAAAAATATCGCGGTTGATACCGCCGACACCCGTAGCCGCGCCCTGGTAGGGTTCCAGCGCCGACGGGTGGTTGTGCGACTCGATCTTGAACGAGCAGGCCAGCCCATCGCCGATGTCGACCAGCCCGGCGTTTTCTTCCCCGGCTTTAGCGAGCATGCGGTCGGAGTCGCGGGGCAGGGTTTTGAGCCAGACGATGGAGTTTTTATAGGAACAGTGTTCCGACCACATCACCGAAAAGATACTCAGCTCGGTAAAATTCGGCTGACGGCCCAGGATCTGGTGAATCTTATCAAATTCGTCGGGGAGCAGGCCCAGCTTGCGGGCGGTGTCAACAGTAGGTAGCGATTCGGTAGCGTCCATGTTATCTAGTTGTGAATGAGCGAATGATAGAATGAGTGAATGGTGACCGTGCTAATTATTCATTCATTCTATCACTCACTCACTCGCTCATTGCATACGGCAAAACTACAGTTTTTGGGCCAAATTGCCCGGCTGCGGGTTGACAAATCTCAAAACGGGTGTATATTTGCCCCCAGAAAGAGAGATGGCAGAGCGGTCGATTGCGTCGGTCTTGAAAACCGAAGACTGTAACAGGTCCGGGGGTTCGAATCCCTCTCTCTCTGCGTAAGTAGTACTGAAGCCTCCACCGAAATGGAGGCTTTTTTTATATCCTGAAGCCACTATATGGTTATTTCTTTGCTGCCAAAGAGTTGCTTATTCCAAGAGCCCGAAATTGTTGGATCCAGCAAACTGACGCTTTCAAACCTAAATAGCAGCGTAGGCCGCTCCGATCCTCAAGGCTGGTATATACGGCATCTATTAGGTGCTCTGTTATGTTACGGAAAAACCTCATCGGCAGAAATGCCAAGCTTTGGTTTAAAAGGTCTATTTGCGTATTTACAGGCATAAAAAGGCTCAAACTTTGTTTTTATCAAAGTTGAGCCTTGGAACCCCTGTCAGAAAGGACGTTTTTAAAATTAAATTTTCAATACAGTAGAAAGTATGTGTGAAACTACTTATTCCATAAAATGGACTAAATAGTTTCACACTAAGCTATATTCAGAAATCTGTATGAGCGAGTTAGATAATTTTATAAGTAATAACCCCAACTCCCAAGTAGAAGTCAAAGAAGATAAAATAAAGATAAATAAACCATGGAATGATGATAGTTTCCAATTGATTATAAGTTCTTCAGAAAATTTAACCTTGTTAGATAATATAATCTTAGTTGACTATTTGGAGGCAATCTACCATAAAGCTAATAAATATATAGAATTTATATATTTTCCTCGAAAGACTAGTGAGAAAATATTGCAAAGAAATTTTTCATTTAATTACGACGACGATATTTTTAGGTGTTATTTCCAAAATTCATCTAAAACATTAGAGCTAATTGCTAAGGCATTTAAACCTATAAAACCCCCTTCCGAAACTAACTATAGAGGGTTAAGAATATTTAAAGACTTTTTTACAGTAGATGACCAGCCAGAATTTGTTAAAGAGTTTTTCCAAAATTCCCAGCCATATTCCTTTTACGTTGAAGGAAATTTAGACAAGTATGAAAATGATTTTTCTTATTTGCTAACTTTATTAAATTTTTATATTGAATATTTCGACCGAAAAAGCCCTAAAATAATACTTTATCGCCAAGAAAAAAATACAAATAACTATAAAATACCATGCTTTACTCAATCAGGAAATGCCTTCCCTAATATTATTAATGCAACAAAAATGGATTTAACTGTGCTTGAAACTTTAGATGTTGCTAGAAAGACAGATGACGTAAGATTAAAATTTATTTTTTATTTTCAGGTTTTGGAATATTGTACTTATTATTATTTAGATAATAATATTAAAAAGGATTTAGATCAAATACTAAAACGACCAGACATCAACTCAAAATCAACTCAGTACACTAAGGCTATTTTAGAAAAGCTTCAAGATCATTTTTACAGATTAAAAGATGATTCCCTTAAAATGGATAAAACAATAAATGACTATCTAACAATAGATGATATCAAGTTGGAATTAAAAGAAAACATAAATTTCTTTTGTGAAGATATTAATTTCGATGGTGGTCTTGTCATTACTAAACTATTTAGTAAGCCTGAAGATATTAATAATACCTCTTCATTATTATCAACTGTCAGGAAAAATATTGAGAAAATTAGAAACGTTTTAGTTCACCTTAGAGAGCAAAGAGAAAATAAAGTTATTTTACCAAATCCAGATAATGACAAAAGACTGCTACCATATCTTTATGTAATAAAACGGATGGCAGAAAATATAGCATTGCAATATCAGTAAAAAAAAATTAATTGTTCAAGCTTCAACAAATAACTACCATAATAGATGCTTAAGCAATTAGTTTATATATTTTTGTCTCAATATTTAGATAGTAACCATCAATCCTATCCTAAACCGTATCCCATACCCATAATAGGCCTCAAGTGTTATCATCGTAATTGGCTCCATGAAAATCTTTGCCATTGGATCTATTAACACTGTATAGCCATCCTCCCGCTCCCGAATCTTAGCACTTATGGCCGTATCTAGTGCTTCGGCCTTATCAAACGCCAAATCCTCATCCTCTGCCTCATCCATTTGGCCCTGGCAAATTACGTAATAAGTGGCATCAAATCAGGCTATACTTAAGCCTAACCCATTATACTATGCTGTATTTTGGCCGTAACAGAAACATAGCAGGATAAGTAAATTCTGAGCTTTGGGAGGTAGTTAGAAGCCTATCCATTTTATCCCCTCCGGACTTCATTACTGTTTTCACTTCTGGTATTGATAAAGCCACAATTTAAAATAAATTCCAAAAATGATTGTGTCATTGCCCCGGTCGGTGGGCACGTGGTTGAAAAAGTGGGCTAAGAAGTTACCATCTTATATTTTCTTGTTTTAAACTAATCATCCAATATATGGGTGAGTTACGTTGTGCAACAGCTACAGTCGTTTTCTCAAACCATCCTTAGTAACTGAACGCTAGATTGAATTGGAGCAGTGTCTGCACCCAGCTTTAAAGAAGCGTATGGGCTAGTGCAGAGAATGTCCTACTTTGTTTACTATTTATACTATTTACTAAACGGTTTATTATCAAAATCAAGTTTTCATTAACTTAGCGACGTACTTTTAACCTTACTTACACATGATCCATGTTTACGCGCTATCACTGGCCCGCTCTCCCAATACCATCATGGTAAACCGGTCCGTTAATGATTATCTGGACGCTCAGACTTCGTCTGGCACAACGAGCCTTTTGCCTGACAACAAACAGGTTACCCGCAATTGGCCGCTATAAGCCAATTATTCTTCAGCATACTTGTACTCGATCAGGGGGCTACCCCCGTTTGTAGAAACCCCGTTTACCAAACAACTAAAATGATACGCCGTGATAGTCCCAGAGCCCGGTATTATGTGCTCTATCTTCGTGAGGGAGATTACGAATTTGAATCAGCCGATGATGCGCTCGACGCTCAGCAAGCGCTAGCCTATTATAAACACAGCCCTGAGTTTGTAGAACTTGGTATCTACGACCCACAGGACTGGTGTTTTAACTGGAGCACCAGCGAGGAAGAACAGCATAAACATTTGAGTCAGGTCAGCAAGCTCACGGACAGGCTAAAGAGGCAGTACGAAAGCCGGTTGCGCTAGTCCAACCATTACCATTGTCAACGCTGACTCGCTCTCAATGGACCGAGAAGCCGAGCTAAAGCCTTCCCCACCCGCATCAATTTTATTTGAATGGGACGCTGAAAATAAAGTCTGGATCTTTCAGAGTGAAGGGATCGATATTATCAATGGTTGACGGCCCGGGCGGTCCAGAAAGTTGTACCATTCTGAACGGACCATGTCACCGGAAAACTCGCTCCGAATTGAGCCAAGAACATAGGTCAAAAAGTGGGTTCAGAAACCAAAACGGTTGTATCTTTATGAAACCGACTTTCTGACCGCTACGGCCGGTTCCGCTACGGCGTACCGGCCGTAGCGGAACCGGCCATGAATAAAACATTTGGCTATGCCTGGGTATCGACGATCGATCAGAACCTGGACACCCAACTCGACGCCCTGACCAAAGCCGGGTGCGATGAAATCTTTCAGGATAAAATTACTGGAGTAGCGACCAGCCGCCCGGCTCTCGATCGGCTACTCAACCATCTCAGGCCTGGAGACACGAGGTTTAAAGTTTCGTTGCTGTTTGAGCGCAAAATTGACTAACAGAATCAGCACCGGCACTTCGATTAATGGACCAATCACAGCAGCAAAAGCAGCACCTGAGTCGATACCGAATACGGAAATGGCCACCGCAATGCCCAGCTCGAAATTGTTGCCCGCTGCAGTGAAGGCAAGGGAGGTGGCTTTGCCATAATCGACACCGGCCCGTTTCGACAGGTAGAAAGCCGAAAAGAACATGATGGCGAAATAGATCGTAAGCGGAACGGCGATGCGCAGCACATCGAACGGAATGGAAACAATGAGCTGCCCTTTCAAGCTGAACATGACCACAATTGTAAATAGCAGGGCTACCAGCGTAATGGGGCTGATGGCGGGCAAAAATTCCTGCTCGTACCATTGGCGGCTTAACAACCGTGTAAGAACGACCCGTGAGAAAAGGCCCGCCAGAAAAGGAATACCCAAATAAACAAATACGCTCCCGGCCACCTGGCCAATGGTGATGTGCACCGCCAGGTGGCTCTGCTCATAACCATGAAATCCAAACAGGGGCGGCAACACGGTGATAAAAAGCCAGGCATAGACCGAATAAAACAGTACCTGAAAAATGCTGTTGAAAGCCACCAGGCCAGCGGCATAGAGCCGATCACCGCCCGCCAGGTCATTCCAGACGATCACCATTGCAATACAGCGAGCAATGCCAATCATAATGAGGCCGGTCATGTAATCGGGTTTATCAGGCAGAAAAATGACCGCCAGGCCGAACATTAGAAGCGGGCCGATGATCCAGTTTTGTAGCAGTGAGAGGGCCAGTATTCTCGTGTTGGCAAACACCTTCGGCAGTTCTTCGTACTTAACCTTAGCTAAAGGGGGATACATCATCAGGATCAGGCCGATGGCCAGCGGCACGTTGGTCGTGCCGGAATTGAATCCATTGATAAAATCGGGCGACTGAGGGAAAAAGTAGCCGATGCCAACCCCGATCAGCATGGCCAGGAAAATCCACAGGGTTAAAAAGCGATCGAGAAAAGAAAGACGGGGGGAACTCATGTTTTTTTACCGGTTGGATGTTCGTTTCATCACAATGGCCGACGATGGGCAAAGGCCGCTGAACTGCCTGGTTTGCTGGATGGCTTCGGGTACGCTATCCCGACTCACGGGCGTAAACCCGTAGCGATCGAAATAGCCTTCGGCAGTCATGGTAATCAAGTAGATTTCCCGCAAGTGGCTTGCACCTGCGCTAGCCAGGATGCGCTCGATCAGTTTAGCCGCGATGCCTTTGCCCCGGTGGGCCGGATCGACCGCCACCGATCGGAGCAGCCCCACCGATCCGAAAGTTTCCAGACCGGCTACGCCTACGGGGGTTTCCTCGTCTTTGGCGATGAGAAATTGAGCCAAGCCCTCCGGTAAATCTTCCGTGAGTAAGTCTCCTTGTTCAAGCAGCGCTACAACGCTTTCCTTCTCATCGGGCCGGGCGTTTTCAATGTGCAGAGCCATAGCTAGCTGACGGGTTGGCGTTGGAGCAATTTAGCTGCAATGAATTCCTGCGAGAACACTTTGATCTGGTCGCGTACCTGGCGAAACGAGGTCAGCGCGTCGACCGCATCGGCGGACCGACCGGGTTGGTGGCCTGGATCAGGGAAGCTGTGGTGAATCTTCTCCGCGCTCGATGGGAAAATGGGGCACTGCTCGCGGGCATTGTCGCAGACGGTAATGACGTAATCGAAGGCAATGTCGATGTACTCGTCCACATGGTTCGACGTGTGATGTGAAATATCGATACCATCTTCAGCCATCACTTGAATGGACAGCGGATTGACGCCGTGCGGGGCAACCCCAGCACTGTAGACTTCGGCGCGGTCACCGGCGAAATATTGCAAATAGCCTTCGGCCATCTGCGAGCGGGCGGAGTTGCCCGTGCAAAGCACTAAGATGCGTTTCATTGTTCGAGCTGATTTAAGTGGTAAGATTAGTTGCAGCAATCGGGCCCACAACAGGCGGTGGTGGCTGGTTTGGCATCGGTCAGGCGAATAGGCTTGCGGGCGAAAACCGTTACGCTGTAGATGCCCTTGTCTTGTTGACGGTACTGAGCGATTTCTTCGGCAGACAGGTAGGCTTGCAGCACCGAATCGGGCAAGTTGATTTCCCGCTCCTTCTGCACCTGAATGTTGGTGAAGCCATTCTCTCTGACAAGCTGCAGATAAGCGTCTTTCTGGATCGCCCCCGACACGCAGCCCACATACATTTCGGCATCTTGTTGTAAGCCTGCGGGCAACTCGCCTTTCAGCACTATATCGGAAATACTGAAATGTCCACCAGGTTTGAGAACACGAAAGGTTTCGGCAAAAGCTTTTTGCTTGTCGGGAACCAGGTTCATCACGCAATTGCTCACCACCACATCGGCCAGATTTTCGGGTAGGGGCATGTCTTCGATGTCGCCATAGACGAACTCAACGTTGGTGAAGCCTAAGGCTTTTGCATTCTTACGGGCACGGTCGATCATGGCGGGGGTCATATCCAGGCCGATGATCCGGCCCGCTTCACCGGTTTCCGCACGGGCGACAAAGCAATCATTGCCCGCGCCTGATCCCAGATCGAGTACCGTATCACCGGGCTTAATCTGGGCGAATTGCGTAGGCAGGCCGCAGCCCAACCCTAAATCGGCATCGGCTACGTAGCCGTTCAGTTCCTGGTAATCCTGCGCCATGACAATCGGCACGTTCGATTCGATTCCAGGACCCGGCCTGGATTGGTCACAACAGGAAGTAGGCCCCAGGCTGGATGGCCCGCAGCAACTATTAGCATCGGGATTCTGAGCCGGGCCGAGTTCGGCGATTGCGCCGTATTTCTGACGCACAGTTTCTTTAATTTCTTCGGCGGTTTCCATGTTTCTTACCTATTGGTTAAATGTAATATTACGATTGATCCGGGCAAAAAAAAGCCGTCTACTTAGCAACACGTAGCGGCACTGACGTAGGTATCCAGCAATGCTCCGAAAGCTGCGCGGGCTTCCTCCCATACGGTTTCATTGATGCAGTAACAGACACGGGGCGGATTGATTTCGCCTTGAATGATGCCAATGCGTTTCAACTCTTTCAGGTGCTGAGAAACCGTTGCCTGAGCCAACGGCAGTTCGTCCACCAGGTCTCCACACACGCAGGATTTCTTTTGGGCCAGCAATTGCAGAATGGCCACCCGTGCCGGATGCGCGAATGCTTTAGCCAAATCGGCAATCCGGTTTTGCTTTTCTGTGAATATTTCTGTCTTGGTCACTCCCATGCTGCAAAAGTAATGCAAAAATTAATTATCGCAATATTACGATAGCTAATTTTTCAAGGATAATCAATACCATACCTTCGAGAGATGAGTAAGTTCCGGTAAACTCGCCATAGCGTTACTTCAGTTTGTAGAGTCTTTTGGCTCTGCCCCATCGCCCAAAGTCAGCTTTGGGCGATGGGGCATCGTTGAGCGCGCCTTCCTGATTGAAGTCGCCCCGATCGCCGGTCAGCATGGTCTGGTAGATGCGGGCAAGCTCCAGGGGTTCTCGCTGGTAGTACGCAGGTAATCGTCCGCTTCATAAGCCTCAAAAAATCGGGTGCCTGGGTTGGAGGAATAAACTGCACGGCAAACCGAAGGAGCTGCTGGTGCTTGTAGCTGGTGTCGATCTTATGACCAACCAACGTGGAGAATTGGGCGTTATCCCTTTCGGTCGCACTCGAATTGCGCTCGAAATAGGCTGTTTTACCAGACATTGTACAGAAATTGGTTAATTGAACCTCCCCTGTAACTTCTCCCAGCAAAATCGGTCGCGTATGTTCGCTACAAAAAGTTGGTTTATTTACTTCATTGGTAATTGTACCTCAACGATATGCTGATTACGCATTACCTGAATGGGTATAGCGCTCATGAAATGCAGTTGTTGCTGTATACCCTCTAACTGAGCGATGGTCGCTACATCGGTGCCGTTGATGGTTCGAATGACATCGTCTTTCTGTAGCCCCGACGCTGCCAGTTTGTTTTCTTTGGGCACGTTCAGCACAACAATTCCCTTCTCGTCCGGTAACCCAAACGCCGACCGGTCGCCCAGTCCATGCACGTTTCGTACCCGAATACCTAACCAGGTCTTCACGGCTACGTCCGATTCGTTCTGGCCGTTTATGAGTTGGGGAAGTTTAGGCGACCGGGCCAGGGTCCGTAAAGATGCCTGCTGAACACCAAACTGATTCATGGGAAAATTCTGGAAACCAACGGCCAGTGCCGGACTTGACTGCTCCACTCGATAGTCGCCCTGCGCCGGATTGATAAAGTGCGGGTCACCAAATCGACTATGCAGGTCGGTGCCGTTCTGCTGCGCCTTTTGTAAAGCGGCCTGGTCCGGAAACAGATTGTTATCGATCTCTTTACCCCAATAAGCAATCTGAATAGGAAAGTAAGCCCGCATGACGATATTCTTCCGAAACACGTCCTCGCTGTTTTTGAACCAGACATGGGGGTGAAAGGAGTTATTGACGATCACGTTGTTTTCGGCAGTCCGGTAAAAGCCTTCCCGGAATTTCAGCCCGCCGTTTAGCAGTACGTTGTTGGCAATGACGTAATTACTGCTGCCATCGTCGAGGTCAATGTCCCAGCCGTGGTCACAGCGGAACCGATTGTTCCGGATAACAACGGGTTTTTGAGCATCGAGTTTAATTAGTTCGGGGTGAGCCGCTGCCAGGCTATCCATCGTTTTCCGGTTGGGGTGCCAGAAGCGGTCGCGCCCCCAGGAATTGAATGACCCATGATCGCCGGTTTCCAGCACGGTGTCGAACACATCGTTGAACTCGATCACATGCCCGCCCCAGGTGCCGTCGCCAATATTGATCCCCGCGCGGGGCAGCTGATAAATCGTATTATGCCGCACCACAATGTCGGAAGCCATTGAAATTTCAACGCCAGTCGACTGCTTTTCAATCTCGCCGGTGTGGTGAATGAGGTTGTCGCTGGCGGTGCAGTTCGCCGGGTACCGATTGTTTTTTGGCCCCGGCCGCAGGTCCATGTCGGCATAGGGAACAAACTGCTCATACCGGAACGCGGGCGACCGAACCGCCGACGTGTCGCCCACAAACCCGATGGCCGTAGCGCCTACGTGATGGATATGACAGCCATCGACTGCCGTGTTCCGATTATACCGGCTCACCAGAACGGCGTTTCCGCCCAGGTGGGTAAGCTCGCAGGCTTCGATGCGGCAATTCTCGGTGTTTTCCAGATAAACCGCGGCACCCCGGTATAACATCCAGTCGCTACGGAGCAGGGGTTCATAGGGTTCCATAAACGTCCGCTCGGTATTGACCAGCCGAATTCCCCGTATGCGCACCTGACGCAACGGAGTTGTCGGCGTACCAACCAACTCGACCAGCGATTTCAGCCTTGACACGTCGACGACCGCTTTGTTGAGGTCAAGGCCGGAAGGTGGCATAAACGAAAGCGTTTGCGTGGCTTTGTCATAGAACCATTCGCCGGGGGCGTCCAATTCCTCGTAGATGTTTTCGACAAACCGCTGGTTCTTGTGAATCCCCATCGGGCGGTTGTTCTGCCAGCCCCCTTCGTAGGTGAGCGTATCGCCTGTTTTACCCGTGATGCGGTAATGAAAATCGCCCCATTCGTGCTGATGCATGGCGTGCAGGTAGCCGCCGGCCGGGTTTTTCCACCGGCTGGCTCGTGTTCGGCTGATGGCGTCCGCGGCTGTTCCGTTAAACACCCGCGCCGTCGAATCGTAGTTTGGATAGCGAGCCAGCACTTGCTTCTTGCCGTTGACGTACAGCTGCTCGAACGGTTCACCCGCTACGTTCGCCGTCCAGCGCCCATTGCCGGATTTCTGCCAGCGCAATGTCAGTTTCCGCCCGCCGTTGAGTTCAACGGGTTCATGCTGGAAGGCGCTGATCAAAAGCCGCTTAGTCCCGATTAGCTGGGGGGTTATACGGACCGGTTTGGGTAAGTAATACGTGCCTTTGCGCAGGTAGATGTGCACCTCGTTCTGCGCGGCAGTCTTTACTTTTTCCAGCGCTTTTTCGAGCGTTGCCACGGGCAATGCCTGTGTACCGGTCTGTGCATCGCTTCCCGACGGAGACACAAAAATGCGGGTCTGCGCATATCCCGGTGTGGCAACGCCCAGCCAGCCAAGCAGGATGCCTTTAAGAAACGTTCGTACCACTTGAGAGGAACAGGTCATTTGCCGTAGGATGGGTTTTGGGGAATGGCATTATTTTGAATCTCATTGTCCGGTATGTACCAGGTGTCGTTGTACGTACCGATCGGCCGGACCAGGTCGCTGCTGCGAATGGCTTGAATCTTGGTCAGGGTTCCGGTACGTTTCAGGTCGAACCAGGCGGTTCCCTCCTCATGCAGTTCCCATTTGCGCTCCATGTAGACGGCCTCGCGGAACTGCTCTTTCGACAGGCCAGCCAGGTCAGGTACGTTCGTAGCGTCGCTTTTGTTGACCCGCGCCCGTTGGCGGATGCGGTTGATATACGAATACGCATTGGCAGGACCGTTGATCTCATTTTCGGCTTCAGCAGCTATCAGGTATATGTCGCCCAGGCGCAGAAAGGGTATGGTGTAGGCATTGATTACGGCCGAAGGGGTGGCGCCTGCGTCGATGAACGACGTATTCACGAACTTGGTGTAAAATGGTGCCAACGTAGCGCCATCGGGTCCTTTGTAATTCTGCCTGATGCCCCATTCTTTCCGTTGGTCACCTTTGGCAAAGCTGTTGATGAACCAGCTCGATGGCAGTAGTATCGGAACAAACCCTTTCGCGGTACTGCTCAGGGCCTGTAGCCCATTGCCGCCGACCTCAACGCGGAACAGTTGCTCCCAGATGCTTTCGGATGTGTAGGCGGTGTTATGAAAAAGCTGGGCGTAATCGGACACGAGCTGAAATTTGCCTGAATTGATGACGGCCAGGGCTTTATCCCGCGCATTCTGAAAATACTGGGTCTGTTTCAGCGGGTTACCAGCCATGGTCAGATAAACCTTAGCCAGCAGGGCTGTCGCCACTAGTTTATACACGCGCCCCTGCTGACCTGCCTGGTCGGGTAAGTTCGTTTCGGCGTAGGTCAAATCGTCAAGAATCAGCTTATACACGTCGGCCTGCGGAGAACGGGGTGCCTGCGCCTGACTGTAGTCGCTGAGGGGAGTTGTCCGAATGGGTAAATCGCCGAAAAACTGCACTAGCTGGAAGTACGCAAAAGCGCGTAAAAACCGGGCTTCTGCCGTAAGTTCCTTCTTTTTGGTGTCTGCCAGATTGGTAGCAGGGTCGAGGTAACTCAAGATGAAGTTCGCATTTTTGATGATCGTGTACTCATTCGACCATTGTTCCCGCACATTGTAAAAGAAGGGTTGATGATTGTTCTGGTACGTAGGAAGCGCCTGTTCGAAGGAAGGCGAAGGCGAACCGCTATAATCGCTGAACATCTCCCGCATCATCATGCTGTTGGCGCTGAACAGACCGGGCAGCGTTGAATAAATTCCTTTTACTACCTGCTCGTAGCCATCGGCATTGGTAAAAAACGTATTTGGACTAACAAACGTCCTGGGTTTTTCCTGTAGATCTTCCTGACAGCCGGCCAACGTAACGGCCAGTAAACCACCAATAAGGGTAGAGATTATATAATTTTTCATGGTCGTGCTTCCGTTACATTAAAAATCGACTTTCAAACCAGCGGTGATTGATTTCATGGATGGATAGTTACCCCGATCCCAGCCGTTCACCGAAGCTGCACTCCAGGCTACCTCCGGGTCATAACCGCTGTATTTGGTGATGGTGAGGTAGTTCTGCGCACTCAGGTACACATTGATCGACGCAATTTTAGCCGACTTCAGCAGGGTAGCGGGCAGGGTGTAGCCCAAGGTAATGTCGCGCAGCTTTACGTAGGCGCCGTTTTCGACCCACAAACTATTGGCGTAGTCCCGAATGGAACTTCCACTCTTCGTGGAGGGCACATCAAATCCGTTTCCGGAGCCGGTCCAGCGCTGGTTAAAGGCTTCCCGGGTCGGCGTCCAGTTTCCGTTCAGGGTGATGTTGTACTTCCTGAACTCATTGACAATATCGTTGCCCAGTGAACCCACAAACAGCAGCGACAGATTGAAATTCCTGTACGTCAGGGTATTGTTGAAGCCAAACGTTACTTTAGGCGTCAGGTGCGTGAGGGTAGTTCGGTCGTTGCCATCGACGATGCCATTGCCATCCCGGTCCCAGAACTTATAATCACCGGCTCCTTTGGTGGGTTCGCCATTTTTAACGGCTTCGTCGTTAGTCTGATAAATCCCTAACACTTTGTACCCGTATAATTCATTGATATTCTGCCCTACCTGTGTCGGGAACCAGTTACCGCCCGTGCCAATTTCCTTATACGTGACAGGGTTGCCCTGTGGGTCATTCTCCAGTTGCAATACCCTGGTATTGTTGTGCGACACCGTAACGACCGAACTCCAGCGTAGGGCGCCGGTGGTATTGATGGTAGTCAGCTGAAATTCGATACCGCGGTTCTGGACAGCCCCAATATTTTGCAGAACGGTACTAAATCCCGACGACGTAGGCAGGCCGACGTTCAGCAACAGATCTTTGGTTTTCTTGTCGTAATAGTCCAGTGTCAGCTGAATCCGGTCACGGAGAAAGCCGATATCGAGGCCGATATCCACCTGGCGGGTCGTTTCCCACTTCAGGTTATTATAGGCCAGCGAGCCCTGCACATACGCGATGTTGTTGACGTTGCCGAAGACGACGTTCGTATTGGAAAGCCGGGCCAGTGTCTGGTAGTTACCAATAGCCTGGTTGCCGGAAAAGCCGTAGGTCGTTCGGAGTTTGAGGGTCGAGACGCTCGGAATTTGTTTCATGAATGGCTCTTCCGAGATACGCCAGGCGAGTGCACCTGAGGGAAAGAAGGCAAACTTTTTATCTTCCGAAAAGCGTGAGGAGCCATCATATCGACCCGTTAAGGTGACATAGTATTTATCCCCGAAATTATAATTCAAACGGCCCAGATACGACACCAGTTTACTGTCTGAATAGCCGGTGCTGGGTAGGCCCGGCGTGGTAGCGGCCCCAATATTATTGTTGGTAAAGGCATTGGTAATGAAGCCGATACCAGTACCGCTGGACAAACTTTCGGATTGATTGGTCTGATAAGTGAAGCCGCCCAGCGCGTCGATCGTGTGTTTTCCGATGCCTGCCGAATAGGTCAGGTAATCTTCCGTAACGAACGTGCTGGTGTTACTGTAGCTTTTGGAGGCTTTGCCACCCGGCTGCCCGATGCTGATCGTCGACGGAGCATAGTAATCGCTTTTAGAATAGCCACCATCGATGCCTACACTGGTGTTTAGCTTCAACCCCTTCACCAGTTCATACACCAGCTTTATATTGCCGATGAGCCGAAGGTTGGCCGAAGGATTGTACAACTCGCTCGATATGCCCAACGGATTGGTTTCTCCCCAGGATACCCCGGTAAATTTTGTGTAATTGCCATTGGCATCGTACACACCCTGCGTTGGCGGTATCACCATGGTTGTAAAGGGAATACCACCACCGCCATCAGCCCCGGCGTAGTTTGCCTGCCGGTAAATTGAATTCTGAAGCGAAAAACTGTTGATGACCGATAACTTTTTACTGATGTCGTAGCTTAGGTTTACGCGGAAAGACATTCGCTTGAAATTGGAGTTCCGGATAATACCATCCTGGTCGTAATACCCGAACGAGGTGTAGTATTTCAGGTTCTGCGAACCGCCACTGACCGACAGATCATGATTCTGTACAATGGCATTTCGATACACCAGATCCTGCCAGTCGGTGCCTTTGCTTCCCAGCGAGTCGATCTGAGATGCCGTCCAGGGCAAGGCCTTCTGGGGGTTGTTCAGGCCCGATGCATTGTCGTTGGTTATGACTTCGTTCTGTAGCGTGGCGAAGTCGCGGGCGCCAATCAGGTCGATTTTTTTGCGGAGGCTCTGCACTCCATAATAGCCATTGTAGGAAACCTTGGGTTTGCCTTCCTTGCCTTTTTTTGTGGAAATAATAATAACGCCATTGGCCCCGCGCGAGCCGTAGATAGCCGTGGAAGACGCGTCTTTGAGCACTTCGATCCGGTCGATGTCATCCGGATTGAGCTGGGCGCTCAGCCCATCCAGTGGAAGGCCATCAACGACATATAAAGGGGCGTTTCCTCCACTGATTGAATTGGTCCCCCTTATTTTTATAATCACGCCTTCACCCGGCTGGCCCGACGACTGATTGACCTGAACCCCGGCGGCATTACCCTGCAACGCCTGCGCTACGTTGGAAATACCTTTGACCTGGGTTATTTTGTCAGACCCTACGGAAGACACCGAACCCGTCAGATCCGATTTTTTGACCGAGCCATACCCCACCACCACGACTTCGTTCAGGGATTGATTATCAGGCAGCAGGGTTAGCGTCATCTGGGTCTGATTACCTACTGTCACTTCCTGACTCCGGTAACCGACAAAACTAAAAATCAGAACGGCACTGGCATCCGGAACGTCAATTCTATACTCACCCCTGGCATCGGTCGTAGTTCCGCGATTGGTTCCTTTAAGAACGATACTGACGCCCGGTAAACCTGTCCCTTTTTCGTCTTTCACCGTGCCGGAGACGGGCAGATCGGCCGTTTTCGGCGGGTTACTGCCGGCAAACTGCTGGTTTGGGTCCAGCGATGATTCGGGTTCTGGTTCTTCCCTGGAAAAGATAATCTGCTTCCCCGTCACTACGTACTGAACATGTCGTGGTTTAAGCAGGCGGGTAAGCAGATCGGCCAGTCGTTCGTTATGGGCCGAAATCGACACGCGTTCGTCGGAACGAATCACTTTCGAGTTGAAAACAAACTTTACGTTGGCGATCTGGCTAACCTGCACCAGGGCCTGTTTCAGCGTAGCCTGGGTAATCGTTATGTTTACTCGTTGGTCAAGTACCTCCTGCGCTTCTACGTCGCCAGCGTAACTGACGGCGGTAAGGATCAACGCCACAAAAAGCTGAATGGCAGTGATTTTCATTAGCGTAAGCGTTAATGATTTTTTCATTAGATTTAGCGGGTTTTTGTTGAAAACAGACAAACCAATTCCTCTCATCCATAAATCATGGATGCTCTGGCAGAGAAAGTAGAGGGAGCTTTTAAGAGCCGATAGTGCCTGGCCGCACTGTCGGCTTTGTTTTTAATCAGGCGAGAACGTCGAATTGATGCATAGGCGATGAACGTTAGTTGTTAAGGTAAAAAGCTGTTTTTTGGGTATTACGATGCTCTCTTGGTAAACAGGACAAGTTGCCGGGTGCACTACCGTTTAGATCGTTTCCTTACCGGCATCCTGTTGAATGAATCACGATTTTACCGTCGATAATTTCGAACGTACCCCCAATTCCTTTACAAACGATTCCTAGTTTTTCGGTCATCGTTTCCTCGCCCAGCGAGGCCGTCAGCGCGCAGTCACGCAGCAAATCAGAATCGTAAATGATAGCAATTCCGTAGGCTTTCTCAAACCGCTGGAGTACATCGCTCACGGGGGTTTCGTCGAAATCAAAATCATTGATTTTAACGTTTCTGTCAATCACGATCGGTTTTTCAACCAGCATCTTCTGGAACACGGCATCCGTTTTTGAAAAATTGACCTGCTGGTTGGGGGTGAGCGAAATGATGCGTTTATCGACAGTACGTTCACGACTATTCGCCGACATAGGGCGGGCATATACGGCCACTTTGCCCGTACGTACGGCTACCGTCAATTGCTGCTGCTGCGGGTAGGCACTAACCCGAAAGCTCGTTCCTAAAACACGCGTAACAATCTGGTCGGCATAAACAAGAAAAGGTTTGGCAGGATTACGCCTTACCTCGAAGAACGCTTCGCCAACCAGGTTTACTTCCCGGCTCGAATCGCTGAAAACAGCGGGATACGTCAGTACGGACCGGGGCGACAGCGTCGCAACACTGCCGTCGGGAAGCCTTACCCGGATGGGTCGCTGCGTGTCGTTACGTTTTGTCCGAATGCCATTCTGCTTTTGGTTCAGCGATAACTCAGACCCGGTAACCAGCCGATTTGCAGGCCGACTAAACCACCAGCCAATACCCAGCAGCAGCACGACCGTTGCGGCTAAAGCCATCCACCGGGCATACGAGCGCGTTAGTATCTGAAACGGTTGCCGGGAAGTCTGAACGCTGATTTTTTGCAGCATCCGCTGTACATCCTGCTCAATCTGGTCCGGACTGATTACGGGCTGTTCGGGATGCAGGCTCAGCAAAAGCTGGCGAGCCAGTTTTACTTCGTCCATCTGTTCAGGGTGCTGCTCTAACCATTCCTGCCAGAAGGCTTCATTCGCAGCCGTCGGATTCCTGACCCAGCCCTGGAAAAACGGATCGACCAGAAAATCTTCAGTGGTGAACGTGGTGTAGTCGGGCATAATGTATCGCTTTCATCTCTCGATAGAGGAAATGAGTAAGCAGATACTGCTTTTTTCTAAAAAAAAGTAATTATTTTACCAATACCTCCAGAGCGTATACGAAACCAGCAAACACAGAACGAAGAACTCAGTGTTAATTTGCTGACGCAACTGTTGAAAAGTAGTTTGGAACAAATTGGAAACCGATTGTTCAGAGATGCCCATAATCCGGGCAATGGAAGGCCGGTCTAAATTCTCGTAAAAGCGCAGGTAAACCGCTTCTTTAGCCCGACGTGGCAGTTTATCCAGTAGCTTCCCGATCCGGCTGGCGTGCAGATGCAACCTTTCATTCTCAATAAAATGCTCTTCGGGCGAGAAAGAGATGTCAAAAAATGACGAGTTCCCTTCCTCCGGCGCAGACTGATAATCGTATCGCTGGTATTCCAGGTGATGTCGGTGCAGAAGTCGACGGAGCATCGTCATGAGATAAGGCCTGACCTGCGCCGTAGTCAGCGCACTCAAACTCGCCCGTCGCTCCCAGAGTTCCACGAATATATCCTGCATACAATCGCGGATGAGGTCGGTATTACGACTGAACTTGGTTCCGTAATGAAATAAAGCGGCATAGTGTTTGGTCATCAGTTGCCCAAGCGATACCGAATCGCCCTGCTGAAACTGGTGCCATATGAGTGCATCGTCCTCGTCCCTATTCCTATGCATGCCTACAAAAACCAGGAAATATTGCCAAATTTAAATTTTTACTTTAAAAATAAATATAAATATATAGGGGTGTTACGGTAAAGTAGGGACAGATAGCCGACGAATCGGGGCAGCCTTTACCCGGTGTTACTGTGCTTGTGAAGAATACTAGTAATGGGACTACCAAATCTGGCTCAGCAGCTCGATGTACTGCTTAAAGAAACGCTTGGGAATAAAACTTGTGAACGCATCCACAAATGCCAGTAGCCAGTACCTGCAATCCCCTTCGAAACCGATAGAAGCCATTTGGGCTATTTCGGACGTCGATGCTCGGGAATCTCAGGTTTATTAAGTGTACGAAACAGATTCAGCGTCAGGTTCTGACGCAAAAAAAGCGATAGCCATACCTGGCTATCGCTCCAATTCGTGGTCAGTTGATACCCGATCTACTGCTTGTCCAGTTTCTTGGCTTCGCCACTGATGGCCCGCCCAGTAGCTTTGGTCGCTTTGGTAACAGCGCGGCCGGTGGCTTTTGCGCCGGTGGTTACCGCTTCTCCGGTCGCTTTACCAGCTTTTCCAACGGCTTTCCCGGTGGCCCGGCCAGCCGTACCAACCGCATGCGCTCCGTCGGCAACACCATTTTCGACTTTATCGCCAACGCGCTTGACGTCTTCTTTAGTTTTTTCTTTACGGGCTGCCCGGGTGGCTGCCTGGTCGTCCTGCGCCAATGCCCCGGTGGTTAGAGCCGCGCAAAGCACAATCGATAGAAGGATTTTCGTTTTCATAAGAATACTAAGTGATGGTATGGCAGCCCTGCCCAACCGGGTTGACTGCACTGGCCAAATAACAGCCAACGGTGGCTGTTTGTTTTAGAGCGACGGGCCAGCTGTGTAGCGCTCATGTTGCTTGCCGGGCCTTCTACCACTACGTGTTCCCTACCCTGTTTTTCCGGAATGCGTACCTAATTATTTGTCGGTGGCAACTTCCTGTTTAGCCGCATTCAGGCATGGCTTTTACCGGGCCGTTATCATACTCCCTTTCGACTACAACGTTTCGACTTTAGGCTACATCCGCTTTTGTACAGCTACAGAACTTTGCATCAACAAAAAGCGGAAACAATGAAACTAGCCAACAGCACTATCCTCATTACAGGAGGCACAAGCGGAATCGGTTTAGAGCTTGTTAAACAACTCACCGAACAAGGAGCCAATATCATCGTGACAGGGCGTAGCACTGCCGCTTTGAACGAGGCCAAACGTAAATTCCCAACCATTCAACTCGTTCAAAGCGACGTGAGCAAACCGCAGGAAATTGAGCAGCTGTATAAAGATGTGACCCAGCCGTTTCCTGACTTGAACATCATCATCAACAACGCAGGACTTATGCGCCTGATCGATTTGCAGGATACGTCGACAGATTTGGAAAACATCGTCCGTGAAGTTGAGACCAATCTTTCGGGAACGATCCAGATGGTGCATCAGTTTCTGCCGCATTTGAGAAAACAGCCCTCAGCGGCCATCATCAACGTTTCGTCCGCCATTGCCTTCATGACCTATTCATCGGCTCCTATTTACAGCGCGTCGAAATCAGGGGTTCATGCTTATACGAAAGCCCTGCGTCTGCAACTTGAGAAAACGAATGTACGTGTATTTGAAGTGATCCCTCCGGGAGTCAATACCAATCTCCAGAACGACTGGGTGCTGCAACCGAACCAAAGTCAGATGATGGATGTCGATAAAATGGTCAGCGAAACGGTGAAAGGAATCTTGAGAGACGAGTTGGAAATCAAGCCGGGCTTGTCAGGCATAGTGAAACTGATGAGCCGGATCGCACCGAATTTGATCATGAGATTCGGGCATCGGGAATTTGAAAAATTCAGACAACTAAACAAACAGACAAATGAAAATTATTAGCATCATACTTCTATTCGTTTCCGCATTTCTAAGCCTGAAACATGGCTGGGATTCCTTTCAGCCGGCCAATGCCGAACAAACAAAAATGATGGTCGATTTAGGCATCGCCAAAAGCCTTATGCCGTATTTTGGCGTACTGTCCATACTTATCGGGTTAATGTTGCTTTTTCCGCAAACATTTTTCCTGAGCAATGTGCTGAATGCCATTACCATTTTACTGATCATGGCTTTATCCTTAAAAGTCGGAAATACCACAATGGCTTTACTGGAAATTCCATTTCTTGTCTTGCCGCTCCTATTGATCGGGCTTCAGTACCCGTTCCGGTTTTAACAAACAACCTGTTGTATGAACAGCTCAAAACTGTACCGAGTCAAATCGATAACTGAAGGTCACCGCCTGTCGAATCTTCCCAATCCGCATCATCCGCTAATCAGTATGATTGATGTGGGGGGGCTAAAAAATGTTAGGGATATACAGGCGGTAATCTTTGACTTTTATGTTGTTTCGCTCAAACGAGGCTGCGACAAACTGCTGTATGGCCAACAGAAATACGATTTCGACGAAGGGCTGATGGCGTTTATGGCACCCGGACAGATTTTGCGGGGCGAACAGAACGGCGTGCCGCCGAAGCTGGAAGGCTGGATGCTGTTCATTCATCCCGATTTTTTGTGGAACACGTCCCTAGCCAAAAAAATCAAGCAGTATGAATTCTTTGGTTACGCAGCCAATGAAGCGTTGTTTCTTTCCAGTAAGGAAGAGATCATCATCAACGGTATTGTGGAGAACATCCGACAGGAATATCAGGCCAACATGGACCGATTCAGCCAGGATGTCATCATCGCCCAGCTCGAACTGCTGTTCACGTATGCACAACGGTTTTACGAACGGCAATTCATTACCCGGAAAATCACCAACCGCAAACTTCTGGATCGTTTGGAAGAAGTATTGACGGCTTATTTCAATAACGATGAGTTATTGTCCAAAGGTCTGCCTACGGTTCAGTACATGGCCAGTACGCTGCATATTTCCACCAAATATTTAAGCAGCCTGCTGAAACAACTGACGGGACAAACGACCCAGCAGCTCATCCATGAAAAGCTGATCCAAAAAGCAAAAGAAAAATTATCGACAACCGACCTGACCGTCAGTGAAATTGCGTATGAGCTGGGCTTCGAACATTCACAATCGTTCAACAAACTCTTCAAGAGCAAGACGAATCAATCGCCTTTGGAATTCCGACAGTCGTTCAACTGACGGAGGCTGTCGTCGCGACAAACTCGATCAGTGGCTGGAACCCCGCTGAGTGTGCCGGTAAACGTTCTCAATTTGCTTTAGCGAAGTGATCGTATGCTAGTTTAGCGATATCGGCGATGATTCGCTCATTCGTCTCTGTGCTTTCGGTCGAGTTCATAATGAATACACTGATAGCGATAGGCTCGCCGTTCGGCATCATAATGAACCCTACGTCATTGACAGCGCCAGTCAGCCCGTCTTTAGTGGTTACCGACGTACCGGTTTTGTGGGCTACTACCGTACCGGCGGGCAGCAACTTTCGGAGTCGGTTTTGGCCGGTTGTTGTTTCAGCCATCAGTTTCCATAAGAACGCGTGGCTACTAGCCGAGAGAATACGGCGCTGGTAGAACAGCTTCAGTAGGTCGAGCATCGCCGTCGGCGTTGTCCAGTTGTTGTATTGAACGTCCCAGTTTTCCGGCGCCTGCATCTTTGCTTCGGTGTCCCGAATGGCCACGTCCCGGATGCCCAGCTGATGAATGAAGGCGTCTACCTGTTTGGGGCCACCGAGCAGCCTGAAGAGGTAGTCGCAAGCACTGCCGTCGCTATCGGCAACCGAATACCGGATGATGTCGGCCAGGGATAAGTCTACCTCGCCGTTTGGATAGGCTTCTCGCATCGGACTGTGCAGACCGGATATCATATCGCTTTTTCTCACGTGCATCTTCTGGGTGAGTTTGAATCGCCCCTTATCGACTTCTTTCAACATCGCTAAGGCAACATGAAACTTGTACACACTCTGCATGGCCATGTGCTTATCGCCCTGGATGGTGAGCGTCTGTCGATGGCTAAAGTCGTATATACCCACGCCCACAGTAGCTTTCCTGCCCTTAAAGACCTGTTCAATTTTTGTCTGCAATTGGCTGATCTGGGCGTATACCGGCGAAAACATACTGAACAGCCCGGCAAGCAGCAACATAATTCTCATGATGGTAGCGAATAGCAATTAAGTTTTTCCTGCAAGGTAATCGTTACCCAAGAGCCCATCAGCATAAGCACCGGCATTTCGACTAAGCGAAAAGGCATTTCGACTAAATCCGTTCCGAACGTAGGGCAGACCTTTGCATCAACAAACACGAGAACGATGAAAGCAATCAGAATTCATGAATTTGGCGGTCCTGAGGTAATGAAGCTGGAGGAAGTGGAACGGCCTGTCCCGGCCGCCGACGAAATCCTGCTGAAGGTATACGCCAGCAGTGTCAATCCCGCCGACTACATCATTCGCCAGGGTGGCAATGAGGTATTACGGGCCTACCTGAAATTGCCCCTGGGCCTGGGTCTGGATGCGGCCGGTGTGGTCGAGGAAACGGGCCGTGCGGTAACCGATTTCAAAAAAGGCGATAAGGTATACGGCGTGCCAAATTTCCCGGGCGATGGGAGCTATGCCGAATATATTGTGGCTAAAGCGGGTCAGTTTTCGGTCATGCCGCACGGCATCACCTTCAATGAGGCCGGTGCGCTGCCGTCCTGTGCGCTTATTGCCTGGAATGGTATCGTAGACCTGGGTAAAGTCGGGCCGGGGAAGCGGGTGCTGATTCATGGGGCGGCTGGTGGCGTAGGTAACCTGGCGGTACAGGTTGCCCGGGCTATGGGCAGCTATGTGATCGGAACGGCATCGGCTTACAACGCCGATTTTCTGAAAGAGCTGGGTTGCGCTGAAGTGATCGATTACACCAATCAGTCGTTTGAGGAACTGGTTCGCGACATAGACGTGGTGTTCAATGCCTCGCCCGTTCGCGATGAAAGTGTCAGACTGAAGTCGGTCGAGGTGATTCGGGAAGGTGGTATATTTGTGTGTACGCACCTGGACGAACCGTTTACGGATGAGTTTTTGCGTGCCCTTACCCGAAAGAACGCTACCGGAACGATGGTCGGCGGAGGAAGCGTTACCACCTATGCGTCGTCGCTGGAGGGTACCACACGACTGATCAACGAGGGAAAAGTAAAAGCCGTCGTGAGTAAGGTTTATCCCTTGCCGCGAGTGGCCGATGCCCACCGCGAAAGCGAAACCAAACACGTGCGCGGCAAGATTGTACTGGAAATACGAAAAGAAGAGTAAGCCCGTGAAGCGCTTTAAAACCATCGGCGAATTTTTGCAGTTCCGGCAACTGCCCAAACCCGAACACCCGCTGATCAGTGTGTTCGGGGTGGAGTCCGTCGATCGTTTCCAGCTAAGCGAACCGGCGTCCTGGTGCTACGATTTCTACTGCCTTGCCCTTAAGCGGGTCGTCAATGCGCAGGAAGTAAAATTAAAATACGGGCAGCAAACCTACGATTACGACGAGGGAATTCTGTCGTTTGTATCGCCTAATCAGGTGCTGAGCCTCTCCGTCGATCAGAGTGCAGCCCAGCTCAATCAATCCGGATGGGTGCTGCTCGTTCATCCGGATTTTCTGTGGAATACGCCATTGGCCCGAACCATCAACCAGTACGATTTTTGGGATTACTCGGTCAGCGAAGCTTTATTTCTATCCGAAAAAGAAGAAGCTCTGCTGGTCGATATCCTAACTCACATTCAGAAAGAGTGCCAGTCGACCATCGATAAGTTCAGCAAGCGGATTATCATCTCGCACCTGGAAACCCTGCTCAATTACGCCGACCGGTTTTATCATCGGCAGTTTATTACCCGCGACAAATCCAGCCACCAGATACTCGAACGGCTGGAGAAGTTGTTAAACGAGTATTTTGCCCATGACGATCTGATCTCGAAAGGGTTGCCGACGGTTGGGTATGTCGCCCAATCGTTAAATCTATCCCCCAAATACCTGAGTAGTCTGCTAAAAGTACTGACGGGCCAGAATACTCAGCAGCACATCCATGAGAAGCTGATCGAAAAAGCGAAAGAAAAGCTGTCGACCAGCGAGTTGACCGTCAGCGAAATTGCGTACGAACTGGGCTTCGAACACCTGCAATCGTTCAGTAAGCTGTTCAAAACCAAAACGAACCAGTCTCCGCTGGAATTCAGGCAATCCTTTAGCTGATCGTTGTCAGGCAGCGCAGCAGAATGCGCGTTGTCACTACGTGCTTCCCACCGACCCGACTTTGGTAAATCGCTCTCCTGCCGATCGATGACCTTTGAGACAACCAATACAACCAGCGTATGAAAATTGTCGTCACAGGTTCATTAGGCAACATCAGCAGGCCGCTCACCCAGGAATTGATTCAGAAAGGCCACTCGGTTACCCTGATCAATAGCAAACCCGACATCAAAAAGCCATTCAGGCATTAGGAGCTACCCCGGCCATCGGCTCCATCGACGACGTCTCGTTTCTGATTACCACCTTTGCGGGTGCCGATGCGGTCTATTGCATGCTGCCCCTTTTCGACTACACCGACCGACCCTACCCTGGACGTCATGGCAGCGACCCGGCGTCAGGTTGGCAATTATGTCCAGGCGATCCGGCAAACCCGGTTATTCGGTCTACGAAGCCCTATATCTGTCTGAGAAGGAAGAAAGTATCCTTGGCTACATCCGCCAGGAGTATCAGACGAATCTGGATAAGTTCAGCCAGCCCGTCATCATTGCCCACTGGTGGTACTGCTGACGGCCTACTTTTACAGCGATGCCCTGCTGGAAAGGGGCCTGCCGAGCGTTGCCTGCCTGGCTGGTCAGGTGAACGTGTCGCCGGGGAATCTGAGTGTGCTGCTGCACGTATTGCCGGGCCAAAGCAGTCAGCAACACATCCATAACAAGTTGATCGAGAAAGCCAGGCTACTCCTTTCTACTACCGATCTGTCGGTAAGCGAAATTGCCTACCGGTTAGGATTCGAGCCTTTGCCATCGTTCAGCAAGTTAGTCAAAGCCAAAACAACCGTTACGCCATTGGCTTTTCGACGGTCCTTCAATTAATAAATACGCTGTAATACGGGTGGAAACCCGCGGCTGTTGACCGGAAATCGCGGGTTTCCACCCGTGTTACCCCCATTGTAAAGCTGCTTGTTTCAAGTCGACGCGTTTGGCGGAGGTAGTAGGCTGGCAGGAGAAGTTGGCTACGGAGAAAGACTTTCAGTACCTCTAAAGCAAGGCGCACACCCGCTTAATCAATGGGTATCGTCTCGATTTTGCCGGCCTTCGGGTAGACCAGCAGCAACCTCTCCCACTTATCTTTCGTGATGGTATCGCCCACGTGCAGCTGTTGGCGGTAGGCGCTGTCGACCAGGAAGTTAGCCGTTTCTTTGGTGTCGATGTCGGTGTAAGCTACGTCAAGTTTCGGCCGGCTACCAGACCGGTCCGTTACTACCCGCTGTATCACCGCGTTCAGTCGTTTGCCGACGATGGGGCTGGTCTGGCTATCGGCCGTGGTGGGCGCGTCTTCGCCCATGTATTCGCGGTATACGTAGATCAACCCGATGGCAGCCAGCAGACATCCGGCCAGCAGGGTATACGTGATCAGTCGCTTTTTGGTCACCTGCTTAAAAAAGTCCAGTATGATAGGTTTCTCGTATATGTCGTTCCATTACGTCGAACAGGACCCGGTTGGCCTGGTGCTGGTCTAAGCCGTACCGGATGGCCAGGGCTTTTTCTACGGACTGGTGCAGCGCGGCCATCGACCAGTTGGTTTTATCCCTGATCTGTTCAATCGAAAGAGTAATGATTTCATCGTATCCTACAAACTCAAAGTGGGTCTGCAGCTCCGGTACCGGCTCAGCCTCGGGCTTATTAGACGGGTGCTGCGGGTATTTATCATGCCATAATTTGGCCATGCTGACAAACTCACTCCGAAAGCTGGGATTGTTATACACCTCATCGACGACCGTCCGGTGTTTTATCAGGACAGCCTGTATCGTTTCCGGATTCGACAAATCCCAGTAGTGCCAATCCGATGTGTCAGCCGACAGCCGATGCCGCTGGTACGTTTGTTTGAACAAGGCCATCAGCAACCGGTAGCCCGACTCCAGTTCATCTGCCGACAGGCTTTTCCTCAACCGGACCCGGCTGCCCGATCGGTGATGTTTCAGGACGGCGTCGGAGAGCGACGTATCCGTTAAACCGCTGTCGACCAGCGCCTGATCGATCTCTGACCCGGTCGGCTTTAGTTGCATGATCAGCCGATCCAGCTCAAAAAATTTTATCCTTTTTCCAAACCAGTCTGCCAGACGGAATTGCCCAAGCAATTCATCGGCGGCATTGACGCCCTGACCAAACCGGTACAGGGCGACTTCCTCATCCAGGCTCATCCGTGTCATGATCAGATTCCTTTAATGGAAAAACAACCATGAAGATACGGGCCGGATTTACCAATAGCAACGGTTTTCGGATATGATCCCGGCGGCATCACACCAGGATATCAGTAGACTAACTCAGATTTCCCTCAGGCATTCGCTTAATTCCAGCGGGGATTCAAAAGTAGCATGAGCGCCATCAGCAGACCGTATAAGACACCTGGAATTGCCAGAAGAGCCAGCAATGCCGCCCCCCAGCCACTGTATTGATGCGTATGCAGCCAGTAGCCGCCCCCAAGTATAGTACCCAGACCTGTCAGAATTAGCATCCACAACCCCAGGTTATCGGCCGAGACGGACCCATCGGCCATGCCGATGAAAAAGAAATAAAAAAAAATCAGGGCAATGAGCGCGTCGATGGCCCATAAAATCCAGAAAAGTGACATGCCTGTGGTCGGGTTAAAGGGTGGTTTGCCTGGTTCAACTCAACGATGGAGTATCATACGGCATCGCTAAATTGATAAACCAGCCTCCTTTATGCCAGTGGAAATTGACAACAGGCGGCATTCGGGCGATAACTACCCCAAAACCGCCTGTATTCGCAGCCCTCTTCCGACCCGCTTAGTTGCTGCCTCCCCCAATCCGTCCCTGCTCTTCTTCGACACCCGACCGACGCTGGCGGGCAGTTTTCAGGTTCCGGTTGCCGAAGTTATACGTAAACGTCAGCCGGGCCACACGGCTTTCCCACTGGTTGACAAAGCGGATGTTGGTAGTGGCAAAATTGCTGTAGCCACCCGACCGCATCGTGTGTAGCAGGTCGCTGACGTTGAATCGCAACGAAGCGGCTTTGTTCCAGAGGGATTTCTGCACACCCAGACTCAACTGGCCCATACCCCGGAACTGCATCATCCCATACACGCCCGGCGAATTGTAGAAGGCCGACACTTCAGCCGTCAGGCCGTAGGGCAGCACGAAATTCTGGTTCAGCGTCAGGTTGGCCGACAGTCGCCGGTAGTCGAGTCGGTGTCCGGCATAGTCGGCGTTGTAGGCGTTCCAGAAGACATTGGCCGTGGGGCGGGCCGTCCACCATTTGGTGATCGTAATCGGCAAACCGATGCTCAGGTTGAGATTATCCAGCGCAGCCAGGTTCACCACGGTGGTCCGCAGTACCCGCTCCTGCTGATCGTTGACACCCGTAATAACATCGGTGGTGTGGTTGTAGCTCAGGTTGATGGTCGTTTCGTTCTTGTACGTATACCCCACCTGAAAGGCGTTGGTGTACTGCGGGCTCAGGAACGGATTGCCCTGGTAGTAGGTGTAGGGGTCCATTACGTAAATGAACGGGTTCAGGTCCTGGTAGTTGGGCCGGTCGATGCGTCGGCTGTAGGAAAGCTGCCACTGATGCGCCGGGCTGGCTTTATAGGTCACAAACGCGCTGGGAAACAGGTTGAGGTAGTTCCGGTCGACCACTTTGCTCAGGGTAACCGAATTGCCCAGCGAACGGGTATGTTCGGCCCGCAGCCCGGCCTGTACCGACCACTTGCTCCAGTCGCGGCTGGCGTTCAGGTAAGCCGCCACAATGGTTTCGTCGTACAGAAAATGGTTCGTTCGGGCCGGGTCGGGTACGTAGCCGGTTTCGGTCAGGGTTTCGAAGCGCACGTCGTTGTCTGAGGTTACGTAGGACATTTTACTCCCGGCTTCGAGTCGGCCACTTTTGCCCAGCGGGTGGACGTAATCGGCTTTGGCAGCACGAATCACGATGGTCGAGGGTGGCAGGTTCCGCTGCACGAGTTCGGGCTGGGTTTCTTCGCCCCCCGCGCCGAAATAGCGGGTTCGCATGTTATCCTGCGGTCGGATGGTCACACGTGAGTAGTCTACATCGATCGTCAGTTCCCGACCCAGGGTATCGAAGGCGTGTTTCAGGTTGGCGTTGGCCGCCAGCCGGTTCAGACCGCGCGTCGAGGCATTGATCATGGTGATGTTCTGCTGAAGCTGGCCGGTGGCGTTATAGGTCAGATTCTTACTATCGATCGTCGCCTGGGTATTGCTGATCATGCCGTTGAGCATCAGCCCAACGGTGGTGCGTTTGCTCAGTGAATAATCCGCACCAGCTTTATAGGTATGGTTTCGGGCCGCGTTGGGCCGATACCCGAGGTTATTGACTGTCGTCAGTGAATCGCCGGTGCCGAACTGCCGCAGCGCATCGACCGAACCAAAACTTTCTCGGTAGTCGTAGTTGTAGTTACCGAACAGATTCCAGCCACCCGCCCGGTGATTCAGAGTCAGCCCCGCCGACGCTTTCGGAAACCGACCGTAGCCGCCCCCTACCGTGGCGCTGCCGCTGGTGCCCACCACCCGGCGTCCGCGCTTCAGCCGGATGTTGATGATGCCGGCATTTCCGGCTGCGTCGTAGCGGGCCGACGGATTCGTAATGAGTTCGATGGTCTCGACCCCGTTAGACGGCGTGTTGCGCAGTAGGTTGACCACTTCCTGCGCCGACAGATAAGTCGGTTTGCCATCGATCATGATCAGCGTGCCTTCGCGCCCTTTGAGGGTAATTCGATCGTTCTGGTTATCGACCTGCACCCCCGGCGCTTTCTCCAGCACTTCCAGAGCTGTTCCACCTGCCGAACTAATGCTGCTCTCGACATTGATGACGGTTTTGTCGGGCTGCTGCTCGATAAACGGCTTTTTGGCGGCTACAGTCACTTCGCCCAGCGTCTGCGACGATTGCGTCAGCGTAATCAGACCTACCTCGGTCCGCACCTGCCCGGCCGAAATTGTAAACGGAGCCGACGTCGCTTTTGCGTAACCGACTACCTGCGCCGTAACCTGATAGGTACCTGGTTCGATGCCTTCGATAACATACTGACCGGAAGCATCGCCTATTGCGCCTTTTACGAGCTGGGTTGCCGAAACGGGTTGGCCGACGGACGCAGATGACCCAGTTGTGGGAGCCGCTTTCATTAAGAGGACCGTAGCAAATTCGACCGGCTTACCGGCGGCATCCCGAACCAAACCCGTTACGGTGGCCCGGCTAAGTTGCTGGGCGTAGGTGACCGAAGCGGCTAGGCTGGCACTGAGGAACAGAATGAGCCCCATCAGCCCAAAATCGACACCTGAACAGGTAAGAAAATAAGCCATGGGACGACGAGAGGAAAGGTAGCGTTTCATAGAATTGTGTAGTGTTCATTAGACGCTACAAAATTGGCTACCTGCCCGACGCGCATCAATCGCACAAACATGTGAAAAGGGCCGAATGGCGCCCTCCAACGATGTGATTTTATACGTAATAATCAGGAATCCGTAGGAAGTGGATGGAAGTTTCGAATAGATAGTGTGCCGGTTGAACCGGCTCACGAGCCGCGGGTTGGGCGTATTTCCAGAAGCGAAGCCGCCCTGATTCCTAAAACCCGGTCGGTTCCCTATATTTGCCGAAACTTCATCGTTATGAACTGCCAGAGTTGTCTTTCGCCCCCCTGCCTTTAAATTTTCGATGACCTGTCGACTGCCTGATTCAACCCCTGTTGGGATGGGCTTGCTGTGGGTCGACGTTTACTCCATTGATCATTTAAACTTCTATATTGGGTTTAGACAATTTGTATGAAAAAATCCTATCTGGTACTACACCTGGCGGTAGTGCTGGCCGGCTTTACCGGTGTGTTCGGTAAGCTCATCTCACTGAATGAAGGCCTTCTGGTCTGGTATCGCGTCTTTTTCTCCGCCATCTGGCTGTTTCTTATCATCAGGCTGTTCGGCATCAGCACGGCCATTGTTCGCCAGGAGAAGCTGGACATTGCCAAAGTTGGCTTGTTTATCACGACCCACTGGGTGTTCTTTTATGCCAGTATCAAGTACGCCAATATTTCGATCGGGGTTGTCTGCTACTGCCTGACGAGCTTTTTTACGGCTGTTTTCACTGGATTGATCAGAAAGAAGTTCGCCGGCTCGGAGCTGTTGCTTAGCTTGCTTACCCTGGCAGGCATTGGCCTGATTTTTCACTTCGATACGTCTTATCAACTGGGTATTGCTCTCGGCACGGTTTCTTCTGCATTTGCCGCTCTATACACCATCTACAACGAGCGATTGGTGCAGCGGTACGATAGCCGGGTGATCAACTATTATCAGATGATTGGCGGAACGATCGGTTTGGGCCTGCTCCTACCCGTCTATCTTTATTTCTTCCCGACGACGAGCCTGATTCCGGGGCCGAAAGACACGGTTTATTTAGTGCTGCTGTCCTTGTTTTGTACCGTTGGCCTGTATGTTCTGTTCGCGGAAAGTTTAAAGAAAATACCGGCCTTCACGGTCAACCTGAGTTTCAATCTGGAGCCGATTTACGCTATTATCATGGCTTTTCTGTTCTTCGGTGAGAGCAAGCGGGTAAATGCTTCGTTTTACGTTGGCTTACTGTTCGTGATGGCCTCTGTGGTATGCCAGAGCGTCATTTCCATTCGAAGAAAAGGCTGAAAATCAGAGATCTAAACCGAAAGGCCGATCCTTGATTCAAGTTGACATATCCAAACCTGAAGTAGGTTTACAAGAGCCTTTTGATGAAAAGGTCGATTACAGGAATACACGTCGTATCTACCAGACCCGCCAGACTGGAAATCGATCAGTTATCAGTTTGGCACTCGCTAACCTGAAAAATAAACTGTAGCTGGTTACCGGCTCAGGAGGTGCCGTAGCTAAACCAGGCCAACTGGTTGCCCAGGTTCGCCAGTGCGACGGCAAAAGAAACGAGGCTATTTTTCTGAACAATTCGCCGTAAACCGCGTTTAAGCCTGAAAGCCAGTAATTTACCTGTTCATCTGGACGACTCTCCTTCACTTCTCTGAATTGGCGGTCAGCATTTCTTAAATCACCAATCCATGAAGTTTTTTCTACCCTCAGCCACCAGCGACGAGCAAGCCGAACGGGTTCATACCCGTATTGCCAACCGATTAAAAGAGATAGGCTATGAGCTAACCGCTCATCGAATGGCCAGCGTGGTGTACCGACGCGAAGGCAAACTAGTTACCGACACGGTTGGCGATCCCTCCGACAATGACGAGATCGTGTTGGCGATCTTTAAAAACGAAGTGGGTTATTTCGTCTGTACGTACAGCCAGGGCGCTGTTTGGGGGCATCCTGCCACAGTTCGTTACTCCATGGTTGAATCGGCAGAGGGTTTTGACCAGACCGATCTGTACGAATAAAAACGGGAATAGGGTAAAAAGCCAAAACTGAAACGTCAACCAGTAGAATAGCTCTAAAGGGTTATTTAAAGGTAGCCTCGTGTACCATTCACTAAACAATCAGTCCCATGACTATCACGTTCGAAGCTGTTAACTTACCATTTAAAGTAGGCGACATCATTTATGTCAATGAAAAGCATGAGCAACGATCCGCCGATAAAGCAGAAAAAGTATACCCTTATTTTGAAGCCCAAATCGAACGTATCTTCTTCGATGGACGCCTGGAAGAAATGAGCGTTATTACTGAACCCGTCGATACATTTGAAATGAAAGTTTCGACAGCGGTCTATGTCGTCAAACCGACCGGCAAATACAGCGATTTGATGCGTTTGCCGATTCGAATCAACCTACCCATCAAAGAACTCAAATTGTTTGCTACCGAAGACGAACTGAAAGAATACCTTCAGGATCAGGACCAGATCGAAAAGGAGATCATGCCGAATCCATAGACCTAAAAACGGCGTCGTAATCACTCGTTCTGGCTGGTTTCAAGCCAGTATTTTCCTACTTGAGTAATCATCTCCATCTGCGCGCCGAATTCAATCTGTTTTCTCACGAATGAGTTAGCCCCCGCCATGTACAAGGCCCGTATCTCAGACGAATCAGCGTCTGCACTCATAATCACTACCGGAATCGCCTGATAAGCCGGATTCTGTTTTATCTGAAGCAAGGTCTGATAGCCATCGAGAACGGGCATGTGTCGATCCATCAAAATCAGCGTGGGCCGCAATGCTGTCTGAGCCAGCCCGTTCAGCAACGCCTGGCCATGCTCAAACAGGTACACCTGGTAATCTGGAAAGGATAAAGCAAATATTTTCTGGATGATAAACCGCAAATCAGGCTGGTCATCGACTACATAAACAAATCTCCCTGTATTCATAACTCGCTTTTAGCCAACTTACTATCGTTAAAAGCGGGCTCAGCCTAAAAAGAGACGGCAGCCATATTTTGTTTATAAATACCACTCAGCCAGCACTCTTTTCAAGGGGGATGATTTGTCTTTTCTTAAAACTGTTATGTATTGAGCCTAACTAGCTACTGCCTACTAACGGCTCCCTTTCATACCAGACCTTCACGCATGGCTTTCAGTATGGCTTCGGTCTTAGAGTTGACCTGCAGCTTGTCGTAAATATGCCGGATGTGCGAGCGGACCGTGTCGATGCTGATGTGCAACTCGTCGGCAATGAGTTTGTAGCTGTAACCCGCCACCAACCCCTTCACGATGTCGAGTTCGCGAGCCGATAGTTTATAGTCGTCCGGATCGGGGTTAGGCACTGGAGCGCCAACGCCCGGCAGGGGTTTACCGGCGGGCAGGGCGTTCTGCTGCTGAAAAAACCGCAACACCTGCCGGGCAACATTGGCCGTCATGGGCGACCCGCCCCGGTGTACGTCGAAAATGGCCGCAATGATCTCCGACGGGGGCGTATGTTTGAGCAGATACCCGCTGGCCCCGTTCCGGATCGCCTGAAAAATCTTTTCCTCGTTGTCGAACACCGTCAGCATCAGCACCTGGGTTTGGGGCAACACCGCTTTCACGAGTGGCACCGCTTCGATGCCGCTGATGCCGGGCAGATCGATATCCATCAGCACGACATCGGGCTGTAGGGTGCGAATTTCGTCGGTCAGGTTGCGGCAGTTGCCAAACGCGCCGAGCAGTTCCAGACCCGGCGTGGCCTGGAATAAAAACGAAATTCCTTCGCGCAGGTCGCGGTTGTCTTCGTAGTAAACAAGCTTGATAGAGTCCGTCATAACTTCGTCAATAAGTTTATCTGTGTGCCCGCTCCGGGCGCTGATGTCAGGGTTAAGTTGCCTCGGATTTCGCGCGCCCGTTTGTGCAGGTTCGGCAATCCGTTTCCCGGCTGTACCGATCCTGGGTCGAAACCCCGGCCATTGTCGCTGATGCGTAGGTGTAATTGCCTGCCGGTTTCGATCGTCAGGCACACGTCGATGCGGGAAGCCTGGGCGTACTTCACCGCGTTGTTGATGCTTTCCTTGACGATCAGGTATAGATTCCGGCGCTGCTCGACGTTCAGGCGGGTTTTCTCGAACTGCTCCGATACCTGCATGTGAAAGACAATACCCTTGGCTTCGGCCATTTTCAGCCCGAATTCCCGCATGCGGGCAACGACATCGTCGAGCCGGTCGTTTTTGGTCTGAATGGTCCAGATGATATCCTGCATCGACTCCGACAAAGCCGTGGCGCTGCTGCTGATGCGTTGCAGGATCGGCACGGCGTCGGGCGTCGTGGGGGCTATCTGTTGCTGCACGACATCGCTGAAAATCCGGATGCTGCTCAGTGTCGACCCCATGTCGTCATGCAGGTCGGTGGCAATGCGATCCCTAATCCGTTCGAGCCGTTGCCGCTGGCGTTCGCGGTACTGGTAGAGGCCGTACAGCAGACCGACACTCACCAGCCCGACCAGCAGGCGAAACCAGTCGGTTTTCCAGTACGGAGGCACCACCCGGATCGCCAGCGACGCGCCCGTTTCATTCCACACACCGTCGTTGTTGGCGGCCTTCACCCGAAGGGTATACGTGCCCGGCTCAAGGTTGGTATACGTAGCCGTCGGGTCGTCGGTCGGCACCCAGTCCGGATCGAAGCCGACCAGTCGATAGGCATACCGATTTTTTTCGGGCTGGCTGAAGGTAAGGGCGGCAAAGTCGACGGCCAGGGTACTTTCACCCGGCTCCAGCCGGATCGAAGAGCCGACCAGCCGTGGCTGGTTATTTACCCGGATTTGGGTGATGACCACCGGGGGCGGCACGGTGTTCTGGCGAAGTCGTTCGGGTTTCCAGTAATTGAAGGCGTCCAGATAGCCCGTAAACAGCTGCCCCTGCCGGTCGACGCTGATCTGCCCGAACAGCGTATTTCCAAACAATCCATTCGCCCGGTTGTAATAGCGGAAGCGTCCCGTCTGCGGGTCCAGTTCATGCAGTTGATTGTCGGACGTCAGCCAGAGGTGTCCGCGCCGGTCTTCGGCAATCCCAAATACGTGATCGGCCAGCAGCCCGTTGGCCAAGGTATAGGTCTGATCGACCCGCCCGCTGGTATCGGCCCGTACCAGAAAATCGATACCAGCCACCCAGAGTTGTCCGCGGTCGGTAACGAAAAAGGTACTGTGCAGCCGGTCCGACGGTTGCACCGGCACCACCGAACCGTGCACCCGAATGCGTCGGGTCTGCTGGGTATACGGATTCACCCGGAACAGGCCCGCGCGGGTTTGCGCCCAGATTTGCCCGAACGGATCGGTCTGGAGCCGGCTGATGCCGTTTGCGAACAACTCCGGGGGCAATCCGTGCCAGCGCTGGATGCGGTTCGTCGTCGGATCGTACCAATGGAGCCCATCGAAGGCCGTCCCCAGCCAGATGCGTCCATCCAGGCCCCGGCAAAGGGCGAGTAGACTTACGTTATTTCTTCGATCGGCCGAACCGACGTCCCGCCGGATTTGCCATCGACGGGTTTGAGGGTCATAGATTGCCAGGCCGCCGGTCCTGCCGATCCACAAACGCCCCTGTTCGTCCTGGGTCAGGCAGTGGTAGTCCGGATCGCTCAGCGAGGGGTCATTTCGGATGGCCTGCACTACACCCGTTTGACGGTCCCACCGGTACAGGCTATTGCGCGACAGCACCCAGTACCACGAGTCGTGCCGGTCGTCTTGCCGGATGGTCTCGACCTGTTCAGCGGTTTCGGAGGGCGTAGTCCGGAGCCATTTACGACCAAATTTCAACGCTACCGGATCGACCTTGACCACGCCTTTCGTCGTACCCATCCACACGATACCCGTTTGCGCGTCGGTCTGGATCAGGCCAACGGTTCCGCCCGGAAAACTCAGCGGGTCGCTGGCCATAGGCGTAAACTCCGTTTTGCGGCCCGCCGGTGGTCCATACGTCATGAGCCGGTTGGGGCTACTCAGCCAGTAGAACGGCCGACCGTCGGGCAGTCGATCCTCTGCCAGCGCCGTAAGGCCCGCCGGACCAGTCAGCAATTTCAGAAAGCGGTCCGTTGCACCATCGTAGCGGTAAACCCCCGAGTGGTTCGTTAGGACGTATAACTGGCCCTGCGGCCCCTCAACCATAAATTCTACCGACGCATGCGCGCTGGCTTCGCCAAACTGATACGTGTACCGGCGGGTTGCCGGATCGAACCGATAGATCGCTCCTCCGTGGTGAACCCACAGCCGGCCCCGTCGGTCCGGCATAGGCGTGGCGTAGCTGTTAAGCCGGATGAGGGGCAACGGAAAAGCGGTCAGGCGTCCTGTTCGTGGTTCCAGCCGGTACAACTGTGCTATCGACGCGAACCAGCCATTCCCGTCCGAATCGAACCGGACGGGCGACACAAAATCATTATCGGCCAGCTGATCGCGCTGTTCGGGCAGGGCCAGGTTTCGAAACCGGTTCGTTTGGGGATCATACCGGCATAAGCCCCGGTTGGTCGACACCCAGAGAAATCCGTCGCGATCCTGCGCGATACCGTCGTTGACGATGTAATTGCCCGGTAAGCCATCCGGCCGGCCGGTCCGCCGGAACACCGTGAACTGTAAGCCATCGAACCGATTCAGACCGTTGACCGTACCGAACCACATAAATCCGCGCCGATCTTTCAGCATAGCCGTAACCAGATCGTTGGACAGACCGTGATCGGTGGTAAACTGCTCGAAAGAGACGTCGGATGGCTGCGCTGGCAACCCCACGGATTGGAGCATCAACAAGCCCCATACCAGCCATCGTCCGAACCGCATACATTCAGTTGTCATTGTATAACCAAAGATACGGGTCTCAGCGGGCGGTGTGCAACGCCAGGCTGTCGCATAAAGATGTGATTTTACCCGACCAGGCCGTTTGTTCCGTTTACCGGGAAACGGCCTGAAAATTCTGCAGCCATGCCGTTGGCTCAAATCTGACCGACTCATCTGGCTCCTGTCAAACCAGATACCCCAGATGCTGGTTAGGATGATATTCCGGCGGGCCGAATAATCAATAAATCAGGCCGACGGTATAGAGATCAATCCATCAACGTTCGCTAAACCTTATTCCAATGGCAGATACACCCATTCAATTCCAACCCGGTGATCAGGTAGTTTTACTGGAAGGCAGCTCGCCCATGACCGTCAGAGCCGTAAAAGACGGGGGCCGTACCGTTACCTGTGTGAGCAGTAACGAAGATAATCCGCAGCCGCAGGATTTCGATGCCACCAAGCTTACCAAACTGCACAGCGGTGAGCAAACGGGCGCGAAAGCCTAGTGACCGGGAAACAAAAAATGCCAACTCCAGCAGAGTTGACATTTCTGACCCATGTTTTAAAGCTTATCTGCTCACTGTACGCAGGTAAACGACGAAGTGTTGCGTTCATAGACAGAAATTAATCTGCTTTTCACAAGCCGGTTAGTTTCTGTTTTTTTGTTGGTTAAACCCATTCCACGCCTTTTCGAAGCCAGTGCAGTGTTTGTTCCTCGCGGCTTGCGGGTTCGGGGTGGAAGTCGTAGATCCAGTTGGCCTGCGGAGGCATGCTCATCAGGATGGATTCCGTACGACCGTTGGTTTCAAGACCGAATTTGGTGCCCCGATCCCAGACCAGGTTAAACTCCACGTAACGGCCCCGGCGCAGCAACTGCCAGTTTTTTTCGCGTTCACCAAAGGGCAGTTCGCGATTCTGGTGCATAAAGTGCGTGTATATCGGCGCGAAAGCATTACCCACATCCTGCACAAAAGCAAACAGACTGGCTTTGTGGGCCGCATCCGTGGGTTTTAAATAATCGAAGAAAATGCCGCCGACACCCCGGGTTTCCTGACGGTGAGGGATGTAAAAATAATCGTCGGCCCAGGTTTTGAACGTAGGATAATAGTCGGGCTGATGGCGGTCGCAGACGGTTTTGAGCGACTGATGAAACCAGCGGGCATCTTCCTCGACTACGTAGTGGGGGGTCAGGTCGATGCCGCCCCCAAACCAGCTGTGGCCACTACTCATCTCGAAATACCGAACGTTCATATGGATGATCGGCACCATTGGGCTACGTGGATGAAGCACGATCGAAACCCCGGTGGCGTAGAATTGCGCCGGCTCGGTCAGGTTCAGCGTACGTAAGTTCGCTTCGGTCGCCTGGCCATGCACCGCCGAAAAACCCACGCCCCCTTTTTCGATCGTGTGTCCGTTACTCAGAGTTCGCGAGCGGCCTCCGCCCCCACCCGGCCGCTCCCAGCTATCCTCGCGGAAGCGGCCGGATTCGGTCTGCCCCGCGCTGTCGGCCGCTTCCAGCGCCAGACAGATGCGATCCTGCAGGTCCATAAAAAAACGGGTAATCGTTTCCTGCGTAACGAGTGGCTCTGATGTCATCATGCCCGCAAAGATACGACACGGATCACTCTCCCAGTTTCAGAGCAAACCGTACAGGCCGGGATTTATCGATCAAAATCAACAGGCCTCGTTCAGCCAGTTGTCGGAGCAGCTTGCTGGCCCGGTAATCCGAAATATTGATAAGTTTGGCAAAGCGGTCGGCGGTAATGTCGCCGTGTTTACGCAGATACTGAATCAGCGTTCGGGCCATCGGCGATCGAATCAGCTCCTGGTTGGCCATCTCAGGTGTGATGATCAGCTTACTGGTCGGAACCGATTTGTCTTTTGCGCGCACGTAAATGGTCCGTTTGCCTCCTTCGTCCAGTACGTAGTGCGGTTTCTCGTCGCTCTCTACCACGCGAATAACCAATACCTTGCGTCCATCGGGTGCCAGGGTTTCGTAGCTGACCGTCAGGCCTGGTTCGATAAACCGATCGGACGCGTCCTCAATCTTACCAACTTCCCGAAATTCCGACGATACGCCCATAATCCGGCCGTCGTCGGCGACCCCGATCAGCAGGGTTCCGCCCGAGGTATTAGCAAAGGCGGCCAGCGTACGGGCAATGCGCTGCGCCGACGAAAGTTGCCGTTTAAATTCCAGGCGGGTGTGTTCTCCCTGTTCAATCAGCGTATCGAGTTCATCGCGGGTCATAAGCAGGAAACCGTATGGTTGTTTATTTGTTGTAGCCGACGCTAACTAATCGCTAAACGTAAGCGTACATGTCAAGAAAGTTCGTTTATTTTCAATCAGTCACTTAACCAGGCTATTGCAGCTGGAATTTGGTTCGCCGTTTCCATAGATGCTACAGTTATTACGTTTATGACGTCTACGCATTTACATATACTCAGATATATAAATAGAAACGGAGAACCAGTTCCACAAATAAAATAGACGACCAGCTTTCGAAGCCGATCGATTCTTTTTACTATTCCACGAAAGCGAATAAAGGTATGTACCGAAAACCAGCGATTAGTCTTTTCACAAGAGGTCATAAAAAAAGCGGATGATATCCGCTTTATTGATAAAAATGGTATCGACTGAGCCTATGAGCCAGTGCATACGCCTAACAATTTCTTATTCCGAAACCGGATTCTGACGTTTACGACCGCGTGGTTTTCCGGTATATTCTGGCTTGGGGCTTTCGTTCGTTAATTTCAACTCGTAACCCGTTACACCTTCTTCGTAATCGAAAGGTTTTACCGTAAAGGAATGCTTGGTTTCGGCAAAATCGATTCCGCCTTTCTTGAGGATAAACGGCAAGGAAATGCTGTGACTTTTTGCGCCTTCCACTAAATCGAAGACTTCATCCTGCCCCTCGGCGCCCGGAATCAAGAACAGCGATTTGATTTTGCGTTTGCCTTCCTGAGTACCGATTTTAAACCGGCTGCTCTGAGGGTCGAACCCCAACTGAGCGATTGTTTTATCGGGAAATACCAGTTTACCGGCCGATGAAATATACCCCGTTGCGGGAACCGCTTTAGCAACGCTTTTCTTTACTTTCTTCGTGGCTTCGCTGTTTTCATCGGGCGAAAAGAACCGAATTTGTTTTGCTTTCATTTGATACTGTATTTTACGGGTTATGTCGTGACTGCGCACAAATATACTAAGTCTGGTTACGAAAAAAATAAAAATAGAGCGGATCGCTTTAATAAATAAAATGATGAACTGATTATAAAACATATTAACTAACTAAAATCAATTTCGACCATCGCTTTATGGCTGTTTACCTACTGGCTCCCTTAAAATTATCCGTAGATCTGGGTGACAATCTCAACGAGTCGATTGTATTCCTGCTAAACCGGAATCGCTTGAAGACCGCTGAATAAATCAATCCGGAACAGGCATTTTTACTTGATTTTTTAGCGCACCACATGAATGACGAAACGCCTTTTTTTGAAATAAATGCAAAAAAACAGCCAATAAAATCAAGTAATAGTTTTAGAATAATCGGTACTGAAGAGCAACTAATCGGTACGGTAAACCATCGACTTTCGATGACCATCTGGCAGAATCCAGCCTGATTTCTACCATAAAGCAGTGGCCTGGCCGACCACAACTACCGCTAGTTTACCCGAAACGGCGAGTCGAGAATTTGCGATCGGACTAAGGGCAGATCACCCTGTCGAAAACGATATTTTCAGAATTAGCCTAACCTGCAGTACAGGCTTACAAAATTTGTAAAGAAAATTCTATATTTGTACAATTCAAGGCTATTCTTCATCATAATGTATAAAAATAAGGCTTTGGCTAAACTGATTGCTTCCGGGTATACGCCTAGTGTTGAAGGCAGAGCTTTCGAGCAATTACTGGCACAATACAGGCAACAGATGTGGGAACAAACTCTGGGAACAAGGCTTCATTTAATCAAGGTGACAGGTAGCCTGCTCTGCGATAGATAAAACATTTTTTTATTTCGGTAACAGCCTATTCGTTCTGCCTTCATCCAGGAAGAATTTTCGTGTATGCTTTCTGTATCCTCGCAAGGTGCATACAGCCATCCGTAGTCGGTGCCTCCATTCGTGTCCGGGTTGGCATGCTCAATCATTCCCGTGTTTCCGTAAGCAGAATATGGTCATCTCCGATGCGCACGAGGAGCGAATTTTTTCGGCAAATTTTCTACCTTAGACGCTGAGAACAAACGACATAGTTTTAATTTTTCAAATTATTGTTCTCTTATAAAATCCAATCCTCTTGTTTCTCCGTACGTATTTCGTGGCCTCAACGAGCATAAATTTTCTACCTGAAATAACCCGTCCGGCATATGCCGCTGTTGAGTATTTTGCTGCTTGTCTAACTCAGGCAGGCCAAAATCGGATGTAGGGAAAGTCGGGTTCGAACGTATTGTTCCGGGGAGGTTGATGAAAAAAAATTAACACAATAACCTTTCATAAAGCCATTCAATCACTCTACTCCTTCTTTGTTTATCCATGACTTCCGTAAACTTAATTGATGACCACGTAACTGATCAGGCGGCCGAACTATTAAAGACGTTAGCTCACCCACTGCGAATGCGGATTGTCTTACTGCTCGCCGATCAGCCATCAATGAATGTCTCTACTCTGCAACGGCATCTGAAAATCGACCAATCCATGCTTTCTCATCAGCTGATCAAGATGAAAGATCGCGGGCTTCTGTCCAACGTTCGCCAGGGAAAAGAAATTTTTTACTCGCTGGCCGACGCTTCTTTCAGCCAGGTTATCAGGCTATTGCTCGATAAAACAAATGCATAGTGCTGACCTATAGCGGGTATCAGCCAGTAAGTTTTAGCGCGTATATACCCCTGCGGAGAAGGCTACCACATCTCCGCTGAGGTCTTTATTGGGCAATCATTTTGTAGGCAGAAACCGCGGTCTGCTTTTCGGTTCAGCCACTGCGCTTATCAAGCTTCACGGTATTCATAAAACAGTAACACCCCACAAAGGGCGGGGTGTTATCCTGCGGAACAATGCGTCCTGTCGCTACACAGGATTCTCATAGGTTAGGTAAGCTCATTCTGCACTAGTGCCCAGTGCTGCCACCGACTTTCGTTACGACGCTACTGGCGATAAAGGTGGTCGATTTAGTACCGGGTGTATACGTGCCGCTCGTGTAGAGGCCATTGACAATCGTGCCGGTAGCGCTGCTGCCGGTATAGACGGTATAGCTTTGGTTTGTCTTCAGTTTCGGGTTCGACAGCAGCATGGTCGTGTAGGCCCTCGGGATCAGGAAGGTTACGACTTCGGCTCACTGCCCGATTGCACGTTGATGAGCTGATTGGCGCTCCCGCCCCAGAATGATCGATGCCTGTGTACTGGCGCCCGCCGTCGGCTGACTGGCAAGCCTGGCAGCTGATTCCGACGACCCGGTCTCTAGGCCGGGCCCGATTGCCTGCACCAGAACGCTTGTCGCTGCCATCGACAGTATCCGAAAACGACCATTCGCTCAGTCGTCCCGCCGTCCCGCCATTCATCCAGGTGCAGAGCCGCTCCAGTAGTTTGTTATGCATAGTACCAGCCATCGCCTATACCTTTGGTGCATCAAACGGGAAGATCCCGCCTAGCATTCGAACCCAGAAACACATACATAGAAATCATGAAAGCGCTCATCAAACCTCTGCTCCTTGCTCTTACGGTTAGTTTTGCCTCAGCCGCAATGGCCGAAACCAACCCCAGCCGTCCGACCGCTGTGGCTACCTTTAAAACCGGGATATATACTAATACTTCGGGTAAGCTGAACATTGCGCTGGACAAAGATAAAGGCGGAGCCGTCGACGTGTTGCTGAAGAGCAGCACGGGAAAAATCCTTTTCGCTCAGCACATTGGTAAAAAAGAAACCACTTCGCGCCTTCGCCTGGATATGAGCGAACTGCAGGATGGAACCTATCAGGTCGACATTACGAACGGCGTAGCCACGACCACGCATACGGTAACCTTATCCACACAACAACCGAGCGCTCCTGGTCGCCTGGTTGCCCTGAACTAATTCCAGTCCCATCATTCTATACTTTTAAACACAGAGCGGTCCGCCGTTGCGGCACGGAGGTCACAGAGGATAATGAATGTTTTCTCTGTGATCTCCGTGCCGCAACGGCGGACCGCTCTGTGTTTAAATAACTCTTATTTCAGGTGGGCCCGCAACATCCAGGCAATTTTTTCGTGTTTTTCCATCAAACCGGTGATGTAATCGCTCGTTCCGGCGTCCTTGTGTGCATCGGCAAACTCATTAATGTTGCCCCGCAGAAATTCAATGATGCTTTCGTGGTCGCTCAACAGCTTTCGGATCAGGCTCCGGCTGTCGTTGCCATCTTCGTCCTGTTCGGTCAGATGGGTCAGTTGCAGGAAGTTTTTCAGCGTTGCCGGGGCGTAATGGCCTAGTTGACGAATGCGTTCGGCTACGTCGTCGACGATCTCGGCCGACTGGTTATACAGCTCTTCGAAGTACAGATGCACGGAATGAAAATCCATCCCTTCCAGGTTCCAGTGGGCATTCAGGGTTTTCGTGTAGAGCACAAATTCATCGGCGAGCAACTTAGCCAGCTGGTGCGCAACAACTTCCCGATTCTCGGCAGAGATCCCAATACTCGTTTGCATAAATAGTAGTAGTTAAATGGTGAAATTAGGTGGTTAATCAGGCAAAAAAACAGGTATTGCCTCCCCGCTTTCGAAAAGGACAGTATGAGCACTCAATGCATCCTTTCAGAAAGCGGGGAGGTCAAAAAAGCGATTGGCTATCGGCAGTTAGATTCGCCGTAGCTTCTCCAGAATTTCGGTAGAAACGGTATCGGCCGAAGCGCCGTAGCCCGTTACCATTAGCCCTTTCAGGCCCGATTTCGACTGGATAGCGTATACGCTGGCTTCGTCGGCCGGATCGGTGTCGCCTTCGTAGCGGTACACATCGACAATGTCGAACTCATCGGCTTTGAACTGAGCGGTCGGACAGACGATACGATCTTCTTCCAGGCGAAAATCAGTGGTATACCCTTCTTGTTGCAACGCTTCGATGGCTTTCGAAACGGTATCATAATGCAGTTGACCCATAGTGCGTGATGTTAAAATCGGGTGGTGCAAAATACTTCAGAAAGGCCGAAATCAAATGCGCTCGGCCAGAAACGCAGCCACTTCGGCCAGGCGGTTCGAGAAACCCCATTCGTTGTCGTACCAGGCCGCTACCGACAGCAGATTGCCTTCTTTGGCCGTCAGGGGCAAGTCGATAATCGACGAGTGCGGATCGGCCACGATGCGCGATGAAGCCCACTCGTCTTCCAGCACGTCCATCACCCCTTTCAGCGGACCATCGGCCGCGGCTTTGCGGAAGGCGTCGTTCACCTCCTGCACCGTACAGTCTTTCTCTGTAATCAGGTTCAGCTCGGCGATGCTTCCTGTGCGGGTCGGTACGCGGTAGGCTTTCCCGGTAATCTTCAGATCCTTCCAGATGAACTGCAGCGCCCGCGCGGCTCCCGACGACGACGGAATGATGTTTTCAGTAGCGGCCCACGAGTCGCGCCGGTCTTTCATCGGCTGGTCGGTCAGCGACTGGGTGTTGGTGTACGAATGTACCGTCGAGAACAAACCGTACTGAATCCCGAAGTTTTCCAGAATTACTTTCACGACCGCAGCCAGTGCATTGGTCGTGCAACTACCCATGCTGACAATGTGGTGACTGGCCGGATCGAACGTGTCCAGGTTGATGCCTTTCAGCAGTACGGCGTCGCAGTCGGCCAGGCTTTTGCTGGGTGCGCTGATCAGCACATACTTCGCTCCCCGGTCGAGGTGGACCTGTGCACCGGCGCGGGTGGTTGCCCGTCCCGTACAGTCGACTACCAGATCGACGCCCAGCGCAGCCCAGTCGGGCACTTCTTTGGCCGAGTTGATATACGGAATTTCCCGCCCGCCGATGGTCAGCTTACCCTCGCTGCCCGAAACGGGCTCGTGCCAGCGGCCGTAGTTGGTATCGACAGCGAACAAAGCCGCCAGAGTAGACTCGTCCCGGATATCCGAAATTGAAACGGGAACAAACAGGTCGTTTTTCAGACTAATGCGCAGGAACTGCCGCCCGATGCGACCGAATCCATACAAAGCAATTTTTGCCATACAATTAGAAACAGGGATTTTGATAAACTCATAAACAGAACAGACGCCGGCAAGGAATGTGCGAAAGTAACGAATCCGGCGCTAAAGGGGGAGCCGATGAACGAACCAGTATCTTGCCGTCAGGCTTCCTGATTCCAGATATCCGTATACTGATCCGGATGACGCCTGAACTGAGCCAGCACATACGGACACAGGGGAGTAACGTTCAGGTGGTTTGCCCGCACGTAAGCGACCATCTCATCGAGAAGCTGTTTGGCGTATCCCTTGCCTTCGGCCGCTGGTATTACCTCCGTATGAAAAACCGTCAGGTTGCTGCCGGAAATGCTGACGACCATTTCACCGATTTTCTCATTGGCTTCGTATAGATTGAAAGCGCCGTGCTTTTTTTCGTTCAGTTCCAGTTTTATGTCTGCCATGATCGTTTTTGGTAACTGCTCATCTGGCTAACACCGAAAACGCATTCGCTAGTTCTATCTCGGCGGCCGACGGTCGGTTGGCGCAAATCTACGCGGGCTAAGCATAACGGGCCCGGTACAAATCAACGAATCTATGGTAGTTTGAACGGATATAAGCTACCGACCGCTCCTTCGGCCATCCGGAGCCTGGTCATTGCCAATGGCTTGGACTATTCTGACTGGCGTAGGGAAAACGATTCACAGCGGGTTTCTTACACTTTAGCCTGCGTTTATGGCTATTGGCACAAAATGGTTTTTCCAGATCGCCGGTCCGGTGCCAACTTCGTAGCAGAAAAACGAACCGATCACGGCTTCGTGAGAAGAAGGGAGAAAGTCAGTGCCAGTCGTGATCGATCGCCGGTTTGCCATAAGTAGTTGAGAATATAGGTTTAAGAAGTAAGGGTTAGGTAATAGAGCCTCTGCGTTTGCGGGGGCTTTTATTTGTTTTTAGGCCAGTCCCGACAACAACTGAACCCCTTTCTTTTCTTTTTTTCAATGAATAAGCCCGATTGCCTGACGTTTTGTTTGTCAACCGTTTGTTCGCCTACCCATTGAAATCCAGGGCCATCGGGGTCATCTACTTCCAACCCTTGAGGCCACGTTTAGGTCCATGCAAAAAACTTCTCTCATGCGAATAATAGCTAGTTTATCTCTGCTCACCTTGCTGAGTTGCAACGGTCCTGACTTCGTCGATCAGCGATGCGTAAAAGGTCGCTTTATCACAGGCTACTGTGGCGGACTCGTTATTCAAGTACTGGATGGCATACCCATCGGTAGAGATTGGAGAGGTACTTCTTCGGTTCCTCTCCAGAATTGTGTCGTAGCCAATCTAGACACGCTTGCTTTTAATCGCTTAGCCAATATGGGCGTGCTACAAAGAGATTCTGTGTTTTACTTCCAGTATCGGGAAGGAGGCTACCCTCAGAAGGAATATGTACTTTGTGATCCGGCTCCTTTTCTCACTATTACAGCCGCGTCGGGAACCGGCTGTCAGTAGAGCAGACCGACCATTTCTAGCATCAAGGCCCGTTGTTTACCCCGTCGATACGCTTGCCAGCCCCGATTGAATCGGGGAGCTTAGAGATTATTTCCACTGATGTGCTACGTGCTGCGCCACTGGAGGTAACACTCGTTCAAGCGATAGGGTCAGCTGAACGGTAAATTGAGTGGGCTCGTCGGTGACGACAAGCGTGTGCGCCGGATACAGCAACGCCAGCCGTTTGCGGACGTTGGCCAACCCCAGGCCTCCCGAACCGACGACTGCCGTCGGAGGTTTGCTGTTCATGATTGTCAGGTGCAGCGTTTCTGCATCGAGTCGAATGGCTACACGCAACCACGATTTTTTACTGGTGCTTTCGACTCCGTGTTTAAAGGCATTTTCGACGAAAGTGATGAGCACGAACGGAGCGATATGCAGAGTTTCGTCTACCTCGTCCGGCAGCTCCAGCTGAAGCGTCAACCGTTTGGCCGTGCGGGTTTGTTCGAGCGATACATAGTCACGGATAAACTGCAGTTCTTTTCGTAGCGGTACCAGCGAATCGGCCGTTTCGTACAGCGAATACCGCATCAGTCCCGCCAGTTGCTGCACGAGCTGAGCCGCCCGGGGACTTTCCTCTTCGGTTAGCGCATAAATGCTGTTGAGCACGTTGAACAGAAAATGCGGGTTGATCTGGCTCTTCAGAAAGTCGAGTTCCAGCCGGGTGTAGGCCTGCTGAAGCCGGTTGTTGCGAACCTGCCGCCGGTATACCTCGATCAGCAGCTTGACGGCCAGCGGATAGAACGCACGCTCGATAATGAACAGCAGGTGAAAAAACGTACCCGGATGCACCAGTGCTTCGCCGTACGAAAGCCGTTCGAAATGAGTAATCGAGCCCGAATAATCGTCGGGTAGCGCAAAATAGGTTTTGACGATAAAGCCGGAATAGTAATAAAACGTAAACAGCAGCAGGTAATAAACGACCAGGCCCGTAACCAGCCGAACCGGCTTGTGCGCGTACCGCGTGAAGACAAAAACCAGCACGTAATACTGCAACACGACACTGAGCGTATCGCGCAGCACCGGCCCGACGTACGTCTTGAACGGCACCTGAACCGGTGCCGTCGGATACAGAAACCAGGGCACGTAGGCCGAAAAAATCAGCAGCAAAATCCCCAGCATCAGGAGACTATGAAAACCGACCCGAACCCAGCCCCGGTAACGGGTTTCGTCGGCAACGAGCGCCAGTTGTCGTTTGACCATAAGCCCTTAAAATTCCTGGACAAAATAGGTTCTTTTGCGGGCGCATTCCGAAATTTTTCGACAAAACACCCGTTTTCGTCGGTAGAAAATCGGATTGCTGGTTCATCGAAAAACCGGCGGGGTTCATCGAATTAGTTTAGGGGCCGGAAGCACTGGCGCTAGTTTTGCCACCGAACCCAACCCATTTCGATTCATGAAATCCTGTATCTGGTTAGTGTTGTCGATGCTTTGTTCTGGCCTGGCCTCGGCTCAGCAGGCTTCCGAAAAACTGGTGCTGATCAAGGCCGGCAAATTTTACGATAGTGAAAAAGCGGTCTTTCTGAAAAACCAGCAGATCCTGATAAAAGACGGCAAAGTCGTGGAAGTCGGTACCGCTGTCAAAGCGCCCGCCGGTGCCCAGGTTCTGGACCTGAGCGGCTGTACGGTTACGCCCGGTCTGATGGATATGCACACGCACGTGCTGTTTTCGCAGAAAGCCGATGCACCCCTGCACCGGGATCTGTGGGAAAACTCGGAGGTAGACCGGGCGCTGCGTAGCGTCGGCTTTGTCCGATCGTATCTGGAAGCGGGCTTTACGACAATTCGGGACGTGGGCAATTCCGGTAAGTTTCTGGATTATCAACTGGACCGCGCCATTCGGGATAAACATGTGGTCGGGCCGGAGATGTACGTCTCGGGACCCATCCTAAGCCCTCCTGGCGGGCAGTTTTCGCGACTGGGCACCCAGAATCAGCACCTGATCGATCAGGATTACCGGGTGGTCAGAAATGCGGACGATGCCCGACTGGCCGTGGAAGAACACATTGGCTTTGGCGTCGATTTTATTAAAGTGGTGGTCAACAACGACCGCATCATGATGGACTCGGAAACCCTGAAAACGATCGTCGCCACGGCGCACCGAAACCATTATAAAGTAACCGCACACGCAACCTATGAGGAACCCATTCGGGAAGCCATTGCCGCCGGCGTGGATGGCATCGAGCACGGTTATTACCTCTCCGACAGCCTGCTGACGCTGATGAGCCAGAAAGGCATCTACCTCGTGCCCACCGACCCTTCGTTCGATGCCTACAAACGCTCCGCGTCCATCGGCGGGTTTACCATCAAAGACGAAGAGATTCGCCGTCAACTGGCCGGGCTTCAGGAGCGGTTGCGGAAAGCAATCCAGAAAGGCGTCCGTATCGTGGCCGGTTCCGATGCCTACGTTGACCTCAAACAGCCGCGGGGCGAGTCGGCCAAAGACATGCTGGTGGCGTATGTCGAATCGGGTATCAAACCGGCGGAAGCACTCACGTTTACCACCCGAAATGCCGCCAGCATCGTAGGGCAGGAACAGCGGCTTGGGGTGCTCAAAAAAGACAGTTATGCCAATCTGGTCGCTTTTGCGGGCGATCTGGAAACTGATTTCAAAACGGCCCTCTACGCCGTTCGGCTCGTCATGAAAGAGGGCACAGTTTATTTCGACAAACCCGAAGTGACGATGGGTCGTAAAGCGCAGTAACCTTCTTTACCGATCAACTCACCACCCACCGGGACAGGGCTTCTTTTACCGTATCGCGGTAGTTGGGACCAATGACAAGCTCATGTCCGGTAGATGTTTTTACGGTATTGCCTTCTAGGGTTTTCACGTGCCGGAGCTGCACCAGATACGAACGGTTGATCCGCAGAAAGCGATCGGCGGGCAGGCTTTCTTCCAGTTTGGTCATCGTCAGGTGCGTCACCAGGTAACGATCCGGCAGAAAGACTTTTAAATAATCACCCATAGCTTCGGCAAAGATGATCACGTCCAGACCGATTTGCTCTAATTTCCCGTCTATCTTGAGGTAGATAAAATCGCTGGCTTTTGTCTGGGCAGGTGGTTCTGAAGCCGACTCGACGACCAGCGGACCCAGCACCGACAGACCAGGCCTCACCGACTCCGTTTGCTCATCTGGTTTGCTTTTGAGCCGCCCGATGGCTTTCAGAAACCGATCGAAGGTAATGGGTTTCAACAGGTAATCCATCACACCCAGCTCGAAACCGTCGAGAGCGTGGTTCGGATTGGCGGTGGTCAGGATAACCACAGGCTGCGGAGCCGGGTACGCGCGTAGAAACTCGATACCCGTCATGTCGGGCATGTTGATGTCCAGAAAGATAACGTCGGGCCGGAGCGCGGGCAGTTGTTCGAAGGCTACAATGGCATCGTCGAAGGTCGCTACCAGTTGCAGCGACGACAGGCGACGGATGTATTTTTCGAGCAGTTCCTGAGCCAGGGGCTCGTCTTCGATAATGGCGCAACGGAACGGGCCGTTCATAGAGAAGCAGAATGCGTGAATAAATTGGCTTATACGTAGGTGAATGGGTTTCCAGACGGGATGTAGCTCACCTTAATGCCCGGCACTTTGGGTTGCAGCCACGTAACCAGCCCTTCCATCCCCGACGCTTCGCTCATGATATGCCCCAGAATCACCAGGGAAATTTTCTGCCCCTGCTGCCGGGCATCCCGGATGTATTCGGGCGTTTCCCACTCGCTCGATTCGCCACACAGCACCACGTCGGGCCGGGCTTTTTCGATGGCCGCAATCTGATTCCGCCCACCCGCAGCTCCCGGCAGCAACAATACCCGCTGGCAGGATTGAGCCACATCGCCCACCACCCGAACCTGCTTGATTCCCAGCTTTTCTTTCGCGTGGGTAATGAGCTGACTTAGGGGCGTAGCCGGGAGCGTCAGCCGGTGCAGGTCGTTGGCATCGGCGTATTTGGCCCAACCCAGGGCATTCAGCATGCCGGTCTGAATGCCATCCGGCCGATGCGAGTGCCAGTAATCGTGAAAGCGCCAGACCGCAATCCCGTGTTTGGTCAGCAGGTCATATTTGCGCTGAAAAACCGGGTCGCTTTTAAGCCAGTCGGTTTCATCGGCGTGGTTGTAGAACGTAGGTTCGTGGACAATGATGAAGTTGGCTTTGGCCGCAATGGCTTTTTCGATTACTTCCGTCGTCGCGAACATCGTCGACACAATGCCCGTCACGGTCTGCGACGGACTGCCGGATTTTAGCGTGTCGACGGTTTTCGGAAACGGCGCGTTCGGAATCGTTTTAAGGATCAGGTCCATCACCTGCTGCACGGTCATCGACCCCTGCGCGGGTCGTAGCACTTCGGCCGGGCTCAGGCCGGGGGTGGCCAGCAACAGGGAGGTGCCCATCGCCAGGTTGGTCACGAAGGTGCGCCGGCTGGTTGGTTCGTATACGTTCATGAGTTCGATTGATAGGGTTAGTGATTACAGTTTGGCCATGGCGCGCACCGGAAACGTTCCAACGCCCCTGAATTTGGGCGGAACGGCACTGAACAGAAATCCCTCCGGCGGCAATAGCTCCAGGTGACAAAGGTGTTCGACAATAAGAATACCGGCTCCGAGCAGGGTGGTGTGCACCGGTCGGCTTCGGGTCCGGGTATCGTCGATGTTGTGCGAGTCGATGCCTACCAGGGCTACCCCACAGTCGCGGAGGTATTCGGCGGCATCGGACGTCAGAAACGGGTGATTTTCGTAGTATGCTTCGGTGTTCCAGAACTGGCTCCAGCCGGTATGAATCAGCACCGCCCGGTTCCGGATCTCGTAATTTTTCAGATGATCGACCGTTACTGCCAGCGACTCCGTAAACGGAACCCGAATGGTAATCCCATCCAGATCGACAAACCTGGCCAACGCCACCTCCGACAGGTCCTGCCCATCGGCAAAGCGGTGGAAGGGGCAGTCGATGTACGTGCCCGTGTTAGCGACCATGTCGATGCGGCCAATCTGAAACTGGGTGCCTTCCTCGTAAAACTGCTTCGAGTCTTCGCGGCTCAGGTAGTCGCAGATGATAGGCGCGGGTAATCCTTTGTAGGTAACCAGCCCGTCTTCGATGGTATGGCTCAGGTCGATGTAGCCGGAACGGATCGCCGTTTTGCTGGCGGCTTTCCGCTTGTGGGGTTCGGTCAGAATTTCCTTGTTCCGGATGATTACCGGGCCGACCATCAGCAGCCGCAAATCGGCGATGATGTAATCGGCCAGCTCCTGATCCGAAATATCCTCGCCCTCGATATCGAGCCGGAAATCTTCGCCCTTCAGGCTGCCGCCGTTGGTGAACTGAAGTTCGAAATCAAATTTTACCCGTTTATCCATCGATTGCCTACCCGCCTTACTTCCGGTTGCCAATATACAGTTTCCTGGTCAGGAAAGCGGAATTTGGCCAGGCCAGCGGGTCTATTTTCGCGTTGCGATGGTATAGACTCGGCTAAACGCCTACTTTTGCCGCAAACCCTGTTGTGTGTATGCGTTACTTTCTCGTAGGAATTTCTCTACTACTGCTGAGCTGCGGTACGCCGTCAAGCAGCAGTGAGCAACCCAAAACCGGCAAGCTCGATCCGCTGTTTAAGCTTCCTTACCAGCTCGATTCACCAGCCGAAACCTACAAACTGCCCAAAGAGCTGAAAGAAATTTCCGGCCTGAGTTATTACGAAAAAGACAAACTGCTGTGCGTTCAGGACGAAGACGCCGTAGCTTATGTGTTCGATACGAAGAAACAGGCCATTTCGGAGGAGTTTGGCTTTGGCGGGTACGGCGATTTTGAAGGTATCGAGTACGTGAACGGTGATATCTACGCGCTCGAAAGCAACGGAAACCTATTCCGGTTCAAGCCGGGTTCCAAACAGATCGGCAAAACGAAAACCGATTTACCCAAAAAAACGGAAGTCGAAGGACTGGGTTACGATCCCAAAACCAAGCGGTTGCTGATTGCGGTGAAGAAAGGGAAAGGATCGAGCGAAAAAGCCGTCTACTCCTACGATCTGCTGAATAAGGCAGTGTTTCGGGATATGAGCCTCAACGATGAGCAGCTCACAGCGGCTGGCATCGACCCAAAAACCTACGAGCCGTCGGCCATCGCCGTGCACCCAATCACTGGTGAGTGGTACATCCTGACTTCGGTCGGAAAGCGGTTGGTGATCACCAGTCGGCGGGCCAAAATCATCTATTCCGAACCGCTCGACCCGAAGCAGTTCGTTCAGCCCGAAGGCATCTGTTTTGCGCCCAACGGCGATCTGTTCATTGCCAGCGAAGGCGACAAGAAAAAAGGGTACATTCTGAAATTTCCGTACCGGAAATAAACGATCCCGGTCTTATTGGACGAAGCGCTGACGATGGCTTGTCCAATAAGACCGGGATGAATGCTCGTTGGTAGCTTGTACTAACTAGGCGGCATCTTCGAAAATACCTTTCCAGGTAAGGGCAGCCACAATACCTCCCACAATGGGCGCCACGATGAACAGCCAGAGCTGCTCCAGCGCTTTGCCACCCGCAAAAATAGCCGGACCAAAGCTACGCGCCGGGTTGACCGACGTACCCGTGATGGGAATAGCCACCAGGTGAATCAGAACCAGTGTCAGGCCAATGGCCAGGCCGGTCATACTGGTCGTTCCCCAGCGAGATGTGGTTTTGAAAATAACCAGCAGAAACAGGAACGTCATCACCGCTTCGGTAACAAAGGCCGAGGTGGTATTGTAGGCCGCCAGGTAGCCCGGCCCCCAGCCGTTTGACCCCAGCGCCCACTCTTTCATCAGAAAGCCGGGCGCTCCACTCTGGATAAAATATAAGGTGGCGGCTGCCAGTGTAGCCCCTACAAACTGCGCAAGGATATAGCCGATGGCGTCGCCCATTTTCATTTTTCCGGCCACCAGCATGGATATCGTAATGGCCGGGTTGATATGACAACCCGAAATGGGCCCAATGGCGTAGGCCATTACGACTACGGTCAGGCCAAAGGCGAACGAAATCCCCAGTAACCCAATGCCCGCCGGACCGCTTGCCGAAATCCCCGAGATACCGGCCGCCCCGCAGCCAAACAGTACCAGGGAGAAGGTCCCAACTAATTCTGCCAAATACTTTTTCATGGATGGTAGTGCTTATAGTGAAATTTATTGGCTCTTGGGACGATATAAGTCGGTGAAGTAACAACCCGTTGCTACTTCAGAAGAAGCCAGAAAATTTGCCGTTGCACGACCGGAAGCGGAGCGGTTATTTTTTGAAGGCCAGCGCTTTGACGGGCTGGATACGATTGATAAAGAAGGTTGGCACCCACAGCACGAGCGCAATCAGCAGAATGGTCGCTGCATTCAGGGCCAGAATGGTCGGCCAGTCCCAGATGATCGGGACGTAATTCATGAAGTAATTTTTGGGATCGAGCGGAATAAGCTTGAATCGGTCCTGCAGAAAGCAAATGCCCAGCCCGACGACGTTTCCGATGAGCAACCCCCAGATAACCATGTTCAGTCCGACGAAAACGAACATGCGCCGGATGAGCGGATTTGGCCCACCAAGGGCTTTCAATAACCCAATCATGGGAGTTCGTTCGACCATCAGCACGAGCAGCACCGACACCATGTTGAAAGACGCTACGAATCCGATCAGGCTCAGCAGAATCACCATGTTTCGGTCGAGTAACATCATCCAGTCGAATAATGGGCGGTACTGGTCGGTGACGCGCGTCAGACGCATATCGGGCGACATGACGTCGAAAACCCGGTTGGCCGTAGCTTCGACCTGATCGAAATTGTTGACGAAGATTTCGTAGGTGCCCACCGAATCGGCTCCCCAGCGGTTCAGCCGCTGAATCAGCCGAATGTCACCCAGCGCGATGGTTTTATCGACCTCTTCCAGCCCGGTTTCGTAAATACCCACAACGGTCATCTTACGGGCGCGGGGTGGGTTGCCCAGGAAATACAGCGGCACGCTCTCCCCCACTTTGACCTTTAGCTGGGTGGCCATGTACTGACTCAAAAGCAGTTGCGTAGAGCCCGTGCCCGTATCGGCTCCTACCACCGGCACCGTACCGGCCACCAGCGAACCGCGAAACAGATTCCAGTCGTAATCCTTGCCGACGCCTTTCAGAATCACGCCTGCCAGTTCATCTTCGGTCTTGAGAATACCGGCTTTGGTGGCAACGGCCTGAATGTGTCGTACGCCCGGAATCCGGGTACTGTCGCGGTACAGCGGGGTATCGAGCGGCAGGGTAGATTCTTCGTAGGAAACGTTGTTGGTAAACTTGCTGACCTGCAGGTGAGCACCGAAGAGAAAAATCTTCTGCTGGATGGTATCTTTAAACCCAAACAGGACCGCAAACGAGACAATCAGAATGGCCAGCCCCAGCGCAATGCTGATAACACCGATGCGGGTGACGGTAGCCGAAAAACTACCCTCGGGCGCGTGGCGGACCTTCCGGGCCAGAAAAACAGGAACGTTCAAGTTAGTATTCCGTTAGGAGGTTGAACAGCGAGCAATCCGTTGACGGGTCGATTCCCAACGGCTCAGTAAAGCTTTCTGTACAAAACTAACGGACAACCGGCTCAACTGTCACAAAAAATTTGGAATATCACCGGGAGGCTATCGACAGGATTGACCGGATGAACAGGATTTTGAACAGAATACATAGAATAGAAATCCTGTTCATCCGGTCAATCTGCCAAAAAGACATGAGTCAACCAATTTATAATCAGTCCTTTACTTTCGCATACAGGCTATTAACATCATTCTTCTGTTTCGGAATCGTTTTGAGGTATTCGTAGATAGCACCCACTTCATAGTCGGTCAGCGACGGGCGCGGTTCCATCGGTTGTCGAAGAATGGAACCGTCCGGCCGAACACCCTGCTTCACGGCCCGGATGAACTGCTCTTTCGTATATTTTTTTCCGATTCCGGTTTCCTCGTCGAAGGTCAGGTTGGCCGTGAAGACCGGCTTGCCGTCCTCGCCATTCAACTGGTTACCACCGGCATAATAGCCAGCCGACCGGTCCGGGTGCTCTTTGTCCTGCTTCGTGAAATCGGAGGAATGACAACCGTAACAATCACTGACGGCGTCGGCCAGATAACGACCATAGGCTACCTGATCCGTCGTGTCGGGCATTGGAATCACCCGCTGCGGATACTCGCCGGGTTTGATGACTGTGTTGGCGAGTAGTTTGGCGAAAAAACTGTACTCGCTTTCGGGGGCTTCGTCTTTGGCAGGCTGCACCGGAAAACGATCCGACCGCAACCAGGCCACTACCGACTTCAGGTCCTCGTCGGACATCAGCGGGTACCGGGGCATGATGCCGGCAAACGTCCCGTCGGGCCGGATGCCCGTCCGTAGAAAATACATGATTTCGCCGTCGGTCCACCGGCCGATGCCTTTGTCTCTGTCCTGGGTAATGTTTTTGGAATAATGCTTCCCAAAGATTTCCGGTATATCGCTCAGATACCGACCCGTGAGTCGGTTATGTTTATCGGCGTGGCAGGCCATGCACTGCAGTTGTGCAATGACCTCACCTCGTTTAATCCGGGCTTCGGTCACTTTAACGGTAACGACGGGCGTCACCGGCGGATCGTAGGTGGGTACGCCCACAGCGGCCACATATACCAGAAAAACCAGTAAGAGCACCAGCAGTGTGGCGAATAGGCGACCGACTAGTTTAAGCGCTTTTTTCATGATGCGGATCGTATTGATTTTGGTATGAGGAGTTATCACACCAAAATTGTGTCCGCATGACTCCGTCTCAAACGACTAAGGTGATGAAACGAAAAAAAGCCTGCATGAACTGTAGAAGATACCGCAAACAACTGATTCCGTGACGCTTGCAACCGAAGTTAAAGCCCCGCTCCGGCGCTTGTGTAAACAGCGAACGTCAGCTTACTCGTTAGACAGCCGCCAGGTCTGACGTCTGGGTAAACCGAAACACCAACTCCGGCCCAAATCCGGCGGAGCGTCAACCGTGTTCTGAGCGATCCTATTTATAAACATAACGCCCAGAAACTAACTGGGCAATAAGGCAGTACAAAACGATTCAATTGTGCGATACACTTGCGCCATAAGCTACCCGAAGATACCGTGGTCGATGCGTCCCAGAATTCGCTCAACCAGCGTGTAACCCGTCACGGTATCCAGACTCTGCAACGGGGTCTGATAGTCCAGTTCCCGAAGCGCAGAGCGGAGCCAGTTCAGTACCGTTGGCGCGCGCCCTTCGAACGTATCCAAGGCGTGCCGTAGCAGATTATCCAGTAGCAGCAGTCGTTCCGAAGCGTCCTGGCTAATCAATTGATCAGATTTCAGTCGGTGTAGGTAAGAGACCGATAAACCCAGTGCAGCGGCCACCTCTTTGTCGGTCAGGCCAACCTGCTTCGCAACGCGATCCGCTTCGGCCCTCAGTACGCCTTGTCGGCTACGAGCTATAATTTCCTGCTCCGAGAAAAAACGGGCCTCTCCAGTCCGGTTTGAAGAATATAGCATTGGCTTGACATCGTGAACTTTTAGACTAAGGTAGCTATACAAGTTCACGATGTCAAGCCTTGAGCGGGTTGTCACCCTGCTCTGCCTACTTCAAAAAAAGCTCGTCGTTGTCGGTAACAAACATGCGGGTACTTTCAGTATACGTGCCGCCCGTGGGCGACTTGTATTTCAGATCGACGTAAAACGCCCGATAGCCCGATGCCGGAAACGTTTCGTTGACCGAGAAACTAGCTTTATTTTTAATACCCAGGCTCTTTCCCTCCCATTTCTCATCCTGAAAAATCATGTCGGTGGACGTGGCCGACCAGACCGTTACATCTTCGAGTTTGTCGGACGTGGCTTTCAGGGCCAGATCGACGCCTTTTTTCGTCGTCGAAACCGTCCATTGGCAGGCCGGGTACGTCTGTTTGGCCAGGGTGTTTCCGAAGAAGGCGTTCAGCGCTTCGAGCGCCTGCCGTTTGTCGCCGAGGTCATGCCCCACGTTAGGCACGTAGTGAATAAAATTCTCGCCCGGAATCTGCCCGATGTAATGCTTCACCGCATCGACGGTCCAGTATTCATCGTTGGTCCCCATGAACAGCATTTTGGGCATGGTCAGCTTCTTCCGGTACGAGTACGGGTCGATCATTTCGGTTACGGCACTGCCGTCCTTGCTGTGAACGGTCTGCGGAATACCCAGCTTGACGTAGTCCTCGATCTGCTCGCTGTATTTATTCCACACCTTCATCTGATAATCCAGATTGACGGGCATGTTCAGCACGTCGATGACCATGGGCGCAATGGCAACGGCCCGTTTATCGCTCGCCCCCGTCAGCCAGGTCGTCCAGCCGCGCTTCGAAGCACCCGAAATCACAAAATGGTTGATGTCTTTGTGAAGCGTCTGTTTGCCAAACTCCTGCACGGCATCCATCGCCCGCACGGCGCTTTTGACCATCGGAAACAGCAGCGGCCAGGAATAATCGCCGTCTTTTTTGAACTGGTGAAGGGTATAGGAAATCAGCGCATCTTCTTTCAGATCGCCGTATAGCGGCTGATTGGGGGTTTGCCGAAGCACGGCCACCACGGCTTTATTCTTCGTGGCCAAGGCGCTGATGGCCCGGTTGAAACCGTCCTGCCGACCATTCCAGTTGGGTTCGCCATCTTTCACCGACCCGCCGGTAATGAATAGCAGCGCCCCATCGTGATCGATTTCTTTCGGCACCAGCACCGACAGCTGGTGTTTCCAGGTATACTCGCGCCATTTCTGCGACGTGAGCAACACCTCGTAAGCAGTAATGTCGCCGTAGCTGTAGGTGTCTTTCACCTCCCATTTAAACGTCTGGTCGCCGTTTTTCAGGTAGCTTTCCAGGGCCGTCGCCGGGGTGATGCCAACGGTTGGGTTGGGGAGTTCGAAAGCAAACAGGGTACTGATCAGGGTAAGCAGGGTAATGGTTTTTAAGAAATAGGCTTTCATGAATCAATCGGGTTTTGTTGGCAGGTACGGTTTTGTTTGACAGGATTGACAGCCCGGCCGTAAATCTTGTCAAAAGATCATTTATCAGCTTTCGGCGAATCGGCAATTAGCTTCAGGGCTTCGGCCATGTAAATTTCGGCGGTGTTTTCGCCCAGGCTGGTCCGGCTGATGTAGTCGTACCGCTTAAAGCTATTGAAATCTACTTTGGTCAGCATGTAGCCGAATGCATCGTTGGTCAGGCCGAACAGCATGGGCGCACTCGCGTGCATGTGCCGCTTGACGTAATACCCGATGTTCGGTAAGGCTTCGCCCGGAATCGTCAGGATCTGCGCCGTGCCGATGTTGAGCAGATTCACCTGCGCCACCACCTGATCGCCGGGGGCGACTTCGTAATGCAAGGGCGATTTTTTGACGATGTATTTCATGACCTCCGAGTCGATCGGAAAGGTAACGTTTCGGGTGGTACAGAACAGCGAAGGGCTTGTCTGCGTACTGGCGGTGCCGACGATCCGCAGGGCTTCATCGGCCAGTTGCTCACCGATGCGGATGCACTCTTCCCAGGTGTTGGCTTCTTTGCCGCCCTCCCGTCGGTTGTCGGCCGTGACCATGCCACCCTGCGCGCCATTGACGAACATCGCCATTCCACCCGCTTTGGCTTCGATCCGGCTGTACAGCGGACCGCATAAATCCGGACTGAGAATTCCCCGGGCCGAACCGATCACTTCCGGATGAATGGCGTAGTTCACGACCGTTACGATGGGTTTTCCGGATGCCCCAACGGCCTGAATGACGCCACAGCGCGGATCGTACAGGTCGGGCGCGTAGTAATTGTAGGCAATCTGTCCCTTTGCCTCCCCCACTGCCACTTTCAGCGAGGCCGGAGCCAGCTTTTGAACAGCTTCGTTGACCGCATCGGCAATGGCATGTACGCATTTGTCCAGATAAGCCAGATCGGCAAACGACTCGCCTTTTTCATTCGGGAATCCATACGCATCCGGACCGCTGTGGGTATGGGTAGCCGCAATGAGCACATTGCCCGGCGGAATGCCTTTGATCAGCGCCCGCGACTTATTGCCCAACACCGACGGCCAGCCCAGATTATCGACGCTAACGATAGCCAGGCGGGTGGTTCCTCTCTCGAATACGCAGGCCCGGACGTACAATTCGCCCTTTTTCTCCACCGCTTTTTTGGGTGTACCGATTCCGCCCGACACCGGCAACAACGGGTCGGGGGTAATGAGCCGCAGAGCCGCCCCGGCCTTAAAATCCTGGGCCGGGACGGCTCTGATGACGCAAATCAGTAAGACGAGAAGCAAGTGTTTCATACAACGAACCGAGTTTACTCATCAAATCGGGTATGCCCCCCCCGGGGTCAACTATTTATAGAGGCCATTATTGCTATAAATATCTGACCCCGAAGGGGTCATACCAGCTTGCAAATAGCTTAAGCTATTTTATTGGATCCTTCCTACTAACCCATGAGCCGGACCTACCAGGGTTTGCCGGTACCCTGCACCAGCCAGCCTTTCGACCAGGCGCTGTTTTTACCGTCCGACTGCGAATTGGCGGTGGTTTCGAGCTTGTCGACGGCCGCGGCTGCGTTGGATTTATTCAGGTTGAGCTCGTCGCGCATGTAATAAAACCGCAGCGGCAGGGCTTTCCGTTTGGCCACCGGGCCGGGGGTCAGCGCGGGCAGGCCTGTCCGGCGAAAATCGAACCAGGCTTCAGTGGCGGCTGTCCAGCTGGCAATCCATTTCTGGCCGATGATCTGGGCCAGGGTACCATCGTAAGCGACGCCTTTCTGTGCAATGAACGTCGGGTAGCTGCTGGCTAATCCCCAGGCTGTCAGCGACGCTTTGATACCCGCTTCATAGTGGGTTTTAGCGTCGCCGGCAGCCCAGCCTTTCTGAGCGGCTTCGGCCAGAATGAAATGAACTTCGGCGGCCGATACCAGCCGGGCTTTCAGCAGCGTTCCTTTGGCCTGCATGTAAATTTCGTTGAGGTATGAAACGTGGGGATTGACCGACGTCTGACCCGGTGTTGGGTTGAAATTGTAGCCCGATGGCAACTGCGATACGCTCGGCGGCAGGCCGACGTAGTTCGGGTCGGTATCGATGGCGGTAGTGCCGACTTTATCCGGCGACAGGTACCGTACGCCGTTCACGATCTTGTCCGTACCCGCCGGTAAGGTCGCATCGACCTTCAGCGGAATTTCTACTTTTTTCGCCCAAACGGCCAGGCGCGGGTCACTCGTGGCTTGCATCGGCTTTACCAGGGTCGTGCACATTTTAACCCGCCGGTAGTTACTGCCGCTGATGTCGAAGACCGTGTTCGACGGCCAGGCATCGCCCGCATTGTTACCCACAAACGCCATCGTCGCGTCGGCGGATGCATCGTCGATAATCGGAAATTGTGTCGGATTGGCCATGATCTTTTCGATACCGGCTTTGGCCACATCGGGCTGCTTGGCCGAAATCCGCATCAGATAACGAAGCTTCAGCGAGTTGGCCAGCTTCTGCCATTTTGCCGGGTCACCACCGTAGTACAGGTCCGTATTTTCGGCAATGCTCGAATACGACGCTTTCGGTTTCGAGAGCAACGTAGCGGCTTTGTCCAGGTCCGACAGGATACCCGCGTAGATCGTCTGCTGATCGTCGTATTTGGGCAGTATATAATCGGCACCACCCTGCTCACCTTTCAGCGCGTTCGTATACGGCGCATCGCCCCACAGGTCGGTAATCAGCCCGAAAATCATGGATTTCATGACCAGTGCCACCCCCTGATGGTATTCCAGGTTGAGGGCTACCGCGCGCTGATAGAGCAGGTCGTTGTTGCGCAGCAGGTCATAGTAGGGTGTCCAGCTTTGGTCGCCCCCCCAGTCGTAATCGTTATGCCCACTAAACCAGGCATCTTTCTGCGTATGTTGTACGACCCCCGCGATATCCTGAAAACCCAGGTTGACGAACGTCTTGGCGGTTTCGCTCAACACCGTCGGCAGCACCAGGTTTGGGTTGACCACGTCGGGCTGAATCCCGTTGGGGTTCACGTTCAGCTTGGTCAGGTCTTTACACGAAAAAAAGAACGAGAGAAACAGGACGAGAAGGGCCGTGTTCTTTTTGAGTAAACGTTTCATGATAAAGTTTTTTAGGGGTTGGGCATGGGGCGCAGGGGTAAGGGGATAGGGGTAAGGGAATGATCCCCCATGCCCTTGCCCCCAGGCCCCATGCTTTTTTTAAAACGTGAGACCAAGTTTGAAACCCACCGGAATGACCCAGGGCGTTACGTTGTAGCGCTCGATGCCCTGCTTGAACTGCGTACCGGCCTGCGGGCTCGCCTGTGGCTGGAATGCCATTTCCGGGTCGATGTTGATCTTGGCCGCCGTCCACAGAATGATGTTGCGGCTGTAGACCGAGAAGCTGGCGTTCTGCAAGCCAATGGATTTCACAAATTTGGCGGGCAAATCGTAGGCCAGCGAAATCTCCCGAAGTTTCACGAACGAGGCATCGAAGGTGGCAGCCCGCGTAAAGCTCCAGGGGTAGTTGTCGCCATACGGGATGATCTTCGTGCCCGCACCACCGAGGTTTTCGGTATAACCGATGATGGTACCCTGCGCGTCGTACTGCGCAATGACGCCCGGATTGAAGACTCCATACGCATAGGTTTTTCCGCCGAATTCGAACGGATAGCCGCCGTACTGCGACGTCGGCCCACCCACGATCGGGAAGTAGTTGCCATGAATTTTAATGTACTGATCGGCGTTGTCTACCAGCCAGTTCCGGAGCGCATCGCCCGTCCGGCCACCCGGATTGATCAGGTTATCCAGAAACCGCTGCGACCGCAGATCCGACTCCATGTAGCGGTACGTCTGCGAGACGAAATCACCCCCGGCCCGCCAGTCGAGCGAGAAATTGAGCGTAAAACCCTTGTAGGAAATCGAGCTCTGCGCGCCCAGCATGAAGTTCGGATTGAAATTACCGATCTTGTTCTTGACGTTCGACGCGCTTTTACTCTGCCACGATCCGTCATTATCCAGGATCGGGTAGCCGTAGTACGGTGAATTCTGATCGGTAACCGTAATAACTTCAGCATCGTAGATGTCCCCGACTTTGTCGCCCACGTAGGTCCAGGCACCACCCTTGGCATCGGTCCACAGGGTGTAGTACGGCAGACCGTCGGCCAGTTCTTTGATACGCGTGGTATTCTTGGTGAAGTTCGTGGTCAGGTCCCAGCGCAGCCCACCTTTGTCGATGATCGTTCCACCGAGCGACAGCTCGACACCGCGGCTTTCGAGCAGACCGGCGTTGATGTTCTTGGTCGTGAAGCCGGTCGAGGACGGAATCTGGGTCGGCAGAATCTGGTTGCGGTTTTCCGACATGTAATATGTTCCCGAAAACCGCAGCCGGTTCCGGAACATGTTGTAGTCGATCCCCACTTCGTAGGAGGTAGCAATTTCGGGCTTCAGGTCCGGTAGTAGAATCCCACCCGGCTTGCTCAGGCGCGTGATGCCGTTCCAGGCACCCGCATCGCCCAGCGTTGGGTACAGGCTATACGGGTTGGCATCGTTGCCCACCTGCGCCACCCCCGCCCGGATCTTGAACAGATCGACGTTGTTGGAAATGTGCACCATCTCGTTCAGCAGCACACTCATCGACGCCGACGGGTAGAAATACGATCGGTTGTTGGGCGGCAGAGTACTGGACCAGTCGTTGCGGGCGGTCAGGTCCAGGTAGATCATGTCTTTGAAGCCGAAGTTGGCCGTGCCGTAGAGACTGTTGATGGCTTTCTGACTCAGGTAGCTGCTATACTGCAGGTTGTTCGGCGCAATATTCTGGATGGTATACAGTCCCGGAATAACCAGCCCCGCCCCGCTTTTGCTGCTATTGCTCAGGTCATTCGACTGCGAGAATCGAGTATTGCCCCCCGCCGATACCACGACGCTCAGCGCGTTGAACCGCTTCGTGTAACTCGCCAGGAAGTCGGCATTGCGCTCGTAGCGTTTCAGGTTGATTAGCCCGTAGGCTCCGTTGGGTTCGCCGGTATAGCTGTTGGCAATCTTGGTTTCCCGCTGTTCGGAGTACATGTCGAGCGCATAGCGGGCCATCAGCTTGATCTCCGGCGTAAGTTGCCAGTCGGCTTTGAGGTTGCCGAACACCCGGTCGCGCACGAAACTATTTTTTACTTCGTAAGCCAGAAACCAGGGGTTGTTGTAATTGCCGATGCTCTGCGATTTCTGTTGCAGCCCTTCCTTGCCGGGCACCCAGTAGTCGCGCAGGTCATTGATGTCGATGTGTGACCCAACGGCGTAGGCCCACTGCATGGGGTTGGTTCCGCGCTCGCCCGCCGGTCGGTTGTTGGAATTGTTCCGGCTGAAATCCAGGTTGGTGCTCAGCGTCAGCTTGTTGTTGACACGTACGGCGGAGCTGATCGCCAGGGTATTCTTGAACAGATCCGAGTTCGGGATGATCCCTTTGCTGGTCATGTTCGAATACGACAGCCGATACGTCACTTTCTCGGAGTTGTTGGAAATCGATAGGCCATTGGTGCTGGTGATACCCGTCTGCACAAAATCCCGGACGTTGTTGGGGTGCGACACCAGGGGCGTCGGAATCTTATTCCCGTTGGCGTCGGTGGGGCTGTTCCACTGAATGGCGTTGTACCCTTTGTCCAGCTCGGGCCCTACCCCGCCGGATGAGCTTTCATCGATTTGCAGAATCCCGCCCGGATACGGATTGGAGTCGGGCGTAAAGGGCAGCACCCCCGTCGCGAAATGGGTACCCATTTTCAGGAATTTATACGGCTGATCGAAAACGGTGTTCGACGTAACCGACACGGTCATTTTCTGCGATTTCGAGCCGCTTTTCGTAGTAATCAGCACCACGCCATTGCCCGCACGCGAGCCGTACAGAGCCGCAGCACTGGGTCCTTTCAGGATGGAAATGTTCTCGATGTCTTCGGGGTTGATGTCCGAGATGGCATTCCCGTAATCGACGCGGTTGTCGCTACCGATCTGGCTGACGTTGTTGAGGGTGTTGTTAATAGGCACCCCATCGACCACAAACAGCGGCTGGTTGTCGGTGTTGAGCGATTTAGCCCCCCGGATGATCATACTCACCGACGAGCCCGTCGGCCCTGTCGAATTGATCTGAACGCCCGGTACCCGCCCTGCCAGCGAGTTCAGCACGTTCTCCTGCGCGACCCGGCTCAGGTCTTTCCCCTGCACCTCACCCACGGCATACCCCAGCGAGCGCGCTTCGCGCTTGATGCCGAGCGCCGTTGTAACGGTCACTTCGCCGAGGACTTCGCTGGTTTCTACCAGCGCCACGTTGATGACGGTTCGATTGCCAACCGGCATTTCCTGGGTGGCATGTCCGATAAACGAGAATATCAGCACCGCATCGTTGCCGTTTACGGTAATCGAATAGGCTCCTTTCCGGTCGGTAACGGTTCCGGTCTGGGTACCTTTGATCAGAACGTTAGCCCCAGCAATGGGCTGGCCGTCGGCAGCTAAGGTGACAACTCCGGTAATGGTTTTGGCCGCTCTGAGTTTGTCCAACCCATGGGCCCACGTACTGGTGAGGCACAGGCTCATCAGTAAGGCGACTGCCAGCGTACAGGTTCGCAGCAGATAACAGGTAAACGTTGTGTTCATCATTGACTAGTTCTAAGAAGTTCAACACAGAGATATGAGAGGTATAGGCAGGCAAATCAGGATTCGGGCCGGGTTGGGTCGAGCACTGGCGGTTCGGTCGCTTCGGGTTCGGGTGGGTGTTCGTGCTGTTCCAGTAATCTGAAGAAATACGATTCCAGAGCATCGGAATAAGCCCGCAACTCGTCTTCCTGGTGCAGGCCAGCCAGGAATTCGTTGAATTCTGCTTGTGATAGGTTATTATCGATCAGTCGATCAATCAGGTAGTTGCTGCGATTCCTGGCCATCACCGCTAACGTTTAGGCAGTTCGCTTATAGTACGGAGCCTGCCATCGAAAGGACTATCGGGCCGGGTGAAATTATTTTAAGCCGTAATTAAAGAGCATTAAAGCAAAGCAATTTGAGCAAACGAGAAGGGAACAACAGTATGACCCCACCGGGGCGGGGTCATACTAAGGCCGTTAAGACTACTTTATGCCAGTGTGAAATCAATTTTTTCGCGCAGAAGCTGCTTGGCTTTGACGAGCTGGTTTTTGACCGTATTCTTCGAAATGCGCAGCAACTCGGCAATTTCCTGATACGATTTGCCGCCTTCGATATTCAGGAGCAGGATCGTTTTACGCTTATCGGAGAGCGAATCGATGGCCGAATGCAGCGCTTTCAGGCGGGTTTCCTGGTCATCGGCTTCTTCGTTGACAGCGGTTTCCATTCGTTCCAGATAGCGCTGCCGAAGGGCCTGATTCTTTTCGACCTGCTTGAGGTAATCGAACGCCATGTTACGCAGGCAAGTGAACAGGTACGAACCGAAGTTGAGCTCCGGATTGATCAGGGCGCGTTTCTCCCAGATTTTGATAAACACGTCATGGACCATGTTCTCGGCCTCTTCCTGATCTTTCAGTAAAGAAACGCAGAACTTTAGCGCCGGAATCCGGTAGTGTCGGTACAGCGTTCCGAAAGCCGCCTGATCGCCCCGGATGACGTCGACAAGAACTTTGTTGAGTGAATACGTAAAGGCCATAAGCTAGCAGGATCTGGTGGGTAAATGAAGTAATCGGCAAAACAGAGATATAATAATTCAAAGAATTTTTATTACCATTTAAGCTATAAAATCGAAATAATATTTTGAAATTATAGCAATAAGCAATTTTTGGCTAATACCCCTAATACCTTTACCTTCTCCTGCCTTCAGGCCTGTAGCCAAAATTTTATTTCGCCATTGAACTTATATGAAAACAAATATAGAGTTTGTCATACAGGTCTATTTCGCACTTTGCGTAAAATAACCTTCTATTTGCGCAAAGCATTCTGATTTTACATTGGGATAATACCCACAGCCCTGAGCATTCTATTTCGGATTAATTATCAGGTAATTGGCTCCCCTTCCAACCGCCTGTTTTTAATAGTTTAATAATGATTTTTTCATAAACCGGTAAACCAACAGGTTTTCCGGTTTGCGTGAACGAACCGTTCGATTCACCTGATTATTTCCGCATTTCCCGATTCCGCATCGGTAAAATTTCTGCCTGTACGGATAGCCCGATAGCGGATGCGTGGCGTATTGTAACCAGACTAAGTGCTACCTGACGATAATTATTTTAACGACAGATAAAGCGCTGTTTCGTACGATCCCGCTGGAGCCGAAAGGTATAGGGTAGCGTCATGGTCTATACCTACTCGACCCAGCGGGGTCGTACGAAGTCGGGCAATTTTTCAGGAAGAACCTATTGACTATGCATCCGAAACATAAAGCGCGGCTGGCAAAACGACTGGGTATGCTGCTGGTATTCGTGTGCCGGTATCTGATCGGGCTCGCGCAGCCAGACCTACCTAACCCGGCTATTGTCCGCCAACAACTGATTTTCCCAGGACAGCCCAAACACGTGCACGGGAGCAGCATTGTTCATCTTTCCAACGGCGATCTGCTGGCGGTCTGGTTTTACGGCAATGGCGAACGCACCGCCGACGACGTTAAGATCATGGGCGCGCGGCTGCAAAAAGGGGCCAAAGCCTGGGGCGAACCATTTCTGATGGCCGACACACCCGGTCTGCCCGACTGCAACCCGGTGTTGTTTCTAAACCACGCCGGCAAACTGTTTCTGGTCTGGATTGCCGTTCAGGCGAACCAGTGGGAGTATTCCATTCTGCGCTACCGAACATCCACCGATTACCTGAAAAGCGGCCCGCCGGTCTGGAGCTGGCAGGACAATATCCTGCTTAAACCCGACGACCGATTCGCGCAGGAAATTACGGCCCGATTTAAGGAGCTACCCAGAAATACATCCGGCTGGGGCGGGTACGCAGCCCGCTACGACGACCAGATCAAAGAGGCCAGTCGCGATGCCGGCAAGCGGTGCATCGGCTGGATGACCCGCATTAAACCCATGCTGCTGGAGTCCGGTCGAATTGTGCTGCCGCTGTACTCCGACGGCTTCAACCTGTCGCTGATGGCCATTTCCGACGACGACGGGGCCAGCTGGCGACCGAGTCTGCCCGTCGTTGGGCGCGGACCGATTCAGCCCGCGCTGGTTCGACGAAAAAACGGACACCTGGTAGCGTTCATGCGCGACAGTGGCGACGAGCCGACGCGGGTTCACCGGAGCGAATCGGCCGACGGGGGCGAAAGCTGGACGGCAACGGTCAAAACCGACATCCCGAATACGGCGAGTGTCGAAGCGCTGGTGCTCAAGGATGGCCGCTGGGCGTTTCTGGGCAACGATGTCGACGATGGCCGGTACCGTTTCAGCCTCTATCTCTCCAGCGATGAAGGCCAGACCTGGGGCCAGAAAATCCGGATCGAAGATCACCCGCGCGACCAGGGTGGCTACTCGTATCCGTCGTTGATCCAAACCTCCGATGGCCTGCTGCACATGACCTATTCGCATCATCCCGACGGCAAAAACAAGTCCATCAAATACGTCGTCGTTGACCCTGCTAAACTGACCAGTAACTAGTATCTGATTTCCTAACTTCCATGCATCGCATTTGTACCCTGGCGATTTTCGTCATCTTTCTTACACATTTACAGCTGATTACGCAGGCGCAGTCGGTTTACCAGGATAAACCGTTCGATCAGCTCTACAGCGTTAAATTTTACCTGCCGAAGCCGGACCTCAGCCTGACCGGTCTGGCCTGCGATCGCAATGGCGTCATTCAGACGCTGTCGGCCGACGGCTTGTCGCAGCCAGCCAACGGTTCGTTTCTGTCACCCGGTACGCTCCTCCCCGACCGCCGGTACCGGTCTATGCAAACGATGCACATGGCCGCCCTGACAAATTACGACGGTCAGTTTGTCTACCTCGACAGCCGCACGGTAGTGAGCAATGCCTGGGCCGGAAAACTTTTGGCTGAACATCAGTTGCCCAAAGCGCGGCTGTTGGCCGGAGGAGCCGATTTTATGTTTCTTGTTTCGGACGGGAGCGCGCTGCATCTGCTGAAAGACAACAAGGTGATGTGGAAAGGCGCGGTTTCGGGCGATGAGATTATCGCCCTTCAAGCACAGCCCGACGCCAGTCTGTTCTGGCTGCTGGGCAAGAAATCGCTGTATACCCTTTCGGCCAAAGACCCTAAGCTGACGAAGGTTTTCGACGGAACAGGGTTTACCGCCTTTGCCGTACTACCCAGGGCACATAAGGTGGTCATCGGCACCGGCGACGGGTATCTCGAATTCGACATAGCCACGAAAAAACAGCTCGGTTCGCGCCACCTGAACCTGCCCTGCCCCGACATAACAACGGTAACCGACATAGCCGGGAAACTCTGGTTCGGCTCCAGCAACGGCGCATTCATGCAGCGCCCAGACGGCAAGTTCGACTACTACAATGGCGAACGCTGGCTCCCCGGCAATCAGGTGACGCAGATCGCGGCTGGCCCCAAAAATACGGTTCTGATCCTGACCACGGCGGGGCTGGCGAAGCTGGAAACCAAGGCCATGACCCTGGCCGAAAAAGCACAGTTCTACGACCAGCAGGTGCGAAATCGCCACATCCGCGATGGCTTCAATGCGTCGCTGGAGCGCATGGAGAAAGGGAATCTGGCGACAGGCTATCTGGATGATTCGGACAATGATGGTTTGTGGACGTCGATGTATCTGGCAGGCGAGATTTTCCGCTATGCCGTGACGAAAGATAAAAACGCCCTGCAAAATTGCCGCGAATCGCTCGACGCGATGGAACGCCTGTATACCGTAACACCCGTACCCGGCTTTCCGGCCCGGTCGTTTGAGCGGGCGGGGCTAATGGCGCAACTGCATGACCCGGAACGCTGGCAGCACTCGCCCCAACCCGACTGGACCTTTAAATCGACGACCAGCAGCGACGAAGTGATCGGGCATATCTTCGCGTTTGGGGCGATGGCCGAACTGGTGGACGACAAAGTCCTTCAGCGCCGGGCCGTTACGCTCATCGACACGCTGATGAGCCACATCATCAGCCATGACCTGTACCTGATCGATTTCGACGGTAAACCGACCATGTGGGGCAAATGGAATCCGACTTACGTGAATGCGTTTCCAACCAATGTCGGCGACCGAAAGCTGAACTCATCGAATATCATTGCCATGCTGCAAACGGCGTATCGGTTTACCAAAAAAGAAAAATACAAAGCCAAAGCCTTCGAACTGATGCAGAAGCAAGGCTACCTGGAAAACCTGATGCGCCCCATGAGCGTGATTGGCAAAGCCCCCGAAGACGCCGACGAGCACAGCAAACACATGTCCGATGGCTGGAACCACTCCGACGACGAGATGTATTTTGTGGGCTACTGGGGGCTGTACCGGTATGCCTTCAACGACACGCTCAAAGCCCAATTCAAAAAAGCCATCATCGACCACTGGGAGATCGAACGACCTGAAAAAGAAGGCGCCTGGAACATCTTTACGGCCTTGACCGGCACTAAAACCTTCGACCTGCCCGAGGCCATCTGGTACCTGCAGAAACACCCGCTCGACCTCATCGACTGGGAAATCATGAACAGCCAGCGCAAAGACATCGACCTGTTGCCCGAAAATTTCCGCAGGCAAACGACGAAAGAGGTGCTTCCGCCCAGCGAACGACCGATTCAGCGCCATAACGGTAACATGTTTGCCCTCGACCGGAAGCGCGGCAATGGTACGTCGGAGCACAGCGCGGGCGACATCTGGCTGCTTCCCTACTGGATGGGCCGGTACCTGGGTGTCATCAGTGCACCCGTCACCGGACGCTAATGTAGCCCGGATTGAAATCCGCATTTTCAGCCACATTGATGCAGATGAAAACTGGTACGCCAGCCCGGTGGTACGCCAGCCCGGTGGTACGCCAGCCCGGTGGTACGCCAGCCCGGTGGTACGCCAGCCCGGCCGCGCTATACCTCATCATGACTCAACCCTATCACCGTATGTGCGTACTCGTTCGAATATTGATTGTTTCGGTTCTTGTTCACACCATGGCTCTGGGGCAAAAAGCTGTCTATCAGGATGTGCCATATATGCAGGATTATAGCGTAAAATACTATCCTGCCGATAGCACGGTTCAGTTGAAAAGCGTCTGTACCGACCGCAATGGCGTGGTTCAACTGCTGTCGTCGAAAGGACTGCTCCGGCCGCGGGCGGGTCAGTTTCAGTATCCCGGCACATTGGAAACGGATCGATCGTACCGTCCGATGGCCGACCGGTCCTTAAAAGCGATGAGTTTGGTCGATCGGCAGTTTGTTTATCTGGACGATATAGCGGTGTTGAGCAATGCCTGGGCCGGAAAACTTTTTCTCAAACACGGCCTTCCCAACGCCCGCCTGTTCTGCGAAACGAGCCGCCCGGCAACGTTTGTAGTCTCGGACGGCATGCGCCTGAAAGCGGTTCGGCAGGATTCGGTGTTCTGGGAGGTTACCCTGAGCCAGGACCAGGTTAAAGCCCTTCGCTTCGACGCGGTTAGGAACCAGGTCTGGGTGCTGGGCGCTCATTCACTCAGCGTTATCAATGGGCAGACGGGTCAGTTGAAAACGGTTTTTCAACAACCGAACCTCACTTGTTTCGAACAAGCCCAGGGCAAAGTTTTCGTCGGCACGAAGGCGGGGTACATTACCCTCGATGCGGAAACCGGCAAACCCATCGGTGCACTTCAGACGAAGCTGCCCTGTCCGGAGCTGACCGCCATCGCCTTCGTTAACGATCAACTGTGGTTTGGCTCCAGCATGGGCGCTTTCATGCTGCGTCCGGACGGAACATTCAATTACTATTTCGGCGAACGCTGGTTTCCCGGCAAGGTGGTCACGACCATTACCGAAGGACCCGACAAAACCGTGCTGATTCTGACCGACAAGGGGTTAGGCGAGCTGCATTTCGAATCTATGACCCTACAGGAGAAGGCGCTCCGGTACGAAAAACAGGTTCGGCAGCGGCACATTCGTTACGGATTCAACTGCGACGAAGTACTGCTTAAAAACGGCGATCTGAGCACGTTTCAGCTAGGGCAGCGCGACAGTGATAACCTCTGGACGTCGATGTATCTGGTTAGCCAGCTCTTTCGCTACAAAGTAACGGGCGACCCGGAAGCCCGGCAGAACTGCCTCGAATCGTTCGAGGCTATGGAACGGCTCTTCACCCTGACGGGCATGGACGGCTTTTTCGGTCGGGGTTTCGAGCGTCGGGGTTATCATAAATTTGAAGCCAAAGCCTGGGATGGCGGCACGACCAACGGCTGGCACCACGCCAGCGACCCCGCCTGGGACTGGCGTGGGACCACCAGCAGCGACCAGACCGTCGGGCAAATGTTCTGTCTTACGCTCCTGGCCGAGCTAATGGATGGCGACGTCAAACAGCGGGCAATCCGGCTGATGGATGGTCTGATGACCAACATTATCCGGAACGACTGGTATCTGATCGATACAGACGGAAAACCTACGTTATGGGGCAAGTGGAACCCGGGTTACGTCAATGCGTTTCCGGTCAATGTCGGCGACCGGAAATTGAATTCCTCCAACATCATCGGTTTTCTGCAGGCGGCCTATCATTTTACGGGCAAACCGCTGTATAAACAGAAAGCGTACGAGCTGATGCAGAAACACGGCTATCTGGACAATCTGTTACGGCCGATCAGTGTGCTGGGCCACGCGCCTGCCAATGCCGACGAACACAGCAAACACATGTCTGACGGCTGGAACCACTCCGACGACGAGATGTATTTTCTGGCTTACTGGTGCCTTTACCCCTATGCATTCACGCCCGAACTGAAAGCGAAATACGGCGAGGCCATCGCCGATCACTGGCGGGCCGAACGCCCCGAAAAAGACGGACTCTGGAACCTGTGTTACGCCATGACCGGTGCCAACGACTTCGACCTGCCGGAGGTTGCCTGGTATTTACAGGAGTTTCCGCTGGACCTGATCGAATGGCCGATGCAGAACAGTCACCGCAAAGACCTGACGTTCGTACCGGAAAACTTTCGGGGGCAAACGACCCGTGAGGTGTTACCGCCCGACGAACGACCCGAACTCAAACACAATCGAAATCAATTTAATCTGGATCGTCGGACAAACGTGGTCAGTGAACTAAGCGCGGGCGATTCGTTTCTGCTGCCCTACTGGATGGGTCGGTATCTGGGCGTCATCAGCGGTCCGGCAAGTAAATAAGGGTTATTTTTTTATCCAATGAAGTACTTACTCTGGCGTTTCAATCTTCTGCTCGGCTCATTCCTGATTCATTTCGCTGCATTCAGCCAATCGACGGTGTCCGATTCTGTTACCTATTTTCGAGAGCACTTAGCCAGACACCACCGGCCGGGGGTTTCGGCACACCGAGGGTCGTCGGAAACGGCCCCGGAGAATACGCTGGCTACGTTCCGGGCGGTGTTGGCGCTGCAGGTCGATTATATTGAGATCGACGTTCGAACCACCAAAGACGGGCAACTGGTCATTCTGCACGATGGTTCGTTAAACCGGACCACGAACGGAGCGGGGCCTGTCAACGCTCAGCCGTTGAGCGAGCTGAATAAATTGTCGGCCGGCAAAGGGTTTCCCGACTCATTTCAGCAGGAGCGCATCCCGACGCTGGAAGACGTTTGCCGACTCCTGGCCAATTGGAACGCCCATCATTCGGCCAAAACGAACCTGTACGTCGACTGTAAGGATGTGGCCCCCGAGCCGCTGATTAACAATTTAATAACCTACGATCTGCTGAAAGATGCCGTTTTTTACGGCTCCGATCAAACCCTGCTGGCGCTGCAACAAATAGCGCCGACCGCCAAACTCATGCCCGCTCTGAAAAAACCCGAGGACCTTGCCGATAAAATTGCCCGGTTGCACCCCTATGCGTTCGACGTAAGCTGGCCTTTTCTGACCAAACCGATCGTCGACCAGATTCACCAGCATGGGGTAAAGGTATTTTCGGATCTGCTGGACGAGGCCGATTTGCCCGACCAATACTTGAAAGCTGCGCTAATCGGTGTCGATGTCATTCAGACAGATCACGTGCTGAAAGTTTATCGGACGTTGGGCGCTACGACGAAAAAGTAGTTCCCGGCAACATGCGTTCTGTTTAAAACCACCTATCCATGAAACGTCTTTTCGGTGCGGTTGCGCTGCTATTCATTCTGTTGTCCGCGAAAGCCCAAATCCATAAAGAGTATCCACCGACGGTTTATCCGGACCGGGTAATTCTGGGCTGGCAGGCGGCTCCGACAACCTCGCAGTCGGTCAACTGGCGGACAGACTCTACCGTGGCCAACGCCATTGGAGTCATTGCCGAAGCCGATCCTTCGCCCGATGTGGCGAGCAAAGCCACGACCGTTTCGGCGACAACCGAACGTATTCAGATCGACGGACGGACGGTTCTGTACCATTCCGTCCATTTCAACAACCTCAAACCAGCCACCAAATACAATTACCGCGTTGGCGATGGTACCCACTGGACCGAGTGGTTTCAGTTCCGAACCGCGCAGGCAGGTCCGGCGCCGTTTTCGTTCCTGTATTTCGGCGATGCCCAGAACGACATTCGCTCGCTCTGGTCGCGGGCCATCCGGGGCGCTTACTCGACCCTGCCCACGGTGAGTCTGATGATTCACGCGGGCGATCTGATCACAACGTCTAATGCCGACTGGCAGTGGGCCGAATGGTTCGAAGCGGGCGGGTGGATCAACGGCATGGTGCCCACTCTCGCTACGCCGGGAAACCACGAGTATTTTAAAGATGAGCAGGGAAAAACGCGGGTATCGCGCCATTGGCGGCCTTCGTTCGTGCTACCCCAGAATGGGCCAAAAGGGCTCGAAGAAACTGCCTATTTTTTTGATTACCAGGGCACGCGTTTTATCTCTCTGAACTCTCAGGCCGCCCTGCTCGACTCGACCGTGATGACCACCCAGGCCAACTGGCTCGTGCAGACCCTGACCGACAATCCCAACCGCTGGACCGTAGTGACGCACCACCACCCGATTTACTCGACGGCCAAAGGGCGCGATAACAACGAATGGCGGGAACGCATGGAGCCGATTTACCGGAAGTACCGCGTCGATCTGGTTTTGCAGGGGCACGACCATACCTACGGGCGGGGCCTGAACATGCCGCTGGGAAACAGCCGTAAACACCCGAACGGTCCTATTTACGTGGTGTCGGTGAGCGGTCCGAAAATGTACGATATTGGTTTGCAGGACTGGATGGACCGGGCGGCTTCGAACACCCAGCTCTATCAGACCATAACCATCGACGGCGATAAGCTATCGTATCAATCCTACACAGTGACGGGTGAGAAATACGATTCCTTTGCCCTGATCAAAAACGGCAAAGGCCAAAATACGCTCCTCGATCAGGCCCCCGCGCTGGATCCGGAACGACTCGACCTGCCGGTCGAATACCAGAAACGCTACACGCCCGATCAGCTGAACCAGTACCGCAACCGGTTTCAGGAATATAAAGCGCGCAAGCAGGCCAAGTGAGCGGATGTACACGGCCGCGATACAATAGCTCAAGCAAACTCAAACGTTTCGGTAATTTTGTTGTATTTATTTCGGTATTCGATGGGCGACAAGCCAGTGATTTTTTTGAAAATCATGCGGAATGCTTTGACGTCTGAATAACCGACATCATACATCACTTCACTTATATTTTTTCGGTTGGTTTCAAAGCTTTTTTTGGCGGCTTCAATTTTCACGCGCTGTACGTATTCGGTAACGGTATTGCTGGTTGCTTTTTTAAACCGACGTTCTAAATTTCGGCGACTCAATGCCAGCATATCGGCCAGTTGATCGACGGTTATTTTTTCCGGAAAATTTGCTTCGATAAAATCCTGTGCTTTTATAATTAAATCGTCTTTGTGCATTTTCTGTCCCTGAAAGATAATGAAAGGCGACTGACTGCTTCGGTCGATATCGATCATGAACGCTTTGGCGATCAGAATGGCGATATCACGACCCGCGTATTTTTCGACCAGATGCAGCAATAAATTCAGATATGAGTATGCCCCACCGCTGGTATATAGGCCGTCCTCTTCGGTCATGATTTTGTCATCTACCAGATTTACCTTCGGAAACATCGCTCTGAATTCGTTGGCAAACCGCCAGTGCGTTGCGCATTGCTTTCCGTTGAGCAAACCGGTTGTGGCCAGAAAAAAAGCACCGATGCAGAAGCTGGCCACCTCGGCTCCCTGCCGGTGCTGCTTCACAATCCAGGGAATCACTTCCTGGTTCGTGGTAGCCGCTGTTTGTGGATCGCCGAAAAGCGCAGGGATGATGATTAGATCAGTTTGTTCGATCTCCCGAAACGACCGGTCCGGATTGACCGTAAACAAACCGTTCCGCAGACTTTTTTCCCCGGAGATACCCACCAGTTGAATGGTAAAGATCGGCTCTTTACCCACCGCTTCCCGCAGGGCATTTACCTCGGAAAGTATCTGATACGTTCCTTCAATATTTGTCAGGCTAATATGGCCTTTCGGTACCAGAATCGATATATGCTTCATAACTCAAATATACAGAAAATCACTGCCGGAATCAACCCCTTTTTTTGACGCATTTTCCCCTAAAAAACCCTGACTTCCGGCGTAATTTTAAGCCGACAATTCGACAAAACTCAATTCGAATGAACGAAAATAGAGCCAGTCGATCAGGTGAATTTTACGAATGTCACTATCCATGAAAATACATAATCTTTCTGTCGGAATGATGGTAGAAGTGTTCAAAACTAACGTTCAGAATATGGACGTTTCGAAACGATTGATCCAAATACTTTTCGAACACATCCAGGCTGACCGAATCAGCTTCGATCTGGAAGATTGTGACCGGGTGCTACGGGTGGAAGGCCCACGCATCATACCGGCGCTCATCATCGATTTAGTCAATCGGCTTGGTTATCAGTGTGAGCTTCTGTTGTAAACCACAACCGGGGCTTGTGTTCGCACATAAGCACGAACACAAGCCCCGGTTGGCCTATCCATTACTTTTTTCGAGCACCTCATCGACCGTCAGGGCTTGCAGCGACGGCGCTACCAGATCGGCCTGTGCGAGCAGTTCGGGCGAGCCGAGACCCACCACAAACATACCACCCCGCTTACCGGCCTCGACCCCTGCTACGGCGTCTTCGAACACCACACACTCCGACGGGCGGACGCCCAGCTCATCCGCTCCTTTCGTGAACACTTCCGGATCGGGTTTCCCTTTGCTGATTTTGGTTCCGTCGATGATGGCATCGAAAGCGTCGGTCATACCGATACGCTCCAGAATCAGGGGTGCATTTTTACTGACCGACCCGAGCGCCGTCAGCAAACCGGCTTTTCGCACCTGTGCGAAGAACGTAGCCACGCCGGGCAGAATATCGTCGGAGGTCATCCGACTGACCAACTCCAGGTACCAGGTGTTTTTTCGGGCCGCCAGTTCCGTCTTTTCTTCGTCGGGTAAAGTCAGGCCACCGTGGGCCAGAATCAGATCGAGCGACTCAGTGCGGCTGACGCCTTTGAGCCGCTCGTTAAATTCTTCCGATATGTCGAATCCCAGGTCGTTTGCCAGGCGTTTCCAGGCCTGGAAATGATAAGTGGCAGTATCGACGATAACCCCGTCGAGATCAAATAAAAAGGCTTTTGTGGGCATACTACATTCCAGCGATTGAACGGCAAAAGTAGCCAGTCGGACCGGTTATCCCTACGATTCCGGAGATGGCAAGGGCTTATTTCTGCAACTCCAGTACCAGCGCGGTTTTGGCGGGTAGTCTGATCAGTTTCAGGTCCGACAGGTTTGTGTCGGTCAGCACGTTTCGCGCCGATGTGAAGCCATTCATACGTTCGGCAAAGCGGGCGGTATCGAGCGAAATTTCCTTGTCGTTGGTGTTGGTAGCCACCATTACGGTCTTGCTGCCGTCGTACCGGAAGTACACGTAGGTGCCTTCCTGCGGCAAAAACTGCATCAGCTTACCACTGTGCATGACCGGGTTATCGCGCCGGTAGGTGGCCAATTTTCTCACGAACAGAAACGCGTCATTTTCGCGGTCGGTCCGGCCAGCTGCTTCAAATTTGTTTTCTTTATCGCCAGGAAAACCGCCCGGAAAGTCGCGCCGAACCTCGGCATCCGACGGGTCTTTAAAATTCTTCATCAGGATTTCGGTGCCGTAGTACATAGACGGAATCCCACGCGTGGTCAGCAGCCAGGTCAGGCCGATCTTGTATTTGTCGTAATCCTCGCCAATAACCGACAGGTAGCGGTCGGTATCGTGGTTGTCCAGAAACGTTACCAGCTTGTTCGGATCGACATAAACGGCATCCTGCGCCAGCGCCTGATAGAACCGGTTGACGCCGTCGTCCCAGCTGAATTTCTGCTTCAGGGCGTCGTTCATGGACGCATACAGCACGAAATCCAGACCACCGGGCTGATTCGACTTAAACGGAAAATCGATTTTGTTGCGGGTGTAATACGCCTGGTCGACCACGTTGTTGACCCACGATTCGCCGAAAATGTGAATCTTCGGATATTGGTCCATCAGGGCCTGGTTGCAGCGGTTCATAAACAGCTGGTCATTATACATGTACGTATCGATCCGCCATGCATCCACCCCAAAATTTTCGACCGTCCAGAGCGCATGCTGAATCAGGAAATTCGCGACGAACGGGTTACTCTGGTTCAGGTCGGGCAGGAAGGGCACAAACCAGCCGTCGAGCGTGACCCGCCGGTCGCTTTCGGCCCCGTGCGGATCGGTAATTGGCTGGTATTTGTACGATGTGTTCGTGTACGTCGGCCACTGGTGCAGCCAGTCTTTGCTGGGCATGTCTTTGAGAAACCAGTGGTTGATGCCGACGTGGTTATAGACCGCGTCCTGCACCACTTTCAGACCGGCCGCATGCGCCTGTTTAACAAACGCTTTGTAGGCATCGTTACCACCTAGCCGCCGGTCGACGGCGTAATGATCGGTGAAGCCATAACCGTGGTAGGCCGAGCGCATCGACCCGCCTTCATTCGTCAGCGGCTGGTTGTTTTCCAGCACCGGCGTAAACCAGACGGCCGTCACGCCCAGGTCTTTCAGGTAATTGATGCGCTGGGCCGCTCCGATCAGATCACCCCCGTGCCGGTAGAACGGATTCGCCCGGTCGGCGTTGGGGTCGGCCATGTCGGCAAATTTGTCGTTACTGGGGTCGCCGTTGGCGAAGCGGTCGGGCATGGCCAGGTAAATAAAATCGGCCGAGGTTACCCCCTGCCCTTTCGGCGCATTGTCGCGGGCTTTCAGTTCGAACGGCTGCGTGAGCGTCTGACTGCCGCGTTTGCCCACCAGTTGAAGGGTGCCCGGTTTGGCTGCCGGAGAAATGACCAGATCCAGAAAAGCGAAATTCGGGTTCTCTACCGTATGCGTCTTCAGCAGTTGCACACCCGGATAGCGGAGGGTGTAGGCCAGCGTGCCCGCCCTGGGTCCGTAAACCATCAGCTGTAGTTTCGGGTTCTTCATACCAACCCACCAGTTAGTAGGATTGACCCGCTGAATCTGCACCGGCTGGGCCAGCCCAGGCCCAAGGGTTACCAGCAGGCCGATCAGGGCATTAATCGTAATTTTTCTCATTTGTAGGTTGAGGGTAAAATGGGTCATGGCTGGCAGGCTAAAAATAATGCAACAAGAACGCGAAAATAACCCACGATTATCGAAAAAAAAGGGCCTAGTTTTGTGAGGCTTTCTAACTGAATTCGTTTGAGCGCATGTATAACGCATCTGTTGTTCCGGTGACGGACAAACTGATCATTTATCAGATTTTCACCCGGTTATTTGGTAATCAGAACACGACTAACCGGTATTATGGTAGCCGGGACGAAAACGGGGTCGGTAAATTCAACGACATCAACGATGCAGCCCTGCGCTCGATCCGGCACTTCGGCGCGTCGCACGTCTGGTACACAGGTATCATCGAGCACGCGACGCAGACGGATTACTCCGCCGATGGTATTCGGCCCGACAACCCCAGTGTGGTAAAAGGAAAAGCCGGATCGCCCTACGCCGTTAAAGATTACTACGATGTCGATCCTGACCTGGCTGTGGATGTGCCGAACCGAATGGCCGAGTTCGATGCGCTGGTGCAGCGTACGCACGCACATGGTCTGAAGGTGATCATCGATTTTATTCCGAACCACGTAGCCCGTCAGTACCAGTCCGACGTCAAACCTGCTGGGGTTGTCGACCTGGGCCAGAACGATGATACCTCCGTTGGTTTCTCGCCGTCCAATAATTTTTACTACCTGCCAGGCGAATCGTTCGTGTCGCCCAATCCGATCCTTGAGGGCAATCAGGCTCCCTATGAAGAATTCCCCGCCAAGGTTACCGGAAGCGGCTCCATCACCGCAGCACCCGAGATCGACGACTGGTACGAAACGATCAAGATCAACTACGGCGTCAATGTGTTCGACGGCAGCCGCCACTTCGACCCGACTCCGGCCACCTGGCACCAGATGCTCGATATTCTGCTTTTCTGGGCCGACAAAGGCATCGACGGGTTCCGTTGCGACATGGCCCATTACGTGCCGCTCGAGTTCTGGCGGTGGGCCATCAGCCGGGTAAAGAAGCGCTATCCGCGTATTCTTTTCATCGCTGAAATTTATGAACCCTGGAACTACCGATCCTACATTTTTGAGGGCGGCTTCGATTACCTCTACGATAAAGTGGGCTTGTACGATTCGGTCCGGGAGCTGATGGAAGGCGACGGCTCGTGCTACAACCTCACGCGGGTATGGCAGCAGGAATCCGGCGACTTTTCGCAGCACATGCTCCGGTTTCTGGAAAATCACGACGAACAGCGGATTGCCTCCCGCTTCTTCGCCGGCGACCCCTGGGCAGCTATTCCGGGCATGACCCTCACGGCCACCATGCACACGGGCCCTGTTCTGATTTATTTCGGTCAGGAAGTGGGCGTCAAAGCCGAAGGGATCGAAGGGTTCAGTGGCGACGACGGACGTACCACCATTTTCGACTACTGGGGTTTGCCACGCTGGCAGGGCTGGCTCAACGGGGGGCAGTACGACGGTGGTACGCTAACCGACGACCAGCGCAACCTGCGGGCGTTTTATCATCAGTTGAATCACCTCGTCAACGGGTCCGATGCCATTCAGAACGGCTACTTCTACGACCTGCAATACGTTAATGACAGCGGACAGAGCCCGGGCTACGATGCGCACCGGCTTTACAGCTACCTGCGGTACACCGACCGTCAGAAACTGCTGATCGTTTGCAACTTTTCGAATCAGTTTACCTACGACACGACCGTACGGATTCCCGATTCTGCCTTTGCAGTTATGGGGCTGGACGCGAGTCGGCCGTATCGATACACCGATATTTTCCTGACGGATACCGAGCTGGAAGCCGTCGGCGTTGCTGGGGTTCCGCTTGTCTTGCCACCCCGAAGCGTTCGTGTACTCGAAATTAAATCGTAGCTTTAGTTTACCTTTTTCCCGGTGGTCCGTCTAGAGACCATGGTCTAAAGTACCCACCTATCTATGCGTAACCGATTTACCGGATTTTTTCTGCTCCTGCTGGTTGCTTTCAGCGGGCGGGCACAGGATACTCTTACGATTACAGCTTTGCGGTCTTTAACCCTCGCCGAAGGCAAAACCCCTGCCGAAACGGCGGTTATGCTGGGCAGACAGCTGCTGGGCAAACCATACGTGCCTCACACGCTCGATGTAAATCCGACGGAGCAGTTGATTGTCAATCTCCGTGAATTCGATTGCACGACTTACGTGGAAACTACGCTGGCCCTGGCCCTGGCTTGCCACGACGTGCCCGATAAGCAAAACACGCTACTTTTCGAAGAATCCTTTCGTAAGTATCTGACCCGGCTTCGTTACCGGGATGGCCGGATTGACGGCTACGTTAGTCGCCTGCATTACTTTTCCGACTGGCTGCGCGATAACGAGCGCAAAGGGTTGGTGGCCGATGTGACTCACGAAGTACCAGGAAATATTTCGGTTGCCAAACCAGTGTCGTACATGACGACGGCTACCTACAAATACCCCAAATTAATCGATCCGGCCATTTTCAGGCAGATTGCCCAGACCGAAGCCTCGCTGAGTCAGCTGTCGTTTTCGTTTATTCCCAGCAAAAACATTGCCCAGGCCGAAGCACAGCTGCGCGACGGCGATATTATCATGCTGATGGCCGCCCGTCCGGGGCTGGACATGAAACACGTTGGGCTGGCCATACGGCAACCCGACGGTCGTGTTCACCTTATGCATGCCTCCTCCGATCTGGGTGAGGTTATGATTTCGTCCGCTACGCTGAGCGATTACCTGCTCTGGCATAAAAACATGTCGGGTATCCGCGTGGCCCGGCTACGACCCGCCAATGTACTGGAAGCGTCGGCCGTGAATGGCAAATAATCCGGCCGACCCTACTTATTACCGATGCAAGCACTCGTGGTAATCGTGGATGCCGTGACCGATTGCGGGATTAGAAAAACATACCATTGCCTAATCAATCTTTTGTGACTTTATTGAAGCATTTACCTACCGTTTAGTTAATAATTACAAAAAAAAGTGTCCTTTCAGCGCAGCCACAGTCTATGGCATAAATTAACGTTCTGTGCGATGGGAGAAATGAAGCGAGAGGTAAAAACCAGGAAATAAACTACAGCTGCGCGTCCGGCCGTCAGGGATCGATAAGGCAGGCCGATCACATCCCAACCGTCTATATGACAACTTCCATACCCCTGCGTGTGATCGATGCGGGGCTAAGCAGTTTCTGAGTCAGCACTATCCGCAACACCGGGTCGGCTAAGTTCGCCACTGGCTTTGGCTGTATTAAACAAAAAAGCCGGGCTGCAGAACAGCCGGGCTTTCCGATTCTATCCACACCATTTTGGCTGCTCAGACCGAGTCTGTAGCAGCCAACGAAAGCAGTTGCCCGCTTTCTGTCTTCGTAACAAAGTGACCACAAACTTTGTTACGGCCTGTCGGGAATCTTAAGTTGAAAAAAGTCGAAAAACGTACACCAACGATTTATAGTGATAAACCGGTCGCGGATAAGCCTGGCTTAAGCTCAACCGGTTTCAGGCATGCAGCGGCAGAATAACGGTAAACTGAGTCTCCGTTTCCACTACGATCGGATGGGGCAGGCGCAGCATCTGATACTTTGCCACAATGTTGGCCAACCCAACTCCGTTCGATAGGACCCGACTGGTTTTACGCTGCAATGTATTACTGACCAGCAGCCGCCCCTGCGTGTCGATGGTAATCTGAATCGAAAGCGGGCGTTTTACCGAAGCTACGTTGTGCTTGACCGCATTTTCTACCAGAAGCTGAAGCGTCAAAGGTGGCAACTGGTACGATAAATACGCGTCATCAATCGCGACGTCCAAATGCAGAGCCGGTCCATACCGGGTTTGTAACAGATGGTAGTAGGCGTTCATAAACTGTAGCTCAGCCTCCAGCGTAGTCAGATGATCCTGGTTGGCCCGTAGCAGGTAACGATACACCTCGCTGAGCTTGTCGACGAACGTTTCGGCCTGCTTTGGATCTTCGCTGATCAGCGAGGATAGGGAGTTGAGGGAATTAAACAGAAAGTGTGGATTGACGTGCTGCTTGAGCGCATCGAGCTGACTCTGGAGGTGAGCTGCCCGGAGTTCTTCCCGCTCCTGTTCGGCCTGTTTCAGGCGGTTTCGGTAAGCGGAGGAGTCCTGCGCAAAGAACAGCAGGCCATAGACAGACATGATGAACAGAGTATACTGAATCGCATACAGCACATCGAAGCCATAGAAAAACAGCTTTATCGTCCAGTTATTGAGGGTAATGCTCAAGGCTTTGTCATTGCTGATATAATCCGTCAGTGATCCATGCATAGCCGCAAATTCTATGGCATCCAGCAACCAGGAGAGCAGCACGGTCGCAACGACACAACTCAGAAAGGTCAGCCCTAACCGCTTAATTGTCTGGCGTTTTGCTGGCCAGAAGGCTTTGTACCGTAAAATGATTGCCCGGTTCAGGTGCCAGGTGGCGACGATTGATCCTACGCCCAGCAGGAATTTTATAAAAACCATTCCTGTCAGCGGCTGACGATAAAAGCTATCGACCGCCACTGAAAGCACTACTAGCACTACTATTCCGATGATGCGCAGCCATTTATCGTTGACGTAGTAGCTCATTCTTTTTTTATACTGCACGTAGGTTGTCGGAATATAGCTGGCTTGCGGAGTTCACTATGATTGGTTTTTTGCCAGGATTGACCGGATGAGCCGGTTTTTTCAGGCGGTCCACTCCTGTTCATCCGGCCGATCCCATCGAAAATAAAAGCCGATCCGTTGTAAGTTTACAGGAATTACGTCGTGTATGCTCAAACCATTTACTAGCCGGTAACCTATGAACCTTATCACTACTGGTCTGATTGGCCTCGTTGCCCTCGAACACCTCTACATTCTGTGGCTGGAAATGTTTGTCTGGACAACCCGGGGGCGAAAAACCTTCAAATCCCTTCCGCCCGACCTGTTCGAGCCCACCAAATCGCTGGCTGCCAACCAGGGATTGTACAACGGCTTTCTGGCTGCCGGTCTGCTCTGGTCGCTGCTGATTCAGGACCCGGTCTGGCACACTAATGTAGCCTGTTTCTTTCTCGGCTGTGTTATTGTTGCCGGTGTATTCGGTGCCCTGACGGCCCAGAAATCAATTTTTTACGTGCAGGCGCTCCCCGCCATTGTCGCTTTGCTGGCCGTTCTGCTTACGTAAACTGGCCAGCATCGGGTTGCCTGGCCGGCTTAAAAGAATTTGGTACAGTCCTGGGCACGATGTCCTGCAATCAGCCCAAAAATAGGAAACCGCTCCCAAGTGGGAACGGCTCCATAAGTACAACAAAACCACAGATAAAGCTGCCAGACGTAGGGCCAGACAGGTGTCTGTGGCTCTGTTGATGGTTGATAAATAATGGATAATGTACAATGAATAATGGATGACGGCTGAAGATAGTACGCTCTCAACACGCTACATTATTCATTGTACAGTTAAAATTAAGCTTCGATGAGGAACTCGTCGTGCTGGCTGATATCCAGACCTTGTTTCTCGTCTTCTTCCGTTACGCGGAGCGGCAGAATCAGGTCGGTCACTTTCAAAAGAACGTACGACATGACGAAGGCAAAGACCGATACGGCGACCAGCGCAATCATGTGGTTGACGAACAGGGTCGTCTGACCGAACGCCAGCCCTTCGTCGACAACCGCCGAGTTAACCCCTTTGCTAGCGAAGATTCCCGTCATGACCATACCGACCATACCACCTACACCGTGGCAGGGGAATACGTCCAGCGTATCGTCCAGCGTCGACTTCGAGCGGAGGTGAGCGATGTAATTCGAAATCATGGCACCAACCGTACCGATGAAAATCGACGTCGGGATCGTAACGAACCCAGCGGCTGGCGTGATGGCAACCAACCCGACGACTGCACCGATACAGAAACCAAGCGCCGACACTTTTTTACCTTTGGCTGCATCGAACAATACCCAGGCCAGACCAGCTGCTGCCGCTGCCGTATTGGTGGTAGCAAAGGCCGAAGCAGCCAGGGGCGAAGCGCCTACTGCCGAACCAGCGTTGAAACCAAACCAGCCGAACCACAGCAGACCCGTACCCAACAGTACAAATGGAATGTTGGCGGGTGGGAAGTAGCTGGCTTCGAGGTGCGACTTCCGGCGCTTCAGATACAACGCGCCGGCCAGAGCAGCCCAGCCCGCCGACATGTGTACAACCGTGCCACCCGCAAAGTCGAGAACGCCCAGTTTAAACAGAATACCTTCCGGATGCCAGGTCATGTGCGCCAGTGGAGCGTATACGAACAGGCTGAACAGGATCATGAACAGCACGTACGAACGGAAGTTGATACGTTCGGCCATCGACCCCGTAACCAGTGCTGGCGTAATAACCGCGAACTTCAGCTGGAAAAATGCGAAGACAACCAGCGGAATGGAAGCCGCCAGCGACCAGGGCTTACCGTCCAGCACTCCTTTGAACATGAAGTGGTCCATCGGATTGCCTACGAATCCCCCGATCGAAGAACCGAAAGCAAGGCTAAACCCAACAACAACCCACAGTACACTGATTACGCCCATAGCTACGAAGCTTTGCAGCATGGTCGAGATAACGTTTTTGTTGTTCACCATGCCGCCGTAGAAATAAGCCAGGCCAGGAGTCATCAACAGAACAAGCGCGGTCGCCATCAGCATCCAGGCGGTATCGCCCGAATTGATGCCTTCGGTCACGATTTGGGTCGGTACTCCATTGAAGCCAGGCAGAACGCCAAGTACGGCAACAATAAGTAACATGATAAGGGGGATGTAACTGGGCTTTTGCATGATATTCGAGAGGTTTTTTGTTGTACTGATGTTAAGAAATTTGGGTTAAGCAAGCGGTGAATATTCTGAATTAAAACTTGAAGATGGCGGCCATGCCAAGCGTAGCCTGCGACTTGGTCAGAGAACCATCATTTTTCTCGAACTTGTTGGCCGAGTAGCTATCGACCCGAAATTCAGGCTTCAGCAGCACGTGTCCGTCGCCGGCGGTGATGTTGCCTGTGATCGTGATGGAGTTGACACTGGCTCCGTTACCGGCAGCGTCGGTCAGCGCCCGCACGTTGTTTTTATTGTCGAAGGTTTCGTAGCGGATTCCGAGCCCGAATTTGTCGGTGAAAGCGAAGTTGGCGTAACCGGCAACACCACCCCAGCTTTTCGCCGTAGCGGGTCCGCTAACGCCCTGGTAGCTGCCCTTCTGCGAACCCGTAGCTGCGTTTAGCCCCAGCATGAATTTCGACGTGATCTGGTAGGTCGTCGTCAGGTCGTAGAGCTGGTAGTTCGAGCTGCCGGCATCGGTTGCGTCTTCCATGGCTTCGTTCGAGGTAATCCCGTTCAGGTATACATTCCAGCCCGCTACCGGCGAGAAAAAGAACTGCCCGATAATGCCTTTCTTCTTGTTGTTGTCGAACAGATTGTCGACGTTATTGACCAGCCCCACCATCAACGAAGCCCGGTCGCTGAACGCGTACTGTGCTTTCAGGCCGATGTGATAGAAGGGACCGTTGTTGAAGAGGTTCGAGAGCGAGTAGTTGTAATTGACCGGTGCATCGATGACTTCGTAGCCGATGTGCGTACCGAACTGACCGGCCGTAAAGGATAATTTAGGCGTCGCTTTAAAGACGATGTACGCCTGTTTGATGGCTAACGACGTCGAGCCGGCTGTACCAAGGGGACCAATGTTATTCCCGTAGTTTCCCAGATCAGCAAATGGACCGAAGGTCAGGTCCATCACGGCATCTACCTTGTCGGAAGTGTAGGTAGCCTTGGCCTGAATCAACCCGATTCCAAACTGACCGGCCCGCTGGTCGAACGCCCGGGCATTGCCCACTCCGGAACCGTTTAACCCCAGGTTCGACTGACTTTTGGGATTATTAAAGTTGCCAAAATAGTAGGTGTCCATGTAGCCCGAGAACGTGAATTTGCCGGGCGTAACGGCAGTAGAATCCTGTGCCTGAACAGCAGCACCAATAAACAAAGAACTAAGAAGTAAAAATGTTTTTTTCATAATAATAATTTGGCGGGAACTAACTTTAGCAGTGGTTGTACTTCGTGACAAATTTTGTTCAAAAAATTATCCTGCGCAAGACTCAACCCTAAATAATTATGTGTTTTCCCTATTTTTAGTTATAATTATTGAAATATTACTATTAGTTCAGCCTTAAATGCTCAAAATTCAATTAATAAATTATTTTATAATAAATTTGGCTTCACTCCTGTTTGACAGAATTTTATTTTTTATGATAAGTTACTGTTTTTACCCTTGAATCAAAGGGATTCGCTCCGTTTCGCCCAAAAACACAAAGCCCGATCAGTCTGCTGATCGGGCTTTGGCAACTTCGGAAAGAATGAGTAACTGGCTTAGGCTTCGGCGTGGAGCCAGGCTTTCTTAGCTAATAAGGTATCTTCCTCTTCCTCGTGGTCGGGGTCAGGAACGCAACAGTCGACCGGACAAACGGCCGCACACTGGGGCTCTTCGTGAAAGCCTACGCACTCGGTACACTTATCGGATACGATGTAATAAAATTCATTCGAAACGGGCGTCTGGGGCGCTTTGCCACTCACAACCGTACCGTCGCCGAAATCGACTTCGGTCAGTTCGGTTCCCCCGCCCCAGGTCCATTCAACCCCGCCTTCGTAGATGGCTGTATTGGGGCATTCGGGTTCGCAGGCACCACAGTTGATGCACTCATCGGTAATCATGATTGCCATGAGCAGTTCTGATTTATATACGCTAAAAGTATGTCTTTATGAATTGGACAACAAATATAACTATTTAAAGGTTGGCAACAAACTAAAATTCGATTACATTAGTTGATGGGGTATTCCATTTGTTTATCCGATTCATGTTCCAATCTGAACGCCTGCAAACGTTCGCGGCCCTGGGCAACTTTCTGCGCTCAACCGACGCGCAAGCGGAATTGTCCGAAATCGCCCAGCGCGCTTATTACAAAAATAACTGGTTTACGCCCGATAACTCATTGACTGCCTTGCGGGCTATCGCCGACGAGTTTTTAACCCCCGAAAAGCTGGCCAGTTGGGCAAGCCAATACCCAGCCGAGCCGACTCAGCCCCGCACGATCGGGGTCGTTATGGCGGGCAACATCCCGGCCGTTGGTTTCCACGATCTGCTCTGCGTACTCATCAGCGGACATCGGCTGCTGGCAAAATTAAGTAGCCAGGATTTTGTACTTATCCACTATTTAATACAAAAATTAAAGGATATTAATCCGACTTTCGATAACCTGATTGAAGAAGCCGACCGGCTGAACAAAGCCGACGCTTACATTGCTACCGGGAGTGATAATACCGCCCGCTATTTTGAGTACTATTTCGCTAAAAAACCGCACATCATCCGGAAGAACCGGTCGTCGGTCGGCTTGCTGATGGGCGAAGAGAGTGACGACGAATTCAGAAAGCTGGAACACGACATTTCCGATTATTACGGGCTGGGATGCCGCAATGTTTCGACCTTGCTGGTTCCGGAGGGGGCTAACGGTGAAGCGTACGACTTCATTCCGCTGTTGCGTACGCTGGAACCTCAGGCGAAAATCTACCTGAACAACCATAAATACCAGAATAACTACGATTACAACAAATCGATTTACCTGATCAATGCCGTTCCTCACTTCGATAACGGATACCTGCTGCTAACCGAAAATGACGCCCTGGTCTCTCCTATTTCGGTTATTTATTACCACACCTATCGTACACTCGATGAGGCAACGGCCTGGCTCAATGAACGGGCCGATCGGATTCAGGTGGTGGCTTCTGCCCAGGGATGGCTGGCGGGTAGCATTCCGTTTGGTCAGACTCAGCGCCCCAGCCTGACCGACTATGCCGACGGGGTCGATACGATGGCTTTTCTGACCAGTCTTTGATACTGGTACGCCCGCTCGCTGCTCTTGTTCCGTTTTAGGAAGTAATTTCACCAAAACGACTTCATTAGTAAGTAGGGTTGGTTTTTTCAGGCCATGATGGCTTGGTTAATCCCGGAACTCTACGCTTAAACTGACCTTAGTAACCGTGGCCCACCCCGTAATCGACAGCCGAAAAGACCGCACCTACGACGCCATTGTGATTGGCTCCGGCATCAGCGAAGGCTGGGCGGCTAAAGGCCTCACTCAGAACGGGCTGCGGACGCTGTTGCTGGAACGGGGCCGCTCAGTGAATCATATTCCCGATTACCCGACGGCAACGCTGAACACTGGGGAACTCGAACACGGGGGTCAGGTACCGCTTTCGGTTTGTCAGGACTATTCGATCGCCAGCCGGAACTACGCCTTTCACGAAGACACGCTTCATTTTTTCGCCAAAGACAGCGAACAGCCTTATGCAGGATAAGCCGTTCGACCGCTCCGGCGGCCCGGTGGATGCATGGGTATCAAGTGGGCGGCCGCTTGCTTACCTGGGGGCGGCAAACGCAACGGTGGAGCGATTCCGATTTCGAGGGACCCGCCCGGGACGGTTTCGCGGTCGACTGGCCGATTCGGTATAAGGACCTAGCTCCCTGGTATAGTCAGGTCGAAAAATTTGTGGGCATAACCGGTGATAAAGACGGGCTGGCGACCCTACCCGATAGTGAGTTTCTCTCCCGCACGAGACGTGCGTCGAAGCGCACTTCAAAAAACAGATCGCTGCGCAGTATCGGGATCAACACGTAATCATCGGCCGGGCAGCTCACCTGACCCCGCCCCAACCGATTCATTACCGACGGGGCCTGCATGACTTCGACCAGTACGCAGAATCCATCCCTGACGTATATGGCTCTGACGGCCAGGACAACTGATTATGCCGTCCGGCAGATGGAAGCGCTCCGGTTGTAGTTAGCCACACAGGCAGCGAACCCAAACCCGTGCCTGCCTGTTAGTGGGTTAGGTGAGCTTCATTGAAGTTTACTTATTCAAAACCGGTTCAATGCAACCCTGCTTCGACAGGTCTTTTACCAATGATTCACCAACTTTCGCTGACGCTTGCGCCCGAACAGGCTTTTGACGACACCGCTTTTCGCAGTCTGGTGCTAACTCGTTTTGGCTTACCCGACGCCGATGAAGTCGTGGTGCGCAAACGACGCCAATCGATCGACGCCCGCAACCGGCAGGTACAGGTTCAGGTTGAAGCCGACGTATATGTCGGTGAGGCCCCGCCCCCCCTTATTCAGTATCGGAAACCTCTGGCCGATGTCAGCAAAGCACCCCAGGCCATCGTAGTAGGCGCTGGTCCCGCAGGCTTATTTGCGGCCCTGCGCCTGATCGAACTGGGAGTCAAACCAATTGTGCTGGAGCGGGGCAGCGATGTCCGTACGCGCCGTCGTGATCTGGCAGCCATCAACAAAGATCACGTCGTCAATCCCGAATCGAACTATTGCTTTGGTGAAGGCGGAGCTGGTACGTACTCAGACGGGAAGCTGTATACCCGTTCGACCAAACGAGGCAATGTCCGGCGAATTCTGGAAATATTTGTAGCCCACGGCGCTACGGAACAGATTCTGGTCGATGCCCACCCGCATATCGGCACCAACAAACTCCCGAATGTAGTGGCGGATCTACGTGCGAGCATCCTGGCCGCCGGGGGCGAAGTCCGGTTCGACACGAAAGTTACCGACCTGATTTTGAGCGGCCCGACCGCAAGTCCGAACGGCGTCGAAGGCGTTGTGTTAGCGACGGGCGAAACCTTGACTGGCCGGGGTGTCATTCTGGCCACAGGGCATTCGGCACGGGATATTTTTTATTTATTACACAACCGCAACATCCGGATTGAAGCCAAGCCTTTTGCCATGGGCGTCCGGATCGAGCATCAGCAACAGCTCATCGACCAGTTTCAGTACCATCGCCCGAATCGGGGCGATTATCTGCCGGCTGCCTCATATAGTTTGGTTGCCCAAACCCGTTTTAAGGGGGTAGATCGGGGCGTTTTTTCGTTTTGTATGTGTCCGGGCGGATTTATCGTTCCGGCCGCTACGGCCCCCGGCGAACTGGTTGTCAACGGTATGTCGCCCTCGCGTCGGGATTCGCTGTATGCCAACTCGGGCCTGGTTGTCGCCATCGACGATGCGGATCTCCGGCCATACGCCGATGCGGGTCCGCTGGCCGGTCTGGCCCTGCAACAGGATCTCGAACGCTGGGCGTACCGCATGGGAAACCACCGGGAGGCCGATGACTCGCAGACCGCCCCCGCTCAGCGCATCGTCGATTTCGTAGACGGCCGTGTGTCGAATGACCTGCTGCCGACCTCCTACCAGCCAGGGCTGGCTTCGGTCGATATGAACGACGTACTGCCCGACCACATTGCGCAACCGCTTCGGCAGGGACTGCGCGATTTCGGCCGAAAGATGCGCGGCTACCTGAGCAACGAAGGCCAGTTGATCGGGGTTGAAAGCCGTACGTCGTCGCCCGTGCGCATCCCACGGGATCGCGACACCTGCGAACACGTTCAGGTACGGCGGCTGTTTCCCTGTGCCGAGGGAGCGGGTTATGCGGGCGGTATCGTCTCCGCGGCCATGGACGGTGAACGTTGTGCGGAAGAATTAGTTAAGCTATATAGTCATTCATAGTCAGCAGTAGTCATTTCTGGTCATTGACCGTTCGTATTATGACTCTAAATGACTACTGCTGACTACGAATGACAATGAATGACCTGACCATGATCGACACCTCGTTCTATACCTTTACCGAAAACCTTCGCCTGCGGCTGCAGAAGCCGCTTCCGGGTGAAGTAGCGCATCAGAAAATGGCCTCGACGGCCCGGTATCGGCTTGGCATCAAACCCAACGAACGAACGCGCCGGAGCGCCGTGTTGATCTGCTTTTATCCCTACCAGCATTCCATTTTTCTCCCCCTGATTCTGCGCCCGCAGTACGATGGGGTTCATGCCGGACAAATGGCATTTCCGGGCGGACGGATGGAACGCATCGACGAAAACCTGACCCGCACGGCCCTACGGGAAGCCCAGGAAGAAGTGGGCATTCGGGTGTCGGATGTGAAAGTGCTGGGACTACTGACCGAGTTATTTATTCCACCCAGCAATTTTTACGTACAGCCCGTGGTAGGTATGCTGCCTTACCGACCCGATTTTTACCCCGACCCTCGGGAAGTTGAAGCCGTGGTGGAGGTGGATCTTACCAGACTGCTGGATGAAACAATTGTGGGCGACACGCAGATCAACGTTCGGGGAACGACTATCGACGCCCCATTTTATCAGATCGAACAATACCGGGTCTGGGGCGCCACCGCCATGATGATCAGCGAATTGCTGATGGTACTGGCCTTATCGGACAACACGTATCAATAGGCCCCATCGGAAGAGGAGGCTGGATGTCCGGCATGCCGGGCCGTAGCCGCATACGCTCGTCGGAACAGATATACCGGCCGTATTTAGTGAATACACGCCATAGGATTTCCCGTCCGAACGACTCTTACCATCATTCATCACATACTTTCCGCAGTGGCTCTTCAACGAGGGTCGATCCGCCCGACAGACCTCCTGGCAGGCTTTGCCCCTGATACATACCCGACGGCAATTAATTCTTTTTTAAAAGCGCTTAATTAGCAAATTAAGTAGTTCCTGTAAGTGGTTGAACCCGTAAAAAACTAAAGGTTTCTATGGGTTGAGTTATAGTTTGTTCATTACCACAGTTTATGACCAGGGGTTATTAAGAAAATCGGGTGAAACTGGGCTGGACGAATAAGGATTTTTACGGGCAAATAGCGCGGAAGAGCCCTTTTCGCAGGGCGACAAAAAGCATTCACAGTCAGGCAACTGCTGTTGATAAAGTCGCCAACATTAATAGCTTTGCATTTTGTAACAATAGCGGCTAATCGGCCGTTAACGTCTCTGGTTCTTTCTGCAAATAACTACTCTGTGAAAAGATGGATTGCTATCGGTCTCGTCGTTCTGGTTCTCGGCGGGATAATTGTGTACAACAAGGTGTTACACCCAGCTCCCGGTGCTTCGGCGGGCGGTTCAGGCGGGGGTGGAAAAGGTGGTGAAGGTAAAGACGGCAAAGGGGGGAAGGGCGGTCCGGGAGGGGGCGGTCCTACCAATGTCAATGCTTTCGTCGTGGTATCGCAGCGTCTTCAGGAAGACGTAATTTCCAGCGGTTCGCTGCTGGCTGCCGAACAGGTCGATATTTATCCTGAAATCTCGGCCCGCATTACGCAACTGAATATTCAGGAAGGTCAGCCCGTACAAAAAGGGGCATTGCTGGTAAAACTCTTCGACGCCGATCTGCGGGCGCAGCTTCAGAAGCTTCAGGCGCAGGCCGAAAATGCCCGGCGGACGGAAGAACGAAACAAACAACTGCTGGCACGGGGTGGCATCAGCCAGCAGGAGTATGACATCGCAACGACGAATCTACAATCGTCGCTGGCCGACATCGACCTGGTCAAAGCAAATCTGCAGCGCACCGAAATCCGGGCACCGTTTTCTGGAATAATCGGTCTGCGGAGTGTCAGTTCAGGCGCCGTTGTATCGCCCAGTACGCTCATCGCCCGGCTCCAACAGGTTGCATCGCTTAAGCTCGACTTTTCCATTCCCGAAAAATATGGTGCTTTTGTGCACAACGGGAGTACAATTTCGTTTTTAGTAGATGGAACCACAAAACTGGGGCAGGGGGTGGTCTATGCTATCGAGCCGGGGGTAGATGAGCAAACCCGTAACCTGCGTATCCGGGCTCGGGTCAACAACCAGTCGGCCCAGCTTCGGCCTGGAACGTTTGCCCGTGTAACCCTGGCCGTTCAGAACCAGCAGAGTCTGGTGGTTCCTACCCAGGCCGTCATTCCGCAGACCCGCACCAACCAGGTTGTGGTGGTCAAAAATGGCAAAGCGAAGTTCAAAGATGTAAAGACTGGCCTCCGTACGGCTGGGGTGATCCAGATTCTGTCGGGCCTTGAAAAAGGCGATACCGTTGCCACAACGGGTCTGCTGTTTTTAAAGCCCGATGCGCCGGTTAAAGTCAGCAAAGTTATACAGGTTCCCAACGGGCCGAAAGTAGCGAGTAATTAAATGGATTTCCGGGCCGAGTTCACGCGAGAGACCTAAACCGGCAACTATAAACTTCACACTCAACATGAGTCTACCCGAATTAAGCCTAACCCGGCCCGTATTTGCGATGGTGATGTCGATCGTCATCGTTTTATTCGGCGTCATTGGCTTCACGTTCCTGGGCGTGCGCGAGTACCCGGCTATCGATCCGCCGGTTATTTCGGTCCGAACCAGTTATACGGGGGCAAACCCCGAAATCATCGAGTCGCAGATTACCGAACCGATCGAAAAATCGCTGAACAGCATCGAAGGCATTCGGACCATCTCCTCGAACAGTTCGTTGGGGTCCAGCAACATCACGGTCGAATTCAATCTGGACGCCAACCTCGAACAGGCGGCCAACGACGTGCGCGACAAAGTGTCGCAGGCGCAACGCCAACTGCCTCAGGATATCGATGCGCCACCGGTGGTCACCAAAGCCGACGCCAACTCCGATCCGATCATCTTTATGAACGTTCAGAGTACCACCCGCAGCGCCACCCAGTTGTCGGATTACGTCGAGAACGTACTTCAGGAACGTCTGCAAACCATTCCGGGCGTCAGCCAGGCCAACGTTTACGGGCTTAAGCGCCAGGCCATGCGTCTGTGGATCGACCCGATCAAAATGTCGGCGTACCGGCTGACAGCCCAGGATATTCAGACAGCTCTGACTGCGCAAAACGTTGAGCTACCCGGCGGTAAAGTGTACGGTAACAACACCGAACTGACCGTAAAGGCGGTAGGCCGACTGACCACCGAAGATGATTTCAACAACCTCATTCTCCGGCAAACCAGTAATCAGATTGTCCGCTTCAAGGATGTGGGTTCTGCTATTCTGGGTGCCGAAAATGAAGAAACGACCTCTAAGCAGAACGGTACGGTTGGGGTAATCCTGGCGCTGATTCCGCAGCCGGGAGCCAACTACGTCACCATTGCCGATGAGTTCTACAAACGCTTCGATCAGCTCAAGAAAGACTTACCCGAAGACATCATTGCCTACGTCGGTACAGACCGTAGCGTGTTCATCCGGCGGGCCATCGAGGAAGTAGGCGAAACCCTGCTCATCTCCTTTGTGCTGGTTGTACTGGTCATCTACCTGTTCTTCCGCGACTGGCTCATTGCCTTCCGGCCACTGATCGATATTCCGGTCTCGCTGATCGGGGCTTTCTTCATCATGTACGTGGCCGACTTCAGTATCAACGTGTTAACCCTGCTCGGAATCGTGCTGGCGACGGGTCTGGTGGTGGATGACGGGATCGTAGTTACGGAAAACATCTTCAAGAAGGTAGAAGAGGGTATGGATACCGAACAGGCGGCCAAGGAAGGATCCAATGAGATTTTCTTCGCCGTCATATCTACCTCCATCACCCTGGCTATCGTATTCTTACCCATCATCTTCCTGCAGGGGTTTGTGGGACGTCTGTTCCGCGAATTCGGTATTGTGGTAGCCGGTGCCGTGTTGATATCGGCCTTCGTGTCGCTGACCCTGACACCGGTACTGAGCGTTAAGCTAACCAGCAAAAACCACGGGCGCTCCTGGTTTTACCGAAAAACCGAACCCTTTTTCGAATGGCTGGATAATTCGTATCGCAGTTCGCTCAACAGTTTCATGAAAAAGAAGCGCTGGGCGTTCGTTATGATAGCCGTCTCTCTGGCGGCTATCTTCGGGCTGGGTTCACAACTGAAATCGGAACTGGCTCCGCTGGAAGACCGCGGACGCACCCGAATCAGTATCACGTCGCCCGAAGGAACGAGCTTCGAAGCCCAATCGGTCCTGACAGACCGGGTACTCGATTTTGTACTGGATTCGATTCCGGAAAATAAACTTGCTTTCAGCGTCGTAGCTCCGGGTAATTCGGGGTCGGGCGCGGTGAACTCTTCGTTCGTGATGGTCAACATGACCGACCCGGCCGACCGGAAGCGGTCGCAGCAGGACATTGTCGATTACCTGACCAAAAACCTGAAAAAGTTTAGCGAAGCCCGCATGTTTGCCACCCAGGACCAAACGATTCAGGTTGGTCGGCAGGGCGGAGGGTTACCGGTCCAGTTCGTGATTCAGAACCTGAATTTCGAGAAGCTACGGGAGAAACTCCCCGCTTTTCTGGACGAAGTTCAGAAAGACCCGACTTTCCAGAACTCCGACGTCGATTTGAAATTCAATAAGCCGGAACTGAACATTACCATCGAGCGTGAAAAAGCCACTAACCTGGGTGTATCGGTGCAGGATGTGGCCCAGACCCTTCAGCTGGCCCTCAGTAACCGTCGGCTGGCTTACTTTCTGATGAACGGCAAACAGTATCAGGTCATCGGTCAGGTCGACCGGGGCGACCGCGATGAGCCTGTCGATCTGGCGTCGTTCTATGTCCGTTCAAACACCGGGCAACTCATCCAGCTCGACAACCTGGTTAAGTTTCAGGAAGTGAGTAGCCCCCCGCAGGTGTATCACTACAACCGATTCAAATCGGCAACGGTATCGGCGGGCCTGGCACCGGGTAAAACCATCGGCGACGGCGTAGCGGCCATGCAGGCCATTGCCGCCCGAACCCTCGACGAAACGTTCCAGACGGCCCTCTCGGGCCCTTCCCGCGACTACGCCGAAAGCTCCTCGAACACGCTGTTTGCCTTCGGTTTGGCGCTGATTCTAATCTATCTGGTCCTGGCGGCTCAGTTCGACTCGTTTATCGATCCGTTCATCATCATGATGACCGTTCCGCTAGCCCTGGCCGGTGCGGTGTTCTCACTCTGGATGTTCAATCAGACCCTGAATATTTTCAGCCAGATCGGTATTATCATGCTTGTGGGTCTGGTCACGAAAAACGGTATCCTGATCGTGGAGTTCGCCAACGAACAGCGGCTGACGGGCAAAAGCAAATTCGAAGCAGCTGTCGAATCGGCGGCCCTGCGGCTTCGCCCTATCCTGATGACGACCCTCGTAGCGGCTTTCGGTGCTTTACCGCTTGCAATGGCCCTCGGTTCGGCCTCCAAAAGCCGGGTACCGCTGGGTATCGTCATTGTGGGCGGGCTACTGTTCTCGCTGATCCTGACGCTCTACGTCGTGCCAGTCATTTACACCTACATGACGCGCCGGAAGGATGTCGAACAGCCTCATCAGCCCGAAATAAAACCAGCCACCGATCCGGCCCGGCCACAGGAAATGGAAGTGCATCTCTAAGTACCTTACCCATAAAACGCCGAAGCGGTGAATTTGCCCAGAGCAGGTTCACCGCTTCGGCGTTTTATGACCGCCCGAACCAGATCGGAAACCAGCCAGTAGCAGGGTATACGGTTAAAAATTCGCAGGTTTTTACTTAGCATTGCAGCAGGTCAAACGAAACAAAACGACTGCCCCCTCCTATCTTTCAATCGATGAAACATCTCCTTCCACTAATCCTCCTGTTTGTCAGTCAGTTATCGATCGCACAAAGACCTATCGACGTCGATAAAGAATTTGCCTTTGCGGCTCAACAGTACGAGCGCATGTTACAAACCCACCCTGATACGACCAAATTTCCGCAGTCGACCAATCCGGACGGTAGCCTCAAAAATATGCCCGCCGACTGGTGGTGCAGTGGTTTCTTCGGTGGGTCGCTCTGGTATCTATACGAGCGTACCAAAGCGCCCGTCTGGAAAGAAGCTGCTCAGAAGTGGACCATGGCGGTAGCCAAAGAACAGTACAATACCGGCACGCACGATCTGGGATTTATGCTTTACTGTCCTTTTGGGAATGGATACCGGCTAACCAAAAACACTGCGTATCCGCCGATCATGCTCACCGGCGCCAAGTCGCTGGCCACGCGCTTCGACCCCAAGGTAGGGGTTATCAAATCCTGGAATAAATTTCAGAACTACACATACCCCGTTATCATCGATAACATGATGAACCTGGAATTTCTGTTCTGGGCGGCAAAAACGTCGGGGAATAAGGATTTATACAACATTTGTGTGACTCATGCCGACAACACTATGAAAAACCATTACCGGCCTGACTACAGCAGCTACCACGTTGTTTGCTACAATCCCGATGGGACGGTGGCCGCGAAGAAAACAGCGCAGGGAGCCGCCGACAATTCGGCCTGGGCGCGCGGACAAGCCTGGGGATTATACGGGTATACGGTTATGTTCCGCGAAACGAAAGATCCGAAGTATTTGGCGCAGGCCCGGCACATCGCCGATTTTTACCTGAATCACCCCAACCTGCCTGCCGACAAAATTCCGTACTGGGATTTCAACGCGCCAAACATTCCGAACGAAGAGCGCGATGCTTCGGCAGGCGCGATTACAGCTTCGGCCTTGCTCGAGCTCTGTACCTACGGCGGGCCCTCAGCCAAAACCTATTACCAATCGGCGGTGAAGATGCTGGAGAGCCTGTCCAGCCCGGCTTACAAAGCGGATCTGGGCGAAAACAACAACTTCATTCTCAAGCACAGCGTGGGCCATAAACCCGGTAAAAGTGAGGTAGATACGCCCCTGATCTACGCTGATTATTATTATCTGGAAGCGTTGCTGCGCTATGATGCGCTACGAAAAAAGGCGGTATTTAAGTCCTAATACGGGTATAAGCAAAACAGGCGGGCACACAACCCGCCTGTTTTGCTTATACCCGTATTACTTCACTGAACATCCCGCCGGATGGACTGAATCGTCACGATGGTTGGAGCCGACTGATAAAAGTCGAACAGTTCACGTCCGAGTAACTCATGGCTCACGGCACTAAGTTGTTCGGGGTTATTAGGCAGAAAATATTCTTCCTTGGGTTGAATGACCGAATCGGTATCGAACACACTGAAGAGTTGTTCATCAGCTTCGCTCAGCAAAATAGCCCGGCTACGTTTGCCTACCCATCGGCTAAGCCAATCCTGCTTCGGCAACGGCGTCAGCAAGAGTACATTATGCCGGTAGGGCCGCAGCTGCCGCAGCAAATCTGCTACAGTTCTGACGCCATACAGCGGCCAAATCGTTGATAGAAGCGCGTTTCCGAAGGTTTTCAGCCGATGCCCCAACGTTGGCTGGCCAGATAGCGCGGTCGACCCGAGTGGATAGGGTAATATAGGCATAACCGCGTTCGTCTCCGACGCGGCAGCCCGCGCCGAGCGAAGCAGCTTATCATCGAACTGCAGGATAATCAGGTCGTACCGATTCAGCGGCAGCTGAGCCAGTGTCGATGCGAGTTGTGGTAGGGTCAGGTGAGCATAGGCTTCCATGGAAACATGCTGACCAGCCCGACTGATGAGACGGATAAAATGCCCTAGATAGCTTAATTTTCCTACTGGTAATCCGTAGCCATAGGTATGTTCGTCGCCAATCACTAACACCTTCATCGATAACCCAAACCGGGGTGAGTAAACCCGTTTTCTACCTTTACGTCGGCCTACGGGCAAATGTGGCAGTCGATAAAAAAATAAATAATAAACGGAAAGGCAAATGCAACGTTATACGTTGAGAGAGCGTAGTGTGTTTAGAATCAGAGGTGTTTACGTTAACCAGACCGAACTTTGTTTTTCCGAAAATCGTCTTCGTTCGCCGATAATGACCTGCTGAGTGTCATTCGGGCCTGCCGCGCCAACGACCCGCGAGCGCAGCGAACGCTGTTCAAACAGTTTTTTGGGTATGCCAAGAGTATTTGTCTGCGTTACACATCCAGTGCCGAAGAAGCAGAAGATGTACTGAACGAAGGGTTTTTAAAGGCTTTTCAGCACCTGGACAGTTATGATGAAACCTTACCGTTTAAAGCCTGGCTTCGCACCATTCTGGTCAACACCGCTATCAGTCATTACCGCAAAAACCACCGGATCGATCAGCACAGTTCGCTCGAAACCGGTGAGCAGGTAGCCGTTAGCGAAGATGTAGTCGACCAGATCGCGGCCGAAGAAATTCTGGCTCTTGTTCAACAGTTAAACCCAACGTATCGGACGGTATTTATGATGCACGTAGTGGATGGCTACAGCCTCCATGAGATCGCGGGCATCCTAAGCCATAACGAAGCCACGGTGCGCTCAAACTACGCCCGGGCCCGGCAGAAACTACAGCTACTCATCAAACAGGCATACATCGCTAAGACAGGCTCTACGGCCACAATTCCCTATCATGAAAACTGATCGATTTTCCGATATTATCCGACGAAAGCTGGAGAGTATTCGGCCGGAATTTACCGATAAAGACTGGGCGCGGATGCAGGAGACTCTTAAGAACGCCAATCTGTCTCAACCGACTCCCCCCCAGGCTAGCCATCCCTTTTCGGGCGGTGTCTGGTCCGGGCAGTCCTGGCTGCTGGCAGCCGCCACAGTCAGTACGGTTGTCCTGATTGCCTACAGTGTCTGGCAACGGCGAGAAATCAACACCCTACGCCAGACCATAGGGCAACTCCATCGGCAATCGGTAACCGCTCCAGCCCCAACGGCACCTAATCCGCAGTCACAGCAACAACCGCGATCGGACCTGGCTCATTCGGGCCAGCCAGTGCCGGCCACTCACTCACAGGGTGCCCCTTCGCCACCGAACCGGAACGACGGGCAGGCTGTTCGTCCGGATACGGTTTTCATCACCCGGTATCTACCCACTCCGTCGCCAGCTAAACCCGACAGGCAATCCGCAGAGCGCCTTAGTCAGCGGTCAGAGGAACCGAGAACCCAACCCTACGTAACTGACAATACGCATTCGGCCCCGGCAACGACGCGCCAACCATCCGTTCAGACAACTAACCCACAAGCAGAGACGTATGACGTATCCTCTACTCCTTCTGTTGCCCAAACTACTGAAAATACCCATGCGTCAGGCGTAATCGACAAAGCCAATACGCGTCCAACTGAGCCGGAAGGCATCCATAAATCTCCCGTTGACAGTGAATCGGGGATGGCTGGCAAATCCAGTACGGTTTCTAGCCAGAACAAAGGAATTCTGAGTCAGCGGCAGACCAGCCGTGGTCGGAACACGAAACGGGGTTATTCGGCTCCTTCCGGCCCGATCGAAACGGGCAATGCTGTGGCAGCTCATGATGCCCGGAAGACCACTGCTGAGGAAACGAACGCGGTTACTGGCACAACGCCCGATCAGTCAGCACTTTCGGCAACGCCAAGCGAAGTATCGGCTAATTTAGAGCTGGCGACAAGTTTGCCACTCAACGTCAGCACCAAAAACTGGAATGCCGCCCTGGCTCAGCAGGCTAGACGCATGCGGCCGGCGCGGCCAGCCGTTGTGGTTGTAGCGCAACCCGCTCAGACGGCCGCTCCCGAAAGCAAACGGGTTGCGCATCTGGCCCCGCGCATTCGTGCGGGTATTGGTGGCGAAATAGCGTCACACCTATGGAGTACCGGCATCTTTACGGAACTGTTGCTGGGTAAAAACTGGGTGGTCGGGGTTGGTTTGAGCAAGGCTACCTACACAAACAGGTTCTCGACGGATGACGATTTCAACGATCGTACGCAGCAGGATTTTCGCCGGGATTTTGCCCGCCCCATAGACAAGTGGCGCGACATAGTCAACATCGATACGCGGCAGGTGCGCTTACAGTTGCCCCTCAGCGTAGGATACCGCATTCCGCTGACGTCGTCGTTATCACTGCTACCCACTGCCAGTACGTATCTGAATCTGAGCAGTTCTGAAAATGTAACGTATTTCTGCCCTAAAATTCTGCCGCCGATTATTCCGCAGAAGTACCGCGGCTACGACGAAATCGATGTCCGCAACAGCCCGGCGGTGAGTGTCATGAACAATTTGGTTTTAGGCACTGGTATCGAATGGGAGAGCGGGCATCTGGTGTTGCAGGCCAGCCCGGTACTAAACATTCCGCTGCAGACCACCGGCCCAAATCAGCGGCCAAATCCAAGCTGGCAGGAAAACACAACCCTTGGTGCCCGTGCCAGGGTCCTGTTTCAGTTTTAGTAAAAGTGGCTAGCAGCCAGTAACCAATTATGGTTCACCAGCTGCTAGCCACTTTTTACTATCGGTTGACCACTAACTTTTTTTGGCTGCTACCCGCCAGATTCGTCCGGCGGCATCGTCGGCCACCAGCATCGCTCCATCCGGTAGTACCGTCACGCCAACCGGACGCCCATACACATCTTTGTTATTCCCCGCCAGAAAGCCGGTCAGAAAATCTTCGGGTTTACCGGGTTTACCATCCGTAAACGGCACAAACATGACTTTGTAGCCCGCCAGTTGCGAACGGTTCCAGGAGCCATGCTGACCGATGAAAGCGCCGTTGCGGTACTTTTCAGGAAAAGCAGTTTTATCGTAAAAAGCCAGTCCGAGCGAAGCCGTGTGCGATTCCAACGGAACATCGGGGACAAGGGCTTTTTTGACCAGATCCGGGCGTTCGCCCTTCCGGCGTGGGTCTTCGTTCTGCCCATAGTACGAATAGGGCCAGCCGTAAAAAGCGCCTTCTTTCACACTGGTCAAATAGTCGGGAACCAGTTCATCGCCCAGTTCGTCGCGTTCGTTCACCGCCGTATACAGCATCTTTGTGGTAGGTTGCCAACCCATCCCTACCGGGTTTCGTAAGCCACTGGCATAAATCCGTTCGCCTGAACCATCAGGATTTATTTCCAGGATGTTTGCCCGGCGCAGTTCATTTTCCGGGCCGTGTTCACCCACATTGCTGCCCGACCCAACCGATACATAGATTTTTTTGCCGTCGGGGCTGGCCAGCAGGTTGCGCGTCCAGTGGTTGTTATAGCCGCCTTTAGGCAGGTCCAGAATTTTTTTTCCGGGGGTCAGTATTTTCGTCTGGCCTGGCTTATAGTCATACCGCATCAACGCGTTCGTATTGGCTGCGTAGAAATGATCGCCTAGTACCAGCATGCCAAAGGGTTGCTCCAGTCCCGTCAGGAACGTTTCTTTCAGATCAGGCTTTCCGTCGTTGTTCGTGTCGCGGTAGAGCGTAATCCGGTTGGCGCTGGAACCGGAAGGCTGTGATTTACTTTTGCCCGATACGGCGTTGACCACCTTATCCTTGACGCCGGTCTTCTCGGTGTTGGCTTCGGCAACAAAAATGTCGCCGTTGGGGCCTACATATATCCAGCGAGGACTTTGCAGGTCGCGGGCAAACTCCGTAACGGTAAAGCCATCGGGTGCCTGAGGAGTTTTGCCCGATGGCCAGCCAAGCACGTTACTGAAGTTCGAGGTCGATTTGGTGGCGTAGGGCGCGGGCAGGTCGATGGTTGTATCGGCCGTCGTCACCGCTTCTTCCGTCTGATTCGCTTCTTTTTTCTGGCTACAGGCCAGCAGGATGACCGACAGGATAGCCGCTGTCAGTACAGAATAGCTTGTATTCATCGTTGAGTTGTTGTGTTTATAGGCTTTACAAGGCCAGTTGTTGCGGCCCTCGGTCAGCGTCTACTACTCAACTCAACGAGCAATTATTTAGTTATGGATTATCTTTTTTAGCCGCCAGTTCAGACCCCTGGATTGCCATGCTAAAACCCGTTACGGCTTTGCTACCCGCTTCCCGAATGAACGTAAGGACCGATCCATACGAACTGGTCGACTTGAACGTATCGGCTTTATCCTGCTTAAGGAGCTTGTTTTTACCGTAATCGTCGGCTGCGCCGTACAGCTCGCCCTTCTCGACCGTAACGGTGTATTTGTGAATTGGGCTGTCGCTGGCAAAGGAGTAGGAACCAGCATAGGCTTTCAGAGCCGTCGAGTCGGTAGCGGACGCCGTCTGAGCGTAGCTGACACTAGCGAATGCAGCCAGGCCGCAGGTCAATAGCGTAGTCAGAAAAATTTTCATGGTTCGGTAAGGTTTTAGGATTTGCTTTACGCAGAGCGCGTTACAAGGTACGCGAAAATCGGGCATATGGAATCGGTCCTTTGTAAAATACGTCGCTGACAGCTTCCATGCCAAACCGGCGGTAAAAGTCAGCGGCATCCAGCCGGGCATCGCACCAGAGCGTCGTCGCCCCTAACTGCCGGGCTTCGGCGATGACGTGATTTAAAAGTTGCGTGCCAATCCCCTGCCGTTGCTGATCCGGACGGGCAGCAAACTTTCGAAACCGGGCTTCCTGCCCATTGACAAACAACGAGATCACGGCAACGATCTCCTCATTCAGAAAAGCACCGACGTGGTAACCCTCCGCATCATTGTCGACTTTAACGTATTCATAGGGCTTATCAGGCCAAAGCACCGCGTGCCGAAGCGGGTACGTTTGCTCCGGCTCGACAGAGCGAATCACGATATTGGATCTTGTCATAATCTATTTAGATTCAACACTGAGCACAGAGAAAAACAATATACTCTGTGCTCAGTGTCGAATCCCTAAAAAGGCAGTTTTCCCAAATCGACGTTGCCGCCGGTAATGATGATACCGATTTTCTGACCAGCAAACTGGTCTTTGTGCTTCAGGACAGCAGCCAGCGGCACCGCCGACGAAGGTTCAATGATGATCTTCATGCGCTCCCAGACCAACCGCATCGCGGCCGTAATTTCCGCATCCGACACGGTCAGAATGTCGGTGACGTGCGCCTTAATGATAGCCAGAGTCCGTTCGCTGAGCGTTGTCATGAGTCCATCCGCAATGGTTTTGATGTAAGGAGCTTTCTCCACCTGTCCGCTGCGGAACGACAGAATAGCATCGGCGGCCCCTTCTGGCTCCCCTGCCACCACGCGCGTTTCGGGCGACAGATAATGTGTCGTCAGAGCGGTTCCGCTTAACAAGCCTCCACCACCTACCGGCGCCATGATGGTGTCGAATGGTCCGGGCCGGCGTTCCGGTTCGGTTCCGTATTTCTCCATTCCGGCGTCTTCGATCAGCTCTTTAGTCGCTGTCGCTTGCCCGGCAATCACGCGGTCATCATCAAACGGGTGCACCAGCACAGCACCCGTCCGTTCGATCACCTCACGCACACCGGCTTCGCGGGCTTCCAGTGTCGGTTCGCACTCGATCACGTCGGCGCCATAACCCAGCACGGCCTCTTTCTTAACCTGCGGTGCGGTCCTCGGCATGACGATGTAGGCGGGCAGGCCTACCTGCCGCGCAGCAAACGCTACGGCCTGTGCGTGGTTACCCGACGAATGGGTCGTGATGGCTTTCCCTTCGTGGTTGGCAACCACCTGCAGAATGGCATTGAGTCCTCCCCGCGCTTTGAACGCCCCTATTTTCTGGAAGTTTTCGCATTTGAAAAACACCTCTGCCCCTACCCGATCATTGATCGTATGATTTGTCATGACCGGTGTGCGGTGAATATAGGGCCGAATTCGGTCGTGGGCCTCCTGAATGGTATTGAATGAGATCATGTAATCTGTCCTGAAGCGAATAGCGGCAAATTACAAAGAAAATAGGCGAGGACCTTCTTTTGGGCGAAGACGGTCATTAGGTCTTCCAAAGGCAGACGGCTACTTCGTTTATTGATTTCGACAGGGCTTCAGGAATAACTGTCCTGCTATCACCAACTTAGCCTAATGGCACCACCCATCGATTTAGGTGAAACGCTAATTTTGGCTAACTGAACGAAAGGTTAGGATTTGGAAAGTAAACCACAAAAACGCCAATGCGATGCATGTCAGGGTTTCGAACTGTGGCATGCATCGCATTGGCGTTTGGCGTTAGCGCCTAATTTTTCTGCTTTTGGGTCGAGCCGCGGATGACCAGGTGCGTCGGTAACACCACTGTTTTTGCTACTGCGTCCACATCACGGCCGGTGAGTTGCTCGACTAGCAGCCGGGCGGCCTGCTGGCCAATTTCGTCGACCGGTTGCACCACTGTCGTCAGGCCCGGTTCGACGAGGGCCGCCAGTGGATCGTTACTGAACCCGACAACCGCGACATCGTCGGGCACCCGCAGGCCCCGACTTTTAATAACCGTCAGGGCTTCAATCGCTGTGGGGTCGTTGATGGCAAATAACGCATCGGGCGGATTGGGTAAGTTCAGGAGGTGATTGACATAAATATTCGCTTTTTCCAGCGTCAGATCGTAGGAGATAACCAGATCCGGCTCGATCGGCAGCCCGTGTTTCAACAGCGCATCGCGGTAGCCGTTCAGGCGATTTCGGCTGTTGGGCAGGGTACTTGGTCCGGCCAGATGCGCAATGCGCCGACGGCCGATCTGGATCAGGTGTTCGACGGCTTCAAAGGCGCCGGCATAATCATCGACGACTACCTTAGGCACGTCCATGTCTTCACATACCCGGTTGAAGAACACCACCGGAATCCCCTGCCGCTGAAACTGTTGGAAATGATCGAAGTTGCGGGTTTCTTTCGTATGCGACACGATCAATCCGTCGACCCGGCTGGCTAGCAGTGCCCGTGCGTTGGTCACCTCTGTTTCGTACGACTCATTCGAATGGCAGATGACCACATTATAGCCTGACTCGGCCAAAGCTTCCTGCGCGCCAATAATCACTTTCGGGAAGAAATACGAGATAAACTCGGGCACCATAATCCCGATGGTATGCGTCTGATTGGTCAGCAGCGAAATCGCGACCTGGTTGCGCTGGTAGTTCAGTTGCTCAGCCAGTTCAAGCACCCGTCGGCGAGTATCGGCGTTCACATGCGGGTGTCCTGTCAGCGCGCGTGACACAGTTGCGTTAGATAAATGTAGCTGCCTGGCTATATCAACAATGGTCGTCTGATGTGAACGCACTTTTTGTATTATTTCTTTAAAAGAGCTTCCCAACCGAAAAATTACCCGTAAATATCATCAAAAAATTGGAAACGTTTCCAGTATTTGTTGGAAACGTTTCCAATAAAAAAATTAAAATATATCTTGCCAAAAGCTGATTTACAGGCTATTTTCAATCATACTATACGATTACAGGCTCTTACCTCTTTACAGACGCCTGCTCCTCGCCGGAGATGGTATACATTGATTACCCATACTCACAATTCACAATATTGTACTATTCCTTAAAATCAACCCCATGAAAAAACCATTACAAATGCTCGTTTTCATTAGTTTACTCCTGCTACAGGCAGGAGCGAATGTAATGGCCCAAACGAGTTCTGTCAGTGGACGCATTACGGGCTCCGACGGGGCTCCTTTACCGGGCGTGAGTGTTGTTCTGAAAAACACCCAGCGCGGTACGACCACCAATGCCGAAGGTCGTTACACGCTGCCGAATGTAGCCGCCAGCACTGTTCTAACGATCTCGTACATTGGGTACGTTACCCAGGAAGTTGCCGTCGGCAATCGCACAACCATCGATGCCGTGCTGCAAACCGACGACCGCTCGCTAAATGAAGTCGTCGTCGTCGGCTACGGTACGCAACGCAAGATCGAAACGACGGGGGCCATTGCCTCGGTCAAATCGGCCGAGCTGGTGCAAACGCCCGTTGCCAACGTAGCACAGGGCCTCCAGGCACGGGTATCGGGGGTGCAGGTGACGCAAAACACCGGCGCTCCAGGCGGTAATATCAGCGTCCGGATTCGGGGAACGAATTCCATCAATGGCAACTCCGAACCGCTGTATGTGATCGATGGAATTCAGATCTCAAATAGCAGTCCGACTGACGGGGTCACGACAGTCAGCCCGCTCTCGACCATCAACCCGAACGACATCGAGTCGGTTGAAATCCTGAAAGATGCTTCGGCTTCGGCCATTTACGGTTCACGAGCCGCAAACGGGGTTGTGCTGATCACGACCAAGCGAGGCAAAACGGGCGCCACACGCGTTACGTTCGACAGTTATTATGGGGTCCAGAAAGTAAACAAAACCCTGCCCGTGCTGAACGCGGCACAGTTTGCGCAACTGGAAAACGAAGTGTTCAAAAACAACTATTACCCTAACCCGACCTCACTGGGCGAAGGCGTTAACTGGCAGAACATCATCTTCCGCGAAGCGCCCATTCAGAACCATCAGTTGTCGGTCAATGGCGGGAATGAAAAAACACAGCTGGCCCTCTCGCTCAACTATTTCAACCAGCAGGGTATCATTATCAATTCGGGCTTTCAGCGGTATTCACTTCGGCTCAACGTCGACCACCGCATCAGCGACCGGGTGAAAATTGGTACGAGTATTCTAGGCAGTTACGCCGTAAACCAGGGCGTTACGACGGGGTCTCAGACAGTCGGTGATGCGGATGTCGTCACGGGATCCATTTTGGGAGCGGCTCTGGGCGCTCCTCCGACATTGCAACCGTACCGGACGGACGGGTCGATTTTTCCGTTCGGTGAGCAGGCTAATGGTCAATACCGGGAAGTCGTCAATCCATTGAATTTTAGTGCCGTCTTAAACCAGACAGCCTTGCGCCGTACGCTGGCAAACTTATATGGCGAAGCGCTGCTGCTGCCAGGGCTTACCTACCGAGCTTCGTTCAACGTCGATCTCCAAAGCAGCCTGCGAGATACCTACTCGCCCCGTTCCATCGTCAGCCGAACCGACCTCAACGACAACTCCGGTTCCGGTGCGAAAGCCAATACGAACAACGTCGCGCTGCTGCACGAAAGCATACTGACGTATAGCCACATCTTTGCACAGCATCATTCGTTTAAAGCGACCGGCGTTTTTGCGACGCAGTCGGAACTGGCCAACTCCAACAGCATCAGCGCGACTGGTTTCCCGAACGACGCTACGCAAAATGAAGCGATTCAACTGGCCCTGACCCGGACGGTCAACAGCAACCGAACCCGCCAACGACTCGACTCGTACCTGGCCCGGATCAACTACGGATTCAAAGACAAATATTTCCTGGACCTGACCGCCCGCGTCGACGGCTCAAGCAAGTTCGGGGCGAATCATAAGTACGGTCTGTTTCCGGCAGCGTCGGCTGGCTGGCGGATCATTGAGGAACCCTTCGCCAAAAACCTCCGCTGGCTGTCGGATTTGAAACTGCGGGCCAGCTATGGCATTACCGGAAACGCAGGTGGAATCAACCCGTATCAGTCGCTGGCAACGGTTTCCGCACCGAATCCGGGCAGCGATTATAACATCAACCATACGTATCAGATTGGAATCAATCCGTCGGGCATCGCCAATCCCGACCTACGCTGGGAGCGCTCGGCGCAGACCGACATTGGCCTCGACATCGGCTTTTTGAACAACCGCATCAGCCTTATCGCGGATGTGTACGAGAAGACCACCAAAGACCTGCTTTATGTAAAAACGCTGCCACTCAGCTCAGGCTACGGCACGATTACGGGCAACTTTGCCTCGCTGCAGAACCGGGGGCTCGAACTGGCCGTCAACGCCCGGGTGCTGGACGGGGCACTGAAATGGAATGTGTCGGGCAACATAACCTTTAACCGCAACAAAGTGCTGGATCTGGACGGGGGCACCACGCAGGAGCGGTTCATCACGGCCTATACGATTCTGAAAGTGGGGAGCCCGCTGGGTCTGTTTAAAACGTACGTATTCGACGGCATCAACCAGACCGGTGAGACGATTCTGCCGGGCTACGACGGTCGGCTGGGCGGTCAGAAGGTAAAAGACGTGAACGGCGACGGTACAATTTCGGCGGCCGATCAGGTCATCACGGGCAACCCCAATCCGAATTTCATTTACGGTTTCTCGACGAGCCTGTCGTATAAGCACTTCGATGTCAACGCCTTCCTGTCGGGTTCGCAGGGTAACGACATTTACAACGCCAGCCGCCTTTCGTTCGAAAACCCACTGGGTCAGCGAAACATGCTGGCGGGGCTCGTCGACCGCTGGTCAGCCACGAATCCGAACAACCAGTACGTGAGCGGTTTTCAGGGCGGGCGTTTGCCGGTAACGAATTATGTGGTGGAAAATGGTTCTTACCTGCGCTGCAAGAACGTAACGCTGGGATATACCCTGCCTCGTATAAAAGGGATTCAGCAGATACGGGTGTATGTAAGCGCCAACAACCTCTTTACGATCACCAACTACAGCGGCTTCGATCCGGAAGTCAACACCTACGCGGGTTCGAACACGACCATTGGCGTCGACAACCTCGTCTATCCACAAGCCCGGTCGTATCTGGGTGGTTTACAGGTCACTTTCTAAACCGGGATTTATGTGATTTAACTGACTGACTTTGTTTTTGTCAAAAGCTTTCGCAGAAAGCATCTTAAATCAACGTCAGTCAATAAAATCAGAATAATCCTGCCGGGCCGCCGATGCGGTTCTGACAACTTACTCTCATGAAAACGAAACTAATTCCTATACTCACGGCTTTTTGCCTGGCTTCCTGCCAGTTAGACGAAACCATTTACTCGTCCATCTACACCGAAGCGTTCTACAAAACCGCTGCCGATGCCGAAAAGGGACTCATTGCCGCCTATGACCCACTGGCCGATATGTACAGCGGACCGGCTATGACGCTCGTGCCCGACTTCAGCGACGACCAGACCTACCCACGGGGTGTGGTCGGCCGGAACACGCTGACGCTCTTCACGTACGATGTCAACTACACGGTTCAGAAGAGCAACTCCCGAACCAACGAATCGCCCCAGCAAATCTGGATTTCGGGCTACGACGGCATCGAGAAAGCCAACTGGATCATTGCCAAAGTGCCTGGCGCTACGATGGACGAAACTCGGAAAAAGCAGATCATCGGCGAAGCGTACTTCCTGCGGGCGTTCTACGAATGGGCACTGACCAAAAACTTTGGCGACGTGCCCATCAAAACCACGCCCAGCTACTCGCAGACCGACGCCATTGTGGGTAAAAGCGCCCGGGCAGATGTGTACAAACAGATTTACAGCGATTTAGACCAGGCTTTCAACGCCGGACTTCCCTCCTACCCGACAGTCGATAAAGGCCGGCCATCCAAAGAAGTCGTCAACGCGCTCTACGCCAAAGCGGCTTTGTATAACGAAGACTGGGCCAAAGCGCTGGAAAAGGCACAGGCGGTGATTACCTCCGGAAAATATTCGCTCCTGCCCGACGTGCGCAACGTGTACAAATACGACCAGGAAGATGCCGCCCGCATCGAGAATATGTGGGCATATGAAGCAGACCCGTTCTCGCCCGGCCGGTCGCACCAGCTTACCGGTCTGTGCGGCCCCGCCGGAAGTGCCGGACCAGAATACGGCAAAACCACTTTCGGGTCGATGTTTGCTTACATGTCGTTCTATAAGTCGTTCAACCCAGTCGACAAACGGCGGCAGTTGCTGGATACGAACTACGTGGATAAGAGCGGGAAAATCGTAGCGCAGAAAAACATCACACCGATAACAACCGATGGGGTATTGATCAAAAAATACCAGGACCCGGTTTCGACGGTCGGGTTGATTCCGAATATTCCGATCTTCCGGCTGGCGGATATGTACCTGATTGCGGCCGAAGCCGAAGCACGACTGAACGGTCCAACGACAACAGCTTATGGGTATATCAACGTGGTTCGGAAACGGGCGGGGCTACCCGATCTGCAAACCGGCCTGAGCAAAGACGCATTCATTGATGCTGTGATTCAGGAACGCGCCTGGGAATTTTTTGCCGAAGGTGACCGCTGGTATGACCTGACCCGGACGGGCAAATACCTGACCGTGATTCCGAAAGCGGTCAACAGCGTTTACCCGACCCGGTCGGTGCAGGCCAAGAACAAATATTTCCCGATTCCGCAGGATGAACTATACGCGAATCCGAAGCTGGATCAGAACCCAGACTGGAAGTAAAAAAACAGAACGCAGGTGGCGCAGAGTGTTATCATGCGTTTTTGTCATTCCGACGAAGGAGGAATCTTAAACTCTCCTACAGGCGCCCTTAAGATTCCTCCTTCGTCGGAATGACAAAAAATGATGTGGCCAACAGCACTTTTCGAAAGTATCCGCACCGTCTGCGTTCTATCGGTATGAACAAGTTCACGAGTCAAAACTGATCGTTTAATGCCTTTTATCAGGAAACATACGCTTGCGTTTCTATTCGGGCTGCTCGCACTGACTAGCTACGCCCAGTCCAGTCAACCACTGTCACTGGCCAATGAGCGCATCAAAGTCAATTGGAAACAGACGGCTAAAGGCTGGACCGTCGCGCAGGTAGCCGTGCGAAAAGGGAATCAGTGGGTTAGTCTGCCCGCGCCTTCGGGAGAAAATACCTTGCTGTATGCTGCCGACAAGCCTTCCGATAAGCCGGATACTACCTTTCGGTCGATAACCGGCGAAGAATTTCCGGGACCGAAATACCATTATCAGCAAACCCAATGGGCCGAAAGCACGAACCCGGTTTCGCTCAACAAAGCGGGACAGGCACTGTATTTCTTTCCGAAAGTAGGCAAACGGACCGGAACGAATAGCGTGAGCTTTCAGGAGGAAACCGCCGTCGGGACGATTCGGACCGACTGGACGATCGACCCGAAATTCCCGACGGATATTCTGGTCAAGCAGACCATCATCCCGAAAAAAGACGGGTATTTTTCGCTGGCCAGCCCAACCCTGACCACCACCTCCGAACCGAATCTGGCCTGGGCCACGGTGCCGGGTTATTTCCAGGGCAATGCCTTCCAGAAAAATTTCGCGCTGGCGTATGCCTACGGGCACGGCATCCCGACCATTCCGGCCGTTTACCGCGAACGCTGCGCCAGTACGCTCTGCCCGATGATCACGACGAAGGCCGGGGTGACGATCGCCGTTATTCCCGAACCGGGTCTGGCCCGCGATCCGTGGGCGAAGGATAAGAGCACCCAGATCGACTGGAACATCGGCCTGTCGCACATGAACCGCAAAGCGCAACTGTCGCCGACGCTTTATTTCCCGGTACTGGGCGAACCCAAATCGGCGCTCAAAGCCGGCGAATCCGTTAGCTACTCGTTTCGGTATAGCCTGATCGACGGCGACTGGTTTAAGACGCTGAATCACGCGGTCTACGACATTTATCAGTTCCGGGAAACCCTGGCGCTACGGCAGAGCAAACAGTCGCTGACCGACCGGATCGAGAAAATGCACCACTACCTGACCAATCCGAAAACGTCGTTGTGGAACATCGAGGAGTTCGACGGTAAGAAAATCGGAGCACAGTCGTACCTGGGCGGGGTCGTTGGCTCCAACAAAGACGCCATGAAAAACTCCGACTACGGGGCCATGTGGATGCTCGCCAACGCGACGAAAGACCCGGACCTGACTCAAAACGTACTGCCGTATGCGCTGAATTTTAAGCTCGTTCAGCAGCAAACCAGCGACGGCTTTTTCAAGGGAGCGGCCGTAGGTCAGTATTATCTGGCGAAGTCTAAAAAGTTTGTGGAAGAATGGGGTGAGGTCGTTGAGCCCATTGCCCTGACGTATTACACCATGCTCGACGTGGGCAACATGCTCCTCTTCGAGCCGACCAATGCCGAATTGAAAGAGCGACTGCGGCTGGGTGCCGACCGGCTGCTGACCTGGCAGAAACCCGACGGTCACTGGGCGGTTGCCTACGACCGGCATACCGAGCAGGAAGCGTTCAAAGATATTCAGGATGTCCGCCCAACGTTTTACGGGCTGATCGTTGCGTATCGGTTGTTGAACGATCCGAAATACCTGGCCGCTGCCCGCAAAGGAGCCGACTGGTTTCTCAAAAACGCCATCGCCACGGGAAGCTTTCTGGGCGTATGTGGCGACGCCCGCTACGCGCCCGACTTCGCTACAGGACAGTCGGCTCAGGCGCTGCTCGATCTGTATGATCTGACAAAAGATAATCGCTACAAAGAAGCCGCCATTACAGCTGCCAAAATTTACACGACTTCGATCTACACCCATCCAATCGCTAATCACGATCAGAAAACGGTCAACGGCACCCCCCGTGAAGACTGGGAAATCAGCCAGACGGGGCTGAGTTTCGAGCACGGCGGCATTTTCGGCTCGGCCAACCGCGCGGGTCCGATTCAGTTATGCAGCCACGCGGGTATGTTTATCCGGCTGTACGGGCTGACGAAAGAACCGATTTTTGCGGATATGGCCCGCGCCGGAGCCATCGGTCGCGATGCGTTTGTGGAGCCGAAGACCAGCGTCGCATCCTATTACTGGAACGCCATGAACCGGGGATCAGGTCCGTATCCGCACCATGCCTGGTGGCAGATTGGCTGGCTGACAGATTACCTGATGGCCGAAGCCGAACTGCGGTCGGGCGGGAACGTGTCGTTTCCGCGCGGGTTTGTGACCCCGAAAGTTGGACCGCACCAAACGTATGGCTTTGCGCCCGGAACGATCTACGGTGAAAAAGCAACGCTGCTGATTCAGGAAGGGCTGGTTCAACCCGAAAAACCCGTCATCGATTACCTGCTGGCGCAGTCTCCGCAGAAAAACCGGCTTTATGTGGTGTTGCAAAACAACCGCTCGCAGGCGACTGAATCGGCCATAAAAATCAACCCGGCCACGCTGGGCAAACAGATTAAGTCGATCAAACGGTTGACTACGAACCAGGCCGTTTCACCCGAATCTATTTTTGTAAATCTGCCTGGCTTTGGTCAGGAAGTACTGGCCGTTGAGTTGCAATAAAGCCGTAGCACGTTGTAGCGCGGATGGTCGGCCGCTGCCGTGGAAACCCGCGATTCCAGCGAATCAACCGCGGGTTTCCACACGCGCTACAGCTACAGATGCCCGCGTTACAATAAGACACTACTCAAGTTCATGAATACAACCATCGATACCGCCGTTATCGTCATTTTTTCCGCCTTCGTGCTGGGCATTGGCTTGCTCTTTGCCCGAACGGGCCGGAACCTGAAATCTTTTTTCGCGGGCGGTGAGGCTGTCCCCTGGTTTATCGGTGGCCTGTCGCTGTTCATGAGTTTTTTCTCGGCGGGCACGTTCGTGGCCTGGGGCAGCATCGCTTATAAATACGGCTGGGTTGCCATCACCATTCAGTGGACCATGTGTATCGGGGCACTTGTAACCGGTCTTTACCTGGCCCCACGCTGGAAAGCCACGGGCGCACTGACAGCAGCCGAATTCATCCGCGAGCGGCTGGGAGTCACGGTGCAGAAAGTGTATATTTTCATTTTCACCCTGGTCTCCATTTTCATCAAGGGCTCGGTGTTGTACCCGGTCGCCAAACTGGTCAGTTCCTCACTGAACCTGCCCCTGGTGCCGTGTACCATTGGGCTTGGCCTGTTCATGATTGCTTATACCGCCGTCGGTGGTTTATGGGCGGTTATGGTGACAGACATTCTGCAGTTTGTGGTACTAACGGCGGCCGTATTCATTCTCCTGCCGCTTTCCCTGGGCAAAGTGGGAGGATTTTCAGGCTTTGTCCAGAGCGTACCCGACGATTTTTTTGGGCTGCTCAACGGTGAATACACCCTCGGTTTTGTGCTGGCGTTTGTGCTCTACCACATCTGCTACATCGGCGGCAACTGGACGTTCGTACAGCGCTACACCAGCGTCGATAGTCCGAAATCGGCGCGCAACGTGGCCTTTTTATTTGCCGGGCTATACCTCATCAGTCCGGTGATCTGGATGCTGCCGCCGATGATCTACCACGTCATCAATCCGTCGTTAACGGGTCTCGACACGGAGAATGCCTACCTCAAAATCTGCCAGTTGGTGCTGCCACCGGGTTTGCTGGGTCTGATGCTGACAGGTATGTATTTCTCAACCTCCGCCAGTGCCAATACCGCGCTCAACGTGGTGTCGGCAGTGTTTACCAATGACATCTACAAAGGTCTGATGAACCCGGCTGCGTCGGATCGGCAATTGATTCGAGTGGCGCGGGGGTCGTCGTGGGTGTTCGGGCTGGGCATGATCGGAATTGCCCTGCTGGTGCCCGCGGCAGGCGGTATGGTCGAAGTGGTGCTGAGTATTTCGGCCATTTCGGGTGGTCCGCTGCTGGCTCCTCCCCTTTGGGCGCTTTTTTCCAAACGCCTGACCAGCCGGGCAACGCTCTGGATCACCACCATTGGCCTGACAGTCAACCTATTCTGCAAAATCCTTTTACCGCTGCTGTTCGATTACAAACTAAGTCGCAGTTGGGAAACAGCCATTGGCGTAGGGTTACCACTTCTGCTCCTGCTGGGTTATGAGCTTTACGCACGATCGAAGGGGGCAGAAGCCCGTGAATATGATCAGTACCTGACCGCTCGTCAACAGAAGCGGGAAGAGGCTCAGGCCGAGTCGGCGGAGGAAGTGCTGGCCGTGCAGCAACAGAATCGCTTTGGCTTGCAGGTCATCGCCGGTGCACTGGCGTTTACCGCGCTGATGTTGTTTGGGCTGAGCACGTTAGCCAACATAGGCGGGGGCATCACGGCCGGTATCGGCGTTGTCATTCTGCTGGCGGCTCTGATTCCCTGGCGGGCGGCCCAACGCGTTCAACTATCAGGACCGAAGCCGGTCGAGAAACTCGTCAATTCGAAAACGTAGTCGTGCCAGCTTTTTAAGCTCGACACGGCGCAGCACAGCTTTTCTGATTTATTTGACTTTCACCCCTTACATGACACACATCCGAACTGTTCTAACCCTCCTTTTCCTGCTTCACCTGACTCGTCCAGGTGTTGCTCAGTACACCCTGCGCGAGCCAAAAGCCATTCCTCTGCATGGCGAGTGGTCGTTCGCGATGGACCCGATGCAGGTAGGCGAAAAAGGCAAATGGTACCAGGAAAGCGTTTCCCCTGGCCGCTGGGATAAAGTGACCGTTCCGCACTGTTTTTCGGTCGATCCGCGGTATCAGTTTTATACCGGAACAGGGTGGTATCGGCGGAATTTTCCGTGGCAGCCCACAACCGGCAAGCGGGTGCTGCTTCATTTCGATGCTGCCTACTACGAAACGGCGGTCTGGATCAACGACAAAAAAGTAGGTACGCACGAAGGTGGCTACACGCCTTTTCAGTTCGACGTGACCGATTTTCTGAAAAGCGGCATCAATTCGATCGCTATCTCGGTCAACAACAACACCTGGCGCGTGGGTACGATTCCCGGTGCCAAAGACAACAACCAGCCCAACGACCCGTTTCCGGGCTGGGTAAACTTCGGGGGACTTATCCGTCCGGTTTATTTCACGGTCGAGCCGGCGGTGTACGTCGAGAATGTCAAGGTCGAAGCAACGCCCGACCTGGCTAAGGGAACAGCGTCGCTAACCCTGAAAACCCGGATTCGTAACGCCGGTAACCAGTCGGTTACGCCCCGGCTTACGTTCCGGGTCGAACAGAATGGCAAACCGATTCCGCTTACCTGGAAGCAATCACCGGGCAGCGTAGGGGCTAACCAGTTGGTTGTGCTGGAAGCGACCACATCCCTGAAACCTTCAGATGTCAAACTCTGGAGCATCGACCAGCCAACGCTGTACGATGTGCAGGTCATAGCCGCAACCGACACCGTGCAGACGCATTTCGGCATTCGCAGAGTGGAGGTACGCGGTGCGCAGTTGCTGCTCAACGGCCAGCCCATCAAAGTAGCGGGCGGCAATCGGGTGGTCGATTACCCGCAACTGGGCTCGATGGAACCGGACTGGGTCGTTGAAAAAGACCTGCGCCTGATGAAAGAAGCGGGCATGGAATTTCACCGGCTCACGCATTACACCCCTTCCGAAACCGTGTACGACTGGGCCGACCGGAACGGCATGCTTATCATTGCCGAAGCGGGCAATTGGCAGTTGACACCCAGCGAGATGGACAACGACACCATCCGCACCAAGTTTCGGCAGCAGTTTCGAGAAATGGCCGAACGCGACTGGAACCACCCCAGCATTATCGCCTACAGCGTTGGGAATGAATACTTGTCGGAACAACCCGCCGGGCAGCGCTGGACCAAAGACATGATCGCCTTTGCCCGTGAACTCGACCCCACGCGGTTGTACACCTTCGCGTCGATGCGGCTCAACATCCTGCCGAAAAAGCCCGAAGATGAAGCCAGCCAGTACTGCGACTTTGTGTCGACCAACACCTACGGCAACCACGCCAACGTGCTGAAACACATTCATTCGCTGTATCCCGACAAGCCGATTTTTATCAGTGAATACGGTACCCGAGCCGACGGGAAAGATGCAGAAGCGGGTCAGGTGACCCACATCGAAAAATTCCTCAGCGATATCCGGCAACTGCCCTACGTGGTCGGTGCGTCATGGTGGTCGTTCAACGATTATCTGAGCCGACACAACGGCACCAATCCCGACGGCACGCGCCCCTGGGGACTCGTGCGCCCGGACCGCTCGAAGCGGCCTTTGTACAAAGCACACCAGACAGGCATGGCTCCCGTAACGGTCGAAAAAACCAGTTGGGAACCTGGGCAGGAAGGGGTGCATTCGCTCAAACTTCGTCTGACGGCCCGGGCTGATTTTCCGGCTTATGCCCTTAAAAACTACACTGTCAAAGCGGCTAATGCGACCTTTCCGCTTCCAGCTTTACAACCCGGCCAGAGCGCCGATCTGACCATTCCGGTTCGTGGTTTCGACAAAACGATATCGGTCGAAATCGTCAAACCAACCGGCTTTACAATTCTCACACAAACTTTTGATTTAACGAATGATACACGAACAGGCAACTGATAAACGAACCCTGAAAACCATTCGCCACGATGCCGACCTAATCGTTGTCGGCGGAGGCTTGTCGGGGGTTTGCTGCGCCGTTACGGCGGCCCGGGCGGGTATTCGCGTTGTGCTGGTTCAGGACCGGCCGGTGCTGGGCGGCAACTCCTCGTCCGAAGTGCGGCTGTGGGTACTGGGCGCTACTTCGCACATGGGCAACAATAACCGCTGGGCGCGCGAGGGCGGGGTCATCGACGAATTGCTGCTCGAAAACCTCTACCGCAATCCCGAAGGCAACCCGCTGATTTTCGACACGATTCTGCTGGAAAAAGTGGTGCTGGAACCCAACCTTACCGTATTGCTGAATACGGTGGTGTATGAGGTCGAGAAATCTTCGCCCGAAACCATCAGCGGACTGAAAGCTTTTTGCAGCCAGAACAGCACCGCCTATGATCTGGTTGCTCCGCTGTTCTGCGATGCGTCGGGGGATGGCATCGTTGCGTTTCAGGCCGGGGCCGCTTTCCGGATGGGGGCCGAAAAACGGGAGGAGTTTGGCGAGAAATTTGCGCCCTCCACCGAATACGGTGAGCTACTGGGGCATTCGCTGTACTTCTACACGAAAGATACGGGTCGGCTGGTGCGGTTTGTACCACCGGCCTACGCCCTGGATGATATCACGAAAATACCGCGCTACCGGCGGTTCAATGCGCAGGAGTACGGTTGTCAGCTCTGGTGGATCGAGTACGGCGGACGACTGGATACGGTTCATGATACCGAAACCATCAAATGGGAACTCTGGAAAGTGGTATACGGCGTCTGGAACTATATCAAAAATTCCGGGCAGTTTCCCGAAGCCGAAACCATGACGCTGGAATGGGTTGGGCAGATTCCCGGTAAGCGGGAAAGCCGCCGATTCGAGGGCGATTATATGCTGACGCAGCAGGACGTGGTCGAGCAGCGGCCGCACCCCGACGCCGTGGCTTTTGGGGGCTGGAGCATCGATTTGCACCCCGCCGACGGTATTTTTTCGGAGAAACCGGGCTGCAATCAGTGGCATAGCAAAGGTATTTATTCCATTCCGTACCGGTGTCTGTACAGCCGTAACGTGTCGAATCTGTTCCTGGCCGGGCGGATCATCAGCGCGTCGCACGTTGCGTTCGGGTCTTCGCGGGTGATGGCGACGGGCGCGCACGTGGGACAGGCGTCGGGGATGGCGGCTGCGCTCTGTACGCGCGAACACTTACTGCCGCGCGACCTAACCGAACCGAGCCGAATGCAAACGCTCCAACAGGAGCTGTTGAAGTCGGGACAACACATTCCGGGGCTTAGCCTGCAGGATGCCGACGATCTTGTCCAGCAGGCTACCGTGACGGCTTCCAGCGAATTCGTTCTGACCGAATTACCGCCCGATGGCCCGTTGATGCCCCTGCTTCAGTCGGCGGCTCAGATGCTGCCTTTACCGGCGGGTCCGGTTCCGAAACTAACGACTTTTGTTACCGCCGACCGGGCCACGACCCTGACGGTCGAGTTACGCCGAAGCAGTAAGCCCTTCAATCATACGCCCGATGTGACTCTGGAAACCAAAACCCTGTCCATCGGTAAGGGCAGTCAGGAGCTGGAACTGGTCTTCGACAGCGTACTGAATGAACCACAGTATGTGTTCGTTACATTCCTGAAAAACGAACATATCCAATTGCAATACAGCCAGTTGCGCGTTACGGGCGTTCTGTCGGTCTTTAATAAAATCAACCCGGCGGTATCGAACTATGGCAAGCAGGAACCAACCGAAGACATCGGTGTCGACACGTTCGAGTTCTGGTGCCCCGAACGCCGGCCAGCCGGCCACAACATTGCCCTGCGAATTGCCCCTGGCATCCGGCTGTTCGAGGGTGTCAATGTACGCAACGGGCTTCAGCGGCCCACCGATCAGCCCAATGCTTGGGTGGCCAGTCTGACCGATACCAATCCGACTTTAACCCTGACCTGGCCGAGCAAACAGCGGATTCGTCAGGTCGCGCTGTCGTTCGATTCGGACTTCGATCACCCGCTCGAATCGGTGATTATGATTCATCCCGAAACCGTGTCGCCGTTCTGCGCGAGTGAGTTCATTTTGTGCAACGACCGGCAGGAGCGCGTGTTTCGACAAACCGATAATCACCAGAGCCGAACCACGATTCAGTTTCCGGAACCCCTGGAAACCACCAGCCTGACGATTCACCTGAAACCGCAGGCGGGCAAAGCCCCGGCTGCCCTGATGGAAGTGCGCTGTTATGCCTGAACTTCTATGAGTATTTCAGAATAGCGGTTGGCTTTATCCACGGAAAGCGGTCTTTTGCCGCGCAACTTTCGTCAAACCTATCTCGATATGACTTCCGATCGTCGTTCGTTTTTGAAACAGGCTGCTGGCTCGCTCGCGGGTATGGCTCTGCTACCATCCGCTTTTGCTGAAGCACCTATGAAAAAAATGTGGTTCGATATTTCGCTGGCCGAATGGTCGCTACACAAAGCGCTGTTTGCCAAAAAGATCACGAATTTAGATTTCCCCGGCATTGCCCGTAAAGAGTTCGATATCAGCATCGTTGAGTACGTCAACCAGTTCTTTAAAGACAAAGCGCAGGACAAAACTTACCTCAACGACCTGCTCACGCGCTGCAAAGACAACGGCATTACCAACCACCTGATCATGATCGATGGGGAAGGAAACTTGGGGGCTACGGATGCCGCCGAACGGGCCAAAGCCATTGAGAACCACCACAAATGGGTGGAGTGTGCGAAGTACCTGGGGTGCAAAACCATCCGGGTCAACGCAGCCGGTAACGGAACGGCCGAAGAGGTTGCCAAGTCGGCAATAGAGAGCCTAAGCAAGTTGGGCGAATTTGCCAAACCAATGAATATCAACGTCATCGTTGAGAACCACGGCAGCTATTCCTCCAATGGCAAATGGCTGTCGGGCGTGATGAAGCAGGTGAACATGAAAAACGTGGGTACGCTACCCGATTTCGGAAATTTCTGCATCAAGCGCGGAGAGGGCCATACCTGTCAGGAAGAATATGACAAATACGTGGGCGTTCAGGAGTTGATGCCGTATACCAAAGGGGGCGTTTCGACGAAGTTCTACAACTTCGACGCCAGCGGCAACTGCGTTGAAACCGACTACAACCGCATGATGAAAATCGTGAAAGACACCGGTTTCAAAGGCATCGCCGGGATCGAGTACGAAGGCGATAGCCTGGAGGAGTACGACGGAATCCGCAAATCGAAAGCCCTGCTCGAACGCGTCGGTCCAATGGTCTAAAAAGTCTCCAACGAACTGACTGTCTATAAAATAGCCTGGCTACATGTAGCCAGGCTATTTTATGGCCCCCATTCCACCATCGACGCCGATGACCTGGCCAGTAATCCAGCTGGCCTGGTCAGACAGCAGATAAGCCGCCATACCGGCAATATCGTCGGGCGTACCGATCCGGTTGAGCGGATGCCGCTTGTTGGCCGACTCCCGCTTTTCGTCGCTACTTAGTAGATTTTTCGCCAGGGGCGTATCTGTCAGCGAAGGAGCCAGCGCATTGACCCGAATGGCGTTTACGGCAAATTCAGCGGCCAGCGACTTCGTCAATCCTTCCACCGCCGACTTGGCCACCGATACCGACGAATGAAGGCCCATACCCAGTTTGGCGGCTACCGTGCTGAATAGAACGACACTGCTGCCTTTGGCCGCTTTCAGCGCCGTATAAGCCGCATGGAGAGCCGAGACGGCCCCCAGCACGTTGATTTCCAGATCAGCCCGGTATTCGTCGGTTGTCAGACGCTGGAACGGTTTAAGATTGATGCTACCGGGGCAGTAGACCAGCCCATGAAGTACGTCGGGAAGTTGCGTAAGGGCTTCAGCCGCGGTCGTCTGCAGTACATCCCAGGAAATGTGCGTAGAGGGAATGCCTTCCGGCGCACGTCGGCCAGCGGTGACGAGCGTTGCGCCCTGCTGGGTCAGTTGCTTAGCCAGCGCATAGCCGATGCCTGAGCTGGCCCCCACAATTAGAATCGTTTTGCCTTGCATAGCGGAAATAAAAAGTTGTCGGGTCAGTATCCCTATTGTCGTTCGCTCCTACGCCAACGCAACACGATACTGACCCGACAACTTTTTGTTCGCTTATATGGTTACGCTGGGTTGGCCAACGTAGCGTAAAAATTCCTGACGAGTAGTTTCTTCTTCAAATTTGCCACTATACGACGAGGTAATGGTTGAGCTATTCAGGTCGCGGACGCCCCGCGTCGACACGCACAGGTGTTTGGCATCAATAACGACGGCCACATCCTCGGTTTCCAGCACCCGCTTCAGCTCATCGGCTATCTGCACCGTCAGCCGCTCCTGCACCTGCGGCCGCTTGCAGAAATACTCGACGATCCGGTTCAGCTTCGACAGGCCGATTACCTTACCACTCGAAATATAGGCCACGTGCGCCTTACCGAGGATCGGCACAAAGTGGTGTTCACAGTAGGTCTGAACGGTAATGTCTTTTTCGACCAGCATTTCGTTGTACCGAAACTTATTGTCGAACAGGGTTGGCTCAGGTTTGTTGGCCGGATTCAGGCCACTGAAGACCTCCTTCACGTACATTTTCGCCACCCGACGGGGCGATCCTTTCAGGCTGTCGTCAGTCAGGTCGAGGCCCAGGATGTTCATGATTTCCCGAAAATGCTCTTCGATGAGGTCAATTTTCAGGTCATCGTCCAGCGCAAACGCATCCGGTCGCATCGGCGTGTCGATAGAGCTGGTGCCGTGTGCATCACCAATCTCATCTACTAATTCATCGGTATCCATGTACGAATAATCTAAGGCATGCCCATTTTTGTAGTCACCCTGGTGTGAAACCCCATTCGTGGTCTGGCCATTAGACGGGATATTCGACGAAGTTCCGTTCAGTTTCATACAGTCTGATTTTAAGGTCTAAGCTGTCGCTTAGCTGAGTACGCAAAATGTTGTAGATGACGATAGCAATGTTCTCGGCCGACGGATTCAGGTCGGCAAACTCTTCAGTATCGAGGTTGAGATTTTTGTGATCGAAGCGATCCGTAACGTGCTCTTTGATGAGGTCGCCGAGTTGCTTCATATCGATGACATAACCCGTTTCCGGATCGATCGGTCCCGTTACCTGCACAATCAGGTCGTAGTTATGGCCATGAAAATGCGGGTTGTTGCATTTGCCATACACACGGGTATTTTTCTCGTCTGACCAGTTAGGGTTATTCAGACGGTGTGCCGCGTTAAAGTGTTCCTTCCGGAACACCGCAACCCGTGGAGCCTCGGCCCGGGTAGTATCCATACGTGAATGAATCGAAAAAATTTCCAATCAACCTGTCGTTACAAAGGTTGTGTACAACACAGGCAGACAGCAGAGCGTGTAGCCAGAACGCTCTTTCGAATGCAATTGATGGCTGATAAACCGGGCTCAGCGACTTTGGTTCATTTAGTATAAAAGCCAGTGTGCCGGATTCGGGGGTATAACATCCACTTATCCGGTATTGTTCCCACCTGTCCATTCCGAACCAGGCTGGGGAACCGGTACTTACCAGGGGTCGTTGTGCCCCCATGAAACGTTTGCGTACCACCATGCTTCTTACTCTGCTTATTCTGATTGGCTTAGCCGCTGCCGGCTACATTTTTACCTTACAAAGTCCGTTCGGTCGCGACCCGGCCGACGCCCGACTCGATCGAATCAAACACTCTCCAAACTACCGCGACGGTGCATTCCAGAACCTGGAACCGACGGGCGTCATGCGACAGGATGCTTCTTACCGGGATATGCTGATGGATTTTTTCAACAAACCCAAAGACAACGTCCCGCCCAAACCCATCCCATCGGTACGAACCGATTTGAAAGCACTTTCCGACGAAAAACCTACGGTTGTCTGGTTCGGGCATTCGTCGTACCTGATCAAATCTCAAGGCGTTACGCTGCTGGTCGACCCGGTGTTCAGCGGCTATGCTTCACCGGTATCGTTTTTCGGGAAATCCTACCCCGGCTCCGACGTCTACAGCATGGATGACATGCCCGCCATCGACATGCTGGTGCTGTCGCACGATCACTTCGACCACCTTGATTACCAGACCATCACCAAACTCATTCCCAAGGTTAAGAAATTTTACACGGCGCTGGGCGTCGGTGCTCACCTCGAACGCTGGGGCGTTCCGGCCGACCGGATCGTGGAGTTCGACTGGTGGGAAAGCCAGCAGGTAGCCCCCGACATTCAGCTGACCGCCGTGCCGGCTCGCCACTTTTCGGGCCGCACCTTTACGCGCGGAAAAACCCTGTGGACGGCTTATGCGCTCAAACTGCACGGCTATTCGCTTTACCTGGGGGGCGACTCCGGCTATGGTACTCATTTTCAGGAGATCGGGGCTAAATACGGCCCGTTCGACCTGGCCATTCTCGAGTGTGGTCAGTATGGCCGCGACTGGCCTAACATTCACATGTTTCCGGAAGAAGTGGCCAAAGCGGCCACCGACCTGCGGGCAAAAACGATTTTACCGGTTCACTGGGCCAAGTTTTCGCTGTCTAACCACTCCTGGAACGAGCCGATCCGGCGGCTGATGAAAACGGTCGAGCAGACGCATCAGGATGTGACGACCCCCAGAATTGGCGAGCCGGTGGTAGTTACCGCATCCTATCCAAAGACGGTCTGGTGGAATTTCTGATAACGGTCCAAAGGCTATGATTTTTATCCTGAAATAGCGTTCTTTGGTCAATAAACCGTTCCATTCGTATTCTTCGCCAATCATGCAAAAGCCTACCCGACGGGAGTTCATCCGAACAGCGGCCATCACCGGGGCTGCCTCCTCTGTGGCAACGACGTCTATTTTTCCGACCATTCTCACCCAGGCCAAACCGGCTGAGTCCAAAGTACGGCTTGCCTTTATTGGGGTCGGTGCCCGTGGGCGTAGTCACGTCAGTCAGGCGCTTTTCCGGGATGATGTGGAGATAACGGCAATTTGCGATCCCGATCCGGATGCCATCAACCGCACCAACGCGATGATCGCCAAGGCAGGCAAAAAAGCACCAACGGTATATGGCAAGGGCGATGAAGCCTTCCGGCAAATGGTCAAGCGCGACGACATCGACGGGGTAGTGATTGCCACGCCCTGGGAATGGCACGTACCGATGGCTGTGGCCACAATGGAAGCAGGTAAATACGCCGGGGTCGAAGTGTCGGCTACGGTAACCCTGAAGGAATCCTGGGACCTGGTCAATGCGTTCGAGAAAACCGGCTCGCCCTGTATGATCCTGGAGAATGTCTGTTACCGGCGCGACGTACTGGCAGTGCTGAACATGATCCGCCAGGGTATGTTCGGAGAAATGCTTTATGCACACTGCGGCTACCAGCACGACCTGCGCAATATCAAATTCAACGATGGGAAGTCCATCGGTGGCGTAGGGGCCGAGTTCGGCGCCAAAGGATATTCAGAAGCGCACTGGCGTACCCAGCATTCAGTCGACCGAAACGGCGATCTGTACCCGACGCACGGTCTCGGTCCGGTTGCGCACTGGCTCAACATCAACCGCGGCAATCAGTTTGTCCGCCTGACGTCGATGGCCACCAAAAGCCGGGGACTGCACAAATACATCGTCGACAAAGGGGGCGAAAACCACCCGAATGCCAAAGTCAATTTTAAGCTCGGCGACGTGGTGACGACCATGCTCGAATGCGCGAATGGCGAAAACATCGTGATCATTCACGATACCAACTCACCCCGCCCCTACTCACTCGGATTCCGGGCGCAGGGCACGCAGGGCATCTGGATGGACGACAACGACATGATCTATCTGGAAGGCACCAGCCCCAAACCCCACAACTGGGAGCCGTTCGCTGCGTACCAGGAAAAATACGACCATCCGCTCTGGAAGCGTCATGCACAGACCGCCGAAAACGCCGGACACGGGGGTATCGATTTCTTTGTGCTTCGGGCCTTTATCGAGTCGGTCAAAGCCAAAACCGCTCCGCCGATCGATGTCTACGACGCGGCTGCCTGGAGCGCCATCAGCCCCCTGTCGGAAGAGAGCATTGCCAAGGGCAGCAAAGCCGTCGACATCCCGGATTTCACCCGTGGCAAGTGGAAGACCAACAAACCGATTTTTGGCCTCACGGACGTGTATTGATGAATAATGTACAATGAATAATGGATAATGAGCCGGGAAAAACGTACTTTGGCAGTTCCAATTATTTGGATTTCCTCTGTTGCGCCTTTTCATTATCCCTTATTCATTGACGAATGACCCCTACTGCGCCTACCAAAGTCCAGAATTACCTCGGTCCGCTGCTGATCATCGGAGCCCTTTTCTTTATTTTCGGCTTCGTTACCTGGGTAAACAGTGTCCTGATTGCTTTCTTCAAACAGGCGTTCAGCCTGACCTCCTTCGAGTCTACACTGGTAGCCTTTGCTTTCTTTATTTCCTACACGCTCATGGCCATTCCGTCGTCGGCCGTTCTGAAACGAACGGGCTTCAAGAATGGCATGTCGCTGGGACTGGTTGCCATGGCCGTGGGTACCCTGATTTTCGTGCCGGCGGCCCGCTCGGTTTCCTACCCGTTGTTTCTGGTTGGCTTATTCATCATCGGTATTGGACTGACGGTTCTGCAAACGGCCTCGAATCCGTACGTAACCATTCTGGGGCCGCGCGAGTCCGCGGCTCAGCGGATCAGTTTCATGGGCATCGCCAACAAGCTGGCAGGGATTATCAGCCAGTTGATTTTCGGTAATTTATTTTTGGCGGGGGCTGGTGCAGTCTCCGGTGCTGCCAGCCTGGAAAAAGTGGTTACCCCTTATCTAATCTTAACGGCCGTTCTGGTCGTGCTGGCCATCCTGATTCGCTTTTCAACCTTACCCGAAGTTTCGGAGGAACAGGACGATGTACCAACGGATGCGCTGGCTCGGAACGAGCGAACCAGCGTCGGGCAATTTCCGAACCTGGTGCTGGGGGTAGCCGCTATTTTTTGCTACGTAGGGGCCGAAGTCATCACGGGCGATCTGATCATCAGTTACGGGCAGGCTATCGGGTTCAGCAACGACGAAGCCAAATACTTTACCACCTACACGCTATACGGCTTGCTGGCCGGTTACCTTCTCGGTATTCTCCTGATTCCACGGGTAATCAGTCAGCAAACAGCCCTACGATTCGGAACCATTCTGTCCCTGATTCTGACGGTTGGTGCGTTAGTGACCAGCGGCTTTGCGTCTATTTTGTGCATCGCCCTGCTGGGTTTCGCCATTTCGCCTATGTGGCCCGCAATCTGGCCACTGGCGCTGAACCGGCTGGGGCCGTTCACCAAGATTGGCTCGGCCCTGCTCATCATGGGTATTTCGGGCGGGGCACTACTGCCCTTGCTGCACGGATACCTGACGGATGCCTTTAGTCCCAAGATAGCGTATGCCCTGCTGTTGCCCCTGTTCGGGTATATCTTTTACTACGCCACTGTGGGTCATAAAAAACAAAGCTGGTAATGCCGGTCGATCTTGCTCTGTTGCAGCAGGCTATTGACAAAGGAGCTATTGTCTGGCGAAAGCATGTACTTCAACGCTTGGCCGAGCGAAATATTCGTCAAAAAGACGCTTTGCAGATCGTCTATTCAGGTGAGATTATCCGGTACTATAATGACGATCGACCTTTTCCGAGTGTATTGCTGTTTGGATGGGTGAACAGTCAACCTTTACATGTGGTTGCCTCGTACGATTAAGCACAGACAATTGTCTATATCATAACGGTTTACGAGCCATCACCCGACGTATTTGAACCAGATTTTAAGACGAGAAAGCAATGATCACATCAGCCGTTTGCCCTATGTGTGGTGGTCATAAAGAAGCAGGGTACACCACATACAGCGTTGATTTGGGCGATGGCCTGGTAGTCGTTCGTCATGTCCCTGCCACCATCTGCCACCAGTGTGGAGAGGAATGGATTGATAATAAAACTGCGCAACAATTAGAAGAAATTGTTATAGAAGCGCGCCAGAAAAAACATCAATTAGAAGTATTATCGCTTTGACTTCCGTAACGAACCCATCTTCCGTAGTCGTTTCAACTCCCGGACGAATCTGCCTCTTTGGCGAACATCAGGATTACCTCGGTCTACCGGTTATTGCCGCAGCCATTTCACGCCGAATCCGCGTATCGGCCCATTCGTCGGAACAACAGGGCTTTCGACTGAATTTGCCGGATATTGGCAGTGCTGTCAATATTCCGTTCGTCGGGTCGCCCCTGCCCTACCCTGAGATCCGCGATTACTTCCGGTCGGCAGTGAATGTGCTGCTGCGGGAAGGCTTTATGTTTTCGCGGGGGATCGAGGGCGAAGTCCGGGGAAATATCCCCATCAACTCCGGCACGTCCAGCTCGTCGGCGCTGCTCGTTACCTGGCTCAATGTGCTCACGCAACTGGCCGACCAGCCGCGCCAGCTTTCGCCTGAACGCCTGGCCGAACTGGCCTACATCGCCGAAGTATTGGAATTTGGGGAACCGGGGGGCATGATGGATCATTACTCGACCGCCGTTGGGGACGTCATTTACCTGGAATCGACTCCCGCAATAGCCTTGACCAAACTGCATCCGGAACTGGGGACGTTTGTGCTGGGCGATTCGCAGGAACCCAAAGACACCATTGGGATTTTGAAGCGGGTCAAGGTGGGGATGCTGGCGATTATCGATCAGTTGAAACAGGTCAATCCTGCTTTTTCGCTTCATCATTCGGCGATTACCGAAGCCGCTGAATTCAAAGACATACTGACCAAAGACCAGTACATTCTGCTGAAAGGGAACCTCGCCAACCGCGACATTCTGCGCGAAGCCCTGACCGTGTTGCAGGCTCCGGTTCTGGATCATCAGCGCTTCGGCCAGCTCCTCAACGACCACCAGACGAACCTCCGCGAAGCCCAGCGCATCAGTACGCCCAAAATTGACCGGATGCTCGCTGCCGCGTTAAGCGCCGGAGCGCTGGGCGGAAAGATCAACGGTTCGGGCGGGGGCGGCTGCATGTTCGCCTATGCTCCCAACGATCCCGAGCGGGTTGCCGAAGCCATCGAACGCGAAGGCGGGAAAGCATACGTCATCTCCGTCGATCGGGGAACAACCGAAGAATAGGTATCGCGGCCGGGCTGGCATACTAACCCGATACCTATTGCGTGTTAGCGGCTCGCTGGGCGGGTAGCCAGGAGGTCAGTACGGTAATCAATACGACCAGCCCGACCGTCAGCATAATATCGCCTGCCTGCAGCCGAACCGGGTAGGCATCGATGATGGAGCTGACCATACCCATGCCGATGAAGCCGTATCGCTGCTGGGCAATACATAACCCTACGCCCAGTACCAGGCCCGTGAAGGCTCCGATCAGGGCGATCAGCGTACCTTCGGTCAGGAAAATCCGGCGCACCATGCCCTTGGTGGCTCCCAGGGCGAACAGAATCCGGATGTCGGCTTTCTTCTCGATGACCAGCATCGATAACGTAAAGAAAATATTGATGGAAGCGGCCAGGATGATAAAAGCGAGCGTAACCGCCACCAGTAATTTTTCCACATAGATCGCCCGGTACAGGTCAACGTTCAGATCGTCGCGGCTTTGTACGACTAGATTTTCTCCCGCTACCGCCTGCAGCGCCTTTTTTACCGTGTTTTCGTTCGTGCCTGGCTGAAGCTGAATTTCCAGACTCGTCACTTCATCGGGCTTATACCCAAACAGTTCTCGGGCCACGGCCAGCGGAGCCAGTACATAATTATCATACCGCGACTCGATAAAAAATACGCCACCTACCGTCAGCCGTGCCCGACTGAAAGCATCGGGATTCAGGACGCTGAATGTCTGGTCGCTCCGGGGATACATGATTTCGAGGGGCGTCAGGATATCGACTGCCGACACACTCAGATCATTCCGGATGCCTTCGGCAATGATCGCGTAATTGACGCCATCACGTCGTAATAATAACTTGCCCTCCAGCAACGCGGAGTCGAGTTGCTGCCGCTGCAGGTAGTTGTCATCTACTCCTTTGAGTTTCACCACCGTCTGCGCATTTGCGTAGCGCGCCAGGGCGTTATCCTGAGCTACGGGTGTCAACAGATGCACGCCCGGCGTTTGTTGCAGGCGGGTCAATAAGGCCGAAGGAGCCAGAAATCGTTTGCCGGTCTTCGGCGATACGGTCATATCGGCCTCGAAGGTTTTGAAAATCTGCCGATTCAGTTCTTCCATGCCGTTGAACACCGACAGCACCACGATCAGCGCCATCGTGCCGACACCAACGCCCAGCATCGACAGAATGGATAGCCAACTGATGAAACTCCGTTTTTTACGGGAGAAGAAATACCGACGCGCAATCCAGGCTGGTAGGTTCATTGGGTAAGAGTCATTGGTGGTCAGTAATTGTCATTTGTGATCATTCAATAGTCATTATTGGCGAGTACACTACACAATGAATGACGATGTATGACCGTACATGACAATTACTGACCACCAATGACCATAAATGACAAAGCATGACTATTCGTCTTCGTCCTCAGCCGGGGCGGGTGGGATGTCGAGTCCGGCGAAGAGTTTATCCATTTTATCGGCGTATTCGGCCGTATCATCCATGTAAAAACTCAGTTCCGGCACAATGCGGAGCTGGTGCCGCACCCGGTCGCCGAGGTGCTGCCGGAGCACTTTACTTTTTTCCCGGATCGTTTCCAGCAATAACTCTTTATTCTTGGTGGCCAGAAAGCTCAGATACACCCGCGCCAAACTCAGATCGGGTGAAACACGGACGTTGGTTACGGTGATAAACGCGCTGTTAAACAAATGCGGCACGTCGCGCTGAAAAATTTCGCTCAGATCTTTCTGCAACTGCCGGGCAACTTTCTGTTGTCGTTTCGATTCCATACGATCAATACTTGGGTACTTAGTTGAACGGTTGACCGTCTGAATAGTTTCAGCGTCTGCTCCATTACTTATCCTGCAAATATCCACCCATTTTTCCGTTCTGCCGAAATTGCCCGTAATTTTACCCTGAATAGCCATTCGTCGATAAGCGCCGGTCACCAGCTTGCGGAAGTTAAGACGACTGACAACTATCGACTATTAACTAATTACTGATTTTGCTGCGCTTTTTCCAATCATATTTTCCTTACCAATATGTCGGTCTGCTGGGGTTGCTGATTCTCATCCGCGTACCGTTGCTACTGCATCCGTTTCCGCTGCTAATTCCGGAGCTGAACTGGATGGTTGTAGGCGAACAGATGAGCCAGGGCTACCTGCTCTACCGCGACATCTGGGACAGCGTCAGTCCGCTGTCGGGCCTGGTTTACTGGGGCATCGACAGTGTGTTCGGTCGATCGCCGATCGCACTGCACGGGGCCGCCACGCTGGTGTCGGTATTTCAGATCGTTTATTTCAATTACCTGACCAACAACCGGGATATCTACCCCGACCGCTCGTTCTGGCCGGGACTGCTGTACATGCTGTTCATGCACCTCTCGTACGACTGCCTGACGCTGTCGCCCGTGCTGATGTCGACCAGTTGGCTGCTGCTGGCTTTCGGCACCCTGATCCGGCAGATGGATCGGCGAGGTGCCACCGACGAGGTGTTCGAGGTTGGTTTTTACATTGGCATTGCGGCTTTGTTTTATCTGCCGTCGGCGTTGTTCATCGTCTGGGCGACGCTGTCGCTGCTCTTTTACACGGGCGCTACGTTCCGGCAGTATTCTCTGTCGATGTTCGGGTTTCTGTTTCCGATTGCGGCCACGGTCATGTTCTACTACCTGTTCGATGGGCTGGACGATTTCAACCGCAATCTGCTGGCTTCGGTGTTTCGGGTTCGGCAGTATTCGCTTTCCGATTTTCAGTCGCTGTTTGCGTCGTTGTTGATTCCGCTCGGTCTGGGCATTCTGGGGTTCCTGAGTCTGTTCAACCGCACGGGCGGCTACGTCAACTACCAGCAACGCATTCAGCAGATTATGATGATCTGGTTCGTAACGGCCGTTCTGACCATTGCGCTGATGCCGTTTCTGGCCCCGATGGCGTTCCTGAGCTTTGTTCCGCCGATGGCCTACTTCACCTATTTCTATTTCGAGAATATCCGAAAAGCCTGGATTGCCGAAACCAGCTTCACCATCGCCTTTGTTCTGATGCTGCTGCTCTTTTACCAGGGCGCGCTGGGCCTGATTCCGGGTGCGGAACTGGGTCGGCTGAGTAGCCTGCAGGTGCGCACGTCTCCGCTGCCCGCCGACATCCGCGACCAACGGGTGCTGATTATTGGAGAAGACCTGAGCGGCTACCGGCAGAACCGACTGGCCACTCCTTATCTGAACTGGGACCTGGCTAAGTATGACCTCAAAAACCTGGATAATTACGATTCAGTGATTCACGTGTTCGATCGGTTTCAGAAAGACCCGCCCGATTACATCGTCGATCACGAAAATGTCGTCCAGAAATTGTTTCAGCGCATCCCGGCCTTAGCCGCTCAGTACGAAAAAACGACGGTTTCGGACGTTTATAAGCGAAAAATCAGTGATCGCCCCATCGTCAGCAGTCGTTAGTAATGTAACTTGCTACGCTCGACCGCCCGGGCGGTTCACGATCAACCCACGATTACCGACATGGCTGTTTCCTTTACAAACAAACGAACGAATCTATACATCTTCCTGAGCGCCGTCTTTCTGACCAATGCGCTGATTGCTGAAATCATTGGCGTAAAAATCTTTTCTGCCGAAGCGCTGCTCGGTACCAAACCCGCACAGATTCATCTGTTCGGTGATTTCATCCTGGACTTCAACCTGACCGCAGGCGCTGTGATCTGGCCGTTTGTGTTCATCACCTCCGACATCATCAACGAGTATTTCGGGAAAGCGGGCGTCCGGCGCATTTCATTTCTGACCGCTGGCTTTGTCGGGTATAGCTTCCTGATTATCTACGCCGTAACGACGCTGCCCCCGGCCCAGTTCTGGCTCGACGTCAACGCGAAAGACGCAGCCGGGAACGCCATAAACATCAACAATGCCTTCCAGATGATTTTTCGGCAGGGGCTTGGCATCATCATTGGCTCGCTGACGGCGTTTCTGATCGGGCAGATTCTGGACGTGTACGTTTTCCACTCGCTCCGAAAAATTACGGGTAGCCGAAAAATATGGCTCCGGGCCACGGGATCGACGCTGGTGTCGCAACTGGTCGACAGCTTTGTGGTGCTGGGCATTGCCTTTTATGTCTTCGGCAACTGGTCGCTGACGCAGGTGCTGGCGGTGGGCATTATCAACTACATCTACAAAGCGACTTCTGCCATTGTCCTGACACCTCTGCTTTACGTAGCCCATTATTTCATCGATCGGTATCTGGGAAGAGAGCATGCCGAGAATCTGGCCAATGAATCGGCCATGAGCTCATTTATGTAACCGGTTACACCTGAGGAACCAGGTTTATTTCCGTATACTTAACCTGGTCTTTTATAACCATTAGTTTACACATGACTATTACTAATAACAAACCGCATACCAAAAAATAAATTAAGTATTTTTTACTACTCCCGATCTAAGTATAGTTGATTAATCCCTATAGATTCGTTTAGGGTAGAAATTGGCACCATTGCTTACTTTCTGCCCAAGCGAATCCGGGCACCTGCACGTTCCGTCGCTTATCGAATCATCGACCGTAACGCATGAGAACGCTTTTTTCTGCCGGAATACTGTGGTTGTTCCACTTTTCGGCCATAGCCCGAACGACTGCCCTGCCTATTCATCCACCAATCCGATTAGACACCCTTTCGCCCGATCAAGCCAGAGGTACACGTCTGCAAGCCGATCCAGCACTCATTCGCGGGCCGTATTTACAGATGGGAACGCAGACCAGCGCCACCATTCGCTGGCGAACCGACGTAGCCTGTCTTGGCCAGGTGAGCTATGGGCTGTCGGCGGGAAGTTTATCCAGCGCCGTCAGCGAGACAGCGGCTACTACCGAGCACGAGCTGATGGTAACTGGCCTGACCCTCGACAGTCGCTATTTCTACAGCATCGGTACGACTACGCAAGTGCTTCAGCAGGGGCCGGACAACTATTTTCTGACGGCACCACCCACCGACACCAAACGAAAAATCCGGATTGTTTCCTTCGGCGATTGCGGGCAGAATCCCGGCAACAACCAAACAAGCGTCCGCGACGCGTTTCTGACCTACCGGGGTACTAATCCGACGGACCTCTGGCTGCTCGTCGGGGACAATTCCTATGATGGCGACGACCCGATGTATCAGGCCAATTTCTTCATGCCCTACCAGACGAACCTGATGAAGAACGCCATGATCTTTGCGGTTCCGGGCAATCATGATTACAACAACAACGGAACCCTGGCGGCTAACCACAACATTCCGTATTTCTCGATTTTTAGTTTACCGACCCGGGCCGAAGCGGGTGGCGTAGCTTCGGGCACCCGCGAGTGGTATTCCTTCGATTACGGCCCTGTTCATTTCGTGATGCTCGATGGATACGGTCAGCGCCCGGTCAATGGCTCGTCTATGCGCTTGTTCGCCGATACCGTCAATCATCCGCAAATAACCTGGTTAAAGCAGGATTTGGCCGCTACCACCCAAAAATGGACGATCGTTTACATGCATTTCCCGCCGTATACCCGCGGCAGTCATAACTCCGAGAATGAAGGCGATCTGATTGGTATCCGCCAGTCTGTCATTCCGATTCTGGAGCGGTTCGGTGTCGATATGGTCGTATCGGGCCACAGCCATGCCTACGAGCGGTCGTACCCGTTGCATGATCAGTATGGGTTTATGAGCGATTTTGTCGCGAACCCAACTGCCTATCGCTTTTCGGATGACACCGGTTCGGGGCGATACGACGGCTCGACGAACTCCTGCCCGTACAAAAACACGTCCGGGAAAAAGAAGCAGGGTACCGTTTATGTTGTCTCCGGCTCATCCGGGGCGCTGGGCTCGACTAGCCTGAGTCAGCATCCGGTCATGCTATCCGACATCCGCGACAAAGGAGGGTCGTTGTATTTCGAGATCGAAGACAATCGGCTGGATGCCCGGTTTATTCAACAAGGCACCTCTACGCCCTATGTGATCAGCGATCAGTGGACGATCATGAAAGATGTGAACCGGGTCCAGTCGCAACTTGTTTCAGCCGGACAGTCGGTCACCCTGACGGCTTCGTTTCTGAGCGATTATCAGTGGAGCAATGCCAGCGATGCTGCTTTTTCTACCACGTCGCGTTCGGTGGTTGTGAGCGGCACAGCGGGCACCACAGCTACCTACGTCGTACACGATAGTAAAAACTGCCTGCAGGATTCCTACAAACTGACTTACGTCAATGGCATGAGCACGGTTAAGGTGGGCAACTGGAACGATCCGGCGGTCTGGTCGGGCAACCGGGTTCCCAACAGCACCGATATTCTCCAGTTGAAGCACGGCGTAATGATTCCGGCCAGCTTCGTAGCCAATGCGTTTCGCCTTATTTATGACCCTGGCATTACGCTGCGCTACGGAACGGATGCCCAACTTAAACTCGCTCAGTAGCCGGGCTCAATACCGGCCACCTATCCTCCGCTCGGTCAGGGTTTTGTTTCCGTCAACCGCCGGTAGCTGGCGGGGGCGCTGCGTCAGTCCGGTCGTATCGGTCAAGGCCAGCATGAACCGCACCAGCGCTTTTTGTTCGGCGGCTGTCAGGTTCAGCGGATCTTCGGGCAATGTCTGGTTTTGCAGTTGAATACCGATTCCCCGACCACCACCCCGGTTGTAGAAATCGACGACCTGATCCAGCGTTTTATACGTTCCGTTGTGCATGTACGGCGCCGTCAGCCCCGCGTTCCGCACCGTCGGGGTTTTGAAAGAAAACCGGTGCAGGTCTTTTTTATACGTCGCAAACCGACCCGGATCTTCGTCAAGGCGGGCGTTGCGGGTCTTTCGCCGACGCGGCACCCCGATGATTTCACTTTCCGTTTTTTCGTAATGCGGAGGCACGAACCCATTATAAATCGGAAAGAAATGGCAGGTCGCACAACGTGCTTTTCCCAGAAACAGATTGAAACCGAGCTGTTCGTCGGCCGACAGGCTCACCGACTCGCCCCGCAGATATTGGTCAGGGCGGGCGTTTAAACTCGTCAGGCTGCGGATGTACGACGCCAGTGCATTCCGGATGTTGGGAGCCGTCAGTCCGGTCGGAAAGGCTTCCGCAAACCGTTTTCTATACTCGCTGCTGGCCGATAGTTTCCGCACTACTTCGTCGGGCGAAGTATTCATCTCGTGGGCGTTGCTCAGCACGTCATGCGCCTGATCTTCCAGAAAAAACACCCGGGTGTCATAGAAATGAGCGCTTTGCAAGCCTGCATTCAGCAAGGTTGGTGCATTTCGGATGACTGGTTTACGCCCACTAAACGCCCGACTTTTGGCGCGGCCATCGGTGAAGGCCCGTTCAGGCTGGTGGCAGGAAGCGCAGCTCCGGGCGTTGTTGCCCGACAGCAGCGGATCGAAAAACAAAATTCGTCCCAGCGCTACCTTCGCGGGGGTGCTGGCAAACGAACCAAAATTGATCAGGAAATCGGGTCGGAAAGCCCCAGAGTCGGATAAGGTCGCTACCACCGGTGACAAAAACCGACTCCCCACCGGCGCCGGAATGCCGAGTATCTGACGCGCCTGCTGCAACGAGCGGCAAAGCGGATACAGTTGAAGCCGGATAAACGAAACCCGGTCGAAAGCCGCAAAATTGGGGGCTCGCTCCAGGGTCTGAATGGTCGCATGCCAGCGTTGGGCCAGCTCACTCTTCAGGGCTTCCGGAAGTTTCTCTGCATAGAGCTGAAAAGCCTGCTGAAGGGTCAGGACCGACACAGCCGCTTCGGCAATTCCCGTTTTTGTCTCCGGGGCATCGTAGCCCGTAATACCCAGCGATACAAGGCGGAACAGCTGCTGCCGCATCGCTTCCAGAATCGCGGCATCCGTCAGTTGATCGGCGGGAATGCCCTGCTCCAGTCGGGACGAATAGGCCATCAGCGTACTCAGTTCGCGAATCAGGGATGCTTTCTGCGTCGTGTCGTAAGCCGGAAACAAATACGGTTCAATCACTTGCAACCCCGTCGGTAAAATGGGCGTTTGGCCTGGTTCATCCCCTTCGACTTCCACTACGGGTGGCCCGTTGACGTGACCGGCCAGAAACGGCTGAAAATAGTCGAGCAACCATTCGATCCGCTTATAATCCTGGCGGCACCGTTTGAAAGCCGCCTGCAGTGAATCGACGGATTCGTCGGCCAGTACGTAGCTGGCCAGTTGCTGAACCTGTTGATGAAACTGAATCTTATCGGTCAGGAACTGCTGGTATACAGGCTTTTGCTCGCGCGAACCCTCCTGGGGCAGAAAGGCCGCCATCGCCACCATCAGGAAAAGCAGACCTACTGACCGGTACATAAATGGGTTGTTTTGCAGGTAAGACCTGTGTTACGATCAGGTTATCGGATTGACCCGCCGGATGTTATCCAGCAATACCGCCGTAGCAATGCCCACGTTGAGCGATTCGGCCTCGCCATAACGCGGAATGGTTACACGCTGGGTTACGAACCGGGCCTTATCCGGGCCAATACCATTGGATTCGTTGCCCATCACCAGGTAGCCTGACCGGCCAAAGGGTAGCGTATGTACGTCGGATCCATCCAAAAATGCGCCGTAGACGGCCAATGGGGTCTGACGAAGTACCTCCCCGATGTCGCCGTACCACCACTCTACCCTCGTGAAAGAACCCTTACTGGCCGAAATCACTTTGGGGTTGTACACGTCGGCGGTGGTTTCGGAGCAGAGAATTTTCCGAACCCCATACCAGTCGGCAATCCGCAGAATGGTACCCAGATTACCGGGATCCCGGATATCATCCAAAATTAACGCAATCTCATCGGGCTCAGCCAATAGGGGGCGGTTTTCTTTCGTTCTGACAACAGCCAGCGCAGCGTTGTTACTTTCGAGTGTACCGGCCCGTTCGAGTTCGGCTACGGAGGCAATTTCGACGGGTGTTCGTTGGTGATCTGTCAGGTGCGCATTTTCTTTGTAAAATGTTTCAGTGGCAACCACCAGCTCCGTTTGGAAGTTAGACCGTAATACCTCCTGAACACTCTTGGCTCCTTCGACCAGAAATGTCCCGTGCTGCTGCCGGTATTTTTTCTGATGCAGCGACTGAATATATTTAAGTTGATTTTTGGAAAGCATGATGAAAAGAATGAAGAATGAAGAATGTAAATTGAAGAATAATCGACGGAATTCCCTTCGACTTTATTTTGCATTCTTCATTCTTCATTCTTCACTAATTTTTTGCCTGTCCGGTTGTTTGAGCTCTAAAGAATACCTGCTTACCTCGCAAACCGTACGGGGTAATCGCACGGTTTCCAGCGAAGCGCTCGAAAGTCTGATCCCGCAAAAACCGAACCGCCGGATTCTGGGCTTACCCATTACGCCCCCGCTCTGGTTTTATCAGCTGGGTCAACGGCGCTACAACCGCGAAGCGGCTCTGCGTGACCTACAGGACAAAACTAACGAATTTGAACAGCAAAGTCAGTTACTGGCCAATCAACCCCAGGCCCTCAAAGCACTCAACCGGCGCTACGGCCGCCAGTTGAAACGGCTCCGCCTGAAAGCCGAAGAAGGCAACTGGCTCATGCGAAGCCTGGGCGAACCACCCTCCTACTTCGCCGAAGCCGACGCGAAGGCGAATGCCGGTAAGATGCAGAAGTACCTGGTCGACAAAGGGTTTTTTAACGGGCAAACCACCTATACCCTCGATACCCTTCGCCGGCGTCAGATTCGGGTCAATTACCTAATCAGGGAAAAAGAAGGCTTTTACCTGCGCAACATCACGTACCAGATCGCCGATCCACGGGTCGATTCCATCGTTCGGCAGTCGTTCGATAAATCACGGCTTCGGGTAGGCGACCGCTTCGATTTCGACAATATGTCGGGCGAACGACTCCGGATCGAATCGCTGCTGCGGGATCAGGGCTACTACAACTTTTCGCGTCAGTACGTCCGGGCAACGGACGTCGATACGGTCCGGCGCGGACACGATCGCCGGTTCCAGCAAGGCCTCGAACCCGGCGACTCCACGCGCCGGAGCGTCGATATTGCCTTACAGATCATTAATCCACCGGGGCAATCGGCACACCCGATCTACCACATCGGTGAGGTAGAAGTACAAATCCGTTCCGGCGCCGATGTACCGGATGCTGCGCATCCAGCCGCAACCATGGTCGACCATGACACCGTCAGTCGGAACGGCATCCGGTATTTGCTGGGGGGGCGGGATATCTCTCTTCGGTTGCTGAGCTCAAAAATTCTGCTCCGTCCGCATCAGCTCTACAGCCAGAGCAATTACCGGGATACCCAGCGCCAACTCTTTCTGCTGAACCAGTTTAAATTTGTCAACGTCAATTTCATCGACACTACCAACCGCCAGTTGCAAACGCTCATTACAGCTACCCCCCTCGATAAATACGAAGCCACGGCCGAGGGCGGGGTCACGGGTTTGCTGTATCAGGGACAAGGGTATCCGGGCGGGTTCGGTAGCCTTATTTTCCGGGTGCGCAACATGTTCGGGGGCCTCGAAACCTTCGAAACCTCGGTCCGCTTCGGGCTGGAAGCACAAACCGGTTTTGTGGCAGACCCCAATAACCTCGATCGGACCGTATACACGTCTCAGGAGCTAGGGGTAAGTAGTTCGCTCACCTTTCCACAGATTTTGTTTCCGGGCCGACTCCGTTTTGGCTTCAACCGGTATGCGCCCCGTACACAGGTCAGCCTGAGTTTCAACAACTCGTTCCGACCTGATTTCCGGCGCTCGCTGCTGCGGGCAACGATGTCGTACAACTGGCAAACGACGGCGACCAAACAGTTTAGTTTTCTGATTGCGGATATCAACCTGATCAACGCCGGCGACGGCACTAACTCCGTGATCAGTAGTGCTTTCAGGGATCAGCTCAACGCCCTGACCGCCCAGGGAAGTACCGTTTATCTAAACTTTTTCCGACGTTCGCTCAGTTCCAGCCTAAGCTTCGCCTATACCTACAACACCAACATTCCGGGTCAGAATCGGCGCGCCAGCTTCCTGCGTACCGTTTTCGAATCAGGCGGTACAACCCTGAATCTGGTTTCGAATAAAACCGTCAACCGATGGAGCGATACCAGTACGGGTATTGGTCTGCAACTGTATAAATTTCTGCGGGCCAACGTCGATTACCGCTACTACATTCCGGTTCGGAATCGGACAACCCTGGCTTTTCGAGTCAATACGGGTATAGCCTTTGGCTACGGACCAAACAACCTTGTGCCGTACGAAAAGTTCTTTTTTGCGGGTGGTAGCAACAGCGTCCGGGCGTGGCTACCCCGGCGGCTGGGGCCGGGGGCGGCTTTCCCTTACCGGGCCGATAACCCCAAACAACCTAACATTACCTCTACCGGTCAGTTCGTTTACTTATTCGAACAGCCTGGCAATATTCTTTTTGAAGGGTCTGCCGAACTCCGCGGACGGCTGTTTCACCTGGGTGCCGATGTAAACGGTGCTCTTTTTATCGATGCGGGCAATGTCTGGACGCTCAGCAACAACTCGACCCGCCCCGAATCAGCTTTCCAGTTCGATACGTTCATTCCGCAGATTGCGGTCGGTACGGGCGTAGGGCTTCGTTTCGACTTCTCATTCTTCGTTATTCGCTTCGACGGCGGAATCAAGGTCTGGGACCCGGCCCGAAAATACGTGGATGAAAAACAGGGGCCCGTAGATGACCGGTTCATTCTGCCTAAATTCTCACTCAAGCAACTGTCGAGCGGCCCCAATCCGCTGGTGATCAACTTTGGGATCGGTTACCCTTTCTGATTGGTAAGCAAGTCTAACCAGGAGAGGTGCATCTAAGCCTGCTCTCTGGACACCAGTTATCCAGTCAGTACGTCATTCGTCCGCCTTCCTATCCGTTAAGAGATTTTAACGGTCGTTCTCTGCCAAAATGACAGTTTTATCGAGGCTTTCTTCGTAATTTTGTAAAAACAGTCGATAGTACATCGTCTTCAGTTGACAACTGCTGACCACTATCGACTGAAGACGATGTACTATTATGACGCTTATTCCCGAACTGACAATTCTTCAAGCTGCTGATAAAGAACAGATTGATTCGCCCCGTGTCTCCGAAGACGAGCCTGCGGTAGGCAAAAAATTACTGTACATCGAAAGCTACGGCTGTCAGATGAACTTTGCCGACAGTGAGATTGTCGCGGCTGTGATGCGCAACGCTGGTTTTGCAACCACCTCGTCGGCCGACGAAGCTGATCTGATTTTCCTCAATACGTGTGCAATACGTGACAATGCCGAACAGAAGGTCCGGCATCGGCTGAAGCACCTTACCGGTCTCAAACGCCAGAAGCCCGAACTACTGGTCGGGATGCTGGGCTGCATGGCCGAACGACTGAAAACCAAGCTTTTAGAAGAAGAAAAAGTAGTCGACATCGTGGCGGGCCCGGATGCTTACCGCGATATTCCGAAGCTGGTGGAAGAAGCCGAATCGGGGCAGAAAGCCGTGAACGTTTTCTTATCCCGCGAAGAAACCTATGCCGATATCTCGCCTATCCGCCTGAACTCCAATGGCGTAACGGCCTTTGTTTCGATCATGCGGGGCTGCGATAACATGTGCAGTTTCTGCGTGGTGCCGTTCACGCGCGGGCGCGAACGTAGTCGCGATCCGCATAGCATCGTTCGCGAAGCTCAGGATCTGTTCGATCAGGGCTATCGGGAAGTGACGCTGCTGGGCCAGAACGTAGACTCGTATAAATGGCAGGGGCGGTCCGACGAATCGGCGGAGGGCTCGGGGCAGGGGGAGATTGCTGATGCCGAAGCCAACACCATGCCCTCTGCCCTTTCCCCTACCCCCTCCGCTCCGGTCACCTTCGCCAACCTGCTCGAACGGGTTGCCCAGATTCACCCGGATCTGCGCGTACGCTTTTCGACCTCGCACCCGAAAGACATTACCGACGACGTGCTGTACACGATGGCCCGCTACGATAATATCTGCAAGTACATTCACCTGCCCGCCCAGAGCGGCAACAGCCGGGTACTGAAGCTGATGAACCGGACCTACGACCGGCCCTGGTACGAAGACAAAATCAGAAGTATCCGCCGGATTCTGGGTGAAGACTGCGGTATTTCGACCGATATGATTTCGGGCTTCTGCACCGAAACCGAAGAAGAACATCAGGAGTCGCTGTCGCTTATGGATTTCGTGCGGTACGATTATGCCTATATGTTCGCTTACTCGGAGCGGCCCGGAACGCTGGCAGCAAAAAAATACGCCGACGATATTCCCGAAGATGTCAAGAAGCGTCGCCTGAACGAGATTATAGCCCGTCAGCTAACGCATTCGGCCGAGCGCAACCAGCGCCACATCGGTCAGGTGCAGCGTGTGCTGATCGAAGGTCCATCGAAGCGCTCCGACGAGTTTCTGTGTGGTCGGAATGACCAGAACAAGATGGTGGTTTTCCCGAAAGGGTCTCACTATAAAGGCCAGTACGTCAATGTATTAGTCACCGAATGTACGTCGGCAACATTGCGGGGAGAAGTCATAAATGAATAATGGATAATGAACAATGAATAATAGGTAATGGAAAAGAGAGGCTGAACGCCACTCCCAGTATTGTTATCCAACGTCGCATTGTTCATTACCCATTATTCATTATCCATTAAGCTTATGAATAATCAGGAAATTCAGAGCGTCAAACAACGCTTCGGTATAATTGGAAACGCTCCCGCGCTGAACTACGCCATCAACGTCGCCATGCAGGTATCGGCTACCGATCTGACGGTGTTGATTACAGGCGAGAGCGGCAGTGGGAAGGAATCGTTTTCTAAAATCATCCACAGCCTGAGCGCCCGCAAACATGGTCAGTTTATCGCGATCAACTGCGGGGCCATTCCGGAGGGAACCATCGATTCGGAATTGTTCGGCCACGAAAAAGGCTCGTTTACCGGCGCCGTCGATTCGCGGAAAGGCTACTTCGAAACGACCAACGGCGGTACTATTTTTCTGGATGAGATTGGCGAAATGCCGTTGGGTACGCAGGCCCGGCTGCTTCGGGTGCTGGAAAACGGCGAATTCATTCGGGTCGGTTCATCGAAAACCCAGAAAACCGACGTGCGCGTCGTAGCTGCTACGAACGTCAACCTAATCGATGCAGTAGACAAAGGCAAGTTTCGCGAAGATCTATATTACCGACTCAACACCGTCCCTATTTTCGTACCGCCCCTGCGTGAGCGGGGTACGGATATCGAACTGCTGTTTCGCAAATTTACGACCGACTTCGCCGAGCGCTACCGCATCAAACCGCTTCAACTGACCGACGATGCCAAACAACTGCTGATGAGCTTTCCGTTTCCGGGGAATATCCGGCAGTTGAAAAACATTGCCGAACAGGTTTCCATCCTTGAATCGGAACAAAATAAAGCCGTCGACAGTCAGACGCTGGCCAAATACCTGCCCCAATCGCAGCAACCCAACCGAACCCTGACGCTGTTTCCGCAGGCAAACGGCAATGCCGAAAATTTTTCCGAACGCGAACTTCTCTACAAAGTTCTGTTCGACCTGCGCCGGGATGTCAATGATTTGAAAAAACTCGTTCGCGACGTGCTGGGCAACGAGCAGGACGGCCGGCAGATTCTGCACAACCATAAAGATCTGTTTGATTCCATTACCCCCGACCCCGATGGCCGCCCGTCGTCGGATGTTGGGGTGACGCGCTTTCTGCCCGCCACCAATGGCTCCGTTCGAGCAGAAAACCCGGCCCGGCCCGTCGTGCCGCCCCCCTCGGAAAGTTACGGGAGCCACCCGCCGGTACAGCTCTTCGACGATGTGGATGGCGACATCAACGACGTAACCGAAGTAGAAGATGTTACGCACGAAACCGAAGAGGACGATTCGCTTTCGCTCGAACGGCAAGAGAAAGAAATGATCGTGAAAGCCCTCCGGCGCAATAACAACAAACGAAAATACGCAGCCCAGGCGCTCGGTATCTCCGAACGGACGTTATACCGGAAAATCAAACAGTATGAAATTGATGAAGAGTAAGTTTTTAGTTAAGAATGAAGAGTTAAGAATGAAGAATATAAACCCGGTCCGATTCCTGTCCTTATTCTTCATTCTTAACTCTTCATTCTTCATTCAATCCTGCGGAGTATATTCCTTTACCGGAACGACCTTGTCGCCGGATATCAAGACCGTAACGGTCAATAATTTCGTGCTGGCCACGGCGGGGGGCCCGGCCAACCTGCCGCTGACGTTCAACGAGCGGCTGAAAGAATATTATCAGCGCTACACCAGCCTGAAGGTAGTGCCCGCCAACGGCGATATGTTGCTGGAAGGTAACATTACGGGATATGACCTGATCGCTGTAGCTCCTACCGCACAGGATCAGGCGGCTGTCAACCGTCTGCAGATCACGGTGTTGGTTCGGTTCTATAATAACAAAGACGAGAGCAAGAATTTCGAGCAGTCGTTTTCTTTTTATAAAGATTTTCCGCAGAATCAGACGTTGAGCCAGAACGAAAGCCGGCTGGTACCGCTGATTCTGGACCAGATCGTACTGGATATTTTCAATAAAACAGCGGCAGACTGGTAGTAGCACGGCCGGTCGTAGCGCGGTAACGATGGGTGTTTTAAAAAAATATTAATTACAATTCGTCCTTCATCCTTATTTTCGTCCATGCTCGCCCTCGATAAAGAAACCTTCTCCTACTGGGTCACTCATCCGGAAGACCTCACACCCACCGATCTGTCGCAGTTGCAGGAAAGTCTGACGGCCTACCCCTACTGTCAGTCGTTGCACACGCTGATGGCTAAAGCGGCTTCCGTGCATCAGCGCAGCCAAACGGTCCCGTACGTGCGTCGGGCGGCCGCTCATGCGCTCAGCCGAAATGCGCTGCGCAAACTAATCGACAATGAGTTTCAATGGTCGGAAAACCTACTGACGAAACTGAACGAGTTGTCGGCCAGACACGTATCCATACCCGACGATTACCAGCAGGAGAGCTACGCCCTTTTTAAATCGAGAGCAGGGTTAAGTAGCGGCTTTCCAAAACTGGCTTTGCTGCAGTGGTCCAGCGAAACCGACGAACCGGCAGAAGCACCGGCGATCGTACCCACGCCCGACGACCCGACATTGACCGAAACGAAGCTACAGAACGCCCTGACGCAGATTGCCGAACCAGCGCCTGCTGAGCCTTCGGCGGCCGACATCGAACGCCAGCGCCAGTTCGATCTGATCGAGAGTTTTATTAAGAATGAACCGCGTATCTCACCGGTTAAAGCGAAAATCAACGAACCTGTTGAACAGGAAGACCTGACTAAGCGCACGAAGGCAGTTGGTGGTGGGCTGATTACGGAAAGTTTCGCCAAGATTCTGGCCAAACAGGGAAAAGTTGAAAAGGCCGTTGAAATCTATCAGCAGCTGATGGTGAAGAATCCCGAAAAAAAGGCGTACTTTGCGGCAAAAATAAGTGAATTAAGGGGCGATTCACGTGCGTCATAAAAGACTCTTGTTTACTGATAACAACACTTTTCCTAAAAGAAACTGATTTTCATGGTAACCGCAATTATTGTCATCATCTGCATACTTACCGTACTGCTGATACTTATCGTACTTATCCAGAACTCGAAAGGTGGCGGGCTGGCCGGCGAATTCGGCGGCATGGGTTCCAACCAACTGATGGGAGTAAAGAAAACAACCGACCTCCTCGAACAGATTACCTGGGGTCTCGGCGTGGGGGTGATGGTGTTAAGCCTGGCCTCCTACATCATGGTCGATCGGGGAGCTGCCGGTATCAACAGCGCCAACGTTGAGCGGGCACAGACGCAAACCCTGCCGGGTGCTGCGGCTCCGACGCCTGCACCAAATGCTGCTAACGGCGCAGCGCCCAGCCAGGCGGCTCCAGGAGCTGCTACGCCAGGCGCTTCAACCTCGGCCCTGACTCCGCAGAAGTAACCGTTCTCTGTAAGAAATGCTGAGCCACACCCGGATAGGTGTGGCTTTTTTCATATGTTTACTATATGAAAATAGGCCCTAATGATATCGACTCCTTATTTATTCCGCTGGTTTCCGACTACGGTTTTAAAGCGGTATCGCCAACGAAAAAAACCAGGTGTTCCTATGTCGTGCCTTGCAGGCACTTACAAAAAACAGCGTACCTATTGCCAGCGTTAAATTTGATAAGAATGCCTTCGATGGCGTTGTTAAAGACAGTCGGGGTGGAATTTATGATGTAGCCTGTGTGGACGAGAATGGAACCCACTTTATTGTTGAAATGCAGTTATCCAGTGCTCCTTACTTCTTCCAGCGACTAAAATTTTACGCATTTCACAAGTTTAACTCAATGGTTCTCAGGGGCGACTATGATTATAACAACTTGACAAAAATTTATTGCATTGGTATCTTAGCCAATAACATTTTCGGGCATTCTGACTTTCATACGGTGGGAACGATCAAAAACGAAGCGGGCCTGCTGCTTGATGATCAAATCACCTATATAACGGTAGAATTAGATAAATTTCTGAAAACCTCCGCCGACGTATCGAGCGATCTGGATAAATTGATTTACACGATGAAAACGATACATACCGTCACCGATCCAACTCAGTACCCTCAATTCTGGACGGAAGAGTGGTTAAGGAAAGCAATTGAGGAATTGGACAAGCGACAGATGACACCCGATGAACGTTTCGCCTATGAGCGGGCATTAGCCATCAATGCCGAATCGATCCGAGTAAGTAAACAAGCTATTACCGACGCAGTACAGGAAGCGATTGAGGAGGCTACGCAGAAAGCCAACCAACAAGCGACGGAAAAAGACAAAAGAGCTGTCGAACGGATGCTAAAGCAGGGTAAATTATCCGTTGAAGAAATTGCTGATAGCCTGGAAATCGACAAAAGCCTCGTTATACAGACAAAGAAAGACCTTGGTCTATAAGCATTACACTACCTTCCGTTCACCTTATGCCACTGCCTGGGCCAGCAACTGTCGGGCAATGGGGAGCAGCGTTTCCTGTACGGGATAGACACGATTGCTTTCCAACATAAAGGTTGCCGGATTGGGTAACGATCGATTTCGGCGTATCAGATCGAGCTTAATGTTCTCGAAGGTATTCACCAGACTTTTCCGCACAACTTCTACAAACCGCAGCTTCACTAGCCGCCCGCCCGGTTCCTGTTCCGAATAAAGCGTCAGGTGGAAATAATAAACCTGAGTTTCGGATTGGTTCGTGGCATGGATCAATAAATAGCCTTCTTCGGGTCGGAGTGGCAGCATACCCACGGGCGACAGGGTCAACGAGCGGGCAATATCGGCCCACCGGTGCTGTCCTTCGGTCAGCATGGTCTGAAAACGGGGCAGCGCAAACTCCATAATCGCATCGACTTCCGCCATAAACGAAGGCTCAGCCAGTTCCGATTGGTATTCAAGGCGGGGGGGTGGCCCGGTCACCCGCCTGATTCGTTTGGGAAAAGCCGCATTTAGCGTACCTTTGCCCCGCGAAAACCGAACACCAGCATTGTAGTGATCGCGTAGTTCGGGCAAATCGGGCCAGAGTTTGTATTCCGTAAAATTCTGCTGAACCGCCTGTAAATATGCCATCACGACATATTTCTGATATTCGGCGTCGAGCCAGTTCTGTGTAAACCAGTCAGGTTGTAACTTTTTCATAGCCCGGAAAAATCCATTTTAACCGTATATGATTTAGTTAAATTAGGCATTTGTCCGGAAACTTCCAAATTCTATTGAAGGGAATTATCCAATCTGCCGAAGGAAAAGGAGCTAAACCAGTCGGTGGCAGGGTGGCAGACGGAAGTCTGAAAATTTGACAGTCTGGCCGGAGTTGGCACAGAAATTGGCAGGTCAAAACCGTCGTGTATTATCAAACGCACAAACAGTTAATAACCTTAATCAACTCATTATCATGGTAGCAGAAACGGAAAGCGTTAAAGTGAACGTGAAACCGCTGGCCGACCGGGTGCTGGTAGAAGCCGCCCCGGCTGAAGAAAAAACCTCGTTCGGGATCATCATTCCCGATACGGCAAAGGAAAAACCCCAGCGTGGTACGGTCGTTGCCGTTGGCGCAGGTAAGAAAGATGAGCCGCTGACGGTTCAGGTGGGCGATACGGTGTTGTACGGTAAATATGCTGGCACAGAAATCACCGTCGATGGCAAAGAGTACCTCATTATGCGTGAATCAGACATTTTCGCAATCCTGTAAAATCAAGTGAAGAATGTAGACGGGGTCGCCCGTGCGGTGAAAAGTGAAGAATAGTTATTCTTCCCTGTCTTCACTCCTTATTCTTAACTCTTCATTTTTAATTCTTCATTCCAAGAAAAATGGCAAAGAAAATATTTTTCGATACCGAAGCTCGCGAGCGCATCAAAAAGGGTGTTGATACCCTGGCCGACGCGGTGAAAGTAACCCTTGGACCTAAAGGTCGGAACGTCATTCTCGACAAAAAATTCGGCTCGCCTGCCATCACCAAAGATGGTGTGACGGTGGCTAAAGAAATTGAACTGAAAGACGCCATGGAAAACATGGGCGCTCAGTTAGTAAAAGAAGTAGCATCGAAAACGGCTGACTCAGCCGGTGACGGTACGACCACGGCTACCGTGCTGGCGCAGGCGATCTACTCGATCGGCGCAAAAAACGTGGCCGCCGGCGCTAACCCGATGGACCTGAAACGGGGTATCGACAAAGCCGTTATCGCCGTTGTTACCAACCTGTCGCAGCAGTCGCAGACAATCGGTGACGACTTCGGTAAAATCGAACAGGTGGCTACCATCTCGGCTAACCACGACGAAGAAATCGGTAAGATGATTGCCGAAGCCATGAAGAAAGTAGGCAAAGAGGGTGTCATCACGGTTGAAGAAGCACGCGGTACCGAAACGGAAGTAAAAACCGTGGAAGGGATGCAGTTCGACCGCGGCTACCTGTCGCCCTACTTCGTAACGAACACCGAGAAAATGGAAGTAGAACTGGAGCGTCCGTTCATTCTGATCTCGGAGAAGAAAGTATCGTCGATGAAAGAGCTGCTGCCCGTGCTGGAGCAGGTTGCTCAAACCGGCCGGCCGTTGCTGATCATCGCAGAAGACGTCGATGGTGAAGCTTTGGCTACGCTGGTTGTTAACAAAATCCGGGGTGCGCTGAAAGTGGCCGCCGTGAAAGCCCCGGGCTTTGGCGATCGTCGGAAAGCCATGCTGGAAGACATCGCGATCCTGACGGGTGGTCAGGTGATCAGCGAAGAGCGCGGTTTCAAACTCGAAAACGCAACGATCGACTACCTGGGTCAGGCGGAAAAAATCCTGATCGACAAAGACAACACGACGGTTGTAAACGGCGTTGGTGCGAAAGATGACATCACGGGCCGCGTAAACCAGATCAAAGCCCAAATCGAAAACACGACGTCGGACTACGACCGCGAGAAATTGCAGGAGCGTCTGGCCAAACTGTCGGGTGGTGTGGCGATCCTCTACATCGGTGCCGCTACCGAAGTAGAAATGAAAGAGAAGAAAGACCGCGTCGACGATGCGCTGCACGCAACCCGCGCTGCCGTTGAAGAAGGTATCGTAACGGGTGGTGGTATTGCGCTGATCCGGGCGATCTCGGCGCTGGACAGTATTTCGGCCGGCAACGAAGACGAGAAAACGGGGGTTAACATCATCCGCGTCGCTCTGGAATCTCCGCTGCGTACGATCGTTGCCAACGCTGGTGGCGAAGGCTCAGTTATCGTAAATAAAGTAAAAGATGGTCAGGGTGGTTTCGGCTACAACGCGAAGAACGATACGTTCGAAGATCTGTTCGCAGCTGGTATCATCGACCCGAAAAAAGTAACCCGTCTGGCGCTGGAAAACGCAGCGTCGATCGCGGGTCTGCTGCTGACGACCGAATGTGTCATTGCCGACGAGCCTGAAGAAGCTCCGGCAGCGGGCGCTGGTCACGGTCACCCAGGTGGCATGGGCGGCATGATGTAATCTGAACCGGGATTGATCTGATCATAGTAGATTCTCCTAATTTTAAAAGCCTCCGGTCGAAAGATCGGAGGCTTTTTGATTTACTATTGACAGTGCTATAGTACATCCTTGATCACAACATACAAGTGACTTTTGATTATTATTTCGTCACAGGCACAAGGAGTAATAAAGCATCTATCGATTGTATACATGAACGACATTATTAATTCTCTATTCCCATCTAAAAGTATCCAGCAGACAATTTCATCTAAATTAATAAAAAGCTCTTATGAAAAAGGGTCTATAATCATCCAATCAGGTCGTATTAATAATGACCTTTTCTTCCTGGAAAAAGGTATAGCCAGAGGCTATTATTATGTTGGTAACGGCGACAATAACGAGAATGAGATAACTTCCTGGATTATAGCAGAGGGGAATTTTATCGCTGTTCCACACAGCTTTTTTGGCCGTAAGCCTTCCGTTGAAGTAGTCCATTTACTTGAGCGATCAAGTTTGTATTCCATCTCCTACGATGATTTGGAAGAACTCACTCGGAATAATCCAGAAGTCGCTATTGTGAAGAGCCGCCTGGTAGAACAGTATCTGGTTCACTATGAAGAACGGCTTCGTGCTTTACGATCAACTTCTGCAATTGACCGATTACTCTTCTTCGAAGAACATCATAAAGTTTTATTAAATAGAGTGCCTCAAAAATACATCGCATCTTTTCTGGGCATTACTCCACAGACACTAAGCAAACTACGTTCTGACCGAATTCGTAAAAACCAATAATAGCTATAATTTCAATTATGTATAAACACTAATTAATTTATATTAACTCATTATGTAGTCTACTTTCATTGCAGAGGAGACATAACCGTCTTAACTTTGGGACAAGGTACAATGTTGAAACAACAAACAATATGTTAAAAGATGAAAAATAAAGCCCAAACTCTATCCCACCGAGAGCAATTTACTTATTCATCTATTTGCTAGTAGCCACCTGCTTTTATTCATATTTTTTTAACATAATTAAATCCCAAACCCAAATGAAACATATTATTTCAAACTATTTAATTTTCGCTATCTTATTATTGTTTGTATCAGCTTGCAAGCAAGATAAGGATTTCATGATTCGGTCTAATGTTAACTCTGCTAATAGTATACCTGCTCATTTAAACTTTGTAGGTAGGACCCTAGTAACTACTAACAATACAATAGTACGTGGCGGTGTAGCTGATGATCATCAGCTTAATGGTTTGAGGACTTTGATAAATAATAAAGATATGTCATTTGTACTCACCACATTGAAACAAAATCTCCAAGGAGATATAACTAACGAGTCAGAAGTACCTTATGCCATAGTCTTATATCACACAGGTTCAGCTAATAATATATTACTTGATCAAATCAAAGGAGTTAGTTTCCTGTTCCAGAACGGGCTTGAACATTACCACAAGATTTATTCAATAACCCAGCAAACAACTTTTGAAGACAAACGCTTTTCAGCATATTATCCAGAGGGTTTCTCATCTAAAAGCATAGATCTAATTGGAAGAATTATTTTCGATAGTAAAATAAGCTATACTTTTATAGGCAACATAACACCCAAAACCTACTTCAGTTCCAACCTCCTATTTGCTAATAAAATAAAACCACAACTTGCACCGAGCTTGGATGTGCAGGTAATGAATTACTCACTTGATTTATTACGATCTCCAAGTGGCACCCTAGAAACACAAAGCACATGTGATCCAGGGACATGTGGTATGAATGCCAGTGATGCTCATTGCGCTTTGATTGACAATGACCCAACTGATCCAAGTAAAGGTAGCTCTTGGGTCTGCCTAAGTGATTGCAGTATTGGCTCAGCAAATAGCCAAATAAAAGTCGCTAATGCTCGCAAGAGTGCAGCGTCAACAATTGAGAGTCTAGAAATTAAACCCGCCTATAACTTTAGAGATAATTTTCTGTTGAAGAGACAGATGGGAAGGTATTATGTGGATGCCTACTATCGCGTAGGGCGGATTGCTTTAGGAATGGGTATGATGAGAATGGAAAATTTAAATAAGCACCTTCAATTATTTAAATTGGCTTATCAAGCGGCATCTATTCTTCAAAATGGCAAGGATAAAGAAGTTGTTGTAAGTAAGGAGTTTAGAGATCAAGCTATATCAATGATCAATGATTACAAAAAAGTTGCTCCAAATAACAAAGATTATCAAAGTGTATTAAATCAGCTTTCAAAAGATATCATATTTTACTATGAAAAACCTCGAAATCAAGTATTATCAACTTTCAAATGATTAGTAATAACAATATATCCAAAAGTCAATTGCTTATTGCTTTATGTAATATAGCTGGCTTTTGGATATATATCTTAAGTAATTGTATCATTTTGTTTCTTTTAAACATAAGTAAAATATCCTATATACCTGCTCAACCTATGGGCACTATCTGCCGCGTCATAACAGACTCTAACATATACTCGTTTGAGTACAATAAAATACTCATTATTTATGTACTAATAAAGATAACTTTTTTTTTAAGTACAATTTACTTTGTAAATATTTATAAGTCAAAGTTGATACACTATTTTATTTATTATCAATTTATAGGTGAAAGTATTTATTTGATCCTGTATCCATTCATCATTATTTTAAATGGTTCTTTTTTAAAGATATATTTTTTCGCGTCCTATCCATTTTTTTTATACAGTTTGTCTCACAATATATCTGAGATATATTTTTTTTTATCTTGGGTATGTTTTTGTTTGTTTTTAACTTATAGAATAGGCTATCTGTATATAAAACCTTTTCTCATAACTCTCTTCTTCAGTTTAGTTTCAATGATAGTGTTTATTGAATTTGTTTATGCTATTCAAAATTTTAATTAAAATCTACAATGTCATATACAATAAACAGATTGATAGGTTTGTTTTAATTTTGCTAATAATCTCTACACAAGTTTAATTTAAATATTTGCTCATTAAGTTTTATGAATGATTCGTTTGATAAGATTTACAAATGTCTTGACTGGTATTTTTTTCTTTTTTCAACAAAAGTATTTTTATGCTGGTGTATTGGATTTTTACTGTGGGTATATACCTATGTTAAGATTATTCAAAATGCTAAACGTCATGGGAAGGTAGAAATTCCCACATTAATAATACCATTAAATATAGCTTGGGAATTTGCTTGGAGTATCACTCTAATAGGACCTCTTGGCATACTTCATAAAATTGGATCTTCAATTTGGCTTATACTCGACATATATATTGCTTATTGTTCGTTAAAGCTCTTTTTAAAAAATCATTCTTATAGTTTTTTAAAAAAATACAGTTTCAAATATTTTCTCTTATTATTGGTAGGTTTGCTATTTGTTTGGATGATGAGAGTTTATTGTAATGATGATTTAGGACTTTTATCTGGATATACTCTAAATCTATTAATGTCAGTTTTGTACATAAGTCAATTATATATTTCTAAATACAAATGCGCTTCAGTTAAGTCTAAGGCAATATCATGGGCTAAAGCATTTGGTACTTTGTCTATGTCGCTGGGTATTTACTTATATTATAATGGCATAAATTTCATCTTGTTTGTATTCTGTATTTCTACACTGATACTCGATTTATGGTACATCCTGTTAATTTATTTATCTGATAACATAGAGACAAATGAAAGTATTTTGGCAGATTCGTTAAAATCTCCAGATGTTATACTGCAATTAGTAAAACAACCAGATACTAAATAAATTTCCCTAAATACGCTTGTTTAAGCGTGCTTTTCTCACTTGTTTACTCTTATATGAGAACATATTTAATAATAAGATAAAGACTCGATTATAAATTATATTTTTGAGCGTCACACCATTTATTTTATTTTGCAATGGCACACAAACTACCAGATTATACCCTATTTTTTGCATGGTCAATTTTCGGAATATTTATATCATATATCTGGGGATATTTCTCCCTCAGAAAGATAACGTATTCTTTATTAGGAGCCTTATTTTCTCTCCTCTCATATTATATAGCAATACAGCTAATACGGACTTTTAGCCCAACTATTATCCGATTTATTAAAGAGTCCTTCCTGAGTAACAGTCTAGTATTTGTTCTGTTCACAGGATTGTGGCTAGTTGCTTGCAAATCCTCATCTGACACTCTTGTCAATCCATCCTTGCCCAATCTAACTTCTAAAATCTGGTTGTTCGATCAGGCATCTGCTGTTGGTGGGGGCTATCAACTGGATTTTCAGCGGGGTAAATCTGACGATCCGTCCGGGCTCGCTACTGTGCGGGTTAAATTCAATGATGACGGCACAGTTAGTGGTATGGACAATACTGGAAGCCCAATCCAAAACGGAAGCTGGAAATTGCTTGATAACGGCAAAAAAATAACGATTTCGGGTACCAAAGTTTTCGGTATAGACGGCACATCGACCATTGATCAGCTAGACACAGCTACGCTTATGGTATCGAACGTACTTAACGTACCCCAAGTTGGCATTATTACCATCAAAGGGACGCTGGTTCATGAATAGCGGTGGCCGGAGCGGCCTAAAACAATTTCGGCAAATGTATGCTACCTGGTTGCTGGGATTGTTGCTGCCCGGAGCGAGTTTAGCACAGACCATAATCATTTCGGGTAAACTAATAGACCGGGCTACTGAAGAGTCCCTTCCTGACGCTACGGTATCTGTTCGAGAACGATCTATTCACATCCTTACCGATAAAGAAGGTTATTTCGCTTTTACGCTGAATAGTGCCTCGTCCGACTCGATCACGATCCACATAAACTATGTCGGGTATCGTCCTTGTTCGTTACGAATAGCTGCGGCCAATGCGAATCTCCTTATAAGTTTAGAGAGCGGTTCTGTTGATCTTCAGGAAGTCAACATTATAGGTAGTAAAATTGAATTACTGAAAGCTAATCAGGCAATCAGCAGCTATAGTATCGGCCCTGATGCGCTAAATAAATTACCTGCTATTGGTGAGAAAGATGCCTTTCGGTCTTTTCAGTTATTACCTGGTATAAGTGCATCGAACCAGTCGTCGGCAGGGTTATATATCCGGGGCAGTACGCCAGACCAGAATCTGGTCCTGTACGATGGGATTCCAATCTATTATGTTGATCATCTGCACGGTTTTTTTAGTGCCTTCAACCCAGGCACGATCAAGCAGATTGAGCTCAGCAAAGGAGGGTACTCGGCGTTGTATGGTGGCAGAGTGTCAGGGTTGGTTGATATAAGCGTTCGAGACGGCAATAAAAAACATTTCAATGCGGAAGCGTCAATAGGTTTATTGAGCGTGAGCGGCTTAGTGGAAGGTCCTATTTCCCGGAAGTCAACCTTTTTAGTAGCCGCTCGTCGTTCCTGGCAAAGTCCGCTGTTTACTAAATTATTTGGTTCGGTATATGATGCAAACCGAGTACAGCAAAATGGCTTCCTGAATCAATTTAGCAGTTCATACTCTTTGCAGGCTTCTTTCTACGACCTAAATGCGAAATTCAGCTACCAGGCCAATTCAACCAACCGCCTGTCAGTCAGCTTTTACACGGGCAAAGATTACACAAACAACACAAGTATCAGTGATATACCCGTATTTGGTGGGGTCAGTGTCATTAACGCCGATTCGATTCATTGGGGCAATACAGGTGCTAGCGTTCAATGGGCGACTAAAATCAGCAAAACCACATCGCTGAACACCGTTCTAAGCCGTTCATACTATTTCAGCCGGAGAAACAACGGCCTCCAGACCAGCCTCGCCTTGCAGGAGGGAGGCTTTACCAGCGTAAAGTATGGAACACTGGAAGATAACCGATTAACTGAATCCAGTGTGAATTCGGCAGTCAGGTTAAGAACTGAGCGGAATAACACAATAGACATAGGTCTGGCGATTAGTTGTCTATCTATAAATTTTAGTTACCGGCAAAACGATACAGTTACTGTTTTGAACCAGGCGAACGCAGGGTTGATTTCTAGTGTATTTGTACAACAGGAAAGCCATCTCTTTAATCAGAAAACGCAGGTAACAGCGGGTTTTCGATTGTCGTATTATGGTCCAGGCCGACGAGTTTATCCAGAACCCCGGTTAACCATGATCCATACCCATAGTCGTTCGGTCAAAGTCAAAGCCAGTTCCGGACTGTTCAATCAGTTTGCCAAACAGGTCGATCGGGACGATGTATCGAGTCGGGGGTTTTGGGTACTGTCGGGTTCTACAGCGATTAAACCTACCTCGGCCTAGCACAGTGTTGCTGGCCTGACTTTCGAGAAAGAGGGATTCCTTTTCGACATTGAATCCTATCACAAACTTCTCTGGAACGATACTCGATTTTCATTAGTAAATGTATCACAAACTCTACTCAAGCAAACAACAGAGGCCACTTTCTACACGGGCACCAGCTACATCAGCGGTGTAGACGTGCTGATTCAGAAAAAAGTGGGTATGCTAACAGGATGGCTTGGTTATTCGTTGGCTTACGCTCACAAACGTGTACCCGACTTTGTCAATTATACATTTCCAGCCAATACTGATGTTCGTCATGAGTTAAAAGCAACTGGCTTACTGACACTGAATCGCTGGAGTTTTTCGTTGTCATGGCTATTTGCCACTGGCCGACCGTATACCGCGATCACAGGTAGTTACGCACTCACTTATCCCGACGGCACGTCGCAATACTACCCGCAGACGACCAACTACAATCAAAGACGTTACCCGTCATTTCACCGACTGGATTTCTTAGCTTCCTACCTATTTAAACACGGCAGCCTAAACGGCTCACTGTTTAACCTGTATGACCGGACAAACGTCTGGTATTATAAATATGCTATGCTTAATAAGGTGGATAAACAGAATACGGTTACGGAAAGCAGTTTGCTGACCACTCAACTAAATTATCTGGGATTTACGCCCAGCATTTCCATTTCTGTGAAGCTCCGATAAGATGCAATCATCATTGAAAATTCTGGCTTTGGTGTTACTTATTGGCTTAAGCTACCACTGCAGGCCAGTGATTACAGACCCCGCAAGCCATGCTTCTGTGGTGGTTGAAGCCTATTTGTACCCAGGTAAGCCAGTACGCGTTAAGCTAAAGAAAGCCGTTTCCTATGATAGTAATAAAAATAATGAAGAACCTCTCGACGGTTTAACTCTCACTTTCTCTAACCAGCAACACGCGCAATTGATGAAATCAGTGGGCACTGGCACTTACACCTTGACCGAACCGTTTCTAATTAAAACAGGAGAGTCTTATACACTTAATTTTACGTATGCTGACCAACTGATAGCCGCTGAAACCACTATACCAGAAGCGCCTGAAAAGTTTTCCCAGAGTGTTGATAGTGTTCTTTTGAAACCCATTACGATAACGGACAAACTAGGGGATCAGTTGACAAACAATACCTCGATTCGATTAAGCTGGTCAAACCCGAATAACGCGTATTACTACGTAGCTGTATATAACGTGGAAAAGCATCCAGTGCCTATAGTTACGGCGCCGACTGGCCAAAACATCAACCCTTTCGTTTTTAGTAGTAAGCCCACTATGACCAATACAATTGAGATCAATATGGCTCAATTTCAATATTTTGGGCTTCACCAACTTATCTTATTTCGTGTCAATGCCGATTATGCAAAACTTTACAATAGCGGATTTTCAAACCAGTCATCCTTAGTGAACATACCAACTTCATCCGTACATAACGGTTTAGGTCTATTCACTGGACTTAGTTCTGATACGTTGCTTTTTAGAGTTGTTCGTAAATGAGTTCTTGTAGTTAACGCATCGCGATAACGCAGATGTTATTGCCTATTCCCCGTTGTTAAGTCCACCAGAAATAGTATTGATACAGAGGACTTTCTAATTGCTCTCATGCTTGGGAGAATTTTTGTTGCATGACTGTTCGATAAATTGCATCAATAGCCTTCCAAACTACCCTTGTCGACCCATTCAGAAATGGCGAAAACGATCTTTCACCTTTATCAGGACGGCTCACTTGATGAGTTAAGAGAAACGAGCTATGATCCTGAGGATTATTGCAACGACTGCTAAGTGATTATCCAAAGCTTCTGGCAGGCGATCAACTAAATAGCCTTAAACCACGTAGCTGGGTACTGGTTTCGAGAGAGTCCGGAATCCCTGATACTGAGGTTGCATCCATCTGTTAACCGAGTTACACTGGACACTTCTTTAGTTCCCTTTTGCTCCGTAGCCCAACGCCACTACCAACAACAGCAACACGACAAAACCCAAAGCCACGGAGAGCGAGAACTGATTGGCAATAAACCCCAGCAAAGCCGGACCGGCCAGCAAGCCCGAATAGCCGATCGTCGTAATGGCCGATATACTCACCGTTGGAGCTATACCCGTCAATCTGCCTGCTGCGCTGAAGAATATTGGAACGATATTGGCGACTCCCAAACCCAGCAGTATAAATCCGGCCAGTGCTCCAGCTACCCAGGGGCTTAGGATAGCCAAGATTAGTCCTGCGGCTCCCAGCAAACTTCCCCCCACCACGACCGTTTTCCCATTCAGGCGAGCCACCAGTTTATCGCCCACCAACCGCATTACGGCCATCGCGACCGAAAAAGCGGCATAACCAGCTCCCGACAACTCTGCCTCCATGCCTTTGATATCCCGTAGAAAGATAGCACTCCAGTCGAGGATGGCTCCTTCTGCCAGAAATACAGCAAAGCACATCAGGCCCAGAAAAAGAACACTGCCACGCAACCACCCAAAGCGTCGCTTTCCCGGCGTTGGCTCTTCATTTACCGGAGAGAACCGGGAAACAATCTGCCGCTCGACATCGGCCGGAAACAAGTGCCGGTATTGGGTTAGCATGATTAGGATCATCAGCGTAGCAATACTGACAATCGCATAGACCGGATTGAGTCCCAGCTTGATCAGAAAGCCTAAGCCCAGGGAACCGAACAATCCGCCCACGCTAAAGAGGCCATGCAACGACGACATAATGGGGCTTGCGTACAGGTTCTGCACTTGTACTCCATGCGCGTTCATCGCTACGTCTACGGCACCAACGCCCGCGCCGAACAGGAACAGCGTTATGGCCATGGCCGCGGTAGAAGGAAGAATAAGCAGCAGGGGCAGCGCCAGCGCCATGACCAGCACCGCACTGGCCATAATGATACGGCTACCGAAACGACTCACCAGCCACCCCGAAGTAGGCATCATCAGCATGGCTCCGGCGCCCAGCATCAGCAGCAGTAAGCCCAGGTTGGCATCGTTTAAGGCCAGGCGGTCTTTGGCATAAGGAACCATCGGAGCCCAGCTGGCCATGCCAAGACCGCAGACCAGAAAAATCAACTGGGTGGCCTTACGAGCCTTTAACACGTGTGCCGTCGGTATGGCTATATCCATGAGGTAGCTGGATCAATTAGGGTCTCCAGCACTAAATGTATAAAAAAGTGAGTAGTTCGCTCTGATGATACAACGCAAAAATCAGACCTCCGCCAGCAATCCCTGCGCAATCAGAAAATAGACACCAATGCCGATCAGGTCATTCGCCGTGGTGATAAACGGCCCGGAAGCTACTGCCGGGTTGACGCCTATCCGATTGAGTACCAGCGGGGTTACGGTGCCCATAAATGAAGCCAGCAGAACCACCGAAAGCAGCGAAATCGCGACGACGAAAAACAGCCGCGGCTCGCCGATAATAAACGTGTAAACCCCCGCAATCAGCCCGACTACCAATCCATTGATGATCGCGACGAGCAGCGTCCGGAGCAGTCGTTTGGCCATCGTCATGCTCAGCCCGGAGGTGTCGGTCAGGCTTTGCAAAATCAATGAAGAGGTCTGGATGCCAACGTTGCCCCCCGTCGACCCGATGATCGGAATGAAAGCGGCCAGAGCTGCTACTTTCCCCAGCTCGCTCTGAAACCCATTGATCACGGTGGCAGCCAGCAAACTTCCAATCGCGCCCGCTACCAGCCAGGGCAACTGCACTTTCGAGCGTTTCCAGATGCTGTCGTCTTCTTCGGCTTCCCCCGATAAACCTGAAATCACCTGAATATCTTCTTCGGCCTGTTCGGTAATGACGTCCACGACGTCGTCGATAGTGATCCGTCCCAGAAGCCGCTGTTGCACGTTTACGACCGGGATGGCGTCCAGGTCATATTTCTGCATCACCTCGGCCACTTCGGTAACGGGGCGGTACGTCTCTACAAAGACCACGTCTTCATCGTATATGTCGGCGATTTTGGCGTTTTTGCGCGCCAGTACGATTTTCTTCAGCGATACCAGCCCGAGCAGTTTTCCCACATCATCGACCACATAAACGGCGTAGACATTCTCGACATCTTCGGCCTGCTGCCGGATTTCTTCGATGCAGGCATTTACCGTCAGGTTAACGTTGATGCGGATCAGCTCCTTCTGCATCAAACTCCCCGCCACGCCGTCTTCGTAGTGCAGCAGATCCAGAATAAACCGCGCCTGTTCACGGTCTTCGAGCAGGCCGATTACTTCTTCGCGCACCTGAATGGGTTGCTGATTCAGCAAATCCACGGCATCGTCGGAATCCATCTGGTTGATAAATGGAGCGAGTTCTTCCGAGGTGAACAGCTTGAGCAGATTCGTCCGCTCCGTCGGATCGATGTTCGCCAGGATTTCGGCCCCGACGGATTTGTCCAGCAGGCTCAGCAGGTAGTGAGCCGACTCGGGCTCCAGTTCATCCAGAATCCCCGAAATATCGGCCGGAAACAGTTCTTCCATGGCCGTCCTGAGCCGGCTTTCGTCACCCGCTTCGATGGCCGCCTGGATGTAATCGAGGTATTCTTTTGTTAGTTCGAACGTCATCTTTTAATGGATAATGTAAAACGAAGACGGGATAATGGTTTAGCGATGCGGCTCATTATTCATTCTTCATCATTCATTACTCATTAACCTTGTCAGTTCTATAAAGTCGGCCACGCTTAGTTGTTCGGCCCGTTTGTCCATAAACGAACTGGCCAGAGCGGCTTCCGACGGATTCAGCGGCTTCAGCGCATTGCGCAGGGTTTTCCGGCGCTGATTGAACCCATGTTTAACAACCTGGGTAAACTTTCGCTGGTCACAGCCCAGATCGGTCTTGGCGTTTCGACGCAACGAAATCACACCCGAATGCACTTTGGGGGGTGGATTGAATACATCCGGTGGCACCGTGAATTCGTATTTAATGTCGTACCACGCCTGAAGCAGTACGCTCAAAATTCCGTAGTCTTTATTGCCTGGACCAGAGGCAACCCGTTGTGCCACTTCGCGCTGAAACATACCCACCACTTCGGGCACCCGCTCGCGCATGTCCAGCACTTTAAAAAGAATCTGCGTCGAGATGTTATACGGGAAATTACCGATGACGGCGAAAGGCGCTGTCGAATCCGGTTGTTTGGCGGGTAGCAGATCAGGCCGGATGTTCAGAAAATCGGCGGCCAGAATACGACCTTCCAGCGCCGGAAAATGGCCTTTCAGGTAATCGACCGACTCCCGATCGATCTCAATTACGTAGGTATCGAACCGATTGTCTGCCAGCAGGAACTGCGTGAGTACACCCATGCCCGGCCCGATTTCCAGAATCGATTTGTAGCCCCCTTGTCCGGTCAGCAGGTCGGCGATACGCTGGGCAATGCTCAGGTCTTTCAAAAAATGTTGACCGAGTTCTTTTTTCGGCTTGACGTGCATGATACGGTCGGGCGTTCAAGAGAAGTACGGCCGCAAAGGTATGGGCTCTCGGGTGAATATCAGCCACAACTATCACTATCGTTTACGGCCCTAAGATTATTTAACCAGGCATTTTGTTCAGTCGTTGCCTGATTTCGGTATAATCCGTGAGCTTTTCGGAAATTATTGAGCTGCAACTTGTGTATAGATAGTACACCAGAACGAAGCATAATTAGTCGGCTGGTCCGGCAATAGAAGCCGGAATCGCTTTCACTTTATCAATTCCTGATGTCTAAAAAGACGTATTTTTTTCTTATCCTGATTTTAGGCAGTTTAACGGCGCTGGGTCCGTTTTCGATTGACATGTATCTGCCGGGTTTCCCGGCTATTGCCAAAGACCTGCACACCACCGCAGCCAAAGTCTCGCTTTCCTTATCGGGTTTTTTCATTGGCATTTCGGTAGGGCAGCTTCTTTACGGACCCTTGCTCGACCGCTTTGGGCGAAAAAAACCCTTGTATATCGGGCTGATCGTTTACATAGTGGCCTCCGCAGGCTGTGCCTTTACGACGAGTATCGACGGGCTGATTTTCATGCGGGTCGTTCAGGCTATCGGCAGTTGCGCGGCAGCAGTCGCGTCGGTGGCCATGGTTCGCGACTTGTTTCCGGTGAAGGACAACGCGAAGGTATTTTCTCTTCTACTGCTTGTGGTGGGCGCTTCGCCGATGATCGCCCCGACCGTCGGGGGGTATGTGACCGCTGCTTTCGGCTGGCAAACGGTATTCGTCATCCTGATGGCAATGGGCATCGCTATCCTGCTCGCCGTTTTTTTCTGGCTGCCAGCCAGCTATAAACCCGACAGATCGATCTCGCTGAAGCCCAGACCGATCCTGCTCAATTTCTGGCAGGTGCTGCGCGAGCCCCAGTTTTACACCTATGCCTTTACCAGCGCCATCGCCTTTTCGGGCCTGTTTGCCTATGTGTCGGGCTCACCGATTCTGTTTATGGAAGTCTTCCACACCGACGAAAAAGTATACGGCTGGATATTCGCCTTTCTTTCCGTCGGTTTCATCGGCTCAAGTCAGGTCAACACCTTACTACTACGAAAATATAGGAGTGAGCAGATCGTCGGCGTTGCGTTGGTCTGCCAGGTAATCATTGCCCTGGTTTTTCTGGCCGTGGCGCTAAACGGTTTGCTAACGCTCCCGATTACCATCGTTTTTTTGTTTCTGTTCCTGTGCTGCATCGGTTTTACCAACCCCAATGCCGCAGCGTTATCCCTGGCTCCGTTTGCCAAAAATGCCGGTAGTGCTTCGGCCCTGATGGGTGCCCTTCAGATGGGTATGGGTACCCTGATTTCTGTTTTTGTGAGCCTGTTCGAAACTCCCTCCGCCATTCCGATGGTGGTCGGAATGGCGGGCTCGGCGACCCTGGCTCTGCTGGTATTGCTGACGGGCCGCAGAACGATCAGCACGCAGGTCGATGTCCAGCCGGAGGCCGATGCGGCCCTACTCCATTAAGGGTTACTGCCTACGGGGGCTTCTGCCTGTACGTGTATTTCATCGTACCGGGGTTGCCCAATTATGGATTGGATCAGTTGCAGCGGCACACGCACCCAGTCGGGACGGAGGTTTAGTTCAGCATTCAAATCAGTAATCGCTTTTTCGAGCAGGAACGTTTCCAGCAGCATTTGCAGGTCCTCGGGTTGAGCCGGAATGAACGAACTGCCCTGAACGGTTTTCAGATAAGCGTCGATGAAGAATCCGCTCATGTAATTCGCCCAGAATTCGGCGTATGGCATTACCCGGGCGCTGTCTTCTTTCGAAACCTGATTCGTACGTAGAAAGCCTTCGTAACCGACATAATAAAAGGAGCGTATCATGGCCGCTACGTCGCGCAGGGGTGAGCGTTTGAGCCGGCGTTCGCTATAACTGCGGCTGGCCTCACCGCCGAAATCCTGAATGGCAAGGTCTTTTCCAGTAAGTAGAATCTTATCCAGCTGCAAATCGCCGTGAATCCGGATTTTCGTTATGTCCAGCTTTTTGGTATAGATCCGTTTCAGCCGCTTCAGCACCTCCTCTTTCTGATTCAGCAGCCATTCAGCATCCTGTTTTATGTCGTCAGGAAGCCGGGATAGGTTCCGTTTCTGACTCTGGTAACTGGCCCGCACCAGCGACTGTAAGCCCGCGAACAACGACCGCTGGTAATGCAGTGAAAATTCTTCCGGGGTAAAATCCTTTGACGAATGGTTGGAAGCCAGCGCCAGGTGCATCTGGCCGATGCGCGTACCCAGTTGCTGAGCTTGCTGAGCGGCTCGATGTCCCAGCAACTCCTGCGTTTCGGCGGGTAACTCCCCGAAAGGAATCGGTTGGCTCAACGTGCCCCGTGGGGCATCGGTTGCCCGAGCTAACTGCGTCTGGTCACGAGCCAGAATCCGCTCGATGAAATTATTGATCCGATCCAGCACGTAGCTTTTTCCGTCGCCATGCTGATCGACCATTTCCTGCATACACCCCAGCATAATGGAGTCGCCGGACAAGGTCGTTTCCAACGATCCGGCATAGATCGGAACATACGGAAATTCGGCACTTTCGGATAGAAACCGGGTCAGTTCGACATCCGGATTGATGGACTTATCCAGCTTCCGGTAGAGTTTGAGTTCGAACAGCCGATCGTAGCTAATCGATGCGTAATCGGACCGGGAAGCGACCAGTTTCGGTTTTATCGTGTCATGATCCCGCACATAATCCGCTAGCAGAGAAGTATTCTGGAAGATAAGCCCCCCTTCTGTCTGCCGACCTGTCTGGGCCATTTTCTGCAGCAAAGTCAGCTGCACTTCCGTCAGATAAATGCCATCGCAGAGCAGGCCCGATTCAGCGCCGAGTTCCAGATTGGCCAGCACCGCCTGCGGACAATCGCTGATAAGTTTATCGGCCTGGCCCTGGGGAGCCAATGCCAGCAGCAGCTGAAAAATTTCGGGCAACCCCGGTTCGAACGAAGCTTCGAGTAACAAAACGTAGGCCGAACCCGTCGGCAGAGTCAGCATCGAATGGCTCAGAATGGAAATGCCCCGCAGGGTTTCTTTCCGATCGCTAAACCACTCACTACGCAACAGATAGTCTGGAATTACTTTCGTTTCCAGCCGGTCGCGCGTACGCTTGTTTAGTAGCTGCTCCCAGGCTTCGACACGGATGGTGGGCAACTGGGTTTGTGTAACCGCTTCCGTATGCGTTTTCTCCAGCACGAACCATTGGTAATCGTGCGCTGCCAGCGTGAAGAAGTACGTTTCGCTTTGGGTGATCGGCGGAAATGAGTTTCGGCTGAACGCTTCGACCGGCACATATCCGCTGAAGCCCGTCAGCTCGATCTCAGCGGGCTGGGCAAATTTGGATAGATTGACGACAACCAGCAGTGTTTCGTCTTCGTAAGTGCGGGTAAAGGCCAAGACTTTAGGATTTTCGACATTCAGGAATTTCAGATCCCCGCGGCCGAAAGCTTTATAGTTCTTCCGCAGGGTAATCATCCGCTTCATAAACCAGAATAGCGACGACGTATTTTGGCGCTGGGTTTCTACGTTGACAGATTCGAAATGATACTCGGGGTCGATGATGGCGGGCAGATACAGCTTTTGCGGATTCGTTGCCGAGAAACCACCGTTGCGGTCCGGCGACCATTGCATGGGTGTTCGAACGCCGTCGCGGTCGCCCAGATAGACGTTGTCGCCCATGCCGATTTCATCGCCGTAGTAGATGACCGGCGTGCCTCGCAGCGAAAAAAGCAAGCTGTTCATCAGCTCGATTTTCTTACGATTATTTCCCAGGAGTGGAGCCAGTCGGTGCCGGATACCGAGGTTAATACGGGCCTTGGGGTCTCGGGCGTAGGTTTTATACATATAATCCCGCTCTTCGTCGGTTACCATTTCGAGGGTCAGCTCGTCGTGGTTACGCAGGAAAATAGCCCACTGACAGGTTTCGGGAATGGCTGGCGTCTGGTCGAAAATATCGGTAATCGGATAGCGCTCTTCCCGTTGAAGGGCCATGAACAGCCGCGGCATCACCGGAAAATGGTAGTTCATGTGGCACTCATCGCCGTCGCCGAAGTAGGACGCCGAATCTTCGGGCCACATGTTAGCTTCGGCCAGAAATGCGACGCCCGGAAAATGATCATCGATGTGTTTCCGCAGCTTTTTCAGAAACGCATGGGTCTCGGGCAGGTTTTCGCCGTTGGTGCCTTCCCGCTCGAACAGATACGGAACAGCATCGAGCCGGAAACCGTCGACGCCCAGCTCACACCAGTAATCTATCATCTTAAAAACCTCGCTCTGAACCAGCGGGTTATCGTAGTTCAAGTCGGGCTGATGATGAAAGAACCGGTGCCAGTAGTACTGTTGCGCTTCGGGGTCCCAACTCCAGTTGGAGGTTTCGAAATCCTGAAAAATAATACGAACGTCTTTATACTGAGTCGGGTCATCGGTCCAGACGTAGAAAGCGCGTTCGGGCGAATCGACGGGTGCTTTTCGGGCGCGTTGAAACCAGGGGTGCTGATCGGAGGTATGGTTGATGACCAGCTCAGTAATCACTTTCAGGTTTCGCTGGTGAGCCTGGTCGAGCAGGAGTTTAAATTGGTCGATGGTCCCGTATGAGGGATTGATGGTGTAGTAGTCGGCAATATCATAGCCATCGTCGCGCAGGGGCGATGGATAGAATGGCAGAAGCCAGATGGCCGTAACCCCTAAATCCTGAATATAGTCTAATTTTTCGAGCAGTCCCTGAAAATCACCAATCCCATCGGCATTTCCGTCGCAGAACGCTTTGATGTGTAGCTCATAAATAATAGCGTCTTTGTACCAGTGGAGATTATCTTGTAGTTCAGTGCTGTTGGCGGCCATCATTGCGTATTAGCTAAGTGTTTGTCAACCCTTAACTAAAAACAAACCTCTTTAGGCTAAAATGTTATGCATTGGTATGGTTGGAGTCGCTGTTGAAAACGATTCAGAACGGAACAGAAAGCAGGTGGCGGGAAAGCAAACCAATAAATAAGTATTTAATAATCAGCAAATTAGCCAATCAATCACTAGTCCGTAAGCCATTTCCGATTGCCGGGTAGATTTTTTGGCTTAGTACTATAGCCGTTTCACTACGTCTGCGCGTAGCCGGTCATAACGTTTTAGCTACTTCTGCCGGGCCAACCCTCAATAAGCGGCACAAACAGTGATCTTATGGGCCCAAAATTAATTTCCTATTAAAGTACCCCCTTTTTAAAAGCCAAAAAGATCTTTGTGCCGTTACACTGCTGGTTAGTTTGGACAATCAGCTAGCCGACCAACTCAAAGCTATGAAAAAGATCATCTTGATGGGAAGCTTCTTACTGGCAGTAATGGCTTTCAACGCTCAGGCACAAACAACAGCTCCCGGCACCAGTGGAACGGGAAGCGGATCCAATGGTTCATCTGCTCAAAGTGGCACCAGCCAAGGCGGTAGAAGTGGTAGCAGTGGATCGACAATGGGAACAAACAGTTCCGGCAGTTCTTCCAGCGATGGAAGCACGGGAAGTAGTGGACAGGGCCAATCGGGTCGTCGCGGACGTATGCGGTCGGGCGCAATGAATAGTTCCGACAACATGTCGGGGACGAGCAGCCAGGATGGCAACTCGGTTTCGGGCCAGTCGGGTTCAACATCAGGTTCTACATCGGGCTCGTCTGGCCAGGGTAATGGCCGACGTATGAAACGTAGTGGTAGTGGCAGCAGCCAGAGCGACAACTCGTCGAGCGGCAGCACCAAACCTCAATAGGGATTTAATTTGGTAGACCGTTTGTAGCCTGTATCAGCTTGTTGTGGGCAGTCTACCAAGTGAGTATGTTGAGTTAAGCAAAAGGTCGGCTTATTGGGCCGACCTTTTTTATGAATAAGAAAACCGGTATTCGCCGGGCTGGCCGGCCCGTTCTATAACATTTTCTTTTCAGGGGCCATCGAAAACAGGTACACGAAGTTCGTCTAACGCTCAACCAGATAGCCCGATGACTATTCCAGGATTAATCTGTATCGTTGATGACTCGGTAAATTACCGGCTCCTGGTTCAGCAGGTATTTTCCCGCTTCCTGACGGCTTATCCCCTGCGCATCTTTGCCAGCGGTCAGGCCCTGCTGGAGGCACTGAACCACCTTAGTCCTGCTCCCAGTCTGATTGTTCTGGACCGACACATGCCTTGGCTGGATGGGCATCAGACGCTGCTTGCCTTAAAGCAACACCCCACCCTCCGAACGATACCGGTCGTGATGATGAGTACCGATGCTTCTTTTCTTGAGATCGATCAATGCTATCAGGCCGGCGTCAACTCGTTTCTGTTAAAACCAGTAGATATCAATTCGGTCAGGAAAACGATGGAGACGCTTTGCCAGTATTGGCTGGAACTCAATCGACAGCCAACGGCGGGCTTAAGTCGTACTTCCTACTGAGGCAAATTTCTCTCAACCAAGTTTACCGCATAAATCGAAGCGTTTGGGCTACATTTCGGGCTATGATTCTGCCGTCTGCTAAGCTGGCATTACAGCTGGGGCGGTAATGAATGCCCCCGTAGACGCGCGAGTCGGCGGCTTCCTGAGCCGCCTGCCCGAAGGACGTATAAGCACGAGGTCCGTAGCCACGAAACGTATAGCATGAATCCGTGAAAGCGGAACTGGCTCCGAACAACTGGCTCAGCGTCTGAGCGGCTGCCCCCGAAATCAGGGCATGCCCCGAAGGATATTCCGGATGCGGGGGCGTAACGATCAGCGTATTCCAGTTGGGCTGCTTCATCACCGTACGGATATACGTGATCGGCCGAAGGCCGTTGTACTTGTACTTGCCTTTGAAGACGCAGAAAGTAGCTTCGGCGCAGGTAATGCCCAACTGAGCATAAGCCCTGGCCGCCATATCCAGCTTAGGTTTCCGGGAAGTCAATACTTCATGCAGTATAGCCATCCAGTGACCACCCCCAAAGCTGGAGCCGTCCGGATCGTCGGCCCAGAACAACGCGATGGCCTTTTGTTCGGGGGTCAAATGCTGCGATAGCTCGTACACCTCTCTGACCTGGGCATAATAAGCGGATGCGGGGTCTTCTGAATAAGGAATGGGCGGAGTCTTATCCGTACCGGCATCGCTGCCTTTAACCAGTGGACGGCATTGCCCCCAGTTGCAAAGGGCCGCCGGTGAGAAGTTGGGGGGTGTCAGAACGTACTTACCAGCGCCTGTAGGGAGTGCATAGGGCGCGTTGTTATCATAGCCGTCGGTTTTAGCCCATTCAGATACAGCAATTGCTATTCGTTTGCCAAAATCGGCCGACCGGGTCAGTTCCTCTTCTGGCCATTTCGACTGGTAGAGTGTTGTGCGGGCGGCTTCCAGCGAATCGATGGCAGCTTTATTCTTCGGCGAAGTCATGGGGTAAAGCGCCCGAAAGATGGTCGCCAGAGCCGCGTTCGCACAGCTAGGCCAGTGGTACGAAACCCCGGGAGTTATTGCAGGCAACGTGGTCAGTCCATTCAACCGGGGAGCAATGGACTCATAAGCGGTCATTCCGGGTACGAGGGCTTCATAAAGCGCCACACCCGTATAAGCCAGGCGCCGAATGGCCACGGGCGGAGCCGCCGGCGTAGTTTGAGTGATTTGGAGTTGGAGAGCCAGCCAGTCCGTCAGCACATCGGCGGGGTAAGTGGCTACATCCGGACTGGGTGCCTGCTGGTGTTGAGGATAGGTCGAAGATAAGGAGCTACTCATCCCAATGCCTAAAGCGCTGACAACCACAAAAGGCAGGCTACACAGAAGTTTCATAATGATGGCAGAATATAAGTTCGAAAAGTTCAGCAGGCCTACCGCATAAGTTGGACCGGTGAGGTATTGCCCTGACGACCGCCAGCAGCAACCGCTGGCAGGTAACCTGTTTCAAAATTTAGAGCGAATCAGGTTGGCCAGCCCATTTCTTGAGGGATAGGTCGATTTTTTTACTGATCGGTAACTGGGCCTGCCAGAATACAAGTCTATCTGCACTGCCCATCTCTTCAGGATTATAATTGATTGTACTTTCCCGGGACGCTATGATGGTAAGAATCAGTAGTTACTACGATTGAAAAACAGGATTTAAGTCACTGCAGATCGCAAGAACTCTTCACCTGATTATTAGAGTCTTCGGGCGTTCTTCGCACATTTTTCCTTGTTCAGTTCGACTGGTCTGTGGGATTTATGAATCTAAAATCAATAATCTATCGTTAATAGTATTGTATATTCTTATGTGAAGGTTATTGTTCTTTTGCTGTACTAACCTGTTTTCATCGTTCCCTCCGGGAACTACACTCGACAAGCGGTTGCTTCAACAGCGTGTTAAATTCACTCAAACGCCTTGCCGGTTAGATCGATGAGTCGAATCGAGCTTATTAGTTACTGAACAAGCCTCAATTCATAGACCTGACTGAGACTGGATGTGCAAAACCGGTCGTTTTACGTCTAACGCGTCTGCCGACAGAGCTGTAGCTGCCCGTTGATCTTACCAAGTCTATACTCCCTACTCGCGATGGTATCGACCACTAGCCTATCCAATGACACCTTATTGCAGGCCCTGCTCAGAGACTCTCTCAACGGATTGATTCTGTATCAGATTGTTCGTGACCAGCATGGCATGCCTATCGATTTTCACTATTTGCTGGTTAACCCTGCCGCGGCAGCCCTGCTGGGCGAATGTCCAGACGATTTACAAGGTAAGAGTTGCCAGAAAGTGTTTCCGCAGGGAGACGAACTGCGGGCCTGCTATCAGCAGGTGGCTCTCACGGGTCAGAAACTACGGGTAGATTACCAGCTCCCTACGGATGGCCGGTGGTTCGAAGTGCTTATTACCGAGCAGGCACAGCAAACGCTGCTTTGTTTCTTTACCGATATTACGGATCGGGTACAGGCAGAGCAGGAACTGATCAAGCAGCTTACCCTCTTACAGCAAACCGAAGAACTGGCAAACCTGGGAAGCTGGGACTATGACCGCGAAACCGATCGCTTCTTCTGGTCCGACGGCATGTATCGTCTATTTGGTCTGGAGCCCGGAACGTCCATCTCCCTCCAAACGTTGGCAGACAGCTCCATAGAAGCTGACCGTGCGGTGACCCACCGTCTTGTCGAGCAGTTAAAACAAGGCACGAGCCGTTTCGAAGAAGTTTTTCGAATTCCGTTGGTGGGTCAGGTACGTACCCTCAGAATCAAGGGTGTGGTCAAATTCACCTCACCCTTGAATCCGGCCTGGGTATTGGGCGTGTGCTGGGACATCAGTCAGGTAATTCCCTAGCCGCATTGGCCAGAAAACGACCGCCATCGATGGATGGCGAACGCTTGCTTTGCCCTACTCAAACCCTTTCGGGAAACCAGTTATAGGCTTGCCAACAACTCGATCTTGTTTTGTGAGCAAGCCTTAACTCAGAATAGGATCATCCGGGACAAGTTGACGTACCGCTTGTACGTTATTGTTAACTTAATGAAACAAATGACTCCACAGCAGTTTATCGCAATAGTGAGTTCATTTCGTTAACCTTGTTCAGAGCTATGCGTAAGACCCGTAAGGACCGATCGGATATTCAGGTCGGCAATCTCGAAAAGAAACATAACCTCCAGCCAGGCGCTGTCCGCAATACCGACCAGACGGACGCCCGTTCGGACAAAGAACTGGGTACACTGCAACGGGAATACGGCGAACAGGCCATGCAGGGGATGCTGGAGCCGGAAGCCAACCCGACGAATTCAGACAAATCCAAAGCAAAAGACTGACCTAAAAAGGCCATAAATCGACTAGAGATGGCGGCCATTTCTCAGCACGAGTATGGTCTTTCTTTACAATTCTGCGGGCCGAGAAGTCGAAACACTTAAACAACCAGCCACCAGTAGGCCAGTCCGCTTGCCAGGGCTCCGGCCAGTAGCCACCAGAGACCGCTGAGCCGGCGTTTTTTCAGAACCAGGAGTAATGCCAGCCCCGTTAAGGAAACCAGCGTCATAAACACAGCGGCCCCATCGATGACCCAGGCCCAGCCCGGTCCCGTATCCCGCCCTTTGTGCAGATCGTTCAATATCGCGACCAGGCCCATGCGGGTTTCGGTAAGTTGATAGGTTCCCTCCGGTCGATCGATAAACGCATCAGCGGAGTAACCAGGACCATGAAAAGAAAGACTGACCTGTCGGTCGTCGATCCGAAATTCGCTGACACTGCCTTTGAGCTGATGCACCGACCGGAGGTACTCCACTATTGCCAGTTTGTTCACCGCATTGGAATCGGTACCAACTATCCAGGTTCTATCGATCCGCCCTTTCACCTCCGTCGTCCGTGTCGCATCGTCGAACCAGTCGGCGTGGTTGAGCGTCAGGCCCGTTACGGCAAAGAAAAGAACCAGCACAAAACTCACGACCGACAAATACAGATGCAGCCACCGAACCAGCCCGGCCCAGCGTTTGCTGCCTGGCTTTGCCGTCGATTGCTCCTGTACCGGCTGTCGGTTAGCGGGTTGCTGACTTCTCGCGGTAATCCAGGGACGCGGCTGTGATTTCGACATTACCGGGCAGGGGTTGCTGTTTGACTTTTCCGTTAAAATCCATCGTTTCCCGCATCAGCTGGTAGCTGCCATGTTCGCGGGCGGCTTCGATCAGAACGGTGTATTTACCTTGTTTCACATACTGACCTTTGTCGTCCTTACCATCCCAGACGAGCGTATATTGGCCTGGCGAACGAGTTGCGCTGGTTACCGAGGAGGCTAAGTCCGGACTGACGCGAAGATTGTACCAGTCGCGCAAATCATGTAGCCAGCGGGGCTTATTGTACCACAACGCCAGCTGACGAACCGGATTACCGGCCTCGTCCTCGACCCATACGGCTACGAATGGCCGATGCGACCGCCCTTCGAACCGGGCCAGTTCGAACGAAATCAGCAGTTCCTGGCTGGCATTCCACAGCTTGTCTTTAGTCGGTAGCGAAAGCAGATGCGCAGTAGTTGGTTTTGGGCCAACAACTCTCCCTTCGGGCAGCGGCAGGGCGGTACCCGGCCAGTCCGGGCTGGTTATGGTCTGTCCAGTGCGCGTAACGAGCAGATACTCTGTATCGGGCAGTTGAGTCGCCAGCGCTGCGCTTTCATCGGGAGTCAATATATTGAAAGCTGTTGCCAGCGCCCCGGCCGTTACGGCATCCGAATGCAGCACCGTCGCGCTGATGATGTCATGCGCGGGTAGCCCGGTGCGTGGATCTATGATGTGCGATATCCGTTGATTCCCCAGTTGCCAACCCCGACGATAGTTTCCGCTGGTGGCTACGGCTTTGTTTTGTACAGCCAATCGGGCAATCGGTGTTGCATTTTCTGCATCGGCTCTTGGATCGGCAATAGCAACGGTTTCCGGCCAGTTACCCCGAACGACGATGTCTCCCCCACCGTTGAGCACCAGCCCATCTACCCCCGGAAGGCCCAGGGCTACGTTAGCCGCCTGATCCAGAATGTAGCTCTTCGTAAAGGTATTTAATCGAAGTGGCGCCTGCGTCAGGCGAGTGGTGGTTTGTCGGTCTGAATCCAGCAACCAATGCTTCTGGTTGACCGCGCCCGTAACCTGCTGCCGAGCCGCTTCGGTCGGCATGTGTTGCTCAAAGGCGGCTCGGTGCCAAAGCTGGCCAAGGTATTCAGCCGCGGCATTGATCGCTCCGCCCGTTTGGTCCTGCCAATGATCGAAAGCGGTTAATATAGCCAACAAGTCGCTGGAAACCGGAACTGCCTGCTGGAGCGGAGCAGCCAGCCATCGACTGAACTCACTATCGGGCCGATAGCGGCTCAGGACGGCGTCGAGACGGGCGATTTCAGACAGTATCGCCTGCTCGGCCTGCCGGGCTACCTCTGCCGAATTCGCAATAATTTTAAGATCGAACGAGCTGCCCAATACGTTTTCCAGATGATCGATGAAAAGGCCCAGGCCCGGCGGTTCCGATGAGTTGGTTAGATTGGGCAGGCCGATCACCAGCGGCACGAGCCCTGCCACGGAAGTTAAGTTCATAAATTCAGGAAGTTGCTTACGTAGAGACTACCCAAGAGTCGAGTACTATTGTAGGTCAGTTTTATGCACTGTTCTATTGAGCTGGAACTACAGCCAAAGTTGCTGGACTGTCTCCGCGTCAGAAAACAAATCTGGGTGAATGACTGGTTTCGAGGGCTGAATCAGGGCGTTTACGGGGCAAGCTCAGCCAAGGATTGTTGTTGACCGAGCCCACGCTGCTGGCTCCGCTGTTACTTAAACTTGGTCAGGAAAGTCAGGCTGTTGGCCTGCATGCCCATCCCCGCACTCCGGTCGTAGCGGCCATACCGTAGTTCAACGCTTTGCCAGTGACCGATGCCCAATACGCCCCCCGGCGGAGCCAGCCTTACTCCCATCCCGAAAAACTGACTATGAAAGCCCGAGATGTCGTAGTCACTGGTGTAATAGCGGTCCGTAATAGCGTGCTGGCCGTAGGGCGCAAAATACCGTACTGCTGTCTGGTGACTATACCGGTAAAATGGGCTCAGTGAAATAAACGACGTCAATTTGATGGGCATCTCCAGATTGATCGTATGCGCTTTCATACCCCAGCTGTCGAGGTAATATCGATAGAAGGTACGAAAAATAAACCGGTCGCCAAGGAAGTAGTGGAGCCGCACCCCCAACGGCAACTTGAACCGCGAACCGGGTAACCGCTCGACGGTTTCGGAGCCTTCGGTAAAGTAAATCCGATGGAAAGGCGTACTTAACAGGCCCTGCTGAAAAGCCGGTTCAACCGTAAAAAACGCCTGTAGTCGTTTATTGATGACCTGCGAGAGCGAAAGTCCGAGATTATAGGAGTTGCGCGGTTTATGATCGACCGGATCGCGGTCACCGTGTGCGCCCGACCCATAGCCTTCCGGCCTGAGTTCGGCGGGTAGGATCACCGTCCAGGTATCGAAAAAAGCGCCCGCCCTCAGGGTAAACTCCCGGTTGTTATCGGCCGATGATTTACTGTAATTCAGATTGACCCCGTACGATTTGTAATCATATTCGGTCGAATAGGCAAACGAGATGCCTTTCGTCACGCGGTGGGCGTCGTCGCGCATACTCCAGGAAACGGACGGGTAAATATGCGTATCGCTTCGCGAAGCCGACGAAACCGTGAGCGGATCGATCTGATCCGATGACGCCGACGTGTAATGATCCAGGTTAAAATCGAATACAAGGCTGTGCTCGCGATTGCGCCGGTCGGTGGTTTTAAGTACCAGATCGAACGACTGGGCGTAATCGCGCAGGTACTCCGAGCCGATACCGCCCGTCACCGCCGAATTTTCACCACCCTGCTCGTAATAGCTCGACACCAGGTTGACCTCCGCCACCTGTAATTTACGTTTTTCATAAGCGGGCGTTTGCTGGGCGTAGCCGACTCGCCACAAACTCAGGAGCAGCCCCACCGACAGGCAGATTTTCTTCATGCTTGTAGTGCTTAATTACAGCCGCAGCCGCCCCCGCTTTTTCCGCCATTAGCCCCCGCTGCCCCTTCGCGATAGAGGTAAAAATTCTGCTCGAACTTCTCCGACTTCCGGGCCGACAGCTCCATATCAGCGTCGTTGATCCGGCTCTTCTGGTATTCTTTCACGGATACGCAGCCCGACAACGTAGCGCCCGAAAGAGCCACGGCGAACAGCAGTACAATCTTCATTCGTTTCATCATGATTTGAGTGGGTACAATCTTGAGTTTTATACAGCGGCTGGCGTTACCAGGCGAATAATACGGGAGGTATGGAGCCGGTTCTTCTCATCCAGGATAATACAGCCAATATGACGCATCTGGTTGATCAGATCAAGTCCGACATCGACGCCCATCACCATGACGGGCGTTGCCAGCGCGTCGGCCAGTTCAGCATTGGGCGCAACGATGGTTACGCTCCTGATCCCCGATACCGGGTAGCCTGTTTTCGGATCGATGGTGTGCGAATAGCGTCGACCGTTGATCAGGGCGTATTTTTCGTAATTGCCCGACGTCGCTACGGCCATGTCACTGATATTCAGGTACGAAAAAGCACGGGTGGCCACTCCCTGGCGGGCGGGGTCGGCAATGCCGATGGTCCAGGGCTGGCCATTTGGTTGCGTTCCCCAGGTGGTCAGGTCACCGGCCGCGTTGACAATGCCGCTGGTTACCCCGAGCGATTGCAGCAGTCGCTTCGCCTGTTCGGCTGCGTACCCTTTGCCGATGCCCCCGAAGCCAATCCGCATGCCCCGTTCTCTCAGAAATACGGTGGAGTCAGACTCGTTGAGCAGTACATTCCGGTAGTTGATGAGCCGCACCAGCCGCCGGGCCGTTTGCGAATCGGGCAGTGCAGTCATAGCGGTATCGAAGTTCCAGAGTCGTTTGTCGATCGAGCCGTACGTAATGTCGAAAGCCCCCTGGGTAAGCACCGACAGCCGTAACGCCCGTTGGATAAGCGCAAACACTTCCGCATCGACCCGCACGGGCCCAAGACCTGCGCGGGCGTTTATCTGGTTGGTTTGGCTCGCATCATCGAAGGTAGTGAGCAAGCGTTCGATCCGGCTGATTTCGGCTACGGCATCGGCCAGCCGGGCCTGGGCCCAGTCGGCGTCGGCGCTCACGACGCTGATTTCGAAGCGGTTTCCCATGAGCCTCCCCACCCACTGATGAATGCTGTCAGTTGGTTCCATCTACTTCGGAGCAGGCAGTTGCGCCTGAATAGACGCCACAAATGAATCCACTGTCAGCGCCTGCGGATAGCCATCCCACTCCTTCAGAACATGACCGTCTGGATCAAGCAGCACCGTAAAGGGGAATTTACCCTGCTTGTTATACTTTTCGGCCAGGGCTTCGTTATGAGCTTCCTGTTTTGTATCTAATTTGTTTTTGGACAACCTGGGAAAATCGGCCCGCACCAGGATAAGGTGTTCGTCGGCAAATTGCTCGAATTGGGCTGACTCGAAAACCGTCTTTTTCAGTTTGATACACGGTCCGCACCAGTCCGAACCCGAAAAGTTGAGCAGAATCAGTTTGTGGTTTTGTCCAGCCTCGGCTTTGGCCTGATCAAAATTAAGCTGCCAGCCTGATGTCAGGGTAACCAACGTGGTCAGCAGCGAGAGAAATAACGCGTTCATAGGTTTTGCAGGTAAATTAATCCGTTTGTTTGCTTAGCTGTACACCACCAGGGTTGTGCCATCGGTAGCGGTTTTGTAAACCGTAAGTCCCTTACTACCAAAGCTATTTTTACCCTTTCCGGTCAGGTCGAAGCGGGCACCGTGCTGTGTACAGTAGAATTCTGTTTTGTTGAAGATAATAGCCTTTTTAGGTTCATGGCTGCACGTTTGGGTCACGGCCACGTAAACGCCCGAGCTGACCTGAGCCACGACGATACCACTCTGCGCAATATAGCCGCCCACGGTTTGTAGGGCGGTTGTCGTCTTTAGGTTGATGGTCAGCAACCGGTTGGTAATCTGGCTCAGATCTACGCCTGAGTTGGTCGTACCCGACGTGGGAGATGTTGTGGTGCTACTGGGAGCCGTAGAGGAGGTAGGCGATGTGCTTTGCTGACCGGATAGGGTCAGTGCATCAACAACCGTATCTTCTTCCCGAATGCACGAGGTCATGGCGGCCATGAGCGCAGCGCCGGTAAACCCAAGCGATTTTAAAAAGTCAAAGCGGGTCATAAACGTAGTAGGTAATATCCATGACTGCTTCTAATACGTACTACTACTCACCGCTGTTGCAAAGTGTATCAAAAAATAATTTATACAGAAATGGTCTAAATACACCACATGAAACGTGGAGCGGGCAGCGTCTTATTAATTAACGTGTGGCGGTAGCCTGGTAAAAAATACTTAGCTCAAAGTCAGGCTATTCTGTGTAGTAATTCACTCTGGCAGGCGCTAGCTGGTACTTCAGAGCAGAAATGTGAAAAGGCCTATAAACGACGTACGATGTTAACAGCAGGTCTATCAGAAATCGATATCCGTCAGTTCGAAATCCTGCTTGACCCGGATCGTACCGTTCTCTTCAGTACCCGGCGCGTATACGATCCGTTCGGGCTGAAGGCCTTTCTGCACGTTACCGATGTCGCGTCGGTGATTGCCGTTGGTGTCGCTGATCAGCCGGACGCGGTATAAGCCCGGTTTCAGTCGGGCAAAGGTGTACGTTGGGGTATCGTAGGCTGTTCGCAGGACTTTGTACTTGTCGTCCAGCAACTCGATGATGTAGTTTTTTACGTTGGAGCCCAGTGCAGCCGTATTCACGCGCCCGGCAATCAGGCCATAGCTGTCTTCCTTAGCGATGGTGTACCGGGTCGAATAGCGGGGCAATGTATCGCCCTGTACGCTGATGAAAGCGCCCTTTTGCAGTCGGAACAGCAACGTATCGCGCAGGTTGGTTTTTTGTTTAATGACCAGCCGGGATAAGTTGTTGCTCCAGGTCAGGTCGGTCGGCGCCAGCTTGATTGGCTTCGTACTATCCGGACCGATCACGATCAGATCGGTATTGAAGCGGAAGATCGGTTTATTGAAAACCAGGGTAAATTCCAGGTTATTATCGATTGGCTCGGTGGCGGGTGGAGTCAGTTGCACCGAAAGCGGAGTCCGGTTCTTGGCTCTCGTTTTCAGCGGTGAAAAATAAACGCGCTCGCGCAGTTCGGTCACGTTGCCCACCGAATCTTCGGCCATGATGGTCAGGTGCAGTGTATCGTCGGCAGCCCGGTTGGCGGGTCGAAACAGCCGAATCATTTTGGGAGTTTCGAGAAAAGACACGATCGTATCGGTGGTCGATTTGGCCGTAGTGGATGCCGGAGCCGTTGGCGCTGGAACCGGCGTGGTTGTCGGCGTAGCAGTCGTGGAGACGGCTGTCGTCGACGTAGTTGGCGAGAATCGCCCGAAGCGGAGTTTGTAGCTGGCAATACCACTGCTCAGTTCGAGTCCGAGGGTTTCGTCGGTGCGCTCACGTCGGCTGATACGCGGTTTGCCCGAGCCCCGAAACGCCACCAGATTCACATCCGTATAGTTCCGATTCAGGTTCAGCACGCTGTCTCGAAACGCGACGCGTTCGCCCGGTGTGTTGTTCACCAGATTCAGATCTTTATCATCGAAGCCGTATACTTTATATTTTCCAGTTTTGATGTTCTCGATGCGGTAGTTGCCACTGCTGTCGGTTCGGGCAAAATACTGCGGGCGCTTCCGGTTGATCGGTAAGGTATCCGTCGGCGCAAACAACCCCACCACAAACCCCAGCAACGGCAGTCGGCTTTCGTCGTCCACTACGTTCCCGGTAATGTACAACGAATCGATCGTGGCCCCGGTACTGAAGACCACTTTCGTGTTTTTAGCCACGTTCCGTTCGGTAATGTCCTTGATGCCGTCGGCAAAATCGATGGTGTAGGTCGTGTTCGGTTGAAAGGGTTTGTTGAAGGTCAGGCGAACGCCTTCCGGCAGCGATTTCACCAGGTAGGTGTTGCTGTCCTGGGGCGTAATCGTGATTTTCTGCTGCAGATTCTCGCTGTTGACGTATTCATCGAACTCCAGCTCGACGGTCTTTCCTTTGTAGTTTAACTGCCGGGGAGCTGGCATACTACTGATCAGTTTCGGAGCCAGCGTATCTTTCTTGCCACCGGGTGGCTGGGCTACCTGCGCACAATTTTGGAGGAGAATTGGAAGAGCCAGCAAAAAACTTAAAACAATGTGGCGAAGCGTCATGTCATCAACAATAGAACTACAAAGGTAAACGTCCGTTCATCGATTACTGGTACCGATTGACATAAAATGGCTGGCTGCTTCGTTAGGTTGTATAGTAATTTAAGAAAATTTAAAGGTAATCTGTCCACAGGTGAGAATGTGCAGGCGAAATTTGGGCGTTTCGGTTACCTGATCTGGCGTATCAATCCCTAAGAATTATTCATGATCTGCACTCGTTTTTGTTTGTTGCTGGTACTGGTTGCTTCGTTAAGTGGGCTGACTGGCTGTTCCAGCTCGTCTGACCAGCTGGATGAGAAAATCAGCGATGCGCTGGAAGACAGCACCATCGATGTCGAAGAAGCCGATGCGCTTCGGGTGTTTGTCGGCCAGGAAAGCCAGGCACTCGGCAAGGATAAGAAAACGAAAGCGCTACTGACACCCGATGGCAAACTCGACGAGTCGGCGCTGGTGGCGTACATCAAACGCAACCGTATTTACCGCAAACTCGCCAAAGATGGCAAAAACCCGACGATCAACTTGTCGGGGGCAGCTGTCTCGACCAAACCGCTTCGCCTGAACCTGTATCTCGAAGCCAGCGGCAGCATGTTTCCCTACGACGCGCCGGGAGGCAATGGTGCCTTCAAACGAACCCTCAACGACGTGCTGACGGAGTTCGATGCGGTCAATCCAGGACAGGGAAAACTCTTCGTCGTCAACACCGAAGTCAATCCGCTGGGGTTATCGTTGCCCCAGTTCTTCAAGGAAAAAAACATCTTTACGGTTGCCAAAACGAAAGGTAAAACCACCAGCACCGACTTCGAGCGGATTTTTAGTGATATCCTCCGCAACACGTCCAGCGACGACCTGAGCATACTGGTCTCCGACCTGATCTACTCGGATGCCAACCTGACGGGCATGAGCGCGCAGAAAACCCTCGATGCCGCCAGCTCACTCCTGACAACGGTTTTCAATCCCTACGCCAACACCCATTCGATGCTGGTGATCAAGCTGGAAGCCGACTTCGACGGCACCTATTACAGTTGGAACAACGCGAAGAAAAAATACACGGGCCAACGCCCTTATTACCTTTGCCTGATCGGTCGCAACGAAACCCTGCAGCGGCTTTACCAGGACCCCGCCTACCAGACCATCCGGCGCTTCGACCAGTTGCCGGGCTTTGCCGACTCGTGGTTTTTCGGCCGCGACGCGAAAGCAACGACGCCGTTTTATACCGTACTGGTCAGCGACCCTGCCCGCAAAGGCCGCTTCAAGCGCTCCAACGAAGAAGTTCGCAGCCATGCCAAAGCGGTTCATGAGTTGACGGACGTACAGCCGGACGTTACGGACAAAAGCCTGACGATTCCCGTTGCGGTGGATCTATCGGCCCTGCGTGTACCAGCGTCGCTGCTCACCGATGCCAGTCAGTATGCGGTTTCCGGAAAAGATAATTTTCGGGTATCGGCGGTTCAGGCGTACACGGGTGCAAACGGAACCACGCACAAGCTCCTACTGACCACCGACAAACCCGCACGCGGTGAGCGTACGGCCACCATTCAGCTAAAGCGGCAGTTTCCACCTCGCTGGATCGCCAGCACCAATACCACCAACGATGCCTCACCCGATGCCAACTCTACATTCGGGCTGGAAAACCTGTTGCAGGGCGTCGAACGCGCTTACAATCCGAATAACCAAACCGAATATTTCACGTTAACTATCAAAATGGAGTGAAGAATTAAGAATAAAGAGTGAAGAATAATTTAATCAGCCGGAAAGGTATTCTTCACTCTTCATTCTTAATTCTTCACTTTTTTCACTCATGGAAGAATCCCTCTATAACTTCTACAACCTGTTCGTAAACGGCAATCTGCTCGAAGATCTGTATCAGGAAGAGCTGCTGTCACCTTTGACCTGGACGGCCATTGGCATTGCTTTCCTCGTTGCTTTTGCCTTTTACATCTGGCCTTTCAACAGGGTCAGTTTCAGCAGTATGGGGCACTGGTTACTGATGACGGGCATAAGCGCCTTGCTGCTGTTTATCATTGCGCTGGTTACCTGCTATCAGAAAGCCGGACAGGAAATTCCGCGCGACGAAGCCGATCCCGACCAGGGCACCCTCTTCGATCAGGGCATCAGCGTCTTTTTCAGTTACGCTTTCGAGATGGCGCTGCTGACCGCCCTGATCTTCTTTATCATCTCGATGATCATGAAAAACTTTAGTAAAAACGCAAAACACCAGCCAATGCTCTGGCCTTCGAAATAAATTTCAAAGTCGTCAGTTGCTAGTCGTCAGTCAAAAGTGGCTGACGACTAGCAACTGACGACTAGCGACTATTGACTCTTATGGCTAAACTATTTGTTTTTGCGATTGGCGGAACGGGCTCACGGGTGCTGAAAGCACTGACGTTCCTGCTGGCATCGGGCGTAAAGCTGAATAATACCGACGAGGTCATTCCCATCGTGCTCGACCCGCATGCGACCAACGACGACCTGCTGCGGACCAAAGACCTGCTGCGCGAATACGGCAACATCCGGGCGGGTCTGCAAACCAAGCCGACTTCGGGCTTCTTCGGTACCGAAATCAAAACCCTGAACCGGTCCATCGGCGGCAATGCAACCATTGCCGATACCTATGTTTTTGAATTACAAGGGGTTCAGCAGGAAAAATTCCGCGATTACATCAACTACGAAGGTCTGGACGGACCCAGTAAAGCATTTGCCAGCCTGCTGTTTTCGGAAGAAAACCTGGAAACCAAAATGGACATCGGTTTTGTCGGCAATCCGAACATCGGCAGTACGGTGCTGAATCAGTTTCGCTATTCGGATGTGTTTCAGGCCTTTGCAGAAAACTTCGGGGCCAACGACCGGATTTTCATCATCAGCTCCATTTTTGGGGGTACGGGTGCCGCTGGTTTTCCGATCCTGCTCAAAAATATCCGCGGGGCTCAGGCCATCGGCCAGATTCCGAACCCGGCTTTTTTGACCAACGCGAAAATCGGGGCCGTTACGGTCATGCCCTACTTCAGCCTGACCACCAACGAAAACAAACTCATCGATCCGGCTTCGTTTATCGCCAAAACTAAAGCCGCGCTGAATTATTACCAGAAAGGCGTCAATCCGTCGGTCAACGCGCTGTATTACATCGGCGACGACCAGACCAAGGCGTATACGTACGACCCCGGCGCGGGGGGGCAGAAGAACGAAGCGCATTTTGTGGAGCTGGCCTCGGCGCTGTCGATTGTCGATTTTATGAATACCGACGATGCGAGTCTGGCCGTCACCAACGGTCGTCCGACCAATCCGGTCTATAAAGAATTCGGCATCGAACAGGATGGCCTCAGCATTCAGTTGGGAAACCTGGCCGGAGCTACCAAACAACTCATCAGCCTGCCGCTGTCGAAGATGGCTTTGTTCAGCACATACCTCAGCCAGCGAATCCGACAGGCCGCAGGGACGGTGCAGTGGGCCAAAGCCAATCCCCAGATCTCGACTTCGTTTCTGAACTCGGGCTTTTTCAACAGCGTCAAAAATTTCGACGCAGCCTTTCGGCAGTGGCTGACCGAGATGCGCGAGAACAAGCGCTCCTTCGAACCGTTCCTACTCGACGCGGCTAACCTGGGCCATACCGTTCGCGGCTTCGAGCCGAAAAAGAAAGGACTATTCGGCGGAGAATCGGACGTCAAACTCGACATCGTCGACGATTTGGACCAGACGCTCAACAAAACCGCCGAAGGGAAAGCCTACGGCAGCGAAGCCGATAAATTTATCCAGTTATTCTCCGAAGGCACCGACCGCTTTGTCCGCGAAAAACTGCCCAAAGTGATGGATTACTAAACTATCAGTAGTAGTCATTTGATAGTCATTCAGTTATCATTCATGGTCATTTGCTTCCTCTCCAGTGGCGCGCAGCAAATGACCATGAATGACCAGAAATGACGCAAAGCCAATGACCACGAATGACCATGAACTATGCCAACAACATTCAGTTTACATAACCCAACACCCGGTCTGCACTGGTACGTCAGCAAACCGCTCGGTACCGACCAGATTGCCGCCATCCGCGATCCGCAAGGCGGGCAGACCAGCAAACAGCCTACCTCGATTCCAAGCCCGTTTGCCCGCATGGACCTGGTGCGGTCGGCTTTTCTGAACCTGGCTCTGCGGCCAGACCTCAGCGGCACCGTCAATGACCAGCGTATCGTATCCGACGCCCTCGACGTGGGTGAACTCTTTTTCAATTACGACAAGCTGAAGACCTACGTTACCATTACCCCTTTCGATATTCGTACCGATCTGGACCGGCTGCGGCAGTCGACCAGCATAGGTCACAAACGACTCGGCGATGCGTTGAAGCTATTTCTCGACCAGGATGCGCCTGAATACAATTTCGACGCGATCAACCGGCTGTTCGTACTGAACTACCGCGGGCGCGTAGTGGGTGGTACCTCGCCCAAAACCTTGTTCTTCAGCTCCGGAAATGATCTCAGCTGGGTCGATGTGTCGATGGGCAACGATCGGCTGTTCGACTCGTCGGTTTGTCCGCTGTACCAGCGTGACATCGAATACCAGAAATTCTGGTACGCCCTGAAGCAATTTATGCCGACCTTCCGCGACCGGTTCCGCGAAGTCGATGATTACCTGAACCGCAGCCGGGCGTTGCTGCAGCAGCATAACCCAACGCTGTTTTACGAACACATCGAATCGCACAACGGCCAGCCACTGCTCACGCGCGAAAAATTCGATCAGGATTTCGATGAGCTGACCACCGGTCCCGGCGATATTGTCGAAGTACTGGGGTTTCCGCTCCGAAAGAAAAAATCCGATGTCGGCGCGATCAGTCAGGTCAGCGATTTCATCATCAAGTCGGATAAATATGCCCGCCTGAACCCCGGTCAACCACGGCCGATGGCGTTGCAAAATCGCTTTTTCCGGCAGTTTACTTACGTGCCGCAAACCCAGTGGAACGCCAACACGCCGGTTCCCTACTACGTCCGCGAGCCGTGGCGAACCAATCAGCGGCCGTTGCCGGGGCAGCCGGGCAATTATCCGTGGCTGACGGTCAGCGACCTGCTGGAGCCGTACCTGATCCGGCTTCCGTTCCCCACCGATCGGGGGCGTTTCTTCGATGGAAACCTACAGACCCCCGCCACGGATAAGGGCTTTTTATTGCCACTTAAAAAGGACTTCTTCGATTTCTTCGACGTTGAGGATCTGTTTACGGGACGTGTTCGGCTGAAGATGGTACCACAGGGCAACGGCATCAACGTCACGCTCGACATTCCGGTAACCGCGCCCAACCAGCCGGGTAACCAGTTCGTTACGTTCGAACGGATGTATAGCCCGACTATTGGCAGTTCGACGGCCCCGAATGAACTGACGAACGAAGGAATTATCGTTGAAAATTCGTTCACGGTCAATGTTTACCCATTCGTGCGTTCGGGGGCTGTCACGGTACCTGCCGATTATCGGGTCGAGCTGATCGAATCGGGTTTCGACAGCCAGAATCAATACGAACTAACGTATTTCAAACAACCGGGCAACGCCCAGCTTACGCCCGAGTCGATTCATCAGCGCACAGTTCGCCAGCAAAATACCGACGGGTCGAGTGTGTACTATGTGCTGCGCGAAGAGTTCGACTACCTGCAAACGCACATCCGCGCCGATGGCCGCGACATGGACGGCCTGCTGATTCCGCGCTGGCAGTTGTACAACGGTGGTAGCAAGCAGTTTGCCTTTTCGGTGGATTTCGGCACCACCAATACCCACATCGAATACAGCGTAGACGGCGGCACGCCCCGCCCGTTCGACGTGGCCGAAACGACACCTCAGGTGGCAACGCTGGTGGCTCCACCCCAGTACAATCCCGCCCTCTTCGAGCTGTTTCTGCTGTACGATCTGGAGTTTGTACCTCCCACCATCGGCCCGGGCAAACCCGACAGTTTCCCGACGCGCACGGCCATTGCCGAACCGCTGAACCTGAGTTTCAATCAGCAAACACAGGCGCTGGCGGATTTCAACATTCCGTTCTACGTCGAGCGGCAACCGGCCGGCTCGAACCGGATTACGACAAACCTGAAATGGGCCAAAACCAGCGACCAAAACGAGCGCCGGGTCGAAGCGTTTCTGGAAGAGTTGCTGATGCTGATCAAAAACAAGGTTCTGACCGAAGGCGGAAATCTGTCGCAGACGACGGTATACTGGTTTTTTCCGGCCAGCATGACCCCCGGCCGCGTGAGTCAGCTTCGCTCCGACTGGCAGTCGCTCTACGATCGCTACATCGGCGGGCCAACCGGCAAGCTGAAAGAAGTATCGGAATCGGTGGCCCCGTTCTATTATTATAAACAAAATCCAACCCTGAGTGCATCGGCCCGGCCGGTGATCAACGTAGACATCGGTGGTGGCACCTCCGACGTGGTGGTTTACGAGCGTAACGAGCCCAAGCTGCTGACGTCGTTCCGGTTTGCGGGGAATGCCATTTACGGCGATGCGTTCAGCGAGTACGGCGCAGCCAGCCACAACGGTTTCGTCCGTAAATATGCCGACCGGATTCAGACGCTGCTGGAAAGCCAGAGCCTCGGCAACCTGAGCGATAATAACCGGCGAATTCTGGACACAAACCGCTCGGAAGACATCATGGCATTCTGGTTCTCGATCGAGCGGAGCAACGACGTAAAAGCCAAGAGTATGCTGTCGTTCAATGGGATGCTGGCGAAAGACGAAGATCTAAAAGTCGTTTTTGTGCTGTTTTATACCGCCCTGATTTATCACATTGCGCGGCTGATGAAACACAAAGGCATCGGCCTGCCGGGGGCAATTACGTTCAGTGGCACGGGCTCTAAAGTACTGACTATCATTAGCGCTGACGACCAGATGCTGGGCAAACTAGCCCGGACGATCTTCGAGAAAGTTTACGAACAAACCTACGATGCCAGCGGACTGACGCTGTTCTACGAACGCAAAGGCCCGAAAGAGGTGACCTGCAAAGGGGCACTGATGCAGCCCTCGAGCAGCCGTCCGGTCGATACCGAAGCCATCAGTTATGTGTATCCGGCTACCTTCAACGACGAATTTCCGACATTGACCTACGCCGACCTGCGCAAGCCCGACGTGATCGATTCGTTGCTGAAAGAAACCAACGCCTTCATCGATTTCTTCTTTGCGATCAATCAGCAGTTTAGCTTTGTCCGCAATCTGAACGTCTCGGCCCGGGCCCTGGTGGTGGCGCAGCAGGAGTTGCGAACCCATCTGGACACTTCGCTCATGGACGGGATTCAGCGGAAAGAAAGCGACGTAGCCGCCGAATACAGTGGCATGACCGATGCGCTGGGCGCTCCGATCGAGGAAACGTTGTTTTTCTACCCGCTCATCGGCGCCATCAATAAGCTGGCAAATGCCCTGGCGTAATACCGGGCCAAAGGCCCGGGCGTGTCTCTTAAATTAGCTAAGCACTCACAACCGGGTCAGCGGCCCGGTACTATAATGAAACGACTTACTTTTCTATCAATTATTGTCAGCGTAGCTGCCACCCGTACGTTGGCGCAGAGCGCCAATCAGGCGGCTGTCGATACGCTGACGAAAGAGGTAGCCAAAGCGGTGTTTGCGGGCATCAAGCAGCCCAAAGCGCAGGAGATCCATACCCAGTTGCTGAATTGCGGGGATGGCTGCGACCCACAGCAAATTATCCGGGCCGTGGGAAGCTGGGATCAGGTCGGCGCTAAAATGCAGGAACTGAGCGAACTGAAAGGCACTCAGGCGTTTCAGGCAATGGCTCCTGGCGAAGCGAATGCCGCCATCCGAAAACAACTCACCCGGTTTTATACGACTCACAGAGCCGAAAAGCCGTATAGTGTTCCCCTGAGTCCAACGGTTCAGGAACAGATTCTGGCGAAAATCGACAACCTGCTGCCGCCCGATGAAGCTCCCGGCGTAACACCGACTGCTACCGCTTCGCCAACGGCTACCCAGCCCGTCAGCGATGAAGAAACCGAGGTTTCAGACACGGCTCTTCAGATCAGTAAGCTGGAAATACAGGTACGAAAGGAACAGGAAAAACAATTCTGGATGATACTCGTCAGTGCGTTGGCGGGCTTGCTGGGGGGGGCAGCCGCCGTTTATTTTCTGCTATACCGGAAAGCGCAGGCAGAGGCCGTTCGGCTACGCAACGATAATTCGCAGCTGAGCCGCTCGCTCGACGCGGCCCGGCGCCCCAAGCCGACGAATGAGCCCCGGCAATCGCAGCAGGACGCTGGTCAGCAGGATGCCAACCGACAGAAAGCTAAAGCGTACGACGCTCTTCTGGCCGAATTAGGACCCAATGTCAATCCGCTCGAAGCGATCCGCCAGTTGAAAAGTCCAAAGACGGTTGTCTCTAAACCCGGAACCCGTTCGGGCGAGCCTTCCATTGAGACGGAATCTTCCCTCGAATCGGCCCTGGTTCAGTCCCAGGTACCGCCCGCGCCGATTCAGCCCTCACCCGAACCGTTGCCGACACCAGTCCGATCGGAGGTATTTTATTTTCCACCGCCCGATCCGAGCGGCCAGTTCGACCTGACGCAGAAGTCTGATATGCTCTCGCCCGAATCGGCCTACCGCTTCAGCGTCAGTGCCGACAACCCGGCAGTGGCTGCGTTCCGGTTCGAAGCCGACCCAGGCCGCGTCGCCCGGTTTATTACGTACCGGAACTACATGATCGAACCGGCCTGCGAGAGTGAAAATAGTTATACCCCCGCGCACACGCGCATTACCATGCGTCGGGATGGCGAGGCTGTGCTGGAAAACGGCGGCTGGCGCGTTAAAACAAAAGCCCTGATTCGTTACGAGTAAACCTGCTTACATCATGACACGCGCCCTATCCATAGCCCTGGTTTTCAGCAGCCTGTTTTATCTGTCCGGCTGTTCCGGCTGTTCGCGCTCGGGCGGTCACCAGCCGAAGCGTCCCAAACGCAGCAAGCCTGATTCGGCAAAAACAGAAGCGGTCCGGGCTCCATCGACAGCCGCTCAGCCGACGCTTAAACAAATCGGGTCGGGCCCTACCGAAGTAGCGATGGAAAAGCAGAATGGGGTTTTTAAGGTGCCCGTCATTGTCAATGGCGTACCGATGAAATTCATTCTGGACACCGGAGCCAGCCTGATTTCCATTTCGGCCACCGAAGCGGAATTCATGTACAAACAGGGGGCCATTACCGAAGCGGACATCGTGGGACAATCAAAGTTTCAGGATGCCAACGGCGACATCTCGCCGGGCGATGTCATCCGGCTCAAATCAGTACAGATCGGCGACCGGGTGCTGGAAAATGTAAACGCGAGCGTGGTGCGCAGTACCAAAGCCCCACTGCTGCTCGGCCAATCGGCTTTGTCGAAGTTTGGGAAAATTTCCGTGGATTATCGGCGGAATGTGGTGACGTTCGATTAATATTTGCTGTTACGATACTAATGGACTTGCCGCAACGCGGGTAAAAACCTGTGCTGCGGCAAGTTCAGGCTACGGCAAGTACTTCTTTTACTTCAGAATCACCGCCTTCTATGACAGAAACCGAACTGACCGACCGACTCCGCGAAGCCATCGTGCTGGATGGACCGGATATCTGGCGGACAAACGGCTATCTACAGGATGCTCAACAGGCTGGCCTCTCGCTGACGGACGCCTTAAAACGGGCGAACGACGTAAGTCTGGAGGTGAGTAACAACAGCCTTTTGTTTCAGAACATACAGGCACGCATTGCCCGACTGGCCCAACCCTCCCGCAGCCATCTGATCGATCAGGATCTGAATCAGATTGTCAATGCTGCTTCGTCCTTAAAACTGTCCCCCGACTTTGTCAAAAACCGCTGGATACCTACCGTTTTGCAGCGGCTGGCGGCAACTACGGCTCCCCCAAAACCGGAACCGCCCCTGGTCAACACACCTCCTGTGATGGCTCCGGTTACGAAACCGGATGAGTTCGAAAAATTAATCGACCCCACACCCGAACCACCAAAGCCCAGTCCGGTCGTCGAAGCGCCCAGGCCGACGGAACCGGTCGTTGTGACTCCACCCCCTGTTCAACCGGCGAAAGTCGAACTACCCAAACCGGCCCCGGAGCCAGCGCCGAAACTACCCGAAACCCCGCCCGTCGTCCGCTCGTTTACGGCCACTCCTGCGCGCGTCCGCAAGGGTCAGTCGGTAACCCTGGCGTGGGAAGTAGAGAATCTGCTGGCCGTTACGATCGACGATCTGGGCGAAGGGCTTTCGCCCATCAACCGGGGCTGGGTAACCCCCTCAAAAACGACCGATTACACTCTTTTCGACGCAAACGACAATCCCCTCAGCACGGTTCGGGTAGAAGTATACAAGCCCGACCGGAGCGGCATTTACGGGGTTCTGTTTGCGCTGGTCCTGCTGGCTATTATCTACTGGTTTATCAAAAGCGGCAACGACCAGGAGCCGGAACCCAAACCTAGGCGAAAAACAGAACAGACCACCGAACGGAAATCGACCAGTTTTAGGCAGCAGGAGCCGGAAAAAACAACCGAGGCATCGACGCCAGCCAATACGGATACACCCGAGGAAACAATGCCGGAACCGGAAACGACGCCTGCCAACCCTCCTAAAGCCGCCGAAAAACCGATGGTCGTTACCGCGCCACCCGATGAAAGCATAGCAACGACAGAGCCTGAGCAGAAACCGGCAACCCCTGCCGACGCTCGTCAGGGCAAATACAAAGAATATTTCGGCGACAAACCCTACGACAAAGTCGAACTAGGGGCCGACGAACGAGGCTGGCGACGCGCCCGTAGCCAGGGCCGCTGGGGATATGTCAATGAGGCTGATGAATGGGTCATTCAACCCGAATATGAAGCCGTAACCCCATTTCGGGGCAACACCGCAGCCGTTTTCCTGAACGGTCAGCTCATGAACATCAACCGCGCCGGCGAACAGGTGAGGAATTGAGGTGGGTAAGGGATTTGGGCAGAGGGTAAACGATCTGTCAACAACCCTCTGCCCCAACCTCTTATCCCCAGGCCCTTCCCCCTCCGCCCCTACAATCCCACCGTCACGCTCAGCTTCTGAAATGAGGTCCAGTAGCCGAAACTGGTCAGGCCAATGCCGTTGCCGGACAGCATTCGGAAGGCATAGGGGCTGGTACGAATTTCCTGTTCGTTGATGTAAAAGTGCAGGTATTCGCCCCGACGTTTGATGGTCAGCCGGTTGCGGTTTTTGTCGACCGGCACACCGGGTTTGAATGGCAGGCCGGGCATGTAATCCGTAAATGTCAGTCCATTGGCTACCCGTTTGATAGCTACCTCGCCCCGGCCATTGGTGGTAAAGGAGCAAAAGTTCAGTGAGTCTTTTACCCCGAACAATAAACCACCCGTTGGTACCTGCCCCGAATCGGCCAGCACATCCAGCTTGATCGTAAAGACTTCCGCCCGGTTCAGGTTGATCTCCTGCGGTAAATCGATCGCGGTATAGGCCAGCTTCGGGGTGCGTACGTTCCGCTTCCGGATACTATACGAGCCGAGTCCGATCTGGTAATGGTAATCCCCGATAGTACCGGCACGCCAGCGGTTGCGATTCGTCACGAAATCACCGGTAAACGCTGGTCTGTAATCCGACGAAGCACTCTTCCCGCCCGCACTGACGTCACTCCGTCCCGCTGCGGCTGGCGCCGACCGTCCCGTCGGGTCCGAAGCAGCTTTCAGCACGACGGGGTGCCAGGCGCTGGAAGCCGAATACACAAAAGGCTGGGGCGATGGGCTCACTACCTGCGCAACGCCGATTAGGCTACTAAGAAAACTCAGGCCAAATGCCAGCAACAGACGTTTACAGTGATCAGTCATTTCATTTTTCACTTAAGAGACTGTCTAAATTATTCAGAAAAAGCCAAAACAGCCTTTTTGTCATGCTGACAAAAACAGTCATCAACCAGAATTCCAGTCGGTCTTTAAAACGAGTACCGAACCACCGCCGTTGGTTGCCCGGCCTGAAGTCCAGGGCGCAGGCTTACAGGGCTCTCCTGCCGCGCTTCCCGCTGCAACCGGCTGTTACGCACCCCCTTCATGAAAGTCAGGATCACATCGGCCGCAGCTACGACCAGCGCTCCACGAGTCGCCAGGATGTACGTGTGGTGGTGATTGTTGGCCGACTGGTAATACGGTTCAGCATCCTTCGCGTTCTTCTGCTGCTCGTAGATCGTGTACTCGTCGCGCGATTTCCGGCGTTCACTCAGGCCATAGATCAGGAGCCCATAACAGCCTACGGTTACTAACGGTCGTAAGCCAATTTTCGGTCTGGGCATCTGTACAAACATGTTGCCAACGCCCGGTGCCACCGCCGACAGCAGCGCCCAGGCCGGCCCGGCATACCGCCTTTTCACCGCACTTTCCGGCGTAGAAGCCGACTGACCAGGATTTGTCATGGCAGGCGGAACGGCGTCTTCAGATTTAGCGGGTGCGGGGTTGGTGGTCGTCACATTGGGCTTATCGGCGATTACCGGAGTCGAAGGGGCTGGCCGGTCGGTTGCCAGACTGGCTTTTACCAGGACCGTCGCCCGGATGTCTTCGTTCAGGGAATAGCCATTGGCCAGCGCATCCCAGACGATCCGACGGTCGTTGCCCGCCGTAACCCGCCTGCCAACATCCCCACGGATGTATTCCGGCAGCAGCCGCAGTTCGCCCCGCAGCCGACTTTCCATGGCGACATAAACGGAATCGCCGGGGCGTGCATTGATCAGATCGTACCGAACTTCGATTTGGGCGGAGTCTAGTACCCGTATCCGAACATTCTGCACACGATCCTGCGCCCAGGCCGCTGCGAAAGCCGGTAATATCGAACAAATGGTGAGAAGAAGGCGCATGATTCAGTTAATTGCGAACGGTAATCTGGCGGGTTGTCGTGAATTTGTCGTCGCACGAGTTGGCGATGACGAGCGTAATGGTATACGTTCCCGCTTTGTCGTACGTGTAGGTTACACGCGTTCCGGTGCGGCCGACGCCTTTGCCGTCGCCGGGGTCCCAGCCGACGGCGCCAATATCGCCCTGGGGGTTATCCAGAAAAAAGGTGACGTCCAGCGTACCGGCGGAGTAGCCAATGCTGGCAGACGGTTTGGCACAAACCGGAAACGTTTTTTTGGTCAGGTCGAAAGGTTCGCAGGCTACGGTCGTCAGCACGATCCAGACACCCAGGCAACGTTTTAGCATAGTGATCCGAGGAACCTTAGCAAGATAAACAATACTTACACATGAAAACCAGTCTATACGGTAGGTTACCGGCCTGATTTTGGACAGCCATCCAGGTTTCGCTATCATAAACCAACATTTTTTGTAAATTTAACTAGTCAGACAGAAAGGTCTTACCACCTACTTATTATGCGCGGGTCCGCAAAAACCAAAGATGAATTAGTGGCCGAAAGTCAACGGCTTCAGCACGAACGCGACGGCATCGCCGTTTCCGATGGTTTATCGACCTTCGACGTTCGGCAGACGGTCGATCAACTGAATCTGGTTGGTCTGACCATCGAACGAAATGGTATCCTGACGTACGTCAACCCTTATACTTACCGGGTAACGGCCTGGCAACCAGATGACATCATCGGTAAAAATTTTTTTGAAGCGCTCATTACACCCGCCGACCGGTCCCGGCTCGAAGTGGACTTCGACGAGGCCATTACCAAAGGGGGTTTCTTCGAACAGAAAGAAATCAACCTGCTGACCCGCAGTGGAGCTTTCCGGAGTGTACAGCTCAATTCGGTGATCGTAAACGAGTCGGATGGCCATGTCAGCTCATTTACGGTCATCGGCGAAGACGTTACCAACAAACGGCGCGTTGCTTCGGCGCTATCGAATACCAATGCGCAGTTGCAGGATCTGGTCGACAACACCTCCGATTTGATCCAGTTGCTGACCCTCGACGGCAAGTTTATCTTCGTGAACCGGGCCTGGCGGGAAGCGCTCGGGTATAGCTCCGAAGAAATTTCGGCCCTGAACCTGCGCGATGTCCTGCATCCTGACTACGCCGAGAGCACCTTGGGCATGCTACACCGCATTCAGGAAGGCGACAAATTACCGTATGTGGAGACAGTGTTTCGGACGAAGGCCGGGAAAACGATTTTTCTGTCGGGGAGCGTCAACTGCCGGTTCGATAACGGCCGGCCGACGGCTTTCCGGTGCATCATGCACGATACGACGGGCCGAATCCGGGCTGAAAAATCGCAGAAGCTGTATTACAGCATTGCCAACTGGACCATCAACGCGCCGAACCTCGACGAACTGTACCACAAAATTCATGAAGAACTCGGCCATATTATCGACGCCCGAAACTTCTTCATTGCCCTCTACGACTCGAGCAAAACGTATCTGTCGTTTCCCTACTACGTAGATGAGTATTTCGGCAGCAACATGCGCTTCACGAAGCGAAAGCTGGGAAATGGTATTATCGAATACACGATTCTGGCCAACAAACCCTTGTTTCTGTACGAGAAAGACATTCGTCAGCTGGCCGACCAGCACCTGATCGATTTATACGGGCTACGTCAGCCGCAGGTGATGCTGACCGCTCCGCTCCGCATCGGCGATGAAATTACGGGGATTATTGGCGTCAAGTCGTATGACAACGCCCAGACTTACGGTCCCCGCGATCTGGAACTGCTGGAATTTATTTCGGGGCAGGTGGCGCTGGCCATCGCCCGCAAACAGTCGGAGGTTCGGCTCGACAAGCAGAACGCCCGGCTGAATGCAATTTTCGACAGCAGCACGTACCTGATCTGGTCGGTGAATCGAGCCCTGCAACTGACTTCGTTCAACAAAAATTACGCCCGACTGATCGAATATCAGTTGAACGAAACCCCAACCATTTATACCAGTGCCCCCGACCTGGGCTGGCGCATGATCGGAGCCGACAACCGAAAGCGGCTGGAAGAAAAATACCGGCAGGCCTTTCGGGGGCAACCACAGAACTTCGAACTGCATTTTGAAACCAACCGGGGTGAAACCTACCTCGAATTCCACCTTAACCCGATTTTGCTGGCGGGCGGGGTGATCGATGAGGTGTCGGGGATTGCCCGCGATATCACCAACCGCCGACGCGCCGAAATTGCTACGCGGCAAAGCGAAGAAAAATTCCGGGGCATTTTTGAAAACCTCCAGGACATTTACGCCCGCGTCGACCGCCAGGGACGAATCACGATGATCAGCCCGTCGGTTTTCAAGCGGATGGGCTACACACCCGACGAAGTGCTGGGTCACGAAATTACCCAGTTTTTCATCGACAAGAACGCCATCCGTCGTGCCATGTTCAAGCTGGGCCGAAACCGCAGCCTGCGGAATTTCGAGGCTAGCATGCGCCGGAAAGACGGCACCGAACGGCAGTACATGTTCAACATGCTGATGCTGGACGACGACGCGAGCAGCGGCTCGGTGGTGGCTGTACTGGCCCGCGACATTACCGAGCTAAAACGCCAGTCGGCCGAATTGCAGAAAGCCAAAGACGAAGCCGAACGGTCACTGAAGGTAAAAGAACAGTTTCTGGCCAACATGAGCCACGAAATCCGGACGCCCATGAACGGCATCATCGGCATGATCGATTTGCTGAACGATACGCAACTGGACGACGAACAGCGCAGCTATGTCCGCACTGTCAAGCGCTCGTCGGAAACCCTGCTGAACATTCTGAACGACATTCTCGATCTTTCCAAAATCGAAGCCGGGAAGATGGTGCTGCACGAATCGCCGGTGGCGCTGAAGGAAATCTTCGAGAAACTCATTGCCCTCTTCGGTCAGCAGGCCAATTCGAAAAACAATGAGCTGACCTACCACATCGGTCCCGATCTGCCCACCTTCGTCATTGCCGACCAGACCCGTCTGCTGCAGGTGCTGGCGAACATGACCTCGAATGCCATCAAATTCACCGAAAACGGAACGATCCGGGTAGAGGTGTCGCTGATCAGCAAACGCGGCAAATTCAACCGCATCCGAATCGCCGTCCGGGATTCGGGGATCGGCATCTCCCCCGAAAACATCAACCTGCTGTTTAATTCGTTCAGCCAGGTCGATAACTCATCCCGGAAGTCGTTTGGCGGCACGGGCCTTGGCCTGGCCATCTCGAAAGAACTGGCGCACCTGATGAAAGGAGACGTGGGCGTTGAGTCGCAAGTAGGAACGGGCAGCACCTTCTGGTTCACAGTGGAACTGAAAGAAACGGCGATCAGCCCGACGCAGCAGGCAACGGAAGTAGCTGAAATTGCACTGGCGAACTTCTTCAACACGTACCACCCGAACGTACTGCTGGTCGACGACAACGCCGTCAATCGCAAAGTAGCCAGCGAGATTCTGCGCCGGGCGGGCTGTATCGTCACTACCGCCGACAGCGGCCCGGCGGCTATTCGCGCGGTGGAGGAACGGGTAGAGGGCTCGGGGCAGAGGGTAGAGAGTACTACCCCCATGCCCTCTGCCCCAGGCCCTTTACCGCCCTTCGATGTTATTTTCATGGATATCCAGATGCCCGATATGGATGGTGTTGAAACCACCCGCCACCTGCGCGAAAAATTCGGCAAAACCCTGCCGGTCATCGTCGCCATGACGGCCTATTCCATGAAGGAAGACCGAGAACGGTTTATCAGTCAGGGCCTGGACGACTACATCGCCAAACCCATACGGGCGCAAAGCCTGGTGGCCAAGGTTAAGGAGATCTCAGACGCTAGCCGGGCTAAACAAGCAACGACTCCGAACCCACCTACTCAAGCGGTTACGTCGGCTCCCGAACCATCGCTGCCGATCATCGACGCCGAAATTGTAAGTCAGTTACGCGATATTGGGGGTCAGGAGCTGGTCGACAGCATCATGGAAGAGTTTGTTACGGAAGCCATGGAGCTGGTCAACGGATCTACCTCCGCTTACGCGCTGGGTGATATCCCTACCGTAAAAAGTCACCTGCACACCCTCAAAGGCAGCGCCGGAACCATCGGAGTTGCCCGCGTGGCCGACATCGCCCGAACGGCCGAAGGTAAGCTGAAGGTAAACGATACCAGTGGGTTGTCGGAAGCCCTGCAGGCACTGGAAAAAGCGTTCGCCGAATTCCAGACAGAATGGAAGAATTACGTTTCCTAACCCCCGTCTTATTACGGTGAGCGGCACCGGGGCCAGGATGCGCAGGAAAGACCATAAATCAGAAAAGGCGACAAGTGATTTGTCGCCTTTTCTGATTTATGAGAACTGTACAATCCGGTTTTGTGTCCCTAATGCTGTGCTGTTCAGCGCAAACTTCCGTTCGCTCCAGTGGGGCTACTGGCAGACATTTTCGATTTCAGCCGCATCGGTGTCGGCGGTAAACTGGAACTACGAATCCGGCGAGCCACCTATTCTGATCAGCTACAGGTTAGCATCCTCGCGGCTATTGAAGGTATCCCCCTGCTTGATATCACCTGTTTTGAATCCTTTCGAAAACCAGTACACCCGCTGGGCAGAAGTGCCATGTGTAAACGCGTCAGGAACGACAGTACCCTGGGTTTCCTGCTGAATCCGGTCATCACCGATGGCATTCGCAGCCGTAATGGCGCTTTCGATATCGTTTTTATCGAGTTGAATGCTTTGTCCCTGGGCATGATGTGCCCACACCCCCGCCAGAAAGTCGGCCTGCAGTTCGAGCCGAACCGAGAGTCGGTTCTGATCGCGCTCACCCATCCGCTCCCGGAGCTGATCGACCTTGTCCATAATGCCCATTTGTTTCTGCACATGGTGACCAATTTCGTGGGCAATCACGTAAGCCATCGCAAACTCGCCGGGGGCGTTAAACCGCTCCCGCAGGTCATCGTAGAACGAAAGATCGATGTATACTTTCTGGTCTAATGGGCAGTAAAAAGGGCCCATCGCCTTTTGGGCCGTTCCGCACCCCGACTGGGTTACTCCGCGAAACATAACCAGCGTGGGTTTCTGATACTGATCTCCCTGATCGGCAAATAGCTTGGTCCAGACATCTTCGGTGCTGGCCAGGGTTTTTCGGGTAAACGCAGCGGCTCCATCGTCGGCCTGTGGCCCGGCGGGTGCCTGCGAAGTAGCCGGATCAGAAGATCCCTGATTTAGGATTTCCGACGGATCGCCACCTAACAGCATGACAATTACGGCAATGACGACCGAGCCGATCCCCCCGCCAACCAGCAGTCCACCTCCACCGCTTCCCCGGCGGTCGTCGACATTATCACTTTCACGTCCTCCAATCCAACGCATGATCTTCTCAGTTTATAAATGGTGAATGATTCAAGACTTTGCTGGCAAGATTACTGTTTCTGTGGCTAAAATGTTTACGACAGGGTAATTTTCACCGGGGCTTGGCGCGCTCATACTGCACAGGCCAGGGCAAGTCGTCGCCTAGTTCCCGGGCCGCGTGCAGCGCAAAATACGGGTCACGCAAAAACTCACGTGCCATCAGGATCAAATCGGCCTGGCCGCTCGCCAGAATCGATTCCGCCTGTTCGGCCGAGGTAATCAGTCCAACAGCCGCTGTTGGCATACCGGCTTCCTGACGAATACGCTCCGCAAACGGAACCTGGTAGCCCGGACTTACCGGAATTTTAGCATGCGCTACATTGCCGCCCGTCGAGCAGTCGATCAAGTCTACGTTTTTGTCTTTCAGTAGTAGTGCCAGCGCAATCGAGTCTTCAATGGTCCAGCCGCCTTCGGTCCAGTCGGTTGCCGAAATCCGGACAAACAAGGGTAGGTTTTCCGGCCATACCGCCCGAATACGGTCGACCACTTCGAGCAGCAGCCGGATGCGGTTGTCGAACGAGCCACCGTACGTATCAGTCCGCTGATTGCTCAACGGGGACAGAAACTGGTGCAGTAAATAGCCGTGAGCAGCATGAATTTCGATGAGCTGGAAGCCTGCGTCCAGCGCCCGTTGGGCGGCCTGTTGAAAATCGGTCAGTACTTTTTCGATTCCGTCGGCGGTTAATGCCCGTGGTGAGGGGCTGTCGGCCTGAAAAGGAATAGCACTGGGCGCTACGGTTTGCCAGCCCCGCGGCTCGGTCGGAGCAATAACTTTCCCTCCGTCCCAGGGGCGCTGGTGGCTGGCTTTACGACCCGCATGCGCTAACTGCACGCCAGCAACGGTGCCCTGCTGCCGGATAAACTGAGTAATCCGCTTCAGGCCGTCGATGTGTTCGTCTTTCCAGATACCCAGATCGTCGGGAGAGATACGGCCTTCGGGCGATACGGCCGTTGCTTCGGTAATGATCAGGCCAGCGCCACCAACAGCCCGGCTCCCCAGATGAACCAGGTGCCAGTCGTTGGCAAATCCATCTTCACTGGAATATTGGCACATGGGTGAAACAACAAGGCGGTTTCTGAGCGAAAGGCTACGCAACGGTAGCGGAGAAAATAGCGTCGACATGAAAAGCTAATTAGGTTGTATACCCCGTAAACATTCGGGAAGGCAAGGCCGTTTATTTTAACTAAACAAAACCTCAACGATTATGGCCAGTGATTCGAAGATTGATCGACGCGACGATGTCAAACCGACAGAAGGCGAGCATAAATACGGTGACGTTGAATTTGCCGACCGGACCAATAAAAAATACCCAATCGATACCCCTGAGCACGTTCGGGCAGCCTGGAATTATATTAATCACAAGGACAATGCTGCCAAGTACGACGCGGATGAAGTCGATGTGATCAAAGACCGGATCAGGAAAGCCGCGAAGAAACACGATGTGACTATTGACGCCGATTGATGCGTCTCAATTGCGCAATATGCTGAATCATCGCTATCGGCGGACCGGTCGGGACGACAGACCGTGCCTGTACTGCCCTTACTCCGACGGTTACCAATAACTCCCATTAAATAAGCAAAAACGCCCAACCTATACTAGTCGGGCGTTTTTGCTTATGGGTAGTCAATAGCCTACAGCTTCTCTTTCACGGCTTTGACGTCTTTGCTGGCTTCATCTTTAATCAGCTCACCCGTCTTTTTATACTGTTCTTTGCGGGCAGCCTTGAGCGCTTCTTTGTCGCCCCGCGCTTTTGCTTCCCTGCGGGCTTCCTTATTCAGTTTCAGCGCATCTTTATCGGCTTCTACCTGAGCTTTTGCCGCTGCCGTTTCGGCTTTTTTCTTCAGTTTGCTGGCATCCTGCGCCTGAGCGTTAGTTAATCCCAGAGCGAGGACGGCTATAACAACGAGTACTTTTTTCATAATCGGTCTGGACCTGAGTCCGTTTGTGTTAGTAAATGAAACGTTTCGTATGAAACGGCATTTAGACTCGGTCAGGTTATAAAGTAACGATTAGAATTGGCAGCATCCCGTCGAAGCCAGTTGCTTAGCCAGGGATTTCATTATTTCGTTCGGCGGCTTCGTTCGTCAGGTGGGTTACCACCGATTCCGACAGGCGGGTTTCGCTGTCTTTGCCCAATGCCCGTTGGGTGCCAATACCACCCGGATCAGGCAGAGCCTGACTGGCGATGGCCATAACTTCGGCAATCAGGTTTGGCGCTACCCCCTGAAGTGCCACCCCGAATTTGGCCGGGAAGGTAATCACCCGCTCGGCCTCCCCGAACCGGCAAGCCTCAATTACTTCGCGAGCGCTGCTGGTAGAGTCCATCGTCAGCCCCGGCAGCGAGTCACTGATTTTGAAGACTGTATATTCTTTCTCGTTCTGGCCTTTAAAGTAAGCATTACGTGGGCTACCTGTGCGCATCAGCCCCGGACAAACGGTAGTTACGTAAATATTTTCTTCGAGCAGTTCGGCCCGTAAGCCTTCGGAATAACCCACCAGCGCAAATTTACTGGCCGAGTATGGGAGCAGATGGGGTACGGATAATTTACCCCCAATAGACGCAATGTTCACGATACGCCCCCGGAAAGTATCTTCTTTTTGCCGAGCCAGCATCTGGGGCAACACCGCATTGATAAAATGGAAACTTGCCCAGAAGTGCGTATCCATCGCTTCCCGAAAATCCTCTTCTGTCGCGTGTACATAGGGCGTCACCATGATCACCCCCGCGTTATTGATGAGCACATCGACGGGTCCGATGGCCTGCCGCACATTCTCGACAAAATGCTCGATCTGATTTTTGTCCGTAATGTCACAGGGCTGTGTATAGACCGAAATCCCGAACGACTGCAGTTCGGTTCTGGCGCGGTCCAGTTCGTCTTCGTCGCGGGCACAGAGAGCGAGATTCGCCCCTTCCTGCGCCAGCAGACGAGCCATTTCGAGCCCTAGCCCGCGCGAGCCGCCGGTAATAAGGACCGTCTTGCCCCGAAAATCAATCTTACGTTTCTGGGCCAGGAATGCTTTCGTGGCCGCCCACGCGCCCAGGCCGGCCAGGCCCCAGAGCACTGCTTTTGTTTGAATGGAAACCCCCATGGTCAGTTCATATCGTTGAACTAAAATAACCGCTGTTTTGCCAGAAGGTTATGGATTGGGGGCAATTGAGCTACCGCGGCCAGTCTGGCCGCGGTACGTTCATTTCAGACTAACGACCGACTGTTTGTACTTCGCCGTACGTGCATCCTGTATTTCGCCGTTCCAGTTCAGGCCAAAGCCGAAATCATAAGTATGGCCTTCCGAATCCCGGTAGCAGCTCATGTCGCGGGGAACATCTTCGGCCTGAGTTTCCACCGTTTTCATATCAGCGGGCATCTGCATCGGCAGCAGGGCCGACGGTTCGTGAGCACCCGTCAGAATATCCAGCAATGCCTGATCCTGTACGCCGAAGTGAGCCAGAATGCCGTTGGCTGCTTTCTCGAACTCGCCCACAACGGCTGGATTAGCCAGTTGCAACGCCACAATCACCGGCTTTCCGTTCATTTTGGTTTGGGTTTCCGTCACCATCGTCAGGTCGGTGGTGTTGATGGTTTTAGCGGTCTTGCCGTTATACGTCCGATTCGTAAACTTCTCCATCGGATCTCCACCAGCTATACTCGGATCGCGGGTGCCCTGAGCGGTATATGGGCCGTACTGCAAACTAACTGGCACATAGCCCGTTCCGCCCGCTTTGGAGTCTTGGCTGTCGTAGCCACCACCCGAATTCGGGCTTTGGATAAAGACCAGCGCATAATCGGCTTCGGCGGGATTGTCGGTTACCTTGAAATATTTTGCCACAATGGCCATATTGACCGGATAGTCCAGCTTTTCAGGGGTTTCCATACCCAGAAAATTACGTCCTGCCGGAACAAAGCGCTTCGGCACGTATACGGTTTTTCCCTTCGTGAGGGGCAGGGCTTTGGCTTTATTCTTCAGCATCACGACCGACGCCAGCTGGGCCTGGTAGCCCGCTTTCATAAACTCGGCGGTTCCGACGGATTGCTGAGACACCTGCGGGTCCAGATACGGATTCTCGAACAGGCCTACCCGAAATATATTTTTCAGCAGCCGAACCGCCGACTGCTCGAACCGGGCTCGCATAAACGTTTCACCATGCTCTTTGACGCCCATGGCGTAGGCGTCGATGACCGGCCCCGACTCATTATTTCCACCGAACTGATCGACGCCATTCATCAGGATTTTATAGTGCCGCTGGGCAACTGACAATTTCTCGACGCCCCACGATTTGCCGGTCAGAAACACATCCACCGCCGTTTCATCGGCCGTAATCAGCCAGTCGGTGCAAACGACGCCGTCATACTTATATTTGGTCCGCAGCAGATCATGGATGATGTATTTATTATAGCTGTTACCCACGTTTTCACCGTATTTTTTATCCTGGTCAAAGGAGATCGTGTAGTACGGCATCACCGCCGAAGCCATACCGGTTTTGCCGCCCAGTTTGAAAGCGCCATTGATAAACGGCAGAAAATGCGTCTGGAAATTCTTTCCCGGATACACCGCGTATTTACCGTAGCCATAGTGCGCATCGCGTCCGCCTTCACCCGAGCCGCCCCCCGGCCAGTGTTTCACCATGGCGTTGACGCTGTAGTAGCCCCAGCCGCCGGTAATCTCATAAGCACCGACAGACGTCTGAAACCCATCTATGTAAGCGCGCGCCATATCGGTTGCCAATTTGGGGTCTTCGCCAAACGTACCACTCACGCGGTTCCAGCGGGGGTCGGTAGCCAGATCGACCTGCGGAGACAGGGCCGTCGCGATGCCCAGCGCCCGGTATTCGGTGGCCGCAATCTGGCCGAACCGCTTCACCAGCTCCGGATTGAACGTAGCCGCCAGCCCCAGCGAACCGGGCCACATCGAAATGGTTCCACCCGCCCCCGCATTGTATTCTGCATCGGCGCGGGTGCCATGCCGGGGGTCCGAGCTACTGTTGATCGGAATCCCCAGGCCAAGTCCTTCAACCAGCGCCTGTGCGTTGTTATTCCATTCGGCAGCGGCTTCCGGGCTCTGTACCGACGTGATCAGTACGTGGCGGAGGTTATCGTTAGTCAGAAATTCACGTTGCTGATCCGACAGGTCCGACGCTTTAGCGCCACTCTGGGCAAAAACTTTTCCGCCGTACGTACCCGCAAACGGGCCACCGGCGGCTGCCGGAATCGGCTGGTGTTTGCTGTAGAGCATCAGGCCCGCGATCTGCTCGATAGTCATCCTGGAGGCCAGGTCTTTCGCGCGGACATCGACCGACAATCGCCAGTCTTCGTACTTGTCGAGCTTCCCGTTTTTGTTAAGGTCTTTGAAAGCAAACCCTTTATCGGTCAATAACTTTACTCCCGACGATGCGGCATACCCCAGGGTCTGCCCGCCTTTGTTGGTTACCTTCGTCCAGGTCTCCGACTTGGTTTCTGACCAGTTCTGACCCAACGCAACAGAGGCCGACACCAGGCTGGCCAGCCCCACACAAATCGTTTTCTTGCTCATAGGTTTACAGTAGTTGTTAATCGTCGACGAAGCCCACTACGGCTGGTCGGGCAACTCATTGACTCCGTAGTAGCGCTCCCAAAAAGTTAGTTGTGACTTCGTAGGCAACGGTCGGCTTTGAATCGTTTTGTCCAGCATGATTACATTTTCAGTAGCTGGCTGATAGGCAGGCCAATTAGGTAGTTTAGCTCCGTTTGGCGTACCAGTTTTAGCAAAGTTGACCCAGTACGACGACATCACATCCGCCAGATACCGGTCTTCAGGCTCCCAGGGGCGATGGAGCTTATGAAGGTTGTCATACGCATACGCAATCTCGCCCGAGTGAAAAGCGCCAAACTGGGTTTCCGGGGTATTGGCTGGTAACTTACGGTTAAAATTATACACAAATACCGGTGCTTTTCCGGTTTTAGCCTGTAATCTGGCCCAGGTATAATCCTGAATACCAAACGATTCATCGCGATTGACACTCCCCTGCGACTGGGCGGCTTCCGCATCGGTCTGAGCAGGATATAACGCGAGAAAAGCATCGGTCTTATCACCAAATCGCTTTTTCGCCTGCTCCCGAAAGACATCGGCTTTGGCAGGTGTGCCCATAACCTTGTCATCTTCATTCCAGCCGACAATGAGCGGAATATCATTCTGGTGCCCTTTGGCATAAATGGCATAAATGCTTTCCGGTACTACGTAACCGTCTGTAATTGGGGCGCTCAACCCACCCGTCGCTTTCAGCAGTTCATCGGCTGGTCTGGCGCGCAACTCTGCAATCGAATTGGTATTCAAAGCCTTGGCAAACACAACGCCCTGTTGCTCTGCGCTTGGCAAAGTAAGTTTAGGTCGTGTCGGACTCACGACAAAACTACCCCCGCTTTCGGCAATGGCCCGCTGAAACAGTCCTTTGGTCAGAGGAGACGCGGTTAAAAAACTGACTGCAGCCGCTCCTGCCGACTGACCAGCCAGGGTTATCTTCTTTGGATCTCCCCCCAGAGCGGCTATATTTTTCTGTACCCACTTCAGGGCAGCAATCATGTCCAGCAGGGCATAGTTGCCCGATGCGTTGTAACCCGACTCCTGCGAGAGTTCAGGGTGCGCCAGAAACCCGAATACCCCCAGCCGGTAATTGATGGTGACGAACACAACGCCTTTTTTCGCCATGGCTTCCCCATCGTAAATCGGGCAGGCTCCACCCCCGCTCCGGAAGCCGCCACCGGGAATATACACAATGACCGGGCGCTTTTCCGTAGCTGCTTTTGCGCCCGTCCACACGTTTAGGTACAGGCAATCTTCGCTGATGGGCTCTTCCGGTATCAGAAATTCCGACGACCAGTACATGAAGGGGGCGGGTTTCGCCTGCATCGGGCTTGGTCCAAATACCTGACATTTCCGAACGCCCGTCCATTTCACCACCGGTTGAGGAGCTCTCCAGCGCAGGCTCCCGACCGGCGGGGCCGCAAACGGAATGCCCTTGAAAATTCGGACTTCCCCGGTCTGGCTGATGGAACCTTCAATGAGCCCATCTGCCGTTTTGACCCGCTGACCAACAGTGATCAGCGAACTGAAGCACAGAAAAAACAGGAACGCTCGTTTCATCCGAAGAAAAAGGTTAACAAAAAACAAAGCAGCTTCAGTTTGTAGTAGGATTTCTGCCCTTCCGACGGCAGGAGGCATCTTAAAATCTACTATTAAGAGAGCATAAGATGCCTCCTGCCGTCGGAAGGACAGAAACCAGTTATGGCGTTACTACACCATTCTGTTTTAAAATCTTCTGAAAAAATAGCACATGGTATGGCAGCGAGTTCTGCCAATAGTCCCAGGTATGGCCGCCCGGACGCTCCGTGTAATCGTGGGGTGTTTTGTTATAAACCAGCCGCCGGTGCAGCTCCCGGTTCGGCTCGATCAGGAAGTCGTCGACACCGCAATCGATGATTAGCGGCAGGCCGTTGGCTTTTAGCTTATCCGCCATGTTTACTACGGAATTGGCTGCGTACAGATCGGGCTTGGCATCAGCGGGTCCCAGAATCCGTTCGAACCGGGGCGCTACCCGACTTTCGAAATCCGGAGCGATTTTCCAGTTGGCCCGGTTCAGGTCGAGGGCACCACTCATGCTGCCGGCGGCACAGTACAGATCCGGGTGCCGCGCCGACAAGTATAAAGCGCCATGACCGCCCATGCTCAGGCCCGTGATAACCCGCCCTTTTCGATCCCGGATGGTTCGGTAGGAGTTGTCGATCTTCGCGATGACCTCTTTCGTAATGTAGGTTTCGAACTGGTTGTCTTTCTGAACCGGACTGTCGATGTAGCCGCTCAGGTCTTCTCCCTCCGGATTGACGATAATCAGGTTATACTGATCTGCCAGATTTTGCAACAGCGATCGATCAGGTGTTTTCAGAATCCAGTCGCTGAACTTACCACCACCGCCATGCAGTAGATACAACACGGGATAGGTGGTTTTGCCCTTAGCGTACGAATTCGGCAGCACTACCACCGCCCGCAGGTTTTTCTGCATCACCGCCGACGGCACGTCCAGCGTATCGACCTTAGCCGCAAAAGACAGCGAACAAAGGCCCAGCAGCATACTGCTCAATAAAAGACGACGTTTCATATGGTCTGATCTAAAAAAGCTCATAAAGGTTTGGGGGCCGTTAATTCCAGCAAGTCTTTGTCGTGGTGGTACTTTTCGACACACTGATTATCAAAGAACATAGTCGCCCCATTATCTGCCGTATATTTCTGCCAGGTCGGTAAGCCTTTGTGGGCCGGGTTTCCCGTCCGCGCAAAGCTGATCCAGGCCGAGCTCATCTTGTCGGCCAGCGCATAGGCTTCTTTGGTACCGCCGGTCATTTCTTCACAACGGCTGATGTTGTTGAACGCGAACGGGATCTCGATGCAGTGAATCGCTTTGTAGTGACCGTCTACCACCGGCGATTGCCAGGTAAACAGGTACATATACACGGGGGCGGTATTGGTCGCCGATTTCAGGTTAGCGTAACGAACCGCACTCTGCCGGAACCGATCGTCGATGTCCATCAGGTCGGTGGGTTTGGTATCGGCCGGGTAGGCTTTTTTTACGGCGGCTATGTAAGCGTCCGTTTTATCCCCATATTTCTTATGCAAATAGCTTTTGACCTCGTCCAGGGTTCCGTTTGGCATAGCGCCCAGCGACGGCAGGAACTCATTTTTGGTCGAACCGATCAGCAACGGCACCGCGGCAGACAGGGCCAGTGCTTCGGGACTGGCAGGCTGATACGGCAAGAACTCGCCGTCATGGCTTGGGCTCCAGCCGCCCGCCATGGATTTTCCTTCGGCAGCCAGTTGGGTTCTCACTTTTTGCAGGGCTTTGGTGCCAGCTGCGGCCAGTTTGGTGTACGGCATGGTTTGCAGTTCATCTACCTGAGCCGGTTGCAACCCCAGTTCTTCCAGCACAGCAGCCGTTACCCGTTTAGTCATGGCTTTTTCCTGAAAGCTGGCAGCCGTACCGCTCTCGGAAATAGCTTTATGAAACAAACCTTTAGCCGACGGTGTGTTCATGAGCGTAACCACTTTGCCGCCCCCACCCGACTGCCCGAAGATGGTTACGTTGTTCGGGTCGCCCCCGAAACTGGCGATGTTCGCTTTCACCCATTGCAGCGCCGACACCAGATCCATCATACCCACGTTGGCCGACGCTTTGTACTTCTGGCCGTATTCCGACAAATCCAGGAAACCCAGTATGTTTAAGCGGTGATTGACCGAAACCAGTACGACATCGCCTTTCTTACTCAGATTTTCACCATCGTATGAAGGCAGCTCCTGCGACGATCCGGACGAATATCCGCCCCCGTGCAGCCAGACCATGACCGGTCGTTTCTTCGTATCGACACCCGGCGACCAGATGTTCAGCCGCAGGCAATCTTCGTTCGGATAGCCCCAGTCGTGATGATAAACGAACTCCGACTCGTCGCTTACTTTCGTGGTCGGCTCCATCAGTGGGCATACGGGTCCATAGGCCATCGAACTACGAACGCCCGTCCACGAATCGGGTTTGGAGGGAGCCATGAATCGCTCGGCCTTGGCGTAGGGAATGCCTTTGTAGGTGTAAATACCGTTGTGGATATAGCCCTTTACGTTTCCGGATTCGGTCTTGGCAACCGCGTCTTTCGAACCGGTGCTGATCGGGGCATTCGTTCCATTGCTTTTCTGACTCATTCCGGCGAAGGGAACGAGTTGCGCCGTCAGCAGCGCGATCAAGAGTCCCACTTTTTTCATACTTACACAGGTTTAGAATAGGTTGAGTTTAATGCCGTTGAGGAAGTTTCAGTGATTTAGATCCGTTGTCGGATGGGCTTGTCATTCCGACGCAGGAGGATCTTAAAGCGTCCTCATTTATCAGTAAGGAACCATAGGCTTCCTCCTGCGTCGGAATGACAAAGAAGAATTACATGCTTTGTGAGTGAGTCCGCCTTACCGGAAAAGCATAGGCACGTATTCGTTCAGGTACTGCCGCCAGTTGATCCAGGTGTGCCCGCCCGACGATTCCTTGTACTGGTATTTGATCTGGTGCTTGTCGAACAGAGCCAGGGTTTTCTTATTGGCATCCATCACAAAGTCATCTTTCCCGATACCGACCCAGAACAGTTTCTTGCCCTTATTGAACGACGGATCGTTTAACGCTTTGGCGTACTTCGTTTCGGCCTCGTCGATCGCGGAACCGAAAAAACCCGAACTGAACACACCGACGTAATCGAACAGCTCGGGGCGCGTCAGTGCTACATCCAGCGTCTGAAACCCACCCATCGACAGGCCCGCCAGGGCCCGGCTCTCCCGAGCAGGAAGAATCCGATAGGTTTTCTCGACCGTGGGCATGATATCTTTCAGCAGTTCACTGGTAAACAAATCCCGCAGCCGGTTCATCGTTTGCGCGTCTGGCATGCCCGTCTGCGGAGGTAGCGGCATACTGCCGTTGGGCATCACGACAATCATGGGTTTGGCTTTACCGGCCGCGATCAGGTTATCCAGAATAAAGCCCGCCCGGCCCACCGTGTTCCAGCCCGAATCGTCGTCGCCCCCGCCGTGCAGCAGGTAGAACACTGGGTATTTCGTCGCCCCTTTTTCGTAGCCGGGTGGCGTATACACGTGCATCCGGCGGGCCATACCGAGCGTGTTCGACTGATACCAGACTTCCCGAACCTCACCGTGCGGCACCGCGCGGTTATCTTCGAAAGCCGTTTCAGCGCCCGGCACTGCCATCACATTCTCCAGGCTGGAAATGCCCTGCTTGACAACGGGGTTCTTCGGGTCCATCGTCCGAACGCCGTCTACCATCAGGGTGTAGGTGTAATAATCCGGCCGCAACGGGCCGACCGCTACCGACCAGACACCCTGATCGTTTTTGGTGAGGCTAACCGGCTTGTTGCCCGAGGCAAAATCGCCCCCGACCATTACCTCGCTCGCTTTAGGTGCGTAAATCTGAATCAGTACCCGCTTGTCGTCCAGCACTTTAGGCGACTTCAGCGTATCGTTCGCTGTCGGTGTCCGCTGGGGCATTTGTGCCATTGCCCAGGGCGCCAGCAGCGAAGCGCCAATGGCTAGCCCCAGCCACAGGCCTTTTGGGGTCGATCGTGTTTGTAAAAGGGTCATAAGCATAGGAAAAAGTGATTAGGCAAGTTTTGATAAAGCTGGTTCAGATGCAGTTCTGCAAGGGCGTAAGGTGGGTCATAAACGATTGCTCATTCCCGACCAGGACGGTTGGTACTACTTACTTCGCCAGAGATTGGGCAGTAGTTTGTAGTAAAGCAGATGCCGCCAGGTGCCCCAGTCGTGTGCCCCATCGCCACCCACGTAGTAATCGTGTTTGATGTTATGTTTCTGCAGGGCTTCATGTAATGCTACGGCCCGCTTGCCGATGGTTTCGACTTCGCCCGTTCCCTGCCCAACCAACAGGTAGTCGATTTTTTGATTGGCTGCCGGATCGTTCAGCAAAGCCGCGCTGACTTTCTCCGTTTCCAGATCGCCCGCGCTCAATACCCCGAATGAACTGAACAGATCGAGGTTCTTCAAGCCGACTAGCTGCGTATGCCGTCCTCCCATCGACAGACCCGCCAGCGCCCGGCCTTTACGGTCCGCACGGGTGCTGTAGGCGTTGTCCATAAACGGGATAATCTGCTTTTTTAGCTCTTCTTCAAAAAGCGGAAACGTTTTTTCGGTGTGGGCCGGATCGGTGCGGTGAACCACCTGATTGTTGGGCATGGCAATCAGCATTGGCACCATTTTTCCTTCGGCAATGAGGTTGTCGGCAATGAAATTAGCCCGCCCATCGAGACTCCAGCCCGAAGCCAGTTCGCCACTGCCACCCACCAGATACAGGACCGGGTATTTTTTTTTCGGTGTATAGCCCGGTGGTGTGTAAACGTACATTTCCCGTTCGCCCTTCAGCACGTCCGAATGATAGATGTGGCGGGTTACGGCTCCGTGCGGAACGGGTTTGGCGTCGTAATAAGCGGGGCCATTGCCCTGAACGACCACGTTGCTATAGCCTGGCTGGTCGTTGAAGCCCGTCAGCGTGTTGTTCGGATCGACTACCGATACGCCATCGATAATGAATTTGTAGACATAGATATCGGGTTTTACCGGCCCTACCGTCAGCGACCAGAGTCCATCGTCGCCTTTCTGAAAAGGGATAGGCTCTTTCGCCGATAAGGCCAGCAACATTGGTCCACCCGTGAGCATGACCTGTCTGGCCTCGGGCGCTTTCAGTCGGAAGATGATGGTGTGGTCATCGCGAACCTCGGGTGAGAGAACCGTTGCACCAAACGGCATCAGATTCTGTGTGTTCTTTTGCGGATTCCAATCCAGATTGACATGGGCCTGCTGGGCCAGCACACATTCATTTCCAACTAGTAAGGCCAGGAAAGACAGGTAGCAGGTTCGGCGTAAGAGCATAGGTTAGGGCTTTACGTCAAAAATACATAAAGTTCCTGATCGCCGAACGGGAAAGCTGTTTTTTTGTAAGATAAGACGACCCCATAGGGCTTTTTTAATGTCGGGTATGGCACCCGCCCGCCATACCTTACCCTTTCATAAACCGAACCAGGCCGACTTCAAGCAGCAAAAAGCCCAAGGCGCCCAGCAGAAAATATTTCCAGAGACTTTTTCCTAAATTTTCCTGTTCCAGTACCTGCACAAAATCGCCATCCTGAATGCTGTCGAACACTTCCACGTTGGACTGATTGGCAAATGCCCGTCGCAGTTCGTCAGCCGAATAAAAATCCATGGCCGATTCCTGATTTCCGTGGTTAAAAGCCAGCAGCCGCTCCGTTTTGCCCTGGTCGTTTAGTAATTCATAGTATCCAGCTTCCACTTCCTGTCCGGCAGCCAACTCATTGCTTTTGGGCATTTCGAGTATGAGTTGGTTACCCACCATACGCTGAACGGGAATGATTTCCAGTTTATCGTGCTTCAACTTGTACACCGCCCGATCTGACGGATTACTCACGGGAATGGTGACCAGGTTATCCTCAAACGAATAAGCTGTTCGTTGCGCCCGCACGCTCAGAGCCGCCATTTTATACATGACCGGCACAAAGAGTGCATGTTCAGCCAAACTACCATAGGCAGCCGTGAGTGGGCTAGCCAGCACATACACGTTCCCCTGCGTCGAACCGCTGCCCACTTTAGACTGCGTTAGAAGCGGGCTTCCGTCGCGCAGACTCAGCAGTCGATCTCCGGCATTCCACCGCCATACAGGAGCCACGCTCGGCATGTTCAGGGCTTCGGATTGGTAGCTCTGCTGGAACACGTCACGGAAGTACGGATTCCGCCGGTCGGGGTCGGCCACGGGTAAGGGGCTGGGCGTGCTACTGGCAGAACCTGTTACCTGCAGATTTCCAATGCCCAGTCCCTGCAGAAAAGGGCCGTAAGAAGCACTGTTCGGAACAGCCGGCGGAATGATGGCCAAACTCCCACCCTGCCGCACGAACCGCTCCAGCTCGGAACGCAGGGTGCCATTGACATCGGCGACGCCTTCCAGCACTACCAGGTCCGTTTCCTTCAACTGCCCGACGTCGAAATTCTGGGCGTTGAAACTCCGCCGAACGAATAAGCTGTCGTTCGAATAAACCGCATCGACATAGCCCGTCGTACGGCCGACCGGAGCGGCCTGTTGCTCATACAGGTGTAATACCCGGACGGCCGGCGACGCTTCGATGACGAAAAAATACTGATTGTCGAAAGTGATGGGGTAATCTTCAAACACGATCCGGCCTTTGTGATAGCCTTTTGAGGTCACATTGAAATTGAGTGAAACCGTCGCCGAACCACCCGGTGCCAGCGTCGCCGTCGCCGTTGACGTCTGAGTATCGTCTAGATAGAGCCGTATGGGCAGGTTTTTCACATTTTCCTGGCCTGCATTGTTCAGCTTGACGTTCAGGCTATTGTTCTGCATCTCGCGAATAAAGGGCGTACTGAGCCAGACCGAATCGACATAAACGTTTTTGGTCGACTGCGCATCCAGTGGCACAATAAACAAGCGATCGGTTGTGTCGATCCGCAGCCGCGACAAGTCGCCTGTAGTGCTTTTCTGAAAATCCGAAAACCAGAACAGCTGATTATGTCCACCCGGATTGAGCGAGCTAAGCAGATTTCGTTGCCGCCGGTACACCGCTTCGAGTGTACGGGGCGTATGCGCAAACCGGATCGAAGTAACCCGATCTTTGATCGACTCGGCCGAACCTGCCTGCTGTTCGGCGGCCGAAAAATCGTTGGTCAACAGTTGGAGCGACGTCGCATTGCGAAACAAGGTCAGCAGTTCATCTAACCGGCCGATGGCAATATCCAGATAGCGCTTGGTGTTCCGCTCGTTCTGCATACTGAACGAATTGTCGACGTACAAACTGGTGACACCCTGCCTCGATAGACCCAGTTTGTTTTTTCCGGGAATGAACGGCTGCGCAAAGGCCAGTACCAGACAGGCCAGAAACAAACAGCGACAAGCCAGAATAAGCCAGTGTTTCAGCCGCCGGAACGACTTCGTTTCGGTCTGGACCGTTCGTAGCAAGGCTACGTTCGTAAAAAATACCCGTCGTGTTCGCCGGAAGTTGAACAGGTGAATCGCAATCGGGACCGACACGGCCATCAGGCCAAATAAGAAGGAAGGATAGAGGAAATTCATTCAGGCAGTATAGAAAAGTCATTCAATGGTCACTTATTAGTCATTAACATCACCCGATACCAATTAGCAAGGAATACGTATAAGTGACGGCTAGCTGACAACTAATGATCCGTAAATGACAATATTTATTTTAACGATCTGGCCCAGGTTTTTCGTTTCCTGAATGCCTAAGTTAGTCAGGGATTGTGATTTCGTAAAACGTCGTTTGGGTTTGTAGCACATCGGTATAGGTGATCGAGCCTGATTCGTCTCCCAACGTCGTAAACTCTGCAATGGGGGTATGCCCAACTACTTGATGAAAGCCGGTCAGATAGTCCGCTTTTGTTTCGGAACGATCCGCCCAGAGGGGGCCGCCATACGGCGCGTAGCCGCCCCGCCGAGGCCCGACGTCAAATAATACTTTCCGAACCCGGTGTGGTTGCTGATGGACTTGATTGAGCAAGGTGGCCAGATTATATTCGGGCGTTATGGGTAGTTCGTTCTGCTCTAAGCCGGCTAGTAGGTGCTTCAGCCAGTGATTTGTGATGCCTGCGTGAGTAAACAGATAAGACTCTTGTTGATGGGCAATTTGAAAAAATGATCTGTGGCAACCGAATAAATCGCTCAGTGCCGGTTGTGCCCATGACCGAAAGCCAGAACAGCGGTAGTGCGGAAAATGCAGATACTGAGCATCGTGGTTGCCAATTAGTAAGACATACTTGTTGGGGCTGGCACTTTTCAACTGGATGATTTCCTGGAGATTATGATAAATCGTCTCATCGTCGAGCACATGGCTATCTGTATAATCGCCCAGAAAGATGACAAGATCGTAGCGATCGATTGGTGCTTGTTTCCAGACCGCTCGGCCGTGTAGATCACTAACAGTAAGGATCTTCATACTGATTACTTTGATCGATCAAGATACAAAAAGCCCCAACTGGCTAACCAGTTGGGGCTGAATTCTAAACCTGGCTTTTTATGATTTAACCGACTGGCTTTGACTTAAAAATGCTTTCGCAGAAAGCTAAATGGAATAATCAAAGTCAGTCAAATCACAACAATCCGTGTCAAACTTATAGCGTCCGTTTTACTTCTTTCAGTTCGAAGCTTTCGATCACGTCGCCCACCTCGATGTCGTTGAAATTACGAACGCTCAAGCCGCATTCGTAACCTGTTTTCACTTCAGTCACATCGTCTTTGAAGCGTTTCAGCGCGCTGATCTCTCCGGTATGTACCACGATGAAGTCGCGGATGATTCGGATTTTGTTATTCCGTTTGATCGTTCCTTCGGTGACGTAGCAACCAGCCACTGTACCGATTTTACTGATCTTGAATACTTCACGCACTTCAACGTTACCCACAATGACCTCTTCGACGGTCGGGGCCAACAGGCCTTCCATTGCGTCTTTCACTTCATTGATTGCGTCGTAAATGATCGAGTAGAGACGGATTTCGATCTGCTCCTGCTCGGCCAGTTTCCGCGCACTCGACGATGGGCGTACCTGGAAGCCAACAATAACCGCATCTGACGCTGACGCCAGCAGCACATCCGACTCGGATATCTGGCCAACGGCTTTGTGGATGATATTTACCTGAACCTCTTCGGTAGAGAGTTGGAGTAACGAATCGGACAGGGCTTCTACCGAACCGTCTACGTCTCCTTTCACAATCACGTTCAGCTCTTTGAAGGTACCGATAGCTTTCCGGCGACCGATTTCTTCGAGCGTAATGTGCTTACGGGTACGTAGCGTCTGTTCACGCAGGAGTTGCTCCCTTTTGTTGGCAATCTCGCGCGCTTCCCGATCCGTTTCCATCACATTGAACTTGTCACCTGCCTGAGGAGCACCGGGTAAACCCAGGATCTGAACAGGAGTCGATGGTCCGGCTTCTTTGATGCGTTCGCCCCGGTCGTTTGTCATCGCCCGAATGCGTCCGTAATGAGCTCCGACGAGCATGATATCGCCCTGGTGGAGGGTACCGTTCTCAACCAGCACGGTCGATACGTAACCCCGGCCTTTATCCAGCGAGGCTTCGATAACCGTACCTAAAGCCCGTCGGGTAGGATTGGCCTTCAGTTCGAGCAGTTCAGCCTCCAGCAGTACTTTTTCGAGTAGATCATCGACACCCAGACCCGATTTCGACGAAATTTCCTGTGCCTGATACTTACCCCCCCATTCTTCGACGAGCATGTTCATAGCAGACAGTTCCGTTCGGATTTTCTCGGCATCGGCACCCGGTTTGTCTATTTTCGAGAACGCAAAAACAATCGGTACACCTGCTACCTGAGCGTGGTTGATAGCTTCGCGCGTTTGTGGCATGATGCTGTCGTCGGCCGCGATAACGATGATAACCACATCGGTTACTTTCGCACCCCGTGCCCGCATGGCTGTAAAGGCTTCGTGACCCGGTGTATCCAGGAACGTAATCATGCGGTCATCGCTGGTTTTTACGCTATACGCGCCGATGTGCTGGGTAATACCACCGGCCTCACCAGCCGCTACTTTGGCGCGACGGATGTAATCGAGCAGCGAAGTTTTACCGTGGTCGACGTGTCCCATGATTGTCACAATGGGAGCACGTGGCTGTAGCTCTTCGGGCTCATCGGCTTCAACGTCGATACCTGCTTCGGTTTCATCTTCTGCCGATATGAATTGTACGTCGTAACCAAATTCGTCGGCAATGACCGTAATGGCCTCTGCATCCAACCGCTGGTTGATCGACACGAACATACCGAGGTTAAGACAAACCGAAATAACCTCGTTGATGGATACGTTCATCAGCGACGCCAGGTCGTTAGCCGAGACGAACTCCGTCACTTTCAGCGTTTTTGCTTCCAGTTCCTCCTGTTCGTTCAATAAACGACGGTCTTCTTCGCGCTGACTCCGCCGATCCCGCCGACGATCGGCCCCCCGGTTTGGGGTATTTCCCTGCATCCGGGCGTTGGTTTGCTGAATCGCCTTCCGGACGTCGGCCTGCGTAGGCGCTTCCCGGCGATTGTTGCCTCCCCGATCTGAACGGTTGTTATTGTTCGTATTTCGCCCACCTGAACGGTTGTTGTTATTATTAGTATTCCGTCCATTGGCGTTGGTGTTCGCGTTAGTAGTTGGCTGACCACCCCGGTTGGCGTTATTACCGTCCTGAGCGGGGGCGTTTCCACGATTAGCTGGTGCCTGAGTCCGATCCCCCTGGCCCTGGTGCTGACGGTTGTTGTTATTGTCCCGTTGGCCACCCGTCTGGTTCTGGTTGCGATCACCCGCCGGCCGATCGCCCTGGGCACGGTTTACCGGCCCACGGTCACCTTCACGAGGTGGCCGATCGTTGCGATTTCCACCCTGCGGCTGGCCACCCTGATTGGGGTTTACCGTACTACCAAGGGCTCCTTCACGTCCACCGCGAATCCGTTTCCGTTTTTTCTTGTCGGCGTTGCTGTTGTTGCCTCCCCCCTGACGAGGGTTATTGACCGGCAACTCGATTTTGCCAAGGATTTTCAGCCCACCGAGCTGATGACTACCAGCGGCCCGGATCGTTTCCGTTGGGGCTGCCGAATTACCATCTTCAGAGTCTGAAGTAACGGGTCGGGCTTGTGGTGGATTCGGCCGGTTGTCTGGCCGATTATTGGATCGATTGGCAGGTTGCGGCTGGGCCTCCTGTTTGGGCGCCGAAGCGACCGGATCGGCCGGTTTGGGCGCTTCCGGTCGATTGACTGGCTGTTGTGGTTCGGGCTGTTTGGCCACAGGTGGCTGAACGGGCTGGTCGACGACCGTTGGTGGTTTTGGCGCTTCTTTCGGCGCCGTTTCTACCGGTGTTGGCGTGGCCACTGGCTGAACCGGTGCAGGTTTTGCTTCAACAGGTTTTACCACTTCAGCCACTGGCTGCACAACGGTAGGTTGCGAAGGTGCTGGCGGAGTAGAAACCGGTTTGGGTGTATCGACAGGTGCCGTACTGGCTGGTTTCTCAGTAGTTTCAACTGGCTTCACGTCCTGCGGGGGAGTAGCCTTTACCTGCGGAGCAGGGGGCGTCGAAACCGCTGGGCGGGCGTTCAGGTCAATTTTACCGACAACTTTCAAGCCCGGCAGACCCGTCTGGGCAGTCTGCGGTGCTGATTTTGGCTCCACAGGAGCAGCTTTAGGCAGTTCAGCTTGAACGGCTTCTGGTTTGTTTTCGACAAGTGGACGTCTCGCGTCATCCCGACGCCATGCAACGACATCCTCCTCCTGACGACGAGGTGGCTCCACGACCGCAACCGACGGTTCGGTCCGACGAGCTCCGCTCAGGAGTTCCGTTGATTTGTACTCTTTCGCTAACACCTCCAACTGTTCCATGTTGATTTTGGTGTTAGGATTAATTTCAACCTTAAACCCTTTGGCAGACAGACTACTCGCAACAGAGGAAAGTCCTTTGTTGAGAATTTTTGCCACTTGGCTTAGGCGCATTGACTTTTCTTCTGCCATACGTTCGGTCTATATTCGGCAAATTTAATGGTTGTTGGTATCTTATGAACACCAGTTCTGAGAATAAAAATCCCTTGAAATGATAATGAATAATGAATAATGTAAAATGAACAATGAAATGGCGGTCAATCATTGTTCATTTTACATTATTCATTGGCCATTAATACTTACTCAAACTCCTGTTTGAGGATATTTAGAATTTCTTCGACGGTATCTTCTTCCAGGTCCGTCCGACGGACGAGTTCTTCTTTGTTGAGCGCCAGGACGCTTTTGGCCGTATCGAGCCCAACTTTCCGAAGCTCCTGGATCATCCACTCGTCGATTTCGTCGGAGAATTCCATCAGGTCGACGTCTTCGTCATCTTCCTGACCTTCATTATCCCGGAATACGTCGATTTCCATATCGACCAGTCGTCCGGCCAGTTTGATGTTCTGTCCACCTTTACCGATGGCCAGCGAGACCTGATCGGGTTTCAGGAAAACCGAAACCCGTTTAGCGTCGCGGTCGATCTGCATCGAACTGATTTTTGCCGGGCTCAGCGCCCGACTAATGAGCAGCTCCAGGTTTTCGGTATAGTTGATAACGTCGATGTTCTCGTTGCCCAGTTCGCGCACAATGCCATGAATACGCGAGCCTTTCATGCCGACGCAGGCACCCACCGGATCGATGCGGTCATCGTAGGACTCGACGGCAACTTTAGCCCGTTCGCCCGGCTCCCGAACAATCTTGCGGATAGAAATCAGGCCGTCGTATATTTCCGGCACTTCAATTTCAAACAGACGCTCCAAAAAAACGGGGGATGTGCGTGAGAGAACAATTTTAGGCGTTCCGTTCAGCATATCGACCCGGCTGATCACCGCTTTAACGGCTTCTCCTTTACGGTAACGATCTTTCGAGATTTGTTCCGTACGTGGCAGGCTTAGTTCGTTACTTTCACCATCGACCAGAATAATTTCGTGCTTCAGCAATTGATACACTTCAGCGCTGACCAGATCGCCGACCTGATCTTTGTATTTCTGATAAAGGAGTTCTTTTTCCATATCCTTTATCTTCTGGATCAGCGTCTGGCGGGCGGTCTGCACTACCCGGCGACCGAAATCTTCGAGTTTAACTTCTTCAGCTACCTGTTCCCCAACTTCAAAGTCGTCCTGAATTTTGCGGGCTTCGGCGAGCGGAATTTTGTCATAGTCCCAGATATCTTCCGAGTCGTCGTCTACGATTTCCCGCGTACGCCACATTTCCAGATCTCCACTTTCGGCGTTGATAATGACGTCGAAATTTTCATCCGTACCGAATTTTTTGCGAATCATCGTCCGGAAAACATCTTCCAGAATAGCGATCATGGTTGGCCGGTCGATGTTTTTCGACCGGGCGAAATCAGCAAACGATTCAATTAATAGTCCACTGGTCATCTTCGTGTTTAGTCAAGAGTTGGCAGTTGTCAGTAGCTGGCAGCCAGTAAATTTTACTGATAACTGGTAACTGACGGCTGGCAACTTTATTTAAATGAAACCTCTACGTTCGCTTTTTTAATGTCTCCGAAGAGAATCGACGTCGGTCCGACGGGGGCCGCTTCGGTGATTAAATCGGCTTCTTTTTTCTTTTTACTCTTTGATTTCGGCTCCGCTTCTACATCCATCACAATGTGGTCGTCGGTTACCGATTCGAGCCTCCCCCTGCGGGTTTTATCGTCGGTAAGCGTCACGACAAGTTGGCGGCCAATATTGCGTATATACTGCCGTGGGAACGTTAAGGGATAGTCGACTCCTGGCGAAGATACCTCCAATGTAAAGGGAGCTTCTCCAAAAAAATTTGACTCATCCATCTGCACACCCAGTTTCCGGCTGATCTCTGCGCACTCGTCAATCGTGATTCCCGTATCGCTATCGAGCAAAACGGTAACTTTCAAATGTCCTCCTCTGCGGCCAGCCACCTGAATATCAACGACATAAATTCTATCGCCAGCCAAATAGGGCTGAAGTAATCCGGTTATTTTAGCGTTGTCGTCCATAAGGTAAGGCTAACAAAAAAGGGAGTGCGACTCCCTTTTTTGATCAATGCCATATGGTTTTAGTGCCACAAATATAATACGTTTCTTCCTGATCCGCAAGCCCCCGCTCGGCCCGGCTTATGAGCATTCCGGTCATTATGCCTTATTTTTGGCTTTTGATACGGTTTTTGCTGCATTCAACAACGATGGCATGGCATTAAGAATACGGATCGGAGAACTTATTACCTTCTTCTTTCGGTCGCTGTTATGGTCGATCAATTTGTGGTTAGTCTTTTATACCTGGCTGGCCTATTGGCTCCTTTATAGCTTACCCACTCAACACTGGCTGGCTGGTCTGATCATGATTACCATTCCCGTGGCCTGGGTCTTAAATTTTGTCGTACTCCTGTTGTGGCTGACGGCTCGCCCCTGGCGAAGCTGGTTGTCGGGCATCGTGTTGATTGTGGGGATTGCCTTATTCGGGAGCCGCACTTTTGGCTGGAATCAAATCAATGAATTTTCCGGTAACGGCACGCCCCTGAAAGTATTCAGTTACAATGTTAAAACCTTTGACCTTGATCTCCAGACGCTTGATCAATATCCGTCTTCTCCTCGCTTTCGTCGGTTAGCCAATTATGTATTGCATGTCGACGCTCCGATTAAATGCTTTCAAGAATTTTATACGTCCACGATTTCACCTGATTATGATTTTTTTCAGCGATTTCGTAAAGCCGGGTATCCTTATTCCTGCATTCTGCACCCCGTCAATGTTCAAAGCCGGGGAGGGGCCTTTGGCATGGCAATTTTTTCCATCTATCCCATCATAAATTGGGGCCGTGAACCTTTCGAAGTACCCAATGGGTTACTCTGGGCAGATATTAAAGTGGGCAACGATACGATCCGGGTCATCAATGTGCATTTGCACTCGATGGGCATTCGTATTGGCAAGGTATTTCAGCAGGATGAAATAAAAGAAGTGAAGCAGGAAACAAGGGGCGTGCTGAGCGCCCTGCGCACCGGCTTTGTCGAACGCAACATACAGGTTACTAAATTGCAGCAGTATATTCAGGCCAGTCCTTACCCGGTTATTGTAACCGGCGACTTTAATGATACCCCCTATGGCGTAGTCTATGAGCGGATGCGTCGGCTACTGCCCAACAGCTTCGAAGAGAAAGGTCATGGTTTTGGTTTTAGCTACAACCACATGCCTAATTTTATTCGCATCGATCATCAGTTTCATGATCCGCAGCTTTCCGCCCTGAATTTTGAAACGATCAACTACGTGACCGACTCGGACCACTACCCGATCATGGGCACGTATGTGATCAAATAATATCAACTGTATGATGTAAGATATATAATATATGGTTGGCCAATACATCATATATCTTACATCATACAGTTAATACATTCTTACGGATGCGCATTCACCCACTGCTCCCCGTCGGTAAATACTTCCTTTTTCCAGATCGGCACGGTCTGTTTGATGGTATCGATAATGTAACGACAGGCTTCGAACGCATCGCCCCTGTGAGCCGTAGCCACGCCGATCAGCACGGCCATGTCGCCGATCTGTAGAATGCCTTTACGATGAATGACCACGCAGCGCAGAATTGGCCACCGTTTACCAGCTGCATCGACTATTTTCTGCATTTCGGTGATGGCCATGCGATCATAGGCTTCATACTCCAGCCTGTCTACAGACCGATCATTGGTATTGTCGCGAACGACGCCCAGAAAAAAATCGATTGCTCCCGCCTGGCCCGACTGAAGGTCTTGCAGCGCTTGTGCAACATCTATAGGGTCTGAGGTAATCGTAATCATGCCTGGAAAGCAATTAACGTTCGATATACAAGGCCAACTCTGCCAAAAAAGACTATCTCTTATTCCGTTAGCCACCGCTCACGGGCGGAATCAGGGCAATTTCGTCTTGCTGGCTGATGGCCTGATCTGGCTCTGCGTACTCACCGTTTACCGCGATCAGCAGCGACCGAATGCCTGCCAAAGCAGGGTACTCCTGGTGTACCTGGCCGAGCAAATCACCAACACTGGCCCCCTCACGGACCGGTACCGAAATCGTTGTCTTCCCCGTCAGGTCGCGCGTTATGCCAAACAAAAGAACCGAAACTGATGCACTCATAAAAGGATAAATAAAATTTATTAACGCAATACCGGCAGATCGAAGTTCATGTGATCTCATAAAAAAACTGCGCCACTACCAAGATGCAATGACGCAGTTTCTATAACGAAATGACAAAAAACTACTGCGAGTTATCCATTTTGCGTTCCGCCTTTTTCATCTTCCGATCGGCTTTATCGAGTGTTTTGTTCGTGCCGTCTTTGACGTCTTCTTTTGTATTTTTAGCAGCCGTCGAGATTTTATCACCGGCTTTATCGGCTTCGCGACCTACTTTTCTGCCTGCAGCTTTGGTGGTTTCCTTGGCCTGATGGGCGGCATCTTTTGCTTTTTCTTTGGTGTCCTGAGCGACTACAACGGCCGTTGAGAACGCCAGCCCAGCAACCAGCATCATTAACTTTTTCATGACTGTAGAGTTCGTTTGTTTGACTCAACAACCCCTTTGCCGGATGAATTGTTTACTATTTTACCTCAATAAGCACCATGGTTTTCGGCACAGTGCCTCACGCTACTCTTTATGTTTGAAAACCTTAACCTGGTATACGTATTCCTGCATGCGCTTGATTTGCTGCTTACGGTTCAAGTCCGTCAACGTATTTTTCCGGTTCAGGCGAATGGGCATTCCTTTCAGCGAGTCGGGCGGAATGTTATTGAGGGCTTCGAGCAGGTAATTGGTTTTAACGGCGAAACTCACACCTTCTGAGGTAGTCTGTTTACCACTGATCATACCGATGACGTTGCCTTTTTCGTTCAGCAAGGGACCACCTGAGTTACCGGGGTTTACGCCGATAGCAACCTGATACGCTGTCGAGTCGCCCCGATATCCCGTTCCGGAACTCAGATACCCTTCACCATATACGATTTCCTCCCGCGGATAGCCCAGTGTGTAGACGCGCTCACCTAAATCGGATGGATGAGCGTCGAAATTATAGGGAACGGGGGGCAGTGTACGAAAAGCGCTGTCGTCGCATAACTGCAGGATGGCTACGTCACGAGCCTGATCGGCGTACACGACTCGGGCTTTGTAGACTTCCCCTTTGGTGCTTTGCACATAGACCGAATCGGCTTCGCGAACGATGTGATTGTTGGTTACAAAATACCCATCGGCGGTGAGTAAGAATCCCGATCCGGCTACCTGTGCCGGATTAAGGCTGAGCCCGCGGCCACGGCCGTTGATATCGTTCAGTAACTGCCGCTGCGAGGATTTGACGGCCTGAATTTCTTTGCTTAGCAAACTATACTGCTGCTCCTGCTCCCGGTGGCTTTGCTGATAGGATCGGTATAGAAAAATCGTACTGAAGGTTGTAATGAGTGCCACCGATGCCGCCACCGCCAGCGTTGTCCGGTAGGTCTGCCACAGCGCACGAATCTTACCGGATTCTGTTTGCGAACCATAAGAGCGGGCTTCTTCCTGCATAGCCTGCATGTCGAGGCCAGCCTGAAGCGAAGCCAGTCGCTGCTTAAATCGAATACGTTCACCATACGCACGCAGCGCGTTTTCGATGTCTTTTTCTTCGTTCGTGTCCATTGTCTTTAGCTACGTGGGGTACATCGGCTCCAGAGAGTCGGCCACTTTGTTGTTTAAAACCAGCCGACTCCCAAAAGTCGGCCTTACGATTTATATTCCGAAAAGAACAGCCGCTTCAGGCGCATCAGACACTTGTATTTCTGCGTCTTAGCGTTATCGGCATTGGTATAGCCAAACTTTTCGGTAATTTCCTGCATACTCAAATGCTGAATATAAAAATCGTTCAGCAGGGTTCGACAAGGTTCGCCAAGTCGGTCGAGAGAGTCGGCCATCAGCGTGAACTGACGATCGCGCTCCTCGTGGTCGATCAGGTCCTCCTGAAGCAATTCATCATCGACCGGCGCTTCTACGTCGCGTACCATAAACCGGCTGCGTTGTGCTAGTTGCTTCAGCCACAAACGCCTGCCGATCGAATACAAATACGTTTTCAACTGACAATGCAACTCCAGCGAACCGCTTCTCACTTTCTCGTATAACACAATCAGCGCTTCCTGGTAGATATCCTTGGCGTCGTCTTCGCTACCACTATTGCTGGTGACGAAGTGAAGCACCATCGGAAAATACCGGCGGTATAAATGCGCTAGCGCATCATCGGAGCCATCAGCCAAACCCGTCAACAACTCTTCATCGGTCAATACGGGTAGCCTACTTTCCTTCATTGAGTTGAGTCATTACTTAATACAATAACCGCTGAAACGTAACCCAAAAAAAAATTTAAAAAATGTTGGGTTACCTTTTTTCCTATCGGGTATTAACGTTGACATTGATCTATTAACCACGTAAACGAAAACACCCCCAAAACTATGAAAGCAATTACGAAATCCGCCTTCTTTTTCATGGCTATGATCGCCCTGGCTACGTCTTGCAGCTCGAAAAAGACCGAAAGCACCGAAACGACCAGCACCACGACGGATTCTTCGTCGACGATGGCTACGGATTCGACGATGGCTACTGATTCGGCTTCGACGATGTCTGCTGATAGCGCGAAGTAATTTTTACTAAGGCACAACTGCCGGTACGCTTTACCGACAACGCTATAAACGGTATGAAAGCCCTCTGACTCGTCAGAGGGCTTTTGTTTTTTAGCTACTCGTAGAGACGGGTCAGCCGATGCAGCAATCCTTTGCGTCTTCTGACCGGATTGTTTTTGCTGGCACACAGAAGACGTAAAGGATTGCGTTTCTACGTCAACATTCCCTTTAGGCTGTTCATGGCACCGGCTGGGGCAACCCGCTCATACAAAATCCCGTAGACCGCATTCGTGATCGGCATATCGACCCCGAATTGCTGATTGATCTCATAAATACTTTTAACGGCATAATAGCCTTCAGCTATCATATTCATCTCCGCCTGTGCCGACTGAATGGTATATCCACGTCCAATGAGGGTTCCAAACGTTCGGTTGCGGCTGAAGGGCGAATAAGCCGTAACCAGCAGATCGCCGAGGTAGGCCGACCCGCTCAGATCGCGGTGCTTGGGGTAAATCGCATCGACGAACCGTTTGATTTCCTGCATGGCGTTGGATACCAGCACCGCCTGAAAATTATCGCCATAGCCTAAGCCGCGGGTGATCCCACAGGCTAGTGCGATGATATTCTTCATGACCGCACTGTATTCAATCCCATAGATATCATCTACGGGTGTAGTCTGCACATACCGACAACGCAACAAATCGGCGACTCGTTCGGCGCACACCGGGTCGGGCGAAGCAATGGTTAGATACGATTGTTTTTCGAGAGCCACTTCTTCGGCATGACACGGGCCGGCAATGACGGACATTCGATCGGATGGCACACCATACTGCTCACTGACCCAATCAGTTACAAGTTGATTAGCCTCAGGAATCATGCCTTTGATGGCTGAAACGACGTACTTGTTGGCAAAATGCTGAGGTTTCAGGCCAACCAGTGCGTCGCCTACGAAAGCGGCCGGTACGGCCAGAATGACAAAGTCACTATCGCGAACCGAATCGCGGATTTTCGTACAGACTTTAACCTTTCGGGTGTTAATCTGTACGTCGCTTAAATAGCTTGGATTATGTCCAAATTTTTTGATATGCTCCGCGTCGGATATTTTGCGCAGCCACCATTTCACGCTGACGTTATTTTCGGAAAGGATCTTCACCAGTGCCGTAGCCCAGCTGCCCCCCCCTACCATCGTCAGCCGGACGGGTTGGGTTACTTTCATGCGGTAAAGCTACAAAGCTCCCCCACATTCCAATTGTCAGAACCGGGATTTAGCTGATTTTACTGACCGACTGTGATTTGTTAGCCGCTTTCAGAGAAAGCTGAAATCATGGTCGGTCAGTAAAATCAGCTAAATCCTGCCGAGCCGCCCATGCGGTTCAGACCTACTCATCCGTTTTCTCTTCTTTCTTCTTGGCTTTATTCGGATCACGTTTGGTGACGAGTTCGCCATTTTTCAACTTCTTGGAGACGGCGATGAACGGCCCAGATATAATCTGTTCGCCTGGTTTGAGACCCGATACAACCTCGATATTTTCAAAATCGCTGATCCCGGTTTTTACTTCGCGCTGCACGGCCTTACCACCCACATTAACGAATACGATCTCTTTGGGCTTGTCTTTCTTTTCGGGCTGACTGGCCGGGTTTTCGTCAACCGTACCTGTAGGTCGATCTTTAATCTCGGCCGTTTCGACTGCGCTCGAATCGGCATTACGGGTCGTTACGGCGGCAATAGGCACGGCCAGCACATTTGATTTCCGGTCTGTAATGATTTCGACCGAAGCCGTCATGCCGGGCTTGAACGGATACCCTTTTTTATCTTTCTGCGCCAGCAGGTCGCTATAGGAGCTGTTCAGAATCTTCACTTTTACTTCAAATTCGGTCACGGCATCAGTGGACAGCGACGAAGCAGCTGCGGCCGATCCCGACGAACTGGTCAGGCCGTTGGCCGTATTGGCAATTTCATAAACAACACCTTTGAATTTTCTACCGGCGGTGGTATAGGAATCGACTTCGATATCGGCCGTATCGCTCAGGTTTACGCGGACGATGTCGTTTTCGTTTACGTTTACCCGCACTTCCATGTTCTGAAGATTGGCGATGCGCATGATCTCCGTACCGGCCATCTGCGAGGTACCGACCACGCGCTCGCCCAGCTCGACGTTCAGCTTGGAGACCGTTCCGTTAACGGGCGAGTAAATAGTTGTTTTACGAAGGTTCTCGTTGGCATCGCGCAGGCTGGCTTCGGCGCTCTGGATGTTGAACTGCGACGCCCGAACGTTGGCATTAGCGGCTTCCACTTCCTGTTTGGCGACGTTGTAGTTGGCTTCGCTGGTTTCCAGATCGGCCACCGAAATCACTTTGTCGGTAAACAGTTTTTTGTTTCGGTCATAATCGGCCTTGGCCCGGATCAGGCGGGCACTCGACTGCGAAACCGATGCTTTTGCCTGTTCTAACTGCGCCCGGCTCTGGTTGACCGTAGCCTTAGCCCGGGCCAGCAGCGATTCATAGTTGTCGGGCCGAATGCGGCAGAGCAATTGACCTGCCTTGACCGGATCGCCCTCATTTACATAAAGGCCAATAATTTCGCCGGATACGTCCGGACTGATTTTTACTTCGACTTGGGGCTGAACCCGGCCCGAGGCACTGACCCGCTCGGTAATGTTAGCGCGGGTCACGGAGGCAAAATCTACTTCTGTGGCTTTGGGTTTGCCAATCATGCCCGTTTGTTTAGCGGCTACTAGCCCGCCGACAATCAGCACAATCAGCCCACCTAATATCCACCAAATGCGGTTTGACTTTTTCTTCATAGGGAAAGGGTGTAAGAGCGAAAGAGTGAATCGCCGAAGCAATGAAAAAGCGAATCAGGCCGGACGGCTTTCGCTCTTCCGCTCATTCACGCTTTCGCTAATTCGTAAAACTAAGCGATTTGTTTTGGTAATAATCTAAAATTTTCGTTCGAAATACGTAATCATATTTTGCCTGCACCAGACTGGCGCGGGCCCGATCCAGATTAGTTTTGGCAATGGTATAATCCGTTGCGTTGATCGCTCCGGCGTTCAGGCGGCTTTCGGCCATCTGAAACGCTCGTTCCAGCGACGCTACCTGCGCCTGCGTAGCGCGGTATTTATTGGCACCCGCCTTCATCTGCGTATAAGCCGTTTCAATCTGCTGCCGCAAGGTCAGGCGCGTATTGAGTGCAGTCAGCTCGGCATTTTGCTGTTGAATTTTTGCGGTTGTAATCCGGTTGCGAGACAAATTTCCCTGAAAAATCGGAACGCGCAAAAACAGAGAAGCTGATTGGCTAAAGTTATTGCTCAATTGAGTGGCATACGATATTCCATTCCGGTCATACCCCGGTATCGGAGAGGTGACCGGGATTTGGGTTCCGGTCACCGGATCGGTAATGTACCCGACGGTGGTTTGCCCAACGACCTGCCCATTCGGCGACGCTATGCTGGCAGCACTGGAATACAACGTACTCAAACCCGCATTCAGCGACAGGGTCGGATAAAGCCCACCTTTCGCAACCTGAACGCCCAGTGTGGCACTTTTAACGCGCAGATCAGCTCCTTTTACTTCGGGCAGATTGGTCGAAGCGACATCGTATAATTGCTGCACCGATGCGGTATAGGGGTCCAGACCCGGATCGGGAACATTGATCGGCTCCACGTCGAACTCCTGATTGATCGGTACGTTCATGGCCTGCAGCAAGGCTACTTTAGCCAGATCGAGCGTATTCTGGGCGGTAACGATATCGACTTCGTTGCTGGCCAGCGTCGCCCGGAGTTCGAACAGATTTGCCTCAGGGGCCGATCCAGCCGCCACCAGCCGCTGTGTACGCTCAAGTTGGGCCCGGGTTACATCGGCCTGCCGCTGCGCTACGGCCAGTTGTTCGGTACCAGTCAGTACGTTCAGGTAATTCTGGGCAACCGTCAGCGAAACGTTATTCTGTGTCGCGTTCAATTCAAAGTGGCTGGCCTGCAAGGCCATGTTGTTCTGCTTTACGGTGCTTCGTAGCACCCCCCCATTGAACAGCGTAGCCGACGCGTTGAACTGAAAACTACTGGAATTGATCGTCTGCTGGACGAATTCGTTGGATTGCGGGTTGATACTGCGCCCCCCATTGATAGACTGGTTACCCTGAAAAACGGCGGTCGGCAGCAAATTCAATCGTGATTGATGCAACTGCAGATCCGCATTCGCTACGGTCAGTTTGCCCTGCCGAACTAAAATGTTGTTCTGCTGGGCAATGTCGATACACTGCTGCAAGTTCAGCCGCGAGGCTGTATTGACATTGCCGGGCGGTACAGCGGCTGTGCTGGCCTGAGCCGGCGTATTTTGTGCGTATAGTTCCGACAGACTTGTCGTCAGGCAAAGAGCCACTATGACTCGTATCTGTTTCCACGCCACTTGCATACACATACTATTTGATGGTTCAATGATACAAACTTACCTTCGGCGCAGCTATCATTTTAGGATAAACGGCGCAAACGAAGCATGTTTCTGGTTTATAATTCGGATGTACTCGCCGAGAGTGCTTTTCAACTCTCGCTTACGGATCGGGCTTTTCAATACGGCGATGGTCTATTTGAAACCATCCGTTACGAAAACGGGCAGATTTGGTTCTGGCCCGATCACTTTGCCCGGCTTTCGGCTGGCATGAAGGCGTTGCAACTCAATCCTCTTCACGAATTCTCCGCCGAAGCCCTGCATCAACGTATTCTACAACTACTTTCGGCGAACGAGTTAACCAACCGACCAGCCCGCATCAAGATTCAAATCTGGCGCCAGCCTGGCGGTTTGTACACACCCGTTCAGAATGAGGCCAACCTGCTGATCAGCGCCCGGCCGGGAGCCGTTTTTTCGATTTCCGAGAAAAGCAGCGCTGGCTTATACGAAGCCTTCCGCCTGTCATTTTCACCAGTCTCGCGGTTTAAGACCCTGAATGCCCTCCCCTATATTCTGGCCGGTTTGTATAAGCAACAACAGCATCTTGACGAGGTTATCCTGCTGGATACCGGGGGGCACCTGGCCGAATGCCTGGCGTCGAATCTGTTCTGGTGGTCTGGTCAAACCCTGTACACCCCTTCGCTTCATACCGGCTGCATCGATGGTATTCTGCGGCAACAGCTCCTTCGGGTGGCCCCTAAACTTGGCATCGAAATAGTCCAGGGACTGTATTCACCCGAGGTACTGCTTCAGGCCGAAGCCGTGTTCTGCGCCAACGTCATGGGAATTCAGTGGTTGCGAATGATGGGCACGGCGAAAATCGGACCCGGCTCCTGGGGGCCTCCCGAACAATTACTTGACGCCTTGTTCGCTCAGATTCATGGTTGATGAATCTTCGAGCCAGCCATCTTTTAGCCGGATAATCCGCGAGCCGTATTCAGCGTTGACTTCCGAGTGTGTTACCTGGACGATGGTCACCCCGTCTTTCTGGTTCAGTTCACGAAACAGTTCCATGATGTCACGCGCCTGGTCGGAGTGCAGATTGCCGGTTGGTTCATCCGCGAAGATCACCGACGGTTCGGCAGCCAGGGCCCGCGCAATGCCGACCAGTTGCTGCTGGCCGCCCGACAGTTGGGCCGGAAACAGGTCTTTTCGGGCCACGATGTTGAACCGGTCGAGCAGTTCGGCAACCCGACTTTTGCGCTCGGCTCCGTTGAGGCCTTTGTACAGCAGGGGTGTTTCGATATTTTCGTATACGGTCAGTTCGTCGATCAGGTGATAGGCCTGAAAAACAAATCCGATCCGGGTCCGGTGTAGCTCGGTGCGTCGCTTCTCAGACAGTTTCTGAACCGGCTGGTCATCGAAAAAATACTCGCCCTCCGACGGTTCTTCCAGCAGTCCCAGAATATGCAGCAGAGTAGATTTACCCGACCCTGACGGGCCCATAATGGATACGAACTCTCCCTGAGTGATATCGAGATTGATGTTACGCAACACGTAGACCCGGCCAAACCCAGCGGGATAGAACTTGGAGACGTTGCGAAGTTGAATCATAATGAGTTACTTTAGTAAAGATTTAGTTCGGTTAATCTAGTCGAATTATGGTTATACCTGGTTATGTCAACCAGTTAATTTTTCTGAAAGAGACGAATACGCTCAGCCTTCCTGCATACGCCAACGGGGGTCGACTACCCAGTCGTTTAAATGGGTTCAAGCGTCGTGCCAAACTCATAGTGAACTGATTGATAGAAATTTACCTGGTAGACTCCTACCGGCAACGTCCGGTAACGGACAAAGCTATCGTTGAAAACGGACATCTTTTTTCGTAGCTATGCAACGTAATGGATTACTTTGCCATCTTCTCATAAATCATCAAAACCTTCTTGATTATGAAAGCGATTCTCCTGGGAATTTTCATGCTTACCACCAGTGTAAATTCCACCATTGACGACGACTGGAAAAAAGACCGCCCTGTGTCAGGCTTTACCGGTCTGAGTGTGAGCAGCGGTATCGATGTTTACCTGACACAGGGCAATTCCGAAAAATTAACCTTTGAGGTAAAAGGGGTCGACGAAGACCGGGTTATCTCGAAAGTTGAGCGTGGCGTTCTGAAGTTATACATCGAGCGGAAAGGCCTGAGCGGCTGGAATTTTGGCCGGCACAACTACGTAAAAGCATATCTGACCTTCAAGCAGTTACGAACGTTGCAGGCATCGGGCGGAGCGGATGTATTCGGGCAGGGATCGCTGTCGTTCGACGATCTTGACCTCGACGCATCGGGCGGATCGGATGTCAAACTAACCCTGAAAGCCAATAAGTTAAATGTAGAAGCTTCGGGTGGCGCCGACGCCATTTTGCAGGGTTCGGCCCGGACGCTCAACGCCAACGGCTCTGGAGGAGCAGACCTCGATGCCCGCAAGCTAATGGTCGAAGTATGCCGGGCCAACTCATCCGGCGGCTCGGACGTGTACGTCAATGCCTCGCAGGAACTGAACATGCAGGCTTCCGGAGGCTCGGACATTTACTATTACGGCTCGGCCAAAGTATTGTCGAAAAGTAAATCGGGCGGGTCCGATATTAGCCGTCGGGACTAAACAATTGCGCCATTGTCCAGGCGAGTAATTGGTTGATTGGGTATTTTTGCCTCCCAATTAACCAATTACGCCTTTGACACCAACTATCGGTATTCTCGGCGGAGGCCAGCTCGGGCTGATGCTGTTACAGGCCGCCATCGACTGGAATCTCCGCGTTCATGTGCTCGATCCTGACGCCGAAGCTCCCTGCCGCCATCTCTGCTCCCGCTTCATTCAGGGCGCTCTGACAGACTATGACACGGTCTACCAGTTCGGCCAGACCGTCGATGTGCTGACTATCGAGATCGAGCGCGTCAACGTCGAAGCGCTCGAAGCCCTTGAGCGCGAAGGAAAACGGGTATTTCCTCAGCCGTCTGTCATTCGCACGATTCAGGACAAACGACTTCAGAAGCAGTTCTACCGCTCGCACAACTTACCAACGGCCGATTTTATCCTGACCGAGAATCGCGCCGACGTTGCTTTGGCTGACATTCAGCAACCGAACTTTCTGCCCGCTTTTCACAAGCTCGGCCGGGATGGGTACGATGGTCGGGGAGTACAACGGATTGCTACCGTAGCCGACGTAGGCAAAGCGTTCGATGCACCGGGCGTACTGGAAAAAGCCGTCGATTTCGAAAAAGAGCTGGCCGTTATCGTAGCCCGCAATGAACAGGGAGAGGTCCAGACGTTTCCGACCGTAGAGATGGTGTTTCATCCCGAACTAAACCTGGTCGAATATCTGTTCGCACCCGCTGAAATAACGCCGGAAATCGATCAACGGGCACAGGCCATTGCCCGGCAAACCGCCGATGCATTCGGAATCGTGGGGTTATTGGCGGTCGAGCTATTCCTCGACAAACAGGGGAATGTGCTGATTAACGAAGTAGCGCCACGGCCGCACAACAGTGGTCACCATACCATCCGCGCCAACGTCACTTCACAATTTGAACAACACTGGCGGGCCATTCTGAACTACCCCCTCGGCGATACTACGGCCTACCAACCCGCAGCCATGGTGAACCTGCTGGGCGAAGACGGTCATACAGGACCGGCCGTATATGAAGGATTGGAAACATTACTGGCTATGCCCGGCGTCTTTCCATTTTTCTACGGCAAAGCGATCACGAAACCTTTCCGCAAAATGGGTCACGTTACCGTTATGGATGATTCGCTGGAGGCCCTGCGCGATAAAGTAGCCCACGTGAAATCGGGGATTAAGGTCGTAACTGCGTCATAACATATTGATTCTGCCTGTAGTTAAAAAAAGTAAACGTACCATCATCTGACTACTATGAGCAAGCGAAACAGATTGATCAAGAAACAGGCCGTCGGGGCATTGGCGGTCGGTTCCAGCGCATTGGGCGCGCTGGCAATAGGCGCTGTAGCCGTTGGCGCGCTGGCCATTGGTGCTGTAGCCATCGGTCGTCTGGCCGTCCGGAAGGTAACGCTGGGCGATGTACACATCCGCAACCTAACCGTCGATAACCTGACGGTCAACAATCCCTAAGCCAATTTTCTGGAAGACGCAGATTGCTGCGTCTTCCAGAAAATTGGGTTTTACAGTAACCGGCTTCAGGCCACTGTGTTTGTCAGAGTGCCAATACCATCGATGGTAATGCTGATCTCATCACCGGACTGCAGCGTAAAATCGTCGGAAGGGACAATCCCGGTCCCCGTCATCAGGAAGCAGCCGTTCGCGAACGAGCATTCCCGAAATAAAAACGAGACGAGTTCGGTATGCTGCCGTTTCATCTGACTGATGGCAATGCTGTTGGCAAAAACAGGCTGTCCGTCCCGAACGATCTCCAGTCGGATTTGTGTATCGGACGCAATGGGGGTCTCCGGAACATAGAGGCATGGACCCAGCGCAGCACTGCCGTCGTACGACTTTGCCTGAGGCAGATACAGCGGATTTTCGCCCTCGATACTCCGCGAGCTCATGTCATTTCCACAGGTGTACCCGACAATCCGGCCCCATGAGGTGATAAACAGCGTTAGTTCAGGCTCGGGCACGTTCCAGGTCGAGTCGGCGCGGATGCGCACGTTGGCACCCGGCCCCACTACTCGCTCCGGTGTAGCTTTGAAAAATAATTCGGGGCGTTCGGCATCGTACACCCGGTCATAAAAATTATCCCCGCCCGATTTTTTCGATTCTTCCATGCGTGCATTGCGGCTACGCAGGTATGTTACGCCCGACGCCCAGACTTCCTGCCGACCAATCGGCGCCAGCAGGTCATTCTGCGTCCAGTTCCGGTATTCGTCGCCTGCCGACGAAGAGGCCGTTGCCTGCCGTAAAAAATCGTGTAGATCATCCCGATTCACCAACGTATCCCAATCGACGTCAGGGATGGTATAAAATTGATGCTGAGATTCGACAACGATGCCAGAACGGGTTTTGTAGAGTTTCATAAGATAAAATAGAAGATCGATTGAAAAGGAGATTTGAAGTGGATTTTACTTTATCGTAATATTACTATAAAGTATTAGTATCAGCTGCGGACCTGACTAAAACGGGAATATTCACCGACCAGGAAAACCGCCTGGCCGACTTAACCAAAGCGTTCGCGCATCCGGCTCGGATTGCTATTTTTCCGGTGATTGGGCGGAAGTGTTGAGTGCTGGTGTCGAAACGCACAGCCTCAACCCAAAAGCGGTTCAGGTCATGGCCAGCTACCGAGCCGTGCGCGATGAGATCCGGGAATTCAGCCGAAAATTTGTCGAAAAAGTGTTAACTTAGTAGGCTCACGGCCTACTCGAAATGCTGCAAAAAACCCAGGGAATCGCCCTCAGTTACCTCCGCTACCGCGAAACCTCCATCATAGCCCGCGTTTATACCGAAGAATTCGGTCTGCAAAGTTACATTGTCAATGGCGTGCGGACAGCCCGCAGCAAGAACAACAAAATTGCGCTGTTTCAGCCTTTAACGCTGCTGGATATGGTCGTCTACAATAAGCACGACCGCGACCTGCACCGGCTCTCGGAAGTAAAAACAAGCCATCCGTTTCAAAGTCTGCCGTTCGAGGTTGCCAAGTCGACGATTGCGATGTTCGTTACCGAAATGCTGAACAAGGTCCTGAAAGAAGAAGCCAGCAGTCCACCCCTATTTCGGTTTCTGGTCAATTCGGTATTATTCCTGGAAGATGCGCCGAAGAACTACGAGAATTTCCACCTCGCCTTTCTGCTAAAACTATCGTTTTTTCTGGGCTTCGGGCCCGAATCGGCCCGCGAGTTCGAGAATCAGCTACGCGAAAATTCGTATCCTTTTTTACCCGATACCGAGATGGAAACAGCCTTAAACATCATGCTGCGTCAGTCTCTGGGCACGCCCATTCAGCTAAGTCGGGTGGCCCGCAATGAGTTGCTCGACGCCCTGGTGGCTTATTATCAGATTCACGTCGATTCCATCGGCGAAGTAAAATCGCTGCCGGTATTGCGGGAGGTGCTGGGGTAACCTTCTATGCCCTGAGGAGGTAATTAGCTTAGGAATCTAACGGATCAAGTGCGATGGTTATATCTCTAAAATTTTTAATGTCTTGTACATCTCTGCACCCGCTTATCTTACGTAGAATATTTGGACTAACCTTTTCCCACCGACTTAACGCATAATTTACTTTCTCTTTAGATTGTTTCAAAAAGCCTTTCCGCTTCTCTATAGAATAATTGCTATTCTGTTTCGACTGCCGGTAATAATATCGGGCCACGGTATCGTCATACCGAAAATGCCACGAAGTACCTGCATTCACCTCTAATGCTGCAAATTGCTTAAATGTTTCTAATATTTTATTAATCTCGTCATCAGTACCTACCTCTACTATATAATATATTAAAATATTAGTAGCATATAGCCTGGCCGATAGTAGCTCAACTCGTGTGTTCTTATAATATTCACATGCCTGATGCGCGTAATAAATTGCTTTTTTAGCATATAGTGGTTGATCTGCTACTTGAACAGATGTGGCAGTAGCCGAAAATCTATTACCGTCAGGATAACTATTGAAATAAATATAAGCAAGCATTACAGCCACTTCATATTTAGTTTGTTGATGTTCCCCACTATTAAATTTTTTTTCCAGCCGAGATATAATCTTATTCAATAAAGCTTCTCTATTTTGCGGATTACCACCTTTAAATAGAGCCGCTGCTTTAATCATCAATAATGGATGATCGGGGCCAATCACACTAAAATGTAATTTATCATTCAATATTTTACTGTATATTTCTTCGTAAAAACCTAATGCCCAAAAAACACAAAGTAATATATATAGGTTTTCTGTTTGCTCTGAGTTTAGCAGTGGATTACACTCATCTGATGAGAATTCGACATAATAATCGTATATCTTCTGCGATTTTAAAAAGCTTATTCTATCGTCGGCAGAAAATATACCATTTTTGTTATCCAGAAAAGAAACAATTCCTTTATGATACGCATCCGGTATAAAAAAACGCACAAGACCAAAATCGTTGAACACATCCAGCCCGTCTTCAAGGGTATTATTTAATTCTTCAAATTGTTTAATTTTTTGTTCTATAACATCCCATGTTTTAATCTTGCTCAAGTAAGCCGCCAGTTCATTCTGTTGTTTTTTCGACTGAGAGTTAAGTTGATCCTGGTCAAGCTTTTTCAGTTCATCGATAAGAATTTTTATACTATCATTCTGCCGGACGTAATCACTGATTTGCCCTAAACTTTCTTCTGCAAAAAAGGGGACCAGTCGTTTTTTACAAAACTCAAAAGTTAAATATGTTTCTATTTCCTGTTCAAGTTTATCAAAATAATCGCTCTTTAAAGTAGTAATCATATTTTTATTAGCCAGTCTATCTCTAAAAGAGGCCATAGTATTTGTGTTTTCTAACACTGCTTTTACTAACTCATCGCCCTGATTATGATAACTTATTATTTGACGACCAAAATTGGCTACAGAATAAGCTAAAAAAAATTTAGCGTTGCGCAGTATACATTGCGTGGTACCGTTGGCTAGCTTTATAATGAATGGCTCAATCAGTCCATATTTTTCCAGGGCAGATTTAAAGTCGCTTGAATCGAAGAAAATCGGTATGGGTACAGTTTCATCCGAACTATTATTAAATTTTTTGACAAGTCGAGCCAGGTAAGCCAATGCAAGTGCATCGCTGAAAGCATTGATTTCGTGTTTGCCTTTCTTCAACTCTTTTACTACAGTTAGGTAATCCTGAAAGTAATCATCGTCACCTACTTTAAAATCTCTATAATTATAATCAACAACTTCGAATTTTTTTGTACGACTATCTCTGAAATCTTTGAAACGTTGATTCCAGACAAGGGGGGACAAACTTTGTATTATCTTAAATCCATGTTTTCCCTTATCAATAAGGTGAGTTAGCCTATTAACTGGGTCTTCGTCTCGAAAAGAAAGTTCCTCTAAATGGCCGACCTCATCAACGAATTGCTTGATATATTGTTCCGATGTGGCTTCTTTAGAATGGTATATACCAAAATCATTTTGTAACAGTCGGAATATTTCTGCCTGATGTGTTGGGGTCATATATATAGTATTTACGCTGGTAGATTGATTGCTCAATACCCCCCCCCAAGCCAAACTAATTACAAGTGTTCTTAGAGATTCAAACTCTGCACTGTTAAATTTACCGTATCGATCAAAATAGGCATCCCGGCCCTGAATAATATTTACTACATCAGCCGAGTCAAAGAAGAATTGATGTGTTTGCTTCATTTCAGACAAGCACAGTTCAAGAGCTTCGGTATAATCGTAGGTAGCTTTCATATTATTATTCGTCGTCGAACGATAAAACTTTTAGGCTATCATAAAATAAACTATGCAACTCACTATATTCAATCATAGGGTTTTTATATGCACGTAGTGTAGTAGGTATATGAACATTATCATTTCTCTTTGACAGATTTTTCGATTTAGATATTACTAAACTATTGAAATCATTATTGATGTTATTTGCATACCTATAACCTGCTTCTACAAGCAAACTGAAAGCCTCTTTTGCGTTGTCATTGCCGATCATATTTAAGACCTTATTCCGAAATGTATTTATTCCATCTACGATTTCTACTTTTTGATCCTTTTCATGGTTGATGGCAACGTTTACATCTATCATCTGCATAAAAGGCAAATAGCTACTCTTCCATATCTCCTCTGGAATGCCATTTTTCTCATTGCTACTGGTCCATTTGTCGCCAAATCGTTGTGAAATCATTTCTTGACGCTTACCAGATACACTTGGTATATAGCTGTAATCAAGTAAGGTTGTAGAAGCAAGGTACAAAACCTTGCCATTTTCGGTATGTTGTAGTATGCTATCTAACAGTTTCAAGAACCTTGGGTAATAATAAATTTCCTGAAATTCAACATTCCTGGCTTGTTGAAGTCGATTATAGTCCTCCATCGAAAAGTAACGTGGAAGATAGCTTTTTATCAGATTAATAGAATCAATCAAAAGCAAGTCGAACCGCTGGCCTGTAATGAAATAATCAGGTGATAAGACAATTTTTTTTAACCATATGTCTTCAACAAATTGAAAAATCTTGATCCCACCATTTTTACGCAATGCCGCTCCAGCTACTTTACACAGCTTCAGCACCCTCAATAGAGTATCTTTATTATACGCCAAGTCATCCGTAGAGAACAGATAGGCTATTTCCTGCAGATATTTTTTCCCAAACAATTCATTCATGGCCATAGCAAAGTTTTTCACAGTTCTTGCTCGCCACTGTCGGTTAGGTATCCTCGAAAAATAAAAATTCTCTATATAGAAAAGCCAAAAGATTCACGAACATCTCCCTGTGGATAATCACTATCAAGCAGAAGTTTGATTTCTACAATCCACTCAGCCTTACTTATAGGTTTATAAATATCCATATATTATAATAAAGTATGATTTGTAGTAGATTCCATGTTGAAAATAAACTGCACCTTTAAGTGGGTGCATCAATATTATTGAGAAAAGCTTGGGTGATTTCGAAAGCCCTTGGTGCTTCTGCATTCGGAGCTTTTTCTGCACTTTTTAAGCGATCTATTTCACAATAATGTATTTCTACTTGAGCAACATCGAACTGTCTGCCAACAAGCTCACTGTAACCTTCAGTGGCAGTTCCAAGATCAATCGTACGTCCGGTGTTATTATCTTTATGCTGAGCATAAAATATAGGCATGGTGAAGGCTTCCACGCAGTTGGGAATATACAGCGACTTTCGGCTTTTTTCATCAAGACGAACACGCATAAGTACTGCATATTTGGGAATCGACTTACTTATCAAGCCTAATTTTAAGCGAGCTTCATAAGGATCTATAGTATGGATATTGTCGGCTGTCCACCATATCATTTCCCGTTCAGGGTTATACCCATTTAGGTATTTAGATAAGGCTATCCAGCTTTTACCACTGAGCTGTGCATATAAATCCTCAACAGATTCAACAATATCATCATTTAAATACTCACCTCTACTATACTTACGGTGATCTTCGATAAGTTTTTCGAAGTCTTGAAATTTATATATGTACTCACAATTATCTACGTTGGCCGGAAACAATCTATACAGATCCTCCTGAAACCCTGAACAAGTTTTTAAATGCTTTCTTAGCTCATCTACTTTTGCAAAATCTCTGGATACATAAGGAGAAATAGCTTTTACACCACAATCCGTAAGGAATGCTGTTAGCGTTAAACTTAGCTCATCAAAGTATTTAGCAACTTCCGGTTGCCGGATCGGATCAAGTGTTTTACGCCGATTATATAGAATTGATAATTCACTGCTGAAGTTATATTCTGTCGTCATGGCATTTATAGTACTGATCGTGATGAAGACCTTATTACTATAAATGTCCAATATTTTTCAGCGAATAGTATATAAGCAAATTCGAATTTATTAACCGGCTAAATCTTCCGCTTCAGCTCAAAATGCTGGCCCAGATACAACCGGCGAACCTGTTCATCACTCGCCAGCTCTTCGGCGGTGCCCTGCTTGAGAATTTTCCCTTCGAAGAGCAAATACGCCCGGTCGGTGATCGACAGAGTTTCGTTGACGTTGTGGTCCGTAATGAGGATACCGATGTTGCGGTGCTTTAATTTAGCCACGATGCTCTGAATGTCTTCAACGGCAATGGGGTCGACGCCCGCGAAGGGTTCGTCCAGGAGGATAAATTTCGGATCGACGGCGAGGGCACGGGCAATTTCCGTCCGTCGGCGCTCGCCCCCGGACAATACTTTCCCTTTGCTTTTACGCACGTGCGTCAGGCTGAACTCTTCCAGCAACTCCTCTACTTTCAGCTTCTGCTCCCGCTTGGGTAAACTGGTCATTTCAAGCACAGCCAGTACATTTTCTTCCACCGACAGGTCGCGGAAAACGGACGCTTCCTGCGCCAGATATCCGAGTCCAAGACGCGCCCGTTTATACATTGGCAGGTCGGTCACGTCGGTATTGTCGATGAACACCTTGCCGCTGTTGGGTTTGATCAACCCTACGGCCATGTAGAAGGAGGTAGTTTTGCCGGCTCCATTCGGACCGAGCAAGCCGACGATCTCGCCTGTTTCAACCTGATACGACACGTTGTTGTTGACCAGCCGCGACCCGTATTTTTTGATTAAATTTTCGGTTCTAAGAATCATAACTTTCTAGTAGTGGATAGATGACAGGCACTGGTTACAGGCAACTAACCACTAGCAACCCATAACTAGCTACTGCCCTTTCACATCCTTGAGCATCAACTGCAGAGATACGTTTCCGTTGAAGAAGTTCTGCTCGACCTGATAACAGATCGCGAACGGTTTGCCCGGCTGAAGCTGATCGGCAACATGAGCCAGTCCAAACCCAACAGCCGTGAGCGTATGACCGGACCGCCCCTGGCGCACGTTGATTTTCAGGTGTTTCTCTTTCATAATAATCGGTTCACTGACCAGATATACATCCTCGGTCATGAACGTCGGCTGCATATTGTGCGGGCCAAAGGGACCCATCTGCTTAACGATCCGAACCAGTTTATCGGTAATCTCGCTGAAGTCGAGCGGTAGATCGATGTCGATCAAGGGCGTCAGGTGTTCGTCTTTGATCTTCCGCGATACCACTTCCTCAAACTTCTGCCGAAACGCATCAATGTTGTCGACGGGCATGGTCATACCGGCGGCAAACGTATGTCCACCAAACTGTTCCAGCAAGTCGGCACATTCTTCAATGGCTTCGTATACGTCGAAACCCGGCACCGACCGCGCCGACCCAGCGGCTTTATCGTTCGACTGCGTCAGAATGATCGTTGGCCGGTGAAAATGTTCGATACACCGCGACGCGACGATTCCGATAACCCCTTTATGCCAGCTGGCGTCGAATAAAACCGTACTCTTGGCATGTAGTAGGGCTTCGTTCTGCCGGATCATGGCCAGTGCCTGTTCGGTCATACTGCTGTCGAATTCACGGCGGCTGTTGTTATGTTTGTTAATGGCCATCGCAAAATCGTCGGCCTCTTTTTCCGACTCGGCCAGCAACAGTTGCACGGCGGCTTTGGCATGCTGAATCCGGCCGGCTGCGTTGATGCGCGGCCCCAGGCCAAACACTAGGTTCATGATTTCCAGCTCCCGCGAAAAGCCCGCTACTTTGATCAACGCCTTTAACCCCGTGCGTGGTGCCGAATTAAGAAATTTTAAGCCGTAGTAGGCCATTACCCGGTTTTCGCCGGTGAGCGGCACAATGTCGGATGCAATGCTCACCGCTACCAGATCGAGGCTTGGATATAACTCGTCCAAAGCAATACCCTGACGCATACAGAACCCCTGAAGCAATTTAAAGCCAACCCCACAGCCGCTTAATTCTTTATAAGGATAGGCGCAGTCCGACCGTTTGGGGTCCAGTACGGCGGCAGCATCCGGAATCTCATCGCCGGGACGGTGGTGATCGCAGATAATAAAATCGACGCCGAGCGCTTTGGCTTCAGCCACCCGATCAATGGATTTAATGCCACAGTCGAGCGCAATAATGAGTGAAAACCCGTTTTCGGCTGCCCATTCGATGCCCTGCTTCGAAATCCCGTACCCTTCTTTATAACGATCGGGTATGTAATAATCGATGTAGGGGTGGTAGCGTTGCAGAAAGCTGTAGACCAGCGCCACCGAAGTAGTGCCGTCCACATCATAATCGCCGTAAATCAGAATTTTCTCCTGCCGTTCGGGCTGCATTGCTATTTGCAACCGTATTAGGGCTCGATCCATGTCCTTCATGTCGAAAGGATCGTGCAAATGGCTTAGCTCGGGCCGGAAGAACGTGCGGGCTTCGTCGTAGGAGGTCACGCCCCGTTGCACCAATAGGGCGGCTAAAAATGAACTTATGCCCAGCGAGTGAGTTAATGCCTCGATAGCCGCCCGTTGCCCAACCGAGTCAGGAACGGGTTTGGTCTTCCAGCGTTTGGTGAGTGGGGGTAGTTGGGCTATCATATACGCAAGATAAATCCGTTTTTAGAAAAACCCCGCGTTTATGCTCTATTTGCTTTTGCTGATCCATTGCCTCGCATCCGAAGTAGCCCCGTCGGCGGCTCGCCAGAAAGTCAATTTACAGGTTGAAGTTCAGCAGGTTCAGGCCTTGCAGGGATCCGTCTTTATTGCCTTGTACAAGGCTGGCAATAATTTTCCTGAAGGCAAGCCATTCGAAGGCAAAAAGCTAGACGCGACCAGCCATAGCGTTCAGACGACGTTTTCGGTTGAACCGGGCGAATATGCCGTAGCGGTTTTTCACGACGAAAATGCCAACGGCAAGATGGACAAGCGGGTATTCGGTATCCCTAAAGAACCTTACGGCTTCAGCAATAATTTTCGGCCCAAAATGTCGGCTCCTAAATTCAGCGACTGCCAGTTCAACGTGAGTGCCAGCGGCAAATCGATCAGTATCGCGTTGAAGAAGTTCTGAACCGCAACGGTGGCCCGGCAGCATTGATGTGATTTTATTAACTACACTGATGTAGGCATTCCTCTGGAGCGGCCCTGACTGTTGCTATTCCACGGCTTCGATTACCTGATTATGCGTTGTTTTCTTATGCGTTGAAAAACTGGAACCATGCGTTTATAACTGGCGTTGCTGTCGTTCGGGCCGGTATAAAACAAAATCATAAAAATCATTTAGATCAAATAAATCCTGCCGGGCCGCCGTTGCGGTTCGGATTTTTTTTGTAATTTTACCCGGCAAATAACACAACCTGCTATTTGCACATGAGCTTAGATACCAGTAAGTTTCTCTACGAGGCTCTCACCTACGACGACGTACTGCTCCTGCCCGCCTATTCGGAGGTTCTTCCCCGCGATACGCAAACTACAACCCAACTTACCCGGGCAATTCGCCTGAATATCCCGCTGATTTCGGCAGCGATGGATACCGTTACGGAATCGGCACTGGCCATTGCCATGGCCCAGGAAGGCGGGATTGGCATCATCCACAAGAACATGAGCATCGAAGCTCAGGCCGAACAGGTCCGGAAGGTGAAACGGTCGGAAAGTGGTATGATCATCGATCCGATTACGCTTTTGGAAACGGCTACTCTGGGCGACGCGCACAAGATCATGCGCGAGTCCAAAATCGGGGGTATCCCGGTGGTCGATGAGGCCGGCAAGCTGGTCGGGATTCTGACCAACCGCGATCTTCGCTTCCAGACTGAGCTGTCGAAGCCGGTTACGGACGTGATGACCCGCGAAAAGCTGATTACAGCCCGCGAAGGCCTGACGCTCGAAGAAGCCGAGAGCATCCTGCAACAGTACCGCATCGAAAAGCTGCCGATCGTCAACGACGATTATCACCTGGTCGGCCTGATCACCTACAAAGACATTCTGAAGAAAAAGAGCCATCCGAATGCCTGTAAAGATGAGCTGGGCCGCTTACGCGTGGGCGCGGCTGTGGGCGTAACCCCCGATCTAACCCGGCGCATCGAAGCCCTCGTGAAAGCGGGCGTCGACGTAATCAGCGTTGATACGGCGCATGGGCACTCGAAGGGAGTCATCGATGCCGTCCGGAACATCAAACAGCAGTTTCCGAAACTTCAGGTCATAGCGGGGAACGTGGCGACGGGCGAAGGCGCAAAAGCGCTGGCCGATGCGGGTGCCGACGCCGTTAAAGTAGGTGTAGGGCCGGGCAGTATTTGTACCACTCGGATCATTGCCGGTATCGGTATGCCTCAGTTAACAGCGGTATATGAGTCGGCCAAAGCCCTGCAGGGTACCGATGTTCCGGTCATTGCCGACGGGGGCATTCGCTTCTCGGGCGACATTACCAAAGCGCTGGCAGGTGGTGCCAGTACGGTTATGATTGGATCGTTGCTGGCCGGAACAGAGGAAGCACCCGGCGAAGTGGTGCTCTACGAAGGGCGTCGGTTCAAGACATACCGGGGTATGGGATCGGTCGAAGCGATGGAAGACGGCTCGAAAGACCGCTACTTTCAGGATGCGGAAGACGATATCAAGAAGCTGGTACCGGAGGGAATCGTTGGACGAGTGCCGTTTAAGGGCAAAGTTTCGGAGATCGTTTACCAGATGGTAGGTGGGTTGAAAGCTGGGATGGGTTACTGCGGTGCCCCCGATATTCCGGCCCTGCAGCAGGCTAAATTTGTGAAAATCACGACAGCTGGTTCACGCGAAAGCCATCCGCACGATATTCAGATCCAGAAAGAAGCGCCGAACTATTCGTCGCGATAAAGCACAAGTACGACAAACTAAATAAACCGCAGAGGCCGTAAGGGTTTACCAGTGATCGTTAAGAAGTAGTATTCTTTGATCTGTCGGTAACCGTTTACGGCCTCTGTTCAGTAAAATCAGCCAGATGCCTTATTGTATTGAACAGTCCTGTAATCCGCATCGTTTTCAATAAGCCTGGCCCCATTGGCCTGATGAGCAAACGAACAACCTGATGGAAAAACGGACTATTGGCCATTCCGACTTATCGGTGGCTCCGCTGTCTTTTGGCGGCAACGTATTTGGCTGGACAGCCGACGAATCGACCTCTTTTCAATTACTCGATGCGTTTGTTGATGCCGGGTTCAACCTGATCGATACCGCCGACTCGTATTCGCGCTGGGCACCGGGCAACAAAGGCGGTGAATCGGAGACGATTATTGGAAACTGGCTCCAAAAATCAGGAAAGCGCGATCAGGTCATCATTGCCACCAAAGTAGGCTCGCGGTTCGATTCAGATAAAAAAGATCTGTCCAGAGCCTACATCCTGAAATCGGTCGAGGATTCGTTGAAACGCCTGAAAATCGACTATATCGATCTATATCAGGCCCATTACGACGACCTGACAACCCCGATCGAAGAAACCCTGAACACGTTCGACCAGTTGATCAAAGCCGGTAAAGTACGCTATATCGGCGCGTCTAACTTCTCGCCCGAACGCCTGACCCAATCGCTTGAGATCAGCGCCAACGCGGGTTACGCAGTTTATCAGTGCCTGCAACCCGAGTATAATTTATACGACCGCGAGAAATACGAAGCGCAGTATGCGCCCATCGTCGAGCAGTACGGTCTTGGCGTTATCAGTTATTATTCGCTGGCCAGCGGATTTCTGACCGGCAAATACCGCTCGCAAGCGGATCTGGCCAAGAGCCAGCGTGGCGCAGGGATTAAAAAATACCTGAATGAGCGGGGCAATCGCATTCTCAAAACGCTCGACGAAGTGGCCGAAGACTATAAAGCCACTCCGGCAGAAGTGTCGCTGGCCTGGCTCATCCAGCATCCCGGCCTGACAGCTCCGATTGTCAGCGCAACCAACCTAACCCAATTTGGGGATATTGCTAAAGCCGTTGCTCTGAAACTAGACGATTCGGCCTTGACCAAATTGACAATGGCCAGTGCTTTTTAATGTTTAGCTGAATAAGTTGTGGGTACTCGGATTGACTGTATCCGCGCTCTCACAACTTATTCAGCCCGTAAACTCCTGGCTGGATTCATGAGCGCAGCTTTGATGCTCTGGTAACCAACCGTCAACAGGGCTACGCCAACGGCCAGCAATCCTGCCAGGGCAAACATCCACCAGGCCAGGCTGATGCGATACGCAAACCCGGCTAGCCAGCCATGCATTGCATACCAGCCAATGGGTACGGCCAGAACGATCGCCATCAGCACCAGTTTGAGAAAATCAGCCGAAAGCAACGTCACCAGGCTCATTACAGAAGCTCCCAGCACCTTTCTAACGCCAATTTCTTTGGTGCGCTGCTCGGCGGTAAAGGTCGCCAGGCCAAACAACCCCAAACAGGCAATAAAGATCGCCATGGCAGAAAAACCAATGAAGAGATGACCTTTTCGTTCGTCGGAACGATACTGCTCGGCGAAGGTTTGGTCTAAAAACGAGTATTCGAAAGGCTGATTCGGATTTACCGCTTCGTACGTCTGGCTTACATAGGCAAGAGCCGCTGGTATATTCTGGGCCGACACCCGAACCAACAGCCTGTCGGCCCGATCGGGGTGAAGAATCAAGACGAGCGGTTCGATCTGATTATGCAGCGATCGCAGGTGAAAATCACGGATAACCCCGGCAATGGGTATCTTTTTTGTATCGAACTCGATTAAACCCGCGGTTCGATGTTTCCAGCCTAAGCGCTTCAGCATCGCTTCGTTGACCAGCACCGCTCCCGTTGAATCGCTGATCAATTTAGAAGAAAAATTACGACCTTCCTTTAGCCTGATCTGAAGTACTTTCAGGAAGTCGGGATCGACGGAAAAATATTCAGTGCTGACGGGCTGCTCGATTCCTCCGGCGTAAAAACTGAAAGTCGTCTTGTTATTCGGGTCACCCCCCAGCGAGCCATCCGTCAGGCTCACGCTTTGAACAATAGGGTTTTGTAACAGCCTGTTCTTTAGCACCATGGCCGTTTGCTGAACGGATGGCGCCTTGAGCGGAACGGTTATCACCTGTTCCTGATTAAAGCCCAGCTGGGAATGCCGCATGTATTGCAACTGCTGGTACACAACCAGAGTGCCTACGATCATAATCATTGAAATCGTAAACTGAAATACAACCAACGACTTTCTTAACAAAGCTCCTTTCCCCCTGACGCTGAACGTACCTTTCAACACCGTAATGGGCTTGAATCGGGAGAGAACAAAGGCCGGGTAAACACCACTGACCAGCCCTGTCAGGAAGGCTAAGCCAGTCAACAGCGCCACCGTCTGCACGTTCAGGCCGATGATCAGGCTCTTATCAGCGATGATATTGAAGAGAGGTAAGAGCACACCGACCAGTAGTAAGCTAATCAACAAGGCCAGAAACGATAGAAGCATGGATTCTGTCAGAAACTGCCGGATTAACTGAATTTGTAGCGAACCGATGGCTTTGCGAACGCCTATTTCTTTGGCTCGCCCAGTCGATCGGGCCGTTGCCATGTTAATGTAGTTGACAATGGCAATCAGCAGAATAAGCAAACCAATTGCCGAAAACGTATAGACATACGCTATGTTACTGCCATTTTCTTCACCGATCAGGTGCGTCGAGTGAAGGTGCATATCGACCAATGGCTGAAACGTAATATCGAACTGAACTTTCCTACCACCTTCGTCGCCGATGGCTCTAGCGATGTATTTTTTGTAAAAACCAGCCATTTTTCCTTCCAGCGCCGTTCGGTCACTCGGCTGATTGAGCAGCACGTACACCAACGAGTTGAAGCTATCCCACTTGGTCAGATTGATCCCACTGGCTTTATCGTTGGTGTAGGGCAGGATGACGTCGAATTTCAGATGATGATTGGCAGGAACTTCGTCGAGAACGCCCGCTACCGTAAATGGCATACTCTCTTTTAGCATGACGGTTTTACCCAGCAAACCACTGGTTTTTCCAAACAGCCTCAGCGCCAGTTTCTTTGTCAGAATCACGTTCGTCGGGCGGGTAAGAGCCTCTTGCGGACTTCCTTCGACAAAGACATAGTCGAAAAAATCGAACAGTGAAGCGTCAGCGTAGATGATCTGCTTAGCATACAGCGCTTTTTCGCCGACCCGCAACAAAGCTTCGTTACTGGTTTTTACCCGCAGTACGTTTCTGACTTCCGGGTATTCCTGCCGGAGAGCGGGGCCGATGGGAGCCGATGCGATGCCCAGTTTATATTCATTTTCGGCCCATCGGATATGCAGATTTACCCGGTGTATCTGCGCGGCATGCCGGTGGTATCGATCGTACTGTAATTCATCAAACACATACAGACCCAGCAAAATAGCGCAGGTCATACCCGTGGCCAGGCCCAGCAAGGTCAGGGTACTATACACTTTATTGCGGACTACATTCCGCCAGGCAATTGTAAGATAACTTAGTAGCATGTCATAACTCAGGGAAGCTATGGAAGTCAGCAGCAAATAAGTTGCCAGGACGAAAAAATGCCTTTTGCTGGCAGTAGAGCTATTGGCGATTCTAATACAGTCGCCAGACCGTCCATAAACGGACATAGTCCGTACGATCCGGGACAATAGCCAAAAGCTGCTAAAACTGGTTTCGCCGTTTTCGTTCGGTCCCTAAATACGTTGCACCTTTTAGCGGCTAGCCTGCGGGTCGAGGTAATGAACCGTGCTGTTAGTGCCGTGCGTCGTCAGGTTCAGCTCGCGAATACCGATCCGGTAGTTATCGACCGCAAATTCGGTGGTGTCCTGTTTCATCTGGTAGAAGGTCGAAGGCGTCAGCAACACCAGCAAATCGCCCAACTGCACTTCTTTCTCGACGTGGTAATGGCCGCAAACGACCGTTATATGGCAGGCCTGATCCGCAACCATTTTGATAAATTCCTCCGATTGCCGAAACGGGTAATGGGCATCCATAAACGCCACATCGGCAGGCACGGGCGGATGGTGCATAAATATCAGCACGTTGTTATCGCGCAGCGCATGCATATAATCATGTAACCACGTCCACTGCTCGTCTGACAGTGCGCCCTTCGACGAATCCAGAAACAGCGTCGGGCGGCCCTCCAGCGGCAGGGCATAATACAACTCGTTCTGATGTAGGTCGTGGGTCATCCGGAATACTTCCGCAATCATCACCGACTCATCGTGGTTTCCCGAAACGATGTAATACGGAAAGGGCAGGTCATCGAGTTGGTCCTTTACCCACTCATAAACGCTTCGGTTGCCCACTGTGCTGCAGATATCACCGCCAATGACAAGGCAATTGGGTTTCAGTTCCGTCAGAAAGGCCAATGCATCCAGGAAGTTCTGTCGAACATCGACGCCCTGTGGTCGTTCGCCCTCAGCGCCAATGTGTATATCCGTAATAAACGCTATTCTCATACGATCTAAACCGCTCCGGCGGCCTGGCGGGATTGATGTATTTTTATGGGCCGACCTTGATTTTAGATTCAACTTTTGCGGAACGCAAAATTAGGATCGAGCCGTAAAATCAAAATAATCCGGGTGCTGTTTTGGCTTCGTTCCAGTACACATCCATTTCCGCTAAGGTCATTTCGCTTAAGCTTTTGCCATTTGTGCGGGCCTGTTGCTCCAGATACTGAAAGCGTTTGATAAATTTTTTATTTGTTCGCTCAAGCGCGGTTTCGGGATTGATGTCGATAAACCGGGCGTAGTTTACGAGTGAAAACAATAGATCGCCAAATTCACCTTCAGCGCGCTGAAGATCGATCGACGTGTCCGATTCGACGTTGAATTCGGCCTTGAACTCCTGCATCTCTTCCTCCACTTTCTCCCATACCTGCTGCTTTTCTTCCCAGTCGAAGCCCGCACCCCGCGCTTTCTCCTGAATTCGCATGGCTTTTACCAGGGCAGGCAGTGAACCCGGCACCCCACCCAGCACCGACTTGTTGCCTTCCTTAAGTTTAAGTTGTTCCCAGTTGGCTTTCACCTGCTCTTCGGTTTCCGCAACGGTATCGCCGTAGATGTGCGGATGCCGGCTGATGAGTTTTTCGCAGACACCATTCAGCACATCGGCCATGTCGAAGCGGCCGGCCGCTTCGGTGGCTAACTCAGAGGCAATTTTTGCATAGAACACCAGATGTAACTGAATGTCTCCCAGCTCTTTGCGAATTTCGGGAAGATCTTTTTCCAGAATGGCATCGGAGAGTTCATACGTTTCTTCAATAGTCAGGTGGCGCAGGCTATCCATCGTCTGTTTGCGATCCCAGGGGCACTGAGCGCGTAACTCATCCATGATGGTCAGCAGCCGGTCGAACGCCATCAACTGCTCCTGACGGCGGACGGGTAAATCGTTAAATTGCTTCATTGAGTCAATCGCCTGATCGGCAAACCCGTTTTTAGGCTTGCGAAAACTGTATTTTATGGTAAATCTCGCGCAAAGGCAGGGACAAATCCCCGAGTTGAGCAATGCTGTCGATGGTTTTGTAATCGGTATTCAGCCAGACATCCGGTTGGTCGGTTCGCTGGTAAACCGTCAGATAAGGGCGATCCTGAGCCGCGTAGACCAGGTACTGCAATGTCGGAACATCTTTATACAACGGCAGTTTGTCTTCTTTATCGTACCGGTACGTCTCCGGCGACATCACTTCGACCAGCAGATACGGGTTGGTAATAATCGACTTCGAGCCTTCTTTAAACTGCCAGGTGCCTTTTGTCACCATCAAATCGGGCTGGTAGTAGCTGCCGTCAGCCCGCGGAATCTGCAAACCAGCGTTGCTGCTGGTCACCAGAAAATCTTTGTCAAAATAATAGTTCGTTAGTAAACGACTTATAAACGAGACGATCAACTCATGCAGGGCAGACGCTAAACTCATGGCTATAATTTCACCTTGCTGGTATTCCAATCGGCCCGGAAATTCGGGGGCAATCTCCAGAAACTCGGCTTCAGAAGCGGGTACACGCACCACTTCCTTCGTTTTGAGTTGCTCCAGAAGGTATTCTGCCAGGTTTTCAACCGCTACCATCTTTCTCCTTGGTTTTGGGTAAAGGTAACAAAAATCAGACAAAGGCGGGAACAGAATGGGATTGGGCCTATCCGCAAATCGAGTCAGTGCTGAACCATTGAAAATATTTTTACTGAATCGCTTGACTGGCATTGGCTTACTCTATTTACTTTGCAAAACAAAGTACTTTTATATATGCCACAATCACTTTCTGTTTACAATCCTGGTTTATTGCTACCGCGGGATGCCCGGCCGGGAAAAGGGATCCAGGCGCTCACCCTCCTGACCCTAACTGGCTTAAGTTTAGTTATCGTTCGGGGTCTACTGACGGGCAACTGGTGGTTCTTCGTCATGCTAACCTGGAATGTGTTTCTGGCCTGGTTTCCGCTAGGGGTCGTACTCGTACTGCGCGATCTGCGGCAAAGCGGTTTCCGGAGCCAGTGGCTTTTAGGGTTCGGGCTACTCGTCTGGCTAGCTTTTCTGCCCAATGCGCCGTACATCATTACCGACCTATATCACATCAAGCACATCGACGATCCGCTCCTGTGGTTCGACACCATGACGCTGTTCCTGTTTGCGCTGACGGGTCTGCTGATCGGTTTGTACTCGATCCTGCTCGTTCATCGGATGATCCGGCCCATGGCGGGTCTGTGGCTGACCTGGGTGCTGATCCTGACAAGTCAGATGCTATCGGGCTTCGGCATCTACCTGGGCCGTTTCGGCCGGTGGAACAGCTGGGATGTACTGACCAAGCCATCGTCGCTGACCTGGGCCATTGCCCGTGCATACCGCGATCACCTGAGTCTGAAACTAACTCTGGGTTACGGCTTCGTACTGATCGCGCTGTACGTAGCTTTCTACTGGTATGTCGAACATGACGCTAAATCGACCGACTAAATGCAGGTAATTCAGGGTAGATTTATTTTAGTGGTAGATTTGCCGAATGATTGATCTCCGCAAGGTCATACGCAGTTTCGGATTCGCCGGACAGGGGGTTATCGACCTGTTCCGATTCGAGAATAACGCCAAAGTTCATTTGCTGGTGGCGGGGTTGGTCATGCTGGCTGGCTTTTTCCTGGACCTGAGCGGCACCGAATGGGCAATCGTCCTGACGCAGATCGGGCTGGTGTGGGCTGCGGAAGCGTTCAATACAGCCATCGAGAAGCTATGCGATTTTGTGTCTCCGGGTATCCATCCGCAAATCAAGGCCATCAAGGATCTGTCGTCGGGGGCAGTCCTGCTCCTGACGATTACGGCGGTTGGCGTAGGACTGATCATTTTCGGCAGTCATTTGCTGGCCTTATTTTAGTGAACCTTGGCCTCGCTCTGGCGAGCTTGTCTTATTCTTTCGTTTCTAAAGATCATGTACGAATCGCGTGAACATTTACAAACGCTGACGGAAATCCGCAGCCTGATGGAGCGCTCCTCCAAGTTTCTCTCGCTCAGTGGCTTATCAGGGGTGTCTGCCGGGCTGGTTGCCCTGGCCGGAGCGGCTGTTGTGTACATGCGCCGGGAAACCGACTGGTTCGCAGCCATCAGCGACTACCGGCTTGGCCCTACTACCGAGACCAATCCCCTGGGATTCAAGCAGTTTCTGGTAACCGTTGCCGTGGCGGTCTTAATCCTAGCCCTGTTGTCCGGCGTATATTTTACGGTCCGCAAAGCGCGTCGTCAGGGCCAATCGGTCTGGAACAAAGCGTCGCAGCGGCTGTTATGGGCGCTGGCGGTTCCGCTGGCCGTCGGGGGGGTCTTCTGTCTGGCACTGTTACACTACAATCTAATCTGGATGGCCTTTCCGGCTACGCTTATTTTTTACGGGCTGGCGCTGCTCAACGGCAGCAAATATACCCTGCGTGATGTCGAGTCGCTGGCGTACTGCGAAATCGGGCTCGGTTTACTGTCTTTATTCTGGCCCGGCTCGAACCTGCTGACCTGGACCATTGGCTTCGGGGTGCTGCACATTGTGTACGGCCTGACGATGTATTACAAATACGAACGTACTTCCTCATGAAAAATGACCTCCTGGCTCAGTTCAACAAAGCCTTCGAGAGCAAAGCGCGACTCAGTATTATGTCGGTTCTGATGGTCAACGAATTCATGAGTTTCAACGCGCTGAAAGAACTGCTCGGCCTGACCGACGGCAACCTGGCTACACACTTGCGGGCGCTGGAAGAGTCAGGCTACGTGTCTGTGCAGAAACAGTTTGTCGGGCGTAAACCCAACACAACCTATTCGGCTACCCAGCCAGGACAACAGGCTTTTACCGACCACCTGAACGCCCTCGAAGAGTTTATCAGGAACCTGTAACCTGACCAATACCCACATCTGACCGATCGCACTTCCCTTGCGAACGCATAGATCAGCCATTTTTACTTTTAAATACAAAGTACTTTTTATATGAAACCTGAGACACAACTACCAATTCAACCGGCCGAACCCGATTGGTCTGCTGTTCAGCCCGAATCCGGAGACAGTAATGTATCCTCTTCAACCCGACTTTCGATTTGGGCACCGTTTCGTGAGCCTGTGTTCCGTTTCGGCTTTATCCTCCTTGTTTTATCAGGAGCTGTTTTTTTTGTGTACGACATTGGGCTTGATCCACAGCAGAAAGCCGATACAGATTTGCTGATGGCCTTCTTCCATTATGGCCTGGCCGTCTGGTTTTCAATAGACTTATCGGCTAAAGGTTATTTCAAATACAGACAGGAGACCTATACCGACGGGCGGCATACGCGGTGGCTGTGCCTATTGCTCTGGCTCATCAGCGCCTACGCTCTCAACCGAACGATTCCCGTTTTTCAGCAATCGACAGGGTGGCTATGCTGGGCACTAGTAGCGGTGGGGCTGGCGATGGCAGGCTATGCCTGGAAGGAATTCCTGTCGGTTCGTGCCCAGCAGTTGCTCTATGCAGCACTGGCGTTTGGCTGGTGGCTCTTTGCCTACATGGCTATCTACGTCATTGAACTTTACATCATTAGCGTTCCTATGCTTGTTGGTTTAGGCTTGTCTATCCACTCGTTCGTACCGCTGGCTTTCGCGATTTCGCTGGGAAAACGGCTCTGGCAGGATACCCGTCGGGAAGAACACCTGCGGTTAGGGGTTGTGGTGGGGTTCTGTCTGCCGATCATTGCCCTTAGCGTGTTTCTGGTAGGCTGGACACAAACACGAACCCAGATCGAGCGAACCAAACAACAGGCTATCGTCCGCAAAACCAGCGACCTGCCCGACTGGGTACTCATTGCCCAGCGTCTGAAGCCGGGGTGGATTACCGATCGCTTCTTACTCAGCAATCAGGTGTATGACCAGGGAAGCTTCTTCGACGGAGGTAGCTGGATACCGGGAACGCGAACGTCGCTCGATGATGTCCGTTGGCACGACCCATTGGTTGTCATTGCCTCACGTTTGTTTCCGACCAATGTGCTTTCAGACAAAGAACAATTATCCGTATTCAAAACCATATCGGCAGACCGGCACAACACCGAAGAGAAATTCTGGACGGGACGGCACCTAACGACTGAAGAAGTCGTGTCGCAGGTGCGTATCTGGCCGCAGTATCGACTGAGTTATACCGAAAAGACAATCCGAATTCGAAATGAGGCCCACACGACTACGGAAGAAGCGTTACTAACCTTTCAGCTATCGCCGGGTTCTGTGGTTTCGTCTATGTCGCTGTGGGTCAATGGTCAGGAGCAGCCCGCTTATCTGACTACGGTAGCCAAAGCCGATTCAGCCTATCGCACTGTTGTAGCGGTCGAATCGCGCCGGGCCGTGCGTGATCCATCGGTGGTATACTGGCAGGAAGGCAACCGCGTTACGGTGCGGGTGTTTCCCTGCCGGGCGGGCGACGACCGGCGGGTGAAGCTGGGCATTACGTCGCCCTTACAACTCGATAACGACGTGCTGATTTATCAGACTCCTTCTTTCGAAGGGCCCGACGCCAGCCATGCCGATGAGCTGATCCAGGTGGATTTCGATCTGGCCCCTGCACATCTGAAATCACCCTGGCTTTTCGATCGGTTGACCGACCGTGCGCTGACACATCAGGGACGCTACGACCCTGACTGGTCGCTTCGGTTCCTGGCTCCTGCGCTGTCAACGGGCGCGTTTGTCCTGGGCCAGGAAGCTTACCAAATGGCCGCGTATCGACCAGCGTATAAACGATTCCAGCCCACCGATGTATTTCTGGACATCAATTCGGAGTGGAGTGCCGATGAGGTGAAAGCCGTTTATGAGGCTACTACGCAGGCTGGAGCAAAAGCCTGGGTTTTTCTGGATGGTCTACAACCGTTGACTTCTCAGAATATGGATGACCTGTATGCTCAGTTGAAACAACAATCGTTCAGCCTGTTCCCCGTTTACCGCATCACGCAACCGGCGACGGCCTTACTCGTTACCAAAGGGACAACGATATCCCCGTCATTGAGCGACTTGCGCGACAGTCGCTTTGCCGACCATTTTAGTCTCCTGGCGAAACAAACCGCTTCTATCCACACCTTCTCGTTACAATCCCAACCCGCATCATACCTCAAATCGCTGGCAGAACTGCGGGTCTTGACCGTTATGCAGGGCACACGGGATGACCTGACAAAGCGGCTTCTCGAAACCCATCAGTTCATACGGCAGTCTGATCAGGCCAATTGGGTTATACTCCCGGAAGCCGGAGTCGGCATTCGCAAAACGCAGGCTAATCCAGCAACGGCATCGGTAGCGCCGGATCACCTGGCTCGTCTGTTCAGCTATAATCGACTACTGGCAGACATCGGGCGGCATTATTTCGTCAAAAATTACCAGACCGATAAGCTCATCCAGGAGGCTCAGCGTGCACATGTGGTCTCTCCATTATCCAGCCTGATCGTACTCGAAAGCGATAACGATTACAACCGGTTCGGCATCAAAAAAGACCATGCTGGCCTCGACAACGCAACCCTGAAAGAGGAAGGTGCCGTTCCCGAACCGCACGAATGGGCGCTGCTGATTATGGTGCTGGGGTTGATAGGCTGGTTATTCTGGCAGAAGCGGTATGCCGTTCATTGACCTGACTACCCTGCTGACGGTGGCACTGTTGCTCTTTGTCGGCCTACCCAGCCCATCCCGACAATTTCGCTGGGTAGGTCGTCTGCTGGTTCTTTTGCTCCTGTCGCCGGGCCTGCGCTACGTATCCGCGCTTTTCATGTTCCCGATCCGGCTACAGCTAAGTGCATGGGCCGGTGGTTTACTGCGCCTGGTCGGGGTGCCGGTGCAGGTGGAAGGCAATGTACTTGTTAAGACTTCAGGCGCAAACAGCTCGGTCGAAATGGCGGTCGATCCGGCCTGTATGGGCCTGCAAATGACGGGTGTATCGCTCCTGGTTGCCTTGTTCGCTCTGATCTGGCACGAACGGCAGTTGCGCAGATCCGTGCCGTTTCGGTGGGTACTCATATACGGGCTATCGGCATTTGGCCTGACGATTTTTTGCAACCTCTTGCGGATTGTGTTGCTGGTCGCGTTTGAAGCCATGCCCGGCAACGCACTTCACGAAGGCATCGGTCTGGTTTGCGTTGCTGTTTACGCCTGGTTACCTATGTGGCTGCTGGCCCAGAGGCTGGTACAACGGACCCGACGTCCGGAAACGACGTCTGTCTCCAGGGTAACCCTGGGCGGGCTGGGTTGGGGAGCGGGTCTGCTGGCGGCCGGGATCGGGCTGATGGCCTTTGCTGCTCAGTCCCACAAACCTGCGGCTGGCTCAAGTGATCCCGAACAGTATCGGGCGTTGATCGGCTCGACTTATACGAGCGGACTTCACAGCCATACTATGCCCAACGGATTTACAAAGCTGTTCAGGTCAGGACTGTTGATTTATCTGAAACCGCAAACCGACTGGTTCAGTGCCGAGCACAACCCAATGGTTTGCTGGCGTGGAAGTGGGTATACCCTACGGCGTGTGCGCGAAACCTGGTACGACGGCCATCCTGCTTACGCGGGTGAACTGCAAAAAAAAGAAAAAATTCTGTATACGAGCTGGTGGTTCAGCAATGGTTCGACGAAGACGATCAGCCAGTTAACGATGCGTGGCCGCATGCTTCGGGGTGAAACGGGCTTTGCCCTGATCAATATCACGACCGACAAGCCACACTAATCAGCAAGCGCGCTTCCCGGGGTTCGGGATACAGGAAAAGCGTGACTATTAAACTTTCGTTATTCTGTACAATTCCCGAATCAACTGATTAGCTTTATAATACAACTTCTTATAAAGCCCATGAAAGCACTTTATCTTTTCTTTGGAATGCTACTGGCATCGGCCCTGCTCGCGCCGGTAAGTATAGCTCAGCGATCGGCGAAACGCTGGACGAATTATGATGCGGTGACTACGTACGGTATTGGTTTGCAAAGCGTTAACTTAAGTCAGTTAAACCAGGCGCTGCAGCAGGCGGGTTACAGCCCGCTTTCCGGTCAACTACCTACGTTTAGCGTTGCTTCTCAGTTCTCGCGTCCCAACCGACCGTTGTCGTTTCATGCCGAAGCAGGGCTGTCTTTCGGCTCGGGGACAACCGCTACCAACGGCACCTATAAGGCCCAGGCCGGTATGTACTACGCTAAACTGGGTGGCTCCTATCGGCTGGTCGGCACCGACCGGTTCCAGCTGTCACCCCAGCTCAGTGTGGTTTCGTTACCGTTTCACCTGCGGGTCTCGCCGGTTAGCAACACAACGCCCGCTCTGAATTCAGTGCTCACCAATCCAGGGGTTTCCCAAACCACAACCCTTCGCAGCACGACCATTGGTCTGGATGCAGGGCTAGCCGCGAACCTCCGTTTTCCGTACAGCCAGCGTCAGATAGACTGCTCGACGATCGAGCGATCTTTTGTCGTTGGTCTGGTGGCAGGGTATCGACTGGCGGCCAATGCGCCGTTGAATGCCAGTCAGGAAGTGAGTAGCAGCAATCCTGGCATTCAGCTTTCCGGCTGGTACGCTGGCGTTCGTCTTGGTTTCGGGATGCGGGTACGCTCAACAACGGCACCCGTCACGTATTAGCAATGGTCAGTTGTGGTCATTACTTGTCATTCATAGATTCGTGGCCGAATGCTTACAATCAATGACTACTAATGACCACAACTGGCCATTAATGACTACGAATGACTATAAATTCACTGAGCCGTAAAGTCGGAATCTTTTAATCCCTTGTTGACTTTTACGTTATCAACTGACATCGTCATGGGGCCACGGGGCGACTGCTGCTGCAGCGTCATCGGAAACTTGATGCCATTCGTGTCTTTGTAGTCCGAATAAACGGTGGTGTTCGTCATTTCACCCTGGGGTGATTTGTTGGTAACGGTCGACTGCACTTTAAGGCCAGTAGCCTGATCGAAATTATCCGTCCAGGTGGCCCCTCCATCGGCCGTGGTATGGCTGAGTTTGTAAGTCTCTTTGCCGTCAACTTTTTCCGTGCCGACCACGGTCGATTTCACCCCATTTTCGGCGTAATGCAGTTCCGGGAAAAGTGTACTCATGGCCGTCATCTGCTGTGCCGCCGGCCCCTCGAGGGTGCGGCTCCCCTGCATGCCTCCCATAACAACTTTCGAACCGTCGCCGGTCTGCTTCATCACCTCCATCCCGTTGGCGTTGATCACCATCGAGAATTTGTTGGGCAGCTTCTGCTTTCGGGTAATGATGATGGCGTTGCCGTTCATTTCTGCCGACATATTCGTCGTCAGATCATTTACTTTCATCAGCGCATCTTTACCACCGATAGCCGTAATGTATTTGTCCATTATCTCCTCGGCCGTCGGCGTAGACTGGGCAAGCGCCAGCTGGCAAAAAGCCAACAGCAGGCTCACAAAAATTCCTGTTTTTTTCATGGGTTTGGGGCTATGTTTTCAACCAAAGGTAGCGGATCGGACCTAAAACAGCAAGGCGCTGAACCCGTTGTTTCGATAGCCATTTTGTGGGGATAACGATCAGATTAACAGCCACCCAACTGACCCCAAACGGCGTTTTCTGCGCTACGCCAGCAGGGCGAACTGGATCAGGTATACAGCCGCTCCAGCAACATACCCGACCAGCGCCATCCAGCTGATTTTGCGTAGGTACCAGCCAAATTCCAGTTTTTCCATCCCCATAACGGCTACGCCCGCGGCTGACCCGATGAGCAGCAGACTCCCACCCGTACCGGCGCAATAAGCCAGAAACTCCCATAGCTTCGCATCGGTCGGATGGGTTTGCAGGTCATACATGCCCATCGTGGCCGCAACGATAGGAACGTTGTCGACCACTGCCGACAGCAGGCCGATCAGCAGCACAATCACGTCCAGACTACCCACCGACTGGTTGAGCGCTCCGGCCAGCTCCCGCAGAATACCCGTTGCTTCCAGCGCACCGACGGCCAGCAGAATTCCCAGAAAAAACAACACGCTCGATACATCGATACGACTGAGGGCATAGGCCGCCGTGAATTTTCGACGTTCAGACTCGTCTTTATCGCTGTGCAGCACTTCTGACGCGATCCAGATCACGCCCAGCACCAGCATCATGCCCATGTAAGGCGGCAGGTGCGTAAGAGTTTTAAACAGCGGCACGAACAACATACCGCCCAACCCGATTGCCAGCATCAGTCGGCGGTCGCGTCGGGCAACGGGGGTCGCGTAGGGCCGACTGATGCCTTGCTGTGCGGTCGTTCGGGTTGTTTGCGTACCTGGCCTGAATGTACGGATCAAGAGCAGTAGCGGAGCAACCATCGCTACCAGACTGGGCAGAAACAGCATCTGCACAATATTGATGGTCGTGATCTGCCCCCCGATCCAGAGCATGGTAGTCGTGACATCGCCAACCGGCGACCAGGCGCCCCCCGCGTTAGCGGCAACGATGATCATCCCCGCCATAATCCGCCGTTGTTCGGCTGGCTGAATCAGTTTACGCGCTACCGACACCATGACAATGGCGGTAGTCAGGTTGTCCAGCAACGCCGACAGAAAAAACGCCAGCAAGGCCATTACCCAGAGCAGCGTACGAACATTCCGGCTGGCGATCCGGTCAGTAATCAGGGTAAACCCGTCGTGTACGTCGATCAATTCGACAACGGTCATCGCGCCCATCAGAAAAAACAGAATTTCAGCCGTGCTGGTCAGGCACTCGCCCAGCTGATGCACGACCGAGGCCGAGGCCGATCCCATAACGGCGTAGACGGTCCAGCAGCATACGCCCGTCAGCAGAGCGGTAGCCGTTTTATTGACGTGAATGAGATGTTCGAGTGTAATCAGGACATAACCGGCGGCAAACAAGCAGATAAGTAATAAGGACATAAGAACGGTGGTCAATTCGATACTTAATGAATAATTTTGTCTGGCTCATTGTTTCTGATTTATAAACAGGCTTTCGCCCAACGGCGCAGAGCGAAAACCGGATAAAACAACCCGCATGTTTGTCGTCCATGTCTCGTCGCTGCGCCCGGATGGAATGGCGCTGTTTCCGTTTATTCTGGTGCGGAAGCCTAACCCTGGGCCTGTCCTGATCAATCACGAGCGCATTCACCTCCGTCAGCAGGCGGAGATGGGCGTCCTGTTCTTTTATCTCTGGTACGGGATTGAATATCTCATCCGCCGGTTTCACTACCGCGACCACTACGAGGCCTACCGAAACATTAGTTTCGAGCGCGAAGCCTTTGTCAACGAAGCAGACCTGTTGTATCTCCGCAACCGGCCTTTCTGGCGATTCTGGCAGTATCTGTAGCCTGGAAAGCAGCTTGGTTTTACTAACGTCAAGGGCTTTCTGAAAGCTAAATTACCAGCTCAATTGGATTCTTCTGGCCTGTTGGACTATATTGTTGCTCAACAATTAGTAAAAAACTCATTGGCCCATCGTTACTTCCGGTGGTTTGGCGGGAATTTCCAACTGAGTATCAACCACTCGCTGGCTGTTGTTTCATCCGGCGAAGGTGGCTTCTTTCAGTTGTCATTAATTCTAAATAAACCAGTCCACCCGCATGAAATCCATTTTTAATGCTGCTCCCGCGTTATTGCCGCTCCTGATTTGTCTGCTGGTTCAATGCAAGTCAAATGATAGCTCTGTCACACCAAAGAGTTCGGCCAAGAGTCTGGACAGCCCCGCCGTCGATGGCGTCACGGGAGCGACCTCTACGTTCGATGCTGCTACCAACTCGTTTACGATGACCGTGCCCGGCGGCACCGACCTTACGGCCCTGAAATTCACGTTTACGTTGCCGGCTGGGGCAACCGCCAAACCCGCTTCGGGAAGTGTGCAGAACTTTACCAATCCTGTCACGTACATCGTGACAGCCGAAGATGGTAGTACACAAAACTTTACGGTTCGGGTGGCTTATAAAACAACCTGGGCCTCGAGTCAGGATCGCTACGAGGCTATTCGGCTGAAGGCGCAGCGGGTCGCCGGGGTAACGGTTTCTTCCAGCATTCCGGGTGGTTTTTCCAGCAATGCCCCCATTACAGATGCCGATGTGGCATACATAGTCAATACCGCCGATTTCATTAAAAGTTATTCCGATTCGAAAGCCACCTCCTGGCAGGCCATCGACAAAACCAAGCTAGAATATTATTCTGTATCACTTACGCTAGCCACGGGCGAACTCCGGGTCGATAAAGGCGTCGATGTTAAGTTCGACCAGAACGGGAATTTTTATTCCTACAAACCAAGCTGGGCGTTATTTTATTCCAAATAAACCGGAGCGGTTTTTTTCTTGAAGTAGCCTGGTTTAGCCATCAGGCATCGGTAAATGCATTCGATATGCCCCCGGAGGGGTCACATAGTTGTAGTCGATCTAATCTCTATAACTATGTGACCCCTCCGGGGGCATACCACTGCGTTAGGCCTACAGCTAATTACTGCTATATATAGCTAACAATCAAGAATTTAATCCATTAAAAACGAATACATCTATCCGTCAGAATTTGAATTCTACTGACAGGGAAAGGTTCCGGTTCCGGTAGCTGTTTTTATAAAAAGGTAAATAAGCATCCCCATTGGGTCCGATATTGCGGAGGCCCCATTCATACCCAAGGGTCAGAAGCGTTTCGCCTAATTCCAGGCCAATGCCGGTTCCCAGTCCCATATCGAACGGCTGGAGACCATCTTTACCGAACGTTTTCTGCTCCACGGTGCTGTAATCGATCATATCGCCATAGATAATATCGCCGGTTAGTTGGGTCTTTCCGCCAAACCCGTAGGCAACGTACGGCCCGGCGGTCAGGACAAGCCGGGTGGTCGGGGCCAGGGTTATTCGGTAACCCCAATAGATGGGTAGTTGCAGGTAAAGCTGATTACTGGTCAGTGTGGCTTCACGACCGGGCATCAGATACTGACTGTTGAAGCCAATGGGTGCTTCACCGATCTGCCGGGCTCCTTTCCGGGTTAGCGCTAGCCCGGACTGAAGGAAGCTGTTTTCGCCGATGGGGTACGCTACATTCACTCCCAGATTGAACCCAGGCTTCAGCGCAGGATTAGGGATAGAGGGGTTATCGATCGCCAGATAGGATAGGTTCAGTCCGCCTTTGACCCGCCATTCCAGCGAAGCGTGCTGAGCCATCAGGGTTGTGTGCGTCGAAAGAAAAAGCACTGTAAGCAATAATCCGTAAATCCGTTTCATTCCCGTTGTTTTGTTTAGAGTATCCGGCAGAAGGACCGTCTATGCGTCAAAAGCGTTGGAATGAGGTTCACGGATGCTGATTAGATAAGGCCATCGATTGCGGCTTCAGCCTTAGCTACCGCTCTCCGACTTGTCGCCCAGCACACCCGCCATCACGACGAGAGAAGAAAGAACGACCACCAGCATCGGAATACCTTCACGTAAACCCACCAGTCGAAGATCCGGGGGAATATTCAGGTATAGCAATATGGTAATCAGGCCGCGGGGAGCGATCCAGAGCAGCAGATTGGAAGGTCCCCGGTACGTGAGCCGTAAGACAACCCAGCGCCAGCCGATGATAACAGCTATAAACAAAGCACTGACAATGAGGGCGTCCGTATCCAGCAGATCACCCGGAACGGCGGCATAGCCCAGGATCAGGAAGAAGAACGTCCGGACGACGAAGGCCCCTTCGGCGGTCAGGTTCTTGAGTTGGTCGAGTTCTTTCTCGAACAGATCGTTTTTCAGTACCCGGCTCAGTTGCCCCCGGATAAACAGCTCGGTATTGTTCAGAAAAAGCCCGAAAATCAGGATCAGCAGCAGCGAAGACAGGTGGTTGATTTCGGCGAGGGCGTATACCAGAAACAGCACCGAAATGATAGGCAGAAATTTGATGCGGTGGTTGATTCGGCCGATCAGGTACAACAGCAAAAAACAACAGGCCAGGGAAATAAGCGCCATCACCAGCGTGTCACGCGTGAACGACCAGATCGCGCCAAAGACCGAATTACGGCTCAACAGCAGAAAATTATACGCCATCACCCCCAGAATGCTCGCAAAAGCCGACTCATAAACGGCAAATTCCTGCTGACCATCCGATAGGTTCGCTACGGTCTGAACCGTTACAGTATTGCTCACAATCGAAAACGGCAGGGCAGCAATGAGACAGTGATAAAATGAGTCATTCAGCAACAGATACAGCATTCCGGCCATGATCAGGGTGCCGCCAATAATCGACAGCAGCGAGGCCAGCAGGGTTTGGCGCAGAATCCGTAAATTATTGGCCTGAAGTTCCAGATTCAGACCACCTTCCAGCACAATGAGAATCAGCCCCAGGGTACCGAGCGTCGGAAGAATGGTATTGACATACGGAACCTGCACGTCGAAGTACGTAGTGGCCTGCCGGGTCAGGATACCCAATATCAGCAGCAGCAACACCGACGGTGTTTTGAAACGGCTGCTGAACAGGTCAAAGGCGTAGGAAATCAACACCGACAAGCTCAGTACGATAAGCAGAATCGAAGAATCCATTCGGGAATCGAAAATCGTTCGTCAGGCGTCGTTCGTAGCCCGGTGCAGGCCGTTACGCAGGCACTCCGTACGGACGGCTATTTTCTGGCGTAATAGTACAAATTTACCGACGCTGCGTTCGCGCGCTCGCTGATGGTAAAAAAGCCTTTGGCCTCTTTGTCAAAACAAACGGCTTCGCCCTGCGGCTCCAGGCGAGTCACCAGTTGGCGGCTGCTACCTCGTTGCAGCGCATCGGGTATCGACTGACCCGACTGGCGTTTCCAGTAGAAAAGTTGCGTATAGGTCCGCACCAGAATCTCGCTTCCGTCGGGCGAAATGGCCGCGGCTGTTACGTAGTTGGCCAACCCTCCGCCTAATGGCAGTTCGCCAAAGGCCTCGGCTACGGTTACTTCGTTGATATTCTGGGGGTAGGCCAGCCGATACAGATGGACTTTTTCTTCCCGCTTAGTAATGATGTAAATGTCTTTGGTCTGCGGGTCGACAAACATAGCTTCGGCATCGCGGGGCCCATCGGGATATCGGAAATTGATCCGCTCCACTCCCGAAATCGTCGCCTGCAGGGAGGCTGGTTCGGGCAGCCGGTAAATCTGACACAGCGCGTTCTGGGCGTTGTTATCGCCAATATCGCCGATGTAGAGGTAATTGACTCCGTCCTGCGGGCCTGGCCCGATGGTCATTTCTTCCCAGTCGCGGTTGGTGGTGTTCGGAATGCTGATCTTGCCTTTCACCTGACCGTCGTAGCCCAGCAACGCCAGTTCGGCTGGGCTACCGCTGTCCTGTTCGATCCAGAGGTTGCCGGGCTGGCTGCGGCTGTCGGCCATGCCCGATGCTTCGTCGATCTGCCCCGGCGTTATGGGTGAACTGGTTGGATCGGAAGCAAATTGAGCCTCTCCACTCGCAATTTCCAGCTTACAGGCAGTTGTTACCAGTAAACTGATCAATAAAACAAACAGACGCATAAGACCATTCAGGGTTGATTCCGTTGCCAAAGTAACGAAACAACCGACAGAATAGTGAATAAAGAGCCGAGAAGCTTATCGACCGCCCAGCGCCAGCCTGTCGATAAAGGAAAAACAGCGACGCTGACCCACCGAATTCCTGCGATGGAAATACAGGAGTCAGCACGCTGTTTTAGGGCTGATTAGCTTACTTCAATGGCTTACTCGCCAGGTCCTTATCCAATTCGGGCACTCAGATAGCTGGTTGGTAAGACAAGGGCGGTTTTTTTCCCATATCCCGTAGCTAGTCTACCGCTCTTTCGCTACCTTGGCATCTGAAAATCACCTCACTCCTTTAACCGTTCATTCATGAAAAGTGCTACGTCTTCTTCGATTCACATCGCCCATCTTCTCCGCTGATTTCGCCAGTTGACCAATCAACTGCGCTTTTTGTATACTGGAGACAACCCATCCCGGTATTCACGACACGTCCTGTTATGCGCTGGCTGAACGTTTTGCGTTTGGCCCACTGGTTAGCGATTGAATTCCAATCCTGATAACAGCTCTGATTTATCCGGCTGATCTTCGCTGGAGGTAGACAACACGCCTGATTTCGTAGTATCAATCATCCTCTCTAACCATTACCATTTTATGCAGTCACTTAAACCTATTCGCTCCTGGTATCAGCTCTACGCAATCCTGATCACTTTCTTTTTCGTGTCCAGTTGCGTCAATGTTATTCAGGTAGACCACCCAACCAATACGTATTTGGTCAGCAGCACTAAAGTTGGCAACGACATTCCGCTGCAGCAGCTTCAGGCCATCGTCAGTCAAACCAATCCAGCCTACTCGGCTTTGCTCAAATACGGTATTTCCGCGTATAGGCTGGTTTATAAAACCCAGAACTGGGATGGTAAAACCATCACCGCTTCGGGGCTTTTGCTGGTGCCGGCCACGTCCAACCCGGTAGCCATGATCAGCCAGCAGCACGGTACCATTTTCGACGATGCCGATGCGCCGTCCTATTTCGGGCCGGCCAGCGAAGCGTTTGGCTTCTCGTCTATTTTTGCCTCGAATGGCTATCTGATTGCCTGCCCGGATTACATCGGTTTCGGCGAATCCAAAAACCAGATCCACACCTACGAATTGAAAAAAAGTTTGGCACAGGCCAGCCTCGACATGCTACGAGCTGCCCGCGAATACATAAATATGAATTCGGCCATCAAGTGGGATTCTCGCCTGTACCTGGCTGGTTATTCAGAAGGGGGCTACGCGACCATGGCGCTCTACAAAAAAATGCAGGAAGAAGTACCCACAGAGTTCAATTTGAAAGCGGTATCGGCCGGAGCCGGTGCCTACGATAAGACGAACTTTACCAAAGCCCTGATTTCGGTTCTTCCCTCGCAACCCAACGTGCAGTGGAACCGGGCTTTTCTGTGGGTTTTGCTTACCTACAACCAGGTATATGGCACGTTGAACCGGCCGCTGGACTATTATTTTAAAGAGCCTTACCTGAGCGATATAAAAATGAACAGGCAACTGGCCAGCATTGATGTCCCCTTCGATAAGGCGCTTACGGATACTTTCAAACAGGGCGTTCTGCTCGGTACGGATACCGCTTTTCTGGCGGCCTTAGCCGACAACGATATCTACAACTGGAAACCGCTGATTCCGCTTCTGCTGACCCATGGTACGGCAGACCCGCAAGTGTATTTCCTGAATTCACTGAATGCGTATACAGCTATGCACGACGTATTAGGATCGCAGGTTGTGCAACTGGCCCCCGTGGTGGGAAAAACCCATGCCGAAACGATTCCTTTCTGGCTGGATTATACCTATACGCTGTTTACGACGGTCAAATAGGTCGCAGCACGTCGTCGATCCTGACCAGGATCGACGACGTGCTAACAAGTACGGTTATGCGGGTAAAGCCACCCGAAATATAGCGCCTTCGCCGGGCTGTCCTTCGGCAACGATGTAGCCGTGATGGTTGTCGATCACTTTCCGGACAATAGCCAGACCGATACCAGTCCCCTGGTATTCGCTGCGACTGTGCAACCGCTGAAATACCTCGAAAATACGCTCCGCCTGACGCGGATCGAAACCGATGCCGTTGTCGGTCACCTCGATAAGGTAAAATGGCAGGTCGGCGTCAATCGGTCCCAGCATCGTAGCAGGCAGGTCCCGGCTGCACACACGCCGGGCAGTGATCGAAATGGCGGGGGGCGGATCGGCCTTACCGGTTTTGGTAAATTTGAGAGCGTTGCTGATTAGATTCTGAAAGAGCTGACGCAGTTGAGCCGCGTCGCCGGGAATCGTCGGTAGCGGATCGACGGTCACCGTGGCCTGTTTATCCGAAATGGCGGTTTCGATATCGGTCAGTACATCTTTTACGACCTGATTCAGATCGACGGGTTCGATGGTTTCGCGTTTGGTAGCAATTCGCGAGTAAGCCAGCACATCCTTGATCAGGACCTGCATCCGGGCTGCTGCCGACTGCATCCGGCGGATCATATCGGCCCCACTCTCCCCGATCTGGGGCGCGTACTGCGCCTGAAGGATGTCGCCAAAACCCTGAATTTTCCGCAGCGGTTCCTGCAGATCATGGCTCGCGATGTAGGCGAACTGTTCCAGGTTCTTGTTCGAGCGCTGCAGCTCCGCCACGGAAGCTTCCAACTGTTGCTGAAGCTCTTTCAGAGGAGTGTAGTCGCCGAAGGTAACCAGCACGTCGTCGCCCATCTTCGTAGACATGATATCGAGCCAGACATTGATACCGCTACCGTCGTAGTGAATGTCGAACCGCTGCGATTCGCCCGTCTGGTACGTTTTGAGATACGCATCAAACAAGCCATTGGTTTTGTAGTCCGGAAACCAACGGCTTCCCAGGCCGCCCACCAGGGTGTCGGCATCCTGGCCGACATACGACGCCAGTTGCTGATTGGCGACCCGAAAGCGAAAGTCGACCACTTCGCCCGTTGCATCGCGCACGGGCGTAAACAGAAAAATACCAGTCTGGCTGGTGTCGATAATAGTTTGAAGCTCCGTAGCCGATGCTTCCAGCCGCTGCTGAAGTTTCTTCAGATCGGTAAAGTCCGAAAAGGTTATCAGTACGTCGTTGCCCCGCTTGGTAGCCGTAATATTGATCCAGGCATCGATGACCGGGGAAACGTAATGGAAGGTAAAGTGCTGCGTTCGGCCGGTTTCATAAATAGCCACATAACGCCGAAACAAGCCATTGGTCAGATAGGTTGGAAACCAGCGGCTTACTAGTTCGCCGGTGAGCGTACCCGGCTCCTGGTCTACATAGGAGGCCATCATCTGGTTGGCCGTACGGAATCGAAAATCCACAATTTGTCCCGCTTCATTGCGCACCGGATTGATGAGAAAAATGGCAACGTGGGCCGAATCGATCACCACGCGCAGTTCGTCGGCCGATTGTTCGATCTGCTGCTGGGCTTTCAGGTTGGCGCTGATGTCGGTGTAGGTCACGGTGAGCCCATCGTCGAAGGGCGACAGCGCCATATCGTACCAGCTGCCATCCGCTTCAATGTGCGCTTGCACATGCCGGGGTTGTCGGGTTTCGGTCACCTGTACATACTGCTCGAATAAGCCATTCTCCCGAATAGAGGGGGACAAGTCCAGCATCCGCTGCCCAACAATCGCACTGACGTCGCTTTGCCGGATATCAGCACCGGTTTTATTGATGACGACAACGCTAAAATCGGTAATTACTCCTGCTTCGTCGCGAACGGCTTTCAGGGCCATGATACCGCTGGGCGAACTATCCAGGACATTGTTGAGGAGACTGGTTTGCTGGTCGTTCGTTCGCTCGGCGGCTTTCAGGGCAGATATATCGCGGGTAACACTCAGGATGCCATCGCCAAACTTAGCCCGGCTGGTGAGACACCAGATGCTGAGCTTGTGATTAAAATAGCTGAATTCGTACGACTGTTGGCTTTCCAGCACGGCGCACATAGCCCGGAAGTTTTTTTCGGCCTCATCCCGCCACTGGTCATGATCGGCCAGCACCCTCCGCCCAAGGCTTACCTGATACACATCGTGGGCCATGTGCCGGGCCAATTGATTCGCATAGGCAATCTGAAAATCAATCACCTGGTTGGCCTGATCACGTACGGCCCGCATCCAGATTACGGCATCGGGCAGGGCATCAAGCATTTCAGCTAATACAACTTCGGTAGGCTGACCCGTCAGCATTGGGTAAGAATCGTTAATACCGTTCGAACAAACAAATGGCGAAGTTACTGAATCCATCAGGTTCTTTCCACAGGATTGACAGGATGAACAGGATTTTAGCAAGCCAATAAACCCTGTTCATCCTGTTCATCCTGTCGATCCTGTGGAAAACAAACTCCCCAAACCCATAACTTCCCGTTACTAAATAGCTTATCGCTGCGAATATTTCAGGGCCTCACTCAGCCGTTCGGGTAATAAATGGTTCACCTGTTCCATCCGATTCGTTAGTTTCGTCGGTACTTATGCTTTAGTGAAGGAGGTCTGTCAAAACACAACTCGCTACTGCGCATGAAAACTCGCTTATCGCTTTTTGCCGCCACATTGCTGGTCGGTTTTTGTATCAGTTTCATCAGCCGTCCGCTGGCTGATGGCTGGGTCAGTATTTTCGATGGGAAAACGTTCAACGGCTGGAAAGTCACGGAAGACAGCCCCAGTACGTTTAAAATTGAAGACGGAGCTATCGTCGTGAATGGGCCACGCGCCCACCTTTTCTACGAAGGTCCTGTAGGCAATCATAATTTCAAGAACTTCGAATGGAAAGCGCAGGTCAAAACGATGCCCGGTTCCAACTCCGGGATGTTCATCCACACGGCTTATCAGCCATCGGGCTGGCCGTCGAAAGGTTATGAAATTCAGGTCAACCAGTCTCATACCGACTGGCGCAAAACGGGCAGTGTCTACGGGGTTCAGGATGTGAAAGAGGTATTCGTGAAAGATGACGAATGGTATACCGAGCACATCATCGTGCAGGGCAAAAAGGTAATCATCAAAGTCAACGACAAAGTCATCAACGACTATACCGAACCCGACAGCATCAGCACGGGTAAATCCAGCAAAAAACTCAGCATGGGCACCGTGGCTCTGCAGGGTCACGACCCCAAGAGCAAAGTGTACTACAAAGACATCATGCTCAAAGTGTTACCGGATTAAGGGGCATGAGTTTTTGACTCCCAATCCATACCCTTCCGTTTTATAATCAGCCACTTACATGCAGAAATGATGTAAGTGGCTTTTCTTTGCTTACATTTTTGTTTATTTCAAGTCTGGTGAAGGCCTATAACAGGCAAAAAATATACCCATCTTATGCCTTCTTGATTAACATTTCGCCACGGCGTGGGCTTATGCTCCCGCCATCAATAGGTATTTTGTAAGATCCTGCTAATTCACTGCTGGAAATAGTCGATCTTATCGGCGTCCATGTTATTGTCAACGGTGGCCATGGATTCGCCCCCGCTTCCCCCAACCAGCGTCGAGCTAATCGCCAACGTCCCTGAAGTCCCGCCGGGGCTCAACGTCCCATTCAATCCAAACGAGAGCTGAGACCCGTTGCCAATTACCTGTTGAGTGGTCAAAATATAGTAGTTGGGATCAGATGTACTAAAGCCCCACGCACTGTTCTGAACTGGCCGACTACCGATTGATGTAGCATTAGCGGGCATCGTCAGACTAAACTTAGCGTCTTTCGTGATCTTGGCCGTCACTAATCCACTGCTAGATACCGAGTTGATCTCAGATACATCTACAACTACCGTAAAGGTAGCATTACCACTTAAGGTTGAGGAGCGCGCGTATAGAGTAGGAGTCAGGTCAGGCAAAGCATCGGTGATAGTAAAATCAGCATTTGAGATGTCAAAGAAGATATTGTTGCTGCTGGCAACCTTGATACGAGCCTGAGTGGTTACTACATTGGGAAGTGTAATGACTTGACTACCATCATTGGGGGTGTTAGAGGCCAGCACGGTGGTAAAAGACTGGCCCCCATCAGTCGACAGCAATATATCGACGTTAGCGCAACTGACGGGTGGGGCGGTGGTATTGTTGACACTCCAGGTGATGGTTTGGGGCGTATTCTGGCGATAAACCCCCGACAAATTGGTTGTTTCTAAAAACGGCCCTGAATTTCCATCGATCGTTACAGTCATTTCGCCATACGAGAGGCCACCCACCCCGTCCCGGACAGTTAACCGCTGGGTAGTAACGATACCCACTGAGGGCAATTTATCCCCTCTGCCCTGGTTAGAGCCATCGAGTATGGCCGATAAGCGAGGAAATGTCCGCGTTCCAGTTGATACTGGCTCATAGCTTCTAAAAAAGGGAGGCTGAGCCGTATTGGCCAGCGTAGTTACATCAGGCGTCATTGTCCCAGTATTCATTCCTTCCCAGGAGTAGGTTAATGCATCACCCAGATTCAGGTCCAGGGCGCTACCCGTTAAGGCAAAAGGGGTCGATTTGGGAATGATGCGATTGGCAGGCATCACCACTACCGGAGGTACATTTAACAGGACTGCGGTTGTGTAACAGGATAAGGTAGCGATATAGCCCTCGGCCTGATCGTAATTCGTGCTATGGAAGGTAAGAAAGGGCGCATAAGCGGGTTGTTCGTAATCATCACTCCCGGTGTCATCATTGCAGGTAAAACCATAGCTCATAATGGTCGCTCCTGAACCGGGCTCAACCGACGTATCCGGGCTACGGGTGGTACAAACTGGAATACTACTATTGTAGCTATGAGTCATGTTAAACTGATGCCCAATTTCATGAGCAACTAACTGGTCGTCAAACACGGGAGCAAAGGAACCGTCTCCAACGCCGGAAACGCCCTGGCCTTTCTGACCGTCCAAACAAACTGAGCCCCGGGCAGCGATGCCTCCTCCCGATCCAGCTGTAGTTCCTAATACGTGGCCAACGTCGTAATTAGCACTGCCAACTTTGGTATCCAGATTGGCCTGATTTTCGTCTAACATAATTACCTGGTCACTATTGGTGTAGGGATCGGTGGCCGAGTTGGTATAGACTAAACTTTCATCACTGACCAGGTTCAGTTGAACACTTAGCTCAACTCGGTAGACCGCATTTACCCGGTTGACATAGCCTACCAAACCCGCAAAAGCGGCATTGACATCACCCCCATACGCGGCCTGTTGAGTAAACTCCCCATCGGCGGCCATGGCCAGTCGAAAGATTCTCAGCACGGTGCCCGTGTTATTTTGAGTTCCACTCGGGCGAGCTCCTTTGTCAACGCGCTGGATTTTAGTCGAAGAACCGGTGGTTTCGTCAGTGCCGCATTTGGTGCTTTTAAGTTGACCGAAGGCTTTTGTCGCTTTTGGTCGTTCCGCATCACGGGCAAAATATGACTGGTAAAGTTGGTCGGTCTTGTCAGTCGATACTTTGTCGAAATAGACCGCATCACCCTTTATCCCCATAATGATGGCATTAAAACCCAGGGTTGTAAGACTGATCCGGATGGTGTAGTTTTTATGAGTCTGCCCCTGCCCATTATACGTTTTAATATCCGGATGCCTGGCCGCCACTGCGGGCGCTAAAACAGGTGATTCGAGCATGTCGAAGGTTTCCACACTGCCGTCGGGCAAGGGAATCTGCAAAGGGATTGCCGAGCCCTTATTGGTGAACTCGACGGGTGCTTTTAATAAATAAGTTCGTAAGTCACTAATTCTCAGCTGATAAAACAGTGATTTTCTGATATGCCTGTTTTGATCCGGCCCATTCCGCGGCTGCGGAACGGTTTCAAAATAACCTGTCTGTGCATTGATAGTAAACGAGTAGAGCGTTAATATTACAACTAACGCAGCAAATTTTGCGTAAATGTAAACTTTCATGACGAATAGTTTTAGATAAATCGAATGAATGCGTGGTTACTTACTGACACAAGTAAAAACACTGGCATAACTACTACCATTTTTAAGTAGAAGTAACAAAGTTGCTAAGTAATACGCGATACGGTCAGAAGAGCACTAGTGTTAGTTACCATCGTCAGAATAGGCCATTCTCAACAATTGCAACACCCTGTATATTATAGGGTAATTGTGGTAAAGAAACTTATATATTAAATATTAGAAATAGTTATCAAAATGAATTTATCAGTGCAGACGATCATTTTCTGTGCTAAACTTATTAAGTATATTCCCTCGAAGAATTATCTTGTAACACCGTGCTTGGTTAACTTTCAGGCCATGCTATATCATTGTTGACGGCTTCACCAATTTAATTACACAACCTAGTCCCAGCTCATAACGAATTCTCAAGGAATGCCAGCGGTTGCTCGCTTGTATGGTTGATCATGGATACGTCCCTGATTATCTCAAGCTGGTGGCGATGTTCGCTCATTTGGGTTAATGGGTATGCTGAGTGCAGGAAGCACACCTAGTAGGATGAGCCTGAGCGGCCCGGCAGAAGGGGTGATGAAGTCAATCTGGAGAACAACCCCAATACCAGTAAGATCGACTGTTTTTAGGAGTGATGACTGCCTGAATGGTAATTTTTCTGCCGACCCACATTGGTATCAAGGAAAAGGGGGAAGGGCCTAGGGTGAATCAGATGTTTACCCCGTGCCCTTACCCCTACGCTTTTACGGCTTTTACCGGAACTTCTGAATGCTGTAGTTCCGCGATTGCAGCAGGGCCGGATTACCCATAGCCGCACTGATTTCGCCAATACGCGCATTGAGCGTATAAATACTTCCATTGACGGCTACGTTTGTCGTTGCCTGGTTGTAGCCATTCTCATCTGTAGCAACAAGCACGGCCGTTTTCCAGTCGTCGGAGCTTTGCAGTTTCGCAACTTTGCTTCCTCCACCGGTTACCGCGTACAGATCGCCATTAAGCCAGGACATGCCATCTGCGGGTAGATTGGATAGCCCACCTACTTCAGAAATGGCATTGTTATTCTTCAGATCAATCTTGTAAAGCTTTCCGGCCCCTGTCTGCGCCACAATCAGATAGCCATTGGGGTGGTAAACAATGCCATTGAGTCCAAACGTAGCGCTTACGAACAACGGACTTTCGACCAGTACACTGGCCTGACCGGCGGGCGACACTTTGTAAATGACCGGCGCAAACGAATCCGTCACGTAAACAGTACCATCGGGCAGTACGGCCAGATCATTGGCCAGATGCCGGTCGCTGGTATACACATCGTCCAGGTCGACCCGGCGCTCTAGTTGCCGGCTCGACACGTTAAAGATCAGGAGCTCCGCAATTTTCCGGGTAGTCTGAGGAGTACTTTTAGTTGAAACGCCCTGATCGCTGTTGCAGACGAAAATGTGTCCGTTGGCGACCCGCATTCCCATGCTGCTGATCAGCTCGGGCGGGGTGATCAGATCCGTATAATTACCGTTGATATCGACGGCACCGATTTTTCCCTGCGTAATCGAACTGACCAGAAACCGGTCTAGCTGAGCAGAATAAGCAATTCCTTCCGGATACTGGCGTTCGGCCACAAAATTGATGCGTTCGGGAAACGACGCATTCGGACTAAGCTGGTGATCTTCGCAGGCAACCAGCCCTAAACCGATCGTACTCAGGAAAGTAAAGAGAGTGTAGTTTGCTTTCATAACATTATGTTAGATGAACACACGCCAACGCTGGCGCTCTTTACTAAATGCCTGTAGACTAACTTTGTTTAAGAAGTTTTTAATAGTTTTTTAATAGCGGAGGGGGAAGGGCGTAGGGCAGAGGGAGAAGGGTTAAGACTCACCAGCCTCCCTGCCTTCCCCTCTGCCCCGCGCCCTTCCCCTACCCTACTTAAACTGCTGGATGCTGTAGGTATTCGCCTGAAGCAGGGCTGGATTTTTGGCAGCTACGGCCGCGTTTACTTCCGTGATGCGGGCATTCAGGGTGTAGATTTTGTTTTCGGCCAGAACATTCGTCGTTGCCTGATCGTAGCCGACAGAATCGGTCTTCACAACGCTGGCCGTTTTCCACCCGTCGGAGCTGCGCACCTGCGAGACCCGGTTCCGATTATTGACCACGTACAAGTCGTTGTTGAACAAAAGCATACCATCGCCGTTGGGGAGGCTGGCCCCGGTTATCTCCGTCACCTTGTTTCCGTTGCTCATGTCGATCTTATACAGGATCCCCTGATTGGCTTTAACCACGATCAGGTAATTGTCGGGATGATACACGATGCCGTTCAGGTTGATGCCTTCGCCCTGCGCAAACAGGGGCGATTCGACAAAAATGCTGGCCTGGTTAGTATCGGCGGGAACCTTGTAGATGACCGGCGCAAATGAATCCGTCACGTAAGCATTGCCTTTATCGTCGAAAGCTACGTCGTTGGCGTAATGGCTCGCGTTCGGCAACAGCGTGGCCAGGTTAGTCCGGCGCAGATTCTGACCCGTAGCCAGGTCATAAACAAACAGACCCGCGGTTTTAAGGGTCGTCTGAGCGGTGCTTTTATTCGAAACGCCCTGATCGCCATTACAGACGTAGAGTTTTCCGTCGTGTACTTTCAAACCGATAGCGCTGATCAGTTGTGTGTCGCTCTCGATAAACGACAGGTAGTGCCCCTGTTCATCCACGTAACCGATTTTTCCCTGCGTGATCGAACTGACCAGAAACCGACCAGTGGCTGGGTCGAAAGCAATGCCTTCCGGATAGAGCCGGTTGGCCGTAAAGGCAATACGGGCCGGAATGAGTGGACTGTCGAATTCCGGATCGTCGGTATTACAGGCCACGACGCACAGACTCAGCAGGATAAGCAGGCAGAAGAAACGAGCAGGCAGAAGAAAATTCATATTACGGAACAGTATGTAAGGGAAAAAAGCAGTATCGAACTGGTTTTGCCCGAGCAAGTAGTGCACAAAACCGATGATGAACAAACTATCCGCCTGCTTTTAAGTTTTATGCCTATACGCTTAATACGATTTCGTTATGAAACATTTCACCACCCTGACCGAAGCGATGGAAGACCTTCGCGGTCGCGGCTATACGCACGAGTTCGGCCCCAAAAAAGATTATCTGGAAGAAAAAAGCACGGGCACCAAACTCCGTAGCGAAGAATTTATCGTCGATGAGTTTCACCGCTTCGAAGGCACTTCCGACCCCGGCGATGAAATGACCTTATACGCCATTACAGCCTCCAACGGCATGAAAGGCGTATTTGTGTCTGCGCAGGGCACATATGCCAACGAAGTATCGTCTGAACTGATGGCCAAGTTTAACGTAGCTGAGCGTCCAACGGTAAATACCGAGGGGGCTGTTCAGCCAATTAACTCCATTGAGGCTCACCCTTAAGTGATTTCTTTGATATTTGCAAGAAAAGAGCCCGGATATACTTAATTTTTCCGGGTTTTTCACTATATTTGCGGCCTTTACAAAAATGCGTCGTTCTTTTTCCTGCTGATATACCATGAAGTTATCCGAATTTAAGTTTGATTTACCCGACAGTCTTATCGCCAAATACCCGGTTGAGCGGGGTGAATCAAGGCTGATGGTCGTTGACCGAAAAGCCAAAACCATTGAACACAAGCATTTTTCGGATATGCTGAGCTATTTCGACGATGGCGATGTCATGGTGATCAATAACACCAAAGTATTTCCGGCCCGGCTTTACGGCAACAAAGAAAAAACAGGCGCTAAAATTGAAGTGTTTCTGCTGCGCGAACTGAACCGCGAAATGAAACTCTGGGATGTGCTGGTAGACCCCGCCCGCAAAATTCGCGTGGGCAATAAGCTGTACTTCGGCGATAGCGATCTGGTGGCCGAAGTCATTGACAATACGACCTCCCGCGGACGGACAATCCGGTTTCTGTTCGACGGTAGTTACGAGGAGTTTATGAAAGCGGTAGATGAACTGGGCGAGATGCCGATTCCCCGCGAAATGAACCGGGAAGCCGAAACTGGCGACCGCGACGACTACCAGACGGTTTTCGCCCAACATGTGGGGGCTGTTGCTGCTCCGACCGCCGGTCTGCACTTTACCCGCGCCATGATGAAGCGCATGGAAATCAAGGGAATTCACTTCGCGCCCATTACACTGCACGTGGGGTTAGGTACCTTCCGTCAGGTCGATGTCGAGGATCTGACCAAACACAAGACCGATTCAGAAAATTACCGCATTCCCGAAGATTCTGCTCAGATCGTCAATACGGCACTGGATGCAGGAAAGCGGGTATGCGCCATCGGGACAACTTCCCTGAAAGCCATCGAGTCGTCGGTATCGGCCAACAGCCGTCTGAAACCGGTGGAAGGCTGGACGGATAAGTTTATCTTCCCCCCATATGATTTTAAAATTGCCAATTCACTCCTTACGAGTCTGCACCTGCCCGAATCGGTGCTGATTATGATGACCAGTGCCTTTGGCGGCCACGATCTGATCCGGGAAGCCTATCAACAGGCGATCAAGGAAAAATATCGCTTCTTCAGCTACGGCGACGCCATGCTGATTATTTAAGTCGATAAGCATAAGTTACTGGTGGTTTGTATTTTTGAGGGGCTTTAGGCCCCTCGTTTGTTATATCCGATGACCGACACCTTACGCTTATCGACATCCTGTTTTGCCATTCTTGTTGCCGGCGGAAGCGGTAGCCGAATGCAGTCGGACGTTCCCAAGCAGTTTCTGCTGCTCAACGGCAAACCCATTCTCCAGCACACCATCGAGCGGTTTCTGGCGGTACTAGCCGCTGAGCAGATTATCCTGGTGCTGCCCGCCCGTGACCTGTCCACCTGGGAGCGTCTGTGCACTGAACACCGTTTTCAGCCCGCGATTCGAACCGTCGTTGGAGGTACCACACGCTTTCAGTCGGTACGGAATGGGCTGCAGGCGATCGACGAGCCGGATGGTCTGGTAGCGGTTCACGATGGTGTTCGCCCGTTTGTCTCATCGGATATCATTCAGAATGGGTTCCAAACAGCCGCCCGCATGGGTTCGGCCGTAACCTGCGTACCCGTTAAAGATTCGGTTCGGGTGATCGGGATCGATGGCATCAGTCAGGCTGTCGATCGCAGCCGGTACCGACTGGTACAAACGCCCCAGACCTTCACGCTGGCCACCTTCCGGCAGGCCTTTCAGACGGAGGAGCAACCCTTTTTCACCGATTGTGCCAGTGTGCTGGAATACGCCGGTTTTCCGATTACGCTGATCGAGGGATCGTACGAAAATATAAAAATTACCACCCCCGAGGATCTTCGATAAAGTCAGAGCTTACCGACCCGCCGATTTTCATGCGCCAACGTCTTTCCGTCGATCAATACGTGACTGGTGTTCTCAGCGGAGATAAACTTCGCCTGAGTCGAGCCATCACGCTGATCGAAAGCCGACGAGCCGACGACCGGCCGCTGGCGCAGGAGGTATTGCAGCAATTGCTCCCTCACACCGGGCATGCTATTCGCATCGGCATCACCGGCGTACCGGGCGTCGGAAAAAGTACCTTTATCGAAGCCTTCGGGACTTACCTCACTCAACTCGGACATCGCCTGGCGGTGCTGACGGTCGATCCGACCAGTCAGCGATCGGGCGGTAGTTTGCTGGGCGATAAGACCCGCATGGAAACCCTCTCGATGAATCCTGAGGCTTACATTCGCCCCTCCCCCGCGGGCGATTTTCTAGGTGGTGTGGCGCAGCATACGCGCGAGGCCCTTCTGCTGTGCGAAGCGGCTGGGTTCGACGTGGTCCTGATCGAAACAGTAGGCGTCGGCCAGTCCGAAACGGTAGTCCATGGAATGGTCGATTTCTTCTTGTTGCTGATGCTGGCCGGAGCGGGCGATGAGCTACAGGGAATGAAGCGGGGGATTATGGAACTGGCCGATGCGCTGGTTATTACCAAAGCCGATGGCAGCAATGTGGCGCTGGCTGAGCGCGCCCGCCTTGAGTACCAGAATGCGTTACACCTGTTTCCGCCGGCGGAAACAGGCTGGTATCCGCCGGTGCTAACCTGCTCAGCCGTCACTCAGGCGGGTATTTCGATTATTTGGCAGACCATTCAGGACCATCATCAACTCACCACTCGAAACGGCCATCAAACCCGCCAACGACAGGAACAGCAGTTGGCCTGGTTTCGATCGCTGCTGCGGCAACAACTCGAAACCCAGTTTTACGACCAGCCCAGCAGACGCAACCAGTTGGCTGAGCTTGAAGACCAAATTCGTCAGGGCACACTCCTTCCCATTACGGCGGTGGAAACGTTGCTGAAGAAAGAAGACTGACCCTCCCGGTCGGGTGCATGGGGTTACTTTCCTCGCCCGATCTTCCTTGTCGGCGCTACAGGCCAATAAAAAATCCGTTTTGGTAAGTTCTGCCAAAACGGATTTTTTATTGACTATCAACTGTCAACTAGGCATTTCCCAGGGTCCGCTCCGGCTCGTTGGCCCGGGTTGCGGGTATGGTTACTTCTTCGGTGCTGCGATTCCAGTCGGCATCGGCCACTTTATCTTCGTCGGCCAGCGGAGGCTGTCCCCAGGAAGCTCGTTTCGATTCTTCGATGTTGTCGCTGGTGATCCCCTTATTATCGTCGGCTTCGGCAACCAGTGAGTCCGCTTCAGCGACGTCGCCTGGCACATCGGTATCGCTGCTGCCGGCCACTCGTGACGGGAGTTCATTTTCCAGCCCTTTATCATTTAACTGAGCCAGGCCCTGTTCGGGGTGAAGACCCATTGGGCTATGCATAGCCTGAGCCGCGTTGGACTCGGTGCTTTCTTTGCGGGAATTGCTACTTACGCTCATAACGTTGTTTGTTAAGTGGTTGAGAATGTTGCAAATGAACGACGTCCGACTTAGTAAGTCGGTTCGTTGTTCAGGTTCGTACCTGTTTCGGCAAGTTCCTCCTCATCTGACTGGCCATTTTGCGACTGATCGTCTGAGGTAGATTCGTTTTGCTTTTTAGCGGCTTCTTCGGCTTTCGGTACACCGACCTGATCGGCTGAACCGTAATCATCCGGTCCGTGGGTCGTCACATCAACCATAGCCGTATTTGTTTTTGAATCGCCGGCCACGGCGCTGTCGAGCCCTTCCTGCGTAATTTCGAGTGTACTATTGGCATTATCGCCCATACGCAGGATACCATTTTTACTGTCCATGTCGGTACTGGCCAGGAACCGGTCATTCCGACCATCCTGCCCGCCCCGGATCTGCTGGCTGTCTGAACCATTGACGGAGTTTTCCTGGTCGGCCCGGTGCTGGTTGTCCTGTGCCGCCCTGTCGACATCGGTGTCGTCCGTACCGAAAGGTCCTTCGGTCCGACCGGTTATCTGGGTTTCTTCCTTTTTTACATCCTGTTCGTCTTTCATGTCGTTGAGTCGATTATCTGCCTAAAATAACTTCGTTTCAGGCAAAAAGTTTAATCGTACGTTGGATGCCACTCTGAGGTTGCCGAAGGATTGTATCGGACGCACGAGATGATCTGTCCGCACTGATTCGTGGTTCACTTTTAACATAATGTTACCTACCGAAAAATTAATATATGTACCGAAAAATAGACTTTGCGATTGCAGAACACCCTTCTCAATCGAATAAACCCTACATTTCGAACTAATTCATGGGTCAGTGAACGCCAGTTATACGAACCCAGCTCCTCGTAGAAGTTGAACCCACGCTCTGGCGTAGCGGGTATCGATAAGCGTAACGAGTTTCTGTCGATTTTACACCTTAATAGTTGGATAAAGCGTAATGCAAAAAGCGGGTCGATCTTGTCGACCCGCTTTTTTGTGACCAACAAAAAAAATGGAGGCCATTGGTATAATGGCCTCCCGAGACAAATGGCAATGAGTCAGATCAATCGACGTCCCAGAACAATTTTGTGTTGAACACGTCGATGGTTCCCTGGGCTTTTACGTTGGCCGAGTTCGAGCCGCCTTCGGTATTTGGATAAAAAAACCGAAGAGGACGTCTGTTATCCGGTACCTGAATACTTTGCGGGATATTCGGCAAGTTGGTTCGGCGGTATTCGGCCCAGGCTTCCAGCCCGCTGAAATTGGCGAGTGAAATCCATTTCTGGATAGCAATGGCCGCCAGTTTGTCCGTCGAGGCATCCCAGTCGTAGTTCTCGATTTTGCTTCCTTTGAACGAAGCGGCCCCGGCCGTGTTTGCACCCAGCACCCGGAACGACTGAACGATGCCTTCTTCAAAGTACGCTTTCGCCGTATTGGGCAGGCTTACGTCTGTAAACCGTTGCTTCGCTTCGGCCAGCAAGAACTGGATTTCAGAAGCGGTCATGATGATATAAGGTCGGCTGTAATCACCTTTCACGATCAGGCTTGGCCCCAGCGAAACGGTGTTGGCCGGCAGGTAACCGGAGCTGGCCCCGAACGGTGTGCCCGAATAGTTGGCCATAACTTCTTTCTGGGTGCTTACGCCCGGCGTATTGGCATTTTCGCCCCCGTTGGCGTAGGCGATGCGCTTCAGCCGCAGGGTGTCGCCGGCTGCTTTGAGGGTATTGACCAGAAACTGCGTGATCCGTGGGTAGTTGTTGAGTGCCCGTTTGGCCCCGTTGGCGTCGTAGCCCCAGCGGTCGTAAACGGGGTTTAACTTACCCGCCGTTGCCAGAAAGAACGATGGTCCGCCAATGCCGACATCGGCACCGGTGATGAAGCCCGACCCTTCGGTCAGGATCTTATTGACTTCCGTACGGATGTAAGCCTGTTTATCGGCAATTTTCGACTGCCGGATCAGAATACGCATCTTGAGCGAATTGGCAAACTGCACCCACTTGGTTATGTTCCCGCCGAAGACGATATCAGCTCCTGTGAAGGCGCTGGCAAACGCATTGGCTTTCAGATCCGTGATGGCTTCGTCCAGCAGCGGAATCAAGGCTTCATAAACCGCTTTCTGATCGTCGAATTTAGGCGCAAGCACCGAACCCCCTTTCAGCGCGTCGGTATACGGTACGTTCCCGTACATGTCGACCAATTGCTGATAGAGCATAGCCTTCATGACTTTCGCCGGTCCTTTCAGGTATTTCTGGCTGTTGGCATCCGCATTGTTGATCACAAACTGGTAATCCTGCAGATTGTCGTAGTACGTATCCCAGTAGTTGAAATCGCCGTCGGTATACTGGTAGGCAAACTGGGCCGTGTTGATAATATAACCGTTGCCCTGGGTCCACTGACCAGCCCAGTAAAACCCGATTTCGTTGGCATTTTGCCCGGCATTTCCGGCATTGTTGCCAGCCAGATTGGTCGCCGTCGTATTCAGCGCGTTGGTAAAGACAAAGCTGGGAGATGCCGTTGGTAACTGGTTGGGGTTCGTGTTGATGTCCAGAAACGATTTGGTATTACAACCCGAACCAAGCACCGCTATGAGCGCGGCTATATATATTGTTTTTATCTTCATGTCAAGTCAATCGTTGGGTAATTAAAACGAGAGGTTGATGTTTACGCCATACTGCCGGACGGGCGGAGTCTGCCCCGTTGTATTGATACCGATCCCGATAGCCGATGTATTGGAAGGCGTTGTTGTAGCCTGACTACCGGGCGTTGGATTACCCGAATAGCTAAACTCAGGGTCGGTATAGTAGTTGAGCTTATCGACGATCGTGATCAGGTTCCGGCCGTATAAAGCGATGCTCGCACCCGAGAAAATCTTCGTTTTTTCCAGCAGCTTTTGTGGCAGCCGATACGACAGATTGATGTCTCTGAGCTTGATGAACCAGGCGGGTGTCACAAAATTCTCGGAGATCAGACGGTAATTATCGACCCACAGCGCATATTCAGCTTCCCGTACAGGCGTTGTATTGGCCGACACGCTGCCATCGGTATTCAGAATAGCCGAGTTGGGGAAGACGTGCGGAGCCCGATCTTCGGTCCATTTACCGGTTCCCGTGAAGGTCATCTGCCGACCCAGGTCGCTGAACATGACGTTGCCACCGCGGTATTCGAAGTTAAACGTAAACCCAAAGTTGCCGTATTCGATTTTCGATCCTAATCCGGCAATATGCCGGGGCAATACACCGCCCCGCCCGGTCAGGTTCGTCTGACGCAGGGGATAACCCGTGGTTGCGTTGACCAGCACACGACCCGAGCCATCCGGTGCATACTGATACCCATCCGTTTTCAGGTAGGGAAACCGCATGTCTTTGATCACGTTCGTGTTGGCATACGAATACCCGCCATACTGGAACTCGTTGACATTCGGATACAGGTCGACAACTTTGTTATCGTTGTACGAATACCGGAGGCTGGCATCCCAGGAGAATTTATTTCCCCGGGCGATCAGGTATTTAAACTCAGCCTCGTATCCCCAGTTTTTGGTCTCCCCGACGTTGATCAGCAAATTCTGAAAGCCCGTCGAGTTTGGAATGCGCACGGTGATCACCTGCCCTTTCGAGGTTTGGGTGTAAGCCGATACGTCGATATTGATGCGGTTGTTCAGCAGTTGCAGTTCGGCGCCGATTTCGCTCGAATACACCTGCTCAGGCCGTAAGTTCGGGTCGGGCAGGGTGTTGCCTACGGTCAGCCCGACGGTGTTTCCGTAAGGGAAACCCGGACCGTTCGGGTAGGTTAGATCGAGGCCGTAAAGCGGGATATTATCGTTGGCGTTTTTGTTGTAGTTCGCCCGGATTTTCAGGTAGTTCAGGAACTGGCTCTGAATACTGGGGAAGGCATCCGTAGCAATGAACGACACGGCTGCTCCGTAGTAGGGGTATGACCAGTAGTTCGATGGCCGTTCGGGCTTGTAGAACTTGGAGGTCTGATCGAAGCGGAACGAGCCATTCAGAATCAGCCAGTTCCGGTAGTTCAGGGATAAATCGGCATAATAGCCCAACCGACGCTCCTGAGTAATGATCTCACCACCGACTAACTCGCCCTGCCGGTTCGATACGTTGTAGATTCCTGGTACGACAATCGAGTTGGACTGGACAGAAATATTCTTGGTATAGCGCGAATAAAGGCTCTGACCCAGTAACAACTTGGTGGACAGCGGACCAAACTCTTTCGTTCCGGTGATCTGAAACTCGTTGTTGATCACATTCTCCGTTCCGGAATAATCCTGCACAGAGCCCAGCACGTCGGTAATGGCCCGGTAGATCCCTGTACCATCGCCATCGCGGAAGAACGGAGCGGGTATATACGATTTGGATTTAGCCCAGTCGGAGTACAGGAACTTACCAACCGTATTCTTGCCGGTTCTCGAGTTGTTGAGAACGCCCAACCGCTCATTGATCGACAACCAACTGGTTGGTCGGTAGTTGAGGTTCAGGTTGCCGTTCAGGTTCGCATCTTTGTAGTTGTAGCGGTTGTTATCGGCCTCGAAATACGGGTTGTTGTAGTAGTCGTTATAAAAGCCATTGGGATTGGCGAGCGGATTGGTCTGCCAGTTGCGCAGGTCCTGCAGAGGCAGGTTGGCTGGCTGGTTCAGTATCCCGTTGTAGAAGTCGAACCCTGTTCGGTCGTAACTCGCCTGCGTGTAGGCGGCATTGAAGCTGGCGGTTAGGGTTTTGTACTCTTTGGTGGCCGACAGCCGCGTACCGGTGCGCTCGCTTTTGTCGTGTGGTACGATCCCGGCGATCTTCTGGTTTTCAATCGACATGTAGAACGAGGTCGTCTCGTCGCCACCCTGAAAATTGACCTGGTTGTTCACAGACACACCGGTGTCGAATGCTTTGCGACGGGCGTTGGGAATCGCCGAATACGGAATGATCAGCTGACTACCATCTTCGGCGGTGCGGCCCTGAATCCGGGACGAACCATCGAACTGGTCGCCATACTGCTGGTTTTCGTAAGACCGCCAGTTATCTTTCATCCGCTCCAGGTAGTCGGTTTTATAACCTGTTCCACCAAAGGAGGTGGCATAGTGCGAACCGGAGCCGTATTTATCCTGAAGCGCCGGCATAAAGCTGATCTGATCGAAGTTCGTACTGTTGGAGTACGCTACTTTCAGTTTGCCTTTTACACCTTTTTTAGTCGTAATCAGGATAGCCCCATTGATACCCGCCGAGCCATAAAGGGTAGCCGCCTGCCCCCCTTTCAGAATCGTTACGCTTTCAATATCGTTTGGGTTGATGAGCGCCAGAACCGTCGAGGTGGTCTGCATCCCATCGAGTACGACCAGGGCTTCGTTGTTCCCGGTTAAAGAGCGATACCCGCGCAGAACAACTTTTACGGCCGGATCGACGCTGTTATTGAGGTTGTAGACGGCCAGCCCCGTCACCTTTCCCGACAGCGCCTGGGCCAGTTGCGGAGAACGGCCAACGGTTACGTCTTCGTTCTGCACTCTGGCAACGGCATACCCCAGCTCGCGCTGGCTTTTCCGTACGCCCTGTGCCGTTACGACTACTTCCTGCAGTTGTGATGCATCGGGTTTCAGCGCCACATCGACCGTTGTCTGATTACCCAGCTTTAGGCTTTCAGTGGTAAAACCGATGAAGCTAATCAGTAAAACGTCGCCCGTAGAGGCATTGATCTGGTAAATCCCATCCGCGTTCGTAGTGGTTCCCTGGGTGGTGCCTTTGAGCAGGACCGTAACCCCTGGCAACGGAGAGCCGTCTTCCGATGAAGTGACTTTTCCACTGATGCTCCGATTCTGAGCCAGCAATGGAATAGCGCATAAACACAGTAAAAACTGCGTTAGTAAAAATTTACGCATAGAACATTGTTTAAGTTAAGAAGCAGTACTGAAATGTCAGACTTGGCCAAAGATATTAATAATTCGTTAAAATGGATTTTTATTGACTGTATTTACACCTAAATAATCGCTTACCGGATCGACCATATAAATCAATAACACCAGCTACTTTAGCAAAATAATCTCTTTAGTTAAGCACGTTTACCCATATTCTATAAACAACAAAAGGGGCCTTTCGAAAGGCCCCTTTTATTAAAACAAGATTAATCACCTAGCCATAATTACTTATCCCACCAAACGCGCGTGTTCAGCTCGTCAGGTCCCTGAGAGGAAAGTACAGCCTGATAATTTGTAGAATTCAGATCGCGTTCGGTAGTTGGGTAAGCTTGCCGACGTGGGATTAGTTTATCCGGTGTCAGTGGTTCTGGACCGGGCGATAACGCCGGGAAGCCCGTCCGTCTGTACTCAGCCCACGTTTCATAGCCATTACCAAGGTAATTAGCAATCCACTTCTGCGTTTGAATTAGCTCAACTGCTTTAGCGGGATTATAGGCAACCCCTGCCTGCGCTACGTAAGTAGTCGATGCGCCTAGGTTATACTGATCAAAAGAGGCCTGAATTCCTTTAAGGTAATACTCTTCAGCCTTAACGTCACCCCCATCAATCCATCCCAACTTGGCAGCTTCGGCTTCTGAAAACAAAATCTGGTTATAGGTTGTGATTGTCAGGGGAGCATTTTGTGCTCGGAAATAGGCTCCAATCAACGAAACGTTCCGCGAGTTGTAACCTGTTCCATTCCGAAGCCCGTATGGCATCCCCTTATATAGCCCACCATCAGTGGTTTTGTCCGCATAAATGGGCAAGCGCGGGTCTTTTAGAGCGGTCAGTACATTGATAAAGGGTTCACTAACTGCATAATCATACCGCTTGGAAACGTCATAATTGTTGTAATAAGGGTCCTGATTGTTTGCATCAGCAAGGTACTTAAATACGACGTTGTCGGCATTCGATGCCAGTACTCCATCCTTCATGGCAGCCTGAAACTCTGTTTTACCGGTAGTCGGGTCAACCTTAGACAACCGAAGGGCCATCGTCAGGCGCAGAGATGCCGCCCATTTTTTCCACCGGTCGGTGCTGCCGTTGAACAGAAAGTCACCGTTCAGTGTACCGCTATCGAATTGGGCGGCCGCTTCTTTAAATTCCTTAAACAAGCTGGTATATATTGTCTGCTGCTTATCGAAAACGGGCTGAAGAGTACTTGCTCCCTTCAGAGCTGTCGAATAGGGTACGTCGCCCCAGCGGTCGGTAATATGCAGAAAATAAAACCCCTTCAGAATGCGGGCAGCGGCCAATTGATTTGCGGTCGACCCACCAACCTTCACGTAAGGCAAATCTTTGGTTGCCGCATCGGTGTTTAGGTTGATGATCGTCTGCAGATCAGTAAGTGGCCCACTATAAATCGGGCCGTAATCATATACCCTGCTCTGGAAACGCGATTCGCTAGTATACTGAATTTCGCCCAGATACTGCGGGTACAGATCTTTGGCAAAACCAGCAATACCGGCGGTCTGGCTGCCCAGACTCCGAATGGCGTTCGACAGCAACAAGTTTGTGTTCGGCGTAGAAGGATTATTGGGGTCGATGTTTTTATTCCCAAAATCACTAGGGTTACAGGCCGCCAGCACCATAGCCAGCACAGCTGCTATCCCATATTGTTTTACTCGAATCGTTATCATTTGAAGTAGCATTAGGACCGGGGTTCACTAGCTGTTTCCCGGTTCTGTTTGTTTAGTTTGCTTTTATTAGAGGCTGAAGCGAACATTGACGCCGACGTTACGAGTACCTGGTAACTGCCCCCCTTCATACCAGGAAGTTTCCAGTTGCGACGGATCGATACCTTTTTTAGCGGTATAAATCAACCAGGGGTTTTGCGAGATAACGTTGATACTCACATTCCGGAACGGTAAACCGCTAAACCACCGTTGCGGTAAAGTATAGCCCGCGCTGACCTCACGAAGTTTTACATAAGTCCGGTCGAAGACCCAGTTTTCCCAATAAGACGACAGATTTACTTCGTAAAGCGTTTGTGCATCGAGGTATACATTGTTTGGCGTACCATCTTCTTTCACACCTACTAACCGAATACCACCCCCATCGCCGGGTGCGTCGCGCTTGGGTTTACCTCTGTCGTTCAGACCAGCGGTTTCATCCAGCAGACCGGAGCCAGCCGCAAACATCTGAGTGATCGACATAAATTTACCGCCCACGCCAAAATCGAGCGAGAAACCAAGCCTCACCCCTTTATAGGTGAAAGCGGAGGTTAAACCACCCGTAAATTTGGGTAGAATAGAGCCCAATCGTTTATCAGTCTGTTGTAGATAAAACCCATCGCTGCCAATGACTCGCTGGCCTGTTTTGGGATCAATCACAAACCCGTTGCCTATTAACTGACCGAAAGATTCGCCTTTAAAAGCATTTAGGCTGATTCGGGGAGCCCCATTGAATCCGAACGAGGCAGGAGTTGCAGCTACACCCGGTAAGACAGAGCCGTCGTTCACGCCTACTTGCAAGTTCTGCAGGTCCTGGTACAGATCCACAACTTTACTCCGGTTGATACCGATGTTTGCATCTATATCCCAGGTGATGTTGCTATTCTTGATGGGGGTACCACCCAGGCTAAATTCGAACCCGCTATTCTGAATATTACCTGCATTGATCACAGCCGTGCTGAACCCAGTAGATGAAGGCACCGACAGCGGAATAATCTGGTCTTTCGATTGACGGAAATAATAGTTAGCGTCGAAACGAACCCGGTTAGCCAGGAATCTCAGTTCAGTACCGATTTCGTATGAGTTCGAAATCGTTGGTCTTAAAACAGCGTTCGGAATCCGATCCGGCACGGTTAGGAGCGGATATGTTCCGTACGGTTGGTTGACCGTATAGGTTTGGAAGACAGAATAAGGGTCGGTATCGGTACCAACTTTGGCGATAGATGCCCGCAGCTTACCAAACGACAGAAGATTTTTGCCCGCAATAAATTCTGAGAATACAAACGACCCCGACAAGCCACCATATAAGTACGAATTATTGCCTTTGGGGAGCGTTGACGACCAGTCGTTACGCATATTACCTTCCAGAAATAAGAAGTCTTTATACCCAATTGAGGCATAACCATACACGGACCGAACCGATCGGTCTGTTTTTGTATATTGAGCCGTTGGTCGGTCTTTAGACGCAGCGATGTTATAATAGTTGGGAACGGCTAATCCACCCGCGGTTTGTTCATTCACGTAGTTGGTTGTATTCCGGCGAATTTCACCAAACACAGCGGCATTGACCGAAAACGCGTTGATTGCTTTTGTATAGGCCAGCGTACCAACATAGTTCTGTTCGTTCTGCTCACTGGTATACGTTCGGAAGCGATCCTGCACCAGCGTTCCGGAAGCCACCCGATCCTCGTACTTACGGTTATTGAACCGTCCGCGCACGATACCCGACGCCGTTAAGGCATTCGTCAGTTTATAGTTCACCGTAACATTTCCATATACCTGCTGACGGGTTTCCTGACGGATATTTTCGTATACTTCAGTGTACGGATTATCCCAGTATTTCGGGTTCGGATCACGTGGACTGTTGATATTCCAGCTACGGAACGAACCGTCGGGCCGCTTATAGTCGCGCAGTTTATCCATTTCTACATCCCGGTGGAACCATTGGTTAAACGATCCGGTCGTTTGCGTACCATACCCTTCTGCTGGCACGTTGAACAGGTTCTCGTTGATGTAATTGATATTCGTGGCGATGGACAGCTTGGGCGTTAAACTGATGCCAGATGTCAACGCCAGCCAGTTTTTTCCCTGTTTACTATTTGGAACGACTCCCGTGCGAGCCAGATTAGTGTACGAAACCCGAACGTTGTAGTTTTCACCGGCCTTGGATAGGGCTAAATTAGTATTATACGCCTTGCCGGTATTGTAAAAATCACGAACGTTATTCGGTTGCGGCACGAATGCTTTTAACTTACCAAAGTCAGGGTGGGTCGGATCCCAGGCATACCAGGGTGCATATTGCGTACCGTCCATACGAGGGCCCCAACTTTCATCACCATAATAATCGTAATACTTAGCCCCATCCATTACCTGAAGGTAAGCAGGGTCCGAAGCAGGATTGAATTTAAATATATTCCATTCCTGCGAATACCCTCCACCATACTCATTCTGATAATTTGGCAGCGTGTATACCTTCTCTAGGGTCGTGGTATGGTTAAAATCGATTCCTATCCCTGACGTTTTGGAACCCTTTTTCAGTGTGATAACTACAGCTCCTTCTGAACCGCGCTGGCCGTACAAGGCCGTAGCCGAAGGACCTTTGAGTACTGTCAGCGTTTCTATGTCATCTGTGTTGACATAATTAGGTTCGGTCACGACACCATCCACCACATAAATTGGATTACCACCGGTTAGGTTGTTGATCCCACGAATACGGATGGAAGATGCACCGAATTTAGCGCCCGAACCGCCCAGTACCTGTACACCCGCAACGCGCCCGGCCAGGGCCGTATTCACATCGACCTGTTTTGTCTGAGTCAGATTATCCCCTTTGATCTGCTGAACGGCGTACCCAATCGCTTTTTCCTGCTGTTTAACGCCAAGCGCGGTTACTACTACTTCCTGCAGCTGAGCAGCGTCTGAAACAAGGCTCACGTTGACGACGGTTTGATTGCCGACTTTAACTTCCTGTGTCGTAAATCCGATGAAGCTAAAAACCAACGTTGAGCCAGCGGGGGCATTGAATTGGTACTCGCCATTTGAATTTGTGCTGGTTCCTCTCGAGGTACCCTTGACGGCGATGTTGACTCCGGGAAGCGACGAACCGTCTTCCGTCGACGTGACTTTACCACTAATGGCGATATCCTGAGCCAGCAATGGAATAGCGAATAAACACAGTAGGAACTGTGTCAATAGAAATTTGCGCATAGAACACTGTTTAAGTTAAGAAGTGCAAAATTAACTACTGAAAAAACTACCAAATATAGCTAGTTTATTCAATATTAAATAAATGTTAAACGACTGTCAACTTGCAGTATTTTGTCAACCTGTTTTTAATCGTGAGAGTAGGTAAGCCCAAACGCTTATTTCAGCCTATTAATCAACAGATTATGCAAAATAACTGATCATATGTAGCGAATAGAAACCAAATTAAAAACCGACTATTTATTCATTTCAACGTCAACCGTCTTGGTATTTAGCTTCTGTTCACTCAGTATTGAAAGAAGTATCACAGCATGGAAGTCTAGAACCACTCCAGCAAGTCAAAGCTTATCTTTCCAGCGGCTTTTATGGTGACTATCAATCCATTAGCAACTCAGATCACCAGTACTTGATCCTGATCAGTTTGTGGTAAAACCGAGAAAAGGGCTAGTTGTCTAACCGTCGTAAATCCACCATTTAGGCTACCTATTTCTCTCTGGTATAATTACTGAAAAAATAAATGGTTATCTACTCATCTTACTTAAATAAACCGTCAATAATTATAAGTAAAAATACATAAGTATCAATCTTTTTATTTACAATAGTTATCAAAATAAAAATAGGGTTTATTAGTAAATTATAAAACCCTATTTTGCATTATATACTTTGATCAGATAATGATTTCAATTTATTAATAAGGTCAAGTTGACCTCTATTTGTATAGAGGTCACGTATATATCCTCAGTTTCACTCGCCAATCATCTTGTTTCTGCTAATTCAGTCATTCAGAATGACAGTCGATTATGCACTGCAAAAAAGTAACTATAGCACGTTGCATTTCCCCAGAAACTGTTACTTTTGGTTATTCTTAACTTAGCTAAAATCCTTCCTGTGTTTTTACCCGTGGCAACCGCGGTGGTAGAGAGTTTTATGCGCTCTCGGGGATAGGATCACTATGAATCTAGCTAAACCGATTGTTTTACCAATCCTATTCTATCCAAGTTTTACAAGTCCGGTGATCAACAGCTACGAATCACTTTGGGCATTTTTCCATTCCATCACTCAGCCATCAGCGCTGGTTCGGCTTGCGTAATTGAGGTATTTGCCCTCCATGCGGGGGTGAACTGTTGTCGATTCACGACAATAGCCTGACTATTCCAGCCAGCTAGCCTATTCGATAAAGCCGACCATACAGATGGTCCGTTTTAAATCGTTGGCATACACCAACATGTATCTATTGTTTTATTTTTATTCATTAACAAAAACCAGCTGTTTATGAAAAAGCTTTTATGGGGACTGATGCTGCTGGGCTCTATTGGCCTGGCGCACGCACAAGACCGAACAGTGACCGGTAAAGTCACTACCGCCGAAGATGGAAATGCCTTACCCGGCGCGAACGTCCAGATCAAAGGCTCCACCAAAGGAACGAACACCGATGCTCAGGGCAATTATTCCATCAACGTTCCGGCCAATACCAGTCTGATTTTCAGCTTTATCGGCGTCGAATCGCAGGAAATCGCTGTCGGTTCGCAAACGACGATCAATGTGTCGCTTAAAGCCGACACCAAGCAGTTGCAGGAAGTGGTCGTAACGGCCTTAGGGGCTCAGCGTGAGAAACGAACCCTGGGTTACTCGGTCGCCAACGTAGGCGGAGATGCCCTGACCCGGTCGGGCGAACCGAACGTGATTCAGGGGCTGGCTGCCAAAACCGCTGGGGTGATCGTGACCAGTTCGTCGGGTACACCGGGCGCTTCCAGTAAGATCGTACTACGCGGTCCGTCGACTTTCACCGGCGAACAGCAGCCGCTGATCGTGGTCGATGGTGTTCCGATTAACAATGAAACCACAACGTCTTCGGCTGGCGACTATCCATTCAACGCGAACCTTGGTGGCGTCAACAACTCGAACCGGGCCTTGGACCTGAACCCGGACGATATTGCGTCGGTCACGATTCTGAAAGGACCGGCGGCTGCTGCTTTGTACGGTGCCCGCGCCGGTAATGGCGCGATTGTGTACACGACCAAAAAAGGGCAGAAACGCAATGGCATCGGTGTAACGGTCGGGTACCGGCTCGAACTGTCGCAGGTGAACAAACTGCCTGATCTGCAGTCGACCTACGCACAAGGCTCAAATGGTACGTACGCTACGGCAGATGCCGGCCCTGACCAGCGCTTTGGCACGGACGACGATGGCCCGGCCGGCACGCCCAATAGCTGGGGACCGAAAATTTCGAGCGTACCTGGACTGCAGGCCTATGACAACACAGGCAATTTTTTCAAAACGGCAGTATCGCACACGACTAATGTGGCCCTGGTGGGTGGTAACGACAAAGCGAACTTCCGGATTTCATATGGCAATCTGATTCAGAATGGGGTCGTGCCCAACACGGATTACAAGCGGAATACGATCCGGGTAACGGGAGAAGCCAGCATGACTGACAACCTGAAAATTGGGGGAACCGTCAGCTATATCAAGTCGGGCGGGAATAAGGCCCAGAACGGTAGCAACGTAGCCGGGGTTATGCTGAGCTTACTGCGCGCACCGGCCTCCTATGACCTGCGGAATTACCAGTTTCCTAAAACCGGATTCAACGAAAACTATTACGCTTTCTACGATAATCCGTACTACTCGGCCTACAAGAACCCATTCACGGACGATATCAACCGGGTGCTGGGTAATATTTATCTGAATTACCACCGGAACGCGCACCTGGATCTGACCTACAAAATCGGGGTCGATGCGTATTCAGATGCCCGTCGGCAGGTTTTCTCGATCAGTTCCAACGGGGATGATAACCAGCAGTTGTATGGTCAGGTGAACTACGATAACATCACCAGCCGCGACGTGTACAGCGACTTGATCCTGCGGGGCGAACACCGCTTCAGCGAAAAATTCGGGGTCAACTATACGCTGGGACATAACGCGACTTCGTTCAATTTTACCGACAATTTCGCGCGGGGTCGGAATCTGTCCATCCCTAATTTTTACAACTTGGGGAATGCAGCTGAACTCTACGCGTCGAATGCGGGTAGCCGCCGACTCACGACCGCCGTCTTCGGCCAGCTCGATTTCGATTACGCCAACCAGTTGTACCTATCCCTGACCGGCCGGAACGAATGGTCCTCGACGTTTGACAGTGATCAGAAAAACAACTTCTTCTATCCATCGGCCTCGCTGTCGTGGGTATTCACTGAAACTGCACTGAAAAATACGCCCATCTCGTTCGGTAAAGTCCGTTTAGCCTACGCTGAGTCGGGTATTCCGCCAGTTCCTTACCGCACCCGGACGTATTTCAGCAAGCCGTCGTTTACGGATGGATTCACCAACGGGCTCAACTTCCCCTACGGTGGCGTCAACGGGTATTCGTACTACAATGCGGTAGTCGGCACCTCAGGCCTGCGTCCCGAGCGGGTAAAAGGACTGGAAGCCGGTCTTAACCTGAAATTCCTGCAGAACAAAATCGACCTGGACGTTACGGCTTATCAGCAGACCACCGTCGATATTCTGCTGACCCGCCCAACGGCTCCCGGCTCGGGCTTTACAGCAACCTATACCAATGCCGGTCAATTGCGTAACCGGGGTATCGAAGTGATGCTGGGGATCAACGCCATCAAAACCCCGTCGTTCTCGTGGGACATCAACCTAAACTGGTCGAAGAACGTCAGTAAAGTGCTTCAACTGACCGAGGGCGTCACCGAAGTCAGTTTGGAATCCGCTTTCAATGGCATCGGTGGATACGCCATCGTTGGCCAACCACTGGGTGTGCTGTATGGTACCAAATGGCAACGGAACGCCGGGGGTCAGCTGATTATCGGGTCTAACGGCTTGCCGCTCCTGCAGGGTGCGCAGCAGAACATCGGAAACCCATATCCGAACTGGCTGGGCAACATCCGGAACACATTTACCTACAAAGGAATCACGCTGACAGCCCTATTCGATATTCGCCGGGGCGGATCGATCTGGAACGGCACCTATGCTCGTCTGCAGCGCATCGGTCGTACGCAGGAGTCGGCCGACCGTGAGCATACATACGTCATTCCGGGCGTAACCGAATCGGGCGAGGCTAATACAAAGGCCATTTCGGCACTGGCTTACTACGGCCAGTATCTGGGCGACAACGGCGGGGCGGCTGAGCAATTTGTGGAGAACGTGAACTGGTTTCGGATTCGGGAAGTGGCGCTAAGCTACCGGCTCAACCTCAAAAACAAGTTCGTCAACTACGTCGACCTGTCGGTATCCAGCCGGAATCTGTACCTGAGTACCAACTACAAAGGCGTCGATCCGGAAACGAGTCTGACGGGTGCGGGCTCTAACCTGCAAGGGTTCGATTACTTCAACAACCCGGGCACGAAATCCTACATCTTCGGCGTCAACTTCGGATTTTAATTTATCAACGACTTCAAGCTATGAAAAAAATACTGTTGGCAGCACTGGCGCTTAGCTTCATGACCAGTTCCTGCAAAGACCAGTTCGATGAATACGGGGTAAACCCCAACTCTCCGCAAACGGCTTCGGCAGCCACGCTGCTGTCGGGTGCCGAGTTATCGACGTTTGCTACTTACGGTGGCCAGTTAGGCCGGATCAGCGCGGTACTGGCTCAGCAGGCTGCCGGGAACCAGTTCCAGTACCAGACCTTTGGGCAGTACGTCATTACCGAAGCCGATATTACCAACGAATGGGCGACGATTTATAACGGTACGCTGATTAATGCGAACACCCTGCTAACCAATTACAGCACCGGCAACCCGTATTATTCGGGTATAACGAAAGTGCTGCAGGCGTTGAGCTTCGGTATTGCCACTGACTTCTGGGGCGATATTCCGTTCACAGACGCAGCTAAGGCGCTGAATGGTAATTTTCAGCCGAAATACGACAAACAGGAAGATGTGATCAAAGGAATTCAGGCTCTGCTGGACGGCGCTATTACCGACCTGAGCCAGCCTGCTTCGGCGAACTCGTTTGTACCAGGAGCTGATGACCTTATCTTCAAAGGAAACGTAAAAGCCTGGCTAAATGCGGCTTACATCATCAAAGCCCGATACGCGAACCGACTCAGCCAGGTCGACCCATCGGGGAGTGCTACCCAGGCGCTGGCCGCGCTAAGCAAGGTATCGGCCGATCAGCCCGACATGAACGCTGTTTTCTATGACATTGCCGGTAACTATAACCAGTGGTATGATTTTCTGTCGATTCGGGCAGGGTATATCAAAATGGGTAAGTTCTTCGTCGATTACCTGAAAACGACCAACGATCCTCGTTTGCCGTATCTGGTATCTGAAGACCAAGCAGGCGGGTATTCTGGGCTGGCTCCCGAAGAGTCCGACAATTCCGATGTGTCTGACCCAGGCCCGGCCGTTGCCTCCTCGACGTCCCCTACTCCACTGGCTACGTATACGGAAGCCAAATTCATCGAAGCCGAAGCTCAGCTTCGCTTAGGGAAAGCCGCCGACGCAGCTACTGCTTATAACGCAGCTGTAACAGCTTCCGTCAAACGAACGACGGGCGCGGATATCTCAACAGCGTTCAAACAGTCGACAGCCAGTGAAACAGCTACATCAATCACGCTGGAAAAGATTATCACCCAGAAATACGTAGCCCTGTTCACTTCGCCGGAAGGCTACAACGACTGGCGTCGGACCGGGTTTCCGGCCATAAAAGCCAATCAATCCTCGGCGAAGAAAGCGATTCCACTCCGGCTGCCGACTTCGCAGGATGAGCGGAACTACAACAAGAACGCTACGGTCGTAGACGATATCTACCAGGCCGTCTGGTGGGATAAGTAAATTCAATTAATCGTGCAAAAAAATAGTCCGCTAATTCAGTTTAGCGGACTATTTTTTAGTGCCGGTAGCAGGCTCTCGCCCCGGTTCCGACGGCTATTTTTCCGATTGTTCTATTTCCTGAGGTGCTTCGACTTCGGAGTTAGTTTTCCCCGTCAGTTCAGCGAGCAGTTCGGCTACATTCACCGTAGCAAAACTACTGGCATAGTCCGACATGGCGTAGGGAATGATGAGTTCGCCGTTGTTGATCAGCCCACCACAGCTGTAGACCACGTTCGGTACATACCCTTCACGTTCATTTTCATCCGGGCTCAGAATGGGCTCTACCGTACGGCCAATGACCTTGCAGGGGTCGTTCAGATCGAGTAGGAACGCCCCGATAGCATATTTTCGCATGGGCCCAACGCCGTGACTCAGTACCAGCCAGCCTTCTTCGGTTTCGATCGGCGAGCCGCAGTTCCCCAGTTGTACGTATTCCCAGTGGTAAGTTGGTTTCAGGATCAGTTCTTTCACCTGCCAGAAATACAGGTCGTCGGAGTACATGAGGTAAATATTCTCCCCATCCTGCCGCGAAATCATGGCATACTTCCCGTTGATCTTACGCGGAAACAGTGCCATGCCCTTATTGGATACTTCGGCTCCGTTGAGGGTGCTGACGCTGAAATGCGTAAAATCCCTGGTCTCCAGCAATTGCGGAAAGGTCACCCGACCGTTGTAAGCGGTGTAAGTAGCATAGTACGTTATTTGGCCGTCGTCATCGGTAAATTCCACAAACCGGGCGTCTTCGATCCCGTTCGTTTCATTCGGCGAGGTAGGGAAAATGCAGCGCTCGTCCAGGCTCTGATCGTCTTCGAAGTGGATTTCGTAGTTCGACTTGGCCAGTGCCAATAGTCCACTGGCAATCGTTTCGTATTCAGCATTGTACCGAAACTGAGCGGTTACCCGTTTGATCTGGGCATCCAGTTCCGACAGGCTAAATTCATCGCCCAGGCCCATCATCATCTTCTCCTGAATGCTGTTTTCCAGCCGCAATTCGTAGAGTTTACGTTCAAACTGAGCCCGGTTGAAGCGATGATTCTGCACAATTTCCGGCGAGGTTACGTACCGCGACGGTTTCCGCAGGACGATCTTCCCGGCCTCATCGATATAACCCATCCGGAACGAAATCGACGAAACGTGTCCCTCGCCCGTGGCCCGCAGGCTCAAAATGAACCGTTTGTAGCCGGGTGGAACATTGGTCTGATCCGGATGCCAGATCATCGACGGGTTGAAGAGTGCGGCCGATTCGAGCGAATATTCCATGGTGAAATAAGCCCCGAGCAACAGCTTCCGGTCTTCGGTCAGTGGCTCGTCGGTCAGCAGTTGTGACTTTATCTGCTCGAACCGCTGCAATAAAAAGCGTTCCAGTTTATAATGACGCCCGCCAAATTCGCGGATAACTTCATCCAGTTTCTGTTCCGCTTCTTCGTCGGTCATGCTGCCAACGCGGGCAATGATTTTCAGAGTGCGGGTGGCACTTCCCAACTCGAACGGACGAAATAAAACCCGGGTCGGATCGGGTCGCAGCACAATACCGGTACGGGTGGCTTTTATACTCATTGGCAGTCAGAATTGTGAAAGTAATTGGCGCAAATTAGAACGAAGAAGACGCCGAAAACAAGTTATAAAGCTGACAAATCAGCATAAATTGTTTTCGGCGTCTTCGCGTACTCGTATCAGCTCAATATAAACTTTCTCTTAAAAGGATACCTGTTGGTTATTTATCTACATTACCCATGCATCAGTGCGGGCATCGCTACGTTAACAGCTTTGGTAGACCCGCGCTGCTTTTGGCTGGCGTACAATTCGGCTAAAGCCAGCAAATACGACAGCGTCGATTCAGCCCCCTGGTTCTGATTTACCCGGTCGATATGCAGACCGTCGCGGCAACCACCCGTTTGCTGGTCGTACAGCGGCAGACCCAGATCGTTCAGACCTGAGAACCATTTGAACACCCGAATTGCCGTACGGTGCCAGTCTTCATCGCCCGTGACCTCGAAGGCCGCCAGACAGGCCGATACGGTGCTGTGTGCTTCCAGCGGTTGCTGGTCGAAATAAGCGCGCGGCTGCCCTTTGGTATAAAAGCCGTTGGAGCCGATGGGCTGAAAATGACCACTCGGTGCCGTTTGAAGATCGACCAGCCAGCGCAGGGCTTTGAGGCCAATGTTCATCAGCCGCTCATCGCCGGAGCGTAGCAGCCCGTGCGCCAGTACCGCATTGTCGTACGACAGGGTATTCTCGAACCACGGCCAGTCTTCGGTAGCGGTTTCGGTGTAGCGGAAAATCAGTTTGTCGAGCAACTGCCGCTGGATATTTTTGGCCAGACGATCGTCGTTGAATTTTTTCTGATACTCATGGATGCCCATCAGAGCAAAAGCCCACGCACGGGGCGAGGTCATACTGGCCACGGTAGGCAGCACTTTTTCCATCAGATTCATGGCCCAGGATACCGTATTCCGCTCGGACGATCGGCCGATGCAGGTACCAAGCGCCCAGATCGTCCGCCCCGTACTATCGTCGGAGCCCACCTCTTCGAGCCAGCGACGATCGTAGCTCATAAAGTTTCGGAAACGCCGGTAGTCGTCTGTGTAAGCGTGGTTGATAAACGCGCAGTAATTGTCGGCGGCTTTCGCCAACTTCTGATCACTCATGCCCACCTGCTGAAGAATCTGGGTCAGGATCAGCGCACGAGCGTTATCGTCGGTGCAGTACCCTTCTTCATAGTAAGGCAGGTGATGGCGTGCGTGCTGCACGATCCCGGTCGAGTCGGTCAGCCGAAACAGATGATCGAGCCGGAGCGCGGGTAATTTAAAGGCCGAATTGCTATGTGCTCCCATCGTATAAGGCACTTGGCTATTGATGGAGTTCATCCGCTCCTGGCGCGCGTTCATGAACGATTGAGCGTAGGCCTGAATAGCTTTCTCCCAGATCATTTCGCGGCCCATCATGTACGCTTTTTTGCGCATGGCATGCCGCGTTGGCTCGTCCGCGATCAGGTTGATCAGCTGATCAGCTATGGCTTCGGAATCACCAAAGGGAACCAATATCCCTCTACCGTCGGCCAGAAGTTCTTCAGCATGCCAGTAGGGTGTGGATACCACCGCTTTTCCGCAACCGAAAGCGTACGATAAGGTTCCGGAGGTTATCTGCGCCGGATTCAGGTAAGGCGTAATATAGATATCGGCCGAACCCAGGTATTCCAGCAAATCCTCTAGCTCGACAAACTGGTTATAAAACCGGACGTTGTCGCGCACGCCCAGATCGGCCGCTAGTTTTTTCAGACTGTTGCGGTAGGCTTCTCCTTCGTGCTTCAGCAGATGCGGGTGCGTTGCGCCCAGGACCATGTACACCACGTTTGGGTACTGCTCCACGATACGCGGCAACGCGTTGATAACATTCTCGATACCTTTATTGGGCGAAAGCAGACCAAACGTCAGCAACGTCTGCTTGCCTTCCATACCGAACTTATCTTTGTAGAAATGCGGATCGACAAAAGGCATATCGGGTATGCCGTGCGGAATCACATCGATTTTACTTTCAGGAACTTCGTAGATGTTGATAAGAAACTGCCGCCCTTTCTCCGACATACAGATAACCCGCGACGACAGATCGGCAATGCTTTTCAGCACCAGCAACTGCTCTTCGCTGGGATCTTTCAGAATGGTATGAAAGGTGGTCACGACCGGCATGGTCAGGTTGCGCAGCAGGGTAAGAATATAACTACCGGCGGGTCCTCCGTAAATGCCATATTCGTGCTGCAGACACACGACTTCGACATCTTTTGCGTTCAGAAATTCAGCCGCTTTGCGGTACGCTTCCTGGTCGTGCTGGTAAAAGTCATAGCGCACTTCATTGGGATAATCATATCCTGTAAGGGTATCGTTGACCGATACTACCAGTGGCTTGGCCTCCGGAATAAAGGTATTGTAGGAGGTGTAAAGGTCCGATGTAAACGTAGCAATTCCACACTGTCGGGGCAGGTAGTCTCCTACAAAGGCTACATGCTTTGGATTATGCCCCCACACAATTGAATCAGCTTCCGGTTGGTCAGGATGGCTGTGATTCTGAATACCGATACGATTTACACTGTTTGTCATATTTGTTGAGTTGTCTTAACAGAAAGCACAACTCTATAAGCAGTGTAGACGGTGTTTTGTTTAGTAAAATAATACAATTCGAAAGTCAGGTAGCCAATTCATCCGACTCGACAGATTATTATCCAACTAAACCTCCGTTTTGCCCAATATCCCTGAAAAAGCCGATTCCACTTCGGCCAAACCCCGTCACGTCTGTATCGATAGAAAGTGGCCTGATTGGGTGTAATAACAATTAAGTTAAATTAAGGATGCATAGCCTACAGGGAAATCCGCAGCATACTTTAGTGGCCTGGCGCTTCGTCAACCGAACCAACCACTGGGTTTATTCTGGCAGAATTTATTTCAGGCTTCTTCGAGGAGCGTCTCGAAGGAAACCAACTGATTACCAAACCGATGCTGAATTCGCTGACGCAGGGCATCGGCATGCAGTTCTTGATAAGCCAGATACAGGTCCATAGTTACGAAGGTAAGCTGAACGGAGTAGGTCACTCCTCCATTGTCGAGTTCAGTCAGCAGACGAAGGATCTTAAAATCGACGGGCAGCGCTGTAGCCATAGCCGTGGGGCCGAAGAAACGCTTCATCCAGTTAAGCCAGTCGGTAGCGGCTTCGGTGGCTACACTATACGTAGTATTGTAAAGAATCATATCCTGACAAACAAGGGATGAACGGTGTAAGTTGGTCATTTGGTTGTTTATTTGCCAATCAAATCAACTCGTTCGTTTAAAAGCCTGATTTATGTATCCTGGATTAGTACACGCGCACTCAGGGCTCCGCTGGATAGCCCTTGTTTTGTTGGTAGCAGCCGTGGCCACCGCCATCGGCCGTTGGCAGGGCCGAAGTAGCTATACCGACGGCAATCGTAAACTATATCTCTTTACACTCATCTCGATCCATACCCAGTTTGTCCTGGGTCTGATCCTGTTATTTATCAGTCCGAAGGTCAACTTCAGTCAGATAAGCGATAAGTTTTACCGCTTTTACAGTGTGGAACACACGGTTGGTATGCTCATCGCGATCGCACTGATTACGGTCGGTTATTCGCGGTCTAAACGGGCGGGCTCCGACACGACGAAACACCGCCTGGTGGGAATTTTTTACGGGATCGGTTTACTACTCATTCTGGCCTCCATTCCCTGGCCTTTCCGCATTCCTGGCGCACACTGGTTCTAATAGACTCACATCTGGTATGACCCTGCCAGGGGGCCACGGCTATAGACGGTTAAATCGACTGTAGCTGTGGCCCACTGGCGGGGTCACGCTTATTAACAGGCTGCATAGATTTCTGATCTGCGCATCGATCCATCTATTTTATTTGGCAAACGTTCCTGTTCTGAAATTAAAATCCAATATAAACAACCAATATTTTTGACTTTTACTGCTTTTAGCCTCAGCGACTTAGTCGATTCGGCATAAAAAATTCTGATTAATGTGTGGAAATTTTTCCTCAATCGGTAGGTAGTTTACCCGGTACACGCTACTTTTATAGACGTAACTTGTGACTTGACCCCTACTCTATGATACGGAAAATGCTCCTGACAGCCGTCTGCGCTGTCTCGTTTGGCATAAGTAAAGCGCAAACTATATCCACCGCAACTGAAGTACCCACCGTAACTAATAAGGAAAGTTTCTACGAGCAACTCCCACTCGTAAAAGAAGTCATCGGTTTTGCCAAAGAGCATTTGGCAACCCGGTATCGTTCAGGGGGCAGCAGTACCCACGGATTCGATTGTTCGGGATTCACCCGGTTTTGCTTTAAGCATTTCGGCGTTTTACTACCGCACTCTAGTGCAGCGCAGGGCAATGTCGGCCAGGCCATTACAAAAGGGGAAGCACAACCCGGCGACCTGATTCTGTTCAAAGGGCACAGCTCAGGCAGCAGCCGTATCGGTCACGTTGGCCTGATTACGGAAGTCATCGGCGATCAGATCAAATTTATTCACTCGGCCTGGAACGGGGGCGTCCGCTACGATTACCTCGACGCCAGCTACTACCAACGACGATTCATGGGTGTTCGGCGCGTTGCTCATCTGCTTGCTGAAAAGTAAAGTAAGACGTCTGGAAAGCCGCCCTTGCAGATTAGCTTAAACGCGACTTTCCAGCCGCGTTACTTTTTCAACGTCGTTCCGGCTCCCTGGCTCACAGCCGCTGCCACGTCGTCGGCATGGCAGATAATCACTTTCGATACGCCATTATCCAGCGCCCTGAAGGCATTGTCTAACTTCGGAATCATCCCTTTGTTGATAACTCCGGCAGTTTTGTATTCGGTATACAGCGCGGGCGTCAGTTCGTTGATGACGCTGGTGTCGTCGTCAGGGTCTTTCAGCACTCCCTTTTTCTCGAAACAATATACCAGCGTTACGCTGTTGTGGTGAGCCATGTCGACCGCAATGGCGGAAGCCATCGTGTCGGCATTGGTATTGAGCAGACTGCCCGTCTGACTGTAGGTGAGTGGCGCAAAAACAGGGGTAAGATTCTGACGCAGGAAAAACTGAATCTGCCCGGAGTTTATTTCTTCGATATCTCCTACCAGGCCATAATCGATGTCTTTCACAGGTCGTTTCCTGGCCAGAACCGTACCGCCATCAGCACCCGTCAGCCCGATGGCATTTACGTCCACTGCCTGGAGCCTGGCAACGATCTGTTTATTGACCAACCCTCCGTAAACCATCGTCACGACGTCGAGCATGGGCTGATCGGTGATCCGGCGCCCTTCGACCATAGTGGTCTCGATGCCTAACTTTGCGGCTACCTGGGTAGCTACTTTACCGCCCCCGTGAATCAATATTTTGGCCCCGGAGAGGCTCGAAAAGGCTGTTAGGAAACGGGATAAGGCGGCAGTGTCGTCGATGACGTTTCCACCAATTTTAATAACTGTAAGGGAATCCATCGTTTTAGTTGAACACAGAGGCACAGAGCACCCAGAGAAATAAATTAAAACTCTGGGTGCTCTGTGCCTCTGTGTTAAATTATAAACCCTGTAAAATTTCTTTTAGTACTGCCTGCGCCGACCATTCGCGGTTGGCAGCCTGTTCGATTACCAGCGAATACGGACCATCCAGCACCTCATCCGACACTTTCAGGTTTCGCCGAACCGGCAGACAGTGCATAAATCGCCCGTTGTTTGTCCGGCGCAGGTCATCCATGGTTACGGCCCAGGAAGGATCCTGCGTCAGCACCTGCCCATAGTGGCTGTACGACGACCAATTTTTACCGTAAATAAAGTCTGCCCCGGCAAAGGCTTCGGTCTGGTCGTAAATAACCCGGGCATTCCCCACAAACTGAGGGGCGAGTTCGTATCCTTCCGGATGCGTTACCACAAAGTCAATCTCACCCGACTGAGCCCGTACGTTCATCCATTCGCAGAAAGAGTTGGCGACCGCCTGAGGCAGCGGTTTAAAATGGGGTAACCAGGTCAGTACGACTTTGGGGCGAGCTGCGACACCGGGCCAGTTTTTCCGGGCCTCTTCAATCGTGATGCAGTCGGCCAGGGATTGCAACGGGTGGCGCGTGGCCGATTCGAGGTTTACGATGGGCACTTTGGCGTATTTCGCGAACTGGTGCATAACCTGCTCCTGGTAGTCTTTATCGCGATCTTTCAGCTCGGCAAAGGCCCGGATGCCAATTACATCGCAGTACCGCCCAATGACTGCGGCTGCTTCCCGAACATGTTCGGCTTTGTCGGCATTCATCACGACCCCTTCTTCCATTTCCAGCCCCCAACTATCCTGTCCCACGTTCATCATGATGACATTCATGCCCAGGTTTTGAGCGGCTTTCTGCGTGCTTAAGCGCGTCCGCAGGCTGGAGTTGAAGAAAAGTAGACCGATGGTTTTGTTTTTACCCAGGTGTTGGTCGGCAAACGGATTCGCTTTGGCAGCAAGACCCGACTGAATCAGGGCATCGAGGTCGGTGACGTCAGCGAGGGAAAGAAAATTAGTCATTGGTGTTTAAACGCAAAGGCGCAAAGATAGCCGCAAGGATCGCAAAAGTTCTATAGATTGTTCACCACCCGGCGTATTCCATTTTTCAGTAAACTAACATTGAAATTTATAAGTAACCCTAACCTACAGCCAGATAACCGCAAGTAAGTTAAGAGCTGCGCCAAATGAACATCGGTAATCGATTCAACCGCTTTCAGCTCAATAATTACCTTTTGTTCAATAATTAGATCGACCCGATACCCGGCATCTAATTTGATCGACTCGTAAATGACCGGCAGCTGTTTCTGTCGCTCAACAAAAAGATCAGCATTCAACAATTCGTATGCGAGACATTCTTCATAAGCCGATTCAAGCAATCCTGGCCCAAGGGTTCTGTGAACTTTTAAGGCGCAATCGACTATAATCCGCGATAATTCATTTTCGGTCATTGCGTACTTAGCGCTTTCCCGGCGCCTTTGCGTTTAAACAGCCTCTGCCTTTAAACAAAGCTGTAACGCTTCCAGGAACTGATCGGCCTCATCGACGCCAATCGCCAGTGAAGGTAGTAAGCGAATGATTGTTTTACCGGCTACCCCCGTAAATTGTTTATGATCGAACAGCAGGCTTTTGCGCAGAGCCTCTACCGGAAAATCGTATTCGATACCGATCATCAGGCCCCGACCACGTAGTTCTTTGTAGCCGCCGATCTGCCGAATGCCGTCCATAAAATAGTTACCGATCCGCGTAGCGTTTTCCATCAGCCCTTCTTCTTTCATGATATCCAGCACCGAAATAGCCGCCGTACAGGCCAGGTGATTTCCGCCAAAGGTAGTACCCAGCAATCCGTAGCTTGCTTTGAACTTGGGCGAGATCAGAATCCCACCGATTGGGAAACCATTGCCCATACCTTTTGCCATCGAAATGATATCGGCTGTGATACCGCTGAACTGGTGGGAGAAAAATTTACCCGAACGACCGTACCCGCACTGCACACCATCCAGAATCAGTATCGCACCGGTTTCGTCGCACCGCTGGCGCAGAGTTTGCAGAAACTCATCCGTCGCAACCTGAATGCCGCCAACCCCCTGTATCCCTTCGACAATAACGGCGCAGGTTTCGTCGGTGATACCGGCGCGGGCTGCTTGCGGATCATTGTAAGGCAGGAATGTGACGTGTTTATTGTAGTTGACCGGAGCCACGATGGCCGGGTTGTCCGTTGCGGCAACGGCCCCCGCCGTACGCCCGTGAAAACTCTTCGTAAACGCGACAACTTTGGTCCGACCGTTATGAAACGAGGCTAGTTTGAGGGCATTTTCGTTTGCTTCGGCTCCCGAGTTACAGAGAAATAACGCATAATCCGGATGATCGGACAAGGCACCCAGTTTGTCGGCCAGTTCCTGCTGCTGCGGAATCCGGACGGAGTTGGAATAAAACGAGATCTTGTGCAACTGGTCGGTCAGCGCCTGCACATAGCGCGGGTGCGTATGCCCGACCGAAATCACGGCATGACCGCCGTACAGGTCCAGATAACGGGTGCCGTTTACATCCCAGAGGTAGCTGCCCTGCGCGCGAACGGGCTCAATGTCGTACAGCGGATAAACGTTAAATAACTCAGCCATTCCAGTAGCGTATAGGCCAGCATCGCCCCTAACGGATCTGCCAGCGTTTCTTTAAAAACAAGGGGCAAATGTATGGATTATCAGCTGAAAAAAGGCAAATACACAAAAAGGAAGCCGCTCGGGCTTCCTTTTTGTCGAACCTGTTTACACGTTTGTTCTGAGAACGTTTTTATCATTCCCTGCCTGTTGCAGCAGGTTTACCAAATATCAGGTTCGACTAAAGCCTGGCCATAAATGTCTTCAATACCGCAGCAGATACCTCAGGTTGTTCGACCATACTCAGATGACCCGCCTGTTCGATAGGTGCAATGCTTATCTGACTCGATAAATCAGCCAGTTGCACCGTCTTTTCAAAAGGGATGAGCTGATCCTCCCGACCCAATACGAGCAAAACCGGAAATTTGGCTTCGCGCAAAACCGGCGTCCGGTCGGGTCGGTTCATAATCGCGGTCAATCCGGCGATGAGCGCATCCGGGGGCAACGTCAGGTAACGGTCTACTAACGTCTGAACTTTATCGGCCGGGTAGGTCGGAGCCACCATCTTCGGCAGTTGCTGCTTAATAAACGGAGCCGATCCGTCTCTTTCCAATCCGGCAATTGTCTGCCGACGCAGATTCCGGCGAGACTCATCGTCGGCATAGGCAGTGGAATGATAAATCACCAGTCCCTTCATCATGTCGGGGTGTTGTTCCGCAAAAGCAAGTGCGACATACCCTCCCATCGAATGTCCGACTAAAACGACGTTCCCGATCTGCGCCGACTGAAGCTGTGCATAAAGTTCTTCGGCGTAGGCTTCGATGGTCGGGTGGCGGGTAGAACGGGAAAAGTCAGGTTTTACGACAGGCGCTTCTGAAACAAGATCGGCGTAGATGCCATCCCAGATGGAAGCATCTACGCCGTGTCCATGAAGCAAAACCAGTACGAAGTGTTGGGTTTGCATCAGCGAGTTTATGAGTTGACCACGCCCAGAATAATGAGGACGATACCCACGATGAAGGCAATAAGCCCTAATACGCCCAGCACCGTTCCGCCACCCAGAATCCAGACCAGCAGACCGATCAAACCGATAATGAGCCCTAACCGCAGGTTCGAATTCATCACTTTCGTTTCATCCGGCGCTACGTGGTTTTTGATCTTTTTATCCATTTTCTTCAGCACCATCCGCTCCATCAGGTTCATTTTTTTGGTCGAAGCGGCATTTTCGCTAACAGCTGTTTTTGTGCTGGCCGTCGACAGTAATTCGTTCAGACGAGTCATCCGCTTTGCCAGTTTTTTGTTGGAAGCCAGTTTGCTGTCGTTCCGTACGTAAGCCTCCACCTGACCAACGGCCTGTTTTGCCTGGCTGAGCTGTTCAGCGGGCGTAGACGCAGTGGCGGGAGCAACCGTTTCCGTAACGGCAGGAGTTGCTTCGACGGTCGTCGCTTCAACGACGGGGGCTGGCGTAGCAGCGGCTACTGTTTCTGTCCGATTCGTCTTAAAATTCTCACGAGCGGTCGGCTGAAAATAGGCGACTGGCCGGCTGCACGACGAAATCAGGGCGGTTCCCAGCAGGGCTACGAAAAGGTGCTTAGAGAGGGTACTCATAAAAATGGGTTTTAATGTGAACGACTGAGATATCACCCTCAACAACTACAACTTGATTAGTTTGTTATACGACAACTAAAAAAAATCGTTGAATCCGGGTAATGGCCTGAAAAAGCCCTGTAAAGTCTATTTATACGACTGGCTTTACAGGGCTGAAGAGTGTGGCCTCCCGCTCAGGAGCCGGGAAAGCCACAATTATTAGGTCATAACAAACCGATCAGCAGGATGACTGCCCCAACCAGTAAAGCAATTACGCCCACGGTTACACCCGTTCCGGTTGTCAGCAATAAAAGCAGTAAACCAACAATAACCAGTACCGCACCAACCGCCAGCGTACCGGAGTTCATCATCGCTTTTTCCGGATTGGCAGGAGCCAGTTGCTTGCTGATTTTTTTGTTCATTTTTTTCAGCATCATCCGCTCAACCAGGTTCATTTTTTTGGGAGCGCTGGTTTCGGTAGGTGCCAGACTTGCTTTAGCAGACGTAGCAGCCAGTAGGTTCCGAACCTTGTTCAGTCTTTTTTGAACGGTTTTATCAGCCGCTAGTTTGCTATCGTTGCGCACCATCGCATCGACCTGATCGAGAGCCGTATTAGCCTGAGCTAGTTGTTCGGTCGGTGTCGCAGTTGGAACAGCAGCAGAGTTTTCCGGAGCCGAAACTTCGGCTGCACGTGCGGGAGCAGCAGTGGTCGGAGCTGTCGCAAAATGCTCGCGGGCAGTGGGTTGAAAATAAGCGACCGGCCGGCTGCAGGAAGCCATAAAAGCCAGCATACACAAACTGGCCAGCATGCGTTGAGTATTCATTTTCATAAGAAAATAATTGGTTAGATTGGTGTAACGAATGTGTTATCAATCCGTAAACCGCCGATTTCTTCATTTGTTAAGAGGGAATCTAAAATTTTCAGCCTTCAGAAGCAGAAATGCCCAATTCTCAAGTTGAGAATTGGGCATTTCTGTGGTAAAATAAATTAATTACTTGACTGTTCAGGCTACCGACCGGAGCTGATGGGCGGTGGATTTTCCGAATTTTTCACGGGCATACTCCAGGCTGATGGTCAACTCCTTCACATCTACCTGCGACGGCATTTCGAACATAGCGTCGGTAATAATCGACTCGCAGATCGAGCGCAGGCCCCGGGCACCCAGGTTGTACTGTAAGGCCTGATCAACAATATAATTCAGCGCGCTGGGATCCCAGTGAAGCGTAATCCCTTCCATGCTGAACAACTTGTTATACTGCTTTGTAATGGCGTTTTTCGGTTCTGTCAGGATCTGCATCAGTGCCGACCGATCGAGCGGTTCGAGGTGCGTCAGTACGGGCAGGCGACCGATGAGTTCGGGAATCAACCCAAACGATTTCAGATCCAGCGCCGAGATATACCGCATCAGATGGCCACGCTCGAAGGTTTCGTTGAGCCGCCGGTCGCCCGAGAAACCGATGGGTCGGGTGTTGATCCGCTTGGTAATGTGCCGTTCGATGCCGTCGAACGCTCCTCCACAGATAAACAGAATATTTTCGGTATTCAGCGCAATCAGCCGCTGGTCGGGATGTTTGCGTCCGCCCTGTGGCGGCACATTGACGACGGACCCTTCCAGCAGTTTCAGCAGCGCCTGCTGTACACCTTCTCCGCTCACGTCGCGCGTGATGCTGGGATTGTCCGACTTGCGGGCAATCTTGTCGATCTCATCGATATATACGATGCCCCGCTCGGCGGCTTCTACGTTATAGTCGGCAGCCTGCAGCAGGCGCGTCAAAATAGTTTCGACATCTTCGCCCACGTAGCCGGCTTCGGTAATCACGGTTGCGTCGGCGATGCAGAACGGTACTTCCAGGATTTTGGCAATGGAGCGGGCCAGGTACGTTTTTCCGGTGCCCGTTTCGCCCACCATGATGATGTTCGATTTCTCGATCGTTACGTCGTCGGCCGTTTTGGGCTGCATCAGCCGCTTGTAATGGTTGTATACGGCAACAGTAATGGCTTTCTTGGCATCGTCCTGACCAATGACATACTGATCCAGATGCCGTTTCATATCGACGGGTTTGATCAGATTGATATGAACCTCAGTCGGCTCACTGCGTTTGGGGCGCATTTCTTCGAGCACAACCTGGTGGCCCTGCTCGATACAGTAATTACAGATGTGCGCGTCGATACCCGACAGCAGCAACATTACTTCATTTTTGCGCCGTCCACAGAAGGAGCAACTGATTTGTGGCATGAACGTTTGCAGTGTAATAAGCTGATTACTCCGGACGGAAAAGAACGAGGCTGGTCGTCCGGGATCTGGTTAAACCATTGGTTACGATGAATTGTAGCCTAAACTTCGGCAAAAAAAATGACTCAGGCCAGCCTGAGTCATTCGGAATGTAGCAAAATTATTAATTGGCGGTCAGCGAGCCAACCCGGCCGTGGTACATATCTATTTCTCCCGACGCAGTACTTCGTCGATCAGACCGTATTCTTTCGCTTCTTCAGCGCGCATCCATTTGTCGCGATCCGAATCTTTTTCGATCTGTTTCACCGACTTACCCGAATGCAGGGCCAGGATTTCGTATAGCTCTTCGCGGAGTTTGACGATCTCCCGTGCCGTAATTTCGATGTCGACCGATTGGCCCTGCGCCCCACCCGACGGTTGGTGGATCATGATGCGGGCGTGTGGCAGCGCCGAACGCTTACCAGCCGCACCACCAGCCAGCAGCACAGCGCCCATAGAAGCCGCCAGGCTCGTGCAGACCGTAGCGACGTCGGGCCGTACGTATTGCATGGTATCATAAATACCCAGGCCGGCATAAACCGAACCACCGGGGCTATTCAGGTACATCAGGATGTCTTTCTTCGGATCGGCCGATTCCAGGAACAACAATTGAGCCACGATGATGTTGGCGATGTTGTCGTCGACGGGCAGGCCCATGAAAATAATCCGGTCGGCCATCAGGCGGGAGAATACGTCTACCTCCCGGAAGTTCATGGGTCGTTCTTCGATAACCGAGCGGGTCATGTTTTCGACCTGCAGGTTATTCACGGTATGGTTCATGTAACCGTCCACCGTCAGACCATTGAGGCCCATGTGATGCACGGCGAAATTGCGGAATTCTTTTTCGTAATTCATAATTGGGGTTTACTTCGTTAATTTGAAAACCAAGAAGACTTGGTGTAAGTTCGAGAATCGTTTCGGTACAAATTTGCGTTATCCTCCTGAAAAACCCTGTCAGTTTTGGTTTAGAATTTATCGCACTTACTTGATATGAGCACTTTCTCAAATCGTGGTCCCGCCGAAAAAATACGTCTACAGCGTCTTCAGCGCGGTTTATCGCAGGAAAACATGGCCGATCTGCTCAACCTGTCGACTACGGCCTACGGCGACATCGAGCGCGGCAAAACCGACCTGACACTTTCCCGACTGACCCAGATTGCCCAGGTGCTGGACGTTTCGCCCCTGACGTTGCTGACCGACGAAGCCATTCCCGCCCAGGTGATCGACGAAAAACCGGATGCACTCATTCACCACGAACTCGAAACCCTCCGCCTGACGGTGGAGAAGCAGCAGGTCGAACTGGACAAGCTTCGGCTGGAAACCGACTACTGGAAACGCAAATACGATGACCGGATCGCCATGGAAGTTCTGCGCGCCATGGGCGTCGAGCAGAAACGCGAGCGGATTGGCTTTTGAGCTATTTCATTTATTTTGCAGTACAGAACACAGACAACGCGGATTGGGCAGATAATCAAGGATCAGATCTGGTTTATTTGCCTTGCTCCGCGTTAGCTGTATCAGGGCCATAATTAGTTAAACGGATGAACGAACAAAGTAAAGAATTCCTGTACAAGTACCTCAACAATGCCTCCCCCACCGGTTTCGAATCGTCGGGGCAGCAGATCTGGCTGGATTACCTCAAACCCTACATCGACGAATACATTGTCGATACCTACGGAACCGCCGTTGGGGTGATTGGGGCCGGCAAAGAGTATAAAGTTGTCATCGAAGCACACTCCGACGAGATTTCGTGGTTCGTCAATTATATTTCCGACGATGGCTACCTGTTCGTTCGCCGGAATGGCGGCTCCGACGCCCTGATTGCCCCCTCGATGCGGGTAAACATGCACACCAAAAAAGGCGTGGTCGAAGGGGTGTTTGGCTGGCCAGCCATCCATGTGCGCGACCTGGCCAAAGATGCAGCTCCCAAAGTAACCGATCTGTTTATCGACGTGGGCGCGGCAACCAAACAGGAAGTGCTGGACATGGGCATTCACGTGGGTACGGTTTGCACATTCGTCGATGGCCTGACGGAAATGAATAACCGCTACTATGTCGGACGGGCGCTCGACAACCGGATGGGCGGCTTTATGGTTGCCGAAGTGGCCCGCCTGCTGAAAGAAAACAACATTACCTTACCTTTTACGCTGTACGTGGTCAATGCGGTGCAGGAAGAAATCGGACTTCGTGGTGCCGAAATGATTGCCCGCCGGCTCAAGCCCGATCTCGCCATCTGCACCGACGTTACGCACGACACCCAGTCGCCGAAGTACGATAAGAAAGAGCAGGGCGATCTGAAATGTGGCGACGGTCCGGTTCTCTGCTACGGTCCGGCGGTACAGAACAACGTACTGGAGTATTTGATTGCCGTGGCCGAGCAAAAAGAGATTGCCTTCCAGCGTCAGGCCGTTAGCCGTTCGACCGGCACCGACACCGATGCGTTTGCCTACGCCACCGAGGGTATCGCTTCGGCACTGATCTCGCTGCCGCTCAAATACATGCACACGACCGTAGAAACCGTGCACATGGACGACGTGCAGAACGTGATCCGGCTGATGTACGAGACGTTGTTATCGCTAAAGGGCAACGAAGATTTTCGGTACATCAAGTAATAGGTACACCACTGCTCTTATAGAATCTGCTTGTAGCTTCGAAAAAATAAGTGACTCTGCCATTCCGACCGGTCCGCCGGTGCGGCAGGAGGAATGACAGAGTTAGCTTCTGACCAGCAGTGAATTATACCTTCAATGTGAAACCCTGAATTACTTCTATATTATACACGCAGCCGGCCCTCAAGCCGGCTGCGTGCTTTTTTATGCTTTTGTCACAGGTACTTATACCGTCTCCACAGTCGCTATGCGGTTAAGTTCTTCCATATCCGATTTGGAAAGAACAACCTCACCAGCGCGCATATTTTCTTCCAGATGATTCAGATTAGACGTGCCCGGAATCAGTAGAATATTGTCGGACCGGTGCAACAGCCAGCTTAAGGCAATCTGGTGTGTGGTCGATTCTCTCTCTTCAGCAATGCGCTGAATTACTGCTTCGTCCTGCGGAGCCATGCCCCCACCGATCGGAAACCAGGGAATAAAGGCGATGTTCTGCTCCTCGCAATACGTTACTACCGATTCCCATTTTCGGTCATATACGCTGTAGCGGTTCTGCACCGAAACGACCGGAAAGTAGTGCTGCGCTTCCTGAATCTCTTCGACCGATACTTCTGACAGGCCCAAGTGCCGGATTTTGCCTTCTTGTTGCGCCTGTTGCAGAAATTCGAACGTGATCTTGGCCGGAATTTTCGGGTCGATCCGGTGCAGTTGGTACAGATCGATATGATCCAGTTTCAGGCGTTGCAGACTGCCGTTCAGCGCTTCGTGCAGGTGCTGCGGACTGGCGTCGTTGTGGATATCGGCCCAGGGACCAAAGCGCACGAGGCCGCCCTTGGTACCGATCACCAGCTTTTCCGAATACGGGTGAAGAGCTTCTGCGATCAACTGCTCGGACGTAAACGGCCCGTATTGATCGGCGGTATCGATAAAGTTTACGCCTAACTCGACCGCACGGCGCAGCACATCGATCGAGTTTTGCGGATTTTCGGGCATACCCCAAATAGCCGGACCGGTAATGCGCATAGCTCCGTAGCCGATTCGGTTGACTTCCAGATCACCTCCTAACAGAAAGGTGCTCTTTGGTTTACTGTTCATCATGATGTTAATTGAACGATTGTCTGAATTGAAGTGGCGAAAGACTGGTTTTGCTTTTAAAAAGTTTGTTGAAGGATTGTGGATACTTGAATCCCAACTGATAAGCGATTTCTCCGACCGACAAAGTCGTCGTACTCAGAATCTCCTTGGCCTTTTCGACCAGCTTGTTCTGAATGTGCTGCTGGGTATTTTGTCCGGTGGTGTTGCGCAGGAGGTCGCTCAGGTAATGGGGAGAAACATTCAGTTGCCCAGCCACATAGTCTACCGTCGGCAGGCCATCGTTCAGCGCCTGATCAGTATTGAAATAAGTCAGTAATAACGCTTCGAATCGGGTGAGTAGATCGTTGTTGACTTTTTTGCGGGTAATGAACTGGCGGTTGTAAAAACGACTGGCATAATGCAGCAGCAGTTCGATTTGCGTGACGATAATGTCCTGGCTATGCCGATCGATCGAAGCGTGGTATTCAGCTTCGATGGTTGCCAGCAATCCTTCGATCAGTTGCTGCTCTTTTTCGGAAAGAAACAAGGCTTCCGAGAGATCATACGAGAAAAACCCGTATTGCCGGATGGTCTTGCTCAACGAATACCCCTGCAGAAAATCGGGATGAATGACCAGTACCCACCCCTCAGCGGCAACCGTATCGGTAGAAAGCAGTTGTCCGGGAGCGATCAGCGAAAGTACCCCTTCGTCAAAATCATAATAGTTCTGCCCGTATTTTAGCTTACCCGCATAGTTTTTCTTCAGACAAACCTGGTAAAAAGGATAAATGGCCTTTTCGATTTCGGTTGCTACGCTGATCTGATCGAAGCGAATGACGCTCACCAGTGGATGCGCCGGTTTGGGCAATTGCAGCAACCGATGCAGTTGGCCAATCGATTCGATAACCAGAATGGAGTTTTTCTCTTTTTTCATGTTCTTATCGCTTGTCGGCCGCGCTTTGACGACAACACAAATGTCTGCGGAAACCTCTACAGGAAAGTAGCCGGATTTCGGTTTGTTGTGTTCAAATCGGAGCAGGGTTCTTCTATTACTTGTTTCTGCTAAAATGGAGCCGCCAGTCAGTACGGCCTTTAGGCTGGTTTACCCGGCGATATGTCGATTATTCGGTCGGATTTGTTACCTAAATCGCCTTTTACTCAATAGTACTCGCCTAGCATGCACCCGATCAGGTCTTACCGTACTTTTACTCCCCAATAAGCGCACCAATCGGGCGCTTTGTATTGATTCCACCAACTCAATTTACCCTGTATGAACGTATCGTTTATGAAAACACTGCTGGCGGTGATGCTGTCAGCACTGGCTTTTGCGTGCCAGGACCACACGCCTGTTCCGTCGGGACCAGCTTTGTCAGTGTCCTGGATCGATGGATGGACCAGTGATAAAGTACTGGCCCTTCCGAAGGGACGGCGTCCCGATCCGGCGGTGTATCTGCAACCGTCCTACCTTACCTTCCAGTTATCGTTGTTTAAGAACGGCGCTTCTTATCTGGTAACGAAAAAAGCGCTGGACGACTACGGGCGGGAGTTACTCGGTTATCCGGACAATACCCAGTTTGTGATGGCCAAACCGGAAATGGACGCCATGTTGATCAAAACCGCGAAAAACGTAGCGTCCATCGAAGCAGAGCTGGGTATCCCGACCGGTAGCTGGCAGGGAAAACCGCTGGTTCGCATCGACATCCCAGATCCGGTAGAGTTGCATGTTCGCCTGCCGTCGGGTAACGAAATGGGGGCCAACGCCCTGTGGCTGCCCGGCGGTAAACTTCCGACGGGTTATTCCGAAGCGGTCGTAGACCGCATTCCCAAGGGAAAATATATCGAAACCGATCTATAACCCACCTGGTTCTGATCGGTAGGCCTGCCACAGTTCGTTAACGAACCATTGAAAATCAGGCACGCTTACCGATCAGAATAGTACCTTACAGACTTTATGAAAGAATTGGCTAAAGAAAGCTGGAATTATACCTTATCCGAAGCCGAAACCGGCGATCTGATCTTTAGTGTAGTCAGTGGCTCAGTCGGGTTGTACGACATCAGGATCCGGCTGACACCAGCCGAAACCACTCAGTATCAGCGCGAAGGAAAGCCATACCTGGCTTCGCTGGCGAATGAGATACGTAGCGATGAAGCCCGCTTTCAATCGCGGAAAATAGACTAACCTATCTGTTCAAGCATGAAGAGCAACATGTTACTGACCAACTAGTTACGCGTTTCCCTTCGGGACATCGGCCAGAATGGCGGTCTTCAAAGCATCGATCAGGCGTTTTTTTACCTGCTCACGGTTCACGGTCAGGCATACGTCGCGGGTGGGTTCGGGGTACTTGAAATGACGAACAAACTTCCGGCGCTCTTCGGGAAGCTCCAGTACGGCGAGTTCGGGCAAAATTGTTATGCCCCCGTTTCGGTCGACCATCCGCATCAGGGTTTCGATGCTGCCAGACCGGTAGTTGAAACTGGTGCCGATGGTGCTGTTGCGGCTTAGTTCGCAGAGCTTCTGGATCTGGGTCCGGAAACAATGACCTTCTTCCAGCAGCCAGAGCTCGTTGGGCTCGATATCGCTCGGCAGAATATACTGCTTGTTATAAAGCCCGGTTTTTTCCGACACGTAAACGTAAAACCGTTCTTTGTACAGCGGAATTTCCAGCAATGCCTGATCGCCCGACAGCGACGCGACAATACCGACGTCCAGATTGCCCGTCTTCAGTTCGTTTACGATCCGTTCGGTAATCATCTCGGAAATGTGCAACCGAATTTCGGGGTACTGCTGAATGAAGGCCTGCACAAAATGCGGCAGCAAATACGGAGCGATGGTTGGAATGACCCCAATTTTTAATTCACCCGACAGATCACCGTTGTATTGCCGGGCCATCTCGGTCAACCGACCAGCTTCCCGAAGGATCACTTTTCCCTGATCGATGATCTGACGCCCGATCGCTGTTGGAATTATGGGCTGCTTGGTCCGGTCGAAAATCTTCACCCCCAGTTCTTCCTCCAGTTTCCGGATCATCATCGAAAGCGTTGGCTGTGTTACGTGACAATGGTCGGCGGCCTGGATAAAATGGCGAAAGTTATCGACAGCGGCAATGTATTCCAGTTGTTGAATATTCATCTGATGAATCGGTATGGCACAACATTCAGGCCGCAAGATATCGACAGAATCTATCGAGACACAAAAATCATTAATTTAAATGATAAAACTACTACCCGCTAGCAGTACAACCTTCCGGGCATAAAGACGCAAACAGACAGCAGGAGTTTACTCAATCATAAAGAAGGGCAGCCGAAAACGGTTGCCCTTCTTTATGATTCCGCCTATCTCACTGGCCTGACTGCGGACCGTACGTAATGAACCGTTGCGAAGCAACAGACGGTATATCGACTATATCAACCCGGCGAACCACGGTTTGTCGACCATCGCTGACCTCAATTGAATAAACGCCGGATTCACTGTCTTCAAAGTTGATTTTCTGATGATAGCTAACCGGCGATCGGTTCAGGAACTGACGATAAATAACCTGGTTGCTGGTATTTCTCACGGTAAGCGTAACCCCGCCTTTCTGATGAACCTTTAGTATGACATTGATAGTCCAGTTAGAACCCATGTACATACCCATTTCGAACGGTTTTATGCTGGTTAGGGTATCGTCGGACTGTGCTGGCAGGGTGCGTGAAGCTAGAAACAGAAGTATCAATAGCAGGTTCATAATCAGTGCGTTCATTGATCGTTGACTTATCTTTTTCATGGTTTGCGTGCGGTTTATAGTAGCCTTATTCGACGGAGTCAAAGGTGCAGGATTTTGATAGATTAGTAAAGCGAATTATTTTTGTCGAAATCATGAATAAAATTCATCATGGATATTCGGCACCTGCAAATGATTCAGGAAGTGGCCGCCAGTGGCACCCTGACCAAAGCCGCCGATCGGCTCTTCCTGACCCAGTCTGCGCTTAGTCATCAGTTGAAAGAACTGGAAAGCTATTTCAATACACAGCTGTTCATTCGCGACAAGAAACAGATGCTGCTTACAGCCGCGGGAGAAGTAGTTTTACAGGCTGCCGATAAAATCCTGGCCGAAGTGGCCGAAACGCGCGCTAAAGTTCGGTGCCTGACCGACCAGGAATCGGGCGAAGTTCGGCTATGTACCCAGTGCTACACGTCTTATCACTGGCTGGCGGGTTTTCTGCGGGAGTTTCAGGGGTTGTATCCGAAAGTGGATATCAAGGTGGAGTTGGAGGCTGGTACGCAGGATGCCGACCAGCATCTGCTGGCGAACCGGATCGATGTAGCCATTACAGAAGGGGCAGAGAACCCGAAGTTTGCCTATCGGTCGCTTTTTCAGGACGAGTTTGTCGCTATTGTCGCTCCGGATCATTCCTGGGCCGGTCGTCGCTGGGTCGAGATCGATGAGTTTGCCGATCAGAATTACATCATGTACAATATTCCAGACGAGGAGAGCACCAATTTCTTGATGCTCTTCAAAAATCGGCGCCCCACCAAGGTATATAAAATCACCTTGACAGAAGCCATTCTGGAGATGGTAAAAGCAGGGCTGGGCGTTGCCGTACTGCCGAATTGGGTGGTGAAGCCGTACCTGCAGTCAGGTCAGTTATCGGCGGTTCGGATCACGGAGAAGCGCGTGTTGCGGACCTGGTACGCGGCCACCCTGAAAACCAAACAGCTGCCGCGGTATACAACCGCTTTCATCGAGCAATTGGCATCGTATATGCACACACGCGAAGGGTACGCTTGTTCCGAAGACGAACTCATACAGGTTCTTTGATCGAATGAACCTGGGGCAGTAATCAAAACGAAAAAAGGATGTCGGCCGGTGCTGACATCCCTTTTCAATACGTTCAGTAAAAAATCGTCGGCGCTACTCATTCTGTCGGAACCCACCGCGTCCCTGACCTCGGTTGCCACCGCCATCCTGCCGGAAAGACCGGTCGAAGGAGTTCTTCGGTGCCGTAACGCCTACCCCAAACCGGCGCAGATTATACACGAAGCTGATCAGGAAATAGCGGTTCAGCACCCGGCTCCGTACTTCTTCGGTATAGGTATCGGTCACGTTCCGGACAATACTCTGGTTCTGATTCAGCAAATCGAACGCCTGAAACCGGATTTCGCCCTGATTCTGCTTGAACAACTGGCGCGCCAGGGTTGCATTCCAAAGCGTATATGACTGGTTATAGCTGGCCGAACTACCTCCGTAATGGTTGTAGTACACATTGGTCGAGAATGTGAACCGAAGCGGAAGCTGGTAATACACATCCAGGGTAACCGACTGATTCAGGTAACTCGTGTTTTGCTGCGGCTGCAACGAATACTGGGCCGACTGCCAGTTGATATTGCCCGACAGGTTCAGGTCTAGTTTCTCCGTGAAATTTGAACTCAGGGTGACACCCTGCCCGATCAGAAAGTTTTTGGCCAGGTTGGCTTTTTCGTTGATAAAGCTCATACCCCGGTTATAGGTCGCGGTCGTCGACAGGTTCAGGTTCGTTTTCTGCGTACCGAATTTGACGGGCTTTCCCCACACCAGCGATCCGTTGAGGGTATAATAGCCATCGGTGTTAACCGGTCGGGTCGTCTGCGCTCCGGCCGCCGAGAATACGGTCGAGTTCACGATTTTGTTATCGGTCCGGCTGGCATTGAAAAAGACGAATAGGTTGCGGAACGTGGCCGGGTCGAATCGGTTGAAATTCAGCGAGAGCGTATGGCTGTATTCGGGCTGTAGATCGGGATTACCCAACTGAATATTCAGCGGATTGGTATTGTTCGGCACCGGCTGCAGTTGATTGACCGAAGGCGCGTTGATGCGCGTCCGGTAGTTGATCCGCAGGTTCTGACCCTTCGAAAACTTATACGTAAACAGCGCGTTCGGCAGCAGATTCTGGAAGGTTCGGTTAAGGTTCGTCTCCCGGCTCAGGTTGTTCGAGTTCAGGCTCGCCTGCTGGCCGTCTAACCCAAACGCATAGGTGTATTTCAGCCGTTTTGTCTGCCAGGTCAGCCCCGCCCGGTTGGTCATGTAGTCGTTGACGAACTGGTTCGTCAGGGTCTGGTTCAGCAGGTCGTACTGGCTAGTCGCTTCGTTGAAATCGTTTACAAACCGGTTCGAGGTATTGTGGTTGTTCGACAGGTTGTAGTGAAACTCCAGGGTTTGCCGCAGCGAAAGCGGTTCGGTATAGCTCACGTTGACGCTGTTGGTCATGGACCGTGTCTGTTGGTTGTTCCGCTGGTTGATGGTCTGGGTAACCAATCCCGAAGAGTCTTTGGTGATGGTTCCGCTCGTGAGGGTAGTCGATAAGCCATTGAAGGTATTCACCGACTTATTGATGCCCTCGTTATCCTGATCGTTCATTGCTACGTTCCAGTTCACCGAAAACGTCCGCCCTTTCTTCCGGAATTTACGCAACAGCAGAAACGAGTTATTGCCCGTAAACCCACTCCCGGCCGAGTTGTAATTGGTCATGCTGGTATTGGTCAGCACGCCTTCGGCACTGGTCGTCTGCGATTGGCTGTAGTTATTATAGGTCGAATTGAGCCACGACAGGCTCGGAATCACCCGAATCGTCGTCAGGGTATCGAGTCGATAATCGAGCCGCAGATTGACCCGGTGATTGGTATTCGCGTTGTTGGACCCGTTGGTCTGTGTGCGAACAAAGGCCGAATCGGTTCGGCCGGTACCTGAGTTTGTGGTCGGCAGTACGTTGGTCCGGCGGCTGTTCTGATCGGTCAGGGTGTTGGTATTGCTCACGTTGTAACTGCTGACAACGTCAATTTTCTTACCCCAGCCGTCGCGGTAGTTGATGCCACCCGCCCACGACCGGGTGATGGCGTTACTACCAACCTGACCGCCCCCGTTACCACTACCGCCCCCGGAGCCGCCCCGTATAACGTTTCCGCCACCACCGGCACTGCCGCCCTGCCCCTGCCCGGCTCCGCCGAAGTTGCTCCCCAAGCCCAGATCCTGGGCCGTGAATCCCTGCTGGTTGATGTTGTTGGCCATACCCAGCACCGAAATCTGCCGGCCGTTGTTGAAATGGCTCAGACTGACCCGGCCCGAATAGCGGGCATCATCGTCGGGTTTGGGCCCCGCCCCGATCGTTTGCTGGCCAAAGGTACCTTTGCGCTTGTCTTTCTTTGTAGTGATGTTGATGGTTTTCTCGCGATCGCCGTCGTCGACGCCCGAAAAAGTCGATTGTTCAGACGCCTGATCGTAGAGCTGCACTTTATCGATGATATCAGCGGGCAGATTTCGGGTGGCCATTTTCGGATCATTTCCAAAGAACGGTTTTCCGTCGACCAGCACCTTGGTGATTGCCTGTCCCTGCGCTTTTACGTTACCGTCGCGGTCGACCTCAACGCCGGGGAGTTTTTTCAGCAGGTCTTCTACCTGCGAGTTGGGTCGGGTTTTAAACGAATCGGCGTTGAATTCCAGCGTATCGCCCTTGACCGCAATGGGCGCTTTTTCGCCCTGCACCGACACTTCCATCAGCGTCTGCGACTGCGCGACGATATCGATGGTACCCACATCGGTCACCGGGTCGTTTTTGGCTACGGTCACCCGCCGGGAGCGCCCCCGATACCCTACATACGTCACCAGCACCCGATACTGCCCTTCGGCAGTTTTGGGAAAGCTGAACTTCCCCTCGCCGTCAGTAATGCCAAACGAAACGAGCGAAGAGTCTCTGGCGAGCAGCGATACCGATGCTTCGATCAGGGGTTTCCGACTCACCGAGTCTACGACGATACCCTGCAGGGTCGATTGAGCAGCGGCTGTGTGAATGAATAATGTACAATGAACAATGACCAGTGAAAGAAAGGCCAGTCGCTTAGGGGTCGATAAAGTTTTCATTTTACATACTTCATTAGCAGAGTTGCCACCCGCATTACGGCAACTTTATTCATTGTACCACTACACATTCTTCATACCTTATTCATCGGATGACTCTTTTCGGAATAGTGTAGGCTGATAACCGTGGCACGGCACGGCATCTTTCCGAACAAACTACCCACGTTTAATTTCTGGGCATCATGGGCATATTCTGCATCATTCGCTGCCGGAAATCGGCCATGCCTTTCCGGCGGATCTGATCCATTTCTTCAGCCGACACCACTTTAGCCTCTTTAGGTGGCTGTACGGTCGCTTCGGCTACCGCTTCCGTAGAAATTGTCGTTGCCTTATAGGACTCGTTATCCGACTCGATCTGCAGCACGACTCCCTTCGGCGGTGTCAGGTCAGCGACGGGCGAATAGGTAAACGGCAAATCGGTGGTGTACCAGATGGTATAGGGCGCTTTCCGATGAATCGCCGTGGCTTTGTGGCATACATAACCAGCAATTTTTTTGGTCTTATCGACCTCCTTCCAGTCGGTCACTGCGGGCAGCGGTTTTTCCGAGCGATAGATCTGGCTCACGGAATCTTTCTTCACGGTCAGCACATCGATCCGTTGCCGATTCGCCAGATCCAGATAGGTGGTTTGCTCGAACGGGGGTGTCATTCGCTGCCCCCCTTCCCGCCGGGGTCGCCGTTCTGCAGTCGGATCACCGCTCCCGTCGCCACCACCTTCGCCACCCGCCCGGTTGAAACGCATCATCCCTCCCTGCGGACGGTCGCGCTCTTCTTTGGCCATCGTGCCGGCAAACACCAGTTTCTGCGTGAAGGTCACTACGTTGGTTCCGCCTTCAGCCGGCTCCCCTCCTCCGGCATTACCCGGACGCACATCCTGGCCGTTGACATTCATTCGCATTTGCGAAAAATCAACCTGGCGCATGCCTTCGTACGTAATTTTACCCGCCATAGGGGTCTGGCCGTATACCGTTGACGCGCACAGGCCAACCCAGGCAACTACAATGAGAGAGCGTTTCATGTCCGAATAAGCGATTTTGGAAGTAAACGTTGCATTTTTTTTACGACTCGTTATCAAAATCTTTTTAAAAGCGGCTAAATCGGCGCTGAGTCGGCTGTTTTGGGTTATGAGTGCCGGAATCCGAAATGCCCTTTTGTGGCCCTTTCAGCTGAGCTTTTCTTCCAGGCAGCCAGTGGAAGGAGGCCCTCAGCTGCCTTTATTTTCTGTTCGACAATAAAGTTAACAGGAAGTTTATCCGCCTGAGCAAATAGAGTGTACGATCGAAAAATTGGTGGATTTCTTCACTTCTGGATGCCAGCCAGCGCCAGACTGATAGAAAAGACTTACCAAACAGACAGGCAGTCAAATGGTTCCACTAGCATGGCATCGACGAAAAAAGCAATATATACAGCCCTGGGGGCCAATCTGGCCATTGCCACTACCAAGTTCATTGCCGCTGGTGTTACGGGAAGTTCCGCCATGGTTTCCGAAGGGATTCATTCACTGGTCGATACCCTCAACGAACTGCTGCTGCTGCTCGGCATGAAGCGGAGCCAGCGCCCGCCCGATGAGCGAAGACCTTTTGGATACGGGCGCGAACTATATTTCTGGTCGTTCATCGTGTCGGTATTGATCTTTGCCGTGGGGGGTGGTCTGTCTTTCTACGAAGGCATTACGCATCTGCAAAACCCGAAACCGATGGAAAATCCGACCTGGAACTACATCGTGCTGGGTGTTGCTATCGTGCTGGACGGCGCGTCGCTGGTTACGGCATTCCGGGCGTTTAACCAGCAGCGCGGCAGTCAGCCTTTCTGGTCGGCGGTAAAAGCCAGCAAAAACCCGGCAACTTTTGTGGTTCTTTTCGAAGATGCCTCCGACGTACTGGGCCTCCTTATCGCTTTCCTGGGGATTTTTCTGGGTCATGCGTTGAACAACCCTTATCTGGATGGCGTCGCTTCAGTCCTGATCGGGCTGCTGTTGACGGTCGTTTCGGTTCTGCTGACGCGGGAAAGCCGCAGTCTGCTCATGGGCGAAGCCGCCGACAAAGCCATTACGCAGAAAATCATTGAAACGACTGAAGCAAACCCCTCGGTACTTAAATCCGTGCGTGCGTTTACGTTTCAAATGGGGCCCGAAGAAATTGTGCTGATTCAGCAGATCGCGTTTCAGGAAAACCTGACCAACGAAGATACCATTCTGGCAATGACTCAGATCCGGCAGGCAGTTCAGGCAACTGAGCCGTCCATCCGACAGGTTTATATCGAACCCGTTCTTTTGACAGAACCGGCCACTGGATGAAGCGGATTTTAGGTCATTTATTTAATCCTGTAAACCCTGTCAGAAACAGAAAACCACTTCCTATGCAACGCATCGTTTCTGTCGTGCCGTCTCAGACTGAACTGCTGTTCGATTTAGGTCTGGATGAGGAAATTGTCGGTATTACAAAATTCTGCGTCCATCCAGCCGATAAGGTGGCGACAAAAATCAGGGTGGGTGGCACCAAAACCTTACATCTCGACGCCATTCACGCGCTGGCCCCGACCCTGATTCTGGCCAACAAAGAAGAAAACACGCGCGATCAGATCGAAATACTTCAGCAACACTATCCGGTTCATGTTACGGACGTACATACGTTTCCGGAAGCGCTCGCCATGATCCGGGAAGTTGGTATCCTGGTCGGAAAAGCGCAGGAAGCCGAAGCCCTCGCCCACCAAATCGAAACATCCCTTTCCCCCACGCCCTCTGCCCCTAACTCAACCGTCGCTTATTTCATCTGGCGAAAACCCTACATGGTAGCAGCCAACGACACGTTCATTCACGCCATGCTGGAGCGGGCGGGTTTTCAGAACGCCTTCGCCTGTCGAAGCCGCTATCCGGAAGTTACCTCGACTGATGTACAAGCTGCCAACCCAGACCTGATTTTTCTCTCCTCCGAACCCTATCCGTTCGTGGCTAAACATCTGACCGAGTTCCGGGAGATCTGCCCAACGGCGCGCGTGATGCTGGTTGACGGGGAGGTATTTTCGTGGTATGGCAGCCGATTATTGCGGGCGTCGAACTATTTTAGGAACTTGCGGACTGAAATTGTCCGGCACGATTCATGATTACCGACATCTCGCAACTCGACCCAAACGGCACATACACCTACGCCGACTACCTAAAATGGCAGTTCGACGAAAGCGTAGAGCTAATCAAAGGTAAATTGTACCGCATGTCGCCCGCGCCTAAGCGAGCCCACCAACTGGCTGTTAGTCATTTACTCGTGGACATTAGTAATTATCTGGGCGACAAACGTTGCGACGTATACACGGCTCCATTCGATGTGCGATTACCTATTCGTACTGATCGTAAGCCCGATCAGTTGCATACTGTGGTGCAGCCCGATATCTGCGTCGTTTGTGATCTCAGTAAGTTGGATGACGATGGTTGTCTGGGCGCTCCGGACTGGATTATCGAAATCACGTCGCCCCGGACAACCCGCAATGATTTCCGGGAGAAATTTGATCTATACGAAGAATCGGGCGTGCGCGAATACTGGATCGTTCAGCCCAAAGAGAAAGCCGTAAACGTATATGTACTCGAAGAGGGGCGCTATGCGCTGGTCGACGTGTACGAATCGGGTGACATTCCCAGTTGTATTTTTCCGGACCTGCTTGTGTCACACGAGCGTATTTTTCGTTAGATGCTGCCTACCAACGATACCCTGTCGATTGCTTCCGTCAACCTGATTTTGTTTGCGGCCCGAAAACTGGGTGCCGACAGTGACGCCCTGGCGCGCACGGTCGGTATTAGCCCCGAACAGCTCCGCGACCCCGACGGACGTATACGGATTACGCAGGTACAGGCGCTGTGGCGCGAAATCACAGCCGCTACCGGCGACCCGACGATTGCGCTGAAACTGGGGGAAATGATCAATCCCGTGGCGATTGGGGTGCTGGCCTATGTGATGATGCACAGCCCAACGCTGGGCCGGGCGTTCGATAAACTCTGTCAATACCAGGATATTGTTTGCGAAGGCATTGCCACAACGGGTCACCGGACGGCGTCAGGCAATCAGTTTGTCTTAAATCTGCGCATTACCAGCCGCGATATTATTTATCCCGAACACACACTTAATTCAGAACTGTCGGTGTATTTGTCAGCCATGCGGGCGTTGACGGGTTTGCCCATCACGGCCGATGAGATTCGGTTTGCTTACCCCCGCCCGGCCGATATCCGTGAACATGAGCGTGTATTTGCCCCCGCCCGCCTGGTCTTCGACGCGCCCGAAACGGCGATGATCTTCGATGCAGCTCTGCTCGACATGCCTGTATTAAACGCCAGCCCAGCCTTGTCTATACTGTTCGAGAAACACGCAAACGACCTACTCACCCGACTGAAAGCCCCTTCGCTCAGCCGCCGGGTTAAAGCGGAAATCGTGGCGATTATGAAAGGGGAAGAACCGACGCTGGCGGCTGTCGCCGACCGGCTGGCAATGGGAGTACGGACTCTGCAACTCCACCTGAAGGAAGCTGGCACGTCGTATCAGCAGTTGCTGGACGAAACCCGCAAAGATCTGGCAGTCAGTCATCTGCGTGAGCATCAGTTAAGCACAACCGACATTGCTTACCTGTTGGGCTTTGCCGAACCCAGTGTTTTTTTCCGGTCCTTCAAAAAATGGACCGGCCAGACACCCGGCGCTTTCCGGCTCGCACAGGCATAGAGTTAGAGCAGGCAAGCCGGTCTCTCAACCCGAAACCTGTCTATTTACAGCGACCAACCGCGGGCTTCGCCGGTAGTCCGGTCGGCCACACAACAAACACAACCCTATGAAGACGAAAATTATACTCCTGTTCAGCTTACTCCTTTCATTACCAGGATTTGCGCAACAACATTCAGAACAAAAGCATGATAAGTACATCTGGCCGACCGATGGAGCCGTCAGGCAGAAGCTTCAGAACTGGCAGGATATCAAGTTTGGGCTGCTGATGCACTGGGGCACCTACAGTGAATGGGGCATCGTTGAGTCGTGGTCGCTATGCCCCGAAGACGAAGGCTGGTGCGAGCGCAAAGGGCCATACGCAGCCAATTGGTACGACTACAAAAAAGCGTACGAGAATCTGCAGACGACGTTCAACCCCGTTAAGTTCAACCCTGAGCGCTGGGCCGATGCGGCCAAACAAGCGGGCATGAAGTACATGATCTTCACGACCAAGCACCACGACGGGTTCTGCATGTTCGACACGAAACAGACGGATTATAAAATCACCGACAAAAAAACGCCGTTCTCGGCCAACCCGCGCAGCAACGTGACGAAGGAAATTCTTGGTGCATTTCGGCAGCAGGGCTTTATGGTCGGCACGTATTTCTCCAAACCCGACTGGCACACCGAGCATTACTGGTGGCCCTATTTCCCACCCAAAGACCGCAACGTCAGCTACGACCCGAAAAAATACCCGGACCACTGGAAGAAGTTCAGCGATTTCACTTACAACCAGATCCAGGAGTTGATGACCGACTACGGGAAGGTCGATATCCTGTGGCTCGACGGCGGTTGGGTTCGTCCGTTCAGCAGCATCGACTCAACCATCAGCTGGCAGCGGAGCATTCCCTATAATCAGGACATCAACATGGCCCGGATTGCCGGGATGGCCCGCCAGCACCAGCCCGGCCTGCTGGTAGTCGACCGGACGGTTTCGGGTGAGTTTGAAAACTACGTAACGCCCGAGCAGTCGATTCCCGATCACTACATGCCCATTCCGTGGGAAAGCTGCATGACGATGGGCGATAGCTGGTCGTACATTCCCAAAGAGCGGTTCAAACCTACCCGCAAACTCGTGCAGACGCTGGTGGATATCGTTGCGAAAAACGGGAATCTGCTGCTCAACATCGCGCCCGGTCCGGACGGCGAATGGCACGAGGAAGCTTACCAGCGGCTACGGGATATTGGGCAGTGGATGGCCGTCAATGGCGAGTCCATTTACGGTACAAAGCCGCTGGCACCGTATCGGCAAGGGCAATGGGCTTTTACTTCAAACGGTAAGTCGATGTACGCTTCGTATCTACCCGGGGAAACGGAGAATCAGCTTCCGGCCCGCTTGACCCTGCCAGCCATCAAGGTCTCTCCGACTGCCAAAGCCACACTTCTCGGCACTTCGCAGGCACTGAAAATCACGAAAACAGCCGATGGACTGAGCGTGATTATCCCGGAAAAAATCCGGCAACAGCAGGCCGGACAACCGGTTTGGGTACTGAAAATCAGTTAGGTTATATGGAAGGCGTTTACCCATCAGGGCAGGCTGACCTGTCAATCAGCAACCAAGTGCGTTACAAATTTCCCAGGCTGGTATGCTTGAAGCTGTCGGAATATTTCAGGCCGTAGCCGAACATACGGTCCATGCTCGAATGAGCAAACAATATTATTCCCGTCAGCATCAGCGTCTGGTTTCCCAGCATTAGCCCCAGCAAGCCAATCACAATGCCCAGCCCTTTATGATGGGCTATATTGTACAGTACAGCACCGATCGCCGGGTTGATTGCGTAACCAATCATACTCACATCGGGTAGCAGCAGCAAAGCCGGAAACCACCACCAGGCAAAATTCAGGTGGGAGAACAAATAAATAGCACCCAGAAACTGGATCAACTCTTCGGACTTCAGTAGCGTTTTCATTGACTTTCAAGATGTTTAAAGAGTGGAAGTGCTAGTTACGGGCGTCAACCAGCGGGGCGTTTTTTGCCGGAACGAAGGGTCGGTTTGCTAAAGAAGCAAACCAGCTCAGGGTTTCAGTCAACGCCTGGTTCATAGGCGTAGGGTTAAAGTCGGGAAACTGAGCATGTATTTTCTCATCATTTAGCAGAATAGTATTTTCGTACAGGTATAGCATCTCTTTTACCTCCCGAAGAACAGGCATAAACCAGCCTAACAGGCTGATCGTTAACCGGCTATACAACTTGACTTTCAACGCCGTGCCCGTCAGCGACGTAATCTGTTCGAACCACGACCGGACGGAGGGCAGCGTGGTTCCCCCATAATTCCAGACCTCGTACGGCTTTGTCGGTACCGGATCGGTCTCCCACTGACGGAGCAGCAACCGAACTATAATCTCGGCAGCATCTTTGGTATAAACAGCCTGGTGAGGCCTATCGGCGTTTACGAGCCAGGGGAGGGCATTGCCGATCAGGGCATTTTCAAAAATAGGCTTTACCCCTTCATTCAGCACATTCGGCCCCCAGAAATCGGGCAGACGAACGTTGATCACCCGGCATTTTCCGGCATTAGCGGCTGCTTCCAGCCCAGCCTCCAGCTCCACCCGCAACTGTCCTTTACGGGTACATGGATTGGGTTTGCTGTCTTCCCGGATAGGCTCCGGCGTATTCCCGAAGTTGTAGACGTTGCCCGGAAAAACGATAGTCGAATGGTTTTGACCGGCTGCATCGATCACTTTTTCCGTAGCCCTATCCATGTTGCCAAACCATTTATTGTAGGGGTAATTGATACCATGAAAAATGAAATCCTTCCCGGTAGCAAGTCGACTGAGCAGGTCAGCATCCTGAACGTCTCCTTCGACAATGGTGAGCGTCGGTTGATTTGGAAAAAGTGATTCTGCTTTAGCCCGGCTACGAACCAGAATGGTGACGGGCAACTGACGGGCCAGCAGATTCGCAGTCACAGCGTAGCCAATGCTGCCGGTTGCACCCAGCATCAGAACATGCGGTGTCGATTTATCGGAGGTCGTTTTCATGACAGTTTTGAGTCGATTAGTACGCTACAAAGGTCTGGCGAAGTGATGGGGCAGCGGCTGACAAAGGGCGAAAATCGAGTGACCGATTGCGAAAAAGTGCGGCTGTCGGACCGAGCGCAACAATCGTACATGCAGCCATCCGATAGCTCTGTGCCAGAACTTTTTGTGAGTAGCAACGCCAGCCCGGAAACCTGCGTAATCGATATAACGTTGTCATCAACGATCGATCTTTCAGGAACTACGTTTTCATGAAACACATCTCGCTGCTTGTTTTCCTATTGGCCTTTTCAGCCTCGACGCTGGCTCAGGAAGTGGTGATTGATACCAGCTATTATACGCCCCCGGCCCAGCGTCGGCGGATTCTCAGGGCCGACCCTGATCAGAATCCGGGTGGGCCGTGGCAGTCCCCCAACAGTTCCGATCGAAATCGTGAAGTCGGCAAAGACCACCTTCCGGACTTAGCCGAGGTACAGACCTGGTACGTCAGTGCAGAAGGCGGGTTTCGCAACGATGCCAGCACACTCAGCAACTCGTTCGGTGGCTTGATGAGCAACCCCTCTTCGTTGAAATCCGTCTGGGGTGCGTTGCTCGGGTACACGTATCGCAATGCATGGTCGGTCGAAGCAGGGTATACGCATGCCCCCACGCACCTGACGATCTCGATCGCAAACGGGCAGAGTCCGCTGGTTTTCACTTACCAGAACGCGGGTTTCGGAATTCCGGTGCGGCTGAAACGGCGAATCGGATCGGCCAGACGAGCGGCTAACGGTACAGGGTTCTGGCTCACGGCCGGCGCCTGGCTGATTCCGAATGGCGATAGCCAAATGGACGGTTTTCAACTGATCGGCTACAGCCGTAACAACCGGCTTCGTACGACCGACACCCTTCGCCTGAACAACACGACTACCCTTGCCCGGATTTCAGGGCTGGCCGAAGTTGGAGTCGATTATACCGTACGGGTCTCGCCTTTTCTGGAACTGGGCTTTTACCTGCGAAAATACTGGGGATTGGGCAACGCGCTTCGTTCCGATGTGGTCTATAAGGTCAACAGCACCTCCGAAACCCGCTCGTCGCTCACGGCCAACGGTACGGGCCTGGGATTTGGCGTAGCGTTACGGTACATTTACGGTCGTCAGCACGAACTCAAAAAAGCGGCACGCCTGGATTAACTGAACTGGTGAAGACCGTCTGATCCGCTTTACAATTCCTTTATGTCAAGCCATTAACGAGCCGCCACTCACATGCGCTTTCAGGTTTATGCCCCTTCCGACAGACTCAAATCGTGCGTAAAGCAGTTTATCGTTTCGGAGTCCGATGCGGAGAAAACCTATAAAGTTCTGCCTAACACGGGGCTGGTGATGGGCTTTCAGTACCGGGGTAAACTGGCTTATCTGGACAAGGGAGTCGAAACAGACCTGGCAACCGCTGGCATTACCGGAATTCAGCCTACGTTCCGCCTGTTCAGGAACGCGCCGGCAACGGGCTCCGTGCTGGTTATTTTCACCGAAACCGGCGCAGCTTCCTTTTTTAAACATCCGGTTCACGAGTTGTTCGGCGAAAGCCTGTCGCTCGACAATTTCATGGCTCGATCACACCTTGATGCCATCGAAGCGCAGTTAACCGAGGCTACCGACGATTCGACGCGGCTCAGGATCATCGAACAGTTCCTGTGGTCACAACTTCGGAATATGACCGCCGATCCGCTGGTGTTGAAGGCAGTGCAGTACATACTTCAGTCGGGAGGAACAATTCGGATCAAGACACTACTGGACCAATTATGCATCAGCCAGAGCCCACTTGAGAAGCGGTTTCGGAGCCTGGTCGGTACGTCTCCGAAAAAATTTTCATCGATTGTCAGAATGCGTCAGGCACTGCAGTTACTGGGTGACCAGCAAAGCCTGACACAAACAGGCCTGGCCGCCGGATATTTCGACCAGGCGCATTTCAGCCACGAGTTCAAAGCGTTTACGGGCGTCAGTCCGGCCGAATTTCTGCTCACTGGGCCGTGCGCTCAATGAAGCGAAAAACGATTTTTTACAAGCAGACCGCCGACCGTCTGCCGACTTTTGCCTTGAACTAAACAACGCAATCATGTTGGTCGAAGAACGAATCAGGCGCGCCTACGCCACTGCCCAAAACTACCCTGACCTGGCCCAAAAACTCATTGAAGCGGGTGTAGAGTCTTATACCGTCGAGGTTTCTTCCGGCATCGTCCTTTACCGACTGGCCGAGGGCGCTACAACCTTACACGCGAATGGGATTGAACCGAGACCTATCGCTCCAACGTTCGATCAGGCAAAAACCGTACAAGCCATTCGCGCTAATCAGACCGGAGAAATCGATTATCCTGGCTTTATGGAGGCCATTGCCCAGGCTGGAGTTCGTTTTTACGACGCTATCCTGAACGGGGCTGACAAACGGGTAATTTACGTGGGAGTCGGCGGCTGTTATGAGGAAACAATTCCCATAAACTAATTTCAATCGGCACTGGCCTCAGCCGAAACAGTTTCGACGGTAGCTACCCGCGCCATATCGTCCCAAAAGCTAGGGTACGATTTGGCCACTACGCCCGGTTCTTCGATACTAATTTCTTCCCGCATCGCTACGGGCGCGAATGCCATCGCCATCCGGTGATCGTCGTAGGTAGCAATCGTAGCCGGCAGCTTCGGTTTGGTATTCAGCTGGCGGACTTCGTAGCGGTGATTTGGCTCAACCTCAATCAGTTCTGCGCCTATTTTCCGGAGTTCGTTCTGAAGGGCAGCGACGCGGTCGGTTTCTTTAATTTTCAGGCTCTCAATCCCCGTCAGCGTCAGCCGTACCCCTGTCACGGCGGCACAGACAGCCACCGTCTGCGCCAGGTCCGGGCAGTCGGTAAAATCCCAGGCCAGTGACGATTCGGCCGGCCGTTTTGTCAATCGAACTCCGGCATCGGTAAACGTGCTTTCAACGCCCAGTGGTCGCATGATGTCGACAATGGCACTGTCGCCCTGTAAAGATTTGGCTCTGAGGCCCAGCAAATTGATCTCAGCGGTTTCATCGTTCGCCAGAGCTGCTACGCTGTACCAATAACTGGCTCCCGACCAGTCGGACTCAATAGCGTAAGACTTTGGAACATAAGGCGTTGGCGCAACGGTAATCGTTTTGGCATTCCAGTCTGCCCGAACGTCTGCACCAAAATAGATCATCTGTTCGATCGTCATGTCGATGTATGGGCGCGATCCAATAGCGCCTGTCAGTTCCAGCGTCAGTCCGGCAGGAAGCATAGGTGCAATCATGAGCAGGGCTGAAATGTACTGGCTGCTCACATCGCCCCGAATCTGCAGGTGGTTCGTTGCCGAGGCCGAGAAGCCGTCGATCTGCAGGGGCGGATACCCATCCTTTTTCAGGTAAGTGATGGCTGCCCCAAGCGTGCGCAACGCATCGACCAGAATTCCAATGGGTCGCTCACACATGCGTGGGGTACCCGTCATGATTTTTTGTTTACCCGTAACGGCGAAGTAGGCCGTCAGAAAGCGCATGGTCGTTCCGGCGTCCAGCACGTCCGCTGTCGAATCGTCTGCTTTTAGCAGTCGGATCATCGTCTGCGTGTCGCGGGCAGTAGATAGGTTACGCAAATCGCAGCCAAAGCCGGTCAGCGCGTCGATAATCAGCGCCCGGTTGCTTTCGCTTTTCGAGGACGCCAAGGGTATGGTCGCCTGAACAATACCGGGCTGTGTCAGCGTAGCGGGAGGAAGTAAACGAACAGCGTTCAAGAGATAAACAGATAGGTACTGGCACAAAATCGTTCGCAAAAAAACGAAAAATCGGCTACATTCCGGTCATAATTGACTTAGGGCGCGGTACAAAAGCCGCTTTTCGTTATGATTCACTTTATCAATGCCACCGTTTTTACGGGAGAAGACTGGCTGACCAACGCATCCGTACGCGTCGATCAGGCTCGTATTCAGGAAATTACACAGGCCTCACTGTCGGAACCAGCCACCGACTCATCGGTTGTCGATCTGGCCGGCGATTATCTGCTTCCGGGGATGGTCGACCTACAGCTATACGGCGGTTCGAACTTATTTCTAAACGATATTCCGACGCCCGATACGGTCCGGCATATTTACCATTCCCACGTCCAGAATGGTACGACGACTCTGCTTCCGACCATTCATTCCACCTCCCTCGCCATCATGCGCCAGTCGATGGAAGCCGTGGCGACGGTGCGCGCCGAAAATCCGTTTGGTGTGCCGGGCATTCACATCGAAGGACCGTATTTCAATCCGATCAAGCGCGGGGCTCACAGCATGGCCTACGTGCGAACGCCCGCCGACGGTGAACTGGAAACCCTGTTCAGTACCCATGCCGACAGCATTCGGATTCTGACACTGGCTCCGGAAATTCTGACGCCCGAGCAACTTAACACCATCAAAGCCCTGAAGCATTCCAATACGCTGCTTTCGCTGGGCCACAGCAATGCCACCTATCAACAGGCTACGGCCGCGTTTAACGAGGGAATCCCGCTGGCGACGCACCTGTATAACGCCATGCGTGGTTTCGAAAGCCGCGAGCCCGGCATCGTGGGCGCGGTATTCGATCATCCGACGGTTAGGGCGAGCATCATTGCCGACAGCTACCACTGCAATCCAACCAGTATCCGAATCGCCTACCGACTGCTGGGCGAGCGGCTCTTCCTGATATCGGATGCACTGTTTGCGAATCCGCCCCGGCCCGAATTTACGCTGGAGCAGTTCGTCGTGCATTTCGAGCCCGATGCCAACGGTCCGGGGCGGTACGTGAACAACGAAGGAAACCTGGCCGGGTCGGCCATTACCCTGATCGACTGTGTACGGATTGCAGTTGAACAGGCGGGCATTCCGCTCACCAATGCCCTGCGGATGGCGTCGACGATTCCGGCCGACATTATTGGCCTGGGCGACCAGCTGGGCCGGGTTCAGCCGGGTTATGTGGCCAACCTGATCCGGACCGATGCCTCGCTGCAGGTAAAAAACGTCTGGGCTTCGGGTACACCTGTCCGTTAAGCCTGCCCAATCGGCCTGGTCGTCAGACGGTAGCTCATTCGTCGGCTCGATCGAGCTATTCGACCGCTCTGTTCCTTCTCCTGAATGTCAACTGATTACATCGGGCCAGGTGCTACCTGGCCCGATGCGTTTATCTAACCCCCACCGACCTGACCCGGCCATCCCCCTTTTCAAACTGAGTATAAATACGGTTCCACTAGAAAATACCAATAAAAATAGTATCAATAATATACTGTGCTGTATTTATTAAATAAATTAATATTATATTCTGTAAAATGATTTGCTATTGTAATTATAATTGGCATATTTGATAAAGTACAACAAATTATTACTCTCGATTCGTGCGCACGATTAAGTAGAGAGCTTACGTATTCGGAAAGCAGACAGGTGGCGTATCGATGATGATCGCCTGGACTTCTGCAGGAGATTAACCTACGTTTTTGGTAGCCATGCACAGTCGCTTAAATGACTGTAGGTCAGCATATTGCCCATTTTTCGAAATAAATACGCTTAAAATTCCACTTAACAGCATATTGAAACGCCATGAATCAATCAATACGTACGCACTACGCCGATGCTACTCTCCCGGCCTTTTGCTCTGTATCTCCCCTACCTACTCATCGACAAACGCCTTTACGTAGCAAGACGCGCCGAAACAGACTAGATTCTACTCTGATCGTCAACCAGTTGCTGAGCGATTCCTCCCCGGCAGTTATCGACTACCGGATTGGTTAACCGTTGCCTGACAGCTTGACAAACCTGTTTTACCATCAACTCTTCCCATGCTTATTATGAAACAAAAATTACTCGGTCAGAACCTGGTTTCTGCCTGTTTTAGCGTCTTTGTGCTCATTATGCTGTTACCCATGACAGTTCTGGCGCAGACCAAACGAATCAGCGGAAAAGTATTCGCCAGCAATAATAACGAAGCACTTCAGGGCGTCAATGTGCTGATCAAAGGGAACGCCAGGAAAGGAGCCATCACAGACAATCAGGGTACATTTTCACTGGAAGCTATGCCGAACGACGTGCTGGTGATTAGTTTCATCGGCTTCAAATCGAAAGAACTGAAAGTAGGTAGTGAAAGCTCTTTTAACGTCGCTCTGGAAGAGGACGCCACGCAGTTGACCGAACTGATCGTCACCGGAACCCGCAATACCGGCCGTACCGTGCTGGAAACGCCGGTTCCGGTAGATGTGATTTCGATTAAAGATATCATGGGCGATCTACCCCAGATGGATTTGGCCCAGATGCTGGCCTTCGTGGCACCCAGCTTCAACTCTGTTCGCAATCAGGGGGGCGACCTCGACTCGCACGTCGATCCGATACAGCTCCGGAACCTGGCTCCTAATCAGACCCTGGTGCTGATCAACGGCAAACGGCGGCATACGTCTTCGCTGCTGATTACTACAACGGCGGTGGGCAGCCCCTCTACGTCGGTCGATATGATGACTATCCCGGCGGCTGCTATCGATCGGGTCGAAATCCTGCGCGATGGGGCGGCTGCCCAGTATGGTTCGGATGCCGTTGCCGGGGTGATCAACATCATTCTGAAGAAAGGGACCAACAAATTGACGGGCAGCCTGACGGGTGGCGGCTACATAAACTCGGGTGGTCAGGCCGGCGACCTGACGCAGTCGGGTAAGCCCGATGGATTCAATTACCAGTTCGATGCCAACTACGGCTTTAAGATCGGCGATAAAGGCTACCTCAACATCACGGGGCAGATCACACAGCGCCGACCCACGGTCCGCCCATTTGTTAACGACTGGGAGATTTACGACAATACCTACCTGAACAACCTGCGTACGGACAAAACAGGGCGCCCGATCATTACCAACCCGGAGCTGATCAACGCGCAGGCCGCCGGAAACACTTCGCTAATGTCGACCCTAAAAACCGAGTCAGGGCTATTGAGTGCCCGGAACCTGTCCAGAGCTGATTTTGCGGTATACGCGGGTATGCCCGGCATTACACTGGGAACGGCTTTCTACAACGCAGGCTATGAGATCAGCCCCAATACGACCTTGTACAGCTTCGGCGGCATCTCGTACAAATACCTGAAAGGATTCTCCTGTTACTACCGACGCCCTTCGCAGACCGACCGTTTCAACTACCTGCTCTATCCGAACGGGTTCCGGCCCCAGCTCACGACCAACACCGGCGATGTGTCGAGCACCGTTGGCATTCGTAGCAAAGTCGGTGAGTTCAGTGTCGATTTCAGCAACACCTTCGGCAGCAACACCTCCCAGATTGGCATGGTCAACACCTTCAACGCGTCTATCGGGGCCAATTCGCCGGTAAACATGAACATTGGCACCAACCAGTTCACCCAGAACTCGACGAACCTTGACTTCTCCCGTTATTTTAAAGGCATCATGAGCGGCCTCAACATTGCTTTTGGCGCGGAGATGCGGGTCGAAAATTACAAGATCATCCGCGGTCAGGAAGAAAGCTACGCCTACGGCGATGCCGGTATCGTAACGGCCACCCAGCCGGGGCTGCTGATCGGCCCGGACGGGAAACCGCTGCAGAATGAAAATGCCATACCGATCGTAGGAGCCGATGGGAAGCCGTTATCCGTATATGCCGGGCAGGAGGTCACGATCAAGAATTTTGCGGCCAACTGCCAGTGCTTTTCCGGATTCGGGCCCAAAGATGAACGGAACGCCTTCCGGACCACCATGGCCGCCTATCTGGATACCGAGCTGGAGTTAACCCGTAAATTCCTGGTAGCAGCCGCGGTTCGGGTTGAAAACTACTCGGATTTCGGCGGAGTCACGATCGGGAAGCTGGCCGCCCGCTATTCGGTCACGAACAACCTGACGATTCGCGGCTCGATTGCCACCGGCTTCCGCGCACCTTCCCTTCAGGAGTTGAACTATACCCACACGACAACGGCGTTTGTGCCCGATGCCAACGGCGTTCCACAGCCGCTGGATGTTACGACCTATCCAACCAACAGCACGGCGGCCCGGGTGCTGGGTATCAAAGGACTGAAACAGGAAAACTCCCGCACGTATGGGCTGGGACTGACCTACCAGCCATCGCGGGGCTTTGAAGTGACGGTCGACGCTTACCAGGTCGATGTCGATAACCGGATCTTCCAGACTAGTTTCTTCAATGCATCGGAAGTGGGCAATAACTACGACGAAGTAATTGGCGGGGGCGAAGCGCAGTTTTTTGTCAATGGGGCCAATGTTCGCTCCAGAGGCATCGAACTGGTGGGCAACTACACCCAGTCACTGTCGCGTACGAAAAGCTTTACGTACAGCCTGGCCGCTATTTTCAGCAAAAATACGGTGCTCAGCCGCAAAACGCTGGACCTCAACGTAGCCAACCTGACCCCAGACCAGGTAGTCGGCAAATACCTCAGCCGCGACGTGATCGGTCAGTTCGAAACCGGCACTCCCCGGACGAAACTGATTGGCTCGGTCATGTACCGACAGGGTAAGTGGGATGCGATGATCCGGGGCACTTACTTCGGCCAAATCACGTCGCTCTCGATATCGGCCGACGATAAAGGCAACTATTACGACCAGACGTTCTCAGCGCAAACGATCGTTGACCTGAGCCTGGGGTACACCCTGAATCCGAACGTGAAATTTTCGATCGGCGGGAGCAATATCCTGGACAAATACCCGCAGATCCTCCGGCCCGAAAACCGCGGCTTCACCCTGTATTCCAGTTACCAGCAGGGGTCCAACGGGGCTTATTACTACGGTCGTGTGTTGTTCAACTTCTAATTTTCAGTCGCAGATGAAACGTATTTTCAATAAACTAACGTACCGGCCTCTGCTGGGCCTCCTTCTCTCTCTGGTGGTTTTATCGACATCCTGTGAACAGAAAGAGTATGAGCCGCTAACCAATGTAGCTCCCGGTGGCGGTACGGTCTCTACCTACAAAGCTTATACACTGTCGGCGGCCGGCGGCACCACGATCAGCGGACGTGTGGTCTTTTACAAATACAATACGTCGACGACGCTGGTCCAGATCGGCCTGTATAACACAGCTTCAGGTACTTCTTACACCTCGTCGGTCTACCAGGGCAAGCTTTCCGAAAGCTCGGCAACCGTTCTGAAGCCCCTCGATTCGGTGAGCGGGACCACGGGCGAATTCGCTACCAACAAATATTTTACGATCAGCGAAGCGGGGTTCTACGATAAGCTGAACGCCTACAGCGCCAACGTCAAAATTATGGCTGGTGCGACGCTCGTGGCCAGCGGAGATATCGGCGCAAATGCTGCACCGGTTGCCCAGCAGTAACAGCATCAGGCTCCCTTTGTCATTAGCCCCAGACGATTGTCTGGGGCTATTTTTTGTATACCGTCAGTTCATCTGCTCCGACCAACTCCCGGCTCAGCAACCCACCCCGGACACGGGGCGCTTTCACGCCCTGCCCCAGCAGCATTGGGCTACGAAATACCCGCATCTCGTCCCACAGGCCCTCGTCGATGAACGAATTCAGCAAAGCCGCTCCGCCCTCGACGAGCACCGATTGAATCTTTCGTTGGTGCAGATTCGCAACCAGATCCGGGAGTGATGCCGTAGCTGAATACGTCAGATTTGGCTGCTCCAATGGCGGCTCATTCGGGTTCTGGTGATACACGATCGTCGGCTGAGCGCCATCGAACAGGTGTAGATTCGATGGAAGCGACAGGGTCCGGTCCAGCACGATCCGCGTCGGATTCTTGCCCGGCCACAGACGCGTGTCCAGGCGTGGGTTATCATTCCGGGCCGTGTTGGTACCCACCATAATTGCGTCTTCTTCGCTTCGCCAGCGATGCACGAGCCGGTTCGCCAGATCACCACTGATCCTGACGGGCCGCCCACCTTCGTGCGCCATGAAGCCGTCGGTCGTTTCGGCCCATTTCAAGATGATATAAGGCCGTTTTTGTTCGAAGAAGGTGAAAAAGCGCGCATTTAAGGCGCGCCCTTCCGACTCCATCACCCCCGTTTCGACCGCAATACCAGCCGCCCGCAACTTCGAAAACCCCTGTCCGGCCACGAGCGGATTCGGATCGTCGTTACAGCAAATGACGCTTTTGACCCGGTTCTCAATGAGTAAATCGGCGCAGGGTGGCGTTTTTCCCCAGTGCGAGCAGGGCTCCAGCGTTACATATACCGTCGCTTCGGACAACAGGTGCGCATCCTCGGGTCGAACCGATCGGATGGCATTTACTTCGGCATGCCAGTCGCCGTAGCGCTGATGCCAGCCCTCGCCAATGATGCGGGGTTTGTCGCCGTATACAATCACGCACCCAACCATTGGGTTTGGACTGACGTGCCCCCGGCCCAGGGTAGCCAGTTCAAGAGCGCGAAGCATGAATGGATTCATAGTCGTAGATCGATATTCGCGGAAGCATTAAACCGCAAACTTCCCTATTTTTGGCAAAATTACTCGACTAAACCACATGGCCACTGCCAAACCTCTTTACGATCGACTGAGTAAAAACATTACCGCCTATCCGCCCGAAGAAGCCCGGGAAATGGCGTTTATGCTGCTGGACCATTACTTTGGGTTACGTAAAACCGACGTACTGACCGATAAACCCCTGCCCCCCAACCGCACCGAGCCCGACTGGTTTAAAATCCTGGAACGGCTAAATCGCAAGGAACCCATTCAGCACGTGATCGGTACGACGATTTTCTGCGGGCTGGAGTTCGAAGTCTCCCCCGATGTGCTGATTCCACGGCCCGAAACCGAAGACCTGGTCCGGCTGATCATGCACGATTTCGCCGACCGGACCGATGATGTTCCGATCGTAGACATTGGCACCGGCAGCGGCTGCATAGCCATTACTCTGGCCAGGTTTTTGCCCCAATCGGTCGTAACGGGCTGGGATGTATCGGACCAGGCCCTCGCTCTGGCTCAGCGGAACGCAATGAATCTCAACGCCGACGTGCTGTTTAGCATCCAGGATATTCTGAACGTTCCGGCCGATTTTGGCCAGCGTTTCGATTGTGTGGTGAGCAACCCCCCTTACGTAACCCGGTCGGAGGCCGCCGACATGGACCAGAATGTGCTGGATTACGAACCCGACCTGGCCCTATTCGTCGAAGACAGCGATCCGCTGGTTTTTTACAAAGCGGTCGCCGATTTCTGCGTCCGCCATCTGACGAAAGATGGGGCCTGTTACGTTGAGATTAATGAACGGTTCGGAGCGGCTACTCAACAGGTTTTTGCCGACCGGGGTTTCCGGAACATCCAGGTTTATAAAGACATTCACGGCAAAGACCGGAGCATCCGGGCCACATTTTAATGCACTACGGACGGAAGTTCGTGATACAGTTATGCAATCGACCACTACATTCGCTAACCATACAAAAATCCGCGAGGTCTTCAGCGAGATGAGCCAGGTTGTGGTCGGCCAGGATCGCTTGCTCAATCGCCTGCTCATCGGGTTGTTTACGGGCGGGCATATTTTGCTGGAGGGCGTACCGGGTCTGGCCAAAACCCTGACGATCAACACCCTGGCCAAGGTGCTGGAGCTGGATTTCCAACGGATTCAGTTTACGCCCGATCTGTTGCCCGCCGACCTGATCGGAACGATGATTTTCAACCAGAAAACAGCCGATTTCGAAGTCAAACAAGGGCCTATTTTTGCCAACCTGATTCTGGCCGATGAGGTCAACCGCTCGCCTGCTAAGGTGCAGTCGGCCCTGCTCGAAGCCATGCAGGAAAAGCAGGTGACCATCGGCGAAGAAACGTTTGTGCTCGATCAGCCGTTTCTGGTGCTGGCCACCCAGAACCCCGTCGAGCAGGAAGGAACGTATCCGCTGCCTGAAGCGCAGGTCGACCGGTTCATGATGAAGGTATTCGTCGATTACCTGAGCAAAGAGGATGAGCTGGAAGTGATGCGTCGAATGTCGAACATGAATTTCGACTACGAAGTACGCCCGGTTTTGGGGAAAGAAGATCTGGTCGCCATTCGCAATGAAATCAACGGCATTTCCATCTCCGAAACCCTGGAACGGTATATTATCGAGCTGGTCTTTGCCACCCGCCGACCGCTGGAATATAGCCTGCGCGACGAAGCCCGCTATATTCAGTTTGGCGTCTCGCCCCGCGCCAGTATCCACCTGAATCTGGCCGCCAAAGCCCTCGCTTACTTCGACCGGCGCGACTACGTTCTGCCCGAAGACATCAAAGAAGTGGCTCCGGACGTCTTCAACCATCGGGTTATGCTCAATTACGAAGCCGAAGCCGACGGTGTAACGACGCTACAAGTCATCGATTCCATTCTACGGAAAGTAGCCATTGGCCGGTAAATTCATACGAACCTGGCCCGCAGAATTCGTGTTCTGGTTCAGTAGCCGTTTATGCGCCTGAAACCGATTCATCTGTTCCTGCTCATTGCCGTACTCGTCGTGGGTGCCCTGGGGTTCTACGGCACGTACCTCAGCAAGCCGCGTCCTCCCCACCGCCGACCACCCGGGGTTACGTCGCCCAACAACCGACGGGTTGAGAAAACAGATGCCGAATGGCGGGAAATCCTGACCCGGTCTCAATACAACATCACCCGCGAACTAGGCACCGAGTGGCCCGGCAGCAGTGAGCTGACACATGAGCATGGCGCAGGTACGTACGCCTGCGTATGCTGCCATAATCCGTTGTTTTCTTCCCGAACCAAGTTCGATTCGCACACGGGTTGGCCCAGCTTCTACGCACCAATCGTTCCGAATGCGCTCTACACCGAACCGGATGGCAACCGCACCGAAGTCCGTTGTTCGGTCTGTGATGCGCACCTGGGCCACGTATTCAACGACGGCCCCGATCCGACTGGCCTGCGCTATTGCATGAACGGTGAGGTACTGAAGTTTGTACTGGCGAAATGACAACGGCTCAATACTCCATCGACTACGGTTATTTTTCTTCAACAGGAGCTGAATGCGTAACTTGCAGACAAACTAAAAATAGTCTGTATTTTACATCCCATGAAGAGTAATCGATTTTTGTTTAGTTCAGCAACCCTTCTGCTGACCGTATTCAGCTTCTCCATCGCTACCGCGCAATTAAAAATTCCAGCTGCCAGTCCATCTCAAACAACCAAACAAAGTTTTGGATTAGGCGAGATTACTCTTGAGTATTCAAGACCAGCCGTAAAAGGACGAGCGATCTTTGGCGATCTGGTTCCGTTCGGCCAAATATGGCGTACGGGTGCCAATGCAACGACCAAAATTACGTTCTCCAGTGACGTGAAAATGGGCGGAAAGGAAGTGAAAGCCGGAACGTACGGTTTATTTACGATTCCCGGCAAGAGCAAGTGGGAGGTAATGCTGTCCAAAGATCTGAACCTGGGAGCAAATGTTGCTGATTATAAGCCAGCGAATGAAGTGGCACGGGTCGAGGTAAAACCAACTACTTTATCCAACAAAGTAGAAACCTTCACCATCAACATTGCCGATATTCTGCCCAGTTCGGCCACCCTGGAAATTATGTGGGATAACACACGCGTTCCCGTGCCGATCACCGTCGACATCGATCAGGTTATCACCAGCAACATCAAGGCCTCGATGGCTTCTGAGAAGCCTGCCTATTTCGAAGCCGCCAGTTACTATTATGACACCAATCGGGATTTGTCGCAAGCCCTGACCTGGGTCAACAAGGCCGTTGAGCAGAATCCGAACGCTTTCTGGATCATGTTGCTGAAAGCCAGGATTGAATTAAAGCTGAAAGACAAGCAGAACGCAATAGCCAGTGCGCAGAAAACAGTAGAGCTGGCCACGGCTGCTAAAAATGGAGATTATGTAAAAATGGCAAACGATCTGATTGCCAGTGCGAAGAAGTAATTTTCTGAGTTTTACTGGCCGATGCAAGCCTGTTATGATCAGCAAAGTATGTTAACAAAAAGTCAGGCCGACCGAAAGCTTTCGGTCGGCCTGACTTTTTGTTATTCTAGCATTAACGTGAATAATGGTCGACGTTTGTCATCCTGACGAAGGATCATAACGTTGCTAAATGATTTGGTTAGGAGCCCTTAAGATCCTTCCTTCGTCAGGATGACAAACGCCTTTTTCATAAAAGCTTGAAAATAAGCCACTTGACTCAGAAGACATCCGTAATTGACGTTTGTAATCGGCGCACAACTTCTGGCCTACTATTGTAAGCGCTTAAAGAGTCAACTCGAAACCGGGCAGGACGTCTTCACCGGATAGCGGGTGGTCGAAGCCGACGATCTGAATTTCGCCATTTGTCCGGAAGATATGGGTCGTCTGTGATTTAGGATCGATGAGCCACGCCAGCCGACAGCCATTCGCAATCCAGACGTCGGTCATTTTGCTTTTAGCGGCTTTCAGCGAATCAGTCACGGAAAGCAATTCGATCACGAAATCGGGGCAGATCGGCGGGAACTGTTCCTGTTCACGTTCCGTAAGCGCATCCCATCGCTCCTGACTAATCCAGGATACATCCGGCGAACGGGTACTGCCATCAGGCAAATTAAACGCCGTCGATGAGTCGAAGACTTCACCCAATTTAGTCTGGCGGTTCCAGAGCGTCACATCCGTGGTGAGCTCTGAGTTTTTGCGACCAGTTTTTCCTCCTGTATTAGGCATAACGATAATGCGTCCGTCCGATTCGCGCTCGAACTTGTAGTCAGGGTTCTCCTGACAAAAAGCGTAAAAATCGTCCGGGTTTCTGATCTGCTGAATCCGGAACGATATCGGCATTGAGGAGTTGGTTTCGACGGGAGGAATGAGGGCTGACAAGGTCTCCATGACTTCAGCAATTGGTTAGACCAAAGATACCGAATTAGAACTGGAAATAAATGAACTGATTGGAGGAGAACACCCCGAACAGATACGTTACAAACGTAATCAGGACGAACAGCACCGCGAAACGTAACGTGCTGCGGGTGGGAATGGTGAACAGAAACTGCTCTTTCAGCAATAGAAATACAATCAGAAAAACGCTGAGACCCATTTCAGTCGCGTTCATCGGGCTATCGATGGTGTCGCTAAACGACAAGGTGCCAATGCGTTTGAGGATTAGGAAGGCATCACTCAGGCTGCGGGCGCGGAAGAATACCCACGTTAGCATGATCAGCACGAAGGTAATGAGCGTATTCACCACCGCTCGTACGGGCGACCGACGGCTTTCCTGCTCGTTGGCGGGCGAGGTAATGGCACCGGGTGGCGTCCGGGAAAAGCCCATTCTCGCCAGTGCTTTGTCCCGCACCACAGCCAGAATCTGATAAAGACCGTTCAGACCGCCCCAGATGACGTACGTCCAGTTCGGGCCGTGCCAGAGCCCGCTGGCCAGAAACACGATCAGCATGTTCAGGTACTGCCGGACTTCACCCTTTCGGTTGCCACCGAGCGGAATGTAGAGATAATCCCGAAACCAGGTCGAGAGCGAGATATGCCAGCGTCGCCAGAACTCCGAGATCGATTGGGCAATATAGGGCGTCCGGAAGTTTTCCATGAGCGTAAAGCCCATGACCCGGGCCGCTCCGATCGCGATATCGGAATAGCCCGAGAAATCGCAGTAAATCTGGAAGGTATAGAAGAACGTAGCCGCCAGTAACGTCAGGCCGTTATGCGCCGATGGATTGCCATAAGCATGATCGACGAGCATCGCCAGCCGGTCGGCGATGACCAGCTTTTTAAAAAGCCCGAACGCCATCTGCATCAGACCCGCCTTTACGTTCTCTTTGTCGTATTTGAAATAGTCGTGAAACTGCCACAGTACATTCTGCGGCCGCTCGATGGGTCCCGCCACCAACTGCGGATAGAACATGACATAGAGTGCATAAATCCCAAAGTGCCGTTCCGCTTTCTGATTGCCCCGGTATACCTCGATGGTATAACTCATCGCCTGGAACGTATGAAACGAGAGACCGATGGGCAAAATCGACATATTGTCTTTATAGGACGAAATCCCACTCTGGCCGAAGAGGTGCAGCACCTTCACAAACACCCGGTTTGTTTGATGGGTAACCAGATCGGCCAAGTGCGGCAGGTGAAACGCATCGAACAGGGCTGCCACGTTTTCCGTAAAAAAACCCAGGTATTTAAAAAAAGCGAGAATCCCGAGGTTCGAAACCAGCGACAGAATCAGCAGCCACCGCCGGGATTTGCCCGCTGACTGCTCAATCCAGATACCGGCAATGTAGTCGATAACGATGGTGAGGAATAAGATCAGGATGTAGGCGGGCTGGAAAACCATGTAGAAGTAGCAACTGGCTACCAGCAACAGCATCCACCGCCCCTGCCACTTCAGGCTGAAGTAGCTGAGCGTAACGACAATAAAAAACAGTAGAAACTGTAGTGAATTAAAAAGCATCCCTCCGTAACTAGTGGCTAGTTGTGAGTCGATAGTGGTTAGTAGCAAACGTACTGACTACTATTAATCAGCAACTGTCAACTCTTTTTAATATACCCGTTCGACGTTCTCAACGAAATCCCGAAACTGACGCGCCGGAATAAATTGAGGTTGCGTTCGATACGATAACACAATGAATACCAGCAGTAATGAAATTAGAAAAGCCTGTAGAATAACAATCAGAAACGAAAACACCAGGTAGGTAGCCCAACCAGGTATGGCCGCATCGGTCAACAACCGAACGGCCACGGTCAGGCCAATGCCGAATAAAGACACCGCCACCATCATGATACAGAACAGGACAAGCCGAACCGCCGTTGTATCGATCAGCACCGATACGGCACTCAGTCCGTGCATGACCAGTGAAACGAAGTTCATCTTAGACTCGCCCGCCAACCGACGCCCTCGCTCCAGCGGGACAGCCGCGTACGGCAGCCGGGACCGAATGACGCCCCCCGGGTAGTTGTTCCAGATTTCAGAAACGTGAGCCAGTTTTCGGAGTCGGTCGGCCGGAACAAAACTAAAATTCCCGAATGTAATGACCTTGCCCGTCAGAAGCCGGAATATCGCTTTGTACACTTCGTAAAACACCCGAAATACCAGGCTTTCGTGCCGCTTGGACCGGTGCGCAAACACCACCCGGCCGGGTTGTTCAACGCCTGTTTCAAGCAGTTTCGGAATATCTTCCGGCCGGTCTTCGCCATCCGAATCCATCACAATGGCGGGGTACTGCTCCGGCAACGACGCCAGGTATGACAAACCCAGGGCGATGGCTTTCTGGTGGCCTACATTCCGGAACAGGTGCAGAATCGATATCGACTCACCAATGCCCGTCGGTAAGGTGTCGTAGTTCATCACCGAACAATCGTCTACGATCAGAAAAGCCATTCGCTGCACCAGCGCGGGCTCACAAACCAGCCGAATTCGTTCCAGCAATAACCCAAGCGCCTGCCAATCGTTAAATAACGGTATGACAATATGGATGCGATCGGGATAAGCTGTTGGATCGGAATTCAGCACGATAAGAACGTTGGAAGTCGGATGAGCGATAATTTAGTTGACGAAGCTTATGGGCTGATAATCAGACGCTGGTTTCTTTCGGAGCCGCCAGTGGTTGCCGCTGCTGATGCCGGATCAGCTCGCGAACAATGTAGAGTGGGCGGCCTTTTGCCTGAAAAAAGATGCGAAGTACATATTCCCCGATAAGGCCCAGCGCAATTAACTGAACCCCACTGAAGAGCACTATGGCAAACAAAAGAGCCGTAAACCCTTCGGGTACGTCATGATAGACAAATCGTTTGATGAGGGTTTGAATCAAATAAATGCCCGCAATTGCAATGGTGATGACTCCCATCCGGGTGATCACCTTGACCGGATATTCGCTGAAATTGAAAATACCGTTGTAAGCCAGTCGCTGCAGCATCTTAAACGAATACTTCGACTCACCCGCCAACCGGGCATCCCGCTCGTATTCGACCCCAATTTGCCGGAAACCAATCCAGCTGCGCATTCCCCGAATGAACCGGCTTTCCTCGGGCATCTGGTTCAGAACATCGGCAACCCGTCGACTGATGAGCGAGAAATCGCCACTGTCGAGCGGCAGATCGATGTAGGAAATCGACCGCATGAATCGGTAAAATGTTGAGTAGGCGATCCGTTTGAACCAGTTTTCCTTGCGTTTTTTCCGGATGGCGTAAACGACGTCGTAACCTTCCTGGTATTTCTGATAAAAGTCGGTCAGCAATTCGGGGGGGTCCTGTAAATCGCCATCGATGATAAACAGCGCTTCGGTGGCGTTAGCCGTTGCAATTCCAGCCGTCAGGGCGATCTGGTGACCGTAATTACGTGACAGAAAAACGCACTGGTAGCGGCTGTCGGTCAGGGCCAGTTGCTGCATCAGTAGCGCTGTGTTATCGCGGCTACCGTCGTCGATGAGTACTACTTCAATCGTCAGGGGCAACGATTCCATAACCGCATTCAACCGGGCAATCAAACTCGGGAAAGACTCGGTTTCGTTAAATAGAGGAGCAATTATAGAAATTTGTGGATTTGACAAGGTAGTCATGGTTGGGTCGGTGGCCGAATTGGCAAAAGTAATCTTTTTTGACGTTGGGGCCAGTTTCGCCGGGCTATTCTTAAGGAACGGTAATCATTTGCCGACTGAAGCGAATGGAATTTCGCCGATTTTCAGCGGGAATCAGCACCCCTACCCGGTAGGCTCCCGGTGGAAGCATCGGAATAATAATTTCGGCCTGCAAGGTTTTTACCGGGCGATTCAGGTAAAAATTAGCCATCGAAAATCCTACCGACGAGGGAAACAGGTACGTTCGCTGCGTCGATTGAACCACCACCGCCGACTGACCGACCGGTTCTGGCAGAGCCTCATAACCCGTTGCGGCCTGGTAGCTGTAACCGCCCCCATCGACGTGCAGATCCAGCGTCGAATCGGTGGGCATCGCATGCGCCGGTCCCAGCAGTGTGGCTTCGTAAGGCGTATAATACGAGTTGGGGTACCGGTAAATGCCGCGACGGACCGATTCACCCAGGCTTCGACCGGCCAAGTCGACAAAAGCCGACCCCCAACTGGGGCCCAGCCCCGTTTCGTTGTGCTTCTGATTGAAGGCGTTGGTCAGCAGTTGCTCTTTACGGAACGCGATTTTTGGTAGGCGGAGGCCGTACCAGATACCCCAGACCACCAGCCCCACGACTGCGCCGATTGGCACCCACCGGTCAACGAACGGCCGATTTTTGTACTGTTCACTCAGTACGTTGAGGTACAGCAGCGACACCAGCATGGCCGCGTAAATCATATAATTGCTGATCAGCATGACCTCATAACCAAAGCGTGGGCGCAACACGGCGACGACAACGGCATTGACCATCAGAAAGGCGTAACAGCCGGTAAAGAAATACCGTCGTTTCTGAAGGGCGTTCTGTTCACCTGATCGCTGGGTGCCGATTCCCCCACGTCGACGCAGGATCGATTCGTTCATCTGCCACAACAGCCAGAGCATGGCCGGAATCAGCACGAAACCCGCCAGGGTGGGCAGCAGGCTCCGCCATAGGATCGGTGCGTTCGGAAAAAAGTCGAAAAGCCCGCCCGTGAAGGTAAAAAAGCCCAGGAATACCAGGTAAGGATATTTTAGAAAAAACGTAATGCTGCTGTCGTTGCCCTGCGCATTCTGAAAATCGTGAAAATATCCCCAGATGGTCACGACCCCCACCAGCAGCCAGACACCCAGCCGTAGCCAGTGGCGCTGCGTAGCCAGCACGACCGCGCCAGCCACCCAGCCAAACAGCCCGTTGCTCATCGAAAACGACGCTAGTATCTGCAACCCAAGCCCCCCCACAAACCGATTCCGGCCTCCATTGGCGAGCAGATAAATCGTAACGACGATCAAACCGACCACAACCTGGTGCTGCAGACTGGTAATGGCCCAGGTGGTGGTCAGGTAATACTGCGGCTGGAGCAACAGAAAGGGGACGGGAACAAACGCTACCATGGGCAGATTCATCGAGCGAAAGACCCGATAAAAAATGACGGGTACGGCCAGCAGAAAAAGAAAGGCGGCAAAAATCAGCCACCGAAAATTGACGGTTCCAGTCAGTTTGTACAGAAAAACGGTGATCAGTTTTCCGGTCAGAATACGGTGCTCGTTGTTGGGCTGAAGCAACCAGTCGATTTTTTTCCCGACAGTCGGCGCGTCGATATAACCCAGAATAAAGCTTAGAAACGCATCGACATCATCCATCCACGGCACATCCACCACATAAACCGACAGCAACACGCCAAAGCACAGTACCGGAATGGCGATCAGTACGAGCGCCAGGCTGTTTATCCGACCGATTACCTTCGAAGGAGTATAAGCGACGTTCATAGGATTACTGCGCCGACGGACTCGGTTTGTCTTTCAGGGTGATCGTTTTTTTATGAAAATACTCCGCCAGGCAGCGATTCCAAAGGTGTTTCGGGTCGGCGTGGATGTCTTCCAGAAACAAGGATGCCGGGTACGCGGGCAGGGGCGGCAGCTGACTCTCGGGCTTGCCCAGAGTCAGTTGCGCGTATCGCTCTTCCATAGCCTGATTATATTGTGCAGCGCGGCCACTCAGCCAGTCGCCATACACCACAGGCAGCAACGTCCCGACGGAGGCAATCCCTATGGCCCAGACCACAGCGACCAGCATCAGCGGAGCCAGGTAGGGTTGCAGCCGCTCGGGACGGAACCGATGACGGAATGCCACGACCAAGAGCGTCAGGTTATACAGCCAGCTTAGCCAGAAAGCCAGATTGACGAGGTTGATCAGCCGCGGAATCGGTGGAATACCGACTCCATAAAAGTGCAGAGAAATCAGGGCCAGCACCGTGGCGGCACCATGCAGCAGGCCCAACACCGGATGCAGGCGCAGGTAAGCGGGCAGATCGGACAATCGATTGCGCGACCCGACGAGCTTCCAGGCCACGGGCAGGTAAAGTAACGACAGGGGTATCCAGGGGGTCAGCAGCACCTGGCGGGGTACGTATTTGGCCGCAAACTTTAATGACGAACCCAGCGTCAGCGGAATATTGCTGCTGTTGGGGTTACCACCCATTCGAATGGCATTGCCAGGTGCTTTCATCAGGAAATAGCAGGACACAGCCGCTACGCCTAGTAAAATCAGCACCGTGACCGATAGCCGACGGCGCTGGATCAGCTCGCCCAGGGCAATGAGGCCCAGTACCGATGCAACCAGCACCATCGTCATTTCGCTCGATCCGATAATGGCCGATACCAGCAGGCTCTCCGCCAGAATATAGCCCGGCAGCAAGCCGAACCCACGTCGTTGGTGGGCAAGCAGCGTAGCCAGCAAAAACAAAAACAACGTGCTGGAAAGGCCGTAGCTGGCCAGGCCCGTGTACCAATACAGGTATTCTGGTATACCGGTCAGGGTTGTGATAAAGCCAATGAAAAGACCCAGTCCGACCGCTAGTTTCGTGGTGGCACCAAACACCCGATTTAGCCACTGACTAGCCAGCGCGTAGCAACCGCCGACCAGTAACGCCAGCAACAGGATCGGATAGATCTTATAGCCGCCGAACCACCCGATTACCACCGGGTTGGTATGTACGATGAAATTATGAAAGTACCGACCCGTCCAGCCGTCGTAATACAGCTGCTGGGCTTCCCAGAAACCGTAGTGCAGCACTGTGTTGGCAAAACAATAATCATCCGTGGGAGAGGGATGGTTATACGTCGCCAGGACGATGAGAGGTAAAAGTATCACGATGGCAAAGATGACCAACAGCACCGTAATAACACGCGATACAACTATAGACATACTTCGTATAAGACGGTTACGTCGAGGCAGGCAGGCGAGCCTGTGTCTTGGTAAACCGGTTGTTTAGAAATGGATAAGCGAGCACGGCGGCCAGAATAATCAGGGTGCCAATATAGAAACCAGACGTCATACGTTCGGCATCGCCGAAGATCAGTACCGCCAGCAGAATGCCATATACCGGCTCCAGGTTGACCGTCAGCACGGCCATGTAGGGCGTAAATTTACGCAGCAGCCGCACCCCCACCGAATACGCATATACGGTGCAGACAAGCGCCAGAATCAGCAGCCAGAGCCATTGCCAGGGTGTTTCGGGCACATACTGAACGGGTACATTGCCCGCCGGCGAATCGACAGCCTGCACGCCGATCCAGAGGGCAAATGCGCCCAGCACAGCCCCGCCCATCTCGTAAAATGAGATGACCAGTGCATCGTACCGATGCGTGAACCGACTGTTGATGATGGTAAACAGAGAAGAAAGCATGGCTGAAAACACGGCCACCAACAAGCCGACCACTTTATCGAACTCGAACTGAAAAATCACATACAGCCCCAGCAGCACGACCGCCCCCAGGAGCACTTCGATCAGACGTACCCGCCGGCGCAGCACCAGAGGCTCCAGCACACTCGCCCAGAGCGAACTAGTGGCCATACCAGCCAGACAAACTGACACGTTGGCAAGGCGGGCAGCCAGAAAAAACAGCACCCAGTGCAGGGCGATAACAGCCCCCGTTGCCAGCAGTCGCCAGCGATCGGCCGCTGGCACGCGAAGGCTCTGTTTGCGATATATCAGCACAGCTCCCATACCCAGCACGGCCAGAAACGTCCGGAACAGCACCACCGCCGAGGAGTCGAGCGGCTGGAGCAGTTTGCCCAGAATAGCCGTAAACCCCCAGATCAGAACAATGAAATGGAGCTGAAGGTAATCCGTAAGCGAAGGCTTGTTTATCATGATGTGATCAATGAATAATGAACAATGTAAAATGAATAAAACAGACGGCTAGCCATTATTCATTATACATTGTTCATTATTCATTAAGCTATTACCTCGGTATCGTGTTATACAGCAACACGCCGATGGCTGCAAAAATAGCGTTTGGTAACCAGACTGCCACAATCGGATTTAAGTTACCTGATTCAGCAATGCCTTTGGCCAGCATAAAAAACAACAGGTACGTAAACGCCAGGATAAAGCCCAGCGCCACCTGCCAACCCACGCCCCGACGGCTCTTGCGGGCCGACATGATTACACCGATGACCGTCAGGATGATGATAGCAAAGGGGCGGGTATCGCGGCTGTATTTTTCGAGCAGGTAGGTTTCTACCCCATCTGAACCCCGGCTTTGCAGCAGGGCGATGTGTCGGTTCAGTTCTGGCCGGGTCAGGGTCTCGAACAGGTTGAAGTCGGAGTCGAAATCATCGGGTTTCAGGTTTAGAGTCGTGTCGATGCGGGTGCCGGAGGTCAGTGATTCGCGCAGGCTGTCGATCGTCCGGATTTTGTAATCGTATACGGCCCACTTCTTTTTCTTGGCGTCCCACTCGATTCGGTCGGCCGAAAGTTTTTCTTCGAGCTTGTTCCCTTTCACACGCTCCAGAGTAAACTTATAGCCTGTATTGCTCGCGTTCGAATAGCTTTCCAGATAAGCGTAGGTCTGGGGGGCTATCTTGATGTGGTTGTTGCGCTTGGAAAACGTATATACGTCGTTGATGTACTTTATTTCAAAGGCGATCCTGACTTTATTGGCCTTCGGAATCAGGTAGTTGACCATAAAATACGTAGCCACGGCCAATACCGAAGCCCCCAGTACGTACGGAAACAGAAGCCGGATGAAGCTAACTCCGCTGCTCAGGATCGCAATGATTTCGGTACGGGCGGCCAGGCGCGACGTCAGGAAGACCGTGGCGATGAAGACCATCAGCGGACTGATGTAATTGGCCCAGTAGGGTATGAAATTGAGGTAATAGTCCCACAAAATTTCGCTGCCCGGCGCATTGGTCTTGTGGAAGTTGTCTACTTTCTCGGTGTAGTCGATCATGACCACTACCAGCACGATGACCATCACCACGAAGATGTAGGTCTGTAGAAATCGCTTTAAAATATACCAGTCTAATAATTTCATAAACAGAGCCGTCGGGCGATTCACTCACAGACTAACGACTATCTACCAATAAATTTTTTGCCACTTCGTTGCTGACGAACACAATTCGCCCCCCTTCGATTCGCACGACTACCGACTTGTCGAAGGCGCTGGTTTCCGTTACGGTCACCAGGCAGCCCAGCGTTAGGTTCGAGTGGTCGAGGTGTTGCAGAAATTCGGGCGAATGTTCCAGTACCCCCATCAGGCAAACAGCTTCGCCCACAACCACCTCCGACAGTTTTCGGTAACCGGTCGTCGGCATCTTGCCCGCCGACGTCGGTATCGGATCACCGTGCGGATCGAACTGCGGATTGCCCAAAAAAGCATCTAGGCGAGTCACCAGTTCGTCGGACCGGATGTGCTCCAGTTCTTCAGCAATTTCGTGGACGGCATCCCAGCCGAAACCTAACTTTTCAACCAGAAACACTTCCCACAGCCGATGACGCCGGATAATCTGCAACGCCAGCCGTTCGCCCTCGTCGGTCAGCCGAACGCCCTGGTATTTTTTATAGTGGATCAGTTGCTTGTCAGCCAGTTTCCTGAGCATATCCGTCACCGACGCAGCCTTTGTCGAAGTCATTTCTGCCAGCGCATTGGTGCTTACCTCCCCCTGCTGGCGGTTGGCCAGGGCATAGATCGTCTTCAGATAATTTTCTTCAGTGAACGATTGCATAAACAACAGCCTTGTGATTGAAACGGTAAAAGAACAGGAAACCGTTTGCGGGCAAAGGTAGTTTTTATGTTAAACTTTCTAAAAATTTAGACTAGTCTAAATTTTTATTTCAACAATCCCTATATTTGATTCGTTATAGCTGGGACAAAGCCGACTCGCCGTAGTTATTCAAGCCAGCACCCGCGGTGCTATTAGTAAATGGAAGCAACAAATACACCTATAAAAGGTTGGAGACAAACGAATGAGGCCAATTCACTAGCCGAAGTACACGGATCCGTTCATGTGCCGGCAGGAGCTGGTTTCTTCAAAACCCTGCGTGCGTACCTTGGCCCCGGCATGATGGTTGCGGTGGGGTACATGGACCCTGGCAACTGGGCTACCGATATTGCCGGAGGGGCACGTTTTGGATACCGGCTGCTGTCGGTAGTGCTTATTTCCAACCTATTTGCAATTTTACTTCAACATCTTGCTCTGAAACTTGGCATTGCTACGGGTCGTGATCTGGCACAGGCCTGCCGCGATCATTTCAGTCGTCCGGTTGCCATTGGCTTGTGGCTGTTGGCCGAAATTGCCATTGCGGCTACCGATCTGGCCGAAGTCATCGGGTCGGCCATTGCGCTGAATCTGCTGTTTGGCCTACCGCTTCCGGTTGGTATTCTGATCACGGCGCTGGACGTACTGCTGCTGCTTTATCTACAGAATAAAGGGTTTCAGACGATCGAACGGATCGTAGCGAGTCTGATCTTTCTGATTATCGGTTGTTTTGGCTACGAACTGCTGGTTTCCCGACCCGCCATAGGTGAGGTCGTGGCGGGGCTGGTGCCCAGCGCAGAAATTATCAGCAATCCGGGTATGCTGTACATTGCCATCGGGATTCTGGGCGCTACGGTTATGCCGCATAATCTCTACCTGCATTCGAGCATCGTTCAGACCCGCGACTTCAAACGTGACGATGCCGGTCGGCAGACAGCCATTAAGTTCTCGACCATCGATTCAACGGTTTCGCTGTTTCTGGCATTCTTCATCAATGCCGCTATTCTTATCCTGTCGGCGGCCGCTTTCCACTTTTCCGGAAACCAGTCGGTGGCCGACATTACCGACGCCCACCGACTGCTCGACCCGGTACTGGGGGTTAAGATGGCAGGAATTCTGTTTGCCGTTGCGCTGCTGGCATCTGGCCAGAACTCCACACTGACGGGTACGCTGGCGGGTCAGATTGTAATGGAAGGCTTTATCAACCTGCGGATTCAACCCTGGCTACGCCGACTCATTACCCGATTGGTGGCCATTGTTCCGGCTCTCGTGATCGCGATTCTGTACGGCGAGCGCGGCACCAGCGAACTGCTTGTATTCAGTCAGGTTATTCTGTCGCTACAACTTAGCTTTGCCGTGGTGCCGCTGGTGCAGTTTACCAGCGATAAGCTGAAGATGGGCCGTTTCGTCAATCCAGCCTGGCTGAAAACCCTTTCTTGGATCGTAGCTGGAATTATCATCGTCCTGAACGGCTATTTACTGTGGGACACAATCGTCTGATATACAATCATCTAGCGACCTTTGGTTAGACCAATTTCATGCTTACCATAATCTATTAGGCCTGTTCTTAAGCTAAATAAAACCTGGAATCTGTCTATTTTTGAGTAACCACTCTTTTTTGACTGATCATTCCGTGCACTTCCAGAGTTACCGAGTTCTCAGCCTCTTATTATTAATCTTTTGTTTTGCCGAACGGGCTTATTCGCAGCTATTTTTTACGCAGGGTTATGTCATCCTCACATCAGGTGATACGCTTAGGGGCGAACTGAAAGAGCGTACCAGCCGGAAACTTGAATTCCGGTCTCAATCAGACGGTTCTATTCAGGAGTACACCCCTGACCAACTCTTCGGTTATCAGTTAACTGGTGTTAATCGACTGTCGGTTCATCTGATCGAGGCTGACCAGATGAACTCCTATTTTATGCGTGAGCAACTCAAAGGTCATGTCAGTTTATACAGTTTGTTCAACCCAGAAGGTCGGCTGACTCACGCACTCCAGTTGCCGGATAAGTCATTTGTACCCTTGCGGGGTAATTTGGCTTTAATGATGCTCACAAAAAATTTGACCGCCTGTAGCGATCCGGCATTCGCCCGACAGCTTGATACCCGAAGCTTTTATCCTGACAATGTTCATTATGAGCGTATAATCAGAGCGTATAATCACTGTGTAGATCCGACTCAACCAATAAAAAGCCCCAAAAAAGCATTCCACTACGAAACTGGGTTAGCTGTGGGGCTTGCCGTAAACAGTTGGAATTATACATTTGGTGACCCACCCGATAATATCTATTGGCTCCCCAATGGTATATATGGGCCAAACTATACGACAGCCATCAGCGGCTTTTTTACGCTTGCCCCCAGAAAACGGCTGTCGCTGGGCCTGGAGGTATTGTATACGCACAGTCACGGCAATCGGGTTATTACCATCAACAATCCACTTGACCCTACCGATACACGCAGCCGATTTTATTCTTTTGAAGAAAACTATTTCGCCTTTCCACTTACCTGCCGATATGTTTTTATGAACAGGACTATACGCTGGTATCTGAAAGCAGGCTTCGCTCCTGCCCTGGCAACGTCGATAAAAAGCTATTATACCTTCTCCGGTTATGAAAGGGATATCCTTATCCGGCCGGGCTTTACTATAGGTTATCTGGTCGGCCTTGGAACTGAATTACCAATGGGCCAAAAACATAAATTATATATTGAAGCGCGTATGATGCCTCATGTGGTAACCGATCGCGCTACCCATATGGCCGATGCCCGCTCGTTCCAATTGATGCTCAGTGTTCCGTTGTTTGAGCACTGAAGTTGCAGGATATCTGGCGAAAAAGGCGTGTACTGATCTGACCATCAGGTCTCTGTTTTGCTGGGGTTCTCCTGTTCATACAGCGCGATTCCTTTTCGGAACTTCTGGTAGATTTTTTCGCGCAGCCGCGCTGGCGACAGGACTTTCATGCCGTCGCCGAAGCCCAGAATCTCGCGCTCCAGCTCAAAATTCAGTTGCACGGTCAGGCAGATGACAACGCCGTCGTCCCGTCGTTCGAGCAGTTCCTGCGACGGATGCAGCGGTTTGGTTTCCACGTAAGGAGCATGTTCGGCCGACACCCAGAGCTGAACCCGGCAGGGACGCAGCGTCTGGCTGACCGTTACACCGATGACATCGGTATAGTACGCACCGGCCACCAGGTCCGCGTTGTCGCGGTATGGAATCGTGTCGAAAGGTTCGATGTGCACAATCCGATCCAAAGCCAGATGCTGAATTTCCGGTTGACTCCCACGGACACCCACCGCAAACCACCGATTCTTGAACTCCTTCAGCCACCAGACATGAAACGGAAACTGATTGGGCAACCGGGCTTTGAAGGATTGGTACGTGATCGCAACAGCTTTCCGCTGTATAATCGCCTGATACAGCGTATCTAAATGCGCTAACCCTTTTAGGTGATCGTTTTTTTCGAAATCGATCAAGGGTCGCTGATCCGACTTAGCCGAATAGACGTGCGCTTCCAGCTTCTGAACGACACCGCTCAACTGCTCGAAATGCGAAAAGCCTTTGAATTGCCTGAGCACCTCGACGGCCTCGCTGATTCGGCCCAGGTCATGGCCCGTCAGTGGAATCTGCGTGATGCTATAGTTCGGATCGTCGTAGGCATAGTATTTCTTATCGATAACCACAATGGGCGCATTGTAGCCCAGTTTGTCCGAGCGCATCATTTGCAAATCGGCCTGAATGGTTCGGCGGCTGATGCCTTTCTCCATTCCCTCGTATTCGTACAAAGCCTCCGAAACGGCTTCGATCAGGGCCTCCAGCGTCCACTGGCGATACTTGTTGGTCAGGCAATTATCAATAGCCCGGTAACGAATAAGGGCATTTCGGTTGACAGGCATGGCTGGTGGCAAAAGATTTTTTCAAAAAACTATATTTTTTTCCAACTACGCAAAAAGACTGCGCAGAGGCCCTAAACCTTTGTATCGTCAAGTTTAGAAAAACCGCCGACGACCATGAAATTCAATCGGATTATTACCCAGCTCTTCAACCAAAACCCAACGCCAGTCGTCAACTACGAGGGCGCCAAAGCGTATTCGCTGACGCCGGAGATGGAACTGTATTCGGCTGTGGTTACGACGATGCTGAACGATTCGTTCTACGAAAAGGCCGACCAGCGGCTGGCCCGCATTCAGGCGTTGGTGGATCAGGTCGATCCGGTCTTTGTGGCGAAACTGGCCGTTTATGTTCGGGAGCAGCTTTACCTGCGCTCGGCCCCGGTTGTCCTGCTGGCGGAGCTGGCCAAAGTACACAACGGCGACCGGCTGGTTAGCAAAGCCGTTGGGCGAGCCATTCAGCGGCCCGACGAGATCGTGGAATTGCTGGCCTACTATCAGTTGACGAACAACCGGACGGGCGCGAAAAAGCTCAATCGGATCTCGAAACAGATGCAGAAAGGGTTGGCGATGGCCTTCAATAAATTCGATGAATACCAGTTCGCCAAATATAACCGGGATACCGCCGTCAAGGTCCGGGATGCGCTGTTTCTGGTGCACCCGAAAGCCACTGACGACGCTCAGCAGGCGGTTTTCGACAAGATCGTGACGGATACCCTGACGACGCCGTACACCTGGGAAACCGAGTTGAGTGCGCTGGGACAGACTACCTTCGCAACCGAAGCCGAAAAACGTGCGGCTGTCCGGTCAAAGTGGGAAGAGCTGATCGACAGTGGCCGACTGGGCTACATGGCCGCGTTGCGAAACCTGCGTAACATGCTCGAAGCGGGCATTAGCGGGGCGCATGTAGAAAAGGTCTGCGCGCTGCTGACCAACGAAAAAGCGGTTCGGAAAGCCAAACAGTTGCCGTTCCGGTTTTTGTCGGCTTACCGCGAACTGAAAGGATTATCATTCGGGTACGTACCGATGCTGCTGGAAGCGCTCGAAGATGCCGTCTACGTCAGCGTGGCCAACCTGCGTGGGTTCGATGCAAAGACTAGTGTAGTCATTGCCTGCGATGTGTCGGGCTCCATGCGGATGCCCGTTTCGCCCCGAAGCAACGTACTTTTCTACGATATCGGGTTGCTGCTCGGCATGCTCCTGCAGGCCAAATGCCGGAACGTCGTCAGCGGTATGTTTGGCGAACGCTGGAAAACCGTTCCGTTGCCCTCGCGGCAGATACTGGCCAACGTCGACGCCTTCTACCGGCGCGAGGGCGAAGTAGGCTATGCTACCAACGGCTATCTGGTCATCGACGACCTGATCAAACGGCGCTATCGGGCCGACAAAGTGATGTTGTTTACCGATACGCAGTTGTGGGATAGCCAAACGCGGAACCGAAGTCAGGAGAATACGCTATCGGCAAAGTGGTTACAGTATAAAGCGCTGTTTCCGGAGGCAAGGCTCTATCTGTTCGATCTGGCGGGCTACGGTAAGGCTCCTTTACAGGTCGAGCCGAACGATGTATACCTGATCGCCGGCTGGTCGGATAAAGTTTTTGATGTACTGCAGGCCCTCGAAGAAGGGCAAACGACGCTCAGCGCGATTGATCTGATTGCGCTTTGATATCACCCCGGTAAGGCTTTCGGGCTTTACCGGGTTATCGAAAAACAGGATGTCGTAGGGGTGGGTTACTTCGCTCCACCGATGGGGAGGAATCATGTGGCTTCCGTTGTGAAGTGAGATGGTCCGGTTCGACTCCGGCATGCGATGCCCCGCTCCCACCCCGGCTGTTACTCCTGTTCTAAACTAGGCAGGTGCCGTAGCTTCGAGAAGCGATCAGGTACTACCGAGTGGTCTATTTGTATGCCCCCCACGGGGTCACATATTTATAGTCAATACGTCATCCTATAACTATTTGACCCCGTAGGGGTCATACGAAACCCTACTTCTATTTTTTGCAAATGAAATAACGCCTTAACAAGTGCCGTAGAAAAGAGTTACTTCGACTTTCGTCTTATAGGCCGTCGCCGGTTCGAATCCGGCCATCGGAACCTGGTTCCGGTGTAGCTCAGGGGTAGAGCACCGTCTCTTTTCGTTTGTTGCCTTGTTAGTTAACGCATCAAAACCGGTGTCGTAGATCAGAATTACTTCGTATGGGATCTGGGGGTTGGTGGTGAAAGTCCACCTCACAGCACGATCTGTGATAGCTCAAGACAGAGCACCGGACAGAAGTCTGATCGACCGTTACCCGGTTTTGGTGTTATTATTGTTTTTAATATAATAAAGACAATTTTTAACAAGCAAATATCTGTATTACCGAATAAAATTTTGCCCTTAGAAAATTAATCGCGTCTTTAGATCAGTCTATATCTCCGTTTAGCTGATCTTAACCTATGCGATTATTTCTACGAATTGTTGCCTTCGTCTTTGTTCTCCTGATCATTGCTGTCCTCGTCAATACGTTTCGACTGAAATCGCATCAGTTGACCGACGTACCGCCCGCTAAACCCATCGAGGTGTCTGATTCCGCCATCCATCGTCTGGCCGGAGCCATTCGCATCCCAACCGTTTCCTTTACCGATTATACCCTGACGGACACCACGCAGTTCGATAAGTTTGTGGCCTACCTCCAGACTGCGTTTCCGCTCATTCATCAGCGGCTGAAGCCCGAAACCTTCAACCAGTATGGCCTGCTTTTCGAATGGAAAGGGCACAATCCGGCTTTAAAACCGGTGTTGCTGATGGGTCACTACGACGTAGTACCGGTCATTCAGGGGACCCAGCGCATGTGGAAACGTCCGCCCTTTGCGGGCATCATTGCCGACGGCTACCTCTACGGCCGCGGCACCCTCGACAATAAAATGGGGGTGATTGCCCTGCTCGAATCCGTCGATTATCTGCTGCGTACCGGTTTCCAGCCCGAACGAACCCTGCTGCTGGCGTTCGGTCAGGACGAAGAAACATCCGGACAGCGGGGCGCCCAGACCATTGCCGCGGCTCTAAAAAAACGGGGTGTTTCGCTCGAGTACGTGCTGGACGAAGGGGGCGTCATTAAAACCGAAGGTGTTTCGGGTACCAATAAACCCGTAGCGCTGATCAGTATTGCCGAAAAAGGCTATCTGAGTCTGGAGCTCACAGCTATTGGGAAAGGCGGGCATTCGTCCATGCCTCCGCGACAAACCAGTATCGGTATGGTGGCCGAAGCCGTCAGCAAACTAGAGCACAACCCGTTTCCGGCCCGGCTAAATGGGGGCGTCGATCAGCTTCTAGACTACCTGGCCTCCGAAGTTTCGTTCGGTCAGCGGGTTGTCTTCAGCAACCAGTGGCTTTTCGGTCCGCTGATCGAAACGTTCGTTTCGGAAACCAAGTCGGGCGACGCCAGTATACGTACCACGACAGCCCCTACCATTTTTCGCGCAGGCGCCAAAGACAATGTGCTTCCCATCGATGCAACCGCTACGGTCAACTTCCGATTGCTGCCGGGCGACACGGTCGAGGGGGTCATCGAGCGCGTCAGGAAAGTTATTGACAATGACAGCATTACTGTGACGGCATTAGGCAAGGGTAATAATCCGGTACCACTGGCCAGCACCGAAACGCTGGGGTTTCAAACCATTCACCGAACGATAAAAAGCGTCTTCCCCAATGTTCTGGTGGCTCCCAACGTTATGTTAGGTGCCACGGATTCTAAATATTACTCGTCACTTACGTCGTCTATTTATCGCTTCTCGCCCCTTCCTTTATCGGAAGCCGACATGCAGGGAATTCATGGCACCAACGAGCGCATCGGGCTCAACGATTATAAAAATATGATTCGCTTTTATGTTGCTTTACTCCAGAATAGTCAGTCTTAGAGGGTGTGGCGACCAGCTTATTGCTTTCCTTCGGATAAATTTTGAGCTAAAAAGAGATGGCCTGTTTAAGCAACAGGCCATCTACCAACACACCTAATTAAACAAAACCCGAATCAAAGCAGGACATATTGACGTCCCGTTTCTTGTGGTATGTATATGTACGAAAGAGAGTCGTATCTGGTTTTAGCCCGAAATCGTTCCGTAAACCGCTTCAGGCCTACCCATTCATCGGGTAAGGCATGATCAACTTTCGGTTAAGGCCGCATTAATGAATCTAAACATCGGTTATCTTTGCCCCGTTTTGACCCAGTCGTAAAGTGAAAGGCGCAAGCCTGTTTTATGGAAGACAAAAAACATTTAGACACCGTTACGGCCGCCGGGCTGTTGGTGGCAATGGGTATTATTTACGGCGATATCGGTACGTCGCCCCTGTATACACTCCGGGCTATCATTGGCCCAAACAATGCAATTCGACCAGATGTCGTCCGGGGGGCCCTCTCCTGCGTATTCTGGACGCTTACCCTCCAAACGACGGTCAAATACGTAATCCTGATTCTACGCGCCGACAACCGCGGAGAGGGAGGAATTTTTGCCCTCTATGCCCTGGTCAGGCGTCATGCCCGCTGGCTGACCCTACCGGCCATTATCGGCGGATCGGCCTTGCTGGCCGACGGCATTATTACCCCACCGATATCGGTATCGTCGGCAGTGGAGGGGTTACGGTTGCTTTACCCCAGCATCACCCATCTCCAGATTATCGAGATTGTGATCGCCATTCTGACGATTCTATTCCTCATCCAGGCGTTTGGAACCAACGTGGTCGGTACAGCTTTCGGCCCGATTATGCTCACCTGGTTTGTGATGCTGGGCGTGCTGGGAGCCATTCAGATTGCCAACGCCCCCCAGATTCTGGTGGCTTTCAATCCGTATTATGCCTACTGGCTGTTGTCAGAGTATCCGGGCGGTTTCTGGCTGCTGGGGTCAGTCTTTCTATGTACGACCGGGGCCGAAGCACTTTATTCCGACATGGGCCACTGCGGCCGGGCCAATATTCGGGTGAGCTGGGTGTTCGTCAAATCATGTCTGGTCCTGAACTACTTCGGCCAGGGCGCCTGGCTGCTCAGCATGGAAGGCCAGACCCTCAGCGACCGGATTCCGTTTTATGAAGTGATGCCGCCCTGGTTCCTGACCATCGGCATCAGCATCGCCACAGCGGCTACGGTCATTGCCAGTCAGGCGCTCATCAGCGGTTCGTTTACGCTCATCAGTGAAGCCATCCGACTGAATTTCTGGCCTAAAGTTCGGCTGCGGTATCCGAGTGTTCAGAAAGGGCAGCTGTATGTACCGAGCGTTAACTTCCTGCTCTGGGCGGGTTGCGTGGGTGTCGTGCTTTACTTCCGCGAATCGTCGAATATGGAAGCGGCTTATGGGTTAGCCATTACCCTGACCATGCTGATGACTACCCTGCTGATGTCGTATTACCTGTATACGCACAAATACCAGGCCTGGGGAGTTGTTTTGTTTCTGACGGTTTATCTGGGCATCGAAGGCTCGTTTCTGATTGCAAACCTGATCAAGTTTCCGCACGGTGGGTGGGTATCGGTACTGATCGGATCGGCCATCGCCAGTGTCATGTACATCTGGCTGCAGGCGTTCCAGATTAAACTCCGCCTGACCGAATACGTACGCATCGATCAGTACACGCAGGCCATCAAGGAACTTAGCCGCGACATCAGTATTCCGAAATATGCGACGCACATCGTGTTCATGAGCAACGCAGCCCGGCAATCGGAAATCGAGTCGAAAATTATTTATTCGATTTTTCAGAAACGCCCCAAACGTGCGGATATCTACTGGTTCGTCCACGTCGATACCACCGATGATCCGTATACGATGGAATACAAAGTAAACACCATCGCTCCCGACGATGCCTATAAAGTGACCTTCAAACTGGGTTTTCGGGTCGAGCAACGGATCAATCTGTTCTTTCGGAAGGTGATCGAAGACATGGTGAAAAACAAAGAGGTGGATATTACGAGCCGCTATGAATCGCTCAGCCGTCAGAACGTGATCGGCGATTTCCGCTTCGTAGTCCTGGAAAAGTTTTTGTCTTTCGAGAACGAACTGCCCCCCCGCGAACGGCTGATCATGAATATTTATTTTACCATAAAAGGCTTCACAACTCCCGAAGATCGCTGGTTTGGGCTGGACAGCAGTTCGGTTAAAGTCGAAAAAGTGCCGCTGGTCATTCGTCCCGTCGAAAACGTCAAACTCAAACGCATTACTACATAATAGTCGATAGCCAATAGTTGGTAGTCGATCGTTATATGCTTCTGTTGACCCACAACTATTCACTATCGACTATCTACCATTGATTCATTTATGAAAGTATTAATCACCGGCGGAGCCGGATTTGTGGGCTCATCGCTGGCTATATCGCTCAAACAGAACTACCCAGACTATCAGATTTTTGCCCTCGACAACCTCAAACGGCGTGGTTCGGAATTAAGCCTGGCCCGACTGAAAGCGGCTGGCATTGAGTTTCTGCACGGCGACATTCGCAACAAAGAAGATTTCGACGCGCTGCCCGGTGTCGATACGGTTATCGAAGCCTCCGCCGAACCGTCGGTGCTGGCGGGCCTGGATGGCACTCCCGATTACCTGATCAATACGAACCTGTTTGGAACGGTCAATTGCCTCAATTACGCCCTGAAGCACAAAGCCAGTTTCATTTTCCTGTCGACCAGCCGCGTCTACCCCATCAAAACGATCGAGACGCTCAATTTCGAAGAGGCCGACACACGGTTTGTGTTAACGGATAAACAACCCGTTCCCGGCGTATCGTCGCGAGGAATTGCCGAGAATTTTCCGCTGGACGGTGCCCGGTCCCTGTACGGCACCACCAAGCTGGCTTCGGAACTGCTGATCCAGGAGTATAACGAGTTCTACGGACTGCGGACGGTAATCAACCGTTGCGGTGTCATTACGGGCCCGTGGCAGATGGGCAAGGTCGATCAGGGGGTGATGGTGCTCTGGATTGCCAAACATTATTTTGAGCAACAACTGGCGTATATTGGCTACGGTGGCACCGGCAAACAAACCCGGGACATGCTGCACATTGCCGACCTCTATCGGCTCATCGACTGGGAGCTGCACAACCTGGGCGACGTCAACGGCGAAATCCTGAACGCGGGTGGTGGTGTCGAAAGCAGTGCCTCACTGCAGGAATTGACCAAAATTTGTCAGGAGATAACCGGCAAAACCATACCCATCAAACAGGTGGCCGAAAACCGGGCTGCCGATATCCGGCTATACATCACCGACAACACCAACGTGACGGCCCGAACGGGCTGGAAACCTCAGCTTGGTATCCGTGAGATCGTCACCGACATTCACGCCTGGCTCGATGAAAACCGGGCCGCCCTGGAACCGATTCTGAAATAATCTGCGCGGTTCCGTCCGCGGCCCCCCTCCCCCGCCCGATCAGATGGTTGTCTTTTTATCATCTGATCGGGCGAACGCCCCTATTACCCTTACCTAAGCCGGCGCCGACCACCAGCGAAGCCCTCTTCAAGTCGCTTGGGCGCCATCAATTCTGAAAACATTCCGTTACATTGCCAAAGCGACTCGGCTACTCCGGACGAAAACACTACTTATGCTTTCTACCCAAGTCCGAATCCATCGTACGGATTTGGTGAACACGGCGGGAATTGTAATTTTGGCGGACTAACTACCAATGAGGTAAAGTTTGGAACGGCTGAATACGAATCTGTATTAAACGAGAATTTTAGCTGACGTTCTTTTAGCTGTAAACAATTTGCTCGTGTGAGCCATTTCATTGCTAGGAAGAATTAGACGACATATCTGACCGCCGAAGGCTTTTTAACGTATTCCCGGGAATAATTTCTTTTTTTGTACAAAATCCCAAAATGTTCTCCTTATTATTAACAATAGCTTAGCAAAACAAGCATGACAACGGCCCTTGACTCTTCAACCCAGCAGCGTGTTGACAAATGGCTTACCGGCAATTACGACGCCGAAAGCAAAGAATCCATTCAGCACCTGATCGATTCTGGTAATATTACCGAACTGACCGACTCGTTCTACCGCGATCTCGAATTTGGCACCGGCGGTCTGCGGGGTGTGCTGGGCGTCGGTTCTAATCGTATGAATCGGTATACGGTTGGGGCGGCCACCCAGGGTCTTTCCAACTACATCAATGCGGCCTTTCCAGATCAGGAAGATATCAGCGTGGCGATTGCGCACGACAGCCGGCGGATGAGTCCGGAGTTTGCCCGGCTGGCGGCCGATATTTTTTCGGCCAATGGCATTAAAGTGTACCTGTTCAGCAGCCTGCGCCCGACACCTGAACTTTCGTTCGCGATTCGGCAACTGGGATGCCAGAGCGGTATTGTCGTGACGGCGTCGCACAATCCGCCCGAATACAACGGCTACAAGGTGTACTGGAACGACGGCGGTCAGGTAGTGTCTCCGCACGATAAAGGCATCATTGGAGAAGTAAACAAGGTGACCTCTGTTGATGATATCAAATTCGAGGGGGTTCCGGCAAAGATTCAATTGATCGATGAAGAAATCGATGCCCCCTACGTAGAGCGGGTCAAGTCGAATGCGGTGAACCCGGAGGTTATTCAGCGCCAGGCGAACCTGAACATCGTTTATACGCCTATCCACGGCACGGGAATCACGCTGGTACCCCGCGTACTGGATGCGCTTGGCTTCAACAACGTACACATCGTGGAGCAGCAGGCTACCCCCGACGGCAATTTCCCAACCGTAAAATCGCCCAATCCTGAAGAGCGGGCAGCCATGCAACTAGCGCTGGATCTGGCTCTTTCGATCGATGCCGACCTGGTGATGGCTACCGACCCCGATGCCGACCGGGTGGGCGCGGGCGCTCGCAATCACCACGGTGAGTTCGAACTGTTGAACGGAAATCAGATGGCTAGTCTGATCATCTATTATCTGCTGAACGCCTGGAAAGATGCGGGCAAGTTGACCGGTAAGGAGTTTGTGGCCAAGACCATCGTGACGACGGATCTGATCGATCAGATGTGCAAAAATTACGGCGTCACCTGCTACAATACCCTCACCGGGTTTAAATACATTGCCGAGGTCATTCGCGAACTCGAAGGCAAAGAGAAATTCATCGGTGGTGGCGAAGAAAGCTACGGCTACCTCATCGGTGATTTCGTGCGGGATAAAGACGCCATCGCGTCCTGCGCCATTATTGCCGAACTGACAGCCTATGCTAAAGATCAGGGCAAGAGCCTGTTCGACATGCTGATGGCTATGTACATGGAAAACGGGTTCTACTACGAGGCACTGGTTTCGCTAACCAAGAAAGGCCGATCGGGCGCCGAAGAAATTCAGCAGATGATGGCCGATTTTCGGGCCAATCCGCCTAAGTCGATTGCCGGATCGCCCGTGGTGCGCGTAGACGACTACAAAGCCCTGACGCGGCTGGATGCCCAGTCGGGTCAAACGTCAGCGATCGAAGCGGGAAAAATGGGGATCGAATCCTCGAATGTGCTACAATTTTTCACTGAAGATGGTACCAAGGTTTCTGCCCGTCCGTCGGGTACAGAGCCTAAGATTAAATTTTACGTCAGTGTACGCGAACCATTGGAAAGTAAAGAAGCCTTCGACGACACGTATGCGCAGCTAAAAGCAAAAGTACAGCGGGTTATCGATGAGTTGCAGCTTACCTAGCCGTAACTGATTTAAGTAACTACGTATAAGGCACAGCGTTACTTTTCCAGATTTAACTCGCCTAACAGGCTTTCATCGTATCATTAAATTAAATCTTTTTTAGATCCAAAAGCCCGTTCTACGCGTAGAACGGGCTTTTTTTGGTTAATCCACTAAATTTTTAGATTAATACTATTTTAATTTTAATTAAATGAAGATTAATTTTAAGCAGTAATACCTATGTACTTTTACTACAACCCAAAGTTTCACCTAATCTCTACCTTTAATTATGAAACACGCTTTACAACAAGCGTACCGACTTATGCCGCTCTTTCTGATGAGCTGGTTAGTGTGCGTAGGGGCCTTTGCCCAGGACCGTAAAGTCACCGGTCGTGTTACCGATGGCAACGACAATAACCCACTGCCGGGTGCCAACGTTGTCGTGAAGGGCACCCAAATCGGGATGGTGACCGATGTCAATGGTCAGTTTTCGCTCAATGTCCCCACGGATCGAAACACCCTGACGGTTTCGGCCATTGGTTTCAACGCTCAGGACATTACCATCGGCAACCGGACCAACATTGACGTTACCCTAACCGCCGATATCAAAACCCTGAATGAAGTAGTTGTAACCGGTTACGGTGCCCAGGCAAAACGCGATATCACGGGAGCCGTAGCAACCGTCGACATGAAAGAAGCGCTGAAAGTACCCTCGGCCAACGTAGCCCAGGCGCTACAGGGCCGAGTGGCGGGCGTTACTGTCGGCAACGACAACTCACCGGGCGGTGGGGTCATGGTGCGGATTCGCGGGTTCGGCACGATCAACGACAACTCTCCGCTCTACGTCATCGACGGCGTACCGACCAAAGGCAATCTGAACACCCTGAACCCGAACGACATCGAGTCGCTCCAGGTACTGAAAGATGCTTCCTCGGCCTCCATCTACGGCTCGCGGGCAGGAAACGGGGTGGTCATCATCACTACCAAAAAAGGAAAGGCCGGCAAACCCAAGCTGACTTACGACGCGTATTACGGTGTTGCCCGACCCGGTAAATTTCCCGACCTGCTCAATACCCAGGACTACGCCAGCCTGGTCTGGGAATCCCGGCGGAACGCGGGCAATGTGGTCAACGGCAACCCCAAACACGCCCAGTTCGGCAACGGTGCCACCCCGGTTATTCCAGATTACATCTTCCCGGATGGTGCAATGGAAGGCGATCCTCGCTTAGCGAAAGATGCCAACGGCAACTACGTGAACTATACCACCGACGTCGACAACGTCAACTTCAAGAAAACCAACTGGCTGATTACCAAAGCCAGTAAAGAAGGGACGAACTGGTTCAAGGAAATTTTCGATCCGGCACCGATTCAGAATCACCAGCTGGGGGTGACCGGCGGGGGCGAAGGTGGCCGCTACGCCATGTCGGCCAATTACTTCAATCAGCAGGGCATCATGAAGTACACCTACTACAAACGCTACTCGATCCGGGCCAACACCGAATTTAACGTCAGCAAACGGATTCGGGTGGGCGAAAACCTGCAGGTCGCCTATGGTGAACGCGTAGGTGGCGGCAACTCGACCCAAAGCATTACGGCCAATAACAACGAAAGCAATGCCGTTTCCTTTGCCTACCGGATTCAGCCTATTATACCGGTCTACGACGTAGCGGGTAATTTCGCCGGTACCAAAGGGGGCGACCTCGATAATGCCCGCAACCCCGTTGCGCTGCTGTACCGAAACAAGGATAACGTCGGTAAAGAGCTGCGCTTTTTCGGAAATGCCTATGCCGAAGTCGATATTCTGAAGAACCTGACCGCCAAAACCAGCTTCGGTGTCGACTACAATACCTATAACATTCGGGCTTATACCCCGCGCGATATCGAGTCGTCGGAAGCGGCTACGGCCAACTCCATGTTCACCCGCAACGAGATCGGCTACACCTGGACCTGGTATAACACCCTGACTTACAACAGTGAGATCGGCTCATCGATCAAATACAACGTACTGCTGGGAACGGAATCGATCAAGAATAACTTTGAGTTCTTCCGCGCCGACCGGTCTAAATTTGCCAACGACGACCTATACAACCGCTACCTCGACGCCGGAAACGCCGGTACCCAAACCAACACCGGTGGTGGATCGGACTGGAAGTTAGCGTCTGAATTTGCCAAAGCCAGCTTCTCCTTCTTCGACAAATACCTCCTGGACGGAACCATCCGCCGGGACCGTTCGTCGCGTTTTGCCGCAGCCAACCGGGTAGCGTATTTCCCAGCCGTATCGGCTGGCTGGCGGGTTTCGCAGGAGGAGTTTCTGAAGCCGGTTACGTGGATCAATGACCTGAAAGTCCGCGCGGCCTATGGCCAGACCGGAAACCAGGAAATCGGGAACTACAACCCGTACCTGATCTACGGAACCAGCGCTACGACTTCGTTCTACGACCTGAATGGCTCGCGGACGTCCTCGCTGCAAGGCTATGAGCTTCAGCAGTTTGGGAACGCCAATGCCAAGTGGGAAACAACAACCTCGGTTGACTTCGGAGTCGATGCTTCGCTCTTCAAAGGCAAGTTGGACGTTACCTTCGACTGGTTCAACCGGGTAACCTCCGACGCCTTGTTTCCAGTAGAGGTGCAGTACACCCAGGGGCAGGCAACCAACCCGTTCCAGAATATCGCTTCGTTCCGGAACCGGGGATTTGAACTCGGGCTGAACCACAGCGGTAAACTCGGAAACGGCGACTTTACGTACAGCATTGGCGCGAACATTTCGACCTACCGCAACCTTGTTACCCGCACCGACGGTAACCCGAGCACGCAGTATTTCGGCTTTACGCCCCGTATCCCGGCCATGACCGTGACCCAGGAAGGTTATCCTATTTCGTCGTTCTTCGGCTACGTGATCGACGGGATTTTCCAGACGGATGAAGAAGCATCGAAAGCCGCGGTGCAGTTCGGTGGTGGGTTGAACAACAAGGCAGGGCAGTTTCACTTCCGGGATTTGAACGGCGACGGGGTCATCAATGCCAGCGACCGGCAGGTAATCGGCAACCCGCACCCCAAAATGTCGTACGGTCTGAACCTCAACCTGGGCTACAAAAACTTCAACCTGACGATCTTTGGGCAAGGGGTTTACGGCAACGAAATCTTTAACTACAACCGCTACTGGACGGACTTTCAGACCTTCGCCGGCAACCGTAGTACCAGAATGTGGACCGATTCATGGCGGCCGGGCAAAACCGACGCCAAACTGCCCCAGCTACGCTCGAACGACAACATCAGCTCGAACCCATCGACCTACTACCTGGAACCCGGTTCGTACCTGCGGATGAAAAACGTTCAGCTTTCGTATACCCTACCCCGTGGGCTGATGTCGCGGTTGGGCTTGAGTAATGCGATGGTCTACGTTCAGGGCCAGAATCTGTTCACGGTCACTAAGTATTCCGGACTGGACCCAGAGATCAACCTGCGGGATTCGGGCGGCACGGGCAACGACCGGCACATCGGTGTCGACGAAGGAGCCTACCCGGTTGCCAAAACCATGTTAGTCGGCCTCAACCTCGCCTTTTAACCCACGAACCCACCTTTTGAACGGATAAAAAATCATGAAAAAGACAATAGTATGGGCTGCCCTGCTGAGTATCGGAACCCTGACAGCCTGCAAAGATGAATTCCTCGACGTACAGCCGAAAGCCGTACTGGGAGCCTCCAGTTTCTACAATACAACCGGCGTCAACTATCTGCTCATCGGCGCTTATTCGCTGCTGGATGGCTGGGGCTCGGGCGGTACGTCGTATCACTCGGCCGCCGACAACTGGGTGTTCGGTGCGGTAGCCGCCGATGATGCGTACAAAGGTTCGACTACGGGCGACCAGCCGGATATTTCGTACATCGAATACAAAAGTATTCAGCCCGACAACGGCTATTTCCGCGGAAAATGGCGGGTTTGTTACGATGGTGTCGCTCGCTCGAACGACGTGTTGCAGGCGCTTGAGAAAACGACCGACATGGTTGAGGCCGACAAGGTACAGGTGCGGGCTCAGGTTCGGTTCCTGCGTGGCCACTACCACTTCGAAGCCAAGAAGATGTTCAATATGGTACCTTACATCGACGAGAAAACCTATAATCCGCTCGATCTGAACAGCACCAAAGTATCGAATGACAAAGACATCTGGCCCAACATCGAGGCCGACTTCAAGTTTGCCTACGAGAACCTGCCCGCCAAACAATCGCAACCCGGCCGGCCGACCAAATGGGCGGCTGCAGGTATGCTGGCCAAAGCGTATATTTTCCAGAAGAAATGGGCCGAAGCCAAAACCTTGCTGGAAGCGATTGTCGCCAGTGGGCAGTATAAGTTAATGGATCGTTACCACGACAACCACCGGGCGACCACGAACAATAATGCGGAATCGATCTTTGAAATTCAGTTCTCGGTCAACGACGGAACGGGTGAGAACGGCAACAACGGCGCCGTGCTGAACTACCCCTACGGTGGACCGACCACGTGCTGCGGATTCTTTCAGCCTTCTCAGAACCTGGTGAACGCCTACCAGACCGACGCCAGTGGTTTACCGCTGCTGGACACGTTCAACAGCACCGACGTGCCGAGCGACCAGGGCCTCGAATCGACCCAGCCCTTTACGCCCTATGCTGGCTCACTCGATCCACGACTGGACTGGACCGTTGGTCGTCGGGGTATTCCCTACCTCGACTGGGGGCTGATGCCGGGTAAATCGTGGGTGCGCGACCAGGGAAACGGAGGACCCTATGAGCCGAAGAAACACCTGTTCTACCGGACCGACGTAGGCACGAACACGTTTGCCAGTAATAACCGGCTGAACGCCAACAACTACCGCATTCTGCGGCTGGCCCACGTGTACCTGTGGCTGGCTGAAGCGGAAATCGAGGTCGGTAGTCTGGAAAAAGCGCGGGAATACGTCAATATCATCCGGAAGCGTGCTTCAAACCCGGACGGGTTCGTAAAAATGGACGACGGCAAACCGGCAGCTAACTACACCATCGGCCTCTACAATCAACCCTGGACCGACAAGGAGGCTGCCCGCAAAGCGGTTCGTTTCGAGCACCGGCTGGAGTTCGGTATGGAAGGCCACCGCTTCTTCGATCTGGTCCGCTGGGGTATTGCCGCCGAAACGCTGAACGCCTACATGCAAAAAGAGTCGAACATGCGGACCTACTTCAAGGGCGCCCAGTTTGTAAAAGGCAAACACGAGTATTATCCGATACCGCTCCAGGAAATCCTGAACAGCAAAGTTAGTGGTCAGGCTACGCTCAAGCAGAACCCCGGCTATTAAAATTACCGTTAAACTCCCTTAAGAGGTAACGGCCTGTTCCTGATTTTTTTACAGCTACTAAAGCCCGATCTGTCATAGGTCGGGCTTTTTTTGTGGGTTAAAATCGCCATTTCAGCCGGGACACAACGGCATTACCCGTCAAAATCAATAGACTTTCTATAAAAAACTCGATGCAACGCCTGACCGTCCTTAAAAGTCTATAAAAAAATACCCAGTTTACTAGTATACTTGCATCGGCTCGAACGAGCCTTACTAACCTACCTTTTCCAGCCTGAAATTTTTCACTGTAAACAATCCGTTTATGATCAGTCCGTTACCAGAATCTGCCCGAAATGGGTATCGACTAGGAGCGTTTTTCAGTCTGCTGTTCCTGATGGTTCAGTTCAGCTACGCTCAGACAATTACCGGTACCGTTACCGATGCGACTACCGGCGACGCCCTGGCCGGTACGACTATCCAGGCCAAAGGCACCAGCGTAGGGGCCACGTCCGATGCGCAGGGAAAATACCAGCTTAATGTGCCGGCGGGCGCCAAAACCCTGGTTTTTTCATTCATCGGTTATCAGCCGACCGAAGTGACCATTGGAAACCGAAGCGTCGTGGATGTAAAACTGACCGCCACTGACAACGCCCTGGGCGAAGTAGTAGTGGTGGGCTATGGCGTACAGAACAAGCGCGACATCACTACCGCCATCGGTTCAGTGAAGGCTAAAGACCTGGCCAACCAGCCCGTCGCCAGTTTCGATCAGGCACTGGCGGCCAAGATCGCGGGGGTGCAGGTAACGCAGACCTCGGGTGCACCGGGGGCTGCGCTGTCCGTGCGGGTGCGTGGAACGGGCTCAATCAGCGCCGGCAACGACCCGCTCTACGTCATCGATGGGATTCCGCTCTCGCGCGATACCAAGTACGCAACCGGCGGCACCAACACGCAGTTTCCCGATAACCCGATCAACGTACTAAGCACCATCAACACCGATGATATCGAGAGCATCGAGGTCCTGAAAGATGCCTCGGCGGCTGCCATCTACGGTTCGCGCGGCTCCAACGGCGTAGTGCTGCTGACCACCAAAAAAGGAAAAGAAGGCAAGACCACGATCAGTTACGATTCGTACATCGGCACGCAGACCGTATCGAAAAAAATCGACATGATCAACGCCTACGAATATGCACAGTTGAGCTACGAAGCCAAAAACAACGCCTACATCGACCGAAATCCGACGGAAAAACCAACCGACTCGAACGACATCCGCAACAAAGGGGTAGGCGCACCCAGCACACTTATCCAGCCCGAAATCGTTCCCTATCTGAGCGGACAGGCGGGTCTCACCAACACCGACTGGCAGGACGCCATCTTTCGGGCCGCCCCGATTCAGAACCATACGCTGTCGATCTCGGGCGGCAAAGACAACGTCAAGTTTTATATCTCCGGTAATTACCTCAACCAGCGGGGGGTGGTCATCAATTCGGGCTTCAAACGCTACGGCGCCCGCGCCAATGTCGAAGTGAAAAGCGGCCGGCTGACGGCGGGGGTCAACCTGAACCCAACCTATTCGTACCACGACCTGATCAAAGCCGAAGGGCCGTATCTGGGCGAAGGCGTCGTTGGGCTGGCGCTGCAAATGCCGCCGATCTTCCCGGTCTATAACCCGGACGGGTCATATAACTGGACAGGCAACGCCTGGGGTTACGGCGCTACGTCGATTCTGAATCCGGTAGCTATTGCCAACCAAGTCAGCGACAAACTGAGCCAGTTGCGGGTGCTGGGGAATGCCTACGCACAGTACGAGATCATCAAGGGGCTGGCGTATCGGCTCAGCGTAGGAACCGACATCAACAGTTTCCAGCGCGATTATTACCGGCCGTCTACCCTCGAAGTTCGCGACCGGAAAGGGGCTTCGGTGCCAACGGGCTTCTCGCGGGCGCAGAACTTTGTCGACTGGCTGGTTGAAAATACCCTGACGTACAACCGCTCGTTCGGGCAGCATACCCTTTCAGGACTGGCAGGTTTTACCTCGCAGAAAGACCGGCGGGTGGCCAATGAGCTGACGGCTACCAATTTCCCGAACGACCTGGTTTATACCCTCAACGCCGGGCAGGTTTCGTCGGGAAGCTCCGATATTCAGGAGTGGTCGCTGCTGTCGTATCTGGGTCGGGTACAGTACGATTACGGCGGTAAGTACCTGGTATCGGCGGCTATCCGGGCCGATGGGTCGTCGCGTTTCGGCCGCGACAACCGCTGGGGGTATTTTCCGTCAGTGTCGGCAGGCTGGAACATTTCGCAGGAGTCGTTCCTGAAATCCGTAAACTGGCTGAGTGATTTTAAAATCAGGGCCAGCTACGGGCTGACGGGTAATTTCCAGATTCCGAACTACGGCTCGGTCAGTCTGCTCAACTACCAGAACTACATTCTCGGCAACGAAACCATCGTGAGTGGTCTGGCACCGGGCAATTCGGCCAACGACAAATTGAAGTGGGAAAAAACCGCCATGCTTGATGTGGGTTTCGACGTGAGTTTCCTGCAGAACAAGCTGAACCTGACCGTCGATTATTACAATGCCAACACCTCCGACCTGCTTCTGAACGTACCTGTGCCGCGGGCGTCGGGCTTTAGCACGGAGCTGCAGAATATCGGAAAAGTCAACAACCGCGGACTTGAATTTACGGTCGGCACGCGGCAGACCTTCGGACGGCTACGCTGGGAGGCTAATGCCAACATCGCTACCAACCGCAACGAAGTTAAAGCCCTCGGCCCCGCCGGCGACCCGATCATCGTAGCCGGTGGCGTGGCCGGTGCGCAGTTTATCACCCAGATTGGCCATCCGATCGGCGAATACTATACCATGATTTACGACGGCGTGTTTAAGAATCAGGCGGAAATCGATGCCTATCCGCACACCAGCACGACCCGCCCCGGCGATTTTAAATTCCGGGATACCAACGGAGACGGTAAGATCGATTTCAGCAGCGACCGGTCGGTAACGGGCAGCTATTTTCCGAAGTACACGTTCGGGTTCAACACCAATTTCGCCTACCGGGGCTTCGATCTGGGCATTGCTGTGCAGGGGGTGCAGGGGCATAAAATCATGAACCTGATTCGCCGGTATATCTACAATATGGAAGGCAACGGCAACCTGTTCAAAGGGGCGCTCGACCGCTGGCAGTCGCCGGAGAACCCCGGCAATGGACTGGTGAACCGCGCCAACCGGCTGGCTTCGGGCTCCAACGGCGAAATCTCGACCTGGCATATCGAAGATGGTTCGTACGTACGTATCCGGACCATCACGCTGGGCTATTCGCTGCCGGGCGCACTGCTGACCCGACTACGGCTGAGCCGGGCCCGACTGTATGTGACCACACAGAACCCGTTTACGTTCACGAAGTATCTGGGTTTCAACCCCGAGGTCAACAGCCGCCCCGACAGCGCGCTGTCGTCGGGCGAAGATTACGGAACCTATCCCCTCCCCCGCACTACGTCGGTCGGTCTCAACTTATCCTTCTAACGAATCATGAAAAAAATAGCCATAATTCTTACCGCTGTCGTGGGGCTGACGGCCTGTCAGAAAAACTTTCTGGACCTCAAGCCACTGTCGCAGCCGAACGTCGATAATTTTTATAAGACCGCCACGGATTTTAATAACGCGGTCAACGGGGCCTACGATGCACTGCAAAGCTCCAACCAGTACGGCAACGATTTCTTTACCCTGATCGAAGCCCGCAGCGACAATGTGCTCGACAACGACCCCTCATCGAGCGCCGGGCTACGCTACAACATCGACCGGTTTATCGAGCCGACCACGAACACCATCCTGCGCGACACCTGGGGAAGCCTCTACACGGGTATCAACCGCTGCAATCTGATTCTGGACAAGATCGATGCGGTAACCATGGATGCGACTCTGAAAGCGCGTTATAAAGGCGAAGCGCAGTTTATCCGGGCCCTGTCGTATTTCAATCTGGTGCGTCTCTGGGGCAAAGTGCCGCTGGTACTGACGGCCGGTACAACGACCGACGCGCGTTCGTACGTCCGCAACGAAGTGACCGACATTTACGCAGCCATCGAAAAAGACCTGACGGCAGCTGCAGCGGGGTTACCGGCTACCTACACCGGCAACGACATCGGCCGGGCGACCTCCGGTGCCGCAAAAGGGCTGCTGGGCAAAGTGTACGTGACCGAAAAGAAGTATGATCTGGCTGTATCGACGCTGAAAGATCTGGTCAACGGAACGACCTATCAGTTGCTTCCCAACGTGGCCGACGTGTTTCTGGTAACGAACAAAAACAACGCGGAGCTGCTGTTCTCGGTCAAATACAAGAAAGGAGGATTACAGGGCGAAGGGCACGGTTCGTGGTTTGGCACCAGCATCGGCGACAACATCGAACCTTCGTTGCGGGCCGCCTACCCCACTGGCGACAAGCGGCTTCCGCTGACAGTGCAGGTGCCCGTTCCGAGCAGCATCAATGCCGTTCCGCGCAAGTATTACGACGAACTGTCGGCAACGAACGACGTGGGTAACGACTTCCCGGTCTTACGTTTCGCGGACGTGCTGCTGCTGTACGCCGAAGCCCTCAATCAGGTTGGCTATCAGGCCACTGGCGACGCGTTTACAGCGCTGAACCGGGTGCGGACGCGGGCGGGCGTGGCTGCTTATACCAGCGCGCAGCTGGCTACCAAAGAAGCGTTTCAGACGGCGGTGATTGCCGAACGCCGGCTGGAACTCGCCCTAGAAAACGACCGGTGGTTCGACCTGGTTCGAACAGGAACGGCCGTGGCGGCCATTAAAGTGACTGGCATTACGATGCCGGATTACCGGACGGTCTACCCTATTCCGCAGTCGGAAATCGACGTGTATAACAACAAGGCGACGTTTCCACAGAATACCGGCTACTGATCAATAAACCGCCTGCAGATTCCCCAACTGCCCCGCTAACTGACAGCGGACAGTTGGGGAATTTTTGTGTCGATACAGGTCCACGCTCTTACAAAGATTAGACAGGGGAATCAAATTTACTATAGTGTGGGTTCTCATCCGCGCTGGGGTAAGACTCAACCAGACGTATTCGTATGAACTGGTCAGACGCTACGGAGCCGTCGAATTATAGCTCCCGATAAGCAAGTATAGCTTACCCGTTCTTCTCTTTTGTTTGGTAAACGACTACGTTCATGAAAGATACATCGGCTTCGACCACCCGCCGGACATTCCTGAAGCAGGCTGCCAGCTTGTCAGCTTTCTATATCGTTCCCCGTCATGTACTAGGCCGGGGTTATCTGGCTCCCAGTGATCAGATCGCGCTAGGGTTTATCGGGCTTGGTAAACAGGCCAATGGGCTTCGAAACCAGTTTCTGAAGAACGACGCCCGCGTTGTAGCCGTCTGCGATGTAGACCAGCCGAAAATGGACCCGTTTGTCGAAGCCGTCAATAAATTTTATGCCGACAAAACCGAAAAAGCGAGCTATACCGGTTGCCAGAAATACGACGACTACCGGACGCTGCTCGCCAGTAAGGGCATCGACGCCGTAGTCATCGCCACGCCCGACCACTGGCATAGTGCCATTGCGATAGCAGCTGCGAAAGCCGGAAAAGACATCTACTGCGAAAAGCCCCTGTCGCTCACCATCGCCGAAGGCCGGGACATGGTGAAAGCTACCCGCAAATACAAGCGCGTGTTCCAGACCGGCAACATGCAACGCTCCTGGAAAGAGTTCCGGCAGGCTGTCGAGCTGGTACGTAACGGCTACATCGGGCAGATCAAAACCATCAACGTCAACGTAGGCGGCCCCCCGCACGAGTTCGATTTAGCCGCCGAACCAATTCCGGCAGGCCTCAACTGGGATGCCTGGCTGGGTCCGAATGCAATTGAGCGACCTTACAATAATGTGCTGGATCCGACGCTAACAGCCTCATTCTGGGGCAAATGGCGCGACATTCGCGACTTTGGCGGGGGCGGTATGACCGACTGGGGCGCCCACATGTTCGACATTGCGCAGTGGGGGCTCGATATGGATAACTCCGGCCCGGTCGAGCTGATTCCCGGCGCAGACGGCAAGGGTTTGGTATACCGGTATGCCAACGGCGTTGAGATGCACCACACACCCGTAGAAGGCAAACAGTTCTGTCAGTTTATCGGCACCGAGGGCGAAGTGAAAGTAGCCCGTGGCGAACTGACCACCACCCCGGAAACGCTGAAAGACAAGGTTATCGGCGAAACCGACAAGCGGGTTTATTTCAGTGACAATCATTACAAAGACTTCCTCGACGCTATCCGCAGCCGCAAGAATCCAATCTGCGACGTGGAGGTAGGCCACCGGACCGCTTCGGTCTGCACCCTCGGGAACATTGCCTATCAGTTGGGGCGCCCGCTGCACTGGAATCCAGCCAAAGAGAAGTTCGAAAAAGACGCCGAAGCCGACCGTCTGCTCAGTCGGCCGATGCGAACGAAGTGGACGGCTTAAAAATCTGTATCTTTGCGGGCTATCGATCCAACAGGCCCATGACGTTGCATACTCATCACGCCGACGACCTCGACGCCGTAGCCCATCAGTTACTGGCCCAAGGGCGCCATCAGCCGGTATGGCTATTTACGGGAGAAAAAGACGCGGGCAAAACGACCCTGATTAAAACCCTCTGCCAAATGCTGGGGGTGATCAGCCCCGTACAGAGCCCCGAGTTTTCGATCGTGAACGAGTATACGACCCACGAAGGCCATTCGGTTTATCATGTCGATGGCCACCGGCTGCGGAACGAAGCCGAAGCGTTGGATCGCGGCCTCGAAACCTACATGGCTTCGGGTAGTTATTGCTTTATCGAGCGGCCCGAACACATGACCTCCCTCTGGCCTGCCTCGTATTATCAGATTCGTGTATCGGTCGGTAAAAACAGCCACCGGACGATTGAAACTGAGTTGATTGGATAGTTTTCGGCATTCAGTTTGCCGTCTGCAAAATAAAGGGTAGCGCTGGCCGAAACCCAACACCAGCAGACTGCAAATCGTAAACGTTGCACATGTGACTGGATTTGAGAAATTAGCCCAAACGGCCCTATATCCGAAAGAAGCCCCACTGGCTCTGAAAAGCGACCAGAACAGCCTGCTCATCGGGTTACCCAAAGAAGTATCGCTTCAGGAAAACCGCATTGCGCTCACTCCCGAAGCCGTAGCCATTCTGGTTCGTAATGGCCATAATGTTATCGTTGAGCAGGGCGCGGGCGAAAAAGCCAAATTCCCGGACAGCGAATACAGCGAAGCGGGTGCTCAGATCGCCAAATCGCCGAAGGAAGTTTACGAAGCCAACCTGATCCTGAAAATCGAACCGCTGATTGACGAAGAGTTCGAACATGTAAAATCGGGCAGTACGGTTATTTCGGCTCTGAATCTGCCTGCTCATGACAAAGCTTATTTCGAGCGAATCAACAGCAAGAACCTAACGGCTTTTGGCTACGAATACATTGAGGATCAGGCCGGCGGCTTACCCATAATTCGGTCGATGAGCGAGATTGCCGGCAGTACCGTGCTGCTCATCGCCAGCGAATACCTGAGCAATGCAGATAATGGGCGGGGAATTATCATGGGCGGTATCACCGGCGTTCCGCCAACGAAAGTAGTCATGCTGGGGGCCGGAACCGTGACCGAATATGCCGTCCGAACCGCCTTGGGGATGGGCGCCGATGTCAAAATTTTCGACCGGCATCTGTACAAACTCCAGCGGCTCAAATACGCCGTCGGTCAGCACGTCTACACCTCCATCATCGACTCCGATACGCTGACGGAAGCCGTGCAGCGGGCCGATCTGGTCATCGGGGCCATGCGCGCCAGCGACGGTCTTAGCCCCGTTGTGGTCACCGAAGAAATGGTTGGCCGTATGAAGCCAGGCTCGGTCATCATCGATGTATCCATCGACCAGGGTGGCAACTTCGAGACCTCCCGCATGACGACCCACAAGAATCCGACCTACAAGCATATGGGCGTGATCCACTACTGCGTTCCGAATATTGCCGCCCGGGTCGCTTACACGGCCAGTATGGCCCTGAGCAATATCTTTCTGCCTTTTTTGCTGGAAACCGGTACCACAGGAGGCATCGAGCAGATGATGTATGCGAACCGTTGGTTTATGAAAGGTGTTTATACTCATAAAGGGACGCTTACCAATGCCTACATTGCCCGGAAGTTCAACCTGCGTTTCAAGGATCTGGACCTCTTGCTGGCGGCCCGGTTTTAAAACAAGTAGCTGGTAGTCAGTAGCTATCGACTGCCCACTATCAACTAACTACGATCAACTTATCCGATGATCAACCACAGCAACGAAAATACGTTACTCGACGACGCTAACTCCTACGACGTTAACAAGGAATTGATGGGAGCTATTTCGTCGGACTTTGTCAAAGTGGCCGACCAGTTGAAGGAAGCATCGTATCAGATCCGGAAACGCGGATTTTCGGAATACCCTGTCTTTGTAGCCTCCCGTCGGGATGTGCCCGTGGGGCAGTTGCTGATCGGCGTAAACGAGCTGGAAAATCAGTGGAATTATAAAGCCTCGTTTCTGGATGAATTCGTGCAGCGGGCACTGATCGGCCCCGAATCGGTAGACCTCTGGAAAGAAAACTACAAAAAGCCCGACGAGTACTGCTGTCTGTTCGTCGTTCATGGCGATTTTGCCGGTTTCGTCTACATTCCTTATCCAGAAGATTAATCGCTTTTTACCGTGTATGCCAAAGCCAGACCCCTGCCGTCTGGCTTTAATTTTTTGCGCCCGGCGACTCCGAATCGTCTGGCCTGAACAGCGAAAAATTTTACGCATAAATCACGATCGAATACAGCTGGATGGTTTGCGCCTTCAATACTATTTTTTTGTGAATTAGTCGTGTAAAAAAACGCGTTCTGAAAACTTAATTTCCGGCTTGTATATCCCCTACTGTTGACTGGCAAAACGAATCGTAACCGGGTCTCAGAGTGCGTAAAAGCCATTAATTGGGAAGTAACTTGGGGGTTAAAACATTTTTTTGTATATTATGCAAATCTTACCAAAAGGGGTAGGAAAAAACGATTATTTTTTGTATTTTTACAATCTGTAACGTATACCCCCAAGGTACGGTTGACTAAGCCCTGAACAACAAATTTTTGACATTTTTTCCTTATAATATGACCAACGAATTGATTGAAGCAGATGCTCCCGTTGCGACCGCACCCAACAGTACATATGGTGCCGATAACATCACCGTTTTAGAGGGCCTGGAGGCCGTTCGGAAACGGCCCGCCATGTACATCGGCGATGTCGGGATTCGGGGACTGCACCACCTGATTTGGGAGGTCGTTGATAACTCTATTGACGAAGCGCTGGCAGGCTACTGCGATAAAATCAGCGTAACCATCAACCCCGACAATTCCATTACTGTTCAGGATAACGGACGGGGCATCCCGACCGGCATCAACACCAAAATGGGGAAGTCGGCCCTGGAGATTGCCATGACCATTCTGCACGCCGGTGGTAAATTCGATAAAGATACCTACAAAGTTTCCGGCGGTCTGCACGGGGTCGGTGTTTCCTGCGTCAATGCGCTTTCGACCGACATGCGGGTGGAAGTGCACCGCGAAGGCAAAATCTTCGAACAGGAGTATAAAATAGGCATTCCTCAGTATGACGTGCGGGTCATTGGCGAAGCCAGCGATACCGGCACCATAACGCATTTCAAACCCGACGGTAGCATCTTTACCGAGACGGTTTATAAGTACGATACCGTAGCCGGTCGTCTGCGCGAGCTAGCGTATCTCAACAAAGGCATCCATATCTTCCTGAAAGACCTGCGCGAACTGGACGAAACCGGTGAACCGCTGCGTCAGGATGATTTCTTTTCGGAAGGAGGGCTGGTCGAGTTCGTCGAGTATCTGGACGAAACCCGCCCCTCGCTCGATGGCATGAAACCCATCTACATGGAAAGCGACAAAGGCTCGACCCCCGTACAGGTAGCGCTGGTATACAACTACGAAGCCGGTGAGAACGTACTGTCGTACGTAAACAACATCAACACCCACGAGGGCGGTACGCACGTACAGGGCTTCCGCTCGGCGCTGACCCGGGTGCTGAAAAATTATGCCGACAAAAACCCCGGCGTACTACCCAAAAATTCGGGCAAGGTCAGCTTCAGCGGAGAAGATTTCCGCAAGGGCCTAACCGCCGTTATTTCGGTGAAAGTTCAGGAACCGCAGTTCGAAGGACAAACCAAAACCAAACTGGGCAACCAGGAGGTGGTCAGTGCGGTCAGTCAGGCAATGGCCGATCTGCTCGAAACCTGGCTGGAAGAAAATCCCAAAACCGCGACGGGCATCGTCAAGAAAGTGCTGGTGTCGGCGCAGGCGCGCATTGCCGCCGATCTGGCCTATAAGCGTATCATGACCGAGCGTAAGGATTTTATGGGCGGCATGGGGCTACCGGGCAAACTGGCCGACTGTTCCGATACCGATCCGGAGAAATGCGAACTTTACCTGGTTGAGGGCGACTCGGCGGGCGGTACGGCGAAGCAAGGCCGTAACCGGGCTTTCCAGGCTATTCTGCCGTTGCGGGGTAAGATCCTGAACGTCGAGAAAGCCATGGAGCACAAGATCTATGAAAACGAAGAAATAAAAAATATCTGGACAGCGCTGGGCGTACGGCTTGAAAAGAAAGACGACGAGACGGTGATGAACCTGGATAAACTTCGGTATCATAAAATCATCATCATGACCGATGCCGACGTAGATGGCAGCCACATCCGGACACTGATTCTGACGCTGTTCTACCGCAACATGAAAGCCCTGATCGACAACGGCTATATTTACATTGCGCAACCTCCGCTGTATCTGGTGAAGAAAGGCAAGGAAGAGCGCTACTGCTGGACCGAAGCACAGCGCGAAGCGGCCGTGAAAGAACTGGCGGGTGCAGGCCGCGAAGAAAACGTAGGCGTGCAACGCTACAAAGGGCTCGGCGAAATGAATGCCGAGCAGCTCTGGAGCACGACCATGAACCCCGACACCCGCAGCCTGAAAATCGTAACGGTTGAGTCGGCCGCCGATGCCGATCACGTCTTCTCGACCCTGATGGGCGACGAGGTGGCGCCCCGACGCGATTTCATCGAACGGAATGCGAAATACGCCCGGGTCGATGTTTAACCGAATGATAACATAAGGCGGGCCAAAAAGCCCGCTTTTTTGTTTTACTTGAAAGCTTAAAATTGAGTATGCGTTATTCCTTGAATCCTAACCGCACGATACTGGGGAATCTGGTTTCCCGGTTTACCCAGCGCCCGACCAGTGCACCCGTTCAGACGATCGACAAAATGGCCAAAGTCAGCGAAAAAGTCAGTAGCGTCATTGATCAGAGTGATTATCTCAGCCGCGATTTAAGCTGGTTAAAATTCAACGAGCGCGTACTGGACCAGGCCCGTAGCCCAAACCGCACCCTGATGGAACGGCTGAAATTCCTGGCTATTTCAGCTTCGAATCTCGACGAGTTCTTCATGATCCGCGTGGGGAGCCTGTACAATTACCTGGACTACCACAAGCAGCGCATCGATTATTCGGGCTTACGCGAAGTGCCCTTCAGAAAGGCGCTATACACGGCCGCCCATCTTTTTTTTCAGGACCAGCAGGCAGTATTTTCAGAGCAGTTGCTACCCCTGTTTTTCGAAACCGGGCTTCAGCTGGTAGCCTATGACCAGTTGACGACAGACGAGCAGACGGAAGCAACCAACTACTTCGACCGGGCCATCTATCCGACACTGACGCCCATGCTGTACGACTATACCCATACATTCCCGGTGCTGCTGGCGAAGGTACTTATTTTCGGGGTGGTCACGCAGAGTCCGGAAGGAGCCGATCTGCAAAGCCAGCGCTCGGAGGATGAAGACGATCGGCAGCGGCTGTCCTTCGTGCAGATTCCGGCCAACCTGCCCCGCTTTCTATCCTTCGAACGGGAAGATGGCGTTGTCTTTCTGCCCATCGAGGAAATCGTCCGCCAGAATCTAAAGAAACTCTACCGTAACGTCGACATCCTTTCGCTCACACTGTTCAGGATTACCCGAAATGGCGATTTCACGCTGGATGAAAACGATGACGATGAAGTTGATTTCCTGGATGAAGTTCGGCAAAAAATTAAAAACCGACGACTGGGGCGGGTTACGCGCGTCGAGATCGAGACGAACGGAAGCGGTGAAATAGCCTCACCCTGGATGCTGAATCTGCTTAAGAAACGCTGGGAAATCGACGACCTGAATATATTCGAATCGCATACCTTACTCGATTTTTCGGCTTTCTGGCAGATTATCGGTAATCAGGAATTCAAAGACGATATGCCCCTTCCTCATGCGCCGGTTCCGGCACTGGGTATAGGCCGCGATAAGACAGACGATATTTTCGAATTGATCAAACAGCGCGACCTGCTGCTGCATCATCCATACAATAATTTCGAGCCAGTCCTGCAACTCCTCGAACAGTCGGCTGAAGATCCGAACGTGCTGGCCATAAAAATTACGGTTTACCGACTAGCCAAACGGTCCCGCATAACAGAAGCTTTGCTGAAAGCGGCCGAAAACGGCAAACACGTATCGGTCCTGTTCGAAGTAAAAGCCCGGTTCGATGAGGAGAATAACATCCGCGAAGCCCAACGGCTCCAGAAAGCAGGCTGTTTTGTCATTTATGGCATCAGTAAGTTCAAAACCCACACGAAACTACTCCTGGTGGTCCGCAGTGAAGGTAGCCGGGTGGTCCGGTACGCGCACATGGCCACCGGTAACTACAATGAAGATACGTCGAAGCTGTACACCGACATCGGTTTGCTGACTACGAACGAAATCTACACGCATGACATTTCGGAGTTCTTCAATGTCATCACGGGCCACTCACTGCCAAACGAGTATCAATACCTCATTACGGCTCCGCGGGATATGCGCGAACAGCTTATCAAGTTGATCCGAATCGAAGCCGACAATGCGCAGCGGGGCCTGCCGAGTGGTGTCTGCATTAAAGTTAACTCCCTGGAAGACAAGCAGGTAATCGACGAATTATACAAGGCTTCGCAGGCAGGCGTTCCCATTCGTCTGATTGTTCGGAGCATTTGTTGCCTGCGTCCGCAGCGAGCCGGGCTAAGCGACAACATTACGGTTCGCTCCATTGTCGGCGATTACCTGGAACACACCCGAATCTATTATTTTCACAATAACGGTGATCCGAAGGTCTACGGCGGCAGCGCCGACGTCATGGTTCGTAGCTTCGACCGGCGGATCGAATCGCTCTTTTACCTGGCCGACCCTCGGGTCAAACAGCAGGCGATCCTGATCCTGAGTTATAACCTGCTCGATAACGTAAATTCTTACGAACTAAAAGAAGATGGTGACTTCAAAAAATGCGACGTGCCCGAGGGAAGTGAACCCTTCAACATGCACAAACGCTTTTTTGACGTAACTGAAAAGGAAGTTACGGATGCGCGCCTGTTCGATTCAGCGTCTAAACTGGCTGAGGTAGCCAAGCTTGAAGAAGAATATCAGGAAGGTGCCGAACGGGCCATTGCGAACATCTAGCGAACTGCCGTTTATATTCGATGGCTTAATGAATAAGCCGATGGAACTGGTACGGGTACATGTACCGGCTCGATACGGAACGGAAGAGCATTTTAGGGTTTGGTCGGTTATCGGAGAAAGCGGTTTTGCCGGATTTTGTCCTGGATTTGCCTTCACTCACCAGTTAACACAGTCTGACGAGAATAGGACTAATTGGCGAATATTATTTGCCAGTTGGTCCTATTCTCATTTACTAGCTACTCTTTTTGTATCTTAGCTGACCTAACTGTACTTCGTCTTTTTTGAATGAATCGCTTCACCGGCCTAATTGGCATTGTTTTAATTCTGGGTATTGCCTATGCCCTGTCCAATAATCGCAAAGCAATTAATTTTCGTACCGTCGGCGTAGGGCTGGCGCTTCAGTTTGGCTTAGCCGTTTTTGTCCTCAAAACCGATATTGGCCAGACTCTTTTTCAACGGCTTGGCTACTATGTCGACCGGCTCTTGCAAAAAGCCAATACGGGAGCCGAGTTCGTTTTTTCGTCGCTTGTCCGCACCGATGTGCTAACGAAAGTTTTTGGTCCGGGGAATGATTTCATCTTTTTCTTTAAGGTTATCCCGACCATTATTTTTGTAGCGGTACTCGTCAATATTTTTTATCACCTGGGTATCATGCAGCGGATTGTCGCCATCATGGCGCGGGCTATGAAGTGGCTTATGGGCGTTAGTGGTGCCGAAGCGCTCTCCAACGTGGCCAGTACGTTTGTCGGGCAGGTCGAAGCGCAGATCATGATTAAGCCTTATCTCAACGGCATGACCAATTCCGAATTGCTGGCCAGCATGACAGGCTCCTTTGCCTGCATCGCCGGTGGTGTACTGGCCGTATATATTTCGCTGGGTGTGCCCGCGCCTTACCTGCTGGCCGCCAGCATTATGGCCGCGCCGGGTGCATTGGTGATCAGTAAAATCGTGATGCCCGAAACCGAGACCTCAGACACGCAGGGTGTTATTAAAGTAGAAATAAAAAAGATTCACGCGAATCTGCTCGATGCCATTGCTGCGGGGGCGAGTGAGGGATTAAAAGTAGGATTGAACGTAGTGGCGATGTTGATTGGCTTTATCGCTCTGATTGCGCTCATCGACAGCCTGTTATTCCGGGTAGGGTTCTACGTGTTTGGAACGAGCAGCCTAAGTCTCAACTTCTTACTGGGCAAGGTATTTTCTATTTTTGCCTGGGCCATGGGCGTTCCGGGAAAAGATATTCAGACGGCTGGATCGCTGATGGGGACCAAAATGGTCGTCAATGAATTTGTTGCTTACCTCGAACTCATCAAAGTTAAACCAACGCTCGACCCAAAAACCATTGCCATTGTCAGCTTCGCGCTCTGCGGTTTTGCCAATTTCAGTTCTATTGCTATTCAGGTGGGCGGTATTGGCGAGTTAGCGCCCAAACGTCGGAGCGATTTAGCTAAGCTGGGTTTCAAAGCGCTCATCTGTGGCACATTGGCCAGCTATATGTCCGCCACTTTGGCAGGGTTACTGCTGTAGGACTGGGCGCGCTTAGTATGACAAAAGCCCGCTTCTGAACGGTTCAGAAGCGGGCTTTTGTATTCACCATTATTTTTTCTTTACTTCATTCAACCCTACCTTCGGCTCCTTCGTTTTTATAGTAATTGTTGCCGAGCCGCATCTAAGCCCGGAGAACAACCTCCTAAACCGCTGCCGCTAAAATGATTCAGACAAAACTAATCCCCCGTACGGCCGAGGCTCACGAGCCCCCGCTACTCATCAAGCAACTGCTGGCTCAATCGCTCAACTACGAACCTCAGCGCGAAATTATTTACCGTGACTTATTTCGCATGAACTACGTCGAGTTTAATCAGCGGGTGCGTAAACTGGCTAATATCCTGACCGACCTGGGGGTTAAACCAGGAGATACCGTAGCGGTTCTGGACTGGGACAGCCACCGGTATCTCGAGGCTTTTTTCTGCATTCCCAGTCTGGGCGCTATTCTGCATACGGTCAATGTACGGCTGTCACCTGCTCAGATTTTGTATACCATGAATCATGCGGAAGATTCGATTGTACTCATTCATGAAGATTTCCTGCCTATACTAAACGCCATTCAGGGCCAGCTTACCACGGTTAAGAAATACGTTATTTTAAGCGATAAAGTGTATTCCGGTACGCCCCTTGCCGATGTACCGTCCTCTTTTTCGGGCGAATACGAAGCACTACTGGCAGCGGCCTCCTCCGAGTACGATTTCCCCGACTTCGACGAAAATACCTGGGCTACCACCTTTTATACAACCGGCACGACGGGCAATCCGAAAGGGGTATACTTCTCTCACCGGCAATTATTCATGCACACCATGGGGTTGCTGACTTATATCATCGGGTACGAAGCTATGCCCTTTAAAGGGTCGTCGGACGTGTATATGCCCATAACGCCTTTGTTCCACGTCCATGCCTGGGGATTTCCATTTCTGGCAACGATGATGGCGGCCAAGCAGGTTTATCCGGGCCGCTATGACCCCGAAGTCCTGCTTAAGCTGTTGATTACTGAAGGCGTTACGCTATCACACTGCGTACCTACCATTTTGAATATGCTGGTTAGCAGTCCAGCGGCTCAGAAATACCGGGATAATCTCAGTCGCTGGAAAGTGTTGATTGGTGGCTCAGCGCTCACAAAAGGATTGGCCAAAGCCGCAATTGACCTGGGTATTACGGTTATGTCGGGTTACGGTATGTCTGAAACAGCTCCAGTCATGGCTGTCGGTTATCTAAACGACCAGGAAAAACAGCTACCTGCCGCCGAGCAGCTTGAACTACGGACACGAGCCGGGCGCATTTCGCCCTTCATCGAGATGCGCCTGATGGACGACCATGGGCAATTCGTACCACACGATGGCCATGCGCTCGGCGAGATTGTAGCCCGCGGTCCCTGGCTTACGCAGGGATACTACAACGATCCTGAGCGGGGTGCCGATTTATGGAAAGGGGGCTGGCTGCATACCGGCGATGTGGCCAGCATTACGCCCGACAACTGGGTAGTGATTGCGGACCGGACAAAAGACGTCATTAAAACCGGTGGGGAGTGGGTTTCCTCACTGGATATGGAAGATGTGCTGTCGCAGGTGGAGGGCGTTGCCGAGTCGGCCGTTATTGGACTGCCCGACGAGCACTGGGGAGAACGACCACACGCGCTCATCGTTCAGAAACCAGGCTATAAGCTTACGGCTGAAAGTATAAAGGCCTGCCTATCAGCAAAGGTCGACCGGGGCGAACTTCACAAATGGTATGTTCCTGACCGAATCGTTTTCGTACCCGACATTCCGAAGACAAGCGTTGGGAAGATCGACAAAAAGCGGATTCGGAGCGAAATGAAGGAGTTGATCCTCTCGTAGGGCTATCTAACATTTCATTCCTGGCCTTTCTATACGCCAGGAATGCCTTGGTTTTAACCTATAACTATTTCTACACAGAAGACACCATCTCTGGCGTCTCTACACGACGTATGACACGAATTGGCTTACTGTCTGATACGCATAGTTACCTCGATCCGCAGGTCTTCACTCATTTTGATGCCTGCGATGAAATCTGGCATGCCGGCGATGTGGGGCAACTGACCGTAGCCGATCAGTTGAAGGCCTTTCGCCCTTTGCGTATTGTCTGCGGAAACATCGACCGCGAAGCCATCGATTTACCCGCCCATCAACGGTTTACCCTCGAAGGCTTAACCGTTTGGATGACTCACATTGGTGGCTCACCACCTAAGTACAATCCAGCGGTGCGGCCGCATTTAAAGACCAGCCCGCCCGATCTTTTTGTCTGTGGGCATTCACATATGCTGAAAGTCACCCGTGATCCGGCGATGCGGAACCTGCTTTTCCTCAATCCGGGGGCAGCCGGAAAAACCGGTTTTCATACCATGCGTACCCTGCTGCGTTTTTCGCTCGACGCGGGGCGCATACTGGATATGCAAGTCATTGAACTGGGTAAAAAATAAGTCAATAAAAAAGGGACCCTGTACAGGGTCCCTTTTTTATTGACTTAAGCGATGCTTATAACGGCAGCGATTCAGGCTCGGTTTCGGCGGGTTTCGCTTCTTTACCGATTTCTTCCTTGATCTCTTCAGCCACTCCTTTGTTTTTATAAGCCTGATATACCGTCTCACGCTCGAACGGGCGTTTGCCAATCAGACGAACCAGATCATTTTGATAAAGAATCTCTTTTTCAAGCAGTTCTTTCGCGATGATCTCCAGTGCCTCCCGTTTGTCGGTCAGCAGGTCTTTCGTACGAGTATAGGCGATATCAACGATCTTACGAACTTCCTCGTCGATGTGTTTAGCCGTTTCTTCCGAATAAGGCTTATTGAACGAATAGTCCGACTGTTTGGAATCGTAGAACGAAACGTTACCGATTTTATCGTTCATCCCATACATAGTGACCATACTGTAGGCCAGTTTGGTAATCCGTTCCAGATCACTCAGCGCACCCGTGGATACTTTACCGAAAATGATATCTTCAGCCGCCCGACCACCTAATGCCATGCACATTTCGTCCATGAGCTGCTCGGTACGGTACAGATACTGCTCGCGGGGCAGGTATTGGGCATAGCCTAAAGCAGCCACTCCACGGGGTACGATCGTTACTTTTACGAGCGGATCGGCATGCTCCAGATACCAGCCAGCTACCGCATGGCCCGCTTCGTGGTACGCTACGATTTCTTTCTCTTCCGGCGAGATGATCTTGTTTTTCTTTTCCAGACCACCAATTACACGGTCCATCGCATCCTGAAAGTCTTTCATATCGACGGCTTCTTTGTCGCTACGGGCGGCAATCAGCGCGGCTTCATTGCAGACGTTGGCGATTTCAGCACCGGCAAAACCAGGGGTTTGCGCAGCCAGCTCTTTCGGATCGACGTCCTGAGCCAGTTTGATCGGCTTCAGGTGGACCCGGAAAATAGCCTCCCGGCCAATAATATCGGGCTTGTCGATACTGATCTGACGGTCGAAACGACCGGGACGCTGCAGCGCCGAATCCAGCACGTCCGGACGGTTCGTAGCCGCCAGGATAATAATTCCCGAGTCGGTGGCAAACCCATCCATTTCAACCAGCAACGAGTTCAGCGTGTTTTCGCGTTCGTCATTGGCACCGGGCATCGATCCCCGCCCCCGCGAACGGCCCACGGCGTCGATCTCGTCAATGAAAATAATACAGGGCGCTTTTTCTTTCGCCTGCTTGAACAGGTCACGTACACGGGCCGCTCCTACCCCGACGAACATTTCGACAAAGTCAGACCCAGACAGCGAGAAGAAAGGAACCCCCGCTTCGCCAGCTACAGCTTTTGCCAGCAGCGTCTTACCTGTCCCTGGAGGGCCAATCAGAAGGGCACCTTTTGGAATCTTAGCCCCCAGCTTAGTAAACTTGGTTGGATTCTTCAGGTAATCGACGATTTCTTTGATCTCTTCTTTGGCTTCGTCCAGCCCGGCTACATCATTGAAGGTGATTTTCACCTTATTATCGGCGTCGAAAAGCGCAGCTTTCGATTTGCCGATGTTGAAAATCTGCCCACCAGGTCCACCCGCGCCCGACATCCGACCCAACAGAAAGTACATCGACAGAATCAGCACGATGAGGAAACCCCAGGTACTAATGATACTGCCAAAATCACTGCGTTGCTCAAAGCGGTATTCGACTTTTTCATTGGCCGGCACATCTTTTTCCATCGCATCCAGGTCCTTTTTAAAGGTTTCACCAGATGCGATCTGGAATTGGAAATGAGGGCCATGGTTGCTGCCAAAATAGGGCTTGTCGGCAAAGATGTTGCGATATTTAGGGCTCTGGGCTGCCTGTGGCGTCAGTGTTACTTCCGCAACTTTATCATTAACGACCACCACTTCAGCCACTTCGTGGTCTTTAACCATCTGTTCAAACCGCTTCTGTGAAGTTTCACGAGTAGCCGAACTTCGGTTAAAGAACGTAATGCCTAGAATGGCGGCAATCAACAACGCTACAATCCAACCCTGAAAATTAGGTTTACGTGGACCACGGGGTACTAGTGGATTTCTATTATTGTTATCTGCCATTTCCTCAGGTTGTACAAACGGATTTCAAAAATTAACACTGTTTCGCACCTGAATGTTTCTAGTGCAAAACGGTTGGGACAAACGGTTCGTCAGCCCGATAAGCGGCCCATTTTCAGGACTTCACTGCTTTTTTTTCAACAAAGATAAGCAGTTCTATTTCAGGATACCGTTGTCAGAGCATTCTCTTCAACTACCTGAATCTCAGCATCACCCCAAAGTTGTTCAAGATCGTAGAAAGACCGGCGCTCTTTTTTAAAGACATGGGCCACGACGTCTACATAGTCCAGCAAAATCCACTCCCGGTTAAGTTTCCCTTCTTTGTGCCAGGGATCCTGTTTGCTGGCCTTATATACTTCTTCTTCTATCGACGTTGAGATGGCATCAATCTGTGTATCGGAGTTACCCGAGCAAAGAACAAAATAGTCACAGATTGCATTTTTGACGTTGCGCAGGTCCATTACAACAATATCCTGTGCTTTTTTTTCCTGCATACCCCGGACCACAAAGTCACGGATTTGCTCGGCGGTAAACTCATGGTTTTTGTTAATTCTCATGCTTTCGGTTTAACATTGCACGATGCGTCAATGAGCGGGTACTTTGTCTAACGGATCAGCAAATGGCCGTAAGCACCATGCATTAACTTCTCTCACTACTAAACTATACAATCTTTTGTACAAAATCTATCCCAAAACACTTTTTATTGGGCAAAAAATACAATACCTGCCAAGCTGTCAGTCTACTAACGATGAAGCGGCCGCTTTGATTGCTCAGGCCGACCCCGTCGAAGGAGTCCTTGTCATTACCGACAATCAGACAGCCGGCCGGGGGCAGCGGGGTAATCAATGGGAAGCCAAAGCAGGACAAAACCTGACAGTGTCGCTCATCTTAAAACCGTCGTTTCTGACGGCGCATGAGCAATTCTGGCTCAATATCGCCGTTTCGCTGGGTATCTATGATCTGTTTCAGCCGCTGCTCGGGGATGCGTTGCGGATCAAATGGCCCAACGACGTTTATGTCGGTAATCAGAAACTTGGTGGGATCTTAATCGAAAATACCCTGCACGGTTATACCATTGCCTGGTCTATTGTGGGCATGGGCCTGAATGTCAATCAGACAGAATTTAGTTACCCAACGGCCACGTCTTTGCAGCAACAGTCTCCGCTTCCCAACGGCTACGATGTACCGGGCCTGCTCAGTCGACTCTGTGAGACCCTCGAAAGCCGGTATCTGCAACTTCGCTCCGGTCAGCGCGATGTGCTGAAAACGAACTATCTACAAATACTATACAGATACCAGGAGGAACATCTTTTCGAAAGCGAAGGGCAGTATTTCCGGGGAACGATCATTGGCGTTGATGACACCGGTCGCCTGGCCATCGCCAGTCAGAGCCAGGTGCGGTATTTCGGCTTCAAGGAAGTAAGCTTTGTGCAGGATGTATGAGGCAAATAAAAGGTAGGATATATGAAGTAGGATGTAGCTGTTCAAACTCATACATCATATATCCTACTTCATATATCCTACCTTTTATTTGCCTCATTTAATCGCTTCTTCGACGGGGTTTCCGATGCAGCCGCTGGGTTCGAGCAGGTGCAGCAAGGCTGTGATAGTCGGCGCAATATCGTGGACGTGGGTTCGCCGGAGAGTTTCGCCGGGTCGAATGCCCCAGCCGTAAGCCAGGAAAGGCACGTGGGTATCATATGCGTAAATCGTACCGTGAGTGGTTCCTTTGTTACGCCCCTCGATCCAGCCAGGGGCCTGCATGACGTAGAAATCACCGCTACGGTTCGGGTGATATACGTTCCGGAACAGGTTTTCCTGCAACGTGGGCAGGGCTTCGGCACCCAGGTTGTGCAGGTTGATGACGTTGACCACCGCTTTCTGTTTCAGCAGCGTTGTCCGTAAAAGCTGATAGACTTCCTGCATCGGAATTTTCTTCTCGGCCAGCAGCGTCTGGTTGAGGTAGATTTGCTGGTTGATGTACGACAGCACCCACTGCCCGGGCCCGTAGGCTTTTTCGAGCGTGCTTTTCACCGCGTCCCCAATTTCAGCGTAACCTCGCGTACCGGCGGGTATATGGTTTTGTTCCAGAAAGCCCGGCGCATCCACAACGCCGTGATCGGCCGACAGAAACGCCAGCCATTGCCCTTTACCCACCGTAGCATCCAGTTGATTGAAAATATCGGCCAGCTGCCGGTCGAGCCGGATGTAGTTATCTTCGGTTTCAATAGCGTGCGTACCAAATGAGTGGCCGATGTAGTCGGGCGATGAAAAGCTAAGACACAACATATCCGTCACGTCGTGCTGGCCTAACTGCTCCCCTTTGATGGCCGCCAGCGCAAACTCTTTGGTGATCTGGTCGCCGTAGGGGCTGGTGCGCAGAGGTTCGTATTTGAGCCCGCCCGCCTGAACAGCAAACGAGTGTGGAAACACCGACTTGGTCTCACCAGCCATCACCGATTCATAAGGCTCGTCATCTACCGTACTTTCGGTATACTGATTCATAGCCAGAGTCGGCTCCCACTTCTGGGTGATGAACTGCTCGGGTAACTTACGGGCGTTGAACGCCTGTACCCATTGCGGAAGCTCTTTCTGGTAGAACGTACTGCTAATAAAGTTACCGTCTTTAGAATCGAACCAGTAAGCGGCATTAGCCGTATGGCCTGCGGGCAGAATGGCCCCCCGATCTTTCAGCGCGATCCCGATCACTTTCGAGCGACCGTCGGTGGCCAATTTAAGCTGGTCGCCAATGGTGGTGACCAGCAAATTCCGGGGCGACATCTTTCCCGCCGTCCCCGAATTACCGACCGAACTGACCGTGGTATCTTCAGCACAGTACATCAGCCGGCCGATGTTTCGCTCGTAAAAGTCATTTCCGACAATACCATTCAGGGCCGGAGCGGAGCCGGTATACACAGCCGCGTGACCCGGACCCGTGTATGTGGCGGCATAATGGTAGTGGTTGTTGCGGGCATTGAACCCCCCGTCCATCATCCGCCGAAAGCCGCCCGTACTGAATTGGTTATAATACCGGTACAGATAGTCATAACGCATCTGGTCGACTACAATACCGACTACGAGTTTAGGACGGGCAATACCCGAAGCCGGTTTCTGGACAGGAGCCGTAGATTTCTTCGGTTGGGCAAAAGCTGTTACCGTCAGGATCGAGAACAGCAGGCAGGTACAATGTAAACGCATGAAACAGATCGTAAATAATTGAGTCGGGCAAAGGTACAAACAAATCAACAGGTGTTCTATCGAAGCCGGAGCTAGCGACAGCCTCCCTACTTACTCCGCTCGATGGTGTACTGCACCAGTTGATGCAGCGACTTTCGGTAGGGTGAATCAGGAAATAAGTTCAGGAGCGCCTGGGCTTCGGCAACGTACTGGTTCATGGCTTCGGTAGCGTATTCGATGCCGCCCGAATTTTTGACGAAGGCAATCACTTCATTTACCTTCTTGGGGTTCTCGCTCTCGTTTTTGATGATATTGATAATCCGTCGCTTTTCCAGAAACCCCGCCTTACTGAGCGCGTAAATGAGGGGTAAGGTCATTTTTTTCTCTTTGATATCGATGCCTAGTGGCTTACCTACTTCGGCCGTACCGTAATCGAACAGGTCGTCTTTGATCTGAAACGCAATCCCGACTTTCTCGCCAAAGACGCGGGCCTGTTCAACAATCTCTGGCGCTACATCGACCGAGCGGGCCCCGACGGCACAGCAGGCAGCAATGAGCGAGGCCGTCTTTTGGCGGATGATCTCGTAATAAACGTCCTCGGTGATGTCCAGCCGACGCGCCTTTTCGATCTGGAGCAATTCGCCTTCGCTCAACTCCCGCACGGCCCGCGAAACAATCTGAAGTAGTTCGAAATCGCCATTGTTGACCGACAGCAGCAGCCCGCGCGACAGCAGGTAATCGCCTACCAGTACGGCTACTTTATTTTTCCAGAGCGCATTGATGGAGAAAAACCCGCGTCGGTAGTTCGAATCGTCTACTACGTCGTCGTGAACCAGGGTAGCCGTGTGCAGCAATTCGATCAGTGAAGCACCCCGGTAGGTAGCCTCTGAAATCTGACCACAAACGCCGGCCGTCAGGAACACGAACATCGGACGCAGTTGTTTGCCTTTCCGCTTCACGATGTAGTTCATGATCTGATCGAGCAGCATCACGTCACTTTTCATCTGTGCCCGGAATTTCTGCTCAAACAGGGCCATTTCGGCAGAAATAGGGGCTTGTATATCAGCGACGGTAAGAGGCATGTAGAAATCGTCAGTCAATAGTCGGTAGTCGACAGACATCAGTTAACAAGTGCCGGGGGTTCGCTATCTTTCAAGGGAGAGTTTACCGACCAGCGACACGATTGACTGAATGTCGGGTAAAATTAGCAAGGAAAGCGCAGACCCCGAAAAAGCGGCTCAGAAAACCGAAAAGACATCTTCCCGGCGACGGGCTACTATTTTGTTTATTGACGGAAAAGAATCAATTTTCCGAAGCTATGTGCCGTTTATGTCACATAGCCGCTTTTTTTATGATTGACAATCCGATTCCGCCCGTTCCACAACCCGGCGCTGTTGTTACCCCATCCCAATCACCCCTAAAAGCGCTCGTTCTGGGTGGAGGTTCGCTGAAAGGCGCCTTTCAGGTCGGAGCCGCCATGGCGCTGTTCGAATCAGGATTCGTTCCTGATCAGCTCTACGGTATTTCGGTGGGCAGCCTCAATGCTACATTTATTGCGAACGAAGCCGCCCGCCAACAGGCCGACACTGGTCAGGTCGACTGGGTTAAGGTGGGCAAGCAGTTGATTGAGTTCTGGATTCGGAATATTACCAAACCCGACGATGTGGCCGTGATCCGGTCCCGCTTTCGGATGGGTTATAACACCGTGATGAGCCGGTTCGAAGGCTTGCTGGACAATAGCCCGATCAAAAACCTGATCCGTAGTCACGTCGATATCGAGGCCATCAAGAACGGCCCTGTCAAGATCAAAGTGGGCGCTGTCGACATTATTGGGGGCGATATGTGTTATGCCGATGCCCATGACCCCGACTTTCTGGAGTATGTGTATGCCAGCAGTTCGCTGCCTTTTCTGATGCCTGCCGTACAAATCGGTGGCGATCATCGGCGGGCCTTTCTGGATGGTGGGCTGCGCGAGGTGGCACCGCTGCGGGTGGCCATTGAAGATGGCGCTACGGACATTGCCTGCGTGGCCTGCCATGCCCGCCGAATTTATAACGAGAAGTTCAACTACCGAAACCTGCTGAACCTGATGGACCGCGTGAAAGACATCACGGTGAACCAGTTGGTCAATAATGACATTGCGTGGGCTGAGCGCTTTGCCGAACGCGAAAAAAGCAACGGTCGGCACCTGTCGCTGACGGTTATTCGGCCAACCGAACCGCTGTACCTGAACCTGATGAAGTTTACCTCCGAAGACATCAGCCGCATGATCGTTCAGGGATATCAGGCGGGAATCGAGCTGCTGAAATCGAAACGACTGGACGATAAATCAGCCGTGTTGCCCTGATCTTTACCGGGAGCGATAGGGGCCGTGAATTGCCTTGATCGTGAAGGATTCGTCGTCATCCGCTAAAATAAAAATCCGATAAGTAGCCCCGCCCGGATCAACCCGAATGACGACATGCCCGGACTGGCTTTTTAGCCGCGGCAAAAAATCACGGATCGCCGTTTTCGCTTCGTCCAGAAGATTGACAGCAAATACATCCCGCTCGCCTTTGTAGGTCTGCTCTGAATAAATCCGCTCAAGCACGTCGGGAGCAGGATGCGATGAAGCCCAGGCCGGAAGTACAAAAACCCGGGGTCGTAATCGTGCCAGCAGGCTTCCATTTTGCGAATCCGCATACCCATGATGATCAATCAGTTGTACATCAACCGAATCGACAGTGCCCGCGATCGGTGTTTCGACGTCATGCCAGGCTGGCGCCCCAAATTGAAGCACTCCCTGGATATCGCCACCGGAAAAATAATCGAATCGGCCGTAGCGAATCTGAAAGACCGCACTACACATATTTTCGTTTGGGTATGCAGTTGGCTGGAGCGTCGATAAATCCGGAAAAATAAACCGGGTAGCAGAACCTTCTCCCGTCCGTATCTGCCCATTGACGGCCAGGTTAATTACCTCAAAAGGATGCTGCTGGCGATCAGGCTTGTTCACGGAAATAATCTGGTCCGTTCGGCCCGCCTGAAACCGCTCTACCTTAAGCCCCTTATGCTGGCGATGCCAATTCAGAAACCGACGGTAGTTACTGACCATCGAATCGGCAGTCATTGGGCGCGGGTAGTTATAATCAGGCCAGCCCCGATCCAGAATCGTTCGGATCGGAATGTGTTCGCCCACTTCGGTAATACCGCTCAACACGTAGCCGTTCGCCGAACGTTTACCAACGTTCAACGGGGTTCCCATATGGTCGTCGTGGAAATGCGTAATAAGTGCGTAGTCGATTGCCGGGCTTTTTTGGAAGTGTAAAGCGTTACGTACATAACGAGCTATCCACTCGCCAGCCTGCCGCTCATTAGTAGGTTTGACCAGAATGTTTCGCGGCTTATTGGTTCGCCAATCCACTGAATTAATGGCTCCTGCATCGACCAGCAGGGTTGTTCCCTCCGGAAAAATCACAAACGTCGCGTTTCCCTGCCCGGTGTTGATGTGGTGAATAGCGAGTTCGCCGGGCTGCCAGACCGGGAATGGCTGGCCCACCTGCTGAGCCAGCCCGTCCACCCATACAGTTAGTAGCCCAATTAGTATAAGCTGGAACCGTTGCATGTCGATTGGCTAAAATATCCTGGATACATCTACTGGTCGATCTGTAGTGATAATATCTCCACCCCGACCAAACAGGGTTCTATACCCGTGGGTTGCCTCGGTCATTGGTTTTTCGTCCAGTTGTCCGGGTCCGTAAGTACCTACAGAAGCCGGTATACCCAGTTTATGCAATCGCTCATAAAACGTAGCGGGCTGAAGTTGTTGTGGGGTCAGGGCGATTAAACGTCCTGCGGCTGCCAATGAATTTTTCTCCAGTCGGCCCAGGTCAGCCATACTGTTTACCCCTACCGCCAGCCAGACGGTTGGGTATTGATCGCGAACACGCTGCGCTTCGGCTACAGAGTAGCAAATGACAAAAACCGAGTGCTGAGCCTGGCGCTTTTCTACTTCCTTCATAACCATCAGTGGGTCGGTTCCGGGTTTTACATCCAGAGCCAGCATATAGCGGTTCTTATTCCAGGCCAGTATTTCCTGGAAAGTGGGCATCTGCTGAGCCGTCAGTTTACCGCCAAGCGTTCGGAGCCGGACTTTTTTCAGATCGGTCAGTGTCCAATCGGCAACAGCTCCTTTCGCATCCGACTCCCGGTCTAAAGTGGCATCGTGCAGCAATACAAGACCACTGTCGCGTGTCATCCGAACGTCCATTTCAATAATGGCATCCGGAAGCACTTTAACAGTCTGATCAAAGGTAGGAATCGAGTTTTCCGTATCGACGGCTCCAGGACCACCCCGGTGGGCCAATATAAGTGGATGTCTACGATCGGGCTTAACCTGAAAAAAGGTATCGACCGTCTGACTGTTGTGAAAACGGTTTACTTGCTGAGCAATTCCATGCCGCATGACAAGCATAGTGAACAGAACCAGAAATCTTATTTTCATAACCTGAATGTGTGACAACAAAAATCCCCCGTTACGTTGGACGTACGGGGGATTTTTGTTTAATTAACAATTATTAATCGAAGATATAGCGGACACCAAGCTGAGCCTGCCACACGTTATCGATTGTGATGTTTTTCACAAATGAATCTCTCAGCAGAATCGACTGACCATCTGGTGTCGTCTGTCTGGCGAGTTGGTAAGTTGGTACGCCTGAAGCACTTAGGCTTGACAACACCAACGGGTTTGCAGTCGTTGCGATCCAGCCTACACCCCATTTGTTGTTCAATAGATTACCGACATTAAGAATGTCAGCCCGGAATTGAATCGTATTCCGCTTTCCTTTTGCCCCTACTTTAACATAAAACTCCTGAATAGCCGTGAAGTCGAAACGGGTTAACCAGGGAGCAAATCCACCATTCCGCTCGGCATACTGCCCCCGGCGGGTTTTCAAATAGTCGTTGTTATTAATATAAGCATCGAAAGCCGCCTGCTGTTGTTCTGGTGAAAACAGCGTTTGAAGCGTTGATCCTGAACCCGTTGTAATAGCGGCAAATGATAATTCTGACGCATTCTTCGGAACGTAGATCAAATCATTATTCGTTTGGGCGTCACCATTCAGGTCGGCGCTATACACATAAGACGTCTTGAAACCACTAGTCGATGAACCACCGAGTGTGAAGGTAGTTGACCCACCAAATTTGCCGCCGTAATTTATCCGGTAGTTGACGTAGCCAATGATCCGATGCCGCAGGTCATTATCCGCATATGACGTAGTCAGATAGTTTTGACCAGCAACCGTAGGCGTATTGGCTACTACAGTGCTCCCTACAGACGTCAAATCTCTGGCCAGTCCATATGTATAGGCTAACAAACCACCAAAACCTTTCGTAGCGGGCTTCTCAAGTTTAGCTGTAAACGTGTAGGAATTCCCTTGGTTTGTATTTTTCAGGACAAATACATTCGTGACAGCCGTGTTGTAGAAACGGGCAATGTTGACGGTATTATTAGCTCCCGTCCCTGTACTGACTACACCTGAACCAGGGAAACGACTGCGTGTATCGGACCCGCTCAAGGTACGATCTGGAGCTTTCAGGTTAGCATCAATATAGCGAAGCCCCTGAATAGTTTTGTTGTAAATCACTTCCACCGTTCCAATCAGCCCCCACGGCAGCCGCTGGTCAATAGCGAGGTTGGTTTTCCAGACAGTGGGATATTTTAGATTGGGGTCTGTAGCGTTAACAACATAAGGGGGTAATTTGGTGATATCCGTATTTTCGGGATTAGGTCTTACTGCCGCAGGCAACTTGCTGGGATCAGTGACAAACGGATAATCTTTTGAATTAGTTGGTGAAGTAATGAGTACCGTGTTGACACCGTTATTGCCCAACTGGTTGGAAACCAATACCTCAGGAATACGCGATACGAAGAGGCCACTACCACCCCGAATCTGCGTCATTTTGTCGCCTTTCACATCCCAGTTAAAACCGATACGGGGCGAAATCAACAGACGGGCTTTCGGGAAAGCCCCTGTGTTGACGTTATAATTTGCCCCATTTTCATCTTTAAACGTTAGTCCTGCAATAACAGGATTATAAAAATCCTTAGCGGTTGCGTTACTATAGGCAAAAATATCAGCCCGGACGCCGGCCGTTAGCTTGAACGTTGGGTTAACCTGAAACTCATCTTGCACATACGCGCTATACGTACTTCTGTGCAATGTCTGTAACGGTTCTGCTCCACCAGGTAGTAGTGAATAACGAAGCTGGTATTTATTGACACCGACCGGAGACGTGGTACTTGTTGGGTTATTTATCGAGGCCAGTGCAGCGGCTTTGAAATCATCGATAGAGTTGTACACATATACTCCATTCGAAGCAGGGAAGAATACGTTGTTCGACGTGTATTTTTCGTACGATAACCCGAATGTTAGCGTGTGCTTACCCGCAAAATAACTGAAGTTATCAGTAATATTCAGCGTCGAGTAGTTAAGCTTGTTATTTGGTGTAAATGGATCGAAACCAATCGAGGTATAGGTAGATCCATCCTTCAGGATGTCGATGGTTGGAAAGACATCGGTTCTATAGGTTCTATCCTCAATCTGTTTGTTGTAGGTTCCGATCAGTTTATTGGCAAATTTCCCACCAAACGTCGAGTTCAATTCTACAGCAATCGAGCGGGTGTTATCGGCAATTTTATAGCCAGTGTTTTGGGGAGAAAGAGCCAGGTTACCAGCATATGCACCCGTTGAATAACCGGTACGGTTAGGACTTCCGGCGGTGTTACTACTGTTACTATTGCTGATCGCCTGGTCTGACTCTGAATCGTGGTGCGAATACCGTATAGCTAGTTTGTGGTTGTCGTTGATATTGTAATCAAGCCGGATCAACCCTTTCAAACTTTTTACTTCGTTGTTAAAATTATCAATAGCACCCAGATCACGATTAAAATTCGTTTTCATAAAGGAGCTAAGATCCTCTAAATCCCTTGCTGTTACGCGCGATATGTTTCCTGAAGTCACGCCATCCCGTTGAGCAACAAAGTCCAGAGCGGGTACGCTGCTCTTGAATTGTTCTACGTTTACGAAAAAGAACAATTTGTTTTTTATGATGGGGCCACCCAACCGGAAACCAGAGGTTTTTTTATTGATAGTAACCGGGGGGAGGGATCTACCATCTGCTTTTTTACCAGCTAAATCGCTATTCTGAAACAAGTAATAAGCAGAACCCGAAAATTCGTTCGTTCCTGAACGCGTTACAGCGTTGATACCAGCTCCCGAAAAACCCGTCTGCCGCACGTCGTAAGGTGCTACGTTTAACTGGATTTCGTCAAGCGCATCCAGCGAAACAGCTGTTGTACCCGTCCGGCCACCAGCAATAGCCGACGATCCTAAACCAAACCCGTTGTTGAAAACCGCACCATCAATCGTGATGTTGTTGAATCGAGGGTCCTGCCCCCCAAAGGACTGCCCATTACCATAGGCATTATATTTAGTGACATCGTTTAAAGTACGACCAATCGTTGGAATGGTATTGATTGTTTCCCGACCATAAGTTGCAGCTGCACCAGTACGCTCAGAACTGAAGATGTCACTCCGACTACCCGATACGACAATCTCAGACAATTGAGCACTGGCATCGGCCAGGCTGAAACTTACGTCAGCGGATGTACCCAGGTTAGTGAAGATTCCTTCTTTAACCTGATCTTTGAAACCAACGAAAGTGGTCGTTATTTTGAAGGGGCCGCCTACACGGACACCTGGCAGGGTGTAACGCCCTGACGTGTTTGTTGTTGTTCCATACCGGCTACCCGACGGTTCGTGGACAGCAACGACCGTGGCTCCTGGCAACGGAGCTCCTTTATCGTCTGTCACGAGTCCGTTGATAACAGCCGTTGTTACCTGCGCCACGGCTACGCTCCCACCGAGCACAGCCAATAGCATACTGCCGACCAGCACCAACGCCACCCGAAATTGCAGTAGTTTTTTAGACATAAGAAGTGTTTGTTTGGTTAGTACGTTTGAGCAACCGACCCAATCGAATCGGTACCCAATTTACTGACAAATATGCTTATATTTTTTTTCGTAGAAAAGTACCCCTTCTTAAAAAAGTACCACTATATGCCATTACATAAACTAGTTTACAAGAATAATCCTACTTTTAACTTCTTCCGTTCTATAAAACAGTATTACTATATTGTTAATCAAACGAATACAATCGTTTCCACTTTCTTAATAGGCAGAACCATTCCCACTCTTCCGGCGTAATAGTTACATTACACAGCTTATTTTAGCCGTACGCTCTCTTAGTTTTGTCCCGTTTATGATACCGACCGAAACATCCGCCATCAAACTCACGCAGTATAGCCATGGGGCAGGCTGTGGCTGTAAAATCTCGCCTAAAATTCTGGACCAGATCTTACGATCGAACCAGACATCGGTTCAGCCCCCGTTTCCTTCGCTGCTGGTCGGTAACGACTCGCGCGACGATGCCGCCGTGCTGGACCTGGGCAATGGTGAGGCCATCATCAGCACCACCGATTTTTTTATGCCCATCGTCGACGACGCCTTTGACTTTGGCCGGATAGCGTCGGCCAACGCCATCAGCGATGTGTATGCCATGGGTGGTGAGCCGATTATGGCCATCGCCATTCTGGGCTGGCCGATCGACAAGCTTCCGCCCGAGGTGGCTGGCCAGGTACTCGAAGGGTCGCGCGCCGTTTGTCAGCAGGCGGGCATCCCGCTCGCCGGTGGCCACAGCATCGACTCGCCGGAACCAATTTTTGGCCTGGCCGTCACGGGGAAAGTCCGGCTCGATCACTTGAAGCAGAACAATACGGCCACCGTTGGCTGTAAACTGTACCTGACCAAACCGCTTGGCGTGGGCATTCTGACTACGGCGCAGAAAAAAGGACTTCTGAAACCCGAACATGCCCAACTGGCTCCGACGCAAATGGCCCAGTTGAATAGTTTTGGAGCCGTTCTGGGAAAACTCCCTTACGTAAAAGCGCTGACCGACGTAACAGGCTTTGGGCTGCTGGGGCACCTTACCGAAATGGCCGAGGGTTCTGGCCTGAGTGCGGTAATTAGTTTCGACGCGGTTCCTGCCCTGCCGGTTATCGATGAGTACCTGGCTCAGAAAAGTGTTCCGGGAGGTACGGCCCGAAACTGGGATAGCTACGGGTATAAAATCGCTGACCTGACCGACAACCAGCGTTACCTGCTGGCCGATCCGCAGACATCCGGTGGTTTACTGATTGCCGTCGCTCCAGAAAGCACCGTGGAATTTGAGCGGGTAGCGGCCGAAAACGGCTTTACGCTTCGCTCTTTCGGTGAGCTGGTCGAGAAACGCGACAAAGTTATTTATGTACATTAACACAGAAACAGGAAGCCCGACCCAGGTACTCGTTAGCGGGTGGTGTTCGGTCTTCTTCCCTCCAATCTTGCTATGAAATTATTCTTCCGTCAGGTTGGCGAAACCGGTCCAGCGCTTGTCATCCTGCATGGTTTGTTTGGTTCTTCCGACAACTGGCTGACGATCAGCAAAACCATTGCCGCCCAGGGTTACCGCGTATTCTCCCTCGATCAGCGAAATCACGGACAGTCTCCCCATGGCGATGACCAGGATTACCAGGGTATGGCCACTGACCTGCACGAGTTTCTGGTAGATCACCACATCGATAAGCCGGTTCTGGTTGGGCATTCGATGGGCGGCAAAGCCATCATGCAGTACGCTATGCTTTACCCAGGCACGTTCCGAAAATTGGTCGTGGTCGATATTGCGCCGAAATTTTATCCGGTACACCACGCCGAACTTATTCGCGGGATGAAAGCCATCGATTTAGCCAGTATCAAGAGCCGTACGGAAGCCGACGCGGTTCTGAGCGTCTACGAACCGATTCCGACGGTGCGGCAGTTTTTGCTGAAAAACCTGTACCGGAACGAACAGGGGCAGTTTGCCTGGCGGCTCAATTTACCCGTCATCGAGCGCGAACTGCACGGCATCGGCGAAGAGCTGACCAACCCGCGCGTGGTCACCGATCCCACACTTTTTATTAGGGGCAGCGAGTCGCCGTATATCCTGGACGAAGATCTTCCGACGATCAAACGAATTTTCCCGAATGTTCAGCTGGTAACCATCCAGGGCGTAGGTCACTGGGTGCAGGCCGAAAAACCGGCAGAGTTTGTGGAGGTGTTGCTGAAGTTTGTAAACACCTGATCTGGTCATGCCAACCCTTTATCTTATCCCGACGCTGCTCGCCGACGAAACCGCTCACCAGGTTTTGCCGCCCCAGATTCGGGAAATCATTGAAGCAACCGACGCTTATTTTGTCGAGAATGTGCGCTCGGCCCGGCGATTCATCAGTGGCCTGAAAACAGGGCGAATCATCGACGAAACTACGTTTTTTGACCTCGACAAAGATACGCCTGCTACCGACACGCGTCGGCAGATTCAGGAGCTGACCGAGCGAAAGCGAAACGCAGGAGTCCTGTCGGAAGCCGGTTGTCCGGGTGTGGCCGATCCGGGCGCGGTGGTGGTCGGCATGGCCCACTCACTGGGCTGGCGCGTCGAGCCGCTGGTGGGTCCGTCGTCTATTTTGCTGGCGCTCATGGCGTCGGGTATGAGCGGGCAATCGTTTGTCTTTCACGGCTATTTGCCCATCGAGCGGCAGGATCGCGCCCGTGCGATCCGTCACCTCGAAAAAGAAGCCCAGCAACGGCAGCAGACGCAGATTTTTATGGAGACCCCTTACCGCAACGACGCGCTCTTCGCCGATGTGGTCGCCAATTGTCAGCCCAACACCCGGCTCTGCGTAGCCTGCAATCTGACAGCTTCCGATGCTTTCGTCCGGACCCTGTCTATTCGCGAATGGAAAACCCAACCGCCCGATTTACGCAAAAAGCCAACCGTATTTTTACTTTTGTAACGGTATCGCGGGTTTCAACCCGCTTTTTTTACTGCAAACTGCGGGTTAAAACCCGCGATACCTATGATCCAGGCTTTCGAATTCTCGCCCTTTCACGAAAATACCTACGTCATTGCCGACGACGCCACCCACGACGCGGTTATCATCGATCCGGGCTGTTATGAGCAGGCAGAAAAAGAAGCGCTGGGCCGATTTATCACAGACAACCAGCTCAACGTCAAGTATCTACTGCTTACTCACTCCCATCTCGACCATGTATTCGGGGTCGCTTATGTGAAGCGTAAGTTCGGGGTGAAAGCCTATTTACATGAGCTCGACATGGTCATCTACAACGATGTTTCGACGCGTTGTGAACTCTATGGCCTGCGCGGGTACGAACCTTCGAAAATCGACGCCTATTTGCAGGAAGGTGATCAGTTTCAGTTTGGCAATACCGTTCTGGATGTCATCTTTGTGCCCGGACACGCGCCGGGGCATGTGGCCTTCGTCAACCACGCGGAGCGGTATGTAGTGGGGGGCGATGTGCTGTTCCGGGGAAGCGTTGGCCGAACGGACTTTCCGTACTGCAACCACGCCGACCTGATGAATAGCATCCGTACCAAATTCTATACCCTACCCGACGATTATGCCGTTTATGCCGGTCATATGGAGCCAACGACCATCGGGCAGGAGAAGCGTACGAATCCGTTTGTCAGAGCGTAATATCGGGTTTCCAGCCCGGTAGGCTGTCAGGCCAGCTTTTGTTAACTAAGAAATTATTTGGCCTAGCGGCCTACCGAACCAGAAGTTCGGTGCTACATATGAATCTACTGAAGCACCTTCCGAATGCCATGACCTGCGGTAACCTGCTTTGCGGGTGCATTGGTCTGGTCATGACCCTGCGCGGGCATCTCGACACGGCGGCCTGGCTGATTGGGCTGGCGGCTGTGCTGGATTTCGGTGATGGGTTCGTTGCGCGACTGGTCAAGGTATCGGGACCGTTCGGAAAGGAACTGGATTCGCTGGCCGACGTGGTTACGTTTGGCGTGTTGCCCGCTACGATCGTTTTTCAACTGGCCTGGTTTCAGGGGTTGGGCACCATTGCTTATGGTGCGTTTCTGATTGCGGTTTTGTCGGCTTTGCGGCTGGCCAAGTTCAATATCGACACTCGGCAAAGTGACCGATTCATTGGCGTACCGACGCCCGCCAACACCATCCTGATTGCGGCTTTTCCACTCATGGAACGCTATCAACCCCAATACGACGCCATCTGGAAAAACGACGCAGCCATTGGCATGATGATCGCTTTCGGGTTTCTGATGGTGTCCGAAATTCCGCTGTTTGCGCTTAAATTTAAATCGTTCGCCTGGGCCGACAATCGGATTAAATACAGTTTTCTGATCGCTTCCGTCTTACTCCTGTTATTTTTGCAGTTTGCGGCCATACCGCTGGTTATTTTGCTTTACATTATCCTCTCACTAATTTTTAATGAGTGACTGATAGAATGAGTGAATCAGCAATTAATTGTCCCTATTCCATTCACTCATTCTATCAGTCACTCAGTCGCTCATTAAAAAAATGAAATACATCGCCGAGATCAACATCATGACCCGTTCGGAAATTCTGGACCCGCAGGGCAAAGCCGTCAAACTGGGGCTCCACAATCTTCAGATGGATACCATCGACAATGTTCGCATTGGAAAACACATTCGGCTTGAAGTCGATGCCGATACTGAAGAGCAGGCGCGTACTACCGTCGATTCGGCCTGCAAACAATTGCTGGCCAACCTGATCATGGAAGAGTATTCATTCGATTTGCACACTGCCTAGGCTTCGGTAGTGTATTTTTCAGGTATCGATAGCACCCGTGGTCTGCCAAATAAAATATCTACACGGAAAAATGCTATTTTTACCGACTTTTCCCAGCAACGAATGACTACCGTTTATTCAAGTATAAAAGGATTGGGGTTTTACGTACCCGATACCGTCGTCACGAATGATGCGCTAACTCAGTACATGGACACGTCGGATGCCTGGATTCAGGAACGAACCGGGATTAAACAACGGCGTTATTTCACGTACGGCAAAGATACCAATGCGAGTATGGCTGCGGCTGCTTCGCGGATGGCCCTGGACCGTGCCGGGCTGGAAGCCAACGCCGTCGATCTGATCGTTTATGCCACCATCACGCCCGATTATTACTTTCCTGGCTCCGCTTTTCTGATGCAGCGCGAACTAGGTCTGGAGAACATCGGCGTCATCGACATCCGTAACCAGTGCTCGGGCTTTGTATACGCCCTCTCCATAGCCGACCAGTTCATCAAAACCGGGATGTATAAAACCATTCTGGTGGTTGGCTCCGAAATCCAGTCGACGTTTCTGAACAAGAGCAACGAAGGCCGCGGAGTAGCGGTTATTTTTGGCGATGGAGCCGGAGCGGCTGTCTTACAGGCCACGACCGATCCCGAACACCGGGTGCTATCGACCCACCTGCATGCCGATGGCCGGTATGCCGAAGAACTGTACGTCCGCGATCCGGGCAGCAGCCGCGACGGGCGCTGGGTTAGCGAAGCCACGCTGGCCGACGGCAACTATAACGTGTCTATGAACGGCAATGCAGTGTTTAAACACGCTGTAGTCCGGTTTATGGAGGTCATCGGCGAAAGCCTGGAAGCCAACGGATACAAACCCGAAGACCTGGCGCTTTTGGTGCCGCACCAGGCCAATATCCGTATTTCGGAATACGTTCGGCAGCAGATGAACTTACCCGAAGAGAAGGTCTTCAACAACATTCAGCGGTACGGCAACACCACCGCGGCTTCCATTCCGATTGCCCTGACCGAAGCGTTTGAAGAAGGACGCATCGCACCCGGCGATCTGGTCTGTCTGGCCGCTTTTGGTAGCGGCTTCACCTGGGCTTCGGCGCTGATAAAATGGTAAGTGGGATGGAATGTATGATATGGAAAGTATGATGTATTGAACAAATCTGAATTTATACATCATACTTCCTATATCATACATCCTTTTAGTACGTTCCGATCGACAGCATCACCAGCGTGCAGGCTTCGATGGGTTCGATGCCTTCGTCGCGGAGTTGACGCTCGAAGTCTGGATTTTCAGCGCCGGGATTGAAGATGACCCGGCGGGGTTTAAGGCTTTTAATGTACTCGTAGAGGCCCGACTGGTTGCGCGGCCCGACATACATCGTTATTGTATCCACATCCTCCAGCGCGGGTTGCCCCGTTTGGATTGCGTGCCCATCAATCGTTCCTTCTCGTAAACCCAGTAATTCAATAGCGTGCCCGTGTCGGAGCAGGCTATGGGCCGCCAGGTTCGCATAACGACCGGATTTTTCGGTCGCGCCAATCACCAGCGTCTTTTTTGCAGGAGTGTCCATTCGCGTCGGGCGTATGGCATTGATGCCGTATGCCTGCTCCTATAACCAATCCGATTGCCAGGCGGTTCTCTCAATACGTTCAGGCTAGTTCTCACCTAAACTCAGGATAACGGAAACGAAGTCGGGCATTCCCGATGCGACTGGTTTACGTTTCAGGTGATTTCCTTAATTTGGCAAATTTTCGGCCGCCTATTAAAAAAAACGTAACTATTTTAATGTAAAGTTGTTAAGCACTCATTAAATGGCTCAAAAACCTGTTTAGGCCCCTATTTCTGAGGATACTGCTACTTTCTTTCACTCTCCTTAATAGTGTCTCCGTCCTATTCAGTTAGCGCCCACAACTAATCAACCTAGCATCAAAATTTGCTTCATTTATGGACGCCAAAGGGAATCAAAGTTACTGGAATGAGAAATGGATACCTATTGTCTTTGAGGGTATCGAGAACCCGCCCCACTATGAAGTCTCGAATTATGGGCGTTTACGAAGTTTCCAGTCGTCATCTGCCAACCGGGCGGGTTCCGAAGCACCCAGTGTCTCCAGTAAACTGATAAAAGGCTCTATAATTCAGGGATATCGGTCATTAAATATTCGCTCGCAAGGTAAAACCCTGAATCGGTACGTTCATAAACTGGTGGCCGAGCATTTTGTCGGTCGGGATAATTCCGATCAGACTTTTGTGATTCATCTCGATCACGATAAGCAGAATAATTATTACCAGAATCTGCGGTGGGTGACCAAAAACGAAATGATCGAACACAATCGGCAGAACCCCTATCTTAAGAACCGGAGCCTGCCCCGCCAGACCCGTAATTATAAACTGACCGAGAGCAAAGTCAAGATCATTAAGAAACTGCTGCTGAACGACAAAAACCGGCTAAAAATGATTGCTAAACAGTTCGGCATTACCCATACCCAGCTCAACCGCATCCGATCGGGAGAGAACTGGAAGCACGTCACCATCGAATAATTTCTTCATCTTATCCAGGATCTGTGTTCAGAACACGTCTACCGACTTTCGTTTGCTTTTTCTACCGTGAAACCGCCCGGCTCAAAGCCAATCTCTGCGCCCAGCACATAGAGTAAATGTTTCCGGTCAATAATGACGCGGACACCTTCTACCGTATATACTTCGTCGGAGGGGCCGGGCAAGTCGAATCCTAAAAGCCATGACGCTCCGCAGCCGCCCCCCCGGATGCCTACCCGCAGGCCATACTCACCGGGAATTTTGTTGGCCTGTAAGGTGTCCTGAATTTGTTCGCGCGCTTCGGGCCGGACCCAGACTGGATTTTCGAGTGTCAGCATACCTATATGGGTTGTTTGTCGTTTGTGTTAAGCAGGCGCATCCGTTACCCATACACGTCGAATGCCAACCAGAGTAACTGTTTTTCAACACTACCCATTTTTACGCAACAACGTTCCCATTGTTTATGGACCTATTGAGTGACTTTCTGAAGCTGATTGTTCCGGCTGCGTTAGTTCTATACGGCATGTACCTGACCGTAAAGCTGTTACTGGAACGCGAAGCCGACCGCCATCAGTATGAAGTTAAAAATCGCTACACCGAGTCGGTCGTTCCCATCCGGTTACAGGCTTACGAACGGATGGTGCTGTTTCTGGAACGCATCAGCCCCAACAATTTATTACTGCGCTTGGGAGGAAGTTCAACGACGGTACTGGAATTGCAGCAGCGACTCCTGCAGGAAATCCGGGACGAGTACAACCATAACCTGTCGCAGCAGGTGTACATGAGCCAGGCGGTCTGGGATGAAATTCAGTCGGCCATGAACGAAGTAATGGTCCTCATCAACCAGGCCTCCGGCGATACGCGCCCCGACGCGCCCGCCCTCGATCTGTCGAAGCGGATTTTCGAGCGGATCATCCAGAAAGAGCGGCAGCCGACATCCAACGCGCTCAAAGCCGTTAAGGAAGAAATCCAGGCGATGTTTATGTGAAGGGGTGTAGGGGTAAGGGCATGGGGCATAGGGTAAAAATAATACTTGCCAACCCTCTGCCCCGTGCCCTTACCCCTACACCCTAAAACACCCCCGCCGACAGCGTGAGCGCTTTTTGAAAGGCCTCCTGATTTATTGGAAGCGAGATGCCTTCGCCGGTTAAGGTGTCAAGGATTTCTTCAGTGGGCAGGTTTCCGGTCAGGTCGTCGGCCGCCATCGGGCAGCCGCCGAAGCCCCGTAGCGCTCCATCGATCCGCTGAACACCCGCCCGGACAGCCGCCCGAACTTTATCGGGAGCCTCCCCCGGTCGTGCGTGTAGATGCGCCCCAAATTCGACTTGCGGAAACGCGCCAATCAGGTGCCGGAACAACGTCTCGATTCCATCGGGGGTCGATGAGCCTACCGTGTCGGAGGGAGCAATAATGGCAACGCCCAGTCGCACCAGCCGCTCGGTAAATTCGCCCACGAGATCGGGGCTATAGGGGTCACCGTATGGATTCCCAAAGCCCATCGACAGGTAAACGACCAGTTCTTTTTGTTTGCGCAGACACAGTGTCTGGATGGCCTCAACATCGGCAAAGGCTGCCGCAATGGACTTATTGGTATTACGCTGCTGAAATGTTTCCGACACCGATAGCGGAAACCCAACGTACTGAATTTGTGGGTAACTCACCGCCTGTTCGGCTCCGCGCAGATTCGCGACAATCGCCAGTAGTTTCGTTTTGGTCCGGAACACATGAAGCCCGGCCAGTACTTCGGCCGTGTCGCGCATTTGCGGAATGGCTTTCGGCGAGACGAAGCTCCCGAAGTCGAGCGTGTCGAAACCAACCTGCAACAACGTATTCAGGTAGCGGATTTTCAGATCGGTCGGCACAAAATGAGCCAGCCCCTGCATGGCATCCCGTGGACATTCGATAAGTTTCATCAGCGTATGGGTTTACGCACCAGCGCGGCCAGCAAAGCCATGACAGCCGCACAAATAGCCAGGCCCCCTGCTTCGCGGGCCAGTTCGATGTTCAGGCTACGCATCCCGGTCTCACTGAACATAAACCCTTCGTAGACAGGTGGCCATTGATAATAAGCCGCAATAAGATATATAACGGCCATAGCCGCAAAAAACCACCACTGCCCTACTCCGGCGAAAGCCATAAAACAGGCTACAGCGGCAAATCCATAGATAGGAATCCAGACCTCCGGATCGGGATCGTTGTACTGAAAAGCCGCAAACAGAATGAATAACAGCCCAAAAACGATAGAGATAGTTTTACGCATGGTTTAGATACTAGTCATTAGTTGGCACGGATCAGTCAATAGTAGCTAGTGACCGATACCTATCCACTAACGACTGACTACTTATTTACAATATTCCGCCACGGCATTTGTCGCATCAGCATAGCCAAGCGACTGAGCCTGTTTCAGGTTCAGGCACCCAGGCTCGCGTTCGTCGTGAAGCAGTTGGGCAATGCCTAATCCGTAAAACGCCTTGCCGAATTTTGGGTTCGCCTGTACCGCCTGCTGAAAATCGGCGATCGCTCCAACCAGATCTTTCTGCTGGAACCGCAGGTTGCCCCGGTTATATAAAGCCAGTGAATTTTTCGAATCTAATGTGATTGCCTGCGAAAAATCGTTCAGTGCGGGTTGAATCTGCCCCTGTGTGGCAAACAACTGGCCCCGGTTGAGAAACACTTCGGCGCTGAGGCCGCGGCTGGTGTCGGGCATCAGCCGGATAGCGTCGGAGTAATCTTTAAGCGCCCCCGGCAAATCGTTCTGTGCCACTTTCAACAATCCCCGGTTGTAGTACGACCGGTAGAAATCGGGTTTCAGCTTGATGGCCTGGTCATAATCGAGGGCGGCATTCGCGTATTCTTTCAGTTCAAAATAAGCTACCCCCCGCGAGTTGAACGCTTCGGGGTCGGTATCGTCGGATTCGATGGCCTGATTCAGGGATTGAATCGCTTCGCGAAACTTACCTTCTTTTAGGTATACCCGGCCCTGTTCGATATAATTTCCGGCTGAATTACAGGCCAGTACAACAAATAATATGCAAGGGATAATGAACAATGGCAGTCGCTTCATTGAAGAATAAGTGAATTCATGAAGGCGTAACTGGATGAATTATAGCCGCAAAGACAAGTAGCCAGAAGGCATTCACTCAAGCACGCATCGTGCATTCACAATTGATTTTACACAAAGGTACGAGTGAAATTTGGTCGTTTGATGAACAATTGCGTAACTTTGCATCGGCAAATCGGTGCTACCAGCTCCTGCTGAATCCCCCAGGTCTTGACCGAAGCAAGGGTAGGTGGTCGTAGCGGTGAGACATTGGTTTGCCATTTTTTATTTCCGTCCAGTTCAGTTTCTTTGTAAGACGACGGTTGCTTGTGTTTAGCGAAGCGTTTACGTTTCAACTACGGTCGAATCGCTAAATTTTTAACCCCGACATGAATCTGCTTAGCCAACTCGCCACGTCGTTCCAGCAGTTGTTTCACGCTGACCCGTTACTGATTTGCTCACCTGGCCGTGTCAATCTGATCGGCGAACATACGGACTACAACGAAGGGTTTGTGCTGCCGGCGGCTATCGATAAAGCCATCTACCTGGCTGTGGGTCGCCGGACCGATCATGAACTCCACTTTGTCGCGCATGACCTGGATCAAACCTACCAGGCTTCGGGCGATCCTTTGGCACCTACGCACACCTGGGCCGATTATCTGCTGGGCGTAATCGCTCAGTTTCGGCTGGCCGGGTACGCGGTTGGTGGCTTCAACTGCGTTTTTGGCGGGACCATTCCGATGGGGTCGGGTTTGTCGTCGTCGGCCGCGCTCGAAAACGGGGTCGGTATGGCGCTCAACGAACTGTTTGGGTTCGGACTGGATCGAATTAGTCTGCTCAAATTGTCGCAACGGGCCGAAAATGAGTTCGTTGGTGCGAAAGTGGGCATTATGGATATGTTCGCCAGTATGATGGGTAAAGCCGATCATGTCATCAAACTCGATTGCCGCTCCCTGGAGTATACCTACGCCCCGCTGCGTATGGATGGTATCAGCATCGTTCTGTGCGATTCGCGGGTCAAGCATTCGCTGGTCTCGTCGGAATACAACACCCGCCGGGCCGAATGCGACGCGGGCGTGCGGTTCCTGCAAACGTTTTATCCGGCCATCAAAAGCCTGCGCGATGTCACGATGGCCATGCTCGACGAGCATCTGCGCGATACCGATCCCCTGATTTACCGACGCTGTGCCTATGTGGTGCAGGAAAATAATCGCCTGCTCGATGGCGTAGCTGCTCTCGAAGCTAATGATATTGCTACTTTTGGCCAGTTGATGTACGGTTCGCACGAAGGACTGAGTCACTGGTATGAAGTCAGTTGCCCCGAACTGGACATCCTTGTCGAGATTGCCCGTCATCAGCCCGGTGTGCTGGGCGCCCGGATGATGGGGGGCGGCTTTGGCGGCTGCACGATCAATCTGGTACGCGAAGAGTCTCTGTCGGCGTTTACCAGCCAGATTATAAAGCAATACAAAGCGCGAACGGGGAAAGATACGTACATTCACGTCTGCAAAATCCAGGACGGAACGCACGTAGTCAGTGAATTAGTCAGTCCGTGAGTAGGTTAGCTCACCGGCTGATCGGAAAACAAACCACTTAATTAACTTCCATTTTTACTATGAAATTTTTCATCGATACGGCCAATCTGGCTGACATTCGGGAGGCCCAGGAAATGGGTGTCCTCGACGGAGTTACTACCAACCCTTCGCTGATGGCTAAAGAAGGCATTACGGGCAAAGACAACGTGATGCGCCATTACAAGCAAATCTGTGAAATCGTCGGCAACGATGTCAGCGCCGAAGTGATATCGATCAAATACGACGAGATGATCAAAGAAGGCGATGAACTGGCTGAGATCGATGAGAATATCGTCGTGAAAATCCCGATGACCGCCGACGGGGTAAAAGCCATCAAATATTTCTCGGAAAAAGGCATCCGCACTAACTGTACCCTTATTTTCTCGGCTGGTCAGGCGCTGGTAGCGGCCAAAGCAGGCGCATCGTTCGTATCGCCGTTTGTTGGTCGCCTGGATGATATCTCGACCGACGGAATGGAACTGATCGAACAGATCGTGACCATTTTCACCAATTACGGCATCACGACCGAAGTTCTGGCGGCTTCGGTTCGGCACCCAATGCACGTCATCAAATGCGCCGAGATTGGTGCCGACGTGATGACGGCTCCGCTGAGCGTAATCAAATCGTTGCTCAACCACCCCCTCACCGACATTGGCCTGGCCAAATTCCTGGCTGATCACGAAAAGGCTAATTTGCCAGTGAAAAAATAATAAATAAGCCGCCGTTCGTTAGTCGATAGTCAGCCGCTTACCAGCGCTGACTATCGACTAATTTTTAACGACTTTTGTATGCATTCCTCCGAACCCGTTCTTACACTCGATCACGCCGATATTTATCAGGGTAAAAAGCTGGTTTTAGGCGACGTATCCTTCCTGGTGAACAAAGGCGATTTTGTGTACGTCATTGGTCGTACCGGGAGCGGAAAATCATCGATGCTGAAAACGTTGTACGCCGATCTGTGGCTGCAAACGGGAAAAGGCACGGTAGCTGGATATGCATTGAACGCACTGACATCCAGAGACATACCACAGCTTCGCCGTAAGATCGGGATCGTCTTCCAGGACTTTCAGCTGTTTTTCGATCGGTCGGTCGAAGAGAACCTGAAGTTTGTCCTGAAAGCTACCGGCTGGACCAACAAAGCGGATATGGATCGCCGGATTGCGGAAGTACTGACTCAGGTCGGGCTGGGAACAGCACAGCAAAAGATGCCCCACCAACTGTCGGGGGGCGAGCAGCAACGGGTGGTCATTGCGCGGGCGATGCTGAACGATCCACAAATTATCATCGCCGACGAACCGACCGGAAACCTTGACCCGGCCGTTGCCGACCAGATCATGAAGGTGTTTCAGTCGATCAACAACGCGGGCACGGCCATTCTGATGGCGACCCACAATTACGAACTGATACACAAATACCCGGCCCGCGTGCTGCGCTGTCAGGACGGGCAGGTGATCGAACTACGGGGATAACTGACGAGTTTGCTTCGCCCGAACCTGCGACCGCTGGCTGTCATTAGTTGCACATTAGCCAATTCGTTCGCTCAATGCCCGCTCTCAAAACCGGTCTGGTTCTTATCGTCGCCTTTGGAATGGCCTCGTTTTCTGTCCTGGACAGAACCGATCCCCTTTCTACGGCCGACCGCCAACAAGCATCCAGTACCGATTCTACGGCCGCTGGCAGACGGCTGGCCCTGCGGTATTGCAGCAATTGCCACCTGTTTCCCGAACCCGACTTACTGGATAAAAAGACCTGGCTAACCGGAGTGCTGCCTAATATGGGCAGGCGGCTTGGGATTAAATTACCCGACCAGGATACGCTACGAGCGCTCTCACCGGAAGAAGAAAAAGCCGTGGGTCCGTTGAACGTTTACCCGGAGACGGCGGCACTTTCGGTCAACGACTGGCAGCAGATCGTCCGGTATTACGAACGGATGGCTCCCGCCGAACCGCTCCCACAGAAGCCGCATCTGCCCATTACGGATCAGCTCTCCCTCTTTAAAGCAAAAGCTGTTTCACTGGGCGATAAACCCGTTCCGCAGACTACTTTACTGAAATACGACCCCAACACGGCCCAGCTCTACGTAGGCGACGCACAGCATGCGCTGTATGTGCTGGGGAGTCAGCTACAACTAGCCGATACCTGGTGGATCGATACCCCATCGACCGACATTGATTTTCCTAAACAAGCCGCACCCCGGCTGCTCACCATCGGTATTTTCGCCCCCTCCGACCAACGACTGGGTCGGCTGATGACGCTGGAGCGATCAGCGAAAGCCGGTTCTTCTCCGGTCAATATCCGAGACTTACCACGTCCTGTCCAGTTTACGGTCAGCGACCTGAATGCAGATGGTAAAGACGATGTGGTGATCTGCGGATTTGGCAACAACGCGGGGAAACTGTTCTGGTACGATAATTTCGAGCCCACCAAAGAACATGTCCTGAAAGCATTGCCCGGTGCCCGAAAAGTGGAGATTGCGGATTTCAACCATGACAAAAAGCCGGATCTGCTGGTATTGATGGCGCAGGCGCGGGAAGAAGTGTCGATTTTTTACAACCAGGGCAACGGCCAGTTCAACGAAAAAACCGTCTTGCGTTTTCCACCCGTGTTCGGAGCCAGCTATGTCGAACTGGTTGATTTCAACAAAGATGGTTTTCAGGATATTCTGCTGACGAACGGCGACAACTGGGATTACTCATCCAGCAATAAGAACTACCACGGCGTCCGGCTCTACCTCAACGACCGAAAGGATAACTTTAAAGAAACCTGGTTTTACCCGATGTACGGAGCCAGTAAGGCCGTGGCGAGAGACTTCGACCAGGACGGCGACATCGATATAGCCGCTACGTCGTTTTACACGAATCTGGCTCAGCCCGAACAGGGATTTGTGTATTTTTCCAACGAAGGCGGAACCCTCAAACCTTTCAGTACACCAGAAGCAGCTTACGGAAAGTGGCTAACGATGGAAGCCGCCGACATCGACCAGGACGGCGACGTTGATATTGTGCTGGGTTCGTATTTTCACACCGTTGGCGAAATGACCCAGCTACTTTTGAAAGGTATTACCTCTTTTCCACAGCTGCTGGTGCTGGAAAATCAGAAGAAATAGAAACAGCAGAAGCATACAAAAAGAGGTAACCCACAGGGCTACCTCTTTATTTTTTTTACCAATTTAAATACATTTTTCGGTTACAATGCCATAGCTTTTATTTAACGTCCCAGAAAATTTTGGTTTTCAGGTTATCCGTTGCTTTCACGGCCGCATAGTTGGTGGCATTGTAGGTAATTTCATTCCCTGGGATCGTCCAGCGAACGGGCGGCAGGGTCTGGTTGTTGGCATTGTCCGTCTGAAAACTCAGTGTCGGATAATCCAGCCGACGGATATCCGACCAGTTTTCGTAAGGCTGAACCAGGTTGTAATGCAACCATTTCTGGGTAGCGATCAGCTTCAGCTTGTCGGCATTGCTGGTGGCACTGCTCCAGCTGACGCCACTGCCGGTAATGTAAGCCGCGATCGAAGCGTCGGTTGCTGCCGTAGGTACGGATGAGCCCGTAATGCCAGTTGCATTGGTGAGCGCCAGAATACCGTTGTAGAACTGCACCGACTGGCGAATGGCCGTTTCATACGCCGTTTTGGCCGACGCATCGTTTCCAGCCCGCAGATAGTACTCGGCCTTGATCAGGCTGATTTGCGGAGCATTGATCAGGATACCAGGAAAGAACTGGTTGCGGCTCAGCGTGTAGCGGTTATAAATGGCCACCTGACCGGCATTGTACAAGGCCTGCTGGGTCGATTCCGGAGCGGTCGGGTCGATGCCGATGTATTTTCCGGCGGCATTGGCACCCGGCTCGAACAGCAGGGGCAGGCGCGGGTCCTTATTGGTGTTCATGTTATCGATGATCGCCTTACCCGCCGTATTACCGAACCAGTCGGTCGATTCCAGCCCATCACGGAATCCTTTCGAATTGATATCCGTGTTGATATCGTAGACATTGATCTGGATGTTCTGCGCGTTCGTTTCAACGACCGGGTAGGTCGTTGCGTTGTTCAGGATCTCCGCGATCTCGGTATTCGATCGGGACTTGAAGCTTTCCACATCCGAAACCCGGTTCAGTAGGCGCAACCGAAGCGAGTTGCAGTACCGTTTCCAGGCCGTAATGTCCCCCTTATTGAGGTAGTCCTGTGTTTTGAACGCAGTCAGATAACCGGCACCCACCGTAATGCTGTTTAGCTCCGTAGCGATGCTTTTCAGATCGTCGAGCAGGAACGAATAAATACTCTCGGCCGTATCGAATTTAGCGCTGGACGCGGTGTAATCGCCCCCGTTAGTACTCAGCAGCCCCGCCTGACTGAAGGGAATCGAGCCGAACAGATCGACCATCGTCTGGGTCTGGTCATACACATAAACAGCCGCTGTCAGCATGAAAATTCTCCGGTCCTTCTGCTGATCAGTGGGTAACGCGTTGTATACTTTCTGCAGTTCACGGTACTGCGCCAGCATGTTGTAGTAGGTGTACCACACATCTTCTACCCCCGACGAACCCGGCACGTATTGGCCGGATGAGTTGATCCAGCCCGTTGCCTGATTGTAATGGTTCAGGGTCGTTCGCAGGGTAACGAAGTAGAACCGATAGCCCGGCAGTACGTAATCGCGGTTGGCATACAGGACGCCGGTAAACTGCTTCTCAACGGTCGTCTGGGCAATTTTGGATGGGTCTGGGTAAGCTTCCGTAAATTCCGAATCCTTGCAGGAGACGTTTGCCAGTAAAAGCACGGTAGCTACCAGAAATGATATTTTTTTCATTTTCGATGATTTCGTTAAAATTAGAAGCTGGCCCGCAGCATAACCCCCATGGTGCGGAACGATGGGTTGCTACCGGCGTTACTGATGTTGTCTACCCATTTCGTACCCGTATTTGTCTGCTCAGCATCCAGATCTTTAATGGTCCGGTAGATGAAGAACAGGTTACGTCCGAACACCGACAGAGTCAGGTTCTGGGTACCGATTTTGCGGGTGAAACCGGCTGGGATGCGATAGCCCAGCGAGATTTCTCTCATTTTAACATAGGTGTTCTCTTTCACGTACAATTCGTAGCGCGCGTTGCCATACTGAGGTCCACCCCAGTTATAGGTTGCGTTGTAGTAAATCGCCTGCGAAATGACGTTGGTATTTTTCTCACCCGTTGGCAACACGCCATCCATCAGCATACCATCGTGATACACCGTCTGTCCGCTCGGACCGGCAGCCGCCGTTGTCTGAACGCCCTTGCCGTTGGCATCAAGGTAATAACTCAGTCCACCGTGTTCGGCATCCATGGCGTTGAGGCTTTCTTCCGTCAGCCCGCGCGATGTCATCCAGTTGATACCCGTCGGCATAATGGCACCTCCGATCCGGAAGTCGGTAACCAGATCCAGCGTAAAGCCTTTGTAGCTGAAGCTGTTCAGCAGACCGCCAGTTAGTTTCGGCATCGCATTTCCCGCTTTGATCCAGTTGTTGCCATCCAGTTGATACAGGCCATCCGGTCCGACCACGTTACGGCCACTGGCATCTTTCAGGATACCATGCACATAGATGTCGCCCATGGGCTGGCCCACCACCGACCGCAGTTGAGCCGCGTTTCCGTCGTAATCGGCGTGGAGCAGTTCCGTCGAATTGTTCGCCAGTTTTTCGACCTTGTTGGTGTTTTTAGCCAGGTTCAGCGTCAGGTCCCAGTTCAAACCGTTGAGGCTTTTGGCCCGCAAAGGCGAAATGTTCAACGCCATTTCGAGGCCCTGGTTGCGGAGTGTACCGATGTTAGCCAGAATCGTTTTAGCCCCCGAGGTGGCCGAAATCGTCAGCGGCAGAATCTGGTCGACGATCTGGGCGTTATAGTAAGCCAGGTCGAGCCGCAGCCGGTTTTTGAAGAGCCGGGTTTCCAGACCGAACTCAAATTCGCGCTTCTGTTCAGGGCGGATTTTATCGTTGCCGTAATCGCTGCTGATGGTTGTGTACAATACCGAGCTTCCACCCGTTTGCTGCACGTTCAGGCTACCCTGCGTATAGGCCGTGTTAGCCCGGTAAATAGTCGGGTAGTTACCCACAATGCCATACGAAGCTCTCAGTTTCGCATAGCTGATGGCAGCTGGCAGCCGGAACAGATCACTGAATACAAACGACGAGTTCACCGAGGGATAAACGAAGGCGTTGTTGCCCGGAGCCAGGGTCGAGGTTTTGTCCCGGCGCAGGGTTCCTTCAATGTACACGATATCTTTAAAATTGAAGTTCAACGTACCCAGGAAGGCATCCCGCACCCATCGATCACGGCTGTTGGTACCGCCTGCGGTGTTTACAGACGCCGAGACATCAAAGAAATTCTCGGTACTCAGCCCGCCGTTGGTCGAGCGGCTCATCATTGTATTCAGCTGCTTGTAGGCATTGTAACCCGCCATGGCTGAAATCGTGATGTCGTCGCTTACTTTCTTGTTATACGAAAGCAACAGGTCGCCGTATACGTTGCTATACAGGTTGTTGTTCATGGCAAAGGAACCCGAATAGCCGAACGCCAGCGGAATAGAGCTCCGTTGCTTGTCTTCGATTCGCTCCGAGGTAAAGTCGGTTCCTATACGACCACGCAGGTTCAGGCTCGGAATGATCTCCCAGTTCTGGGTAATGCTCGCAATGATCCGGTTGCTGTATTCGTCGTAGGTGTTGGCCCGGGTGCTCCATACGTAATCGCCGATATCCGTTTTGAACCCATTTCGGATGATGTTTTCGTTCGGCGTCAGGCTCTGGTTGGTGCCGGTTACGAATTTATACCCCAGGCTGGTCTGGTACTTGTTGAAATACCAGTCGGCCGATTCGAATCGGTTCATCATCCCCGTAAAGTTGTTGATCATGCGATCTACTTTAAACGGCCGGTTGTGCGTATACTGATTAATGTAGTTCACAACCAGATCTGTCTTCAGCTTTTTGTTGGCATTGAAGCTGGCGTTCAGATTCATGATGTTCTTTTCGTTTTTCGCCTGGTAGCTGATCATGCCATTATCCTGACGGGTATACGAAAAACGAAGCGATGAATTTTCACTCGCTTTCGAAACCGACAGGTTGATGTTGGCACTGTGGGCGTTCTGGAATAGATCAGCATAGCTGTTTCCGGAGGGAGAATAAGGCCGGATAACCCCATCGAACGCCATGACCGGCTGTCCATCGAACTTAGGCCCGAAGTTTACGCTGGCCCCTAGCAACCCACGCGTATCGCCTTTGCCGTCACCGTCGGTGTCGTAGTAGATAAACCCATTGGCATCCTGACCACCGTTCGCATAATTCTGCATGTAGCCAGGCCCTCTCACGTTCTGGTACCGTGGCAGGTAAGCAATTTTATCGACGCTATAGCTGGCGTTGAAATCGACGCCCAGCCCTTTTTTTCCTTTACCGCTCTTTGTCGTAACCAGAACCACGCCATTAACGGCTTCCGAACCATACAGAGCAGCCGCCGAGGCTCCTTTCAGAATCGAGATGTTTTCGATATCGGCCGGGTTCAGATCCAAAAGCCCGTTCCCGCGAATGCGCTGATCGCCCCAGTAGTCGTTGTTTCTTACTTCGCCGTTCCGAATGGGGATACCATCCATTACAATTAACGGCTGCGTGTTGCCCGTAATCGAAGAAAACCCGCGGATGTTGATGTTCACGGCACTGGTAGCACCGCCGGGTGTAGCGCTGATGCTTACCCCGGGAGCTTTACCATACAGGGCGGTAGCAAAGTTGGGCGATGCCGTCTTAACCAGTTGATCGCTATTGACAATGGCGGTGGCATATCCCAGCGCCCGTTCTTCTTTTTTGATACCCAGGGCCGTGACCACGACCTCATTGATCATTGACGCATCTTCGTCCAGCGTGACGTCGACCGTCGAGCGGTTTTCAATGGCTACCTCTTTAGTCTTGTAGCCGATGAAGGAAAAAACCAGGGTTTTGTTTTTAGCCCCAGCAATGCTGTATTTGCCATCCGAATCTGTCACTGTACCAGAAGAGGAGCCTTTCAGTACAATGGATACACCAGGCAAGGGCTGTCCATCGGTGGTTGTAGTGACCCGACCCGTGATGGTCTGAGCCAATACAGGGCCACTTATCATCCACAACAGGACAATAAGGCCTTGTAAATTTTTTGCCATAAAGAAACTTGATCTAAGTGAAGTACAGGAAGTTTAATACAATATTAATATTAATTTATTTAAGTATTAATGCCTAGTTAATATTTTTTTTTATAAACTTTTGTATTTATATGAATAAATTAAATTAGTTTGCTGACCAATTTCGCGTTCAATCAACGACTTATAGCCTAAATTTTCACCTTGTTGACCCGGAAGCTTTTTTTTGCAAAAATACGTGAAAGTAATTTAATCGTAGAATCTCCTTTGGGAAATAGTGATTTCTAAACCTGAATATTTGCTGCTTATCTCTCTTTACTTCTAATACCCCATGAATTCATCCGTCTTCCTTGAAGAAGAACCCCCCTTTCCGCAATCGGTCGTTGACTATAAGAAGAACCAGAAGCAGCGCAAGGTGCTGGCTTATCTTTATACACAAGGCACCTGCACCTTGGCAACCTTAGCCAATCTGCTCCACAACAGCGTTCCGTCGGTAACCAGTCTGGTGGAAGAACTCATCCAGACGCAATGGGTTACCGCCATTGGTACTGCCATCGGCAACAACGGCCGGCGGCCCGTATTATTTGGGCTAAATACAAAGCTGAATCACGTCGCAGTGATCGATGTCAGTATCCACGATACAAAAATTCTGGTGATGAATACCCAGCGGACGGTAATCTTCCGGGGCGATTATGACCTGCGGCTGCATGACAACCCTACCTTTCTGTCTACCCTGGCCGATTGTTTCGAGAATGCCATGAGCGAGTCGGGGCTGGCCCGCGAGGAATTGATTGCCGTTGGTATTTCGATGCCTGGTTTGATCGACTCCCGTCGGGGCGTAAACCTGACGTATAAAAACCTGACTCAGGGCGAGGAGTCTCTGACAAAATGGTTTTCAGCCCAGATCGGCAAACCCGTCTACCTGATCAACGACACGAAAGCAACCGTGCTCGGTGAAAGCCGGTTCGGCGGGGCGCAGGGCAAAAAACAGGTACTGGCCATCAACATCGACTGGGGCGTAGGGCTGGGAATTATTGTCAATGGGGAAGTATTTCAGGGGGCTAGTGGCTTCGCGGGTGAGTTGGGACACATTCAGGTCGATCCGGAAGGTGAGCTGTGCCACTGCGGTAAGATCGGCTGCCTGAATACCATCACCTCGGCTTCCGCGCTGGTCAGGCGGGTGCAGGACGGCATCCTGGCCGGCCAGGTTTCCAAACTGGCCGGACTTAAAGAGCAGGTCGATCAGATTGGTATCGACGAGCTGATCAGCGCAGCTCACCAGGGCGATTCATACGCCATCGATGTGCTGCACGAAGCAGGTTTTCAGCTCGGAAAGGGTCTCGCCGTTGCCATCAATCTGTTCAATCCCGAAATGATCATTATCGATGGTGTGCTGACCAATGCCGCCGACTTTATCCTGAGTACCATTGAGCAGGCCATCAGTAAATACTGCCTGAGCGATTTCCGGAACGACATGACCATCGAGCTCACCCAACTGAACGGTACGGCCAAATGGTTAGGCACACATGCCTACGTAATGGAAGACATTTTTGCTACGTACTGACCGCGCCCGGTTTAGGTAAAGCCCTCATCAACAAACTTATGAAACCACTTTTTACGATCGGATGGGTCCTGCTGTTCGCCTGGACGGCCCGGGCCCAGTCGGTTTATTCGTTTACCAAAGGGCTGGCCATTGGCCCCTGTCACCACTACGGCCGGGAAGCACTTTATACCGATGAGCTGGCGTATCAGCTCTACCAGACTACCTTGCAGACGCCCGCGGAAGGAAAACCGCTGACAGACAGTAAGGAACTGGTCTGGCAGGCGGTTACGGCCGATAACGACAAGAAGTTCCGCGGGCGCTCGTTTACGAATGGCTATCTGTACCTGACTTACGACTCGAACCGGGAACAAACGGCGCTGCTGCATACAACCGGCCACAACATGGTGTATGTCAACGGGGCTCCTCACGCGGGCGATCCGTATGCCAGCGGATGGTTGTTCATACCAGTTGCGCTGAAAAAAGGTCGTAATGAATTCTACGTGCGCACGTCGCCGTTCTCGCGTAGTCAGGGGTTGCTGACGGAGTTGATTTTTCCGGAAAAGCCGATAAGCCTCAATACCGACGACCCTACCCTACCCAGCCTTGTCCTGGGCCGGCAAAGCGAACCGATCTGGGGAGCCGTAGTCGTCGTCAACACATCGACCAAGTCCCTCACAGGCTTACAGCTACGAAGCCGGCTGGCAGGTACCGACGAGGTAACCGACCTGCCGGCCATAGCGCCCCTGGCTACCCGCAAGGTTGGGTTTCGGATCAATCCGTCGGGGGTTCGGCAAAAGGGTGATCTGAAAGCCCAACTCGTGCTTTCGCAGACCGGAAAAACCCTGGATGAAAAGGAAATCAGTCTGACGGCAGTCGAACCTCTGGCTCATCAGAACCATACCTTCGTCAGCCACATCGACGGCAGTGTTCAATATTACGGAGTAGCTCCGCAGCAACAGCCCGATGGCAAGGCACCGGCTTTCTTTTTGTCGGTCCACGGGGCGGGGGTCGAAGCCAGCGGTCAGGCCCGGGCCTACGTTCCAAAGGATTGGGGCGTACTCGTAGCCCCCACCAACCGACGCCCGCGCGGATTCAACTGGGAGGACTGGGGCCGGCTCGACGCGCTGGAAGTGCTCACCATCGGAAAGAAACTATACCAGCCCGACCCACAACGGATCTACCTGACCGGCCACTCGATGGGTGGTCATGGCACCTGGTATCTGGGCGCTACCCTGCCCGGCAACTGGGCCGCCATTGCCCCCTGTGCGGGCTACCCGACGCTGGCCGATTATGGTTCGCACGACGGCAAAATCCCGACCGAAGGCGGCTCTCCCATGGAAAAGCTGCTGCTTCAGGCCAGTAACCCCAGCAACGTCCTGGCGCTGGCCTCTAATTATAAACCGCTGGGTGTGTATGTGTTACACGGCGATGCTGACCGGACCGTTTCGGTCGAATATGCCCGGCAGATGAAGAAACTGCTCGGTACGTTCCATCCCGATTTCTCGTATTACGAATACCCCGGCGGCTCGCACTGGTACAGCAACGAAAGCGTAGACTGGAAACCACTGTTCGAGTATTTCCGCTGGCACCGCATTCCGGCCGATAGCGCAGTTCAGACGATCGATTTCACTACAGCCAATCCCGCTATTTCCTCCAGCATGCGTTGGGTCAGTGTCGAGCAGCAGCTTCACCCGCTGCAACTAAGCCGGGTTCAGTTGATCCGCGACAAGAAAGCGAAGACGATCAGCGGTAAAGCCGACAATGTAGGCTTGCTGTCGGTCGATCTGAGCGACTTTCAGCCGGGCGAAACCGTTACCATCACCCTCGATAGTCTGAAAGCCATCCGTCATGTGGTCCGCAATCAGACCGACAAGCTGTACCTGGCCCGAAAAGAACAATGGGAAGTGGCGACAAAACCAACGCCGACGCAGAAAGGTCCGCACCGGAACGGTACCTTCAAAGAGCCGTTCAACCACCGAATGGTGTTCGTATATGGCACGGCAGGGACGGCCGACGAAAACGCCTGGGCCTACAACAAAGCCCGTTACGACGCCGAAACCTGGTATTACCGGGGCAATGGTGCCGTCGATATGGTTAGCGATAAAGAATTTATGGCAGGCCCGTTCGCCGACCGGGGCGTGATTCTTTATGGTAACTCGACCACGAACCGGGCCTGGGCCCAGTTGCTGGCCAACTGCCCGATCCAGGCAAGCCGGGGGTTACTGACCATTGGCAATGAGCGCTATACGGGCGATACCATCGGCGCTTATTTCGCCTGGCCCCGCCCCGACAGCCCGGCTGCATCGGTTGCCGTCGTGACCGGAACGGGTCTTGCAGGACTGAGAGCAACCGATGCGAACCAGTATTTTGCGGGGGGCAGTGGTTTCCCCGACTTCATGATTTTCGATCTGAGCATGCTGCGGAATGGGGTAAAAGGCATCCGAAAAGCAGGCTTTTTCGATAACGATTGGTCGCTGGCGCGCGGGCAGGTAGCAAGCCAGGTGGTGGTTCCATAGCGGCTTTTATGCCTTTCTGGCGTGTTCCTGCAAAGCCGCCAGCAACTTATCGGGAGCGAACGGTTTTGGCAGAAAGCCGTCCATTCCCGCTTTGATCGCCATTTCTTTCTGATCCAGCATGGCCGACGCAGTCAGGGCCAGAATCGGCGTGTTCTGGTTCGGGTTGTCGATGGCGCGGATGGCAATGGTGGCATCGTAACCGTTCAGCACCGGCATCTGAATATCCATCAGAATCAGATCGAATTTTTCTTTGCGGCACATATCCACGGCCTCCTGCCCATCGCTGGCAATAATAAAAGTGACGCCCCACTTTTTCAGAAGCCCGCTCACATACCGCTGATTCATCAGGTTATCTTCGGCGACCAGAATGGTCAGGTGTTCGATCTGGCTGGCCGTTTCGCCCGTTGGCGGAGTTTCGGGCTGCCCCAGCTCTTTCTCTTCGGGAATGGCCTGCGCATAGGGCAGGCTGAACGTAAACTGACTCCCTTCGCCAACTGTACTGCGAACGGAAATACTCCCTTCCTGTAGCTCGATAAGTTCTTTGGTAATGGCCAGACCTAGTCCGGTTCCTTTGTGCTTATGCCCTTCGGGGCTTACCTGCCGGAATTTCTGAAAAATCCGGTCCAGCTTATCCTCTGGAATACCCACGCCTGTATCCGATACCTGAAACTCGATCCAGGTGCGGTCGGCTTCTTTTTTCCGGATGCGCGCCGTGAGCATAATAGACCCTTCTTCGGTAAACTTTTCGGCATTGCCGAGCAGATTCAGCAGAATCTGATTCAGCATCAGTTCATCGCCTATGTATTTCCCCGAAATCCGGGCGTCGAGCATAACATCCATGCTGATGGGGCGTTTCTGAAGCCGCATCTGGAATATTTTCTGAAGACTGCGCAGCAACCCGGCCAGATCGAACGGCTGACGGGACACTTCTACGCGGCCGGCTTCAATTTTAGCCATATCGAGCAGATCGGAGATGAGTGTGTGCAAAAAATCGGCCGACGAGCGGATAATGTCCAGATACTCCAGTTGATTCTGCGTCGGGCGTGTGTCGTACAGCAGGTGAGTCATGCCAATAATGGCGTTCAAAGGAGTACGGATTTCATGGCTCATATTGGCCAGAAACTGCTTTTCGGCCAGGCGTGATTCTTCCAGTTCCAGTTCCAGCTTCTTCCGCTCCGTGAGGTTGTAATGCACCCCGATCGAACCAACGATCGCGCCGTGTTCATCCATGATCGGCGCTCCGCTAACCAGCATCCAGACCGTCTGTCCGTTCTTGTGCTGCAGCGGAACTTCGTAGGATGAAGCCTGTCCATGATAGCGCAGGGCCTGCTGCTTTTCCAGCACTTCCTGCCCTTCCTGAGCCAGAAACAGCGTCGACGCGTTCTGTCCAATCAGTTCATCGGCGGTGTAGCCCAGCATCTGGCAAAATCGATCGTACGCCCGAATAATAGTCTGGTCGTTATCTACTTCGAGCAGACCCAGTTCCAGATTGTTCATGATACCCCGGTACTTCTCCTCGCTCTTGCGCAGTTGTTCGCGCGCCAGGTATTTCTCCGTTACGTCGGTATAGCGCCACAGGTGGCCCATATACTGGTCGTCGCGAAAAACCGGAATATAATCGCGCTCAAACCGTCGATCGTCGGCCATGCAGATTTCCTCGCCGATAACCACCTGCCGGTCGAGCAGTAGCTCATCAATCCGCTTCAGGAATTTTTCAGGCTCCTTTACCAGGTGTGCTCCCTGTTTGAACACCACGGAACAAACCATATGCTCTTCCTGTAAAACCTCCGAGTCCAGTCCAAACAAATCGCAGAACTGCTGATTGATGAGCACGATCACGTGGTTTTCGTCTTCGATCATGACCGCCGATGCCGAACTGGAAATCACCGTAACCAGGCGCGTTTGCGCACTCACGAGCGCATCCTCGGCTTTCCGGCGATCGGAGATGTCACGCGCTACCGCAACGAACTGCGGTGTACCGTCGTCAGTGGTCAGCAGCCGAACGGTTTGTCCGATCCACAGCCGGCTCCCGTCCTTACGTATCACCGGAAGCTCCAGATACGTATTATCCAGCTTTGCCTGCATCATATTCAGGTAAAAATCGCGCAGCTCATCCTGATATTCGGCCGGAACCAGTATGGTATAAGGCTGGTAGAGTAATTCTGCCTCCGTATACCCCAGCATCTTCTCGATCACCGGACTGACGAAGGTAAACACGCCGTCGGCGGGCGAAATCTTATAGATAACGTCCTGAATGGATTCGATAATCTGCCGATACTCCTGATCATACCGGCGTAATTCCTGCGATTTTTCCTGTATCTGTCTGGTCAGACTGGCGTTAAGCTGTCGGTTCTGTTCCTGAGTCTGGTAGAGTTCGTCAATTTTTTCTGCTAATCTTTTCTCCGCCGTCAGCCGGGCTTCTTGTGCCTGGCTGACAGACTGATTCAAGCGGACTATATCATCAGTAGACATACAATTCGTATTCTTATGGCCGTATATAGTAAATAGACCCTTACAGTAGAGTCCATTTATGCCAAAATGTAATTATGATGTAAATAAAATAAACATTAAAATAACATCCCCCACCGATAAATATATTAAGCGGCCCAACCACCCATTAACCAATAAAAAAACGCGCACTCTGATCGAGAGTGCGCGTTTTCCGAACGGTATAATTAGTGAGCGTAACTTACTTTGCCTTCAGATACGCAAATGGAATAATCATTTCTTCCAGCGATACCCCTCCGTGCTGGAAGGTATTGCGGTAATGGTTGACGTAATAGTTATAATTGTTCGGGTAAGCGAAGAAGTAATCTTCCAGGGTAAACACGTAAGCGGTCGATACATGCGGCTTGGGCAAAAACAACCGCTCGGGCTTTCGGCCTACGAACAAATGGTTATCGTCGAACCCAAGGTTTTTGCCTTGCTTATAGCGCAGGTTGGTATTGGTTTCGCGGTAACCGACAATTTTAGCCGGTTTCTGCACCCGGATCATGCCGTGGTCGGTCGTAATGATGAGCCGTCCGCCCTTGGCGGCTACTTTCTGGATAAATTCCAGCAGGGGTGAATGCAGAAACCACGACCGTGTAATAGACCGGTACGCCGACTCATCGGGAGCCAGCTCTTTGATCATGGCCATGTCGGTACGCGCGTGCGAGAGCATATCGACGAAGTTGTAGACGACTACATTTAAGTGGTTCTGCAGCAGGTTGTTGAAGTTATCGACCAGCGACTTCCCCTGGTTGACGTTCAGGATTTTGTGGTACGACATTTTGACGTTCAGGCGGCTTTGCTCAAGCTGCCGACGCAAAAACTCATCTTCGTGGTTGTTCAGCCCTTCGTCCTCATTATCGTCATTCACCCACAGATCGGGATGTTTGCGCTCCATCTCGCTGGGCATCATACCCGAAAAAATAGCGTTCCTGGCAAAGCCTGTGGTTGTCGGCAGAATCGAATAGTACGACGATTCTTCCTCAACCGTAAAATACTCTGTCAGCAGGGGCTCAATCACTTTCCACTGGTCGTAGCGCAGGTTATCGATCAGCACGAAAAACAGCGGGGCCGCATTGCCGCTCTGATCCAGCAGCGGAAATACTTTCTTGCGCATCAGTTGGTGCGACATAACCGGACTGGCCATTTTAGGTTCGTTCAGCCAGTCTTCGTAATTGTCCATTACGAATTTACAGAACTCCGAATTGGCTTCGCTTTTCTGCATGTTCATCACTTCAGACATACTCCTGTCCTGCGAACCATCGAGTTCCAGCTCCCAGTAAATCAGCTTTTTGTATACCTCGGCCCATTCATCGAAATCCATGCGGTCGTTATACTGCATGGAAATATTCCGGAAATCCTGCTGATAGCCAATGTTGGTACGCTCGGTCACGAGCCGCTTGTTGTCGAGAATCTTTTTGACCGACAGCAGAATCTGATTGGGATTGAGCGGTTTGATCAGATAATCAGCGATTTTAGAGCCAATGGCTTCTTCCATAATATGCTCCTCTTCGCTTTTGGTGATCATAACCACCGGCAGATTAGGACGCATCTGTTTGATCTGCGACAGGGTTTCCAGTCCCGTCATGCCGGGCATCATTTCGTCGAGGAATACAACATCGTAATTCGTATTTTCGACCTGATCGAGGGCATCGGCTCCACTATTGACTGAGGTTACGTCATAACCTTTATTTTTGAGGAATAAGATGTGGGGCTTCAGGAGATCGATCTCGTCGTCGGCCCAGAGTATCGAATAATTTTGCATAGGTTCGGCAGTGTTTAAATCGTGGAGCTATTCGGTGTACAAATTACAAATCTGCTCTCTGTTTAACCTCAAACGTGATCTTCTGTTCGGAAAGATCGGCGAAACTGGTATTTTAAGAAGATTTAACAGCAACCCGTCTGCCGGACAACAACGCTGCCGGACGATGCCATCGGTGTGCAGTTCGTAAAAACAGAAGGAGAAACAACGGCTTCTACCGCCCCCTTTACTTACTTTCTTTTAAAAACCGACGGCTTCCGGTTTCTTTTAAGACATTTAATCGTCCTTATGACAAACCAGGGCTCGAAGTGCCTAAGTTCTGCTTCGCGACCGCTTGCTGCTGGGACCTAATGGCCCTGTAAAACTTTATTTCTAATAAAAACAGGAGTATTTTACGTTATTTTTACAACCAAAGTCGTACATACGGCTGACAGGCTGGCCAACATCGACGAGTAGCCCGCTGCGATACCTATGAAAAACCGCTCTATACATTGCGTTCTGCTCCTGTTCGGTAGCCTGGCGTATACCTCCTTCGTCAATGCGCATCCCAGGTTACCCATTGGGTCGATGATCACCGATTCGGTTGGCGTTGAAAAGAAAAACGGGAAACGCTTCATTCTGCACCGTGTCGATGAAGGTCAGACGCTCTACGCGATTGCCCGGCGCTATAAACGGTCGGTCGCCGAAATTCGGACCGCCAACCCAGAGCTGAAAGAATCGGTTCGTTACGGTCAGCTCGTCAAAGTGCCGGTTCCAGAGCGTAGCCTTAGCCACCAGGATGAAAAAACGGCCGATAAGGAACTAAAGAAGCAGGAAAAAGAAGCGAGTCGTCAGGCCAAAGCGGAGAATAAAGATGCCCGCAAAACCGACGATCCGGCCAAAGCGGGTATCCACGTCGTCGAAGCCGGTCAGACGCTTTACAGCTTAGCCAGCCGCTATGGAGTATCGCAGGACGATCTGCGCAAATGGAACAACCTGGCGGGCAATAACGTCCTGATCGGTCAGGCGCTCATCGTCTCTGAAAAAGCGCATCTGGCCCGGATGCCGTCAACGTCTATGCCAACCGTGGCGGCCCGGACGCCCGACACCCCTGCGCGAACGGTTGCCGTCCATCCGGCCGAACCCCGCCCCTCAACGCCACCGACCGAGCCTCGTCCGGCCGAAACCCGTCCAGTCGCACCGGCCGAATCGAAGCCCGAACGCCGACCCGAATCCGACGTAACGAATCGGCCCCTTACGCCCGCTGGCACTGCGCCTGCCGAAGTAGAGATCGAGTCGCCCAGGCCCGGCAACGACGCGCCGATGCCCGTACATGGACGACGAATTTCCGACAGCGGAGTGGCCGAAATGATCGAAGGGGCTGATGGATCGGGGAAATACCTGGCGTTGCACCGCACGGCTCCAATCGGGACGCTGGTGCAGGTCCGGAATGAGTTCAATAACCAGAGTATCTGGGTCAAGGTAATTGGCAGGCTGCCCAATACAGGCATCAATGATAAGATTTTAATTAAGTTATCGACGCAGGCCTTCGCGAAACTTTCACCCACCGATCGTCGTTTTCGAGCTGAGGTGAGTTATATCGTTCGCTAAGAAGCGACCCTACTTAATAGTTATGGAAAAAGAAACAAAGGAACAACGGATTGCCCGGCGTCACCGCGAACGGGATGCCCAGATGAAAGCCTCACCGGGCTACGTTACGTTCAGCATTATGTTTACTCTGGCGTATCCGTTTATTGCGGTCTTCACCTTTGTCATGTCGACGCTACTCGCCGTTTTTTCCGGAATTTCCAAGGCCATGGCCTGGGTAGTAAGCGGAGGCCATAGCCGATGAACCCGGATCATGTCCTGACGTCAACTTCTTCCTTAAAAGATTTTTTAGACGCGAAGGCCGATCAATACAATCGACCTTCCTTCATCGAGCGCGACCCGATCTGTATTCCGCACCGCTTCAGCCGTCGGCAGGATATTGAAATCATGGGCTTCTGGGCGGCTGTACTGGCTTGGGGGCAACGACCGGTGATTCTGAAGAAAACCAGCGAACTGGTCGATCTGATGGATGGCGCGCCTTATGACTTCATCCGAAATCACCAGGAAAGTGATCTGAAGCGGTTTCTGGCGTTCAAACACCGAACCTTCAATGCTACGGATGCGCTTTACTTTCTGCACTTTTTCCGGCAGTATTACCAGCAACACGATTCGCTGGAAGACGCCTTTTTAACCAGCAAGACGGGCGACGCAAGGACGGCTTCCGACACCGTCGAAGCCAGCCTGATTGCCTTCCACGACCGATTCTGCGGCCTTACCGACTTTTTCCCGGAGCGCACCCGCAAACACATTGCCACACCCGCCCGCAATTCGTCGTGTAAGCGGCTGCTGATGTTTCTACGATGGATGGTTCGCCAGGACGATCGGGGGGTGGATTTTGGACTATGGACGCGTCTGCAACCGCATCAGTTAGTGATGCCCATCGACGTACACGTTAACCGCGTAGCTCGCCAACTGGGTTTGCTGACGCGCCCGCAAACAGACTGGAAAGCGGCTTTGGAGCTAACAGAAGCCCTGCGCAGTTTCGATCCGGCCGACCCCGTACGGTATGATTTCGCCCTGTTTGGGCTGGGCGTCGAGGGAGAAATGTGAATGAATGGCTTACGGGTCATGTCGCCGGTACTGTAGATTAATTTCGCCGATGTGAACAAACAATAGATGAACAGAATGGCTTACTAGTAAAACGACCTGCGTTTACGTTATCATGCCGTTTCAGATCACGACTCAGCCATTTGGACCGTTACCCAGCGGAACCACCTCACTTACCGAATACCTGCTCGAACATACCGAATCGGGCGAATTCATTACCATTATCCCCGAATTTGGCGGGATTCTCCGACGCCTGGTACTACGGAAGGGGAAAAAGTTGTTTGCCCTGCTGCACTCACCCGACTCGCCCCAGGCCCTGCTGGCCGATGAAAGTTACGCCAGCGCCCTGCTGTATCCGTTTCCGAGCCGCATCCGGCATGGGATTTATCAGTTCGATGGAGAAGAGTATGCCCTGAAACTAAACGAGAGCAGGCGTGATAATGCGCTGCATGGTTTCGTACATGGCCGCGCGTTTTCGGTCGTGGATCAGGATGTTACCGCAACGCATGCGCAGCTGACGCTGCGGTATGAATACCTGGGCGATACGGTGGGGTACCCGTTTCCGTTTATTCTGACCGTTACGTATGAACTGGTTCAGGCCAATCAGCTAGCTTATGGCAGTAATCCTGAGAAAGACAAAATGTGCGCTTTACGGATCAGTTATTCAGCCCAGAACATCGGAATAACCCGCGCTCCGGCAGCGTTTGGCTGGCACCCGTATTTTAGCTTTACCGACGAGCCGGTCGACCAGTTGTCGTTGTCGCTGCCCACCCGAACGCCCATCTCACTCGACGAAAACATGATTCCGGACGGGCGACATCCGACCGAAGAAGCGGGTACGCTGAACCTCGACGGGGTAGAACTGGACACCGCTTTTGCGATCGAGCCGACCAGCCAGCCGGACGCAGCCGAACCATTCGCCGAAACCGTCCTAACGTCGCTCCAAACGGGTGTCCGCCTGATTGTCGGGCAGCAAACCGGCCCCGGAAAGCTTAATTACCTGGTTTGCTATACACCCGCCCGACGCGACCGGGTGGCTATCGAACCGCTGACGGCCAATGTAGATGCGTTCAACAATGGCGAAGGGTTGACCATTCTCGAACCCTGGGAAGCCCTTTCTGGTACGATCTGGGTCCGGCTGGATTAAGTCCAGCCTTTAGTGAGCAGGAAAACGGGTCAGACGTCGAAACTTACTTGTCGACTCGTTTGTATTTCTCGATGATAATGCGGTCGATCCCCAGCTTATCGAGTTTTTCGACTCCTTTCTGAACCAGCGTATCGCCCGTGATATGCACGACAAACTCGAATTTGTTGTTCTCCCAGGCTTTATCCGAGAAGTAGTCCAGATGCTCGGTGTAGGTACTGTCTGTCAGCGTATAAGTACCCCCACCGGCCGAGAAGGCCGTCGCAGACGAATCTTTGCTTCGGTCTATGCTATGATTCAGAAAGGCAAAATGGGTAGCGTTGATAAGTTTAATCATTTTATGCGTCGGATCGAAGGTCGAATAAGTCGAATCCTTTTCGGTGCTTGTCGCCGACACGAGTTCCCAGGTGCCAACAATGGGCGTCCCGGATGGTTTGGTCGAACAATGGCTCAACAGGGCCACAGCACAGGCCAGACTCAGTACAAGTCGTAAGTTCATACAAAAATATGGTGGTTTAGGAGCAATCGCCAGCAGGTATTGCCGGCTGCCCAACGCCAAAGAACGAGTGGCCTGGGAAACTACTCGAAAGGCTACTAAGGCTCGATCCTTTTCCCAGCAGAATTTGCTTTGCGTCACACGATTTGTAATAGCCCCACTACCTAACCGGACGGTTCTGTAAGAAATAAATGCCCGCTATGAGGCAGCATACCAAACCCACACTCCTGAGGAGGATTCCCCAGCCAATGACATAATACGTATCGTAAAGCTGGATATCGAACGTATCTGCCTGAACCTTAAAAGAGCCAATCAATAAGAGGAGACCCAGCACCAGCAATGTTCGTGTCTTACTCATAGGTGATCGGTCGGCTTATTTAGGAAGGTGCAATCCATGTCCGGAGGGGTCGGCTTTGCTTTATTTCAACAGTAGATTCCGGAAGTTTATTGACAAATATCCCTGTGCCGGCTGTAAAATTAACAACAGTCGTGAAGCACCTGGTCATGTACGATGAGATGACAAACGTCATCCACCATACAGCCAGGATTGACAGCAAATTGACAATCAGAAGCGTTGTGTAACAATATCTCTGGAAGTGACCTGCCACCCAGAAGCTGATTCATGATGATCCGGAGCCGTATCGCCAGGCCTTTTCTCCCGACCAGGCTTAGGCGACAAAGTCTCCTGTAGGACGGCTGCCTGTTACGGAACAAGGACAGCCGACTAATTATCCAACTGTATCTCTGCGGCCTAGTTCAGCCTGAATGCTTTTTAGGGTTTTTGCAAACCTGGAACTAAGCCAAAAAGCACCCAGTAGTAAACCAATAGTAAGCACAAAACCACCTTGATGGGTAGCCGACCAAATTGCAACGCCAACCAATGCCCCGATGAACAGAGCCACGGGAATTTTTTGTGATTTTAATTTTGTCTCTTCTGACATCAATTCGTCGAGTGTCATTGTCGAGTAGTCCTTATGGGAAAACATATTGCTGTTTAAAGTAAAAAAATTCTGACACGTTGAGTTCGTTCTTTACCTCAAGCTATACCTGTCGACTGGAGCAAGCTTTCATTCGATTCAGTCGCGAAGCTAACCCTGCCCAACCAAGGCGTCCACTTCGTCAGCCGAGACGCCGAAATAGAAGCTCGAACCTTCCCACGCGGGCCATTTAAATTGTCGACTGAAAGCTATCCTTTTTTCCTTTATAGATTAACAGGATTCGTATTGATTCGTAAATTTTCTAAGCTCCAATCAAGACCTCGTAAAATACTCTCGCGGTTTCCTTGCATAGAAAAATGGTTGTCAATTTCCCATTTTTTACTTTTTAATTCTGCGAGACTGGTGTTTTTTGTCACCGACCAACTCGTCAATTCCTGAGTATGTTTTTTGGTAATCTTTAAAAAGCTACGCCCTTTAACATCAAAAATTTCCAAGTGAAACGATGAAATATACTGATCGGATAAATCATATATTAAAAATATATCGTTTGAATTCTCGCTCAAAAGTAACTTCCAGTAATTCAGCAAACTATTAAAAATATCCCTGATTGACATTTCATAATCATTCTCCTCATTTTTCTCAATTTCAAGAAAATCGGCTACATAATAGAAATCAACTTTCTGAATTGAATTGTCCGTAATTACGATAATATTGGTCGTCTGAAAATCAAGTAGAAATCGTATCATTCCTTAACATGAAGCCATTTTTTACAACGCTTACCCTGTTAGCCGAAATTTGTCTAATTCATTAAAATTCTCAACCTGTCGCCCGTGATCGGCTTTACACCATGTAGTATGGACTCGCACCCAGCATTCGCAACGGCCGATTGTGTCCACAAGATAGACTAAACTCAGCTACATTCGTCTTTACAAATTTGCCTGCCTTGGGCGATAACGCTTCCTGCGAGGGCGAGTATGCTTTCGCAGGAAACTTTGTCGCCCAACCGAGCGCACAACAAGTAGTCCGCTGGTGCAGCACTTACTGGCTGTATGCCTTTGCAATCAACGGTTTACGGCTTGGCGATGCTGAGTATTTGAAGCTGTCTGCTGAACAAATGCACTACTGCCGATTGACTACCAGCACTGAATATAGATCGTTCAGCCCTACTTCGCCAAGCCGATGTTAACGGCAATTTATCTCTTTACTTTTGCAGCGATAAAGTGGCCAGCAACTCTTCCAGGTTTTTCATGGTCATAGCCGTTCCTTCCTTAAAGCCCATTTCAAGCATCTTCTCTAAGCGGGTAAGCGATTCATTATAAATACTGATCCGTACGGTTGTCTTCCCGTTTTGTTCGCTGAACGTTAAATCCCACTCAGAACCGGGCAATTCTGGATTTTCATCTTTGTCGGCAAACGCATTCAACAATTTGAAATTAGTTTTCGGACTAATGGATGTGTATTGTTGAATTGCCCAACGTTCTTGCCCTTCAGGACTAACCATCGCATAAAACCGTCGACCGCCCACTTCAAAATCCATAAATTTTGTTTTTGAGGTCCAGGGTTTGGGCGCCCACCATTGATCAAGAATCTCCTGCTTCGTATAAGCATCCCATACCAACGAAAGATCGGCATCAAATTCTCGGGAGAAGGTGACCGTTTGTGTTGTTTTGTCAACGGTGAAATCGTTCATGTTTAGCTTTTTTTAAGTGTTGATAATACGTCGTCAAGTTGATTAAAGCGAGTTTCCCAAAGTTTCCTGAATTGGTTTACCCACTGATCAACCTCTTTTATTTTTTCAACTTCCAGTGAGTAGTAGATCTCCCTGCCTTGCTGTTCCTGTTTCACCAGTTCGCATTCGGTGAGTATACGCAGGTGTTTGGAAACAGCTTGTCGGGTCGTGTTGAAGTTCTCCGCAATAGCGTTGGGTGTCATGGCCTGCAAGGCAATCAGGGTGATGATTGCCCGCCTTGTAGGGTCGGCTATTGCCTGAAAAATATCGCGTCTCATCTTATTTACTTTTTACTTTGCGAAACTGAATGGTTGCAAATTTACGCGCAACCATTCAGTTTCGCAAGTTTTTTCAGAAAGAAAATCAGTTGGGATTGTCAACCTGGAGGGGCATCATAAAATGGCTACTGACTCGCCGATTGCCTCACGCTCGTTGCAGCTATACAAAATGCGAAATGTGTAGTTTGGGTGACTGTATTATTTCGAGTCCTGCCTGTCGAAACGTTGATCTTGTCAAAGGAGTCGCAATCCTAACACCTAACCCTGATTTGTCGGCGCGTTCACCCTGCCAGCCGAAACCCGGAAATAGATGCCCAAACTTGCCTCAGCGGGGCGTAAATTTTGTCACCGGACCCTGTCTACAAGCCCCGCGTTGCCTTACCGGGGCGTTCGCACTGTCACTCGGACGCGGAAATGCAAGTAACTATTTGGACTGCACCCAACGACCATGAGGGCTGATGGATGAGCGAACGACCCAAGACAACAAACGTGCGTCAACCTTTACACCCTCATTTGGTTGGGCTGCAAAGCCTCCTACGGGACGAGTTGCCTGTCTCCAGATAGCTTCCTTTATGAAAGGTCTATCGAAAAAAATTGACAAGTGTCCATAGGCCCAAAATAAAAATGCCTACCGCACTAATGAATAGAGCAAAGATGAAATATTTCTCAATTCTGTCCTGCCAAGTTTCCGGCTCATCGCTGTTAGTATAGCCACTTACTTTTTCAACGTAATGGAAACAAATTTCGCTTTCTGAGTCAATCCATTCTGCATACTCGTCGCTAATCGAGACCGTTTTTCCTTCTACCACTTTATCAATTTCATTAGCTGCTTGGATAAGGCGTTGGGCAAAAAGAAGAAGTCCATCCTTGTTAGCTCTAATTGCTGACTCATCCACTCCTCCCCCATACATGAAAAAATTGATATAGGCTTTCTCTGGATCAGTGTTTGCTTGAATTCCAGTTATCCATTCATTAAGTTTATTATCATTCATTCTTTATCGGATAAATAGCAATTAGATTCGAGATATTACTCTTTGCTAAGCGTTCGCTCTGTTGCACGATATGTGATAGATGTAGTTTTTAACTACCTCAACTGGAGCGTTTCCCTTGTCGCAGGAAACCCTAAAATGGAAGCTCCAAAATGTCCTGTCGAGACGTGCGGCCTGTCGACTGAGCGACGAAATACACTCATTTTTTATGTTTGTTCGTATCACCCAACATATTATTGTGCGCGATTTCGCGGCACTAAAAATAGGCTTTCAGCTTTTTATCAGCGCCGTATAGTTCCGCAGTTTTATCAGTACCAATTCATAGCCGGATGTCGAAAACAAATAACTATCTTTCGTTATAGATAAACAAAACCTAATTCGGCGAATTGACTAAGCGGCATAGAGTACAGGTTCCTGTGCAAAGAGCCTGGGACATTGACGGTTATCCTAACTACTTTTTTGGCGACGACAACGAACTGTACCGTCTTACACGGCGGGGCGAACTTCGGCGTATGCGCCGGAGTATGAAGCGCGATACGCCGGGCTACGTGCTGAAAAGCCGATTTTATAGCCTTAAGTAAAATCCCGTCAATCCTGTTGGAAAAACTTATAACTCAAAGGTAATTCCCTGCGCCAGTGGCATGGTCGTGCCGTAGTTGATTGTATTGGTTTGTCGGCGCATGTAGGCTTTCCAGGCATCGGAGCCGGATTCGCGGCCACCGCCCGTTTCTTTTTCGCCCCCAAAAGCCCCGCCTATTTCCGCCCCCGACGTACCGATGTTCACGTTAGCAATGCCGCAGTCGGACCCGGCCGCTGAAAGGAACTGCTCGGCTTCGCGCAGGTTCAGGGTGAATATAGCCGACGACAAACCCTGCGGGACGGCATTCTGCTGCGCAATGGCCTCGTCGAGGGTGCTGTACTGGAGCAGGTAAAGAATTGGCACGAAGGTTTCGCGCTGGACAATAGCCCATCCGTTTTCGGCTTCGGCAATGCAGGGTTTGACGTAACAGCCTGATTCGAAACCCAGTCCGTTCAATACCTCTGGCTCGACAACAAATCGGCCGCCCGCTTCGCGAATGGCCTGAACGGCCGACAGATAGGCTTGAACTGCCTGCAGATCGATCAGCGGACCGACATGAAACGACTCGTCTAACGGGTTGCCTATACGCAGCTGGGTGTACGCGTGCTTCAGCCGGTTCTTCACGTCCTCGTAGATGCTTTCCTGCACAATGATCCGGCGCGTGGTCGTACACCGTTGCCCGGCAGTACCTACTGCGCCGAACACGATCGCCGGAATGGCTAAATCCAGGTCGGCCTGTTCCGTCACGATGATGGCATTGTTACCACCCAGTTCAAGCAGGCTTTTCCCTAACCGTCCCGCTACCGCTTCGGCAACCGCTTTACCCATCCGGATACTGCCCGTTGCCGACACCAGCCCGACGCGCGGGTCGTTGGCCAGCCATCCACCCACATCCGGGCCACCCGTAACGAGGCACGAGACACCTTCGGGCACGTCGTTGTTGCGTAGCACTTCGCCAATAATCTGCTGGCAGGCCAGCGCGGTCAGGGGTGTTTTTTCGGACGGCTTCCAGACGCACACGTTCCCGCACACCCAGGCAATCATAGCGTTCCAGGACCAGACGGCCACCGGAAAATTGAAGGCTGAAATAATCCCTACCACGCCCAGGGGGTGCCACTGCTCCAGCATCCGGTGCGCCTGTCGTTCGGAATGCATCGAAAGCCCGTAGAGCTGCCGCGATTGCCCGACGGCAAAATCGCAGATGTCGATGATTTCCTGTACTTCGCCCAGCCCTTCCTGCAACGACTTACCCATCTCATAACTGACCAGAGTACCCAGTTCGCGCTTGTAGTGCCGAAACTGCTCACCCATTTGCCGGACAATTTCGCCCCGGCGCGGAGCGGGTACCTGACGCCACTGCACAAAAGCGGCCTGTGCCGTTTCGATGACCCGGTCGTAATCCGCGCGGGACGATCCAATGACCCGCCCGATGAGTTGCCCATCGGCGGGTGAATACGAATCAATGGTTTTCTGATTGCCAGCCGCTTCGGTGTGCCAGAAAAGCTGACCTGTACTAGTTCCTGGTTTTACAGGTTGAGTGGGTAGGGGAAGAATAGACTGCATACGATTGGTTTTTGGGTTGTTGATTACCCGGCAAAACTATTGGCCTTTGGCCGGACCATGCACCTATAGGGTAAACTTTTTACGGCCAATTCAGTTAAAAAGAATAAGATTTTACCCTTGTAAGCTCAACAACGTTATGAAAATCAAGCACACATTAAGCCTCATCGCCGTCGGCCTTACGCTGGCTGCCACACCGGGCTGGGCGCAGACAACCCCCACCGGAACGGCCACCTCGACCACGTATCCGCAGGGAGCCATTGCGCCGGATTCGACCCCGATGAAAGGCTCCCGTGACCAGAAGCGAGCCATGAGACAGAACCGGAAAAATACCCGTAATAACAACGGTAATACCAACACGTCGGTACAGGATGCCCGCTATCGGGAAAGCTCCTCCAGCGACGGCACGTCGATCAACAACAGCAACACGACTAATTACAACAGCAACAATGTAACCACGGCGCCTACGGGTGCCGGTAGTAATCCGAACACTGTTCCTACGCCGAAGAAGAAGTCGGACCAGTAAGGATAAAGCTACCTTCCGGTTATGTATGCGGAGCGGATCAGCGTATTATGGCTGACCGGCAAAACGAAGTGGTTCGGTTTATGTACAGCACGTACCGACCACTTCGTTTGCTGTCAGCCCTTTACAAACGACCGGCAAGAGGCCGCATTAATTTATAAGCGTAGCAGGCATGCGTGACTTTATTGACGGGCTATCTTTCGTTTTTTGATTTTCTCTCTATATTTGGCTCACTTAAAACCGCCTGCGTGAAACGTCAGTCTTCTTTAGTTTCGGAAAGTATCCTGCTCGAAAAGCTGGTCCAGCGCGACCAAAAAGCTTTTCAGTGGTTATACGACCAATATTCGCCGGCTTTATACGGTGTCGTTCTGCGCATTGTCCGTGAAGAAGAGCAGGCGCAGGATATTTTACAGGATATTTTCGTAAAAATCTGGAAAAACATCGATGCCTATGATGCCAGCAAAGGTCGTTTATTCACCTGGATGCTGAACGTAGCCAGGAATACCGCCATTGATTCGCTACGATCCCGTAAAACTCAGCCTTTTGGCGCAATCCGAACCGACGAAGACAACGTAGGTATTGTTGATCAACAGCATCATACGGATCAGCCCAATCCAGATCATATCGGTCTTAAGGAAGTGGTCGATAAGTTAAGGCCCGAGCGTAAGCAGCTAATTGATCTGGTTTATTTCGGTGGCTATACGCATGAAGAAGCTGCCGAAGAGTTGAATCTGCCGCTGGGCACTGTAAAGACCAGAGTTCGCGCTGCCTTACAGGAGTTAAAGGATCTATTTAAATTATGAATGTAACAGAATATATAGAATCAGGTATTCTGGAATCGTATGTTTTGGGCGTTGTAAACGACCAGGAACGGCGCGAGGTTGACTGCCTATCCTCTATTTATCCTGACATACGGCGAGAACTTGACCAACTGTCGGCTGCGCTCGAACAATACGCAACGGCCCACAGCGTTGAACCACCAGCCTCTATACGGACTAAATTACTGGAAACTCTGCCCTTCGAGCAGCCCACCGAACCCCAACAGCAACCCGACCGGGAGACGATCGTTCGCCCCATGCCGGTAGACCCACCCGCTACGTATACCTACCGACTTACCTGGGTAGTGGCCGCTTCGGTAGGACTGCTGCTGCTGGTTTTCTCGTTCTATCTGCTATCTCAGCTGCGTTCGAATCAGAAAACTCTGGCTTCCACCCGCGATGCGAACGAGTCGTTACAGACTCAGTTACGCCAGTTGCGGGCCAATCAGACCCAAACGGATCAGATGCTGGCGCTGGTTAGGCAGCCCGGTTTGCGCACGCTTCAACTGCGGGGCAACGAGAAAGCACCGGAAGGAAATATCCTTCTTTTCTGGAATACCCAGACGCAGCAGGTTGCCGTACAGGTACAATCGCTTCCTGCTCTGCCAGCCGACAAGCAATATCAACTCTGGTCGCTGGTCGACGGTAAGCCGGTCGATGCGGGTGTTTTCGATGCTGGCAGCGACGCAAAGCTGGTGCAACAGTTGAACCACTCGATTGCCCGGGCCGATGCCTTTGCCGTCACCGTTGAAAAGCGGGGGGGTAGCCCCACCCCTACGCTCTCTACCCTGCTGGCTATAACCCAGTTGAAAAGCTGAACGCACGCTTACGTTTTCTTGTTATTCTTTTGACGCGCTGCTGGTATCTTTCAGTCTAGGCGTATCGGCCCTGACTGGCGCAGTTGGCGACGAAATTGGCATACGCGCCGTCTGCGTATGTTTACACCAGCTTTTATGCATTATCTCATGAAAACTATCCTGCTTTTCGTAGTATCCGCCTGTTTGGTTGTCAGTGTGGCCTTTAGGTCTGCCGGGATTCTGTCCCGACCAGCCGAAACCACGACGCTGGTGAAGCCTGTAGCCGACGATAACCCTCCCCGGAAGGTGGTTAAAACCGATGCCGAATGGAAGAAGATCCTGACTCCCGGTCAGTTTACCGTTCTGCGCGAACACGGCACCGAACGCGCCTTTACCAGTCCGCTGAATTCTATTCACGATCACGGGACATTCTATTGTGCGGCCTGCCATAATCCGCTCTTTTCGTCCGATACTAAATTCGATTCGGGTACGGGCTGGCCTAGTTTTTACCAGCCTATTGCCAAAAACGCCATTCAGGAAAACACCGATAAATCATACGGAATGGTCCGTACGGAAGTGCTTTGCAACGTCTGTGGCGGTCATCTGGGGCATGTTTTCAACGACGGTCCTAAACCCACAGGCTTGCGGTACTGCATGAATGGCATCGCTATGACCTTCGAAAAGAAATAAAGCCGGAACGCAACAGACCGCGCTTCATTTCCCGCAGGCTTTCCTGTTTCTCCCAGAAAATGGCCGGGTTGTTCACGCAGCCCGGTTTTTGTATATAACATGGATCGAAAATACGTTATATTTGATGCCCGGTCGAACCGGACCCGGACTTGCCCAGCGGGGTAACTGAAGTAGATTTTACGTTACCCAATTAAGTAAATACACTTACGTTAGTGTTCTGGGATGATCCTGTGTACTAGTATAAAGTTTTCTTCGATTACATACGCATGAGTCAATACAGGGAGCGATTCCGCGCCGTTCGGCACGCTTTTGGTGCGTTCCGACGACGAATCCGACAACGCCAGCACCTGCTGGGCAATGTCAGGCGTGGAGTTGGCCGACAGATCGCGCGGGTAGCCGGCGAAGAGCGGGTCAATTCATGGACCGCTACCTACCGCACTTACCGCAACAAGCTCCGTTCGTTCGTTCATCAGTACATCGACCCCAACTCCTGGTATTATCCGTACCTGAAAAATGGCCTGAAAGTCTTTTTGTGGGGATCACTGCTGCTGGGTATTTACGTGTTTACCCTCAATTATAATTTCCTGTACCTGACGGGCGAGATGCCCAGTGTGGAAGAACTGAAAAACCCGAAACTGAACCAGTCGTCGGAGATTTATTCGCAGGATGGGGTAATGATCGGGAAATTCTATGCCGAAAACCGCACACCGATCAAGTACGAAAACATTCCGAAGCAACTCATCAATGCCCTGGTGGCCACCGAAGATGCCCGTTTCTACGAACATGGGGGTGTCGATCCACGCGCCATTGGCCGGGCCATGTTTAGTTTTGGCCGAGAAGGGGGCGGTTCGACCATCACCCAACAGTTGGCCAAAAACCTGTTTAAAACCCGCCGGAAAACCAGTTCGGGGATCCTGACCCGGATTCCGTTCGTGCGAAAAATTATTTACAAATCGAAAGAGTGGCTCATGGCCCTCAAGCTGGAACGGAATTTCACCAAGGACGAAATCATCACTTATTATTTCAATACGGTAGACTTCGGCAGCAATGCGTTCGGGCTGAAAACCGCAGCCCGAACGTTTTTCAACAAAATGCCCGATAGCCTCAACGTACAGGAAGGCGCTGTGCTGGTTGGCTTACAAAAAGCGACAACCAGCTACAACCCACTACGGCATCCCAAGCGCTCCCGAGAACGCCGGAACGTGGTCATCGGCCAGATGGCGAAATATAATTTTCTGACTAAAGCCCAGGCCGATTCTATCAGTGCGCTGCCCCTCGTGACCGACTTCACGCCCGAAAACCCGTATTCAGGCCCAGCCAGTTACCTGAAAAACGCGGTCCAGGATTACGTGAAAAAATGGGGCGAAGAGAATGGGTATGACCTTTATACCGATGGGTTACGGATCATTACAACGGTCGATTCGAAGATGCAGACCTACGCCGAAGATGCGATCAGAGAGAAAATGAAGCAGTTGCAGCGGACATTCGATAACCACTGGCGCGGGCGCAATCCGTGGACCGACGAAGATGGTAACGAACTGCCTGGCTTCATCGATTCGGTGGCCCGTCGGACGGAGCGGTATAAGACCCTGAGCCGCCGGTTCATGCCACTGTACCCGGATTCGATCATGTACTACATGAAACATAAAAAGTACAAGATGCGGGTGTTCAGCTGGAACAGCAAACGCGGCTACGACTCGACCGAAATGACCCCATACGACTCCATCGCTTACTACAAGCACTTCCTGCAATCGGGCATGGTGGCTATGGACCCGCATACGGGCTACATTCGGGCGTGGGTCGGCGGCCTCGACTATGATTATTTCAAATACGATCACGTGAAGCAGGGCAAACGGCAGCCCGGTTCGACTTTCAAACCGTTCGTGTACACTACGGCCATCGACGACACGCTGATCAACCTGAGCCCCTGCGATCGGCTGGAAGACCGTCCATTTCGAAAAGAATACCGCGAGAATGGAGAGGATAAGTTGTGGGAACCGCGCAATTCGACCGGCTATTTCACGTATTCGAACATGACCCTGCGCCGGGCCATGGCCCGCTCTGTCAACTCGATTACAGCCCAACTCACGGATCGGGTTACGCCCGAGCGGGTGGCGCAGTACGCGCACCGCATGGGCATTAAAAGTCGGCTGGAGGCTGTCCCTTCCATCGGTCTGGGTTCGTCCGACGTATCGTTGTATGAACTGGTGGGTGCCTACTGCACGTTTGTCAACGATGGCGAATCGACCGAGCCGATGATCGTGCAGCGAATCGAAGACCGCGACGGCAACGTCATTGAAACCTTTACCAGCCAGCACCAGCGCGCCATAAGTCCCGAATCGGCTTTCCTCATGCGCTACATGCTTCAGGGTGGGCTGCAGGAATCGGGTGGCACGTCGCAGAACCTCTGGTCGTTCAACCTGTTCAAAAACCACAATGAGCTGGGCGCAAAAACCGGAACGACCTCAAACAATTCCGATGGTTGGTTTGTCTGTATTTCTAACAACCTGGTGGTCGGGGCCTGGGTCGGTGGTGATGACCGGAGTATTCACTTTCGGTCGACCGATCTTGGCGAAGGCGCTAAAACAGCCCTGCCCCTGGTAGGTAGTTTCCTGGAGAAAGTCTACAACGATCCGAAATTCAAAAGTTTACAGGGTCCTCTGCCCAAGCTCGACGGCGTCAGCAAAGAATACCTGAACTGCGGTTATTCGGACGATGAAGAGGAAGCCAGCGAGTCGGATTCGACCGAAACGTCGGGCGAAACAGTCGATTCGACCTTTATCCAGACGCCACCGCCAATCGATCAGACAACGCTGCCCGATACCACCGGTCGTTAAAAAAGAAGAAAAGGAACCCGTTGAGGGCAAAATCTAATCAGTATATTGCAGGAATGGCTTTGCGTACAACCTTAATGAAGCGATTTCTGCGCGTTCTTGGCTGGGCTTTTCTGGCGCTGTTCGTGCTGGCGACCGGGGTGGTCATTGCCGCCTGGTTCGTCGATTCGCGCCAGTCGGATCAGGAGATCGCCGAAGAGTTTCAGGGGCAGCGCATTCGTCCGGTCGTGCATTACTACCGGGTGGCCAAACCGAGCGAACCCATCCGCACCATCCGGTTTATGGAAACACCCGTTCAGCCCGGTGATTCCTCCCTGCCGGTAGTATTGTTTGTGCACGGAGCCCCCAGTTCGCTTTCGTTTTTCAACGAGTTTTTCAAAGATACGACCTTACTGAACCGCGCCCAACTGGTAGCTGTAGACCGGCCGGGTTACGGCTTTTCCGATTACGGCCGGGTCGAAACCTCGATCATTCGTCAGGCCGAATTACTCCAGCCGCTCATCGATCGGTACCGGAAGGCCCCGTATCTGATGGTCGTCGGTTCTTCGTATGGTGGTTCGGTTTCGGCCCGGCTCGCCATGAACAATCCCGGCCGGGTTAATCACGTTGTGTTTGTCTCATCGGCGCTCGGCCCCGGACTGGAGCGCACGTACCCCATCAGCTATTTTGCCGACAGCCCGCTGATTCACTGGGGGGTACCGCCCCTGCTACGGCTGGCCAACGATGAGAAACTAGCCCACCGCCAGGCCCTGGAAGCGATTCTGCCGGACTGGCCCAAGATTCGGTCGAATATAACCATGCTACACGGCCAGCGCGACGAGCTGGTTTACCCCACCAACGTATCGTTTGCGCAGGCGCACCTGGTCAATGCGCGGGTAAAGCAGTTTCTGCTGCCCGAAAACCGCCACGACATTGTGTTCAACAAACGGCAGTACATGACCGAGATTCTGCTCGATATCCTGACCCGGCGCGATGTTAAAGAAACGGTGCGCGCCAAGCCTATGGTCGTCAAGCTGTAACGCGGATGGTCCTCGTTATCGGTCAAACCGTTATCTCGATCCGGTTCTGCTCCGGGTCCAGCACCACGCTTTCGTAGTAGCCATCGCCCGTCCGGCGTGGTCCGTCGACGACGATATAGCCGTCCGTCCGGAGCCGCTCGGTCAGGGCATCCACGGCGGCCTCGCTACCCACCGAGCAGGCCAGGTGCGCCCACCCCATCCACTGCGCCAGGCCATCCGGCTGGCGTTCCCGAATACCGGGCATCTGCATAATCTCCAGCCGTGGCCCACCGTCGGGAAAACTCAGAAAATAAGATGAAAATTCTTTTCGGGCATTTACGTATCGATCGTTGGCGATAGCGCCGAAGTAGGTTTCGTAGAAAATCCGCATCCGATCGAGATCGCGTACCCACAGGGCAAAATGTTCGATATTCATCGTATAAACAGACGAGCCTGGTGAGTCGTCAGGCTGCCTACAAAGAAAATAGCTAGGTTCTGATTCCCCAAACAGGCCGATTTAGCTCTGAAACAGGCATTCTAAAATTTTTTAAAATAAAATTTCCCCAAAATGAGTATCGGCGTCATGTTCTTGCATCTTTACCCCAAAAGAGCATAGATCGTACTTGACGCATGCAGGATTACCGAGATCTGGAACCGGAAGAATTAGCAGCTGATTCCTCGTTTCAACGATGGAAACTGGATAATGACCCCGAAGCCAGCGCTTTTTGGATGGAGTGGTTGGCCCGGAATCCTGACCGGAAAATGCTGGTCGAAAAAGCCTATTTTCTGCTGATCACCCTCAGTACACAAAATGAGCAGCGAATTAACAACCGGGCTCAGCTTTCGGATGGGGAAATTCAGCACGAGATAAGCCGACTTTACAGCGCTCTGGATGCGCAAAAAAAGCCTGAACGGATCAGATGGCTTCAATTTTCGCCGATCCGCTACGGTATGGCAGCCAGTGTGCTGGTCGTGCTTGGGCTGTTCGGCTGGTATCTGACGCATCGGACCACTACCGATCAGGATGTAACCTACAATGAATTGGTCGCTCAGGTAGAGAGCCCGCTGGCGGAAGTGAAAAATACTACCGATAAACCGATGGTGGTCAACTTACCCGATCGGAGCCTGATTCTGCTGTACCCAAAAAGCCGGGTGAGTTATCCGAAGCAATTTTTAGGGGTGAAACGTGAAGTGTACGTAACGGGTGAAGCCTTTTTCGATGTCACTAAAAATCCATCACGTCCTTTTTATGTATACGCCAATAGCCTGATCACGAAAGTACTGGGTACCAGCTTTACGGTTCAGACCAACGAAACCGCCAAACAGGTGAAAGTGGTCGTGAAAACGGGAAAAGTATCGGTATATGCGCGGGAACAGACATCAGAAAACCAGAAAGAAGATTATAAACTAGGCGGTACGGTGCTGACGCCCAACCAGCAGGTGGTGTTCTCGGCGGAAGATACCCGGCTGGTCCGGAGCCTGGTCAACAAGCCGGCTCTGCTGGCTAAAGAGGCTCCTAATCAGGCATTTACGTTTAAACGTACGCCCATTGCCGAGGTCTTTGCCGCCCTGGAAAAAGCGTATAGTATTCGCATCATTTTCGACGAAGAAGCCATGAAGAACTGCTTCTTGACGGCCTCCCTGGCCGACGAGCCGCTGTTCGACAAACTGGACCTGATCTGCCACACGATCAACGCCCACTACGACCAGCTGGATACCTACATTGTGATTGATAGTAAAGGCTGTAATTAGCCAAAGACGTTATGAGGACACGTTGAAAACTAACCTACGCTGAACTAAAGAAGCCTATGACCAACCCATCGCCAAAGATCCTCTAACAAAGCAAAAGTCGAAGATGCGCCAACACCTTCGACTCGAAAACAGCCCCTTCGTGTAAGCTCATTACGACTCCGCTATAGCGGACTGGGACTTTATTGTGCCGAATTTTCATCCGACAACAGCCAAAACTATGTCAAAAAGACTACTTTGTCAAAAGACAATACAGAAAATCATGCGCATTGGCCTCTACCAAGCCTTCCTTTCTGTCGCTCTCGCCACCTTCGCCCACGCCTACGACGTTAGCGGCCAGAAGGTGCTGGAGCAAAAAGTAACATTTCAATTACACAATGCCGATATCGAACGGGTACTGGACAAACTGGAAGCCGTTACGAAAATCAAGTTCATGTACAACCCGCAGATTTTCGGGGTCGAACGGAAAACGAACTACAAATTTCAGAACGAAGCACTCTCCGACGTACTGAGCCGGGTGCTTACTCCCTACCAGGTCAATTACGAAGTCTTTCAGGAACGGATCATCTTAAAGCGTCAGGAAGCCCGGGTCGAAACAACAGAATTGAAGCCGATGACCCTGCGGGAAGCCCCGAAGCGCAAAATTACGGGGACAGTCTTAGACGAAAAGGGAGCTGGTTTGCCGGGCGTGAGCGTCGTGCTGAAAGAAACCCAGCGGGGAACCACCACCGTTGCCGATGGCTCGTTCGCCATCGATATTCCGGAAGGCGATGCGGTGCTTGTTTTCAGCTTCGTCGGCTTTCAGCGCCAAGAGGTAACCGTTGGCAATCAGACCAGTCTGACGGTCAACCTGGTACCGGAAGCCAGCACACTCGGTGAGGTCGTCGTGACGGCGCTCGGTATTGCCCGGGAGAAAAAAGCGCTGGCCTATGCGGTGTCGGAAGTAAAAGGCAGTGAATTCACGCAAGCCCGTGAAAACAACGTAGCCAACGCCCTAACGGGAAAGATTGCCGGGGTAAACGCCACCGGTATGGCTACGGGACCGGGTGGTTCCAGCCGGATCATCATCCGCGGGAATGGCTCACTGAACGGGAATAACCAGCCGCTATACGTGATCAACGGGATGCCTATGGACAACAGCACGCCAGGTGGCACGGCGGCCGACGGTAACGGCATGAACGTAGACCGGGGCGATGGCATCGGCGGGATCAACCCCGACGATATCGAATCGATCAGCGTACTGAAAGGCGGGCCGGCGGCAGCGCTGTACGGAGCGCGCGCTTCTAACGGGGTCATACTGATCACGACCAAAAAAGGGCGCGGTCAAAAAGGTGTCGGCGTAGAAATCAACAGCAATACGACCTTCGAAGATATTGCCGTGATTCCGAACTGGCAGTATGAGTTTGGGCAGGGCGTCGATGGGAAAAAACCGACGACCGTTACCGAAGCCAAAAGCACGGGGCGTCTTTCGTACGGAGCCCGGATGGACGGCCAGCCCACGATTCAGGTGGATGGGCAACTGCACCCTTACTCGCCCCAGCGGAACAACCTGAAGAACTTTTACCGGACGGGAACCAACTACATCAACTCGGTGGGCCTGACGGGCGGCAACGAAACGGTCAACTTTCGGTTAGGGCTGAACAATACCCAGTCGAACAGTATCGTGCCGAATTCGTCGTTTAACCGGCGCATCGCCAACCTGAACCTGAACGCGTTTCTGGGCAAGAAGCTGAGCGTTGAAACGGTTTTTCAGTACAACGTTGAACAAGGCACGAACCGCCCCAAAGTTGGATACGCCGACTTCAACCCACACTGGGCTACGTACCTGATCGCCAACGTGGTAGACATCCGCAGCCTGGCTCCGGGTTATGATCCGGTAACGGGCAAAGAAATGGAGTGGAACCCGGTACCGGCGGCTCCGAACCCGTACTTCGTGGTCAACAAGTTCAAGAACGACGATACCAAACACCGGTTCATCAGCCAGGGAAGCATCCGCTACGACATCCTGGACAACCTGTTCCTCAAAGGAAGCGTCAGCCAGGATTACTATGCGTTCTCGTCGGAATACATCCAGCCGACCAACAATGCCTACCAACCGCTGGGTTCTTACGAAGCCCGGAAGACGACCTCGTCGGAAACCAACGGTATGCTGACGCTGAACTACAACACAACCTTCTTCAAGGACCTTAGTTTTTCGGCCCTGCTCGGTGCCAACGCCCAGAAGGCCATTTTCGACCAGACACTCATTGCCGGTACCGAATTTACGGTGCCTTACTTCTACAGCTACACCAACCTGGCCACGTCGACGACCACGCCGACCTACCTGAAAAGCGCCATCAACTCGGTGTTCGGCTCGGTCGATTTTGGGTACAAAAATGTGGCGTACCTGACGCTGTCGGGTCGGCAGGACTGGTTCTCGGTGCTGAACCCGAAGAGCAACCACATCTTCTACCCGTCGGTGGGTGGGTCGTTCATTCTGTCGGATGCGTTCCGGCTGCCACAGGCCATTAGCTTTGCCAAGTTGCGGGCTTCGTGGGCCCAGGTGGGTGGTGCTACGGTAAATGCCTACCAGATTTACCAGTACTACTCGATGCAGCAGGGCGGTCATAACGGTCGCCCGGTGCAGGTGCTGTCGTCGGCGCAGGTGCCCAACCCCGATCTGAAACCACTAACCTCGACGACCTACGAAGCCGGTATCGAAGCGAAATTCCTGAACAACCGTATCGGTATCGACCTGACGCTTTACAACCGCAAAACCACGAACGACATCGTCACCTCGAACATCGCGCTGTCGTCGGGTTACACCTCGGCGCTGCTGAACGTGGGTGAGCTGAGCAACAAAGGCGTTGAGCTGTTGCTGACCGGCACCCCCATCAAAAAAGCAGATTTTGGCTGGGATGTGAGCTACAACATGGCCTACAACAAGAGCAAGATCGAGCGGCTGGCGCAGGGCATTACCGGCGTCGATATCGGAACCGGGGTCGGGGGCGGTATCGTCCGGAACGTAGTCGATCGGCCGTACGGAACGGTTTGGGGATACCAGAAGAAAACCGATGCGAACGGAAACGTCATTTTCAACACTGCCAGCGGCTACGCCGTACGGGGTGATCTGCAGGAAATCGGCCAGGGAACCCCTCCGCTGACGATGGGGATTACGAACAACTTCCGCTACAAAAACTTCTCACTGAACGTGCTGATCGACGGCAAATTCGGCAGCATCGTCTATTCGAATCTCTACCAGTATGCCTACCGCTTCGGCCTGCCGCAGGAAACCCTGCCCGGCCGCGAAACGGGCATTACGGTAACGGGTGTTACGCCGGAAGGAACGCCGTACAGCAAAACCTGGGCGAAAGAAGACGTCGATACCTACTACGACAACGACAAGAACTACACGGCGATGTTCATGTTCAACAACGACTTCGTGAAGCTGCGTCAGGTCATTCTGAGCTACAACCTGCCGGTCAACAAACTGCGGTTCGTGAAACTGCAGGGTGCCTCGATCTCCTTCGTAGCGCGGAACCTGGCCATTCTGTACAAAGACAAAAAGAACCAGTATTTCGATCCGGAGTCGAGCTACACCAGCACCAACGCGCAGGGGCTGGAAGCGTTCGGCGTGCCCAGAACCCGTAGCCTTGGCGTGAACCTAACGGTGAAATTCTAACCAACTAACTTTCTGACCATGAACCGTCTAGTCAAAAATATACTCTGCGCAGCTCCCTTGTTCCTGTTGCTGTCGTCCTGCGACAAAGGCTTCGAAGAGATGAACGTAGACCCGAACAAATACTCCGAAGTCGTACCCGAATACCTGTTCACTCGGGCGCTCCTAGATGGCGTAAGCACCAACTTCACGGGAGCGGCTTACCTGACCATCGGCCAGTCGATGCAGCATTTTGCGACTTACAAAGAGGTGCCGGCTGCGGGCGACAAGTACTTCAACTACGGCTATTCGACCTCCAGTTGGGACGCCTACGCCGGAACCAACGCGGGTCAGGGCTCGGTGATTTCCATCCGTCAGGTGATCGACGCGGTTTCGTCGAACCCGGCCAATGTGAACAAACTATCGGCCGCCCGCATCTGGAAAGCGTACATCTTCCACCGGCTCACCGACCTCTACGGCGACATTCCGTATTTCGACGCGGGCAAAGCGCTGGCAGACAAAAACTACGGACCAAAGTACGATACCCAGCAGGCCATTTACGCCGATCTGCTGAAAGAGCTGGACGAGTCGATTGCGGCTTTCGATGCCTCGAAAACAACCTTCGGCAACGCTGATCTGATGTTCGGTGGCGACGTGACCAAGTGGAAGAAATTCGCCTATTCGCTGATGCTGCGACTCGGTATGCGCCTGACGGAGGTTGATCCGGCAATGGCAAAAACCTGGGTGCAGAAAGCCATCGCGGGTGGGGTGATTCTGGACGACGCCGACCGGGCGGTGATTGCCTACGTCGATGGGTCGCAGACGGCCAGCCGGAACTTCATTGCCAACGGCCTGCTCAGCACCGATTACATTACGCCTGGTGGCGACAACGTCGAAGGAGGCAAGTTCGCCAAAACCCTAATCGACTACCTGAAGAATACCAGGGACCCGCGCCTGAACGTGATCTCGATCGTGTGGACAACGACCGATAACAAAACCTTCACGGCCGATACGACCACCGCCCGCCAGAGCGGTATGCCCAATGCGGCTTACAACAGCCTGCCTGCCAATTTCAACAGCTTTTCGGAGCCTAACCCGAATACGTTGCTGAAATACAGCGCTCCGCTGGTGGTTATGGGCAATTCGGAAATGAACCTGCTGCTGGCCGAAGCGGTCGTACGGGGCTGGTACACGGGCATAACCGCTACGGCAGCCTACGAAAATGCGGTGAAAGCCAACATGCGCCAGTGGGCCCTGTTCGGAACCGGCGGGGTTATTTCGGACGCCAAAATCAACGCTTATCTGGCGGCCAACCCGTACAAAGCCAGCGGCACGACGGCCCAGCAACTGGAACAGATCGGTACGCAGAAATGGGTTTCGCTCTTTCTGGAAGACGAATACGAGATCTTCTCCAACTGGCGCCGGACCGGTTACCCGGTACTAACACCGACCAACTATCCGGGAAACCTTACGGGCGGCAAAATTCCTACCCGCTTTGTTATTCCGGATTCGGAAGGCACCTACAACAACGCCAACTTCGTTGACGCACGGACACGGCAGGGCGGAACCAACACGCTGTCCAGCGTTGTCTGGTGGGATAAATAAGCTTAGACTAGTAGATTCTGAGGATTCTGTTGTTTTCAGGTATATTATTAAAATATTTTAATAGTGCTGAACGGAATCCTCAGAATTTTATAAATTCCCGACCGAGTATCATCTACGTTTCCTGTTTATGCAAACCCAACGACGATCTCTTTTAAAACGATTTGTTGCTTCCGTAGCGGGGGTTACCGGATTGAACACGACAACCAGCGCTATGGCCAGACCAGCCGTTTCGCCCAAAAAGGAGGTGACCGATGTTATTGTTCACCAGGATGTTCCGCTGTATTCGGCCGCTACTAAACTGGGAAATCTGTTATTCATCTTCGGCATTGGCGCTCATTTCGAGGGCGACATTAAAGCGCACACCGACCATGTGCTGAAAGAAATGGAGAAAGAGTTGATCAAGGCCGGTTCGTCGATGGATAAAGTTCTAAAAGTGAATGTGTTCCTGCATGACCTGGTGGATTACAAAGGCATGAACGAGGTATTTAAAGGACGGTTCGGCCCTAAGCCGCCGGTTCGCACGACCGTAGCACCGCGCGCGGGCGTACCGGGCAATTCGCTGGTCGAAATGGACTGCATTGCTTATGTATAATCGCTTCCTGACGTTGACGGATCATGACTCGGATTGGACTCGTTCTCGCTTTGTTTCTGGGAATCGGCATCGCCACTCATGCCCAGTCGAGTGATTCGACACAATACCTTGTCAAAAAAACCGAAGATTTTCGGGTGAACGGCGCGGGCGACAACGCCAACTGGGCTAAAGCAACCTGGGTGCCCATCACCATCCAGGAATCGGCAAAACGGGCGTTGGCGACAAAAACAAAAGTGTTGTATTCGACTACCGGACTTTATTTTCTGTTCCAGTGCGACGACGAGAAACTGACAGCAACCATCCGGGAAGATTTCGGAACCCTGTTTAAGGAAGACGTGGTCGAGGTGTTTCTCTGGCCCGACCCGGCGGTACCCATTTATTTTGAATACGAGCTATCGCCGTTGAATTACGAACTACCGATTCTGGTACCGAACCTCAATGGCCGGGCCCAGGGCTGGAAACCCTGGTTTTACAACGACAACAACAAAACCCAGCACGCTACCACGATACAGGGAGGGGAGAAAACGAGTCAGGCAGCCATTAATGGCTGGACCGCCGAATTCTTCATTCCCTACCGATTAATGAACCCGATTGTGCCGGCCGTTCCAACGTCTGGTACGAAATGGCGGGGCAACCTCTACCGCATCGATTACGACAAAGGTTATCAGACCTGGTCGTGGAAAAAAACGAGCGGTAGTTTCCACGAATTCAAGCGGTACGGAACCCTTGTTTTTGAGTAATACCTGTAACGCGGGTGGAAATCCGCGAATAGACTAACAATCGCGGGTTCCCACGGCTACGGCCGACCGGCCGCGCTATCAACGAAACGACTATGCTTAATCGAAGAAACTTACTCAAGCAGTTATCGAGCATGCCCCTGGTGGGTGGCTTTTTTGGCGCCAGCGCCCCCCTGACGGCCGCGCTGGCGGCTCCATCGCTCGCTCCCCGGAACCTAATCAAAGAACTCGGCATCCGTACGTTTATCAATGCGGCCGGTACCTACACCGCCATGACCGGCTCACTCATGGATGACGACGTAGTAAATACCATTCTGGCGTCGTCGAAAGAGTTTATGATGCTCGACGACGTGCAGACCAAAGTCGGCGAAAAAATTGCGGGGCTGACCCATGCCGAATCGGCGGTGGTTTCGGCGGGTTGTTTCTCAGCTATGACCCTGGGGTTGGCGGGCGTGCTTACAGGCATGGACCAGAAAAAAGTGGAAGCCCTGCCGCATCTGGAAGGCACCGGGATGAAATCGGAAGTGATTGCGCAGAAGGCCCACAACATCGGCTATTCGCATGCCCTGACCAACACCGGCTGTACGATCATTCAGGTCGAAACGATTGAGGATGTCGAAAAAGCCATCAATGACAAAACCGCACTGCTCTGGTTTCTCAACATTCAGTCCGACAAGGGCCAGATCACGCATCAGCAGTGGGTCGACCTGGGTAAGAAGCACAACATCCCGACGATGATCGACATTGCCGCCGACGTGCCGCCCGTCGAAAACCTGTGGAAATTCAACGACATGGGCTTCGACCTGGTCTGCGTATCGGGCGGAAAAGCCATGCGTGGACCGCAAAGTGCGGGCTTGCTGATGGGTAAGAAAAAATACATCGATGCAGCCCGGCTGAGTATGCCCCCGCGCGGCTCGACCATCGGTCGGGGCATGAAGGTCAACAAAGAAGAAGTACTGGGCATGTACGTCGCGCTGGAAAAATTCGTCGCACGCGATCAGGATAAAGACTGGAAAATGCTGGAAGAGCGGGCCGCCCACATCGCCAATGCCGCCAAAAGCGTCAAGGGGGTTTCGGTCGAAACCTTCGCGCCCGCGCTAGGCAACCACACCCCTACCCTCCGCGTGACCTGGGATACGACGAAACTGACGCCTAAGGCCCTGCAGGAAAGCCTGCGTAACGGCAATCCGTCCATTGAAGTAGTAGGCGAACCGACGGGCATCAGCATGACGGCCTGGATGCTCAAACCCGGCGAGGAAAAAATCGTCGCTACCCGACTGAAAGAAGAACTCAGCAAAGCGTCGGCGTAGTGTTTGTGCGTGTCTGTCCTCCCGACGCAGAAGGGATCTTAAAGGCTCTCAACACTCTGGTAAGGAGACGTTAAGATCCCTCCTTTGTCGGGATGACAGACATGCACCGTTAGCAGAATTTGATAATAAATGACTAGTCCGAACCCGACTTCTTAAATGCGTAAACTCTTCGTATTCCTTTCTCTTTTCTGCCTGACGGCCTACTCCGGCGAAGCCCAGCAGTATACGCTGCTCATCAAAGGCGGGCGGCTGATCGATCCCAAGAATAACATCGACGCGCAGATGGACGTGGCGATTACTGACGGCAAGATTACGCAGGTTGCCAAATCGATCGATCCGAAGCTGGCCCGGCAGGTGGTCGATGCTAAAGGGATGCTGGTAACGCCCGGTCTAATCGATATTCACGGCCACGTTTTCCACGGAACCGCCGTGAATCACTACCTGAGCAATGGCCTGACCGCCCTTCCGCCGGATGGCTTTACGTTCCGGGTCGGGGTAACCACCATCGTCGATGCGGGTGGAGCCGGGTGGAAATCATTTGACACCTTCAAGCAGAACATCATTCTGCCCTCGAAAACGCGGGTGCTTTCGTTCATGAACATCGTGGGCGAAGGCATGCGGGGCGGCAACTACGAGCAGGACACCACCGACATGGACCCGAAGCAGGCGGCTAAAGTCGCGCTGGAGAACAAAAATGACGTCGTCGGCTTCAAAGTGGCGCACTACCAGGGTTCGAGCTGGGCTCCGGTCGATCATGCTGTACAGGCCGGGAAACTGGCCGATATGCCCATTATGGTCGATTTTGGCGGCAGCACTCCGCCCCTGCCGCTGGCCGATCTGTTCCTGAAACACCTGCGGCCGGGCGACATCTTTACCCATGCCTACACGCTCCTGCCAGGTGATGTCCGGGAAACCATTGTTGATGAAGCGACCCAGACGGTGAAACCCTTTGTCTGGGAAGCCCGCAAAAGAGGCATCGTGTTCGATGTGGGCTATGGCGGGGCCAGCTTCAATTTTTCGCAGGCCATACCGGCGATCAAGGCGAAGTTCTACCCAACCACCATCAGCACCGACCTGCATACGGGCAGCATGAACGGCTCCATGAAAGACATCCTCAGCATCATGTCGAAGTTCGTAGTCATGGGCGAAGATATTCCGAGCGTGATCAAAGCCAGTACCTGGACCCCTGCGCAGGTCATCAAACGGGAGAATCTGGGGCATCTCTCGGTGGGTGCCATTGCCGACGTCGCCATTCTGAGCATGCGCCAGGGCAACTTTGGTTTCTACGACAAAACGGGCTACAAGATTATGGGCAAGCAAAAATTTGAATGTGAGATGACGATCAAAGGCGGCAAGATCGTGTACGACCTGAATGGCATCGTCAATCCGATGGGCCTGAACTAACTAAGAAGTGTATTTAACTGCTCGGCGTAGTCGCTGACGGCGTCGAGCGTTTTTCAGTTTGTTCCAGAAGACTGTATCACGGGCTTCAGCCCGTATCTGATTAACATACGGGCTGAAGCTGGCACGCCAGTCCGACCGTAATACCTATAACCCTGCATGGCAAAGCACTACATTAAAGGAATTATTTGTTCGCTGCTGATTTTTGTGGGCTTCACGCAGCGCGAATCCAGAAACGGACTCCCCGTTCAGACCGCCGAAAACGGTGGGCTCTTCCTTCCGGAAGGCTTCGAGGCTACCGTCGTGGTCGACAGCCTGCCCGGTCGTGCCCGACACCTTGCCGTGGCCGAAAACGGCGACATTTACGTAAAAGCCCGCTTTGCCCGCGACAAAGACGAGTCGGTGATTGCCTTGCGCGACACCAACGGCGACGGTCGCGCTGATGTCATGAAACGCTTCGGCGGCCTCGCCCGCGAACGCGCTTACGGAACCGCCATGCGGATTTACAACGGTTACCTGTATTTCAGTTCCGAACTCTACGTGTATCGGTACAAACTGAAGCCCGGCCAGCTGGTGCCCGACAGTCCGATGGAAGTGATCCTGACCGACGATCACGAACACGGAATGCACGAGCACATTGCCAAACCCGTTACGTTCGACAACGCCGGACATATGTACGTTGCCTACGGAGCCCCTTCCAACGGTTGCCAGCCGAAAAACCGCACCCCTAACATGGCTGGTATCGATCCCTGCCCAATGCTGGAAGACCACGGCGGTATCTGGCAGTTCGACGCAGCCAAGCCGGGCCAAACCCAGAAAGACGGCCGCCGGTATGCCACCGGTCTGCGGAGCGTGGTGGGTATGGACTGGAACTTCGCGAACAATAGCCTGTATGCCCTGCAGCATGGCCGCGACGATTTTCTGATGCTGTGGGCCGAGAAATACACCCCCTGGCAGAGCGCCGTTTTGCCCGCCGAAGAGCTGTTTCAGGTCAAAGAAGGCATGGACGGCGGCTGGCCTTACTGCTATTACGATCAGGTACAGGGCAAGAAACTGCTTAACCCCGAATATGGCGGAGACGGCAAAATCGTGGGTCGTTGCGACAAGTGCGAAAAACCACTGATTGGCTTCCCGGCCCACTGGGCTCCCAACGATATCCTGTTTTACCAGGGCAGCAACTTTCCGGAACGCTATAAGAACGGCGCGTTCATCGCCTTCCACGGATCGACCAACCGCGCGCCCTATCCGCAGGCCGGTTACTTTATCGGCTTTATGCCCACCAAAAACGGAGCGCTGTCGACCGACTGGGAAGTCTTCGCCGATGGGTTTGCCGGCGTTGACCCTATCGTAAACGTGAGCGATGCCGTATACCGTCCGATGGGGATTGCAATGGGGCCCGATGGTTCGCTGTATCTGGCCGAAACCGAGAAAGGAAAGATCTGGCGCGTCACCTACAAAGGCGACAAGCCTACCTTCGGAACGGCACAGCTGGCACAGATGGAGAAACGGAAAACCATGTCGAACATCCGCGACCCAGACCCCATTTCCGACGACCTGGACCGCGACAAACCCATAGCAGGCAGCAAAGTCTACGGCGTATACTGCTCGGCCTGCCACCAGCGTAACGGCATGGGCGACTCGCAGCGCTTCCCGCCCCTGGCTGGCTCGGAATGGGTCCTGGGCGACAAGAAGAAACTGATTACCGTGCTGCTGAAAGGGCTGGAAGGGCCGATCGAGGTTAGAGGGCAATCGTACAACAACGCCATGCCGCAGCACAGTTTTCTGAAGAACGAAGACATTGCCGAAGTGCTGACCCACATTCGAAATAACTTCGGCAACTCGGCCGATGCGGTCACTCGGGCTGAAGTCGATGAAGTCCGGCTGGCCATAACACCAAAACCCAAAGCACCCGTCAAACGTAAAAAATAACCGTAAAGGGTAAGTGGATAATGAATAATGTAAAATGAATAGTGCTTCCTATAGCTACAAAGTCTGGAAATTAGCCTTTCCATTATTCATTATCCATTGGCCATTATTCATTACCAATTATTCATATTTCCAAATCAATTTATCGTATGAAAACTGAACGCCGTTCTATTTTAAAACGCCTTTTTGCCTCGGCTGCCGGCGTGGTTGGCCTGGGTGCCGCCAGCAAAGTTGCCGCTGAACCTGTTGTCGAAGCAGCCGCCGAAAAAGAAGTATTCAATGTTGTCAATCACCAGGATGTGCCGCTGTTCTCGGGTTCGACCAAGCTGGGTAATCTGGTATTTGTGGCGGGCAAGGGCTATCACAAAGAAGGCGATATCAAAGTGCATACCGACGAAGTTCTGAAAGAGCTGGAGAAAGAACTGATCAAAGCCGGTTCGTCGATGGAAAAAGTCCTCAAGGTGAGCGTTTTTCTGCACGACCTGAACGATTACAAAGGAATGAACGAGGTCTACAAAGGCCGGTTTGGCAGCAAGCCGCCCGTTCGCACGACGGTGGCGGTCTACGGGGGAGTGCCGGGTGAATCGCTGGTCGAAATGGACTGCATTGCATACATCTAATTCAACAGCAAGCCAGGAACCCGGAGCCTGAACCTTTATTTTGTCATTCCGACGAAAGGACCGGGCCGCCGGAGCGGATTCCTCCTTCGTCGGAATGACAAAAACACCAGCTTATCCGTTCGACAGCATCAACGTTTACACATTTTTTTTCTATGCTCAGCAGACGTAAAATCATCAAGCACTTATCGAGCGTTCCGCTTCTGGGTGGTCTGGTCGGTGGTGGCGTTTCGTTACCCACAACGGCGGCTCCGCTGGCCGCTCCCAAACGGGATTTATTCAAAGAGTTCGGCATCCGAACGTTCATCAATGCCGCCGGTACGCTCACCTACATGACGGGGTCGCTCATGCAGGACGAAGTGCTGGACGCAATCAACTTCGGCGCAAAAGAGTTTTGTCTGCTCGATGAGATTCAGGATAAGGTCGGTGCCAAGATAGCTCAGATGGTTCACTCCGAAGCGGCCGTCGTGACGTCGGGGGCTTTTTCGGGCATGACGCTCGGTCTGGCGGGGATTCTGACCGGCATGGATCAGAAGAAGGTAGAAATGCTGCCCCACATCGAAGGGACCGGCATGAAGACCGAAGTGATCTGCCAGAAAGCCCACGATATTGTATACAACCACGCCCTGACCAACACCGGCTGCAAAATTGTACCGGTCGAAACGGCGGCTGATGTCGAAAAGGCCATCAACGAAAAAACCGCGCTGATGCACTTCCTGCACATCGAAGCCGATAAGGGTAAGATCATGCACGAAGAGTGGGTAGCGCTGGGCAAAAAACACAACATCCCCACTTCCATCGATATTGCCGCCGACGTCCCGCCGGTCGAAAACCTGTGGCGCTTCAACGACATGGGCTTTCATTTCGTGGTCGTCTCGGGCGGCAAAGCCATGCGCGGTCCACAGAGCGCGGGTCTGCTGATGGGCAAAAAAGACATTATCTCGGCCGCCCGGCTACACATGCCACCCCGCGGTTTTAACATCGGACGGGGCATGAAGGTGAACAAGGAAGAGATTTTCGGGATGTACGTGGCGCTGGAAAAATTCATCAACGAAGACCACGACAAGCTCTGGAAAACCTGGGAAGACGGCATCGCGCACATCGACAATGCCGTAAAAACCGTGCCGGGTATTCAGACCCGCGTCGACGTGCCACCGCTGGGCAACCACACCCCTACCCTGCGTATTTCGTGGGATACGGCGAAGCTCCGGATTTCTGGCAAGGATTTACAGGAAGCCCTCCGCAAAGGTGATCCGTCGATTGAAGTGGGTGGTGGCGGCCCCAGCAACATCAACGTGACGGTCTGGATGATGAAGCCCGGCCAGGAAAAGATCGTAGCCAAACGCTTAAAAGAAGAACTGTCGAAAGCAGCCGCCTGATTCTAAGTAGCTTTTTGTCATTCCGACGAAAGGACCGGGCCGCCGGAGCGGATTCCTCCTTCGTCGGAATGACAAAAATACTCCTGAATTCAACTCAACCACTGAACCCTCCTCAACCCATGCGAAAACTTCTCCTTTTTCTTTCGGTATTATTCCTGAGCTACCCTGTTCTGGCGCAGCCGTATACCATCGTCATTAAAGGCGGGCACGTCATCGACCCGAAGAATAACCTCAACGGAATTATGGACGTCGCGATCAGCGACGGCAAGATTGCCCAGGTTGCCAAAAACATCGATGCCAAAGGAGCCATTCAGGTGGTCGATGCTAAAGGAATGCTGGTGACACCTGGTCTGATCGACATCCACACGCACGTTTTCTTCGGGACCAACCTGGATCAGACGTACAGCAATGGCCCCAATGCACTCCCGCCCGATGGGTTTACCTTCCGGAACGGCGTCACGACGATTGTCGACGCGGGCTGCTCGGGCTGGCGCGACTTCGAGACGTTCAAAAAACAAACCATCGATCTGTCGCAAACCCGGGTGCTGGCTCTGCTGAATATTGTCGGCAGTGGTATGCGCGGGGGAACGTTTGAACAGAACGTGGCGGACATGGACGCGCAGAAAACCGCTGACATGGCGAAAAAATATCCGGAGCAGGTTGTCGGCGTCAAGCTGGCCCACTTCAACGGCCACGACTGGACGCCCACCGACCGGGCTGCCGAAGCCGGAAAGCTGGCGAACCTGCCCGTTATGATCGATTTCGGGGGCAGCACGCCGACACTTTCGCTCGAAGAGTTATTTCTGAAACACCTGCGGCCGGGCGATATTTTCACCCATTGTTTCGGGCAACTGAAAACCCGTGAAGCCATCGTGGACGTGACGACCAATCAGGTAAAACCCTTCGTCTGGGAAGCGCAGAAACGGGGGCTTCTTTTCGATGTCGGTTACGGGGGCATCAGCTTTGCGTTTTCGCAGGCGATTCCGGCGCTGAAAAATGGGTTCTTTCCCAACACCATCAGCACCGACATTCATACCGGCAGTATGAACAACGCCATGAAAGACATGCTGAACGTGATGTCGAAATTTCTGGCGATGGGCATGGACCTACCCGCCGTTATCAAAGCCAGCACCTGGAATTCGGCGCAGGCTATTAAACGTCCGGAACTGGGTAGCCTGTCCGTGGGTTCGGTGGCCGACGTAGCGATTCTGAAACTACACGAAGGCAAGTTCGAAGTGCGCGACACGGGGGTTTTCGGCTTCTTCGATTACACGGGCCACAAGATCGAAGGGAAGCAGAAACTGGAGTGCGAAATGACGGTACGGAAAGGCAAAATTGTTTACGACCTCAACGGCATCGCCAATCCGGTCGTCGTTACCCAGCAACCCCGCTCCTGATGTATCCCGGACGGGCTGAGGTCCGGGGCGTTAACGGGCTAAAGCCCGGGATACAAAAGACGGTCAGTCATTTCTGCATCAAGTAGAACCCAACGGCCGGGCGCTTTTTTCAAAAACCCATTTTAACCGACAATGACGTCAAAACTACTCTGGGGCGTAGCGGCCCTCAGCCTGATCGTGGCGCTGGGCATGGCGGCCACCGGTCATATCGCGCAGGCAGGCCCGTTGTTCATCTTGTTCTTTGTGAGTATTGCGCTGGCGTTCCGGACCAGCGACGCCCTGAAAGGGTTTACGTATACGGTGATGATCTTTGCGGCCGTCACAACGGCGCTGTACTACCCAACGTATTTTGTTGAAGTCAACGGGTTTAAGTTCAGCAAGCTCATCACGCCCCTGATCCAACTGATTATGTTCGGGATGGGTACATCCATGAGCCTCGAAGATTTTGTGGGCGTGGTCAAAATGCCGAAAGGGGTGCTGATCGGTGTAGTCAGTCACTTCATGATTATGCCCACGATCGGGTTTCTGATTGCTAGCATGAGCGGCTTTCCGCCCGAAATTGCCGCCGGCATCATCCTGATCGGCTGCTCACCCAACGGCATGGCGTCGAACGTTATTTCTTACCTGGCTAAAGCCAATCTGGCGCTTTCGATCACCATCACAGCCATTTCGACCATGCTGGCCCCATTCATGACGCCCATGCTGATGAAGTTTTTCGCCGGAGCACTGGTGGACATCAACGTGCTGGATATGATGTGGGACATCTTCAAAATGGTGATCTTCCCGATTGGGGCCGGGCTGCTGTTCAACAAGTTTCTGAGTGGCAAAGCCAAGTGGCTCGACGACGCGATGCCGCTGGTGTCGATGTTCGGGATTGGGTTTATCATCACCATCATCACGGCCGCCGGTCGCGACAAACTGCTGACCATCGGGCCCTCGCTGATCGGGCTGGTGCTGCTACATAACCTGTCCGGTTATTTTCTGGGTTACTGGTCGGGTCGGTTGTTCCGCATGAGTGAGCGCGACTGCCGGACCATTGCCATCGAAGTCGGGATGCAGAACGGCGGGCTGGCGTCGGGACTCGCAAACCAGATGGGCAAAGTCGCTACGGTCGGGCTGGCCCCGGCGGTATTCGGACCGCTGATGAACATTACCGGTTCGATTCTGGCGTCGTGGTGGCACCGCCGTCCACCCAAAGAAGACCTGTCCGAATCGGAACAGATGGTCCTGAATAAAGTATAATGCAGTCATACGCCTTCTCTGTCGGCGTCCGTTTGAATACAACCGTTTTATGAATCGTTCCGTTATTTTCCTGTCCAGTGCCGCACTATCCAGTGCGGCACTCCTGGCTGGCCTGCTCGCCTTCCGTCCTTTCGCCGACGAGCTGTTTAAAGCCAGCGCTTTCACACCCGCAAACAGCTTTACGGCGGGTGCCGAAGGGCCAGCCGTCGATAAAGCTGGAGTACTGTATGCCGTCAATTTTGCTAAAGAAGGCACCATTGGACAGGTAACGCCGGATGGCAAAGCCAGCCTGTTTGTCGAACTGCCCGCGGGCAGCGTCGGTAACGGCATTCGGTTCAGTAAAAACGGGGATATGTTCATTGCCGATTACCCGAAGCACAACATCCTGAAAATCGCCAAAGGCAGCAAGCAGGTAGTCGTGTTTGCGAATGAACCCCGCATGAACCAGCCCAACGACATCGCCATCGACAGCAAAGACCGGCTCTACGCCAGCGACCCGAACTGGAAGAATAACACAGGCAACCTCTGGCGGATCGACACCGACGGCAAGGTTACGCAACTGGAAGCCAACGTTGGCACCACGAACGGCATCGAAGTCAGCCCCGACAACAAAACCCTCTACGTCAACGAGTCCATTCAGCGGAAAGTATGGGCGTACGACCTGTCGGCCGATGGCTCCATCAGCCATAAACGCCTGCTCACCGAGTTCCCCGATTTCGGCATGGACGGCATGCGCTGCGACGCCAAAGGGAATCTGTACATCACCCGCCATGGGAAAGGAACGGTCGCCAAACTGTCGCCCACCGGAAAGCTGCTTCAGGAAATCACCCTGATCGGCAAAAAACCTAGCAACATCGCCTTCGGCGGAAAAGATGGCCGAACCGCCTACGTAACCCTCCAGGATCAGGGCAATATCGAAACCTTCCGGGTCGATGCGCCCGGTCAGGAATGGGTGATGCGGCAGAAATGATTGGATCTGTAGCGCCGAAGCTTCGGCGCTACCCACTCAAAAAATCAGAAAGGTGGTCAGCCAGTAGGTAAAAAAGGCCATCTGGCTTTTGAGCGCGCCCAGCGCCCGAAACAGCAGGTTCGCTACCGATTGCCGGTTGATTTCCATCAGTTCCGCGATCTGCTCGTTTTCCAGTCCTTTGTAAAACTTCAGAAAAACCACTTCCTGCTGGCGTTTGGGCAGCGTGTGAATCGCCTGACGAACCCGGTCCTGGCTTTCCGAGTCTGCTTCGTGCTGTTCGATGTCGGTTTCAATGGTCCGCCAATCCGAAAGCTCAGTCATTTCCTCACTCTGAAAAGACGACAGCAGGTGCGTGCTGCGCCGAAACTCCTGCAGGAGCTGGTTGCGCAGGGCTTTGAAAAGATAAATGGAAACTACCTGAATGGTCAGGGTAGTACGCCGTTCCCAGATTCGGATAAACACTTCCTGAATCGAATCTTTGATAAACTCACGGTCGGTCGTGAAATTAGTAGCGTAGGAAAATAGCAAGCGGTACTGGGTTTCGGCTAATTGACAAAAGGCATCCTTATCTCCGGCCTGTGCTCGGTGCCAGAGTTTCAGTAAGTATTCGTTCTCGTCGCGAAGCCGCTGTTGACTATCCAAAGTTTATCCGTCTATCAATGCAAAATAATAGTTAAAATCGGAGAAACATACTTAATCATTTGGTAATCGGGCGATTTATGCAAATAATACCGTAGCAGACCCGCTAAAGCACATTTTTCGCGATTCTCAGCTTTTCACATTGGGCCGAACGCTTTCCGGAAAACCCTACGACCAGGCATTTCGCAGGAAACGCAGCCAGTTTTTGTAGCAGATATTCTCAATGTCGTCGGTCGTGTAGCCGCGCTTCGCCAGCAGGCCGGTCAGGTGCTGAAGGTCCGCAATGGTATCCAGATCCGTCGGCGACTGTTCGGTGCCGTAGGTTCCGTCCAGGTCGCTGCCGATGGCAATGTGCTGACTGTTGCCGGTGAGCTGGCAGATGTGATCGTAGTGGTCGATGATGGTTTCGAGGGTAATGCCAAAATCGGCCGGATTGCTCGTGCGCTGCGTAAAACCGGGTTTCATCATCCAGGCATCGAAACACCCACCGATCACGGCCCCCCGCTCGGTCAGCTGCCGAATCTGGTCGTCGGTCAGCTGGCGCTGATGCGGCACCAGCGCACGGCAGTTGTGGTGGCTCGCCCAGACCGGCCCTTTATAGAGATCCAGTGCTTCGGTAAACCCTTCATCGGTCAGGTGTGTCACATCTAGAATAATGCCCAGCCGATCCATTTCCCGCACCAGTTCGCGGCCCTGCACCGTGAGCGGGCCGCTCAGACCCGTACCGGGAGCATACCGACCTGTGCTGTAGTGTGCTGGCCCGAGCGCCCGTAACCCATACCCGTACGCTTTTTCGAGATACGACAATTTCACGATGGAATCGGCACCCTCCAGACTCAGAATGTACCCGACCGGTTTCTGGTCATTGGGAATGGATTCGTCGAACCAGAGCTGGAGGTGCTTTTCCAGCCCCGCCCGATCCCGAATCTGAACCATTTCTCCGGCGTCTTCCATCGCTTCGTACCAGGCCCGCTGCCCCTGGGTCGTGGCCCAGGCCTGTTCGGGTGAGTTCCAGCCCGCGCCGGGCAGGTTCCCGTTGCTCTGGTTGAACCGGGCGATCTGCGTTGCCACGACCAGTCCGATGTTTCCCCGCCGAAGGTCAGGCAGCGACACCGTTCCGCGGGCCCGGTCGATTTTATCGGTCATACCGGCCTCGGTTTCGCGAATCTGGTGCGCCGACAGCCGGTAGTCGCGGTTCCATTCCAGCGCGTTCAACGACATGTCCAGGTGGGCATCAATGATGAAGGGAGAAGTCATAGGAGGAAAAGTCAGTAGGTAATCATTTATTGTCATTCGGGGTCATTATGGATCATTGGTTGTCGTTTATTGCAATCGAGTAGCCTGTAACACTTCCGATAAATGACTATTAATGACAACCAACGACCATGAATGACCATAACTTATTCGGCTAGTTTATTCTTCACCACGTCCGCCGGATATTTGAGCGCAAGTCGGCGAATGTCGTAGCTGAACTCTTCGTAGGTTTTTTGCCAGGCTTCGGCTTCTTCGGACGTGTACGAATAAAATCCGTGGGCGTTCAGCACGCCTTTCCCGCCCTCTTTAACGATATCGTCAATCAGTTTGGGCACGTCGGTGCGGTTACTCAGGGTCGGGAATAAATCGGTCATGACCGTGTGGTAAGCCGGCACGCCGGTCAGGTCCATCCAGCGAAAAATGCCCGCCAGCATCATCCAGAACCCCGCGCTGTTGCGACAGGCGCGGTCAACATCCTCGACGGTCGCATAGCCATTTTCGACCAGATTGAAGGCTTCCCGGTACATGGCATACATTAGCCGGTTCGTAATAAAGCCCCGGATGTCTTTGCGTACCAGCGTCGGCTCCTTAGCCCAGTAATGCGACAGGTCGTATACCCATTCTGCCTTCGACAGTTCGCTCAGATCGCCACAGATAATTTCCAGAAACCGGGTCGTGTGCGAAGGTTCCATCCAGTGCAGGCCCAGAAAGCGCGCGGGTAAACGGGTTTCGCGCTGCAGCAGGCTGATCGGAATCGCCGACGTGTTGCTGGTAATGACCGCTTCGGCGGAAACGGCCGCTTCGATTTTGGCGTAGACGACTTTCTTGATATCGATATTTTCCAGCGTACACTCCACCACCAGCTGACAATCCTTCAGCCGATCATAATCTTCCGTGATGGTTACGTTGGCCAGAAAAAACTCAGGCAATTGAGTCACCAGCCCTTCGTGGAGCGAGTTGGTCAGGTGGGTCCGAATCCGTGGTTCTGCGGTTTGCATATCCGTTGGAATGGGCGCAATGGCCACCACCGGATGCCCGGCCATCAGAAAGCAGGTTGCAATGCTGCACCCCATCAGGCCTAAGCCCACTACACCCACCGGTATCTCGGCCGGGTTTATTGCTTGCTTCATCGTTCAGGTAGTTTAGTACTTTCCAAAGGCTTGCTGTTCAGAAAAATCGACGTTTATAACACCAGAGCGGGCATCCAGAATACACCGTCGCCGAGCCAGCGATATCGTTCGTTCTTCAGAAAATAAGCGGGGTACCGCTGAATAGCGTAGAGCGTCAGGCTCATCAGGGTCAGCATCAGGGCCGATCGTTGCGCAAACCGATCGCTCGTCAGGAAACAGAGGATAAACCCTACGGCCACGATACCGAAGGTTAACCAGCGAAGAATCAGGTCGCAACGATCCCGACCCCATTCCGTAGCCAGTGAAAACACCGGCTGATCGGGCGTTTCGTACTGTTCCAATACCGCAAACAGAAGCAGGTTCTGAAAGGCAATCCCCAGGAACATCAGGCATTCGGTCACATCGATCTTATCGACGGTCGGGCGCTGTACCCATACGCTGCCCCAGACACCGGCCGCGTACAACACCGCCACGAGCGGTTCTTTCAGGAGCAGAGCCGGATGGCGGGGTGGTAATCGGAACACAGCGCCGACGTAGGCCGCACAAATGAGTCCCAGCGCAATCCCGAACTTAATCACACTACCCGGCAGAAAGAACGTCAGGACCAGTGCCACGACAGCAGCCCCACCCACAACGCGCCATAACAGGTTAGCGTGCCGACGGTGAAACTGATGCCGGTCGGTGAGTGGCTGGCTCCGGGCATCGGCTTCGTACTTGCGCACATCGAGCAGTCGATCGACGGTATAGATGATGAAAACAACCAGTGCCAGCACCAAAGGCGTTGCCCAGTGAATCGGTTCGACATCAGACAGGCGCGCAGCCATGCGGTTCGACAGCACAGCGCCGATCACAACCAGAAAATCCAGATAATAAATAGTCCGCAGATACGTCAGCAAAACAGGTAGTCCAGAAAAAACGTTGAGTAATTCAATTCAGTCGTGCACAGCAATCGGCACCGGTGCCGCCAGCCAGGGTTCCTGCCGACGGACAACCTCGATGGTGGCTCCAACGCGTAGCCTGCCGATCGGCGCATCACCGACGGATTGAGCCAGTACGTTCTGTCCAAACAGGATCTTGTGTTTCCACTGCCGGTAGGTAGCCAGCGTTTTCAGCGGCTCTTTACCCGGCAGGGCGGTCTTCGGATCGATGGTAGTCAGCACGCAGCGGGCGCAGGGCTTCACCCCGTAAAAATCCAGATTACCCATCCGAAACTCCGCCCAGGCATCTTCGTCATAGGGTGTACTCCCGCCGACAACAATGTTGGGCCGAAAGCGCTGCATGCTCAGGGGTTGGGCTGCACGCTGGTTGAGATCGTCGAGCGAAGCCTGCCCGATCAGCAGATACGGGTAGCCATCGGCAAAGCTAACCACGTCGTTGGCAGGATCACGTGCGTAAGCGGAATCGACGGGCCGGTGGGTTGCCGGGGGCATGTACACCAGCCGACTGGGCTTTTCGAGCACGCGGCTAAACCAGTTGTCGGCTTCCGAACTGACCGGCTGAGCCGGTACGTTTTTGCTATCCCAGATGGTCACCGGCAGCGTCTCGGCAGTGTCGCCAGCGGCCGGCGACAGAGGCAGTTCCAGCGCATCGTCGGGCCGGTTCCGGTGCCATACCCGTAGGGTGTCCTCCCCGATTGCTACGTCGATCAGCGCCATCTGGTGGTTCGTTCGCTGAGTCATGAAGTCGCCCGTTGGAGACACGATCATAAACCGACGATCGTAGCGAAACCCCCGGGGTTCGACAAGCACTTCGGGCACCGAAATGCCGCTGAGCGATTTAATGGGATAGATGTACAGTTCGGAGATGATCATGGTGGTCGCGGGTCAACAGCCGTCAGTCGGCCGACGGCTGTTCGGCGCACTAAAATTAGCACTCATTTTTGGGTTATCACCTAGGCCATTCAGAATCGTTCCGGTAAGGTCGATAACCGACGGCGTCGGATTCAGGCCCGCCAGCGGTGATAAAACAATCCTTTTTCGGTAGATTTGCGGCATTCGGCGCGTGTTCGGCTGCTGCTGAACACGCGTAACAGCCAAGCCTGTCCGACCGGATAATGCGATAATCTCCTGGATTACCGGCGAATTAATCCGACGGTTGTGTGGTTCCTTAAGAAGTGGCTTTCGGGAATAAGCTCTCCTTTTTCAGGACAAATTCATGCCGTCTGCTTCTATTTCCCAAACAAAAGGAAAAGAGAACAATTTCTTTGTAGAGAAACAATGGAAGCCCCCACTAAACCGTTCCCTCAGTTAGTAGTCCAAGCGATGGTAAAATTTCATTATTCCTTGTAAATTAGGCCTTTCCGTCCCGGATGCGTCAGTTTTTTACCATATTCCTCAAAACGCTGCTCTACCTGGTCTTAACGGTACTGGGTTTAGCGTTGGGAATTTTGCTGAGCCTGCAACTACCGGCCGTACAAACCCGCCTGGCCCAGAAAGGCGCGGAATGGCTCTCCGACAAACTTCGCTTTCCTGTTGATATTCAGGGCGTTTCCATTAAATGGTTCGATTCATTGACCCTCGAAGGGGTCCGGATTACGGATCGTCAGGGGCGGCCCATGATCACGGTGGGGCGGCTCGATGCCAACTACAACCTGAAGAATCTAATCGATTCGTCGGCCCACAACCTGCACCTCGACGAGATTGTCCTGTACAAGCCGGATGTCCGGATGATCAAAAACCTGACCGACGGCGACACGAATCTCGACGACTTTATTGCCCGGATCGAAGAACTGACCGCTGATCCGACCAAGCCAAGCGTACCGAATCAGAATGTGCCGTTTACGGTCAGCCACATCCACCTGGTCGACGGTGCCTATACGCTGGAAGACCCGCGCGAACCCTTCATGCGCGACCCCAAAAACTTCGATTATAACCACTTTACGCTCCGGAACCTAAATTCTGAAGTGCATAATTTTCTGATTCTGGGCGATACGATTGCCTTCGAGGCCAGGGGCCTGTCGGGCATCGACCGCGACACCCGGATTAAAATCCGACGCCTGGACACCCGGTTTCTGTACTGCAATACCAAAATGGAGCTCGGGCAGTTATACGCTCATATCGGCAACTCCATCATTCGGGACGAGCTGACGTTTCTGTACGATAAACCAGCGGCATTCGGGGATTTCAACAGCCGGGTGGTCATGCGCGCCCGCTTCCGCAACAGCCGCGTTCAATCGAAAGACCTGGGCTTTTTCTCCGATTACCTGCGTGAACTGAATGAAACCTGGCTCCTGACGGCCAACTTTACCGGCACGGTCAACGACTTCAGGCTTCACAATACCGATCTGCGCTTCGGGCCCAACGGACGCAGCCGGCTGGCGGGTAATCTGGCCTGGAAAGGCCTGCCCGATATGGCCAAAACGACGGTCAATTTTGCCTTTACGCCGTCGGTCGTCAACATGGCTGACATCCGGCAATATTACCCGGATTCGTCGTTTAACCACACGATTCAAAAACTGGGCACGGCTTCGTTCGACGCTACGTTTGTGGGTGCCTTCGATGATTTCAAAACGAAAGGTACGTTCCGGACGGCCATCGGGAACGTAATGGGCGATCTGGTGCTTAAACTTGCCGACCACGCCAGTCAGACAATCTATACGGCCAACCTGCGCAGCGAAAACCTGGACCTGGGCCAGTTGATCGACCAGCCGGATCAGTTCGGCAAAATCGATGGGGCAGGACGGATTTCGGGGCAGGGTACCGACCTGGAACTGGCCAGCATCGACTTCGACGGACAGTTGGGGCGCTTTGGCTGGCAGGGTTATGAGTATAAAAACGTGGTTGCCCGGGGCAATCTTCAGAAAGCCCTGTTCGAAGGGCAACTCCACGTCCACGATCCCAATCTGGCCTTTGATCTCGACGGCGTCTTCAACCTGAAAGCGCCCCGCAACCGCTATGATTTCCGCGGTTCGGTTCAGCACGCAGACCTGCGGTCTCTCGGCTACCTGAGCGATTCGTTGCTGGTAAAAACCGATCTGGATATCCGGCTGGAAGGTAGCAAACTGGACGACATCGTCGGTACGGCGACGTTCGACAACACCACCCTTAGCCTGAACCGCCGTACGCTTTCGGTCGATAAACTCACGCTCTTTTCGTCTGTCGAACAGGAAACCGTGCCGAACACCGACTCGCTCAAACGGGATTCGGTCAGTACTCAGCGATATTTCAATCTCGACTCCGATTTCCTGACTACCCGCTTACAGGGCACGTTTCAGCCCCAGCGTACGATCGACGACCTGAAGCGGCTCATAACCGAATACCAGTTGTACTTCAGAGGGAATGCGGCCGGTATGAAAGCTTACTACGAGCAAAAGCGGACGCAGGCCGACCGGCTGACCCGGCGCAAGGTAGCGCCCGCTAAACGCTACGGCGTCGATTACCAGTTCATCACCAAGAACACCGCTCCACTGGTGAATTTTCTGGGTATGTCGGCCTACCTGGCTCCTAGTACCCGACTCGAAGGGCGGTTTATGGTCGACAATACTTCGTTTCTGACAGCCATCGTCAAAACGGATTCGGTCCGGTTGGGCACGATTGGATTTGGCCCCAGCGACCTGGACATCACCACTTCCAAATTTGTGTATGATCAGGAAGTGCTGGCCTCGGCCGTGATCTCGTCTAAACGCCAACTCTTCAGCAAGCTTCTTCCTACGCGAAACTTAGTGGCGGAGGCTTCCTGGGACGTTGATCACATTGATTTTACGAGCGATATTGAACAGGCCGACAGCAGTGGCCAGTTCGTGAACCGGGCTGATCTGAACGGCGAGCTGCGATTCAAAGGCGACGCCATCGACCTGACCTTCCGGCAATCGAAAGTGCGCGTCCTGGATGGCGACTGGGTGCTGAACCCACAGAGTCTGATCCGGAAGGTCGGCGATGAATACACCATTCGGAATCTGTCGTTGCTGAACGAAAATCAGTTTGTACAGGCTTCCGGTAAAATCTCGGCCGATTCGGTTCAGCGCCTGAACGTCGAAGCGCAGAATTTTCTGCTGGCTTCGCTCAACCCGCTACTGAACACGAGCCTGGGGGGCACCCTGAACGGGTCGCTGGCCGTACGGAATCTGTATGACACCCCGATTCTGGAAAGTACCCTGGCGGTTACGGCGCTATCGTATCAGAAGGCCCTCATCGGGGATATACGCGGACGGGGAGAATGGGATCAGGCGGCTCAGCGGCTGAATGTCGACACCCGGATCAATCGCAACGGAGCCGACGTGCTGACTTTGATCGGGACGTACACGCCCCAGCTTAAAACCAATTCGCTGGCCCTCAAAGCCAGCCTGATCAATGCCGACCTTGGTCTGGCCGAACCTTTCGCTACGGGTCTTTTCTCGAACCTTGGGGGTATTGCCAGCGGGGTCATCTCGGTTCGAGGTAAGCTGTCGTCACCGATTCTGATGGGTCAGGTCGCCATCAAGGGCGGGCGGGGCCGGTTCGATTACCTGAAAGCTGACTTTACGTTTGACGACAATATTTACTTCGGCGAAAATGAAATTATTACCCGGCAGCTGACCCTGCGCGACCCTCAGGGCAACACCGCCCAGATCCGCGGGGGGGTTTATCACGAAGGCTTCCGGGACTTCACCCTCGGGTTCGACGCCGATCTGAAAAATTTCAAGATCATGAATACGGTGGCCAAAGACAACGATGCGTTCTATGGCCAGGCTGTCGTGAGCGGGAAAGCCGAACTCTATGGTCCGACCGACAACCTGACGATCCGGGCCAACGTGGCCAGCAACAAAGGTACCCGGATTTACATACCCCTGGACGGGGCGACCTCCGTAGCGGAGGACGACCAGATTCGGTTCGTGAACCTCAGCAGAAACGGTCCGGTTAAATCGACCACGCAGCCGGCTAGCCGCACCGGCACACAGACGGAAGGCGAGTTCGACCTGTCGCGCATTCAGATGGATTTCAACTTCGACATTACCCCAGATGCTTACTGCGAAATTCAGCTGGATCGGCAAACTGGCGATATCATCAAAGCGTATGGGCAAGGGCGGCTTGCCATGAAGGTCGATACCAAAGGAGATTTCACCATGACGGGCAACTACGAAATCCAGAAGGGTGATTACACCTTCACGTTTCAGAATATCATCAATAAACGCTTTCAGATTCGTCCGAACAGCCGCATCACCTGGACGGGTGATCCGTACGGAGCCCTGCTGGATGTAACGGCGGCCTACACGCAATACACGTCGCTGTCTCCCCTGCTGAACGGCCAGAAGACCACTGCCGATCAGAGCCGCCGGTATCCGGTCGATCTGGTAATCAAGCTCAATGGCGAGCTGGGCAGCCCTTCTATCAGTTACGATCTGGACATTAAGGAGTACCCCTCTTCGTCTGATTTCCGGCAGGCCGTGACCGCCTTCGAATCCCGGCTTCAGAGCAACGATCAGGAACTGACCCGCCAGGTAAGCAGCGTGTTACTCTTCAATCAGCTGTTATCCGAAAATACGAGCCTGTTCGATCAGGGGCAGGTAAACAGTGGGGTGGCCAACAGCGTGAGTGAATTGCTCTCGAACCAAATCAGCCGACTGGCCTCCAACCTGAACGAAAATCTGGACATTGGCCTTTCGTTCGGGGGGTTCGTAGCCGGCACGCAGAGCGACAATTTACTGAATAACCTGCAGTTGCGGTTCTCTTACCGGCTGCTGAATGACCGGCTTCGCATCAGTCGCGACGGTGGGTTTACCTATGGTCAGAGCCAGTACAATGCTGCCAGTCTGCTTGGGGAGTGGACGCTGGAGTATTTCATCACCTCCGACGGCCGGCTCCGGGCCAAAGTGTACAACCGAAACCAGCAGAGTATTCTGAGTCAGTATAGCACCACCAGTACCATCGCTACGGGTGGCGGACTTAGCTTGCTGTATACCCGATCGTTCAACCGGCTTTTTGGAGGCAAACGAACGACGCCTGGTCTGGCTCCCAATACCACCACCGACGAATACATCCCTACACCAGGGCTGGCCCCAGTTACGACAACGACGGGAAAAGGTCGCGAAACGTTCTGAACGTATCCTTTTCGCAAGTTTGCGAGGCTTCTGTTGCCTTCTCCCTCCCAGGGCCAGGGTTCTGATTACTAGCCTTATACTAAAAAATACCTAAACTTCTCCCCTAAATTCTTGCATCGCAGCAGTTTGGCTTTTATGTTTGTTTAAAATTAGTCTAAATAAAGTAGGGACTAGTTTGCTAAATGGATCTGACTCGTCCGCCATGTAGTATAGTTTAATGTTCTTAAGCCCTGTGCGCCGGTAGTGGCCATCCGTTGAGCGCGCCATCGACCCATTGCCGGACACAGGCACAATACACTCAACCACTCAACTGCATCAGCCCATGAACGCCTGCAAGCCCACTATCCTATTCGAAGCCAAAGATGTCTGCATCGCTCAATGCCAACACTGCCAGCGCGTCGGGATGACCTTCCGGAATCTGCTGCTGGGTTTAACCCCCGACGAATTCGTTGGCTTGTGTCGGACCCTCGATACGGTCAGTTTCGAGCAAAACAGTGCGCGCATGCCCGACGGCCAGTTGCATCTGATTCTCAACACGGGTCATCCCGACATTCAGTTCAGCCTGTCTCGAGCCGACCACGATGCCTTACGCTCGGGCATGCTGCGGACTCTACGGCGGCTGAATCTATATCAGTTGCTGAAAATTCAATCCAACTAGATCGATCCTCGTACGCATGGACCATCAGCATCATTTAAAAACCCTGACTCAACGCGAAACCGGTTACGTCGGCTACTGTTCAGGCTGCCAATCTTATAACGTCGCTTACAAAAACTCGCTGTTCATTCTGTCGGAAACCGAGTTTACCAGCTACCAGGCCGTGATGACCAACCGAACCGCAATGCGGCCGTTTTTCACCTCCCACGGCAAAGAATGGCTCATGCAGACGCCCATGCCCAACTATTTTCTGATGTTCTCGGACGAGGAACTCGACGAAATCGTGCAGATGATGAACGAAGCACTGTTGCTGATGGAAGTAGATCAGCTTCTCAACACCACTCATAGGTTAGGTTAGTAGACTAAGAAAAGGAACCGGTTGCTGACTGGTTCCTTTCTATATTTTCAACAAGCAGATGGAAAATCCTCACTCGTTGCTGGCTACGGCCCGCGTCCGGCTGGAAAAGTCGCTCCTGGCAAAAGGCCTTCGCCGGTCGTCGGAGCGGTTTGCGATTCTGGACGAAGTGTATTCGCGCGACGACCATTTCGATGCCGAAGACCTCTACCAGGCCATGCAACAGAAATCGTATCCCGTCAGCCGGGCAACGGTGTATAACACCCTGGAAGTGCTGGTCGAGTGTGGCCTGGTACAGCGGCACCAGTTCGGCGATGAAGACAACGTAAAAAGCCGCTTCGAGAAATCGCTGGGGCGACAACAGCACGCCCACATGGTCTGCACGGTCTGCCACCGGGTCAAGGAATTCTGCGATCCGCGTCTGCACCTCATTCAGACGAATGTCAGCCATGCCCTCCAGTTTCGGGTCGAATCGCACTCGCTGGTTTTCTACGGACAATGCACCGACGACGACTGCGCGACCAAACCGAATCCCCTCCCGGCAGATAAGTGAATACCGGAAGGGGTAAAAAGCAGGTTCCTGCTCTTTTGTAGTAAATTCTTTCCTACAGCATGATCCTTGCTTTCATAAACAGGCGGATTCTCAGCATACTACTCTTTTCAGGGTTGTTTGCCGTACAGCCCCTGCTGGCTCAACGAACCTTTACCAACCCCATCAAAGACTCGGGTCCCGACCCCTGGGTGCTGCAGAAAGACGGCTGGTACTACTACATGAACACCACAGGTCGCAACCTGACTCTGTGGAAAACCCGAAACATAGCCGACCTCCGGACGGCCGAAAGCAAAGTCGTTTACACGCCCCCGGCTGGTCGTTCTTATTCGCGGGATTTGTGGGCACCCGAAATCCATTCCTTCGACAACCGCTGGTACATTTATTTCGCGGCCGATTCCGTGAATAACCTGACTCACCGCATCTGGGTCATCGAAAACACTTCGCTCGACCCCATGCAGGGCGAATGGACGCTGAAAGGCAAACTGGGCGACGCGGGCGATCATTGGGCCATCGACCTGTCGGTTATCGACTACAACGGGCAGTTGTACGCGGCCTGGTCGGGTTGGGAAGGGAGGGCCAACGGCCGACAGGACATCTACCTGGCGAAGCTCAAAAACCCCTGGACCTTCGCCGGTAACCGGGTCAAAATCTCGCAGCCCGACCAACCCTGGGAACAGCACGGCGACGTGCCGCAGGAATGGCAGAAGAACGGCGAAGTACCCAAAATATACGTCAACGAAGGCCCCGAATTTCTGCGTCACAACGATAAGCTGTTCATCGTTTATTCGGCCAATGCCTGCTGGCTCGACTACAGCTTGGGTTTGCTGACTTACAACGGCAAAGGAGATCTGCTCGATCCGAACAACTGGATAAAAACCCAGGGACCGGTTTTTACACAGGCCCCCGAAAACGGCGTATGGGCACCCGGTCATGGTGGTTTTTTTCGCTCGACCGACGGTCGGCAGGACTGGATGATCTACCATGCCAACTCCGCTGCTACGGACGGTTGCGGCAACAAACGCGCTCCGCATATTCAGCCATTTTCCTGGAACCCCGATGGATCGCCTAATTTTGGTAAACCAATGCCGAAAGTGCCGATGCCTGTTCCACAGGAATAGACTGCCAGCGTCGACTGGTTTATCCGAACCCAGTACTTTTTTCATTTCTTACTTTCTTACTCCCCCATGCGAACACTTATTTTCCCGGCCCTGCTGGCCGCTTTGCTTGGCCTGAACGGTTGTAAATCCGCGAACAAAACCGAACAGAAAGCCATCGACTCCCTGGCGGTCAACACCACCGATACAACGGCAGCAACCGGGCGCTGGTCGGCCGAACGCGCCAATGCCTGGTATGCCAAAGAACCTTTTCTGGTTGGCTCCAACTACGTTCCTGCCAACGCGATCAATGAGCTGGAGATGTTTCAGGCCGACAGTTTCGATCCGAAAACCATCGACAAAGAGCTGGGGATGGCCGAAAGGATCGGGATGAACACCATGCGCGTTTTTCTGCACGATCTGCTTTGGCAGGACTCTACAGGCTTCACTAAACGGCTCGACCAGTTTCTTTCGATTTGTGCGAAGCATAAAATCCGGCCCATGCTGGTGTTGTTCGACTCCTGCTGGGACCCGTTCCCGAAACTCGGCAAGCAACACGCCCCAACACCCGGCATTCATAACTCGGGCTGGGTACAAAGTCCGGGGGCTAAAGCGCTGGCCGACAAATCGCAGTACCCACGCCTGGAGACCTACGTGAAAGGCGTCGTCGGCGCGTTCAAAAATGATCAGCGTATTCTGGCCTGGGATCTATGGAACGAACCCGACAACACCAACGGCAACAGCTATGGGAAAAATCATTTGAAAACCGAATTGCCGGAGGAGCAGAAGCGTGCGCTTATCCAAGCCCTGTTGCCACAGGTGTTCGCGTGGGCGCGGGCGGCTGGTGCCACGCAGCCCCTGACGTCGGGTGTATGGGTTTATCGCAGCGCCGAAGACTGGCAGGATTCCACCAAGTGGACCCCGATGGAAAAAGTACAGTTCGACAATTCCGATATCATCACGTTTCACCAGTACTCCAAAGCCGAAGATCTGGAAAAGGTCATTCCGGCCCTTAAAACCTTCGGTCGGCCAGTCATCTGCACGGAATACATGGCGCGGGGCGTCAACAGCAAGTTCCAGACGCACTTACCCATCGCCAAGAAAGAGAAAGTGGGAATGATCAACTGGGGTTTTGTAGCGGGGAAGACCCAGACATTCCTTCCCTGGGACAGTTGGCAGAAGCCTTACGTAAACGGTCGCGAGCCGGCCATCTGGTTTCATGAAGTTTTCAAACATGACGGTACGCCCGTCGATCCGGCCGAAGTAGCGGCTATAAAACAGGCCACGGGTAAGTAATTCCCTGTTTTTAGAAAATTTGCAAAAAATGTTTCGAAACGAAATCACTGATTACCAAGGAATCCGGTCGAAAGTCCAGAACCGTTCATAAAGTTTTTTCGATGGCCCCTTGCGCGGAATAGCCAAAGCGTCTACTTTTGTGCCACGATTAAGGAAGGCGGCAACGCTGACCAGTCATCGAAATTGGTTCGGTAGTTCAGTTGGTTAGAATACCTGCCTGTCACGCAGGGGGTCGCGGGTTCGAGCCCCGTCCGGACCGCCACTGAAAATCAAGCACTTATCAGCAATGGTAAGTGCTTTTTTGTTGGCAGGAAGATTACGCCCCGGCTGTACTGAGTAAAATCCGGGTAAAGGGAATTCATGCGTCATCCGTTTTATCCCTTATTTGCCCAACCCGCCAACCCGGGATTTCCCATATAAAGTTTCGATGACCACCGGGCAAATGCTCCAACACAGCGCGGAATTTTCGATACCGATAACGAGCTTGTGCGGGATTCAATGTTTATCCAATGCATCGACGCCCTCAACGGCGCAGCCCAGACCGATTGACCTTGGATTGTCCCCGCAGTCCTGAATGACTGTTTGAAGGCGGATATTCTATCTGCACAGGGTTTCGTTAACCTTAGGTAGTAGCCAGTCGTCGTTTCAGGAAACGGCGAAGCCGCTCCACTTCGGCGTCAAATTCACGGTCGAAGACCAGGTCGGCTGATGGATCTTTCTTAAACCCCGGCTCGACCAGCAACTGGCCGTTCGGCGTTGACACATTGACCCAGCCGATGATATCTTCGCGCCATAACATCGGCATAGCGTAGTAACCCAGTTGTCGTTTCGACGCTGGTGTGTAAGCCTCAAACCGATACGTCCACTGCCAGAAATGCGCGAACCGCCGACGGTCCCAGACCAGGGGATCGAAAGGAGATAGAAAGCGAACGGTCTCATTGGGCCGGTCATCGACCGGAAGCCGGGCGGGCCAGACGTACCGCACCCGATCAACAACGGCCTGGACCAATTCATCGGCCTCGATGAGCCTGCTTATCACGGAGCGTCGGCCCTCCAGGGAGGGAGCGGCATAAGCCAGGTGGTGTAAGACGGCCCGGAGACTTTGCTCCGACAGCGGCCCTAAAATAGCCGCAATCAGCAGGACAAGCTGGCGCAGGCGTTCGTCGGGATCCATCGGCTCAATCGATCGGTCGGTCAGTTCATACAAACGAACCCCATTTTGCCGTTCAGCGACCCGCACCAGCCCCTGATAGTGAAGCGACTGCAATATGAGCGTCGTTGCTTTCGAGTAGCCGCCCCAGCCATTGCGCGCACGTTGAATGCCCAGGTAACCGTCTAGTTCGCGGGGATGGATTCGCCGGTGGCTGGCAACGACATCGAGCACACGCTGCTCGTCCGGGCTGAGTGCCCGATTGGATCGTGGGTGCAACAATTGCCAGGTTGATAGCGGCATGAACCCATACGCATAGAGAAAATCTTCTTCCAGGTCCAGCCTTGGGTAATCCCGTTCGAGATCGTCGGCGCTATAGTCGTGCACCCGGTGTCGCAGAATAAGGTCCTGCGCCCGCGCCGGTGCCCGAATCGGGTCAGCCTGGACAAAGCCAAACCGTCCGATGGCTTGCCGGAGCGAAGCAGGTTCGAAAAGCGACGCTGAGACCGCCTGCTGGCGTAAGTCGTTTAACGTAAGCGGCATAAGGATCAGGAGACTATCGGATTAAATCAGGATTATATGTACTAAAAAACCTTCTTTAGATCAATTATTGGCGCGAGTTTTGACGATTATTTCTCAAACGTCTTATTTATGGAGACCCAACCCCTTTTATCTGAACCGACTACCAAAGGTATCTTCGAACGCTTTTCTACAACGGTTGCCAAAGCTACAGGCAGTTCAGCAGCTTTCCTGATGGCCATGGCTTCCGTTCTGATCTGGGCTATCACGGGTCCGATCTTCGATTTTTCCGAAACCTGGCAACTGGTCATCAATACCGGCACGACGATCATTACGTTCCTGATGGTTTTTGTCATCCAGAAAGCGCAGAATAAAGAATCGCTTTCGGTTCAGCTGAAACTCAACGAGCTTATTGCTGCCACCAAAGGGGCCAGCAATCGGCTGGTGGCAAGCGAAAACTTATCGGAGGAGGAGCTGGACATTCTGTATAAACATTACTGTACAATGGCCGAACTCACGAAACAAACTACCGATTTGCGCAAGTCTCACTCAGTCGAAGAGGCCATCGACAATACTCAGCAGAAGCTAAAGGAATCGGCCGACGATTAACCTGTTTTGAAACGCTGTCAGCCTTCTCTCCAACCGCGGACCGCTCGATCGGCCGGGCAGAAGGTTGACAGCGAACGATTTACGCAGTGGCTGGCCTGTTCGGGCAATCAGCCCAGCCACTGCGCTGCCAGTTGGTTAAACAAGGCCAGCGTCCGTTCGAAGGAAGGGGGTTTTGTCAGGAAACCATTGGCCCCCAACTGAAAGGCCATCTCTTTATCTTCGTCCTGGGTCGATGTAGTCAGAACAACGACCGGTATGGACGCAAAAGCCGTCTGGGATCGCAGTTGCTGAAGGGTTTCGAACCCATTCAGACGGGGCATATTTAAATCCAGCAGGATTAAAGTAGGTAAAACGGGGCTTTTTTGAAGCGCAGGCAGTAACTCCTCCCCGTCGTACAACGGCCTCACCAAAACCTGAGGACTTAGCTGTTTCAATGCCACTTCAAACAGAAATTGATCGTCCGCATCATCATCGACAATCCAGACACAAGGAGCAATACTCATGAACGAACAGGTTACGTTCGGACGTAACGTTTAGTATAACTGACAACTCACCTACGCAATCAGCTCGGGAACAACACCTGAAGCTGTTTCTAAAACCTAGACCTACCGATTGCAAAACAGCAGCAAATATAGGTAAAAATACCTATACATTTTGTAAATATCGATATGATATCAGTTTACCCAGACCTTAGGATCGATACAAAGGCGTGACGAGGACGATTCTTTCAGGTACTTAGCAGCAGACCGCCTGATCTGGCCTTCCTTTCATCAGGTAATAGATACGGCAAATAAAGCCCAGAGGCAATTGTCGAGCGATGCGGCAATCTATTTCAACTCTACTCAGGTACGATTAGAAGTCTCGGCGATCGACTTTAGTCAGGTTCGGGTATTTGGCCTGGACCGGATCATCGACGGCTCCATTCGCCTGTCCGACGATACCGTGACGGTGCCGCCCTTCGATGCCAACGCGTATTTCTTTCAGGCTTTGGGCGTGGCCGCTTACGACAATCCGCCCGAAGATGTCGTTTTATCGTTTACCCGGCAGCAGGGGCTTCATTTCCGGGCACAGCCCTTTTACCCCTTCCAGCCGGAAGGGGTTCTGACCGATACCGACGATGAGTTTCGGGTAAAGCTGTCTATCATCGTCAATAAAGAACTCGTGTATGAACTGGCCCGACTCGGCGATTCGGTCAGCGTGATCAGCCCGCCGTCGCTGGTGCAGCAGTTGAGCGATTTTCTGGAGCGGGCGTGGCGGCAATACCAGCCCGCCCAGCCGCTCTAATCGCCGATGCCCATCACGGCAGCGTCGTACTCGTCGGTGCGGGAACCATCGCCGGATAAGCCGCCAGCCGCACGGTTAGGCCCCACGCCCAAAATGGTTGAATCTGGCTCGGCCGTCCCGTCCTGGCTACTGCCCTCCCCTGCCGTCTCTGCTGCGTCGCTGGCTGCGCTCGAAGGCGTATCTGTCTGCTGAGGGTCTACGGGGCGATTATCGGCGGCTGAACCGCCTTCGGTTTGCTGTTCCTGATCCGGGCTGTAATATCTGGTGACAGTGTTCATCGTCTTTGACTTTTACGGGTTCGTTACTCGTTCATACAGACAACGCTGCCGCGGGAGAAATGGCCACCTGAAAAGGTGAAAATGAGGATTTGTCCGCACGTCTGACCCTCACAAGCGGGAGCGGACACTGCCTTGCTAACCCATCAGAAACTTTGCCGGGCCCGGAGTTAGCCCATTTTATAGAGTGGCTTATAAACAAACTGCTTCGTTAGAACCAGGGACCCTGGTTCTAACGAAGCAGTTTGTTTCGAATCTAAAATGAAATTCCCGAAAGGCATCATTATTCTGCCTCGTCCTTCCGTACAGTCCGACCACGCCTGAGGTTTATTTGGCGAATGTTTTGGCAGCCGCTTTAGGCAATAGAACCCCATCGATTTCGTGGACGACACCATTCGATTGTTGCTTGTCGGGCGATTCAATCGAGACCGTCTTCCCCTGTTCGTCGGTCAGGGTCAGGTTACCACCGGCTCCCTGTTTAGCGGTCAGCATTCCGCCAGCCAGGGTCTGCAACTGTGTTTTGCCTCCGCCAGCTTTGATCCGCTTTGTCAGTTCAGCCGCATCGATCGTTCCCTGTACCAGGTGGTAAGACAACAACTGCTTCAGTGCTTCCGTGTTGCGCCCTTCCAGCAAACTCGACTGCATCGAAGCGGGTAGCTTCTTGAACGCATTGTTCGAAGGCGCAAACAGCGTGTACGACCCACCGTCTTTCAGGGTCGTGTATAAATCGACGGACTGGAGCGCATTTTGCAGCGTAACGTAGTTGGGCGATGACGCGATAAAGTCGTGGATGCTGGTATTTCGTTCTGTGCTGCCAGCCACTACGGCGGGTTCTGGTGAGCGGCCTGCCCCCGTTATAACCGCTTTGGTGGCTCCGGTGGTCGTCCGCGTTCCGCTACCAGACGGACTCGCCGTGGGCTCGACCGCGGCATTGCCCTGCAGGCTCGTCGGGTCTGTCGACACCGAAGGATTGCTGCCTACCCCCGTCGGTGCGTTAGTGACGTTGTTGCTGTTATAATTAGTCGAGTTGCTATTGTTGACCGCGGTTCCGTTGGCGGCTGCGCTTTGCCGATACTGCCCGTCTGACGACGAAGCGCTCCCCGAACTGGTCGGCGTGTTGGGGTTCGAATCAGGATTGGCATGCCGGCCGGTCGCTTTCTGGTGCGGGCGACTGGTTGTTCCGCCGGAAGTCCCTCCTGCATTGGTAGGCGACGAGGAAACCTGAGCCCAGCCCGCCGAATACAAGGCAGTTACGCTCAGGGTTAGAAGACTTATCATCGACTTACTTTTCATAACGTTAGTTGTTTAGTTAGCTGCACGAACTGATCAGGCGTTTCCGATTAGCCAACTTTTCCGGATCCACTGCACCAGATTAGTTGACCGCATTACCTCTTTCAACGCACCTAATAACAGGCTGGCGTAGTGAGTGGGGAGCCGACGTACTAATTAGTGATCGAAAGGGCATGTCAGGCTGCGTCGTCGTAAATTCTGAAAGACTTTTCGGTGAGCCTGCCGAAGAACCTGTCCGTCAGTTGGCCTTCTTTTTGCTTTTCTGCGCAAACAACCGGGGGAAGTCCGGGCTTTCGGTGTTCATCCACTTGTCCCAAAACGTGAAATACAGCCCGTAGTTATAACGAAACTGGCTGTGGTGCAGGCTGTGATGGGTGGCCCCGATCAGCCACCGGCCCAGCCAGTGCCGGGCGAAGCGGTGCGGATAAATTTCGGTATTCAGGTGGTTCACCGCGCCGGACAGGGTCATGATGATAAGAATGAGTCCGATGGCGGTAACGTGCAGGGGCAGAATAAACGTGATGAGGGGTAAGATAAGAGCCTGTAAGGTACTCTCCAGGGGATGAAACGAGAACGCTGTCCAGGTAGAGGTCGTCAGGCTATCGTGGTGGATTTTGTGAACCAGTGGATAAACTCCCGGCCGATGCATCCAGCGGTGGAGCCAGTAGTAGTAGGTTTCCTGAATGAACAATACCAACCCAATGCTGACTGGATACCATAGCAATCCGTAGTCATGAATATCCGTGTAGATCAGGGTATACCCAGCCTGGTAAGCGAGCATGACTCCCAAACCGATGACGGTAAAAATGACCGAAGTCAGTGCCGACCAGCCAATCTCCCGCCATTGCTGACCCGGCTTTCTTGGGCGAACCTGAACCGTTCGAGCTTCGGTCGAATCCGGCTGCGCCCTGATCAACAGCCATTCGAAGGCAAGCGAAAACAGAATATACCGGCCAAAAACGGCCCCAAAAAACAGGAGTGCCGTCAGGCCCAGCGAAGAAAGAGACGTAATCTGAATCATGGTAGGTTGATTGCCAATTGAGCCCCAGCAGCAGGGCCAGGAGCAAGATAAATGCAATCTGAATCATGGTAGGTTGATTGCCAATGGCCTTAACAAGAGCGAATCCGGTAAGGTTAAGAATATTTTCTGCCGTATCCGGCCCATCTACCCGTCGAGAGCCGGGTTAAACCGCAAGTGCTCAACTGCATACCGAAAAACGACGATGAGCGCCGTGCCTGAACCAGTCCGCACCGAAGGCCGCTGCCTCACTCATATCGTCGATTTCGAAGCCAGGGCACAATTGTCCTTGTTCTCCTACCAGTCAGCGTACAAAACTAACCTGACGACACATACATGGAAACAATGGACGATTTTTTTGAACACACGATCCAGGATCTGTATTCAGCTGAAAAACAAGCGCTGGAATCAATGCCAGAACTAGCCGAGCGCGCCCAGAGCGAGCAGCTTCGGCAAGCGCTGCAGGTTCACATGCGCGAAACCGAAAGTCAGGTTACGCGGCTGGAACAGATTGCCACCCAGTTAGGCATCGACCCGGACGGTGAAACCTGTCTGGCCATGCAGGGGCTCATCGAAGAAGCTCAGGATCTACTGGCTCAACTGGAAGATGGTCCATTGGCCGATGCGGCTATCATCGGAGCCGCGCAGAAAATGGAGCATTATGAGATTGCCAGCTACGGTACGGCCCGCACCCTGGCTCAGCAAACTGGTCAGGATAAAATTGCCAACATTCTGGATTCGACACTGCAGGAAGAAAAAGCCGCCGATGCCAAACTGACAACCATTGCCACCAGCTCGGTAAACCAAAAAGCGGCCGCGGAATAACAACCCATCAGCCTGAGCGTATCATGAGTTCATAGGGTAAATTTAGCCGGTGCTGGAAAGGACCATTGGATCATTCCGGCACCGGCTTTCATGACTATTTCCGGAAGCGGGGGGTTGACCTGTAGGGACGAATGTTCCTGGCTTGTTAAACACCCCCTCCAAGGTTATGATCTTAAAAATGGATCGGCTTCCTATCGAGTTGCCAACCCCCAAGAATCCCTCCGCCAACGATGCTGCTGCCATTCAGGAGCTACTAGGCGGTAAATTCGGCGAGATGTCAACGCTGATGAATTACACTTATCAGTCGTTCAACTTTCGGGGACGCAAGAAAATCCGTCCGTTCTACGACGTGATCGCCAGCATCGCCGGTGAAGAATATGGGCATATCGAGGTGGTGTCCTATGCCATCAATCTCTTACTGACGGGGGTAACCAAACGAGGCTTCGATCCGGTAGAGGCTCCGCTGGCCAACGCAACGGATGCCCGCAACACCTACCATTACATGTCTAGTGCCCAGACGTCGCTGCCCGTCGATTCGATGGGTAATTTCTGGTCCGGCCAGAACGTGTTCAGCAGTGGCAATCTGAAGCTCGATCTGCTGCATAACTTCTTTCTGGAGTGCGGAGCGCGGGGCAACAAGATGCGGGCCTATGAGATGGTCTCCGATCCGACAGCGCGCACGATGGTAGGCTATCTGCTGGTCCGGGGTGGGCTCCACGTAGTGGCTTACGCCAAGGCGCTGGAGAAACTGACCGGCGTTGAGGTGACCAAGCTGCTGCCTATTCCGGACTTGAGCAACAATGCTTTTCCCGAAGCCAGGAAATTCATGGAGCAGAAGCTGCACCTGTCGCTTTATACGTTTAGTCCGGAAGATTACACCCAGGCAGGGCTGATCTGGAACGGCCCGCATCCCGACGACGGCCAGGAGTGCTTCGTGGTTCAGGGCGCAATGCCGGGTTATCCGGTACCGGACCTGGAAGAAGAACCGCAGTTCAACGCCCCTGGTGCCGACGGGTTCGACCCGCAGATGTTTGCCGATATGGCGAAGAAAATGGGAATCAAATACGAATACTGATCAGCGTATAACATCCGGACCGATACCGGTTCCATAAAAACAGGGGTAGGCTACCAGTACAGTAGCCTACCCCTGTTTTTATACGCAATAGAACGGGTTCTTCTGATCTGGTCAGAAGAACCCAGTTTTTATTTTTTGTTCGTTTTATCGTGCCCTTCCAGTTTGACCAGCTTGTTGTACAGGCCCAGCAGCAGGAAAGGAGCCGCCCACTGGCCTACGAACAAACTACGTTTGCGGTCGTCGGTTGCCTGCAAATAGGCCGATACACCCATGGAAGCGAGTGCCGCCCACAGAAAGAGATCGGAAGGAAGTTTAGCGGTTTGTTCTTCGATGGCATTAGCCACGGGGCCTTCTTTGTGTTCTGGATTGTTCAGTGGATTCATGTGTCTGAGTTGATTTTATTAAGATGATAAATTGGTTTCACGATTGGCCTAGCCCCTTTTCCGGCTTTTTTTACCCGATAAAAGTGCGACGGCTGCCGTGGTGACGATGGCCCCAATGACCACAGTCTGAAGCAGCCCTTTCCGGTCGTACTTCCAGGCCGCTTTTAATCCTTTTTCGGCAAAAATATTCGGGATGTGCCCCTGCCGGATGTCGTCCACGATGCCTTCGACCACGTTGATCCGGTCGGCCAGCAGCAGCGGTAGCCAGTGGCCATATTCCGACTCGCTGGCTTTGAAGGCCAGCCGGCGGAGTTGCCCGCTGAGGCCGCTGGGCGGTACAGACGTGCCGAAAACAGCGCTCACGTTGGGCCGTTCGATCGACTGGAGTACTTCGACGTCGACCGGCTGCTGCGAAGGACGCTCCCAGCTATAGCCCTTCTGTTCGGCGTCGGTACGGTGCTTGATGGGGTAAGTCGGGTCGTTCTTCGGATCGGCGTCGATACCCCAGCCCAGGATGTGCGCATACTCTTTGTTTTCCATGGTAGCTTATGGTTAACCTCTGGCAGAAGGAGGAATAAGAACAGGTTTGATACAGTTGTCGAGTTTGTTGGCGAATATGTAGTACGCTTCGGACACCTCTTCGAGCGGCACCCGGTGCGTAATCATTGCCTTGGGGTTCAGCACCCCGCTCTGAATATGCTCGATCAGCCGGGGTAACAGCCGTTTGACCGAAGCCTGGTTGGCGCGGATGGTGATGCCTTTGTTGACGACATTGCCGATAGGCACCAGGTTATCGGTGGGACCGTAGACCCCGACGATGGACACGATACCGCCTTTTTTGACCGAGTTGATGGCCCAGTGCAGCGCCGTAGCCGACCCGGCCTGAATCAGCAGCTTCCGTCCGGTAATGGTTTGCAGCGGGCTCCCCTCGGCTTCGGCACCGACCGCATCGATGCAGACATCGGCCCCCATCCAGTCGGTCATTTTCTTGATGAATACTACCGGATCGTCCATCTCCTTGAAATTATACGCTTCGCAGGGCGCATAGTTCCGAACGAATTCGAGCCGGTAATCGATGTGATCGATGACGATGACGCGCCCGGCCCCAAACAGCCAGGCACAGCGGGCGGCCATAATCCCGACGGGACCGGCCCCGAACACGACGACGGTGTCGCCGGGCTGAATACCGCCCATTTCGGCTGCCTGATAGCCCGTGGGTACCACGTCGGTGAGCAGAACCGCATCATCGGGGTCCATACCTGGCGGGATAACCGTTGGCCCAAAGTTGGCGTAGGGCACCCGTACGTATTCGGCCTGCCCACCATCGTAGCCGCCGGCCGTATGCGAATACCCGAAAATACCCCCTACGGCCGTGGCTTCGGTATTCGATTCGTGGCAGTTGCCATAGAGCCCCTGCTGGCAAAAGCTACATTTGCCACAGGCAATATTGAAAGGCACCAGTACGGTATCGCCTACCTTTATTTTCTCGACCGCCGAGCCAATCACTTCCACCACCCCGATGAACTCGTGCCCAAAGGTCATGCCCACCCGCGTATCGGGTACGTTACCGTTGTAGAGGTGCAGATCCGATCCGCAGATACAGGAGCGGGTGACCCGTACGATGGCATCTTCGGGATGCTTGATTTCCGGATAAGGTTTACGATCGATGCGGACCCGTCGGGGGCCCCGATAATTCATGGCCAGCATAGGCTTCGTTGCGTTATAGATTGGTAAGATTTATTGATTACTGCTCGTCGAACCAGCTGATTTAGCCGTGGCTTTCTTCGCCGGCCGGGCTCTCTGGCCAGTTCCCGACGCCGGATTGCCGGTGTAGTCTGGTTGGCCGGCTTTCGAACGGCTCTGCTGTTGTTGCTTCTCTTTGCCGTAAGGAACGCCTTTGCCTTCGAGCTGGCTGTTACTGGCTTTACTACCGTTGTCGGCAGGAGCGGGCGAAGCGCCACGCTGCCCCTGGGCGGTTCCGGTGGCCGATTGTGCCCAGCTGCTGACAAAACCGCCAAGCAGAAGCAGCGTAAGTAGGGAGGTTACTTTTTTCATGGACGGAATTAGCTGATGACTCTATTGCAATCGCCATGGATAACCAACCGGTCTTTCCACTGCTTGGTTATGGATACCCCGCAGAAGTAAGGCAACGGTTTAGGCTGTGAACAATTCTCGCGGAATTAGTTGCCAGTATGCCCTCTCGGATTATTGATCGAGTCGATCAGCAGCTTAGCCAGTCCAATACAGCCCTGTTTTAGTTTAGCCGGGTCACCGGGCATCGAAGCCGCCACGGTGAATACATGGTTGTTGAACAGTACGTGAAGGGATTTTTTGCCCGGTTCCCAGATGGCTTTGTCGCCCACCATATCGACTGCTTCGCCCGTAGCCGTGTTCTGGGCTGGCTCGACCAACTTGGGAGCGGGGCTGGTAACACCTGCCAGCGGAGCGCCGGGCTGAGCGCCCCGGGCCGAATCCTGCTTCGGGCTTGCGGTGGTCGTACTGGCGGGCAGCTCGGCTCCGGTTCCCTGCGGTTGCGGGCCAGACAGGGTCGGCTTCGACTCGCCGTTCTGATCAGCTTGCCGATTGGCCTTAGGCTCGAACAATTTGTTGAAGTAGTATTCAGACTGGTAGACCGACTCGAAGGGCTTCTCGCTCTCCAGATAGAAACCAATTTTATGGCCCTCCCACCGCAGTTCGCAACTCTTCAGTTCACTGGACCGCTCCAGCTCGACCTTATCGCCCAGTTGAAACAGATTCCGGACGAATTCCTCGGGCAGGTAATTGCAGGGTTCCTGGTAGTGGTAGTCGGTACTGAGCAGCCAAACCCCACTGACGCGTCTGGCCACGTAGTCATCACCCAATCCGGCTGCGGTGCCGTTGTCCATGTTATCCCGCTCCTGGGTCGAACAGGCCAGTACTGACAGGCCCAGCAGCACTGTATACACAATTTTTGTCATCCGTTTAGAAAGTTTGGTTAATAGCTAGTCTGTGCTTTTGTGAGTAGATAAACCTGGCTACGGATCGTGGGCAGACAATTCATACCCAAAGTGAGGAAATGGCCGGTCCGGCGCTACCCTGATGAAACTGCCCCCGGAGCCCGAATAGCCCGTTACCTAACTCGCCCGGTTTGCTACGAACGATTTGGTTCGGCAGCGGTAGAAAAGACAATTCCTGCAACGGACTCGGGAGGACCACTGGCAGATTTTTCGCACAAACCAACAGGCTATGAAGCTCGGAGAACGGCTGCTCAAGCACCTCAACAAGACCTACGCCCCCTCACAGATGATTGCGTTCCGGTTCGGACGCTACGACGTAGCGATGAAAACGAACGAGGATGGAAACCCAGTTCTTGCTTTCGTGGGCCAGGCCGACGAGCGAGGCATCATCAAAGGGCAGCAGTATGCGCGCCGACTCGTCAGAAACGCTGAGGGGGCTATCATCAAGGATCACTGGGACGACCGGGGAAAAGTTTAATCGTAAACACATCACCACAATGAAACCTATTCCAACAAAAGTCCACGGTATACTGGACTATACGACCGGAGCGCTTTTTCTGGCGTCGCCCTGGCTGCTGGGCTTTGCCAGCAACGATGCAGCCCGGCGGGTAGCGGTCGGTACGGGCGTAGCCGTACTGGGGCTGTCGGCCTTAACCAGCTACGAAGCGGGCCTGTCCAAACAGGTTCCTATGACTACCCACCTTGCTGTCGATAAGGTAAACGGGGTTCTGGTAGCGGCATCCCCCTGGCTGTTCGGCTTTGCCAGGCAGATCCGCTGGCCACACGTGGCATTCGGTCTGCTTGAACTGGGTGCCGGTTTGCTAACCCAGACCAGCCCCAAAACAAACAAAAAGGCGGATCGATAGCCTATCCGTTTCCTCACTTACCGGGACCAGGCGGACATACTTCAGGGTATCGGCGGGTTAGTAAGGTAAGTACGGCCACAGGGCACCCGTTCGATCGACGCATGAAACAACGGTTATGATACTCACTCTGCGGGCTGTCGCTTCCGGAAGTACCTGGGCTCAGGCTGGTGTTTCCACCAATGCCCAGTCGGTCAACCAACCGGCAACTTAAAACCAATAATTCCCAGTATCTATGTTTTATCACGACAAAAAGCTCCAGTATAAAGTACGGGTCGATAAGCCCAATCCACAATTTGCCCGGGCCCTGCAGCAGGCCATCGGGGGCGTCGAAGGCGAAATCCGCGTTTGTCTGCAATACCTGTTTCAGGCCTGGAACTCCCGCGGGCCAGTTCGTTACCGCGACATGCTGCTCAACACGGGCACCGAAGAAATATCGCACATCGAAATGCTGGCAACGGCCGTGTGCCTGAATCTGGAAGGAGCGCCCAGCAGTGTGATCGAAAGCATTGTCGGCGACGACCCAATCCTGGAAAAAGTGATGGGCGGTGGCGATCCCCGTCATTTTCTGTCGGGTGGTATGGGCGCGCTGGCGTCGGATGCCAATGGTGTACCGTTCAACGGATCGTGGGTGGTCAGTTCGGGCAATATCGCAGCCGACATGTTCTCCAATGTCAATGCCGAAGCGACGGGTCGTACGCTGGCTACGCGCCTGTATGAAATGACCGACGACGCGGGTATGAAAGACATGCTCGCTTTTCTGATCGCCCGCGACACGATGCACCAGCAGCAGTGGCTGGCCGTGCTCGAAGAACTGGGGCACGGTAACATGCTGGGCGTGCTGCCTATTCCGAACAGCTTCCCGCAGACGCAGGAGCATCAGGAGTTCAGCTACACGTTTGTCGATACCAACATCGATCCCGATTCGCCAACCGTCGGCCAGAACCAGCGATGGACTCACGGCACTTCACTGGATGGTCGTGGTCAGTTCAAGGAAATGAAAGCGCAACCCTTTGGACAGGAGCCGGTACTGGGCCCACCGATGCCGGAAGGCCACGCCCAGACGGAACAAATGACCCAGGCGGGCGAAAAAATGTAATTGATTGGTGGGTCAGAACCGGGCTGAACCGTCTTCAAAAGAGATGGTTTAGCCCATTCTTATTTTGAAGCCAAAAAGTATAAACCTGCTCAAGGTTTCCTTTTCTGCCGAAAACAACGCAGCACAGCACGTCTGTTGTCATTCCGACCGCAGGGAGGAATCTTGAAATCTCCTCACGGGATAGTTTAAGATTCCTCTTTACGGTCGGAATGACAAAGAAAGCTCTGACAACCTGTTGTATCGGCCCAGCTCCTGCGAAGTCCTTTGCGCTCTCTGTTTTTTTAAGAATGGAGGTCAGAGCTGGCTCATTAGCACATACTCGCCAGTCAGCTTCAGGTATTGCAGATGACTCATCACTCCGTGGATGTTACTCACGAGTCGGTGAGCTTCCGGAAAGGTGACGATGCGCAAAGAGGTATGTTCGTTTTCACTTTCTTTGCCGGTCTGCTGCCCGTCGATGGCTTTGATATCGGCCAGCGCCATGCGCCGTTCGAGGTAAAAAAAATGCAGGGCTTCGTCGCTGGTCGAGGTAGCCGAATACAGCGGTTTATCGAAGAGCGGCTTTACCTCTTCGGGCTTCACCGCCAGCTTTGTTTCTTCGCCCAGCTCCCGCACCGCCACATCGTGGGGCGATGGATCATTTTCGTCGATCATCCCGGCCGGGTGCTCATAGGTTTGAGAACCATCGCAAATCCGGCGCTGACGGACCAGGAGCACGTACTTTTCGCCTGTTTCTTCAGCGAGCAATACCACCAGTATCGACACGGCATTTCCTTTCAAAAAGCAGATCGGATGCAGCGAGCTCCCTTCAGGCGAGTTGGCGTTGATCCGAAGCAGGGCGTATAAAAGGCTACCGTCTTTTTCTGCCCGGTGAATATAAACGGGCTCTATGCTGTTGATCTGATTGTGGTTTTCTTCCAGGTGGTGATGCCAGGCCTGGTATTTAGCCGCCGTATCGAGCACGTTCTGGTCAGTCATAACTTCAGGTCATACGCCTTATCTGGTGTGCAGGTCTGGCTTATGGGTCAGGGAATTGGTCGCGTCCAGGTGCGCGTTCACGTCGACACCAACGCCCAGCCGATCGATCAGTTCACCGCCCAGCCAACCGGTTATTCCCAGCACCACGAAAGCGATAAAGGAACAGATCAGGGCAAACAGCGTTGGGTGATGACCGGGTTCGTCAGTACGTCCCCACCAGCTTAGCAGAAAAACCACCAGCACCACAACGTTGCCCAGCCCGTGCAGCAGCCCGATTCGTTTGGCCCGGGTGCCCGCCGGAATGGCAAACCAGTCGATCCAGCCGGGAACCGCGGCCAGGAGACCGCCAATGAGCCCGGCGGTGATCATCCAGTAGGCCACCACTGGAAACGCGGGATTATCATTCAGGAAATAAACAACATCAAAAATGACGGCTGTAAGCAGCAAACCCAAAGGAAATACGATGAGAATAGGATGCGCCGGATGACCTGCTACTTTGGCTCTACTTTCCATGTTTGATGTGTTTCGTTGGCAAGCTAACCGGCTGGTTGTCCATACCGTCTTGCTGTTTGGCTGGATTGTTAGGCAAAGGCCACGTGGTAACAGCCGCGTGGTAACGGCCTTCTGTTACAGAAAATGAAGGCCGACAAAAAAGCCGGTCATCCTTCGTCAGGATGACCGGCTGCATGAATACCCTTTTTTTGACTGACTACATTTTATCTTTGATCTGACGCGCGACTTTCAGGTGGGTTTTTACCAGGGGGTGGGCAGCCTGACCGACACCTTTCAGACTGGCATCCGATGCACTGGACTCCACTTTCGACATCACCTTGTCGAGTTTCTCGTGGTTTTTAACCCCGCTTTCGGCTACGTACATCTGGTCGAACGACGCGCCCGACATTCCCTGTAGTTTGGTTACCATCGCCTGGGTTTCGGCATCCGGTCCCGACGGCAGCGTAACTCCTTTCGCGCTGGCAATTTCCTGCAGTTTCGACGCCAGGCCGGTTTGTTCATCTACCTCTGCCTGCGCCAGCTGACGCACTTCGGGACTGGTGGCTTTCTGCACGGCTACTTTGCTGACTTCCAGCTGCATCATGCCGCCCTTGGCTACTTCCATCATCAGGCTCTGGTCGGCGCTGGACAGCTTCGCCGGGCTAGCCGATACGGCAGCAACGGCAGCGGCTCCTTTCTGGTTTTGCTGGTCGAACTCCGACTTGGTTTCTTTGCCGACCATGTTGGTCGTACCCGAATTCATGGAAGCGCTGTTTTGCTGGGCCAGCGTAGCACCGGTCGTCAGCAGGGCCAGCATCAGCCCCAGGGCAATCGATTGTGTTTTCATAACTTGAGTCGTTGTAAATAATTGAATTGGTTTGCCTGGCCTAACGCCCCGTTTCGTTCGGTTGTTCGGCCGCCCCGCCGATTCCAGCCAAATAGTTATACACCGAGCCGGTTCGAGGTCATCGGGGCAAAGCACTCATCTGCTGAAAACCCGCACTTGTCTTCTTTATTCAGTTGCTCATCACCTTTGCTTTTCTGGTTTGTGCCGGACATAGCAACTTTGTTTCACCGGATCGGCAGCGCAGCAACCCGCTCTGAAGAGCCGGCCATCAAACCAGATAATCAACCATTTACAATGAAAGCCATGAAAAAAGTATTTATTCTGATGCTGGGCCTGGTAGCCAGTACCGCATCGTTCGCCACTAGCAATGAGCCCAGTAAACTGTCGGCCGCTCAGACGCACCTGGTCATGACCAGCACGCATAAAATAAAACTCTACGTACAACCCCTTCAAACAAAAGGACAGCTGGCGATCTGGGACGCCAAGGGACACGCGCTTTACACCGAAACGGTAAGTCTGCAAAAAGGCCTGAACCAGCAGTTCGACTTTTCGGCCCTGGAAACGGGCACCTACCGGCTTACCCTCGACACCGGCTCGGAAACCCTCACGAAGACGTTTGTGGTACAGGCCGATCCCAATGAAAGCTTCGTGGTTCAGGAACCGTAAGCCTCTGCCTCGTCGCTTCATTACACAACGCTCCAGACGCATCCGGAGCTAACGGGTAAACCCATCGAAACTTGCTCAACCGCGAGTCTGATTCGCTTACCCGTTAGCTCGTCCGCAGGACTTACCCAGCTAATACGTGTGGATGATGCCCTGCTTCAGGGCTTCTTCGTAAGCTTCCTTTTCGAACTGATACAGATAGGGCGAGCGGTGAGGGCCAATGGCACGCTGCTCGGACAGTTTCCGGATCAGTCCCAGATTCACCAGCTTTTTCGAGAAGTTTCGCGGGTCCAGTTCTTTGCCCAGAATCGTTTCATACAACGTGTGAATTTCGGGCAGGGTAAATTTTTCGGGCAAGAGATTATAGCCAATGGGCTGATGATAAATCTGAAGCCGAAGCGTAGCCAGGGCCTTGTCGACCACCTCGTTCTGGTCGAACAAAAGCGCCGGAATTTCTTTTACATCCCACCACCGGTAATCTGCGGTGAAAAAATCGGTCCGGACGCTGACCTGCGAATAATCAACCAAAGCGAAGTAGCCGACCGACAGCGTCCGTTCGAACAACCAGTTGCCGTCGGCCACTTCCAGGCCATATTTTTCGGAAAACTCGCGGGTACTCCGCTCCTGCAGCCGATAGGGTGAATCGCCAAAAACATGAAACTGCTGCAGAAATACCTGCTCCAGGCCGGTCCGTTCCTGCAAAATACGATGAGCTGCCTGACTCAGGGGCTCTCTTCGCTGAACAAACCCGCCAGGGAGGCCCCAGCCATCGAGTCCTTTCCATTTCAGCAGTAAAATCTTGAGTTGCTGATCGTGGTAGCCAAAAATGACTGGGTCGAGACTCAGGTGGGGCAGATAATGCTTATGGCCGTTTCTGACAAAGTCGTCGACTTCTTCTAGCGAGTTCATACGTCAAAGCTAAAAAATAAATCCGTAAGTTTTACGGATTGAGAATGGAAGTCCCTTATCTTTATTCCGTAAAATTTACACTATTAAGATTAGTTCTATTTAATCCGTAAATAATCAAGTAGATTGGGGCTACAATTTATTCTTAACTCGCTTCTCTGACGACCAAATGGCTACCTCATTGCCGCTTTCGGTGCAGGGCCTGCTATGTAAATACGTTAAGTAAAGACATTTTTCCAGTAAACGTTTCACAATTAATCAATTAGCACAATGAAAAAAGTAAGTTTATTTCTGTTCATTTTTCTACTGGGTATTTGTGTCAGGGGCTTTTCGCAGACGACACAACCGGCTGACTTTTTTGCCGGCAAATGGGAAGTTCTGGTGACGGGTACCCCGCAGGGCGACGCCAAATTCATTACCGACCTGGCCCGAAAAGACGGTAAACTGACCGGTGAGCTAAAAGACCCTGCGGGGGTTAGACCGGCCATGCCCATTACAAAAATCGAAGAAGAAAAAGACAAACTGACGATCTACTTCAATACGGATCAGGCGGGCGAAATCCCCATCGAGCTGACCAAAGTAGACGATGACCATCTGAAAGGTTCGCTGATGAACATGTTTGAGTCGACGGCGCTACGCGTAAAACAATAAAAAGCTGCCCCTAACGTGATTTCCGCACGACCAGCAGACTGATTTATTTATTAACAACAAGCTATTTTTCTGTCATCCCGACGCCAGGAGGGATCTTAAAACGTCCTTACTTATGGGTCCGGAAGTACTGAGATCCCTCCTGGCGTCGGGATGACAGAAAAATCGTAGCGCTGGTTTGTATTACCCTAATAGCCTATCCCACTCCCGGCAGCTAACCTAAGGAATTTTTGCTCCCTGGGTTAGCTGCTCGCTTATACACTCTACTCAAAAGCTCCTGTCAGCCCCATCGGGATAAGCGCTGAACTCGGCTCAAGCGCTCCCGACGCCACGGAGTAACTCTATGAAAGTGAACTGGGTTTCGATCGGTAATTTGCTAACAAATTCCTTAAGATCAATACCTTACTCCTTACCCTATCTTTTATGAAAAAATTAACCTGTTTGGCCTGGCTCCTCCCGGCGCTGGCTTTTGCACAGCCTTCGCCCCTGCAAAAGGGTTTCCAGACACCGCCCGATGCCGCCAAGCCCCGGGTGTGGTGGCACTGGATGAACGGCAACATTACCAAAGAAGGCATCACCAAAGACCTCGAATGGATGAAGCGCGTCGGCATCGGCGGCTTTCAGAACTTCGACGCCAGCCTGCTCACGCCCAACGTGACCCCGAAAAAGCTGGTGTTCATGACGCCCGAATGGAAAGATGCGTTTAAGCACACAACCGAGCTGGCTAAAAAACTCGGGCTCGAAATGGCCATAGCAGGCTCGCCGGGCTGGAGCGTAACGGGCGGCCCCTGGGTACCGGCTGCCGATGCCATGAAGAAATACGTCTGGAGCGAAACGCGGGTAACGGGTGGGCAGGCATTTTCGGGCAAATTACCCCAGCCGCCAGCTACTACGGGTAAGTTCCAGAACGTGCCGCTCACAGCCTCTAATCTGATGGGTGGCACCCCCAAAAACGTTCCGAACTACTACGCCGATGCGGCTGTGATCGCTTATCAGCTGCCGGCTGCCGAGAAACCGATGGCTTCGCTGAATCCTAAAATCACGGCAAGCGGAGGGTCCTTCAATCTGGCCGACCTCACCGACGGCGATCTGGCCAAAACTACCCTCCTGCCGCCGATGGAAATAGGCCAGGACATGTGGGTACAGTATGCGTTCGACAGCCCGCAAACGGTCAAAGCGTTTACGATCGTGGGGGCTCCCGCAGCGGGCGAACTGGCGGAGTTCCGGGGCATGCCCGACAACCGGAGCCTAAAAGTGAGCGACGACGGCGTCAACTTCCGCGACGTGGTCATCATTCGGGGCAGTACGGTTCCCCAGAGCACGATGGGTATTCTACCCACCACGGCCCGGTTCTTCCGCTTCACCTTCAAAACCGAAGCGCCCGAAGGGAATCCGTTTGCGTCGATGTTCGGGGGGAATGCCGCGCCGGGCAAACCGCAGGGCGTTCCCGTCGCCGAACTGGTTCTCCACAATACAGACCGCGTCGACCTGGTCGAGCAGAAGGCAGGTTTCGCGGCCTGGAAAGAAAATACTCACTCGCTGGTGAAACCCGACGCCGACGCGATTCCGACCAGCGACGTAGTTGACCTGACCACGAAGATGAGCGCCGATGGTACACTCAACTGGACTCCTCCAGCTGGCAACTGGGTCGTCATGCGACTGGGCTATTCGCTGACCGGTCGCGAGAACCACCCGGCCTCGCCCGAAGCGACCGGTCTGGAAGTGGATAAACTCGATAAAACCGCCGTTCGCACCTACATCGACACCTACCTGGACATGTACAAAGACGCGACCGGCGGGCAGATGGGCGCGAAAGGGCTGGAATACATGGTGCTGGACTCGTACGAAGCCGGGCATATGACCTGGACCAAAACTCTGCCGATGGAGTTTCAGAAACGACGTGGCTATGCCATCACACCCTGGTTGCCGGTGCTGACGGGTCGGGTGGTGCAGAGTGGCGAAGCCAGCGAAAAATTCCTGTGGGACTTCCGCAAGACCATCGGCGAGCTGATCGTCGAGAGCCATTACGAGGTAATTGGTGACGCCCTGCGCGCCCGCGGTATGAAACGCTACACCGAGTCGCACGAGAACGGTCGGATTTATTTAGCCGACGGCATGGACGTCAAACGCCGGGCCGACATTCCGATGTCGGCGATGTGGACGCCGGGTAGCCTGGCCGGTGGCAGCAATGAAGAAGTGCGCAGCGAGGCCGACATCCGGGAGGCTGCATCGGTCGCGCATATCTACGGGCAGAACCTGGTAGCGGCCGAATCGATGACCTCCGTTCAGAATGGGTTTAGCTGGCATCCCGAAAAACTCAAGCGCACCGCCGACCTCGAAATGGCATCGGGACTAAACCGCTTCGTCATTCACACGTCGGTTCACCAGCCTCTCGACGATAAAAAGCCCGGCTTCTCGCTCGGGCCTTTCGGGCAGTATTTCACCCGACAGGAGACCTGGGCCGAACAGGCCAAACCCTGGATGGAATACCTGGGCCGCAGTTGTTACCTGCTGCAACAGGGCAAACCTGTAGTGGACGTGCTGTACTACTACGGCGAAAACTACAACATCACCCAGGCTTTCGCGGATAAGTTACCCGCCATCCCCGCCGGTTACGCTTTCGACTTTGCCAATGCAACGGTGATCAAAGAAGCCCTGCGGGTCGAAAACGGCCGAATCGTTACCCCGAGTGGCCAGACCTACCGCGTGCTGGTGCTGGATGAAACCGCCAAAACCATGACCCTGCCGGTGCTGAAAAAGCTGGGTGAGCTGGTCAAAGCCGGGATGAAAGTGGTCGGTGCCAAACCCGACCACTCGCCCAGCTTAAGTGACAACCCCGGTGGCCCGGCCGAGTTTACGACGCTGGCCAATCAGATCTGGAGCAATTCGAACGTCTCGACAAAACCAGTCGAAACTGTGCTGAGCGCGATGAACATTCCAAAAGACGTGTCCATTACGGACGAGAAGGCACCCATCCTCTTCGTACACCGCCAGACCAGTGAGGGCGATATCTACTGGCTCGACAGCCGGAGCGCAGACGCCAACGAAGCGCAGATCAGCTTTCGGGTAACGGGAAAAGTGCCGCATCGGTGGAACCCACAAACGGGTAAGCAGGAAACGGTGTCGTACCAGATCAAAGACGGGCGCACGATCGTACCCCTCTCATTCGAGTCGTGGGGTGCTTATTTTATCGTTTTCGCCGACAAAGCGACCGTGGCGTCTTATACTAAACCCGCCGTCACGGAGTCGCCGGTGGCGAGCGTAACGGGTACCTGGACGGTTCATTTTCAGGCCGACCGCGGTGCGCCCCAGCAGACGAGCTTAGCGTCGCTGGCGTCGTTGTCGGAAAACACGGATCCCGGCATCAAGTACTTCTCCGGCACGGCCACCTACGACAACACGTTCGAGCTACCGGCCCAGACGAAAGGAGCCTCGTACATGCTTGATCTGGGCGAGGTAAAAAACATCGCGGAGGTGCTGGTCAATGGGAAACCGGTGGGCACCGTCTGGAAAAAACCATTTCGCCTGGACATCACGGATGCCCTGAGGCCAGGCCGCAACACCGTACAGGTCAGGGTGACGAACTTGTGGGTCAACCGCCTGATCGGCGACGCCCAGCCTGGCGTAACCAATAAGATCACGTTTACGACCCTGCCATTCTACCGGGCAGACTCTCCTCTCCTGCCGTCGGGCCTGCTGGGACCGGTCCGGGTGTTGGCCGAAAGCCCTGGTCTGGCCAACGCAGCAACAAAGCGATAAATTTATTATCAGTTGGAGTACCAATGTAGTGCCGACCCTCCTGGTCGGCACTACATTAGCGGAGCTTTTCCAGCCGGTAAACCGGATAGCGATTAGCGGTTTTTTCGAAGTAGGGCGTCTGCTGATAGATGTACGCCAACTGGGCGTGGGCATTGTCGGCAAAGGCTTTGTCCGACGCCCGCTTGCTGGCCAGCTTCTGCGCCAGGGCGGGGTCTTTGCGCACAAGTTCGGCAGCGGTGTCTTCAAAGATATAATCGGAGAAATACTCTTTCTGGTCGAGCACGCTGTCGAAGAAGTTCCAGGCAAAAAACGAGTCGGCGGCCTGGGGCTCCAGGGTTTCGATCAGGTAGCGATTAGCGGGCTGATTGGTCAGGATCAGCCAGTCGCCCCGGTAAAACTGAATCTGCTGCGGTTCGGTGCGGACGCTGACTGCCGAATGCAGATAGTGGCCTTCGTACGGACGCTGCCCGGTTCGGTAATCGTCGATGTAGTAGGCGGACACGGTCATGAGCGTATCCCGGCTCAGCGCCTGCATCCGAACCCCGTTGCGCTTCAGCAGGTCGATCGCTTCGCGCCAGGCCTGCGGAATCACGTACGCGCCGGGCTTCGTGAGCTCCAGCTCCGGCACGAAGGTGTTCCGATAGGCGATGCGTTTGGTAAAGGGTTTGTTCCGGTCGTAATACAGGCGTTTGAGGCCCGACACGTCACTCGGTTTGTAAGCCGCTTCATAGCCCAGAAACTGAATCGAATCGACCTTGCCGGGATCTAATTTGTAGTTCAGGGGAAACGTGGTTTGCTGGCTGACGGCCGCATCGGCGCGTTGCTGGTTCGCCAGAATCGTCGGCGCGTCGCGTTCGCACAGTTGCAGCACGGCTTCATCGAACGCGTAGCTCCCCTTTACCCGCGCCGGATAGTCTTTCCACATGTGGGTTTCGAGGGTAAACCCGAAGCAGTTGAACATGGCGGCATAACCGGTCGTGTAGCGTGGCGAATCGTTGTAGCCCAGCAGACCGCTTTCGGGCGTATCCTTCGGATGGTTCACATAAGGCGCAGAGGGGAAACCCCGCTCCTGTAGCGCTTTGTCCAGGTCCGGCTGGAACCGCTGGGTCATATACCCCGATACGGCCGGGTGCAGTTTATCTTTCTGGGTCGCAAAATAGGTTACCACGTGCTGGTAGTCGGCGCCGTTACTTGTATGGTTATCGATAAAGACCTGCGGTTTATACTGCTGAAACATCCGCTGAAACGAGCGGGTATTTTCGGCGTCGGCTTTGATGAAGTCACGGTTGAGGTTCAGGTTCCGTATGTTCCCCCGAAAGCCGTAGGTTTCCGGGCCGTTCTGGTTTACCCTGGATACCCCCCGGTTCAGGCAACCGTCTACGTTGAAGACCGGCACGATGGCCAGCAGGACGTTTTTGGGAAGTTTATGGGCCAGTAGCAAATCGCGCGCCATCATCATGCAGGCGTCGATACCCTCGGGTTCGCCGGGGTGTATGCCGTTGTTGATCAGCAGCGTTACCCGATTGGCGCGGGGCGAAAACACCTTGTCGGCCGCCAGCAGAAACAGGTGTAGTGGTTTTCCTACGTCGGTTTGGCCGACCTCGATGAGCCTGGCCTGGTCGAACTGCCGGTCCAGCCGCTGGTAGTAGTCGATGATCTGGGCATACGTGGCCGTCTGGCGTCCCTGACTGCGTTCGTAAGGCGTAGTCCAGTCGGGTTTATTCTGAGCACGGAGTGCGGTTGTCAGCAGGGTAAGCAGCAGGAGGACGTGTTTTTTCATAGCCGGTTGTATCAGGCCCCTAAGTTATTCCCGTGGCTGAAATAAAACCACATTTTTGCCGGGGTGTATCGGCTACGGAACTGAATCGACTGAAGTAAGCGCTAACCGGTACGTACGGAATTTAAACCGTAACGGGTCTACGGGGTTTTGGAATACATACAGCTCTTTCGGTGGGGAGTGTGCCGCAGTTTTTGCTAATGCCCCATGAACCGTGGCTCGCTCCCCCACCGAAAGAGCTGACATAAACCGTTTCTTCAGCGTGAACGTATGAAAGCCATTGTCATTACCCGGCCCGGCGGCCCTGAGGTGCTGTCCCTTCAGGATTACCCAACGCCGGAGCCTGACCAGGACGAAGTGCTGATCGAGGTGCGGGCTGCGGGTCTCAACCGATCAGATGTGTTTCAACGGGAAGGGCACTATCCGGCTCCGACGGGTGTACCGGCCGATATTCCGGGGCTGGAAGTGGCGGGTGTCGTCGTCAAATGTGGTCCGGCTGTGCAGCAGTGGCAGCCCGGTGATGCTGTCTGTGCGCTGCTGGCGGGCGGTGGCTACGCCGACTGTGTAGCCGTTCGGGAAGGCCAGTGTCTGCCCCTACCCCACGGCTGGACGTTCGCACAGGCAGCCAGCCTGCCCGAAACGGTATTTACGGTCTGGTCGAACGTGTTTCAGCGCGGAAAGCTGCAGGCGGGCGAAAACCTGCTGGTTCATGGCGGAAGCAGCGGTATCGGGATCACGGCTATTCAACTGGGAAAGGCGCTGGGCGCCCGCGTGTTCGTAACAGTAGGCTCGGACGACAAAGGCAGAGCCTGTCTGGCCCTGGGGGCTCACCGTTATGTCAATTACAAAACCCAGGATTTTGAGCAGGCCTTTGCCGACGAGGGAATAGACGTTGTTCTGGATATGGTTGGCGGCTCTTACCTATCTAAAAACCTCCATCTTCTGCGCCCGGAAGGACGGCTGGTCTATATCAATACCATTGAGGCCCCGGAGGCTCAGCTCAACCTGCGGCAGATCATGCAGAAGCGACTTACCCTGACGGGCAGCACCCTGCGAAACCGGGACTATACCTTCAAGAAAAGCCTGGCGGCCGATGTCTATCGCCATGTCTGGCCGTTACTCGAGAGCGGGAAATTTACCCCCGTAATCCATCAGACATTTCCGTTCGCAGCCGCTCAGGACGCGCATCGGCTGATGGAAAGCAACCAGCACATTGGAAAGATTATTCTGGTCAACGAATGAGCACTGAAACGCAGGGGACCCCTCCGCCCGTTTCATGTCCAGGGTCTGCTGGCCGGACAGCTAATCGACCGGATCAAGGCCAACGTAGGTTGCACTTACCAAAGCGGGCCAGAGCCCTGGCTTCCGATGGCAGACAACGGCTTAACCGCACAAGCCGGGTCGGTTATCGATTCGCTACTGGCGAGGCATCGGTTGCCAGGCCGAGCGCGGCCAGCGCAGCCCGGGTAGTCGGGTAGTCGACATGGCAAATGCCCCGAATGCCTAAGCCAGCCGCTACACTGACAAACAGCGGCCGGTCATCGAGATACAGGATCTGATGGGTCGGTGTCTGCGCCAGGTCGATGGCCATCCGATAAATGTCGACGTCTGGCTTTCGCAGATGAACATAGGACGAGGAGACGAAGAAGTCGACGAACTCAGCCAGACCAAAGGTCTGAATCCGGTGCTGGTTCAGTTCCCGTCCTTCGTTACTGACAACGGCAATTTTCAACCTATACATTTCTTTCAGCCGACGAATGAGCTGGATCATGTCGGGATAAGGCTGCGACTGGTCGAACATGAACGCCCGAAAACGGTCTCTGGAGAATGCCCGGGGCTGGTAAAAGACGATTCGGTTCAGGTAATCGTCCAGAGTAAGTTTACCCGTTTCGTACGTGTCGAAGGTCAGGTGATGCCTCTCTTCCAGATCGGCCAGGTTCAGATCAAACGTCTCGGCGGCCAGCCTGCGGGCGGTATGGTCCCAGCCGTTGGTAAGCAGTACTCCGCCAATATCGATAAACAAAGCCGTAATCGGCTGATTGGTTTTTAGCTCCATGTGTGCTGTATGCAGGTTTGTCGGTCGAACGTTGTTGCTTTATCAACGCCCCTGAGAAAGGGTTCTCCGGCGAAGCAACAACATTCGACCGCTCTCATGACTACAACCAATCAGCCCGTAAAAAATTCTTACAAGTCGGCAAAAAGCCAACAGAATCTGGCTATTCCCGGCCCCTTCTTCCATCGACGCATCCGATAGGGTAGTTCGTTCCTGACCCCGGCAACGGTGTGAAGAAACCTTACCCCGGTGGTAAATCAAGAAAACGGCATGTCAGAATCGTTACGTAACGAATTGGCTATATCGGCCGACCCGCTAGCCTGCGCAGAAAGCGAGGCTGGGCAGTGAGGACTCTTTAACTCTGAACCAGGAACGGCTCGCTTGGCAAAGTTGTCGACCAGACAGGCTTTAGTCAGTTCTTCGGCCACTGCTCTCGACTGCTCATGTCGGCATTTATTCTTTTTTCGAAGTTAGTGTACGACTGGCTTGTATGACCGCCTGGTTAACAGCCCGAAGGCGTTCGACCTCCATTTTCTCGACCGCGCGGTCGTACGTCAGCAAGCCATTCACTTCGTGCTCAACATCGGTGGTTTGGGTGTAGATAGCCACACTTAGCCCCCGGTAACGCATCAGTTGGTCTACCTGGTCGAGTAAAAAAACGTAGCGGTCGGTGAGCGCCGATCGGGTTGGTTCGTACGCATACGCATTGTTCTCGACGGGCCACATATGACCACGCACAAACAGGCCGACACCGCCAAATTCACCCAGAGAAGCCGCTCGCTGGCTATCAGGTTCTGACGCTTTATAGGGGCCGACGTAAATATGGGTATCTACAAAATCGCCGTTTTTCGGATCGCCGTAGGCTTTCTGATAAGACGGATTGTTATTGAAGCCCGAGTTGCCATTCACTAATCGCGACGGATCATAGTGTTTGACCCAGTCGGTAATGGCCTTTACGTCGAAAGCTCCCCAGTTTTCGTTGAAAGGAACCCAGCAAATAACCGATGGTGAATTATAATGATCATCGATCACCGCTTTGAGTTCGTTTCGAAACTCGGTCCGGGTAGTCAGGGTATCTTCGTCGGGATACCAGATCGCAGGCATGTCCTGCCAAACCAGCAAGCCCAGTTTATCGGCCCAGTAATAAAATCGCTGGGGCTCGGTTTTCATGTGCTTGCGAATCAGATTGTAGCCGGCTTTTTTAGTGAACTGGATATCCGATTTCAAAGCCTCCTCGGTAGGTGCGGTTAAAATACCATCGGGCCAGTAACCCTGGTCCAGCAAGCCCAGTTGCATCACAAACCGACCATTCAGCAAGGGGCGCACGACCCCATCTACCCTGCCCAGCGTTACGTCCCGCATGCCAAAGTAGCTGCTCACTTCGTCGGATACGGTCCCCGTGGCCGATTGGAGCGTGATTTTCAAATCATACAGAAAAGGCGAATCAGGTGACCAGGCTTTTGGATTGGCAATCGGTATGTAAAAAGCCGTTCCGGTAGTTCCGTCGGCCCGGACAAGCTCTTTTTTCCCTTCGAGTACGACTGCTCTTACCCTGGCTGCGAGACTGGCATCGACCTCGACCTTCAGTCGCTTGCCGGCCAGATCAGGCAAAAGCCGAATGTTTTTGATATAGGTGTTGTGGACCGGTTCGAGCCACACCGTCTGCCAGATACCGGAGGAGAACGTATAATCACCGCGCGGCCCGTTCTTGCCCGATGGGGTACGACCATCATTGGGGTCATAAGCGGCCACCACCAGGCTGTTTTCGCCTTTTTTCAGCAAGGCACTGATATCCAGTGCGAAGGCATCATACCCCCCCGAATGGCTGCCCGCCTTCTGGCCGTTGACGAAAACGGTAGCCTTGTAATCGACAGCTTCGAAGTGAATCAGTATCTGGCGGCCTTTCCAGGTAGGGGGAATCGTAAACGTGCGCTGATACCACATGTTGATTTCCTGTTTTCGCTGGATGCCCGACAGTACCGATTCGGGGCAATAAGGTACCCGTATTTTTTCGATATTCGCCGGAAAGCTTACGGCCGTTGCCGGGTCGTTGGCCGAAGAGACCGACTTACCACCCTGATACTTCCATACCCCGTTTAAACAAAGCCATTCGCTGCGCCGAAGCTGAGGGCGGGGGTATTCACCCAGGGGCAGTTGGGCGGCCAGCGCTGCTTTTGTCCAGCGGGTCGGCAACTGGGCCTGTTGCGCCAGAGCTACTGGCGATAAAAAAATAGTTACTGCGGTAAGAATCGCCAGGAAGACGACAAACGAAAACGTTTCTCTACCTGTGTGATCATGGCGGGTGACGAGAAGGAAACTCATTGATTGTCGGCGAACAGAATTCTCCGGGGCATTTGCTGGTTGTATCACTGATTTTACCGTTAAAAAGTTTTTGCTACACACTTGATTCAATACCTTATAAAGCGATTGTCTATAAAACAAGGGTTAGTCGCTCCTCTACCGTCCGATCTTCCTCAAGACGTACGATCAAACAAGCGAACGGATCCATCCAGCCGTCGTGGGCGCAGGCTACCTAAAAGGTACTGACGAAAATCCATTTGCGTTCTTCCCGGGTTATCTGTCGACAGAGAGCGAAGTTAATAGCATCAACATGGCATATGTCTTTAAGCAGGATGAGTCGATTGCCCACAACCTCGACCGAATCCTTTCCCAGGAAGTGAAGGCGGCTCTTGACGCTTTACAAAAGCCGGACCAGGCCACCGGCGAAGCGATTCATAGTATTCGAAAACGAATCAAAAAGATCCGGGCCTTATTTCGATTGGTTCGTAGCGGAATGAACGAAAAGGACTTTCGCCGGCAGAATAGCTTCTACCGAACGATTGGCCAGCAATTGTCTCCTTTACGGGATGCTACGGTCATGATCAGAACCCTGGATAAGCTTCAGCAGGCTCACCCCAGGGGCGTGTCCACTCAGGTATTTACCAGCCTTCGAAAAACCCTGATTCAGGAGCAGGACGAGGCCGTTAGCCAGTTTTTCGACGATCCTACCCAGGTCGGTGGGGTGACCAGGACCTTTGAGCTAGCATCCCGAAAGATCGTCGGCTTGTCTAAACGGCACAAAGGGTTTGGGTCGATAGCGCCTAACCTGAAAGCCGTCTACCGCCGGGCCCGTCATGCCCTGGCTGTAGCTATCGATAAACCCAGTATCGATCATTTTCATGAGCTACGCAAAGACGTCAAAACGCTGTGGTATCACACCCGGCTGCTGGAGCCAATCTGGCCTGGTCTCTTTAAAGCGTATGGACACGAGCTGGGGCGGCTGGGCGAGTTGTTAGGCGATGATCATGATTATGGGGTGCTGGCCCAGCTCATTGAATCAGACCGTCTGTCGATACGCAGACAACTGACTAAAGAGGCTCTTTGGCAAGGGTTGCAGGCGCAGCGACACCAGTTACAGGAGCAGATTTACCCCTTAGCCAGGCGGTTACTGGCCGAAAAGCCGGGCAGTTTTGTAAAACGATACCGACGCTCCTGGAAGCTATGGCGGTCGGAAGCGCATCAAATAACCATTGCACCTCGGCCACTGGCCACTTAACCCGATTTTTATGGGCATCGAAATCGAACGAAAGTTTCTGGTCGTCGGATCGGCCTGGAAACAAAACGCGAAGGGCCAACTTTACCAGCAAGGGTACCTGAATAGTCAGCCGGACCGGTCAGTCAGAGTCCGGCTGGTGGCCGACAAAGGGTACATAACGATTAAAGGAAAGCGGCTGGGCGCTACCCGGCCTGAGTACGAGTATGCAATTCCCTACGCCGACGCTCTGGAACTCCTTCACCACTTATGTGAGCAGCCGATCCTGGAGAAGTTTCGCTACCGAATCGACCATGGCGGACTGGTTTGGGAAGTCGATGCGTTCCAGGGAGAAAATCAGGGTCTGGTGGTAGCCGAGGTAGAATTGGCCTCCGCCGATCAGCCAATCGACTTGCCGGACTGGATCGGTCAGGAAGTGACCGGTGAAGCGAAATACGATAATGTCAATTTAAGTAAATATCCTTTTTCGAACTGGAACAAGCCTTCCGAGTAAGCGGGCCTGTTTGTTTTACTGCCCTTATTGGTTGCGGGGCTATCAATGGCTCCCGCAGGTCTACCAGGCCCGTAGTGCCCCATCAGGCATTCGCGTGTCGATTTTCCTCTCCGTTGACGGGTACAACGACTTGGTGACCAGGGTGAAGGAGCGCCGATGTTCTAACTAAACCACGGATTTAGCCTTGTTATGCAGCGACAAGACGCTTACCAAACGCTTGTTTTAATAAGGCATAGGCCGAGTCCGCCTTAGAAGAAAGTCTACCATCATCAGAACACTTACCACGAAAATGGTCAACACGTAGTTGATCGGAAGAGCATCGAGGGAGGCCTCCAGGTCCCGAAAGAAACGATCTGGTTCAGAGGATGTCGGTTGAGAGGGAGCGAATGGCAGTAATGTACAGAAAAGAACGATCAATAGCAGCGATGCTGCCATCATATACCATACACCAGGGCGAATGATGGGAGCCAACGGTTTGGGGGGCGAAACGATAATCCGATTCATAGCCCGACGACTGAAATCAGCCGACGGCTTCTCGACGAGGGTATGCGCTTGTAAAAGCCGGATCAGGGCTGCTTCTTTCGCCGAATCCTGTTCCGATGCAGCCTGTACCCGTTTCATAATGGCCTGGGTAAAGTCAGCCCCCGGTTGGTCGGGTCCGGCTGTTAGGATCAGCTTTCTGAAACCATCTTCTTTTTCGTCTTCCATAGCTAACGGGTTCTTCAAGTCGACAACCTGTTCATTTACAACAAAAAACGCAACTGTTCTTCCAATACTTTTCTGGCCCGGAATAATTTCACCTTGATGTTGGATTCTGATAAGCCGGTAATCGTTTCAATCTCCCTGACTGTTTTCTCGTCCAGGTAATACAACGTGATCAATAGTGCTTCTGTTGTCGGCAATCGTCCGATAGCCTCTTTGATATAGGCCTGCTGCTCGGAGAGCTGGAGCTGGTCTAACTGGTAACTCTGTTCGTGTGGGGGGTAGGCTTCCGCCGTTTTTTCATCGATGGGAACCGTTGCGATCCGCTGTTGCTCTACTTTCGTAAGAGCTATCCGATAAATGATGGTGTAAAGCCAGGTGGAGAACTTCGATTTTCCTTCAAACCGGTGTAGTTGCTGATACGCTTTGACAAACCCTTCCTGGGCAACGTCTTCAGCATCTTCCGCATTGCGCATAATTCGTAGGGCAATCGTGTAAGCCATATGCTGATAGCGGTCCACGAGAAAGGCATAGGAAGCCAAGTCTCCATTCCTGACTTTGTCGATATAGACCTGATCTTCCGGTTGCTTCACGAGCCTGCTGGTTAGGTTGAACATTCGTTCGTGCACCTTACCCGATTAGACCTCCGTTTTCAAAAGGAGGTTACAGCTTCACCCCATTTTATTTTTATGGTTAAATTTTTACCTAAATCTGTAACCCAATTTTTGTTTCGCCTGTCCTATGCTGTGAAAATCAATTAACAAAACCAGTTAACGAATAACGCTATGAGTGGTGATGACGTAAAACATATACTCATATCCCTTAGTGCCTTTGCCGGTATTTTTGGTATCGTGTATGTATTCCTGATGACACGTTCCCGCGAGCGGATGGCCATGATCGAACGGGGAGTCGATGCGTCCATATTTTCGCGCAAAGACTCTGGATCACCTACCCTGAAATTCGGGATGCTATTCGTCGGAATTGCCCTCGGAATGATCATTGGGGAGGTAATTGGGGATGTGCTGCACGACTTTTATGGATTTAGTAAAGGCATCTCTTTCCCTGCCATGGTATTTTTGTTCGGGGGGATCAGCCTAATACTCAACTTCGTTATTGAGCAGAAACTGGCTAAGAAAAAGTAATCATGCCCGGACTATCTCCTGGTTTTCAGTCACGGATAAAGCCAGATCATCTTTTCCTGATTCTTACCGGGTAATACCCCCAACCGACTCCTCTCCCTTTCTGTGATTTCTTCCTAAAAGAGCCCAAATCTCTTATTGGGATCGCCTTGTCTTTTCCATCCTGCCAACCATTGATTCCGTGAAAACCATACACATCCTTACAGGGCTGATCCTTCTATTGAGCGCACACACGGGCGTTGCTCAAACCCTGTCAACGGACTATTCGATTCGCGGCACCATTTCTGATTCGGCAAGCCACAACCCGTTGACGTTCATAACGGTTAGTTTGATGAAGGGCCCAGCTACCGTTCTGAAAGTCGATTATTCCAAAGCGGATGGCACTTTTTCGTTTACGGGGCTGGATGCGGGCAGCTACTCGCTGGCGATGGTAGGGGTAGGCTATAAGACGAAAAAAATTCCTGCTGAGCTGACAGATTCTCTGCAAAAGAACGTGGTATTGGGCAACATACTGCTTAGCCCTGCCGTCGTTGGTTTGAACGAAGTGGTCGTAACGGCGACAAAACAGATCGTAAAGCAGGAAATCGACCGGATTACCTACGACCTGCAGGCTGATCCTGAAAGTAAAGTATCCAGTGTATTAGAGATGATGCGAAAGGTGCCGCTACTTTCGCTGGATGCCGACAATACGATCCTGCTGAAAGGGAATGGTGATGTTAAGATCCTGATCAATGGGAAACCCTCGAGTATGATGGAGCGAAACTACAAGGATATTCTTCGGAGTATGCCCGCTTCCTCCATCGAGCGCATTGAAGTGATTACCTCGCCCCCGGCCAAATACGATGCCGAAGGTTTGGCCGGAATCATTAACATTATCACAACGAAAAAGCTGGATAATGGCTACAACGGTTCTCTCAATCTCAGCGAACGGTTCCCTTCCGGCGGACCAGGTTTGGGCGGATCGATTTCGGCCAAGCTGGGTAAATTCGGTATCTCAGCCTTTGGCGGAGCCAATCTGCAGACTAATCTCCCCATTCGGACTGGTGTTCAACGAATTACGACGGAGGGGGACCCGACTACTCTTTTCCAGGAAGGCACGACCGGATCGGAGAGTCGAACGGCGTACCTGGGCTACGAAATGAGTTATGAAATCGATACGCTGAACCTGATCTCAGCCCAGGTCAATCTGAATGGCAACAGGTCGGAGGGCAACTCGCTACAAACCAGTTCGCTGACGCGTTCGGATGTTCGTTTGCAGGGCTATACCCTGTCAACGAATCGGACGGGAAACGGAAATGGCGTAGATGCATCCCTGAATTATCAACACAGTTTTCGGGCGGATAAAAACCGTTTGCTGACCCTCTCGTACCGGTATTTAACGTATGGCGACCAACAGGCGAGTGAGTTGAACCTTACTAACCGCATAAGTTATACCATGCCTGACTATCGGCAGGTCAATGACCAGCAGTTTGCCGAACAAACCGTTCAGCTAGACTATGTCCACCCTATCAGAAATCACCAGATCGAAGCAGGGCTAAAGGGCATTTTACGAGATAACCAAAGCGATTTTCAGTATGCTGTAGTAGATTCCGTAACACGCCAGTTTGTGATTCAACCAACGATCAGCAACCGATTCAGAAATACGCAGAATGTTTTTGGCGGATACACCACCTATCAGTTTGCCATGAAAGGCTGGGGGGTAAAAGCTGGGCTACGTATAGAGCAAACCGTTATCGACGCCAATTTTATATCGGTCGAATCCCGAGTAAAAAGGACGTACTTTAACCTAATCCCTTCGGTGTCTGTAAATCGAAAATTCAAGAATACGAGTGGCCTTACCCTGGGTTATACACAACGCATTCAACGGCCGGGAATTTATCAGTTAAATCCCTTCGTAGATCGTTCCAACCCAAATTTCGAGCGAACCGGCAATCCTGACCTTCGGCCTGCACTTGTGAATGACATCCAGCTAACGTTCAGCGGAGCAGGAAAAGCCCGACTGAACCTGGGCCTGGGGTTCACGTTTTTCCGAGACCTGATTTTTCCCGTTTCAGTGTATGATTCAACGACAACCATTACGCGGACATCCTACGGAAATACGGGTACGGCGAAGCTCCCCAACATGTTCATGAACCTCAATTATCCAATTACCAAACGGTGGAACGTAAGCATCAACAGCCGGGTCGCTTATGGCATGGTGCAGGGTTTAGTGAATGGCGTGTTGATTAAGAATGAAGGATTAATGCACAATATCGCTGTATCAACCAATTACAGAATGCAAAAAGACTGGCGGCTGACTGCCAATCTGCAGTTGAATGGTCCGGGAGTCAACTTACAGGGTAAGACCAATAGCCTGATCAGCTCTTCATTGAGTATCAACAAAGACCTGATCAAGGAAAAATTAGTTGTTGCGGGTTCGATCAACAATCCGTTTCGTACATACCGGGAAAACCTTACCAGTACGTTCGGACCTGATTTCCAGCAGACTAATTTCCGATGGGATTATTTCCGGTCATTCACCGTTAGCCTGAATTATAAATTTGGGAAGCTCAGGGAATCGATTAAAAAGAACCAGCGAGGTATTCGTAACGACGATATTTCGGGCGGAAATTAGCTTGACTATACCATAAACGAGTACGCCCAATGATAAACCACGCTTGCCGTCTGTTGCCATGTCCAAGCGGGGCATCGATAAGCGGGCGGAAGGTATAGGCTCAGCCAATTGGTGCACATAACCATCTATTTTGCCTCGTAGCTGAAAACAAAGCCGACCACCCAACCGAGCGTATTAGGCTTTATACGGCCTGGCTGTCACTACCGGTTTCCAAATTCGATAGCTCACCGTAGCGACAAACCGAAATTCATTGTCAGCTACACCACTCTCCTATTTTGAGGGTATTTTATAAGAATTCCATACGTATAAAAAATGCTCAGTATGTTGGTTTTACTGAGCAGAAAGCCCACGCGTAAAGAGTTACTATGGCCAATCGTAAGGTGTATACGGCTCTTCTCACTGAGTAATCTCCTTAGCCGTTCGCCGAATCGACAACCAAGAGTCGCCTTCGAGTAAAGGCAAAAGCGAAAACCCAACGAACCGATTAGAGTTAGATAGCTATAGCTTTACTTGACTCCGGTATGATTGGTGATTCTGAGATACTCGATAACGAAGCCATTTTCCGAGCCCTGGTAATGGAATCCCCCATTCCCATTGCCCTGCTGGTTGGTCGGGAGTTGATCATAACCGTAGCCAATAAACCCCAGCTAGCCGTTTGGGGAAAGGGGGATCATGTTTTCGGTATGCCCTTAGCCAAAGCGATTCCCGAGATGGAAGGACAGCCCTTTCTGGCCATTCTGGATGAGGTGTTTACCACGGGCGTTACATTCGCCACCGACAATACCCCTGCCCAGATGGTAGTCAATGGAGTTACCAGGACCGTCTATTTTAATTTTTCATTTAAGCCTCTCAAAAACAAGCAGGGCGCTGTGTATGGAATCATAGCAACGGGTATCGAGATTACCCAACAGGTGGCCACCCATCAGGCGTTATTGTTGCGGGAAGAGCAATTGCGGCAGCAGTCGAGAGAGCTGGATAAACAAGTGGCCGAGCGAACCCAGCAATTGCAGGATTCGATTCAAGACCTGAAGCGATCAAACCAAAACCTGCAACAGTTTGCCTTTATCGCTTCACACGATTTGCAGGAGCCGCTTCGGAAAGTACAGCAATTCGGTGACCTTCTTCAGAACCAATACCGCACTGAGTTAGGCGAAGGAATAACCTACCTGGAACGCATGCAGCTTGCAGCCCACCGGATGTCGAGCTTGATTCGGGATTTGTTGACTTATTCGCGGATCTCCACGCAACGGGATACCAGCCGACCGGTATCACTCACCACCATTGTGGAAGCCGTGGTTCAGAACCTAGAGCTACTCATCCAGGAATCTGCCGCAGTCATTCAGATCGGCGACTTACCTCAGCTAGCGGGCGATGCCTCTCAGTTAGAGCAGTTGTTTCAGAATTTATTGAGCAATGCCCTTAAGTTTCGTAAGCCTGGGGTTGCTCCGCAGATTCAGATTCTGTCGAGTCGGGTGATGACCCGTGATTTACCCAGTGAGTTTACGCCCCACCAAACGGTCCACAGCTATTATCGGATCGACGTAATCGACAACGGGATTGGTTTCGAAGAGAAATACCTGGATCGGATTTTTACAGTATTTCAGCGATTACATACGCGACATGGGTATGCCGGAACGGGCATTGGCCTGGCGATCTGTGAGAAAGTGGTTGCCAATCATAGGGGATGGATAACGGCTCAAAGTCAACCCGGTCAGGGGGCAACCTTCAGCGTGTACCTCCCCGCATAGCAGCACGTTACAGAACCAGGTAAACGGCTATTTTTTTACATACATGTTGCTTGTCCGGGCTAAACTGGCGTATCCTTTTCTGAGCAGTGTCGGTGCTTACCGGGGAGGGTTTATGCAAAAATTACAAGGACGGCACCTCCCTCGATTGTCAACAGCAGCCCCTTTTCACTCCCATCTGAGCTAGTAGGCTATCAATCTTGTTGCCGCGCTGTGTAATGCAACGTCACTACCCCTGAACCGAGCGTTTTTGATTCCAGCAATGTCAACTTACTCATTTGTGTATTGCCCCCAAACAAACTGATACCTTCTCCGAGTATGACCGGATGCAGCGTTAATCTATACTCATCGATCAGATCCAGCTCCATCAGACTTTTGGCCAGGCCAGGGCTGCCGAATATCACCAGATCGTTGCCGGGCTCCTGTTTAAGCTGGTTCACCTCTTCCACCACGTTGCCCCTGATCAGCCTCGTATTCTGCCAATCGGCACTAGGCAAGGTGGTGGAAAAAACGACTTTCGGAATCTGTTGCACCCATTGCGCATGGGCCAGTGACCGCTGGCTCTCCGTTGGATCGGCCAGAACGGTGGGCCAGTAGCCATACATCAACTGATACGTATTCTTGCCGTAGACAGGAGCACCTACCGTTTTTACCAGCTCATCCGCGAATTGTTGAAGTTCCTCATTGTAGGACAAAAAACCCAGGCCGCCGTTCATGTCTCCGGCAAAACCATCCAGAGACATATGGGCGAACAAAACTAACTTTCTCATGATAATGGCCTTATGTTGATTGAAACGAGTTGATACAGAGCGAGCCTTCCTTTGCATAAACAGCACCTGTTTTTTGAGGCTGTTCATGGCTGTTGGCTAGCCGATTGGTACCGCTCAAAGGTAAAGCAGAATAGTTTGTGGAAACCGGGGTGATTGCGCCAAAATGAAGGTGGTTTGCGACTAGAGATGAGGCAACCGTGCCCACAGCTATTGACGAAGCAAATTTTGTCAGGTAAAGTCATAGCTGGCTCAACAACCAGCGCTCAATGATCGGTTGGCTCCTCCATCGACATCTGTCGGGCCTGGTCACTCCAGCTTTATAAGGTTTGTTGATTCGTGGTTTCTTACGTGTTGACCCCGGTAACGACTAGTTCATCCTTTGTCGACCAGGCGGTCCAGGCTATCGATCAGTAGGGAGTTTTATAAGAATCGATAATTCATCAAAAATATATGCCCAGCCATCGTCAGTCAGGGCGGTCAGAGACTCAGACCATTAGGCCCATAACCCCAACTCCTTTATCGACCGACTTTTGCCTGTTCCGGTCATAGGTATAATTACATAGCAGAGTTCTTTTGATCCAGGGTAATTTACTACTAATGCGTTGCTCGTTCCACTGGATCACCTTTATTCTCCTGCTAGGATCGCCCCGGCTGGTTCCTGCCCAAACGACAGCCCTACTGACGGGCTACGTTACGGATGCCATGACGGGAAAACCGCTGCCGTTTGCCAACGTCTACGTCAATAAATCAACGCGGGGGGCAGTTACCAACGAAAAAGGTTATTATACGTTAATTGGCGTGCCACTGGGTACGGTCGAGATAGCCGCTTCATTCGTTGGTTATCAGTCTGCTACGCAACGAATCCGATTTGACAATACGGCCCCACAAAAAGCCAATTTTCAGTTAAAAGCAACTGAACAAATGCTCGATGCGGTAACCGTACGGGGCAATCCAAAGGGCTGGGAACGGCACCTGCGCCAGTTTAAAAAAGAGCTTTTCGGTGAGCCGTTTGGCGCTCAGTGTCTGCTTGTAAACAGCGAAGTTCTCCAGTTCAAGGAAGATAAAGACCACCTGTATGCGACGGCTAATGAGCCGTTAATCATCGATAATCAGGCGCTGGGGTATCGGCTGATCTATAATTTGCAACATTTCGATGCCACCACGGCAGGACAAGTTTATTCGGCCGGTACTGCCCGTTTCGAAGAACTAAAACCCGAGAATGAACGGCAAGCCAGCCGATTCCGGCGTAACCGGCTGACCGCCTATAAAGGGTCGATCCGGCATTTGATGGCCAGCCTGGCCGATAGTACGTACGAACAGGCCGGTTTTCTGATCTATCAGGAAGATGTCTCCAGAATGATATCTCTGGATCGGAAGGTGATCACCCTCGCGGCTGCGGTTAACGACTACAAGCGGTTAGTGCCAATTAAGGTTTCTACCCTAATTCAACCCGGTCGGTTATCGACGGAACGCCGATTGGTCTCCCCCCCGAAACTGATCGTATTTTATACACAGGCGTCTTCGGGTTTTTCACCCTATCCCGATGCTCGCTATGCCTATACGGAAATGAGATTGCCTAGCGGTCAGCTGCAAATGACCGTCGATGGCGTGATCACGTTGCCCGAAGGTATGGAAGTAAAAGGCTCGATGAGCAATGACCGGTTATCGACCATGTTGCCCGCCGACTGGAAACCCGAAGGGGCTAATCAGAAAGAGCCCTCTACAAACAGTCCGTTGGCGACCCAGGGAACACTCGCGCCCGCCGACGCCCAGCTGGGACGAATCACAGCGGCCTTTAACAAGCGGTTCAAAATACTGGCCCCCACCTTGTTTGTGCACATCGATAAACCTTTTTACGCCACTGGCGACCGGCTCTGGATGAGCACGTACTTACTTGATGCGACCAGTCACCAGCGAGCCGGTGGCGAAACGGCCATGCATGTCGACCTGCTTACGGCAACCGGCAAACTCGTGCAGCACCAATGGATACGGATTGTTGACGGACGGGGCGAAGGCCATTTCCGCCTGTCGGATACCCTCCTGACGGGAACGTATCGCCTACGCGCCTATACCGACGAAGATGATGCTCAGCGACGCCCTGCTTTCGAGCGGTCTGTGGGTATCTACAACCTGTTTCGAAACGACGTCTCCCTACGTAGTGATGCTGTGTCTCAGCCCGCAGACATTCAGATCCTGCCCGAAGGGGGCCGCTGGATTTGGGGATTGCCAGCGCGGCTGGGCATAAAAATTGTACAGTCCAATGGGCATGGCTTGCCCATCGCGGGACATATTGTCGACGACCTGGGCGCTGAAATCGTTCGTTTTAAAACCAATCAGCAGGGCATGACCAGCGTGTCGATGGCGCCAACGGCACAGCGGACGTATTACGCTGAATTTGTGCATCACAATCAGTCGCAGCGGGTTCCGTTGCCCAAACCCGAACTGGAAGGACTGATGCTTCGGGCCGATGCGATCAGTGATACAACTCGTCTGGCACTGACAATTATGAGTACCAACCGTATGGCTACCGACTCGGCTTACCTGCTGATTCAGCAGCACGGCCGAGTGGTGGATGAGCGGAAAATTCTCTTGCAGAATGGGGTGGCCAAAATAAGCCTGCCCCTGATGAACTGGTTGCCGGGCCTGGCGCAAATCACCCTTTACGATCCCCTGGTCAGGCCACAAGCCGAGCGATTAGTTTTCATTCCCGAATTAATTGCGCCGGTCCGAGTGGGGTTGGGAGTTAACAAAACCCGGTATCAGCCCCGCGAATTAGTTAGCCTGAACGTCAATCTGAACGATAACGGATTACCGGTAGTAGCCGCCTTATCGGCATCGGTAATTGACGCCGATAAAGTGCCTGCTGATACCGCCGAGGCTACGTTGTCGGCCCACCTGTTGCTAACGGGCGAGCTTCGCGGCCATATCGAAAACCCAAACCAGTATGTTGAGAAGCCCACTCTTCAAACCCGTCGAGCCCTGGACGACCTGCTGCTGACCCAGGGTTGGCGACGGGTCAGTGGCACGCCCGAAACCGATTCGCTGGGTGGTGTTTCGCTCAGGGGTCGCATTCTGAACCCGAAGAACGACCCCATACCCGGCGCGCAGATTACTGTGGCGATGACAGGCCCCGGTCAGTCATTCATAAAATCGGCCGGTGCTGACGAACAGGGCCGCTTTTGGCTAAGGGGCCTGGCCATTGCTGACACGGTACGGCTACTGATCAAACTTGCCGATCGCCGGTTTAAAATACTTTCTGCTAAAGAAGCCTTTCTGGTGCAGGAAGCGCCCGGCCAAGGATGGGAACCTAGTTACCTAACGACTGCTCCAAACGGGCCGACGGTACGGGCTCAACTGGAAGCGGCTCGCATTCGCCAGGAAGCCAACGCCGATTTTTACCGCGATAAAACGGCAAAAGTGCTGAACGAAGTGACGGTTCGGGCACAAAAAAAAATCGATGAACGGCCCGAGGATATTCAACAACGTAGTTTGCACAATGCAGCTGATGCCGTTCTGGTGTTCGATGAGAAGTCGCCAGTTTACCCAAACCTATACGAAATGATTCAGGGACGACTGGCGGGCGTAACGGTTTCACGAAGTATCGCATTGCCAGGAGGAGTAACAAAACCAGCTGGCTATCAGGTAACTGTACGCGGAGTGAGTAGTTTTAAAAGTGGTACGCAGCCCCTGTATTTGCTGGATGGCGTACCTATTCAGGACCCTGATGGGACCGCTTTGCTGCAATTCAATTCAAGAGATATTGAACGTATCGAAGTGCTGAAAAATGCGGCTACGACCGGTATATACGGGGTGCGGGGTGGGAATGGCGTCATTGCTTTTTACTCAAAAAGTGTACGGTCTATGCAGGGAAGCACGCAACCCAGGGTGGGAATGACGCCGATTCAGTTCATTGGCTACCCGTCGGTACAGCGCGAGTTTTATGTACCCCGCTACGATGCCGAAGCAACTACCAGCGCTCTGGCTGGCCCCGTCGATTACCGGGATGTACTGTACTGGAAACCCCTCATGCAGACGGATAGTCAGGGGCGTAGTCAGTTACGGTTTCCGCTGTCAGACGTCGTACGCACGTTTCGCGTGGTGATACAGGGTGTTACGACCGATGGTCGTCCGGTGCTGGGCATTCAGACAATCCGGGTTCAATAACGTAGTGTTTATTTATGCAGATGGCCTAAGCTCACCTTTACAATCCCATAAAAAGAACTTTACACAGTCTGTTTCCTATCGATAGACTGCGGGCAGCAGATGGCTGCTAGCTCAAATTGCCCGATTACTTTCGGCAATTGATTAAATTAAAGACGATAGGCTGCCGGGATCGCCCACCCCAGTACGATTAAATACCCCCGTCCCGCCAGCCGAGTCGACTTACTGAATTCTACTGAAAAAAAACGGCTAACGGAAAGGAACTTCGCTCGACCGGACACTGAACGTCTCCGACAGATCAAAGCCAACAAAAAAGGCCAACTCGCAGTAGAGTCAGCCGGCAGTAGAAAAAAAGAGTGCAGTACACGAACCGTATCGGACAACAGATCCTAGGTCCGCTTCTCCCGCTTCATATAGGTAGAGGCTCCTGTGCCTCGTCGGGCTCCCATTTTGTGCAGCTGTTGGGCGTCAGCCTGTGATACGATCTGAAGAGCAGAATATTCGGTTTTTCCGGTAATCAGCGGAAAGCCCGCTACGCGCTGAGCCTGTGAACAATGGACACAGGTTTTAGCACTGGGGAGTACGTTCAGCCGCGCTTCGGGGATCGGATTTCCACACTTGATGCAATACATAAAGTTGAGTAGTTAGTCGCTGATAATATAACCCTAAATAGCGCCGGATAGTGCCTGGACAGCCCTAATAAACCAGATTATTTACCAAAGATAACTATTTGAAAATCAATGTTTTAACCTTTTTAAAGTTATATATTTTTCAGTCAATTAACGCTATCCCGTAAACTGGTCGAAAGTAGCTGATTTAGGGGTAGAAAAGGGATTGGCGCCCCAACAAAAAGGCTGTTTTGCCGGGTTATCAACAGAACTTGGGATGGCTGATGTATTTGGCATTTCAGGATGGCATTGGATGGGAATACATAAGCGATAAGACTAGCTCGCCCGCCCCTGCCTCACTTTCCCAGCCATTCCTTGAAGTCGGCAATTCGGTCGCCACTGACCAACACTTCCTGGCGGGACGCCGGCTGCAGTTCCAGCTTGAGTTTACTGCTGGAATAGGTATGAATGGTGCGAATAGCTTCCAGCGACACCAGGAACGCCCGATTGACCCGGAAAAACTTCAGCGGATCGACCAGCGTAGCCAGTTTATCCAGACTGTACTCGATGCTCACCGGTAGCCCATCGCGCGTGGTCAGCCAGGTAGCTTTGTCTTCGTAGGAGAAATAAGCGATATCGGCCGCGTCGATGCTACGAATTTTAGTGCCGATCGTTACCATAAATCGCTCTTTATAAGGCGAAGGCGTCGATTTCAACGCCCGGAGCAGGGCCATCATATCGGGTAGCGGAGCCGGGCTCGCCGACGTGCGCAGGCGGTTGAACTTATCCAGCGCAGCCGCCAGTTCGGCTTCATCGATGGGCTTGAGCAGATAATCGACACTGTTTGTTTTAAAAGCCTGCAGGGTATACTGGTCGTAAGCGGTCGTAAAAATAACTGGCAACGTCAGCCCGGCCCGTTCGATCAGTTGAAACCCGGAGTCATCTTCCAGGTGTATATCCAGAAAAAGCAGGTCGGGCTGGGGAAGCCCCTGCTGTATCCGTTCGGCAAACCAGGCAACGCCTTTGGTTACGGAGGGCAGTATGGCCAGCACCCGAATAGCCGGATCGTATTCACCCAACAGGTTCTCAAGCCGCCGGGCAGTCAGTTTTTCGTCTTCGACAATGACAACATTCATAGTAGTAAATCGATGGCCAGGTGAAGCAGGATTCTGTAGTTTGAACTCAGTCACCCTTCAGTAATGGAATTTTAACGACAAACTCGCCGTCGATCTCCCCCACCCAGACGGGCTGGCTGGAAAGCAGCCGATAGCGATTCACAATATTGGTCAGTCCAACGCCGGTCGATTCTTCCAGGCTGGGCCGGGGCTGAAGCGGATTCGCAACGCGCAGGTAATCGTCCTGGCGGTCGATGCGCACAATCAGCGGTTCTTCATCAGACATCCGGTTGTGCTTCACCGCATTCTCAACCAGCAGTTGCAGGGTGAGCGGAGCAATCTGGTACCGGTCGCGGTCGGCTTCGGGCAGGTCGATATGCACCTGTAGCCGGTCGTCGAAGCGAATCCGCAGCAGAAATGTGTACGACTCGATAAAATCGAGCTCCGTTCGGAGTTGAATCCGTTCGGCGTCGCGCTGTTCGAGAATATACCGGTAGGCTTTCGACAAACGGTTGATAAACTGCACCGACAGCCGGGCATCGACCTCCACCAGCGAGGCCAGAATACTGAGACTGTTGAACAGAAAGTGCGGATTGACCTGGTTCCGCAGGGCCGTAAACTGCGCCTGAGCGGCTTCTTTCCCCAGCTCCTCAGCCTGAATGCGCAACTGAGCCAACTGGCTGTAGCCCCGCCGGTTGGCCGCCAGGTAATAGGCCATCAGCATGGCCATAATGGTCAGTGCGTTATTGGCATTCCGGTGTCGGTCGGGCCGCGGTAGCCGGCGGAGCTCTCGTCTTGGAAAACCTGAATCCACATCTTCACCCAATTTCAGCTGGGTTTCCCGTCTGACGACATGGCCGTAAATCTGGCGGGTAATGGTATGAAAGATCAAATTGAACAGTACGGCCAGCGCTCCGGCCACCAGCAGCGTAGCCAGTTGCGAACGCCAGTTCATGGTGATCAGGAAATCCCTACCCGAGCGGTTGAACAGCTTTTCTTCCAGCCATTCGGTTACGCTCAACCAGCCGACGAAGAACAGAATCGTCAGCGGAATTTCGATGAGCCAGAGTCGCCAGGCATCCTGCGCAAACGTCCAGTTCCACCCGTTCATGTTGTAATAAATCCGGATGGGCCAGTAGATGATGAACACACCGGCGGCCAGACGAACTTTCTGGGTAAACGTTAATCGATGCGAAGACACGGCGTCCATGAACAGATGGTGTAGGGCGTTCTCGCCCGAGCGTTACAAAGTTGACTTATTTTGGTAGCTCCTTAAAATAAACTGAGGTGAATGACCCGTTTCGGGGGCCAGATGCCAGCAAGAAAGGGCATGACTGACAATGGGCCGACTACCTGCTTTTATGACCGGGGTCGCCCACCGCCATTGCCGCCGGGAGCCGACTGTTGCTGGGGTTGCTGGTTGTCGCCACCACTGTCGCCCCCTTTCACATCGTCGTTCTGGATGGATTTTTTCCGTTTCGAATCCACAAAGGTCATCTTACCGATTTTATAGGTAAAGGTTAGTTTGACCCCCGCGTTGTAGAAGCTACTGACGCTCAGCTGACTGAGGATGGGTGATACCGACTCCGACCGGACGACGAAGGGGTGATTGAGGAAATTCTCGGCCACCAGCCCAATGCTTCCTTTTTTCTGCGCGATATCTTTCCGAAAACCAAGGTTATAGAACGCAAAGGAACCCTGGTATCCCTGCAACTGAATGCGTCGGCCCATCATGCCGCCCCCGCCCTGAAGCCCCCAGCCGTTGCCGATGGTGTACGTTCCAAATAGACGCCCTCCCACTACCCAACCCGAGTTGGAAGCCGAATAAATGGGGTTGGCATTGTTGTTGGTCAGGTTCACATGCATCAGGTCGAGGCCCCCGTTGAGCTGTAGCTTCGCCGAGAGATTGATGTTGCCGAACACGTTCAGCCCGTAGGTATCTTCGTAGCCCACGTTCTGGTAGGTTGTCCGGATGGCCGTTTGCGTCACGTTGTTGATGAGCACCGTAGCCGTATCCCGCACACTGGTGATCTCATTGTTGGTTCTTCGGGCAAACAGAGCTGCCGTCAGGTACACCGACCGGATGGGCATCGACAGACTCAGTTCGACGTTATCCGTCAGTTCGGGAGAGAGGTAGGGGTTGCCCTGGCTGATGTTAGTGGGGTTGGCGGTATTGACGTTCGGATTCAGAAACTGAATGCCCGGCCGCTGCAGTCGGCGGTTGTAGGCCAGTTTGAGGGTTTTGCCCTTCGACAGGCTTTTCGAAATATTGATGCTCGGCACCAGATTTCCGTAATTGGACAGCGAGATCGGTGTACCGGTCTGCTCCGAGCCGAAGCGGGCATCCAGCATCGTGTACTCGTAGCGGGCACCGGCTTTGAGCGTATATTTAGCCGGCAGTGCGGCTGTCCAGGACGCATACACGCCGACGATGTTCTGCTGGTAGTTCAGTGAGTTGTTCTGGCGCGTATTGTCGACCACAAAATCGCCCGTCGCCCCCTGCCCGGCGTAATAGGTGTAGTCACTGCTCACCTGCCGGACAATGCCTTTGCCCCCAAACTCAAGCAGATTTTTCCGGCCCACAGGCGTCGAGTAATCGATCTGGAGCGTCGACTCCTGGTTGTTGCTGGGGTTGTCGTTCCGCTGGCGCGACAGAATCGTTTGCAAATCGGTCGTACTGAGCAGGTCGGCCGTGAAATTGTTCTGCCGGTCGTTGCGGCTGTACATGCCCAGTATGCTCAGTTCCTGCTGCGGCTTGTAGGTTTTCGTGTAGGTCACGTTGGCATCGACATTTCCGTTGATGTCTTTGGTGGTCACGTCGCGGGCGCTCAGCAGGGGCGCACTTACGCCGGGCAGATAGGTGGTGGTCAGCAGGCCATTCTGGGTGAGGTTGCCGTTCCGGGCCCCGTATCGCACGCTGGCCGTGAGGGAGGTATTCGGGCTGATGTCATAATCCCAGCCCAGCTGGTAGTTGCCGAACAGCCGCTGGGTAAGGGTGCTGGCTTTCTGAATGGTCACCTGATTGCCGCTGGCCGTAGCAGTGGTCTGGGTATTTTCAAACTCGCCTTTCACGTTGTACTCGGCCCGGCCGAATCCGCTAAGCGAGAAGCCCATTTTGCCGGTGCGGTAGTTGGCGTTCAGGCCGAGGTTGGCTCCGCGGTTGCCACCACCGCCATTCACATCGAGGGTCAGCCCCTGCAGGGTCGTTTTCTTGGTCACGATGTTGATGATCCCGCCCGACCCTTCGGCATCGTACTTGGCCGAAGGGCTGGTGATCACCTCCACGCTCTTGATCATGTCGGCGGGAATCTGCCGGAGGGCGTCGGCTACGCTGCTGGCAACGATGGTACTGGGCTTGTTATTGATCAGCACCTGAATGTTGCTGCTCCCGCGCAGGGTCAGGTTCCCGTCCAGATCGACCGTCAGCATGGGTACCTTCCGCATCACGTCGGCCGCATCGCCCCCTTTGGTGGTCACGTCTTTCTCTGCGTTATACACCAGCCGGTCCACCTTCTCTTCGATCATAGACGCCTGACCCGTCACGGTCGCTTCGCTGAGGGTTCTGACGTCGGGCGGCAGGTTGATGACCCCCACATTGATGTCGGAACCTTTCGCAATGGTCAGGGGCGCCGAGGTGCGGGTTTTGTAGCCGATAAAGGAATACTGGAGCCGATACGTGCCGGGGGCCAGCCGCGTCAGCGAAAAGAAGCCTTTCCCGTCGGCCGTGGTTCCGTCGATGGGTTTGTTGGTCTGGGTGCTGATCAGCGCAATCGTTGCGTATTCGACGGGTTTATGGGTGGTCGAGTCCATCAGGATACCCGCCAGTTTCCCGTTTCCTTTGGGCTTGGTATCGGTATCGGTGCCGGGGATAAACGTTTTTTCCTGTTTCTGACCGAAGGAATCGGGTCCGCCGGGTCTGCCGCCGGGCCCACCGGGGCCGAACTGGGCAAAAGCTGCCTGGGTAAGTAAAAACAAAAGGAATATTTTTCTCATCGTCTTCGTCCGTGATGGCGGGTTGGTTTTTTGACAGGACGAAATTGGTAGCCAGGATCAGCGCCAGAAAAAGAATCTGCCTGAATGACCGGTTTCCAGAGCTGGACGGAGCCTTTCGAGCGGTAGATGTTTGGTCTGAAGCCACCCGCCAGCTACCAGAAGTAGGTCAGGCTCAGGCGGGCAAAAAAGGGCGTACCGGGCGTGAAGTGAATTTCTTCTACCGGAGCCGCTTCGCCTTTCAGCCGACTTTCGGTGGCAAACTGGGTTTCTTTCCAGCGCGTATTCAGCAGGTTCTGCACCGACAAACCCAACGTATAGTTTCCGCGATGGGCGTAATTCACCTGCATGTCCGTCACGAAATATCCATTGGCCACGATGCTGTTATCTTCATTGGCGGGCCGGTCGGCCATGTACCGGTACCGTAGCGAACCGCTCAGTCCGTTCGGTGTTTGCAGCGAGAGGCCACCCGTCGAGGTAAACACCGGTGCCAGGGGCAGGTAGTTCTGCCCTGATTCGGCATCGAGCGAGCGGGGTTTGGCCGTATTCAGGTCGATGTCGGCGAATAAGGTTTTCGTCAGCTGATACCGCAGCGAGAGGTCGAGCCCCTGCCGACGCGAACGCCCGCTGGGCTCTACGATGCCTTCGTCGCCTACGTACACAAACTCCTGCTGCAGCCACAGATACCAGGCTGCCGCATTGATGAGCAGTTTCGGAAACGGCTTGATGATGATCCCCAGGTCGGAGCCGTAGGCACCGGGTAAAATCTCCCGGCCGTTCTGCGCCGTTACGACCCGCGCGTCGTTGGAATGGAAGCCTTTCCCCGTATTCAGGTACAGCTGAATACGGGGATTGAGGGTATAATACAGATTCAGTTTGGGCGAGACAATGGCCTGCGTGGCCCGTTTAGTGGTCATGGGACTGGCAAGTAAATCGTCGTACTGCGACCGGAAATAGTCTGCCCGAACCCCGGCGACAACGCTGAATCGGCTGGATACCTGCACCACCTCATCGGCATAGAGCGCGGCATTGATCTCGTTGACGTTGCCATACTGAATCCGGTTCAGGGTTTCTACCCGATTTTTGGTGTGCGACAGTTCGGTGCCCTGTGTGAGGTCCTGGCGATACTGCACGCCCAGGGTTGTTGTCCAGCGGGTTCGGCCGATCGTAGCCTGAGTCGAATAGCTGCCGTTGTAGCCGAACAGATTCCGGTGTTCTTTCTGACGAATCTGATCGCCGTCGATGCTGTCGTTGAGGAAGAAGGTGAAGTTGGAATATAGCTCAAAGTTGTAATTACTGTAATAAAACTGGTTTTTGATGGTGTGATTCCGCGGGGTTACCGTCGTCAGTTGGGCGTTCACGTTGGTCCGGCTGGTCTCGCCCCCTTCGGTCGGATCGATTGAACCGAACCAGTCGATCAGCCCAGAGGCAACTGCCCGGTCCGGAATCTGACCCGAGTGATTCCATTTGCTCCAGAAAGTCGATGCCGTCAGGGTCAGGTTGGTATTCTGGCCGAGGTGGCGGTGGAACTTACCCAGCACGTTGACCCGCTTGAAATGCTGCGGATTGTCGAAGTACGAATCACTGTAGGAATATTCAGAGGCCAGGTAGGCCGACTGGTTTTTTGCCCGCCCCGTTTCGCCCAGCAAATCGAGCCCGGCCACGGCGCGGTACGTGTTGTACTGTCCTGCTTCCAGTTTGGCGAACGAGCGGTCCAGGGTTGTGCGGGTCCGAAAATCAGCCCAGCCCGCCGTGGCCAGATTACCTTTATCGGTAGTGTAGGGCCCCTTCTTGAAATCGACGCCTTCAACCAGCTCCGGAATCACAAAGTGCAGGTCGGCGTAGCCTTGTCCGTGAGCGTGCGACACCATATTGACCGGCATGCCATCGATGGTCAGGCGAATATCGGTGCCGTGATCCAGGTCGAAACCCCGCAGAAAGATCTGTTCGGCTTTGCCGCCCCCCGCATGCTGACCGATGAACAATCCAGGAACGAGCCGCAGAATCTCCTGCGAGTTGGTCACCGGCCGCAGCCGAATGTCGAGGCTGCCGATCAACTGCTGATCGTGCGCTTTCAGCCCCGATACGTTTACCGCCTGCAGGGTCACCGGCGCTACCGTCAGGCTCGTCCGTATATAAGTTGCCTGGTCATCGACGACCGTTACGTCCTGCACGAAGGGAGCGTAACCGACGTGCGAAAATTCGACTTTATACGGCGCAGCTACCAGTCCTTCGAAGCGGTAGCGCCCCAGCTCATCCGTCAGGGAGGCTTTTCCCAACCCAACCAGTTGTACGGTAACGCCACGCAGAGGCAGACGGGTAGTGCCATCGGTCACCGTGCCGGTAATCGTGCCGAGGTGCGCATAGGCGACGTGGGAAAACAGGACGAAAAGCAGTCGAAATAGTTTCATGGCTATTGAATCCCTCACCAGGCAGAGCCGATCGGCGCTGTCGGGGGTTTGGGTCGCTCCTACAAACAAAAAGGAAGGTGTTTACACTGGTCGCATTCGCCAGCACAAAAGTAGGGCCGGTTAGCCCACCCATACAAACAAATTCAGCGTAGGACGGGCGGCTATGACCGTCTCCGGCAACGGTCATCCGGGGGTTAGAAAAACCATCAGCCATCCCGCGGGACGGCTGATGGGCTAAAGCAGACAGGTTTTGCAATCCGAGATTACTGATTTCCGCCGTAATCGCCGGTTCGGTCGCGCCAGACAGAATGTGGATGCGGGGGGGTGCGGATCACGATCCCGCCCTGCGTCGAATACTCGATCCAGACGCGTGGTCCGTCGATTCGGAAATAATCATTTGCCGTGATCACGGCCGTCGTACCGGAGTAAGGGACGTACGTGTCGGCCGTGCGCGCATCGTTCCGGATCGCCAGCGCGTAAATACTTTGAGGGTATTGAACAGGAAATGCGGCTGAATCTGCGCTTTCAACTGCCGCAGCTCGGCCTGCAACTGGTCGTTCTCGACTCGCCGGAGCCGGTTGGCTGTCTGCACGGAAATGGACATCAGCTTACTTACACTCCCCAGCAGAAAGAAGATCGCCAGCTTGACCGGCAGCAGGAGCGTAAACGGCGGGCCGTGATGCGCCCGGTTTTTAGACCGTCCTGCAGGAGGGGCACCACCCGGCGACGAATGGCTTTCGAAAGGGCCGGATGAGTCGACCCCAGGCGAATGATCGCATACCGCCGGTAGCGTTTGCCGGGAAACCAGCGGGGCACGAACACGGTATGGTTGAAATACGAGAAAAGCAACAGAAACAGATAAGCCAGCCCATTCTAAATCAGGTGTTCGTGCGGATTGAGCGGTCGCCAGCCGACGCCACTGTATACCGCGTAGAAGATCGGCAGAACCGCCAGGGCCATTCCGATCAATACTTCCGTACGGTGTAATTTCAACCAGTTCAACATGCTTACATGGGACGGAATGATAAAAGTACGACAGCTGCCGTTCCAGGCCGGAATAAAAGTAGTCAATACGCCCAATGCAGGGGCAAACCGGGCTAACAGCTACAGATAAGCCGCTGAAACGGCTGGCTCTGGGCGCACCTGCTCCGGATTCAACCCCAACACAGACCGGCACTTTTACAACCTCGTTGAGTGGGCTGTTCCTCAAGCTGCTATTTTTGTAGACCCCATACAACTGAACTAACGGTGCCGGTTTCTTCGGTTCCTGAACTGACGACCCCGTTTGCAGGTCCACCCAAGACGATCATGGCTATACTGTTCATCGCTCCGTCTCCGGCTGGTCTTCCCACGAATGGACACCCAACCGCTTCGTTACGTCTACCTGCGCTATACAACACGGTTTTTCTCCAGCATGCCGTATATTTTATTCTTTTTCCGGGACGTATCGGCCGTATATCGATGAGCCAATCTAAAGTTTTCATTAAAAAATTAAATTAATAGTGATCCGGGGCTAGGGTATCCGCCCGCTTCTGTGTCTTCGTATATAACTAACCCGACGTATGAGCCAGCCACAACCCCTTCATCCGGACTACCGGGCTAACCCGATGAAGGTAGTCGATACCGACCCTACCGAAAGCCGGGTGGTCGATTCGGAAGTATTTATCCGGCAGGCCTTCGACCGCAGTGTCCGCGAGGGGTACGAGCTGTTGTTCCGGCGGTATTACCGCCCGCTGTGCAACCACGCGGTACGGTTTGTGCAGTCCAAAGAGCAAGCCGAAGATCTGGTGTGTGAAGTATTCTCCAACTTCTGGAAGGGCCAGCTTCATCTGCACATCACCAGCTCGATTCGGGCCTACCTGTTCCGGGCGTTGCGGAACCGGATCTACAATCACCTGCGCGACGAGCTGACCCATCAGCCGTCTTCGTCGGAGTTTTCGCTGGACATTGCCGAGACGGAAGACCCGGAACAAATCTTACAATTCACCGAACTCTACCAGAAAGTGCAGGGCGTTATCAACGGCTTACCTCCGCAGTGCCAGCGTGTTTTTCTGATGAGTCGTTTCGAGAACAAAAAACACCGGGAAATTGCCGACGAGCTTTCCATTTCGATCAAAGCCGTCGAGATGCACATCACCAAAGCACTTCATCAGCTACGCACGGCGCTGTTCACGATTTCTCTTTTACTCACATTAAGCAGCCTGTTTCTGTAAACGATTCGGCTGAGACCCTTATACCTGCTTATCAACGCATGAATACTCCTGTCAACAAACAACTGATCTTTGAGCACTTCGCCGATCGGGTGACGGCGCTGCAGCGCCGGATGATCGCGGACTGGCTGCAACAGCCCGAAAACAGGGAGCGCTACTACGAATGGCTCGAAGAATGGGAACACCAGAATCCGCAATACTCTGTCGAGGTAGAAACCGCCCTGCAACACTCCATGCGTACGCTGCTGGGGGAGCAGGTGCCCCAGCAACCCGTTTTTGAGGTTCGACACCCAAACCGGTTTTTCGTAGGCTGGCGCTGGGCGGCCATGCTGGCGGGGCTTCTGTTGCTGGGCGGCTTATACGCGAGCCGGTCGTATATAGCCTATCGGTCCATCGAAACGGGCTATGGCGAAACGCGCCGGGTGGAGCTTCCCGAAGGGAGTGTGGTTACTCTGAACGCCAACTCACTGCTCCGCTATCCCCGATTCAATTTTGGTACTCAGACGCGCCGGGTGTATCTGACCGGCGAAGCCAGTTTTGCCGTTAAGCACCTCAACAACCACTCACAGTTTGTGGTCAGCACCGACCATCACCTGGATGTAGTGGTGCTCGGTACCGAATTCAGCGTCTTTTCCCGAGCCCGCGGGGCTAAAGTAGTATTGCAGCGCGGTAAGGTTCAGATCGTTCAGACGGCGCGCCCGGCCGCCCGGCGGATCATCCTGAAGCCCGGCGATCTGGTGAGCCTCGATTCGGCGGGCTTTCTGTCGATGAAACACCTGGCCCTGCGCGATGCTTACGCGGCCTGGCAGGAACACCGGTTTGCCTTTTCGGAAACGACCCTGCGCGACATCGCGAAACAGCTGGAAGCAAACTACGGCATGCGGGTGGTCATTGCCGATTCGGCCCTGGCGCAACGCACGGTATCCGGCACGTTCAGCACCCGAACGGCGGCCGAATTGAGTCAGGTCATTGCCGACCTGCTCGACGTTCGGGTCAGCCAGAAAGGCGATCAGATCACTTTTACAGATCCATTAACTCCTTGATAGCACCCTCTAATGCACTTTATGATGAAAAATACCCTACTCTTTCATCCTTTTTTCGTGATCCTGCTCGCCGTGCAGATCTGGCCGGCCTCGGGGCAGGTGCTGGCGAAGCGGTATCAGAAACCCGGCCTAAACCCGCTTCAGAAACTTCAGTTACCGACGTACTTACCCCTTAAAGACGTACTGGGCCAGTTGAAAGATGCTTATCAGGTCGATCTGCTGTTCGAAGACAAAGCCATCGAAGGGCTGATGACGCCTGTTCTGGACTTTAACCAACCGATCGAGTCGGAACTCCAGCGTCTGCTGCAACCGCTGGGCCTGCGCTACAAAAAAGTCAAAAAGAATACCTACCTCATCCAGGCCAGCAAAGCCGGGCGCACCAAAACGGCCACCTCGGCCACCAACGTCGCCAGTGCCGAACCCCAAACGCTGCCGGTCTCGCTCGATTCGGACCTGGCGCTCAAAACATCGGCACTCGCTGAATCGAAAGAACCGGCGGTGGCCGATCAGGTCGTTACGGGAACGGTACGGGACGCCAAGGGCGAAGGGTTGCCGGGCGTCAACATCGTCGTGAAAGGATCGGCCAAAGGCACTACCACCGACGCGCAGGGTAACTTCCGGATGGCGGTGCCCGACAATTCGGCGGTGCTGGTATTTAGCTTCGTGGGGTATCAGCCGCAGGAAATTCGGGTCGGCACGCAGACCACCCTGAACGTCAAACTGCTGACGGACGAAAAATCGCTGAATGAAGTAGTGGTAGTCGGGTACGGTACGCAGTCGCGCAAAAACCTGACCAGCGCCATCAGCACTGTCAAGCCCGAGGAGCTAAACCGTGGGGCCATCAGCGACGTCGGGCAGCTCCTGCAGGGTAAAGTGCCGGGCCTGAACATTTCGGCCAGTGGCGACCCCAATGCCCCAGCGGCCGTGGTGTTGCGGGGCGCGTCGACCATCAACAGTTCGCAGGGACCTTTTTACGTAATCGACGGAGTGCCCGGTGCCGACATCTCGATCATTGCTCCGGATGACATTGCTTCCATCGACGTGCTGAAAGATGCGGCTGCAACAGCTATTTACGGCAACCGGGCCGCCAACGGGGTCATTATGGTGACGACCAAGCGGGGCAAAAAAGGCCAGACGGTTATTACATACAGTGGTTACGCCGGAATCGAAAACGTATCCAGCAAACTGCACATGATGGACGCGGGCCAGCTACGCGATTTCCTGACCAAAAACGGGCAGTCCTTCTCGCCGGTCGATGATAAAGGTGCCAACACCAACTGGCAGAATGCCGTCGAAAAAAGCTCGGCCGTCTCGAATAACCACAACCTGTCGATCAGTGGCGGCACCGACCACAGCACCTACAGCGCCAGCATCAACTACCTCGACAAGCAGGGCATTCTGCAGGGCAGTTCGCTCAACCGGGTCATTGCCCGCCTGGCCGTCGACCAGTATGCGCTGAATGACCGCATCCGGTTCAGCCTGAACGTGACCAACTCCAACAGCAACGCCAACAACACGCCATTACGCAACAACGTGTTGCTGCAGATGATCAACCACCTGCCCGTGTCGCCCGTCATGAATCCGGATGGCAGCTACTTCGAGAACTTCCAGAATACAGGCTATTTCAACCCGGCAGCCATCATCAATCACGCTAAAGACAACACCAAGTACAACAACCTGGTGGGCTCGTTCAATACGCACGTCAACCTGCCGTTCGGCCTGACCTACGACCTGAATCTGTCGTATCAAAACAACACGTCCCTGCATGGCGAGTCGTACGACAGCTATTTTACGCAGTACAACAGTGCCAACTTTTACAACAACCCCGATCCACCGGCCGTCCACGGGCTGCTGAACTTCGGCACCAATGGCTCGGCACTGCGCAATACCTACCAGACCACGCGCAAAGTGCTGGAAACGTTTCTGACCTGGGATAAGTCGTTCGGCGAGCATACCATCAATGCCGTGCTGGGCTACTCCTGGCAGGGAACGGTTTCGGGCGATGGTTTCCAGACGTCGAGTACCAACTTCCCCGTCGATAACATCGGTTACAATAACTTTGCGCTGAGCAATCCGTACGCGGTTTCTTCCTACCGGGTCAATTTCGGGTCCGACGGAATCTACCAGGAAACCCGGCTGATCTCTGACTTTGCCCGCCTGAATTATAACTACAAAGACAAATACCTGATCCAGGGCTCGATCCGGCGCGATGGCAGCTCGGTTTTCGGGACCAACAACCAGTGGGGCTACTTCCCGGCGGTGGGCGCAGCCTGGCGCATCAGCCAGGAAGGGTTCATGCAGAACCAGACCATATTCAACGACCTGAAGCTGCGGGCCAGCTACGGGGTTACGGGCAACTCATCGGGCTTCAATGCTTACACGGCACAGGTCATCTCGGGTAGCCTGGGCACCTACTACTACAACGGTGTGCAGACGGCAGCCTACGGACCTACGCAGGCATCGAACCCCGATCTGAAATGGGAACGAACCGCCACGGCCAACATCGGCGTTGACTTCAGCGTACTGAAAGGGAAGCTGAACGGCTCACTCGAATGGTACGACAAAACCACGACGGGCATGATCTACTCGTACCGCGTCGATCCGATTCTGGTGCCGGTGGGCAGCATCATCGCCAACGGCGGCAACATGAGCAACAAAGGGATCGAGTTCAGCCTGAGCGCTACGCCCGTTCGAACCACCCGCTTCAGCTGGACGACCGGCCTCAACCTGGCGCACAACACCAACAAAATCAGTAGCCTGACCAATCCGCTGTTCGTCGGGGGCGACTCGACCCGGACGACCCAGCCCGAAGGGGCCGGCCAGACCGGCAGTACGCTGCAGATCCTGAAGGCGGGTATGCCGCTGGGCGAGTTCTTCACGCTGCAGTACGCGGGCAAAAACGAAAAGGGCGTTTCGCAGTACCTCGATCATAACGGCAACCTGACCACCACCCCGGTGATCGGGACCGACTACCGCTACTCGGGCAGTCCGCAACCGAAACTACTGCTCGGCTGGACCAACTCGCTGCGCTACGGCAACTTCGACTTCAACGTGTTCTTCCGCGGGGTGTTCGGAAACAAGATTTTCAATGCTACCCGCGCCGATCTGTTCCGACCCAGCACGGCCCAGTTCACCAACATTCTGGTCGACGTAGCCAACGAATCGCCCAGCGACGTCAATGCCTACAAATACTCGACCCGGTTCATCGAAGACGGCAGTTATGTTCGACTGGACAACGCTACTCTGGGCTACAACTTTAAAAAGCTGGGCGAGTACGTGAAAAACCTCCGCGTGTATGCGACCGTCAACAACGCTTTCGTGATCACGGGTTACAAAGGCATCGATCCGGAAGTGAACCAGGGTGGCATTGCCCCCGGCGTCGATTCGAACAATTTCTATCCCAAAACCCGGACCGTTCTGGTGGGTGTAAACGTGTCCTTCTAACCTCATAGCGGAAACCATGAAAAAGATAGCATTTCCCAGCGCGTTACTGCTGCTGATCATGTCCCTGACGATGGCCTGCCATGATCTGGTGGTGCCAGTCACGACCGAACTGACGCCCGCCATTTTCCCCCAGAACTCGTCGCAGTTCATTCAGGCGTCGGGGCCGCCGTATGCGGCTCTACGGGGTAATTTCTCGCTCGACTACTGGTTCATGCAGTCGTTAAGTACCGACGAAGCGATTCTGCCCGCCCGCGGGGGTAACTGGTATGATAACCAGGGGTATCTGATGTGGCACTACCACAGCTGGACGAAAGATCATGGCGGAACGAACAGCACCTGGAGCTGGCTATCGACGGTGATTGGCACAACCAACCAGGCTCTGTCGATCCTGAATCAGACCATCCCGGCCTCGTCTACGGATAAGCCCAAGAACCTGGCCGAGCTGAAGATGGTGCGGGCACTGGCTTATTTTATGATGATGGATCTGTATGGCAATGTGCCGATCGATACAACCTATGGTGATTTTACCCCCCATCCGAACGTGGCTCGTCCGCAGGTATTCAGTTTCATCGAGAAAGAAGTAAAAAACGCGCTGCCGTATTTGAGCCGGGCCAGTGGTCAGGCCGTTTACGGGCGAGCCAATAAGTACACCGGCTTTGCGCTGCTGGCTAAAATGTACCTCAACGCCGAATATTACACCGGTACCCAGCGCTATTCGGAGGCCGTCGTTGCCTGCGACAGTGTCATCAGCTCGGGCCTGTACGCGCTGGAGCCCCGATCCTCGTACCTGCAGATGTTCTACCCGAACAATGGGCCGCAGATGAAGGAGTTCATCTTTGCCATTCCCTACGACCCGGCTGCTACGGCCATGCCGGGCACGAACGGCATGATGTACCACGCCCGTTACGACGTTCCACGCTCGGAGACCAAGAAGTTCAACCTGCCGTTTACGCCCAGTTCGGCCCGGAGTACGCTGCCGGAGTTTTATGCTTACTTCAACGACCCCAACGACGTTCGGAACGGCCAGTGGCTGACGGGTCCGCAGTTCATGAGCGACGGCGTGACTCCCGTTACGGTCACGACGACCAAAAAAGGCTACGATCAGTTCTATACGGGCTCAGACGGGGCCACGCCTTACACTTACCAGGTAACCCTGACGCCGAACATCATTCTGCGGCAGGACGTCGCTACCTTCGACCTGGGCAACGACGAAATCGCCTGGAACATGGGCTATCGTAACATCAAGTTTTACCCCGACGCCAGCTCGACCTCACGCAATCAGAACAACGATGTTCCTCTTTTTCGGTATTCCGACATTCTGCTCATGAAAGCCGAAGCGATGCTGCGGGGCGGCACGGCTACGCAGGGGCAAACGGCGCTTTCGCTGGTCAATCAGTTACGCGCCAACCGCACGACATCGGCGGCCTTATCCAGCGTCACGCTGGAGGATATTTATGCCGAACGTTGCCGCGAGTTTGTCTCGGAAACCTGGCACCGGAACGACATGATCCGGTTCGGGAAGTATGAGGGCCGGTGGGGGTTCAAAACCGACGCCGACCCCAACAAACGAATTTTCCCGATTCCGACAACCGCCTTTACGGTCAACCCGGCACTGACCCAGAACCCAGGGTATTAATCCGGTTAAGTATATTGCGACCCCTTCCGGGTCGACTATTTATAGCCAGGCCAGCTTCTATAAATAGTCGACCCGGAAGGGGTTGTACTACCATCCCGCCAATGTCAATCAGTTTTTTATTCATACGATTAAGTCAGTTCAGACACACAGAATCCTTCAGTTCGACTCTGTTTCGTTTAATCCTTTTACTCAATGGAAACCATTACCCGAAAATCGTTTTTACACCAGTTTCTGAGCGCGGGCGCGCTGGTCGGTCTTTCTTCGGGCACAACCTGGGGCGCTTGGCCGTCAGATTGGCTGGCCGATGCGTTCTACCCGAAAATGGTGGCGGCCAACAACGCGGAGGTTGCCAGGTTGATGCAGACGCTGGCGACCGACATTACGGAAGTAAAACGACGTTCGGGCTACGACCTGGCGAATCTGGCAGCCGCCTTTTGCGAACCGACCTCGCAGTATTATCAGAAGACGGAGCTGGCGACTTCTATGACCAAAATTATCCGGTTTCTACTGAAAGCCCAGCATACAGACGGCACCCTCGATTTTGGCAATTTAGCCTCCCCACCCGACACAGCCTTTATTCTGGAGCCCCTCTGTGCAGCCGCCACCATCCTTCGGCAAAACAGTCAGCCGGCCTTAACCGAGGTGAAAGCCGGGCTGAAAGACTTTATCGTCAAAGCGGGCGAAGCACTCAAAACGGGCGGTGTTCATACGCCGAACCACCGCTGGGTGGTATCGGCTGCGCTGGCAAAAATCAACGCGCTCTATCCCGATCCGGGCTACCTCAAGCGGATTCACGAATGGCTTTCGGAAGGGGTGTTCATCGATGATGAAGGCAATTACCTGGAACGGAGCATGAATTATTCGGCGGTCATCGACCGGGCGCTGGTAACCATGGCGCGCCTGCTGTCTATGCCGAAACTGCTGGAGCCGGTTCGTAAAAACCTCATGCTCGTCTACTACCACTGCGAGCCCAATGGCGAACTGGTCACGGTCGACTCGCGACGGCAGGATCAGTTTGCGCCGATCGGCATCCTGAATTTTTACCACGATTACCAGTACCTGGCCATTCAGGATACCAATCCTGAGTTTGCGGCCATCGCTCAGTTTATTCAGACGCTTCCCGGCTTTACCGAACGGCTGCTGCCGGACCTGCTGGTATATTATCTGGAAGAACCGATCTATAAAAAGCCGGCACCTGCTCCGAAAGCGCCTTCGGTGAACTTCGAAAAATTCTTCAGGCAGACCAACCTGGTCCGGATTCGCCATAACACCACCACGACGACGCTATTCGGCGGAGCCGATTTTCCGATCATCATTGCGTCGGGCCGGTCGACGAGTCCGAACTTTTTCAGTTTCCGCAAAGGCGCGGCCATCCTGAAATACATGCGCTTATCCACCGACTTTTTCAGTACCGGGTATTTTCACAGCCAGGGCATTACGCACGCGAACGGGAAGTATACCTTACACCAAAAGCTCGAAGTACCCTATTATCAGCCCTTGCCAGCCAACTACAAACGAGCCGACGGAAATTACGCCCATTCGCCCAGCACCGACGGGCGGTTCTGGAACAAGATGGATTTCGGGCACCGGCCGCAGAGCAACGTAAAGACGCTGGAAACGACCATTGTAGCCGAAGAGAAGAATGGCTCCAACAAGCTGACGTTCAGCGTAAAAAGCGAAGCGGGCGTCCATGTAACGATCGAACTCTGCTTTCGGGAAGGCGGCTCACTGACGGGTCTGACCAAGCTGGCGGGTACGGACAATTACGCACTGGAACAGGGCTCGGGCGAATACAAGACTGGTGAAGATTCCATCACCTTCGGGCCGGGTAGTTTCAAACACAGCAAGCTGACGGGACTCGAAGGCGAGCTCTACTCCTCGCATTTCGGCAGTCTGCGCACCGATGGGGTACATGTATACCTGACGGGCATCACCCCCTTCGAACATACGCTGACCATCGGCTGAGTGGGTCTGTTTTTAACCAGCGAGCGGACTCGATTCAGCAGTAAATCGAGTCCGCTCGCTTTCATTCGTCAAAAGACTGTCCGCTTACGAGCAAAGCCGGTTATTTTCTGATCAACCGCAGGGTATGCGTGTGAGCGCCTACGGTCAGTTGGTACAGGTACACGCCCGTCGGCAGGTCTTTGGCGTCGATCTGCGTCTGGTGAGTGCCAGCCGACGACTCGGTGGTGGTTTCTGTTTGCCGTAGTACCCGTCCGCTGGCATTCAGGAGCGTATGCCGCACTGGCCCGCCCACCGGCAGGTGATACTCGATGGTAGTGTGCCCGGCGAATGGATTTGGGTAGGCTCGCACCGACACGTTGAGGTTGTCGCCCAGCGCTGATACGGTTTCGATGGTAGCGCGGAAGACCGAGCCGGTCAGCGCGAAAAAGCCGGGTTGCAGACTCACCGACCGACCGGCCGTATAGGTTGCCGTAGCGCCCCCGCTTATCCGGTTGCGGGCCGCAATCGATTCCGTAGCCTTCTCGCCGACGACACCCGAGGTGACCGCCCGACTCAGGCTAAGCTGCTGACGGTATTCCTGCGCAACCACCAGACGAGCCAGCAACAGCAGGCTTAGGAGGCCTAAAATACGTTTCATGAGGGTTATCGTTAAGGATTCACTTTCGTTTCCAGTATGGCCATCCGTTCCGCCATCCGGCGGCTCTGCTCGTGCAGTTGTTTGTTCTGTTGCCGCATCGATTCCAGTTCATGCTGCTGCCCGATCAGGTACAGGGTCAGTTCTTCGATCTTTTCCAGCAGTTTGGCATCCATTTTTCCCAGGTCTATACCTTTTTCGACCACCTCAGCCGCCGACGGGACACTGGGCAGATGGCCCTGCTGGCGAATATGCTGCTCTACCTCCTGCAGGCTTTTCAACGTATACCCTTTCTCAAAAACCCGGTCGCTCCAGTCGTCGGTGCTTTTCACGGCTACTTTTACTTTCTCGGTCAGGATGCCGTCCGCAACGTAAAGCCGATAACCCGCTGGGGTTTTGCTGATGCCGCTGCCAATCAAGACCCCACCTGCATTGGTATTCTGCAGATTCTCTCCGCTGGCCTGCCACGGAGCCGATGCTGCACCCTCCCGGCTGGAACTGTTCAGGCTGGCCAGCACCACATCGCCACTGGCGTCGACGGTCAGGAACCGGGTCTGGTTCTGCAGGCGGGCGGGCGAGCTGCTGGTCAGGTTCGTGAACCGCAGGCCCGACTGGTTGGCAACGCCTTTCGTAATCTCCAGTTTGTTCTGCGGAGCCGTGTTGCCGATTCCTACACTGGCTTCGTTGCCCAGAATAACCGAGTTCGAAGCGGTCGCCTGGGCGTTGTATCCTACCACGGTTACGTTGCTTAAATTGGACCCCGACGGTACGTTGGCGCTGGCTCCCACGAATGTATTGTTGGTGCCGCCCGTATTGTTCATCCCCGTCTGATAGCCCACAAACGTGTTCGACGAAGCCGTATTATTATACCCGGCCTGATGGCCCAGGAACGTATTCTGCGAACCCGTTTGATTGAACAAACCCGCGTTGTGCCCCATAAATACGTTATACTTGCCCACGGTTGTCAGGTAGCCGGCGGCCACGCCCGTATACACATTATCGACCCCCGTGGTATTGTTGAATCCCGCCTGATGGCCCAGGAAGACATTGTCGATGCCGCTGGTATTGCTTTTGCCACTTTCGAAACCGATGAAGGTGTTCTCATAACCCGTGGTGTTGTTGTAGCCGGTCTGGTAGCCCATAAAAATGTTGTAGCGACCCGTGGTATTCAAATAGCCCGTCATGTGACCGATAAACACATTGGCGTTTCCGGTCGTGGTTTCATGTCCGGCTCCATAACCCAAAAAGTTGTTGTAGGCGCCCGTAGTGTTGGCATACCCCGCCTGATAGCCCACAAACGTATTGACCACCCCCGATGTATTGCTGTAGCCGGCCAGCGCCCCGACGAATGTGTTGGCATTGCCATTGACATTGAAGAGCCCGGCTTCCTTCCCGATAAAGGTATTGAAAGCCCCGGAGGTGGTGAACCGACCAGCATCGACGCCGTTGAAGGTATTCCAGTAACCGGAGGTCAGCACGAGCCCCGCATTATAGCCCGTTATGGTGTTCCGGTCGCCGGTGATCGGCCCGGCGGCTCCGGCACCGGGCCCTACCAGGGTGTTGTAGATACCGGGTGTGCTTTTGTTAGCCGTGTTCGCGACGTAATTTCCCTGCGCCAGCAGCGCACCGGGTACCAGCGAAAGGAAGCAGAAGTAGTGGTGTTTACGCATAAAAGTAATGGTGTTAATGGGTTGTTCAAGAACCTTGCCTGCGTCGGTTGCCAGGGCTCCGCTTTGCGGCAGGCTGTCTGACTTCTTAGCCTGACAGGGCAAAATTCCGGCTTTCAGCTGGCCAAAAAATCACCGGATTCCGTGATTTCCCCCTCCCCGAATCCGGTGATTTTTCGACCAAACCGGACGGCTACGGCGGTTCTGGCCCAAATCGAGGAGGAAACCAGGACGGCATCATAGCGCGTCGGTGCTCATGGTTGCTCATTTTTGTCAAACTGTCATTAACAACGGAGCGGGCTGCCCATCCTATTGAGATCGACAGCCCGCTCCATCAGTAAACCTTATTCCATCAAACGATCAGTGCCATAAAGACCGCATGCGTCTTTTCTTTATCTTCGGCCGTTTCGAACGCTTTATTGACCTCATCCAGCAGAAAGCGGTGAGTGATCAGTTTCCGGGCGTCCATTTTCCCTTTCGACAGTAGGTCCAGACACATCTGCTTTTCGGAATCGATACCCCAGAACGAATAGCTCGCACGGGAAAAAGCTGGATTTCGCCGAGCGGGATTTTCGCCCAGTTCAATTCATTTCTAACCGGCCTCGAAACCTCCCACGATCGGCCCGCCAGCAGCCACAGTAACCCCAGGCACAAATGCGGCAGGTAGACCCGATCGGTAAAATCACCCAACCAGGGCGACGCACCCAGCAGACTACCGATTCCCAGGTGAAGCGTCATCAGAACTTTCCTGAACAGCCCCCCTTCGTAGTCAGTCACCGTTGCCAGCAACAGCACCAGTCCCCCGGCCACCACGATGGGCCTTTTCGCCCGCGGCTCGCTGGCAAACCCAAACAGCCAGGGCGAACCGATCAGCAGCAGCCCCGCCAGGTAGTCCCAAACGGCATGCACTCGGGTCGAAAAAACCGAGGATCGAAACGGTGGCGTTGGATAATCGAACATACGCGTCAGATCAGTTGAAGATGCGGCCGAATCTGAACCCCGACAATGTCGCAGCGTTTGGGCTGTGTCAGAATGTACTGCACACAAACGGCAATGTCCTGTGCTTTGAGCATTTCTCCTTTTTCCTGAGCGACTTGCTCTTCTTCCGGCGTGGTTGGCTGCATATCGGAACCGACGGCACCGGGCTCGACCAGGCTGACCTTGATCCCTTTCTCATTGACTTCCTTGCGCAGGCTTTCAGCAAAGCCCTCGATCGCCGATTTGGTAGCGACATAGACCGATGAGCCTGATTCGCGGACCTGGGCACTCATGGAACCAATCAACACGATATGGCCGGCGCCCTGCTTCTCCATTAACCGCAGGGCTTCTTTGGTGAGCGCCAGATAACCCACCAGATTCGTGTCGATGACGTACCGCCAGTCTTCATCGGCCATTTCGGCGATGGACTCTGCTCCTAAAGCGGCACAGTTGATCAGAATATCGAGTCCGCCCAGCGTCGTTTCGGCCTGCTCGACCACTCGCCGAATATCCGCCGATGTGGCCACGTCGGCCACCATCCCGTCGGCCTGGCCACCTGCATCCCGCATAGCCGAGAGCGCTTCCTCCAGCGGTTCCGGATGCCGCCCGAAGGTAAAAATCCGCGCCCCATAGGAACTCATCAGCTGGCCAATGGCGCGGCCGATTCCGGTGGTGCCCCCTGATAGCAGAATACGTTTATCGATCAGCGATTCGACGCTCGTGTGTGGATTGACGGCTTTGGTTGGGTTGTCCATAGTTGGGTATGTTTAGTCGTTTGGGTTGATTTATAGGGCGTCGGCCAGCGAGCTGTGCGCCGGCCCGACCACTAAACGGTTAGGTCCTGTTGCCCCTACATTTGTTAGCGACTTTCGCTCGTCTTCGCTTTTTTAACCGGTCAGACGACCGTAAAACCGTAAAATGAGCTTAAAATTGAGGAAACGGGGTAGCCGCACAGAAGCCGTGCGGAGGGAGAGAATCATGGCCCCTGCCCGTTCCGGTAGCAACGATCCGAACGCATCGGGCGCGGTTTACCAGTCCGACCGGATGCGGACTTACGAGCCCAGAATACGTGTGGCACACGATCCGGGTCCGCTGCGCCAGACCGCCCTGGTCGTCTGAAAGAACCTGTTGCGTCTACTTTTTCAGCGAGGCCAGCAGACTGGTCAGCTCCTGAAAGTCTACCGGCTTGACCAGATGCGCATCGAAACCGGCCTGGCGAGTCCGGCGTTTGTCTTCTTCCTGCCCGTAGCCGGTCAGGGCAATGATAAAAATGGCGCTTCCCCACGGCTGCTGGCGAATCTGCTGACAGGCCACGTAGCCATCCAGACCGGGCATGCCGATATCCAGCAACAACGCATCGGGCCGTAACTGTTCGGCAGCTACGACGGCCTCCTCACCTCCGTAGCGGGTATGAACGTCGTAGCCCGACCGGCGGAGAAGCATCGCCGTTGTATCGGCCAGATCGCGGTTGTCATCGGCGACCAGTACCCGAAAGGAAGCTTCGGCGGAGCGGGACCCTCTAGTTGCCCCCGACCCTGATTCTACGGGAAGCGATGGCAATTGAACGATAAATTCGCTCCCCAGCCCCAGCCCCTCGCTCCGGGCCTCGACGCGGCCACCGTGCTGTTCGACCAATTGTTTGACGACGGTCAGGCCCAGCCCCAGCCCCCCCTGTGGTCGATCCAATGAATTGTTTACCTGCATGAATACCTCGAAAATACTCGTCCGCTGATCGGCGGCCAGGCCGATACCATCGTCGCGAATACGGATTATGGCTTCTGGCTTATCCGGTCGTTGCTCCAGGGCAAGCCAGACGTGGCCCCCGTCCGGTGTGTATTTAATGCCGTTGGTAAGCAGATTCACCAGCACCTGATGCAACCGGGTGGAGTCGCCTTTCACGTAAACAGGTCCGGGAGTTAATGCGACTATCAACTGGCGATTTCCCGAGTGGTATAAAGCCTGCACTACTTCCACAGCTCTGGTGATCAGTGCCCTTAGATCGATCCGTTCCCACTGCAACTGAACCGTTCCGCGACTGATGCGACTTACATCGAGCAAATCGGCGACCATACGTTCCAGATGAAGCACTTCCCGATTCATGAGGCCCAGGGCTTTCGGCAAGGGAAGGCTAGGGTCCTGGCCCTGGGTCAGTTCCAGCAACAGCAGGGTATTGTGCAGGGTGGCCAGTGGATTACGCAGTTCATGGCTTAGCATGGCCAGAAACTCGTCTTTTCGTCGGTCGGCGGCCTGCAGGGCTTCTTCGGCCAGCTTCTGGGCGGTCAGATCGCGCATAACTTTGACCAACCCGCCAATCACCCCGTCTTCCTCACGCAAGGGTGTCGTTACGCCGGAGCCGTAGAAGCGCGAGCCATCCTTGCGCTGATGCCAGCGTTCGTTTTCGGCCCGCCCCTCCTGAATGGCTTTCTGAGCCTCGCCCTGAGGCTGGCCCGTAGCCCGGTCTTCCGGAACGAACAGGATGTCGCCCAGTTGACCCAGGATTTCATTTTCTGCGAACCCGAACATTGCCTGAGCGCCGGCATTCCAGCTGCTGATCCGGCGGGCCAGATCGACTGTAAAAATGGCGTAATCTTTAGCACTTCCCAGTATCAGCCGCTGCCGCTCTTCCGACTGGCGTAGCGCTTTTTGAAGCCGTTTATGGTCTGATTCTACGTCTGATCGATCCGGAAAGGAATCGAAAGATTCTGCCTCATTAGCCATACAATCCCTTAGTCAAACCTGGTGGTTGGCCGACGAGCCTGAACGGAGTCAGTTAAAAGCGCACGTGACCATTGTTCTGCAACCTGCTCATCAGCACAGGGTTTAAAGTAGTTGGTAAACGGTCCCGCAATCCGCGGATTCGGTGAGTTGCCCTTTTCCTCACTCCTGCTCATGGGCTCCAGCTTTTTTCCCTGCTGGTCCGTTAAACAGGGGAATACTTATTGGAAACCCCAGCTTGATTTGTAACGTATGAAAGCAACATCCTTACCGGTAGTCCTATTGCTGACCATAGCTACCGCCCATACCTACGCCCAGTCGGGTGGTAATCTGCCTGACAATGCCAGTGGAAAGAGTTCGACCAGCCCCAAAGCAACTCATGTGGCTCCCAGTAAGCGGGTTACGCCTGCCGGGCGAAGCAACGAATTGACCATCAGTTCGGAGTCGAAAGCCGCTTCGGCTGCCACTGGCCAGGGGCACAATCAACAGAAGCAGAACACAGCAGAACACGGCTCGGGGAAACAATCCGGCAAAGTCGTCAATCAGCAGGCTGCGGGCCCGCGGAAACCGATTGGTACCAGCACGAGCAGTGGCTCGCGGCAACCCGTCAGGCAATAAAGGGCGTAGGTGATTGGCCCGTAGAGGGGCCAGGGGTACGCGAAAGAACGGTAGTGTCGGCACTTGTGCGGCTTTCGGAAGCGTCGCCCAGGTTGCCGATCACACCGACTTGGGTTCAGGCGCTGTCCCGCCCAATAGCCTTTCCGGACCGGTACTGGCTACGGCTGTCGGCTAAAAAAAAGCTTGACCGAGTCATTGACCAGCACAAGCCCTCTATTCTGCTTGCGGACCAGATACACCGCCTTATTGATAGACAGGCTGTCGTTCTGGACCTTCCACGTAAACGGAATGTCGTTCGATACCATGCCCATCTGAATGTGAGTCGTTCCTTTTCCGTCCTCACTGAAATTATAAACGGCTTTTGCGTTGCGCAGAGCCGCTAACCGTGTGCTGTCGATGGTGCGGGTTGAGTCGAGGTTATACGTAGCCTGAAATTGTTTATTGATGAAATCCAGCTCCCGGACGCCAGTGTCGCAGCCAATTAAACAGCTGACCGATAGCGGACAAAGAACACGCAGTAAATACTTCATGGGTTGACGTTGTTTGGGCGTTGGCTAAGCACTCGTACTGATCAATACCGATGCGCTCATAAATCGGTTCGGAGAGGAGAACGGAAGTGAGGCTGTGGGACCTGGTTGTGTTCAGGACGGCAGGCTCCGGAAAAGCGGCAGAGCCAGCCGTCTCTCTACCAGTGTCGAAGGCCAGGCTAGCCAATCAGTCCGTTTTAGCCTGTAGCTCCAGAGCCTGCAACCGGTACCAGTTACGTCGACGATTTTCCTGGGTCTGCTGGTATAAATACCGGGTTCGCTCCAGTAATCGATTTTCCTGACTGCTTACGTGAATCGTATCTGGCTTAGACTGAGCCAGCTGACTTTCTCTGACCTGGTCCTGTAAAAGCTGTTTTCTTAAATGCCTCAGCAACCTGTTGTAATACGCATCCAGTTGTAAATACTGCTCTCGTTGCCGGACAGCCCGGCCCGTCAGCTTCGGCGGGTGCTGGAGCAGTTGCTCCCACTGTTGCTGCAGAGCGTGCAGGTGTGCCCGTACAGACCGGCCATCAAACGCTTCGACGGGCAGGCGAAGTCGTGCCCCGTTTTCGGCCAGGATGGCCTGCTCAACTACCCACTCCTGCCTGACGAGTTCATTCAATAGCTCGAATGCTTTCTCACAGTCTTCTACCCAGTAGCCTACCCTGCGGCAGTAAATTCCCCGAAAAAATCCATCAAGTAAGAGTAACATCGAAATCGGTATGCCGCATTTGCAGTTGACAAACAAAACAAGGCGCCCCACCTGACCAGGTACGAACTGAAGCAGCGATGAGCCAATAAAACGCGTCAGCCAGCTTGTCGGTCTGGTTTACCCCAGCACATTGTATTGAATGATAGGCAGGCTGGCGGTTTCCCACCAATAAGCCCGTATCTGCGTGAAATACAGCATCCAGTCTTCATACTGAGTCGGTTTGACCACGTAGGCCGATGCGCCCAGGCTATAGGAGGTGGCAATATCGACCGCTGAGGCCGAGGAACTAAACACAATGACCGGAATCTGATCGATTGGCGCTTTGAAAGCTTTGATGGCTTTAAGCACATGCCAGCCGTTGGCGTTGTAGGGCAGATATAGGTCGAGTAAAATCAGTTTGGGAACTTCCCATTCAAGCGTCTGCCACTGCTCAAGCAGAGCCAGGGCCTGCTCTGCCGTCGGCGCATATACCGCTTCGACTTCTGGCATGCACTGTTGCATGGCTGGCCGGATCAGTGCCCATTGATCCGCATTATCGTCGACAATCAGCACTTTGGCGGCCGTAAAGTTGACGTTAGTCGGAGAATAACTTGCTTTACTTTTCATCATTTGACGCCTGGAGGATGATTCGGTTATCAGAACTATAACCCAGTCGGCAGGAAATCGACCCGGCACTTACGGTATTGCCTAGACCAGCGTTCGCCAAAGCCGGCGTAAATAGGATATACTATCCTCTGTCAATCAGTTCATTAATAAGTGTTTCCCTGCATCGATGTCTTTTTTCGAAGTTCAAAACTTGTTGGAAAGTGAACCAACGGTCCATCGGCTGGCCAGATCGCTACTAATTTTCGCTTATCGGGTAAGTTCAGGAGCCCATCGGGGCAGGCGGGGGAAACGTATTGGCAACGACAGCCCGTTACCTTACTTTTCACTGTTTCTGTAAATTGCTGTTGTGTAAGATTTTACCTTTAGGATACATCACTCCTTATTAAAAAGCTCCCTATACTACCTTGTCTTATGAGGCATTCATCCGATCAGGACCCGGCTTTTCAGCGGGATCTCTCCGTTCAATCCTTCTACCGACAACTTGCCCGGTATCGGGCCCAAGTGTATGAGACTTATTTTCCGAAGGAAACTGACTATCCGACAGATTGGCATCAACCAACTCCTCTACAGGAAAGCATTCTGGTCGTTGAAGACAACGTAGACGAATGGTTCTTGACCCGCTGGGCTTTATTGCAACGCTATCCACAGGCCGAGATGGTGTGGCTTTCGACATCGGAGGAAGTTATGCCTTATCTGCACAGTTGCCACCAGGCCGAAAAAGAACTACCTAAGCTGATCCTGCTCGACTTATACCTACCCCAGGCCGAACACGGCATCGATGTGTTGAAGTCGGTGAAGGCCCACCCCGACTATCGACCCATTCCGCTGATTATACTCAGCCGCTCCAGTGCCCAGGAAGATATGGCCGATTGCTTTCAGCACGCCAGCACGGCTTATCTGGTCAAACCGACGACGTATATGGGCTGGCTAGAGCAGTTTACCCAATTAGATCAATATTGGCAGGGGCATTCCACTAAATAATCGACTCCATTTCGGTGCTTTACGATTGCCCTCGGACAGCCTCAAACTCAACTGGTATGCACACAGCCACCTGTCGGCACGGGCATACCGATAAAGCTAAGCTCAACTGGTATGCCCGTGCCGACAGGTGGCCGCTCGTGAGAGGGCCTGTACTCGACCGACTCATTTATAGGCCTTAGTTCCTACAAGACCGCTATTCGGCATGTGTGGCAAACTCGGCTAAAAGAGCCAGCACCTGCCTGACATTCTCAACCCGGTAGTGCGCCTGGGTAGCCAGCGACCCAACTTTGATGGTATAGGGGGTTCTGTCGGCCAGAGCGACAAACATGTCTTCGTCCGTCTGATCGTCGCCAATCGCTACCACAAACGCATCCGGCTGGTCCGTTGCCCACTGGCTGGCTACTTTTCCTTTGCTCGTCTCCTGGCTTTTTACCTCAACCACTTTCTGACCGTCCAGTACCCGCAGTTCTCTGGGCAGCAGATGGTCCAGCAGGTCGATCAGCTCGCGGGACCGCTCGAACCCCATGCGCTCGCCGACTCCGCGGTAATGCCAGGCCAGCGAAGCTTCTTTCTCTTCGATAAACGAACCGGTGCATCGGCTGACAAAATCCGACAGAATTGGGCGTAGCATCGCTTTCCAGGGTTGGTTGTCGGCCCCATGCCGCGTCCAGACGCCATCCCGCCGGCCCGACGCGCCGTGCTCTGCGACGAGATCGATGGGCAGTTGCCCAAGCCATTTCTCCAGGGTTGGCTCAGGTCGCCCACTGATCACCACGATTTTATTTTTGGGATTGGCCGCCAGCTGGCTCAACTGATCGAGCACTTCGGCTGGGGGGCTGGCCTCCTCCGGGTCGGCCGTAAAGTCAACCAGGGTGCCATCGTAATCCAGCAGAAAAAGCCGCGAGCTGGCTTTTGCGTACTGCTCCAGCATTGCTTGTCGATCGGTTTCATTCAGGCTAGCTCCCTGCCCCGCCGACGCCTGAATCTGCCCCGTCAACTGGTCGATAAAGTCATGGGCCCACTGCCGGACGTCGTAACTGGCTATGCGCTGCTGCATGATCGCCATACGTTCCCGCTGTTCGTCGGGGTCCATCGTCAGGGCGTTCAGCAATTGCCCGGCCACCTCATATTCGTCGAGTGGGTTGACCAGCAGGGCTTCGCCCAGCTCGTTGGCCGCCCCCGTCAGCTCACTCAGCACCAGAACTCCCTGCTGATCCTGCCGGGACGCAATGAACTCCTTGGCAACCAGGTTCATGCCGTCGCGGACAGGGGTTATCAGGGCCACATCGCAGGCCGAATAGAGAGCCGATAGCTGCTGAGAGCTTATATCCGAGTACCGGTAAACAATGGGCAGCCAGGTCAGCGTACCGAACAACCCGTTGATTCGCCCTACGGCCTGCTCAATCATTTGCTTCCGCTCGCCGTAGGTCTGAATCTGGTCGCGGGAGGGTACCACTACCAGAATAAAAACCAGTTTTTCGATCCACTCCGGATTTTGCCGAAGCAGGACCTCCAGCGCATCCAGTCGTTGCATCACGCCCTTTGTGTAATCCAGGCGATCGACGGAGAAAATGATTTTGTACGGATACGATCGCTTTAACTCCTGCCGTTCCTGCACCACCTCTTCCTGCTCAAAAGCGGCATGAAACAAATTGTAGTTGATACCAATGGGAAAGGCTCCGGTTTTTACACTCGTCTGATCGGTCGCTATGACGCCCAGGCGATGCGACAACCCCAGGCTCACCTTCACCGACTCCAGAAAATGGACCTGATAGTCGGTGGTATGAAACCCCACCAGGTCAGCTCCCAGCAAGCCTTTCAGTAAATACGTACGGCAGGCACCAGGCAGCAGGCGCAGGAGTTCGTAGGACGGGAACGGGATATGCAGAAAGAAGCCGATGGTCGCCGAGGGCTGTTGCTGACGAATCAGTTCGGGCAGGGGAAGAAAGTGATAATCATGCACCCAGACCAGATCGTTGGGCTGCAACAGTTCCGCAACGGTATCGCAAACAGTCTGATTGGCAGTCTGGTAGGCCGTCAGGTACTCCTGGTGGTAGTCGACGTACGTGGGAAAATAATGAAAAAGCGGCCAGAGCACCGAGTTGGCAAACCCATTGTAGAACCCCTTGTTGGTGGCTTTGTCCAGAAACACCGGGACATACTCGAAATCGTCATTGACCAGGTGTTTGTGCTTCTTCCAGTGCGCTGGCGAGAAGTCGGCGCATCCAACCCAGACGGGTTTGGGGGCCGAATCCGGAAAATCCAGCGATTTGACGGCCGTTACCAGCCCGCCCGCCGAGGGTTTGACGGTTGTGACCCGATTTTCGGTTTTAAAGGAAAACGGTAGCCGGTACGAAATAATGACTAAACGATTGTCTTGCATACTATAGGGAATTCGCACCGAAGACTTGGTCGGCTATGATTGCCTGACCGTTCGGCGCGGTATAGGTAAACCCTTTTCCCGGGCAAGTGAAACAAAGGGCGGGACAATTGACGCAAAAAGTGAATGAACGGCCTGTATTAGTGCGGTCGCCTGGTTTCCGGGCAAGCGTAGTTCAGCCATCCTTAGGCCAGTACCTTACTAATGACGGTATCGGCAACTTCACGTCCATGCTCAGGTTTTACGGATAATGTACGTTTAAACCAGCAGAACCAGTTATGGAAAATCAGCAGCCACAGGAAACGACCCTGGATCAAACCGATTTCGATTCAACCGATTTCGACTCGGCTACGACCAACGACGAAGCGGCCGCCATTGAGTCTGGAGTCGATGTAGAGGGCGACGACTAAGCACCCGACAGGCTGGTCATCGCCTGCGCGCTTTTGCCAGATTTGGGTAGGCAGCCAACGAAAATCACCGGATTGCAGCTAAAAAAGCCCGCAGTCCGGTGATTTTATTCCCGCGATGGTAGCCTACTCGGCCGTGGTCGGATCGATGATGGTGGACACCTTACTGACCGAGTTAGCCGGGAAACCACCCTGCCGGGCGTGTTCGCGAATCATATCCTCATTGGGCGCATTATACACACAGTAAATCTTGTCGCCCGTTACGTAGCTCTGAACCCACTGAATCTGCGGGCCCATGTTGTTCAGCACCCCACAGGAGGTCTGCGAAATCGCTTTCAGTTCATCGGCACTCAGGGAGCCGGCACCGGGAATCTCCCGTTCAATGACATATTTTGGCATGGTCGTTGTTTTTACATTCCTACTCGTCTGGCTTTTCGGTTACGCCCCGTTTTTGGCGTGGTCGCTGGTCTCCACGTTTATCCTGCTGATTGACGTGCCGCGAAAACGATTCTGAGCACGTATTCATCCGGCTATCCGGAAATCGATAATCTGGATCAATCTCGTTAGTGGTCTGTCTACGGGGTTCCGGTAGCGGCATTCCGTAGACTTTACTGAGCCGGGAGTGTTCTTCCGACAGGTTGACATCGACGGTAACCGGGATGTCGTCCGTTAGCACAACCGATACGTTGTCCACGTCGAAGCGGTCAAAACCGAAACGAAGCGTGTATGAACCCGGCGCTAGCTGAACCCGATAAGCCCCTGTGGAGTCGGTCGTTGTATCGGTTTCGGTATTCAGAACCACGACCGGTACGCCAGCGATACCCGCCCCCGTATTGTCGGTAATACGGCCCTGAATGCTTTGCCCGAAGGCCCCGCAGACTGACAGTACACAAAATACGGTCAGATTGAGTAGTTGATGATGACGAAATCGAATCATTTATTTAGTGGTGTATATGAATCGGGAACCACGCTCATGCACCGAGCGGCCCGATGCCTTACGGACAGAGATCTTCGGTAATATCTTCCCAGGTAATGTCGGATTGTGGACCGGTCAAATCGAGAAAGTCGAAGCGGAACGAGCGAAAATAAAGGACCGCGCAGAGTAGGGCGACCAGCGAAATAAGCAGGGTTTTCATCAATAGATGGTATCAAGTGTAAACGTAATGGGCAGTTGATCAGTCTGTCTGGCTATTTGAGTGGCCGAGATGGCAGACGGGGAAGTACCGTTGGGCGAAGGAATCGGCTCAGCGTGCTGAGCGGTGGCTATTCGGCAGATGACCGTTAAATAAGCCAGTCCTAAGATGGAAAACTTCATGAGGGATAGATAATTACCTTTAGGTTGTATATCAGAGAATTAACGGCACAAAGGTCGCTCGTCTCCAGACACCCGTAAATCCCCCGAATCCGTGATTTGGAGTCACTGAATTCAGTGATTTTGGGGCTGGAAGGCCACGCGAAGGAGTCGATGAGAAGGATTTTGCCGTTTGGTGAATACAATGAAACTGCGTCACTACGTACTGCTGCTCTGCTGGCCGGGAATCTGCCTTTCCCTGCGGGCTCAGAGCTATGATACACCACCTTTCGATTTTGACCGCCGGATGGATCGGCATTATGTCGATAGTCTGTTGCAGGCTACCCGCACGCGCCTGCGCCAGCTCGATCAGTTGCGCCCAACCCCACGGGTCGACACGGCCCGCCTGGAGTACCTGCATTTTCTGGCGTACGTGCATTACAGCGGCATGACCCACCGCGACAGCGCTCTGCTCATCACCAATCGCCTGATCCGACTGGCCGAGCGGAAAAAGAATATCAAATACCAGATTAAAGGGCTCCTCGAAAATGAGCGCTACTACCGGGATTTCAAAAACAACTATCCCCAGTCCATCAAACTGAATTATCAGTTGCTGGCCCTGGTCGATACGTCGCCCGAACAGTACGGCCTATACGTATGGCGGATTTACCGGAACCTGGGCAAGATCAGCAGCACGATCGGCGAGTACAACGACGCGGTATCATACCTGCAGAAAAGCATCCGCTGGTTCGAGAAGGACCCAAAAATCGAACGGCTGCACCTGGCCAGCCTGCACCAGTACCTGGCCGAAGCCTACAAAGGGCAGAAAGACCTGGAAAACGCCGAAACGCATTACCTGCTGGCGTGGGCACTGCTGAACCAGCACAAAGCATCGGTTTCGAACAAAGCGTATCTGCTCAACGACATCGGGCTGCTGTATACCACCCAGCATAAATTTGCGCAGGCGGTTCCGCTTCTGAAACAATCGGCCGCATACTGGGATCAGCTCAAAGCACCCCTCCCCCAGGCCGATGCCCTGGCCGATCTGTCCGAAGCGTACCTGGGTCTGGCTCAGTATACCGACGCCATTGCCAGCGCCAAAGAAGCGCTGGTTAAAAACCAGAAGGTGTATGCGCCGATGCTCACCGCCTATTCGGTCCTGATCAGAAGTTACGAGCATTTGGAAGACTGGAAAAATGCCTTTGCCTATCAGCGGCTTTACAACGCCAAAATGCGGGAACAGCAGCAATCCATCAATCAGGTAGAAAGCCTGCGCATCAAAGCCAAATACGACCGCGAACGGCTGGAAACCGCCTATCAGCACGAACAGCTCATTCAGAACCAGCGGTATCAGACCCTGGCCAAACAGGCGGAAATCGATCGTCTCAGCAGCACCTTCCGTACCAATGAACTGCTTCGGCGGGCGCAGACCAGTGCCCTGAAGCATCAGTTGGAAACCCAGCAACTGAAGGCCATTTCGGCCCAGAAGCAGGCAACCCAGCAGGCCACGATCAAGCAACTGAAGATCGATCAATTGCGGCTAGGACTGTCGGCTCAGAAAGGCCTGCGGAATCTGCTGCTCGTCGGCCTTATTATCATCAGCCTGCTGGGGTTGCTCCTGCTCTATTACAGCCTGCGCCTGCGACGGACCAACCGGGCGCTACAGGCCAAAAACCGGGAGATTGAAATGGCGCTGATCAAAGGGCAGACCATCGAGCGGAAGCGCGTGGCGACCGAGCTGCACGACCGGGTGAGCAGCCTGCTCGGCGCGACCAAAATGACCTTTCAGACCATCGATGCCGAAGGGCTGCCACCCCGCGATAAGCAGTTGTACGAAAACAGCCTCATCCTGCTGAACGACGCGGTGGCCCAGGTTCAGCAGGTCTCGCGCAACCTCATACCGGAACAGTTGCTTCAGCAGGAACTGGTGGTTTCGCTGAAAGGGCTGGTGAAAAAGCTCAACCTGGTGGGTAAAACCGCGTTTTCGCTCACAGATGAATCGGCGGGCCGACTGCCGCTGGCTCCGGATGTCAAATTTAACCTGTACGTGATCTGCCTCGAACTCTGCACAAATATTCTGCGGCACGCTCAGGCGCAACAGGCCCACCTGCGGCTGGTCAGGCATGACAACTGGCTGGCCATTCAGGTCATCGACGACGGCATCGGCAACGATCACCTACAGGAAGCGGGCATGGGCTTACACAACATTCGGGAGCGTGCCGAAGCCATCGGGGCTCAGTTCTGGATCGAGTCGAGCCGGAAAAATGGCACTACCGCCCGGCTGCTGCTGTCGTTCTAGCACTTCAGGGCGCCCCGACCCAGCGAATATTTCATCAGCCCCAGCGCCGTTGTAATGCCTAATTTCTGGTAGATCCGTTTGCGGTGGGTTTCTACGGTGTTGAAAGAAATGAACAGCCGCTCGGCAATCTGCGTGCTCGATAATTCTTCCAGGATCAGGCAGGCTACCTGAGCTTCGCGCTCGGTCAGTGGGCTGTCGGCAACGGTAGCTGGCGTCGATTCGCTGAGCGGAAAAACCCGGCTGTCGATGTACCGGCGGCCGACTGCAACGGCCTGGATCGCATCGAACAGCTCACTTTTGTCGGCGGTTTTGGTCACGTAGCCATCAGCACCAGCCTGTAGCGCCTGCCGGATCAGCACGGGGTCGTCGGAGCCCGACAGAACCAGCACCGCTACGTGTGGGTACCGGGCTTTCACCAGCACGATCAGGTCGGTTCCTGTCAATGTGGGCAGCATCAGGTCGGTAATCAGCACATCGACGGTCTGTCGGCCCGACTCGGCCTGCTCCAGTACATCCAGTAGCGAAAGCCGGTCGTTGGCCATACCGATTACCTGAAACCGGGTGGAGGTGGCCAGCAGGTTCGCCAGGCTCTCCAGTACAACCTGATGATCATCCAGTAAAACAAGATTATAAGGTATCATTGGGAAAACGAGAATAGTCAGTAGTGCTACCCGCCGGGCATTGCATTACCAGTGCCGTCGGCCCAGGGTTCAGGATGCCATCGACCTGATCCTGAATTGGCTTTCCGGCAGACGCCGACCGGGAACCTTGAAGATAGAAGGCCGCTCCACCTTTACAACTACCTTTTTTACCCAACGGTCAACCGTTCGCTCATTCGTCGGATGCTGGGTTGCGGCAGGCTGCCAGCCGATGTGTGTTTGCTGGCCTGACCGACTGGGCTGTAAGCTTAACCGAATCATAACATGTCGATAACCGACCGCAACGGTATTTTGCCGAACTAGCCGATTGAAAACGATTGGGCCGTTTATGCTAACGCACTGGATCAATGAACTGATGAATCTGATAGCCGGTAACAGCCGATACGTGCGTTATTCGCGCATCCGGCAACTGGCGTTTGTGGGTAGTCTGCTGCTGTTTGTCCTGCTAACCTGGCTGCTATTTTTCGGGTAACCGGCAACCAGCCAAGAGCCAGATGAGTGGTAATCTCTATATAACAATCTGAAAATTGGCTGCTAGCCTGGACAATCTCCACTGAGATAATCCCTGTTTATCAATCGTAATCATTCCAACGTTTACAGGTCGTCGTGGTTCATATGAACAAACAGACTGACCCCATGAGACCCTTACCGATTCTGCCCCTGCTTTTTATTTCGTTAACGAATTGCCATTCCGACGAAACGATCATGCCCGTCGATCTTTGGGGCTGCAACGACGCTACAACTATGTATACACGAGTGAAAGAGTTGAAGGCAGTAGAGACGATCGTTATCGCCAAGTCGTATACTACCTCTGCTGGCAATTTCACGATTTTTTACCTGGATCAGCCTGACGTATCGGGTCTCAATGTTCCTTGGGTAGCCTGTAATTTACCAGATGCCTACAAAAAAGATCGACTGGCAGTTCGTATCAACGGCTACACGCTGACCTATCCGGGAATGGAATCCGACAACAGTATTGGGAGCCCTATCGAGTTGACGCGAATCGAAGTCAGGTAGTAAAGCCGGTCAGGTTCAGCTTAGCGAAACAGTTTCCGTTTCACCTTCTGCCATAGGGAGGGCTTTCGAACGATCATCAGACCACCGCCCGTTATGTTCCGGGCTGGCGCCCACGTGGGCGCGTTGATCACCAGATCAGGCAGCGTAATCGAACTCATAAACGGGGAAACATCGAACGTAATCCGCTCATGGATACGACTCCGATTATGAATACGATTCAGAGCCGAGACAAAGACCGTCAGATCCGTCGCCCGCGTCAGTTTAGGGAAAGACACTGTAAACGCTCCTGCGCTATCCGTCTGTGTTTTAAAGCCACCAAGTGCTACGTCAGCACCGGACAAGGGCGTTATGTTTCCGACAGAATCTTGAAGCAGCGCTCGCCCGGTAATCGTCCACATCTTCTCCGGCCCACCGGCGGTCTCAACCGGAATTGGGGCTACGGAAATCCCGGCGCTCACCGGTGTCTGGCGTTGAGCCATCAGCTGCGGGTGGCGGGTAGGCCGACTGACCTGAGCACGGGCCGTTTGCCAGCCAAATAATCCCAGCGCAACCAGACTAAGCCAGTGCCGCCACACTGGCCCCGAACCAGGTTCAGACACGTAGAGCGGGCGATTGAGCTGTTCATTTCGCAACCGTCCACAGGTTGTTTCCGGATGTCGACTGAGCAGTCGTATGATTTCCGCATCGGAGAGGCCGGTGAAATCGACTACTGTTTTCTGGCAACTGGCGCAGAACCGACCGCGCTCAGTCGGTTGCATATCGGCCCAGCGTTCATGACAGGGCTGCGGAATCTGGATCGAAAAGCTTCCCATAACGGGCTGTAGTTACAACATCATACACAGACGAATATATAGAGAAATTTACATACAAGATATTTTATCTAAAGTATTGTATCACCGACCGGGACGGTCGGGCGAGAAGTTTCTGCTTAACACCCGACCGGGACGGTCGGTGATACAATACACCAAAGCCGGACGACGAATTTCGCCATCCGGCCTTGCTGTTGTGTTCTGAATAAACTCGTTTACGGTATCCTTAGAAGCTATACCGTGCGCCCAGCTGGAGCTGGTACGGATCGCCGGAAGGCGTAACCACACCTGCTGTGTTCACCCGGTACACAAACCGCTGATTGGTTTTGTCGAACGCTGCGACGGCTGGCGTAGTCGAGGTAGCCGGAATCCCGAGCGCATACAAGGCCTGCGTTCCCAGCGACTTGTTGACACCCCAGGATTTGTTGAGCAGGTTGGCAAAGTTGAACACATCTACCGACACATCGATGCTGTGGGTTTTATACAGCCGGAAGCGCTTGCTGGCCCGAATGTCGAAAACACCGTAGAAACCGTTGACACCCCCGTTTCGCTCGGCAATTTTCCCGGCGTACTCACTGATGTAATCCTTGATACTCTGGCTCGCGTCCGGATTGTCGAAGATCGCCTGTAAGCCGTTTTTCACGTTGGTCGGTACGTTCTCATTGGCCCGGTCGAAGATAAAGGCCAGGTCGTTGGTGCCCGATACGAAGTCGGCGTTGCTGTTCGCGCCCGACAACAGCGAATAGCGCGTGCCACCGATACCCGAATATCGAACCCCGATGCTGATGCCGTAGAAGGTGGGCAAGGTTCCGTAGAAGACCACCTTGTGGCGGAACTGGTTATCGGAAGCGGTCATTTTGCTCAAATTCCGCGGATCGTCCTTGACGGGCAGCGAGAGCGTAGCCGTATTGGCTACGTTACCGTTAAACGAGGTATTGTCGCGGGTGTCGTTCCAGGTGTAGCTAACCGAAAACTCACCGTCTCTGAAGTATTGGTACGTAGCGTCGGCCACCAGCGCAAACTGGTTCACTTTACCCTGGCTGTTCAGCTCCAGCACCCGACCCAGCTTCTGGCTGATGCGGCCCTGCAGCCAGTCGCCCGCGCCGTTGGTCGGCATCTTGTCCAGGGGAATATACACGCCCCGGTTATCTTCGTTGGCCAGGCGGAAGAACGGATCGGTCACCATGTTGCGGTCTACGTACATGTAGTTATGGCGACCCAGTGTGGCATAACCCGTAATACCCACTTTCAGCTTGTCGGTCAGGTAGCGGTTATACGACAGGTTGGCTTTGTACAGCACCGGCACCCGGGCATCGGACCCAGTCATGTTGATCGTCGGTAGCTGGAAAGCCGCCAGCGACGGGATGCTGTTGTAGTTCTGCCGGTAAGCGAGGAAATCAGGCGTCGGGATGTTCGGGGCGCGGACGTCGACCGTAGCCAGGTGTTTGCCATCGAACGTCAGGTTATTGATCAGGACGTAGTTGTTGATATCTGAAGCAAACACCCCGGCCCCGAATCGAACGAAATCGGTATGCCGCTCATTGACGTCCCAGGTCAGTTGCAACCGCGGCTGTACCACAAACGATTTCAGTTTATTGTCCGTCCGAAGTTTTAGCTCGTCATACACCAGCTGGTTCAGCGGAGCCGTCGGGTAGTGTGCATAATCGAGACGCAGCCCGGCAGTCATGTCTAATCCAAGCGCCAGCTTCGTGCTCATCTGCCCATAAATTCCCGCGTTCAGGATGTTACCCGTAACGCTCGGATCGGCTACCAGCGGTACTTCGCGGTAATACCGGTAAGGTTGCAGGGCCGCAAATTTCTCCAGCGCCGTCATTTTGGTGTCGGTATCGACTGTGTAATGGAAACGTCCGTTGACTTCGCTGCCGTAGAGCGAATGCGCGCGGGTGTACATCAGATCGATCCCGAAGGTGTACTGGGCCTTGTCGGTGTTGTAGTACAGGTTATCGACCAGTTGCAGCACATTGTTATCGAACCCTTCCTGCGCGAAGCGGTGACCGCCCATCTGAATATTCGTCGAGCGCGAGCTTCCGTTGATGGTCGAGGCCACGTTTTCGACGATCGCCCGGGGAATGTTGGCCGCGGGTAGTTGATCGCCGGGGGCACTTTTCTGGTAGGTGTACAGGTGCTGCACCTTCAGTTCGTTGGTTATCCGCGGATTGATCGACGTCCGCAGGGTCGCCAGCAGGCTGTTGTCGCGGTTGAAATCGTTGCCGTACGACTCGTAGATGTTGATGGAGGTATTGTCCTGCAAACCGAGCTTGTTGCGATCGTTGGTGTAATTGTCGCGAATGGTCAGCAGGTTGTTTTTGTTGATCTGCCAGTCGATCCGGGCAAAAGCCGCATCCGAACCGCGCACCTTGTCGAAAGTGCCGTATTGAGGTGAATTTGCCACGCCGTACTTGCTGCGGGCAATGCTGACGAACTGATCGAGGGTAGACCGGGTTACGTTGAACCGGTTTTCGTCGGCCGGCGACTGCACATCGGCAATGATCAGCGGGCGCGAATCCTGCTGGTGATCCCAGACCACAAAGTAGTGCAGCTTGTCTTTGATGATCGGTCCGCCAAGCGAGAACCCGTACTGATTCGTGGCAAACTTGTTCGTGCGGTTGTTGCCCCGAATGTCGTAAGGACTTGACAGCCAGTCGGCGCGGGTGTAATTGAACACGCTCCCGGTCAGTTTGTTAGTACCGGCTTTGGTCACGGCGCTGACGATACCACCCCCGCTACGGCCGTAGATGACGTCGTACTGATTCGTGATCACCTTGAACTCCCGGACGGCCTCGATGGAAATCGAGTACGGTGCCCCACTCCGGCTCGTGGTCGATCCGGCGGAGGTCGGGTTTTTGGCGTTCATCCCGTCGATCGTGTAGTTGGTCGATGAGCCCAGCTGACCGGAAATGTTCCCACCCCGGCTCAGGGGCGACAAATCCATCAGCGAGGTAAAATTCCGGCCGTTGACCGGCAGTGCCGCGATCGACTTGGCCGATATGGCCGTAGCTGCGCCCAGGTTCTCGGTTTTGTTTTTCAGCCCCGACGCCACCACCTGCACCACTTCGAGAGTCTGGTCGGTTTCCTGCATGGTCAGGTTGAGCCGGATGGCGTCGCCCTGGTTGAGCGCGTAGCCCGTGCGGGTCTGTTCGCCGTAGCCGATAAACGTGGCCCTAATGGTGTAGGGACCACCCAGCGGCAGTTCTTTGAACGAATAATCGCCCTGCGCATTGGTTACCGTTCCGGTAGTAAAACCGGTCGATTCGTTCCGAACCTGGACCGTAGCGCCGGGTAGTGGCGCTTTCTGACTGTCTAAAATAACCCCCGAAATCGAGGCCTGGGTGGTTTGCGCGCTGGCCGATTGGCCGCAGAAACAGACCAGCCAAAAGAGGACTAAGCTGGATAGTAAATGAATTTTCATTGATGAAAAAAAATGGAGATGCAATTCAGGTTGACTTGATAAGCGGAGGAGTGTGGATAGACGCGAAAGACGACTAGACAGTGAGTGACTTTTGTCCCGCAAAACTACCGGCACAGTATTACCTGAAGATTAACACTATGTTATGATTCTTTAACCCTTCTTTAATCTCGATCTTATTGTTGTTAATTTGCTCGTAAGGCTACGTATTCACCATCAGGCCTTTATAGCAACTAACTCTGTATCTGAGTTTTACGGTGAATTAATTCGCATTAGCAGACGATGAAATCCGGGATAGCCGCGTTAATAAATGCTTGATTTACAGGGCTGATTCGGGCCGGAACAGCGGCTCTTTATCCGACTTTCAGGTAGTAGATTCCTTATCCATGACACCTTACGAATGCGTTCAGGCAAAAAAGCTCAACCAGGCAATTGAACTTGCTCAGTCATTGGCGAACTGGCGAAAACGCACCGGCGTCGATTCATTTCCTGAAGAGGCCCTGCTTCAGGCACTTATCCAGCGGATCGAGCACACGAACGGACAATTTGACCGGCAGTTACGGCACTATCAGGCGCTCGCCGAACGGCGAAAACAATGCGTACTCGCCCCGGATGACTCAATCAGGCACACAACCAGCCGCTTGTGGGAAGCTATTGACCGACAGTTCGAGACTGGCACGGTGACCCATGATTTGCTACGGGTTCTCAGCCAGAAAATTCAGCGGTTCCCCCTCCCCGATTTTCCGGTTAGCCGCCGGAAACCCGTTCAGGGAAAGGATATTCATTTATACGAAGATTCCTATACGTTGCTGGGCCAGTATTTTAGCTGGTTGGTCGAACTGCTCCAGCTGGTCGATTTCAGGCCCGATCGCCCAACGTACTATCTGCATGAGCTGAGCAATCAGGCCAATGCCTACAATGAACTAACCCGGCAAGTGGGTCAAGAAGCCATAACGCTGCGAAATCTGGAACTGACCACGACGTATTTACATAAGCAACTAAATCAGACCGTGCGGGCCGCCCGCCGTTGTGTACTGACCACCAAACACGACGCCCGCCACCAATAGACCTTAAATAACTGAAATAGAGGACTTTGCTGAAGCCGTAACTACTTGTTCAACAGCACAAAAACTAACAAAAAGATAACATAAACATAACATTAGCCTTTTGTTTGTACCTTTTTTTTCGTAGTTCTTTGTAGATTTTTTTGCACCCAATATTTACCCATCTTACGAATGAAAGCGAAGAAAAAGGAGTTGGCTCATTCGATCGCCACAGCCGTTGAATCACAGCTTGGTAACTCGGTCGAAACGTCGAAGAAAGCGCAAAAAGCCATCGAAAAATCGGCGAAGAAACTAGCGGGCAAAGTACTTAAGCTCTTAAAGAAAGCAGACGGAAAGCATAAATCGGATGGACAATCCGATAAAAAAGCGAAAAAAGTGAAGAAACAGCCCAAGCCAGCCGTAAGCGAGGTGGCGTAGCAAGTACTCCTTATAAAGGCCTGTCTAAATTCTTCAGGACAAAAGCAGTGATTTTGTCATGCTGACGCAGGAAGCATCTTAAGGCGTCTTTACTCACTAAAAAGTATGCCTTAAGATGCTTCCTGCGTCAGCATGACAAAAAGAGTATAAAACAAAATTCAGCACAAATCGGGGAATTCGTTAGCGTAGCCAGCTAACGAATTCCCCGATTCATTTATGCCATTACGTCGGCTTATCGCAGTGGAGTAGGCAGGGTTACGAAATAAATTCGGTTTACATCGACCTTGCCCGTAGCGGGTAGAATTTTCGATGTAAACCCATTCATGCCGTTGTCGACCACTCCAAAATCATCGTCGTTGGAAATAGCCAACTGGTTGGTTCCGATCAGGGTGATCCCTTCGGCTTTATCGTGCGGATATACCGGTGAGATACCCGTCAGCAGGTCGAAAACCAGGGTTTTCGTTACGGGGACTACGCCAGCGGTTTGCAGCCCGGCTTTATCCTTCAATTGTTCGACTGTCAGGCCACCGTACAGCTTCCCGCCATCGCTGTTGGCCGGGTCCGAAATGTCGGTTGCACCCGCCAGATCGACTTTATACACCCGTTTGAACGTAGCTGGTTTCTTCGGATCTCCTCCGTAATCGCCATCCCGCTCCAGGGCCAGGAAGGTCGTGTTCGTAATGGCGGCAATTTCGCTGCAGCCGGTCAGGCTGGCGTTCTCCATCAAGTAAGCGTACTGTTTGGTCGCGCCGGTAGCAATGTCGAACGTTACGATGCGCAACACGGTCGAGCCCGTTATGGCGGCCGACGAGGGGTTATACATCGGCGACTGCATCAGGCCAACCAGGGTTTTGCCGTCGGGCGTAATGGTCAGCCCTTCCATACCCCGGTTCGGTCGCCGGCGGGCGAGTACTTTCGGCAACGTCCGTCCGCCGGTACCGGTGCCAAATGGGTTGATGCGTTCGATGGTTTTGCCCGTGGCATCGAAATGAACGATGTGGGGGCCGTATTCGTCGCTGATCCAGAAGGTTCCGTCCGAAGCCAGTACCAGTCCTTCCGAATCGAGTCCGTCGGGGTTCGGAGCAATCGGGTTCCCATTCAGGTCCAGCGCTGTTTCGCCGGTACTTCCCTGTCCGGACGGATTGGGTAATCCGTTCAGCAACTGACCGGCCGCATTTTTGAGCAGGATCGTCTGATCCAGTACCAGTTGATTGCCCACGACATGGAACTTACCGATCTGTGGGGTAAAATCGGCTTTCCCGAAAATAATGGAATTAGCTGCAGCGCCCGCAGCGTTGGGCCCCCGGTCGGTCAGCAGGTAAAAGATCGTCGGATCGTGCGGGTCGGCGGCAATGGCCGATCCAAATCCACCGTTGTAGATCACGGTTCCGTTCGGCGCGAGGGACAGCACCTTCGGATTGGCAGCTTCGGAGAAGGCAGGATACGAAAAAGACAGAATGGTGTGGTCGGCGCAGGCCGCTACCAGCAGACCACCCAGAAACACACAACCGGTGCTAACGACAGCGGGTATACGTTGAATTCGCATAGATAAACGATAGCCTTATTTTTCGCACAAAGCTAGCCTGCCTCATATTACCCAAATGTAATATCCTGACCCACACTGTTACCCGAAGATTACGTTTAGCGGCCGTTCGGGCAATTGGAGCTAATCACTACCAGCCAATGGCCGGGCGGATGTACCGTAAGGCATATACGTATTGACGACAGAGCCATCGTCGAACAGGTCGACCAGGGCGTAACCCGCAGGAGTATGGTGGTAGTTGCCGAACCACCAGGCCCCGCTCACCGCGCCGTTGCAGAAATAGCTGATGCCGTTGTAATCGACCCGATCCACCAGATGAATATGCCCGCTCAGGGCCGCTTTGATGTTCGGAAAGCGGTGAAACAGGTTCGTCAGCCGGACGGTATCGCTGTGCATCCAGCGGTCGGGCACCACCCAGTTGGCATTGGCAAACCGCTGTCCGTCGAAGAAAACGCAGGCCGCCAAGATTGGAACGTGCGAGATCACCAGAATGGGTAGCCCGGCCGGGGTGGCTTTCAGATCGGCTTCGAGCCAGTGAAACTGTTCCTCGTCGATGTGCGCCGTATACCAGCCGCCATCGGCTTTGGGCTGAACGCTGTCGAGCACGACGATGTGCCAGTTGTTCTGCGTCAGGCTGTAGTACCGGCGGGGCATTTGAAGCTCGTCCATCGCCCACTGCTGACCGTCCTGAAAAGCGGTCTGCGTTTCCTGACGGCACCAGATGTCGTGGTTACCGATGCAGCTCAGCACGGGCAGCGCATTTTCGCTCTTCATGACCTCCTGGTAGAGTTTCCACTGCCGCCGGACGCTGTCCTGACCACGCCCGTGCGCTTCCATGATCGAGTCACCCCCGTTGATGATCAGATCGACTTTGTCGCCCATTCCCTGCACGTGGTGGAGGCACTTTTCGAATCCTTTGGCCGCCCCAACCAGCGGCTGCATGTGAATATCGGTAACGTGGGCAATGCGGAGGACCCGTTTCCTGGTTGTCGGACTGGCGTGCGCGGCTGTCCATTGATTGGCCGAAAGGGCGGTAAGGCCCGCTCCCATTCGTCTGACTACATCCCGGCGATTCATGCGTCTATCGGTTTGCGCAAAGTAAACGTTCACGCGTGACTCGTCAGTTAAGCCAGGGTTATAGTTATGTTAGATCATAAACGGGCACATCGCATTTTCTTAACAGGCAAACCAGGAATAAATACGTTATTTGACCAATGACCTACTACCAGCAACGCGTTCTGGCGATTCGCGCCGAACTTTATTCCCAGACATGTGTGTGCGAACAAGTCGTGCAGGCTAAGCGCTTTATCGACCGTCATTTCGCCGACGCCATCTGTCTGGACGATGTAGCGGCTGCGGCTTTTCTGTCGAAATTCCACTTTCTCCGGACGTTCAAACGCTATTACGGACAGACTCCTTATCAATACCTGACGATGGTTCGGATTGCCCACGCCAAACAACTTCTGCAAACAGGCACCTCCGTGAACGATGTCTGCTTTCAGGTCGGCTTCGATAGCCTCAGTTCGTTTACGGGGCTTTTCAAGAAAATCACCGGTTCTACTCCGTCCAAGCACAAAGCCAGAAGCCTGTCTTCGTGTAGCTAACTCAATCGGTTTTTTTGAAGAAAAGCAATTTTCGAGAAGTATCTATAAAAACCCCTGCTGACTTTTGTATACGGAAACAATCGTCATGAAGCATGAAAATTAACGTCACAAGTTTGCTGGTGAATGATCAGGAGAAGGCGCTGAAATTTTACACGAACGTGCTGGGGTTTGTCAAAAAAATAGACATTCCCCTGGGCGACCACAAGTGGCTGACCGTCGTCTCGAACGAAGCGAAAGACGGAGTCGAGTTGCTGCTCGAACCGATCGCTTTTCCGCCCGCTCAAGTTTATCAGAAAGCGTTACATGAAGCGGGCATTCCGGCGGCTATGTTCAACGTAGATGACATCCGGCAGGAACACGAACGGCTCCTGAACCTGGGTGTAGTGTTCAGTATGCCACCCACCACAATGGGTCCTACCGTGCTGGCGGTATTCGACGATACCTGCGGCAACAACATTCAACTGGTTCAGGTATAACTGGTTAGCCATTACAGCTCCAGGATTTAGGCCGGTACTGTCTCAAACCCGGTCAGTACGACTTCACCGGATGATTTCTCGGTAAAGGCCAGAACTTGAACAGCCCGGCCGGTTCGGTATATGTACGTCAGTTTTTCGTCAGGCGAAACCAGCCACGCGAGCCGGACGCCGTTGGCTATCCATTTTTCCATCTTCGCTTTGACAGCGTCGAGGTTGTTGGAATCGCTGACCAGTTCCAGCACAAAATCGGGCGCCAGGTACGGAAACGAGTGCTTCTCTCTGGAGCTGAGGGCATCCCACCGATCCCGTCGAATCCAGGCCACATCGGGCGCTTTCATCGATTTATCCTGTAGGAAGAAACCGCCGTTCGAGTCGATTACTTTTCCGGCTTTTGTCCTGCGATTCCAGATGCCGATTTCTGTGTTCAACTCACTTCTGTTGCTACTTGTCAGCAGCCCATCGATTGACGGCTCGACATATAAAATACCGTTTTCATCGCGCTCAACCTCAGTTCAGGATTAGCCAGACAAAGTCGGATCAATTCCTCGTCCGAAAGACGATCAACCTGGGGTATGTGGAGGGGACGTTGCATGGGTTCGCTTAGTTTGAATGCATCGAAACACAGTAGGTGTTCATACGTACCGTAGCCACCCAATCTCCGGATGAGCAGCTTTATAGCGACCATACCACTGGCAGAGCGGGTACAGCGCCAGCACCAGTCCAAGCCAGACAACATACACCAGCCCCAGCGAAATACCCGCGCCTTCGGGTCGGCCAAAATTCAGCGGACCGCTGGGTATATCGGCCAGCGTGTATCCTTGCAGCAGGCTCATGGCAATCATCGACAGGTGGACCAGGTACCAGTGCAGGATGTAATAGAACATGGGCACTTTACCGTATACGGTCAGCCAGCGCGTAAAGACGTTATTGGCTCCGTCGGCCGCCGACAGAATCAGGAACATCAGCCCTAACATCAGCAAATCGTACTGAAGCGAAGGCGGATATTTGGTGACGTTGATAAACGACAGAACAGTAAACAAGCTGTCTTTCTGTGGGCTCCAGGGGACGGGATCGCCGTATACGTTTAGTAACCGAAGCAGTACAAACAGCAGCAACGACCCTAGGCTAACTCGTAACAGCAGCGATTTTCGCCGGTCGCGGGGTTGCTCCATCAGTTGGCCGCAGGCAAAGCCGAGCAGCATAATTCCCAGCCAGGGAATCAGTGGATACCCTACCAGCAACCCAAACGAAGACCCCAACGGAAAGAAATCGGTCCGGAACAGCAGCGACCAGCCCAGGCGAGCCCCCAGGTTCGGGAAAGTTGGCACCGCTTGCAGCAGATTATGCCCGCCGACGATAATCAACCCGATGATACCAACCCACTTGGGCGGCAATTTTGCCAGAAATGACAGCATGATCAGTCCGCCCCCAATGACAAAAATGACCTGCAGCATCAGCGAATGAAAGTGAATGTCGAACCAGAAGGCGAAATTGACAATCGTCAGTTCCAGCAAAATCAGCACCAGCCCCCGCTTCCGCAGAAACCGCCGGGCCGACACGTCGTTCCGCTTCCGAAGCGAGAGGTAGGCCGAGGTACCGGACAGAAACACGAAGGTGGGAGCGCACAGGTGGGTAATCCAGCGCGTCATGAAAATGGCGGGAGTAGTCGTGGCCAGATCCGCTGGATTCTGCGTCAGCGCGGGCGTATGCAGCAAATCGCGAACATGATCCAGCGCCATAATCACCATGACCAAACCACGGGTTATGTCGATGATCGTTATTCGGTTCATGCCTGCGTTGATTGAATTTTTATTTTTGACTATTTCTTATAGCGACACTTGGTATTATCCGCTTTCACGAAATACGATTTGTAATTCAGCGCTTTCGGGTCCATGCACCCTTTTAGGTCGAGTACTTCGACCTGCCGGAAATCGATGGCGTGGCTCTCGGCCTGAAGGGCAATGTAGCCTTCTTTCAGCGCCGTGTTGGCTTTGCCTTTCCAGAACGTAGCGGCTTCAGGACTGAAATGCCCAGCGCTCCAGTCGTGGTCCTGACTGACGAAGCCCCCGCCTACCTGCGGTTTTTCGTAGGTAAGAACGGTGTCGCCGTCGATTATGTGATGAATAATAGAATCGCCCAGCACAATAGCTTCGGCCGTCACCCAGCGGTCGCCATCGTACGTTTTCGAGTCGGAGTCCGTGCAGTGTTCGGGGTGAAGTTTACCGTCTATATACACCTGCGTACCGGGTGTGCAGAGGTTGCCCGTATGCCGAACGCCATCGCCCAGCCCGCCCAGCAGCTGCATCTCCAGCGAAACCGGAAAGGTTTGCGCAATAGACAGGCTTTTTGCCGATTGCGAATGTAGCATGATGCCGCTGTTGCGCACATTCCAGGCATCGCCACCGGCGGTTTGCTTGCCCAAAAACCGGTACGAAAACCGTACACGGTAGTACGAATAGGGCTTGTTGTAATATATATGCCCGTATTTCCCGTCGAAGGTTTTGTACTGATCGTACATCACCCGCATCATCCCATTCTCGACGCGGAAGGTATTTTTGTAGTTGTCATTGAGCGGTCGATCGGCAATTTTGATGTCCCATCCGCTCAGGTCTTTCCCGTTGAAGATGCTGACCCACTCCGGCTGGTCCGGACCTTTCTGGGCCATACTCATGGAAACGGTAAACAACAGGATAACCAGGGTGTGTAGTGTGTATTTCATAGAAAGATAGAGACGAACACAGAGCCCCAGAGATAGTTGCATTAATACGCTAAGTCTCTGTGTTCTCTGTGGCTCTGTGTTTAATTCATTTCAGTACTTCAACAGTGTTCAGTTCGGGGCCGCCACCGTGGTTGGCCGATCCGGCCACGATGTAAATCTGGCCCATATACACAACGGCCTGGGTACCGTGCCGACCCTGTTTCATCTTCGGGCCAGATGTCCAGCGGGCCGTTTTCGGATCCAGCGCTTCGGCTTCGTTATGCGCCAGCAGCTGCGTGGTTTCGCCCCCCATGATCCAGACTTTACCGCCCTGGGTCACGGCCGTGGCACCGGCCCGCTGCGTCGGAATGTTAGCGGACGCTGGCAAGGTCGACCAGCGACCCGTTTTAAAGTCATATACGTCGACTTCGGCAATCGTCGTTTCGAGCACTTTGTTGATCCGGGCGGTCGAATTGCGGCCACCGGCCAGGTACAGCTTATCGTCTACGACGGCCGCGCTGATGTGGTCGCGGGTGCGGGGCGCGTCGGTCAGGCGTTTCCAGGTATTGGTCTTCGGGTCGTACTCGTCCAGCCAGGCGACATGCCCGTCGTAATGCCCGTCGATGATCCCACAGGCCATGTAGATTTTGTTTTTATAAACCACCACTCCGGCCGACCCTCGTAGCCGCTCCTTCGGAATCTCGGGGCCCACGCGCCATTTACCCTGTTTCGGGCTGTAGATGTAAATATTCGGAATGGGCGTTTCGTGCGGATAAGCACCCTGGAAAGCGCCCATGACATACAGCTCGCCATCGTAAGTAATCGCCTGAAAGTGATTCATTTCGACGGGGGGCGTCGGTAGGGTTTGCCAGACCAGCGTTTTCAGATTCAACGCTTCCAGGGGTTTCATACCGCGTCCGCCCACGGCGTACAGACTGTCGCCGATGAGCGCAGCTGCGTTTTCGTGACGGGTCGAGCAGGTATTTTGTGTGGTAACAGGTTGCCAGCTCTGAGCCTGCACCGCCAGACCACTGCTCATCAGGCTTATCCAACAGAATAATCCTACACCATTCTTCATGTATATCGGTTGTTTTAAGGTCAAAACCAGCGCTAATACCGCGGCTATTCTGGTGCGCGGTCATTCAACAAAGTACGGGTGGCCAAATGCTACTCACCTTTTCAGTAGATGAAGAAAAAAAAGCCGGAATAGGGCCTTCGACACGCAGGAACGTTGCCTAATAATACAGTCCGATCAACAAACTATTCAGCCGACCCCCCGTTAAGCCGATGATCTACTAACTATCAATCATGGCTACAAATCAAAACGGCAATGGTCAGAATGGGCATTCTACGCCCGGACCCGAATTCGGTGCTACCGGTCTGCAGCCGCAGGACCAGCCCGTCGATCAAACCTTAACCACTCGCCAGGGTCACCCGCTGACCAACAACCAGAACTTACGTACGGTTGGCAACCGCGGGCCGGCAACGCTGGAGAACTATGCCTTCCTCGAAAAGATCAGTCATTTCGACCGGGAGCGTATTCCGGAGCGGGTCGTGCACGCACGGGGCGCAGGGGCACACGGCATTTTCGAAGCGTATGGAACGGTGGGCGATGAACCCATTTCGAAATACACCCGGGCTAAACTGTTCCAGGAGAAAGGCAAGCAGACGCCGGTTTTTGTTCGCTTTTCCTCCGTCATTCACGGCGGACACTCGCCCGAAACCCTGCGCGACCCCCGCGGTTTTGCGGTGAAATTCTATACCGAAGACGGCAACTGGGACCTGGTGGGCAATAACCTGAAGGTGTTCTTCATCCGGGATGCGATGAAGTTTCCCGATCTGGTGCACGCCTTCAAACCCGATCCGGTCACCAACCGCCAGGACGGGCATCGTATTTTCGATTTCATCAGCAATACGCCCGACGCCATGCACATGATCACGTTTCTGTTTTCGCCCTGGGGCATTCCGGCCAACTACCGGCTGATGCAGGGTTCGGGCGTGAATACCTACAAGTGGGTGAATCAGGCGGGCGAAGCGGTGCTGGTCAAATACCACTGGGAGCCGGTGCAGGGCATCAAAAACCTCACCCAGCCGGAAGCCGAAGCCATTCAGGCGAAAAACTTCAACCACGCTACGCAGGATCTGTTCGATGCCATCGAGCGCGGAGATTTCCCAAAATGGGAGCTGTGTGTTCAGATTATGAGCGACGATGACCATCCGGAACTGGACTTCGACCCGCTCGACGACACGAAAATCTGGCCGACCGATCAGTTTCCGTTCCTGCCCGTCGGCATGATGACGCTGAACAAGAACCCGGAAAACTATTTCGCCGAAGTCGAGCAGGTTGCTTTCGGAACCGGGGTGCTGGTCGATGGACTGGATTTCTCCGACGATAAAATGCTGCAGGGTCGTACGTTCTCGTATTCGGATACGCAACGGTATCGGGTTGGCACGAACTATCTGCAACTGCCGATCAATGCGCCCCGAAAACACGTAGCGACCAACCAGCGCGACGGGCAGATGGCCTACCATGTAGACACGGCTCCGGATCAGAACAAGCACGTGAATTACGAACCGTCTTCGATGAACGGGCTGAAACAACCGGCCGCGTCGGGTCCCGACCACACGCCCTACGTTGCCGGCAACGTCATTCGCCAACCGATCGACCGCACCAACAACTTCAAGCAGGCGGGCGAACGCTACCGGCTGCACGAAGACTGGGAACGCGACGATCTAATCAGCAACCTGGTCAATGCGCTGTCGGGAGCCGAGCAGCCCATTCAGGACAAAATGATCGAGCTATTTACGCTCTGCGACGAAGAGTACGGTCGTCGCGTGCGTGAAGGACTGCAACAAAGCCAGTCGAACGGTCAGGCATCTGCTGAAGAAGCAGTGCAGGAAGCCGTCGAAACCTCGCACGAAGCGAAGCCGTATTGACCTACTGGATTCGTTCTGCCATAGCAGGCCATACTTTTTTGTCATGCTGACGAAGGAAGCATCTCGACATTAGCTAACGCTTAGTTGGGACGATTTAAGATGCTTCCTTCGTCAGCATAACAAACGAATTTATCACTTCTTCTCCGGTACGACACAACCGTCCTCGGGTGTGCAAACCGCTTCGTCGTCAGCCAGTTGCGTTACCTTTGGGTGTTGCTGCTCCCACTCAGACCAGGCGGTGGTCAGTGCGCCCAGGAAGGTTTCAGGCGCCTGCGCGCCAGACACCGCATAGCGCCGGTTCAGCACGAAAAAGGGAACGCCCTTCGCTCCTACCTGCTGCGCTTCGTAAATATCCTGGCTTACTTCCGGCGCGAATTCGTTACTCGTCAGAACGCGCGTGATGTCCGCTTCGGCCAGCCCGATTTCCGTTCCTAGCTCGGTCAGGGTTGCCCGATCGGCGGTATTGCGGCCTTCGGTGAAATATGCCCGGAATAACCGCTCTTCGGCTGCGTCGCCCAGACCGTGTTTTTTGGCCAGTTGCACCAGCCGATGGGCATCCCACGAATTAGCTACCACGGCCCGATCGAAATTGTATTCCAGCCCTACTTCGCGGGCCATTTCCGTAACCCGGTCGTTCATCTGTTTCGCCTGCCCGACGCTCCAGCCTTTCACTTCCGCCAGGTATTGATTGATGTTTTTATCCGGTTCGGTCTTCATGGCCGGATTGAGCTGAAAGCTTTTCCAGACAACCCGTACGTCCTCTTTGTGATCAAACTGACTCAGCGCCTGTTCAAATTTCCGCTTGCCGATGTAGCAGAACGGGCACATGACATCACTCCATATTTCGACTTCCATAATGCAGTTTGTAATGGTTTCTTCAACGAAGCCGCCCCGTCTCGAGCGGCTTTGACCATCCAACACCAATTTGCGCTAATTAATTTAGGTGTGAGATTAAACACAGAACCACCGAGAACACAGAGATAGGGCTAAATATCCTCTGTGTTCTCGGTGGTTCTGTGTTTAAGCAATCAATCGATCGGGATGACCGTTGAGTTTTTCACTTCGGCCATGACAAAAAAACTGCTGATGTGCAGCGTTCCCGGAATGACCGACAGGCGATCCTGGTGAAACCGGTTGTAGGTTTCCATATCGCGGCTGACGATTTTGAGCAGGTAATCGAACGTACCGGATACGCGATTGCACTCCAGTACTTCGGGTAGTTCGCGGACGGCCAGATCGAAAGCCGCGAAGGCGTCGCGGGTTTGTCGGTCGAGGGTTACCTGACAGTAAACCATCAGCAGATTCCCCAGTTTTTTCTTATCCAGGATGGTTACGTAACGATCGATAACGCCTTCCCGTTCGAGTCGTTTGATTCGTTCATGAACCGGCGTTTTCGACAGGTTGATTTTCGCGCCAATCTCCTGAATCGTCAGGCGCGCGTTGTTCTGCAGCAGGGTCAATAGGCGACGGTCGAGCTTATCCAGAAATTCCATGGCGGCAATTAGTACGGTACGGTTGCAGACGATGCCGGAGTGGCAGTACTTTTTCCTGCAAATGATGCATATTTTAATCAGATTTCCCAAAAAAATGACCTCTATTAGAAAACAAATACGCTCATTTTACCTTTGTATTATCGATTGATCTTCATCTAAAACCGCTTTCGTCGTTATGGTTATTGGCGTCCCTAAAGAGATAAAAAATAACGAAAACCGGGTAGCTCTCACGCCAGCCGGGGTTACCGAGCTTCGTAAGCACGGCCACATTGTATACGTACAGGTCAACGCGGGCGAAGGCAGCGGGTTTGAAGACGAAGAATACATTGCGGCCGGAGCGACCATGCTGCCTACCATCGAAGATGTGTATGCCATTGCCGAGATGATCATGAAGGTCAAAGAGCCCATTGCGAGCGAATACGACCTGATCAAGCAGGACCAGTTGCTGTTCACTTATTTCCACTTTGCTTCATCGGAAGAGCTGACCAGGGCCATGCTGGCGAAAGGGGCCGTTTGTTTGGCCTACGAAACCGTTGAGCGGCCCGACCGGAGCCTGCCCCTGCTGGTTCCTATGTCGGAAGTAGCCGGCCGGATGGCCATTCAGGAAGGCGCCAAATACCTCGAAAAACCACTGAAAGGCCGGGGCATTCTGCTCGGGGGCGTTCCGGGGGTAAAACCCGCAAATGTGCTGGTGCTGGGGGGAGGAATCGTCGGTACGCAGGCGGCTAAAATGGCCGCGGGTCTGGGTGCCCACGTAACCATCATGGACGTAAGCCTGCCGCGCCTGCGGTACCTGTCGGACATTATGCCCCCGAACGTGCAGACCATGATGTCGAACGAATACAACATTCGGGAGATGATCAAAGTCTGCGATCTGATCATCGGGGCCGTGCTGATTCCGGGAGCTAAAGCGCCCCACCTGATCACGCGGGAGATGCTCAAACAGATGCGGTCGGGAACCGTACTCGTCGACGTAGCCGTCGATCAGGGCGGGTGCATTGAAACCTGCCATCCAACAACCCATGAAAATCCGACGTACATCATCGACGACGTCGTCCATTATTGTGTAGCGAACATGCCGGGTGCGGTGCCCTATACCAGCACCGTGGCCCTGACCAACGCGACCCTTCCGTATGCGCTGCAATTAGCCAACAAAGGCTGGCAGCAGGCCTGCCGCGACAATGCCGATCTCAAACTGGGATTAAATGTGGTGGATGGCAAGGTCGTTTATAAAGGAGTTGCCGACGCATTTGACCTGCCCCTTACCGCCGTCAGCTCGGTTCTGGTAGAGGAAGAAGAACAGGTCTAATACGATATTACTTATTCATCGACAGACGGGGCCGCATTCTTTGGAGTGCGGTCTTTTTTTATTTATTTGCCTGAGTAACCGACAGTAAACAAACAAATGGATGGCTATGCAACCGGAGCAAACGATACCGACGCTTTATGAATGGGCGGGCGGTATGGAAAATTTTGAAGCCTGGACGGCCTTATTTTACCAGCGCGTCCGGAACGATGACATTTTGGAACCAGTCTTTCGGCATATGTCGCCTGATCACTCACGGCACGTCGCTCATTTTATTGCTGAAGTGTTTCGGGGACCAACGACATACAGCAGCCAGGAAGGCAGCCACTATGCCATGATTCACAAGCACCTGGGCCGCCACCTGACCGAAACCCAGCGCCGGCGCTGGATCGATCTGATCCTGGATACCGCCGATACCGTGGGCTTGCCCGACGATCCGGAATTTCGTTCGGCTTTAGTCGGCTACCTGGAGTGGGGGTCCCGGCTGGCAGTGATCAATTCAAAGGTCGATAACGTCGGCGAACCGCAGGATGCACCCATGCCTACCTGGGGTTGGGGCGAAACAGGCGGGCCGTACGTTCCCTGACGAAACGCAAACCTACCTCTCCCTAGAGGTATTGCTGCACCAGTGCCTGCCACTCTTCCTCCAGCGACCCGTTGAAAAACGACGCGCCCGCCCGCCGATACCAGTAGTTAGCGTTGAAGCGGTCGCCTTCTTTGCGGTGCAGATACGCGTGGAGCCGGTCGTATGCCTGTGTCCCTTCGCGGCTTTGGGCAATGTTATGGGCCTGCTCCCAGTTGCCGTTGGCGTCGTACCAGAGCGCCTGGGCGACGGGGTGCAGACCGGTTGGTGGTTGCGGCTCCATAAGGGTTGCGGTAAACTGATCCAGGGTCATTGTGCGATAGGTTTAGCGGACAAAGAAGCCTTTACGTAGGGCTCATAAGCCGGTGTGACAAAGATCGTATAGGTGTTCAGGCGAATGGCGCGGTAGGGATGTTTCATCACCCGCGGCAGGCGCGCACCCAGCTTCTGAAAATCATTGTTCGGAATGATGGCCAGGTCGGCATCTTCCCACTGCTTTTCGGTCGGCCAGATGTTGTAATGTTTATGAAAAACCGGAACCAGGAAATCAAAGATAAACACATTCGAATGCGCTGGGATCGTCTGCGCCAGTTTGTCGATCACGGCAACGTCTGAAGCGGGCAGCATAGGTTCCTTAAACGGGTCGAAGTGGTGTCGAAGCAGGTTTTTCAGGATGGTAACGGGCCGGAAATCCGGGCGGGCGTACTGCACGATCGGAAACTGAATCAGCAGCAGCACGAGGCCGATCAGTGCGGGTTGCCAGATCGGCACAGGGCGCTTTCCGGCTTCGAACAGGACCCAGACCATCAGCACATAGGCTATCGAAAACGCGTACACCAGCACGAACCGCGGAGGCCAGGTCAGCGATACCAGATCGAACAGCGCGTTGGTGCCGTAGTAAGTGGCCCCCTGCACCCAGTTGGATAACAACAGGGCCAGTTGCGCCACGCTATACACCAGCACGATACTCCCCGCCTGCCGCCAACCCACCCTGGCCAGGCCGTATACCAGAATTCCGATGGACGGCAACAACAGCAAAAATGTCTGAATCAGCAGCTTCAGGTTTTTACGAATGAAGGTACCTTCGTGCAATCCTGATGCAATGGCGTTCAGCGCCTGTTGCAGGCGGGGCTCTGGCTCGACCGCGTGGTTCTTAAACGATAAAAAGGCCATACCCGCTATAAACACAGCCGCCCAGCCACCCAGCACCATCCAGAACCGGGCCTGGGTGAGAATCCCGAAAATAGTTCGTTTGCGGTCGGCCAGCAGGTAATGCAGGCTTAGGAAGGCCAGATGAATGGCGCCGGCCAGTAAGGCTCCATCTTCTTTCACCAGGACGATCAGGACGGCCGTCACCCAAAACCAGGCGGTCTGGTAGGTAAATAAAGTGAGCAGAAACAACAGAGAAAGCGGCAGATAGGTCAGCTCGGGATGCCAGCCGATGCCGGGGTGATCGTTCATCCAGATCCAGACCGGGCCGATCAGCAACAGTACCAGGATCAGCCATACGGCCCAGATTGCCATCTGTCGGGTTATATACCGCAGTAACAGGACGTAACTAAGCAGGGTAAGCAGGGTTTGGATGATAAAAGCCCCGTATGCACCGCTGATGTAGATCAGCGGCCCCCACAGCAGCATCGCGTAGTTGTTATGAATCCGGTCGTCGTAGCCCCAGATGTTTTCGTAGAGCAGCGGTCGCCCATCGATCCAGCTGTAAGACGCCTGCAGGAAGATATACATGTCGTTGAACGTGTAATACAGTTCCTGAAAGCGAATGACCTTAAAGCAGAAAAACAGGAGCAGAAACAGGCTGCTGACCGCAACCGGAACAATCCATTTTGATTTCATACACGACAAAAGCAACGCAGCAGCGGTGGCGACGGGTGCGTCGAACGGGCAAACTTACGGAAATAACCGCCTGCAGAATCCCCGATGCCGATCAATTTCGTATACGTACGAACTAAATTAAAACCATTCGTCACGCAGAATACCGTTCAGTTGGGCATACGGCACCGTCACCTGGATCGGGCCGACGGCATAAGCGGCAATTTCGTAGGGGTTATAGTAAAAAACCAGCCCCTCCTGGTTCATGCCAACGTTGGCAGGCAGAAAAAAATGGCCATCCCGCAGAAAATACCCCTGTTCTTCCAGATTCACCTGCGGCTGCAGCTCCTGTTGGCTCCGAAACGCTTTCTCGACCGCGCCCAGCAGAGCCGTAGTGTCGGTTACCATATCGGCCAGGGTCAACATGCGTCCGGTTTCCCGATCGAAATTGTAAAACGACAGATTGGCGTTGGGATGCGCTCCACCCGTGTAAGCGTACGTTTCGAACCGAACGGTCAGGGTTTTTGCATTGGCGTGGAGCGTGTCGGCCGAGGTTTTCAGCTCCCAACAGCCGCCCAGCGTTCTCAGGTCCTTCCGCATGGCCTCGTAGTCGGTGGCAAACAGGCTGGCCGCCTTGTTGAGGTCGGTACGAGTGTCGGGATTGGCCGCTACGGTGGCGCTGTCGAGCCAGCCGATTACGCTGTTTACCGCCAGCCGGCGCAGACTATCGTTGATTTTCTGCGCCCCTTCCGTTCCTTCCTTGAGCAAAACATACGACACCGATACGTTTACGCCCAGATTTCGGGTAGTATCGCAGCGGTTGGCGCCGGCAAAGGTGTATTCTTTATGTTCTAAAGCGGGAGGTCCTGAAGGCGTAAACTGGCAGGCAGCGAAAAAACCAAAAAGAACGAAGAGGAAGACGACAAAATAATACTTCATGAAACAGAGCAACTGGCGTTTGATCACCAACTCAGTTGCTTTATACAGCTTGTCAGTTTTATTCATTAGAGTGACCATTTTTAACCAACGATCACTCTAACTATTACAAACTTAACAAATCTTTAAATCGAATTGCCTGTCGTCGACTAATTTCGATTTTATCGCCCCCGCGCAGGGTCACCAGCAACCCCCCGCTGAACCAAGGTTCGATTTTTTCAATCCATTGCAGATTGATAATATGCTTTCGATTCGCCCGGAAAAACGTAGCCGGATTGAGTCGGTCTTCGAGCGCATTCAACGATTTGAGAACCAGCGGTTTCTGATCATCGAAATACAGCCGGACGTAGTTTCCCATCGACTCGAACAGCCGCACTTTGCCAAGCTTGACGAACCAGCATTTTTCGCCGTCTTTCACGAACACCTGATCGTTTTCGCCTAAAATCTTTGTAGAGCCTCCCGGCAATGGCCCACCCGACGACTCCGGAATATGCTGTTCTTCTTCGACCCGATGAATCGCTTCGGACAGCCGGGCCAGTTCGACGGGTTTCAGTAAATAATCGAGGGCGTTGAATTCAAACGCTTTGATGGCATATTCGTCGAAGGCAGTCGTGAAAATAACCTCCGGAGTTTTGCCTTCGATCGACTGCAATAGCTCGAAGCCATTTTTGCCCGGCATCTGAATATCCAGAAACAGCAAATCAGGCTCCAGTTCTTCGATCATGGGCAGCGCTTCGTCGGCGTTGGCGGCCTCGCCGATGATCTGAATTTTGGGGAAATTTTCGAGCAGCCGGCGCAGTTCGTTGCGGGCTAAGCGTTCGTCGTCAACAATAAGGGTTTTCATAGGGAATGATGACCGGATCGCCGGTACGATGATGGCAGGTGAAGACGGGGGAATGTTTTATTCATCCGTCATCATTTTTACGGTTGCATGGCGTTTAAACAAGCCTTCCGACTGGGCCGGAATGGTAATATCGGCACAAACGACGGGTCCACCGGTTCGCGGATCTGGATGGTCGTTTTCCTGAAAGATGTGAAAACTTGCTTCGGGTCCATACAGCAATTCGAGCCGCTGGGCGGTGTTGGCCAGACCAAAACCGCCGGAAGCCTCCTTATCGCCCAGCACGCCTGTATTCCGGATGAGAATGTGCAGTTTATCGGCCACGATGTTCGACTTTACTTCCACGAATCCGCCCCCAACGGCGGTCGAAACGCCGTGCTTGATAGCATTTTCGACCAGGGTTTGCAGCATCATGGGCGGCACCTGCCAGAAGAGCGTTCGACCGTCGAGATCGATGTGAGAAGTCAGCCGGTCTTCGTAACGAACTTTTTCCAGGGCCAGATAGTCTTCTACCGTTTTGATTTCTTCGCGCAGTTCGACGGTCTTCCGCCGGTCGGCCAGCAGCGAATTTCGGAGCAGGTTCGAGAGTTGGGTAATGCCCTGCTGCGCTTTGGTTGGGTTTTCGTAGACCAGTGCCCGGATGCTGTTGAGTGCGTTGAAGACAAAGTGCGGATTCAGTTGCGATCGTAAAACCTTGGCTTCGGTTTCGCGAATGCTGGTTTTAAGCAGAATGCGTTCGATTTCCGCGTTTCGATTTTCTTCGACGTAATGATAAGCCGTATAGCTCAACACCCAGGTGAGCATGGTCTTCCCCCAGCTGATCAGATACCCGATCACCAGCCAGGGTTCATCGACCATATGTTGCGGCACCAGGAGCTGATCGACGGGCAGGTTCAGGGTAGTCATGATAACGGCCATGACGAACACCGACAGCAGCACACGCGGAGCCAGCCGGAAGAAAGGCAGCCGAACCCAGTTCCAGCGCCGGATCATCAGCCGGTAGAGGTGCGTCAGCGTGATTCCCAGAAAGATATTGGCAATGGCCAGGTAGAGCACATCGGCTACGAAACCCGATTCCAGCACATAGGCCAAGTACTCCACCAGCACGAGGAGCGACCAGCCAAAAAGCTGACAAAACCAATATACTTTCTGCTTCGACATGTCCATTTCACTCAACGCCCATTCTCTGACAAGTAACGAATATACGGTCTTCCGCGAACAGTTTGGCGCTAGCCGGTATCAGTGGGCATATAGGTGGATTATCGGCCATGAACACCGGATAACTGGTTCGGCATTTGGAACTAGTGCGCCAGGGCCAGCGATAACAGGTGGGCCGTGTCGTTGGCTAATTCAATCGTAAAGGTGTTTGTATCGTAGGTGTAGTGAAGTTTATACAGGCAAAGATTACTGTGTTCGAACTGGTCCATCGAGGAGAGGGGCTGATTAGTCAGCCAGCACAGCAAAATCCGCATAGCCCGGCCGTGCATGGCTACCAGCACGATTTCTTCCTCCGGGTGGGAGAGAATGACCTCGAAGGCTTCGCGCTGCCGGTCTACCACCTGATCCGGGCTTTCGCCCCCGTCGGTCGTTCTGGCCGTATTGCCCGACGACCAGGCTTCGATCAGATCCCGGTAATATTCATTTTCCAGGTTGCCGGGAGCTTTGCCTTCCATGATGCCCCAACTGATTTCATTGAGGCCCGTTAGTTTTTCGTAAGGCAACCCCAGATCGATAAACGATTCGACGGTTTGGTAAGTCCGTTTCAGGCCCGAAATGTATATTTTGTGGAAGGGGACGTGCTGGTAGGCCTGAAAAAATGCCTGTGCCTGCGCCTGTCCCATTTCGTTGAGGTCCGAATCGACCCCGCTGCCCTGTACTACGCCCCGCCGGTTGTAGTCGGTTTCGCCGTGGCGAATCAGGTAAATTGTTTTTTGTGTCAAGCGTACTGCGTTGTGTATGGACGAAATTTCTAAAATTGAGCGCAACCTGTTGAAAGCGATACAACATTTTGGTAAACAGTTAATTACCAAAACGTCACGGAAACAACACTTAAACAATTATTCGCTTTACTACATTTTGCTCCTACAAATTTACAATAAAAACCAACCCGACCGCACTGGGACCTTAGTGTTGAATGCCAGCATCTTGTATTCTATAGTTGTTTTCAGCAGCAAATGATTCGTATTGCCCCGTGTTTCCCGGCTCCAGTTGGCATCAGCCGACGCCGTATCATTGATAAGTTTTTGGGGTCTATAGGGCGTATAGGGCCTTTGCCACCTATCGCGCGAACACCTGCGGGAGCAAATCACGAGTGTCTGGCACCTACCATCGGCTTTCCGGAGCTCATCACGTATTCTGTGTTTACCCAGCCAAACAGGTTATTTCCACATTGTCAGTTGGGTCATTACCCGTACGATATCGGTTGGGCTTAGGCCTGTCGTCAAAGCCAGCCGGACTAACCAGCTAAACCGCTCGTTGGTATCCGGCAATCCCCTGAGCTGTACTTCCTGCCAGGCTTTGAGAAGGGTAAGCTCCAGAAAACGATCAGCCTCAAAGGGTTCCCTAACCAATACCAGCAACAGGCTATAAAGCCGGTGCGCGTATGGATCGAAGATTTCTGCTAAGAACGTATCTGGATCGACTGGCATCTTTTGAGGAAAATCAGTTCCTGCCGGCATTTTGTCGATTCATGCAACGAAGATTTCCAGCAAGCGTTGACTTAGGACGACCAATCGGCTTGGCGGTCACTGCAAATTACCAGAAGTAGCAATTTTTTATCGCTGATTGGTAAACAGGTATACGTTTAAGAAGTAAACGATAAGACGTACCATACTAAGGTAAATACAGCCACCACAAAACTTAACCAATATCGGGAGAAGGCAGCATTCGTCAGCTTCCTGCTCAGGCGGTCCCCGCCAGCCACTGATCCAACAACCTGGTCAGGCTGGTCCAGTCAACCGGCTTGACCAGGTGTGCATCAAAACCCGATTGCCGAGTCAGGGTTTGATCGGTCGGACTGCCGTAACCCGATAGCGCAATCAGGCGTATCGAGCTACCCCAGGGTTGGGCCCGGATCTGCTGACAGACCGTATACCCATCCAGACCCGGCATGGCCAGATCCAGAACGACCACCGCCGGACGCAGTTGCTCGGTTGCTTCCAGGCCCTCCTGACCACTGTGGCAGGTATGAACCCGATACCCATTGACTTGCAGCATGCGCGACATGATCAGTGTGGCATCCTGATTATCATCGACCAGCAGGATCAGCCCGTTGGCGGTGGGTTTGTTCATTGCATTCATAAGGAGTTGATAGATGGGCTAACCGATAAAGGTAGATACAGGATAAATTCGCTACCCCGGCCTAGCCCTTCGCTATGGGCTTCTATCCGACCGTCGTGTAAGTGAACCAATTCCTGAACCAGCGTCAGCCCCAGCCCCAAACCACCCTGCGACCGCGTGCGTGACGCATCTACCTGGGCAAACATATCAAAAATCCGCGTCAGGTCCTGCTCTGCCAGCCCAATACCCGTATCTACCACCCGCAGACAGGCTTCTCCAGCGATGGGTTGCAGGCTTACCACAAGCCGTCCTCCGGCCGGCGTAAATTTGATTGCGTTGCCCAGCAGATTGCGCAGCACCTGCCGGAGCCGGTCGGCATCCCCCTCGATATCAACGGATTGACTAGGCAGATGCGTCATCAACTGCTGGTGCGCCTGTTCTATCAGCGGCTGCATGGTCGTCGTTACTTCATTCACCAGTTTAGTCAGATCGAGCCGTTGTCGGCGAAGCTCGATTTTACCTCGATTGATCCGGCTGATATCCAGCAGATCATCGATCAGACGCACTAAATGAGTCAACTCCCGACGCATCATCGGCTGAATCGACGCCAGGGGTAATTGTTCGTCCTCGCCCCCGGTGGCTTCGAGCAGCATCAGCGCATTGGATAAAGTGGTAATAGGGTTACGTAACTCGTGAGCCAGCAAGGCCAGAAATTCATCTTTGCGTCGGTCGACTTCCCGCAGCGCTTCGACGGCCAGCTTCCGGTCCGTAATGTCGAACATGACCCCGCTCATTTGCGTTGGCAGACCGCTTTCCTGGCCCGTTATGCGCCCGTAGCCGCTCAACCAGCGGGTTGGCCCATCGGCGGCCACGACACGAAATTCGACATCGAACAAGCCCTGCTCCTCAACGGCCCGGGCCAACGCGCTCCTCACCCATGGCTGGTCCTGGGGATGAATCCGGCTCAGGAAGGCATCCGACGGTTGCGGCTCGGGTTGCGCGCTCATACCCAACAGCCGAAAAAGCGGTTCGTTCCAGAACATGGCATCGGTCGGTAAATGCCATTCCCAAGTGGCCATATCGGCGGCTTCAAGCGCCAGGCGCGTGCGCTCTTCGAGTTGCAGGCGCCGTTGCTGCGCCCGCTTACGGCGGCTGATGTCGCGGCTGATTTTGGTAAAGCCGGTCAGTTGACCGTGCCCATCACGAATAGCCGTAGTTATTTCATTGACCCAGAAGTGCTCTCCATTTTTGCGCACCCGGATGAACTCCCGTTCGGCACGGCCAGTCCGGATAGCCTCCTGAAGTTCTTTTTCGGGTTGCCCAACCGCTAGCTCTTCCGGTGGATAGCCCAGTGAGACATGGCAACCGACCATTTCCTGGGCGGAATAGCCCGTTACCCGCTCGGCACCGATGGTCCACTCGGTGATGATACCGTCGGGGTTTAGGCGGAAGATGGCATAATCGGGTAAGTTCTCCAGCAGCGTGCTGTAACGTTCTTTACTCTCCTGCACGGCCTCTTCGGCCAACTTACGCTGGGTAATATCGACGACCAGAGAAACACCGGTTTTACCATCGCCCAGGGTGGCACCGGCAAAGATGCCCCAGCGCAGTTCACCACTGGTATGATAAAATTGTTTTTCGTAGGGCCGGATCGAACCGGTTTTTTTAAATTCTGCGATAGCCTGCCGGGTCCGGGTCATCCAGGCTGGGGCAGTGTATACATCCCAGCGAACCTTTTGGGAGTTCAATTCATCCCGACTTACGCCGAGCATCGCCAAAAAGGCGTCGTTGGCTTCGACAATAGATCCGCCAATCTCAAAGAAGGCTACCGCTACCAATCCGCTTTCACTTAAGCGTCTGAATTTGGCTTCAGACTGGCGTAAGGCTTCTTCGGCCCGAGCCTGTTCGACAGCTGCCCAGATGCGCTCGGCCGTTTCCTGCACCAGCCCTACCTCGTGCTCTGTGAAGGCATGTGCCTCCTGATAATGAACAAACAGAATGGCGACCAATTGGCCCTCTTTTACCAGCGGCACGTTCAGGGTAGCTCCCAGTTGCAACACCGCATGCGCCTTTTTCTCCGCTGCGTTCAGGGCAGGACTTCCCGCAATATCGGCACGAACAACCGTTTGGCCAGCCTGCATGCTTTTTAGCAGGTCGGGGCCATACTCTTCATATCGATACACGCCCTCGATACCCGGCACGCCCTGCGTGTAGTTGCAGGTTACGGCTACCAGTGCCTTGTCGTTCTGGGTCTGGGCGTATCCCACCCGGTTCGCGCCCAGCAACTCCCCCAGGAGACAGGCAGCCTGATACTGAATCTGGATGGGGTCGCTCAGCCAGCGCAGGCGATCGCTGAGCGTCAACAGATAGGTCTGACGGGCTTTGGCTTCCTGTAAGGCTTGCTGATCCCACATCTGCTGGGTAACCTCCTGGGCCACACCAGCGAAGCGATAAACCTGACCGCCCGGGTGAAAATAACTTTTACCCATAAAGCGGACCCACCGCACCTCCCTATCGTCGGCCCCGATCGTACGATAGGTCACATCGTAGTGCCCCCCTGACTGCGGATTCATGGCCCACTGAACCGCCTGATCGACGCGGTCGACATCATCGGGATGGATGCATCGGATGGCTTCTTCGTAAGGCAGCGGCCTATCGCCGGTCAGGCCGAAGAGTTGCCGGCATCGGTCGTCCCACTGCACCAGTTGGGTAACGGGATCCAGTTCCCAAATGCCCAGACCAGCGGCCCGAAGTGCGAAATCGACGTCGAGCTGCTGATTAAGTAGGTTTATGGCATGAAGCGGCTGCTGGTGCCTTGGCATAGTGGTCCGTTTTATGACGAAACTGCTAAATACATGACTAGGTTTAACAGGCTGTACATACGTTTTTGGTCGTCGTGGTGATAAGTTATCAGCCGTAACAACTTCCTTCTGAAACCAACCGTATCCGGTAAGGTCGTCGCTTTCATACCCTTCCCTGACGCGTAGGGCTGCCATTGGTCATTCGTCCCATTTTCAGCCTGATTCATCCCATTTTTTCATTCTGCCTCTACGAACCCGGTATTCTTGCAACAGGTTATCCGCGTATTCGAAGCGAGTACGTCGAATGGATCGTTCGCTTCCCCGTGCGAAGCGGATCGACAGGGTCGACGCCGTCAATTTCTTCGAAACCGATCCCCTACAACGATCAAAACGTATTCCCCTGTTTACCAACTGGATCATGATCGGAAGCTACATCAAAACATCCAGGCGCAACCTGATGCGCAACAAGCTCTTCTCGGCCATAAATATAGTCGGTCTCGCCATCAGTATGTCCGTCGGCTTACTGCTGATCGCATTTGTGTTCGACCTGCGTTCCTACGACAAGTTCCACCAGAATGGGGAGCGGATTTATCGCATCACCAGCGTACTGACGGACAATCGGCAACAAAGCCAGGCTGGGATAGGCAAGACGCCCCCCAACCGGGCGCAGGCCGTCGGCAAGTTTCCCACGGCATCCCTTAAAACCGGCAAGCTACTCCGGCAGAAAGTGACCGGCGTTGAAGACGTAACTATTCTGCGCACTGATTTTTCGCAGGACGCCAGGGTTGGCGACAACGTTCTCCCGCTCAAAGGCTTCTGGGCGGGGCCGTCCCTCTTCCGGATCTTTACCTTTCCGATGCTGGAAGGCAATCCCAACACGGCGCTGAACGATCCTTACTCGATCGTTCTCACGGAGACGGCCGCGCGGAAGCTATTCGGCAACCAGGCTGCGCTGGGCAAGGTGATCCGGTTCGATACGCTCGATTACCAGGTAACGGGTGTCATGAAAGACGTTCCTTTCTTTTCGCACATCAGCTTCGAAGCGCTGGTATCGCTGTCGACGGCCAAGCAACTCAACAGGGCCAACCACGACTTCGAGAAATGGACCAATATATCGTCGAACTACGTATACCTGCTGCTATCCGACAAGGCCGATATGGCGTCTATCCAGTTGCAGCTCGACGCACTGGCCAGGGAGGAGAATCATGCCGGAGCCCCCTCGAAAATTCAACTCGAGCTTCTTCCGTTAAATGAGCTCGTGGTCGGAGAGACTCTCCGGCGTTCTGAAGGAGGCTCGGGCTCGGTGGGCCCTCACCTGCCTCCGGTTGTGCTCTGGATACTCAGCGGGCTGGCCCTCGTCGTGATTCTGTCGGCCTGTTTCAACTATACCAATCTTTCCATGGCACGCGCCATGCGTCGCTTCAGGGAAGTGGGTCTTCGCAAAGCGATCGGTGCCGGGAAGAGTCAGGTATGGCAACAGTTTCTGGTGGAAGCGGTCATGATTTCGCTGGCCGCCCTGCTTCTTTCGTTCGTGCTCTTTCTGGTCCTGCGGCCGCAGTTGATCCAGCTGGCCCCGGAGATGCAACACCTGGTGAAGCTTGCGCTTACACCGTACCGAATTCTTGCGTTCATCTTCTTTTCAGTCACCGTAGGGGTTATAGCGGGGTTGATGCCAGCACTGTTCTTTTCGAAAGTCAGCGCGATCAGTGCGCTCCGAAACATGGCCGCCCTGAACCACACCGGCGGACCGGCCAGACCACCAGCGTATCGGTCGGTGAAAGTAATCAAACACGTAACCCTCCGACGCGCTCTGGTGGTGGTTCAATACACGCTCACCCTGATCTTCGTCACAACGACCGCCATCGGCTACGTGCAATATAAAAACATACTCGCCTTCGACCTGGGATTCAATACTGAAAACATCCTGAATATCAATACGCAGGGAAACAAACCCGACGCACTTCTGAAAAAACTGAGCGAGCTGCCCGAGGTAACGGCCCTGTCGCGGTCGCTGATCATCACCAGCGTAGGAAATGCCTGGGGCGGTTTTATGAAATACGCTGATTCTGGCGACTCGGCGCTGGTGCTGACGAACCACGTCGACGAAAACTACCTGGCTCTGCACGAGTACAAGCTCATCGCCGGAGGGAATTTCAGGGCACGCCCTACGACTGCCGAAGCCGCCACGGAAGTGATCGTCAACCAGCAAGTCTTAAAACGGTTCAACATCGCTGGCCAAGATCCCGAAAAAGCCATCGGGAAGGAAATTACCTTCAGTAGTTTCAGGGTAAAAGAACGCAGGATGACGATCGTTGGCGTTATGAAAGACTTCCACTATGGGAAAGTCGACAACCTCATCGAGCCGGTCGCCTTTATGTTCTGGACACCCGAAGACCGGGCCATCATCAACGCCAAAATACGAAGTACCGACTTGCCGGCAACCCTGGCCAGGATCGAGTCCACCTGGAAAAAGATCGACCGGGTTCATCCATTCCAGGCTAAATTCTATGACCAGGAAATAGAAGATGCTTACCGCGAATTCTCGGTTCTGATCAAGATCGTTGGGTTCCTGTCCCTACTCGCCATTTCGGTCGCATCGATGGGTTTATTGGGTATGGTAGTCTACACGACCGAAACCCGGCTGAAGGAAATCAGCATCCGCAAAGTGATGGGCGCGGGCTCCGCCAACCTGATCTACCTGCTGAGCCGTGGTTTTCTGGCACAGTTGTCGCTATCGGCCCTTATTGCTCTGCCCGTTACCTACCTGTTCTTCGAAGCCGTTGTGCTGACCCATTTTCCGTACCACACGCCCATGCAGGTTACCGAGTTGCTGATCGGCTTGCTGGTGGTTTTGCTGATTGCCTGCCTGCTGATCGGATCGCAGACGATCAGGGCCGCCCGGAGCAACCCGGTGGACGTGCTGAAGGGCGAATAGGATGTACCGATTAGTGGATATGGCCTGAGTGCCGGTTAGTTTCTGCCTGCTTACGTTTGCAAAAGGGTTGATCGGGCATCCGATCAACCCTTTTTTCTATATTGGCAAAAAATGAAGGCGGCATGCCGCAACGAACACGAAACGTTTCAACCTTAATCGAGTATGAAAGCTGGCTTTGACCTGAATGCCCTTGATTTCACCCACACCGACTCCATTGGTAAACTCCTCGGTATCGAGTTCATCGAAGCGGGCGAAGGCTACCTGATTGCCCGTATGCCGGTCGACAAGCGGACCCACCAGCCTTTCGGCATTCTGCACGGGGGCGCGTCGGTAGTGCTGGCCGAAACCCTGGGCAGTGTGGCGTCGTACATGCTGCTGGACGACCCGACGAAGCAGCGGGCCGTAGGGCTGGAGATCAACGCCAACCACATCCGCTCCGTCCGCGACGGCTGGGTGTATGGCCGGTGTACGCCCCTCCACATCGGACGCTCCACGCACGTGTGGGACATCCGCATCACGACCGAAGACGACAAGCTGGTCTGCGTGAGCCGGCTGACGATTGCGGTGATTGGGGGATAATACACGAATCACCATGACATTCTTTAAATTTGTTATCGTCAATTTATATTGCCATGGAAAGCAACTATCCCCTTTCAAATCTTCAGTTAGAGTTATTGAAGGTTTTTCCCGTAACGTTCCCTACGAAGATTTAAAGGAAATCAAGGTAATATAATCCAACTATTTTGCCCAAAAAGCGGCAATGCTAGCCGATAGCGTTTGGGATCAGCAGGGTTTTACGGACGACACCATGAGTGATTGGCGAAAAACTCATTTACGTACCGACTACAAAGTCCGTTCTAAAGGTGGTTCTCAGTCATAAGAGTGGGTCATTGACACCAACCAGTTACTAAGCGCTATCTCGCCAAAATCGTTATCTCACTGGCTTTATCAGGCTATTTTCTCCGAAAGTTTTACCCTCTGTGTGACAACCGATATTTTAGAAGAATACGATGAGATTATTGAATGGGAATTTCGTCGGCGGGATGTCGCAGATAAGGTACTTGAAGCGCTGATTAATTCTCCCTTTGTCGAGAAAGTATGGGTGTCGTTCTTTTGGTGGTTTCTTACCGTCGACACGGATGACAATAAATTTTCTGACTGTTCTATTGCCGCTGGCGCTGATTATTTACTAACTGAAGATGCACATTTCAATGTATTAGTCACGATTGATTTTCCCAGAGTCAATGTAATTAGTCTGGAAGATTTCCATCAAATTTTAGAAGATCATGATAAATGATTATGTAATTAACAGACTTACCTGAATAGCCGTAAGTCTCTTCCACTACATTAATCCGCTAGCCCGCTTACTTTTTCCGTACCTTCGCGCTCCAATCGTTGCAGCAACCCCATGATTCAGAAAATAAGGCGCGAAGATGCGCTGGACTACCATGCCAAGGGACGTCCGGGCAAGCTTGAAGTGATTCCTTCGAAAGAATATAGCACCCAGCGCGACCTTTCGCTAGCCTATTCGCCGGGAGTGGCCGAACCCTGCCTGGCCATCGAAGCCAACCCCGACGATGCCTTCAAATACACTACCAAAGGAAACCTCGTTGCCGTCATCAGCAACGGTACGGCCGTACTCGGTCTGGGCGATATCGGCGCGATCGCCAGCAAGCCTGTCATGGAAGGAAAAGGGCTGCTGTTCAAGATTTATTCCGATATCGACGTCTTCGACATCGAACTGAATACCAAAGACATCGACGAGTTCGTTCGCACCGTCAAGATCCTGGAACCGACGTTTGGGGGCGTGAATCTCGAAGACATCAAAGCGCCCGAATGCTTCGAAATCGAAGAGCGGCTGAAGCGCGAGATGACTATTCCGGTCATGCACGACGACCAGCATGGCACGGCCATTGTGAGCGGAGCGGCCCTGCTCAACGCGCTGGAGCTGGTCAGTAAGCAGATCGAAACGGCTCAGTTTGTCATCCTGGGTGCGGGGGCCGCGGCCATTTCGTGCGCCCGCCAGTATGTTGCCCTGGGCGCCAAGCGGGAAAACATGGTGATGTTCGATGTCAACGGACCGCTCACCACCGGCCGCACGGACCTCAACGAGATGATGCGTCCGTTTGCCACCACCCGACCGATTAGCTCACTCGCCGATGCCTTCGCCGGTGCCGATGTGTTCATCGGTCTTTCCAAAGGCAATATCGTCAGCCAGGAGCTGATCCGGTCCATGGCTCCGCATGCGATCGTGTTTGCGATGGCCAACCCGAATCCGGAAATCAGTTATGACGACGCCATGGCCGCCCGACCCGATATCATTATGGCTACCGGGCGTTCGGATTATCCGAATCAGGTGAATAACGTACTCGGCTTTCCGTACATTTTCCGCGGAGCGCTGGACGTTCGGGCCACGGAAATCAACGAAGCCATGAAGCTGGCGGCTACCTACGCGCTGGCTGAGCTGGCCAAAAAGCCCGTGCCCGATCTGGTGAACCTGGCGTACGGCGAATCGAACATGCTGTTCGGGCGAACCTATATTCTGCCCAAACCCGTCGATCCGCGGTTGCTGTCGACCGTAGCGCCTGCCGTGGCCAAAGCAGCTATGGAGTCGGGCGTGGCGCGTCAACCCATCACCGACTGGGACGCTTACGAGCAGCAGCTAGCCCGGCGGCTGGGGCAGGACAACCAGATTTCGCGGGTCATTCTGACAAAAGCCAAAGCCAATCCCAAGCGGGTAGTTTTTGCCGACGCAGAGAACCTGAAGGTACTTAAAGCCGCCCAACAGGTTCGGGATGAAGGCATTGCCTACCCAATTCTGCTGGGCGAAACGGCTAAGATTCAGCAGATCATTCAGGAAAACAACCTGGATTTAGGCCAGATACCGATTCTGGATCCTCGATCGCCCGAGCAGGATGCGCTGGTGCAGCGGTTTGGCGATCAGTATTTCGAGAAGCGTAAACGCAAGGGCGTCAATCCGACTGAAGCGCGAAAAACGATGAACGTCCGCAACTACTTCGGGGCCATGATGGTCGAAACGGGCGAGGCCGACGCGCTGATTTCGGGCCTGACACGCAGCTATCCCGACACCATCCGACCCGCTTTACAGATCATCGGGAAAGAGACGGGGGTGAAAAAAGTGGCCGGTATGTATATTCTGCTGACCAAACGCGGGCCTTTGTTTTTCTCCGATACGACCGTCAATTTCAACCCGACGGCGGAAGAAATTGTGGAAATAACGGAGCTGACCGCCCGGACCGTCGAGCGGTTCAACATTAAACCCCGGATCGCGCTGGTTACCTACTCCAACTTTGGGAGCGCCAAAGGTGAGGACGCGGAGAAGATGAACCGGGCCGTCGAGATTCTGCAACAGAAACATCCCGATCTGATCGTCGATGGTGAAATTCAGGCGCACCTGGCCTTCAACACCGAATTGTTGCAGCAGAATCATCCGTTCAGCAAATTGGTGGGCGAAGGCGCCAACACACTCATTTTCCCGAATCTGTCGGCGGCCAACATTGCCTATAACCTGATGAGCGAAGCCGCCGGTTTCGACGCCATCGGCCCGATTCTGCTCGGTATTCGCAAACCCGTCTACGTACTGCAGCTAGGCTCCTCCGAACGCGAAATCGTCAACATGGTCGCCATCGCCGTCGTCGAAGCACAAGGAAAATAATTAATTAAGAGTGAAGAATGAAAAGTGTAGAATAACTGGCGACGCGATACATATTCAGCACTCTTCATTCTTCACTCTTCACTGAAATCATGGCACGTATTTTAACCGGAATCCAATCCAGCGGGCGACCGCATTTAGGCAATATCCTCGGCGCGATTAAACCCGCTATCGAATTATCGAAACTACCTGACAATGAATCATTTCTATTCATTGCGGACCTGCATTCGCTGACAACCATCAAGGACGGGCCCACCCGCCGGGAGTTCACGCGGGCGGTGGCGGCTACCTGGCTGGCGTTTGGGCTGGACACTCAAAAGAATACGTTCTGGCGGCAGTCGCGGGTGGCCGAACATACTGAACTGGCCTGGCATCTAAGCTGTTTTACCCCCATGCCGATGCTTAACAACGCAACTTCGTTCAAAGAGAAGTCGGATCGTTCGAGCGGGCCGGTCAATACGGGGCTGTTCGTTTACCCGGTATTGCAGGCAGCCGATATTCTGCTGTATGATGCCGAAATCATCCCGGTCGGGAAAGACCAGCGGCAGCATATCGAAATGACGCGCGACATTGCCAGCGCATTCAACCGGCAATACGACGAAGAGGTGTTCGTGCTGCCCGAAGCCCGCATCGACGACCGCCTGATGACCATTCCGGGCATCGACGGGGCGAAAATGAGCAAGTCTTACAACAACTACATCGACATTTTCCTGCCCGAAAACGAGCTCTGGAAAGTGATCAAGAAAATAAAATCGGACTCTACTCCGCTCGAAGAACCGAAGAATCCGGATACCGATATTACGTTTCAGCTGTATTCGCTGCTGGCATCAGACGAGCAGATTGCCAGCCTGCGCGGTTTGTATGAAGGCGGAAATTACGGTTACGGCATGGCCAAGAAAGCACTCTATGAACTCATTCTGGCGCAGTTTTCCGCCGAGCGTGAACGCTATACGTACTACATTACGAACAACGACGCCCTCGAAGCCGAGCTACAGGCCGGCGAAGCAAAAGCAAGAGTGATTGCCGGACAGACCATAGGGCGTGTCCGTGAGAAGCTAGGCTTTAATTAGTGGACTTGCCGTAGCGGGGGTGGAAACCCGCGATTTTAGTAAACAATCGCGGGTTTCCACCCCCGCTACGGCCGACCGTCCGCGCTAGGGCACAAAATGTAGTTATATTGCAGCTTGTTCGTTCTACAAATTGACAGCATCGTGTCAGTTAAAAACAAGCCCACCCACCATTCTACAAAAGACGAGGCAGCCCAAGTCGAGGAAAAAAATCTGCAACTCGAACGGCTTGTCTTTTTTAGCGACGCGGTCGTAGCCATTGCGATCACGCTGCTGGCCCTGGACATTAAAATCGAGCCGACATCCAGCGGTCATTTAAGCTTCTCCGATATTCTGGGCGAATGGAAAGTATTTGCGGCTTTTCTGTTATCCTTCGTCAACATCGCCAATTTCTGGAAGACGCACCACATGTTTTTCGCTCACATCAAACAGATCGATGAGCGGTTGCTCGGGTACAATGTTGCCTGGCTATTCTTTATCGTAACCCTCCCGTTTTCGACGTCGCTGGTCAGCTCGTATTTTTTCGATACACCCGCCATTTTTCTCTACAGTTTAAATACGCTGCTGATCGCCTGCTGCCAGAATCTCATCTGGGACTATGTGTCTGATAATCACTGGTTCTCTTCGAATCGCATCAACCGACACGATTTCCTGAAGGAGGACAGCATATCAGAATCCATGATTTCTCAGTATCGGCTGTTCTGCAACCTGGATATGATCAATGCCCTGCTGGCGGTTGGGCTGTCGTTTCTGAGCCCGGCCTTTGCATTTATCTCACTCTTTACCAAACTACCACTGATTGTCGTCGCTCGCATGGTTTACCGAACGAGAGACCAGCGTGGTAGCCTCGAACGTCCCGGTGCTACGAACAGAGGACCAAACGGCCGACGGTAAATTAGCTTTCTCAGACTTCCAGTATAAAAAGAGACTCCCGGTACGAAGCCCATAGCTACTGTACCGGGAGTCTCTTTTTATACTGGAATTATTTATGACTGTGGATTACTCCTGCATGCTCTATTTTTAGACTTACTAGTAGATTACTACGTGTTTATCTAGCGGTAACCCACAACCATAAATAAGCTTATTTCGGATTCTTGGTGGGGGCGCTACCGGCGGCTGGCGGATTGTAGGCGAGCTCGTTATCGGGTACATCCCAGTAATCCAGATAGCCATAGGTGATGGTAGCGTTTTTGCTCACGGCGCCCGTCCGGCTCAGTGCCACGGCGCCCGTCCGGCCTGTTTCGAGCAGGCCCCAGCGACGCGCATCGTAGAACGACAGCGCCCGGAACAATAAGCCGATCCGACGTTCCCGACGCAGCTCTTCTTTGGCAGCGTCCAGGGTCAGCCCTGTTTTGGCAACGGCGTCCAGCCCGGCGCCCTGTGCTTTCCGGACTTCGTCGATCAGCGCCAGACCATCATCAATTTTGCCCGTATAGATCAGCGCTTCGGCTTTCATCAGCTGGTTTTCTTCGTACGAGCTGGCCATGTACAGTTCATAGCCACCAGCGTTCGTATTCGAGAATGAAATGACCGATGCACTACCTTCCGAACCTGAGGCTCCCCGGTTTACAAGGTCATAGCGGGTGAAGAAGGAGTTGCCCCGTGATGTTTCGCCAATGTACGGAGAGGTGCGTTGCTTGAAGTTGTTGGTAAACCGTAGATCGCCCGTTTTGAAATCCTGAATCAGCCGTTCCGAAATCTTGTAGGTATTGCCCGAACCCGTTGTTTTCCCGGAAACCGTTCCGGCCGTTGGCGACAGGAAATCAGCACTCTGGTTTGAACGGCCCGTAAATACAAAGTCTGAAGCAAGAATACCATTGTTGGTCAGGGTCAGGATATCGGCCCACTGCGTGGCGGTCATGGCAGCCACACGGGTGTTTACCAGGATATTGCGGGCTTTCATCGTGTTGATGTTCCGAATCCACATGGCCGGCGTGATGACTGCCGTCGCGCTTCCTCCTTTACCAACCCGGTTGAAGTTCGGAATCAGGCCCTGCAGCGTGGCCGTATAGTCGGCATTGGCCGTTAATCCGTTCAGGATGGTAGTGGCTGCATCGAAACTCTTGTTGGCTTCGGCAATGATGGCTTCTTTCGTGACGTAGTTACCGTTTGTGCCACTGAGCACTTCGCCGTTTGCTTTGTCGTTAATGATACCCGCGTAATAGATCGAGCCGATCCGCGAATACGCGTACCCTTTCCACCAGTACGCCCAGGCTTTCAGCACGCCTTTCTTCGTCGCGGCATCGCCCGTGAACGTAACCGCGTCGATATTCGCCAGGATCGTGTTGGCCGCATTGTTCATGTTATACATGTACGCCCATTCGTAATAGATCGAGTTCTGGAAACCGGTCGAGTTTACGTTCGCCGTAATCCGGATGAAATCGATTTGCTTGCTGGGCGAATTCGGGTTGACCAGCACCGTACCGTCGTCGAGTTTCACCTGATCGGGGCAGCCAATCTGGTTGATAAAGACGTTGGCAATATCGGTCCCGATCACGTCGCCCATCAGCTCGTGGTTGCCGATGGCCCCCGACCAGAAATAGCCCGGAACGCCATCGTAATATTTCACATCCCGGAAACCGGTGATATAAAAACCTTCCCCATACAGGATGAGCCCCGTTTCCGAACGTAATGCGTCAGACGACGGCTGGTTCGGGTTTTTAACGTCCAGTTGTTCCTTACAGGACGCCATCAGTCCTGAGAACGCCAGGGTTAATGCATATAGTTTAAACTTGTTCATAGAATCAATTTTTTGAGGGGGTAATCTTAGAATCCAATGTTCAGAGCTGCCTGGTACGACTTGAAGTTTGGCATCGTGCTGTGATCAGTACCACGGTCCCAGGCCGAGTTCGACGTACCCGAGCTGATTTCCGGATCGAAGCCGGTATAGTTGGTCAACGTCCAGATGTTCCGTCCCGACAGCACCAGTTGAAGCCGTTTTACGCCCGGAATTTTAAACAGGCGGGAGAAATCAAGCCCCACCGAAATGTTTCTCAGGCGCAGGAACGAAGCATCTTCATAGAAGTAATCTTTCGTCCCATTGGCCGTACGCTGGGCATAAACGCCCCGGTAGAAAGCTGTCCAGGCACCCGTTTGTCCGTCGATCGTAAATGGATTGGCGTAATCGCTGTGGATACCATCGCGGTACATCCATTCTTTCGTCTGGTTGTAAAGGTGGTTGCCGTTGACCCAGTCGAACTGCACATTGAACGTCAGGAAGTTCTTATAGGTCAGGTCATTGATGAACGACATATTAAACTTCGGGTTTGGATCGCCAAAGCTGAACTTGTCGGCCGTGAAGTACGGCTGTTTCGTGGCTTTGTTCACCACATATCCGTTGCTGGCTACCGTATATTGCTCCTGGTCGGCCTGGGCGATGAAGAAGTTTCCGTTCGGATCTTTCGCATCGACCGCATGGATGGTCTTATACCCGTATAGCTGACCAATCTTCTCACCGGCTTTTAAAACATAGTTCGTGCTGCCGGCGTTCGAGGTGACAATAACGGGCGAATTGTTGCGGATCGAAACGATTTTCGAGCTTTGCTTACCAAAGTTAATCGTCGTATTCCACTTGAAATTCGAGTTATGATAGACCGTCGAATTCAACGACATCTGGAGTCCGTTCGAGCCCAGTGTAAAGGCATTATCCTTTAATTGGCCCAACCCAACGGACGGAGCTACGTCGATCGAATAAATAGCGTCTTTGGTTTTCCGATCCCAGTAGGTTGCCGACAGCGCAATGGCGTTTAACCAGCTGGACCCTTTGAATAAGCTGAAGACCATGTCGGTTCCGATTTCCAGTTCCTCCGAGACCTCTACCCCTAAAGTCGGATTCGGCTGCTGATTGGAGTAGTAGAATCCAGTCGTATTTCCAACTGTGGTTGGTGTTAGAGTCACGTACCGGTCGAAGGGCTGCGGCTGAATACCCGCCTGACCATAAGCCGCCCGGAGTTTGAGTTCAGGCAGGAAGCCATTGACCGCGCTGTTTTCCCAGAACTTCAGCGACGACAGGCGCACGTAAGCATCTCCACGTGGGAACGTAAATGGCTTGGACCCCTGTCCGAAGGCCGACGAGAAATCGCTCCGGAAGCCGCCCGAAACACCCAGCCAGTCGCCGTATTCAAACCGCTGGTTGATCAGATAGCCGTAGGTAATGAATGGCTCGGTGTAGTCTTTATAAATCCGCCAGGACGATGCGTTCGTCGCGTTGTAGGGCGAGAAAGCGGATGGTAGCCCCAGGGCCGCGTTGATATACTCGGTATTTTTACTGTTGCGGTAGTCGAAGGCAAACTGCGTAACCGAGCGGATGGGCAGACGCGAGGCAAAATCTTCTTTGAAATCGAAAACCGTCGTTGCCGTCGCCAGGAAGTTCTGGAACAGCTTGGTGTTCAGATACTTCGTTAGATCACCGTTGCTATTGGTGTTGTAGTTCGAGATATAGGTTGCCGTTCCCAGACCTTGCCAGTACTTGATGTTAGCGTTGTTCGTCTGGTTTCCATATTCCAGATCGCGGTTCTGAACCTGGTAGTTGAGTCCGTATTTCGCATCCAACTCGACGAACTTCGGAAACTTGTAATTCAGGTTGAGGTTCTGAATGATGTCGATTTTGTTGTCGTTATTCCGGGTATAAGCCTGCCGATACGACGGGTTCGAGGCATTGATCCCGATCGTCTGGTTCATGTTATACGGAATAGACCCATCGGTAGTCGTCAGCGAAAAGTCGGCCAGTGGATAGGCGTTCAGCATGCTATACAGGATAGTACGGTCAGCCGATTTGAGCGTACTTTTCGTATACGCCAGCTGTGTGATAGACCGCAGGGTAAGCCCTTTGGCTAGCTGCATCCCGATATTCGCCGACAGGTTGCTGCGGTCCCAATAGCCGTTATTAAGAATATTACTTTCCTGATGGCTGTTCGAGACCGAAATACCGAAATCGGCTTTCTGACTCCCACCCGAAATGGCAATACTGTTGTTGATCGTATTGGCGGGTTTGAAGAAGTACGCGAAATGATCGTGGTATTGCAGGTTGGCGTCGTACGGCTTGCTGTTGGTAGCGGTTGGATCGGTCGAATTATACTGTACGTTTTCCGTGTAGATCCCATTGGCAGCGTCGTAGGTGATGGGTTTGCCCGACGAACCAATAATGTTGTTACTGGCGTCGGTAGCAAACGCGTGGTATTTTGCCTTGCTCAGGCCGCCCACGTTCAGGTATGTATTCGATGCGATGCTCGACGAGATATCGATGTTCAGCTGACCGTTTTTTCCTTTTTTGGTGAACAGTTGAATAACCCCGTTTGCGCCCTGAGCCCCATAGATAGTAGCAGCAGCGGCTCCCTGCACGACTTCGACCCGCTCGATGGAGTTCAGGTCGATGGTTTGCAGGCTGGTAGCCCCCATCTGAATCCCGTCGATCAGAATCATGGGCGATGTGCCCCGGTTGATGGTATTGATCCCCCGCAACAGAATGTTTACGTCGGCGCCGGGGGTTCCGCTCCGGCTGGTGATCTGCGCGCCCGGGATTTTCCCGATCAGGGCCTGATCGACCGAAGCAGACGGCGTTTGTGGCAGTTCTTTAGCCGAAACCGATTCGACCGAGATGGCTATTTTCCGTTTGTCGGTAGCGACCCCTACCCCGGTCACCACAATTTCAGACAATTGCTTGGTGTCGGTCATCAGTTTCACGTCGATTACCGAGCTGGCACCAATTTCAACTTCCTTGCTGGCCATACCGATAAATGAAAACACCAGCGTTCCTTTGGCCGGGGCGGCTATCGAATAGCTTCCGTCGCCATCTGTAACAGCTCCTGTTGTGGTGCCTTTCACGACCACCGATACGCCCGGAAGTGTAGTTCCATCTTCACTCGACGTCACCTTACCGCTAATTGTTCGTCCCTGAGCCAGGACCAAAGACCATGCCGAGCAAATCAACAGCAGGCTCAGAAGTAAATTTTTCCTCATCGACTTAATAAGATTAGATTAAGTTAGATTACTCAAGAAATAATTTTACAAAAGTATGGTAAACAAATTTCGACGCAAGCGGTTCTATCAAAAAAATTATATATTCCTTGTGGACGCCTAACAGACCTGTTGTAAAATATAATTTCTCTATGTGCAATAAATTCATACTTTTTTATCAATATATCTCATAATTTAGAATAATATCTTAATTAATACCTCTATTACATAAGTTAATATTATATAACATTTTGTAGACTAGCGAAAATATTTTATAGATAAAGTACAATTCTTTACTTACCTGCCAGGTTGCAAGGCTATTTACGATATATAAGTATTTTTACTTAATTTCTTGACTCCTTATATTCCTTAACTAAGAATAAATAGTAGTTTAATCAGTTTTTAATGTAGCGATGCAGAATTTAAACCTATAATTTCATCAATTCAACAAGCTATATTTTAGCATGGACTGTTTTATTAAAATTTTATATGTCAATAGTCACTTGTATCCAATAGGGATTCGTTTCTTACTAGCTTAAAAAGCAATAGCCCAGCCTTCTTAAAGAAGACTGGGCCAACGGCTGTTGCAACAGCAATACGGAGCACAGTGTCGAACTGAACCGTATTGATTAAATTAACTCCTCTGAAATTTTAAATCCTGTGTATGCTCTGGCACATATCTCCTGCAAAGCTAGTAGCGTTGCCCTACATTCGGGTGATGAATCCATGTACATAGCACCGCTACCGAAGTTTGACGGTATCGCCACCGAAAGCTCCGATCAGGTTTAGAAAGCCAATGACATTCCCCTGCTTAATGACCGTATTGTCGAAATCTTTACCTACTGAGAGAGTTAGGCGCGTGTTCGCACTCAGTTCATATTCGGCATTAAATACCACTCGCCAGCTCGGGGAAACGCTCAAGGCCGGGTCCTGTTTACTAACGATACTACGATAGATCGCTTCACCACTGATGGCTATCCGTTGATCGGAACCGCCATATACCAGCCGGGCACCCCAGTCTATCGTCTGTACTTTTTTACCTTTCAGAATGCCCTCTGTATCCGCCAGCGGGTTATCGGGATTGAATAGATAGCGGACAATACCCAGGGCGGAAAAGTTACCTTTTTCCCAATCGTAAGCGGGCGTAAGCCAGGCACCGAATTTATTGGTACTACCCGCCTGAAATGATTCGTTCGGGAAACTAAAGACCCACCCAAGCGCGGCATCGAGTTTAAACCCATAGCGTGTGTATTTGATGTCTTTCGCGATCTGTTTCAGGTGGCGCAGGCTGGTGATCGCATCGGTTTGCTTAGCTACATAAGCTGTAATTGTATCATTTAGTTGTGTGCCTAAAGCTGAAGCAAGATTAGTCAAACGCTCTACTTCGTTATCGATTCCGTTGTTCTGCACGCGCTCTCTGGCCAGTTTCTTCAGGCTATCAATCTGAGTCTGTAACTGCATTACAGGCTTTAATCGGAGAATTTCCTGACGGTTTGAAATTCCCATCAGTTTATTCAACTCCCGTGTACTTTCACTTAGTAACTGACCGGTTTTACTCCCAATATAGCCTCTTAAAATAGAGACTTTAGTGCCTACCGCCAATTGAGGAGTCTTCACCTTCAGAACGGTATCGCTCTTGTAAGCGAGCGAAACGACCCAGCTTTGCCAGCTATTGGCAGGGATTTCGTTTTTGGAAAATTGTGCGTAATCGATCTTCTTCGCCGTAAAGAATTTAGCCGGAGCTACATCGACGGCAAAACTTTGGGGTAAGGTCGTAAAGCTTTTCGTTGCATTCTGTATAGAGGCCGCAAAGGCTTTCGGATCGACAGGCTTGAGGATTTCACTGGGCGAAACGCCCAGCAGGCTGGCACCAGGCGACGCCGGAGGAGCCAGCACATTCAGTTGAAAGAGACTATCGTCTTCCGATAGCGAAGCGGGTTGATTCTGCCCTCGTCCCAACAACGGAAACAGCACGAGTACGACTAAAAAGCGTAGCATAGCAATTACGAATTTATTCGTTGAAAGAACCCAATGTCTGAAGAGTACAGCATAATTGCCCCGTCTTCGACGGTGATAGGACCCAGCTCCCAGGTACGTTCTTTTACGCCCCCCGACAAATGAATGATCAGTCCCGTACGATTATCCTCGTCGTTGATGTCGTGTACGAACGTTTTCATGACCAGCTCTTTATCAATAAGGTCTTGGTTCGTACCCAGCTCTGTGGCAAATGACCGTACAAAGCTTTCGCCGGCACCCTGGCCGTCGGGAGGTAACACCGGCCGTTCGTTGATCCGCACCGATGTGACAGCATTCTGTTTGTAGCTGACTGTCACGCGGAGTGTAATTGGCTCATCGCTCCCGTTAACTTCGTAGAAATCAATCAGGGCACTCTTCGGATTTTGTGGCATAGTGTTTCGCAGTAAGAATTTACGCTACAAAAATGCCCGCTTCCGAAGCCTGAATCAACGGGAAAATCCCCGTTTACCGTCGTAAATACACCTGTTTTCAGACCGTGCCCGTTTCTGGATAGACAGGAACAGAATCAGCACTGATCACAAACAAAAAAGACACTCGGCCATGCCAAGTGTCTCATGTGCCTGGCCGGTTCGTTCAGAAACAGCCGCTTGAGCCGGTTTATTCGACCAGTTTCAGGAGCTCATTCAATTTTAACAGTGCTTCGATGGGCGTCAGCCGGTTGACGTCGATGGTGCGTAGTTTTTCTTTAATGGCTTCCGATTTCGGGTCGCCCGCTTCGATGATGCGCAGGGCTAATTCGCGTTCGGCAGGCACGGCATCCCGGATCTTTTCCCGGTTGGCTTCGCGTCCGTGCGACGATTCGAGCTGCTTCAGGATTTCATTCGCCCGGCTTACAATCTGCGCGGGCATACCGGCCATCTGCGCCACATGGATACCGAAACTATGTTCCGAGCCACCTTCTTTCAGTTTGCGCAGAAAAATCACCTTGTTGCCCATTTCTTTCACGGCCACGTTATAATTTTTGATCCGCGAATTATCCGTCGCCAGATCGTTCAGCTCGTGGTAATGGGTGGCAAACAAGGTTTTGGGCCGGCAGTCGGTTTTGTTATGCAGGAATTCGGCAATCGACCAGGCGATGGAAACCCCGTCGTACGTACTCGTACCCCGCCCGATTTCGTCCATCAGCACGAGACTCCGTTCACTGAGGTTATTCAGGATACTCGCCGTTTCGGTCATTTCTACCATGAACGTGCTCTCCCCCCTCGACAGGTTGTCCGAGGCCCCTACTCGGGTAAAAATCTTATCGACAAGGCCGATTTCAGCCGACGAAGCCGGCACAAAACTTCCCGACTGCGCCATCAGTACGATCAGGGCCGTTTGTCGCAGCAGAGCCGATTTGCCGGCCATGTTTGGACCCGTAATGATGATGATCTGCTGGGTTTCGTCGTCGAGGAAAATATCATTTGGAATATACGGCTCGCCCGCTGGCAGTTGCTGCTCGATAACCGGGTGCCGCCCGTCTTTAATGTCGAGTACTCGGCTTTCCGTTACCTGCGGCCTAACGTATTTATTCCTGACGGCAACGCGGGCAAAAGACGCCAGTACATCGAGCACCGACAGGACCCGGGCATTCTGCTGGATGGCCCCAACGTATTCGCCGGCGGCCAGCACCAGCTCATTGAACATACGGGCTTCGATCTGGAAAATCTGTTCCTCGGCGTTCAGGATCTTATCTTCGTATTCCTTCAGTTCGGGGGTAATGTATCGCTCGGCATTGACCAGCGTCTGTTTCCGAATCCAGTCGTCGGGCACGCGGTTTTTGTGTGCGTGGGTTACCTCCAGGTAATACCCAAACACCTTATTGTACGCCACCTTCAGCGAGCTGATGCCCGTGCGCTGCACTTCGCGCTCCTGCAATTGAAGCAAATAATCTTTCCCCGAATAAGCAATGGCCGTCAGTTCATCCAGTTCTGCGTTGATACCGGGTCTGATCATACCGCCCTGGTTGGAGAGCGTCGGCGGATCTTCGCGCAGTTCGGCTTCGATTCGATCGAGTAGAAACGAAACGGCATTGAGCTGATCGGCGTATTTTTTCAGCGAAGGCGATTCATTGATGCTCAGCGTCGTAATGAGCAGTTCTTTGATCGGTAGCACGTGCTGCAACGACCGTTTCAACTGCAACAATTCACGCGGATTGATGCGTCGAACCGCCACTTTCGACACCAGCCGTTCCAGGTCGCCGATTTGCCGCAGGTGATTCACCAGCGTATCGGTCAGTTCGTCATCGGCTGTCATCAGCTCGACCATGTTCAACCGCTCGTCGATCAGGGCTTTTTCCTTCAGTGGCAGGCTGAGCCACTTTCGCAGCAGCCGGGCCCCCATGGGTGTTACGGTCTGGTCGAGAATCTGAATCAGCGGCACCCCTCCCTCCTGCTGAGCGACGGTTAGTTCGAGGTTCCGGATCGTAAACCGGTCGAGCCAGACATACCGGTCTTCTTCGAGCCGGGTTACCCGGGTAATGTGTTGCAGGTCTTTATGCTCGGTTTCGTTCAGGTAGTGCAGAATAACTCCGGCGGCAATGATTCCGTCAGGCAGTCCTTCAATACCGAAGCCTTTGAGCGAGGTGGTCTGAAAATGCTGTTTAAGGAAATTATACCCGAAGTCGTAGGTGAAGGCCCAATCTTCGAGGGTATAGGTATGAAACTTATCGCCAAACAATTGCCCAAACTCCTGGCGGTTGCGCTTACAATACAGCACTTCCGACGGGTTGAAGCTTTGCAACAGTTTATCGACATAAGCCGCATTTCCCTGCGACGCCAGAAACTCGCCCGTCGAGACGTCCAGAAACGACACGCCAAACTGGTCGTCTGGATGGCTAGCCCCACTTTTACCAAAATGAACAGCCGCGAGGTAGTTGTTGCGTCGGGTGTCGAGTACGTTATCGTTGAACGACACCCCCGGCGTTACCAGTTCCGTGACACCCCGCCGAACGATGCCTTTGGCCAGTGCCGGGTCTTCCAGCTGATCGCAGATGGCGACGCGTTCGCCCGCCCGAACCAGTTTCGGCAGGTGCGTATCGAGCGAGTGATGCGGAAACCCAGCCAGTTCTTCGTTAGAGCCACCGTTGTTCCGTTTGGTCAGGGTGATACCCAGAATCTTGCTGGCCCGCACGGCATCTTCGCCGAAGGTTTCGTAGAAATCACCGACGCGGAAGAGCAGCAACGCACCGGGGTATTTGGCTTTAATCTGGTTATACTGGCGGTTGAGGGGCGTTTCGTTTTTCTTCGATTGAGGCTTCGCTGCGGTGGCTGTCTTCACTGATTTTTAGCTGTTGTTTTTAACAAAAATACCAAAATTTACCGAGAAAATGGCTATTATTTCCCCCGCTTAGCACCTTACATACCCAACCCAATAGACGCTCTACCATGGATACCACTACCCCTTCTTTCCCTATTACGGTCCAATTCAACCCAATCATTCGAACCTATCTGCTGCTGTACATAGCGTTCATCATGCTGGTCACTGTCTTCGGGATTGTCCTGCTGCCCTTCTGGCTGCTGGGCATCGGGCAATGGTGGAGCCGCCACTATTTTCAGAAGCTCAGTTGCGAACTGACCGAGCGCTCTTTGCATTTCCGGAAAGGAATTCTGGTGGAGGTCGAAAAGACCATTCCTCTCGAAAATATCCAGGATGTGACGTTCGTAGCCGGTCCGGTTCTCCGATATTTTGATCTGTGTATCCTGAAATTTGAAACCGCCGGCCAAAATTCGAAGCAAGCCAACGACATGGAACTGATCGGCATCATTGACGCCCAAACGTTTCGCACTCAGATTCTTGAACAGCGCCAAAAGTTAATAGCCGCCCGAAGCGCTCCCCAACCCGCCGACACCAGCGAAATCCTGCTCACCGAAGTACGCGACACGCTACGGGATATTAAGCAATTGCTGCAGGAGCAAGGTAAACAGGCTGGGGTGTAAGAATTTAAGGCAACTGCGTTACAAAATCAACCAAAATCCATCTAAAGATAATATGCTGTCGACTTTGATGGGATAGTTTGGCTTCATGACTTATCCTCTTTCAGTAAGAAAATTCGAAGCCTGTTTCTACTTAATTTTTAACGTGAAGTTTTATCTATCAACCCATTTAGTTATGAATTATAAAGTTTACATCTGCTTATTAGTTCTGGTATTATTAGCTGGTCGGCCGGTTTCAGCTCAGTGGTACAGCACTACGCTATCGCAGGGCAGATCGAATATGGGGGTTACTGGTGTAGGTAATAAGGCCATCTTTGCCGGTGGGTACTATAATCGAACGTTTCTCGGTGGAGAAACAAATCAGGCAGACATTTATGATGGTGTTACAAATCAATGGACATCAGCTACGCTTTCGGAATACAGACATTCCATAAGCACGATAAGTGTCGACAACCTGGCCTTCTTTGCCGGAGGTCGAACTAACGGTTTCTCCTATTATGGGTCGAGAGGCTCTGCGAGTGTAGATATTTATAATGCTCTTACCGGCCAATGGGCTACAGCTAAACTTTCGCAGGGTCGTTCTAATATAGCTGTCACGAGTACTGCTGGAAAGATCTTTTTTGCAGGAGGAAGAGGGGATGTTAGCTCAGGTTTATATGATTATTATTCCAGCGCACTCGACATTTACGACTTGACTACAAATCAGTGGTCCTCGACCAAAATACCAGTTGGCTATTCGTTTATACAGGCAGCAGGAGCTGGAAATAAAGTATTAGTTGCGGTTGCCTCCGTATACATCCTATCTGATTTTTATAGCTACGATATACCTACAGGCCAATGGACAAACAAGACGGTTCCAGAGGCAAGAACCGGATCAACAATGATTGGAGTGGGAACGAAGGTTTTCTTCGCCGGAGGATCGGCATCGAATGGAACCCTCTCTGACCGGGTAGACATTTACGATACGGCCACCGACCAATGGACAACGGCTACGCTCTCACAGGCGAGATCGTCTATTACAACAATCGTCGTTGGCAAGAAGATCTTCTTTGCAGGCGGTAGTCCCGCTTCCAGCGTCGTGGATATTTACGATACCAGTACGGACCAATGGAGTACTGCACAGCTCTCGGAAGGAAGAGCAGGTATTGCCGCAACCAGTGCTGGCAGTAAGGTTTTTTTTGCGGGAAGCTCTACCGGCTCTTCTACAGTTGATATTTATGAAACAAGTACAGATCAGTGGTCAGTAACACAGCTTCCACAGGTCAAAAAATCTTTGTCAGCAGCCAGTGCGGGAGAACGGGCACTTTTTGCCGAAAACGATGGGCTATATCATGTAAATGATCCCAGTAAGATCGATATCTATACGACAAACCTGGCTCTACCCGTCAACTTAGTATCATTCTCCGGGATATGGACCGAAAACATAGGCACTCAACTTACCTGGCAAACCTCGCTGGAGAAAGACAATGACCACTTCGAGATTCAGCGCAGCGCCGACGCTAAAAGCTTTGAATCCATTGGCAGCATCCAGGGGAAAGGAACCACCGGTCAGCCTACTGATTACACTTTTACGGACCCTACCATGCCCGTCCCTGTGAGCTACTACCGACTGAAACAAGTGGACCTTGACGGCAGTACCCATTTTTCCACTATCATCTCGGTTAGTCGCCTGAACGATAAACAACCTGCGCAGTTAACAACCTGGCTTACTCCTAGCACAAACTTGCTCAATCTCCGTCTATCCACGAGTGCCACAATCAGCCAGTTGACTGTTCATGACTTAGGTGGCAGACGTCTGATTACCCAAACAGGCTCTCAATCTTTTACGGATGTATCGACTTTGCCAGCCGGTATTTATATTGCCAGTGTGGTCACTGCTGATGGACAGCATCTACGTACGCGTTTTGTTAAACCCTAACAATCCGGGATTATGTAGCTTTGCTATTTATTTTAAATAGTAGGTTACCGTATGCCCCCTCGCAAACTTTCCCTCAGTGATCTCAACCGATTGTCGGTCGACGATTTTAAAGAAGCCGAAAAATTTCCGTATTGTCTCATTCTGGACGACATCCGCAGCCTGAACAATGTCGGGTCGGTGTTCAGAACAGCAGATGCGTTTCGGGCGCAAAAACTGTATCTGTGCGGCATTACGGGCCAGCCCCCACACCGCGACATTACCAAGACAGCGCTGGGCGCTACCGAATCCGTCGATTGGGAATACGTTCCGGACGTAGTCACCCTGATTCGGCAGTTGCAGGCTGATGGTTGGGTAGTCGCAGCCGTCGAGCAGGCCGAGGGTAGTACGCTGCTCCATGATTTTAGACCGGAGCTAAACAAACCGCACGCTTTTGTGTTGGGTAACGAAGTAACGGGCGTTCGGGAAGAGGTGATTCAGGTAGCTGATGTAGTATTGGAAATACCACAGTTCGGTACCAAACATTCGCTGAATGTGGCGGTAACGACGGGTATCGTCTGCTGGGATTTTCTGCAGAAAAGCTGACTAAACCTTAACACTGGATTTTTGATTGTCCCGGATATTCCGTATTTATTTGTAAATTTTTCCTACCAAACCAATGGCAAACAAAGCCCTGAAATCCAAACAGAAGTCGCTGGCTTCGGAGATCGTCAACTCGATCGAAGCGAAACTGAGCGATGCCGGAGACGCTACCAAAAAGATAAAGAAGTCCATCGAAAAATCGGCGGACAAACTGGCGAAGAAACTGGCGAAACTGATGCATAAGTCGGAAAAGAAAGCCGACAAACCCGCAAAAAAAGTTAAAAAAGAAGCTGAGAAAGCGAAGAAGAATGTAGCGAAGGCCGAGAAGAACGCTAAACGTACTGCCAAGAAAGCCATTGATACAGTAGCGGATTCGGCAGCGAGTGCAGCGCCCAAAGCACCGGCTCCTGCACGTAAACCCGCACCTAAAGCAGCCACACCGAGCAAGCCTGCCACCACACGGACCAGAGCCGTTCCGAAACCTGAACCAGACAGCACGCCCGCTTCGGCCGACACGACGGCGGACAACGCTTAGTCATCTACTGATCGACTTGACCAGCCCGCCGTAAGCGGGCTTTTTTGGTATCTATAAAACGTCATGGGTGGTCATTGATCGTCATTCGCTGGATTGAACTTTCCCAACGGATGACGGTCAATGACCACCTATGACGTGTACTAATTATTTACTAACCGATGCAGTTTTGGCACCCACTACTTTCATGACGCCGTTCATGATACGCCAGTGGCCGGGGAACGTACAAACGTACGGGTAATCGCCGGGAGTTGAGGGAGCCGTGAACTTGAGCCGATAGGTCTGGTCGGGGTTAACCAGCGGAGTCGCTACGATCACCTGTGCAATCGAGGGGACGTAGTTTTTCTCGGCCCCGTCTTTGGCCGTAATCAGTTTGTCGGCCGCAGCACCGATGATCTCCATGCTCTTGGGTTTTCCGATCACCAGATTATGCTGCATAGCATCGGGGTTTTCCAGTACCAGTTCAACCGGCTTGCCCGCGGTTACGGTAAACTCCTTTTTATCGAAGCGCATCTCTTCGCGCACGGTTTTCATCCGCACGACTTCTACGTTTGGATCGACAGGCTCGGCTTTGGCCATGCCCCAGGCTTCATAGAGCCGGTTCAACCGCTCGCGGTTATCGCCCGAAACGCTGTTGCTCAGACTGGCCAGGAACGATTTATCGGCTTCCCGGACATCGGCTTTCTGTTTCAGATTCCAGCCTTCCGTAACGCCTTTCACGACCGCTTCGCTTTCGGTCGGATTTAACTTCTGAGTTTGCCGAAGCAGAGCAATGACCGAATCCACGGGAGCCGTCGAGGCATAACTACGGATAGCGCGCTCCAGCACATACGCGCTCATACTTTGGGGAGCACGGTACGTCAGCGTATGCGTGGCGTTGTTGTTCTGTTCGTTACTTTCCGCAATCTTGTTCTCACGGTCGAGCATGGCTGTGATGGTATATTGCCCGGCCCGCTCGAACATGACGCCCATATCGCCGACCCACGGGCCGTTGTTCGATTTGCTGATGGTCACCGTCTCGCCCGGTTTGATGCCGGTGTTGTGCGTAACGCTCACAAAGTCGATTTTAGCAGCATCGGTGGTTCCTTTGGGCCCTTCGACACGTATCGACAACGGAATGGGCGTTCCGTCCGGAATAGCGACTCCACCTACATTTGTGACATCGACAAAGACCTGAGCCCGCTCCCGAACGGATGGCGAACCGGGGGTGGTCCGGATAGCCGCTACGATCAGGTCCGGCTGGTTGGATGGTGCGTAGTTTTTATTGCTCGTCGAAGCGGTCAGCACGTTCGCGTCTTTATTGGTCGAATGGTTATGCGCTTCCATGTCGTGCGTCGGCTTAGGTTGGGCAGGCGCAGTGGTCGCAATTTTAGTCAGATAGGATTTCATCAGGAGCCCGTTATTTCCCGTCAGTACACTGGCGAAAGCATCGGGTAACCAGCGGTCATTGACTTCGCTGGCTTTATTCAGACGCGCCAGCACCATCTCCTGCACTTCGGGCGACTTCACCCAGTCGCGCTCCGATAACGTCAGCAATGTATTTAATACAACCAGCGGCTCTTTGTCGTTTAGCAGGTCATATTGGCGAATTAGGCCAATTTTAACCGCATTCATGGGCATTACCTGTACGGCAGTTTTGCGAACACTCGCCGACGGGTGCTGTAAGGCGCTCTTGATATCCTGAAACAGGGTGATGGCTTCTGGCTTCATCAGCCCGACCGAATCACCAAAAACCAGGCCCTTCAGTGTCCACAGCGCATGGATAGCCGCCGGATTGTTGCCAATCTCATCGACCGACTGGTCCTTCACCAGGGCAACTAGTTGCGGCACCACATCTTTGTTATTCCGTTCGATGAGCAACCGCTGGGCCGTCATGCGCCAGAACATATTATTGTTTTTCAGCGCAGCTACCAGCTCAGCCGGACGGTCTTTGCTGAGCGCCATCGGCGTATAAGTCGGGGCGTTTTTATAGCCGACCCGGTAAATCCGACCGTGGGTAAAATCGCGGAGCGGAGTTTCGTAAGCGTTACCCGATCCGTTGGTAGCCCCCTTGGGCGTCGGGTTGTGCTGAATGATATAGCTGTACCAGTCGACCACCCAGACGGCACCATCGGGTCCGACTTCGGCGAATACCGGCGCAAACCATTCGTCGGCACCGGCCATCAGGTTGAAGCCTTCGGTATCTTCGAAATCGGTACCGGTTTTCTTCATCACGTTCTGGTGCAGAATATGACCCGTTGGCTCGGCCACGAAGGCAATGTTGTTCCAGTATTTTTTCGGGAAAGCGCGGGCGGTATAAAAATTATGCCCGGCAGCGGCCGTAAACCCACCGAATACGTCCACCTGCCGTACCTTCTCGGTAATGGGTTTCATGTCTTTGTGCGTGTCGGTGCTGCGGCTGCCATTTTCGCGAATGTGCGGTGCGCCGTTGAAATACCGGTTCGGAATGGCCATGTACCAGCCGTGCGAATTATTTGCCGTCGAGCCGAAAATATCGCCGGTTTCCATAAAGCCTAAACCCCAGGTGTTGTTCGAGGTACTGGTTACGTATTCGAGTTTCGAGCCATCGGGTTTGAACCGGAAAAAGCCCTGGCTGAACTTGACGCTGTCGGCCCCGATTTTTCCTTTGAAGCCTGAATAGCCTACACTGCCCCAGATCCAGTTGTCGAAGCCATAGTGCAGGTTGCTGGGCCCGGCGTGGGTATCGAACGTACCGAAACCAGTGAAGACGATCTTTTTTACGTCGGCTTTGTCGTCGCCGTTGGTATCCTGCAGAAACAGCATGTGTGGCGCCTGCGACACATACAAACCGCCGTTGGCAAACGCCATACCGGTCGGGATGCTTAGCCCTTCGGCGAAGTTGGTGAACTTGTCGGCTTTACCATCTTTATCGGTATCCTCGCAGATCACGATGTAGTCAGAGCCACCTTCGGGTTTTCGCTCGTTGGGATAATCTTTAGTAATCAGCGCATAAAGCCGCCCCCGTTCATCCCAGGCCATCGCAATGGGGTGCATCACGTTGGGCTCGTGCGCAAACAGATCGAGGGTAAAATCCACCGGCACCTGAATATGCTTCATCGACTCTTCGGGCGACAGCGGATTCTGTTCGAGTTGCGGACCGGACCGTTTCTCGTAGTTCGGCAGGTTGGCTTCGTGATAGGTAAACTGCTGCGGTTTCAGGTCGTCGTGTAGTTTTTTGACCGCATCGCCGACTGCCCACAGAATTCCCCGTTCCAGCAATTGCTGAAAACCGGGCTGGCTCCAGGTGCGTTCGTCGTGACCGTAGGCCGTATAAAAAACCCGGCCTTTGCCGTACTGCCGCGTCCAGGTATACGGTTCTTCTTTAACCCCCGGTTTGTCGTTGGCCTGGTCGGCTTTGATATCCCGAACGGCCAGCACGTTATTGTCTGGCTGCAAGTGGCTGTGCAGGTAGGTTTCGTCGTACGCTTTGAACGAAGGCAGACCCGCCACAATCGGGTTATTAGGCTGCGTGAAGCGGGTTTGAATCGTATCCATCCGGTGCCGCCAGAACTGCCCACCGACTACTTTATCGACGTATTCGGCCGAGTTGCGAAAACAATACGAAGCACAGTGAACCGGAATCAGCCCTTTCCCCGACGATACGTAGTCGAGCAGCGCTTTTTCCTGCTGTTTCGGAATGCTGTCCCAGTTGGCGAAGATCAGTAGACCGTCGTACTTATTCAGATTATCAGGATTAAGGTCCTCCAGCTTGTCGGTATACGTGATGTTGATGCCTTTGTCGCCCAGCGCAGCCATCAATTGTGGCACCCGTTCGATGGGCCGGTGATGACCGTTATCACCCAGAAACAGGATCTCCGTCCGACGCGGCTGGGCCGTTACCTGCCGAACCGACGTTTGGGTAGACGACTGGCGCGCGCACTGGGTAAGCACCGCAATGACCCCAATAGCGGTAAGTAGTTTTTTCATGGTTTTTAGGATATCCGACCAGCCGGGCGGCACTACACGTTAAAATTTGGAAGCTGGATGAGCTTCCCTCCCTGCAACGCTGATTCGTGGGCGAGAATACCCACGCTCGTCCAGTTGGCCGACTGAGCCGCATTCGGGAACGGATCACGGTCCTGGATGATAGCCGACACAAACTCATGCACCATGTGCGGATGCGATCCGCCGTGCCCCCCCCCCTGCGTAAACGACAGGTGCTGGCTCTCATCGGCATCATACACCCCTTTGGTCGTGAACCCGGCAATTTCGGCGGGTAATAAACGGGCATAATCCGGCACGGTCACTTTCTCAGGAATTTCCGGCTCCGGCTTTTTGGCCGTATGAATCACCGGTTGCTCTTCCTCGATCAACTGCCACTCGAACGACTTTTTATCGCCGTACACCTCAAAACTTTCCCGGTATTGCCGGGCTACGTCGAACAGCGAGCGGTACACGTAAGCCGATAAATCGCTGTCTTTAAACTTGATATGCGCTGACTCAACGGCGAACGGCGAGTTATGGATTTTCGCCAGTTCTTCCCGAATCGTGCCCGACCCAAAACAGGATACATAATCGGCTTCGAGTTTGAGCAGCCCCGCCACGGGGCCCACACAGTGGGTCGCGTAATGCATGGGCGGCAACCCAGGCCAGTAATCCGGCCAGCCGTCCATGTCCTGCTGGTGGCTGGCTTTCAGAAACTGAACTTTACCCAATTCGCCGGTTTCGTACAGCTCTTTAACAAACAGAAATTCGCGGCTGTAGACCACGGTTTCCATCATCATGTATTTTTTCCCCGATTCTTTTGTCGCTTTTACGATTTCCAGGCAGTCTTCTACACTCGTGGCCATCGGCACGGTACAGGCCACGTGCTTACCCGCACGAAGGGCTTTGAGGCTTTGCTCGGCATGGTTCGGAATGGGCGAGTTGATGTGGACGGCATCGATAGCCGGATCGGCCAGTAGCTCGTCGTAGTTGCTATATCGTTTTTCAATGCCGTAGGCGTCGCCGATCTCATTCAGTTTTTCGACGTTGCGCTGGCAGATCGCATACATATTCGCGTTCGGATGCCGCTGATAAATCGGGATAAATTCGGCCCCAAAACCAAGGCCTACAATGGCGATGTTTACGTTCATTGGAAGTACCGACCAGACCAGTCGGCTGTAAGAGTAAAGGATTTATAATTCGTTACCAATCGGCTGGTTCGCTAGCTCGACGGTCGGTACGACATGCTTTCTGATATACGCCAGCCCATCGACAGCCAGTTGTTCGGGCGACTCGAACATAGGCCTGAAAATATGCGTGGCAGCCGCCAGCTCAGGCGGATTGGGGCCGAAGGCTTCAATGGCAATCGGACCTTCGTAATTGATATCCTGCAAAGCCTCAAAAACTTCGTCAAAATTAATGTGCCCCTGGCCAGGTGTGGAGCGGTCATTTTCCGAAATCTGAACGTGAACCAGATACGGCGCACACGTACGTAAGGCTTCGGCTATATTTTTCTCCTCCATATTGGCGTGGAAGGTGTCGAAGGCCGCGCGGCAGTTCGGGTGATTTACTGCTTCCACGTAGTGCACCAGCTCGTCGGCGCAGGTCAGCAGGTAGGTCTCGAAGCGGTTCAGGTATTCGATGGCTAGCGTAACGCCCTGGGTCTGGGCATATTCGGCCACTTCGCGCATGGCCGTCACCGACCAGTTCCACTCTTCGGCTGTAGCGGGTTGACCCGTAAATTTCTTGAAACCGGCGTACATCGGTCCCATCAGGATCTCGGACCCCACAGCGCGGGAACAATCGACAACTTGTTTGAGATAGTCGACTCCAGCCCGACGGACGGATGCATCGGAACTGATCAGGTTGTATTCCGGTCCGCAGATCGTGCAGGTCTGCGCGGGCAGATCCAGTTCCCGCAGTTGCTCTCCCAGGCGCTGCCACTTTGCCAGATTGGTGTTACTGATGGGTATCTCCACAAAATCGAACCCACTTGTTTTCAGAAAGGCCAGCGTATCCGACAAATCTTCATCCATAGACGCGGTCCAGACAAACAGGTTCATTCCCAGCTTATTCATATTTCGTCAATTAATAGTTCACAAATTTATTTAACCAATACTATAGCTGCTCACCATTTTTTAGCTATTATTGACTTTATTTTTGCATCAAATCTGCATACATTCAACTTTTCCCGTTAAAATAATAGAGTTATTCGATGAAAAACGCCCTTCGTAAAGACCTGGAACCAGTCGGATCTTCGTTTACGGTCAAAGAGCTCGTTGAACCACATTTCGATCCGAACTGGCATTTTCATCCGCATTATCAGCTATTTCTGGTAGAGAAAGGAACCGGAACGCGCTTCATCGGCGACTCGATCAGGCCGTTTGCGCCCGGCGACCTGGTTTTTCTAGGCCCCAACCTGCCACACCTCTGGCGCAGTGATAAAGCTTATTTCGACAAGCCATCGGAACTGATTACCAAAGGAACGGTTATTTATTTTACAGAAGATTTTCTGGGCACGTCTTTTCTGGAAAAGCAGGAGATGGCGCCACTCCGGCATCTGCTGGCGCACGCCCGGCAAGGTCTCGAATGGACCGGCTATACCCGTAAGCGCACCGAAACAGCGCTCAAGGACCTGGCCAGCCAGCCCGTTGGCTTCGAGCGGGTCATCAGCCTGCTGACGTTGCTGAATAATCTGTCGCACGCTACGGATTATCAGTACCTGACCAGCCCCGGCTACACGAACACGGTTAAACCCAACGAGACCGACCGCATGCAGCTGGTTCATGACTACGTGCTGGGTCACTTCCCCAACGATCTCAGCCTGGAAACAGTAGCTGATCTGGCGGGCATGACGCCCCCCGCCTTCTGCCGCTATTTCAAGACAAGGGCCAACAAAACCTTTTCCGAATTTGTGTCGGAAGTGCGCATCGGTCATGCCTGTAAACTGCTCATCGACGGCAAATTAAACATCACGCAGATTAGCTTTGAAAGCGGCTTCCGAACCTTGTCGAACTTCAACCGACAGTTCAAAGACATTACGGGGCAGACTCCATCGGGCTATGTAAAGACCTATCGGCAGTTGTAACGCAAAGGCATCTGGACAGTCTTACGGGACACCATCCAGAGTTATGAAAGTCCGCCGTAAGCCGTTCTCGGTTCATCAATACGATAAAAGTATCCGGGAGAATTTAGAAGCAGCCATTCCTGCGCTTATAGAAGATCTTCTCCATATTTACCCCCTTCGGTCAGAAGAGTTACCGGATGATCTTCAGCATACCAAAGAGCGCAAACCGGATGCGCTCAAGCGTATTCATGATCGAGATGGAAACACGTTTGTTCTGCACCTTGAATTTCAGCCGGGCCGACGATTCGGTGGCTGATGACCCGGATATGATCTATCGAATGGGTGAGTACTGCGTTATGCTTGCTCAGACCTATCGGCTACCCGTTCGGCAGTACGTATTTTTTATGGGAAGTAAGCCGCCTAAAATGTCAACGGAACTCAATACGGGCGATTCGATCCTGCGTTACCATTTGTTGTCATTTCAGCAATTTGCTTATGAATTGTTCCTCAATTCAGCTAAGCCCGAAGAAATTTTGTTTACGCTTTTAGCCGATTATAAAGGCACCACACCGGAGGTCATTTTGGAACAAATCGTGCAGCGGATTTATGAGACGACATCCGGCTCTTTAGCTTTTGAACGACATATAAACCAGTTGCGGGTATTGGTCCAACTTCGTAAATTACAACCCGTTTTAGAGACAGTTATGGAAAAACTAACTCAGTTTTTTAAAGAGCAGGAAGACCCGTTTTTTCAAAAGGGAGAGCGGTTAGGCTTCGATCGTGGGCTTGAAAATGGGAAGCGGCTGGTTATTCTGAACCTACTGAAAGAGACTAATTTCTCAATTCATAAGATTGCCCGGCTTGCCGACGTACAGGTTAGCTTAGTTGAGCAACTAAAAAAAGGCCTGGATACTTAGTTTGTCTAAGTATCCAGGCTCTTATTGTTCGCAATTTGCCCTAGTAAATCGTCGTTGTCTCAACCTGCTCGCGAACCGGTATGCCTTCCGTTACAAACGCAACCAGGTCTTCGTTGAGCCGATCTTTTGAGGTAAAGAAAAGACCGTGTGGCTCTCCTTCGTAAACGATATATTGGGCATTTGGCAGTGCATTGGCGGTCCGTTCGCCCGACGATTCGATGGGCACCGTTTTGTCGGAATCCCCGTGAATGATCAGAGCCGGCACCCGAATTTCCATCAAATCATCCCGAAAGTCGGTGGTAGCGAAGGCATTGGCGCAATCGAGGGTTGCTTTGTGAGAAGCCACGTAAGCCCGCGCGAAGTCGCCGTCGAGGTGTGCCTGGCTGACGGGCTTGTTCAGCAGACTAACCCCATAAAATTGCTTACCGAACGTTTGCAGAAAATCGGCCCGATCTTTCTGAAGGTTTTCCGTAATTTCATCGAATACACTTTGATCGACGCCGTCCGGGTTATCGTCGGTTTTGAGTAAGTAAGGCGTTACAGCACTGACGAACGCAACTTTCGCGATGCGCGCTCCGCCATGTCGGCTCATGTACCGGGCCACTTCGCCCCCACCCATCGAGAAACCAACCAGGGTTACGTTCTGCAGATTCAGTTCGTCCAGTATAGCTTTCAGATCGTCGGCCAGGGTATCGTAATCGTAGCCGTCCCAGGGTTGCGAGGACTTACCAAAACCCCGGCGGTCGTAGGTTACTACCCGCAGACCGTGGGCTGGCAGTTCGGCTAACTGGTAATCCCACATTTGGCTGCTCAGCGGCCAACCATGAATCAGCACAACGGTCGATGTAGCATTGGCGCTGCCCAGGTCCTGATAGAAAAGTTTAATGTCGTTGCCATAGGCATCGATTCCTGCTTTTATGTAGCTCATAACGTTTTTAATTGATGCGTGCATTAGTTTGCACCTTAAACTAACCGAAGGTCTGCTAAATGGTTTTGCCCGGGTTAAGCCTTTTGCGCGTTTTCACTCAGGAATTTACCATTCGGCATGAGACAGATGCGCCTGGGTGGAATCACGAACCAACCTTCGGCATCGGACCCTTTACCGGGCAACCTTACCGAAGCGTAACTACACCAACGCCCTCAGCCCGAGAAATGGTCGAGTCCTGAAAACCTGGCGCATCTGGACTGATACAAAGCTGTTTTTCCGGAGCGAAAGCAGAGGAACGCCTATAATTTTCCAACTGGCACAGCCCGAGTCCAATCTGGCTCTGGTTTTCGACACCCTGCTGAACATCATTCATCAAGCACTGAAGCAGGCCAAGCCGGGCTTTCTCATTCTGAATTCAACTTCGTTCCCCTTAACTTTACTTGTCCGAGCCTTGAGTCTTCACCGTTGGTCTTTTGCATCTCAGACAGGAGTCCACCTCTATATCAATTTATATGCATGACAATTAGTATTCTGATGACAGGCCTTAAAAACTCCCTTTCTTTTCTTTCTACGACTGTTTTATTGCTGCTGATGGCTTTTCCTGGCAGAGCCCAGATAAACCTGCACACTGACGATTTACCAAGGTTCTATCAAGCCTTTGACAGTGTGATAACCACAAAAGATACCGCTAAACAAGCCGTCTTTATCCAGAAGCTGTATGTTGATCGGGCCAGTCAGGGCCTGAAAGAATTTATGGTCTTACGGGGCGGTAGTACCGCTAATTGGCGAGCCTTTATTGAAAAAGACCAGACGGCTCTACTCCAAAAAAGACCCTGGATTTTGTCGGTTTTAGAGCAGGAAACTGAAATTCGAAATCGAATAGCCTTATTTAAGCGCATCTACCCGGCTTTCCGGGATGGCGACATCTACTTTTGTGTAGGCATCAATAACTCAGGCGGAACCATTGATAACCGGACCGTATATATCGGTACCGAAGTAGCGGCCAGTAGCCAGCCCAATTGGGCGGTCCCCTTAGTTTTACACGAATTTGTGCATACCCAGCAGTGGACCCAACGCAATAAAGATCGGATCCTCCAAAGTGCTCAGTTAGAGAAGCAATACACGGCATCTCACAAGCAGTTGCTGGGTAAGTGTTTAGAAGAGGGTATGGCCGACTTCATTGCAGAACTGGTTTATGAACAACCCCTGGCGGCTGTTCATCCAGACGGCCATATCGCCTTTGGTTTAAAACATGAGCAGTTGATTTGGGATGCCTTTAAACAAGAGATGTACGCTGAGTTTAATTGGAAAGGAGGTTGGTTATACGGAAAGCGGGAAATTGCTGGCCAACAGGTAAGAGATTTAGGTTATTTTGTGGGCTATCAGATTTGCAAGCATTATTATCAGAAAGCGACCAATAAGCAAGCTGCTATTCGTTACATGATCGAGTTAAATCTAACCGATGAAAATGCAAAACGATTTTTGTCGGCATCTGGCTATGAGCTTGCCAAAAAGGTTTCTTACTAGTATCAAAAGTCTTTTAGAAAAACAGCGTATTATTGGAAGAACTCGCAATTTTGAAAAGAACCGCCGTCTGAAAGGCGATGGTCAATATCATAAAGTATGCGGATTGCGATAAACCTGGAACGCAACATCTAATTCAGTTAGCGCAAATCCAGCGAGATTATTAATGGACGAAATCATTCATCAGCAATATAAAATTGACGTTGTTCGCCAACCTAGCAAGAACATTCTCCTTGCCCCAACCGGAAGAATGAACAACGAAACGGTTGGACTATTTGCTCTTTCAAAATTGAACTGAGCAAGACGTCATCAGCAAGAATTTGAAGCTCAGACGAACCACAAAACGAGAATACAAACAGCGAGAAATTATTGTAGTTGTCCATGAAATGGTTCATCTATCTGAAAGACTACACAACGACAGATTCGTTCACTTCATGGACCACTACTTACCTACCTAGAGGCAGTTAAAAACGGAGTGGAATAGGTTACCCGTAAGCCATGCGGATTGGGCTACCTAAACGGCCTTACATCAGCACTCCCTGAAATACCTCATCCAGTCTTGACACAGGTTTGATGCTGATTTTATACCCCTTCGTGTCGAGCCCCTTGAGGTTGTATTTAGAAATAAATATTTGCTTGAAACCCAGTTTTTCGGCTTCGGCAATCCGCGACTCGATTCGGCTGACGGCCCGCACTTCGCCCCCTAAACCAATTTCGGCGGCAAACGCAACCGACGGCGGAATGGCAATATCTTCGTAACTCGACACGACGGCGGCACATACGGCCAGGTCGATGGCAGGGTCTTCTACCCGTAATCCACCGGCAATGTTCAGAAATACGTCCTGCTGCCCCAGCCGGAAACCACCGCGCTTTTCGAGCACCGCCAGCAACATATTCAGGCGTTTGGCATCGAAACCCGTACTACTCCGTTGCGGGGTTCCGTACGTGGCTACACTGACCAGTGCCTGCGTTTCGATCATCAGCGGCCGGTTTCCTTCGAGCATCGAGCCAATGGTAACTCCGCTAAGTGCTTCATCGCGCTGAGAAATCAGAATTTCGGATGGATTCGTTACCTGACGCAGCCCGGTTCCGAGCATTTCGTAAATACCCAGTTCGTCGGTGCTGCCAAAACGGTTTTTGGTCGTTCGCAGAATGCGGTAGGTGGTATGCCGATCCCCTTCGAACGTCAGCACCGTATCGACCATGTGTTCGAGTACCTTCGGTCCGGCCAGCGATCCTTCTTTGGTAATGTGGCCAATCATAAACACCGGTACAGCGCTCTCCTTAGCGTACTTCATGAATTCGGCCGTGCATTCGCGAACCTGCGAGACACTGCCCGCTCCCGACTCGACCAGCGATGACTGCATGGTCTGGATGGAGTCGATAATCAGGATTTCGGGCTCGAAATGCTCCACCACCCGGAAGATATTCTGGGTAGAGGTTTCGGTCATGACGTGGCAATCGCTGGTGGGTGCATCGAGCCGTTCGGCCCGCATCTTGATCTGCTGCTCGCTTTCTTCGCCCGATATGTACAGGACGCGCATACCGGCCAGGCTAAGCGCAATCTGCAACAGAAGCGTCGATTTACCGATGCCAGGCTCCCCACCTATCAGCACCAACGACCCGGGTACGATTCCTCCGCCCAGTACCCGGTTCAGTTCGCCATCGGTCGTACGTATGCGGGGCTGCTCTTCATAATTGATGGCATGAATGGCTTTCGGCTTCGGAGCAACTTTCAGGTTTCCTGGTCCGGACGACGGGCTCCGCCAACTCCCTTTTTCGGGTTCGTCTTTCTGAACAAGCTCTTCGACAAACGTATTCCACTCCCCGCATGATGGGCAGCGACCCAGCCATTTGGCCGACTGGAGACCGCAATTCTGACAGAAATAGGTGGTTTTTATTTTGGCCATTCAGGAGTCATAGATAATGGTGTAATGAATAATGTAAAATGAGCTGTACAGTCGATTAAACTACTGGAGACTCAACCAATCAAAGCCTTACAAAGCGCTTCAATTATTCATTTTACATCAACAATTATCCATTACTAAAACGCCATTCGCTCGAAATAAGTTGGCGTTTCACAACGGAATCCATCGGTTTACGTTTACCTATTAATCGTCTTTTTCACAGCTAACTATGAAAAAAATCCTGCTTTTCGCAGCACTTACGGCGCTTCCGGCTCTAACGTTTGCCCAGAGCGGCTTTCAGTTCGGCATTAAGGGTGGTGTCAATCTCTCCAGACTTACCTTCGGCAACTTTGTCACGACCGGAACCAACTCCAATGGGTCGCCGACAGTCAGTGTAGATGGGCAGACATTCCGCAATAACCTGAGCGATAGCTACGATACCCGAACCGGGACTTCGTTTGGCGTGTACGCCCGCATTGGCCGGAATCTGTTTATTCAGCCCGAAATTTTGTATTCGACCCGGGCCGGGTCGCTCGATATCATCCGGAACGGTCAGAAAGAATCGACGACGGTAAAAATGACCAGCTTCGATGTTCCGCTTTTGCTGGGCATTAAGGGTGGCCCTATCCGTGTAGTGGCGGGCCCAGTTATTTCGTTTCGGGTCGACGATAACCAGCGGTTAGGCCAAGCCCTGAGCCAGTATACCAACGGTACACTCAACGATGCCTGGTCTAAGGCATATTATGGCTATCAGCTTGGGGGCGGCCTGGACATTGGGTCTTTCGGGCTCGACGTACGCTACGAAGGCAACCTCTCCGACATAGCCCAGATCAACGACACGCAGGGCAGGTTCAGTCAGCGCATGAAATCGTGGCAGGTTACCCTGGCTTATCGAATATTCTAGGCTCCTGGGCTAAACTAAAAAACCGGCCGTTGGACCATTGAGTCCGGCGGCCGGTTTTGTTGCATTATGTATTTGTTGTTCGTAGCGATTTCTTCGCTGAACCGTTAGTTATACAACCGCTTCCAGTACTGATTCAGCTGAGCTGAAATGGCTTTCATCCGCCGACGGGAGATGCTAACTTCCCGGCCATCGGCCAACCGGACCTGGTGCTCTTTACTGAAGATGCTCCGTTGCACGTAAGCCAGATTGACGATGTACGATTTATGGATACGCGGAAACATGGAGCCGTCGAGGGTTTTTTCAAACTCTTTGAGCGTTTTCGACACCAGATACCGCTTGCGGTCGCGAGTGTATAGAAACGTATAATTTCCCTCGCCCTGCAGACACAGAATATCGTCGACAGAAATGAAAATCGTACGGTTTAGATAAGGAAGCGCAATACGCTGTGCATTACGTTGATAAGACGCAGGAAAGTGCGGAACGATCGAAAGGGGCTGTGTTTGAGAAAAGCTAGAGGATTCCATAGATAGAGAATAGTTTTGGGGCGACGTTTCCGTCATCGATTGAATGAAACAAAACTACCTGATCGCTATGGGTTCAAAAAGAAATGGTCTGATCTGCAGGGGCTGAGGCAGGCCCTCAACTTATTGCAAATCAGACCATTAGTTCTGATATTTGGGATTTTTTCGGGTGAATGTACTTGAGCTATTGCGTAAAACTACGTAGTGGTGACGTATGCAGATTTCTGGCTTTTTCGAGTGATAATTTCACCCCTTTTCCTTATACCAGCGCTACAGGCTGAAACAGCCGGATGCGATCGACAAAGACCTGTGCCCGCCGACGCGAAATTTTCACTTGCTGACCATCGGTCAGTTCGAGTTCACCTTCTTTTTTGATGAAAAATTTGCGAACAAACCCCAGATTGACAATGCACGACTTGTGCACGCGCACGAAAGCCTGATTATCGAGCAGATTTTCGTATTCTTTGAGTGTGCGTGAAACCAACATCTTGGTGCCGTCTTTTAGAAAAAATTTGGTGTAGTTTCCAGAACCTTCCAGACGAACAATTTCATCGACAGCGACCGTGCGTTTACGGTCGTAAAAAGGAATCAGTAACTTTTGCAACGAGGAGGAGTCGGCAAGATTTTCCACACTATTGTGGAGCGGAATGGACATAGAATCAAATAGGGAGTCGTTAGCGAATGCGTTCATAATGCCTTGGGTTGATGATTGATCCGAATTTTCGTTACCTGATGTTCAGCCAATTAATCGGCTAAAACCGAGTGGTGGGGCCGTTATCTCACTGCCTTGTTGTTAGATAAGTCCGCAAGAATCAGTCCTGCTTCGCCATCCAGTTACATAAAGCAATAGTTTTCTCTATAACTTCTTATTTATCAATACTATTGTACCGCTTACTCAACAAATGAGCAAATGGCACTTAAATCTATGAAACGGTTTACGGGTCTTTAAGTCACTCACTACGACCCACTAATTTCATAAATTCGGACGATTAGGAACCCGGTGCGCCCCCATCGCGCCTTAGTTTTTGCGTACCTTTGCAGGAGCAAACAGCTAAAAACCGATAGCGCATGCTGGATAAAGTAAAAGAACTCCACCAGGAGATTGAACAGTATACTATTGATTCGCCGGAGCAGCTGGAGCAGTTTCGGATGCGGTTTATCAGCCGCAAAGGGGTAATAACCGAACTTTTTGAAGGCCTTAAAACGGTTCCTCAGGCCGATCGGCGCGCTGTTGGACAGGAACTGAATGGGCTGAAAAATTTCGCACAGGATCGTTTCGACGCGTTTAGCCAGTTGGTCGAAGAACAGCGGGCTGCGGCTAAAAACGTAGCGCCCCTGGACCTAACGCTACCCACTATACCGAACCTGACCGGAACGCAGCATCCGCTGACGCTGGTTCGCCAACGCATCATCCAGATTTTCGAGCGGATGGGCTTCAACGTGGCCGACGGTCCGGAGATCGAAACCGACTGGTACAACTTCGGAGCGCTGAACTTCCCCGACAATCACCCTGCCCGCGACATGCAGGATACCTTTTTCATTGAAAAAGCCAGCTCCGATACCGACATTTCGTCCGACATATTGCTGCGGACGCACACGTCGAACGTGCAGATTCGGCTGATGGAACGGCAGAAAGATACTGGCGAATTTCGGCCTATTCGTTCCATTATGCCGGGACGGGTGTATCGAAACGAAACCATTTCGGCCCGGGCGCACTGCATGTTCCACCAGGTCGAAGGCATTTATATCGACCGCAATGTGGGGTTCAAAGACCTGAAAGACACGCTTTATCATTTCGTGAAAGAAATGTTCGAGCCGGGTACGCTGATCCGCTTTCGTCCCTCGTATTTTCCGTTTACGGAACCCAGCGCCGAGATCGATATTTCGTGTCAGATTTGCGGAGGCAAAGGGTGTAATATCTGTAAGCACTCGGGCTGGGTCGAAATTGCCGGTTCCGGCATGGTCGATCCGCAGGTCATTGCCAATTGCGGCATCGACCCTGAAGAGTATACCGGCTTTGCATTCGGTATGGGCATCGAGCGTATTACCCAGTTGAAATACGTCGTGAATGATTTACGCCTGTACACGGAAAACGACGTTCGATTCCTGCGGCAGTTCGAAGGATTATAATTAATGAGTGAATGTCGAATGAGCGAATAAAACTTGCCGTCCTCTCATTTATTCATTCCCTCATTCAACATTCACGCATTGATTCATGCCGTCTCCCATTCGCCTTTCTGATCTGGCCTTTAGCCTCGAAGCCGTCCTGGACGAAGCGTTCGGGCAGAAAGCGGTGTGGGTAGTGGCCGAAACGAGCGATATCAAAAACTATCCTGACCGTGGCTACTGCTTTCTGACCCTGGTCGAGCGAGAAGCGGGTCGCGAAACGATTGCCAAACTGGAAGCCTGTATCTGGCGTCGGAATTACCATACAATCCGCGATTTTGAGCAGGAAACGGGGGTTGCCTTTGCCCGTAATATTCAACTTTTGTTGCTGGTTTCGGTCAGTTTTAGCCCGGTTTACGGACTTCGGCTGGAAATTCTGAAAATCGACCCCTCCTATACCCTTGGTAATCTAGAGCGGGAGCGGCAGGCCATCCTCGACAGCCTCGTGCAGAACCGGCCAGACCTGGTCTGGCTCGAAGCCGGTCAGTACATAACAGCCAATCAGCTTTTACCCCGCCCCGCGGTGATGCAGCGACTGGCTCTGATTGCGGCACCCAACTCCGATGGCTGGCGCGACTTCCGGCACGAGCTGGCCCAGAATCCGTTTGGGTACGATTTCGTGGTCGATGAGTTTCTGACGCAGGTTCAGGGGCAGGGGGCCGAACGGGCTATCTGTGGACAACTGGCGCGCATTCGTACCAGCGGGATTGCCTACGATGCCGTGGCGATTGTGCGGGGCGGTGGCTCGCAACTGGATTTCGGTTCGTTCGACACCTACCTGATGGGCGAAACCGTCGCGGGATTCGAGATTCCGATTCTGGCGGGTATCGGTCACGAACGAAACATCAGCATTACCGACATGATGTGCCATCAGAGCGTAAAGACACCAACCAAAGCGGCCGCGTTTCTGATCGAACAGAACCGGCAGTTCGAAGAATCCTGTTTATTACTTCGGGATCGGCTGGCGGTGGTTGCCCGGGAAGCGATGCAGACAGCACGCGAAGACCTGGATCGGGAAACCGAACGACTCCGGTTTGTGTCGCAGACGTACCTGCGCGATCGCCATACCGATTTGACCGAAAAGATGGTTACTCTTCGCCATCTCGATCCCGCCAACGTACTCCGCCGTGGGTATGCCCTGCTCCTGCGGAATGGCCGAATCCTGACGCAAGCCACTGGCATTCAGCCGGGCGAAACGCTACAGGTGCAAATGCAGGACTCTAGTATTGATGTAGTAGTTAGCTGACAGTGGTTAGTAGTCAGTTGATCGAACCGGGCTACTGACTACTGTCTGCTCTTCCCCAATCTGTATGACTTACCAGGAAGCTTATGATCAGCTCAGTACGCTGGTCGACGAAATTGAGAATGAGCAGGTCCCGCTCGATGAGCTACCGGCAAAGATTCGCCTGGCCAGCGACCTGATTGCGTTCTGCCAGGCGCGGCTACGGGCTGTGGAAACCGAATATCAGGAGGTCATCGAACGGTTACCAAAGCGCTGATTTGGGTAATTTTATTGGGCTGTCTTATGAAACCTTTGCCAAACCTTCCTAATTTTAACCCCCAGGTATTATTCTCTGCGAGAATACTCACTGAGTAAATACGCCTGAGGTGCTGTATGGCCCGGTTTAGGTTGTGATGTAAGTAAGAGCACCCATTTATCCTGCTGATTGAGTCTGTTCACTGTATGAACTTATTTGCCAATTTAACTGAAGTATTCAATTCGGACGTTACCGCCCGGATAGCCACGTATATCGATGAATCGGTCGAAAAAACCAGCAAAGCCCTCAACGGCCTGACGTATACGATCGTTGGTGGCCTGATGAAACGCACTACCAGCGAGATCGGCGTCAATCAACTCTACAATCATATTCAGAAAGGGCGCTACGACGGTTTGCTGCTCGATAACCTGAGCAATACCCTGCGCGAGCCCGGTCAGACCAACACGCTGATCAGCCAGGGCAACGATGTCATCAGTCATCTGCTGCCAGCCATGAAAAGCTCCATTGGGATGATGATTTCGAGCTACGCCGGTATCCGGAACTCATCGGCTATTTCGCTGCTCGGCCTAACGACAACCATTGTCCTGCACGTGCTGGGCAAACAGGTGAAAGATCGGAAGCTGGATGCCGACGGGCTGGCTTCGCTGCTCTTCTCAGAACGCGATGCGTTGGTCAATGAAGTGCCGGAAGATTTTTTTCCGAAACTCGTGGAGAAAGTGGGATTACAACAGATCGTTGCGGGCATGGCGGCTCCGGCTCGTCGTACGGCCGTAGAAACGCCAAGCCGAGTGACTACGACAACAACCCGCCCGGCCGCTACCTACGATTATACGGACGATTCGGATAACGACAACGGCGCACTTACCAAATGGGGATTTGGCGCCCTGATCGTGGTGGCGCTGGCCGCGGGGGGGTATTATGTGTATCAGAACACCCAGAATTATTCGAATGGGCGGGATTCGGTAAGCGGTGCCACAACCGTCAGCACCGATACCATTCAGGCCGACACGGTTGCGCGTTCGTTAGCCGTTCCGAAAGATCCGAATGCAACCGCGGCTAAAAGCGCATCGACGATTGCAACGACTGCGCCCGCTCCGGCAACCGCTTCCAGTGCCCTGACGCAGCTCCTGACGCCTTATCTGACCAATCCGGCGCTACCCAAAGGTCGTGTATTTCCGCTGACGGGTGTTGCTTTCATGCCCGGCTCGCTTACCCTGACGCCTGGTTCGCAGGCAGTTATCAATGAGTTGGCTGCGCTTTTGAAGACGAATCCACAACTACAGATACAACTGGTCGGGTATGCCAACGACGCACCGGGCGGATACATGAACCGCAGTCTATCGTTCAAGCGGGTTTATCAGATCAAGCAACAGCTGGTATCCGCAGGCATCAATTACCTTCGGGTCGATGCGATCGGACGGGGCACCGGCGTAAGTCCGCGCGACACTTCCCATATTCCCAAACCGACACTGCGCAAGATCGACCTGAAAATAGTGGCCAAATAAACGCTTATCAGGCGTTTCTTGAATGCCTAACGAAACGATCTTCCTGACCGTCAGGAGATCGTTTCGTTAGGACCGGTTACCCGGAAATTTGGTAAACAATCGGTTAACGCCCGCCTGAATCTGCTCTGGTGTTACTTTGCCCTTACTTAACACACTCGATACGGCCCCGTCCCATAACAGGTTATTTTTCCGGGCATCCACCAGGTGGATGTTGATCGTCCCTTCCCGGTAGGTACCGACGGGTACTTCCTGGCTTTGCCAGTGATATCGCCACTGCCCGATATAGCGCGGGGCTTCGTAGATGGTTGTCTGCCGCGTCTGCGTTTTTTCGTTGACGACCCCACCGATATTGACGAGCAGATCGGCTGACGTTCCCAACTGGTTGCTGGCAATCTGCTGATATCCCCGGTTAGCCAGTTCCGTCGCAACAGCTTTCTTTACCTGCTCGATGGCGGCCTGATACGTGCTTCCCGGATCTGGATTGATGCGGTTGGTATCGATGAACGTAAACGTTCGGTACGACGCCCAATCGGCCGACTTATCCGTCTCATTACGGACAATTCGATACGACGAACAGCCTACACTCATCCACGCCATTGTTATAAAAAAAAGAAGCGTTTTCATAAGGCTAATTACATGACAATTAATCGTTTATCGACATTACTACCCCTTGTTGTTCTCCTGAATTCCGGATTTTCGAGAGAGGCACTTATCTGTAGATAATCAAAACAACTTTTACGGAAGGTGGTTCAATAGCTTTAACTACCAAATTATTGACGGTTATGACTCCAGCAACAGGAAAAACAGCCCTGATCACCGGTGCCTCCAGCGGTATCGGACAGGAACTCGCCAAACTTTTCGCCCAGGATGGCTATAATTTAGTACTGGTAGCCCGCAGCGACGACAAACTCGATCGTTTGGGTGAAGTATTTAAAAGTAACTATGGTACCCAACAGATTACTGTCATTAGTAAGGATCTGGCCCAGGAAGATGCGGCTCAGGACGTTTACAATCAGGTAAAGGCTAAAGGCATTGCGGTCGATGTACTGGTCAACGATGCGGGCGTTGGTCTGTATGGGCTGTTCGCTACCGACACCGACTGGGAACGGGAGAAAGCCATGATTCACCTCAACGTGCTGACGCTGACGCAGATGACCAAGCTGTTTCTGTATGACATGCTGGCGCGAAACGAAGGCAAGATCCTGAATCTGGCTTCCCTTCTGTCTATCACGCCGACCCCGTTGATGGCCGTCTACGCCGGTACGAAAGCGTACGTGTATAATTTCACTCAATCGCTGGCCAACGAGCTGAAAGACACCAACGTGTCGATTACGGCGCTGTTACCAAATGCGACTGATACGGACTTCTTCCACAAAGCAGGGGCTGAAAATACCAAAGTGACCGACGAAGTACAGGACCCGGTCATGGTAGCAAAAGCCGGGTACGATGCGCTGATGGCGGGTAAACCGAAAATCGTTCCGGGCGGTCTGAAAAACAAATCGTACGAGGTTATGTCCTATATCGCTCCCCAAGAAGCACTGGCGTCGCTCATGCGGAATAAAATGGAGCAGAAACCAAGCCCTGACGAGGAAGAGTCATCGGCTAAAATGGCCTGGGGCATTGGTATCGGCATTGCCGTGCTGGCGGGAATTGCGCTGGGGTATGCTTATGCGAATACGAACGCTATCGACCGGGTCCGGTATCGCTACAAAGCCAAATCGCTGGGCGACACGATCTCCGATACGCTGTCGTCGGTAGTCGATAACGTTGTCGAGTCTGTGGTCGATGCATACAAAACGACAAAATCCAAAGCCGAATCGGTTATGTCTGACGCGGTCGAGGCCAAAGAGGATGTGGAAGAAGAAGCCCTTGCTTAGTCGATCATAAACGCGAACTATGAAAAACTCATCATTCTGGCGCATAGCCACGGCCGTGTTTGCCGTCGGCAGCATCATCTATACAACCGTATCGAGCAGCCAGTCGCGTCGGGAAAGCCAGAAGCGCCATGAAGCGGAGCCAGGCGGCTCTGAATACGAATACGATGTACCGGTCGAATACGAGCAGGTGTTCGAGCAGAACCAGATTGTTCCGGCAGGCTGGGCGTTTGGAGTAGTCTGGTCCACGATCTACTCCGGGCTTACGGCCCTGCTGGTACATCAGGCGCTTCCGTCGGAAGAATCAAATCCACGGTACCAGAAAGCGCAACCGTGGTGGTGGGCCAGTTGGACACTCAATGCGATTTTCGGCCGTTTTTTCTCGCAAAACGACCCACAAAGTATTATCATCTCCGACCTGGTCACGAAGTTTAACCTGCCTGTAGCGCTGGGCCTGCACCAAAGTCTGGAAATCGGTAAAACTGATGTACCGGTTCCTGAAAAATACCTGCGCATTCCGGTTAGTTTGTACGCGGGCTGGCTTACGGCCGCTACCGTAGTAGGAACGCCCAACACGCTGCTGACCCTTGACTTGTGGAAAGCCGAAGATGAGCGCGACGAACCCGTATCGGCCGGTATTCTGGCAGCTACTGCGGGCGTGGGTTACTGGGTGGCCCGGCGGCTAAATGACCCCTGGTACATGCTTCCTTTCGTAGCTGGTTTTGGCGGTATTGCTACCCGGCAGTGGGAGAAAGATCCCATCGTTGGGCGCACAGCGGCTGTTCTGGCCGCTGCCTACGCGGGTTTATTGGCTTATTGGCTACCCCAGGGTAAGTTTCAGGCATATGATCGGTATGTGATCGACGACGTCGACGCCGAAGTGCTGGCGAGTGCAATTGAAACCGAAGAACCTCATCAGGCTCAGATTGCCCGTGAGCGCATGAAGCCCATTGAGGCCGAGAGTCTTGATTAAGTTTAAAGCGTCTAAACCGAAAGCCGTCTTGTACAAGCAGGGCGGCTTTTTTGTTGTATAGACATTTTGGCTGGAAGTGCTGATCAAATGTACGAAAACAGGCCAAAATGTCCGGAAAACCAGCCCGGCCCGTTGTTTGTTAATGGATAATGTAAAATGTATAATGCTTCCTACACTTAAGCTCATAGTATACATTTTACATTATCCATTATTCATTCCTAAAGCTCATGGACTTTAAGAATTACACCATCAAAGCACAGGAGGTCGTGCAGAAGGCGTCGGAGATCGCTCTCGGCAACGGCCAGCAAGCCATTGAAACAGGTCACCTGATGCAGGCGATTCTGTCGGAAGATGAAAACGTAATTGGTTTCATTGCTAAAAAGCTGGGAATCAATTTACAAAATACGAGCAGCGCTTTACAAGCTATCCTGACGACCTATCCGAAGGTGTCGGGCGGCAATGGCAGCGTGTATCTAAGCAACGATACGGCCGCGGCCTTAGCCAAAGCCAGCAACCTGACGAAAGACTTCGGCGACGAATTTGTGAGCGTCGAGCTGATGTTGCTGGGACTTATGGCCGGTAGAGATCAAATTGCAACCTTATTGAAAGACGCCGGTTTTGCTGAAAAACAGGTGAAAGCGGCTATCAACGAACTTAGAAACGGAAATTCGGTGAAAGACCAGAACGCTGAAGCAAAATATCAATCTCTAGAGCGGTACAGCATCAACCTAAACGAGCGCGCCCGCACCGGTAAAATCGACCCGGTTATCGGTCGCGATGAAGAGATCCGGCGGGTGTTGCAGATTCTGAGCCGCCGTACCAAAAATAACCCCATTCTGCTGGGTGAACCCGGTGTGGGTAAAACCGCCATTGTCGAAGGACTGGCTCAGCGGATCGTGTCGGGCGACGTACCCGAAAACCTGAAATCGAAAACCATCGTTTCGCTCGACATGGGTCTGCTGATTGCGGGCGCCAAGTATAAAGGCGAATTCGAGGAACGGCTGAAGGCGGTTATCAAGGAAGTGACCGATTCCAACGGCGAGATCGTGCTATTCATCGATGAAATTCACACGCTGATTGGCGCGGGGGCTGGTGGCGAAGGCGCGATGGATGCCGCGAACCTGCTGAAACCCGCTCTATCGCGTGGTGAGCTACATACGATTGGAGCGACTACGCTAAAAGAGTATCAGAAGTATATCGAGAAAGACAAAGCGCTCGAACGCCGGTTCCAGGCCGTTATGGTCGACGAACCAGATATGGCCGACGCCATTTCGATTCTGCGCGGGATCAAGGAAAAATACGAACTGCACCACGGGGTACGCATCAAAGACGACGCGGTCATTGCCGCTGTTGAGTTATCGACGCGCTATATCACCGACCGTTTTCTGCCCGACAAAGCCATCGACCTGATGGACGAAGCCGCGGCTAAACTGCGGCTCGAAATGGACTCTGTTCCCGAAGAGCTCGACGAGCTGAACCGACGGATCATGCAGCTGGAAATTGAGCGGGAAGCTATCCGTCGCGAACACGACAAAGAGAAAGAAACGATCCTGAACAAACAGATCGAAGACCTGAGTGAACAGCGCAATAGCCTGAAAGCCAAATGGGAAACCGAGAAAGCGTCGGTCAACGAAGGACGGACGCTCAAAGAACAGCTCGATCAGTTACGCTTCGAAGCCGAACAGGCCGAACGCTCGGGTGAGTACGGCAAGGTAGCTGAGATCCGCTATGGCCGGATTCCCGAAATCGAAACAAAGCTGAATTCGCTTACCAAGGAAGGTTCGGATAACGGATCGACGGATCGGATGATGCAGGAAGAAGTGACGGCCGAAGATATTGCCGAAGTCGTAGCGAAGTGGACCGGCATTCCGGTGTCGAAAATGCTGCAAAGCGACCGCGAAAAACTGCTCAATCTGGAGAAAGAACTGGGCAAGCGGGTAGCCGGTCAGCAGGAAGCCATCGAAGTGGTTTCAGATGCCGTTCGTCGGAGCCGGGCCGGTATGCAGGACCCCAAACGCCCAATCGGTTCGTTTATCTTCCTGGGTACGACGGGCGTCGGTAAGACCGAAGTAGCCCGGACGCTGGCCGAATACCTGTTCAACGATGAGAACGCGATGGTACGCATCGACATGTCGGAGTATCAGGAGCGCCACGCCGTAAGTCGCCTGATCGGCGCTCCTCCGGGATACGTCGGTTACGACGAAGGTGGTCAGCTGACCGAAGCCGTCCGTCGGAAACCCTACTCGGTTGTGTTGCTCGATGAGATCGAAAAAGCGCACCCTGATGTCTGGAATATCCTGTTGCAGGTGCTCGACGAAGGTCGTCTGACCGATAATAAAGGCCGCGTGGCGAACTTCAAGAACACGATTATCATCATGACTTCCAACATTGGCAGCCACCTGATTCAGGAGAAGTTTGCCGAAGATGAAGGTTGGAACCATACGCTGGTGCTGGAAGAAGCCAAATCGGCGGTGATGGAGTTACTGAAACAAACCATCCGCCCCGAATTCCTCAACCGGATCGACGAGATCGTGATGTTCGAACCGCTGACGAAGGCCAACATCCGCAAGATTGTGGACATTCAGTTCCGCGAGATCAAGCAGCGGCTGGCCGATAACGGCATTCAGCTCGACGCCACCGACGAAGCGCTGAACAAGCTGGGCGAAGAAGGCTTCGATCCGCAGTTTGGTGCCCGCCCGCTGAAACGCGTCCTGCAACGCCGGGTCCTGAACGAACTGTCGAAGAGCATCCTCTCCGGCGAGGTCAAAAAAGACTCCGTCGTGCTGATGGAGCTGAATGATGACGGCGAGATTGCCTTCACTAACCTTGATGCAGAGATCGAATTATAATCGACTAATTGACAAACAGAATGCCAAGCCCGGTCGCAGTAAAGTGACCGGGCTTTTTTGTTTAGAGGTAAGTATTTCGTTATCTTGTTAAAAATTGATGCCTATGCAGACGTTTGTTGTAGAGATACTGAATGAGAAAGCAGTACCCTTATTACGTGACCTCGAGAATCTAGATATTATTCGTTTAACTCCGCAGGAGCCCACATTTACGGAGCGCCCAAAGCAAGATCGACCGGTTGAACGATTATCAGAACGATTCCGGGGTAGTATTCCACCGGAGGTTGCAGCCGACCTTCACCGACAACTCGAAGAAATGCGGAATGAATGGGAGAGAGATTTTTGATTGATACCAATGCCGCTATCGATTATCTGGCTGAACTGCTTCCTGCCAGCGGTCTATCTTTTATAGATGGCATTTTCGACTCCAATGGCGTTATCATCTCCGTCATTACGCAGATTGAGCTGATGGGTTTTCAAGCACCGGAAGCTTACTTAGATAAATGTCAAAAGTTAATCGATATTGCCAGCATCATTCTTTTAGCTGATTTAGCTACTATCGAACGCGCCATTCAGGTACGCCGGGAAACCAAAATAAAACTTCCGGATGCCATCATTGCGTCAACAGCATTGGTTCACAGCTTAACAGTTGTCAGCCGGAACGAGAAAGATTTTAGCCGGGTCGACGGGTTAAAATGGATCAACCGCATGCGCTATAGACAATGTTCAGAGGCCTGGTCCCTGCAAAATGACCAGGCTTTTTTGTATATTTATAGCAATCAACTTTTGAGCTCATGAAGTTTATTATATCATCTTCAGTTCTCCTTAAAAATCTACAGCACATTAACGCCGGTGTAGCTACCAACCACATCGTTCCAATATTAGAAGATTTCTTGTTCAGAATCGAAGATGGGACACTTAATGTGAAAGTAGACCTTTTAAAAACTTCAGAATCTGATAGAGATGGCACAACGGCCGTTCTCTTGCTCAAGGAATTGAGCAAAGTACACGAGACAGATGAAGTTGATGAATTGATTTTAGAAATTTATAAAGACAATAAAAAAATTTATAGTACTCATCACTATGATTTCGAGCGAATCGTCAGGAAGCTATTTATAGGATTAGGTTATGATGTAACTCCAACAAAAAGAACACGAGACGGCGGTTATGATATGATTGCTGTAAAAGAAGGATTAATTTCCACTAGTCACCTGATTGAATGTAAAACGCGTAAAAAATCTCCTTTAGGAATTGACGTAATAGAAAGGTTCTTATTTAAGATTAATGAACTGAAAGCCAGCACTGGCGTCGTGATTACTAATTTAAGATTCTCAGCTGATGTTATCAAAAAATATGCAACTAAAGCCTATCAGCATTGTTTAAAACTAATTGATGGAAAAGAGTTAGTCTCAATGATAAATAGTTACGTGCCAAAATTTTTTAGCCTTTCTTTATAAAAATTCTCTTGTAACTAACTGTGACGTATCAAAACTACATTTCCATTGATCCTAAATTCGCTTCGGACGCCCCTGCATTACGGGTAAGCGCATCAGCGTGTATGACGTACTGGGCTGGCTTGGCTTGGGAATGAGTCATGCCGACATTATCGAAGATTTTCCCGAATTAACCGAAGAGCAAATCCGGGCCTGTCTGCTCTACGCAGCTGACCGAGAGCGTAAAGTCCGGGTAGTTGTATAAGTGAATTGACAAAGTTGGTCAATCGATTGCCGAGAAAAATCGTTCACAGGACGACCTGGATTGTTGACCAAATCAATAGGTTACGTCTTGTCCTGGATGCCAAGGCACTTTGCCAGGCGCAGTTGACAAGTTAGTAGCACAGGAGTTATTTAGTCCACGTTCAGCAGTCGGTTTGACTCAACCAGGCATTTATTAAGCATCTACCTCGCCAGGCCGTCTCGTCGGGCACGGTCCCGGACGCGCTGGGCGCGGGCTTTGCTATCGGGGTGGGTCGATAGAATCTGCGTAACCTGCCCTCCTCCACCCCCTCCGCTGAGTTTAGCCAGTTTTTCGAAGGACGTAGCCAGCGCCAGCACATTGTAGCCGTTTCGCTTCAGGAAGTCATAACTGTAATCATCTGCTTCCGACTCCTGCCGACGGCTGAACGACGCGCTCAGCAAATAATCGGCGGCAGCGCCCAACTGCGAACGGGACAGTTTTCCCAGGGCACCGGACGTTGAAGCTGCCGCATTCCGAACGGCCGACCGACGTAGCGCGCTCTTCATGGCATCGCGGGAATCATGATTGATGACGTGGCCGATTTCGTGGCCCATCACCGCCAGTAGTTCGTTATCCGTCATGATGTCCATCAACCCTTTGAAGACGCGCACGCTCCCGTCAGCTGTGGCAAACGCATTGACATCTTTCACTTTGTAGACTTTGTAGTTAAGCGGCAGCCCGCTTACCTTATGATGGCGGCTGACGATCCGATTCAGCCGTTGCGTATACGGGTCGCTGGGGCCGGCTACCGGGTTCTGAGCATCCATCTGCTGAACGGCCTGGCGTGAATACTCAGCAACCTGCGCATCCGACAGCGTAGCGGCCTGAAGCGCTTCAATACCAGCCTGGAGCAGACTGGAGTTATCTTGTGCAAAACTTAGTAAAGGCAGACTAATCAGTAACAAAAGTGTGGTTATTCGTTTCATTGGCAGAACCTGCATTGTTTTATCGCAAACGTAATTCAGTAGATTGACTATATAACTGGCACAAAAGTTTACAGAACACGTAATTACGCCCATCTCACTATATTCAGATCAGCCACAAACAAATTTGCCTGAAGACAAATCATTGGGCATTTTTGCCGTGGATAAACCAACCAGCCCATGAACGAGCAATCCCGGAGAGAATTTGTTAAAACCAGCGTTGCCGCCGGACTCGGTGCCGGCCTACCTGCCACCGCCGTTGCGCCTAAAGAATTATTTGTCCATCACGTTCTTTTTTACCTGAAAAACCCTGGCAACAAAGCCGACAAAGCCAAACTGCTGGAGGGCCTGAACAAGCTGGCGAAATGCCCAACCATCAAAATGGTTCACATTGGCACGCCAGCAGCCACCAACCGCGATGTCATTCAGCGGGATTATACGTATTCGTGGTTGTGCTTCTTCGACAGTCCGGCCGATGAAGAAGCGTATCAGAAGCATCCCATCCACGACGATTTCCGAAACAACTACGCGAAGCTCTGGGAAAAAGTGGTCATTTACGACTCGATCGGCCCGAAGCGGTCATGAGGGTCATTCATGGTCAGTATTAGTCATTTATTGTCATTGGGTAGTCATTGATAGTCGTTGGTTGTTTGCTGCTAGTCGTTGAGCGACTAATGACTATTAATGACCACAAAAGACTAATTAATGACAATAAATCCCCCGCCTAACTAGCCGGTGGACTAACTACCGGTCCGGGCGGGGCGGCCTCAACGGCGGGCGATAAAGCAGGCGTGGGCTTACCACGTAAGAAGGACAGAAGCGCTCCTGTCAGAATCAACCCTGTCATGGTTAGGTAGGCATAGTGCATGCCGAGCAATTGGGCCGTTGGTGTTTCGGGCGTCACGTTATGCGCCAAAGCGTATCGATTTCTGGTGCTGTACCACACAGCCGCTGCCAGCGCAATACCCACTACGAAGCCCAGGTTGCGCATAAACGCAATCATGCTGCTGGCAATACCCCGCTGGTTCAGCGGTGCCGAATTAAGCGCACTGCTACTGTTGGGCGACTGAAAAAGCGCGAACCCAAAGCTCACCAGCGAACTCCGCCAGACAATATCTTTCCAGTCCCAGCTCGTATCGAGAAACGAAAAGGCAAAATAGCCACAGGCCGTAATCAGCAAACCGGTTGTTGAAAGCAGTCGGGTTGGAACCCGACTGGACAGATAGCCACCCAGGGGCGCGATGACGCTCAGCGTCAGGGGTCCGGCCAGCAGGACCAGCCCCGCCCGCTCGGGGTTCAGACCGAGCAGTTGCTGAAGAAAGAACGGAATAACAAACAGATTACCACCGGAAGCTACGAAGCCGCAGAAAGCCGCGAGGATAGCCGACGTAAACGGCCAGATCCGGAACAAGTTCAGTCGTAACATCGGTTCGCTGACCCGCATTTCCCAGAACAGGAAACCGCCGATCAGCACCCCGCCTACGGCCAGCAGACCAATGACCAGCTCGTTGTCCCAGCCGTAATCCGGCTCCGGACCAAAATCCAATCCCGTCAGCAAAGCCGTCACGCCCACCAGAAAAAGCCCTGCTCCCAATAAATCGAACCGCTGCCCGGTAACCTTTGGACTATCGGGCAGGATCGTCCAGGCTCGCCAGATGGCGATCAGGCCAATCGGGACATTGACGAAAAAAATACTCGACCAGCCAAATTTACCCAGCAACAACCCGCCGATGACCGGCCCCGCGCTGGACCCTGCAGCCACCACCGAGCCCATGAGCCCCAGCGCCTGCCCACGCTCTTTCGGATCGAAGGCATCGCTGATGATAGCCGGACCGATGGCGTAAATCATGGAAGCCCCCAGGCCTTGTACGACCCGAAAGCCCACCAGCGACCACAGATTCCAGGCGAGCCCACAAAGCAGCGACCCCAGTACGAAAACGCAGAAACCCGTGATATACAACTGCCGCCGACCGACCCAATCCGACAGTTTACCCATGATGAGTAAGGTACTGGTGGTGGTCAGCAGGTAACACAGCACGATCCACTCCACACTGTCGCCAGCGGCTAGCTCGCGCCTGATAGTAGGCAAGGCAATGTTCACAATGCTGCTATCGAGGGTCGACATGAACGTCCCGAACATAATCGTTCCCAGAATAATCCATTTGTTCGATGCCGACTTCGTAGGGGAGGCAGTTGGTACTGACACGGGCAAAACAGGTTTCTTCGGAAAGGTAACTGGCTAACGGAGCGGGTTGTTTGCGGCAGTCAGGCGCTTATTTGTTACGTAAATGCCACCGGCGCGACCAGTTGACGATGGATTGCTTATCTTACTACGCTTAATCATGGAATCAACAACCTCTACAATCTGATGAAAACCTCCCGACGCAGTTTTCTGCGCAAATCAACCCAAAACAGCCTGGCTATTCTTTCCGTTGGAAAACTCAGTTCCGACGCCCTGACTCAATTACCCAACGGTGCGAATCGGTCCGACGGTCAAAAGACTAAAGCTGCTGTCAAGCCTGATCATGTGATCCGTTCACTACCCGAAAACATGGTCTGGGGCTATTACGGAGCCGACGTGCCGCCGATTGCCAAGGTCAAAGACGGGGATGTGGTCGAGATTCAGACAGTCAATCCGTCGGGAGTTAGCCGGACCAACCCGGAGGAGTTTTACACCAAAAACAATCTGCCACTCGATCAGCATGCCCAGGAAGTCATCGCGATCCTGAAGAATGTCAAACCGGAGCCTTCCGGTATTCGCGGGCACATGCTGACAGGACCGGTTTACATCGAAGGTGCCCAGTCGGGCGATAGTCTGGAAATCCGGATTCTGGACATGACCTTTCCGGCACCATTTGGCGTCAACAGCGTCTGGCCCGGTGGCGGGGGCATTCCCGATGAAGTAAAAACCCGCGAAACCTTCGTGTATCGGTACGATATGAAGCGAAAAACGGCTTCGCTCAAAGATGGTATCGACATTCCGCTCAGGCCGTTTATGGGTGTCATGGCCTTATCGCCACCTGCCGATATGGGGCACCAGAGTTCAATTCCGCCTAATTTTTACGGCGGCAATCTGGATATCAAACACCTCACCAAAGGGTCGACGCTGTACCTGCCCGTATCGGTAGCGGGCGGTCTGTTTACAACGGGCGATGGGCACGGAGCGCAGGGAAATGGCGAAGTGAGTGGCGTGGCCATTGAAACGGCTATTAACCTGACCGTTCAATTCATCGTGCACAAAGGCAAAACTCTCAAGGTCCCCCGCGCCGAGACCCCAACGCATTTTATTGCTGTCGGGCTGGACAAAGACCTCAACAAAGCCATGAAAAATGCACTCTCCGAAGCCTGCGCGTTTATGCGGGATGAATTGGGCTTTACCTTCAACGAAGCCTTATCCATTGCCAGCACCGCCGTCGATTTCGAGGTCAGTCAGGTGGTCGACCAGACGCTGGGCGTTCACGCCATGATTCCGAAAGCGATTTTTACGAAGAAGAAATTTGACTATTGGGCTTGACACTTTTGAAACGTATCTAAAGGCAAACTTGTGAGCGTATCGACTGGCTATGAATCTGTTCGTTGACTGGGTTGTTCTGTTTCAATTTTTCTGCATTGTCCAGGGAATCACAACCGGGATCTGGCTGTTGACCAGCCGGACCCGGCAACCCGCTTTTTTCTGGCTGAGCTGGCTGGTGTTAGGCATGACCTTACAGGTGATCGACTACTGCCTGTCGCGCACCGGCGTATACGCGCAATATAACCAGTTGTATTTCCTGCCTTTATTTGTCTCGTGGGGCTTTGGACCCTTTCTTTATTTTGCCGTACAAAACTGGGTGCGCCAGTCCGTACAACCGAGCAGATGGCACCTGGTGCCTTTGCTGATTCAGGTGGTTTTTTTTGTCTTTGTAAGCGTGCATTCGCTGGACTACAAAACCTGGTTCTGGAAAACTGTTCACAAGCCTTACACGCGCTACGTAGATTACTATGGCATGTGTCTGTCCATGTTTATTTACCTGGGCTTAAGCCTGAATCAACTCAGGCAAGTACAGGATTCGCCCCGCTGGCTGCGCTGGTTTTTGGTTAGTTTAGGCATTTTTTACGCACTGGCGGTCATTGATCCTCTCATCAACCACTGGTATTTACCCAAGCGATACCCTAAGTTTTACCTGACAGAATTTGTTTTACCCGTTTTTACCTATTGGCTGGCGCTGATTGCCCTGGTCCGGAGCCGACGAGTTACACTTGCGAAAGAAAAAGCGGTGGCGGTCGTTCCGGACGGCCACAAAGAACGGGTTATACGGGCTCTGGAGCAGGAACAGCTTTACAAAGATCCGGATCTGACGCTGGACAGTCTGGCACGGCAGGTGGGCTTACCGGCCAACACCGTTTCGCAAACCATCAATTCAGGGATGGGAAAATCCTTACCCGACTATTTGAACGAATTGCGGGTGGCCGACGTGAAACGAAGCCTCGAGCGGGGCGACGCCGAACGGTTTAGCATTCTGGGTATCGCTCTGGAAGCGGGATTTCGCTCCAAAACAACCTTCAACAGGGTGTTTAAAGAACAAACCGGTTTGTCGCCCAGGGCATATCTGCAGATGTGCCAAACTACCCGTTGGGACGATCCGGGCCGATAAACCACCTACTTTTCGGCCAAAAACCCTGTATGAAACCATATTTTTCGATCCTGCTGCTTATGGGTAGCAGTTGCCTGGCCCAATCCATTCATCCGAAACAGCAGGCCGTAGAGCAGAGCCTGACAACCTATCTGCCCGTTGTCGGTCAGAAACGCTGGACTATCGAAGAGCGCATGAACGTATACGGCATACCCGGCGTCAGCATCGCCGTGGTGCACCAGGGTAAACTCGCCTGGGCCAAAGGCTACGGCTGGGCCGATACTACCCGCAAGATTCGGGTAACGCCCGAAACTCTTTTCTCGGCGGGGTCTGTGAGCAAACCCGTCGCTACCCTGGCCATGCTGCAACTGACCGAAAAAGGGCAAATGGTGCTCGACACGCCCGTCAATCGGTATCTGCGGTCCTGGACGATTCCGGAGTCGGAGTTTACCCGCACGCGGGCCGTCACGCTCCGGCAATTACTAAGCCATACGGCGGGAGCCACCCAGCACGGTTTCTGGGGTATTCAGCCGGAAGACCCGATACCGACAGTTCCCCAAATTCTGAACGGTGACTCGATTGCTCAGTCCCGCCGGATCGAGATCAACTTCGTGCCGGGCAGCCAGTGGCGCTACTCCGGGGGCGGGATGATGATTGCCCAACTGGCGGTCATGGACCAAACCCGGCAACCCTTCGCCGATTTTGTGCAAGACCAAGTATTCAGGCCATTGGGCATGCACCACAGCACGTTTGAACAACCGCTACCTGCCCGTTATAAACCACAGGCGGCCTGGGCGTATTGCCGACAAAACTGGTTTAAAGGTAAGCCATATGTTTACCCGCAACAGGCCGCGGCTGGCTTGTATACGACCCCAACCGATCTGGCCAAGCTGATGATCGAGGTACAGCGGGCTTATCAGTGTAAATCGGCCGTTCTTTCACGGGCTCTCGTTCGAGAAATGCTTCGGCCGCAGGCGCGTAATATTTTCGGTGGGTCGGGCTATAGCGTCGACCGTATGGCGCTGGACAGTACCGACATGGGGCTGGGCTTTTTTCTGACTCAACGCTCCGATGGGCGATCGGACCCGTATTTTTTTCATACGGGCCAGAATGCCGGATTTGTGAGTCTGTTTATGGGGAGCCTGCACGAAGGCAATGGAGTGGTGGTCATGGTCAACGAGAATGACGGCACCGATTTCATTAATGAAATCGTCCGCAGTGTGGCACAGGTCTACGGCTGGAAGAACGTCCTGCCCAATCCGATTCAACCGATCAGGCTATCACCTAGCCAGTTAGCCGACTACGAAGGTGCGTACAAGCGAAACGACGAACGCATTTATCTGACGCGGGAGGGCAACCACCTGATCCAGAAAGGAACGACCTGGCGGCTGGGCATTGCAGCCTATCCAGTGGCAACCGATACCATTCGCTTCACGGACTACGTGACCCGGGGTGTTTTCCGGCGCAATGCCCAGGGCAAGATTACGAGTTGTCAGGGGGTTCTTAATGGCAACGTCGTCTGGGAAATGGTTAAAGAAGAGTAACGGGATTATTTCGCCGTCACACGTACCACATAGGTGCGTACGGCTGTGCCGGGGCCCGCGTCGCCCATCTGCTTTTTGGCGAAAACCACATTGGCCGTACCCACCGTGACGCCCTTTATCTGAAAGGTCGTTGGGCCTGACGTACCGCGTTTCAGCGTATCGACGGCGGGAGCCAGTTGCTGGCGCGACACTTCCACCACTTCCTGATTGTCCGATGTACCAATCAGTTCGGATGTACCATCGGCGCTTGGACTGAGCCGAATTTCTTTGATTTCGCCGACCGTTACCTGCAACTTCTTCTGCGGTCCTGAGCCCGGCTGGCTGCCTTTGCTACAGGCAGTCAGCCAGCCAATCAAAAGCATTACGCCCACGGGCATTGACCAGAACCGATACGAAAGGGCGAAGCGCCGGACAGAAGTCGTTGATGTTGCCATGCCTCCTATAACTAAAGAGGGGGTCAACAGTTTTCAGGAATCCGTACGAGAATAGCTTTAACAAGCTGTTCAGGTTTTGAAAAGTGAGTGCGTTTGTCCTTGCGACGAAGGAGGAATCTTGAGGCAAATCAATTCCTAAGATTCCTCCTTCGTCGCAAGGACAAACTTACAGTCTGATCGTCAGTTAAATACCTGTTAAATTCTAAACCGGCTCATTGGTTAACTCCTTGGTTTTTCTACCTGCTCAGATTCACGGTCGTTTTGCCATCAAAACCCCTGCTTATCTGGCTTGGCGCCGGTAAAAAACGAATCCATTTTCTTCACCGGTTTTTCGGATGTCCGGCAGCGAGTCGAGCACGGTAGGCTGCTCGGACGCGTGGCGAATGAACCAGACGTCCTTATCGATGTTGCCCCGCAGCAGCCATTCGTCGTTGTAATAGTTCGGATTCGTGACGGGTGGTTTCTGGGTGTAGAAAAACGGACCATAGCTGTGGTAACCGTAGGTTCTCACATAGACATTCTGCCCCTGCGCCCGCTCGAAAAAGCGCATGGCCGCAGCCTGCGAGATGCCTTCGATCCGACCGATGAAAAACCACAGCGTTAGGGTAATGAAAACCGCCATACCGACAAACAGCGCCAGCGAAGCCTGGGCCGTTTCGCGCCGACTATACCAGATCAGCGTCAGCACCAGCACTCCGAACAGCCAGACGCCAGGCAGCACTTCCCAGCCCGTCCAGTCGATTTTCGCGGCTAGATTCCCCTGCGTAAATGGGTCCTGGTCGGCCACCGACTTGACCAGATCCATCCGGTGGGCCAGAATCGGCAAACCGACCGTAGCGACCACAAATATACCGCCCACGATCAGCAGGCCGGCGCGCATCCAGTTGTTGAACTGAATTTTTCGCTCTTCCAGTTGCAGCAGCGTCAGGGCAGCAAAGTAGGTTACCGGAAAGTAGCACAGCGAGGAGTAATGCACGATTTTGGATTGCACGATACTGAACAAAATCAGCACCACCCAGAACAGAATCAGCATCCATCGCCTGAACTCGCGCTGGTAGTTTCGCTCGATAAAGAGGGTTCCCAGCGCCCGTATTCCGAAGATCGACGCCGGAAAACAACCGACTAACAGCATAATAAAATGATAGCCTGGGAAGCCCACGTGCCCGGCGTCGGGCGTACTGAACAACCGGATGCTGTAGGCCAGAAACTCGCGCACCAGCGTTGGACCATTCAGGTAGATGTCCAGTCCATACCACAGCAGCGACCCCAGCGAAGCAGCCGCCGAAAAGGCCAGAAACTGCAGCGGGGTAATAAACCACCGAAACCGATTGAGCGCCCAGTAGGTAGCCAGCACCAGACCAATGATCAGATACGCAACGGGCCCTTTGGTCAGAATGGCCAGGCCCAGCACAAACCCACCCAGCAGGATATACGTCCACTCGCTTTTCGGCACGGTCATGGCGCCCCCGAGCCGTTCCCGTTTCCAGGACGCAAAAATGACGTTGACCAGACTGACGAAAATAAACAGGTTGAAAAACGGGTCGATGATGCCGGAACGGAAATACAAATGGGGCGTTACGGATCCCAGATACGCCAGCGCCCACAGCAGTCCGAAGCGGTGACCGTGTAATTTCTGGCCGAGATTATAGAGGTAAACCAAAGTAATGACCCCGCAGATAGCATTCGGCAGCCGGGCCGAAAACTCGTTGATCCCGAACAGGTTCATCATCATTGACTGAAGCCAGAAAAACAGCGGTGGTTTTTCGTAAAAAGGCTTAAAATCAATGTGAACGTGCAGGTAGTCACCCAGGGCAATCATCTCTCGGGCGCATTCGGCGAAGTTGATCTCATCCCAGTCGAACAGCCGGACGCCCCCCAGAAATGGAATAAAAAACAAGGCTCCCAACCCCGTCAGCACCAGCGAATAGAACAGTTTTTGGTTCATCAAATAACATTATAAGGGCAAAAAAGCCCTGGTTTCTGTCGAGAAAAGTCCGTAAAAATAGCCGAAAAAAGATTGCGGGGATTGACGATATTCGCGCCGACAACTTGACCATGTACTTCAACGACCCGTTATGCTCGCCAATCACCGATTTACCGACTTGCCGGCTTATGCCCAATTACAGGCTCATTACGAAAGCCTGAAAGACCGCCATATGCGCGATCTGTTTGCCGAAGACCCTGAGCGATTCAACACGTTTACGCGTCGGTTTGAGGATATCCTACTCGACTTCTCGAAGAACCGCATGACGACCGAAACCCTGGACCTGCTGCTTCATCTGGCCGAACAGGCGGAGCTGAAAGACGCCATTGGCAAGATGTTTTCGGGTGATAAGATTAACCGAACCGAAGATCGGGCGGTGCTGCACATTGCGTTGCGAAACCGCTCCAACACGCCAATTCTGGTAGATGGCACAGATGTGATGCCCGAAGTAAATGCCGTGCTGAACCACATGAAATCCTTTACCGAACGGATTCGCTCGGGCGAATGGAAGGGATACACCGGCGAGGCAATTACCGACATCGTAAACATCGGGATTGGTGGCTCCGACCTCGGCCCGGTTATGGTGACCGAAGCGCTGAAGCCGTATGCCGACGATAAAAAACTGCGGGTGCACTTTGTCTCGAACGTCGACGGGGTTCATATTTACGAAACCCTGCAAACGGTTCGCCCCGAAACCACGCTGTTTCTGATTGCGTCCAAGACATTTACCACCCAGGAAACCATGACCAACGCCCAAACGGCCCGGCAGTGGTTTCTGAACGCGGCCAAAGACGAAGCGGCCATTGCCAAACATTTTGCGGCCCTGTCGACCAATCAGTCAGCCGTGGAAAAATTCGGCATCGATCCCGATAATATGTTCGGGTTCTGGGACTGGGTAGGCGGTCGGTACTCGCTCTGGTCGGCCATTGGGCTGTCGATTGCGCTGTATGTCGGCTTCGATAAATTCGAAGAGTTGCTCACCGGTGCACATGCCATGGACACCCATTTCCACGACACCCCGCTCAATCAAAATCTGCCGGTTATTCTGGGACTGGTGGGCATCTGGTACAACAATTTCTTTGGCGCGCAAACCGAGGCCATTCTGCCTTACGACCAGTATTTGCACCGCTTTTCGGCTTATTTTCAGCAGGGCGACATGGAAAGCAACGGCAAATCCGTCGACCGCGACGGCAAACCGGTCGATTACCAGACTGGGCCGATCATCTGGGGCGAACCCGGCACCAACGGCCAGCACGCCTTTTACCAACTGATTCACCAGGGCACCAAACTGATTCCCTGCGATTTCATTGCTCCGGCCATCAGCCAGCGTCCAATTGGGGAGCATCATAAAATTTTAATGGCAAATTATTTTGCCCAGACTGAAGCCCTAATGAACGGAAAAACCGAGCAGGAAGCGGCCGACGAACTGCGCCAGTCAGGCAAAAGTGAAGACGAAATAAAAGCCTTGGCACCCTTCAAGATGTTCTCAGGCAACCGGCCTACTAACTCGATCCTGTTTAAGAAATTGACCCCCTATACCCTCGGTAGTCTGATTGCCCTGTATGAGCACAAAATCTTCACCCAGGGCGTTATTTGGGACATTTTCAGCTTCGACCAGTGGGGCGTTGAGTTGGGCAAGCAACTGGCCAGCCGCATCCTGCCCGAGCTTCAGGACGATGCGCCCGTCAGTACGCACGACAGCTCGACAAATGGGCTAATGAATGCATTTAAGAGTCTGCGAAAGAGCTAGTCGATTTGCAGTATGATTATAATTTCCGGATACCAATACCTAATTAAATTTTTTTAAAAAGTACCAAATATAAAAACATTGCAGCTTTCTGCCTGTTATTGGGGTGTAGCTTCGGTTACACCCTTTTTAATTTAACTCAACGTCTAAGTGTCACTATGAAACGTCAACGTACACTCCTGGCAATCTGCCTATGTAGCATCGGCATGGCCCATGCGCAAACTACAACTCCCTCATACTCAACTACGAGTACGAACACCAACGCTACGTACACTTCCCCGGTCACGACCGATAGTACGAATGCAGTAAGCAACACATCGCCCTCCAGCTCGATGTCGAACAGTAATTCGACGATGAACAACGGCACATCGACCAACAGCACGTATTCGACGAACAGCGCGGCTTCGCCTGCGTATGGAACGACGACAACCACCAGCACCGAAACTTACAGCAGCCCTCGTCGGGACAAGGCCAATGACTACAAAAACTTTGTATTCGGTATTTATGCTGGTCTGAACACCACCAAGTTCAAGGGTGAATCTGTCGACAATGGCAGCAACAGTAAACTGACGGGGCGGTTAGGCTATCAGGCCGGTTTCTTCGTACGGGGCGGTGGCCGCCTGTTCGGGCAAATTGGAGCAGAATATTTTGCCTCTAGCTCAAACTACTTCGTGGCCGGTTCGGGTCAGTCAGCGTCGAGCATCAAAGACCAGATCAACATCAAGTACATTCAGGTTCCGGTATACATCGGTTATAAGCTGACAGAATCGGATCGGGGTATTTCGGCCATTCGGGTACAACTAGGTGTGGAATATGCGAACCAGATCGGGTCGAGCAGCAATCAGTTCGGTAACCTGAATAACTTCCAGATCAAACAGGGAACCTTCAACGGCCTGGGCCAACTGGGCTTCGATGCAGGTCCGGTTTTCCTCGACCTGACCTATCACTACGGTTTCAGCAATGCTATTACGCAGGAATCAGGTTTCGCGAGTTCGCAACGCCGGATCCTGAGCGCCAGCGTTGGGTTCAAATTCTAAATCCAGCCTCATCGGTATAGCTGAAGAGCACGATTGAAGCAATAAAAGATTCATAATCAACTGATTTTGTTCTTTTACGCTCCGCATCTCTGCGAGCAATCGATTTACAAAGCCGCCTTATGTTAAGGCGGCTTTTTTATGATACCGGTTTTGTCTAAAAAAATTAAACGAACGTTTACATAAACATTCTCCGGTGAAGGCTAGTTGTAGCATTGAATACTCAACTTATTTGACTTATGAAAACTTTGACTAAAACAACTTTGCTGCTGGCAAGCCTCTGTAGCACAAGTTACGTATTCGGTCAGCAGAATTCTTACAATGACCGATACGATTACAACCGCTCCGACCGATATGATTACGACAGTCGTGACCAACGCCGTTATGACCGCCAGAACGACCGTCAGCGGGATAACGTCATTGACGAACGCCGGGAATACAACCGCCGAAACGAAGAATACCGGCGCTATGACAATCGGTATGAAGGACGCATCGGCGACAACCGGACGTTCGATGAGCGCGACTTGAGCCGGGCCTATGACGAAGGGTTTGAAGACGGCCAACGCAATGTCGAAGCCGAACAGCGGCAGGAACATCGCCAGAACTACAAACATTTCACGTTTGGTGTTTACGGCGGTGCCAACTCAACTCGTTTTGAAGGCGAAACCGTAGATGGTAAGGGACTAACCGGTCGTCTGGGCTATCAACTGGGCTTTTTCGTACGGGGCGGTGGCCGGATCTATGGTCAGGTCGGTGCCGAGTACCTGACATCGAGCTCGCAGTTCTATAAACCCGGTGATGGATCAGCGGGCAACGTGGGTGAAATTATAGGTAATATCGACCAGCGCTATTTGCACATCCCGGCTTATATCGGTGTCAAACTAGCGCAGTCGGAACGGGGTGTTTCGGGCGTACGGCTGGCTTTGGGTGCCGAATATGCAACCCCGCTGGGCACCGACAAAAACGATTTCAATCTGGGCAACGCTGATTTTCAGGCAGCTACCATCAACGGTCTGGCTGGGCTGGGTTTCGATGCGGGTCCGATCATGCTGGATTTCGTGTATCATTACGGTTTTGCCGATGTGCTGGCCAGTGGTAACAGCAAACGCCGGATTCTGGGCGTGAACCTTGGGTTTAAATTTTAAAAATAGCCGTCAGGCATCCATCAATAGTCGTAAGTTTGTCAGAAGGGTAAGTCGTTGTACATGCCCTGACAACTTACGACTATCGACTTTTATGAATACCCTGTTTCCTATTTTCGTCAAGGCCGAAAAGCTGCACGTACTTATCGTAGGGGGCGGATACGTCGGACTCGAAAAGCTTACGGCTTTACTGGGCAACTCGCCAGATGCGCGCGTGACGCTGCTGGCCCCCGTTATACGCGACGAGATCCGGGAGTTGGCTCACCGCCATCCTAAAGTGCAGTTGATTCAGGAGCCGTACCATGCCGTGCATCTTTCAGATAAAGACCTGGTTATCGCTGGTACCAACGATAAGAACGTGAACCAGCAGGTACAGGTCGATTGCAAGGTGCAGCGGATTCTGGTGAACGTTGCCGACACGCCTGACTTGTGCGATTTTTACCTTAGTTCGGTGGTTAAAAAAGGTGATTTGAAAATTGCCATTTCCACTAACGGCAAATCACCGACCTTCGCCAAACGTTTCCGCGAAGTGCTCGAAGACATTCTGCCCGATAGCTTACAGGAAACGCTAGATAACCTGACAGCCATCCGCAACCAGCTCAAGGGCGATTTTGTCCAGAAGATGGAGAAACTAAACGAGATTACGAAGGTGTTGCGGTAAGACAGTCCTATCCCTTTTCATGCGTATTCTTGCCATTTCCGGTAGCCTGCGGGCCTCTTCCACCAACACAGCACTATTACGGGCCGCGGCCGAACTGGCCCCTCCTACTGTGCAGGTTACTCTCTATGACGATCTGGAAAACATTCCGCCCTTCAGCCCCGAACGCGACGCGGCTAATACGGCTGAGCCGGTCAATAAGCTGCGTACGTTGCTACGGAAATGCGACGCCGTGATCATCTGCACACCCGAGTATATCCACGGCATGCCGGGTGTGCTAAAAAACATGCTGGATTGGCTGGCTTCGTCGGGTGAATTCGTTCACAAGCCCGTTGGTGTGATCAGTGCAAGTCCGTCCGATATGGGTGGCTCCCGGGCACACACTTCGCTGGCTTATACGCTAAACATTTTGACAGCCAATTTGCCCGAAGCGGCTTCTTTGATTGTGCCGTTTGTCCGAACTAAGCTAGCCGCAGACGGACAGGTCACCGATCCGGAGTTAACCCAGGCATTGCGTGGCGTAGTTGATGCATTAGTTCAGGCGGTTCAGCAAAACAGCCAGCCTGTCTAGGTTGCACTTCTGCGAAAAGTAAACCGAAGAACTTAAGAAAGCTTCGCTCGCAGGTATTGCATGACAGCTTCCTGATTCGATTTTAACTCCTCAAATTGCTGTTGGGTAGACGCCGTCAGGTCAACAAACTGGCGGCTTAGTTCATCGAACCGATGCTCCATTATACCAAATTGTTACTGAGAGGAAATAGTCAGATCGGCAAACCGACGGTTTACCTCATCGAACCGTCGCTGAGTGGAAATGGTCAACCCGTCAAATCGGCGCTGGGTGGAAACTTTTAGGTCGGCGACCGCTTTGGCCGTTATTGCAACGGTTCGCTCAAGTTCAGGAATCCTGGCCACTTCACTAACTATCTGGCCCTGCTCCTCAATGAGCCGATCAATTTTCTGTAAGCTCTCAGCCACCAACGGCTCTAACTGATCGAGTTTTCGTTCTGGATTCATCCAAAACGTAATACGAGTGGGCTTGTGGATTTAGGTGCAACTTAACCACGGCAATATATGAAACTCAACCCATATATTATCCAACCCATCGCCCTGTTGTTACAAAGTCAGTTCAACGGCCGGGTCCCAGTATAAGGCCTTAAAATCAGCGACACGGTCATTTTCTACCCGAACGCCTTCGTCTTCGAGCAGCTGCTGCATGATGGTCGGCCCGCCGAAAAAGTGTTTTCCTGACAAGACACCGACGCTGTTGACTACTCGGTGAGCGGGTACATCCGGGCGGTTATGGCAACCGTTCATCGCCCAACCCACCATACGCGCACCCGCCCGCAGGCTCAGATAACGGGCTATCGTGCCGTAGGTAGTCACTCGCCCTTTCGGTACAAGCCGTACCACTTCATAAACTTCTTCAAAATAGTCTCGCTGTTCCATTCTACGAACCCACTCCTTAGCTGGCACTAAACACTTTATGTTTACTGCATAACAAGTTAACCTGAGCGTCGGATTATTTAGGCTTTAGGGGTTTCGATGGCCTCTGTCAATTTGTTGTACCATTCCTGTCCATAAGCCCGAATCAAGGCCTCGCGCACAAATTTGTAGATAGGAACGTTCAACTGTTCGCCGAAACTACAGGCCGGGCTACAGATGGGCCAGCGATCGTAGTTGAGAGCATGAAAAGATTCGTATTTAGTCACCCGTATAGGGTAAAGATGGCACGAAATCGGTTTTTTCCAGTCTACCTTCCCTTCGTTATACGCTTCTTCAATGCCACATTTCAGGATTCCCCGGTCGTTCCAGGTGGCATAAACGCATTCCCGTCCTGCAACCGTATTTGTGACAAAACCGCCTTCACCGTCTGACTCGTAGCCGCCTTTCTGTTCGATCACCCGAATTCCTTCGGGCGAAAGGTAGGGCTTTACATCCTTATAAATTCGGTCGAGGATGGCAGGCTCATCGCCTTCCAGCGGAGCGCCCATATCGCCTTCCACACAGCAGGCCCCTTTGCATTTGTCCAGGTTGCAAACGAAAAATTTTTCAGCGACATCGTCGCTTATGCAGGTATTATCAATCAGGATCATAAAAGTAGTGCAGTCTGGCCGGCCCAGCAGCGATCTGCGGATTATACAGTAAAGATACAATAGCCCGAACAATGGAAAAAGCCGCTCGATGAGCGGCTTTTTCCGTGAAACACGACAGAGGCTTTTTTACGGCTTGACGACCCTGATTTTCTGTCCTTCGCGAACATAAGCGGTGGTCAGGTTATTCCATTCCTGCAGTTCGGCAACGCTCACATTATACAGTTTAGAAATCCGGAACAGGTTCTCTCCCTTGGCAACCGTATGGTAGGTTTCGCCCGATGGGGTTACTGGCTCTGAAGCTGCTTTTGTAGCCGGCCCCGCTTTGACCGACGACGAAGACTTTGTGGATACTACTGGCTCTGTTTTGGTAGAAGCGGCCATTTTATCCGTATTTGCCCGCACTTTCAGCCGCTGGCCGGCTTCAAGTTTCTTATCGAGCGTCCGGTTGTTCAGTTCAAGCAGTTCGTTCAGCGTCAAGCCATACTCGCGGGCAATACCGTAATACGTCTCCCCCTTGCCGACGGTATGCATCGTTACAGCGCGGTCAGCGGTGGCCGGTGTAGCTGCCGGTGTTATGGGCGCAGCGGTAGTAGCCACTGGCGCGGGTTTCTTTTCCGGCATGGTCATCGCAGGTTCCGCGGGTTTCTTCTCGGCCTTTTCCGGCGCGGGTGTAACCACGGCCACCGATGGGCGCGTTTCAGCTTTTGTCACAACCGGTGCGGCCGGACGAACCGTCGTTTTCGTATCCATGGTCGTAATTGAGCCGTCGGCCTGTTGCTCACTGGGTCCATCATAGCTGCCTGAGGAAGAACGCGTAGGGGTAGCGGGCGATTTTGCCGGTCGATTGCGGGCATAGGTGTCTGTTTTCTGACCATTTACCCGCCAGCCATCTTCAGCTCCGCCTGGTTTTGGTTTATCAGCCACTTCGGGAGTTGTGGCTACCGGCACGGTCTTGGTTTCGCCATCTGCGTCGGCGGCCCGGACAATGACAACCCGCTGCGACCCCTCGCTACCTCCCGTAGCGGGCGTGGGAGCCGGACGGCTGGTCGATACGGAGTTCGAAGTAGTCGGCGGGGGCGTGGGAGCTGTGGCCGGAGCCGAGGAACCATCATTCGGTGTAATGCCCCCCCCCACTAATTTAGGCTGATATAGCTTCCGCTCAGACGCATTCCGGGGAACGCCATCAGCGCCATTGACGGGTCTGCTGCTGGTACGGCCAGCGGATGTGTTGGCCGCAACGTCCTGCGATGCAACAGGCGTTGGTGGTGCAGGCGTCGGATCGTAGACCGGTGGCGTTGGCGCATTGATAATCTCGATCGGTTTGTTAGCCGGGCGTCTTTCCCGTAGCCAAATCACGCGCCCCGCCGTCAATTGCTGTCCCCGATCCAGGCGGTTGAAGCGCAACAGCTTCCGGAGCCGGAGCCCGTAGCGTTGCGAAATACTGCGCGAGGTTTCGCCTTCGCGGGTGGTATGGAATGGCACGAGCGCTTTTTTCCGCTTTTTTGCCAGATAATAAATGTCGTTCACAATGACCGGATCGGATTCGTCCATGTCGTTGAAGCGCATGAAACTCGACAGGCTGATCTTTCCTTTCCGGGCCAGCGACGACGCATTGTCGCCGGCCTGCGCCTGAATACCAGGCAAGCCGTTGATCTCGTATAAAACCGGCGCATTCTTACCGGAGGCATTGGTCGTCACCCGACGCAGGACGGGAAAACCCACATCGCTCTGAGCCAGTTCCGGCGCTTTCCCACCCGGCACCGAGCCAATTTTCTGCCGTATATCGTTGATCTGCGTATTCGCGACCGGAATAGCCATCACGTACGCCTTGTCGGTCGGAACCGACTCGCCCAGCACCCAGCGGTTGTATTTACGCAGTTCAAATTCTTCCACACCCAGCTCTTCCGCAATCGAGCGCATGGTTTTTCCACCCCCGTTGGGGTACTCGATCAGGGCAAAGCGGTTACTGGTCTGATGCGATTTGAGGGCGTTTTCAATGGCGACCTTGTGGGCGAAGAAACGCAGAATATACCGGTCGGTGCGCCCGTCGAGTGCGACTTCACGCGCATACGCCCAATCCGGCGGAATCAGCTTGGCGATGCCCCCCGCCCCGAGGTAATACGAATAAAGCGAAGCCACCCAGTTGTTGTACTGCGCATTGCTTTTTTTGAGGTACGTAGCCGCTGCCTTCGTCGAGGCCGAAATATTTTTTCGCTCATCGACTTCTTCGTCGACGCGCAGGCCATTTCCCTGAGCCGTTTCCTGCTTAAACTGCCAGTATCCCACCGCCGACGAGGTCGATACGGCGTCGGGCGTCAGGGAGCTTTCCTGCACGGCCAGGTATTTAAAATCGCTGGGAACACCTTCCCGGATCAGAATAGATTCGATAATCGGGAAATACAGTACCACCCGGTCAAGCTTAGCCAGCCAATATTGTTGGTTGGACATAAGCGCATTTACATCCTGCTGGATAATCCGGCGGGCATCGGGGTCGAGTTGCACCGATATGTCGGCCATCATCACTCGCTCCGGAACCGTGGGAGGGCTCATTTGCGCCGACGCAACGAAACCCGTTAGAAGCAAAAGAAGAAGTAAGGAATAGGTCTGTTTTTTCATACATCTTACCGCTACGGCGGTCATTTCATCCATCATACTTACAATTTTCGAATTAGCATGATCCCGTCTCGTACGGGCAACAACACATTTTCGACGCGGGCGTCGTCCTGCACTTTCTGGTTAAATGCCTGCACCGCTATCGTGTCCAGATCCGATGGCTTGGGCGATTCAACCACTTTGCCACTCCATAAAACATTGTCGGCCAGTATAAAACCACCCGGCCGAAGTTTATCGAAAATCAAATCGAAATAGCGTGAAAGGTTGCGCTTGTCGGCGTCGATAAACACCAGATCGAACGTTTCGTCGAGCGTTGGCAGGATATCGGCAGCTATACCGACCCGAAGGTCGATTTTAGCATTAAGCGGTGACTGCTCCCAGTACGAGCGGGCAAAGGTTTCCAGCTCTTCGTTCTGATCGATCGTGATAAGCCGGCCATCGTCGGTTAGTCCTTCGGCCAGACAGAGCGCCGAGTACCCTGTATACGTACCGATTTCGAGAATTCGACGCGGGCGAACCATCCACGCAATCATAGACAAAAACCGCCCCTGCATATGCCCCGACAGCATACGGGGGGCCATCACCTGAGCGCGCGTGTTTCGATTGAGCCGATGCAATAGCGCACTCTCGGGCGAGGTGTACGTTTCTGCGTAAGCACTGATGTCGGGTGGCAAAAAATCCATTCGGCTATTAACCTGTATGAACGTTTATTTTCGACAGGCAAAGGCTGGTTTCAGTAAATGTAACGGATAGATACAAGAAATTGGTAATCGAATACACTAAATCCGGTTTTTTGAGTCAATTAATATGGTCACCGGCCCGTCATTGAGCAACTCTACTTTCATATCGGCCCCAAATTCGCCCGTTTGAACCGGCTTGCCCAGATCGATCGACAGCTGTGCAATCATCGCTTCGTAAAGCGGTACGGCCACCTCCGGCCGGGCAGCCTCGATGAAGCTGGGGCGATTGCCTTTTTTGGTACTGGCATGAAGGGTAAACTGACTGATTAACAGAATATTACCGTTTATTGCGACCAGATCGAGGTTCATTTTGCCCGCGTCGTCGCCAAACACCCGCAACCCGACGATTTTTTTGCTGAGCCAATCTACGTCTTCGCGCGTATCGGTATGCGTAATGCCTACTAATACTAAAAACCCGGCTCCGATCTGGCCTTTCACCTGATTGTGGATGGTAACGGATGCCTGCGTAACACGCTGAACAACGGCGATCATAGCATTGAAATGATAAATGAACTGTCAAAAATAGGATGTATCGGGCTTATCTGCATCCTCAAGTCAACGTTTGCGCGCATCCTGTTTTAAACTTTGAGGCAGGTGGAGAACGGCCCTACACCGCAGAAGCAAAAAAATTTGCTTCGCTCGGGGACGTATGAACAACTTTTTCTGTAATTATGGTATGCAAACGCGATTTTTCCTATTCGCGATCGGTTTTGCTCCGCTCCTTATGGTTCATTATACGCACTCCACTCGCATCCTTGTTGCTCTCGACTGTATCATCTTCGGTTTCGATGGCGAAGAACTGAAGTTGCTGCTCATCAAACGCAACTTTGAGCCTGAGTTTGGGAAATGGTCGCTGATGGGTGGTTTTTTGAACGAAAATGAAGACCTGGAAGATGCCGCCCAACGGATTCTATATAACCTGACAGGTCTGACCAACCACTATCTCGAACAGTTGCAGACATTCGGGGCTGTTCGGCGGGACCCTGTCGAGCGGACAATTTCGGTGGTGTATTACGCGCTGGTCAACAGCCAGCAACAGGACCCGAATGCCATCAAAGCCCACAATGCCTACTGGATCAGCCTGAACGATAAACCCAAACTAATTTTCGACCACGACGTGATGGTTGAGCAGGCATTGCGTCAACTCCGTTATAAAGCAGCCCTGCACGCGATCGGGTTCGAACTGATGCCTGAGAAATTTACCATTCCACAGCTTCAGAAGGTGTACGAGGCTATTTACAGTACCCAACTCGACCGGCGGAATTTCAGCCGAAAAATCCTGTCGACCGACCTGCTCATCAATACTGGCGAGAAAGACACCAACTCGGTGACTAAAAAAGGGCAGCTTTACCGGCTAAATGCCGATAAATATCAGCAGTATTTAACCGATTACGTTAGCTTCTTCCCGGAATTGACTTTATCCTGAGAGCTCCGCCCAGCAACGTAGCCGACTACCCCGGACTTTTGCGGCTCCAGCCTGTCTTTTCTCAGACGTTGCCTGTTTTTTCGGACCAAAGAAAGTGCTTACCCGGATGATTGAGGGATCAATAAGCAGCTTTCGCCTTTTATAGATCGTCGAAACAATCTCAGAAACACTTATTTGCGTATTTTAGCCATATATAACGAACCTATAAAAAAATAGGTTACTCAATACCTTACACTGGTTAATGAGAACAACGTTTAACGTACTGATTGTTGATGATGACGAGGATGATCAGTTCTTAATCAAAACCGCTTTCCAAAGGGATTCCGCCCTGTATAATTTACGGTTTGCCACAGACGGCACCGATGTACTGGAAAGTATCGAAACGCCACTGTTTCTGCCCGATCTGATTCTGCTGGATCTAAATATGCCAGTCATCGATGGATTTGAGGTGCTCAAACATTTGAAAAATTCCCCCCATTACCAACACATACCCGTCGTCATTCTGACAACTTCCTCCGACGAGCAGGATATCAATCGGGCTTACAGGCTGGGGGCTAATACATTTCTGACCAAACCCATCGATCATAAAGCGCTGGTCGACCTGGCCGAACAAGTTCGCTTGTACTGGTTCAATCTGGCTAAAATTCCGACCCGCCGGACAAATTGATCAGTAGTAAATTTTTAGAGGAAAAACCAACTATAAGTATATTACAAGTCACGCTTGTAAACGATTGGCTACTGATTTTTTAAATAGCCGGCTGGCATCGTTAATCACAGTCGGCTCCGTTCGAATGAACATCCCCCAGCGTTTGCTACAAGCCCCCAGACAGTGGATAAATAATTTGAACAGTTAAGTAACCAGGCCAGTTATCATCACTACAACTTTACTCCTCCCTATAAACCTCTTCTGTTGAGCTGCTTAAATGTGGCTTTTTGTTAGGTACGCCAGTCCGTCTGGCGGTCTTTGTTTTTCTCAACCGAACTTATGATCAGTTTAACGGATGGACCAATTGTTTACATTGATGATGATGAGGATGATCAATTTTTGTTCGAACGAGCGGTCAGGGAGTTAACATTCACGAACAAAATTCACTTTTTCGGAAGCGGTCAACAAGCGTTGGATTATTTGGAAACCACGGATGAAAAACCGCTGCTGATTCTGTGCGACTTCTCTATGCCCCGCATGAGCGGGCTCGACCTCCGTCGTCAGATTAACCGCAGTGATTACCTGCGTCAGAAATCGATTCCGTTTCTTTTTTACACGACGGCCGCTAGCCCCGATCAGGTCAGGCAGGCATATGAAACCACAATTCAGGGGTTCCATATCAAAGCGCAGGAGTTTCAGGAGTTCAAAGCTCAGATTCACCTGATTATTACCTACTGGCAGTCCTGCCTGCACCCAAACAGCTTTTGATCCTACTAGTCTGAAGACCTGTTCTTTCCTGCCTATTACCGGCTTGCTGACAATCAGATCAGCCTGTAAGGCTATACCTTATGTGAATACCAGGGAGGTTAGAACCGCCTGAGACTAAATACCTGTCCATAAACCAGTTATCCAGACAAATAGTCTATCGATAAAAAAATTATTACTATTTCTCGTAAAAAAAGCACAATAACAAAGTAATATTGTGTCAACTAAACACTATTCTCCGAAATAGCTAATTTTCGGTAATCTCCTAACTTGTTAACAGATCGAATTTCTGCTTGATACAGCAGTATACATTATGAATACTCGATACGTTATCGGTGTTGATTTTGGGAGCGATTCAGTCAGAGCACTGGTTGTCGATACACAGACGGGCGCAGCCGTCGGAACGCATGTTCACGAATATACGCGCTGGAAACAAGGGCTTTATTGCAACCCCGCCACCTCGCAGTTCCGTCAGCATCCACTCGACTACCTCGAAGGGCTGGAAGCCTCTATTACGGGCGCGCTCGCCCAGGCCCCCGACGATGTGCGGCAACAGATCGTCGGTATTTCTATCGACACTACGGGCTCTACACCCGGCCCGGTCGATGAAACGGGGCTTCCACTGGCGCTACGGCCCGATTTCGCCGACAATCCAAACGGCATGTTCATTCTCTGGAAGGACCATACAGCCAATCAGGAAGCGGAAGAAATCAATAAGCTAGCCCACCACTGGGATGTCGATTATACCAAATACGTCGGCGGTATTTACTCCTCGGAATGGTTCTGGGCGAAAATGCTGCGAACCCTGCGCGTCGACGAAGCGGTTCGGCAGCACGCTTTTTCGTGGGTCGAACACTGCGACTGGATATCGGCGGTGCTGACCGGTCACACCGATCCATTGACTCTACGACGCTCGCGTTGTGCAGCCGGCCATAAAGCGCTCTGGCACAGCGAGTTCAACGGACTACCTTCGGACGAATTTTTAACCCGGCTCGACCCGCTCCTGAGTGGGCTGCGCGATCGGCTCTTTACCGATACCTACACGGCCGATCAGTCGATGGGTACGCTTTCTCCGGACTGGGCCGCGAAACTGGGCCTATCGCCCGACGTGGTTGTGGGTGTCGGCGCGTTCGATGCGCACATGGGCGCCATCGGTGCCGAAATTGAGCCCTACGCCTTTGTCCGGATCATCGGCACCTCCACATGCGATATCCTGATGGCCCCCAACGACGAGATTGGACATCGGCTCATCCGGGGAATCTGTGGGCAGGTCGACGGTTCGGTAGCACCGGGTATGCTGGGACTGGAAGCGGGCCAATCGGCTTTCGGCGATGTTTATGCCTGGTTTGCCAGCTTGATCACCAATCCCGTACGCGAATTACTGGGCGAAGAAGCCGCCAACACCCTGAGCCGTCAGCTGATTCCGCACCTGTCTACGCAGGCAGCTCAATTGCCGGTTACCGCTACCGATCCGATTGCCCTGGACTGGATCAATGGTCGCCGGACGCCCGATGCGAACCACACGCTCAAGGCCGCCATAGCAGGACTGAATCTCGGAACCGACGCCCCCCGGATTTTTAAAGCGCTGGTCGAAGCAACGGCTTTCGGCTCCCGCCGAATTGTCGATCGGTTCCTTGAAGAAGGGGTTCCTATCAAAAAAGTGATTGCAATCGGCGGGGTCGCCAAAAAGTCGCCCTTTGTGATGCAAACCCTGGCCGATGTGCTGAACATGCCCATTCAGGTTGCCCGCGCCGACCAGGCTTGTGCCTTGGGAGCAGCTATGTGCGCAGCCGTAGCGGCCGGCGTTCACCCGACTATGGAAGCTGCTCAGAAAGCGATGGGGTCCGGCTTCGATGCCGATTATTCCCCCCGTTCGGCACAGGCCGCTACTTACGAAGTCCTGTACCAGAAGTACCTGAGTCTGGGCGAATTTATAGAAGGCCAATCCAGATAATCTTTAGTCATTTGCTGCGCGTCATTAATGGTCGTTCGTTGTGGAAGCGATATGAACGATTAAATGACAACCAAATGACCAATAAATGACAAAATGTATCATGCTTAATTTGAAACAGTACGAAGTCTGGTTCATCACCGGCAGCCAGCATTTATACGGCGAAGAAACCCTGAAACAGGTCGATGCACACTCCGCCATCATCGCCGATTTTTTCGATAAATCGCCCCAGGTGCCGGTGCGGGTTGTGTTCAAGCCTGTGGTGAAAACGCCGGACGAAATCTACGCGATCTGTCAGGAAGCGAACGTTGCCCCAAACTGCATCGGCATCATTACCTGGATGCATACTTTTTCGCCCGCCAAGATGTGGATTCGGGGTCTGAGCGTGCTGAAGAAGCCCATGCTTCACCTCCATACCCAGTTTAACCGGGATATCCCCTGGGGGGACATCGACATGGATTTCATGAACCTCAACCAGTCGGCCCACGGCGACCGCGAATTTGGGTTCATCATGTCGCGGATGCGATTAAGCCGGAAAGTGGTCGTCGGCTTCTGGCAGCAGGACGATGTGGTACAGAAGATTGCAGGCTGGGCGCGGGTGGCGGTAGCAGCCTACGAACTAAAGACGATGAAAGTTGTTCGCTTTGGCGATAACATGCGGCAGGTAGCCGTAACGGACGGCGATAAAGTCGCTGCCGAAATGACCTTCGGTATGTCGGTGAACACCCATGGTATCGGCGATCTGGTGGCGGTGATCGATCAGGTTACCGACGCCGAAATTGACCGGTTGGTTGCCGAATACGCCGACAGCTACACGCTGATGGAGTCGCTTCGCAAAGGCGGAGCGCAACATAATTCCCTGCGCGACGCGGCCAAGATCGAGATCGGACTTCGGGCTTTTCTGAAAGACGGCAATTTCTCGGCTTATACCGACACGTTCGAGGATCTGCATGGCATGACGCAACTGCCGGGGATTGCCTCACAGCGCCTGATGGCCGACGGGTATGGGTTCGGCGGTGAGGGCGACTGGAAAACCTCGGCGATGGTACGTACGCTGAAAGTGATGGCAGCAGGTTTGCCCGGGGGCAACTCGTTTATGGAAGATTACACCTACCATTTCGACCCGTCGAATCCGCTTGTGCTGGGTTCGCACATGCTCGAAATCTGTCCGTCGATAGCCGCCGACAAGCCTACCTGCGAAATTCATCCGCTGGGTATTGGCGGCAAGGCCGATCCGGTTCGGCTGGTTTTCAACGCACCGGCGGGTCCTGCTATCAATGTATCGTTGATCGATATGGGCAATCGGTTCCGGCTGCTGGTCAACGAGGTGGAGGCTGTCGAGGTGCCCGAAGCGCTTCCTAAACTGCCGGTAGCGCGCGCCATCTGGAAACCCCTGCCCGATATGCAAACCGGTTGTGCGGCCTGGATTCTGGCCGGTGGCGCCCACCACACCGTCTACAGCCAGAACCTGACCACCGAGCATATCGACGATTTTGCGGATCTGTTCGGCGTCGAACTGGTGGTCATCGATCGGAACACCAACCTGCGCCAGTTGAAAAACGAACTGCGCTGGAGCGAAGCGGCTTATCGGTAATCATTCATTTTTGTCATGACTCCGGCCGGAGTCATGACAAAGTATACCCTACCCTTTCCATGAAAAAACGTTTTCTAACCCTACTGCTGGCCAGTTGCAGCCTGCTCGCCACGGCCCAGAACAAAGTGACGATCAACGCCGATGAAGGTAAATTCGTCATCAGCCGACACATCTACGGCCATTTTGCGGAACACCTGGGCCGGTGCATATACGACGGCTTTTACGTTGGCGACAACAACACGAAAATCCCGAACAAGAACGGCGTTCGACTGGATGTAGTGACGGCGCTCAAAAAGCTTAAAATACCCAACCTGCGCTGGCCCGGCGGTTGTTTTGCCGATACCTACCACTGGAAAGACGGTATCGGCCCCAAAGCCAAACGCCCTAAAATTGTCAATACCTGGTGGGGTGGAGTGACGGAAGACAACAGCTTCGGTACGCACGATTTCCTGAACATGTGCGAGTTGCTGGGCACTGAGCCCTATCTGGCCGGAAACGTCGGCAGTGGTACGGTTCAGGATCTGAGCGAATGGGTGCAGTACGTAAACTTCGGCAAGAACAGCCCCATGTCGAACCTGCGTCAGCAAAACGGACGCGAAAAGCCCTGGCTGGTTCGCTATTGGGGTGTGGGCAACGAGGCCTGGGGATGTGGCGGCAACATGAAACCCGATTACTATGCCAATATCTATCGGCAGTACAGCACTTTCATGAACACGCAGGTGGGTAACCAGAAGATGTTTCGGATTGCGTCGGGAGCCAGCGATAACGACTACACCTGGACTGAAACGCTCATGAAAAATATACCCAGTTCGCTCATGGAAGGGTTGGCCATGCACCATTATTCGGTACTGTCGTGGGGCGAAGGCAAGAAGGGATCGGCCACGGCGTTTACGGATCAGGAGTATTTCAAAACCATGCAACAGGCGCTGTTGATGGACGAACTGATCGAGAAACATTCGGCTGTGATGGATAAATACGATCCAGAGAAAAAAATAGCGCTGATTGTCGACGAATGGGGCGGCTGGTACAATGTCGAGCCGGGTACGAATCCGGGGTTCCTGTATCAGCAGAATACCATGCGCGATGCGGTGCTGGCGGGTGCGACCCTCAACATTTTCCACAAACATTGCGAACGGGTGCGCATGGCTAACCTGGCCCAGGCCATCAACGTGCTGCAATCGGTCATTTTGACCAAAGGCGACAAAATGATCCTGACACCTACCTACCATGTGCTGGAAATGTACAACGTTCATCAGGATGCAACGATGCTGCCCGTATCGGTCAAATCGGATGATTTCGAACTGGACAAGGAAAAGCTGCCGGCCGTGTCGGTATCGGCTTCACGCGATAAATCGGGCAAAGTACACGTCTCGCTGGTGAACATTGACCCCAAAAAACCACAGAACATATCCGTCGATCTGAAAGGACTGAAGGCAACGGGCCTGACCGGTCGTTTGCTCACATCGGCCAGTGTACACGATCACAATACGTTCGAGAATCCGGCCAAAATCAAACCCGTGGCCTTTACCGGTGCCAAACTGTCCGGCGATAATCTGGCCGTAACCCTACCGCCGGTATCGGTGGTAGTGCTGGAATTGCAATGACATAATTTTGATTGATTGAATGAGAGAATGTATGAAACTATTTGCTCAATCTGCCATTCAATCAATCTATCATTCAACAGTCAATCATGTATCAGTCACTCAGAGAAGAATGCTATGAAGCAAACATGCAGCTCCCGAAGCTGGGGCTGGTGTTGTTTACCTTTGGCAACGTCAGCGCTGTTGACCGCGAACGGGGCGTGTTTGCCATCAAACCCAGCGGTGTACCGTATGAACACCTAAAAGCCACCGATATCGTCATCTGCGACTACGATGCGAAGGTGGTCGACGGGTCTATGCGCCCCTCATCGGACACCAAAACCCACGCACTGCTCTACAAAACCTGGGACAAGATCGGGGGCATTTCGCACACCCACAGTACCTACGCCGTAGCCTGGTCGCAGGCGGGTCTGGACATTCCTATCTTCGGCACCACCCATGCTGACCATACACACCAGGACATTCCCTGCGCGCCAGCCCTGACCGACGAGATGATTCAGGGCGACTATGAACACGAGACCGGCAATCAGATCTTCAACGTATTTGCCGAAAAAGGCTTGTCTTATAGCGAAATGGAGATGGTACTGCTGCAAAACCACGGTCCGTTCACCTGGGGAAAAACGGCCGAAAAAGCCGTTTATAACTCCGCCGTTCTGGAAGAAGTGGCGCGCATGGCCTACCTGACACTGCAAATCAATGCCGCCACGCCCCGGATCAAAGACACCCTGCGGTTAAAACACTACGAGCGTAAACATGGCAAAGACGCCTATTATGGCCAGGGGTGCTGACGAGTGAATTAAATTATTTATCATCTGCCTGGTAGCCTGGTAGCCTAAAGGTATCACGACCGGGCCGACTTAACCGTTTGGCCCCGCTTCCTGAATATGTTGTGGCTTAACCCGCGATATCGTTGTAGGCCTACCCGATAATGTATAGCTTTGAGCGAGTATAGGCTCATCTATGAATGCCTGTACTTCATCTGTTTATTCCCCAACCCGCAATAATTCATGAAATTACTGCCTCAACTTCTGTCACTGGCTCTGCTGTCGGGCTGCCTTGTTATGAATTCCTGTACCTCCAAAAAAGAAACGACCGAGCAAAAACCCGGTATTGAAAAAGCACCGTACGGGCAGCTTCCCACTGGCCAGACGGCGGATTTATACACGCTACAGAATGCGTCGGGTATGACGGCCCAAATTACTAATTATGGTGGCCTTCTCGTTGCGCTGACCGCGCCCGACCGAAACGGAAAATTCGAGGATGTAACCCTGGGCTTCGACTCGCTATCGAGCTACGTGAAAAACAACCCCTACTTTGGCGCCCTGATTGGCCGGTACGGGAATCGGATTGCCAAAGGTAAGTTTACGCTCGACGGAAAAAACTACACGCTCGTTACCAACAACATGGGCAATCACCTCCATGGCGGCACTGTCGGCTTCGATAAAGTACTCTGGACCGCCACACCCGTTGAAGGCGATGAACCGGCACTTAAACTGAACTACACTTCGAAAGATGGCGAAGAAGGGTATCCCGGAAACCTATCGGTGGAAGTGACCTATACCCTGCAGAAAGACAACGCCCTTCGGATCGACTACCAGGCTACGACCGATAAACCGACGGTGGTAAACCTGACGAACCATACGTATTTTAACCTCACGGGTGGGGCTAAACGCGATGTGCTCGACCATGTCCTGACCCTCAACGCCGACCGGTTTATCCCCGTCGATGAAACCCTGATTCCGACAGGCAAGCTCGAACCCGTTGCCAATACGCCCTTCGATTTCACCAGGCCGACGGTTATCGGTTCACGCATCAACGACTCGACCGATACACAAATCAAATACGGCGGTGGGTACGACCATGCCTGGGTAATCAACGAATCCGCCGAGTCGCCGAAACAGGCGGCTACCGTTTATGAGCCCACCAGCGGCCGTGTACTGAACGTCCGTACGACGGAGCCGGCCATTCAGTTCTATACCGGTAATTTTCTGGACGGGTCAGTGACCGGGCGGGAGGGATTCCCCTACAAAAAGCGCTATGCCCTTTGCCTGGAAACCGAGCACTACCCCGATTCGCCGAACCAGCCAGCCTTCCCGACCACCACGCTCAAACCCGGCCAGACTTACAAAAGCACAACGGTCTACCAGTTTTCAACGAAGAAATAAGCGCTTTCAACAAGCCAGTGCGTCCCGGTTCAAGCAATTAAACTAGCTGAATCGGGACGCACTGGCTTATTAATAGCGTGGGTGGAAACTCGTGATTAGTCACTAGCACTCGCGGGTTTCCACCCCCCTACTCAGCTATTGAGTGACACTCGGGCTCTCCGCTACGGCTTTGACAATGGTAGCCGTAGCGGTTGCAGTTGCTTCCTTAGCCGGATTCAGTTTCAGAGCGCCAATGGTTATGGCCGCCCTTGGTTCGATGGTCCGATTCACAACATGCATGGCGGAGTCAATTCGATGCTGATTCCGATCGTAATAATCGAATCGAACTTCGATTTGCCGATAAGCATAGTCATGAGATGTGTTGGTAATGGTCAGCCGATGCGTATTGACAAGCTCCTTGTGCGCCGAGTCGGCTGGGGTTCTGTTCCAGAAAGATCTATCGATGAGCAGATCCCGAACGGCATCGGGAGTAGGTGTATTTTCGGCGGATTGTTTTTTATCCTGACAGGCGAAAGATACGGCTATCAAAATCCAGCAAACAGCACTTTTATATTTCTGTATGAACATATACATACGATCAAATCCAACGGCTCCGTATCAGCGGTTGCCGTTTAACGAAACGAGCCCAAATTTCGGTTAAAAAATCGAATGCCGAGGTATGTATAAACGGCTAATCCGGCCGTTTCAAAAAGCACTTCGAAAAGATGTTCTTTATAAATGCCCCCGACAAAATCCTGAATCCAGTCGATCAGTACAGCACAATAGCCTATAAAAGCGAACAGAGCGCTCAGGCTAACAACCAGTAAAAGTAAGATTTTGTACATACGGTGTGTTTCTGCTTAGCTTCTTTCTTCCGTAGTAGGACCCTCTTCCCATAAAAGGGTTTAACCCTGTTTCTATTTTTTTGCAAATATGAAAAATTTATCCTTCAACGAATAGCACCAATTTATTCTCCCGAAAGTATGACTAAATACCAGACTTTATAAGAAATCCCTTTTTGTTAATTAAAAATCAGTGACTTTTTAAGCTGTCCTATGGCACGAATGTACATAAAGCCCAAGAAAACCCATTAGTTTTTAAACCGATGTACACGTTTAAGCAATCGCATATAGTTCCAAAGAACGACTGATTATCAATTTACATCTCTTTTCTGGCCTGATTACCGCTCCCGATGAGCCCACTGCCCAAATGCAGCGATGAAGGTGCTGGGAGAATGAATTTGTTCATTCGAAAAAATGGCGCAAGTAGCTATATTAAATTAGTAATCAGTCCAAAAATTTAAACTTAAAATTCTGTAGTTGGCGTAAAAATTTCTCTAAATATGCTGGCAAGCCAACCGCTAGGGAGGTAAGCTGGTAACAGCATGAACCGGACCAGGAATCGATCGACGCCGAGCCGGTTATATCTGACAAAGCCACTTATTTTGCAGCCACAAGTTCAATCGTATCTACGTTTACGCAGCCATGCTCCAAATACGCCATCTAACTGCCTACCTCGAAACCCTGGCTCCCCTGGCTTACCAGGAATCGTACGACAATGCCGGGCTGATCGTCGGGGATCCTTCAGCCGAAATCAAAGGGGTTCTGGTAACACTCGACGCTACTGAAGCGGTTGTCGATGAAGCCATTGTCAAAGGTTGTAATGTCATTGTAGCGCATCATCCGATTGTGTTTAAGGGACTGAAGAAGCTGAATGGCAAAACCTACGTTGAACGAACCGTGATCAAAGCCATCAAAAACGATGTAGCTCTTTACGCAGCTCATACCAATTTAGACAATGTGGCCGGCGGGGTCAATTTCAAGATTGCGGAGAAACTGTCTCTCCAACAAGTCCGGGTACTGACTCCTAAAACCCAGGTCCTGACGAAGCTCACGACGTTTGTGCCCGTATCAGCTACCCAACGGGTGCTGGACGCCCTTTATGCCGCCGGGGCCGGGCAGATTGGCGCGTATAAAAACTGTAGTTTCCGGGTTGAAGGAACCGGAACTTATCAGCCCGGCGAAGGAACGAACCCCACCATCGGGGAAGTTGGCGCATACCACGAAGAAACCGAAAACCGTGTCGAGGTTATCCTGCCGACGCATCAGCAGGGGCAGGTCCTGATGGCCCTCCGGCAGGCCCATCCTTACGAAGAAGTCGCGTATTATCTGGCACCTTTAGACAATCAGAATCAGGAAGTTGGCTCGGGAGCCGTAGGTGAACTGGTCGAGCCAATGGCGCCCGTAGACTGGTTATCTTACCTGAAAAAGAGCATGAATCTGAACCTGATTCGATATACACCCCTCCCTAACCGACCCATCCAGCGGGTAGCCGTCTGCGGAGGAGTGGGCAGCTTTTTGCTGCCCGACGCAATCCGGTCCGGGGCCGACGTGTTCGTTACGGCCGATTATAAATACCACGAGTTTTTCGACGCAGATGGTCGCATCGGCATTTGCGATATAGGGCACTATGAAAGTGAGGTCTTTACGAAAGAGTTGATTTTCCAGCTTTTGGCAAAAAAATTTACTACTTTTGCGGTAATTTTAGCCGAAACCAACACAAATCCGGTTCGGTACTTTTAATGAAAAATGGATAATGAATGATGTACAACGCCAACGGCCATTAATAACCCGCTGGCTGTCAATCACATAATAGACTAAGTTATGTGTTGACTACGTTCATTATACATCATTCATTATTCATTATCCATTTTTATATTAACCAACTTCCGAATGGAACTTACGATTGCGCAAAAATTAGACGCTCTTCTGAAACTGCAATCCCTTGATTCTCAATTAGACGAACTCATTAAAATTCGCGGAGGTCTGCCCGAAGAAGTCCGCGATCTGGAGGACGATATCGCTGGCTTCGAAACACGCATTGGCAAATTCCAGACTGAAATCAAGACCCTGGAGGAAGACATCGAACGCAATCGGGTGGCCAAAAAAGATGCCGAGAAGCTGATCACCAAATACAAAGATCAGCAGATGAACGTGCGGAACAACCGTGAATTCGACGCCATTTCGAAAGAAATCGAACTACAGTCGCTCGAAATCGAGCTGGTGGAGAAACGTGCCAACGAAGCGCAGTTTCGGGTTCGGGGCAAAGAGGAAGAAATCAAAAGCACCCAGGCAGCCCTGAACGAACGGCGGGAGGATCTGAAAGCCAAAAAACAGGAACTGGATCAGATTACGTCGGAAAGCCAGGAAGAAGAAAAAGAGATCATCCGGCAGCGGGACGAACAGGCTACGACCATCGAGACCCGTCTGTTGAACTCCTATAACAAAATTCGTGGGAATGCCCTGAACGGGCTGGCCGTGGTGACCGTCAAACGCGGAGCCTGTGGCGGTTGTTTCAACGTCGTTCCTCCGCAGCGTCAGGCTGATATCAAAGACAAAAAGAAAATTATCGTCTGCGAACACTGTGGTCGCATTCTGGCCGACGTCGAAGGGGTTCCCGAACCAGCGCCAGTGGGTCGTGGTCGGTAGCCACAACAGACTACACTCTGACTAGTGCAGGCTATGAAACGTTTTTTTGCAACGGCACCGGGTTTCAACCCGGTGTTTTTGTTTTTTCTTCTTTACACGTCCGGGTTCACCTTTGCGCAGGACTTTAGCTGGACACCGGGCTTGCAGCGAGCCTATACCGACCTGCAAAAACTCAGCGTTCAGCCGGCTCAGCAACTGGTTGGTCGCCAGCCGGGCCCCAATGGCATCCGCATTTTTGTCGATGATTACATCGACATGCTGACGCTTGTCACCTCCGACGACGATCGGGCGTTTGCATTGCTCAGCGATCGGGAAGAGGACCGGCTCGATGCCCTGAAGCAGCTAGACGACACCTCCCCCTGGAAACGGGTCATTCAGGCCGAAGTTCGGTTACACTGGGCGTTTGCAAAATTGAAATTCGGCCGGGAGATCAGTGCGAGCTGGGATGTTATTCGCGCTTTTAAGCTACTGGCGGAGAACCAGAAACGCTTTCCGGACTTTCTACCAACGTATAAATCGCTGGGCACGTTGCACGTCATGATTGGCTCGGTGCCCGAAAATTACGGCTGGGTTGCCAACCTGCTGGGCCTCCACGGCAATGTAAGCCAAGGTCTGCAGGAATTACAGCGTGCCCAACACGACGCCACCTTCGGGCTCGAAGCCCAGTTGATCGAGTTGATGGTCCGGGCTTACGTCCTGACGTTTACCGATGCCGACGGGCAAACCTTACAAAAACTGGTCAAAGCGAATCCGGACAATCTGCTGCTTCATTTTTTCGGGGCAACCATCGAACAGAAAAATGGGCATAGCGAACAGGCGCTGGCTTACCTCAACAGTCGGCCCCGCGACAAAGCGTATCTGCCGCTGCCCATCATCGACAACATCCTGGGCGATATTTACTTACAAAAAGGGGAATACAACCCCGCCAGCAGTCATTTCCAGCAATTTCTGACTAACTACCGGGGGCAGAATTTTCTGAAAGATTCGTATTACAAACTGTTTCTTTGCCATTGGCTGGCCAATGAACCGACGGAAACATGGCGGCCGCTCCTGCAAAAAGTTACAAGCGTAGGCCGCACTACGGTCGAATCGGATAAAGCGGCTCAGAAGTTTGCAGAAGCTTACCTGAAGAAAGGCGTATCGCCGAATGCCAAAGTTCTGATGCGCGCCCGGCTGGCCTCCGATGGCGGGTTTACAGATAGCGCGCTGGCATACCTGCGCCCATATTCAGAAACGACGTTTTCCGGTACCGCCGAAAAAGCGGAATATAATTACCGCATGGGCCGCATCTTTCAGCGCCGGAACGACCCAGACGCGGCCATTCCCTACCTTAGCCGGGCGCTTACGCTTAGCGAACCAGATCAGCTTTCTTTCGGCGCAACAGCCGCTTTGCAGCTAGGATTTATTTATCAGCAGAAAAAAGAGCGGACACGCGCCCGATCGTTCTTTGAAAAAGCCCTCAGCGTTAAGCACCATGAGTATAAAAACAGTGTCGACAACAAAGCCAAAGCGGCTCTGAGCCAGTTGTGAAGAACCTTGCTGCCGCAAAACAATTTTTCCAGTTTAGGCGCTGGCTTGTCATCTTGTACCGCCAGGCACTACCTTCGTGTCGGCTTCTCAAAAGCGTTTACCACGAATAGCATGTCGAAGATTATACTGATTACGGGCGCGTCGACCGGCTTAGGCGAGCATATAGCGACTTACCTGGCTCAGCGGGGCCACATCGTTTATGGTACGTCCCGAACCATTGAACAACAAGCCAAACCCTTCCGTACCCTGGATGTGGATGTGTGCAGCGATGAAAGTATTCAGAAGGCCGTTGGGAGAATTCTGCAGGAGCAGGGTCGGCTCGATGTGCTGATCAACAATGCCGGATTAGGCATCGCGGCACCCATCGAAGCCTTGTCCATCAGCGATGTACAGCGGGTTTTCGACACCAACGTCTTGGGGGTTATCCGAACCATTCAGGCGGTGTTGCCCAGCATGCGTGCGAAAAAGTCAGGCCTGATTATCAACATCAGCTCAATTGCGGCCGAAGCGGGACTACCCTACCGGGGTGCTTACAGCGCCAGCAAAGCTGCCGTCGATCGACTGACCGAAGCGCTGCGGTTAGAATTGACTCCGTTTGGTGTTCAGGCCTGTTACATCCAACCCGGCGGTGTTCAAACGGATATCAATAAAAACAGGCTGCGGGTGTCGCTGCCTACCGATAGTATATATAAAGCGACGTTTGACCGAACGTATGAGCTGATCGATGAAAGTGTCAGTCAGGGCCTTGAGCCGGATGTATTCGGTCCGTTGGTGGAGAAAATCATGCAGTCGCCCCAGGTCGAGCGATCGTATCGGGTGGGAAAACCACTGGAAAAATTCTCGGTGCTGTTAAAGCGCCTTCTTCCCACGAGCGTTTACGAGCGTATGATTCGGAATCATTACAAGATGTAACTCGTAGCAAACAAATAATAAAGCGGGGAATAGAACATGACCCAGCCGGGATCAGATAGGCATAGCAGGCATGTCCGACTATACCTATCTGATCCCGGCTGGGTCATACGTTTGGCAACTCTATTTATTCCAGCGCAGCCACGCCCGGCAGGGTTTTGCCTTCCATGTATTCGAGCAGGGCACCTCCCCCGGTCGATACGTAGCTGACGCGGTCGCCGAAACCGGCCTGGTTGATGGCCGAAGCCGAATCACCACCACCGATAAGCGAGAAAGCCCCGTTCTCTTCCGTTGCTTTCACGACCGCTTCGGCAATGGCGTTAGTGCCGGTGGCAAAATTTTCGAACTCAAACACACCCATCGGCCCATTCCAGAGAATCGTTTTCGATTGTAGCACCACGTCCGTAAACTGTTTGATCGTCTCCGGACCGATATCCAGTCCTTCCCAGTCATCGGGAATCTGACCGGTAGCCACTATTTGCCGATTAGCGTCGTTTGAGAAAGCATCTGCGCAGACGTTATCGACCGGCATGTAAATCTTCACGCCTTTTTCCTCGGCTTTTTTCAGCAATTCGAGCGCCAGGTCCTGCTTATCTGCTTCCAGCAGCGATTTACCGATCTGGCCACCCTGCGCTTTCGTGAAGGTATAAGTCATGCCCCCGCCGATGATCAGGTTATCGACTTTGTCGAGCAATTTCTCGATGATCAGGATTTTATCGGAAATTTTAGCCCCTCCCATGATAGCGGTAAAAGGCCGTTCGGCATTTTCCAGAATCTTTTTGGCGTTATCCAGTTCGGCCTGCATGACGTAACCCGCCACGCGGTCGGTGAAGAACTGCCCCATCACGGCCGTGCTGGCGTGTGCACGGTGTGCGGTTCCGAAGGCATCATTTACCCAAACGTCGCCGAGTTTGGCGAGTTTTTCGGCAAACGCCACGTCGCCTTTTTCTTCTTCTTTGTAAAAACGCAGGTTTTCGAGCAGCAGAATTTCGCCGGGTTGCAGGCTGGCGGCCTGGTCGATAGCCGACTGACCGATGCAGTCATCCGCGAATTTCACGTCGCGCCCAAACGCTTCTTTCAGCGCGGGAAGCAGGTGTTTCAGCGAATATTTTTCTTCGGGTCCTCCTTTCGGGCGGCCCAGGTGCGACATCAGAATAGCCGAACCCCCGTCGTTCACGATTTTCAGCACGGTCGGGATGGTAGCCTTGATCCGGGTGTCGTCTGTGATGTTAAATGCCTTGTCGAGGGGCACGTTGAAATCCACCCGCACGAGGGCTTTCTTTCCGGCAAAGTTGAAGGAATCTACTGTTTTCATGCGACTGCGTATGGTCGTTGGTTTTCGGGACCAAACTTAGCGGTTTTTCGGCAGACGCGAGCGGGAAGTTTCGTACCAGCGCTTACGGATTCGCGATTCGCAGGGGCGTAAAACGGGCGATCTGATCGAAATCGGCGTCGTTATGCAGCACGGGGACGTTGTAGAAAATAGCGTAATGCGCAATCAGGCAATCGTTTGGCTTACGGATGGTGATGCCTTTTTTCCGGAGTGCGCGGTATAATTGGGCCGCTTCGACAGCCGCTTCAATGGGGTCAAGTTTTAACATCACACAGGCTAGCAAGTCCTCCCTTATTTGTTCAAACTGGCTATCCGTATGCACACCCTGCAAAACCTCCTGCAAAACCGTAGCTGTCATGTATAATACCGCTTTGGTCATCAGTAGCTCAGCAACTAAATCCGTCTGTGCGTTCCGAACATCGCGGAAAAAATCTATCCATACTGATGAATCAATAATCATTGGCCCCACTCATTAGGAGCGTTGTCAGTTCGCATCTGTTCCAGGTCTCCATCCCACTGAACTTTTCCCCGTAAAGACAACAAATCTCTACGGCGCATTGTATTGATGTATTCCTGCAAAGCCAGTTCAACAACAGCCTTTTTCGTTTTCAATTTGCTCATTTTTAAGGCCTTCTCAAGCAATCCATCATTAATATCAATATTCGTGCGCATAGTTGAAAGAATTTTCATACACAAAAATAACGAATTTCATACACATCAGTACGTTTCTCCGCTACCGGCTCCACCGAAATTTCCACCGCCAAACCGCAGGTCATTTTTGGGTGTCTGGTGGGCCGTTGTAGCAGCCTGCATCGACGCGATGGTACTCATGCTGCTCAGAAATTCGCTGGGCGAATCGTCGTCCGGGGTGTCGGTAAAGCCGTACGACGGTTGCCGAAGGAGCCGGATACAAATCGTAGCAATTCCGATCAGAAGTAGTCCTCCGATGGTTAGCGCCACATTGAGCGCTACCCAATGTGTGTACTTATACAGGGTCATCACAGCCGCAATCAATCCCAAAATTCCCAGGATAATCAGCGTTCGGTTTTTCTTCGTCAGTCCCTGCCAGAGATAGATCGCCGGAATAACGAACGTCAATAGCCAGAACAAGCCCGCTAGAGAAATTTCGGGCGCAACTACATGGCGGGAAGCAATAAAGCTCGGTCTAATCAATATGCCGTGTAGTTCGCGTACCATGTAATAATTACCGCTGGCGGCCAGGATAAGCAAACTGATCCACTGCATGAGATTCAGCGGATCGGTATAATACCCTTGTCGGGACTGGTTTCGGATAACCTGCCTGACAACCAGATAGATACCTACGGACGTGGCCATCATCACCCACGGGAAGGCGTCTTTTCCCCAACCGAACTTGATCAACTGGTCGAATACGAGCGTGTAGAACGTAGCGATCGTAAAAAACGCAATGAGCGTATCGCCGTAGTACCATAGCACAAGCACCAATAGCGGTAACGTCGCCAGACAATGGGTCGCCACCGACAAGCCGTTGGGCAGAAACTGGTTAAGCCCAAACGCCAGAAAGCCGGTCTGGGTCACCACGAAGGCATTGTCGATCCCATTTCGGTAAAGCAGTCGACGACCGATCAGTATTCGGCCGACAACGCCGACACCAAGGCCAAACGCCAGGTTGAAGAAGCTATAGGCTGTCTGAGTGTCCAGCATGCTGGAAAAGACACTGGATGGTAGCAGATAACAGGCCAGAATCGCCACCGTCGTGAACAGAAACAGACCGATTTCGATAAACCCGTTGGTCTGACGAAACCCGACCGGATACGATTGGCGAACCACTTCAATTTGTGCATCCGACAAGAACCCCTGCCGGTGCCAGCGCTCGGCCTGCTCCAGGATCTGGCGGTTATAAATCCATTGTTCGTTATACGCTTTCATTGGTTCGGTTTCCTTTAGGCAGCTGACTCATCAGGTAATAGACGAGGGCGATGCCTGTCAGGATGAAGTACCAGTAATAAATAGTATCGCCCATCTTACCGAGCCGCAAGTAGTGAAAAACGATGTAGGTAGCACCGATATATCCGTAAATCACGCTGATGAGCAGATAAACGAACGATCCGGCCGGGCTGTCTCCGAGTCGGCGCTCCCGTCGGGCATACTGATCGAAGGCAAGGCAGGTAACCGCCAGCCCGAGCGCAAACCAGCCCCACACGTCCTCAAAATTGAACAGCCCTCCGAGTAGAGCTACCAGTAGCAGATTTCCGGCAATAGTCAGGTAAGTGTAGGTAAAGTGCGGTTTGATGCGCTGGCGTTCGAGTACTAGCGCTGTGGTAATCAGAGCTAGTGCCAGGGTAATGGCCGAAAAAACCGTTTGCTGATCGAAAAAATTGGTTTTAAGATACAATTGAAGGGGTCGCACGGTAACGCCCACCCACGAGATGAGTGCCGTCAGAGCCATACCCAGGACGCCCCGGTGGTCGAAGCGGTAGGCCAGCGGCAAAAACAGCACAGCCGGTAGCAGGGTCACCAGGCCATAGCGGCTTCCAAATACGTTGTAGGCGTATTGAGCGTATCCTTCGAGCGTCAGGAAAAGCAGACAGGCCAAAATCAGCGCATAATCGCCGAACGTAGATCGACTTTGGGTTTTAGCATACGTCCACTCCGGCCGGAACCGCCACGCGAATCCATACCCCCCGACGCAGGCTGCGGCAATAGCCGCCAGCAACGCCCCATGCCCGATCTGGTCGAAGTTGTCGTAGACCAGCAGCCCTAATCCCGAACTCAACAGCAGGATACCAATGTAGAGCATGGCCCGCAGTTCCCAGTGGATCGAAAACGGCCGTTTCTGTTCTATTTCGGCCATTCGAGCCTGTTGTTCAGGCGGTAAAATACCCTGTTTATTCAGCTCATTCAGCACCTCGGTTGGGGACATAAACGGTTGTTTTTTTGTTCTTAATGTACCACAGATTTCAGTTAGTTTTTGTCATTATTGCACAAGCCGGACTGACGTCCGTGATCATTGCATGGTTGGACGACAGAAAGTTATTCTTACCCCCCGGTATTACCTCGACAATTTCCGCTATGTGTTGGATTTCGTCAAACGACTGTATGGTAGTTTATTGAACGATGCCGAATGGGATTTTGTGCGCCGATTCGAGGCAATGGGGCTCGATGCGCAGAGCCTTTATGTCCGTTTCAGTAACCGCACCGGGCTCTTTTTTCGCGTCAATAAACTGCAGTATAACGAAATAACGAATTTACCAGCTGCTGTTGATGAACTTATTACGGCCGGTTTTATTGAGGCACTGTCGCCCCTGCACGCTAGCCTGGGCGAATCGGCCATCAGCGTTTTCACTAAACCGGAGCTGCTCGAACTGCTGCCGCTGGAGCCCGAAGAAATCCGTCCCCTGAACAAAGAAAAAAAAGAAGGGGTGGTGCGATATGCCCTTCAGGAGCTCGATTTCGGGGAGGTTGTCACCAGCCTGACGACCCACGAAACGGTTGTCAAGATGAATTTCGAAGCCGAGGGAATGATGATCAAATACCTGTTCTTCGGCAACCGGAGCGTCAACATGACCGAGTTTGTCGTACGGGATCTGGGCATGGTCAATTTCGAGCGCTACGACGAGACGAAGCTGACAGCGCGTTTTCGCACCCGGAAAGAGGTAGAAGATAAACTCCTGATATCGCTCACAAATGAGGAGTTTCATCACCTCAAAGAAAACGAAACCCCGGCCGAAGATATTTACAACTGGTTTCTGAACTGGAACGAAACCCGACCGGAGTTGACTGAGATCGCCATTCCCGGCTATCAGAAACTGGTCTGCCGGGTGGGTGGGTTTCTGGAACGGCAGAAACTACCCGAACAGGCGCTGTCCGTTTATGAACTGTCGGACCGCGTGCCGGCCCGAGAACGACGCGCCCGGCTCCTGTTCCGCAACGGTTCGGTGGAAGAAGCGCTTGCCCTCTGCGACGAGATTGCGGTCAATCCGCTGAATGCGGAAGAGCGGTATTTTGCCACCGACTTCAGGGATAAAATCCTGAGCGCGGGCGAAAAAAAACGGACCCGAAAAGCCACCACGCGCTTTTTGTCCGATGCGGAGAGCGTCAATATTCCGGTGGCTTACCGACACCACGTCGAAGCGGGAGTTATGAATTATTACCTCGAGCAGGATTACGACGCGGCTTTTACGGAGAATTACCCCTGGCGGGGTTTGTTTGGCCTGGTGTTCTGGGATATCATCTACGATGCCAACGTATCGGCCATTCACCACCCGCTGCAACGCGCCCCGTCTGATTTTTACCTGCCCGACTTTTATCTGAAGCGCGAAGAACTGCTGAAAAAGCGACTGAACGAACTGGCCACCAGAGACGACTGGCGACGGCACACGGGCCGGATGTTCAACGCCAAATACGGAATCACCAACGTGCTGGTCGACTGGTCGGACGAGCTACTGACGCTGGTACAACGCATGATCGAACTGATCGACACCGATCAGTTGCGGCTGATTTTGCTCGAAATGGCCCGTAACCTCCGCGAACATACCCGCGGTTTCCCGGATCTGCTGATCTGGAACGAACAGGGTTATTATGAATTTGTCGAAGTTAAATCACCGACGGATCACCTCGGTTCGCAGCAACTGCACTGGCTGGAATTTTTCCAGACAATCGGCGTACGAAGCAAGGTCATTCGTGTGATTTGGGAAGCCTGATTGTCAAATAATTTTGTATTTTCGTCACAAAACAGCACTACCATGCAAATGATCCGCCAATACGCCGTACCGCACGATCAGATCGTACAGGTAACGGTGCCAGAAGAGTTTAACAACAAGACCGTCGAGATCCAGGTCATTCTGGTTGATGCTGCAGCTGCCAATGCCGCTTTAGCCGAAAATCAAACTATTCTGATTGCCCCACCCACCCAAGAGAAACAACATAAAAAAAATGGAGGACTGGGTTATTTAGTGGGTAGCCTAAGCCACCTGTCTTCTGAAGAAAAAGAAAAAATGAATCGTGAACTTCAGGAGCTGCGTGACTCATGGGAAAGAGATATATAGTCGATACCAATGCCATCAGCAAAGCTCTGCAAGGGTCTCTGCCTGAAAAAGGTTTAATTTTCCTAAGCGATATAATGGATGAAGAGACTAATTATTCAGTCATTACACGCATGGAATTGTTAAGTTATAAACCAACTGACCCTGACAGCGAAGCAAAGATTCAATCATTTCTGAATGCAGGAAGAGAGTTCAGCCTAACCGAAGCCGTTATTCAGCAGACGATTGCGATTCGTCGTAGCGTCAGGATCAAGCTGCCAGATGCCATTATTGCTGGTACGGCTATTGTCAATAACCTCATTTTACTTTCCGATAACGACAGCGACTTTCTCCGGGTGCCCAAACTAAAGTATATCAATCCGGCGAAATTGACGTAACAACCCGCCCTATGCGCAAAAACACCGGAAAGCGTATTTCGCGCTCGCCTTCGCCCCAGATTGGTGCCAACTCCTTCACCAGTTGATTTACGGGGTCTTCTTCATTCTCATAGATGTATTGCCGAACGGCCGACCAAGTACGAAGGTAATTTAGAAACCGATCCAGTGACCAGTTGCGCCGGATAGTGAATTCCTTTCGCTGGGCATCGGCAAACGGAAAAGGCAGGGTCGCATAAGCATTGTCGATGAAAGCCCGTTGTGGATCCCAGTAAGGCCCGACGCGGTTTCGATAGAAATCCAGCAAGACCGGATCGAGACCAGCGCCGAGTTGCACCAGCCCATAGCCCCACTCCGCAAGAACCGCCCCCGGTTTTGCTACCCGTCTGACCTCCCGATGGAAAGCATCGACATCGAACCAGTGCAGGGCCTGTGCCACCGTGATCAGATCAAACGTCTGATTTACAAACGGCGTTTGCTCGGCCGGACTAACCTGGTAATGAATTCGGGGGTGCTGAACGGCCAGTACCAACTGGGACTCACTGATATCCGTCCCTTCGACCTGCTCAAAAACCGTTGCCAGGGCACCGGCTACCTGCCCGTTGCCAGTCGCGCAATCCCAGGCTAATTGCCGTTCGGCCGTAAAGGAGAGCACGAAATCGTAGAGATCGGGCGGGTAATCGATACGGTATTGTGCATACAGATCGGCATGACCAGAAAAACGATCGAGAGGTTGCATATTTTATTTTTTTACAAATTTTAAACGTTTTTACAGACCAACAGTCTAATCATTAGTTTACTAGGAAAAACCAAAGCTAAAATTGGGTTATCACTCGAAACCGTCTATTTTTGCGAGGCCGACCTAGTACCGATTCTCAATCTGTTCATTTTATTTACTGCTTACCTGATCTCATGAAAAAATTATTTGGCATTCTCATCGCTTCGGCTGCGCTGGCCGTAGCTTCCTTCGACGCTAATGCTCAGGCACCAGCCGATATTCCGGCAGATATGAATGCCCTGATGACGAAATACACCTGTATCGCCTGCCACCGCCCCAATCAACGGCTGGTGGGTCCGGCTTATGCAGATGTCGCCAAAAAGAACTATTCGACGGAAGAAATTGTGAACCTGATTTATAATCCGATTCCTGAACACTGGCCTGGTTACCCACCTATGGCCCCAATGAAACAGGTTCCAAAGGAAGACGCGGTGAAACTGGCGACCTGGATCAACTCGCTGGATGGCGGGGCCAAGAAAAGCTCGACCAAGAAATCCTCAACGAAAACGACGAAGAGTACAAAAAAATCGGCTTAGTCTTCTTTCATTTATTGAACAAAAAGGCCCAGTCTATCCAGACTGGGCCTTTTTGTTCAACATAAGCGAGATCAATAGCTCACAATCAGCTTGTTATCGACTGGCTCTTTGGGCGCTTTCCGCTCAGGCCGATTCCCCATGGCAATACGTCCAAGCGTAGGTGGTTCGATGGTGAACGCCTGAGAGAAATGAGCATTAGACTTGTTCAGCTCCAGAGTATAAGTACCGGCGGGCATGCCGATTAGATCGAAGTTTCGGCGGTAGTTGGCAACCGTCTCGAATTCGTCATATACTATAGCCCCCTTTTCGTTGCGGATAACCACCCGGACCCCGCCTGGCAGGGGGTTGTCGAAATTGAGCCGAATGGTGCTCGGTTTATTGACGACCGGGTAGACCACCGCTTCCAATCCCGACGGCGTAGTTGTTAGTTTGTCTTGCCCTGTAAACGTCTGAGCGTGCAAGGACGAGGCCGATACCAGCATGGTAATTCCTACCAGGAGCGTTCGGTACTGCGCTGAGAAGCAATTGGTTTTCATGAGTTTACTGATTAAATTGGTGTGGATAGAATCATCCGGCTTTGTGCCGGAGGAAGGTTGTTTTAAACGTAACAGCGCCGAAACGTCCAGACTTATCATTGCTGTTACAATCCCTTAGTCGCATAAAAAACAGAGGCAGGAAACAACCCTGTCTGGATTATTTTCTGCCTCTGTTTTTATGCGGGGCTCAGCCCCAACAGGTAAGGCTTGTTGCCGATCATCGCCTTTCTGGCTCACTCAGACGAGCAGATGGAGCGATTAACCGGATTCGTTTTCGCCCTGATTGATCGTCCTATCCGGCGATTCAGTCAATCTTTCGAACAACCCATTTTTACAATCGGTTGCTGAAGTAAACTCATGACGTTATGAAACCAATCGATCAGTTTGTAAATTTTTTGCTGGACCACCCGGCCTCGTCTCCCGTATCGCGCCAGGATTTTCTGCAGTTTACCGGCCGGAGTCTGGCCATCGGTGCGGTAGGCACTGCCCTGGCAGCCTGCGAAAAAAAACCAGCAGCCTCCCAGACTTCATCGGTGCCTACCGCCAGCGCACCCAGCGGGCCCGTGCCCAAACTGCCGGCCACCTCTCCCCCGGCAGATGTGCCGATCGATCCGCAAAAACCCATTGAGCTGGAGCAGATAAAAGCCAAAACCGAGCAGCAGGAAGGCGATACGCCCACGCCCATGTCCAACGACCAGCGCGTCGGATATGCCATCGTCGGTCTTGGTCACCTGACGCTGAACCAGATTCTACCGGCTTTCGGCACCTGCAAAAAATCGAAAGTAGTGGCGCTGGTCAGTGGCAGTCCGGAGAAACTGCAAAAAGTAGCTGCGCAATACGGCATAAAAAAAGAAAGTTGCTATAGCTACGCCGACTACGACAAATTGCGCGACAACAAAGAAGTACAGGCCATTTACATTGTGTTGCCCAATGGCATGCACGCTGAATACACCATCCGGGGCGCTCAGGCCGGGAAACATATTCTCTGCGAAAAACCCATGGCTAATTCTGCAGCCGAATGCCAGGCAATGATCGACGCCTGCAAACAGGCAGACCGGAAACTCATGATCGCCTACCGGATTCAGTACGAGCCCCACAACCGGATGGTCCGCGACATGGTCCAGAAACAACAATTTGGCAAGGTGAAATCCATTATCGCCAACAATGGCCAAAACTCGGATAACCCCAAACACTGGCGCTTCAACAAAGCGTTAGCGGGCGGTGGCTCACTGCCCGATGTAGGTCTGTACTGCCTCAACACCATCCGATACGTGTTGGGTGAAGAACCTACCGAAGTAGTCGGCTACATCCACAGCACCCCCAGCGACCCGCGGTTTACCGAGGTCGAGGAGCAGGTCAACTGGCTGATGAAATTTCCCAGTGGAGTGCAGGCCAGTTGCGCTACCAGTTATGGGCACCACGACGACAAAAGCTACCGGGTACTGGCCGATACGGGTTGGATCAAAATGGACCCGGCCTTTCCTTATACCGGTTTACAACTGGAGACCAGTCAGGCTCAGGGTGAGGAAAATCAGGTTATCCAGCATAAAATAGCGGATAAGGATCACTTCGCCACGGAGATGGATCATTTTTCGGAATGTATTCTGGAAAATAAACCTCCTTTCACTCCAGGCGAGGAAGGGCTTCAGGATCAGAAGGTTATGGAAGCCATCTACCAATCTGCCAGAGAAGGAAAGCCAGTTAAGCTGACTCCTGTCGATAAAAAAGATGCCTTTAGAGGACCCGAGCCGAAGGCAGGTTAACCAATCGTACCTGTCGCTAAACAATTAATCTATTTTTTAGTCTTAAAAATAGAGCTGCACCGCCTTTTTTCTGGGCAGTTTAGCTCTATTTTTGTTTACTGAATGTTCACTTTCCAGATAGGTCTTTCTCGGTGAGTCATAGCCGTGTCATGGTTCACAGCGAAAGGTCTGACCAATATACATATGCGATACCGTCTAACTTTTTTCGCTCTGTTGCTGGCGCTCCGCGCGTCGGCCCAGTTATCCATTGGTAGCACTGGAATGACGATTCTGTCGGGTACTCCCCTTGTTTTCGAAGGGCTTACGCTGACTCCGTCGACGAATCTGACGCTGGCCAATAACACAATTCAGCGCACCAGCACGCCCCTGGCCGGTAATCCAAGTATTAATCGGCTTTACCAGTTCAGCACAGCCGTTCCTTTCTCGGGCACGGTGGCGGTCAACTACCTGCCTTCCGAACTGAATGGCTACAGTGAGTATACGCTGCAGGTCGCTTATAATTCTGAAGCCAACACGCCCCTGACCGTCACCGAAGGTAGCGCCGTTAACCTGACCAATCATATTGTGTCGAATACGCTGACCGACCAGAGTCTGCTTGTCGTCACGGCTACGGCTTTATCGGATCTGTCGCCGATTCTGTATGCCCGACCCTCGACAGCGACCGGGGCAACGCCCAATTTCAACGTTGTAGTCGACGTCTTCGAATTGAATTCGGTGGCTACTACCGGTACCTTTATTGTCCGGATCAGTCGGGACCCCAAAGTAACGCTTAGTCTTCCGGCGGGTGCTACCTCGGTAGGCGGCCGGCCGGTACAGAACAGCGCCTGGACATTGAGTGGTCCATCCGGTGGGTTTTATACACTGACGGCTAACCGGGGGGTAGCCGCCGGCGATGTACTCTCTGCGGGATTGACCGGTACATTGCTGCCAGGAGCCACGACGGGAACCCTGACCGTCAGTACGACGGTACTGCCAGGTACACTCGTTGAGGCCGATCTGGGCAATAATACCGATGCCGAAAAAGTAGATTATTTCCAGCAGTAAATCGAAAAAACCGAGTATTTCTATCGAATCGGCGTATCTCGTGAATCGGCGTAGGCTTTGCTGAAATCGATCTTCGTTACCTGCCCCGCCACGTAACGAATGCCCTGAAAAATGTGCCGGATGAACGTGCTATCCTGCTCGTAATCGGTTTTGGCATGACCAAGTGTCGTACACCAGGTGTAGCCCCCATCGAAATTGTAATACCAGGCCGACGGGTACAACTCGGTATAAGATCCGCCGAACATCTTTACTTTCTCTGGCTCATCCTGATTCAGCGAGGTCAAATCGTTGGCCATGATGACCGTTGGCCCCGGCGACATATTTTTCGAGAAATAGAACTCGTCTTCTTTTTCCCACGACTTGGGTAGGCCCTCCAGGGACGGATGCCGGGCGTCGATCATCTCGATTCTGAACTTCTGAAATTTTGGATGCCAGGCAAATGTACCGCCCAGCATCCGTTTGAACCAGCTCCAGTTTCGCTCCGTACCCATCACGGAATGGATGCCGACAAAGCCTCCACCCGCTTCGATATACCGCCGAAACGCCAACCGCTGCAGATCGGTATCGAAGACATCGTTGTTGGTACTGGCAAAAACCAGCAGAGTATATTGCTTAAGATTATCTTCTGTAAAGACGGCGGGCTGATCCGAAACATCGACGGCAAAGCCATGTTGTGCGCCCAGTTTCCTGACGCACTGAACCGCGTTAGGGATATTGTCGTGCACATAGCCGGGACCATTTTTGGTGTAAACCAGCACCTTTACTTTCTTCCAGTTTACGTCCTGGCACTTTACGCTCGTCGTAAGCAGAAAAAGAGCCAGACCCGACAGTACGAACAGTGCCAGTCGATTCATCGTATGCGTTAAGTAATGTATATAACGTTTATGGTAGTCTTGAGGGGCAACGCTATTTTTTGAAGTGAACCGGCTGAGCCTGTTTCTGTGCTTTGAGTGCCAGTTCTGTAGCCAGAAAACAGTGCTCCTGCGACATGGCCGTTTCGGTTCGGTTCAGGACATCGTTTACGAGTTGTTCGCCATAGGGCAGCGGCTCTTTGCTGCAATCGATGTACCGGGTTTCTTCATGGTCGGTCAAAAACAGATGGTTGCCCCCTTCTCGTCCACCCGGATCGATATTCTTGCGAATCTCAATAAACCCTTCGGTACCCAGAATCGTCAGCCGTCCATCGCCCCAGCTTTTCAGGCCATCGGGCGTAAACCAGTCGACACGAATGTAGCCCATTCCTCCATCGCCCCGCAGCATGACATCGCCGAAATCTTCAAAATCCGGGTATTGCGGATAATGAACGTTGCCAACCTGAGACGCGACGATATCCGCTTTTTTAGAACCGGTAAAGAACAGAAACTGGTCGAATTGGTGCGAGCCGATGTCGCAGATAATTCCCCCAAACTGCTTGCGGTGAAAAAACCACTCCGGCCGCGATTTGGGGGTCATTCGGTGCGGCCCCAACCCAATGGTCTGGATGACATTACCGATGGCCCCTGCTTTCACCAGTTCGCCCGCTTTGACGGTCGCTTTATTTTCAAGCCGCTCGCTGTACATGATCGAGTAAATACGCCCAGTCTCTTTCTGAACCTTGCGCACTTGGGCGAGTTGGTCGAGCGTCGTAATACCGGGTTTGTCAGACATGTAGTCTTTCCCATGGCGCATCACCTGAATGCCGAGCGGAGCGCGTTCTTCGGGTATGGCCGAGCTAAGGACGAGTTGAATCGACTTGTCTTCCAGGATTTCCTGTTCGCTTTTGGCTTGTTTGGCCTGCGGATACCGCTTGGCGAAAGCAGCACTCAGGTCGGCTTCGGGTGCGTAGAAGGAGACCAGCTCCCCTCCCCCCCGGATTACAGCTTCTACCTGGCTGTAGATATGGCCGTGGTTCATCTTGATGACGGAGAATCGGATTCGGGCGGCTGTTGGCCTACCAGTATGGCCGTCTAACGAGCTGCTGCGCACGACTGCGGGCGCACCGATGGTTTCGGTAGGTAGACCAGGCAGAGCAACCAGGCCCGCTGCCGTGGTAATCGATTCCTTGATAAATGTCCGCCGATTGGACTGAGATGCGTTCATATGTAAAGAAGAATAAGCAAAGACGAGCCTGGGACCGTCATTTTTTTGCTGGTTCGGATTTCGATTTTTTCGCCAGTTCGAGCGCCTGCGTCGTCGTGTAGTACTTGGCAATCATATTCGGCACTTCCCAGGCGGGCAGGCTACCGGCTTTCAGATAGTCCAGGTAGTGTTGCGCCACGCGCCCGAAATGCGCTTCATGTCCTTCCTTGTATTTGTCCGGAATCACGACTTCCCAGCCGGTCGCTATTTTTTTAACCCCTACACCCGGATGTTCCTGCTGAATACGGGGCAGGGCTGATTCGATAGCTGCTTCCAGGTTTTTGTTATTGGCAACGGCTTCGATATAGAGCGTCGGTTTATACTGCTGGGCGGCACCCTGCCGGATAATCAGATTCGCTTTGGTTCCCCGCATGATCGAGTAGTGCGTATCGCCTGCGCCTTCGGGCGCTTTATAGGCCCAGGTCACCGACACCTTCGCGTGAACACCCCGGAGCTGGTAATTGATTTCGCCGTTGCTGTATACCTGCAGCATGCTATCTTTCACCACGTCTTTTTTAAGATAATCCGGGAAAGCCTCCTGCTTCGTAATGGCTTTGAACTGGCTCAGGCTCATATCGGTTGTCCATCGTCGGGCGGAGGTCAGTTGAATGTCTTTCTGGTAATCGATCGTCTGTTCCGGAAAGCACTCCCACTGGACCAGATCGACCAGGTGCGTCGTTACGTCCACGATGCCTTCGCCTTGCTGGGCCACGTCCATAAACCAGGCCGGGCGGGTCAGTATGCTTCCCGATACGTTCTTGTAGAAATGGTGTACGCTTTCTTTCGTTACGGCCGGATTATCAGGAGTTCCTTTTTCGAGCGTACCAAATACATCAGCCTGCTGGGAGAAAGCCCGCTGAAGCATGGTCGTAATTTCGTACCGCTCGGTCATGATGTCGTAAAGCAGCACCTTGTTTTTCTCCGCTGTCGCAAACGACTCTTTCAGCTTATCGAAATTCGACGCACTAATCACCATAGGTTTATCGGCCAGTACGTTGAAGCCAGCTCCAACCGATTTCTGAATATAATCGGTTTTCAACCGGTTGTTCCCTGCGATAACGACCACATTCCCTTTCTTCTCGGCCAGCATTTTATCCAGAAAATCAGGGCCTTTGTAAACCTCCTCCTTCCAGTGCGTCGGATCGTCGGGGCGGGTGTTATACCCCTGAATCCGGTCGAGATGCTGTTGTAAATCCTGGCCATCGGGCGCGTAGACATGCACAACCGAATCGACACCCGGATACATGCTTTTTTGCACCAGCGCGGCATGGAAATGGCCGGGATCCAGGGTTATCAGCCGGACATCAGCGCCGTTTTTTTGGTTCTTCTCCGACGATTGACAGGCGGCAATCAACGCGGTCATAACTAGTGTACTGACGAGTGGGGTTACTTTCATGAACATTAGTTTTAACAAAGAGCGGTCCGTCGATATGGCACAGAGGATACGAAAGAAGCTACGATCAGCCCTCTGTGTTCGCTGTGCCGTATCGACGGGCCGCTCTAGGTTTCATTCATCAATGACTTTTTGCCGATGCCATCATTTTAATCGCATACGGAGCCCGTTGCGGGCGCGACAGGAGTTTATTGGCTTCAGGATCGTTTTTAAACTGCTCTTTCTTCGGGTCCCAGTACAGCTTGCGGTTTAGTTTCATGGCTGCGTGATGCAGTAAGCAGGCCGAACACGAGCGGTGACCCGTTTCGGCGGGCGCGATCGGTTCTTTCCGGCTCACGATACTTTCCAGCCAGTTGCCGTGGTGCTCTTTGCTGACGGTCAGGTGCACTTCGTTCGGCCCGATCACCGAGGTAAGCAGCTTGGGATCGCTGGCATCCAGCTTTTTAGCCGCATTCTGTTTCGCCACCGGATCGCTGGCAGTTACCGATGCATCGCCCCGCGAGACAAAAATCCAACCGTCGGTCCCTTCGAACCTGATCCCGTTCGGAATTTCGTTGCTCACGATCATATGAACCCCGTTTTCGTATAGCGCTTCAGTCCGGAAAATGCCGTGTACGTCCCACAAACCACTCTTTGGGAAGTCGGCTTTTCCCCAGATTTCCACGGGACCCGTATGCTCGGTGTTCATGGCCCAGTGCGCGCAGTCGATGTGGTGCGACCCCCAGCCGGTAATCATCCCGGCTCCGAACTGCTCACAACGGAGCCAGCCCGGCCGATCATAGTCAGCCTGCGGATGCACCCGCTTTTCGGTGTAGTAGACCTCGGGCGTTGTGCCCAGCCACATGTCGTAATTCAGGTTTTTCGGAACCGGCATCTGCGGTTCTTCATTTCCCGCCGGATCGCCGGGCAGTCCGACGTATACCGTTTTTAACTGCCCGATTCGGCCATTACGAACCAGTTCGGCGGCATACCGAAACTGCTCCGACGAGCGCTGCTGGCTCCCGACCTGCACGATCTGGCTGGATTGTTTCACCGCATCGGCCATCATGCGCCCTTCCGAAATAGTCAGCGACGCTGGCTTCTGCATGTAAACGTCTTTCTTCGCCCGAACGGCGTCGATCACGATTGGCGCGTGCCAGTGGTCGGGCGTGCTGACAATGACCGCATCGATATCTTTGTTGAGCAGCAGTTCGCGGTAGTCATGATAGACCTTAACGCCGTCGTAATCCTTCCCAGTTTTCTTGGTGTAGTATCCGTTTACCAGCTTCTTCGCATCGTCGGCCCGTTTTGTATCCAGATCGCAGACAGCCATGATCAGGGCGTTGTCGTACTGCCAGACACCCGGCATATCGTGCCCGCGTGAAATACGTCCCGTACCAATAGCTGCTACGTTGATTCGGTTGCTAGGCGCATTTTTACCAAATACTGACGCGGGCACAATGGTTGGAAAACCATGGATCAGCGCAGCCGAAGCCACGGTGCTTTTTGCGGCCAGATCGAGAAATTTTCTCCGGCTAACAGGTGCGTTTTTTTCGGATGCCATAAAACGTAAGGGTTAGCGACGCCAGAAGCGCCTGTATTATCCAAAGGCAGGGTTTTGATTATCTACTATTCAACCCGAATGCGTAAACAAGCGAAAGCCATTCGGCTATTTCTTCGCTCATTTACGCATTCGGACTTTCATTTTTCAACCGTTAGTACCCCGGATTTTGCGGGAAACCTGGGCTACCATCAGCGGCTTTTTCGCTACGATCAATCTGCGTTTGCGGAATTGGACGCAAGTTGTTGGTTTCTTTCACGTTTGCAGCAGCCTGCGGGTTGTAGAGTTTAACTCGCTCTACCAGATTCCCCCAGCGTTTCAAATCCATCCAGCGCATCTGTTCACCCATGAGTTCCCGGCCACGCTCCTCCATCAGGAAGTCCATCGTAGCAGCAGCTGGCGTGATTTCCATAGCCGTTTCTTTGCCAGGCCAGGCCGCCCGCCGACGTACTGCGTTGATGGCCGCAGCCGCTTCTGTCGGTTTCCCCAACTTTATCTGAGCTTCGGCTAATATCAGGTATGTTTCTGCCAGGCGGAACGCCAGATAGTCGCGGCTACCAGGCTCATATGTTTTATCGGGCCGGAGCGGGTCGAAAAATTTGGAAAGCGGCAGGAACAGGGTTTCGGAGTAGGCACTCGGCACTAAAACCTGATACGGTTTTTTTGCTCGCTCGGCTAGTGGCATTTCATAGCCAGGAATAAAAATAGCGGTGTCTCCTGCTTTAAACGTAACGGTTGACTTCGACTTATCGAAGGCCGTATTAAATGTACCTGGATTGTTACTCAACCAGGTGTCCCGAAACGACTTTTTATACCGCGAATCATTTACGCGATCCTTGAAAACAGTTTCCAGGGCATAGGTTGTCGGGCGTAAGCGCCTGAAAGGACGGTCATAAAAAATATCCCGAACCATGCCAGCCTGCGTATCGTACTGCATACCGAAGAACAGGTGAAGGTTATTACCACCAGTATTACCCCCCGAACTGGCTAATGGGGATGATGCAGCATTGGTTAGTGGATCAGACGTATACTGGACTGCGAAAACTACTTCATCGTTAATTTCGCCTGCTCCCTGCGCGAAAACACTCGCAAAATCGGGCAATAATTTAAACCCATAATTAGCAATTACATTCTGAGCATAGGTAGCTGCTTTGGCATAATCGTCGGTTGCTTTCGCCGACGACGTTGCTTTTGTCAGGTACACACGAGCCAAGAGATGCTCCGCAGCCGCTTTCGTAGCTCGGCCATAGTCCGACGATCTGGCTTTGTTCTCCAGATCTGGCAGTGCCGATTCGAGATCAGACACAATAGCTTTATAAATATCAGCTTCGGTGGCCCGACTGGTTTTTTTTGTTGGCCCCAGCGTTTCCGTCAACCGCAAGTCTACACCGCCCCATTGTTGCACCATGATAAAATAATAGTGGGCACGCAGAAACTTAACTTCGGCCACCCGCTGCTTTTTCAGCGCGTCACTTATTCCTGTTGCTGTGGGGGCTCGCCCAATGACCGCGTTGCAGGTATTGATGCCCCGGTAAAGTTCTTCCCAAACACCCTGCAGAATATCGACAAAACTATTTAACTGGGTATCGTAGAAATGAAAACCTTTGTAACTCCCATCAGAACCGGTCGCGTACAAGTCCGTACCGAATTCCGTCATTGTCAGGCCCTGCTGCGTTGCGTAGAAACTCCGTAACGGAGCATAAGAGGCTCTGGTAGCATCCTCGAAACCTTTTGGCGTATTGATATAATCATTCCCGATAGACGAAATTACTTTCTCCTCCAGTATGTCTTTACAAGATTGATTAACTAACATAAAAGCCAGTATGCCAAGCATACAAACTGATTTTTTTATGTATATCCGGTTCATTTTTTTAGAAATTAAAAGTTGTCTTAAGCAGCCTTGTCCGGTATGTTTAAAATTTAACGTTTAAACCAAAGGTCGTTATCCGGGTCGCAGGCGTAACGTTGTTGTTGATCGTGCCGTCTGCTGTTTCAGGATCGACACCGTTGTACTTCGAGCGATAGGTTGAGAAGATGAACGGCTGCTGAATACTGGTAAATAAACGTAGCGATTGCATGCCCAGCTTCTGGGTCAACTTTGAGGAGAAGGTATACCCAAAATTGATGTTACGAACCTTCACGAATGTGCCATCGAAGTAAAACAAAGCTGAGTTGTTGACAGGAAATTCCTGATTGTGATTGGGCCGGGGAAATTCGTTGGTTGGGTTATTGGGCGTCCAGTAATCCACTTTGATTTGATTATATCGGCCTGCTAACTGATTGTTATCCCGGTGGAATCCGCTCAGGATTGTCTGACCAAAACGACCATACAGGAAGAATGACAGATCGAACCCTTTGTAGGAGAAGCGGTTGGTAATACCGGCGCTAAAGTTGGGAATATCCGAGCCTAAGAACACGCGGTCATCGGCTGTGATCTTGCCGTCGTTATTGGTATCCTGTATCTTAATTTGTCCAACATTGCTTTGATATGACTTAGCAACATCGGCTTCGCTGGTCTGCCAGATGCCTGCTTTTTTATAGTCAAAATACGCCGTTAAGGGTTTGCCAATGAACCACTTGTTACCGAGGTCATCAACGGGGCCGTTATACAGCGAAATAATGGCTTCATTATTTTTGGTGAAGGCAAAATCCGTTGTCCATTTAAATCCGCTTTTTGAGTTGACGTTTACGGTCGATAACGTAATTTCGACACCCCGGTTTCGGGTTTCGCCGACGTTTTTAGTCACGGAGTTAAAGCCAATAGACTGAGGTAATTGGTCAGACAGGAGCAGGTCAGTCGTATTCGTTTGATAGAATTCGATCGAGCCAGCCACCCTACCGCGCCATAAGCTAAAGTCTATACCAATGTTTGATGAGGTAGATGTTTCCCATTTCAGATCAGGGTTCCCAATTGACCCGGGGCGATACCCGTACGCTGCCGTATTATTCCAGGCATATACGGTGCGGCTTAACAATCCTTGTGTTTGATAAGGGACAACCCCCTGATTGCCTACAGAGCCCCGGCTAACCCGTAACTTTAACTGATCGAGCCAGGAAACATCTTTCAGAAAATCTTCATTGTTGATGTTCCAGGCCAGAGCAATACCAGGGAAGTTACCATACTTGGTATTTTCACCGAATCGGCTTGACCCATCCCGACGTAACGTAGCGGTTACCAGATATTTATCCTTGTAATCATAGTTGACCCGGCCCATAAACGAATTGAGCGTCCACTGAATCAAATTACTCCCTACGCCTAGCACCAAACTGGCATTGCCTACATTGTTATATTGCTGCGTTTCGGCCGGAACACCCTGCACAGAAAGGTTACTATATTCAAAATTATCCCGTTGGATGGATTGTAAAGCCGTTATAGCTAGATTATGATCACCAAACGTTTTGTTGTACGTCAGGATATTTTCCAGGGTGTAATTGAATCCAAACTGATTATTGTTAGACGCCGTGGGGTCACCACCTTTACGGTCGTTCGTTTGTGAGCCGGTGAAGCGACCCGCCCGCGAAACGGAAAAATCGGGACCAAAATTAACGCGGTATGTCAAGCCGTTGATGATGTTGGCTTCGGCATAGATACTGTTAAAAATGCGGTATTTCTTAATCAGATCAACCTGGGCGCCTGGCACAATTTCGGCTAGTGGATTAGTCAGCAGGGCATCGTTGGTTGGTGAGAAGATGATGTTACCATTATCGTCATAAGGTCTGCCAAGCGGATTTTGTGCAAGCGTGAAGCCATATGGATTAAGATTGGCTCCATTCCGCTGACTATACATCATGTAAGATGAAACACCGACTTTGATCACCTTATTGATTCGGTGGTCAATATTGGCTCTTAGTGAGTAACGCGTGTAATCCAGACCAGGATTAATGCCTTTGTCCAGAAAATAGCCAGCGGAAATATAGAACTGTGTTTTTTCGTTACCTCCCTGAATACCCAGCGAGTGGTTTTGCTGAAATCCCTGCCTCAGGATCAAGGACTGATAATCGGTGCTCCTGTTGGCGGCAATGCCGGCGGCTACAGCTGGGTCACCACCTAACGGCGCAACGTGGGCGTCTGCATAGGCATCCGCTACACCCGTTGGCACAGGCTTACCATTGGCGTCATTATATTCATTAGTCGACCGGTAAGCTTCCCGCACAAATTCGGCAAATTCGGGGCCATTGAACAGGTGAACTTTGTCTAACGGATCTGTAACCCCTGCATAAGCATCATAGCTGATCGTAGTCTTTCCGTTGTTATTACCTCGTTTAGTCGTGACCAGTACGACTCCATTAGCTCCTCTGGCACCATAAATGGCTGTTGCCGTAGCATCTTTAAGAATTTCCAGCGAGCCAACATCATTGGGATTGAGATCTTCATAGCCACCCGAGGTAAAATCGAATGGACGAGTGCCCAGCAGTTCATTTCTATCTCCCGTAAGTGGAATTCCATCGACTACGTAGAGCGGGTTATTTCCGGCGTTGAACGAACGGCGACCCCGAATACGAATTGTTGGCGTTGAGCCAGGCTTGCTCCCCGACTGTGCTACGTCTACACCCGCTACGCGGCCCTGCATTGCCTGGCCGATATTCGTAATCGGTTGTTCGGTTATTTGTTTCGCCGAAACCGACGAGATAGCACCCGTCAACTGGCTTTTTTTCTGCGTACCATAGCCAACTACGACCACTTCGTTGAGCGCCCGGCTGTCGCTGGCGAGGGTAACGTCGATAGCCGAACGACTACCGATCGCAACCTCCTGAGAGAGAAACCCTACCGACGAAAACACCAGCACGGTTCCGCCAGCGGGCACGCTGATCCGATACGTGCCGGCGGCATCGGTGGTCGTTCCGCGCGTCGTCCCTTTTACGGCCACGTTTACACCGGGAAGCGGGTTGTTGTCGTCCGACGAGACGATCTTACCGGTCACCACACGCTCCTGCGCCGGGTCCGCAACGGTCATCGGATGGGAAGGGGGCGCACTGAACGCCGGCTGTCCAAGTAGCGACAGTGCTGTCAGCCCAAGCAGAGGAAGCCACGGTCGCCGTGGCGGTTGGGTAATTGTTGTGTTCATATGTAGGTTTAGAAAAAAGAAAACTAGGGTAAACTTTTTACGGAATTACTCGCAACCTCGATCGATTCACCGGGTTTGAGCCGTATGGTTTTTTGCTGTTTCAGCAGCAGATTTACGTTACCCGACGTCAGCGCGACACAAGTGCCTTTGGGGTTCTGGCGCACCTGGAATGTGGTACCGACGGCTTCGATGGTGAAATCGTCTACATGAACCCGGAAAAGTCGGGCCGACGAAGTGTCGTTCCGGTGCTTAACCGCAAAGTCGGCTTCGCCTTCCAGCCAGACCGCTCGTGGCGACTCGTCGGTCCAGCATCGGGCATACCGAACGCTGCTGTTGGGATGCAGGATCATCGTTGAGTTGTCGGGCAATCGGATTTGCCGCGTCTGATCGGCCAGGGTATTAACGGTCGAGATGCATTGATTTGGGCCGTATTGCATCCAGAGCGCCCAGCCTATGAGCAGCACAACCCCCAGCATGGCCGCCACCGTCCGCATAAAATACCACCAGCCCACAACCGCCCGAACATCGGGTTGAAGCGGTCGCACATCCTCCATCGTCTGAAGCGATTCACGAATGCGCCCCCACACCGACGAAATCTCTTCCGACGACAAAGCCGGTACTCTCGAAGGATGGCTGCCGGTTTGAATCAGCTCACGGGCCAGATCGACCGTGCGGCTCCGGTAGGGGTGCTTGTCCAGCCAATTTTGCCAATACGCAGCTACCTCTTCGTCGTCGGGGTGTTGTACCCAACGCACGAACAGATCGTCGAGAGCGAACTCTTCAACGCTATAGGCAGAGTATGGTTTGTTGGGCACGGATTGTCCGATTTGCTATATGCCCAAAACACAGCGCCCCGGTAATTCTACTTACGTGCTTCTGGAGTTTGTCGGAAAGAAAAAACGGATAACCATTCCTCCGCTTCGCTGTTATGTCTTTATCAACGGGTAAGAAACAATGGGGTTATTCTCGCATCTGCTTTTCGGCTGGCTGGTCTGTATCAGCCTCGGCACCTACGTATGGGCACAGCCTGGAGCCGAGATCGAGCGACAAACCCGGCTGAAAGCCAGAACTGGCCCCCAGCGGGACTCCCTGCAGAGCAGCAGCCCTAAATCGCTGACGTTCACGGCATCTACCGATCAGCGGTTCACATTTTTCAATGACACCCGTACCGAAGACAATCGCCGTAAACCTGTTAGTGTTTATGGCATACGGGCCGGTTTTCTGTTTCCTCCTCAGCACGAACGCCCGGCGTTGCGCTCAGGCCGGTCGGCCAGTTTCAAGGCAGGGGCTGGCTTTTATTTCATCAATCAGCGGCTCGACCAACCGGGCTTATTACCCAATACGTATGAGTCGGTGACGCGGCATTTACGAATGGGAACCGTTTTTTACGAGCGTTATCTGTTTCGCCGAAAAGCATTTGAAGTCAGCATGCCCATCGAGTTCGGCTACGGGCACTCGCGTTACGAAATCAATGACGAAGGAGCCGACAAACATGAAGTGGCGCGGGGCGTGTTTTTGCCCCTGGGGGTGGGGGTTTCGGCGGCCTATCAGTTTCCGCAGGTTCGCTGGTTTCGTCCTTTGCATTGGTTCGGACTGAATATTTTAACGGGCTATCGGTTTGTCCTTAAAAAAGATATCCCGGAAAGCCAAATCAATTACACGGGTTTATACTTATCGGTAGGGCCTTCCTTTTTTCTTGAAAACCTAACCGCCGATATTAAATACTGGCGACAGAAACGAAAACGAAAATAAGTCTCCGAGCGCATCCGTTGCGGGCTTGCTTTACCGAATAAGCAGCCGACCGGGCCCGTTGTGTATCCGTTATCCAGACGCTTCTTTCCCCGCTTTTCAACCGACTCAATGGCAGAATGGGTATACCCATGAGCGGAAAATCGGCCCGTTAGTTATGTAGACTAAATTTAGCCATGCAGGGCGTTTAAAATGAGTATTTTTCCTTATTCCTTTCTTTTTACCTGATCCAGGTTGAAAACGCGTCGAGGTGGCTGATTGGTTGCATGTGCGTTGGTTGGGGCCGTACCTGAATTCGCTGAGTTGGCCTCCCTAAAGCTCGATCGGTTCCGTTTCGAAACCTATATCTACCGGCGGCTGGCCGAGTTGGTCTTTCTAAGCCAGCGTTCGTGGCCTGATACGGTTTCACTCCCCTTGACCTATTCACAACTCCCACAGGTTTTACAGACCTCAGCCGGCGCCTGTTTCAGTCATTTCGAGACAGTAGCTGAAGAAGATTATGCACTTAGTCTGGTAGGTTGTTCCTGCTGCGGCCGGGCTCCGTTTAACTTTTCTGACTCAGTTATGCACAAACTATTCGTTTTGACCGTATTAGCGCTCGCGTCACTGGCCACTTCAGCGCAGGTGCTGGTCGATGGAGAAAATGTCAATGATCTAGACATCACGTACTGCCAGATGATCGGCACAAACCGAACGGGCCTTTCCAACACGCACATCTGGATTGACTACGGTCAGCCTAAATTTTCAGCTTCGATTCTCAAACTACAGCGCATAAGTGGAAGAGATGGACAGGCAATAAAATTCAATACCGTCATTGATGCCTTGAATTTTATCACCACTAACGGCTGGGAGCTAGTTTCCACGTCTGTCATGGCGGATAAAGATGGTGATGTCGGCCGGTTCGTCTACTTACTCAGAAGACGAAAATAAAAGATGTAGGATGTATGGTATATGATGTATGTAACTCCTCTCGAACACATCATACCTCATATACCATACATCCTACATCCTACTTCTTTTCCTACGCTGCTACCGCTTCTTCCCAGCGAATCTGAACTGCCTGCTCGATATCGGGGTGAAGGCTGATCGCGACCGGGCAGGTATGAGCAATGCCCTCCAGCCGGGCGCGGGTGGCCTCATCGGGCAGGAACGGGTTGCCGTTCTGGCTCGCCCGCAACACCAATTCAATCTCGATCCGGGCGATGCGCCGGGGTGGCTGGCTGGTCATGATTTTGGTCACGTCGAGTTCGCTGCCTTTCAGATCGATGCCGTCCCGGCGGGCCGAAATACCCATCGTTGTAATAATGCAGGAGCCCAGCGCGTTAGCAACCAGGTCGGTAGGCGAAAAGGCCTCACCCCGCCCCTGATTGTCGGTGGGCGCGTCGGTGTTAATGTGCGTACCCGACTGTAAATGAACGCAGTCCGTTCGGAGTTCGCCCAGGTAGTCAATATGAATTGTAGCCATTGAATCAGTTTGTAAGTTGGTTCCGTAAGGGGTTTAGCCGTAAAGAAAGCGAATAAATACCCTTTTCCTAATTAATTGATTAACCCGCTGGTTAATTGCCATTTGCGAGCCAAACATATAAATTACGCGTGTGGTTACATGAATTATAATTATGTTTTTGGGAAACTGCGTAAAAAACAGTAGCTTTAATTCATTTCAGGATTTTACAACAATGCGAACTATATACGGATTACTTGTTCCCGTAGTGAGTGCTTTGCTCCTATCCACGCAGGTCAGTAAAGCCCAGCGCGCGACTGCCGATACAGAAGAAGAAAACTACCACACCGTAACTACGTTTGGGCTTACCACCAACACCAATTCAGGGGTGATCGGTGGATTTTCCTTTCGGCAGTCGAAAGTTATACCGGGCACCCTGTTCGGACTGCCCCAGTCCCGTTATCTGAGCGTCGAACTGGTCAATGTAAAACACCCCAAAGAGCTTCAGTCCTCGGTCAACAGCATTGGTTCACGATTCATCGAAGGCAAAGAAAACTATCTGTTTGTCGTGCGGCCGCAATACGGTCGCGAAGTCAAATTGTTTCAGCGCAGCGCCGACGAAGGGGTCGCCGTCAGCGGGATTTTTGCCGCTGGTCCGTCGCTGGGTATAATCAAGCCATATTATCTGGAAGTTTCCTACGGCAATTTCACCCGTACCGTGCCCGCATCGGAAGTCAACGGGTTTTCGACGGCTACCGGCGAGACCGTTACCGGAGCCGGTGGCTTCTTTCAGGGCCTCGATAAATCGAAGCTGACGGTAGGGCTGAACGTAAAAGCGGCCCTAAGCTTCGAGCTGAGCGCGTTCCGGAGCAACACTACCGGCGTTGAAGTCGGTTTTCTGGCCGAAATATTCCCTAATAAAGTGGTGATCATTCCCAATACCGACCCGAATGGCAAGCGCGAAGACGGCAATCGCAGTTTCTTCACCTCGGGCTACATCACGCTGTTTTTCGGCGGGAAGAAATAAGAGCGCAATGGGCAGAGGGGTAAGGGCATGGGGTGGATCGATTTTTGCCCCATGCCCTTACCCCTCTGCCCATTGCGTTTCGCTTTTGAACTTTACGCTCAAAAAACGAATTTTGCTGGAAAGGATTGAGGAGTCATGATCGAACTACCCGTAATACCCTCCGAACAACAACGGAAGAAACGCCCCGACTGGTTACGTGTCAAACTACCAATCGGCCCTGAATATGCCAAAGTACGCAAACTGGTAGACGAGCATAAGCTGCACACCATCTGCGAAAGCGGTAACTGCCCGAATATGGGCGAATGCTGGGGAGCTGGTACCGCTACGTTTATGATTCTGGGGAATGTCTGTACCCGGAGTTGCACCTTCTGCGCCGTTGCTACGGGTCGCCCCAATGAATACGATACCGACGAGCCCCGGCGCGTAGCCGAAGCCATCGTACTGATGAAAGTGAAACACGCTGTCATCACCTCGGTGAACCGCGACGAACTGAAAGACCGGGGTGCCGAAATCTGGCACCAGACAGTGCGGCTCATCAAAGAAGCCTCGCCCACGACCACCATCGAAACGCTGATTCCGGACACCAAAGGCAACTGGGAAGCACTCGAGCGGATGATCTCGGCGGGTCAGGAAGTGGTTTCGCACAATATGGAAACGGTCGAGCGTTTATACCGTCGCGTTCGGCCGCAGGCCCGCTACGAGCGTAGCCTGGAACAGATTCGCCGAACGAAAGAATATGGACAGCGGACCAAATCAGGGATTATGCTCGGTCTGGGCGAAACCCACGATGAGGTATTCAAAGCGATGGACGACCTGGCTGTAAACGGCCTCGACGTTCTGACCCTGGGTCAGTATCTGCAGCCGACCAAAATGCACCACGAAGTGATCGAATGGATTCATCCCGATACGTTTGCCATGTACCGGGAAGAAGGGCTGAAACGCGGACTGAAATACGTAGAGTCGGGCCCGCTGGTACGGTCGAGCTACCATGCTGAAAAACATGTGAACGTTTAAAAAAATGAATAATGGATAATGAACTATCCAATTATTCATTGTACATAATCCATTATTCATACTTTTAAACAATTAGCCGTTTTCTCTATTTAGTATTGAAGAGTCCGGGCCATCGGTCCGGACTCTTTCTTTGTTGCATGAAAAAGTACGACTTCATCATTGCGGGAGGTGGCATGGCGGGTTTGAGTCTGGCCTACCACCTGACCCAGTCTCCTTTACGCGATCGATCTATTTTACTCCTGGACCGGGAAACCAAGGATCAGAACGACCGGACCTGGTGTTTTTGGGAACGCAAAGCCGGGGCTTCCCGCCGACCATCCGCTCAGCCCACCCCGTTTGAATCGATCCTGTTTCGGAAGTGGAACCGGGTCAGTTTTCATGGGACAACGCATGCCGGACCGATCGACCTGAGGAAATATCAGTACAAAATGTTACGGGGCATCGATTTTTATACGTTCGTTCAGGAGGAACTGGCTAAATATCCCAATATCGAGCGTAAACAGGCCACTATCAACCGGATCAAAGAGACGCCCCAGGGTGGGTTCGTCATTGCCGACGATGAGCCCTACATCGCCGATTATGTGTTCGACAGCACGTATGCGCTGAAGCTGGATCAGCCGGAAAACCACAATCTGTTACAACATTTCAAGGGCTGGATCATTACCGCCGAAAGGCCTTGTTTTAACCCAGAGGAGCCCGAAATTATGGATTTCCGGATTCCGCAGCAGGGCGATTGCCGGTTCATGTACATCCTGCCATTCGACGAAAAAACGGCCCTGGTCGAATACACCCTCTTCAACGAAACCCTGCTGGCCGACGAAGAATATGACGCCGAACTCCGGCACTACATCGAACATTATCTGGATACCGGTACGTACGTGGTTACAGAGACCGAATACGGCGTGATTCCAATGACGGATGAACCAACCGAAGAAAACCCGTCGGAGCATATCGTCAGGATCGGCACCGCCGGTGGCTTTACCAAACCCTCAACGGGCTATACATTTCAGCGCACCCAGCGCTGTCTGAAGACCATCGTGCAGAATCTGGCCGAAACCGGCAAACCTAACCGCCGGCAATCGTGGTTCAAACGCCGGTTTAAACTGTACGACAGCATTTTTCTGAACGTTCTGCAAAATCGTCGCCATCCGGCCAGTGATGTCTTTACCCGAATTTACACCCGAAATCATCGACGTATCTTTGCATTTTTAGATGAAGATACGCGCTTTATCGACGAACTTCGGCTGTTTATGACCCTCCCCTTCCGGCCTTTTATACAGGCGTTTATCGACGTATTGCGCAGAAAGCTGACCAGCTAACTCATTCGCTGTCAACCAACGCCTTGCCACCTGCTCAGAAACTTGTAGCTTTGTGGTTACAAAACCAAGTTATACCCCGCAGCAATGCCTTATCTTTTCACTTCCGAGTCCGTTTCCGAAGGACACCCTGATAAAGTCGCTGATCAAATCTCAGACGCGCTCATCGATAATTTTCTGGCTTTTGATCCTTCCAGTAAGGTAGCCTGCGAAACACTCGTTACGACGGGTCAGGTGGTACTGGCGGGTGAAATCAAAACCGATACGTATCTGGACGTTCAGAAGATCACCCGCGATGTCATTCGCAAAATCGGCTATACTAAAAGCGAATACATGTTCGAAGCGAATTCGTGTGGTATCTTCTCCGCTTTACATGATCAGTCAGCAGATATCAACCAGGGGGTTGACCGTCAGGTAGCCAGCGACGATTTTGAAACCCGGGCGAATGCGCAGGGCGCGGGCGACCAGGGTATGATGTTCGGCTATGCAACCAACGAAACGGACAATTATATGCCGTTGCCGCTGGATCTGGCCCATGCTATCCTGCGCGAAATGTCGCAGATCCGGAACAATGAACCTGAGTTGATGCCGTATCTGCGCCCCGATGCCAAATCGCAGGTGACGATCGAATATTCCGACGATCATCAGCCCATCCGTATCGACACAATCGTGGTTTCGACTCAGCACGACGATTTTGCCGACGACGAAACGATGCTGAACAAGATCAAAGAAGACATCATCACTATCGTTATCCCGCGCGTCAAGGCGGCTCAGAAAGCCGAACTGCACAAACTTTTTACCGACGACATCACGTACTACATCAACCCAACGGGTAAGTTCGTCATCGGCGGCCCGCACGGCGATACGGGTCTGACCGGTCGGAAGATCATCGTGGATACCTACGGCGGTAAAGGCGCACACGGCGGTGGTGCTTTCTCGGGCAAAGACCCCTCGAAAGTAGACCGTTCGGCAGCTTACGCTACCCGGCACATTGCCAAAAATCTGGTAGCGGCTGGTCTCTGCGATCAGGTGCTGGTACAGGTGTCGTATGCAATTGGGGTGGCTAACCCCTGCGGTCTGTACGTAAATACTTACGGTACGGCTAAAGTCGATATGCACGACGGTGAAATTGCCGAGAAAGTCGGGCAGATCTTCGACATGCGTCCGTATGCCATCGAGCAGCGTTTGAAACTGCGTAACCCAATCTATTCTGAAACGGCCGCTTACGGGCATATGGGCCGTAAAAATGAGGTTGTCAAAAAGACGTTCGGTTCGAATGGCCACTCGAAAGAAGTCGAAGTTGAATTGTTCACCTGGGAAAAGCTCGATTTTGTCGACAAAATCAAAGAAACGTTTGGATTATAAAGCGCGCGACTGCGCATATAAGCAAAAAGCCACTCCGTTTGGAGTGGCTTTTTGCTTATATGAAAAGCATACTATTTATAACTCATCGAGATCAACGACCTCGTCTTCTTCGACTCGGGTTTTAGCTTCCGCAATAGCCGGGCTGGAAATATCGTTTCGTTTCTGTTTACAGCGAACGAGTTTATCTTTCAGCACATCCATGACCCGGTCTGTAGCACTTTCGAAGCTCTTGTCGTGCTCTTTGACGAAAAGCTCTTTTCCGGGTATCATCAGTCGGACTTCGACTATTTTTTCTTTGACTTTATTGGAATCGGCTCCTTCCAGCCTTAAAAAGACCTCACCGCTAATGATGCGGTCATGGAAGGTATCCAACTTGTCAAGCTTAGCCTGGATAAAATCTAACAGGCTCTGGTCGGCCGTGAATCGCACGGCATGAATTTGTAGTCTCATTGTGTCGCTTTTAAAGTGAACTGAAATTAGAACATCAATGGACTAACTAAGTTTGGCTATTTGATCTACAAAGTCAAGCCTCTCTATGAAAGATGCAACCCTGTTTCACGCCTTCCACCAGCTAAACAGGGTAAGCGTCTGACTACTGGCTATTTTTGCTTAATACGTGGAACGGTTACATAACTAGATTCTTTAAAAAGTCTAATTCATTCTAGCGCAGAAAAGCTTTTATCGGTCTATGGGGCCGTAAGGTGATGAGCGGTTTGGGCATAATTCGCTGGTTTGGAACAGCCTGAATAGAAAATTCGCGCACGAGCATAGCCAATAAAATCTGCATTTCCATCAAGGCAAACTGATTACCGATACACAGGCGCGGACCGCCCCCAAACGGCAAATAAGCATACGAAGGCAACTGGTCTTTTTCGCCACCTGGTGCAAAACGATCCGGATTGAACCGTTCCGGATCAGACCAGTTGGCCGGGTCTCGATGCAGCAGATAAGGGCAGACCAGCGCGGTGTTATTGGCCGGAATGGTATAGGGCCCGATATGGTCATCCCCAAGCGCCAGGCGGCTCATAATCCAGGCGGGTGGGTATAACCGCAACGATTCCTGAACGACCTGCATCGTGTAGGGAAGCGCGCGAAACAGCTCGGGGGATGGCGTTCGGGTGTCGCCCAGAACCGATTGGCTTTCGCTACGCAGGCGGGCCAACACGTCCGGGTGCTGGCCAAGCAGGTAGATCGTCCAGGCCATCGACACGGCTGTGGTTTCATGGCCGGCCGAAAACAGGGTTACGCACTCGTCCCGCAACTGCTGATCCGACATGCGCTCGCCCGTTTCTTCGTCTTCCGTGCTGAGCAACATGCCCAGCAGGTCGTCGCCCGACTCAGCGCCTGCTTCCAGATTTTTCCGTCGCCGGTCGATCACCCCATAAATAAATGAATCGACCAGATTACCCGCCCGCCTGAAGCGTAGGTTTCCGGGTGTAGGCCAGTGCAGAGGAGTTCGAAACGGCGAGACCAGCCGCTCGTTCGCCATATAATTCAGGGTATCGAGCGCCGAAGACAAGCCTCCTAACTGCGCGGCTACATCGGCCCCGAACAGGGTTTTGCAGACAATCCGCATCGTGACGTCCATAAACGCCTGCGAGATGTTGACCGGCTGGTTGCGGTTACGCTGCCTGAGTTCGTCGAGCCAGTCGGCGGTTTCGGCGATCATCGTCGTTGTCAGGGCCGCCAGTTTCTGACGATGAAAAGCGGGTTGGGCTAGTCGCCGTTGCCGACGCCAATACTCGCCATCACTGGTAAGCAAACCATTGCCCAGAAAGATCTTCAGCACCTGAAAAGCCAGCGAACGGCCGTAGTTCCGGTGATTTTCCTGCAGAACGTGTTTGCTGTCTTCGGGGCTAAAAACCAGGTACTGATGCCGACCTCCAATCCGCAGATGGACCATCCGCTGTTGCTGTCGCTGTAGTTTCAACAACATGTCCAGCGGATTTCTCAGGAAAGCCAGGGTATTGCCGACCAACGGCAACCCGGATACTAAGGGTACAGGCTGAGCGGCACGGTAACTTATTTCCATAAAAAATGTCGTTCCGAATCCTCTTCGGAACGACATTAAAGTTAATTAGAAACGGGCAGAATCGCTACGAATTCACGACTTCGCCCCCGTTGACGTGAATCACCTGGCCGGCAAAATACGACGCATCTTCCGACGCCAGGAATACATAAGCGGGCGCCAGTTCGGCGGGCTGGCCGGGCCGCTCCATCGGTGTCTCCTTGCCGAATTTCCCGACTTCTTCCAGCGTTTTGGTTGCCACGATCAGCGGTGTCCAGATCGGGCCTGGCGCCACGGCGTTGACCCGGATTTTCCGCTCGATCAGATTCTGCGATAACGAGCGGGTAAAAGCCGTTACCGCTCCTTTGGTCGAAGCATAGTCGATCAGTGCCTGGCTGCCCCGATACGAGACCACGGAGGTTGTGTTGATGATGCAGTCGTTTTCGCTCATGTACGGCAACAGAATCTTCGTCAGCCGAAACATTGCCAGAATATTCAGCTCGAACGTTTCGCGCATCTGCTGGTCCGAGATGCCCGTAAACTCCTTCTGCTCCACGTGGTTAGCCGCGTTATTGACTAAGATATTGACGTGATCGTAGGTATCGATAATCAGGTCGACAGCATCCTGAATAAACGTCAGGTCCTTGAGATCGCCCGAAATCAGGAGACATTTGCGCCCTTCGGCTTCGACCAGTTCTTTGGTTTTTTGCGCATCATCTTCCTCCCGCGGATGGTAGATAATCGCCAGATCGGCTCCTTCGCGGGCAAAGTGTATCGACACGGCCCGCCCGATGCCCGAGTCACCGCCCGTAATGACGGCAATTTTACCTTTCAGTTTATCGGCCCCCTGGTAATTATCCCGAATGTAGATCGGCTGCGGGTCCATTTTATACTCCAGGCCCGGCTGTGCATCCTGATGCTGGGGCCTGGTTTTTATTTCCATTTGGTCCATAATAGTCACTAGTTAATAGTGGCTAGTTGATAGTAGTTAGTTAATGACTGGCAACTAATCACTATCAACTAACTACTGTTTTTAGGCATTGACGATTGTTCCGCCGTTGGGGTGTAAAACCTGTCCGGTGATGTACGAAGCATCTTCCGATGCCAGAAACACGTAGGCGGGCGCTACTTCGCTCGGCTGACCGGGCCGCTTCATCGGCACGTCCTGTCCAAACTTCGCCACTTCTTCGGCACTCACCGAAGCCGGGTTCAACGGTGTCCAGATTGGGCCAGGCGCTACGGCATTGACCCGAATTCCTTTCGTGATCAGGTTGCTCGACAGCGCCCGCGTAAAAGTCATGATGGCTCCTTTCGTCGACGAATATTCGAGCAGGTCAGCGCGGCCCTGGTACGCCGTAATCGAGGTGGTGTTGATAATCGTATCGCCTTTGGTCAGGTGGGGCACGGCGGCTTTCGTTACTCTGAAAAACGAATAAATGTTGGTTTCGTAAGTAGCCAGCAAATCTTCGTCGGTTTCTTCTTCGAGCGTCTGGTGCTGCAACTGCAACCCGGCGTTATTGACCAGAATGTTCAGTTTCCCGAACGTCTTCACGGTCTCTTCGACGATGTAGGTGCAGTACCCTTCTTTCCGAATGTCGCCCGGCAGGAGCAGGCACTTATGCCCTTCGGCTTCAACCAGTTCTTTGGTTTTCTGTGCGTCTACTTCTTCACGGGGTGTGTACGAAATTGCGACGTCGGCCCCCTGCCGGGCAAAGTGCACGGCTACGGCACGGCCGATGCCGCTGTCGCCACCGGTAATGAGGGCTACCTTATCTTTGAGTTTATTGGCACCTTTGTAGGAAGGCCGGATCACTTCCGGCTGCGGTGTCAGCTCGGCTTCGATGCCCGGCTGGACATCCTGATGCTGGGGAGGAATGTCAACTGTCATAACGTTGTTTTGGATTGTACTTAGTTTATTAATCCGAAAGCCAAGGCAGTTGTTTAGAGAACCCGATTGAAATAGTAGATTTTGTGCGACAGCGGATAATCCGTATTATCGTAGGGTCAAATAATATAAACTTATGACTATCAACGGCGATGCTAAGGCGGCCCGCATCGTGGCGACGAACCGCTACGATGCTATTGTGATCGGGTCGGGCATCAGCGGGGGCTGGGCAGCAAAGGAGTTGTGTGAGAAAGGGTTGCGCACGCTCGTGCTGGAACGTGGGCGCGACGTCCGACACCTGGTCGATTACCCCACAGCGACGATGAATCCCTGGGAGTTTTCGCACCGAAACCGCATGCCTGACGCTTTCGATCAGGCCAACCCTATCGCCACCAAATGCTACGCGCTGGATGAGAGCACGCAGCAATTTTTCGTGAAAGACGCCGAGCATCCGTACGTCCAGGAAAAACCCTTCGACTGGATTCGGGGCTACCAGGTGGGGGGTAAATCGCTGATCTGGGCGCGTCAGACACAACGGTGGAGTAAATTCGATTTTGAAACCAACGCCCGCGACGGAGCCGCCGTCGACTGGCCCATCCGCTACGAGGACATAGCGCCATGGTACAGTCATGTTGAAAAATTCGTGGGCATCAGCGGCAACAAAGATGGGTTGGAAACCCTGCCCGACGGCGAATTTATGAAGCCCTGGGAGCTCAACTGCGTAGAGAAGCATATTCAAAAGCGCGTGGCGGAATCGTATCAGGATCGAAACGTGATCATTGGCCGGTGCGCTCACCTGACCGAACCGAAGCAAATCCATTACGATCAGGGCCGGGCACAGTGCCAGGCCCGGCATCTGTGTTATCGGGGCTGCCCTTACGGTGGTTATTTCAGTTCCAACTCGTCTACCCTCCCCTGGGCGGCCAAAACCGGCAAACTCACCCTGCGCCCGGATTCGGTGGTTCATTCGATCATTTACGACGAAGCGAAGAAAAAAGCGACGGGGGTGCGGGTGATCGACACGCACACGAAGCAGATGACCGAGTATTTTGCCCGGATTATTTTCGTCAATGCGGCCTGCCTGAACAGCAACCTGATCCTGCTTAACTCGACATCCCGACGATTTCCCAACGGTTTGGGCAATGACAGCGGGCTCCTGGGGCACTACGTGGCCTTCCACAACTATCGGGGCAATATCATTGCCGACTACGATGGGTTCGAGGATGGATATTACTACGGCCGGCGCCCAACCACGGCGTTTATGCCTAACTTCCGCAACGTTCGTAAGCAGGAAATGGATTTTCAGCGGGGGTATATAGTCGCTTTCAGCGCGGCCCGCACCAACTGGCACCGGGGCGCGTCGCAGGCGGGCTTTGGGGCCGATTTCAAAGATAAACTGAGCGATCCGGGTGCCTGGACGGTGTTTATGATGATGCAGGGCGAAACCGTTCCTCGCTACGAAAACCACGTTCGGTTGAGTGCCGACCAGAAAGACACCTGGGGGATTCCGCAGTTGGTGACGGCCATCGATTACACCGACAACGACCTGAAAATGATGAACGATTTTCTGGTTCAGGGGGCCGAGATGCTCGACAAAGCGGGTTGTAAACGGATCAAACCTTACGATGATCACCGAAACCCCGGCCTCGACATTCACGAGATGGGTGGTGTGCGGATGGGCCACGATCCGAAAACGTCGCTGCTGAATGCGCATAACCAACTACATGCGGTGAAGAACGTATTCGTGACGGACGGAGCCGCTATGACCTCGACCGGCAACCAGAATCCGTCCATCACCTTCATGGCCCTGACAGCGCGGGCCGCGAATTTTGCCGTACGCGAAATGAAGCGAGGAAACTTATAGAAAGCAGCCGCTAAGATCTGCACAAACTCTAACAATAATTAGTTGCTTTCCCGTCACATGAACACCCCGGATCAGCCTACAAAGGCCGCTCTCTTCGCGCTTTGCCAGACATACGTACAACAACGAATCGATACGGCCCGCCAGGCAATGGAAGCGGCTCAGGAGGCCGCCAATTCAGAGTCGAAAAGCAGCGCGGGCGACAAATACGAAACGGGTCGGGCAATGGCTCAGCTTGAGCGTGACCGGAATGCGCAACTCCTGGCCGAAGCCCTGAAACTAAGTCAGGAGTTAAGCCGACTGAACGTTGAAAAAACCTACGAAATTGTTCAGCCGGGAAGCCTGGTACTGACAAACCGGGGCGCTTTTTTCGTCAGCATCAGCGCTGGAAAACTGACGCTGGAGGGACAGGATTATTTTGCGATTTCACCAGCGTCGCCCATCGCCACAGTACTGTCAGGCCGTAAAGCCGGGGATACCCTTACGTTCAATAAACTGACGTATGAAGTTCTGCGGATTGTCTGATCAGACAAAAGTTTGATCGACCATTCGTTCATTACAAACCAGCCTACTCCTTTTCGTTGCGTATTTTTTCGATCAGCCGTTCTACATTGGCCTGGGGCATATCGAGGGCGGTGGCAATGGTGGCGGCATCCATACCGAGTTCAGCATGCCCCGAATACCGCGTTCAATGCCCTGTTCAACCCCCTGTTCAATGCCTCTTTCTATCCCTTGTTGAATGCCTTTGGCAAGCCCCTGGTTGATCCCCTCGTTAATCCACATTTGTGCTGCTGACATGGCTACTTCGGCGGCTTTGGTTGAAATCTGTTCAAAAATAGTCATTACCTAAAAAACCCGCTCACCACCAATCCAGGTTTGCTTCACCTGCGTCTGGCGGAGTTGCTGGTTCGGAACGGTCATGATGTCGCGGTCGAGCACGACAAAATCGGCCTGCTTACCAGGGGCGATACAGCCGCGTAGTTTATCTTCGAAGTTGGCGTAAGCAGCCCAGCGCGTCATGGCCAGCAGCGCCGACTTCCGGTCGACAGCGTTCTCCATCTGAAAACCACCGGCGGGGTAGTTTTTTGCGTCCTGCCGGGCCACCGCTGCGTGGAAGCCAAACAGCGGGTTGACAGCTTCCACGGGAAAATCGCTCCCGAAGGCGATCAGGCCGTTTTGCTTCATCAAATCCTTGAACGCATATGCTCCTTTTACCCGAACCGGTCCCAGCCGGTCGGCGGCCCAGTACATATCCGAAGTGGCATGTGTCGGCTGCACGGACGGTATGATCGAGTAACGACCGAATTCCCAGACATCGTCCGGCGATACCACCTGCGCGTGTTCAATGCGCCACCGTCGGTCATTTTTGCCTTTCAGCAGTTTTCCGTAAAGCGCCAACATCAGATGATTGGCCGAGTCACCGATACAATGGGTATTCGCCTGAAAATCGGATTTGTAGAGCAGCCCGGTTACGCGTTCCAGTTCCGATGGGCTGAGCAGCAGAAAACCACCGGTTTCGGGGCGGTCGCTGTAGGGCTGGCGCAGGCAGGCTCCGCGTGAACCCAGCGCCCCATCGGCATAGAGCTTGAACGCCCGAACCGTCAGCCGGTCGGTCTGGAAAGGACCGCGTTTGAGAAAATAATTCAGATTGGGTTCGCCCAGGCTGACCATGGCGTAATCGCGGATTTTCAGCTTGCCGGTCCGGTGCAGACTATCGATCAGCTTGATTTCGTCCGGGCTAATGCCCGCGTCCGAGACGGTGGTCAACCCCAGCGCTACGCAGGCTTTCTGGGCGTTGAGTAGCATCCGGGTTTTGTCGGCCTTGTCGGGTTGGGGAAGCACCCGCCGGATAAGCTGCATGGCATTGTCGACCAGCACACCCGTCGGCTGATCGTTCTGCAACATCACTTCGCCACCAGGCAGCTTCGAGCCGGCGGTTATGCTGGCAATCCGCAGCGCTTTCGAGTTGACCAGTAGGGCATGCCCATCGACCCGCATCAGCGCGACCGGCACGTTCGGAAAAGCTTCATCCAGCTTTTCTTTCGTTGGAAACGCTTTGTCCGGCCAGTCATTCTGGTCCCAGCCACGGCCCGTGAGCCACAGTACGTTGGGATGGCTTTTGTAGAACGTTTTGAGTCGCTCAACGACTTCATCGAACGAACCGGCCCCGACCAGATCGGCCTGATCGAGCACTTGCCCCAGACCCAGAAAATGCGCATGTGGATCGTAGAATCCAGGGTAGACCGGCAGGCCCCCCAGATCGATTTCCGTAGCGGTTTCGTACTGATGGGCTAGGGTTTTGGCGGACCCGACGGCCAGAAACTTTCCGTCCTGAATCACAAAGGCATCGGCCGTCGAGAAGGTCGAATCTGCCGTATAGACTTGTGCGTTGGTGACCAGCAGGTCAGCTTTTTTCTTCGATGAACAGCCGGTTAAAGCAACAAACAGAGCGGCCAATAAGAGGAGCAAACGTGTCATGATGAGCGGTCAGGAAAACTGCAAGTTAGGAGAAAGTTAAATAGCCAAGCAGCGAATCGCAGATTCTCGTATTTTTGTCCTACTCGTCCTTGATAACCTCAATTCAATGAAGCTCAGCAGTTGGATTTTCTTTACCTGTTTTTCGATTTCGGCCTTCGCTCAACAAGCTCCCAGTGTTACTCAACCCCCTCAAACCCCTATTCAGCGCGCCCTACGTAATCCCACCGTTGTACAGCAGGGGGAAACGATTACCCTGGGCGACGCCATCCAAACGGCTCTTGGTCAAAATTATCAGATCAAAATAAACAAGGTACAGCAGCAGATTGCGCTCTACAACAATACCCTGGGCAACGCCGGCTTCTTACCTACCCTCTCCGGCAATCTCAACAACAACAGTTCCAATCAACACCTGCGGCAGACGTATCTGGTACCGACTACGTCGCCAACTGACCGGCCGGGGGTTATCAGTAAAACGACCACAACCAGTATTAACCTCAACTGGAACATTTTCAATGGGTTTGCGACGTTCTACGTGCTCGATCAGTTGAAAGAGCTGGTGCGTATCAGTGAAGTAAATACCCGTGCCAACATAGAAGCAACGCTGGCCAGCGTTTCGACAGCTTATTACGATGTAGTACGGCAACTGCAGCGCTTACTGGCGGTCCGGCAGGCGCTCGACATATCGCAGTATCGGCTCGACCTGGCGCGTACGAATTTTGAAGTCGGCACGTTTTCCAAAGTAGATTACCTGTCGGCTCAGGTCGATTACAACGTCGACACGGCGTCTCTGATCGCTCAGCAACTGGCCTTGTCGAATGCTAAAGTGTTTCTGAACACTTTGCTGGTGCGCGACCCAGCCACTGAATTTGCGGTCCGTGATACCATTCTGGTACGCTCTAACCTGGCGCTCGAGCCATTGCGGGAATCCCTGAAAACCAACAACCCGCTGCTAATCGCGGCCGTATTGAACCAGCAGGTAGCCAATCTGAATATCAAACTAGCCAAAGCGCAACAGTTACCAACGATCAACTTGCTGTCGGGTTATGCCTACACCAGCACCAATAACCAGGGCGGTAACACCACCGTAGCCACGGCCCGCAACAACGGGTTTACGTATGGGGTGCAGGCATCGGTGCCCATATTCAATGGGTTCAACCAGCGTCGGCTCAATCAGGTAGCCACGGCCAATGCGCTGGCAGCCGAGTACCAGACCAACAACCAGCGGGTCCAGCTCGATCTGGCCTTGACCCAGACGTATCAGCAATACAAAACCAACCTGCAACTCCTTTCGCTCGAAGTGCAGAACTATAAGATCTCGACGCAGAACGTCGACATCGCCTATGACCGTTACCGACTGGGCACCCTGACCGCCGTTGGTTTTCGCGATGTGCAACGAAATTTGCTGGATGCGCAGCTGCGGCTGATCGATGCTGAATTCAATGCGAAAAGCGCCGAGATCGAGCTCCTGCGCCTAAGCAGTACGATTACGCAGGAACTCGGACGGCAAAACTAAGCCTTGTTCGGATCGAGAACCACGTGCCGGACGCGCTGGCGTTTCCAGGTGTACGTCACGTGAATCAGTCCATCGGCGGTCTGGATAACGGCCGGGTACGAGTACTCACCCGGTTCAGACTCCAGTCGGGCGAGGGTTTTCCAGGTTTTTCCGTCCTGAGAAATGGCGATGTCCAGCGGGGTCCGTGGTCCGCTCTTGCCCGCTACGGGTGAGGTTGGGTTATAGACCAATACCTGCCGACCGTCTTTCAGGGTCACGGCGTCGGTACCTGAGTTGGGGTTTGGCAGCGTCGTTTTCGTCAGTGGCGACCAGGTTTTGCCCTGATCTTTCGACCAGGTTTCTACAATAAAACCGCTTCGCTGGCTGCGGCAAAGCGCCTGCAACTGACCGTTGGGATGAAACAGCACACTAGGCTGAATGGCCCCGTCGTCGACACCATCGTTGATCGGCGCAGTTTTTTGCCAGGTTTTTCCCCAGTCACTGGTCATTTCGAAATGGACCCGCCAGTTATGGTCTTCCGAGCTGGTTGGGCATAACAACACGCCTGATGATAACAGAACCGGCTTATTCTTGATCGGGCCCAAAATTCCGTCTGGCAGGCGTTCTGCTTCCGACCAGGTTTTGCCGCCGTCTTTCGACCGCTTCAATAACCCCCACCACGTAGACGGGCTGGGACCAATTTTATAGAACAGGATCAGTTCGCCCTTGGGTACCTGATACAAAACGGGATTCCAGCAGGGCAGCCGTTTACCGTCGGGCTGAACGCCCGTGGCCACTTCGACGGGAGTTGTCCAGGTTGAACCCGTTTTGCTGCTAACCCAGATACCGACGTCCGGGTGCCGTTCATAGGTTCCACCGAACCAGGCGGCTATCAGGCCCGTTGGAGTCTGGGCAATGGTCGATGCGTGACATTCAGGGGTGGGCGCCTGTTCGTAAATCCATTCGCGCTGAAGAATGGCAGGACTCGATTGGGCGAAAACATACTGAATTGTAAGGGATAAGGCAATGATCAGGTGAGAAATGGAACGGTTCATGAATATGGTCTGTCGTAAAAAGCGCACCCCGCGCTAATTTATATACCCCATAAAGGTATAAAAAGGCTAATTCATATCGGCGGTGATGAAACAGCGCTGCTTCAACTACCTCTTCATGTTCTGCTCAATCGGCCCACATTAGTAAATGCCTTTCTTAGTTTCGACAAAAAAGTGGAAAATAATTCACCGATCTAAAACAATTCCCGTTGTCGCTAGTTTCATATGCGTGAGTCGCTGATAGACGGGGATGCTGTGAAAGGCACCTAGTTTTAGATAATAGCCGTTCTACTAAGCGAACCAAAAAAGCCAGGTGACTTCGCGTCGTCTGGCTTTATTTTTTACGATCACGTTTGTTGACTTGACAAAAAGACCGGCTCTTAGGGTACTCTAGTTGAAGTAGTTCGTAAAAAATCCAGGAAGCGGCTTTTCTGTAGTACCGACCGTCCCTGGGTGGGCGAAACAACTTTCCACAGCCGACCGATGACGGTCGGCACTACAAGTTAAACCAACGCCCTGATTGGTTGACGCTTCCCTCCTATCCGTACCCCTGCTACACCCTGCAACCCACGCCACACCCTGCCTTCTGCTCACTCACTCCGTAAACTTTTAACGGGGTTCATCAGGGCAGCTTTAATGCTTTGGAAGCTGATCGTGAGCAACGCAATGCCGACCGCTACAAGACCGGAAACTATGAAAACCCACCACTCAATGTCGATTCGATAGGCAAAATTCTGTAGCCAGAGTTCCATACAATAGTAGCCGATCGGACAGGCAATAAGAATGGCCACTAGAACGAGTCTAAGAAAACTTCCCGACAGCATGGAAACAATGTCACCGGAGGTAGCACCCAGTACTTTCCGGACACCAATTTCGCGCGTCCGTTGTTCGGCCATGTAAGCCGCCAGGCCAAACAGTCCCAGGCAGGCAATGAGAATAGCCAGACAGGCAAACGTGAGCGCAATTCTCCCTATCCGTTGTTCGGACCGGTACATCGAGTCGAAAGCCTGGTCCATGAAGCGGTACCGAAACTGGGCTTCAGGAGCCATCGCTTTCCAGATCGCTTCAATCTGCCCAAGAACCGGTCGTGTAGCCGTAGCCGTTACCCGGAGGGCCACCCGATCCGCGTTCGTCCCCCGCTGGAAACACAGTGGACTGATACGCTGCCGCAAGGATTCATAGTTAAAGTCTTTTACAACGCCGATAATGGTATACGGAGGCTGGCTTCTGTCGCCTGTATACAACGGATGGCCTACCGGGTCACGATAGCCAAGGAGTTTTGCCAGCGACTCATTGATAATCAGCCCGCGGTCGTCGGAGTTGGGGGTCGCCGAGAAATTACGTCCCTTCAGAATTTTCATACCCATCGTTTTCATGTAATCGGCATCGACAATCCACGATTGGGTGTCAAACATAGTAGCGGGGCTCAGGTCGGCCTGCTTAGCGAACGTCTGACCATTGCGAAGAGCCGGCGAAATGGGAAGAAACCCACTGACCGTTCCCGCCGTGACGCCCGGCAATTTTAATAGTTCCCGCTTAAAGGGTTCGATTTGATCGCCAAGAACCTGAGTACCATCAATGATCAGGACCTGATCTTTGGTAAAGCCAACGTTTTTCGTCTGAATGTACGCCAGTTGACGGTACACAATGATCGTTCCGATTACCAGGATAACGGAAGAAACGAATTGAAAGACCACCAAGGCGCTCCGAAACGTTGATGTTTTTATCCGACTGCCCAGCTCTCCTTTCAGTACCGCAACCGGCTGAAAGGCCGACAGCAGAAAAGCCGGATAACTCCCTGCCAGCAATCCGACCAGTAATGGTATCGCCAACAAAAAAGGTAAAATAGGAAACGAAAAAAGTGTAGTCACCCCTAACTCTTTGGCCGACAGATCATTAAACAAAGGCGTAACCAGCTTCGTCATGCCTAGCGCGATCAGCAACGCCAGGGTCACCATCAGCGTGGACTCGGTCAGGAATTGCCCCATCAACGACTTTCGATTCGTGCCCAGTGCCTTACGAATACCGACTTCTTTGGCCCGGCCCGATGAGCGAGCCGTTGACAGATTCATGAAATTGACGCAGGCAATCAGCAGCACGAAAAGGGCTACGGCTGAAAAAATGTACACAAACTGGCTATTACCGTTGGGTTCCAGTTCGGCCCGCCGATCGGATCGTAGATGAATGTCCGTCAGCGGAAACAGCGTCATTTCAAACCGGGTATCCCCCCGATTGAAATCGTCCGGACTGTTGAGATGTAATATATCTTTGGCTTGCGGATAAATGTACTTCTTGATGACCTGCATGAGCTGCCGGTTAAAAACCGTGTGATCAACGCCCGCTCGCAGCAAGATGTACGTATGAAAGTTAGTTGTGAGAAAATTCCCCCACCCGTAATCAAGGCCACTCATCGGAAAAATGAAATCGGCATGAAAATGGGAGTTATGGGGAATATCCCGGATGACAGCACTTACCGTATAAACCGATTTATCGACTTCGATCAGTTGACCAAGCACATTCGGGCGACCAAAATATTTCTTCGCGGTTGATTCAGTAATGACGACCGAGTTTGGCTGCCGAAGGGCCGTCTGCGGATTTCCAGCTAAGACGGGCAGGGTAAAGACGTTAAACAGCGTCGAATCGGCATAGATCGTATGGGCCTCCTCGATGAACTCCTTCCCCTTCCTGACCAATCGGGAACCGTCCGCCTTAAAAAATCGCACATACTCTTCAACTTGGGGATAATCTTTTTTCAGCGTAGGCCCAATTGGGTCAGGAGTTTCGGCCAGATCCTGTACGGTTCCACCAAATTTTGCGTAGGTATCAACCCGATAAATCCGGTCCGCATGCTGATGAAAACGATCATAACTCAACTCATCGACTACATACAACGTCATCAGTAAGCAACTTGTCAGACCCAGCGACAGCCCGAAGATGTTCAAAGCCGAATAAGCACTATGTTTGCGCAGATTGCGCCAGGCAACTTTAAGATAATTACGGATCATAGCCGGATGGAGTAAAGAGGGAGAATAATATTGAGCTGGCTGTTTCCGGCCAAAAAAGACCGGGTTTATATAATGCAGAACGGCCCATGCATACGCCCAACGGGCTTTAGCCAGCCCCATTTTCTCAACTTGTTTATAGAAAACCTCGTGCAGATCGCCCTGTAGATCCTCCCGCAGATGAGGATCTACGAACGTTTCCAGTAGCCAGTCGGCCCAGCGGGGTGGCGTGTTTTCCATCATTTCGGGTTTAGCAGAACACAAGACTTACACGGCTCCGGGATTTGATTTATTCACTCCGCAAACTTTTGACGGGGTTCATCAGGGCGGCTTTGATGCTCTGGAAACTGATCGTCAGCAGTGCAATGCCAACCGCCAGTAAGCCCGCCAGCCCAAACATCCACCATTCGATGTCGATTCGATACGCATATCCTTCCAGCCACCGACTCATGGCAAACCAGGCTGCGGGCGAAGACAACACAATGGCCACCAGCACTAGCCTGAGAAAATCCTGCGACAGTAAACCAACGATACTGGGGACCGATGCGCCCAGTACTTTCCGAACGCCGATTTCTTTCGTACGCTGTTCGGCCGTAAAAGCCGCCAGCCCAAATAAACCCAGGCAGGAAATGAACACCGCCAGAACAGCAAAGTAATTCGCCAGCGTGCCCACCACGGTTTCGCTCCGATATAACTGTTGAAACGCTTCGTCGGCAAACTGGTACTGAAAGGGAAATTTCGGATTCATCTGCTGAACCAGGGTTTCCATGCTGGCCAGCGCCTGTCGGGTCTGGCCCGGCTGGGTTCGTACGATGATCGATTTGCCTCCACCCAGTTTGGCAATGAACGGCTCGATCGGCTGGTGCATCGAACTTTGGTGGTAATCGGCAATAACCCCGACAATCGTTCCGGGTTTGCCCCACATCGTCAGTGGCTTACCGATCGGCTCACGGTAACCAATCCGGCGGGCAGCGGTTTCGTTGATGAGGAAATTGGCCGAATCGGCGCCGAACGAGCGGGAAAAATCGCGGCCGGTCACGTTCACTTTCAGAGTCTTCGCGAAATCGTAGTCGACTGTCGAGAACTGAAACTGGATGCTCGCCATCGGGTCTTTTCCCGGCCACTGCACGTTGCCCGTGCTCCCAAATCCGTTGGTAGGGGTTCCGTCCATGCGGGTTACGGACTGAATGCCGGGCATTCGTAGCAACTCCTGCTTGAAGAGGTCGTATTTGTTCAATAGTTCCCCTTCGGAAGCGAGATACACCATCCCCTCCCGGTCGAAGCCCAGGTTTTTGGTCTGGATAAAATCAATCTGCCGGTACACGATAATCGTTCCGATAATCAGCAGCATCGACAGCGCAAACTGAAACACCACCAGCCCCTGCCGAAACAGCCGCGCCCCCGAACTATGCCGGACCGTACCTTTCAACACCCGAATCGGGTTCAGTGACGACAGGAAGAGCGCCGGGTAGCTACCGGCCAGCAGTCCCGTAACGAGCGTCATGCCCAGCAAAGTAACCCAGAACGAAGCCTCCGTGAATCGGAATGTAATGTGCTTGCCGGTCAGGCTATTGAATGTAGGCAGTAACAGCCAGACCAGCCCCGCGGCAATGGCCAGCCCCAGCAACGTCAGCACCAAAGCCTCGCCAATAAACTGACCGATCAGCCCGCTGCGCCCGGCACCGACCACTTTCCGTACGCCCACTTCGCGCGCCCGTTTGACGGAGCGGGCCGTCGCCAGGTTCATGAAATTGATGCAGGCAATCAGCAGGATAAACACCGCAACGATCCCGAACAGCCGTACATATTCGATGCGGCCGCCATCCTGATACCCGCTCTTAAAATTGGAGTACAGGTAAGCTTCCGGATACGGTTGCAGAAACAGTTGAATATCCAGTCCGTGCTTGGCCATACCCGGATTTTTACGCTTCAGAAACGACCGCATCTTCGCTTCCAGTCGGGCCGGATCAGCCGCCACACCGTTGCGGTCGGTTCGGAGCATGATCCGGGTTTCGAGGGCGTTGGTCCCCCAGTCTTTCAACCATTCGTTGCGTCTCAGCAGGTCCTGTGCGCTCAGCAGGTAGTCGTAGGTTACCGAACTGTTCTCCGGTATATCCTCAAAAACCACACTGACCTGGTAATCGTCTTTGGCTCCCAGCCGGATAGCCTTCCCCATCGCGGCCGCTGGGCTACCAAAATAATGTTGAGCCAGTTTGCGCGAGATCGCGATGGCCGTCGGTGCATTCAGCGCGGTTTCAGCCGAACCCGCCAGCAGCGGAACACTGAACATGCTGAACCAGTCGGCACCAGCAGCGCGGCCTTTTTCCTTATTCAGTTGATCACCTACCGAAAACGTACGCTCTTCTTCCCAGGAAAGCGTGGCCGCATAAGCAATCTCCGGGAATTCTTTTTTGAGTTCATCCGCCAGCAGGCTGGGCGTTCCCGGACTCGCTTCGACCTTTCCGTCGTAGAACTGACGTTCCATGACGTTATACAGCCGTGGTCCGTTGGCGTGATACGCATCTACCCGGAACTCGTCCTGAATCCAGAACAGGATCAACAGGCTACAGGCCATACCGAGCGCCAGACCCAGGATATTGATGGCCGAAAATGATTTATTGTGGGCAATATTTCGCCAGGCAACGGTCAGATAATTACGAAACATGGTTGGACTCAGAAAAAATGGAGAGGAATAGTAAGCGGATGTATGAGTAGGACGGATTGGTTTAAAAAAGTATGGACTCAGGTAATGCAGCACCGCCCAGCCGTACTGGCGCCGGGCTTTGGTGGGGCCAGCCTCTTCCAGCCGTTTGTAAAACACTTCGTGCAGATCGCCCTGCAGGTCCTCCTTCAGGCGGGGATCGACAAAGGTGTCCAACAGCCAGTCGGCCCAACGGGGCGGGGAGTGTTTCATAATGGATAATGGATAATGTAAAATGAACAATGGGTAATCAACTAATTAACAAACACTTAACTCATAATAACCTTAGCAACATCATTTTTCATTGTACATTATCCATTATTCATTATCCATTATTCATTCCCCATTGCAGTTTTCCCGGCGGAATAGCCTGCCAGAGTCGGTTTCGCATTTCCTGAATGTCGTTGAGCGCCCGGATACCCAGCGCCGTCAGGGCGAAAAATCGTTTTCGTCGGCCACCCCGTTCGGTCGTGGCTCCGCCCAGGGTCGAGGTCAGAAACCCTTTATCTTCGAGCCGGTACAGCGTCGCGTGAACGGCACTCATCGTAATCGAGCGGCCCGTCTGTCGCTGAACATCTTCCCAGATCGTCACCCCGTACGCTTCGTCCGGACAGGCCGCTACGACCAGCAGCACGATTTCTTCAAACTCCCCTAAAAACGCTCTGCGCATCACCAGAACGGGTTATCGATGATTAGTTATAATTATGCAAAACAAATACCTTGCCAAATTCAGAAAAGGCTTTCTAACGTGCGCCTGAACCCCCTCTGAGCGGTTTGGTTGTCCGGAAATGTACAGACGCTGTCCGCTAGTGAACGTGTCCGTTAGGGCAAAGGCCGCTGAGACGATCTACACTTGGCCGCTCGTCTCCGACAATTCATCCTCCGCTTTTTCCGGTTGATCCAACAGCTTGTGGGACAACGGCCGTTGCCGACTCACTTTTGTATCGTCAGTTGGACAGAAACCCGAAAGCAACTCTTTTCTAATCAGTAAACAACCAAAGCAATGAACCGCATCACTACCTTATTACTGGCCACCGTGGCCACATTAACGCTGGCGACTTCGGCCTGCAAAAAAGAAAGCGAAACCATCCAGCCCGGCAACGATACCCCCGCCTTCGTGGGTAAAGACCTGATGCTAACGTCGTTTCAGGTAAGCCCGGCCATCGACCACGACGGCGATGGAAAACTGGATTCCGAACTGCTCGACTTCATGCGCCCCTGCGACCGCGACAATACGATCCGCTTCGAAGCGAACGGCAAACTATCCGGCGGCAACGGCAGCCTATCCTGTTCGGATTCGGAGACCGACCCTTCGGTTGCCAGGCCCGGTACCTGGTCATACAACGCACAGACCAAAACAATCCGGATCGTGCAGGAAGACGATGCCACCGATGTAGCGGAGTGGAAGGTACTGGAAGCATCGGCCGCTGGCCTGAAAGTGGAAATCTCAGTTACCGAGTACAACCGGTCTTCCAAAACAACCATGACCTGGAAGGCAATCTAAATCAGGCGTTCAAATATCCTGTCTGTATAGACTAGACTCACCAAAGTGGTTCTGTACGCCCAGATAAGCTATAACTCTTTCCTCAATTAATCAAAAAACCATGAAAACGTTAGTTATTGGTGGTACGGGTAACGTCGGTAGTCTGATCGTTGCCGAGTTGCTCCGTCGCGATCAGGCCGTGCGGGTCCTGGTTACCTCCGCCGAAAAAGCCGAACAATTGCCCGCCGGTGTTCAGTTCACGATTGGCAATATGGAAGACCCCGGCACGTTGCCCAAAGCCTTCGCCGATGTCGACCGGGTTTTCCTGCTCAATCGGCAAAGCCATACGGAAGCCGCCCAGGGCCAGTATGTCGTAGCTGCAGCAAAACGGGCAGGAGTCCATAAGATCGTTTACCAAAGCATTCATGACGCGCGCAAAGGCCCGCACATTCCGCATTTTCGCCCCAAGATCACCATTGAAAACGCCATTCAGCAGGCGGGATTGAACTACACGTTCATCTGCCCCAACAATTTCTACCAGAACGATTTGTGGTTTGCCAACGCCATTGTCAACCAGGGGCTGTATACCCAACCCATTGGCAGTGTCGGTCTGAACCGGGTCGATATACGCGACATTGCCGAAGCGTCGGTCAATGCATTACTCTCCGACGAATGGAATGGGCAGTCGATTCCGCTGGTTGGCCCGGATAGCCTGACGGGCCAGGACACGGCCCGGATTCTGACCGATCAGCTCGGCTTTCCGGTACGCTACGCTAACGATGACATGGCGCTCTTTGCCGCCCAGATCGACCAGTGGGTACCGGCCTGGATCATCGACGACTGGACTCATATGTACCACTTCTTCCAGAACGAGGGTCTGGTGGCTTCGGCCGACGATCTGGCGCTCGTCACGAAACTACTGGGCCGATCTCCCCGCAGCTACTCGGAGTTTATTGCCGACCACGCTCAGGTCTTCAGCCCGGCACTGGAAATGGCCTGACCCGAAGGCGACTGATAAGTACATTTTGTTTTCCACCTTTCATACACCTCATAACACGTCTGGGGAGCCGGATTTCACCGAAACAACCGGCTCCCCTTTTCACTCTCACCATTATCGGTCATGAAAAAAGCACTCCGTATCCTTGGCATTGGACTGGCCATCGTCCTGATTTGTATAGCGGGCGGTCTGGCTTATATCAAGCTGGGCTTACCCAATGTCGGTCAGGCACCGGATCTGAAAATAAACGCCACTGCCGCTCAGATCGAACGGGGTCGCTACCTGGCGAATCACGTTAATGTCTGTATGGACTGCCACAGTACCCGCGACTGGAGCCTGTTTACCGGACCGCCGATTCCGGGAACGCTGGGTAAAGGGGGCGATCGCTTCGGTCCCGAAATGGGATTTCCGGGTACGTTCTATTCCCGTAACATTACTCCCGCGGGCATTGGCAACTGGACCGACGGCGAAGTGTTCCGGGCCATCACCTCGGGCGTGAGCCGCGACGGGCAGGCGCTTTTCCCGGTGATGCCCCACCCGGCCTACGGCCATATGGACCCCGAAGACGTGAAGTCGATCATCGCTTATGTCCGGACCCTGAAACCGGTTAAGAACACCATTCCAAAGTCGGAAGCGGATTTCCCGATGAACTTCATCCTGAACACGATTCCGCAGAAACCGGATTTTCAGACACGCCCCGACACTAGCGAAACCCTGGCTTACGGCCAGTATCTGGTCAATGCCGCATCCTGTTCAGATTGTCATACCCGGAAGGAAAAAGGAGCGCCGGTAGCAGGGATGGATTTTGCCGGGGGCAGCGAATTTGCCATGCCGGGAGCCATGATACGGTCGGCCAACATTACCCCCGACGAAGAAACCGGACTTGGCCGCTGGACCAAAGCTCAGTTCATCGCCCGTTTCAAAGCGCACGATCCGGCGCGGGGCTATGTGCCACACCCGGTAAAACCTGGAGAAAAACAATCGCTGATGCCCTGGATGATGTATGCGGGTATGACCGAGACGGATTTAGGCGCTATCTATACTTACCTGCGGTCGCAAAAGCCGATTCGTAATAAAGTAGAAACCTTCACGGCCCTGGCCCCGACGAATCAGCCAGTTGCTGCCAAATAAAGATTGTCCGACCTTTTTCTGATCTGTGCCACAGCGAATAATCGAAGCACAGATCAGAAAAACGGCTGAATGAGTCTACTACTCATTTCAAAAACACGTTTACTTGTTCACACCATGTCATCCATTCGAAACTATTCCGCCTTAATCTTCGCGGCCGTCAGCCTCTGGCTGATGGCAGCCCGCACCGGCGACGTCATGACCGAGCTGGGCATCGAAGCCCCCAAGCTCCGGCACGACGTACTGCTGAACCTAAAAGAACCGAACTGGTTTTTCTTCAATGCCACCGGCTCGATGCGCCAAATGGCCCGTCAACTGCCCGAAACGTCCCGCGCTTCGACCGTGCGGGCGCTGGGGAAAGTTGTCCGGGTATATGTCGAATCGTCAGTCTTTAAACAGGAGTGGCTTCAGGACGTGCGCTCGCGCTATCCCTACGACGAGGCCTACACCGAAGCCGGACTAGCCAAGCAAAAGCAGGAAAAGGAATCCGAAAAGACGGCTATGCAAAGCCAGTTGGCGGCTATGGATCAGGCGTTTGTACAAATGGACCCTGCCATGCTGAAAATGGCTGCTCAGGCGCAGATCAGCCGGGAAGAACAGGAACTGGCTTCGCTGACGGGCAGTGACCGCACCCGACAGACTCAGCGCATAGCGACGCTGAAAAAGATGCAGGCCCTACCGGCGGCTGAGTTTAAGAAGCAATATCTGAGCTGGCTCAAACAGCAGGCGCAGGGAAACATCGATGCTTCTACGGCGGCTCCTGAGGTCGATAAGGAGCGACTGGCCGAACAGCGTCGGCAGAAGGCAGAGTTCGACGCACACGCCAATTTCCGGCCACTGTTGAAAAAGCGCCTTCAGGATTTTATTGCCCTCACCGAAAGCGTTGATTTTGAAGCCCGGCTAGTACCGATGGGTCGTAAACAGGCTTTTGCCAATCCGGTTTATGAACGGAAACCCGCCGAATGGAAATTTCTTTACCGGCTGGGTAAGGAGCCCGTTGCCGAAGCCCGTTTGTTTGCGCAGCAGTGGGTGGCTGATTTGGGTCGATAAGTACCTGTCATTCATGGTCATTTGTGGCTATTGGCTGGAGTGGTAACCACTACAACGGTAGGCCATTGGCTAACAACAAATAGCTATAAATGAACATTTTAGGTAACAACTCGATTCGGTTTTGGTTATCTATTCTAAGTGAAGTGGCCTGGCCAAGTTGTGTTTGGCAGGCGGCTTCTATTGGAAAACGATATACCTATGGCTAATCTAATGGCCCGGTTCTACAATGGACTATTTGCCGACTCGATACCTATGAAAACGCATCCGGTTAAGCCGAAGAAGGCTTCTGAACAAAGCTTTTTCGCGAACGCATGGACTGTTCTGAAAGATGCATTCAACAGCTTTTTAGATGATCGCTGCCTGAAGCTGAGCGCAGCCCTGGCCTACTACACTATCTTCTCGCTGGCCCCCCTGCTTGTGCTGATTATCTCGCTGGCCAGTATTTTTTTGGGCGAAGAAGCTATTCAGGGGCAGATTTTCGGTCAGATCAACGGGTTGGTCGGCAACGAAGCCGCCAAGCAAATCCAGGATATGATCAAGAGCGTAGGCCTCTCGGGAAAAACCAGTACGGCACTCGCTATTGGCATTGTTACCCTGGTCATCGGTGCCACCAGTATTTTCGTCGAGATTCAGGATTCGGTCAACCTGATCTGGCGGGTAAAAGCCAAACCTAAACGTGGCTGGCTGAAAATGCTGAAAGACCGGCTTCTCTCCTCTTCCCTGATCGTCAGCCTGGGTTTTTTATTGTTAGTATCTCTGATCGTCAACGGCATTGTACTAGCATTGAGCGATCAGCTTTCCCGTTTTCTGCCCGGCCTGGGGGTTTACGTGGTCAGCGCGCTGAATTTTCTGGTTAGTACGGCCGTCATTACGATTCTTTTCGGAGTGATTTTCAAAGTGTTGCCCGATGCTAAAATCAACTGGAAAGATGTTCGCTGGGGAGCCATATTTACAGCCCTGCTCTTTATGCTCGGTCGCTATCTGATTGGTTTGTACATCGAAACTACCGGCACCAGTTCAACCTACGGAGCCGCCGGATCGCTTATCGTTATTCTGACCTGGATTTATTACACGGCAGCTATTCTGTACTTCGGCGCAGAATTTACGCTGGCTTATGCCAACCACTTTGGCGTTAAAATCGAACCAGCCGACTATGCCGTATACGTCGAGCAAACCGAGCGGGAGCGCGACGTAGCGACTATTCCCACCCAGGAGAAAGTAGAGGCCGCCAGAAAATGAGTGTTCGGATCGCGGCTGGAAAGCCGCGCTTGTTGATAGCTAAAATACCGAATCTGTGCGCGGCTTTCCAGCCGCGGTACGAACATAACCCGATGCGGAGTAATGGGTTCCGCATCGGGTTATTTGTTTTGGTTGAATGGTGGAATAAGAATATAGATGGTGTGGTTTGGATGATGTAAGAATAACGGATTGACGGGCCGATGTTCAATGAGAACTGCTACCAATTGGCAAAAAACCGGTATCAAACCGCGGTGAAGCTGCCTGATCTGTAGTTTCTTATCGCACCCACCCAGGCATATGTCATTTTGATTGTCAACAGTTTATCAACTGATTTGCTCCGAATCCGTGGCTTTCATACGTTTGTCTGCAGAACTTCATTGGTATGAATGTCGCAGTCATCGGCGCAACCGGCCTGATCGGAAAGCCTGTCACCGAGCAATTGATTAAAGCTGGCTTTAAGGTTACCATCCTGACTCGGCAGACCGAACAGGCGCAGGCCATGTTTCCGGAAGCCCGGGTGGTGCAGGCAGACTTGCAGAACTCAACCAGCATCTGCGTCGGTTTACAGAACCAGCAGGTTCTTTATCTGAGTCTTTCGGTCAGGCAAACCGAGAAACCTGAAGAATTTCATACAGAGACCGACGGTATGAAAACGATTATTGCCGCTGCGAGAGCGGTCGGTATTCGCCGAATCGGTTATCTGTCGTCGCTGGTGATGCGCTATCAGGGTATGAATAGGTTCGACTGGTGGGTGTTCCGAATTAAACACGAAGCCGTTCGACTGCTGAAAGCATCCGATATTCCGACGACGATCTTTTACCCGACTACGTTCATGGAAAGTTTTCAGATGCAGACGCAGGGCCCTTTTCTGGCGCTGGGAGGCTCATCGACGGTTCGGTTATGGTTCATCGCTGGTCAGGATTACGGACGACAGGTAGCAAAGGCGCTCCGGCAATCTGATCAGAACAGTTACGATTACGTGGTTCAGGGACCGGAAGCCCATACCTACGAAGCTGCGGCCCGGCTCTTTTGTCAGCATTACCACAGAAAGCTTTTCGTGCTGAAAGCGCCTATAGGTGCGCTCCAGTTTCTGAGTCGGTTTAGCAGAAAACTAAACTACGGCAGCCATATCCTCGAAGCGATGAATGAGTACTCTGAGCGCTTCGAAGCCGAATTGACCTGGTCAGAACTGGGTCGACCCACCACAACGATTAAGGATTTTGCCCAGCGGGCTTAGTCGGAGACGCGTATATACCATTCCCTCAAAAATAATGCGTTGGTGTTTCCCAACGGACTACGTTTGTCGACAAAGGGCTATCATCTGTATCGTCAATCGCTAACGCTCGCTTATGCCTGCTTTCCTGCTTCTTTTTCTACTACTGGGGATACTTCAGCTTCCTGCCCATGCGCAGGCGGATTCTACGGCCTCGGCCAATTCACCCATATTTACGGTGGTCGAACAGCCTCCTCAGTTTCCCGGCGGCATGCGTAAGCTCGGCGATTATATCAAACAGAACCTTCACTATCCGGAAGCGGCCCGCACGGCCCGACTGGAGGGTCGTGTATTCATAACGTTTATCGTCACCGATCAGGGCATCATCCGCGATGTCAAGGCGTTGAATCACCTGGGGCAGGGACTGGATGAAGAAGCTGTGCGCCTGGTCGCTAGTATGCCCGCGTGGGAACCCGGCCGACAGCAGGGAAGAGCCGTAAACGTGCGTTACAACATACCCGTCAATTTTAGTTTACGCTGATAGACGACACGCGCGGATTTCTGTTCGGGATCGGTCCGTTGCCTAAACTATGTTGCACAACAGATCGTTAGCCAGATTCAGGTACTCCGGTGAATTGTGAAAAAAGTGACCCCTGTTCTTCGCTTGGTGGCCGACGCGCTGGCGAACCTACGCGCCAACGACCCAATCCGGATGGCGGCTGCGACGGCTTTTTTCAGCTTTTTTGCCATACCGCCCATCGTTATTATTCTGAGCGAGTTGTTTGGCGGCTTGCTCAATGAACACAACCAGCGCATCAGCTGGCAACTTTTCCATAAGCTGGCCGACCTGTTTGGGCATCAGGGCGCCCGGCAACTGCGCGACATTTCCAAAAACCTTCAGCAACCGCGCTCCAGCCCCTTTTTAACGGTTCTGAGCGTGTTTATTCTGCTGCTGGCCTCCACCACCCTGTTTGCCATTATCAAAAATTCACTCAATCAGTTGTGGAGCGTAAAATCGTCGGCCCGTCGGCGCGTGTGGCATGTGTTGCTGGATAAAGTGATTGCCTTTGGCATCATTATCTTCTCGGGTTTTCTGTTCATTCTGTCGATGGCCATTCATCGGGCCATTATTCTGATGCAAACGCGCCTGCCAGACGGCATCGATTACGACTTACCCATGCTGGCGGGCCATCATCTGCTGTCGGTGGTTATGCTGACGGTTTGGGTGGCGGTCGTTTTCAAATACCTGCCCGACATCCGGATTCGCTGGCAGGCTGTTTGGGTAGGCGCGCTGGTTACGGGTATCCTGATCGATCTGGGCGAACAGGTGCTGGACCGGCTCCTGATCAATAGCTCTGTCAGTTCATTATACGGAACATCGGGAGCGATCATTCTGGTCTTGCTGTTTGTCTTTTATGCCTCCCTGATTTTTTACTACGGTGCCAGTTTTACCCGGCATTATGCCCAGTGGATTCATCTGGACGCCGAACCCAACGCCCACGCTGTCGCCTACCAGATCAAAGAGATCGATTGAACACAGAGTCATGGAGAACACAGAGGTTATTTTTCTCTGTGTTCTCCGTGACTCTGTGTTCAATCAATTTCACTTCCGGATGCGCTCTAACACGCTCTTTCCGTTCTGGTTATCCGGGTTTAAGGCAATCGATTTCTGATACATGCCGATGGCTTCGTCGGGTCGACCGTTTTTCAGCAGGGCCTCGCCCAGGCTATCGTACGCATTCCAGCTGTCGGGGTATAGAGCCACAACGAGCTTAAAGATTTCCAGCGCTTCTTTCGGCTTGCCACTTCCGTTCATGAGTCGATACCCCCAGTCATTGAGGTCGTTCTCCGTCGGCCGAAAACCCGGATTCGTTTGTTTCAGGTCGGCAAAAACCGTTTCGCTCTGGTCGAAACCCCGTTTCTCCAGTTGCATCCGCAGGGCGGTAATGGGATCGGATAACGGAATGGCCGGATTGAAGAACCCCGCCAGTTCATCGACAAACTCTTCGGGATAAGAACCTGCCAGATTGGTCAGCGCCACGATGGCCAGATCATCGTTCGGGTAAACAAACATGGCCGAGCGCGTTCCGCCCGTAATGACAATGGCATCGTGTCCGGGTCTTGGCTTGACCATCCAGCCAAGCGCCCATTGCGTAGGCGATCCATCGTTGTAAGTGCCCGGTGTCCAGAGCGTTTTCAGTGCTTCTTTGGTTTTCAACAGTTTCCCCTGTTGCAGCGCGATAATCCAGCGGGCCATCTCTTCGGCCGTGCTGTTCAGGCCCGAAGCCGTCCGGCGCATGGGCGGAAATTCAGCGTAGTTGATGATCAGCTTTTCTTTGCCAAGCGCTTTACCGTCGAGGTTGCTCACGTAGCGATACGACTGCACCATACCCGGAATCACATCGCGCGAATCGGCAAAACACGTGCCGGGCATTCCCACCACATCGAACTGCCGCTCCTGGAAAACCTGCGCAAACGGTTTCCCCCGGAGTTTGTCGATGATCTTGCCCAGCAGCACGTAGTTCGTTTGGTTGTAGCGAAACTGCGTTCCTGTCGGGAAGTCCATCGGGTAGGTCTGAATCTTGGCAAAGGTTTCTTCTTCCGTACCGATGCCCTGTAGTCCGTACGTACCGGGGTTCAGAATTCGGTTGATGTCGGGAAGACCCGAAACGTGGGTCAGCAATTGTCGGATCGTAACGGGTTGCCAGGCTTGCGGCAGGCCATCCAGATAGTAGGCCACCGGAGCCGCCAGATCGACTTTCCCTTCTTCGACGAGTTGCATCATGGCCACCCCCGTAAACGCTTTCGTACAGGAGTTGATCGGAAAAATGCTTCGGTTCGTAACTGGAATGGCGTCCTGCACATTAGCGGTACCGTACGACCTCGACAGCACAAGCTTTCCGTGCTGCACTACAGCCACCTGAAGTCCGGTAATTCGTCGTTCGAGTAGCTGTTTTTGCAGAAAGGCATCGACCGCTTTAGTCGATTGCGGCAGAGTCGAACCTGTTGGTTTCGTCTGCCCGAAGGAGCCGACGCCGGTTATCAGATAGAAGCAGGCCGATAGTCCGACCCAAAGACGAAGTCTGTTGTCACCCATACGAAGTCAATTTTGCTGGAAACTTCAGGCTCCGCGCGGGGTTACAGCATTGCTGAAAAATCGTAGCAGACTCGTAAAGAAAAGACGCTTCACTCAATCGTATTCTCCGCTCACATCGTCTCGCGGATTTCGAGAAAGCCGTCGGTATCCAGCATGGGGCAGGTTTGCGCAAGCGCTACGGCTTCGTCGAGGTCGCGGGCTTTGATGAGCAGATACCCTCCTACTATTTCCAGCCCGTTTACCTGATACAGCCCGTCCGAAACCTGCGGTCCCGACGCACCAGGGCGAATCACTTTCCCGGAGAGCGTCAGCGCATTCCCACTTCCCCAATGTCCCTTTGCCGCTAAATCGTCGATCCAGGCTTTCACCGCAAGCTGGTGCTGCCGATTGTCTTCAACTGGTGGGACAACTGTGCGCCCGTCGGGTTCACGAACCAGAATAAGGTAGTTTTTCATTCGAAAGCGAAGAAATTAAGCCTGAGTCAGTTGCTGAAGAACAGCGTGGGTATCGCGGATGCTCCAATGCTCGACGTATTTGCCGTCCTGTAGCCGGATGATGTCGATGATCGGAAAAATGATGGATCGGCCCGTGGCAGGAATGCCCATAAACGGACCGACGTGCGTGGCATGGAAGGCCTTACGCGTCACCACTTTATCCCCTTCGGCAATCTGATCGTAGATTTCGACCCGCAGATCGCCAAAAGCGGGTCGCAGTACGTCGAGGATGAAGCGCACCATGCCCTCCCGACCGGGCGGCATACCCGCTGGCGCTGTGCGATTGATAAATGAATCGGCGATGAGTTCGTCGAAAGCTTCGCGTCGGCCCTGTTCGATGGCTTCTTTGTTGAAGCGGGTCACGATGGCTTTGTTGTGGTCTGTTTCTGATAGCATACGGCTGTTGCTGATTGACGGGACAAAGCTACAGACCCGTTTCAGCGCCGTTATTGGCCGTATGTCGGTTTCAATGGTACATTTCGCGGATCGTTGTCCGGAAGGTGGCCGGGGTTTCACCCGACAGACGTTTGAAGAAACGGTGGAAATACGCGACATCGTCGAAGCCCAGTTGCCAGGCAATTTCTTTGGCCGACAGATCGGTGTGCAGCAGCCGTCGTTTGGCTTCCAGCATTAGTCGCTCGTGAATGTGTTCGATGGCGGTTTTGCCGCTCTGCTGCTTGATCCGGTCGTTCAGGTGGCCGGGTGTCAGATTCAGTAGCTCCGCATAATCGGCTACCTGGTGCAGCGTATCGTAATGCTCGTCGATATAGGCTCTGAATTTTTTCAGCAGGCTCCGGTCGGGCGAAGGCTGCTCCGGCAGGAACTGCTCCGTATAGAGTCGGCTCAAGTAGATCAGCAGCACGCTGACGTACGATTGCAGCATATCGTTTCGCCAGCTCTGGGTAGCATTGAACTCTGCCAGCATCTTACCCAACAGGTCTTCCAGGAACTGCACCTGGTCGGGCAGCAGTTTCATCTCGTGAGCATTGTCCGGATTCTGAATGATAGGCAGCTCACGCAGCGACCGGTTTTCATCCAGCTGCAGATATTCTTCAGTAAACGAGAGCATAATGCCGGTCATGGGCTCGCTCTGCTCTTTGACCTGCACCTGCTGGGGCGACGAAAAGTAAAAAGTGTTCGGCTGGAGCGTATACGGCACAAAATCGACCCAATGCCGACTGTTTCCCTGGCGCACCAGACACAGAAAATAATAATCTTTGCGGTGAGGTACCAGAAAGTTGGACTTGTGCCGCCGGAACTCTCCTTTTGCTTCGAACATATCAAAGACCGTACTGCCCGTGCTACTGCTTTGCGCAAGGGAGTACTGTTGAATCACCTCGTTCTGCCGATCGACAATCATTTGTAACGTGAAATCTTAAGATTTTTATGACAATGCTGCCCGAACCGGCATTGTCATAAAAATCTGTCTGTTATTTGCATACCATCTAAAAACCTGCGCCCCACGCGATCAGTTAAAATTACGGCGTTGTAGCGCAAAAAGCGAACACTTAATCAGCTTCCGATGACTAACTTATTCCAGGCACTGGTCGGTACGTGGTTTATTTGCAGCACAAGTTTTCCGATGTGGCTCAAAGGTGATAAAACAAGCCCGACCTTTACCTACTCCGTTACCCAACAAAAAGGCCAGGCCAACGTCTTGCTGGACGAAGTGAAGTACGTGCAGAAAGGCCAGCCCAAAACCCTCACCGGATTCGATTATCCAGACCCAAAAGATGATTCGGCCTTTGTCTGGCGCGGTAAAGGCCTGCTGAGTCTGGTACGGAGCCACTGGAAAGTGGCCTTGCAGGATCCCAACGGCCAATGGGCGGTTATCTGGTTTTCCGGAACGCTGTTCACGCGCGAAGGTGTCGACATTATTAGCCGGCAGCCGCAGCTTCCGGATGAGTTGCTCAACCATATCAAATCTCTGATGGCCGACGATCCGCAGCTGGCCAGACATCTCATCGACGTACGCGATCTGCCCATTCGCTGACGGGCTTCTTTTCGTTCATACAGTTTTCTGAAATGGTCTAATCAAAGGGGTAGATGTATCGTTTGGTGTGCCAGTCTACGGTCCAAAAACCATTTCCACCGGTTCAGCCAATCAATGATTCAGTTGAGCGAATGCTGGCTGACAGAACCGCCGTGCTGCTGTATGTTTACACCCTATCATTTCTCAGACAAACGTATGATCGCTCCTTTATTTTTGAGTGTGTTACTGCTATGCGCCAATGCGCTCCGAACGCAAACCCAGACGGTTCAGGCCGACTATGAAGCGCTGGTCGCGGCCGAGCGCGGATTTGCAAAAGCCGGTCGTGAGAATGGCATTCGGGATTCGTTTGTAGCGAACCTGGATGACCAGTCAGTTGTCTTCACCGGCGATCAGTTCAGACCGGGGAAAGCTACCTACGAGCGCGTTCCCGATGGCTCGCAACGCATTAGCTGGAACCCGAACTATGCCGAAATCGCAGCCTCCGGAACGTTCGGCTTCACGACCGGCCCTTTCGATGTCCGACCGGGGTTGAACGATGCCGCACCCGTAGCCTATGGGCAGTTTACGAGCGTGTGGCACAAAACCACGACCGGCGACTGGAAAGTACTGATCGACTTCGGCTGCGGGCATGCAAAACCTGTGCAGGCCGCTCCGAAATTAATTTCACCAACTCAGTTTGCCCGCAAAGCCACGGCGGTTGCCGATACAGCGGTCAGTAACCGGGAGTTGATGCAACTGGAAGCGACCTTCTCGCAGGCAGCCCGAACGCAAAACCTGCGTGACGCTTACAAAGCTGTTTTGCCAGCCAGCGATTCCCTTCGGCTATTGCGCGAAGGCCACGAACGCTACGAAGGTGCGGCTGCCAAGCGCTTAGCCGAAACTTCCGTACAACAGGTCGACTATCAGCCGTTGCGGGCGCTCACGGCTCCTTCCGGCGATCTTGGCTACAGTTATGGGTATGCAACCTTCAACGGTGCCCGGCAGGCATTCCTGCGGGTATGGCGTAAGCGTAGCGGTCGCTGGCAACTGGCGCATGAGGTGCTGACAGTTAAACTGAGCTAAGCATAGCGGTGAATCGTTTGTTTACCCAGCAACTGCCTTCTGGTGGCATTCGGAATAGATTTATTATCGACAGGCACGTTGAGATCGATTTAATGGGTATTTTTAGTCACCCTACTTCCTCTCCGCTATGGCCCGTTCGCTACGTTTTCTGATCTGCCTGAGCAGTTTATTGTTTATCCTGTCTCTATTCGGGCCGCCGACCAGCGCCCAGAAGTCGCTAACGTTTGATCTGCCGAAAAGCAAATACGGATTGCCGGTTGTAAATGACGTAGCCATTTACAAAAAAATCGTCGAAGCTGACCCCGACAATGAGCTGGTCGATATGCGCCAGATTCTGCCCGATGCCCAGTTCGACGTTACCTACGCCGACACGACGAATTTTCTCAAACGCAGGCTTTACCCAACCGCCGATGTATTCATGCGCAAACCGGCGGCTCTGGCGATCCGGCAGGCGAGCGACAATCTTAAAAAACAGGGCTTCGGTCTGGTACTGTTCGATGGGTATCGCCCCTATGCCATCACGGTGCTTTTTTATGAAGAACACGGCGACACAACCTTTGTGGCCGATCCGCGGAAAGGCTCGAAGCACAACCGGGGCATGGCTATCGACCTGTCGCTGTTCGACCGAAAAACCGGCAAGCGCTTATCCATGCCATCGGATTACGACGAATCGACTCCGCGCGCTTACCACAACTACATGCAGTCTGACAGCGCGTCGCTGGCTCATCGCGCGATACTAAGAGCGGCCATGGAGCAGGTCGGCTTTTCGATCTTTCCGTGGGAGTGGTGGCATTATGATTTTCGGGGTTGGGAACGTTGCTTTACGTACGACTTACCGCACCAGACGATCCGGCAGGCCAACAAAAGCCTGGCTAAAACCGGGGTAAAATGATCGCGGTCGGCGATAAGTAGATCGGCGATTTTCAGCGCTCTATTGGCCATGCAACGAAGAACGTTTATTCAGAACACGGGTCTGCTGACGGCAGCCCTGGGTACGGCCGGAACCGGTCTGCTTGCCGAAGCAAGGCCGACGGCCAAAAACAAGCTGCCGAAGTGGAAGGGTTTTAACCTGCTGGATTTCTTTTCGCCCGACCCAGCCAACAGTCGCCCGGCCACGCAGGAAGATTATTTCAAATGGATGCAGGACTGGGGCTTCGATTTTGTCCGGTTGCCGATGGCGTATCCATCGTACCTGAAATTTGACCGGAGCCGGAATATCACCCCCGACGAAGTGTATCAGATCGATCAGCAGGCAGTCGATCGCATCGACGCCCTGGTCGCGATGGCACACAAATACAACCTGCACGTGAGCCTGAACCTGCACCGGGCACCCGGCTACTGCGTCAACGCGGGCTTTCACGAACCCTATAATCTCTGGACCGATCAGGCTGCGCTCGACGCGTTCTGCTTTCACTGGAACATGTGGGCCAAGCGGTACAAAAACGTATCGTCGAAAAAAATCAGTTTCGATCTGCTCAACGAACCCAGCCTGCGGGCCGACATGAACGACCAGCTTTCCAAGCGGAGTTCGGTACCGGGAGCCACGTATCGGAAGGTAGCGCAGGCCGCGGCCGGTGCCATCCGGAAGGAGAACCCGGCCCACCTGATTATCGCCGATGGCAACGACGTTGGCAGTTCAGTTATTCCCGAAATTACCGACCTGGACATTGCCCAGAGCTGTCGGGGCTATAACCCGGGAATTATTTCGCATTACAAAGCGCCCTGGGCCAACAAAGACCCGGAGCATCTGCCCGAACCCAAATGGCCGGGGCAGGTAGGCGACAAATACCTGAGCCGTGCCATGCTCGAAACGTTCTATCAGCCCTGGATCGACCTGGTCAACAAAGGCGTTGGGGTGCACTGTGGCGAGTGCGGTTGCTGGAACAAAACCCCGCATGCTGTATTCCTGGCCTGGTTCAGCGACGTGCTCGACATTCTGACCAGCCATGGGATTGGCTTTGCGCTCTGGGAGTTTTCGGGCTCGTTCGGCATTCTCGATTCGGACCGCACCGATGTGGCTTACGAAGACTGGCACGGCCACAAACTCGACCGCAAGCTGCTGGAGCTGATCCGGAAGGTGTGAGTAAATCCATAGAAACGGGCATAATTAATTAACCGTTTCTTATATTCATGGTAAAAAGAAACGTTATGCAGGCCGCCGAACTAAAAATTCATGTTGTCAAAGAAATTGCCGAACTGTCCGATGAGCAATTTTTGCAGGTATACGATGATCTAATGCGCCTGCTTCATTCCCCTGCCCGGGTTCCTCGTTTCGGCAGTGCAAAAGGGTTGGTCACGTTCATGGCTGATGATTTCGATGAGCCTCTGGAAGACTTTAAGGAGTACATGCCGTGAACCTGTTATTAGATACGCATACGTTAATCTGGTATCTGGAAGGCGATCCACAACTTAGCCAGACCTGTCGGACATTGATTGAGGATGCTGGCAATGCCAATTTTGTCAGTATTGCTTCTTTCTGGGAAATTGCCATTAAACTAAGTATTGGTGGCAAGCTTGACTTATCGCAATCATTTGAGCAACTCAACCGTATTGTTTGGGAAAACAACATTACAACCCTACCTGTTCGCTTCGACCATACAGTGGTCATCAGATCTTTACCATTTCATCATAAAGATCCTTTCGACCGAATTATTATCGCTCAGTCGATTGTAGATGAAATGGCTTTGCTTAGCCGGGACGGCCATTTCGACGCGTACTCCATTCGTCGCTTCTGGTAGCACCGACCTTCCCAGCCGGTGTTCCAACTTACCCCTTTTTCAAAAATTTTCACTCCTGCCTGTAATGTTTTCTGATTTCAGTCGTCTTTGTCACTGAAATGGATCTACAAGCTTTCAAACAACGCATACTGCCCGTTCAGGGACGCCTTTTTCGGCTGGCGCAATTGTTTTTGCGCAACCGCGAAGAGGCCGAAGATGCCCTACAGGATGTGCTGCTCAGGCTCTGGACCAACCGCCAACAGCTGGATGCGTACCACAGCGTCGAAGCGCTGGCCGTACAGATGACCAAAAATCTCTGTCTGGACAAGCTGAAAGCGCACAACAGGCAGAAGATGAGCGATGCGGCCGACATGCTCAGCCTGCAGGCCGATGGCGTTTCGCCCTACCAGCAGCTTGAATTCGCCGACAGCGCCGGACTGATTCGCAACCTGATCGATGCCATGCCCGACCAGCAAAAGCTTGTGCTCCACCTACGCGACGTGGAAGAATACTCCTTCGAGGAAATCGAACAGATTACGGGACTCAGCGTCAACAACATTCGAGTGATTTTGTCGCGGGCCCGACAGCGGCTGCGGGATAATTACGTAAAAGCAAACGACTATGAAGCAGGACATTGAAACGCTGCTGGAGAAATATTACGAGGGCGAAACCTCGCTGGCGGAAGAAAAACAGTTGCGAAATTACTTCCAGCAGGAGAACATTCCGCCCCACCTGCAGCAGCACGCCGAGCAGTTTCGCTACTTCGCCACCAGCCGAAGCCAACACCCGTCGGCTGAGTCGATCAGTCGCCTGGCCGACAAACTGAACGCGCCCGAACCGGGCCGAGTCGTCAGTCTGACAAGCTGGAGTCTGCGGCTGGCGGCCAGTGTAACCCTGCTACTCGTCGGATTTGCGGGCGGTCTGTTTTACAACCAGCGGCAGGCCACGACAACCAATGCACAAACCACGGCGACCGCTGATGCACCGGTTCAGGAAATCAAAAAAGTGCTGGCCTTCGAACACATGCCCAGTACATCGGCCAGCGAACGGATTCAGGCTGTCAACCAGAGTTCCGAGCTCCCTCAGGCCGATCAGGACATTACTCAGTTGCTGCTCAATACGCTGAATTTCGACGCGAACGTAAACGTGCGGCTGGCGGCCTGTCAGGCACTGGCGCGCTTTGAGAATGAGTCGGCCGTGCGCGATGGCCTGATTCAATCGCTCAAGGTGCAGACCGACCCGAACGTTCAGATTACCCTGATCGAGGTACTGGTGGCGATTAAAGAAAAACGAGCCGTCAACGAAATGAAACGGCTGGCTCAGAACCGCCAGTTGCTCGACGTGGTGCGCCAGAAGGCGGAAGAAGGCGCTAATCGGCTGATTCATACGTAGAAACTCCATTACAAAGTATCCATTTTTTAATTCCAATTCCTTCATGAAAAAGTTGCTTCTGCTAAGCCTCAGCTTGGCGTGGTGCCTCACTACGGCCAATGCTCAGGAATACAAGACCAAATTGACCAATAGCAAAGACCGAAAGGTGACGATTGAGATGGACGCGGCCCAGCTCAAAATCGAAGGGCACAACAGCGACGAGGTGCTGATTCAGGCTTCGTCGGGCTACGAAGCCCCCCCCGAACGCGCCAAAGGGCTGAAACCAATCTACAACACGGCCGTCGATAACACCGGCATCGGGCTGGCCGTAACCCAGGAAAGCGGTGGGCTGAAGATCGAAAAAGCGGCCCGCAAGCAGATCACGTACACGATCAAGTTACCCCGAAAAGTGGCGATCCTCTACCAGGAGGTCAACTGGCACGGGTCCAAAGTCATGATCAGCAACATGGACGGCGATCTGGAAATCCGCACCAACAACTCGTCGATCGATCTGGACAACGTTACGGGGCCGGTGGTCGCCAACACCATCAACGGCGAAGTCAACGTGGTGTATTCGAACCTTAGCCAGGAAAAACCTACGGCAATTTCGACCATCAATGGACCAATCGACATTACCCTTCCTGCAGGTTCGAAAGCGAATCTGAAGCTCAGCTCAATTCAGGGCGAGATGTACACAGATTTTGATCTGGGGGTTAAGAACACGAAAGATGGCATGTCGAAAGTGGGCGGAGGTCGCAACATCGACGGCACTACGAACGGTGGTGGGGTTGAGTTGCAACTCAAAACCATCAACAGCAACATCTACATCCGTAAGCAGAAATAACCCTCTCCCGACCCTTTCCCATGAAAAAAACGCTCTATCTCCTTCTCTTCACGCTGCTGGTCGGCCCGGCCTTTGCGCAGAAAATCATTGAGAAAAACTTACCGGTAGCACCCAATCAGCTCGTCAACCTGAACCTCAAATTTGCCGACAGTATTCAGGTTCGTTACTGGGATAAACCGACGGTTTCGGTGCGCATCGAAGTCACCGTTAACGGTGGCCGACTGAATGACGCGTTCACCGTAACGACTAACTCCACGGCGCAGGAAGTCAGTCTCAAAACCGACTTCGACAAGGAGATGACGAAGCAGGGAAAGGCCGAAGACTGCCCCGATCAGCGCTACTCCTGGAGTTCCGACCGCGACGGTCAGCGCTCGTGGGTATGCAGCGACATCAACTACCAGGTCTTTCTGCCCAAACAGGCTCAGTTACAGTTAGAAACCATCAACGGTAATATCGACATTAAAGGCGCCATGGGACCGGTCTTTGCCAAAACCATCAGTGGCTATGTCGACATGAGCTGGCCCGGATCGAAAGGGGCCAACGTAGCCATGAAAACCATTACCGGCGAGGTGTATTCGGATATGACCATCGACTTTAAAACGAAGAAACAGAAGAACCCGATTGTGGGCTACCTGCTGGAAGGAACCGTCAACGGTGGAGGCCCGGCTGTCCGGCTCGAATCGATCAGCAACAATGTCTATCTGCGAAAAACCAACTAAACGCAGGCAGGATTCTTCATCATAGCCTCAGGGCTTTTCCCAGACAATCGGTTTCGACAAACCAACGTACTGGAAAAAGCCCTGATTCGTTTGCGGAGAAGAAAGCGGATTTTTTCTAGCTTGCTTTTCTTACCCGCATACCTATGATCTCTCAACTTCCGGGGGCCTTCCGCCCACCTTACTCTGTCGACGATCGGTTTAAGAAATCGGTTGTTTACCTGTCCATGGAAATAGCCGTCGATCAGGCCCTGAAAACTTACTCAGGTGGCCTGGGGTTTCTGGCCGGCTCACACATGAAAAGCGCCTTTGAGCTGAATCAGAACCTGATCGGAATCAGTCTTTTGTGGAAATACGGCTACTACGATCAGGTTCGCAAGACCGACAATGCCATGGACGTACAGTTTCGCGAGAAGCTGTACTTTTTTTTGGAAGATACTCATATCGAGTTTACCATCGATATCGCTGGTCAACCCGTCCGGGTACGCGCTTATTACCTGGACCCGAAGCACTTTCAGACCGTTCCGCTGTTTTTTCTGACTACCGACATCGACGGTAACGACGGTCCGGCCCGGTCCATTTCCTATCGGCTGTACGACAACGATGTCCATCTGAAAGTTGCCCAGTGTATGGTGCTCGGCATTGGGGGAGCCAAACTCGTCGATGCGCTCGGTGCCATGCCGGATGTGTATCACCTCAACGAAGCCCATGCCGTGTCGGCGGCTTTTTACCTGTATCAGAAGCTCGGCTCCGTCGATGCGGTGCGTCAGCGGCTGGTCTTTACGACCCACACGCCGGAAGAAGCCGGCAACGAGAGGCACGACATCAACCTGCTGAACGACATGCACTTTTTTGGCGACCTGCCGCTGGCTCGCGTCCGGGAGATGACAGGCATTCAGGACAACGTCTTTAATCATTCGCTGGTGGCTTTGCGGTTGAGTCGGCTGGCCAATGGGGTTTCCAAACTACACGGCGAGGTAGCCCGGCATATGTGGGGACGCTACGAAGGCATTTGCCCCATCAAACACATTACGAATGCGCAAAACCAGCGCTCCTGGACCGATCCGGCCATTGAAGCGGCCCGGCTGGCGCAGGATACAAAGGCGATTGCCACCCGAAAAGTTGAGTTGAAACAACCCTTGTTCAGGGTTGTTGCCGATCAGACCGGTAAGCTTTTCGATCCGAACGTGCTGACGCTGGTCTGGGCGCGTCGGTTTGCCGCCTACAAGCGTCCGGATTTACTGACGCAGGATTTGGAGCGGTTTACGCGTCTGTTGAAACAGTCGAAGTATCCGGTGCAGCTTATCTGGGCGGGCAAACCCTATCCGATGGATAGCAAAGCAACCGACATCTTTAACCAGTTGTATTACCTCAGCCACCTGTTTCCGAACATGGCCGTGCTGACGGGTTACGAACTGGGACTTTCCAAACTACTGAAAGACGGTGCCGATGGCTGGCTGAACACGCCGATTGTCAACCGGGAAGCTTCGGGGACCAGCGGCATGACAGCTGCCATGAACGGAGCCGTCAATATTTCGACCAACGACGGCTGGATTCGGGAGTTTACCAAACCGGGCGAGAACAGTTTCCTGATTCCTGTGGCCGACCCCCTCCTACCCGACCACGCCCGCGACGAACTGGACCGCGACAACCTGTTCGACCTGATCGAGCGCGAGATCATACCCATGTATTACGAGCGCCCCGACGACTGGCAGGCTTTAGTTTTACGCAGCATGAACGACGTGAATGGCTATTTCGGCGCCAACCGTATGGCAACCGATTATTACGAACAGTTGTACTGAAGTCATTAAGTGGTCATGGATTGTCATTTGTTGTCATTCATTGTCTTGGTTGTCTACCACGCGACAAATGACAACAAATGACAATCCATGACCACTTAATGACCTTTATCCCACAAATCAGCGGGTTTCTCATTGAGAAATCGCCGTTGAACAAACTAAGCTGGCCGATCTGCAGGGAGTGGTTTTACTTTGGTGGATGCTTCAGGCAAAACTTATGAAACACCTCCTCTTTATCACCAGCCTGCTGATCGGTTCGTTCGGGTCGGCAACCGCTCAGATCGACACACTCAACACCACGAATCTGAAAGTAAACCTGGCCGCTTTTCGCGACGGAAAACGGACCTATGCCGTTTTTTTCGAAGACAGCGCCACCGGAAAACGACTGACGACACCCGACCTCTGGGACCGCACCATTCGCCTGGTAACCTCGCCAACGGGTCAGAAAACGTATCAGTTCGGCTGGAAATGGTATCAGAAAGACTCGCTGATAGCGGATGTTACGGCGACTGGCGTGCTACCTTCGCTGGCTCCGCTGACCCACGATGCTACCTACGCCAAACGTGGGAGCCGGAACTTCGTCTTTAACGGATCGACGGTTAGTATTCCGGTGGCTCATCGACACACAGCCAAAGACAGTTCATTTGCTGTTGTCATGAATCCGCCTGCCTTTGAATTTCCAATGGATCTGGAAATTCTCCCGCTGGTGCCGTTTAAAAACGTGGGACAACAATTTGCGATTGCGTTTTACGAGCCTGGTAGCCCAGCTTCTAATTACTATCGGCTAACTGTTATCGGTCGTGAGGATTTACCCGTTGGAGGGAATGCCAGAATCAACTGCTGGCTTCTGAAAATTGATTACGGACAGCGGGGGGCTCACGCTACGTTCTGGATTTCGGATCAGCACCGCGAGGTGGTAAAAATGCGGGAATACTTCCAGGGGCGCTACCGCTATAAGGTTAAACTGTATTGAGTCAAGATTAAGTAGATTAACACCCGTTTCCGGTTTGCCGAATAGCGTCCGTTCTGTTTGGTCATGCCCCTAACCATCACGTTTCTTGGTATTCTTGCTCTTATTGCGCTGATTTCGGTTGTTCGCCTGCATACCTTTCTGGCGTTTCTGGCGGTTTCCATCGGCGTTGGTCTGGCGCTGGGGCTGAAGCCGCTGGCCATTATAGAGGCCATTCAGAAAGGTATCGGTAGCACCCTCGGTTCCATTACGGCTATTATTGCACTGGGGGCCATGCTGGGGAAACTGGTTGCGCAAAGCGGGGCCGCTCAGCGGATTGCCATCAACATGATGGGGTTGGTAGGCACACGGCATGCCCGTTGGGCGTTTATGGTGACGGGGTTTATCGTTGGGCTACCGCTGTTCTATTCGGTCGGGTTTATGCTGCTGGCTCCGCTGGTCATCACGGTGGCTTACCGCTATAAACTGCCCGCGCTCTACATTGGCCTGCCCATGCTGGCCTCGCTGTCCGTTACGCAGGGGTATTTGCCGCCCCACCCGGCTCCACTGGCCATTCTGAAACAATTCAATGCAGACATGGGCCTGACGCTGTTCTACGGGATTCTGGTTTCCATTCCGGCCATTCTGGTTTCTGGTGCCTTATTCGGTTCCACGCTGAAGCGGTATACAACCTTACCCAATGCGGCTTTCATTGCACCGGATCTTCAGGAAGACCAGATGCCGTCAGCTGCGGTAAGCTTCCTGACGGTGCTACTTCCTATTTTGCTGATCGGGATCAGTACACTGGCAGCTCCACTCCTACCCACTGATTCGTTTACGCACCAAGCCCTGTCATTCGTTGGGGAGCCCATCGTGAGTATGTTTATCGCTGTGCTGGTCGCGACGTTTACGCTGGGAATTCGACGGAAACAGTCTATGCCTGAAATTACAGGACTGCTGGCTGAAGCCGTCAAAGACGTTGCCCTGCTTTTTCTGATCTTCGGGGGCGCCGGAGCACTCAAGCAGGTACTGACCGAGGGGGGAGTCAACCAGTCTATTGCCGACATGATGCAGCATTCGACCCTGCATCCGTACGTACTGGCCTGGGGCATGGCTGCACTGGTTCGCGTCTGTACAGGATCATCTACGGTGTCAGGAATTACCACGGCTGGCTTTGTCACACCCTTGTTGACGGCTACCGGCGTCGAGCCCAACCTGATGGTGTTGAGTATCGGGGCAGGCAGCATGATGTTCTCGCACGTCAACGACACGGGTTTCTGGCTTTTTCGGGAGTATTTTCAGCTATCCATGGTCGATACACTCCGAACCTGGTCGATTATGGAAACGCTGGTGTCGGTCACCGGTCTGGCTGGCGTCATGGTATTGCACTGGGTATTGACGTAGTTGGCCCACGCCCGAAAGTTTGACGCCTGGTTTTATTCGTACGCTCATTCATATCTGGCGAAGCTAAATAAGATCATTCCCGACGTTGACCGATTCACCTTCATTCCCATGATTCTCCATGATGGGCAGGTTTATCGAAACCAGGTTATTAAAGCCTTTTTGAACTGGGCGAGGAGAGTAAATGAGGGGTAGGATTATCTTGTAAATACGTTGAGGAATCCTCTTATAACATGCGCTCTTCCTGGTTTTATAATTACGTTGGCATCCTGTGTCTTTCAGTTTCTCAGCTCTTCGGGCAGGCGACCGGAAAAGGAGACCGCATTACTGGCCCTAATTTCGCGACGCGCAGCCCAATTCTGGGAAAACATGGGATGGTAGCGACCAGCCATCCGCTGGCTACGCAGATCGGGCTGGACATTCTCAAACAGGGTGGCAATGCCGTCGATGCTGCCATTGCCGCTAATGCCGCACTGGGAGTCATCGAGCCGAACAACGGGGGCATCGGTGGTGATCTGTTTGCCATTGTCTGGTCGGCGAAAGACCGGAAGCTCTACGGCCTCAATGCCAGCGGCCGCTCGCCCAGGGGGCTGACGTATGAAGGTTTACAGACAGCTCTGGGACAGCGCGCCCAGATTCCGCTTTACGGGCCACTGTCGGTTTCGGTTCCTGGCACGGTCGACGGTTGGTTTCAACTGCACCATCGGTTCGGCAGGCTACCCATGCAGCGCTTACTGGCACCCAGCATCCGATGCGCCCGCGACGGCGTACCCGTACCTCAGGTGATTGCCTATTCGTGGCAGGTCGCGTTCAACCGGCTGGCGGCCAGTCAGGAAACTATTACTGAATTTGTCAATTTCCGCCGGACGTTTCTCATCGATGGCAAAGCACCCACCGAAGGGCAGGTGTTCCGCAACCTGGACCTGGCCGCTACATACGAAAAAATAGCCACCGGCGGACGCGATGCTTTTTACAAAGGTGCTATCGCCGAAACCATCGATCGGTATGCCCGCCGGACGGGCATCTATCTTCGAAAAGTCGATTTGGCCGTTCACCACAGCACCTGGATCGATCCGGTCTCGGTCAATTACCGCGGGTATGATGTTTATGAACTTCCCCCCAACGGTCAGGGTATTGCGGTTCTGCAGATGCTCAACATCCTGGAAGGCTTCGACCTGAAACGGCTGGGGCATAACAGCGCAGATTACCTGCACCTGCTGGTCGAAGCCAAAAAACTGGCGTTTGAAGACCGGGCCCGTTATTACGCCGATCCGGAGTTTGCCCACGACTCGATCGGGTGGCTATTGACGAAAGACTACGCGGCTCTACGCCGAAAACTGATCGATCCTGCCAGAGCGTCCGACCACTTCGACGCGGGCGAGCCTGCCCTTCGTGCGGGGGATACGGTTTACCTGACCGTAGCAGATAAGGACGGGAATATGGTGTCGCTTATACAGAGCAATATGCTCGAATTTGGCAGCGGCATGGTTCCCGACGGGCTGGGTTTCGTTTTTCACAACCGGGGCACCAGCTTTACCATGCAACCCGGTCACGCCAATGTGTATGCACCAGGCAAACGTCCCTTCACGACCATCATTCCGGGTTTTGTGATGAGAAATAGGCAGCCTTTCCTGAGCTTTGGCGTAATGGGCGGTGCTATGCAGCCGCAGGGACATCTGCAGGTGTTGTGCAACATCATCGACTTTGGGATGAACGTACAGGAAGCCGGTGATGCCGCCCGATTCAGTCATTCGGGCAGCAGCGAACCCATCGGCACCCGCATGACAGACGGCGGTCGGCTGGCGCTGGAAAGTGGGATTCCAAACGAAGTACGGACTGAGCTGGAGAAGCGGGGACACCACCTGACCCCCACGGATTTTTTCGGGGGTTATCAGGCTATTCAATGGGATGCGGTAAATCGGATCTACTGGGGCGCTACCGAAATGCGCAAAGACGGGCAGGCGGCCGGTTATTAAGCTTTCAGACAGTGTACCTGGCATGGGTATGCCGTCTGGAAATGAAACTTACAAAAACGGCTCGTACTCGACTGGGCAGCCTGATCAACCGCATTTGCTGATTGATCAGGCTGCTCAGTCGAGTACGAGATTTAACCATTCGTAAACCGACCTCATTCGATGAAGGTGGTCGACTTACCAACTCAACTATAAACCTGCTCAAACCTATCGGCTATGGCGCCCCAGGCGTTGCACCGATAAGTCAGTCCGGGCATTGCCGCCAAATCCGGTTTCCGCATAGGTCGTCGAACCGGATGTTCCCCCCGTTAACGACGATTGCGCTTCAAAAGCCATTTCCTGGCGCAGATAGTCAGTTGTCTGTTTTAAACGGGCGGCTTCCTCTACCAATAATATGGTCATGTTCCGGGTATATTCTTCGTCACCCGATGCGTCGAGCAGTTCCATAAACTGCTTGTTGAAATCTCCGTATGTATACGGTTGTGTACCTTTTTCTACCGAGAGCTGAACCTGCCGATACGATTGCGATACAAAATATTGGAGTGAATTTGCGTTACTCATTGCTTAAACTGAAGTGTGTATCTGCTAACTACAATTATGGGAATTAAGTTTTTTAAAATCATATTAAATCATTAGACGCAAGTTTCTTAAAAATAGATCAACTAAATTCATCGTTTTACTATTTTACGTTGAATTTCGTTAAATATATAGTCTTCCTGCAAGTCGATATCGCTTCTACTTTAACTGCTTGAATCCCTTAGCCATAAGAATATTACTACTTATGCTCTATTTTAGGCGAAAAGTGAGGGAGGTGGCTGCACCGCATCCTGAATTGGTTGACAATCAGCTACGGCACATGTAGAAAAACATAAACAAACACCTGAAAATAAAAGCACAATCTACTGACAATCAGTGGTTGGCATGAATTTAGAGGGATACACAACAGCATAGTAACTCCATCCAAACACATAATTTTTATGGCATCCTTGGCAGAACAAATAGCAAGTTTTTTCAGTGGAAGCGATTCGGCCACTGACGAAGGCCTGCGCGATTTATTTATCAGCGAATTGAAGAGCGTTTATTTTGCTGAAAAACGCATCGTCGAAGCGCTGGGGCACCAGGCCGACGCCAGCACAACCAATGATGTTCGCAGTGCTTTTCTGCAGCACCAGGACCAGAGCCGTCAGCAGGTAGAACGGTTGGAAGAGATTTTCCGGATCATTGGCATGCGGACCGAAGAGCGGGCTTCCGACGCCATCGACGGGCTGATCAGTGATGCCCGACGTGATATAGCCGATACCGAAAGCGGGTCCTTGACCCGCGATGCGGCTTTAATTATTGCGGCTCAGAAAATCGAACATTACGAGATTGCTATCTACGGATCACTCCTAACACTGGCGCGCGTGCTGGACTTCACCCAATCGGCCGAGTTACTGGCCCTGACACTGGAAGAAGAGAAAGAAACCGACCGCAAGCTGACCATATTGGCCGAGTCTTTTGTAAATACGCGCGCCAAAGAAGAAGAAGAGCAGCATCCGGGAAGCCATCACGCCAGCCGTCATCCAGCGTTCAATCCAGATTCGAACGTCACCCTGGGTGGCCCACTGGGTGTTTGATCCCCGGCAAATTCGCGGCTATCAAGCCAAAGCGCCGTAACTATTTTCCAGACTACATTTATCGAGAAAGGCCGGTTTGGGCCGGAATTAACTTCCGGCCCAAACCGGCCTTTCCTGACTTTTAACCGTGTCGCTCTCTGCTACTGCTTCAGGCTTTTCAGATACGCAATGCTTTTGGGCATCTGTTCATATTCATGATTGCTCTCGTCTTCGATAAAATAGTGCTTGACCCCCGCTTTTTTTGCCAGACGTAAGATTTCGGGAATATTCACCTGTCCGTCCCCAAGCGTCACGTCGTTTTCGGGAGGAGTACCACCCGTCAGGTCGCCTTTGACGCCTTTTCGGAGGTCTTTCAGGTGCATCAGTTTAAAGCGGTTACCGTATTTTTTCAGTAAGTCGACGGGGTCGGCTCCGCCATGCTGTGCCCACAAAATATCCATTTCGAAAGAAACATACTCTGGATTGGTGTTTTTGACGATGTAGTCGAATAGGGTGCCGTTCTGATAAGGTTGAAATTCATAGCCATGATTATGGTAGCAGAACGTCAGGCCATTGTCTTTCAGCACCTTACCGACCCGGTTAAAATCTTCAACCGCTTTTTTGGCATTGTCGGGGCTGAAATGCCCACGCTCGTGCGGAATCCAGGCGACCATCACAAACGATGCCCCCAGCGCTTTGGCTTTTTTCACCGTTTCCATAGGATCTTTCACGATCTGTTCATAGCCATCACCCGTAGCCGGAATCTTGATTCCTCGCTGATCGCACATTTTTTTAAACGCTTCAGGAGTCATTCCTTTGGGTGCCCCACCCTCCATTTCGGTAATTCCCAGGGCTTTGATGGTATCCAGGGTAGCGGCTACATCTTTTGGGAAGCTATTCCGGTAGGTATACGCCTGAACACCGATGGGAAATGTATAAAGGGGTTTCCCGGACTGGGCCACACCGTCCATAACGTGCAGTAGTGAAGTGGCCGCAAGCCCCAAGGCAAAAAGGGTTTTTCTCATGGTTATTGGTTTCTTTTACCGTCAATAAGGCCTACGAACCGGTGTTTTTACTTACAACAGCCCCTCACTTCGACAAAAATGTAAACGTCATGGCTTCATTACGACCTACGCTCGTGCAGACAAGCGAACTGAGCGGCCATTCCGACGGATTCAGGGCAACACGTCCAGTTTGTTTTGGCTTATGCCTTTGGTAACCAGCCTTTACCATTGATACAAAATCCGATTCACTTTTAACGAAATCCTGTTACCTTCGTTCGTAACTTCACGGTACTTATCTACGTTTATCTAGATTCACCGCTTCAAATCGTACTGACTATGAAGCTTTTTTCTACGCCGATATCACTCCTGGCCGCGGGTTTACTGACCTACGCCTTGAGCAGTTGTGCTCCTACTATACCTACGTTTCGTCTTGAGCCGGTTTCGGGCGACATCGCCATGCTCGATGGGCGGCCCGTAACGAAGGCCGAACAGAATGGCGTTGCTGTGGTGGCTTCTTTCGAGCGCGAAGACCTGGAGTTCGTTACGCTCGATGTGGAGGTGAAAAATTATACCGATCACTCGATCGATGTCAACCCGGCGGATTTTCATTTCACAGCCCTCAATAGCACCCAGGATACGCTTCGGGAAACCAATAATGCCAGTCTGGCTCTGGTTCGGACAGCCGCAGACCCAGGCTACGAAGCTGGGCGGGTTGGGCAGAAGCGCAAGCAGGAAGAGAAGCGGTTGAAGCGCGCTAAAGTCTTCAACACCATTCTGATGGTGGCTGCGATCGCTTCTGATGTTTCATCTTCCAGCAACAGCCGCTCTTACCGCGAATATGTCAACAACCGCGCGGCTCATAGCTTTGCCTATCAGGGCCTCGCAATTAAACGGGCCGTCGACTACAGTACGTTCGCCAATCGAATGCAGCGGTACGATTATGAAGAATACCGCTGGCGCGAACTGGCCTTAAAAGCCAATACACTGGCGCCCGGCGAGTCGGTCCGAGGATTTGTTTATCTTCCTAAGGTAGCTAATGCCAATTATCTGGCAATTACGTATTCGCTGCCAGAGCAGGCGGCCGTGCCGCTGCTCTTCAGGCAGGAAATAGTGCAGCAAACGAAAAGCCGGCCCCGTCGGTAATTACCATTCATCTTCGTCGTCCTCAAAGGCTTGCTGAGCGCGTTTTAGCTCCAGCAAAGCTTTTTGATTCTGCTGTACCTGCGCCAGTGCAATGCCTTTGTCGTATATATCAGCGGCTTTATCGCGTTCGTCCAGGCTGGCGTATAGCGCTGCAGCATGGTAATAAGTTGGCAGATAGTCGGGATGCGCCCTCAGCAGTTGATCGAAATAGACCCGTGCCTGCTCAGGCTGGCTATCCAGGTATTCCATCCCCAGTGCATAAACATTGAACGGTTCATCAGGTTCTTCCTGTACAAATCGAATTAATTGTTGGATACGTTCGTTATTCATTCGTGCAAGAAAAATAGTATGCTTGCATACTTTTATTTAAGACAGTTTGTACTTTTGAAGCGTAAAAATAGTCATTAGCCATCAGTTGATCGTTGTATGGATTACCTGCTGATCGATAGCCAGCGCTGACAACTATTCACTGCCGACTAACCACTACAAAACCCCATTAGCATGAAAATTTTAGTGTGTGTAACGAGTGTGCCCGATACTACCACCAAAATTGCCTTTACGGACAATAACACCAAATTAAACAAAGCGGGAGTAACGTTCATTACCGGTCCTTACGACGATTATGCCTTGGCACGGGCCGTCGAACTGAAAGAAAAAACCGGCGCTTCCGTCACGGTTCTCAACGTCGGGGAAGCCGATACCGAACCGGTTATCCGCAAATGCCTGGCCATCGGTGCCGACGACGCCATCCGTGTCAACGCCGAACCGACCGATGCGTACTTTGTGGCGGAACAGATTGCCGCCATTGCCCAAAAGAATACGTACGATCTGATTTTGATGGGCCGCGAGTCGATCGATTATAATGGCGGCCAGGTTCACGGAATCGTAGCGGAAATGCTCGGTATTCCGTCGATATCACCTGTTATGCAACTTGATCTCGACGGCGACACCGCGAAGATAACCCGTGAAATCGAAGGGGGTAAAGAAAGTCTGGAAGCCCGATTGCCGCTGGTTTTGGGCTGTCAGGAACCCATTGCCGAATGGAAAATTCCGAACATGCGTGGTATCATGACCGCCCGCACCAAACCGCTTACCGTGGTCGATCCAACCGCCACCGATAAGCTTACCACAGTGGTTGGCTACGAGTTGCCCGCCCCGCGGGGAGCCGTTAAAATGATTCCGGCCGACCAGGCAGAAATGCTCATCCAACTGCTTCATACGGAAGCTAAGGTCATCTAATCGTCGGTTATCAATCACAGGTCAGTCCGTCAGGGTACCTGACGAACTCGTACCGACAATCTACTAACGACTTAATAAATACGCTTATGTCAGTTCTCATCTTCGCCGAATTAGACGAAGGCAAAATCAAAAAATCCTCTCAGGAAGCTATTTTTTATGGTGCTAAAGTTGCCGAAATGACCGGCACATCCGCTACCGCCATCGTCATTGGGCAGGCCGACGATGCGGAGTTAGCGTCGGCAGGCCGGTTTGGTGCGACCAAAATACTTCGGGCGGCCGATGCCAAACTGACCGAACCCAACGGTATGGCCTATGCTACGGTAGTGGCGGCAGCTGCCCAACAGGAAGGCAGCAAAGTGATTGTTCTGGCTAAATCATCCCTGGCCGATGCCATGACCGCCCGGCTGGCTGGTAAATTGAAAGCTGGTCTGGCAGCAAACGTCATCGAATTACCCGACCTATCAGCCGGTTTTCGCGTTAAAAGCAGCATTTACACGGGCAAAGCTTTTGCCTTTAATGAGCTGAAAGCCGATGTGAAAATTCTGGCCATCAAGAAAAATACGATCACTCCCGAAGAGAAGGAGGCCACGGCATCGGTCGAAGCCTTTAGTCCGGCTCTGAACGATGCGGACTTTGCAATCGCCGTAAAAAGCGCTGAAAAATCATCTGGGGATATACTTTTACCCGAGGCAGATCTGGTCGTATCGGCGGGCCGTGGCCTGAAAGGGCCCGAAAACTGGGGCATCGTTGAAGACCTGGCCAAAGCCCTACATGCGGCAACAGCCTGCTCGAAGCCCGTATCGGATCTGGACTGGCGTCCGCACGCTGAACACGTCGGACAAACCGGCCTGAAAATCAGCCCGAATTTATACATCGCCTGTGGCATCTCCGGTGCCATACAACACCTGGCGGGCGTAAACTCCTCGAAGGTAATTGTTGTTATCAACAAGGACCCGGAAGCCCCGTTTTTCAAGTCGGCAGACTACGGCATTGTCGGTGATGTTTTCGAAGTGCTGCCCCGGCTGACGAAAGCGGTACAGGCTTTATAGCCGCAGCTTACCAGTCAATAGCCAGGATAATACCGTAAAAAAAACCTATTGCTACTCTTGGCTATTGACTGGCGACTGACGACTAAAAATTGCTAAATTTACGCCGTGGATAAAATTAAACTGGAAATATTAGGACTATCGCCCAGTCAGTCGCAGTCAGGATCGTTTGCGCTGGTGCTGGGCGAAGAATATGGCAACCGCCGATTGCCGATTATTATTGGTATGTTCGAAGCACAGGCTATTGCCATTGAGATCGAGAAGATTGTGCCGAACCGGCCCATGACTCATGATCTGTTTAAGCAGTTTGCCGAGCAATTCAAGTTTACGGTTCGCGAAATCATGATTTCCGATCTACGGGAAGGCATTTTTTTCGCTAAAATCGTTTGCTTCGACGGTGTTCGGGAGTCTGTTATTGACGCCCGGCCTTCTGACGCCATTGCCATCGGCATTCGATTCGACGTACCCATTTATACCAATGAATCCATTTTATCGGAAGCGGGCATTACGGCCAGCGGTAACGATGAGGAGGAAGAGCAGGAAGAACTGGTGCGTTCATCGAATCGTTCGTCATCCCGCTCCTTCGGCGACCAGTTGAAAAATGCCTCTTCCGAAGAACTTCAACGCATGCTGGAAGAAGCGCTCGGGAATGAAGAATACGAGCGTGCCGCCAAAATCCGGGATGAAATGAGCAAACGAAATTGAAAAGCTTACCCTTACTTCTTCCAACATATTCTTACAAAGCCATCCAAACGGGTGGCTTTTATTTTTGCCATTGTAGCTTTCTACTTCCGCTTTCTTTTACGAACCACCAGCTCCCGATACCCAAACGTCGGGTCCGTTTCACGCTCGAAGGCGAGTTCGGGGAGCACACCAATGACCAGCTCAGCGGTGGTATATATTTTACAACCCTCCACTAAATGCCCCCCAATCGTACGGCCCGTCGAATCAGATACGGATAAATGCAGATGACTTCCGTTGGCGGAAAGCGTCCCGACCAGCGAAACAATTTCAAAATGGCCATGCCAGATGCTGGGCTTATCCTGATTGGCCAGCCGCAGAGTCACGTCGGTCAGACTACCCACGCAGGTCAGCAAGGCACCAGCCCCAATTCGCTCCTGCCGAACGAGCGCGTCTAACTCCATCTTTAAATCCTGCCCGGGTCGTAAGCGCACAGCGTACGTCTGCATCATCGTGGTCATAACGGCAGGAACAGGCGGAGTGGGTTGTGGTTGTGCATCTGCCATAGCTACTAGATGATAAAAGATAAATAAAAGGAAACACCAACGCATGGGTAAGCTCGATTAAAAACACGTACATCTACACTTTACACAACAAAAAACCGGAAGCGTTGGCCTCCGGTTTTTTGTTATCGGTACTCGTTATCGTTACTCCACACCGAACATCGTAGCGTCACGACGTCCGCTGCTACCGCTCCGGCTCCGGCGAGTTGCCTTTTTCTTAGCCGGTGCAGGCGGTGCCAGCAATTTAGCTTTCTGAGCGTCGGTCAACGGTTTCAGATCCGTGATCGAGTAGCTGTTATCGCTGATGGTGGTGTTGAAGCTACCTACCACTTGCTCAGGCTGACCATTGCAAGGCAGTTTCGTAACGGTGAAGACAGCACGGAAGTACGATACTTGTGGTCTTCTGTTTCTGCCTTTAAAGCGCAGGGCTTTGCCGCTTTCAATCTTCGCTTTTTCAGCCTGAAGCTGTTCAGCCAAACCACCTGGCAGATCACGCAGGTTCAGGATAACCGTGTTCGTATCGAAGGAGATTTCTCCGGTCGACAGGCGACGGTTCAGACCGCGGTAGCGCAGACGGGTAACCGTGTCGCCAACAGAGGTGATCGTGCCGTTACAGTAGCAGACATTGGCCACTTCACGTGTATACGGCGTACGATAGTATACTTCCAGGCGTTCCAGCTTGTGGTTGTATTTACACTCAGGAGTAATCTTCGGCGGGTTGATGCTGGCGAAACTGGTCGTTGCCACTTCACTCATACAGGTACCACACTTAGCGGTCTGCTTATTGTGCAGCGTCACGTAGTAAAAACCGGGAGCCAGCTGACCATTCGAGAAGTAAGCTGTTGGGAAAGCCAGGGTCGTGTCCGTCGAGTTTTCCAGTTGAGCGATTACCTGATCCGCTGCGGTAGCTACTACAGAATCCGGACGGTAGTACAAACGAGCCGTGAATGTTTCGTTCTTCGGATTCGGGGTCGTGCTGCGCCAGCTAATAACCGGGGCGACAGCCGTTTTATTCACAGCAGCGTATTTCTGCTCATCGGTGCTATCCACATAAGCCAGCGATGCACCTTTCAGCGAAGCACCGTTGAACCGGACGTTCAGCTCGGGAATCTGTTCGCAGGTTGGGCAGGTAACAGGTGCTTTGGGGATAAGTTTTTTCTGTACAAATCCTTTCCGAACGGCGATACCGGCGCTAAAACCACCGTGTTTCCGCTTAAACTCATACATCTGGTTATCGATACCATTGACAATCAGATAATTGAGTTGGGTGATAAAGCCTTGCCCCTGAACACCGATATTCCAGTTATTGCTGAGCGGGAAGAAAACCCCCAGCGAACCAATAGCACCGAGGTGATACAGGTTTGAGCTTGGGTTAACCGAGCGCAGCAGTCGTCCGCCTTCTACCAGCGAAGGTACTGTGCCTGGAGGCAGTGTACCCTGCGATGGGATGAACGCAGCAATCGTAGCTGCTTCCGTCCGGAACAAGCCCCCACGAGCAGCCGCTTCAATAAAAGTAGTTGCGTCTGGGTTTTTGCGGCTACGGGCCAGTGTAAACGTCAAGGCTGGACCAACTGTCAGGAACATGTCTTCCGAAGCTCGTTGACGGATCGTTACCTGGTCGCTGGTGACGGGGGGCGTCAGGGCGGCTGCCAGACCATAGAGGTAATCACGGTAAATCTTACGCGTGATGTAGTTCTGATAGCCAAATGCAGTTCCTACCGCAAAGCGTAACCGACGGGTAGCAGGCGTCAGGAAGTAATCGATGTTGGCTGTGATGTTGAAACCAGCCCCGTTGTAAAGCGTCTTATCCCGCTTGTTGGGTCCGAAGGTGTTCTCCCAGGTACCGCAATAGGCGAAGTTGGGCCCAGCAAAGAGGCCAACCCGCCAGGGGGACAAGCGTCGAACCAAAATAAATGTTTGAAACGTCGTGTCGCAATCGTCCAATTCCGCCACATCACTGGCTACTGCTTTGAATTCATCTCTGCGCAGCGTGTCCGTGTAAATTCCTTTCCCGAGCCTATAAATTTTCTCGTTCTTGTAATTTCCGCTGGAAACTGTCGATGAACTTACTGTGGTGGGTTGAACCCTGACCGTGTCAGCCTGTTGAGCAAGGGTAACAGAAGGTATTGCAAAACTTAGCAACACGAGTCCAGCCAGCATCCTCATGGGGTGTTGTTGGATAAATGTTCGCATATTTATTGAGTTAATTTGACGCAATGTTTTTATTAAACACTTCTTCTTCCGGGTGCGGCTATGGATAGTTGAGGAATGTTCACACTATTACAGCGTCGAACGTTGCCTGGCGAATTAATCCTTCATAACCGACATCGTTGGGCCGCAAGCAGCCTTATTATGTCTTATGACTAATTTCTCAGGCAAATGTTTCTCAAGACCCAAAATAATTGTAAAATATATTAGGTTATGAGTAACCCTTCCGTCAAATGCTGGCCATACGAATGCGGCCTGCCACACAGACCATCCGACCGATGGTCCTCTAATCCACTTTTTTTCTGCAATGTTAAGACTGAATTGCAAAAGTCAATGTATTATTTCAATATTTTTTCAATAATTAGTAGAGCGTTGATCGAATTCTACTATTTTTTTAGTTACCGAACCGCTAAGATTGTTTGTTCCTAATAAATCTATTATGTACATCTGCAACTCAAAAATTAACACTTACAACTCGTTTTTGTAATAATAAAGCTACGAATAAGCCGATTTGTCTGGTTGTTTATGACTCAATACGGTCAATTTATCGTTTTTTACTAACTATTTACGTTTATAGTGCCTACGGTTACCCTTGCTCTGGCTTATAAACGCAAAAATCACTTTTCTTTTATCACGAGTTGCCTGGATACGGATGAATAACCGTTTCATAGCTATAGGGCTGACAGGCCTGCCAGTAAAAGGCTTACACGGCCAATTTTACGGACGTTTGAATTAAGTTCGTACTACATTTGGCAATGATCTTCCCATCGGCGGCTGTAATAGCGCCTTCGCAGTGAATAATATTTTTACCAGCCCTTACCACCCGGCCAGTTGCTGTAACGGTTTCGCCTAAACGAGCCGCATGCAGGAAATCAATCGTAAGATTGACGGATGTATAAGCATATTCCCGACCGAGCGCAAAAACCATCGTTCCGATCAAATCATCGAGGATGGCTGAGGCTGCTCCACCATGCAACACGCCTGCTGGATTGGTCATATCGGCCCGAACCGTGAAATCCATGACCAACAAACCTGGGTCGGCATCTTTGAGTATACCATTGAGCCAACGGCCTAACGGCGATGGGCTATTACTTAATTGCTTACCGATTTGTGCACGTAAGAAAGCCAGGCGATGATTTGCGGGATTGTCCATATCCGGTAAAAATAGCACTAAACTAAGTTACAAGCCTATAAGACGCGATAAATTGTGTACTTTCTTGGGAGGTTTTCAAGACTTATACTACTTTTGAGCGATTTTTTATTTGCCTCTTCATTCCGTCAAATGAATTATACTCTTACGCAGATACCCGAACGTACCGCAAAACCTCGCCAAAGTGGGTTAACGATGGTAATGGATAAAGGGTTGAGCCTGCGGGAAGTGGAAGACTTCTTATCGACCTCTACCCAGTACGCAGATATCATCAAATTAGGCTGGGCAACCTCTTTCGTTACGCCAAATCTGAAAGAAAAACTGGCTATCTACCGCGATGCCGGTGTTCCGGTTTATTTTGGTGGAACCTTGTTCGAAGCCTTTGTTGTCCGCGACCAGTTTGAGGATTACCGCCGACTGCTGGACAAATATGATCTGGAATACGCCGAAGTGTCCGATGGCTCGATCGACATGCCGCAGGATGTGAAATGCGAGTATATCCGTAAGTTGTCCTCGCAGGTGACCGTCTTATCCGAAGTCGGTTCGAAAGATGAAGCTAAAATCATACCGCCCTACAAGTGGATTCAGTTGATGAAAGCTGAATTGCAGGCAGGGGCCTGGAAAGTAATCGGCGAAGCCCGCGAAGGCGGTACCGTCGGCCTGTTCCGGTCGAGTGGGGAGGTTCGCCAGGGGCTGGTCGAAGAAATTCTGACGCAGGTTCCGTTCGAAAGTATTTTGTGGGAGGCTCCCCAAAAAGAACAGCAGGTCTGGTTCGTCAAGCTTTTGGGTGCCAATGTCAATCTCGGCAATATCGCTCCTCACGAAGTTATTCCTCTGGAAACCATACGATTAGGCCTACGGGGCGACACATTCACACACTTCTTAGAAAAATAGTTACCAGCTACTGGCAACTATAAATTCCTCCTCATGGACCTAATCAAATCGCTACTCGATTTTCTGTTACACCTCGATCGCCACCTCGATCTGTGGGCCAATGAATACGGCGTTTTACTGTATGCTATCCTGTTCCTGATCGTTTTTACCGAAACGGGGCTGATCGTTATGCCGCTGCTGCCCGGCGATTCGCTGCTGTTTGCCGCTGGTGCTCTGGCGGCCCGGCCAACCAACGAGCTAAGTGTCTGGGTAATCATCCCCTTATTGATTCTGGCTGCTCTGATGGGCGACAACGTCAATTATTTCGTTGGTAAATTTCTGGGTACGCAGATCAAATCCCGGGAGCGGATTCTTTTTTTTAAGCGCGAATACATTGCAGAAACAGAGAAATTTTACGCTAAATACGGCGGTCGTACCGTGATCATCGCCCGGTTTATTCCCATCGTACGCACCATAGCGCCGTTTGTGGCCGGGGCGGGCAGTATGAATTACGGCACGTATATCAAATTCTGTATCATGGGCGCCGTACTTTGGGTAACGAGTATTGCGCTGCTGGGATATTTTTTCGGCAATTTTCCGATCGTACAGAAAAATTTCGAATTAGTGGTATTCGGTATCGTTGGCCTGTCGGTATTGCCGATCGTCATCGAGTTTGTCAGAAAGCGATCAAGATCCTGACCTATTTCATCCCGCTCTTTAGCTATGCCACGGCTCTAAGCGGTGGCATAAGTGTTTTTAACCTGTTCTGTTATGACCCGTTACGGACTGATTGGCTATCCTTTGACGCACTCTTTTTCGCAGCGCTATTTTACCGAAAAATTTACGCGTGAAGGCATCGCCGACAGCCGTTATGATTTATTCGAACTGCCTGATATCGGCACCTTACCGGAGTTGTTCAGGCTGCCAGAGCTGAAGGGCCTGAATGTCACTATACCGTACAAGCAAGCGGTACAGCCTTACCTGGATCGCTTAGATGCGTCGGCGGAAAAGATCGGCGCGGTCAACGTTATCCGAATTGAACCGGACGGCTCCCGAACGGGCTATAACTCTGACTATTACGGTTTCCGACAGGCATTGACTGACTGGCTTACCTCCCTCGGCCGATCGACCACCGATTTACAGGCCCTGGTTCTGGGTACGGGTGGCGCATCGAAAGCTGTTACGGTTGCTCTGACGGATTTGGGTATACGCTTCGCGTACGTCTCCCGCACGAAAACCGAAACTACGTTTACCTATGATGACTTACCGGCCCTACTTGCTCACTATCCGCTGATCATCAATGCTTCGCCTGTGGGGACATACCCGAACGTCGATCAGGCGCCTATTCTGCCCTACTCGCTCCTAACGAACCGGCACTTGCTCTACGATCTGGTTTATAACCCAGCCGAAACAAAATTTATGCAGTTGGGCCAGCAACAGGGTGCTTCGACTCAAAATGGCTTACGAATGTTGGAATTACAGGCGGACAAAGCCTGGGAAATCTGGCAGCAGTAGCCGACGGCTTCCATATACGCCACGGCAAAACCTCACAGGCAAATTTCACCGAGTCGGTCTTCGTTCATCACGAACACATTGAAATCGACCTGCCCCCGAATTCCCTGTACCCAACCATTTTGGTTATGTTGCCATAGATAAAGCTTGTCGGGATTGTACCGACGCAGGTGCTTCGTTGAATAATCGGCTATCCAAAGCGGATACTCATCCAGGTTGCCTTTGATGTAGCGTCGGTAAAGGCTGCCATTCGTGTAAATAATCGGCTTTACCTGGTAGTGCCGCTCTACCGTTTCCAGCCACAGACGGAGCCCTTCGACGATCGTTTCGTCCGATTGCCCATTAACCACCTCGAAGTCGACAACGGGAGCAAAATCTCCTTCACTCAGTTGCACATGGCTGATAAAGTTGTCGGCCTGCTTGAGCGGATCGCGGGTGGGGTGATAGAAATGATAAGCCCCCCGGCGCAGACTCGACTTTTTGGCTTCACGCCAGTTTTTGGCAAAATGTTTATCGGCCAGCGTAGCGCCTTCCGTCGCCTTGATGAAAACGAACTGAAGCCGAACACCCTCGGCTTCCATCTGCCGCACACGCGCCCAGTTGATCCGATCATTGTGCCGGGATACGTCGATGCCATGAATTCCGTAGCGCATCGGAAGCCGGATGCCGAATGCTTTGACAAAACGCCAGTCTAGTTCATCGGGTCGGCGCGACCAGACCACCCAGAAACCGATAAACAGAATAACCACTGCTGCAATCCATAAACCGTACCGCCGGAAAATGAGTCTGGACAGAACGCGTCCTTTCATACTACTGATCAATTACTAACCCGAAAGTAACGCTTTCCGGGTAAATAGCATTCATACAGAAAAGCCCTTCGCGTTGGCAAAGGGCTTTTTATCGATAAGGCAGAACAGTTGGTTAATCGTGTCCTTCCAATTTGACCAGTTTATTATAAAGGCCTAACAGCAGAAAAGGAGCCGCCCATTGCCCCACGAATAAGCTTCGGGTGCGGTCGCCATTAGCCTGCAGGACCAGAGAAATGGCCATAGATCCCAGCGAAGCCCATAAGAAAAGATCAGACGGTAACTTTGCGGTTTGCTCCTCGATGGCTGTTGCCACGGGTCCTTCTTTGTGTTCGGGATTGGTGTTTGCTTGCTTTGCCATAACGCTTCGTTCATTTAGTGTAACGAAACCCTAACTTCCCGATGAGCCCTAAAGTTTTAGGCCAGGATTCTTAAAGTTAGCGAACGTGTCCTGCACCAACGTTCAATATCCTGGCCTGGAACCTTTCTATGGCAGCAAATTCCCTTATTTGTTGGGTTGGGGCGTTGTCCGCAGATAGGGCTTGACAAACGTTACACCTTTGGGAAATTTCGTTTCCAACTGGTCGTTCGTAACCGCTGGGGTAACGATCACATCCTCCCCTTCCTGCCAATCGGCGGGCGTAGCGACCTGATAATTGGCGGTCAGCTGCAGCGAATCGATGACGCGCAGCAGTTCGTTGAAATTACGTCCCGTGGAGGCTGGGTAGGTCAGGGTTAGTTTGATTTTTTTATCGGGGCCGATGACAAATACCGAACGAACCGTTGCTTTTTCGCTGGCATTCGGGTGAATCATGTCGTACAATTCAGCGACTTTCCGGTCGGGATCGGCAATTAGGGGGAAGTTCACTTCCGAACCCGTCACGTCTTTGATGTCGGGCGTCCAGCGATTGTGCGAATCCAGGTCATCTACCGATACGGCAATGACTTTTACGTTCCGCTTGCCGAATTCATCTTTTAGCAGCGCTGTTTTGCCCAACTCTGTAGTGCAGACGGGGGTGAAATCAGCCGGATGTGAAAACAGCATTCCCCACGAATTGCCTAGCCATTCATGAAAATGAATGTGACCCTGGGTTGTATCGGCCTCGAAATCAGGGGCGATATCTCCTAAGCGAAGTGACATAGTTGATTGGGTTTTAGTTTACAAACTCTACCTAATAAATATATTAATCAGGAGTTGTAAAACCGGCTGATTGCCGGTTTTACTCGCAAACCTAAAAAATTGCTGTGGAGTTCGCAAAACGTTTCCGTTGCCCGATTCTTCAGATCAATTTATCTTCAACGGCCATCCGTACAAGTTCCGCAGCATTGCGCACCTGCAGCCGACGCATCATGTTGGCCCGGTGGTTATCAACGGTTCGGACACTAAGCTGGAGCTTTTCGGCAATTTCGCGGCTGCTCATCCCATCGACCAGAAACTGTAAAATTTCTTTTTCCTTGTTCGACAGTTTCGACTGCCGTTCGGTTCGTCCCTGCCGGTTTCCTTTTTTCAGTTGCTGCATGTAGCCACTCAGGATAATGGAGGCCACCGGCGAGCTGTAGTATTTTTCTCCCGCAGCAATCGTTCGGATCGCTTTGATCATCTCGTCCGACGACGAATCTTTCAAAATATACCCATACGCACCGGCTTCTACTGACTTCAGGATGTAGTCTTCGTTGTTATGCATGGACAGCATCAGCACCCGCACGTTTTTGTACAGACGACTGACAATCTGAGCAGCCTGAATACCCGACATGCCCGGCAAGGAAATGTCCATCAGAATCAGTTCCGGCATCTGGGCCGGATCTGACTGGTGTGCTTTCAGCTTATCGAGGGCTTCTTCGCCGTCGTTGGCTTCGTCAATAATTTCCAATCCATCGGCCTGTTCCAACAGGAGCCGGATACCGTCGCGAACGATGGAATGATCGTCGACCAGCATTAGTTTAATAGATGCCATGATGCGCCAAATGCGTTTGATAGGGAATGCTAACCTGTACTTTAGTACCTTTTCCCAACGTAGAACTAATTTTAAATTTACCGTTAAGCAGTTTTGTTCGTTCCTGAATGTTATGGAGCCCCTGCGAAGGCGTTCTTGCTTTCACCCGCGTTCCATGGCTTTCCGTTGCTTCCTGTTTGGCTTTTGACAAACCATCGGTCTGTTTCCGGCGAGATGCCTGAAACCCTTTTCCATCATCACTGATTGTCAACTGTAACGTGTTTCCGCGCTCATTCAGTTCGATGTGGATGTGGGATGCCCTGGCATGACGAACGGCATTGCTGACGGCTTCCTGCGTTACCCGATACAGCGTAATCTCGACGTTTTTGTCCAGCCGGGGCATGTCGACCGTCAGATTGGTTTCGAACGTTACGTCGATATGCTCAGTACGGTCCTGTTCGGCCAGCATTTTAAGCGCCGGCAATACCCCAAAATCACTCAGCACTGTCGGCATCAGGTCGTTCGAAATGGCGCGGGTCTCCTGAATCGTCTGCGTTACCAGGCTCTTCAGGGTATGAAGATTTTTCGGATAGGTCAACATACCATTCTGCTCAGCGGCCGATTTCACCAGACCCGCTTCCAGTCCTTCGATCTGCAACTTGATCGCCGTCAGCATCTGCCCCAGCCCGTCGTGCAATTCGCGTGAGAGCCGTTTTCGTTCTTCTTCCTGCCCCGCAATCAGGTATGACGTGCGTACTTTCTGCTCATCGATCTGTTGTTCATACTGTAGCTTGGTGGCTTCGAACAATTTCTGACGGGTTTCTTTGAGCGATTTGTTGGCGCTGATCAATTTTTTATTGGCCGCAGCTGTCTGGCTTTCCGCTTCAACCAACTGCGCAAACGTTTGTTTCAATTTTCGGGCCGCGGGCCGGAAAATTAACAAACCGATAGCCGCCAGCGCCACTACGGTAAACACAAACAGATAAAATTCTATGGACCGGAGCTGGGTTAACTTAGAGCGCACTTCGCCATTGTACTCCCGCACAATGGCGTCCATCTCTTCCAGAAACGGTTTTTCATTCGCCAAAAGCCGTTCAAGACTGGCCTGTACGTCGGGTTGCTGAATTTCGCTGTACTGGTTCAGACGCATGAGCCGCTGCGCACTTTTTCGGAAGGCTTCAAATTGCGGCCAGATGCCTGCATAAAGCCGCTGAATGGTATCAGAATTTTTGATGACTACCTTCTGGTCCTCGACGCGGCCCTGGCGAACCTGCAAATGATACCGCTCGAAAACCGGAAAAACCTGGCGCAGTTCGGCTACATTTTCCGAAAACTTAGTTTGTTCATTCGGATCGGCCAGTTGCAGCGCCTGCTTGACGATCTGCTGGCTCTGGTGACGTTGTAGAGCAGCATACCGAACAATCCATATCTCATCTTCCACCGCGCGCAACCGCCATTGCGTAAGCCCCTGGCCTACAGTGAGAAGTACGGCCAGGATAATCAGCATCGTCATATACAGCCGGGTAAACCGAACGGGAATTACCGAGCCATCTTTTGCGTTATCGTTGAGTAAATCGGGCACGAGTAGCGTGGTCGAAACAAAATGGTTTAGTAAAAGTAATCTTTTTTGTATTTTTACCTCTGTATCTTAATCATTAAGACTTCCAGCCTCATGATTCGTCTACTGATTGCGTTAATCGTTGTCTCATTTGCGGGTTCGGCTTTTCGCCCAACCGTACCGCCCGTCAACCCTACCAGGCCTGTTTCAAAAGCTTCGGTTGCGGCTGAGCCGGTAAAACTGTCGTGGGAAACACTGCGCGACGTTACGTTCAAGAAAAAATGGTATGCTGAAGAATCGGTTTATATGCTCTACCCAACGTTTGGCCAGAACATTCAGAAACTGAACGGTAAACCAGTCGAACTGACGGGTTATGTGCTTCCGGTCGATCTCGAAGCGAACATCTACGTGCTGTCGGCTTTTCCTTACAGCGCCTGCTTCTTCTGCGGAGGAGCTGGTCCGGAATCGGTCGTTTCGCTTAAATTTAAGAAATCCGACAAAAAATTTAAAACAGACGAACGCCGGACATTCCGCGGTACGCTTAAACTGAACGCCGACAATATTTACGAACTAAATTATATTCTGGCCGATGCGGAGATGATCGATCAATAAGCGTTCGTTTCCACCAGATATCATCAAGCAAGACTCCGGACTGAACAGCTTCAGTCCGGAGTCTTGCTTTTATAACTTATCCGAATGCAAAATGCCCCCTACGTTTCCGCAGGAGGCATCGATTTTAACTTGTGTCGAAGAGTAGTGGAGATAGTCGGATTCGAACCGACGGCCTCTACAATGCCATTGTAGCGCTCTAGCCAACTGAGCTATACCCCCTTTTTGTGGGTGCAAAGATGAGCAAAAAATCAACCGCTCCAAAACCCAAACTCATTTTTTTTGCTCCTGCCACCGAGTCGGCCCACTTACTAAAGTAAAGTTTGTTTTATCCTATCAATTGTGTAGTTTTGATTCTATACCCGACACCGTATGCATACCGTTTATATTATTTACAGCCCGTCGGCCGACCGTTATTTTATCGGGCAGACGAAAGATCTGAAAATCACCATGTGGCAGCATAACGCGAAAACGAATCCTGCTACTGCCGACGGTAAGCCGTGGGAGGTTAAGTTCACCCAACCGTTTCCGACCCGCAACGAGGCTTTGAGTCTGGAAATGAAACTGAAGAAGAAAGATCGCTCTTACTGGGAAGAATTGATCAGCGCAGCTCAGCCCGTCGTCTGATCAGTACTAAAAATAACCGACTTATTTATTGAAGCGCCGTAGAAAGCCTGATGCATCAGGCTCTTTCTACGGCGCTTTGGCTGTCGATGGAATCGGTCAAGACTCAGAATGGGCGTAGGGCTTTCACGAAGCGGCCTTTGAAATAGTCGGAATAAAGATTGTCTTCGCGAACGCCCCGTGAGGAAGATGCGTGAATGAAGCGGATGTTCTGCTCACCATGCACTTCGGTTACGATGCCCGTGTGCGATACATACCCCGCCTGCCCTTTATCTGGCACGAAGAAAATTAAATCGCCGGGCAGAATTTCGGCTACCTCCACTTCACGGCCCACTTCCGACTGCTGCCAGGAAATCCGGGGCATTTTCAGACCAACGGTATTGAAAACGGCATACACCAGCCCCGAGCAGTCTATTCCATCGGTGGTGTTGCCTCCGGTCCGGTAAGGCGTTCCGGTATATGTACGGGCAATTTTCACCACTTCCGGCACGTAGCGGTTTTCGTAGGTGCGGGTATCCACCACTTTTTCCGTAGATTTCGCGGCACCCGCTGACCGGACAGCTCCTTTGGCCGAAGCTGGGCGACGGGCGACGGAATGGGCTGTCGGACGGCGGCTGACGGACGGGCCTGAAGAGCGGAGCGCGTCGCAGGCGGTCAACAAAGAAAGTAGAGAAACACTTAGCAGTAGCGAACGGGTGAGGTCCCAGGGCCAGCGATGTTGCATAAAGCTGAGGATAGGATTAGGACACCAAAGGATCAATACGACGGTGTTATCCGATTGATTAGTGGTGCAACCTATCAAATTTTCATAGATAACGCAATGCGTTTGCGAATCTTATCGACTTCCATCACTTTAACTTTTACTTTCTGGTACACTTTCACCACAGTTTTGGGGTCCGATACGAAGTGATTCGCCATCTGCGATACGTGCACCAGCCCGTCCTGCTTGACGCCAATGTCTACAAAAGCGCCAAAAGCCGTAATATTCGTGACCACCCCGGGCAGAACCATTCCTTCGTGCAGATCATCGACCGACCGAATGCGGGCGTCGTACTCGAATACCGATAGCTGCTCGCGTGGATCGCGGCCCGGCTTGGCGAGTTCGGCCAGAATGTCGCGGAGCGTCGGTAGCCCTACCTCGCCGGTTACGTAGCGTTCGGGACGGATTTGCTGACGAGCTTCGGGTTTGCGAATCAGGTCGGCCACGGTACTCTGCACATCGACGGCCATCTGCTGAACCACGGCATACCGCTCCGGATGTACCGCACTGTTGTCCAGCGGATTCTTAGCCCCTTCGATGCGTAGGAATCCGGCACATTGTTCAAATGCCTTGGGACCAAGCCGCGGAACTTTTTTGAGCTGATCGCGGGAGGTAAAGGCGCCATGTTCAGTACGGTAGGCCACAATATTGCCAGCCAGTTGTGGCCCCAACCCCGATATATAGCGCAGCAAGTAAGCGCTGGCCGTATTGAGCGACACGCCCACCTGATTGACGCAGCTTTCGACAACCTTGTCCAGACTCGACTTCAGATCGGCCTGGTCTACGTCGTGCTGGTACTGCCCTACCCCGATGGACTTCGGGTCGATTTTGACCAGTTCGGCCAGCGGGTCCATCAACCGGCGGCCGATGCTGACAGCTCCCCGCACGGTAACGTCCCGATCGGGGAATTCGTCGCGAGCCACTTCCGAAGCCGAATAAATCGATGCGCCCTGCTCACTGACCATAAACACCGGCCTGTTTAAGTTCAGGCTGTTGATAAACTCCTCGGTTTCGCGTCCGGCCGTGCCGTTACCAATCGCAATGGCGTCGATCTGATACTGGGCAACCAGCTTCTGAACAACCTGTGCTGCCTGTTGCCGCTGGTTATCGGACTGAGCCAGGTACAAGACTGTATCGGTGAGTAAATTTCCCTGTGCATCTAGGCATACGGTTTTACAGCCCGTTCGGTAGCCCGGATCGATCGCCATCACCCGTTGCTGCCCCAGGGGCGGGCTTAGCAGAAGCTGACGCAGGTTATCGGCAAAAATCTGGATGGCTTCGGTATCGGCTTTTTCTTTCGATTGATTGGCAAACTCAGTTTCGAGCGAGGGTTTGAGCAGGCGCTTGTAACTGTCGCGGATAGCCAGTGACACCTGTTCCTTACAGGCCGGCGTTCCGGCTCGCTCGGCTACGAACTGACGTTCGAGCCGTTCGATAGCCGCTTCTTCATCAGGGCCGACGCTCACCGATAGAAACCCTTCGGCTTCTCCCCGACGGATAGCCAGTAGCCGGTGCGAGGGAACACGCCGGAGCGGCTCGGCAAAATCAAAGTAATCTTTAAACTTCACGCCCTCGGTTTCTTTCCCTTTCCTGACTACCGAGCGGATAATCGCTTCCCGCTCGAACAGGTTACGCGTACGCTGGCGGGCCGCTGCATCTTCGCTTATCCGCTCAGCCAGGATATCCCGGGCTCCCTGCAAGGCCTCCGCTACCGTAGGTACAGCGTCGGACAGGTACCGCTGAGCGGCTCGTTCGACGGCCGATTCACGCTGGGCGATCAGTATGTTGGCCAGCGGTTCCAACCCCCGCTCGATGGCCAGGGTAGCGCGGGTTTTACGCTTCTGTTTATAAGGCAGGTAGAGATCTTCCAGTTCGGTCAGCGAATCGGTGGCTTCGATTTTCTGATGTAGTTCAGGCGTCAGTTTACCCTGCTCACCGATGGATTTCAGTATGGCCTCCCGGCGTTTGTCGAGGTCGATCAGTTTTTGGTACGTTTCTTTGATCTGGCCAATCTGCACTTCGTCGAGCGGCCCACGGTCGGTGGAGGCTGTCGCTTCTTTACGATACCGCGCAATAAACGGAACGGTCGCTCCGCCGTTAAGTAATTCGATGGTAGCAACTACCGATTTCGGATTCAGCGCCAGCCGGGTCGCCACACGCTGTTCAATAGAAGGGGTCATTACGGTTATAGCGTCATTCTTAGTCATTGATCGTCGTTCATTATCACTACTTGCATTAGTAAATGACGATCAATGACTAAGAATGACAATAAGTTTTGGATTGCAAAAATGGCCTTACGAACCGACAGGGCAAAAAAAAACATGCCAGCTGGCATGTTTTTTACAACGGGTGTCTCGTATATCTTACAATTAAGCTATTTCGACGTTCACGGCGTTTAAGCCTTTCTTGCCACGCTCGACATTGAATTTTACTTTGTCGTTTTCGCGGATTTGATCGATGAGGCCAGAAGCGTGCACAAAAATGTCTTCGCCACCTTCATCGGGTTTAATGAAGCCAAACCCTTTGGTTTCATTAAAGAATTTTACAGTTCCTGTTTGCATTGTTTGGTTTAAATTTGGGCGAAGAACGACACAATAAAATTGATTTCCAAATTGTATTGGCATTTTTTGCCCTTAAATCAATATTTTTTTACTTTTTCCTTAACCTCGGTCCTATCGTTCATTTATAGACACCAAAACCGATCCAGCATGTGGCCATTCTCTGCTACTTTCCAGAAGTGGTCCGGTAGCCATAGACCCGTCGCTTCAATTCGTCGATGGCTACGAACATCCCGCTCCTTTGCGTACTTTTGGCGGTTCATTGACGATATTAAGTAGTGAAGATCGACGTAACTTCATTCATGCGGGTAGCGGGAATTGTTGGGGCATTGGTAATTGGTGGGCTGAATGTGGCTTCGTCGCAAGTCGTTGTCAGTACCGACAGCGTTCCTTCGCTGTATAGCTATTGCCAGCGGTTTCAGACCCTCTATACCCAGATTCGTGTACAAAGCATAACGCCCGATTCGGCTCGTAAACAATTCAGCTCCATCATGAATGGCCTGCATGAGCGGTTCCGAAGCGCCGAAAGCTACCCGCAGGATTCACTCCTGAGCGATAGCCTCTGCCGAACAGGTCAGTATTTTACGTTTCCCCTGCGCGGCTACACCAGCAGTGCCATCGGCGGCACCCACGGCGAAGGATACCGGGGTAATGGCTTCGATCTGTTCGATTATAACGTTCGCGGCAGTCATCCCGCTCAGGACATTTTCATCCGCGATCGCAACCAGGATTACCTCGACGATCGTACGGGTCAGCCCGTCGACATACTGGCGATGAGTTCAGGACTGGTAATCGGCATCGAAACGGCCTGGAAACCCGGCTCCGAATACCGGGGTGGCAACTGGATCTGGGTCTACGATCCGATCTTCCACGGCCTGTTTTATTACGCCCACAACAGTCAGGTGAACGTAACGCCGGGCCAGTGGGTACAGACAGGGCAAAAACTGGCTGAGATGGGCCGTTCGGGCTACAATGCCTACAAAACCCGCTCACCTACACATCTGCACCTGATGTACCTGCAAATTCAGCCCGACGGCTTACCCGTCCCCATCAATCCGTATACCTGGCTGTTGTCGGCAAAAACTTCGCAGTGAGCAATGAATAATGGACAATGTATGATGAATAATGCCGACCGCAGGCCATAGCCCTGAAAGCCATTATTCATCATACATTGTCCATTATTCATTGCTCATCACGACTCCCGCACCAGGTTCACTCCCGTTACCAGGAAGATCATACCGACGATGAAGGGAGCGGCCGATTCGCCCTTGGATATGTGCATACCCAGTACTGCCTTCCCGTCGGACAGAAAGGCGATGAGCGCAAAGAGTACGACCACTACGCCCAGGATGGTGAGCGATGCGCCAAAAAAGCGCCGAAAATTGGTATTGTTATTGTCCATATGATGAATTAATGGATAATGTATAATGAAAAATGGTTAATGACTATTCCAGACGCGGATTATTCATTAACCATTTTTCATTATACATTTCTGTTTACTTGTAACCCCCGCTTGCGGCCTTCTTCGAGCAAAAACGGATAAGCGGCATCGAGTGAGTTGGGTACGATACCGTCCAGAATCGCTTCCCGCAGAACGGTTTTGAGTTCACCCACTTCTTTCGACGGCGATAGTCCAAACGTTTCCATGATCAACTCCCCCGTAATGACGGGCTGAAAATTACGCAGTTTATCGCGTTCTTCCAGATCGATCAGTTTCCGTTCGACGCGGTCGAAATTACGTAGGTGCTTTTGTACCCGTTCGTAGTTCTTCGAGGTAATATCCGCACGGCAAAGCGCCATCAATCCTTCCAGATCGTCGCCTGCGTCCACCAGCAGCCGCCGTATGGCCGAATCGGTAATCTGTTCTTTGGTCAACGCAATGGGGCGCAGATGAAGCCGAACCAGGTTCTGTACAAACCGCATGTGTTCGTTCAGGGGCAGCTTCATGGTCCGAAAAATACCCGGTACCCAGCGGGCTCCCAAGTCTTCATGCCCGTGAAACGTCCAGCCAGCTTTCGGATCGAAGCGTTTTGTAGCTGGTTTGGCAATATCGTGCAACAAAGCCGCCCAACGTAGCCAGAGTTCGTTTCCGGGCGCTATTTTGTCTTTCTGCGTCCGGTTGGCAATGTTGTCGAGAACCTGGAGCGTGTGGTAAAAATTATCTTTGTGCCCTTTTCCCTCGATGGTCTCAACGCCCTTCAGCGCGATCAGTTCGGGGAAAATCCGCTCCAGCAAACCCGCGTGATACAGCAGCTTAAAGCCGTATGACGGCGTGGCGGACAGGATGATTTTATTCAGTTCATCGGTAACGCGTTCGCGCGAGACAATCGTGATCCGTTCGTTCATGCGCACAATGGCATCGAACGTATCGGGCTCAATATCGAAGCTCAGCTGGGAGGCAAACCGGATCGCCCGCATCATGCGCAGCGGATCATCGGAGAAGGTAATGTCCGGATCGAGCGGTGTCCGGATAATTTTCCGTTTGATGTCTTTCAATCCGTCGAAGGGATCGAGCAGCTCCCCAAAATCCGTAGCGTTGAGGCTGATACCCATGGCGTTGATCGTAAAATCCCGCCGGTTCTGATCATCTTCGAGGGTTCCATCTTCAACAATCGGTTTGCGCGAATCGCTCCGGTACGATTCCCTGCGCGCTCCGACGAACTCGACCTCCCACTCCGGCTGGCCAGTGCGCAGCATGGCGGTTCCAAAATTTGGAAACACTGCCACGTTGGTTCCTAACGAATTCCCCACCGCGTTGGCCAGCGCAATACCGCTGCCAATGCAAACCACATCAATATCGTTCGACGGGCGATTCATCACCAAATCCCGAACGAACCCGCCGATTACGTAAGCCCGCACGCCAAGCAAACTGGCCTCGTGGGCAATGGTATTGAAAATAGGGTTCTTCTGTAATGTATCGCTAAAATTCATGAAAACAAGTTGTCAGTCGATAGTTATCAGTGACTAGCTACTGACAACCATCGACTTTATTTTCTGATAAAACTGACTTCCCCATTGCTGCGCAACTGCATGATCCGGGGGCGTTTCGGCATACCGGGTAGTGTACCGAAGCGACTACTGACAAGGGATTCGGCCACCGGCGGCACCACCAATGACTCGAATGGAATAGTCAGAAGGCCACGCCCGAAACTACCGATCAACCGCTGGATATCCTCCGTCAACGACCGCCGAACGGCCACGGTTCCAGCTTCCGACTCAGTCGATGGCCAGAGCACCATCGACAGGTTTTTTCCCTGATCGTACACGACCGTGAGTGGGTTTTCAGCAAACTCTACCAGGTCGTAAGCGACCTCGGGCAGTTTGACTACGTACAGGCCAAGCTGATTAGCGTTCTGGATCAGTACCGTCGGTTGCAGCCCAGCGGGCATGCTCGCAACAGCCGTCAACAGCTGCGTTACAGCCGCATCGTTCACCGGGTCAGCGGCCAGCGACCAACCAGTTTCATCAGCCAGAGCAATGAGTTGTCCCTGCCGAAGTTGATAAGCGATATCGCGGATGGATGGAGTCATCAGACAAATAAATCGCAAAAATACGGCGAACTGAGCAAAAACCGTTCAGCTGACCGATTCGCAGCTACAGAACAAGTTTTTTGACAGGATTAACAGCCGGGCCGACGCTCCGGATGGACAGGATTATTTACAGTCATAAAATCCTGTCCATCCTGTCGAAAAGAAGGTTAACCAACCTGAATTAGATCGCCGACGCGAACCTGCCCCCAGGCTGGATTGGCCGAGCGAATCTGTGAGCTGGCGGATTCGATCAGCCATTCCTGGGCAGCTTCATCAAACTGAATCCGTTCGACCCGCTCCCGGATTGGCTCCGCTGTCGAGAAGCCAGTATTTACCTGATGATCCTTCTGAATACGACCCTGCACCAGGTGAATAACCCGGTCGGCTAACGTCTGCACATCGGCGTCGTGGTGGCTGACCAGCAACGTCGTCGTTCCCCAGGCGCGATGCAGGCTGAGCAACACCTGTCGCAGTTGTCTGGCGGCAATGGCATCGAGAGCTGCAAAGGGTTCATCCAGCAACAGCAACTGCGGCCGACGCACCAGCGCACGGGCCAACGCCACCCGCTGCCGCTGACCACCCGAGAGTACTGTCGGCTTTTTATCGACAAACGCATTCAGACCCGTTGCGTCGATCAGTTCATCGATCAGCGGCCCCTGACCGGCAGGAGCCGCGTAGGCAATATTTGCCCGAACGCTCATGTTGGGAAACAAGGCCGTATCCTGAAAAATATAGCCGATGGATCGCTGCTGGGGCACCCGATTAATTCCTTGCCGGGTGTCCAGCCAAATCTGTTCGCCGACGCCAATGTGCCCTTGCGGAGGTGTTTCCAAACCGGCCAGTAAACGCAGCAGGGTAGTTTTTCCGGAACCCGACGGGCCGACGATGGCCGTCAGGCTCCCCGGTTGTAGAGACAGATCCACCTGTAGCTCCCCGGCTCCTTCGGCAAACAGCCGGGGCATGGAAACAGCCACCTGAATCATATCGTCACCCGTTTATTCACCGCGTAGACCAGCAGCAGAATAGCGAACGACACCCCCAGTAATAAGGCGGCATAGGCATGGGCCGTTTCGAAATGCAGCAGTTCGACCTCGTCGTAGATGGCAATAGACGCCACGCGCGTCTGACCGGGCAGGTTTCCACCGATCATCAGCACCAGCCCGAACTCACCGATGGTATGCGCGAAGGACAGCACAATCCCCGTCAGCAGTGCCGGTTTGCAGTTGGGCAGCAGCACCCGCCACAGGGTACGGACAGGCGATTGCCCGAGCGTGTAAGAGGCTTCCCGCCAGGAAACCGGCAGATTTTCCAGCCCCGCCTGAATCGGGTGCACCATAAACGGGAGGCTATACAGCAGCGATGCCACCACTAGCCCTTCGAACGAAAAGACCAGTTGCAGGTCGAGGGTTCGAATGAGCCAGGCTCCCAGCCCACTCGTCGGACTGAACGCCAATAATAAATAAAAGCCGACTACCGAAGGCGGCAACACCAGTGGCAAACTGATCAGCGCTTCGACAACGGGCTTCAGCCGAAACCGGCTCAGCGCCAGCCAACCCGCCATCGGTATGCCGATCAGCAGCAACAGGAGGGTCGTGATGCCTGCCAGGCGCAACGTCAGCCAGATAGGTTCCCAGTCGATGGGCATAAAGACAATGAATAATGTGGAATGAATAATGGATAATGTAAAATGAATAATGACCGTACCACATTATTCATTTTACATTATCCATTTACTTATGTTCCTGATAGCCGAACTGCTGCAAAATACGGCGGGCGACCGGACTACGCAAAAAGAGAACAAACTGCTCGGCGGCTTTGCGCTGATTGCTCCGTTTCAGCACCACCACTCCCTGAGCAATGGGTTTGTAGCCTGTCGTGGGCAACTCGATCCAGTGGCCGCGCGCTTTCAGGCTGGAATCCAACACTACCGACTTAGCCGTGAAACCGACCTCGGCAGCTCCCGACAGGATGTACTGATTCACCTGAGCGATGCTTTCGCCGTAAACAACCTTGGGCTGCACTTTCTTCAGCAACTGCTTCTGTTTCAGGGCCGATACAGCCGCTTCGCCATAGGGAGCCGTAGCCGGATTGGCGATGGCTATATGCCGAACAGCCGGATTGACCAGCATCTTCAGATCTGCAACGAGGGGCATATCACCTGCGGTCCACAACACCAGTGTGCCATACGCGTACACAACCGGGGCGGCTGTCGTCAGACCCTGCTGATGCAAGGTTTGCGGATAGGTCATGTCGGCCGACAGAAATACATCGTAGGGGGCTCCCTGCTGAATCTGGGTCGTCAGTTTGCCGGACGAATTGACGATAGTCTCGACCGTGAGCCCTGTTTTCTGCTGGAACGCTACCCGAAGTTTTTCCATCACGAACTGCGCATTGGCAGCTACCGCCACCCGGAGCGGCTGGGCGCTTACTCCCGCAGACAGGAGCAACAAGACCAGTAGTATCTTTTTCATAGGCGTTGTGAAGTAGCCGGTCCAGTTGGTTGATGGCCCTGCCAGGGTAACTGTAGATAATAATGTCGGAACCGAATACTCAACCCGTTCATCTCCAGTCTATTTAGCAGACCGAATCTCGATCGATTTAACCTCCCGAATCCAGCGGGCGGGCTTTTTCTCTCCTGGGACAATCACCCGATACGGTCCTACACCGGCGGCCAACGGTGCGCCATCGACGCTATCGGCCAGCAAAACGGTTCGTGTAGCAAATTCGGGATCGAGTTCGGGGAGAGCAAACACTACTTCGTACCCATCGGTGGCTTTCACAACTGCAAATTTAGCCAGGTTTTTACCCCGCAGTTCGCCACCAACCGTGGCTCCGGCCTGCCTGAGCAACTCGATCAGCGGAACCCCCGAATAGCGGTGTTCTTTGCCGTCGCGATCTTTGTCCGTTACTTCCGTATGGGGCATTGCTTTCAGATCGGCCGCCTGAAGCGTCAGTGGTTTGGTTACCTCGCCAGAAACGGTCAGTGCAGTTTGCCCGTAACTTGCTCCAGCCAACAGACAACATGTAAGTAACAGGCCAGCCATGCGTTGACCAGCGCCAGATATCAGGTTATGTAGGTTCATTGTAAATCTGTCGGAGTTATGACCAGCCCCAGCGCGGTTATGCCCATCGCATCAACCGAAAACGCCGATGCAAGCCGACAATTTATGTGAACGCTCCCGGCGGCCGTTATAGTTGAGCAAATATAACGTTTTCGCCGACTAAACCCGGCCTTATCTGCACCAGGCTGGCTAATATCCTTCGTCTGTTACCAGATAATAGTTTTCAGTTCGCGTCTGCTGGTCCTGGGTCTGAATGGTGATGGTCAGCCATTCGACGTGGGTATAATCGTTGAAAGGTGCGCTGTGCGTATCGACCACCTGCTGGTCCTGGGTGGCAACCCGCTCGTTGATAAACGCCAGTGCTTCTTCCTCCGACGAAAAGCTGCCCAGCAACTCGCCTAAATCAAGCGTCGGTTCCTGTTCGGGCAGTTCGCCAACCGTATTGGAGATGGGCAATTCGGGATGTTCAGGCTGAGTAGCCTCAGGAATGGCATACAATTCAATCGTCATTCAGGTCGTGATTTATGTGATGGGATGAGCTACCGGCAACCAGTTATGATCACCTCCGTAGTATCAACTCATTTACAAACTGAGTGTTGAAAATTTCTCCTCAAAAGCCTGGTGGTAAGTGAGTTGTTATATTGTAAAGTTTCGTCTTGTAGAACATGGCTCCGGTATTCACATTCCCGGTATGACCCCGTCGGGGTCACATAAGGAGTCTTAGTCTGTTCGCCGGTGCGGCAGGACAAACCACGCGGTATTTCACTGACTCTAACCATAAATACCCAGCTGCTTATTTCCTCCTCTCGGACCCAAACGAGACTTGATTAAACGGCGGCACCATCCTGACCAAAATGTTGTTAATTTGTACTTGCCCGATAAGTACTAGTTACTGGCTGAACATCACAACAATTACCTATGGACAATAAATTCGTTGAGAAAGCGACGGGGGCCATTGCCGACAAAGCGCGGCTGTCTATTCTGCTCGAACTTAAAAAGAAAGAAACCCTGACCAATGCCGAGGTGATCGAGCTGGTCGGTCTGTCTCAACCTTGTGTTTCTCACCATATTAAGCTCCTTATCGACTCCGGCCTGGTGAATTCCACGAAGGAAGGCCGCAACGTACAGCTACACCTGAACAAAGATGCCATCCAGCAATTGACGGACTTTCTAACCGGACTGACCTAATTTTTTTATTAAATCCATCCAAACTTTTAAATATATAAATGCGTTAGTCAGGAGAATTTACCCAGGCGAAAGCCTACCAACTCATTAAATTCTCAAGCGCATGAGCCAGAGATTATTTTCCCCCGCCACTCTCGGCAACTTAACCCTGACGAACCACATCGTCATGGCTCCCATGACCCGCAGCCGTGCCATCGGCAATGTGCCCAACGAGCTGATCGCACAGTATTATGCCCAACGTGCCTCGGCCGGGCTGATCATCACTGAGGGAACATCCCCCTCACCCAATGGATTAGGCTACGCCCGCATTCCGGGAATTTTCAGCGACCAGCAAGTCGAAGCCTGGAAAGACGTGACGGAAGCGGTTCACCAAAAAGGCGGTAAGATTTTTGTGCAACTCATGCACACGGGCCGGATTGCCCATGCGGCCAACCTTCCGGAGGGAGCTCAGATTCTGGCACCCTCGTCCGTAGCCGCAGCAGGCGATATGTGGACAGATTCAGAAGGTCTGGTTCCGAACGCGACACCCGAACAAATGACTACGGCCGACGTTCGGGCCGCTATCGCTGAATTTGTTCAGGCCGCCCGGAACGCGGTAAAGGCCGGGTTCGATGGCATCGAACTCCACGGAGCGAATGGCTACCTGATCGAGCAGTTTTTGAGTGATCGGAGCAATCAACGGACCGACGAATACGGTGGTTCGGTTGAAAACCGGGCTCGCTTCTTACTGGAAATCGTTGGGCAGGCGATTGAAGCCATCGGCGCTGATAAGGTGGGCGTGCGGCTGTCGCCGTTCGGGGCCGCGGGCGATTTGCTGCCTCATGCCGAAGATACCCACGACCTGTATGTGTACCTGGCCGAACAACTGAATCAACTGGGAGCGGTTTACGTGCACCTGGTCGATCACTCGGGCCTGGGCGCTCCGGCGGTTCCGGCCGAAACGGTAGCCGCTATCCGCGAAGGTTACAAAGGCACCCTGATTCTGTGTGGCAGTTACGATGTCGAGCGGGGCGAAGCCGATCTGGCCAGCGGTCAGGCCGACCTGATTGCCTTTGGTCGTCCCTTCATTGCCAACCCCGATCTGGTCGAGCGGATGGCTACCGGAGCGGAGTTAGCCCTGCCCGACCCAGCCACGTTCTACGCGCCCGGTCCGAACGGCTTTGCGCAAGGATTTACCGACTACCCAACGCTGGCCGAAGTGCTCGTGTAAACTATACTTTTGCAACTGCCCTTCAGCTAATGGAAGGGCAGTTGCAAAAATCATCACTTGAACTTATTGGCATCCAGCCGGAAAAAGCGGACAGCATTGTTGAACAGAATGTCGCGTTTCTGATCGAAGGACAGATAATCGGCGTTTTCGATCACGCTAATGGATGTTTCGAACAGCTTGGGCCAGATCATAAAATCCGTTCCGTACAGAATACGTTTGCCGAAGCCTGCCTGCACCAGCCGCTTGATATACGCGTGAATTTCGGCCTGCGGATAACTCCAGATAAAACCAGCCAGGTCCACGTACACGTAGGCATTGGCCCCCATTAGTGCAATCATCTCATCCGCCATTGGATAGCCCGCGTGCATCACCCATACTTTCAGCTTCGGGTGGCGCGCCAGCAGATCTTCCAGCAGAAACGGCCGTCCCAGCGAAGCCCGGTATTTGGCCTGCGTGATGTTGGCCATTCCGTTACCGCCCGTTCCCATGTGAATACCCACGGGAATATTCAGTTTTTCGGCTACGGCAAAATAAGGGTCCAGGCTCATGTCGCTGGGCGAAAGTCCCCGGTACTGAGGGGCTACCTCTCCCATTACCTGATAAAAACCAGAAGACAGCGAATCGCTGAAGGCTTTTACGCTCATTTCATCCGGCGAACTCACGCCAATACCCGGAATTACCCGGTCCGGAGCGGCCTTTTTCCATTGCCGCAACATTTGCGGATCGCCGAAGGCCACAATGGTCATGTTGAGCCGTTGCATGGTTTCCAGCACGGCAGCCTGCATTTCCTGATCGGATTTGGCGGGTTTCAGCGGATCGACGCACTCGGTGTTGAGGAACGCCCGCATCTGCTGATTCGGATCACCACCGGGCATATCCCGTAAAAACCACGGACACATCTCAAGCGAGAAACTGGGATTGACCTTCATGGCGTGCACGTGGACGTCAATGATCGGCAGGGGTCGGCGCGGTACAGTCGTCTGCGCGACGGAAATGCCTGCCACCATCAGGCAGGCCACAAAAAGGGGAAAAATTCTCATAGGTCAACTGGGTATAAATTTGATTGGGTAAGGTACGGCAACCACTGGTGTCGCCGGTTAAAAATGACTTAATTTACCCGTTTCCAAAACACCGGCTCCGGTAGTATTTACTTTTCCACTCAAATTTTCTTTTCCTGCTTACCCTGCTGCCTGTTCCGGACGGTTCGGTGGCGATTGGGCGATGGCTTCACGCATAAAGCCGGCTTTCAGGTGCTCATAGAATGAAACCGGATCGACGAGCGACGCGGCCCCCTGCGCCATCAGACCACCCAGCAGGAGCTGAAAAATAGCCGAATGCCGATCCGTCATTTCCAGCACCAGAATGGCGGCCGTGAACGGCGAGCGAACAACGCCCGTCAGAAAGCTGACCATACTGACCAGAATAACTAGGTTCGTATCACTCGGCGCTACACGAGCCAGCCGGGAGAGCGCATCGCCCAGAATAGCCCCGGCGCTCAGCGATGTTGCAAAAACACCACCTGCAGCTCCACTGCTGTAACTAAGTGCCATACCCGCAAACCGAACCGGAAAAAGATACCAGGGCGTCTGATGATCGTTTTGAAAGAGAAGTCGATTGATGATGGGCTTACCGGTTCCAATAGCATCGACCCCCAGGCCATAAGCCAAGCCAGCCATGAGCAACCCACAGAAAATTACCCATCCTGCCTGTTCGGGTAAGGTATGGAACCGCCGACGGTAGGCATTGAGCCACAACAAAGCGCGGGCAAAGAAAGCACCCGCTAACCCACAGATCATGGCCGCAAAGACAACGATTCCCAGAAACCAGCCCGTCGAGGCCGTCACTTTTGGAAATCCCAGGTACAAATAAGGTCCCTGGATGGCCTGCGCCGTCATGCCCGCAATGATAACCGCCGTGAAAACGGCCGTCCTGAAACGGGTGATGTGAGTCTGCGTCAGTTCTTCAACTACAAACACAATACCACCCAACGGTGTGTTGAAAGCGGCCGCCAGCCCGGCCGCTCCACCCGTCACGAGTGCAATTTGTCGCGACAATTGCGGCCAGCCCGCCGGTTGTAGCCGGTTGATGACCCGAAAAATAGCGGCCGAAATCTGAATGGTCGGACCCTCCCGGCCAATAACACCTCCTCCGATGAGAAGCACCACGCTGCTTAGCAATTTGACAGCCGCAACCCGCAGACTGAGCAGGTAGGCGGTATGAGCATGCGTAGTCGGTTCAGACAACTCAATGCTGGCCATCACCTGCGGAATACCACTCCCCCGGGCGGCCGGAGCCAGCTTAACAACTAATAGCCAGGCCAGTACGAAGCAAGCCGGAGTCAGGAGAAAAAATAAAGACGGAGTTGTATGGAGCCATCGAAAGCTGGTTTGCTCAGCCCACACGAATAGCTCTTCGTAGCCAACGGCTACAAGTCCGGTCACCAGCGAAGCGATCCAGAAGGGTAAACTTTGTAAAATTATCCGGCGGACCCGCTCGGTGTAAAGTCGTTTGATCAGATGCTGATCAAGCCAGGCCAGCACCTGCGCGTATCGGGAAGGTCGATCGGCCATTTGTCAGAGATGAGAACAAGGCTATTTCTTAACTAAACGGCTGTAGCCGAAATCTGATTGACAGGCAGGTTAATTCTAAGCAAATTTTAAGTTTCCTGACAATCTGTAGTAGCGAAGCGCTGGCTTCGGGTGTAACGAAAAAGCTGCCAATATGCACCCGAAGCCAGCGCTTCGCTACCACGGAGCTAGTCGTATTTCAGTTGAATCGACTGAATACGGCCTGTGCCAGCTCCAGACACGCTGAAGCCCATGCGCGGAGCCCGGTCCCAGCGGGGCAGGTAGGAACCGTCGAGTATGGTTTCGGTCAGATGCTGCCATTTACCCCCATCCGTCTGCCAGCCGAACTCATAGAACTGTCCGGCATGGCTCCGCAGTTGCAGACTGACCGAAGCGGGATTATCAGGAATAGGCTGGGTTTTCAGTTCCGTATGCGTTCCGTCTTTCACCTGCCACAACACCAGCGTACCGTTCCGAACCCCCAGACCCAGCGCGTTGCTGGCATCGCCATACAGGCATATACTTTGCAGCACATCGGCCTGCGGAATCACTTTCGCTGCCAGGGTGTACGTCCCTTTTTTGATCACCAGTCCCAGAAAACTGCCCGTCGGCGTAGTACTATTACTGGTTAAACGCAACTGGTCATCCGCGACTGAATACGCCGGCTTGGGTAGGCTCACATCCCAAAACCAGGGAACGGAAGCGGTCGTTTTGCTAAAGTCGGCCGTTAGGTCCAGTTCGGTTTTCTGATCGGTTTTCAGGGGCGATTCGGCCTGCGCGGGTGTGGCGAGACCATAGCGAAAGGCGGGCCACTGGATCTTATCGTCCCATACCAGTTCGCTCAAGACGCCCTGCCGGCCCGTGTAGGTAAAATCGACGGCGTTGTAGGCATGATGCAGGTAGTAGTAGCGGTTGTCGGGCGTGGTGACGACGGTTCCGTGGCCTGGGCATTTCCAGTTATCGTCACTGATCAGCACCGGGTTCCCGGCGTATTTCTCCCACGGTCCCTGGAGTTTCTCGGCGCGGGCCAGTCCAACCTGATAATTGCAGCGAGGGCCGCAGCAGGCATTTCCCGAATAAGTCATGTAATAATACCGACCCCGCTTAAAGATGGCTTGCCCCTCGGCCCCACCCGATTCCCAGGTGTTCCGGTCAGCTTTTATCAGCGTAAACGCTTTGCCGGTCACTTTTAACCCATCCGGAGCCAGTTCGGCACCCAGAATCTCGATGTCTTTTCCTTTGTCGAGCCCGTAGGCTTTCCAGGTAATGTACAGTTTTCCACCGTCTTCAATCACGAACGCATCGATGGCTTCGGACGTCCATTCGATCAGCAACCCCTGGTCGGTAAAGCCTTTGCGAAGGTCGCGGGTCATGGCTACGCCGATATACGACCGTTTGTCGGATTTCCGGCGGGCGGTGTAATACACATAAAAAGTGCCGTTTCGGTAAAAAAGCTCGGGTGCCCAGAAACTGCCCATCGTCCAGTCAGGCAGCGTTGCAAACACCGGCCCTACGTACGACCAGTTGACCAGGTCTTTCGAGGTGTAGATCGGGTAAGCCGGACCCCACTCCGACGACGTACCAACCGCGTAATACGTGTCGCCCACGCGAATCACCGACGGGTCGGCAAAATCGCCCGGAATAACCGGATTGTGGTAAGTGATGGTGGTACCTGATGGCCTGGGAACCTGCGCCAGACAGCCCGTAGCCATCGAAACGAAAAACAGGCAGGCAAGGAATCGTTGGATCATTAATTGGACCGGGAAGGCTTTTGGGAACGGTATCCCGCCAGGCCATGAAACCAGTTGGCGGCCTGACCGGTAAGCCAAAGGTAATAATCCGAATCCAGATTGGCCTCGATGCCCACGAATTTGCCGTCGCCGTTTACCGGCAAGTCACCCTCCTTTTTGGTTTTGAAAATAGCGGTTCCCTCGTCGACTTCGTCAAACATGGCGACATACAGACTCTGCGCGCCCGCCTGCCGGGCACCCACCACCTGCTGCCAGAGGAAATTGCCATTCTGACGCGGAATCTGGTTGTAGACCGTTGGACTGTTTTTCAGATTTCCCCAGCTAAAACCCGGAAACACCAGCGGCACGTAGTCGACGTTAGCCGCCTGGCACCAGGCGATGTCACCCTTCAGAGTTTTGGTTGCGACCGACTTATAGGTGGTTGGATTGTAGCGCCCGACCGCCCAGGGCATGATGATATCGGCACTTTTGATCACGGCAGGCAGCAGGTCGGACCGCTCGGTATCCTTCGTCATCGTTCGCCAGTAATAGGGTACGCCCAGCAGAATGGAGGTTTTTCGGGTTGGCCCTTTGAGGGTATCGACCAGACGCTGAATATCGCTGATGGTGTAGTTCCGGTTGTCGTTGAACCCCACGCCCCAGATGGCCAGTAGCGGTCGTCCGTTGTGGCGCAGGTAAGTCGGATTTTCCTGATTGTCGAACAACGCGAACAGTTGCTGCAGCTCGTTCCAATCGCTGACGAGCAAATCCAGGTCGGCCGCCGTCGAGCCGCTGAGGTCGTACATAATGCAGAGCGCCCGACCGTATTTTTTCGAGGCTTTCAGGGCGTTCATCAGCACTTTATTGAAATGCCGCTTACCTTTCTCCGACTTGACTTCGACCAGAAACCGCTGCATGAACACGCCGTCGATCCCGTAGTCCTTCATCCACTTGAAGTGCAGATCGACGCTGGTCTCGTCGTAAGGGCTGTAGACGTAGGCGGCTTCGCCCGTCGGGTATTCAAAAGCCGTTTTGTAAGTCGTTGGGTATTCCTGGGTATCCGGCCAGAAATCGATGGACGCATACCCAGGCTCGAACTTCCCGCGTTTCTCATAATGGTGCCAGCCGCGGTCGGCCGAATCGCCCTGCGCCGTAAACCAGCCCTGATAGCCGGCCATCACCAGACCGCGGTACTGGGTGTACAAACAACCCGTTTCGTCGTAGTGCACCTCGGCCGACTGGCTTTTCCCGGTCAACGCGAGCATAATGAGCAGAACGAAGCTCAGGTAAGAACGTACTTTCATGACGTTGAAAACAAAAAACAATGTCGAGGGCGTCTCTTTGTCATCCCGACGCAGGAGGGATCTTGAGGTAAATCAGTCCTCAAGATCCCTCCTGCGTCGGGATGACAAAAAATAGCCTGAACAGTTTAAATTCGGCATCTTACGGCTTCAGAATCGTACCGTCGCTTTTGCGAACGGTCCACCGGGATTTGGTACCGATCGGGTATTTGGCGGCTTCTTTCTCGTTGATGTCGATGCCCAGACCGGGCGACTCGCTGACGTGGTAATACCCGTTTTTAATGGTCGGGCAGCCCGGAAACACCTCTTTCACTTTGTCACTGAACATCTGCGACTCCTGAATGCCAAAGTTCCAAACGGCAATGTCAATGCTATTGTTGGCTGCGTGCCCTACCGGTGAGGTGTCGCCCGGTCCGTGCCAGGCCGTCCTGACGTTGAACCATTCGCCCAGCCGCGCTACTTTCATGGCCGGGGTAATCCCACCGATCTGCGAAATGTGGATGCGAATGAAATCGAACAGATGATTCGCCATCGGCTCCTTGAATTCGTTAGTGTTGTTGAACAGTTCGCCCATCGCAATTGGCACCGACGTTACCTGGCGGAGCTGCTTGAACCAGCTCATGTTTTCGGGCGAAAACGGGTCTTCGATGAAGAACGGACGGTATTCTTCCAGCCCCCTGATCATGTTGATGGCGTCGATGGGCTCGGTCAGTTCGTGCATGTCGTGCAGCAGTTGCACGTCTTCGCCACAGCGTTTGCGTACCACATCGAACATCTTCGGAACGCGCTTGAGGTACGTCCGCTGATCGGAGAAATCGTCCGTCTCCTTACCGAAGCCAGCCACTTTGAAGTCGGGTTTCAGGTAGGCCATGGCGCCCACACCCCCGTAGCCGCCCTGCTGAATCCGGACATGGCGGAAACCCATCTCCATAAACTGCTGCACCCGGTCGGCAATGGCTTCGGGTGTGGGTCCGCTGGCGTGGGTGTACGTATCGACGGCAAACCGCGCCTTTCCACCCAGCAGTTGATAAACCGGCATATTGGCCCGTTTGCCTTTAATGTCCCATAGCGCCTGATCGAGTCCCGAGAGGGCGTTATTGAGGGCAGGTCCATTGCGCCAGTAGGAGCTGACGTAGGCCGACTGCCACATGTCTTCGATGTTGTCGACGTCTTTGCCGACGCAAAATTCGTTCAGGTAGGTATTGATGGCCGGTACTACAACCAGAGCGCGTTGCGTAAACGTCGCACAACCCAGCCCATACAAGCCCGGCTCAGAGGTTTCCACTTTCACGATCACCAGGTTCGAGCCGCCCGGTGCGGTTGTAATGGCCCGTACGCTCTTAATGGTCACAGGAGCTGCACCTTTGGCATAGGCAGGCGCGACGTAATTTTCGGCCCGGGCTTTTGGGCTGTCGAACAAGCCGAAAATTCCGGCGGTCGACCCTAATCCCAGCATTTTTAACGCATTCCGACGACTGGCTTCTGACTGTAGTTCTGGCTTTTTCATACAGGGTTTATTCAATTCATTTATGATAAAAGTTATTCCGCCTGATTGGCTTACTTGCTCCTGTCTTTGGTGTAGTACTGATAGGTAAGCTGCCAGCTGACCGTTTTTCCGGGCTCGATTTTGAGATTGAGGTAGGGTTCCGGGCAAACCGTGGTAGACGACGACCAGAATACCAGCCGGTCGATGGCCCGGTCGCTGGTTACGTTCACGCCCGCCCCCGTTTTCGTGTTTTCAACCGTCAGTTTGTAGGCGACGGGTTTGCCGGCCGTCAGGTCGGGAAAATACGCCTGCTCCCGCTTCTGCAGATCGCGCAGGTAGACCAGCTGATTGGCCTGAAGTTTGACGATCTCCCCTACCCCTTTGCCTCCTTCGGCCGACAGATCATCGGTAGGCAGCGTAACGGCATAACCCGGCCCGGTGGGCTGCTGATCGATCACGAAAAAATTATGGTCGTAAACCGTCGTTTCGAGGGTTCGATCGCCCGTGTTTTTCAGGCTGTGGGTAATGATCAGTTCGGGCTTTCCTTTGGCTAGTTTCAGGGCCTTCTGGTAGTCGTAACCATAATGCTGATCCGTGAGCGTATGCCGGAACTGCGCCTGATCGGCTTTCGTTTTTACGGTCCACTTACCCGCGTCGGCAATGGTATAGAGCCGGAACGAGTTATACACTTTTGCGTCCGTTTTGGTCAGTCTACCAACACCGATCTTGACAAAGCTCTCCCCCGGCTGGGCTTCGGCATACCCCAACGGCCCAAACTCCTCGACGGGCCCGATGATGGCGTCGTGGGTAGTCGGGTTGTAGGTATCAAACCATTGGCCGTGGTAGCTATGCCCGTTGTAATCGAGGCTGGCCACCACCCCCGACCAGTCGAAGCGGGTACCCCGATAATAGCCGTTTACGCCATCTGGCAGGTAAAGCTGTGCCCGGACCAGCCCGTTGGTAATCTCCGCCTGCGGTACGTCCAGACTGGGTTTCAAGCCCATACTCACACCGGCAATGAGGCCGACAAGGAGGCAGTTGATGAGTCGTTTCATGCTGAAACTGTTTAGGGTAATGAATGAGTTTGTCATTCCGACCGGTCCGCCGGTGCGGCAGGAGGAATCTTAAGGATTGCTTTACCTCAAGATTCCTCCTGCCGCACCGGCGGACCGGTCGGAATGACAAACTCAGCGTACGACCAGCAATTGAGTATATATTCCAGTTAACATCCGAAACAGCTCCATTTATTTCAACGCAAAGGCGATGTAGTTTCCGCCAATTTTCTGCCCTCTTCCTCCACCGGCCGCAATGACCACGTACTGTTTGCCGGCCACTTCGTAGCTGATCGGGGTGGCAAAACCGCCCGCGGGTAGTTGGTACTCCCAGACGACCTTACCGGTTTTCTTATCGAACGCGCGGATCTTCTCGTCTTTCGTACCGGCAATGAACACCAGGCCACCCGCTGTGGCCAGTGGCCCACCGTAGCTGTCGGTTCCGGTAATGGGAATGCCTTTTTTGGTCAGCTCCGGGTACTCGCCCAGTGGCACGCGCCAGAGGTAGTTGCCGGTATTCAGGTCGATGGCGTTCAACGTACCCCAGGGTGGCTTAATGCCGGGGTAGCCGTTCTGGTCCGTAAACCGCTGCCAGACTTTACCCACGTAAGCAGGTACGTACGGGAAGCCATCTTTGCCCGTTTGCGCTGCCGGGGCCGGTTTTGTGCTGGCCACGTTCGCCGGGCCGGTTTCGGTATTCAGCAGAAAGGCGACAATCGCGTCGCGTTCCTTTTCCGACAGTTGCTGGAACGACGGCATGCGGCCACTGCCCGTCTTCAGAATGGCTTTAATCTCCTCCGCCGACCGCTTTTTGCCGATGTTCACCAGCGCTGGCAGTTCGGGGCCACTTCCTTTCCGGTCCAGCCCATGGCAGGCCGAGCAGTTGGCGACATACAGGGCATTGCCGGCCGTTAGGGGCTTGTTCTGCGAGTTGATACCGGCCCGTTCGGTCATGACCAGCTCCCAGGGCTCCTCATTGACATTCTGATACAGAATTCCCTCGGGGTCGATGGCGTTGCCGCCCCATTCTGCACCCCCGCTGTAGCCGAAGAGCAGCGTGCCATTGGTACTTGGCGGAGCAAACTTATTGGTTGTGCGGAGCTTCAGAAAGCGATCTTTTATGTACGCGTGTGCTTCGGGCGAAAGGTCGGTAATGTCGGCCTCGGTATACACCTGGCGACTCAGCGGCTGGGGTTTGAGCGGGTATCGCTGCGTCGGCCACGGATGTTCGCCGGGCAATCCGTTTACCGGCACCTTGCGTTCTTCCACCGGGAACAACGAGGTTCCTTTGTCGCGATCGAGCACGTATACCAGACCGTCTTTGGTTGCCTGCACGACGGCGTCGACCGGTTTTCCATGATGCATTACAGTCGTCAGATTCGGCGGGCTGGGATGGTCACGGTCCCACAGGTCGTGGTGAATGGTCTGGTAATACCACTTCATCTTGCCGGTTTCGGCATCCAGCGCCATGATGCAGTTGGCAAACAGATTCTGCCCTTTGCGGTCACCGCCGTAGAAATCCGAAGCGGGCGAACCGGTCCCGAAATACACCACGCCCCGCTTGTCGTCGAGTGACATGCCGCTCCAGTTATTCGTCGCGCCAATTTTCTTATACGCATCGGGTGGCCAGGTGTCGTAGCCGAACTCGCCGGGCTGCGGAATCGTGTGAAACACCCATTTGAGCTTGCCCGTAATCACGTCGAACGCCCGCACGTGACCCGGAGCCGCGTCGCCCGACTCCGACACGCTCGACCCGATGATGAACGTGTTGCGGTACACGATACCGGGCGAGGTCGCGTTGACCGACAGCTTGCTCACGTCGTGGTCCAGGTTCGTTTGCAGCCCCTGGTGCAGGTCCGTCTTTCCATCGGTGCCGAAGCTGGGAATGCCCTGACCCGTCTGCGCGTTGACCGCATAGAGGCTGGACCCAACTGTATAAAGTATCCGTTTGTCCTCGCCATTTTCCCAGTACACCACGCCCCGGTTCGAGTTCAGCCGGTCATTTTTCGATGGTTCGAATTTCCAGAGCTGCTCGCCCGTACCCGCTTTCAGGGCAAAGAGCTTCAGCTCGGGAGTGGTACCATACAGCACCCCGTTCACCACAATCGGCTGGCACTGAATGGCCCGGTCTCTCCGGCGACCCGGATTCGCCGGGTCGGGCTGTTCCGAAGCATCGTACATCCAGGCAACCTGTAAATTTTTTACATTCTGAAGGTTAATCTGGGTCAAGGGCGAATACCGGTTACCGGCTTTGTTTCCGCCATAGTTGGGCCAGTCGCGCCCCGCCTGCTGAGGGACATCGCGTTCCTGCATGCCGTAGAACAGCGCGCTTCCGAGCAATAGTCCCACGACCATAATTTGGCCAGGTGCACCAGCGCAGGCGGCTTTATCGACCCATTTTCTGCTTGTATTCATTGGTCCGTAAGTCTCTTTAGTTTATCCGCGACAGCAGAGCCCGTGCGTCTTTGTTACCAGCATCGATCGTTATTATTTTTTTCAGGTAAGCAGCCGCAACCTCTTTGTTATCCATCCGGTAATACGCCTGCGCAATCTGGGCCAGAACCGGTACGTTCGTCGGGTCGTGGGCCAGGGTTTTCTTCAGGTCGATGACCTGTTCGGCATACGCTTTCACCGGACTCAGCCCGAACTGCGAGCTGTTGTGCTGAATGGCGTAATCCAGATACGGCATGGCTTCCGAAGGCCGGTCGAGCTGTAGGTAAAGCACAAACAGATACCGTGCTTTCTCAAAGGTAGGAGCCAACGCAAAGGCTTTTTTAAAGTAAAAAATAGCGTCTTCTGTATCCTTCGTTTCGCCACTAAGCATGGCCGTTTTTTCGGAATACCGCGCATCAGTCGGGTATTCCAGCACCAGTGCTTCTACGGTCTTTCTGGCTTTTTCCGGCTCGTGGTGGTTCAGGTAAAAATCATACAATTGGCCCGTGGCATCCGGCCACGGAAGCTGCTGAAAGGTCAGGGCATACGCTATCTTTTCTTCTTCGGAAGTAACCGCAAATGTATCGGCCTGCATGACCGTACTAAACGGCCAGTTCCGCTTCAGATTGGCCACTTTATACTGGCCCGCCAGCGAGTCGATCTTCGTCAGGGGCATCCGCTGCACCAGTTGAGCAAAACTGATTTCGCTACTTTTGTCAACAGCCACAATTTTTTGGTGTTTCAGGGCTTCATAGAAGGCATCGGACAACAGCGCGTAACCGCTCAGATTTGGGTGAACGTGCTCTAGAATCAGCTCGTCGCCAATGATATTGTGCACTGAACTGGCTTCAAAAATGGCTTTTGTATCAACCAGAAATGTACCCTTATATTTTTGACAAAGCTGCTTCAGGATTTCATTTAATGATTCAGGGGCACGAAACCGCAAACCATCCAAATCGCGTGCTTTCGAGAAGTAGGTTTTCGCCTGCCCATAATCGCCTAACAAATAGGCTGTTTTGCCTAAATAATACGTACAAAGTGCGTGACGGTTAAAGGCTTGATCGGCCAGTTTAAAATACCGGTAAGCTTCCGAAAATTTCTTATCCGAAAACGCCTTTATGCCCAACGTATAATTCGTTTTGAACGCAGGAAATTTCAGGGAATCGACCGAAAAACTCACAAAGGGTGGTAGGTCTTTTTCGTTGCTGACCAGATTACTGATAAAAACCGGAATGTTATGTTCAGACAATGTAGCCAGCGTCTGGTCCATATTCGAATGAAACTGTTCGACACCGCGCTGGTATAAGTCAGACCCATACGGAATCTGCTGATCGGCCACCATCAATTTCATGCGCGTCCCACCCGAACGTTGTGCTTTCGGCGTTACAGCCGTCTGAATACCTTCATAAATATTCGTCATCAACTGAACCATGCGAAACTGACGCAGATACAGCAGTAGGTTCACCAGGTTCGGACTACCTCCGATCGTTTCCGTCGAGCCGACGCCCAGCGCACCGTAGTATTCGTTATGACCCGTATAGATCAGCACCACATCCGGCTCGTAATCAATCAGTTCTTTAGCAAATCCACGGGTTGTATACGAATTGACGGCTGTAAGTGCGAGGTTGACGATTTCAAAATTCCGGTCTGGAAAGGTGTGCATTAACCGGTACTGAAGCCAGCGGTGAAACGAGCCGTTATGAAAATAAGGATATCCGATGGTAGTGGACTCGCCCAGTACAAAAATGCGCAGGGTAGCCGGGTCTTTTTTCTTTTTGAATACTTCGACATTCCCGGTTGTCGCAATACGCTGGTTCGTAAAATATTTTTTCGACGCATCCGGATTTAAAATAAGATAGTTTTTATCTTCTGGGTAGTCGATAAATAACCGGGTGTCATACCCATACTGGAATAGCCGAAGCAGTATTTCAACAAAACAAAGCAACAGAACGGAAAACAGAACACCGATTAGTTTAAAGACGACAATCCGACCCGGCGATGGCTTCGTTGGCGGATTATATTCTTTTGTCGTATTCATGTTTCGAAAAAAGAGAATTCTTAAAAAGGATAAAGGTGGTAATTTGTCATTCCGACGAAGGAGAAATCTTAAGAATCAGGATAACCCAAGATTTCTCCTTCGTCGGAATGACAAAAATCGACTGTGGCTATTTTGTTAAATCCAGGCAGGCCCTTGAAAATTAGTCAAGGCATGTCATTTACTAAAAAGCATAGCAGAAACTCTACTATGCTTTCTGATTTAACCTACATATGAGAGCCTTATATCCTCGCGAACGCATAAATGCATTCGCGAGATTTTTTCAAAAATTCTTCCGGTTTAATAGCCGTCATTCTGCTTCCAGTCCGGATTTCGGGCCATTTCGTTGACAGGGATCGGTGCCAGGTATTTCTGACTCACGTTGACATTCGCCGGTATCGGGTTTTCCAGCGGACTTCGGCTCGCGATGATCTTCGGCAGCAGTTGCAACCGAACAATATCGAACCAGCGCACCCCGAATTCACCCGCAAACTCGTAAGCCCGTTCGTACACCACCGAATCGCGGAAAGCCGTTGCCGACAGACCAGGCGTCAGATCGGGCAGGCCAGCGCGTTTCCGTACCTGATTGATGGCGCTATAACTAGCGGCCGTTGGTCCGCCCGCAGCCATGGCCGAGGCTTCGGCATAGGCCAGCAGAACAAGCGGGTACCGGATAATGTCGTATACTTTGTTGGTGCTGGGATTGATGGCGTTGATGGTCGTTTCTGTTTCCGACACTCCATCGCCGTTCAGACCCGCCCGGAATTTCTTGTAATACGGGTGCCCGGCATGGGTTTCCGGCGAATCCCACGGCACCAGCTTAAAGGTTTTGCCGTCGGGCTGGCGCAGTTTCAGGGTCGTGTAGAACGTCGCATCGGTGCGGCTGCACTTGGGCGCATTTTTGTAGAAATTGATTTCCGGGTAGTAATCATCCCAGCCGCTGGAGCCGTTCACGGCGATTTCATCGAGCGGTACCGACGACGACCCTGCGCTGCGAAGCGGCAGGCCGCCACTCACGTTGTACTGTAGGCCAAAAATCGACTCGGACGTGTTGTTAGTGCTGAACACCGTAGCATAGGCCGTGTTCAGGTTGTACTGCCCCGCCTGCATAACCGCGCTGGCTTCGTCGGCCGCCAGTTTGTAATTGCTGTCCTGGTTGAGCGGCCAGCCCGTCATGGTCAGATACACATCCGCCAGCAGCGCCCGGGCCGCCATCTGGTTGGCCCTGCCCGGCTGCCCCGGAAACGACGTGGGCAGCATTTCTTTGGCTTTTTGCAAATCGCTGATGATCGCTGCGTATACCTTGTCGACTGGGTCGCGGGGTGGGCGGTCGTTCACGTCGATCTGGGTCAGGATGATCGGCACGGGTCCGAAGGTTCTGACCAGGTAATAATAGCCCAGCGCCCGCAGAAAATACGCCTGACCAGCCGCCTGGTTCTTCAGGACGTCGGTCGAGCTAACCTTGCTGTAGTTGGCAATTACGTTGTTGGCCTGGTAAATTCCCTGCCAGGGCCCCTGCCACTGCGCCACCAGGCTGTTGTTGCCGCTGCTGCCGCTAAGCCGGTCGAAGAGCCGGAAATCTTCTTTGTTCAACCCCGGATCGGTGGTAAAATCGTCGGAGCCGAAATACGAAGTGCTTCGGGTGGTGAATCCCCAGGCTCCGTCGCGAGCAAACTGGATGTAAATAGCCGACACGGATGCGTCCAGGTCGGACTGGGTTTTGAAGTAGGTTCCCGGCGTCAGGCTGCCCTTCGGATCTTCGACCAGGCTTTGGCAGCCACTGATCGAAAACAAGGCCAGGAATAGGACTAGAAGTGAATATCGGGTGTTCATGATGCTGTATCTGACTAAGATTCTGATGAGATAAACCGGTCGTTACAGGCCGAGTCGTAAGCCCAGGGTATAGGTTCTCGGGTTCGGGATAACCCCCATTTCCAGCCCCTGCGTGATGGCGTTCGTACCGTTAGACACCTCCGGATCATAGCCGGGGTATTTGGTGATCGTGAACAGGTTCTGGCCGCTTACGTACACTTCGAGGCTCCGGATTTTTGCCTTGCTCAGCAGCTGATCAGGAATCCGGTACGTCAGCGAGAGGTTCTTAAGCTTGGTGTAGCTGCCATTGTAGACATAGCGGCTACTGTTGTTAAAGTTCTTGCTTGTGTTGCTGAACGCCGGGTTATCGGTCTGGTTCTGCGCGGTCCAGATGTTCAGCGCTTCGGTAGTCGTCGCGTTCCGCTGATCGCCCAGGCCACCCCATAGATACGCCAGCGTCTGCGAATAAATCTGATTGCCGTGCGTGCCCTGGAACATAAAGCTCAGGGTGAAATTGCCGTAATTGATGTCGTTGATAAACCCAAACGAGTACTTCGGCGTACCATTGCCGATAGGTACCCGGTCGGCTGCCGTATAGGTATGATCGCCATTGACGTCCACGTATTTGGCATCGCCGGGCTTCATGCCAAACTGAGCCGCCTGATCGGCTTCGCTCGTTTTCCAGGTGCCCAGAAACTGATAGCCGAAAAATTCGCCCAATGGCCGACCCACGCGCAGAATCGAGGCATTGTTCAGCGCCGAACCGACTCCGTTGACAATGACGTTATCCAGCCCGCCCAGGTCCAGCACCTTGTTACGGTTGAACGAGATATTGAAGTTAGTGGTCCACCGCAGCTTGCCCGCGGCAACCGGCGTACCGCCCAGCGAGAACTCAAGTCCTTTGTTTTCGACGCTGCCGATGTTCCGCAGGTAGTCGCCACCGCCCAGGTAGAACGGTGCCTGGTAGCTGTACAGCAGGTTCGAAATGTTTTTGTAGTACGCATCGGCCGTGAACCGGATGCGTCCGTTCAGAAACGACGCATCGATACCGGCGTCGTACTGCGAGGTGGTTTCCCATTTCAGGCTGTTCGACACGGGAGCCCCCAGGGGCGTTGCCACGCTGGGCGTCGAGCCGTCGAAGTAATAAGCCGGCTGGCTACCGCCGGTGGTGATCTGCGCAATGGTGGCGTAGGCACCCACCGCCTGGTTGCCGGTCTGCCCATAGCTGGCGCGGACTTTCAGATCCGAAAACAGTTTGGAGTTCTGCAGAAACGATTCCCGGGCGATATTCCAGCCCAGGGCGAGCGATGGGAACGTACTATATTTTTGGGTCAGGTGCGACGAGCCATCGACCCGGACGCTGGCCGTGAGCAGGTATTTGTCCTTGAAGGCGTAGTTCACCCGACCCATGTACGACTGTAACGCATCGGCTCCGTAGCCCGACGAGGTCTGCTGGCTGGCCCCTAAACTCAGGTTGTAATACCCCAGCGCATAGGTCGACAGGCTGTTCGAGCGGGCCGTTACCGACATACCCTGTCCCTGCTGTTGCTCATACAGCGCCGTTACGGTCAGGGCGTGATCGCCATAATTCCCTTTGTAGGTCAGGAAGTTACTATTCTGAAAATTCCAGTTTCGGGAGGCACTCACCTGGGCGTATAATACCCCGTTGCCTGTACCGGGCCCGAACAGTGCCTGGCTGAACGGCGACGAAATCTGATAGGTCGTGTTGGTCGTAAACGTAAGTCCTTTCACGATTTCGTAGGTCAGGATACCGGTTCCGGCCAGGTTGGTGTTCCGGCTGTCGTCCATCTGACTCGTGGCCCGCGCCACCGGATTGTACTGGATCGACGCATACGGTGCCGTGTAAATGAATTGCCCCGTGGCCGGATCACGAACCGGCGAAGTGGGGTCCCATTCGGTCGCCTGCGTAAAGGGATCGGTCAGGTCGCCGGAGTAGTTGGTGTTCCGGTTTTGTGGCAATACGGCGGCTACGTTGAACTTCAGGTTGATCCGGTTGTTGATCTTGGCGTCGATGTTGGCCCGCAACGTGGCCCGCTTGTAATACTGATTCAGAATCAGACCGGGCTGGTCGAGGTAATTGGCCGAAACCAGATACCGGAAGGCCGCCGAACCACCCGACACGTCGAGCTGATAGTTCTGAATGAGGGGTTCCTGATGAAGCTCCCGTTGCCAGTCGGTACCTCCGCTGGCTTTCAGCGCCTGGAGCCGGTCGTCGGAAAAGGCCGCCGGGTTACCGGTCGAGGTAAACTGGGTGTTGACCGTACGGGCAAAATCGTAGGCGTTCATCAGCGGCAGTTCTTTGGGGATACTGGCTTTGCTGAACCAGGTGCTGAAATTGACTTTGGCTTTGCCTTCCTGCCCCGATCGGGTGGTGATCAGCACGACCCCGTTCGACCCACGAGACCCGTAAATAGCTGTTGCAGAAGCATCTTTCAGAATCTCCAGCGATTCGATGTCGTTCGGATTCAACGATTCGATGTTTCCGCCAATGAATCCATCAATGACGTACAGCGGCTCATTCGAACCCGTAATGGAGTTGGCGCCCCGGATACGTACGTTCAGTCCGCGACCGGGCTGGCCGCTGCTACTGGCCACAACCACCCCCGACGTGGTGCCCTGCAAGGCCTGTTCCACCCGCACGAGCGGCCGCTTGGCAATTTCCTTCGCCGTTACGGTACTGGTTGCGCCAGTTACGTCGCTTTTGCGCTGTTCACCGTAGCCAACGACGACCACTTCCTGCAGGCCGCGTTCGCTGGCTTTTAAAGTAACGTTCAGGGTCGTCAGATCGCCGAGCTGGATTTCCTGACTTTCGTAGCCCACGAAACTAAATACCAGCGTGGCGGTTTTGTCGGCCACGTCGAGCTGATACTGACCCCGGGTATCGGTCGTAGTGCCACGCTGTGTGCCTTTCACGACAATGCTTACACCAGGCAACACCTCTCCTTTCTCGTCGGTGACCTTGCCCGTGATCGGAACCAGCACGTTTTTGAAGGTCTGAATTTTATCGGCCAGCACTTCTGTCACGCGCTTCTGAAGGTCTACTCTCGAATCGGCCGTTACACCCGCCCGGGCCTCGGCTGTCGGAAAGGACGTTGACTTTGTGGATGTATCCAGCCCGCTTTCTTCCTTCTTTTTAATGACAATGGTTTTACTGATAATGGAGTAGCTCAGGGGCTGATTCCTGAACAGTTCGGTCAATACGGTTTCCAGAGTCGCGTTTTTCAGATGTATAGACACCTTATTGCTCCTGGCCAGCAGATCTGTTTGGAGAAAGAACGAGTAGCCGCTCTGTTTTTCAATCTTATCCAGCACTTTTTCCAGCGGGGCATTTCGTTCGTTGATCGAGATACGCTGACTGTAGCCCGCTGCATAAATGTGCAGGCAGGCTGTCAGAAACAGTATGCTGGTAATATTGAGTCGCATAATCCATTTTCGTTTCATTTCCGGACTGATTGCCAGCCACCGGAAATGCCGCACTTTACTCATTTGCGCCCACGGCTCCGCCAGGCACAGCCGTAGGTAAAAAGTAGAGTATTCCATACTTTTGTAAGGGTTTGGGAGTTAATAAACGTTTCTACGCCAATTGATTCGTTGCTGTTCGGCCTGCCTGCAGGCGGGATATCCCAGATTTCAGGCCGGAAGTGCTCGCAACACGTTCCGGCTTTTTTTATTGGGATCATCCGTGGCTGGTCCGGGCCTGGCCCGTCCTGGCCGGTGTCGGTCATGATCGTACGGTAATTTTTCGTCCTTCGATTTTAAAGTTGACTCCGCTCAATTGTAGAATCTGGAAAACCTGGGTCAGCGGAACATCCCGTGAAATTTTCCCCCGGAACTTGGTATCGGGAATTTTGCCCTGAAAGCCTACCTCGACGTCGTACCAGCGGGCAATCTGCCGCATAATCGTTGGTAGGTCGGTATCTTTAAACTGAAACTGGCCGTTCTTCCAGGCGACGGCTTCCTCAATGTCCACTTTCCTGACCAGGTTTATTTTCGAGCTGCCTCCCGAGGTCAGTTGTGCCTGCTCGCCGGGTTTGAGAATCAAGGCAGATACCAGCTTGCCGTTCGGATGCGCCGAAGCAGCGGGAAGCGCTTTTATAACCTTTACTTTACCCTCCAGCAAAGTAGTTTTTGTACTGGTTTCGTCTGTATAGCTATTGACATTAAAGTGTGTCCCCAGCACCTCGACTACCTGGCCGGTCGAATGAACCCGAAACGGCAGGCTTGTTCGGGCCGCGCTCGTTGCATGTGTAATTTCAAAATACGCTTCGCCCCGTAGCTCGACTTTGCGCTCCCGGCTGCTGAACTTCGTAGGATACCGCAACGACGAGGCAGCATTTAACCACACTCGGCTCCCATCGGGGAGCACCACCCGAAATTTCCCCCCACGCGGTGTCGTGATCGTGTTGTAAACGAAGGCTTGTTTGTCAGATGCGACAGCCGCCGTGCCGGCATGATTATATACGAGCTGGCCGTCTGCCGTTTTGGTGATAACGATATCCGCCTGCCGGGCAATTTCGCCGTTTGTGGCCTCATCCAGAACGATCTGCGACGCGTCGGCTAATGTCAGAATGGCTTTATTGCTGCCGGGTGCAATCTCGATTGGCCGTTGGGCTATCCGTCGGGTAGGTTCCGCCTTATAGTATCGCTGGTAGATCAGTAAGCCCGAAACCAGTAACACCAGTGCAGCGGCACCATATCTTATTAAACGATGACCTATATACGTCAACTTTCCGGTTTTATCAAATCCTGACTCGGTTGCGATCCGGTCCCAGGCGTCAGTTTTTCCCGCTGCCACGAATTGTTCCAGCTCGGCATTAAGTCTGCCTTCGTCGGTTAGCTTCTTAAAAAGTGCCCGGTTCCGATCATTCTGCCTGATCCAGTTGTCGAGCTCTTCCTGCTCCGAACGGCTCAACTCGCCCCTAAGATGTCTGGCAATCAGCTCCGCCTGCCTGAAATAGCCGCTAAAGTCTTCCATAGTGCTGCTTTACACTATAGAGACACCCGACTGGGGAAATAGGATAAAGAAGATAAAGATTTTAATGAATTATTTTTTCCGTTCAAGAAAAAGAGCTTAAAACCACATGATAAGCGATTGATTTTCATGTGGTTCAGGGATTGCGAGCTTTAGCCCGCTTTTTTAGTGGTTTAGAAGCGGGCTAAAGCTCGCAATCCCGGCTGCGATACCTGAACAAGCCAGCAGAATCATGAAGAGCTCCGGCGAAAGCCTGAGTTTGAGCAGCTCAAGCGCCCGATATTTCTGTTTCTTGACGGTGTTGACCGACATGCCCAGTTCATCGGCAATCTCCTGGTTGCGTTTGCCTTCCAGATAGCTCATGACAGAAATCTGCCGGTAGGTTTCGGGCAACGCTTCGATGGCCGAGTGAATCTCGGCCATCACTTCCGAAGAGATGATCGCGTCCATGATGGTGGCTTCTTCGGGCTCGTTGGTTCCCTGCTGGAGCCGGTAGGCATCGATCACTTTCTCGTGGCGGATGGCATTGAGGCTGGCGTTGCGAACGGTCGTGTACAGGTAATTTTTTATCGCAATTTTATTGGCCAGGATCGACTCCCGCTCCTGCCAGTATTTGATGAACGCATCCTGGGTAATATCCTGCGCCTGGGCCTGATCGTGGACAAGCTGAAGCGAGAAATAAACCAGTCGATCGTAAAATTCTTTAAAGAGGCTATCCAACCCCAGCAAATCGGACGGTTCTGCTGGGTTACTACCTGTTGAATACATCTTCCTGATTACACCCATGGTAGGAAGTATTAATGTAAAAGACAAAACACGCCAGCGAGTGCCGTATACTGAGTGGATCGGCTTTTTTTAAGGTTTGCACGGTCAAACCTTGCTGCCCTGCCTCGACGACAACCGCTGACAATCTCCTGTTCTTGAAAGCAACCGGGTGCGAATTAAAGAGGTAACCCCTAAAAAAATCTTAATAATTGCTTAATATGTAAGAAAACCTAGGTTTTTTAGAAAATAAGATAGAAAATACAGAAAACAATCCGGCCTACTTAATCGAGTATCGCCGAAAAGGGTTGGCGGTAATCTTCCCCGTAGAGGTTTTTGTAATCCCGAACAAATTTTTCGAATGCGTTTTTAGCGAGCGTATGTTTGCCCATCAGCACTAGCGCCCGGCACCTGAGCATAATCGCTTCTTCGTTGACGGGGTCGTAGTCAAAAATGAAGCTGGTAATCTGAATCAGGAATTCAGGGTCCTGCCCGATATCCATCTGATGCGCAAACTGCAGAAACGTGTTGATCAGCGTATTAGAGATATCCCCTTTAAAATCGTCGAGCCAGGGGTACTCGGTATTCGCCAGAAACGAGCCCCGACCGGTGATGTCGCCCAATTCGGCGATGGCCTGCTTCGATAGAACTGCCTTGTGGCTGATGATGGTTATGTAGCGTTCATAATCGACGTAAATAGGGTCGAAATCGAAGGTGATTTTCCAGTAACCCGAGTCTTTTGAGAGCGAGCAGGGGCCTAGTTTTTCCAGGATACTTCGCAGCTTGGTGATGTTGACAGACCGGTTATTGCCCGCATCGCGCCCGGATTTATCGGGCCACAAAATCTCATTTAGCTTTTCCGACGGAACCCCCCGCTGTTTGCCGATGCTGTTGAGCGTCAGTACTAGAAAAAGCTCTTTCAATAAAGGTGTAAAGGCTCTGGTAATATCGGCTCCCGCACCGTCGACCACCTGGAAATTCCCAAATAAATAAACGCGGGATCTGGGTGTAACCGGAGAAGCGGGTTCGGGCTGGACGAGGGCGGTGACGGGCGGGTCCAGCGGGCTCTGTCGGGATGCGGGCTCCAGCGGCAAAACGGGTTCCTGCGGCCGACTCCGCCAGCGTCGGACATAAAGTAGCGCCAGAAACGCAACGAAAAAAGCCACCAGTGCCCACAGCCAATACCTCCGATCCGGCTGCGTTTGTGGTGCGTTCGGCGACGTTATAACATTCGGGGGAAAGGAAATGGTATACAGCTTCACGTCGGTGGTGGCCGCTTTTTCGTTCCGGTATAGCGTAACGGCAAGCAGTTGATGACTGGCCGGGCAAAAATAAAGATCGGCGTAAGCATGCGTATCGTGAAACTGGTAGGGAATTACGCTGCCGAGCAACTCATAGCTCGGCTTGGACAACGACCCACGGATTAGCTGCAGCCGGGACCGAAACTGCTGATTTGGAAAAATAAGGCCGTAAAATCGATTGGCTTTTGTATCGATCACCAGCGAATTACCGAAGGCGAAATCGGTCTTCGGCACAGGTAACTCATAGAGCTTCGTGAAGGTATTTGTCCGGGCCTCGTACCGCAGCAGGTCATACGAGCTTTTAGGATTCAGCATTTGTTCGCCCGTCAGGCTCCCGTATCCGCCAAGGATATACGCCGTATCGGCGCTGGCCGTTGTTCCCAGCGCGGCCAGGTAGCGTGGCGAAAACAGGGTTCCTTTCGTTGGAAGGCTATCCCAGGTCTGCGTCCTGAAATGGTATCGGTGAATCCGGTTTTTATAGGTCAGTTGTCCATACCCACCCAGCATGTAGAGTGCCGAATCGAAGCCCGCAACGAATTTGTTGGCCTGCCAGTATTCTGTAGCAATGGTGTATTTGGGCCTCAGCGACTCTTTTTTCCAGCGGTGAGAGTCGGTATCATACACCGCAACGGCTTTCTGATCTACGTACACGTTATAAAGCCGGTGCAGCCCTGGGTTGTACACCGCCTGGTTACCCGGCAGGCCATTTGGCAGTACATTTTTTTGCGGGAGAGCTTCTTGCTGCCGATTTCGGACCGAATACCGATACAGGGCTTCTGTACCGACGATGTAGAGCCGTTCAGTTGTCGGGTCGAAGGCGACACTGGCATTTCCCTTTACAGTAAATTGCTCGGCCAGTTTCCAGTCTGTATGCAATGCCTGAATCCAGACCGGATTTTTCACCGAAGCGATCTGTCCGTGCAGTTGATCCGTCGCCGTCAGCCCGTTGACTTCGTTTAAAGGCCAATAATACTTCCGCTCCCCATTTTCCGACAGCTCGACATCTTTTAGATTCATAGGCGGCAAATCTTTCGATTTGAACGTCTTGAAATCGTTTCCGCCAAAAAAGATATTGAAACAGCCTCTTTCCGTAAACGGAACCTTATCCTGAACGACCAGCTTATTATTTGCGTAGACCTGGAGTTTCTGCTGAGTCAGGTCGATTTGTACCCGGAACCGGGTCCATCGGTAAAATAGCTGAGTGGAATCAAGAGAGATCGTAGCGGCCGAAAATCGTTCGCCGATGATCAGTTTGAAGCGCCGGGTTTTCTGGTCGTAGAGCAGATCGAGGTTCTGCCCCTCATCCTGAATAATCCGGAAGATGTAGCCAAAATACGTTTCGTAGTTGGGGGCCAGCGACACATCGAAGGCTATTTCGACTTGTCCCCTGAAGCAGAATGGCTTCTCCGGACTTAGGGTTAAGGACGTACGGTTATCCTGAATTTCTTCCTGCCCTCTGAAGCGCAACCCATACGATTGGGCATTGAGGGTAACGGATGTGGCCAGGAGCCCCATTACCAGATAAAAGCATAAGCGCAGTATCACGCTGTTTTTGAAAGCTAAAGGGTTTGAGGACGTCGTTGGTCGTCCCGATCAGAACACGATTCGCTGACTGCTGACAGTCAGCATAGCATATGGGCTCCACCTGCCACGGTCAGATCAACTCCTCGAAGTTACCCAAAATTCATCGGATGCCAAACGGCAGCTGGCTTTCCCGTCAGCAAGGGCGCTCTTCGGGTCAAATCCGTTGCTCATCGGTCTAAATCCCGGGCTCGTCGGCTTGGGTTTGGCATATCCATTCCTTAACCGCAACTTTATACTTTCATGTCAGGATAGACCATGACCAACCCCCTCACGTCCAGGCAACGCTGGCAGCTGGCGCTTCAGCTACAGGTCCTTTATGGCCCTTTGCTGCTCTACGTCAACCTACCCGAGAAAGCCCGTACCCTGGACAGCTTACTGCACATCATACCGATTGTCATTCCGTTAAGTCTGATCTCGCTGGTGCTGTATTTTGGGGGAATCAGCCTGACCGACCGGATTCAGTCGCGGCTGTTCGATCGGTTCGGCGTCGATTTTCTACTGGGCTTCCGCTGGTCGTCGGTGCTGGCTACGTTTCTGATTTCGGTTACCCTGTCGCTGCTGTATTGCCTGATTTTTCAGCAGGTTATCCATCTGCTTATTTTTGTGTTGTTTCAGCTCTGGCCGAATCTGCAGCCTAAGTCGGGCAGACCGCCCTTTGCGCCCGAGCTATTCGAGTATTTTCAACGGGTCAACAACGGCTTTTCTGTGGTGGTCATGTTGTCGGCTTTTTACCTGACCATCATCGCCCGCTCGTATTTACACCTCAAAGACGTTCAGCTACGGGCCGAACGCGTGGAAAAAGAAGCCGCCCTGAGCCAGTTTGCCGCCCTTAAAGATCAGATCAGCCCGCACTTTCTGTTCAACAGCCTGAGCATTCTTACCTCGATGATTCATGAGGACGCGATGCTGTCGGAGCAGTACGTCAAGCAGTTGGCCAAAGTGTACCGGTATATTCTGGAACAGCGGGACCAGGATACCGTTCCGCTCAAAACGGAACTGGATTTTATAAAAGCCTATACGTTTCTGCTGCAGATTCGCTTCGAAAACAAATTCGAGGTCGTCCTAACCATTTCGCCCGAGGTCCAGTTGCAGTACTGTATTGCTCCATTGTCGCTACAGCTCCTGATCGAGAACGCCGTCAAGCACAACCGCATGTCGGTTCGGGAGCCGTTGCAGATACAAATCCAGATTCAGGATGATTATCTCTGGGTAGCCAATCCGCTGCAACCCCGCGATCAGCCCGAACCATCGACGGGCATCGGCTTGCAGAATATCCTTCACCGGTACCAGCTACTGACCGACCGACCGGTGTTGTACGGGGAGCAGGCTGGCCAGTTTATTGTAAAACTCCCCCTGCTATCATGACCGTTATTCTGATCGAAGACGAGAACCGCAACGCCCGCCAGCTGGAGCGCCTGTTGAAGACGTATGATCCCACGATTCAGATTCTAGCCCAGCTCCCGTCGGTCCGGGAAACGATCGACTGGTTTAAAGCCCATCCCCTGCCTGACCTGGCTTTTATGGATATTCATCTGGAAGATGGGCTGGTTTTCCAGGTTTTTGACGCACTACCGCTTTCGCTGCCCGTCATTTTCACCACGGCTTACGACGAGTATATGCTGAAAGCCTTCAGAGTGAACAGCATCGACTACCTCCTCAAACCGATTGAGTACGACGAACTGGTAGCGGCCATGGATAAGTTCAGGACCATTCGCAGCCAGTCTGGAACCCCGGATGTACAGGCCCTACTCCAGCTGCTACGAAAACCACAGCCGGCCGGGTTTAGGGAACGGTTCATGATCAGCATCGGCACTAAAATTTACAGCGTGGAAGTGGCCGATGTCGCTTATTTTTTCTCGGAGGAAAAAGCCACGTTTTTATTGCCGAAAACCGGAGCGTTCCTGCCCATCGAATACAGCCTCGACCAGTTGGCGGGTATGCTCAATCCAGCCCAGTTTTTTCGGGTCAACCGGCAGATGCTGGTGAATCGATCTTCGATTCAAAGCATGCATGCATACTCAGCCGGCAAGCTGAAACTGGAGTTGCAGCCTCCAGCCCGGGAAGAGGTGTTCGTCAGCATGAGCCGATTGTCGGAGTTTAAAGACTGGCTGGGCCGGTGAAACCATTTGGCCAGCCCAGCGCTGGCAGGGCTACAAATCAGTTATTCCGATTATCGAACGGCCGAAGAATAGCCGTAGCGAATAGCCCGAAACCCGTCAGCGAGGCCACTACCCGAATGACATTGAACCATTGCCAGCGATCGCGAAGCGCCGTCCAATTGGCCGGAGCCGTCGCCGAGGTCCAGGTAATCACCTGATTGTTGATGGGCACTTCAACCGCCACAGTGATTCCCAACGCCAGCACGATAAGGCCGATTGAGCCAAGCAGCAAATAAAAAGCGGTCGATTTTTTGGCCGGAAAAAGCCAGGCCACTACCGCCAGAGACGCGACACAGGTCATGGATAAAAGCCGCATGGGAACCGCCAGATTAGCCACGACGACCCGGGCGATATGCGCCAGTTCGTCGACGCTGAAAACCTGGTAAGAACGGCTCAGCGCCAGCCAGACGCCCCAAAAGACTCCGACCACCAGCAGGAGCAAAAGCAGGGCGACGAACTGAACCCGTTTTCCGATCGCGGTTGCTAACCCAACCGGCCCACCGCCAATACTGGCAATTTGTTTATGATCTGTTACGCGTGTACTCATGGAACAATCGAATTACTAATCAATGATCATCCGCAAAGTTCATGAGTCGTTCCAGAATAAAATATCTCTGTCAGGCCAAGGAATAGTCGTAAACGGTATCTTTGATTAATTTGATGACTGAAGTTGATGTGACACTGGCTTAGGTCGGCAGATCAGGATGGCCGGGCTCGATAGTGTTACTTTTCTTCCGACCATCCCATCGGCACTACAGGCGTATGGACTTATTGAACCGATTAGCGAACTTACTGGGTGGCCAAATTGATCAGGGGGTACTTACCCTACCGCCAACCGCCGGTCAGGGATCGATTCGTACCTACGATTTAGGCCCCAACCTGACCATGCTGATCGTGCAATGTGCGCTAACCAACGATCTGGCCTTCAGGCGAAAAGCGTCTGATCAAGACAGCGACAGGGTCATCTTCAGCTTTCGCCAGGTTTTCAGCCCCTTGCACGAACCGGTCGGACGTGCCCCTATTGGTGGCCAGAGGGCTAACCAGTTGCCTTCTGTACAGGTCACTTCAGGTACGCTTGAAGTCGATCTCTATTTCCCGGCCAGAATCCCAATCAACACCATTCTGCTTATCACCCCGGTAGAGGTGCTGCGCAGTTTGCTCCACCAGCCGTCGGCTCATCCGCTCCTGCAGGGGATTCTTGCTCAGGATCACCCCTACGTGTATGAGGAGTTGATCTCGCCCGGTATTCAGCAGGTGGCGGCCCAGCTCGTTGGTGCGTTAGTGCCCCAGCCACTGCACGATTTTTACCTGAAAATCAAAGCTCAGGAGTTGATCTGCCTGTTTTTTGTCGAATTACTCAAGCGTCAGGGCACCGTCAGTTACTCCCTGAACGGGGCAGATATCAGACGGATGTATCTGCTGCGGGACAGGCTCCTTTCAGACCTGAGCCAGCCCCCCGAACTACCGGCCCTGGCCACCCTGGTTGGCATGAGTGAAAGTAAGATGAAACGTCTGTTCAGGCAGATTTTCGGGAGCAGCATCTACCAGTATTACCAGACTTTCCGGATGCGGGAAGCGGCTTATCTGATCCGGGAGCAGAAACTGTCGATCTCGGAGACCGGCCTGCAGCTGGGGTTTACAAACCTGAGTCATTTCACCCGGATTTTTGAAAAGCACATGGGTCAGAAGCCCAAAAAATACTCGGTTCATTAAGCCCGGATGACGAGTCGAACCCACAAAGATCGGCCGATTGAACAAAACCGGTCTGGTCCGGTTGAGTACGCAGTCACCTATGTTATTTCTTCTGACTGTATGCCATCCGACTCTACACGCCCTCATTATCATCAATTTTCGCACTCGTTGCTGGCTTTGGCCATTCTGGCTACGGCCATTTATTTAGGCCAGGATATCCTGGTTCCGCTGGCCCTGTCGGGGCTGGTTGCCGTACTGCTGCGTCCCATCGAAAACCGGCTCATCGGCTGGGGTGTACACAAAGTAATTGCCATTAGTCTGGCGCTGCTGGTAGCCCTAATCGTGGTTGGTGGCCTGATGGCGCTGCTATCGATGCAGCTATCAGATTTTGCGGAAGATGTTCCGAAAATTCGCCAGAACCTGACCGACTTCTTCGGGAAAGTACAAACCTGGGTCAGGCGGGAATATAATATCAGCTACCGGCAGCAGGAAAAATACATTGAGAAAGCCCGCGCCCAGACGCTCGATACCCTGCAGAGTCCCAGCACACTAGGGGTTATTACGGGACCGCTCGGCACCCTGACGCTGATACCCATCTATATTTTTCTGCTGCTCTATTACCGAACCATGTTGCTCCACTTTATCGTCGTTCTGTTTGCCGAGAAACACACCGACCGGGTGCGGGAAGTCCTGAGCGAAGTAAAGGGGGTGATCCAGAGTTACATGGTCGGACTGCTGATCGAAACGGCTTGCGTGGCTGCGCTGAACTCCATCGGGCTGATTATTCTGAACGTGCAGTACGCGATTTTGCTGGGCGTCATGGCCGCTATTCTCAACCTGATTCCGTACATCGGCGGGCTGGTGGCTACGGCCCTGACGGTGCTGGTAACGTTCAGCAACAATCCCGAAGTATCGGTTATTCTGGGCGTTGTGGGTATTTTTCTGCTGGTGCAGTTTATCGACAACAACGTACTGGTGCCGATGATCGTGGCCTCGAAGGTGCGGGTCAATGCGCTGGTTTCCATTGTGGGTGTGCTGGTGGGCGGTGCACTGGCGGGCGTATCGGGCATGTTTCTGTCCATTCCGGCCATTGCCATCCTGAAAGTGATTTTCGACCGGGTCGAAAGTCTACGCCCCTGGGGCGTTCTGCTGGGCGATCAAACTCCGGAAGAAGCAGGCAGCAATCTGTTCCGCTTACCTAAACGTCGGCGAAAAATCGTCCAGGCCGAAGCCTGAGGAGCATAGGGGGAAGGGGTTGGGGCATAGGAGCACCGCTATCACCCACCCTATGCCCCAACCCCTTCCCCCTATGCTCCTCACCCCTCACCGGGTAAATCGTTTGAAAAAGTCTTCCTCGTAGCTGGCGCCGATGGGGATTTCCTGCCCGGCCACCAGCACGGTTTTATTCCGGATCGCTTCCAGGCGGCTTACGGGGATGATGTACGACCGGTGTACCCGCATGAAACCCTCACCCTGCTCGTCGGTTTCGGCCAGCTTTTGCAGCATCGATTTCATGGTCATCCGGGTTACGACGGGCTTGCTGTTCTGTAGGTGAATTTTCAGGTAATCGTCCAGTCCTTCGATGAACAGAATATCGGCCAGCGCGATTTTATGCAGCCGGTAATCGGCGCGGATATATACATACGTCGGTTTGGCAGAACCCGGAGCGTGCAGAAAAGCATGATACTCCGACGCCCGGTTGACGGCCTGCAGAAAACGCTCGAACGTAAACGGTTTAAGCAGGTAATCGACGGCGCTCAGGTTGAAGCCTTCCACGGCATGTTCGGCGTACGCGGTCGTGAAAATCACCATCGTTTTACCCAACTCGGCCGACGAACTGACCATCCTGTAAAAATCGATGCCCGATACGGCCGGCATATTGATATCCAGAAACAAGAGATCGACCGGAAATTCCGCCAGATGACCCAGCGCCTGATCGGTTCGCGAAAACGTCTTCTGCAAATCGATAAAGTCGACCTGTTCACAAAAACGGGTGATGACGCGCAGGGCAGGCGGTTCGTCATCGATGGCAATGGCTCGAATCATGAGAGGGTCAGGAATAAATCGACGGTAAAATCGGCTGGATTGTCGGCGATTGTCAGCCGATGCCGATCTGGGTACAACAACCGCAATCGGGCTTTTGTGTTGGTCAGGCCGATGCCACTCCCTGCCGTGTGCGGGCTCTGGCTCACGTGTACTTTTTTGTTGAACACCCGACAGTGCAATTCGTTTTCGTGCACTGAAATGTCGATATCGATCACCGAGTCTTCCTGCGGATTGACCCCGTATTTGAAGGCATTTTCGATAAACGAGATCAGAATGAGCGGGGCAATCTGACTACCGTTCGCATGGCCCGAGCTAGTAAACGTGAGCTGCACCGTGTCGCCCAGCCGCAAGCGTTGCAGGGCTACGTAATGCCCGATATACGCCAGCTCTTTCGGTAACGACACCCGCTCTTCGTGCGTTTCGTTCGTGATGTAGCGCAAAAAAGCCGAGAGCTCGATGATGGCCTGGGGAGTATGTTCCGACTGCTCGATGGCCAGCGAATAAATGCTGTTAAGCGTATTGAACAGAAAATGCGGATTGATCTGCGCTTTTAGGTACGAGAGTTCCGTCTGAAGTTTTTCTTGCTCCGTTTCCCGCAGCCGGTCGTTGATCCGCAGCATGAGCGACAGGAGAAAGCTCAGCGCAAACAGAAAAAACGTCTGGCTCACTTCGACCGGGAAACCAGCCTGTTCGCGCCCTGGGCGGGGAGCGCCGGGCGGCTCATCCGGAAAAACGGGTTGCCCGCGCCTGTTCGGCGGCTCCGGCGGAGGTTGGGGTCTGCGAAAAAAGGAAGGCGCAATGTCGTTGGAACGCTGCCGATGAGGGTCATGAACCGCAGGGTCCTCGTCTGGCAGCGGCAAGCCACGCTGGTTGATTTCGACCAGCAGACCTTGTATGATCAGAAACGACCCGACAACGCTGAAGGCGTAGATTGCATACTTTTTCGGGAAAAACAGTTGTGGAATCAACCCGTAATAATTGGCGTAGAAGAACCCGATGGTGAGCAGATACGAAGCAAGATTACGCTGTTCGTGTGCGTTGTAGGGCAATTCGTCCAGCTTTGAAAAGCCGCCAGAAGTCAGGAAATAAGGCAGCGCCAGAAAAGCCAGTCCACCAAGTACATGAATGAGAATCCGCAACGATCGACTTTGCATGGGCGAAGCGATAAAACGGCCGAAAGTTCAGAACTTTCGGCAACTTATCAGCGGGTCGAATGACCTTTTTACCGGCAAATCCGGGACTTTTACCGCATACTGAATCGGTCGGCGCTGCCCTGCACCGGGCCGAAGTTCAGTTGAATCGGTTAGTCGCTCCGGTTAAGTAACTCAGGCTTTGGGCAGCCGAAAACTCTCTGGACGTCAGAAACTCTGCTTTTTCCGGAACAAATCCCTTCGCCGATTGATTAGTTGATTGTCTGCTGCGACATTAACCTCTGCTCAGCCATTCATCTACTCAGTCCAATGACAGTTGACGTGTTGGCCATTGCGGCCCATCCCGATGATATTGAAATGACTTGCTCCGGCACCATTCTTTCGCTGGTGGCCCAAGGCAAAACCGTTGCCGGTGTCGATCTGACCCGCGGAGAACTCGGCACCCGGGGCACTCCGGAAATCCGGGCGCAGGAAGCCGCCGAAGGCACCCGGATCATGAAACTGGCAGCCCGCGAAAACCTGGGCTTCCGCGATGGTTTTTTCCGCAACGATGAGGAACACCAGCTGGCGCTGATTCCGCTGATCCGGCAGTATCGGCCCCAAATCGTGCTGACCAACACCCCCGACGATCGCCATCCCGACCACGGGCGGGCCGCTCAGCTGGTGGTCGATGCCTGTTTTTATTCGGGGCTGCGGCAAATAAAAACCGTTGGCAAAGACGGTCAGCCGCAGGAAGCACACCGGCCCATCTACGTTTATCACTTCATTCAGGACCGGTCGCTCAAACCCGATTTCGTGGTCGACGTGACACCTTACTGGAACCAGAAGCTCGAAGCCATCAAAGCGTACAAAAGTCAGTTTTTCGATCCCAACAGCACCGAGCCGCAAAGTTATATTTCGGGAGAAGCGTTTGTGAAATTCCTCGAATCGCGCACCCGCGAACATGGTCACATGATCGGGGCCGAATTTGGCGAGGGTTTTATCAGCAAGCGAATGCTGGGGGTCCAGGATTTATTCGCGCTGGTTTAACCAGTCAGTAACCCAGCGGGACCCGGGATTCGGTCGAGGATGGCTCGAAGAAACCGGCCTTCAGCATAAACGGCAGCGCAACCGCCAAACCCAGTATCAAAACGACCCAGCCAAGCCGGACGAGCTTTTTTACGTGCCGATCGAGAAAATGAACGATGGGTTGGTCGCCGTTGCCAAGTTTATACTGCGCCAGGATAAATCCCTTCAATGCGATCGGGACCAGCGTTAGAATGACCATAAAAATCAGTCCGAAGACGGCGTAAGGTCCTACTTTCTGCCAGAAAAGGCTCGTTACACCGCCGGGTATGATCAGGTCGCCGACAACGCCGATCAGCACGAAAATCATCGCAATGACCACCAAAAGCCAGTAATATGGTTTCAGGTTCAGCAGCATCGCCAGATTGGCTTAGACAGGGCAGGAATAGCGTACGATCTGGGCGCGAACGCCCCATACAGAAGCACCCATCGCATCCGGCGTATGCTTTTCGGGCTTGTCAATCGGTTCATGTGGTCGTGTATTCAACCAAGGGTTGGTGCTGAACGCCACAAAATTGATTGATCGTCACCCTGGCCAATAGCCCGAATGAACAACTGGATGCTTTGGATGAATAATGGGTAAGTCTCGCTAAATAAACGGCAAATAGGAGACCCTATTGCGCTATTGATTAATAAAAGGTAACCGAATGAGCACCCTTGTACCCGTAGCTGCCTGCTCATCGTCGTATTTATCGATAATTGTAACGCCTGCCGACTGACCGCTTCGCTGCCCAATCAGTTGGAGCCGGTCTTCGGTCACCTGCAACCCAACGCTTCGGTGGCTGGAAACCTGTTTTTTGAGTACCTGCGCCCGCTGTCGCCCGACACCGTTATCGTCGACGGTGCAGTTCAGATGGTCGGCTTTCCGGTCGATACGCACCTGAATCCAGCCCTTGCTTTGCTTGTGTGCCATGCCGTGCAGAATCGCATTTTCGATATACGGCTGAATGATCATGGGTGGAATCAGGGTGTTGTCCAGGGTTAAATCCGGATCGGTCGTTACGGAAAAGTCGAACAGGTTATCGAAGCGCAGTTGCTCCAGTTCCAGATAAAGGCTGAGTTGTTCCAGTTCGCTGGTCAGCGTCACCCATTCCTGCCGCGAGTTGTCCAATATCAATCGCATCAACCGCGCAAACTTGACCAGGTACTTATCGGCGTTGTCACCGTCGTTCTGCAGCACGAACAACCGAATGGCATTCAGCGAGTTATACAAGAAATGAGGGTTCATCTGCGAGCGGAGTGCCTTCATTTCCGACGCAGCGATCCGCTCGCGCAGCTCACTTTTTTCGCGCTGCTGACTGGCCAGTTGTTTTTCGCGCCAGCGAACTACGTAGCCCACCAGGGCCAGCAGAGCCAGCAGCGACCCAATCCGGAACCACCAGGTTTGCCAGAATGGGGCCTGAATGGTGATCGGCAACCGGTAGCCCGTTCGGTTCCAGACGCCGTCGTTGTTGGATGCCATGACGTGCAGCACATAATCGCCGGGTGGAACATTCGTGTAGCTGGCGAAGGCCCGATTCCCGTTTTGGTTCCAGGCATCGTCGAAACCTTCCAGCCAGTAAGCGTACTGATTATCAGCCGGGCTATCGTAATTCAGGGCCGCCATCTCGAAGGTAAACATGTTCTGCGTGTGGCGCAGGACTAAGCTGGGCAGGATCGCCTGTGGATTGGGGAACAACTCCTGTGTATTGACCCGAAACGAGGTTATATACACGGGCGGCACCGCCCGGTTCAGGCGAATCTGTCGCGGGTTTGTATACACCAATCCACGCATGGCTCCAAAATACAGCCGTCCCGTTGAATCCTGCGCGACAGCCGCCGATTCGAATTCGGAGGATGCGCCACCGTCTGTTTCATCGAAAACCGTGATCCGAAACCGGCGAATATCCAGGCAGGCCAGCCCCTGACTAGTACTCAGCCAGAGTGTATCGCCCACCATTCGTAGCGCCGAGATATCGTCGTGCGGCAAGCCATGCCGGGTCGTAAAAACCCGGAATTTACCGGTTTTCTGATCCAGGCAGGCCAGCCCGTTGTCGGTACTCAGCCACATTCGCCCGAACCGGTCCTCGGCAAAATCAGTCACTCCTTCGTCGGGTAAGCTCTGCGGATCATCGTCGTGTTCATACTGTGCCAGTAACCGAAGATCGGGGCTGATTTTGTAGACGGGTCCGAACCCACCGGCCCACAAATTATGCTGCCGGTCGAAATACAGGATATTATAATTTTTCCCCGGCAGTTTCCGAATGCGCGCATCGTTGAGCTGGTGACTAAACCGGTCCGTGCGCGGATCGTAAATGCAGATCTTTTCACTGGTGCCGATAAATAGCCGTCCGTCGGGCGCGTTGATCACTTTAAATACCTGATTCCCAACAATCGACTTATGCCAGACGGCGCTCCCGTCTGATTTCGCAGCTGAATCGTCGGGCATGGCCAGCACCGGAATGTGTTCCATTCGCCCCGTGGCCGGGTCCATCCGGTTGAGGCCCGTTGGCGTGCCCGTCCAGACCCGCCCGCGGGCGTCGGTCACGACCGTGTAGGTATGGTTGTTGTCTAAGCTTTGCGGGTCGTTGGGGTTGTGCCGATAGGTCCGGTAGGTACTGGTATTCGGGTTTACGTGTACCAGCCCATCGCGGGTAGCGAGCCAGAGTGAGTTGGTCCGCTCTACGTGGAGCGCTCCTACATCGAACCCCCGGGAGTTGACGGGCTGGTAATTGATCTCATCGAACAGCGAATGAAGCTTATTGACCGTTGGATTGAACCAGCAGACACCTGCATCGTCGGTGGCCACCCACACCACCCCCGACCGATCCTCGAACAACGCACTGACGGAGTTGGAAACCAGGCTGCGGGCGTTGTTTTCGTTGTTCAGGTAGCTGACGAACTGTCGGGTTGCGGGATTATATCGATGCAGCCCACCCCCGTTGATGCCCACCCAAAGCTCGCCCGAGCGAGTGAATAGAAAGGAAGAAACCGGCTGATCGACAGCCAGTTGTAGGGACTCCAAACGGTTGGTGCGGGGATTCAGGCTAACGATTTTACCGGAGTTTGTTCCGACCAGCACTTCGCCCGTTTTGGGGTTTCGGGCCAGCGCCGTGATGTAATTATCGGGCAATGATTCCGGTTGTACCGGATCATGTTGAAAAGACCGGATCTGTCTGGTCGCCAGGTCATACGCAAACAGCCCACCCTGCGTACCGATCCAAAGGGTTTGTCCATCGCTCAGCATGCGCCGAACTGATCTGACGGCCGACAACGAGGACTTTCTGGCGGGTAAAGGAATTTGTCCTGTTTTTCCGGTGCTGGGCTCGAACGTTACGATGCCTCCGCGCGTGCTTAGCCAGAGCTGCCCATCCGGACCTTCGGCTATATGGCGGATAAAGTTGCAGCCCGGTCCCAGCTTCGTAAACGAGAACCTTCGGAAGGTCCGGGTAGCGGGCTCGAACCGGTTCAGACCTTCTTGGGTACCAGCCCAGAGCGTACCGTTGCGGCTGGTAAACACCGTGCGCATCAGGCGATGCGACAGCGAACGGGGGTTGCCGGGTTCGCGGGTAAAAGTCAGGCAACGAACACCGTCGAAGCGGTTCAGCCCGTTTACGGTAGCGATCCAGATAAACCCGGCTTTATCCTGCGCAAAAGCCGTACTGAAATTTGTTGCCAGCCCCTGTCGCAACGTCAGGCGTTGAAACGCAATGGTCGGAGCCTGAGCCCGGCCCGGTTGCCCACTGGCACCCAGCATAGACAGTAGCAACAGCGTTTGCCACCAGTGCGCCCTTCCTGTTACCTCGCCGTTACTCACGCTCTTTATTCATATGGCTCGACCGACCCGTTCGACTTGCCTGCCCGAAGGAACAGGACTGTTGTACGATCGAAAGTTAGTTAGTGAAAATCAGATTATTTACGCAGGCAACCAGTTATTCGGTCAAACCTACCCGTTATCAATTCCAGTTATTTTTCAATCAAAATTCATTGTTGCTTTGGCTGTCAATTACTTAGCTATCCTGTGGCACGTGAGAAGAAAATTGTTTCGGGTTTCGTTCGCCGGCGGTCGTTGAAAAACGAACTGGCTTACCGACAAACGCAGCAGCAGTTGCTCGACAGTAGCCGCCGGATTGCCGAAGCGAAATTACTGGCCCTCCGCATTCAGATGAATCCGCACTTTGTGTATAACAGTCTGAACTCGATCAATTACTTTATTTTGCGCAACGAAGCCGAACGGGCCTCGCTCTATCTGACCAAATTTTCGAAATTGATGCGGCAAATCATTCTGAACACAGCGACCGAATGGGTATCGCTGCGGGATGAGCTGAAAGCTATGCAGGTTTACGTAGAGCTGGAGCAGTTGCGAAGCGACAATGGATTCGATATACTCCTGACTGTCAGCGACTCCCTGAACCCCGATAGCGTCTGCATCCCTCCGCTGGTCATGTACGCCTACGTCGAGAATGCCATCCGCCACGGGTTATTGCAGCAGCACGTCGACAAGCCCCTGCTACGGATCAATTGCTTTCAGCAGAATGATTATGTATCGATTCAGATCGTCGACAACGGCATTGGGCGGGCGGCTTCCATTCGGGCTCAGCTCAATGGGCTGACGGCCCATAAATCGTATGGACACAAAATTACGTCGCAACGGCTCCAGCTTGTCAACGAGATTTATGACGTCGATGCGCGCATCGACTTTAGGGATTTAACCACCGACACAGGCGCTTCGGTCGGCACCTGCGTTACCTTCACGATGAAACTCAAACAACCATGACAGCGCTCATTATCGACGATGAAAAACACTGCCGCGACGTGCTGACCCTGCTGCTGAAGCGCTATTGCCCAACGGTTCAGATTTTAGCCACCTGCGCCAACGGCACCGAAGGGCAGACCGCCATTGAAACGCTTCACCCGGACCTGGTTTTCCTGGATATTGAAATGCCGGGCATGAGCGGTTTCGATATGCTGGAAGCATGCCATTACAGTGACTTTCGGGTCATTTTCACTACCGCTTTCAATGAATACGCGATCAAAGCCATCCGGCACAACGCCCTGGACTACATCCTGAAGCCAGTCGATAAAGATGAGCTGGTGCAGGCCGTGGCCAAAGCTCAGCAGGAACTGGCCACGCAGATGCCCACGCAGATCGAGCAGTTTTTGGGCTATTTGCAGAGCCAGCGGGCGGGCGGGCGCATCGCGCTCCCGACGATGGAGGGACTACAGATCATTCACAGCGAAGAAATTTACTACTGCGAATCGGACGGCGGCTACACGCGCTTTGCGCTCAAAAACGGTCATATCATCCTGATTTCCAAAACCCTTAAGGAAGTCGAAGAAGTCCTGGAGACAAAAGGCTTCTGCCGGGTCCATCACAGTTACCTGATCAACTTACGGTATGTGCAGCGCTACATCCGGGGCGACGGGGGCGAGGTAGTCATGGCCAACAACAAAACTCTACCCGTTTCGCGCAACAAAAAACAGGAGTTTCTGAGTATGCTTGAGAAAATCTGATCGTCCGCTTTAACGTTTCCTACTCCCCCATGCCGTTGTCTGTGCGTGCATTGCCTCTCCTCTTTTTACTTATGCTGTTTGCTTGCCATCGCTCCGACTTATCGACCAGTCCCGTAACCGATCCGGCGCAACTGGTTGTAAACATCGTTGTCCAGCGCCACCTCTTCACCGATGGTCATGTCAACAACTCCATTCAGGCTTACCTGAAAGACGCGAAGGGTCGATCCATAGCGAACCCGGCCATTCAGGTAAAAGCCAATGGACAGAAGTTACGGCTCAACAATGGCTCTTCGAATTACTACGGCGCTTTCCCTTATTACGAGTTGATCTCGTCGGGCAGCGCCATTGCGGGCAATACAACTTATACCTTCACGGTGGTGCTCACCGACGGGAGCGAATACGAAATGGGCCAAATCGAAACGCAGCCCGAACTGGCTACCGACCAGTTTCCGCTGCCAGCAGCCCATGTACGCAGCCAGCCTCTGGGGTTGCGGTGGCGCGGAATTGAACCCGGCAATCGCCTGTCTACACTCTGGAAACGCTGGCAGCACGAAACATCAAAAAGCGAACTGCTGGTCAGCAAAATCAACGAAACCAAAGACCGGTGGGGATATCTCCACGAAGAAACTGGCAGCACCGACCAAGCCGATTACCTCACCCTCAACGTGAGTACGGGCAACGGCTCCTACACCATTCCACGCACTTATTTCGAAGGTCCGCAGCGCCGGTTTACGGCCCTTGGTATGCTGCTTACCTCAACTAAACGTACAGACCTTTCGCAGCCGTTTCGGGAAGGAAGCAGCCTCACCAGCGAGCGCGTCGTGCATTACCGAATTGACATGGTCGATTAGGTTCATTTTCTAAAATGCTGATTTATAGCAATTTACCCGTAGCTTATCTATCCTCCAGCCATGCAAACGTCTTTCTTACTTTTTCTGGGGCTGGCTCCCCTTTTTGCTTCGGGCTATTATTTTCGGGAAACGGTCCGGGAAACACCCCAGCAGGCGCTGAATCAGTATGTAGCGTTCCTGAACCATTCGGTCGATGATGTAACCCGGCGCTTTCATCAGCTTCAGACGTACCAGGCCGACAGGCGATCGTATCCGGCCCGGCCGGGGTCGGCTCTTACCCTGTCGTCGTCGGGTCCGCTGGAAACGTATTATTACCAGAAAGCCCTGGCCGCCGAAGCACTGACGGACGCCGAACGAGCTCGTCTGAAGACCGGTGCTCAGGCGCTCTGGAATATATTGACCAGAATCGATCAAACCTTCAAAGCCCTGGAAACCTACAACCGGCTAAAGGACTACGAGCAGGATCACTTCCGGAAAGCCGATGGCTGGATACTGGAGTTGCAGGCCCTGTTCGACCAGTTTAATCAGGACAGCCAGCCATTCTACAAACAACTTCAGCGTATCTACCACCGGTATCAACCTTATTCGCCATCGGACGCTCACTTGTTTACGGAGAACGAAATGGTGCAGGCGCTGACGGATCAGCAGACGGTACTGGATACGCTGCGCCAGTATCTGGATGAAACGGGAGCCGTTAACTGGCCCGTTGAACTCATTCAACGCAGCATCCGGTCCGATGAAAAAACACTGGCTACCTTTGGGAAGGCGAAACCACACATCGGCTATCCGGCCGATGCGATGCTTGACTCGTTCCGGAATGCGCTCCGGTCCATTCAGGAACTGAAGAAGCAGGCCATCGACGATTATACCTTTTCCGCCCGGAAATCCGCCCGGCACAACAACGCATTCTACGAGTCGTTCCTGAATCATTACAACAACGACCTGATCAGCTGGTATCAGCAGTTTGTCCAGTATAGTCTTTCGAGTATACAACTGCTGGACCATCCAAAATACTCACCGGTTTTTTCGATTGCTCCGCCTGTCTTACCGACTGGACCAACCAGCGCTACACCCCATTTTGCGGATAGCTCTCCCACATCGTTTACCCTGAAGCGAGCTACGGCGCCAGCGAGTCCGGCTACGTTTCAGGCGCTGAACGGTTATGTCGATTTCATAAACGAGTCATTACGGCAGATGAACACGTTGCAGGGGCTGCTCCGCCAATATCAGTCGTCGGTCGCTTCGTTCCGTAACGCAGTCCGAAACGGTCGACGCGGTAGCCTGACCTACGTGCACGACGAGTATAAAGTACCGCTATCGGAACACCAGCTTCTGATCCTGCATAGCCAGGCTATTCCGCAACCCTACCGTGCCTCCATCAGCGGGCAGGCCGATGTGCTGCTGGCCATACTGAAAGAAATGGACGCGCTCAGCATCGAGCTTATTGCTTATACGAGTGAAAAGCACTACGAGCAGGATGATTTACAGCGCTCCGACGCGATTTTGACTCGGTATGCTTACCTGTTCGACACCTTCGACCGGAAGAAAGAGCGCCTTTACGAGGATGTCCGGCGCATCCAGGAAAGCTATCCGGTCAGTCAGCCGACGGATTCGTGGGTTGTAGCTGGAAAAGCCCTGTTGAGCATGATCGACCTCGATAAAGAAGTGCTGTTCGGTGTGAAAGCCTATTTAAAGCAGGAAACGACTACATTACCCGCCACAGAGCCACTGAAAACGGCAGCCAGAAAGTTAATTATCGATGAGTATGAGAACCTGAAAGGCCTCAAGCGCCTGGGGCGCAGTAACGGTTTGTGTCCTTATTCGCCCTACGAAGACCTGGCCGACCATTCAATCAACCTGGCAGAGATGGTGCCGAAAGTACCGGCCCGTTCTTCCCGTGAACCATACGAGTCATTTTATTATTCATTCAAGGAGCTCGTATACCAGTACAACAAATTCAGTGAGCTGGCCAGGGAGCAGGTGCTAAAAACAATTGACGAGCCCAACGTCTTCACTTTCCGGCGCTCATCGCCATTGCCTTCCCAGTCATCGAAAGCCGAAAAAGCCAGTTCCACAATTACTCATGAACCTACCGCTACGCTCGCTGTCGAACCCAGTGCATTGACTAAGCCATTCACTACGACAGCTCCGGCCCATAAAACGGCTATCCAACACGACACGGTTTTCATCGATCGAACAAAAGTGGATACCGTGTACGTAACCAAGTCATCCGATCAATCTGAAGGAGCGCTATCGTTGACCGGATTCCCGGCTAATAACCTGGTTTTGCTACTGGATGTATCCGCGTCGATGGATTCGCCCGCCAAGCTACCCCTTCTCAAAAAATCGATCAACTCCCTGCTAACGCTGCTACGACCTGAAGATCAGATTTCGGTTGTGATCTACTCAGGAAAAGCCCGTGTAGCTCTCAAACCAACATCAGGTATGCAGACAGCCGAGATTGCCCGCATAATCGGGCAGCTCCAACCTGCCGGCGATACCGACGGGAACAGAGGTATTCAGCTGGCCTATAAACTGGCCGATAAAGCATACATCCGGGCGGGCAACAACCGGATTATCCTGGCTACGGACGGCGAGTTTCCAATCAGCGACGACGTTTATCGGCTGGTTCAGCAAGCCAGTGAACAGGCTATTTACCTGACCATTTTTACCTTCAGTCGGAAAGAGATGAATAGCGAGAAGCTAAAACGGTTAGCTCAGTTAGGCAAAGGCACCTACGCCCACATCACAGCCGAAAATGCCGACCGGCAACTCATCCTGGAAGCGCAGGCGAAAAAAATGCCGTAAAATTTGGTGTTGCAGAAGCGTTTCCGTTGCTTAGTTAGCCAGTAAATTGTCAGGGGCAGATAATCTTGTAGAAGGTATAGCTAACGGTTATAGCCGTATAGGTATAACTGTCTCTGAGTGCCGGATCACCCTGGCCCAGCTTACTGGTTGTCACTCCGAAGGTCCGATCGCCTAGTCCATCCAAATAATCATTGTTGGTAAAGCGCGTGCCAAACTCGACACCGACGCTCCAGGGGCGTTTTATTTCGTATTTGATTCCAACACCCAGCGGGAAGGATACCATACCGCGGGCTCTGATGACCGAATTGCTAAAGTTGCATATCCCGACGCCCCCGAATATATAAGGAGACCAGTTTTTCACTTTAGGCTGTGGTTTATAATTCCGGAAATTGTATTCGAGATCAGCCGTTATTTCATTGATGTTTGTTCGAAAGGAATAATTACGCGCCTGCCGAAACGGATCATTACTGACGGCATCTTCTGCCCGGAAGGACCCAATGGCAAACCCCGCCCGCATCGAAAAAGACCGGGTGGCATTGTAGCGAAAAAACACGTTGCCCGCGGGACGATAGAACCGGGGGTTGAGCGAAGGCGAGACGTCGCCTTTATACAGCATACCGCCTAAACCGGCCCCAACCTCAATCTTTTGCGCCCGCGCGCTCAGGCTGATAAAAAGCCCGACCAGAAGCAGCCGGGCCACCTTACTACAATGTGAAGACATAAGTCTAATGACAACAGTCGATAATCAGGAAGCCGTTTAGCTTTCTGGCCGGGTACGCTATTTAATAGGCGGACACTTTATTTTCGCCGGAATGATATAATGAATGGTAAACTGAGTTAGTAAATAACCATCGGGTAATGAAAACGTAGAATTGGTACTTCGCACGGGGTCGGCCAACGCACCTAGAGCCATTTGCTGCTGTTCAGGTGTTCCATTGGTAAGTATGTTTTGAATAACCGCATAACGATCAGGGTGATTGCTGGCCCGGGCAGCCAGAATCTCACGTCGTCGGTCGGTAACCAGCGCTGCAACTCCCTGTTGTGCATCCCGAGGGGCATATTGGTTGGCGCTTACATCGTCCAAATAATCGGTAAACGTATACCGGTAACCAATTTCGGCACCGATATTAAAACTTTCATTCAATTTATAACGAACGCCTATTCCCACAGGTATAGCGATTGTTACCAGTGAATAAGGTTTATCATACCCCGGTAACCCCTGCCCTTCGGTATGTAACGGTTGTAGTTTTACCCAATGCTGAGCTGTACCAGCCGAATCAGGGGTTAAAGCTTCGGGACTGTGCGCTACTAGGGCTATTCCACCAAACAGGTACGGAGTGAGCCGGGCCCGGCTATCGGAATTCCGTCCGTCGGCGATGAAGTTATAAATACCAGTGATAGCAAACTCTTTGAGATCATTTCGGAAGTGTAAATTCCGGATGTACTGAGGCAAATTATCGTTGAGATCGTTCTTATTGTACGTGTAATCATCGCCGACGATACGGGCCCAGGTAAACGTGGCCCGGGCGGCAAATTTGGGCGTAAACTGACGGGTATAGCCAATACCAATGTTCCAGCGCGGTAAGGTAACCAGTGTCTTAAACGGCTGCCGGTAACCAGCCAGATCACCGAAATAGGTAGATGTTCCTCCGCCGAACGATACCGACGAATAGGGAAGAAAGTGCGCGTTGTAATAGCCCTGCGCCGAACTTTTCGTCATCTGACTCAGCAGTAGGCAAACGGCCACACTCATCCTCAACAACTGCTTATACTTATTCATATGCATGAAATACGTGAATCACCCTTCGACTGGTCGCAAACCAGCCAATTCGGAAACGGCATGGCCCTCGCTTTTATTGGCACCGTACCGGAAAAATTATCGCATAGGCCACAAAACAGAGCCTTTTCAGGAGAAAAATGCAAGAGAGGTTTGCCTTACCAATCAATTGCGGATATCCCAGCCCCAGTTCAGTTTGCTGCGGAGGGTATTGAGAAAATTATCATCGCTCAGCTTGACCAGCCGAGCCTTAAACGCTTCTTTCTGAACGCTGATCCGGACGGCGGTTTCTACCGTAAACGAGCGCGAATCCAGCGCAGCCAGAAAGTTCCCACTACGGCTTTCGACTTCAAATGCCAGTTGGCAGCTGTCCATAACGATCATTGGCCGGACATTGAGATTGTGAGGACTGATCGGGGTAATAATGAAATTATTCGTTTGTGGCAGTAAGACCGGCCCTCCGCAACTCAATGAATACCCTGTCGATCCTGAAGGTGTCGATATAATGATGCCATCGGCCCAGTACGAATTCAGAAATTCGCCGTCCAGGTACGTATGCACCGTAATCATCGATGAGGTTTGGGTACGGGTAATCGTGAAGTCGTTGAGGCCGAACGGCAGGTTGCCGAAAATATCCTGACTCGATCGAACGCTCACCAGCGTCCGCTCATCGATGCTGTACTGTTCGGTGAAAAGGGCGTCGATCATGAGTCGCACCGACGCGGGCGCTACCGTAGCCAGAAAGCCCAGCCGCCCGATGTTGATTCCGATGATGGGTATCTGTCGGGCACCAACGTGCGTAACCGCATCGAGCAGGGTTCCATCGCCCCCTAAGCTGAAAATGAAATCGGCATCCGCTACGCCTTCTTCAATGGTGTATGTCGCCTGGCTATAGTGCGCTACACCCGCATTGTCAAGGTATTCGCGGTAGCCCTCCGAAATAATTAACTCGGTCTGTCGTCGGGCCAGTTCCTCAAACATCGACTGGATGTAGGGGCGGGCCGATTCGGGAAAGTTGCGCCCGTGAATGGCGATTTTCATGAAAAAAGGCGAAGGGCAGAGGGCGGAGGGGAAAGGGCAGAGGGTCGTTTGCCCTTTCTCCTTTCCCCTTCACCCGTTGCTAATTTATGTATTAAGATAACGAAGCAGTGAATCGAGCCGCTCCTGATCGATGCTTTCGATCGGTGTGTTGGCAAAACTTGCTTCGATTTGATAGCCGAAGCGTTCGAGGGTAGAGATCACCGGAGTGATATCGCGTCGATTCAGCTTGAGCGTCAGTCGGGATCGGTCGGGCATTCCGTAGGCCGCGCTGGAAAAATAACTGCTGATGATCTTGACATTATTCGATTCGATCAGGCGACTGATTTCGGCCATCGAATAGTCTCGCTCGTTCATGTTCAGAATTAGAATTGCCCCACTCTCCTGCACGCCCAGCTCCTGCGCAAATTGTTTGAGCAATTCCGTAACCGAGATCGTTCCGCTGAACTCCCGTCCTTCGTTAATCACGGCCACGATCTCCATCTGATGCTGAATAACCAGACTCATGACCTCAAAAAGATGCTGTTCTTCCAGCACATAAGTCTGTTCGAACAGGCGCATCACCTCACCAACGGGGCGCTCACCGTCGGCAGCATCCATCAGTAACTCTTCACTAACTACGCCCCGGTATTCGCCCTGATCGGTCAGTACGAGTTGCCCGACGCGGTGCTCCTGCATCCAATCCAAAGCCTGCTCGACAGAATCGGTAGGCTTCAGGGCCGGGAGCATTGGATCTATCAGTTCGGCAGCCAGCATAGTAAATGGTTGATTAGTGAAAAGCGTTTGCCAGAAAACTACGCATTTTCCCGCATAGTTTCCAAATCTTACTAAAAACAGTCATCAGTTAGTGAACGGATATCCCGTCTCTAACCGGTTGGTAACGCCTGGCCAGTGGAATCAACTAACCAGTTCCGCTACCGGATGCCGGACTAGCCAGTTATCCAGCAAGGCGTTGAACTGGTCGGGATGCTCCATCATTGGTGCGTGGCAGCACTTATCGATGAAGTGCAGCTCCGAATCAGCGATCAGCCGGTTAAACTCATGCCCTACTTCGGCGGGGGTAATGGTGTCGTTCAGGCCCCAGACAAGCAGCGTCGGCACCTGAATCTTGTAGAGATCTTTGGCGACATTGTTGCGCTGGGCCGACTTCGCAATCCCGACAATACTCATGCATTTGGGAATGCTCGTTGTAATTTCAAACACTTCATCGATCAGCTCTTTGGAGGCAACCGACGGGTCGTAAAACGTGTAGGCTACGCGCTCGGCCACGTAATCGTAGCTTCCTCGTTTGGGGAACGAACCACCCATTCCGTTTTCGAACAAGCCCGAACTTCCCGTCAGCACCAGCCGCCGAACCAGCTCCGGGTGGCTAAATGTGTAGAGAATGGCCAGGTGACCGCCCAATGAATTACCCAGCAGGGTGAGATCCTGGAGTGATTTCTGCGCCACAAACTTTTCGATGTACGTCAGCAGCCCTTCCAGACTAGCCTGCCGAATGGGCATCTCGTAGATAGGTAATAAAGGAATGATAACCCGGTACCGATCCGAAAAGGTGCTTATCACCCCGTCCCAGTTGCTCAATGCGCCAAACAGACCATGTAACAGCAGCAACACTTCCCCCTGGCCCTCGTCTACGTAGCGGAAACCCGCTTCTTCCCGGATCGTATAGCTCATACGTATTGTGTGATTAAGGTTGTGGCAGACTTTATTTTATGAGTAAACAATACAAAATCGATCCAGTTTTCAATGATCCGCAAACCGTACTGGGTCAGGGCAGCTTCCGGATGAAACTGAACTCCCCAGAGCGGTAATGTTTGATGGCGCAAAGCCATCAATTCGCCCAAATCGGTCACCGCCAGAGACACCAGGTGCCGGGGCAGTGCCGTCAGCACCAGCGAATGATATCGGGTCACTTCGAATTCGCCGGGCAAACCCCGCCACAGCCTGTCGTCCGTCAGTATACGAACCCGCGCTACTTTACCGTGCATGGGACGGTCGGCTTCGGTCAACGTAGCGCCGAAAAATTCACCCAGCGCCTGGTGACCCAGGCAAATTCCCAGCATCGGCACCCGCTGATGATAGTGATCGATAACCTCCATCAATCGACCTGCCTGCCGGGGACTGCCCGGACCGGGCGAGAGCACCACCGCATCCACGGGTAGGTTCGTCAGTCGATTTAATGGTTCGTTATTTCTGACAACCCGACAATGCGCCCCCGCCTGCTGCAGGTAATCGACCAGCATGTAGGTAAACGAATCGAAATTATCAACGACCAGCAGGTTCATGCAGGCATAACGCAATTTCTGACGACAAAATTAACACTTTCCGTAAAAAAGCAATAACTATAAAAGTCTACTATCTGTATATCAATTATTTACGTATTTTAAAAATTAGAATTATACAAGTCTTATAAAAAAAGTACCAGACGGTTGGCGTTTTACAAACAGATAGGTTAACATAGCGGTTGAATTTGCTTATAGTAGCAGCCAGTACCGGCCAGAAGAAGTAATAAACGTCGATCCGGTCAGTAGCCTGCTGTATTACAAACTTATCGTTTGGTATGTCTACAGATTCTTCCGGCGCCGATGCGCCCGTGGTTATTATTGGCGCCGGTATGGCAGGGCTAACCTGCGCCGTTTACCTCAGGCAGGCAGGCATCCGCGCGCTCGTGCTCGAAGCGGCCGATGGAGTGGGTGGTCGTGTACGCACCGACGTTATGGAGGGATTCCGGCTCGACCGGGGGTTTCAGATTCTCCTGACCGCTTATCCCGAAGCCCAGCGTCTGCTCAACTATGCTGCGCTTGATCTGCGTACGTTTCGGTCGGGCGCGCTCATTCGCGATCAGGCAAACTGGATGAGCCTGCTCAATCCGTTGAAGGAACCCTCATCCGTTTTCCAGACGCTGATTTCGCCCGTTGGCACGTTTGGCGATAAACTCCGGATTGCAGAACTGATGCGTCGGACACAAAGCCTGACGGTTGGTGAGTTATTTCGGCAGACGCCCATGACGACCCTTGCTTTTCTGGAAGAAATCGGTTTTTCGGAAAAGATGATCGGACAATTTTTCCGACCGTTTTTTGGTGGAGTGTTTCTGGAGGATGCGCTGACTACGTCGAGTAATTTCTTCGAGTTCTGTTTCCGGATGTTTTTTACCGGCGACGCGGCCGTTCCGGCGCAAGGGATGGGTGCTATTGCCCAGCAGCTTGCCAGTCGATTAGCGCCGGACCAGATTCGGCTGAACAGCAGAGTAAAGCAGATTTCGGATCATGCGGTTCAACTGACAACCGGCGAAACGATTGCGGCCAATACCATCGTGCTGGCCGTGGATACGGCTCAGGCAGCTGCTTTACTGGACAAGCCAACGCCTACCGAACTGGCATTTAACCACACAACCTGCACGTATTTTTCGGCCACAGCCCCTCCCAACGTACCAGACCGGAAGCTCCTGATGCTCAACACGCACCGGAGCTCGGCAGTGCACAACGCGACCATCCTCAGCGACGTTGCCCCGGAATATGCACCTGCAAACCACAGCCTTATTTCGGTCAGCACGCAGGGTCTGGAACTGATTCATGAACAGGCGCTGGTAGCCCAAATTCGCCAGGAGTTGTCGGGCTGGTTTGGCGAAGACGTGCAGCAGTGGCGTCACCTGCGTACTTACCACATTCCTCATGCGTTGCCCGCCTACCCGCCCGACCTGGCTGGCACCGACCCACTCCGGCGACCGCTTCGACTGGCTGACAGCCTATACCAATGTGGTGATCAGACCACCTATCCGTCGCTGAATGCAAGCATGCAAACAGGCCGTGAAGTGGCGGAGCAGATCATCAACGCCTAGCCTAAAAAAAGCGACGCCGTGCCACAGTCCTGGACTGTGGCACGGCGTCGCTTTTTTATAGCTTACTGCTTCGTGTACATCGGGTCCAGAAACAGGTAACGAGCCCGATTCTTTTCCGTCTCAAGCCGCGTGTTGACGTCGATCTGCATAAACTGAACGCTGTTGCCACTATTGGCCGCAGGCCACTTCGGCAGTCCTGCCCCGTTCGGATCGTGGTTCTTGATGAAGTTGGCAAAATACCCCTGCATCACTTTCGAAATCTGGTAATCGTCGGGCGTCCAGGCATAGACTTTATTACTGGCCAGGTTTCCCATTGCGTATTCAATCTCCGCCGAGTGAACGGCCCCGCGGGCAGGCGGCATTTTAGGCGCTGTTCCGTCGCCTTTCACGACTCCTCCAGCCAGTCCGGCCGTGGCGTTACCCATTTCTGCGGTCATAGCGGGGCGGGGCCGCGAATAATAATAGCGATAGACGGGCTTGCCTCCGCCGGTTTTTATCTGCATATCGGCCCATTTCCAGGTGCTGTAAGCCAGAAACCGGTCGCTGGCCAGGTCCATTGCCGACTGCTGTACTTCTTCTTCGGTGGTACCCGGATACAGTTTCAGCACTTCATCGGCCCGTTCGCCGTAGAGTTTTTTCACCGCATTGGCATAATTTTTGGGGGTTGGCGGCTCTTTCCCAAGTATGGCATTTCCGCCCATTTCCTGCGAATTCCAGCCGACCAGTAACGGCACGTGTGCCTGTTCGCCAGCTGCAAAAATAGCCGCGGGCGGTTTAGGGAAGAAGTAACCGTCGACCGTAGATGTGAACCAGGGAACACCCGGTTTGGCTGTAGCCTCAAGCACTTTTTCAGCCGGCATCGCCCGCAGATCAGCCAGCGATTTTGCGTCTACGCCAGTCGCAAAGGTAACGCCCGCCTTCTCGGCAGTGGCAAGCGGACTAGGAGGCATACCACCCAGTAAGGAACCGCTCTCGCCAATAGCGGCAGAAAAAAGATTCTTGGCCAGGGGTGAGGCCATCTGAGCGCTTACAGCCACCGACCCGGCCGACTCTCCGGCGATCGTGACTTTGTTCGGATCGCCACCGAAAGCGGCAATATTCTGTTTGACCCACCGTAAGGCAGCCGTCTGATCCAGCAGGCCATAATTGCCAGATGCGTTATGCGGTGATTCTTTGGTCAGTTCGGGGTGCGCAAAAAAACCAAAAACGCCAAGCCGATAGTTTACCGTCAGCGCCACGATGCCTTTCTGGGCCATGCTTTCCCCGTCGTAGCGCGCTTCCGACCCATCGCCCGCCACAAAGCCACCCCCGTAAAAATACACCAGCACCGGCAGTTTTTCACTGGCCGACTTGGCAGGCGTCCAAACGTTCAGGTAGAGGCAGTCTTCGCTCATACCGTCCGAGCGAAAGCCCATGTCGCCAAAAATGGGCCGCTGCATAGCCCTTGGCCCAAACTTGGTAGTTTTGCGGACACCCGACCAGTTCTTGACGGGCTGCGGTTCTTTCCAGCGCAGATCGCCGACGGGCGGCTGGCCGAACGGAATGCCTTTGAAGGCCCGAATGCCACTCGCTTCGGCAACCCCCTCGACCATCCCGTTCGCTGTTTTAGCCTGCGGTGTTGCCGACTGCAGATTCGACTGGGCAGTTGCCAATGGTATCTGAACAGCCATCAGCAACGAAACATACAGAAATTTCATAGCACAGAGTTTAAGATAAAAAATTACTCGTTTTCGACTGGATCCGTCAGAATGCAACAGCCTTTTTTTATTATTGTAACAAAGTGCGACAATAATAAAGATTTCCGGTGAGATCACCCAATCTTTTCGGCCCCAGGATCAAATTTTAATCACATGCAAAGCCAGCTAATTGCGGAAGAAATTACGCCAGCGGGTACAGGCTACTTACCAGGTCTGGCCATCGATGTAGTAATGTTTGGGTTCCACCAGCATCAGTTGAAGATTCTTTTGCTCGAATACCGCAATACCAGCCTGCTCGCGCTGCCCGGCGGTTTTATTCGGGAAACCGAAAATCTGCATGACGCGGCCCGGCGGGTGCTGGCCGAACGCACCGGCCTGACGGATATTTACCTCGAACAGTTTTACGTGTTTGGCGACCGGAGCCGGTACGACCCGGCTCCGATGCGCGCCATCATGGAGGCCAAAGGGGTTCCTGTTGTCGAGAACCACTGGCTGCTGCGTCGGTTTGTTTCGGTTGGTTATTATGCCCTGATCGATTTCACGAAAGCCGTGCCGATTCCCGATGCTCTATCCGATCATTGTACCTGGTACGACCTGGCCGACCTGCCTCCGCTGATGCAGGATCATCGGCAAATCGTTCAGAAAGCGCTCGATACGCTCCGGGAAGATCTAGATCGTAAGCTTATAGGCTTCAGTCTGCTGGGCGACACCTTCACGATGGCCGATCTGCAGCGGCTGTATGAAACCATTCTGGGGCAGGAGTTGCACCGGTCCAGTTTTCAGCGCCGAATGCTCAGTCTAAACATTTTAGAACGTCTGGCCAAGCAGTATTCCGGCGGTGCCCATAAAGCGCCTTATCTTTATCGGTTTATTTCCGACAAATAATCGGAGGTTGTTGGACATAATTCAGACATTTGTCCCGGGTTGCCCCGCCCGATCCAACCAGTAACCAACAAACAGCCGATTCGCTGCCTGTTCATGCGCGACAACCTAGTCCTTCGTTACGGCCTGTCTCTACTGATTGTTCTGCCGATTGGGTTTTTCCTGTTATATCCACAACTACTGCGGTGCATGCGGATAGGCTCCTCCGCTGCCTATCGGTTGCTGCCCGGTACGAACAGTGTCTATGTCAGTACGGCAGCCACGGCTTCTCAGCAACGTCAGCTGGCCACCCACGTCGCCACCGCCCACCACCGCATTCGGCAGTTCTGGGGTAGCCGCCAGGGGCAGGCAACCCTGATTTATTGCCCCAAACAGGCCGATTATGAACAGTATTGTGCCGGGGGCGAAGGAGCTGGCTGTAGCCTGGGAATGCCTTGGGGGGCCTCGTATCTGGTACTGGGCCCAGACGGCAATAACACCGACGTGATCGCCCACGAGCTCTGCCACGACGAACTGTTCGCCCGCCTGGGCTGGTGGCGCGTCAAACGGCAGATTCCGCAGTGGTTCAACGAAGGGCTGGCGCTGATGGTCGACTATCGGTTCAGCAATCCGGCGGTTTGGGAACACCCGGACAGTTTGCGGCAGACCGACCCGACGCCCCTACCCGCGCGCCCCATGCTAAAACTCAGCGAGCTGGAAACCACGCAGGACTTTTTTGGGCGCGATTATACCCACACTATGCTAGCCTATCAGACCTCGGCGGATGAAGTGACCCGCTGGCTGATGATTGTCGGAAAAGCCGGGGTGCCTGGGCTGACCCAGGCTGTGGCGTCGGGTAGCTCATTTGCTGACATATACCACCAGTTGGAACGCGCCAAACGGACCCTGCAACCGCATTCCCTTCCTACCAACTGAACGCCTTTCGGCGCGTGCATTTTAACCACGCTCCGGCCAGGCAAGTCAGGAAACGTATATAGAAATCCGTTAAATTTGGGATCTTCTGAACGATTGATAAACACAAGCCCCAAACAATCGGTTTTACCCTGCCGGATGGCCAATGCCAGCTGTACCACAGAAAGGAACCAACGGCCGCTCCCTCAACCATAATCAGATATAAGTCAGACCATTACCATATTAAAAAACAGAATTAAGGCCGGCGAAAAACAAACAATTTAATCGCTTGTTCTACTTTTGTTGTTCAAACCTCACACCCTATGCAAGTATATATACGCTTATTGGTTTTCTTCTGGCTCAGCATAACTATTGCCGATGCTCAATCCAGGCGAAGCCCCAATCCACCCGCTTCTGGCTTCGATGCTACAGGCTCCGACGCCCGGGCCGTTCAGATTGCCGACGCGGTCATGGCGGCCATGGGAGGCCGGGCGGCCTGGGACGAGACCCAGCTTATCAGCTGGAACTTCGATGGCGAGCGGAAATTCGTCTGGGATAAATGGTCGGGCGACGTACGAATCGATAACCTTCACGATGATCAGACGATTCTGATGAACATCAACAACGACATGGGCCGGGTTTTCCGGAACGGTGAAGAGGTTACGAATCCGGATTCGGTGGCGAAATACGTTAAACAGGGAAAACGAACCTGGATCAGCGATTCGTACTGGCTGCTGATGCCTTTCAAGCTAAAAGATGCCGGAGTGACGCTCAAGTACCTGGGCGACGAAACGACCCGGGCGGGCAGACCCGCCGATGTTCTTCAACTGACGCTCAAGAACGGAAGCGCCATGTCGGGCAATCGGTATAAAATATGGGTCGATAAAAAAACCCGTCTGGTTTCGCAGTGGGCTAACTTTCCTAAACCCACCGACAAAGAACCCGTTTTTATCCTCCCCTGGGATGATTACCAGCAGCATGGCGATATTTTACTATCAGGCGACCGGGGCGACCACGACCTCAGCGACATTATGGTCTTTACTGGCCTGCCCGGCGAAGTGTTCAGTGATTTTACCCGTACCGACCTCAGCCGGTATCCACAGGCCCAGGCCAAATAAATTATGTGGGCAGAGTTTGTAAATTTGCGGTTTAATGTTGCGCTCCGGATGGCTACCAGAAACGAACCCGCTGCGGCAAACTAACTCGATTAAATCACTGTTTTCCTCTTCATGGAAGCACCCGCTTTAAACACACCCGTGGCCCCTACCAGATCTGCTGGAAAAACGGGCGTTCTACTCGTCAATCTCGGCACTCCCGATAGCCCATCCGTACCCGACGTCCGCAAATACCTGCGCGAATTTTTGATGGATGGCCGGGTCATCGATATTCCGCTGGTTTCGCGTTCGTTGCTCGTCAATGGCGTTATTGCTCCGTTCCGGGCCCCGAAATCGGCTAAAATCTACAAGCAGCTCTGGACCGAAACCGGCTCTCCTCTGAAATACTACGGCGAAGTTGTCACGAAGGAACTACAAAAATCGCTGGGCGAAGCTTACGTCGTGAAGTTGGCCATGCGCTACCAGAGTCCATCCATTGAAGCAGGCCTGACCGAATTTCAGCGCATGGGCCTGACCGACCTGATCGTGCTCCCGCTTTTCCCGCAGTATGCATCAGCTTCTACGGGCTCGGTTTATCAGAAGGTGATGGAAATTGTGAAGAACTGGCAGGTAATCCCGGCCATCCGATTCGTAAACCGATTTCTGGAGCACCCTAAATTCATCGAAGGATTTGCGCAGATCGCACGCAAATACATGGCTTCCTATGATTTCGATTTTTTTCTGTTCAGCTACCACGGCCTGCCCGAAAGCCAGATCCGCAAGGGCGATGTTACCCATTCGGTCTGTCAGTTTGGCACCTGTTGCCAGTCGTTCCATGCGCTGAATCAGCATTGTTACCGGGCACAGTGTTTCGAAACCACCCGCCTACTGGTCAAAGCGCTGGGTATTCCGGAAGGAAAATATATCACGTCTTTTCAGTCGCGGCTGGGCAGCGATCCGTGGATCAAACCCTATACCGACGAAGTCATCAAGGAATTGCCCGGTAAAGGCATCCAGAGTGTGCTGGCTTTTTCGCCCGCATTTGTGGCCGATTGCCTGGAAACGACCATCGAAGTGGGCGTCGAATACAAGGAGATTTTCGAACAGGCCGGTGGGCAGCACTGGCAGCTGGTCGAAAGCCTCAACGACACCCCCATCTGGATCGAAGCCCTGGTCGATCTGGTGAAAACGGCCTGATCGAATCTTCCGATAGCCTGATTGCGTAAGAGCCCTAAACAGACCCTTGAATTTCCCAGGGTCTGTTTAGGGCTCTTACGCAACGATTTATTTCAGGGCCGACTCACGGCTTTCCGGATTCTTCACGTATTTGTCCAGCCAGGTGTTCATCTCCCATAAGGTATGCAAAATGGATTCTTTAGAAGCGTAGCCGTGGCTTTCCAGCGGTAGCAATACGTATCGGACCGTGCCACCATTGCCTTTGATCGCGTTGTACAATCGCTCACTCTGGAGGGGAAACGTCCCCGAGTTGTTGTCCGCTTCGCCGTGCATCATCAGCATGGGAGCTTTGATCTTGTCGGCATACATAAACGGCGACATACGGGCGTAGATATCCGGTGCATTCCAGATCGTTCGCTCTTCGGTCTGAAAGCCAAACGGGGTCAGGGTCCGGTTATAGGCTCCGCTACGGGCAATCCCAGCCGCAAACAGGTTCGTGTGTGCCAGCAGGTTAGCTGTCATAAACGCGCCGTACGAATGTCCCCCGATCGCGATCCGGTTTTTGTCGGCCACATTACGCCTGACCAGTTCCTGAACCAGCGCTTCAGCGCCCGCCGTCAGTTGTTCGACATACGTATCGTTGGGCTGCGCATCGCCCTGCCCAATGATGGGCAAATCGGGATCATCGACCACCGCGTATCCCTGCGTGAGCCAGTAAAGCGGCCCGGACCAGTACAGGCGGGTAAACTGATACGGCGAATCCTTTACCTGCCCGGCCGCATCGGCACTTTTGAACTCGCGGGGATAAGCCCAGATCAGCACCGGCAACCGCCCTTTCTCGGGCGAATAGCCCAAGGGCAAATACAGCTTGGCCGTCAGTTTGACACCATCTTTCCGCTCGTAGGTAATTAGTTCTTTCCGGATATCTTTCAGCGCGGGGTACGGATGCGGAAAATTGGTCAGAGCTAGTTCCGTCTGCTGGGCCAGGTTACGAATCAGGTAGTTGGGGGGCGTACTGACCGATTCACGCCGGATCAGAATCTGGTTTGTGGCCGCATCCAAAACATCCACGGGTACTTCATAATAAGGCTCCTGCGAGCGCCAGATTTCGCGCTGCTCCTTCCCGGCAATCTGTACCTGGCTGACGAAAGGTCGTTTGCCCGTGGGCGATGCGCCATCGCCGACAAAGTACAGCCAGCGTTTGTCGGGGGTTGTCAGCAGCACTTCGCGACCGGCGGGGTTGTAACGCACAATCGGGTAGCCAGGGTCTTTGTACTGATCTTCGGTATTCAGGTCGAACAGCAACCGAGCTTTGGCGCTGGTATCGGCGGGGTTGAGAAGCCACATTTTCTGATTCCGGCTCTTCCACCAGCCTTCCGCCAGCAAAGCCAGGCTGTCGTGCCCCCAACTGATCCATTGATAGCGGCTGTTTAGTGTAGCCAGCACTTTGGGCGTTGTAAATGGAGCCGCCAGGGTATATACCCGGTCCCGAACGGTCGTTGTTTTGGCTGGGTCACCCCCGTCCTGAGCCTCAGCATAGACAAGGGTAGCCGGTGCGTCGGAACGCCAGTTGACGGAACGCACCCCCGGCCGAACCGCATCGAAACCGAGTGGCATCGTTTCCATCAGCGGTATCGATGCCAGCCGTTTGACCAGCCGCCCCGCCGAACTGACTACGTCGATGTCTTTGGGGAAATTCATGTACGTGGTGAGGTATGAATACGGCTTTTTCAGGCGGACAGCCAGCACATAGCGGCCGTTGGGCGAAAAACTAAAACTGGTCAGTACGCTGGCCGGTAACACGTCGTGCACCCTGCCCGACAGGTTTACACTGACCAACCGGGCCGACAGATAATAGTCGAACAAAGCCTCGTCGTGCGGATTTTTGAGCAGGTCCTGATACGTTCGGGAGGGGGCTTTCTTACCCAGGCTCTCCTGGACGATCGGCCCTGTGGGGATAAGCCGGGGCTGGGGGGGCGCTTTCCGCTGCGGATCGATTAGCTTGACCAGCAACGAGCGGCTGTCCGGCGCCCATTGATACGGTTCGCCCGAGATCACGTCGTTTACCGCACCCACTAACCGGCGGGCCTGCCGCTGCTCCACATCGACCATCCACAAGTCGAGCTGATTTGTTCCGATGAGTATGAACGCAAACTTTTTTCCGTCCGGCGACCAGTGTAAATCCGTAAATCGTCCGGCCGGCAATTCTCGAATGGCTACCAGTTCCGATGTGTTTACTCGCTTGACGCTCAATTTGACGTAGCTACCAATCCGGCTTTGTCCGTTGTTGGCCGGATTGATCCGGATTCCGCCCAGCCGAAGTTCAGGCTCCGCCAGTTCGTCGATGGTCGGCAGGGCGGCCCGCTCCAGCAGAAGCAGGTAGTCGTTAGTCGGCGATAAATTGATCGTGGGCGTCGGGGGGGCCAGCAGCAGATCGGTCATCTCCGCGGGCGGGCGCTGATAGGTCGGAGCATCCTGGCTGCGGACAGTCGTCGACAGCAGGAACAGGCCCGGCAGCAGCCAGGTCCGGCTCAGTGAAATCAGGTACGTAGTCATGGAACGTTGGCTTAGATGATGTCGAAAATCCGGCTTAACAAACTGCGTTCACTGGTCAGAATACTGGCCTTCCCCCGGAGGTAGGTACGGCTATTGATCGGCTTCCCCTGCTGCGTCATCAGTCCATTCTGCAGCGCGAATCGAATGTCGTAATAGCCGTTTACCTCCAGGGGCGAGATCGTTTCGACCGAGGCCAGCAGCGAACCAAACTCACGATATGGGTATGCATCTAGCTGAATAATAGCGTGTTGCCCCACACCTACCTTACCTGACCCTTCTACGGGCAAGTGTCCTTTGATCCGATACGGTACGTTGATCGGAACGAGTATCGCCAGGGTTTCTCCCGCCATGACGGTCGTATTCGCGCCGGGATGAACCATCAGATGAAGTGTGCTAGCCATTGGCGCCCGGAGCGTGTCGCCGGTAGACCATACCAGCAAGGGCTTATGCTCCCCAACGCGCATCCGGTCTCGGCTTATCATGTGCTTTATCTGGGCCTGAGCAGGCACCACGATCGGCAGCGGTTTGGCATACGATTCAATTACGATGTTGGCCGTAACCTGATCCGGATAGGTAATGTAGGCGGCCCCCGTCAGAACAATAATCACAATGGCGAGCAGTATCGTAATGCCCCAGCGGGTCAACCAACTGGGCGTACGATGCATAATATCCTGAATTTCTTCGCTTCTGATTTCGGGCTGGGCAGGCATAATCGTCAGGGGTTAGTAACGAACGCGGGCTGGCGCGGCTGTTTGGCTTTGCTGCGCGCCATCAGCGATTCGTAGTATTTGCTCAGGTAGTGGTAAATGACCAGTTCGTGCGCCCGCTGGTTGGAGATGAACATCCGGTTCACAAACATGTGGATGTAGCTGGGCAGCAGATCGTCGGGTTGCAGGGTTCCTTCATGATTTGCCTGCACGGTGAAAATATCCCGGATAATCCGCTCGTTCTGCTGCGACCGGACCCGGAACACCTCCACAGCCTCCGCAATCTCGTTGGCTTCGTCGTTGTCCGGATTCATGAACGTCTGAATCTCGCGGGAAACTGCCCGATATTTGTCATTCAACTGCACCATGAGCGGGGTGCCACCCCCGAATTCGCGGAAGAAATTATCGCGCATCTGCGTGATGAGTCGGTGTTTGTCGGGCAACTCGTAACGGCAATCGTCCAGCAAAGCGTGAATACCCCGTAGCGCCAGCAGCCAGCGGTATCGCTCGCCCGCATCGCCGTCGAGCATGTCGAGCACAGTTACGATGGCTACGCTATCGTTGAAAAACAGGTCTTCGGTCAGGGCGATGGTTCCGACGCCGTAGCGCTCGATTTCGCGTCGGTAGGTATCGGTCTGTAGTTTGTAGATCAGGCCTTCACTGATGTATTCATGCAGGACCGTATGGGTGGCTTCCAGGGCCTTTTTGTAAAAGTTCGCGTCGGTTCCGTTATGGAGCCGCAGGCGCAGGTGCTCGTCCGTATCCCGATAGCGGATAAAAAACCACTTGTCGATGACATCATCGGCCAGCAGTTGCTCGGTCAGCGGTTTGATGGCGGACGTCAGCAGCCGCTCAGCGGTTTTCGTGCCGGTATAAAGTTTCAGGTACAGCCATTCGCTACCCGGCGCAAAAACACGTCGCACCGGCGCGGCTTTGGGCAATTTAGGCAGGCTTGGAGCGAGGTCGGCATGAAATTTCCGGTATGGAATAATCAGTTCGTTGGTGAAGCGCCCGCCCGCATCGCTGACAAAACAGTTGTCGGGGGTACCCAGAAATTCGGCCAGTACGATTTTCCGGCGCTTCTTTAGCTTATCCCGCAGAATCCGACAGGCATATGGGCTCTCCAGATCGATCAGCAGTTCATTGTCGGCTTCCACCAGGGTCACGTAGCGGGGCAAGTGCTGAACCTGCCGAAAGGCACTGAAAACCGCCGTCAGATCGGCGTTCTTATCTGTCAATTCCGACAAGTCATCGGCGTTGAGCCGCCACTGCGACCGGCTCAGAATGATGTGCTTATAGGTCACCCGGGGCAGAAACGGCTGTTCGCTCAGCAGGCCCCAGTCCCAGTAAATGCTGCTATGCAGGCCGTAGCTCTGCAAATCACAGAGAAATTTATAGACCGTCACCCCCCGACCGTAATTGTGCGCCGACGTAAGCCGGGGAATCACTTCTTTGTTGTATTTCTTCGATCGGAGGACGATTCGCGACCCATACGGAACCGATACCATCAGGTCGTCGAGCGCAATGACGTTGTCGGCCCCGACCGATGCGGTCCCTAAATACGGAATTTCGTACTGCCGCAGGGTTGGCCGCATGAGAATATTCCCCATTCGGGCCTCCGGCAAATGAACCACTTCGGCGTAGATGGCATCGGGATTGTGTTGTTCTTCGTAAGCCACACAGGCCCTGACCTGATCGGTCAGTTGTTCGCTGCCGTGGCAGAACCGGCCCAGCAGGTTTACGGCTGAAGGACCATTACACGAGTTCAGGCTAAACTGAAACGCACCCTGATCGAGCGCTTCGGGCGACTGCGCGAGTAAGCTGCCGAACACGAAAAAGCTATCCGGAATCTGCAGTTCGCCCGTTGTGGTGGCCAGCGCATTCAGGTCAGCATCGGTCAGTTCCAGACTCGTTTGTCCGTGCGCGATCACGTTTTTATAAGCCTCGAACTTAAACTTATCGGCTTTCTCCCAGGCGGTTGTCGTTTTTCGCTCGTTCGAGGGCAGCGTCAGCCCGTCGATGAGCGGCAGATGGTCGGCCCGGCTACCCGCTACGTCGCCGTAACCAATTCCCGATTCGGCATCCAGCACGAGCAACAGCGGCACTTCCTGTTCTTCATAGCGGTCGTAGAATCGCTTTTTAAACGATTCGAGATTACTGTTCTGGTTCCGCCGACTCAACACAAAGAGTTTATCGAGGTCGCGGGTCAGCGCCTGCGTAACGGATTCATTCAGTTGATTCAGGGAGGTATTAAAAAATAAATCCGTCTGAATCAAATCCTTCGCGTTGGTATGCGTGAAGTTCTGGTTGATACGGTCGCTCAGCTCGATGTATTTATGTGGATCGTGGCGTTGATCCTGCAATAAGGTCTTGATCTCTAAAAGTTTATGCGCAACAGCGTCGCCGTTGTCGAGCTGACCGAGCTTTTCCAGCAGTACGTCGTAAAATTCACGCCCCGTCACGGTCGGTTCCAGTTCACTAACCAGCACCTGGCTGGCAATGACATCGTCGACGAACGTGAGGGCTTCCTCAAACGAGACAGCTTCGGATACCAGCGCCTGCGCCAGCTCACGGCGATACGCGCCTTTCTGAGCGGTTGCCAGCAGGGTGTCGAGGTAATCGGTGACGCTCAGCGACGAGAGGAAGTATGAACGGTGTTTGTTGTGTAACCTGAATTCGACATAACGCAGTTTGTCGCCCAGCCGGTACAGGCTTGTGTTTGGAAAATAGCGAAGCTGTTCTTTTATAGCCGGGTCCTGGCCGATCGATTCGGCCAGTTCGGCCACGTAGTTCATGTCCAGCCGGGAATGTTTCCGGTATTTCGCCGATTCGTCGAAGCGAACGGTAGTGGGGTCTGTGGTGAGGGTTCCGACCGAACAGCCAGCAAACAGGCCATACGGCGTACAGCGGCTCCCCATGCGGTGATAGTATTTATACAGCGTCAGTATCAGCTGTTCATTGTCTTTCGCAGCCGCCGGCTCCTGGTTCAGCCATTTTTCAAATTCCCGATACAGTTCGGGCGAAGCCACGTAGATGGCTTCCTGGAAGAGTGGATTCGCAAACCGGCTGCGTAGCTGTTCTTCTATGGTAGCCCGATCGCCTGCGTTTACCGTATCGTTAAAAATCAGTAGTTCGTCAATCGAACAGAGCGGATTTCGCAATAAATAAAAGTCGTGGGAGCCTATCGTAGACACTGTCTTCATGATTGATCAAGCAGAATAAATGGGTCCAAATAGAAAAAAACAGAAATACCTATTGATATTTGTAATGCTTATTAGTTAAAGTGACATGCTGTTTTTCTGCTCAGATCAATGGCTCACTCGCTAAGCCGTGCCGGTTGGTGCGGCTTACTTTTTTTAGCTGTGGCAGATCAGGAACCGGCCCGGTCTGCCACAGCCATTTATCGAAACACTACGCTTTCGTGTTGCAGGAGTTATTACAGCATGAATTCACGTCGATGGTAGCCAGTTCTTCCTGACCGTCTGGTTCGCCTTCGGCCGCAACGGCTCCGCCATTACAGGAGAGTGAGCCACCGCCGGCCAGTGCTTTGAGCTGGTTTTCGTCGAGTTTCGAGATGGTTTCTTTGTCGAGCGCTAATTTGTTACCGAGGTTAATTTTCTTTTTCATGGGGCTTATTAGTTAAATGTGAAACAGGAAAAACGGATGATTTTCTAATGAATTCGCTGGTTAGCAGGCTGGCTGGCCGGGGCCGTTGCAGGAGGAGTTACAGCACGATTCGAGACCTTGTCTTGCATCGTCGTCCTGATTCTCTGCGGCTTCCTGAGCGGCTTTGCAGGAGAACGTACCGGCGGCCGCACCACCAATCACACCCTGGAGTTGCTGTTCGTCCAGTTGAGCGATCGTTTGCTTATCGAGGATCAGCCGGTTGCCAAGATTGATTTTCTTTTTCATGACACGCTTGGAGAGGAGTTAAAGATCAGCCGTTGCAGGATCCATTGCAGCACGAATGCACATCGATGGTGCCCAGTACTTCCTGACCGTCTGGTTCGCCTTCGGCCGCAACGGCTCCGCCATTACAGGAGAATGATCCGCCACCAGCCAGGCCTTTCAGTTGATTTTCGTCGAGCTTCGAGACGGTTTCTTTGTCGAGTGCTAACTTGTTGCCGAGGTTAATTTTCTTTTTCATGGGGCTTATTAGTTAAATGTGAAACAGATATTAATGAAAGTAAAGGAATTGCAAGATTGTAATTAGCGGATTTTGAATAAGAGGTCTTATTTGTGCTATCTCCTGACTTGCTGAACAAAGTACGTTTACGTTCAGACGTATTCGTAATAATTTGGACTAGCTGCTTTAGTCGTTAGACCAATTCGTGATTCGGAGCGACCAATGCGATATTGTAGTAGTCGTCGATGAACTGTCGTACGATCTTTTCATAAGCAGGTTTCTGAACAAGCTGAGCCACACGGGCGGCATCCATCAGCAACGCCATTTTCAGAAAATCGTACCGGAGTGGCTGATCGCGCAGAAACTGGGCCGTAGCCCGAATGTAGGGAGCAGCCGTCTCGGCCCCATACAGCAACTGCTTCGTTGTCAGCCAGTCGAGGGCGGTGGCATAAATAGGGCTAACTTCCGTCACCTGCCGCAACGTTTCGACCAATTTGGTCGAGCGATTGGTAAGGACCGTATCGAACCGGGGCGAACGCAGTCCGTCGTAGACGAAATCGAAAAACGTAAACTCAAAGCAGATGGGCACCCGCTGGACCGTATCGTAGCGTTCCAGGCAGGCCGCTCCCCAGTCGCCCGTCGCATAAGGCCGTTGCGTAGGATCGAGCAGATATCGCAGGATGGCCAGCATCTGATCGGCGGCCGCTTCGTATTCCCCCTGGAATAACAGCGCCCGGCTTTTGTTGTGAAGGGTATGGATTTTATGCCCGTGAAAGGCGTAGTAGACTCCCTGCAACTCGTCGTCCAGCACCAGCGTTCGGGCAATACAGGCTTCGGCCGCTGTGGGATTGCGGCTTCGGTGATGAAAATAAGCGATCTCCGAATGGTAGGTTACCTCGACCAGGGCGCGGGCTTCGCCCGATAACGCAGGTATATACGTTTCAACTTCGTCGAAGAGTTGTCTGGCCATTGCCAGGTCACCTTTTTTACTCCGGGCCAGCGCCTTATTACACAGATCAATGGCCCTACGAACCACCCGATATTGATCAGGATTCAGTCGGTTTCGGGCTACGTCGGTCACGGTCCCCAGGACATCGGGTTCAAACCGGGCAGGCGGCTGCTGACCTACCGCGATTTTCATGGAGCGCAACGCATCGACTAAGTCGGTCCAGGACGACTTACGGTTCGAAATAGCCATGATCGAAATAGATTGGAGAAAAGGTTAGTTGCCGAGCTCAAGCTGGTTTCGCACGAGCTCGTAGTAATAAGCCCGGTTATCGACCAGTTGGTCGTGGGTACCCTGTTCGACAATTTCGCCCCGGTGCAGCACCACAATCTGGTCGGCGTTCCGTACGGTACTCAGGCGGTGCGCCACCACAACGACGGTACGGCCCCGAAAGAACTGCTCCAGATTGCCCATGATCACTTTCTCATTGTTGGCATCCAGCGCGCTGGTCGCTTCGTCGAAGAATATATATTCAGGTTGTTTGTAAACGGCTCTGGCAATCAGAATACGCTGTTTTTGTCCCTGGCTGATGCCATTTCCTTCGGCACCAATCTTGACATTGTAGCCCAGCGGTGCCTCTTCGATAAACTGCTGGATGTTCGCCACCTTCACGGCGTGGGCCAGCCGGTGCAGATCGATGCTTTCGTCGCCGATGGCGATGTTGCGGGCAATCGTGTCGGAGAAGATAAAGCCTTCCTGCATCACCACGCCACATTTTCGGCGCCAGTACTGATGGCTGATCGAACTGAAGTGCTGCTCGCCCACCCGAATTTCGCCCCCATCGGGGTCATACATCCGCAACAGTAGCTTAAGAATCGTCGTTTTTCCGCTGCCGCTCGTTCCTACGATGGCCGTGGTCCGCCCCTGTGGAATGGTCAGGTCGATGTTTTTCAGCACAGGTTGATTGCCCGCACCGGGGTAGGCGAAGGAGACCTTGCGCAGTACGATATCCTGGTGCTCGGGCAGGTAATGCAGCAGCGGCTTTCCGTCGGGTTCTTCGTCGGGCACCATATGAATGTCGTTCAGACGGTCCAGACTCAGTTTGGCATCCTGCGTAACCTGCATCAGTTGAATCAGTTGTTCGATGGGCGAATTCAACTGACCGATAATGTACTGAATCGCCAGCATTTCGCCCAGGGTCAGCTGCCCCTGCAACACAGCTTTGGCAGCCAGGAAAATAACGACGATATTTTTTCCCTGGTTGATAAAAAACGCGCCAACCTGCTGATTCTGGTTCAGGGCCAGGCTCTGCGTGCTGAGTTTAAAGAACCGGGCCTGCACCCGCTCCCATTCCCAGATTTTCTGGGTGCCGCAGTCGTTCAGTTTGATTTCATGAATCCCTCCGACGAGCTGAATGATGTTGTTCTGATTCTGCGAAGCGATCTGAAACCGCCTGTAATCCAGCTTCTTACGTTGCCGAAGAAAAATAACGACCCAGGCCGCATAGAGCCCACTACCGACAATAAATACCGCAAAAATAGGCAGACTATAAGCCAGCAAGACGCCCCCAAAAACAATCAGGTTGACGAGCGAGAACAGTACGTTGAGAGTTGTGTTGGTCAGAAAGGCTTCGATTCGGTTATGATCGCTCATGCGCTGCATGATATCGCCCGTCATTTTTGTGTCGAAAAAAGACAGTGGCAACCGAATCAGTTTCACCAGAAAATCCGACAGAATAGCGAGTCGTATTCGGGTACTGATGTGCAGCAGAATCCAGCCCCGGATAAAGTCGAGGGAGGTTTGCCCGAGCGCCAGCATCAGCTGTCCGCCCAGTACCAGGTAAATAAAGTTCAGGTTGTGGGTGTTAATACCAACATCGACGATCGACTTGGTCAGAAACGGAAAGATCAACTGCAGCAAACTACCGACGATCAGACCGAATAACAGCTGAATCAGCAGTCGTTTGTAGGTCAGCAGGTAGCTATACAGCTTTTGCAGCCCCAGCTTCGATTCAGTTTCGCCATCCTGTTCATAAAAGCGGGGCGTAGGTTCCAGCAGCAGCACCACCCCCTGCCCTATGCCGTCTTTCTGCGTGCTGGCCCAGTGTCGTTCAAACTCGTTCTGCTGGTAGGTCAGGAGTGACTTACCCGGATCGGCGACGAAAATTCTGTTTTTTTTGATCTTATGAACCACCACAAAATGGTTCTGATCCCAGTGAGCGATGCAGGGCAGCGGCAGATCTTCGCTAGACAATTTATCGAGCGTCAAAACGGCCCCCATGGTTCGGAATCCGATGCTTTCGGCGGCTTTACTAATGCCCAGTAATGACACACCATCGCGGCTGTATTTCGTAAAATTACGTAACGTGTTCAGGGTATACGTTTTACCGTAGTGGCGCGAAATCATTCGGAGGCAGGTCGGCCCGCAATCCATCGCATCCAGTTGCCGATAGTGTGGAAATTGCATAACTAGTTGACGCTTAGGTTGAAAACATCACTGATGAGCTCGATACCAACCATTCGATCTTTGGGTTGCATAGCGGCACTCATGAAAATAACCTCATCGATCTGGTAGCGTTCCTGCAGGGCCATCACCTCATCATGAAACTTGGCCGGGCTTCCGAACAGATCGCCTTTACCGACTTCTTTCCGGTCGTTGAGTTGCGTCAGGATGCGTTTGGCGCGTTGCGAAGTCTGGTGGCAGCAACCCGCCACCGCCAGGGTAATCTGCGGATACTTACCATGCTGCTGGTAATAGTCTTCGCGAAAAGCCTGCAGTTTCTCGGTCTCATAAGTCGAATCGGAGCCCTGATGAAAAATAGAACGGGCGAAATTGGTGCGAAGCTGCAACGCCCGGTCCAGAGTATGGTACGATACGCCCAGGGTCCAGAGGTCCGGGATTTTTCCTTTAAAGGGCGGAATTACGACCCCTTTGCCATTCTGATACAGGTCGTCTTCATGCTGCAGGTAATGAACCAGTTCCCGCATTTTCGTTTCGAACAGCGAACGAAGCACCTGATTGCTCTGCCCGATAGAGTACTGCGCCACGGTTTCACCGACAATACCATTGGCCAGGCCCAGATCGATGCGTCCTGGAAACAGATTTGCCAGCAGTTTAAAGGTGGTGGCTACGTGGTATGGGGTATGAATGCTGATCAGTACGCCCGCTACACCGATTTTGATGCGGTTGGTCATACCAGCCAGAATCGGTACCAGCGGCTGCGGATCGGACCAGGGGGCCCGGGTGCGGGGCACGTGGTGTTCGGCCAGCCAGAACCGGCTGAACCCGAGTCGATCGGCGTGCTGGGTATACTCAATCAGGTCCTCGATCACCCGCAGGCTGTTCAGTCGTCCGTGGCGAAGGCCAAAATCAATAAGGCCAATTTTCAACTTTTTCATCTCGATTCAGCCGTTTAGTTAGTAAGAGATTTCGTAAATAGTTGATGGAAATCAGGTTCGTCAGCAAAGCAGGAAAATCCGGTCCCAGACGTAGTTCTCTTCCCCCACCGCCGACAGCAGCACCAGCGAAGAGCCCACAAACCCCTCCAGCAATTCGCCGGCATGGTTCGTGTAAGCCGCATCGGTCAGCTCTTTTTCCAGGTACTGAACCGTTTTGCCGAGCCAGAACTGATAGGCGTCGGCATAGGCCTGATGGCCAGTCTGGTCGTAGAAGCGCTTGTAGTACTGCGCAATTCCCGCCGATCCGTGACAGAGGTGGCTGTCTTTGATGATGGTTTCATGGGGGTCGTGTCGCTGGATAACCCCTTCGCCAACTTCATCGGCCAGCCGAACCCAGTCGGGTCGGCCAAGAATTGCACCGGCCTGGTAGAACAACAGCATTTCGTTGAGATCGCCGTAACACCAGCCCAGCCGGGCATTGTATTCCTTGCTGTTTTCGGGCGAATCCCAGGGTTTGGTTTCGTCGATGGTGAGCGGAAACTGCGAGAATCGGTTCTGAGCCGGGTCGGGCTTTGTCCGATAGCTTAGAATATACTGAATTCCGTCCGAAACGATCCGCTCGATGACCGGACGCGCCACGCCCTGCTGGTATACGCGCAACAGAACCAGCAAAATACCACAGAGGCCGTGGGCCAGGCCGAAGTTGATATTGTCGGACTCGTTCAGACGGGCAATGTGCGTATTAGGAAAGCGCAGCCCCCGTTCGTCCCGAATCGCCAGTGAGTCCAGCACGGTTACCATCTCTTCCAGATAAACCCTGACGGCCGGGTTACCAAGGCGTCGGGACAGGTACAGCATGGCACCGGGCGCTCCGTGCAGATAATCGGTATTTCCGTTGCTGAGATCGGGCAGGGCAGCCTGGTAAATAATCTCGTCGAACTCCGTCAGTTGCTCATCGAAATCGATATCGATAATTCCTTCTTCGATCAGCAGCGACATGGCATAGCCAAAACCCGACAGGCCATACGAAAATGGGTATCTAAGCAGATAAGGCGCGGTTTTATCCTGAATATGCTGGACCACCTCCTCCAGAATGGCCACCCCACGTTCACCAAAAAGTTCGTCCTGGTAGTACCGGAACAGGTAAAAATAATACACCATGCGCCCGATCCGCCCCGACAGCAGGGTATCGTTTTTAGGCGCCGACGACTCGATCTGGTAGCGTAGCTGCGCCAGTTTTCGCTCAATTGCCGCTTTATCAACAACCATAGAAGTACGCTCAAATGCAATCATAACAGCCAGATTAATTCGTCGAAAGAGTAATTGTCGCGTTGGGTGTATTTCATCAGCGCAGCCCCGATTCCCGCAATTCCTTCCATAAAGGCAATATTGGTGTGCGGAAAATGCTGGTTGAACACGCCCCGGTAGCCCGCCGTCGGATTGTCGTGAACGGCAAAACCCGGAATACGCTCGTACCAATACCGGGCCGCTTCATCGAACACGAGTTGGCCAGTCAGTTCGTAGGCTTTATCGAACAGCAGGGCCGTTCCGGCCGCACCGTACAGAATGCCGGCGTCCTGAATCCCGCTCCGGTCGGGTGTCCGCCGGCTCGCTGCGATCGAAAAGATGGTCAGAGCTTCGCCGTAGATTTCCGAGTCGTTCAGCACCCGAGCGGCCCGCAGCAGGCTGTAGGCAACGCCCATATCGCCGTAGCACAATCCTAACCGGGAGCGTTGCGGTTGCTCGCCGACAATGTCGGGGTAACAGGCCCCAACGATCCGATAATCCTGCCGATGCGTGAGCAGGTATCCTATGCTGCGCCGGAGTACATCGGTGGCCGTACTTACCAGGATACCCGCTTCGATTACGCAGGTCAGGAAGAGTATGATAGCTGCCGAGCCATGCGACAGCCCCAGGTATACCCGATCGTCGCCAAACAGTTTCGACGGCCAGAACAGATTTCCATCCGGATCTAGCTTCGCGCTGCTATTCAGTTCCATCACGGTGCGCGCCAGATGGCTGCGCACCGCCCGGTTAGTAGCCAGGCGTCTGAGGAAATAAAAGCTGGGGGCCAGGGCCCCGGTAAAGGGGTCGAAATCCCGGCGTTCGAAGGCGGTGATCAGCGTATCGGCCAGCAGCGCATCGGGTCCGTTCAGGAGCAGGTTAGTATCGAACTCGATCAGGTTATTGGCCCGGGCATACTCCAGAAAAATTCCGAACTCGGCCAGCTCTTTGGCGTAATTATGGCCCTTATACGGCTGCGTTACCCGCTCAATGGCATCCATCAGCAGCGCCTGCGCCCGCTCACCCGCGGCCTCGTCATCGGCAAAGTCGGCATAATAGAGCCAGAAAAGCACTTGCCCCAGTAACCCATTGGCATATCCGAAAGATGTCAGGCGGCTGGTCGGCAGGGCCAGGCTCCGGGCAATCCGGTGAACAGCCGTCGTCACGTCGGTTTCGAGAAACGTTTCCATACAGCAGGCAGGTCGTTTTAGTGATTGATCCGGTTCTGTTCTGCCTGGCTACCGACGTTTCGCTGCCGTAGCTTGAGCCCTTTCGTGCCGAACTTGTAGGTGAGCGTGGCCCGAACCAGGCGCGTATCGCGGTACGAGAGGTCGCTCACGTTCTGGTTAGCAGCCAGGGTCCGGGTTCCGTAGCGACGGGTCCAGAAAATATCGTTGGCGTTGATTTTCAGGCTGGCCTTGTTGTTCCACAGGCTTTTCTGAAGCCCCAGGTTCATGTTGAAGGTACTGATCTGGGTGGCGGTGGCGTATCGGAACGGGCCCTGGTAATTGATCGACATGTCGGCCTTGTAGCCCTTGGCCAGCGTGAACGTGTGGACCGAACTGGCGTAGTATCCCCACGAAACTACATTCAGCCCATTGCCCAGAAAATTGGCGTCTTTCACGTTTCCGTAGGTGCCGTATGCGTTGTTCGAGCTTTCCCACCACTTCGCCAGCCGAACCGGGAAGTTGACGTTCAGGCCAAACCCGCTGGCTACGCCCAGGTTGGTGATGAAGTGCCGGGTGATTTTCGTATCCTGAAACTGCTCGAAGGTTTCGAAGAAAGCGTCTTTCTGATAACTGTAATCGAGGGTGGTAGAAATGCTGTTGTTAAACGTATGCGACAGGGTGAATACATACGCTTTGGCCGGATTCAGGTACGGATTGCCCTGAAAATAGGTGTACTGATTCGTGTACAGAATAAACGGATTCAGGTTACTGTAGCTGGGCCGGTCGATCTCCCGCCGGAAACCAACCGATAGCTGATGTTTCTCGCCGAAAGCCCGCTCCACAAACAGGTTCGGAAACAGGTTGGTGTAATTCCGGTGAATCAGGGTATTCGTAGCGATCGAGTTGATATCGGCCCTGGTTTGCTCGGCCCGCAAACCGCCCTGAATCTGCCATTTGTCGATGGTCTTGCGTAGGGTCACGTAGCCCGCGTTGATGTTCTCGTTGTACACAAAGTTGTCGGTTCGGCTGGGGTCGTTTTGCCAGGGGCCGCCGTCGGTGAGCTGGACATTGAAGCGGACGTCGTTGTTGGTGGTTACGAAGGCCGACTTGGCCCCGATTTCCATGGTAAGGCCGCTGCGGAACGGCATCGTGTAATCAACTTTGTAGGTCGTAAACCGGGTCGTATAGGTCGGCAGGTTCTGCAACCCATCCCGATACCGGCTAAAATCGGGGTTCATGTACCGCAAATGCCCAACGTAATAGGAGTTACTGGCGAAGTAATCGTGGCCGTAGTCGACGTTCACTTCGATGCTTCGCCCGTTCGTGTCGAGGGTTCCCTTGTAATTAAAATTGTAAGCGACGAAGTTTTGCCGACTGGTCCGGTTCCCTGTCGTCGTCAGTGTCGAGTCGGTAACTGCGGGTACGTGGCTGAAATTCGTCGTTGAAAACTGATCCGTATTGTTTCGGTACAGATTCCCGTCGGCGCTGATGCCCACCACGTGTTTGTCGGACAGGTAATAATCCAGGCCCAGCTTACCCGTATGGCTCAGACTCTGCGCCGTCGACTCCGAATTGGTCAGCAACTGACTAGGTCCCTGCTGATTCTGGAACTGGCTGCGTTCTTCGTTCTGCCGCCAGCTACGGTTGTTGCCGTAGCTGTAGTTACCAAAGACGTTCAGTTTTCCGGCCTTGTAGTTGAAATTCCCTCCACCGGTATATTTGGTATAGATGCTCTGGGTCAGCCCCAGGTTCAGGCTCCCGTTGAAACCCGGTTTGGTGTTCTTTTTGGTTTTGATATTGATGATAGCCCCCGCAAACGAATCGTACTTGGCCGACGGTTGCGTAATGAGCTCGATGGTGGCGATATTATCGGATTTCAGACTTTTAAGGAGGGCTCCCAGGCTTTCGCCCGATACCTGCACCTGCTTTCCGTCGATCATGACCATCGTCGCTTTCCCCTGCATCGACACCTTGCCGTTATCAGAAACCAATACCCCCGGCGACCGTTCGAGGACTTCCAGCGCCGAATTGCCGGAGCTCACTACGCTATTTTCAACGTTGACGACAAAGCCATCCGATTTCTTTTCGACAAACGGTTTGGTACCGACAACTTTGACTTCGGTCAGTTGTTTGGCTTCAGCCAGGAGACGAATAACCCCGACATTGGATTCGGCTTCGCTGCCAATGACCAGTTCAGGACCGGTGTATTTCTGAAAACCGACAAAGCTGACGGTCAGCCGGTAGGTTCCGGCCTCGACGTTATCGATGCTGAAGCGGCCGTCGGCGTCGGTAACGCTCCCTTTTACGAGCGCTGAATCGGCGGCCTGCACCAGCGCTACGGTAGCGAAGGGAACGGCTCCAGCCGCTGTATTTTGCTCCTGCACCGTACCGACCAACCGGGTTTTAGTTTGCGCCAGCGCAGGTATACAGGCTGCACTCAGCATGCCGATAACGAGCAAAAGTATATAGGCCTTTTTCATATCAGTAGATAGTTTTATCGATCATTTCGCCACGTTCATTGTCCGGTTTCTATCTCAAAGCAAGTGTGCTCTACCTGGGCAACCAACTTATTTCGACCAGTTGGTACGACGTTTCGACTAATGTCGGTTTTCCGGATGCGAGTAGTTGGTCAGGTTCGTCCGGGTAGCCGTCAGGTCGGCAGGCAAATCGAAAGCGGCTGCCGCCGGGTCAGCCGGGCGACCGCCCAGAATGGTGTCCATCGCTTCGGTCGGCAGCCGGGCAAACCCGTCTTCGTCGAGGAAGGACCGCTTTTTGTTGTTACCAAAAATTCGTTTGAGAATATCCATAACTGCGCTTCGTTTACAGGTTCGGCTATTATTTGGATATAAAAAAAGCGTTGAGCCAGCCCAACGCCTACTTTTTTCGACCGATGGAGCGGGGTTTTCGACTAAGTTGCGATCAGCCCCGACGAGTTTTTAAGTGTAGTTACTCCTTTCCTCTACCGACCGGATCAGGTTGTTTTCAACGGATGGCGAGCGAGTGGGGCTCACGCAAAAGCGGGGGTATGCTGCTCCCTGGGAGTCAGTGCAGGCCAATAATTCGTTGCAGCAGTTTTTTCTCGTCGAGCATGATCTCGGCGGTTCCGCGCAGTTCGGGCTGCAGGGGCAGTTTTTTGGCCAGCGTCGTTGTCAAGCCGTTGCTCAACCGCACATTGACCCGATAATGCTGATCGAACGAAACCGGGATAAACGACGTAATAAACCCTTCCAGGAAGCCAAATTCGTCCGTGGGATATTCGTCGAGCCGGATAAGCACCCGCTGGCCGGCTTTCACTTTACCCGAGCCCTGGATAGGCAGTCGAATCTGAACCTCACAACCCGACACGGCCTGCGGCATCACCAGAATGGTCGATAATTTTATTTCTTTTTTGCTGCCCCGCAGTATATGCACGACTCCCTTCAGCGGGCTTCGGTAGGCCAGCTGGCTTCGGCTGCTTATATTTTCTTCCAGTAAGACCGTATCGCCGGCCTGCACCCGTTGCCCGTTTCGGACCGTACAGTGATAGTCGACGTTGACGTCCGATTTATACCAGCTGATTTTGAACGGCTGTACCGTAGCGCTGATGGTGACCGGCGCCGAAATCGTATCCGGGAACCGAATCAGATACGAGCACAGCAGCAGAATCAGAAAGACGACGAACATGGCGGTAATGCCCCAGCGCACGATCCAGTGCGGCACGTACCCGATGATTTCCTGAATCTCATCGCTCAACACGGTATGGGACGATTGCTGTGGCATGATAGATCAGGCTTCGGCCAGTTCGAGTTGATTTTTCACCAGTTCGTAATAATACCCTTTCTTCATGACCAGCTCCAGGTGCGTGCCCTGCTCCCGAATCATGCCGTTGTCGAGCACGATGATCTGATCGGCTTTGCGTACCGTACTGAGTCGATGCGCGATCACCAGAACCGTCCGGTTCTCGAAAAACTGCTCCAGATTGGCCATGATCACCCGCTCATTGTTCGCGTCCAGCGCACTGGTCGCTTCGTCGAAAAACAGGTATTTTGGGTCTTTGTAAACCGCCCGGGCGACGAAAATGCGCTGGCGCTGTCCGCCACTCAACCCGGCTCCGGTATTCCCGATTTTTGTCATAAAGCCGAGTGGCAATCGCTTCACAAATTCATGGATCGAAGCCACCGTAGCGGCTTCAACCAGTTTCAGCTCGTCGATGCGTTCGCCGTCGATGGCAATGTTGCGGGCAATCGAGTCGGAGAAAATATACCCATCCTGCATGACCGAACCGCAGTTGTTGCGCCACATTTTGGCGGATATGTCGTTCAGGTCGTTGCCATCCACCAGAATTTCGCCCGCTGTGGGTGGGTAAAACTTCAGCAACAGTTTCAACAGCGTCGTTTTTCCGCTGCCGCTACTGCCCACAATGGCCGTCACTTTCCCTTCCGGAATGTGCAGGCTGATGTCTTTCAGCACGTAGGCCGAGTGCGGGCCACCATAGCGAAACGAGACATTGTTCAGCACGATACCAGCTTCCGTTTCCCAGGTTCTGGCGTAGGAGCTGACGGGCGTGGGGCCAGTTTCGTGCGGTCGGCGGATAGACAGTTTGCCCATCGTCAGTTCTTCATTCAACTCTTCATCAGGTCGGTTATGAATTTCACTGAGCCGTTCCAGGCTGATTTTGGCATCCTGAACACTGCGCATAAACTGCAGAATCTGGCTAAGTGGCCCGTTCATCTGCCCAACGATATACGAAATGCTCAGCATCATCCCAAGGGTCATTTCGTTGTGAATGACGGCTGTTGCGGCCATGTAGGAAATAAGGATGTTTTTGAGCTGGGTAAAAAACGTAGAACCGATTTCCTGGTACTGTTCCAGCACCAGCCCCCGGATATTGATCTTGAACAACTTGGCCTGAATCCGCTCCCATTCCCAGCGCTTGGCCCGTTCGCAGTTGTTCAGTTTGATTTCCTGCATGCCCGTTATAAGCTCATAGAGGCTGTTCTGGTTATCGCGCAGGCGCTGAAAACGCCTGTAATCCAACTCTTTGCGGTGTTTCAGAAACAACAAAACCCAAACGACAGACAGCGTGCTGCCCACCAGAAAAACCACGAGCAGGTTTAGGTCGTAGAGCGTGAACACGACGGAGAAAATCACCAGATTGACCAGCGAGAAGAGCGTGTTCAGGGTAGAGCCGGTCAGAAACGATTCGATCCGGTGATGGTCGTTGATCCGCTGCGAGATGTCGCCGATGTTCTTGGTATCGAAAAAGCTGATGGGCAACCGCATTAGCTTGATCAGAAAATGCGAAATGATGGTCACGCTGATGCGCGTGTTGATGTGTAGCAGAATCCAGTTTCGGATGATATCGATAACGGTACTTCCGACGAACAACAGCAACTGCGACAACAGAATCAGGTGCACAAACCCGAGGTTATGCCGGTGAATGCCGTAGTCGACCAGCCCCTGCGTCAGAAACGGAAACAGCATGGCCAGCAAACTGCTGAAGAGCATACCCAGCATGATCTGCACCAGGTAGCGACGATAGGGCGCCAGGTATTTAAGCAAAAACCGAAACCCCTGCGTGGGGGTCGTTTCGGTTTCCTGATGCTCGTAAAAATGCGGAGTCGGTTCCAGTAATAACGCTACGCCTTTCTGATCGGCCGACGAGATCCAGCACTTGCGGAACGTTTCGCGATCGACGCGGATCAGGGCATGGCCGGGGTCGGCTACCAGAAACTCCGTTCGGGCGTTCACGAAGGGTAAAAAACTCAGAAACGATTCGCCGGCTTCGTAAAGTACTACAAAATGTTCCTGATTCCAGTGCAGAATACAGGGCAGTGGAGCCTCGTGCAGGACCTGATCGTAGGTCAGCTTCACCATCAGGGTCTTGAAGCCAATTTTTTCGGCCGCTTCGCTGATTCCCAACATGCTGACCCCCTGCCGGGTAATGTAGGCATTGGCCCGCAAGAAATCCATGGAATAGTCCTTACCGTAATGAGCGGCTACCATTTTGAGGCAGGTCGGCCCACAGTCCATGTAATCTAACTGCCGGTAGTATTTATAGGCGCGTGCTCTCATGGCGTAAGCGGTAAAATCCTCATTTTCTGAATTCGTGTGGCTGATAGACGTCTATTCATCGGTCAGTGCCAACAGGGCATCGGCGTAGGAAAGCGGCTCCAGGTCGGCCTCCTGGCAAAGCTCGGCCGGCAAAAACGCGCAGACCTTATTCTGGATGTGCGTAATCAGCCGAAGCAAATCCCGGCAGTAGACCGACGGATTATCGAATCCATTGATCTGGCTATACCGGTGGGCCAGAAACCCTCCTCCGCATACCGCCACGATCGGGCATTTCTGACAGGTCGAACTTAACTGCTGATGACTGTTTCGATGCAGCGCCATAAGTTCATGACTAAGCGCATCGACCAGGTCGTGAGTACAGACATTGGCATCGGTCTTGGTAAAGTTCGGACCGCAGATTTTCAGCATGTCCGATGGTTCGATACCACCGTCGGTTTCGACGACGATAAATTCGTTCGGGCCCATCCCCCACCGCTCCGACGTCACGTCATGCCCCACGATGAGCGCAATCAACTGGTCGAACAGGCGAATGCGGGGTCGATTCGGAGCGCCGAACCAGCCATCGAAAATCCGGATCAGCCAGTCGGCGTAGGGCGTTTCGCGGCCTGGCCACCCGCGGGGTGGCCGATCGAAGGTGGCGTCGGGAAGCAGAAAATCCAGCACCTCTACGCCAACGGACCGAAAGTAGTTATACACCACCATCGGGTCGGTAGTTGGGTCGACAACGGTCAGCACACCGGGCTGATTCATCAGGTCCTTCGATCCGAGGGCGCACCGTAGCCCCTGCTCAGCCGCCAGAAACGAACTTCGTCCGCGGTGATCGAGCCGATAGCGATCATTGACCGACGCTGGGCCGTCGAGACTAATCCCGACGCGAATGCCCAGCTGACCCAACTGTCGGCACCAGTCCTCATCCAGCAATACCGCATTCGTCTGCAAAAAAAACCGGGGTTCGACCCGCGGCTGCAGAACGGCGCTGGCTTCCTGTACGAACTGCTCGAAAAACCGTTTGCCCGCCAGCAGCGGCTCGCCCCCATGAAAGATGAAATCAAAGGTGCTCAGCCCATACCGGACGCTGTGGCTCAGCACCCGATGCAACAGGGCATCGCGCACCGCAGCCCGCATGCGCCGGGGCTGGCGTCGGTACGAGTCATCGCCCAGGTTGTACATATAACAATACGTACAATTCAGGTTGCACTGGCTCGCAACTTTCAGGATAGCGCCTTTGATTAGCAAGGGGATTGAGCCGTTTTAGGTTTATTTTTTCGGAGTGCCGTCTTTATCGGGACCACCACCATACTCGGTCCAGTTGCCACCCCGGATGTCGTCGCCGTTGACTTTCTGGTCTTCCTGATCGAATTGCTCCAGTGCTTTTTTGGTTGCCCGTTTGTGCTTCGGGGAAATCGAAAATTGTTTCTTGTTCATGGTATGAGCCTGGTTAAAAATTTCACATAAAATCGAGTAAGATCGACGGGGTCCGGAGCGCCGACTTTTCGTGGGTGTCATACACGGGCATGTACTCTTTGTCGCCCCCCCGAATTTTCTGCGCTTCCTGCTCACCAATGACGTCGCTGAATACATCGGTCGACATTTCCAGCGTCCGCGTGCTGAAACGACGTTTCCAGAAGGTAAATACTTTTTTCATGTGTCCCGCTGCAGAATGGTTTCGGGAAAGGTAGGGGGCAGCTGACGCAGCCGAAATTTTTTTCGACCAAGCGACTCGTTTATTCGACTAAATAGGCCCTGGCTCCGACTCATCTGGTTACGCACACGGCCGTCTGACAGGCCCCCAGAACAAACAAAAACTCGGGCTGAAGCCGGTTCCTCACCAGTCGTTCAACCCGAGTTCGATGTCTGTTACGAAGTAGAGCGCTCTATAGCGTGCTGATGACGATCGTACCGGTAATCACCGTTCCGGTCCGCTGCTTATCAGCGGTGAACAGGCCCGCTTTGCTGTCTAACACGCTGATCGTTTCTTTTTTTAACTGAAGGCCAGGGAGTAAAGATGCGTTTTTCATGATTAGAGGAGATTAAGAAGTTTGGTTAACGATTATCGAATCAAATATGCGCTTCGAACTATCTATACGAAAATTATTTCGACCAAATGCCGCTTTTATTAGATAGATGCTACCAAAAATGGGTAAGTAGTTAACAGAGAAGCCTCAATCCCGCGTAATGTCTTTGATGGAATCCCGGTAGCTGATCCCGATCGGAATTTCTTTTTTGTTGACGGTTTCGATGGTGTTTCCGTTAACCGCCCGAATGGCCGAGCGCCGAACAATGTACGAGCGGTTGACCCGGATGAAATCGTTTTCGGGCAACAGCTGTTCCATTCGGCTCATGGTAATGTGGGTAACGACCAGTTTATCAGACAGATAAATTTTCACATAGTCTTTCATCCCCTCCACGTACAGAATATCATCGGTGTTCACGTTGACCATTTTTTTATCTTCCTTCACCCACAGAAATTTGTTGCCCCGACCCGATTTGTCGTCTTTGACGCTCGCAGCTGGCTCGGTCGGCGCGGGGGGCGGACTTGGGGGTGCACTCGCATTGCCGAGTCGATCGCGCACCCGATTGATGGCTTTGAGAAAACGGTCGAACGGAATAGGTTTCAGCAGATAATCCGTTACATCGTATTCGAAACCATCCAGGGCATAGCCCGGATACGCGGTGGTCATGATCACCTGCGGGCGGGCAGCCGTAAATGACTTGAGCAGTTCGATACCCGTCATTTCCGGCATATTGATATCCAGAAAGATAATATCAGGCCGCTGGTTATGGATGGCCGCAACCGCTTCGATGGCGTTACTGGACTCTCCCAATAAGGATAAGGTCGGTACGCGGGCCACAAATTTTTTAAGCAATTCCCGAGCCAGCGGTTCGTCGTCGATGATCAGGCAGGTTAGTTCGCGTTCCATCCAGTAAAATAGTTAAGTCAACTGTATACGTCGACTGGGTCTCCTGGATACGCAATTGGTGGGTATCCGGATAAAGCAGTTCCAGCCGTCGTTGTGTATTCGTCAGACCAATACCACCCACTTTTGGCAACGAGCTCGTACGAGTCTGTGGCCGAACGGGGGGCTTACTGTTCCGTATCAGAAAATGCAGCGAATTTCCTTTTATCTGTAAATCGATGGTTACCCACGACTCCCGGATGGTGGCATTCAGGCCGTGCTTGAACGCATTCTCGACAAACGTAACGAGTACCAGGGGCGGAATCAGTAAGTCGCCGATTTCACCGTCGATCTGCAGCAGAATCGATGCATTCGTGCCGTGCCGAATTTTTTCTAAATCTACATAATCTTTTAAAAACTCGACTTCCTGCTGCAGGGTAACATACGACGTGCCGGCTTCGTACAGAACGTACCGCATCAGACTGGATAGCTTCAGCAAAATGGTAGCAGCCTGCTCGTCTTTGTCGACAATTAGGGCATACACATTATTGATCGCGTTGAAGAAGAAGTGAGGGTTGACCTGTGAGCGCAGGAAGTTGAGTTCCAGCACCAGGTTATCCCGCTCCAGCTGGGTAGTCTGATTGCGGGTGACCAGTACATCCTTCATAAATTTAATGCTGATCGGAATGACCGCATTGAGCATAAACGACCAGTTCAGGACGAAAACCGTTTGGTTGAACAACCCCCCGACCAGACCGATATTTCGGTAGATGCCGGCCACCCGATGAATTCCAGGCGATGCGTCGAGCCAGTCATCGGTTCCGACAAACACGAAATAATTGCAGAAGGAATTGATGATATAAACGAAAAGAATGTTCAGAACCAGCACCAGCCAGCGCTTCTGGTACAGCAGCGGAAGCACCCACCCCGCCATCCAGTAATAAATAATGATCATCGTTAGCAGGTTGCCCACGGCCAGCCATAACACCACGCCGTTTACCTGAGGGCTCCGCGAAAACCATTCGTACTGGCCGAGCAGAAATACAAATAAAACGGCCCACATGGTCAGGTGAGCGACAAGCCGCCACCACCCATTGGGGTAAAACGTATCTTTAACAAACAGTTGCCGCATGAATTCCTGAGCCGATTCGTAAAGGCGCTTAGTCGGACGTCGTCGGTTCGCTTCTATCCATAACCTGAAGGCGGGCATTAGCAAACAATGACCCGTTGGCCGGCCGCTCATGGCAAGATAACAAAAAGCCCGCTTCTTGTTTAGAGAAAGCGGGCTTTACATTACGGCAGATACAGTACTGAAGATTGTAAGGGGCAATTACTTGCGAATTATATACACGTTTTATAATAGATATTGTCTACGTACATAGAAAAATTCCCTACACATCGATGCCAGCCTGAATTTGCCACACAGTTATAAAACGGTCCGACTACCAGAATGTTTTGGAAAAACTCAACTTTTAACGGGTCGCCACCAGGCTGGCTTTGGGCGTAAACCGCTCTACCTTGTTCGGAACAGGCTTGAGCGTGCGCAGGTAATCGTAAATAGCGCCCAGATCTGGCTCGCTCATGCCCGCATACATCAGCCAGGGCATAATGGTATTGAATTCGCCGTCGCGAAGGGTTGGCTGTTTTTCAAGCTGGCCGTCGTGCGCTTTGAACCGACTGATAAAAGCGGCCTTGGTCCAGGTACCGATTCCCGACGCATCCGAAGTAAGATTCATCGAGCGGACCATACCGGTTGGCATCGGAAACTCACGCCCACCGGCCATCTCCATACCTGGTAGTGGTTTTCCCTGCCCATCGACGGGCGTATGGCAATCGGCGCAGGATGCAAACGTGGTCAGGTATTTGCCGTAGGCGATCCGGTCGGTGGTGTCGGCCCGCTTACCCGGTTCAATTTTAGCCGGAATCGTATTGACAATAAAGTTCATCGGAAAAGCCGGCTCAGGGTCGGGAATCGCATTCGGAATGGGCCGCAAACTCCGCAGATAAGCAATAATGTCTTTGATGTCTTCGGGGTCCATCTGCGCATAGCTCCGGTACGGCATTACCGGAAAGAGTGCCCGCCCGTCGCGACTGACGCCCGTGGTAATGGCCCGGTAGATTTCACCGTCCGTCCAGTTGCCAATCCCCGCAGCAGTAATATTTCGTGAATAGAAGGTTCCCGGAAAGCCCTGCTCGGGTGAGAACCGTTCTCCACCTTTTCCTTCCGTACCGAGTACCATCGGTGCCATGAGTTTGGTAAAATCGCGGGTAGAATGGCAGTCGATGCAGACGGCGACGTGGTGAGCCAGGTATTTACCGTGTTCGATCTGAGCCGCTGTGGCCTGAATTTTCAGGTCAGGAGCCGGCCCGACATTCGGCAGCGCCAGCTTGATGTAAGCCAAGCCAATGCCAATCAGCAGTACAAACGTACCGACAATGCCTATTGCCAGGTTACGAGTTCGTTTTTTCATGGTTAAGGGTATCAAAAGAGGTTCATTACAAAGAAAGCCAATCCTGAACGCCAACCTAAAAAAATGTGTAAACGGCTACTTTCTAGACAGATACGACGAACCGCCCGACGCCTTAAGGCCAGTTGGCGATAAGAATCCGGGCGGTTCGGTAAACACTATGATCGAATTTATAACACGGTGATCAGGCCTTTGATGACCGAGCCCAGGCGGATGGCGTCGAAAACACGCGCTTCGCTGGCCCCGTGTTTCAGGACGCTTTCTTCGTGCGACCGAACACAGAGTTCGCAGCCGTTTACGGCCGAAACCACCAGGCTCATCAACTCAAAAAATTCCTTACCCAACGCCGGATTCATCATGATGCTCATGCGAATACCGGGTTGCGTTTGCTGGTAATAGTCCTTGCCGACAAAATGCCGGAAGCGGTAGAACACGTTGTTGGTACTGAGCAGCGACGTACAGGCGATGGTTTCCGAAATTTCGACCTCAGACGTACTTTCCTGTTTGGCAGCCGCCGTCAGCGAGTCGATGAGCGGCTGGTATTTTTCGTTTACCGCCACGGCCAGAGCCAGTAACAACGCTTCTTTCTTCGACAGGGTCTGGCTGCTGTTCAGCACGTTCCCCACGTTGATTTTCAGGTCGCGCAGGTACCGATGCTCGGTTTGAGCCAGCGAATCCAGCACCGGATGTTGGCCCTCCGCACTGAGCCCCACCAGGCCTAGCAGCGACGTTACAGTTTCGTTTTGTGTGGTCGTCATGAGAGTAATATTGAATGCGTGATTGATAGAATGAGTGAATGAATCGAAGTCGTGTCTATTATTCACTCATTCTATCTTTCACTCACTCAAAATTGGCTAGGCCGTCAGCGTAGCTTCGCCTTTTACCCAGTTGCAGGGGCACAGTTCGTCGGTTTGCAGCGCGTCCAGTACGCGAATCACTTCGTTTACGTTCCGGCCTACCGACAGGTCGTTTACGTTGACCCAACGAACGATTCCCTGCGGATCGACGATGTACGTTACGCGGTAAGCGACTTTCTCGTTGGCTTCCAGGATCCCCAGTTCTTCAGCCAGTGACTTTGAGGTATCGGCCAGCATCGGAAATTTCAGCCCACGCAGATCGTCGTGGTTTTTGCGCCAGGCCAGGTGAACGAATTCGCTGTCGGTCGAAGCACCGATCATCATCGTATCGCGGTCCTGGAAATCGTCAAATCTTTTGTTGAACTCAGCAATTTCCGTTGGGCAGACGAAGGTAAAATCCTTTGGCCACCAGAACATCACCAGCCACTGACCGGCATTTTTATGGTCGTCGGACGAAATTTCGTAGAACTCTTTGTCTTTTTCGAGCGAAACGACGGCCAGTTTTTTGAACTCCGGGAATTCTGAACCTACAGAAACGATATGATTTTTCATGGAATTTATAGAGATTGTATTCTTAACTGCTTCTTAACCGAGTGCAATTTACGAACACTCTACACAGCAGTAATATGATTTTTATCAATCGCTCTATAGACAAAACTTATGGCTTTTTAACCAAAAAACTGACATTCAGCAGAATGTACTTCAAAGCGGCTACTGGTCTCCAAAATTGTTTCAAAAAGAATAATACTATTTACCAGAAAGGTGCAAACTATCATTTTATCTATAAACATAAATCCCGACCAGCCTCGTTGCTGGTCGGGATTTACCCCTCAATCACGTTTTTAACTCAGGCGGCCATTTGCAGGTAAGGCTCCTGGTCGGCTTCGGGCGTTTGCAACATCGGTAGAATCACCGTGTTCATTCGCTCCCGAACAAAGCTCTCCTGCAAATACGAAGGTAGTTTGGCCACTAACTGACGATAAGCCTGGATGCCAAGCGCCTTGGCGATATACGCTTCGTGAACCGAGTTCACGTGCGCCACAATATCGACCAGGCTCTGGTGGAAAAGCTTGACATCGATTTCGGAATCGACAAAGCGCTCGATTTCGCGATTCGTCGATGAAATTCGTAGCCGGCTCAGCATATCGAAATACGTTGTGTAGCCGATCTGCTTAGCCAGTTGTTTATACTGTTCCACACTGAATTTCTGTAAGATCTCACCTGTTTTTGGGCTGCGTAAGGCTGTTTTCGGATTGGTCTGAATGGCATTGCGCAGCGCCCGCACCCGCTGATCGCGGGTTGTTTTCAGGAACTGGGCCAGTTCAGCCTGCACCGATCCCTCCCGCGAAGGCAGCAGCAGGTCGGTCTTGGTGGCGGCCGTAAATCGACGGGCCATGGGCAGCCGCTGAATCCGGTAGTTGTTGATCGGACCCAGCGCATAATAGCCGATAGAAGCCGGATAATAGCCCCGGACAACCATGTTGCCAATCCGTTTACGGATCAATTCTTCATTGCTGACATTGACGCCCTGCACCGCCAGAAAAGCCCGCGCGCTAAACAACGCACTGTAATAAGCCTGTGGGAAGGTCCAGTGCAGCGAGCTTTGCAGGTATTGTTCGTCGTTTACAACAGGCGTAATCCGAAGGGCATACTCGGCGCTCCAGCTATTCAACAATAACTTCTCCAGCCCCTTACGACCTTCGTCCGTTACGCGTCCGTAGAACTGCTGAAAGATTGGAAACTTAGCCAGATCAAAGAGATCATTCTGAAACCGGATGTGGTAATCCATCGCAAAAAAATGGTTCAGAAACACCTGCGCCGGAATAGATTTCCGCCAGTTGTCATCCATTGGTGCGTTACCCGTCGAAGCGGGGGTAACTGGCGCCTGGGCGTTCGGGGAATGCATCGTCACGTTGGTTATCTGTGTCATACAATAGTAACGAAAAAGTAGGTTTCAGCGTTCATTTTCACCCAAATATTTCATATAGATAATCCATTATAAGTCAGCAGTTTATGAGCCATTTTTAGCTACCCGAAACGCCCCTATACGTGTGTCATTTTAGCGCATTTGGTTACCTCTATTTTTGCGCATTTCGACGTACTTTTGGGCAGCTTTTCTCCGTTGCATTTATAGAATGAAGCGAACTTACTCGATCTTTTTTATCAGCTCTCTCCTCATCAATTGTCTGTTGTTTTCGACCAGCTGGGGGCAAACGGTTCTCAAACCTGTTCTGGCTACCGACCCGGTCACGCTGGCCTTTGAAGGTGTCATTACCGATGCCGCCACGCACCAGCCCATAGCGAATGCGACCATCGCTGTAAAAAATTCGGCTGGTGCGGTCAGTACTCAGCAACGGGTGGGTACTGATGGTGCGTTTAAGCTAACGCTACGATCAAGAGACGCCTTTCAGGTACTGGTTACGGCGACTGGCTACGAAACCCTGGATAAACAATACGCACCGACCTCCAGGTATACCGACCGGATCTCCAACCACATGATTGTGCTATATCGTGTCGGAACCAAACCACCCGATGACCGCCCGCTGGCAACCAATGCGGCCGCGCCCGTTCACGCCAATACTTCGACGGTGAGCCCGGCTCCGGTGTCGACGCCCCCCGTTTCGGAGCAACCAGCAACCAGTAATGCCGCTACGGCCACACAGGCGCGTGTTACGCCCCCAAAAACTCTGGATGCTAAGATTACTTACGTGCCGCCACTGGTAGTGGCTCCTACGGGCAAAACAACCCAGCTCAAAGCCATCCAGTTTGTTCAGAGCAAGGCCGAGCTGCTGCCCGATGCCATGCCCGCACTGGAACAGTTGCTGATGTTCATGCAAAGCAAGCCCACCGCCGAAATCGAACTGTCGGGGCATACAGACAATCAGGGTGATTTCGATGAGAACATCCGGCTCTCCAAGCAGCGTGTCGACCTGGTGAAGGCATATCTAGTGCAGAATGGAATTGCGGCCAACCGCATCACCACCCGTGGCTACGGTCCTACCCGACCCATTGCCAGCAACAATTCGGAAACGACCCGGCAACTAAACCGCAGAGTGGAAATGATTGTGCTGAAACAGTAACTTATTCAGTTAATTATTCAACAATATATAGACAGCCTGAGTTAAAAAAGTGGAACCAGCCGCCATAAACACTGGACCAAGACTCAACGCTGCCATGACAAAGAAATCACCCATTAAAGGCGATAGAATGCCCGCTGATGACCATCAGCCAACGAAGGATGAATGGAGCGCGGAATCCGCAGGGCACGTGCTGACTGAAAATACGACCCTCGATGTCATCATTAGCCCGGTCGGCTACGTGACGGAACTGTCTGACACGGTCGACTCCATGGACGGAGCCCGAACGGAAGTTATCGACATCGTCAATGAAGCCGACGGAACGAACATCGAACTGACGATTATCGAGGAACCCAGCGACAAACCCGGGATCGACAGCGTAGACCGGTTTATCGAAATCAAAGGCATTGGTCCTAAAGTGGCCGAACTCCTGACCAAAGCGGGTATCCGACAATTTTCGCAGCTAGCTGAAACACCCGTTGAACAGATCCGGGAAATTCTCTCTGCAGCCGGAGCGCGCTACCGCATCTACGACCCGACTACCTGGCCACAGCAGGCCAAACAGCTCGCCGATGGTAAACCGATGGCGTTTACGGCACCCGAAGCAGGCCGTGCCTGAAAGAAAAGCTGGAGTGGCTAGGCAGATGCCCCTTTTCGTCCCAGATACAATCCGCCAATGACCAGCGCCGTACCAATGAGCGTATAAGTGGTGATGGGTTCTCCCATCAGTAGGTAGGAATAGGTAAAGCCAAAAACCGGACACAGATACAGCCACAACGACGCCCGGATCGGGTCTTGCCGGACAAGATAGAACCACAGTTGAAGCGCGGCTACCGACACCGGTATGATCAGCCAGAACAGCGACGCCCAGAACCGGAGGTCGTACTGCGACCCGCTGAAATCGGCGGTCAGGAGCGTAAACGGCAGCAACAGTACTCCACCGATGAATACCTGCCAGCCGTTGATGGCCAGATCGGGCAAGCGCCACTGAATGCTGGCGTAGTAGACGGTAGCGGCTGAGATCGAGATCATTCCGACCAGCAATATCAGGAGTCCTTCGACGGTGGCGTAACTGTTTTGCAGCAGCGGATACGTCGCTACGCCCACGCCCATCAGCCCGAGTGCCAGCCCGCCCATCTCGTTCCAGCGCGGTTTCCGGCGGAGCCACAGCGCCGACATCAGCGAAATAAAGAGCGGATTGGTAGCCGTCGACAAGCTGCCGATTCCTGCAGATACCTGTTTGAGGGCCAGTACAAAAGCCGCCAGGTAGATGGTGGTATTTAGCAACGCAAACAGGGTGAGCTGACGCCATTCGCTACCCTTCGGCCAGGCAGTCTGAGCCCGCTGAATGCCGTAGGCAAAGAGCAGCATACCACCGCCCGCAATAAAAAACCGGGTATTGGCCAGAATCAGTGGGTGAACGGACTGCACACCAAACTTTGTGGCGACCGAAGCCGAGGCCCACAGAGCCGCAAACAAAAGACCAGGGAGAAGTTGTTTCATGTTTATTCTCCCCGGATAATCCGCGTCTTATGTGCAGTCAGAACCGTGAAAGCATCGATCAGATTTTCTTTCTGGTCATTAAATAAAGCAAGAATCAGAACGGCTTTTTCGGCTGTCAATAACACAGCATTCGTGCGCACCGCTTTTGCAAGCACATTCTCATCAATTATTCCAAAATCGTCCTCTGCAATGGATAAAACGTCGAATCCATTGTCCCTGAGGTGATAGATAGTAGGAAAGTCAACGTTTTCATCAGCCAATATTTTCATCAGGCAGCTACATCATAATCATCAAGTTCATGATTAAGCGTGTAAGCTGCATATCGCAAACAGGCTAAGATTCCCTCACGGGTCAAATGCGGATAGGCTTCCAACAGATCATCAATCGTTTCGCCATAACTCATTCGGTCAACGATTAGCTCAACCGTAATACGCATTCCTTTGATTGTGGGTTTGCCCAACATGATGCGTGGGTCAGAAACAATGTAATCACGCCAGTGAATTTCGTTCATAGCTCTATCCATTTCAGCAAAGATACGCCTAAAACCCAATCTTGCCTTTTCGAGTGCTGGGCTTCTGTTCGGCCGCCCAGTCGCGCATTTCGGCCAGTTCTTTCTCGAAGCCACCCGACAGAATCGGAAAGCGCATCCACGAACGGGGATCCAGGTTGTGGTCGTCGAGGTGAAACGAGGGAGCGTAGCGTTCACGCTTCCACTGGTTGCGGCTCCAGAGTTTGAAGAATCGTTCGACCCAGACCAGCAGCCGGTCGCGGTCGTACTGGCCTGCGTACCGAACTTCGACCAGCTTAAGCACTTCAACCGGCGGCTGTTTGTCGCGGATGGCCGATTCTTCGATGGAGTTTAGCACATCGTACGGCATCAGGTCGTCTTCGTCGGTCTGTTTTTTGTCCAGCGGACGTAGCTCGGCCGTCGGTTGCAGGTTGTTTACCGCGTTTAGTCCTTTGACTTTAATAAGCTGGTCCGGAGCGGCCGAATCTATTACGGAACCCGTACGGTCGGCGGGGGTCGATTCGTTTTTCACGTTTAGGCCAACCGTTTCGAGCCAGCGCAACCATCCGCGCAGAAAATGTTTATCGATGCCGGTGATGGGCGAAATACTACCTGCTGTGTCGCCGTCCATGGTGGCATAACCTACGGCCGCTTCCGAGCGGTTCGACGTGCTGAGCAGGAGGGCATTGTTGAGGTTGGCCAGCATCCAGATACCCGGAGCCCGTACCCGGGCCTGAATGTTTTGCAGCGCCAGGTCGTCGGTTTCCCAGGAAAGTTGACGACCCAGTTGGGCTTCGATCAACCCGCGATAAGTATCCACCAGGCCATTGATATTGATATTCAGGAAGGTAGCGCCTATGTCGTCGGCCAGCGATTTGGCAGAATTGAATGTATCGTCCGACGAATTTTCCGTACCCTGATACATCACGGTCAGCAGTTTACCGATCATCTCTTCGGACGTCTGACAGGGCTGGAGTGCTTTGATGTAACTGAGCTTTTTCTTCACGCCATCGATGCCGATGTTTTCGACCGCCATCCGGATCATCAGAAAGACCAGTGCCGCAATGGCCGACGAGTCGGCGCCCCCACTCAACGACAGTACATAGCCCTGCGAGCGGCTTTTGCGCAGGTAATCGAACAGCCCCAGCGCCACGGCCCGCGCAAATTCTTCTTCTTTCAGGTAACCGCCCCGCTCCCACGCTTCGAGTTCCGCTTTCTGGATAACGGGCGCAATCTCGGGCCAGTCGAACCGGTCCGACACGCGCAGGTTCGGATACGCCAGCGCCAGATTCCCCCGGCTCTGGGTCTGATTGAGCCGCGTAGCTTCGATGTCTACAACCGCCGGCACAATCAGAAAATCTTCGTAGCTCAGGCGATCCCCGGATACCAGCAGTTCGCCGTTCGAAGCGACCATCGCATCACCGTCGTAGATCATTCGGCCCGCTTCGTTGCCCAGCATGTTGGCATACACATAACTAACTCCAAACGCCCGCGACGCATCGACCACGAACCGCTCACGCACCTGCGATTTGAGAAAGGCGAAGTGACTGGCCGTTGGATTCAGAATCACATCGATGCCCCGTTCGTAGAGGATGCGACCTGGCCGGTTGGCCACCCAGGCATCTTCGCAAATTTCGAAGCCAATCCGAACCCCCGACAGATCGAATACGATATCCCCAAACGGATAACTGAACTCACCGATCTTGATTTCATCCCGCACAAAGGGCGGCCAGGGTTGAAACCAGCGGGTTTCGTAATGAACGCCATTGTTGGCCATGTACTGCTTGGCCACGAAGCCCAGAATCCGCTTGTTGGCAATCAGGCAGGCGGTGTCGAAGGTGCGGTTATTGAAACGCAACGGCAACCCAACCGCCACGGCGATGTCGGCCGTATAGGGTACAATATCGAGCAGCGAGGCAATGGACTGGTCGATGGTGTTCTGGGCATAAAACGCATCTTCGCAGCCGTAACCCGATATACAAAGCTCGGTCAGACACAGCAGGCTGACATTTTGCCGCTGGGCTTCTTCGATGGCACTGATGATATTCTGTTTGTTATGTTCCCACGCTAACGGGGTCTGGTTCAGCACACCAGCGGCTACTTTGAGGAGTTTCATGTATGGCAATGGGTGAGCGAGCGAATGAGTACATCTATGAGTAACGTAACCTCATCGCTACGGTACGTATTGATTCCGTAAGAATAACAAATATGGGGTAAAAATAGATTTGCCGAATGCAGAGTTTAAATTCCTGAACGCCGGCCCATGAAAAAGCCGGACTGAGCAATGCCCAGTCCGGCTTGATAAGGATAAACCCAATAAACCCGGACTTACTTCTCGTTGGTCCCTCCGCCTACTTTGCCGGCTTTGTTGGCCGCCCCCGCAACGGCAGGATTTTTCACGTATTTATCCAGCCAGCCGTTCATTTCCCACAACATGTGCAGCAGCGACTCTTTGGCCGTATAGCCATGACTTTCGTACGGCAGGAAAACGAGTCGAGTAGTGGCGCCAAAGCCTTTCAGCGCATTGTAATAGCGCTCCGACTGGATCGGGAACGTACCGGTATTGTTGTCGGCTTCGCCATGCACCAGCAGCAGGGGCGTCTTCATCTTGTCGGCATTCATAAACGGCGACATGTTGTTGTACACCTCGGGAGCCTGCCAGTAGCTGCGTTGCTCGTTCTGGAAACCAAACGGCGTCAGCGTCCGGTTGTAGGCCCCACTGCGGGCAATTCCCCCTTTGAATAATTTACTGTGCGACAGTAGGTTGGCCGTCATGAAAGCACCATACGAGTGACCACCAACGCCAACACGGCTCGAATCGACGACGCCCAGCCGAACCCCTTCGTCAATAGCCGCTTTAGCACTCGACACCAGTTGCTCCACATACGTATCATTCGGTTCTTTATCGCCCTCGCCCACGATGGGAATGCTGGCATTGTCCAGAATGGCATAACCCATCGTCACGAACGCGGCACCACCCCAGTAGCTGATCCGGTTGAACTGATACGGCGAGCCAGACACCTGGCTGGCAGCTTCCTTGCTCTTGAACTCGGCCGGGTAAGCCCACAGAAACGTCGGTAGTGGCCCCTGTTCTTTTTTATAGCCAACGGGCAGATACAGCGTAGCAGTCAGTTCGACACCATCGGCCCGCTTGTAACGGAGTTGCTGCTTCTGGATTCCCTTCAGCTGTGGATACGGATGCGGGAAGAACGTTGCCTGCATGGGCGCAATGCGCGCTTTCAGGTTGCGAACGAAATAATTCGGGTTTTCGTCGGGCGTTTCGCGGGTGGTCAGAATGACCTGCTTCGTGGCGTCCAGAACGGCAATGGGTCGCTCGAAATACGGAGCTGCCGACCGCCAGAGCTCGCGCGTCTGTTTGGTTTTCAGATTGAGCAGACTCACAAACGGCCGGTCGCCCTCGGGCGATGAACCCACGGCGTTTAGCATCAGGATTTCGCCGGAGGGCAGCAGGTTCAGCACCTCACGTCCGTACTGGTTATGCTTCGTATCGGGCTGACCCGGATTCGTATACCGATCCTCATACGACCGATCGAAGAGGACCGCGGTTTGCCAGTTGGCTGGATTGACCGTTTTGGTGATCGTTTTCCGGTTTTGCCACCACCGTTCCGTCGCCAGCGCCATCGACTCGTTTCCCCAGTCGAAGTTCTCGAACCGGAACTGAGCGGCATAGATCTCTTTCGGCTGAGCGGAGAACGGCGCTTCGATCATATAGACTTTGTCCCGAACATCTGCCTTTACTTTGGGATCACCTTTGTCCTGAGCCACCGTGTAATACACCGACGCGGGCGCATCAGCCCGCCAGTTGAAGTCGCGCGGACCCGTTGGAGCGCCATCGCGGCTGTAGGGAACGGCTTCCTGCAAAGGCCCATCGTTGAGCGTCTTTACCAGCGCTCCGCCAACGGCATAAATTTCCGTTTTGAGCGGAAATCGATTGACCGGCACCAGGTAGGAGAACGGCGTATGAACCGTCTCGATCAGTACGTACTGACCATCTGGCGACGGATCGGCGGACAGGATGATCCCCGGCTGGCCAATGCTGGTAGCCGCCCCATCCAGACCGATCCGAACGACCTGCGCCGTGGTGTAATACGCAAACTGTTTCTCGTCGGACGGGTTTTTGAGCAGATCCTGATACGTCGGAGCCTGACCACGTGTCCCTTTCACATTTTCCTGCGTGGTCGGACCTACGGGAACCCGGCTGATCTCGGGTGCAGGCCCGCGACCGGCTGGGATCGCCTTCACAATCAGGCCTTTGCTGTCGGATAACCACCGATACGGCACACCCAGGGTTGCGTTGAGCGCCAGCGAACCAATCTTTTTGGCCGATGCCGTAGCGACATCAGCCATGTACAGATCAATCCGGCTATCGGTCGAATTGGCGAACGCGATTTTCGTTCCATCCGGCGACCACTGGATAAAGCTGAGCAACGGCGTCGTAGGTAACCCCCCAATCGCTTTTTCGTCTTTATCGGTCAGCTTTTTGAGCTTCAGCCCCGTTACATAGCGTGCCCGGCTGGGTCCATTGTTGGCCGGGTTCAGGCGCAGACCGGCCAGTTTGAACTCAGGCTGGGCCAGTTCGGCGATGCCTGGCGCGGCTGCCTGTTCGAGAATGAGCATCATATCGCCCTTGTCCGACATGCTGACAGTGGGCGTGAGGGGAGCGGTTACCAGATCGGCCAGCGCTTTGGGTGGCGTCTGATACGTCGGTGCCTCCTGTGTGTAGCCGGCAAACGAAAACGTAAGCCCGGAAATCAGCAAAAGCCAGCGGCTCTGGCGGACAATCGTTCGGTTGAGAAGCATAATTGAGCGGTTGTTAGGGTGTTGTGTATCGCGGACTTGAGTCCACAGTTTTGGCGCGGACCCAAGTCCGCGGTACGAACTAGAATGAAATCCGATAGCCTACTTTCTTATAATTTTCATTGGGCATAATGTCCGAGCCATTGCCTTCCAGCGTCAGCACCAAATCTACGGTTTTGGTCGTCCCCGCGGGTGCCGTCCCGTTCAAAATATCGACCGCACAGGTACCAATGCTGGCTTTTGCCGGAATCGTAAAGGTACCGCCTTTCAGGTTGTAATGGACGCCCTCTACCGCCGTCGTGTTGTCTTTATCGACCGAAAACCGGATCACTTCGTCGTTATTGCGCTGGGCCCCTACCAGATTGACCTGCGTCGTCTGGCTGCCCGCCCCGTTTTTAATCGGAAGCAGGGGATACGTTTTTCCGACAGCGAGTGAGGTGATTACCGTCGCCTGAAATTCGACGACCGTTTTTTTGTTAAACAGAAAATCGTTTTCCTTGAAGCAGGAAGTTTGGGTGAACAGCACAAAGCCGATCAGCACGAAACGCAGCAGTATTTTCATAGTAATGACGAGTTTTTTGTACCGGGCCGATGGCTCAATAGTTATAATTTTGCTTCAGGTTCGGGTTGTTGTTGATCTCGGCGATGGGAATTCGCGCCAGCACGCGATAATCCGTGAACGGTAGGTTCGAAGGTGCTTTGACGATATCGCGACCCAGCCGCTTCAGATCCCAAAACCGGTGGCCTTCGAAGGCAAATTCCAGCCGACGCTGCCGGATGATTTCGTTCAGCAACCCATCGCTGGTCAGGCCCGTTTTTTCGGGTAAGCCCGCCCGCGTCCGGATCGTGTTCAGATCTTTGAGCGCTTCGGTGGTTTTCCCCAGATTATAATAGGCTTCGGCCCGGTTCAGGTACATCTCCGAAATCCGGATGACGGGTACGTTGTCGAGGTTGATGGTTCCGTTTTTACCCAGAAACTTCGTCGTTTCAACGTTCTGCGCCCCGCGGCCTTTCGTGCCCAGTTCATACAACTGCCGACGGATATCCAGCACCGCCCCCGACGCATCTTTCTCCAATTCGAGATCAGCCAGGAGCGAAGCGGTCGGTACGGCATCGCCAAAACCGCCGGTCGTGGCCGTATTCCCCAGCGTTACGAGCGTCGTGAAGGTTGTTTGCAGCGAGGTATTGACGCCAATGTTTTCGCTCGTCTGAAAGTTGATCTCAAACATCGATTCCGGGTTGACGGCGGACCGGAAACCGGCTACGTAACTGGCTTTGGGCTGAAAGCTGCCCACCCCCGAAGCCAGCGCACTGGTTGCCAGATCGGCCGCTTCCTGATATTTCCCGGCGTAAAGCGCTACCCGCGAATACAGCGCCTGAGCCGCACCCTGGGTTGCGTAGACCGGTCCCCGCGTTTTTGCGGTTGCGCTCAGCTTGTCGATAGCGGTCGTCAGATCGGCGAAGATCTGCTTGTAGACGTCGTCGATGCTCGGTCGGGTCGGCAGTGTCACCTGGGGAAGTGTCAGTACACCCGTTAAGATCAGCGGAACCCCGCCCCGGTTGTATTCATTAACAATGGCTGTCGGCATATACGCATACGACTTCATCAGATCGAAGTACATCAGCGCCCGCAGGAACAGGCACTGGCCCTGATACGAATTGCGGAGCGCATCCGTGAGCGTCACTTTGGGCAGTGCCTCCAGAATCAGGTTGGCCTGATTGATCCCGTAGTAATCCTGCGTCCAGTTGATCAGATGCGACCCCGGCTGGTTCTGAAATTCAGGGACGAGACGGCTTGAGTTGCCGGTAGCCCGGGCATTGTCGGACAGTACTTCCGGTAAGGCAATCAGGTCGCGGCCGTACAGGTCGGTACTTTGCAGCGCATCGTACACGGCGTTTACGGCGGCACTGATGGCTTCCGGCGTGGTAAGCGCCGTGGCGGAATCGATGGATGTTCTGGGTTTTACGTCGATCAAACTGCTGCAGGCAAAGAGTCCACCTGTCAACAAAACCGTGGAAAGCACCCGGCTAAATGAGTATAGTTTCATAATCTGAATGACAAAAGAGATAGAGTTAGAATCCGACTTCGATTCCAAAGGTGTACGTCTTGGACTGTGGAATAGCACCGGTATTTCCAGACCCCAGGTTGAGGAATTCCGGATCGTAGCCTGTCCACTTCGTCCAGGTCAGCAGGTTCGTCGCCACCCCATACAGGCGAACACTCTGAATCAGCTTGGTACGGTTCAGCAGTTCTTTCGGGAACGAATACGCCAGTTGTACCTGCTTCAGGCGGACGTAAGAAGCATCTTCGATGGTCCGGCTGGTACTGGACACGTATGAAGAGCCCAGCACCTCGGCACCCCCGTTGTACGGACGCGGTACGTCGGTGATCTGACCCGGTGTCAGCCAGCGGCTTTCATAGGTAGACAGCAGGGTGTTCACGTTCCGGGTTCCATCGTCGATGAGCGACAGGCCCTGCGAGTTGTTGGCGCGTCGGCCGAACTCGTACTGAAAAAACACCGTCAGTTCCAGCCCTTTGTAGGAAACCTGATTGCGGAAACCACCGTAAATGTTCGCAAAGTCGGAGCCGGCATATTTCGAGTCACGCGGGGTCTGGTAAGTGTATGTAATGTTTCCATTCTGGTCGTACCACATAGCCCGGCCTGTGGCTGGGTTTACACCCGCATAGATCGGAACGTAGTTGGCATAAACGGGTTTGCCGATGATGAAGTTACGCGTAACGGTCGTGGGCGTAAGGCCTGAACTGGCCACCTGTACGGGCGAAGCCAGCAGAACAAGGCTGTCGACGTTGGCCTGGGGCGATATGCCGTCGTAGAGCTTCGTGACCTTATTGTTGATGACTGAGAAGTTGAAACTGCTTTCCCAGCGCAGGGCTGAGGTCTTCAATACGTCGACGCTTATCTCGGTTTCGAAACCGCGGTTCTTCAACTGACCCGCATTGAACGTAATGGTCGTATATCCACTGGTGTTGGGCACTTGCCGCTGCAATAGCAGGTCGTTGCTGGTCCGCTCATAGACGTCGAACTGCCCCCGAATCCGGTTGTTCCACAAACCGTATTCCAGCCCAGCCGCCAGCTCGGTATTCCGCTCCCATTTCAGATCGGGATTGGCCAGGGTAGCCGCATAGATACCGCTCGTCGCATTATAGCTGGCTCCACCATTGTACAGACCACGGGAATCGAAATTGCCGATCTGATCGTTACCGGTCGATCCGTAGCTGGCCCGTACTTTCAGTTCTGTCAACACCGGATTTCCCTTCAGGAAAGGCTCGTCCGAAATCAGCCAGCTGGCCGAAACAGAAGGGAAGAAGCCAAACAGATTGTTGGCACCAAAGCGGGACGACCCATCGTAGCGACCAATCAGCGACAGAAAATAGCGGCTGTTGTAGTTATAATCGACTTTACCGAAGACCGACGCCCGGCGATACCCGGTCCAGAAACTCGACATGTTCGTATAAACGGCAGCCGCCGAAATATACTGGAAGTCGGGCGTTGGAAACCCGGTAGCCGTGCCGCTGCTGGCATTCCGCGAATCACTCCGATACTCGACCCCAGCCAGGGCGTTGATCGAATGTTCGCCAAACTGACGGCCGTAGGTCAGGGTGGCATTGGTCAGGAAGTTTACGTTCTCGTCGTTCTGAAACGAGTCTCTGCCCTGCACACTATACGCATCCTGAATGCGGGGATCGGCGTAATAGTTGCCCCGAATGAGCCGATAATCGAGGTTGACCGTCGGGCGGAACGTGAGCTGAGGAGTAATTCGATACGTGAGCGCCATCGTACCGACCATCTGATTCGTGACAGCCGTAATCTTGGCATAATTGGCCGACATAATGAAATTATGACTCAAAACCCCCACCGCATTGCCCGTCGCCGGGGTGTTGGCATACGAGCCGTCCGGATTGTAGATGGCATTGGATGGTACCATCAGCGGGCCGCCGAACGCAGCCGATCCCAAAAACCCCCCGCCATTGGGCGACGCATACTGACCACCCTGCGTAGTCGTGCTGAGATTCAAAGACTCCTCGAAATGCAGTTTGTCTGAAAGTTTCTGCCCCAGGCGTAAGCTGGACGTAAAGCGTTTGAAATTGACGGCGATAACATTGGCATCCTGCGTGTTATACGAAGACGACCAGTGAAAGGTATTCCGTTCACTCCCGCCCGACATCGAAATTTCGTAATTCTGCACCCGGCCATTGCGCATGGCCTCCCGCTGCCAGTCGTAGGTTTTCAGCGTGTCGGCAATCGCCTGTAACTGGCTTTCGTTAAGCGCATTCAGGGTTGCGGTCGGATACCGGAGAATTCCCAGTACCTGCCGAAGCGCCCACGCTCTGGATTCGGCTGGAGTTGCATTCTGAAAAGCCTCCGTGCGCATGTTCACCCACTGCTGCGAATTGAGTACGTCGAAATATTTGATCGGCTCAACGATTCCCTGGTAGTGATTGAAGCGGATTTGCGTCCGGCCCGCTTTGCCTTTCTTGGTGGAGATAATGACAACCCCATTGGCCGCCTGCGAACCATAGATCGACGCAGCCGCAGCATCTTTCAGGACTTCGATCGACTCGACGTCGTTGGGATTCAGAAAGTTAAGCGGATTGGAACTGGCGTTGCTGTTGGTATTCTGGGTATTGAGCTGTACACCATCGACAATATAAAGCGGTTCGTTGCCCGCCGTAATCGAGCCGACGCCCCGGATGCGCACCTGCATGGCGCCACCGGGAGCCCCGTTGGCCGAGGAAATCTGCACCCCCGCAATCCGCCCCTGCATGGCCCGGTCGATACTTTGCGCCGGCAGGTTCTGGATTTCAGCACCCTTGATTTTCGAGACGGCTCCGGTCACTTCCCGCTTGCTGAGCACCCCACCGTAACCCGTTACGATTACTTCTTCCAGGTCGCTGTTGGTGCTTTGCAACTGAACCGTAATGGTGCTGCGGTTGCCCACTTCAACTTCCTGTCGCGCAAAGCCAATGGACGAAACAACCAGCGTAGCCTTGCCCGTCATGGCGATACTGAAATTACCATTTGCATCGGTGGTAGTGCCACGCGTGGTGCCTTTCAGCGTGATGCTGGCACCGGGCAACGAGCCGCCATCGTCGCTGGACGTCACCTTTCCGGTGAGTGTACGCTCCTGAGCAAACGAAAAACTCGCCAGACCCAGCAGCAAGAATAGGTTAAATAGTAGTTTTCTGTTCATCGTTGATGAATTGTTGATGGTAACCCTTAAAATTACGGCCCATCAGCAGATCAACAAAATTTTATTTTTATAATTTTAATTTATTCAATTTTATATTTTTAATAACGATTCATTTTAAATATAATAATGATATTTAATTGTATTAAATTTGGATTAACGCAATCCATACGGCTGGTAGGTTTCTCTAAAATTCATACCAGCGACAAGCCCACTTAAAAATCGCCGTAATCGACCTGAAGGCAGGTCAGTCCCAGCGCCCGACGCCACATGTCTACGACCTGCTGCCGATCGTCGATAACAAATTCGACGAAGTACCGCCCGACAATGTGCTCTTCGAACAGTTCTTTTTTAATGATGGCATCTTTGCGTTGATCGTTTTGGGAGCGCATGAACAGGCTATAGTCCGTCGACTGCCAACCAAAATACTGCTCCAGCCAGGCCGAGGTCTCCGACCGGCAGACAGCATCCCGTCCCGAAAAAAACACCACCCGATAGCCTGAAGAGCGAAGCGACTGCACCAGCCGGATAATCGGCCACTTGGGGCTGTCGATTCCTACCCGCTGCCAGTCGTAGGGTGAGCGATCGCCTTTGATGGCTACCGTGCCATCGATGTCGACCAGTACACATCGGGGTAGTGAGTCGTCCTGCTGCCGCTGAAAAGCCGGATGGCGCGTCAGTACTTCGGTTTGAAACGAAAATTTTCCTTTCAGGCTGGTCAGTTGATCGGCCTGCCGCCGGATGACAGCCTCCCCCACCGAATCATCGCGGTACTTGTCTCGCCAGATGCACTCTTCTATCGGGGTATCGAGTAGTCGATATTGAATCTCTACCGCATCGAAATGGGTGGTCAAGATCCGCCGGAACGCGTTGATGTAGCTTAGTTTCAGATTGGTGTTATCGATCAGCACGTGCCAGCCCCGGTTCAGCGCTTCCAGCAATGCCGTCGTCTGTAACTCGTTGACAATCGTCTCGATCCGATTCCGCTTGGGCTCCGGCCAGGTGCCGTAATACTCGGCCAGGGATACGGTCAGCAGGCTTCGCCGGAGATCGTCGCGGTTCACCCGGAGCCAGTTTGGGTTTTCGGCGCAAAAGCGTTGGGCAAAGGTCGACTTACCACTGCCGCTCAGGCCGGTCAATACAATGACTTTCTTCATGATTCATTTGCCGGCAAGGTGCTGCTGAAAGTCGGCTGCTTACCATTTGGACGATACCACTCATCAAATTGAGTTCACTTTTCAAGCCTCTCAACCGGCAGTTCATACGGCGCTTTTTACGTTTCATCGCGTTCGTCGCTCCAGTCCGGAGGGCCTGACAATACCTTTGATCGGTTAAACAACAAATCCTCTTTTTCATGCAATCGACACCATTCCTTTCCGCCAGCCTTGCCATTTACCCTACTATTACTCCAACCGCGCTCAAACGGTTATTTATTTGGATGACGGCCAGCCTGTTTCTACTGACCAGTTGTAAGAAAGAAAACGAAGTCAACCCAGTCGGAGCGGTAACGGCCAGCGCGGGTCCTGATCAGTCGGTACAGGTCGGGCAGACGGTCAGCCTGGATGGATCGGCCTCGAAAGACAGCCAGAATAAGCCCCTCTCCTACCAGTGGAATCTGGTACGCAAGCCCGCCAAAAGCACCGCCACGCTCACCGAACCAACGTCGTTTAAGCCCACCTTCAAACCCGACGAAGTAGGCGAATACGAACTGGAACTGACGGTATCGAGCGTATCCGGAAAAAGTACGGATAAGGTTTTGATTACGGCATCGGCTGCCGAACCGCTGGTCATCAATGCAAATATCACCGTCAAAACCACCCTCATCGACCGAATAGCCAATCCCGAGCTGCCCGATTATATCGTCACCAAAAGCATCGATGTCAATCATGAGCTGACCATCAATCCGGGTGTAGTCATTGCCTTCGAGCGCGACGTTCGCCTGAACGTCAACGACGGCGGTGGACTGCTGATTGCCAAAGGTACCGCCGATCAGAAAATCAAATTCGTGGGCGTTCAGAAAACGAAAGGGTACTGGGTCGGCATGGCGCTGTATTCGGGCAGCAACGCCAATACCATGGAGTACGTAGAGGTGATGCACGCTGGTAGCCGGACGCTCTACAGTACCACCAAAGCGGCCCTGTTTTTGTCGGGCGGCAGCAAAGCGCAGATTGGTCTAAAAAACTGCCTTTTCTCGCAGAATGACGGCTATGGCATCTATGTCTACGATGGGGGCATTCTCCGCGAGTTTGCTCAGAACGCATTCACCGGCAATAGCGATTCGGGCATTTTGCTCGATGCGGCCAACGTAGCGAAGCTCGACGCAGCCTCGACGTTTACCGGCGGCAACGGCCGCAACGTGGTCGAAGTCACACAGTCGGGCATCAAAGGAAACGCAGAAGTGGTCTGGCCGGGTTTTGCGGACAAAACCCCTTACCGGCTCAACGGTGATTTCACGGTCGATGCAGGCTGGAAAATCAATCCCGGCGTTACGATCGAGATGAACCGGGATGCCGTGATCCGAATCAATACGGGCGGCTACCTGTCGGCCAAAGGCACCGCCGACCAGAAAATAGTCTTTACCGGTGTCGATCGCACGACGCCCTCCTGGAAAGGCATTATCTGCTACTCGCAGGACGCCAAAAACGCCCTGGAAAATGCCGAGGTCAGCAATGGCGGCAGCGTCGCGATTGTATCGGGTAAGAAAGCCAACATCGCTATTTACGGAACCAAAGCCGTTCTGTCGATCAAAAATACGCGCATCAGCGGCAGCGGTGGCTACGGGGTCTTCGTGGCCTACGGCGCGTCGGCCAACACCGACCTGACAACGGCCAACACGTTTGAGGCTAATGCCCAGACAAACGTACTGCTCGAAAAATAGCCGGTCTTAAGCCTATCCTGATAATGCTCTGGGAACGTTGCTTCGCCAGAGCATTACCGCTTCAGTATTGTCATTAATGACTATCCAGACTATCTACGCATGACTTTTCAGATTTGGGGAGCGGTTTTTATCGGGATGGTCCTGTCGATCATGCTGCTGAACGTGGTGCAGTGGATCACGTATCGGGATCGTAGCTACGGTCTCTATACGCTCTACATGCTGGCCTGGCTCTTCTATTTTGGCATGCGTGTCTACGTATTTCGGGACTGGTTCTCGACAGAAACCAACTACTTTGTTCGGGCGGTGGCCCCCATGGGAGCCTATTATGTTTATTTCGACTTTGCCGACGATATTCTGTATCTGCGCCGACGGCTACCGGATTTTTACCGACAGTTGCAGTGGGTCAAAGTCGGGATTGTCATTTATGTCGTCGGCCAGTTCATGCTTTGCTACGTACGCTGGCTATGGTCGCCCGGCGTGTACGAGACCACGTTCATCACTATGCGGCTTGCCATGGCCGTTCTGGGTATATACGGCATTCGGCAAATGCTTTCACTGGGCGATACCGTCTCGCGCTATTATGCCGTTGGCACGGCTTTTTTGCTGACGGGCGGGCTGACGTCGATGTTTCTGTCGCTGAGCTGGGGAAATGAAGACTGGTCGGGATCGTTCTGGGGTATATCGCTGACGTACATGCAGATTGGCATCATTGCCGAACTAGTGTGTTTCTCGCTCGGGCTGGGATACCGGCAGCGGCAGGCGGCCGTTCGGAGCGCCGTGATGGAACGTGAACTAACGCACGAACGCGAAAAACTCCACCGCAATCAGTTAGAAGCCGAACTGGCCATGCAACGGCTGGAACAGGAAAAAAATGAAGTACACATCCGGGCGTTGCAGGCGCAGGTAAATCCGCATTTTCTGTTCAACAGCCTGAACTCGCTCAGCGCGCTGATCGACGATGATGCGCAGCGAGCCGGGGTTTTTCTGGATGAATTAAGCTCAGTATACCGGTATCTGCTGCGGGCCAACGACCAGTCGCTGACGACCCTCGCCGACGAACTGGCGTTTATCCGCTCGTACAGCCACCTGCTGCAAACCCGACACGGCGAAGCGCTGCAGGTAATCTGCCAGGTGACGCCTTCGCTGATGAACCGAAAGCTGCCTCCGCTGACCCTGCAACTACTGGTTGAAAATGCCGTCAAGCACAACGTCATTCTGGCCAGCCGCCCCCTGACCATTGCCATCACGACCAATGAAGACGAGCAGCTTCAGGTCCGCAATAATGTACAGCGAAAAAGTGTGCGCGTCGCGTCCAACGGCGTAGGACTGGCTAATATATGGTCGAAATACCAGATACTGAGCCAGCCACCTCCAACTCTTTACGAAGACAACGAGCAATTTATCATCACCCTGCCCCTGATCAATTAACGGTATCGCCCGGTATCGCGGACTTGAGTCCGCGATACCGGGCGATACATCAGGAATATTTTGCCTGCATGGCTTTAATGAACCGAAAACCATTCTCGGCAATGTCCCAGGGGTCGTTGTATTCGCGCCAGACATTGATCGAGTTGGCAAAATCAACGTCGTTCCGCGTAAAGGCCTCGATGGTCATCCAGCCGGTATAATTGATTTCGGCCAGGGTTCGGAACGTGTCGTCCCAGGGAATATGCCCATCGCCGGGCGTGCCGCGGTCGTTTTCACTGATGTGCACGTGGGCCAGCACCGGCGCAATGGTCCGGATGGCGTCCGGAAATCGTTTTTCTTCCAGGTTGGCGTGGTGCGTATCGAACATAGCCCGTACGTTCGGGTGATCCGTCTGCTGCACCAGTCGGGCTAGTTGCGCCATCGTGTTGCACAGGTAGCACTCAAAGCGGTTGATTGCTTCGGGCGTCAGTACGATACCGGCCTGTTTGGCATAATCGCCGGCGGCATGAAGCACTTCAGCGCTTCGCGCGTATTCGTCGGGCTGAGGTTCCTGACGCGAGAAGGTCGCAAAGGCGGAATGAAATGGCCCACAAATGACCGTTGCTCCCATCGCGTGCGCCCGATCGATGGCTCCTTTCAGCCGGGTCAGTCCCTGCTCACGAACGCTGGCCGAATCGCTGGCGGGGTTTTCGTCCGGGCTCATCACCATCACGCAGGTGCTCTGCAAACCCAACTCCCGCAGGTGGCTACCGAATTGCGCGTAGGTCGAAACGTCCTGATAATCGATAAAACATTCGATACCGTCGTAACCGATTTTCCTGAGCCGCTCCGTCATCGGATGCATTTTTTCAGAAATGGGCGCCGACCAGGCCAATAAATTAAAACCAACAGGTGACGATTGTAAATTGGGCATGAGGTTGGGATTGAATGAACCGCATCATTTTTCCAAAGGGTGTTGCTTCAGCAATTGCTCGGGCGAATAAAAATCCTTCTTGCTTTCGGTAGCCGCTCTGATTTTCTTCACCTTCTCGGGCGAGACTGCCGGCGCCTGGTTGCCGAATGAATTCCGGACGTAGGTCAGCACCGCAGCCACTTCGTCGTCTTTGAGTAACCCTCCGAAGGGTGTCATGGGTACCTGGCCAGGGTATTTTTTTCCGCTGACCTCAATTGGTCCCAGTAGCCCTTTCAGGGCTATTTTGATCAGCCGATCTTCGTTGCCCAGCACCCATTTGTTGGCTGTAAGCGGGGGGAACCCAGACGCGATCAGGCCTTTTCCGTCGGGCTGATGGCAGGTTGTACAGTAGCCTTCTTTGGCGTAAATCTGCCGCCCCTGATTATACAGGACCAGTTCTGGCCCTTTCAGTGTCGATTTCGTCGTTGTCTCTTTTTCTTTCTTTACATTCTCACCTTTCAGGTGCGCCACAGCAGCTTCGTGAGCGTGAATCATCCACTCGTCCAGCGGTTTTTTGGCCGCTTCGGCCAGAATCGGCAATCCTTTTTCGGGACCGATCCAGGACGCAGCTACAATCGCATCCAGCCGAACCCGACTGTTTTCATCGCGGGCGGCCTGCATCAGCAGATCGGCCTGATCGGCCACCTGATGACCCGTATAGCGAACCACCTGAACCGCGGCCGCCCGGGCGTGATAATCTTTGGCCTTCAGCATTTGCCGCAGCAGGTTCTGGTCGACTTTGTTCATGCCCCAGCTCACCCACAGTCCTTCGAGCAGATGGTGCTCGTAGCGCGGGTCGTTCTTGTCCAGCGTAGCGACCCATTTGGTTAGTTTCGTCAGCACCTCGTTGACGTCCCGGCCCCGCAGTTCACGACGGGTGCGATAGCGGGTGCGGTATTCGGGCAGTTTGAGATTGTCCAGCAGCTCTTCCACGCTGGCTCCGTCGATTTTGGCGGGGGTTACCAGCGGCCGCGACGGGTACGTTATCCGGTACACCCGGCCGTGCGAATGGTCGCGTAGCGGATCGCGGGCGTTATGCTGCATGTGCCCAATCAGGATGTTGTGCCAGTCGATCAGGTAGAGCGAGCCGTCGGGGGCAAATTCCATGTCGACCGGCCGGAAGTTACGGTCTTCACTGACCACCAGATCCTGGCGGTGTTTGCTTTTGTAGCCCGTACCGTCGTCTACCAGCGTATGTTCTTTGGTACCCAGGAAACCGATGGTATTGTTGATCAGAAAATCGCCCTGAATGTCGTCGGGAAAATGCCGACTCGATACAAACTCCAGACCCGATGTAGGCCGTACGCGGTGAGCCTCTTCGACGAGCTGCACCGATTTGTGGGTCGCTTCTCCGTAGCGTGGCAGCACCGTACCGGGCATCATCCAGCGCACGTCGGGGCTGGAGGTTTCGGCAAAGAACGGCTGTCCCCAGTCGTCGAAGGCAATCCCCCACGGGTTCGGGATAGACAGTTGCGCCGTGCGTTCGAGTTTGTGGCGCTGGGGCGCGTAACGGTAAAATCCGCCGTTCGTCGCCCGAACGGGTCCGTAGGACGTTTCGACGTTGGTATGCAGAAATACCCCTTCGCCCGAATAAATCGCGCCGGACGGATCGACCGTAAAGGCATGACTGTTGTGGTGGGTGTCGTGGTCGTCGAAGCCGCTCAGCAGAATCTCGACCTTATCAGCTTTGCCGTCGTTGTTCGTATCGCTGAACAGCTTGAGGTTCGTGCCCTGCGAGACGTAAACCCCTTCTTTGGCCAGTTCGAAACCCAGCGGCAGGTGCAGGCCGTCGGCAAACACGCTTTCCTTATCGGCTTTACCGTCGTTGTTGGTATCTTCCAGAATAATGATTTTGTCATTCGGCTTGGTATCGCCCGGCTTGTAGTGCGGGTAGCTGGGCATGCAGGCTACCCAAAGCCGACCTTTGTTGTCGAACGACATCTGCATGGGTTTGGCCAGATTCGGGAATTCCTGCTCCGACGCAAACAGTTCGATTTTGTAGCCCGGTGGCACTTTGAGTTTACTGAGCGCTTCCTGCCCATACAGGTACGTCAGGCTGCCGTTCTTCTCCGGGTTGAAATTGGTTTTAACGGCGGGCAGCTGCTTCGTGTTTTTATCCGCAGCGGCCAGATCCAATTTCTGGCCTTTGGCAGCCGCCAGCCAGATCGCCGTATCGCGAACAGCGGTCATCTGCCGGATCTTCTCGATCTCCGCCGGGTAATTGTCCGGCCCGAAGGGGTTGTACCGACGGCCATAGGCGTGTACGCCGTTCGGAATTTTGATGTCGTTGTGCCACATCCAGTTTTTCTCCATCACGGCATCATGCACCAGTTTCCGGTTAGCTTCGGCTTTCAACGGTGCTTTGCCAAATACCTGATCGACCAGCAGTACCCCCAGTTTTTTATAGCCTTCTTCGTTCAACTGCGAGCCGTCGATGGTCAGCGGCTCCTGGGTTTCGGCATACCATTGTTTCGACGGGTTGTAGGCGTCGACGAAGAGCACGTTGTTCTGAGCGGCCACGTCTTTCATGGCGTTCGTATACAGCAAAATGTTCTCGTTTTCCTGCCTGCCGTTTGGCAGATCGTATTTGTCAGACAGATCTTCGAACGCAATCGGCGAGACGATGGCCAGTTGCGGAGCTGTCTTTCCGTTGTATATCTGCTTGAGCGTCCATTTGATAAACGCATCCAGTTCGGCTTTGTAGTTGGCCAGACCAGCTTTGCCCTGGAAGGACTCGTTGTAGCCGAAAAAGGCAATGATCACGTCGGTTTTCAGGCGGGTCAGCCACTGGTCGGGCGTCTCGAAATGGCCTTCACTTTCCGAAGGGTTAGCGTATTCGGTCTGGAATTTTTCGGCACCCGGAAAAGCCCAGGGCTCGTTCCGGCTGGCGTGTGGCCGGAAGCCGGGCGTATCGCCCCCGTCGCACATATTCCGGATAAACAACTGATTGTCCGGATACCGAACCTGCAACTCGGTTTCGAAATTGTCGTAGTTCATCATCCGCGACCCCAGGTTGTTGCCAAGCAACATGATGCGCGACCCTTTTTTGAGCGGAAGCGACTGGGGGGCGTTGTTCTGAAACGCACTGAAGGCAATCAGGGCAATGCCAATGATGATCAGCAACCCTTTGGCACTGGTTTTCCGAAGCTTAGGCATAGTGTTGGGTCAGGATTTTTTAGGATGGCCGTACGGTACGTTGATATCGATTTTCCCCTTCCACTTCTTAGGAACGGGTAGTCCCAGCTCCCAGTGAATGGCGTTGATCACCAGCCGCTGCACCGATTCTACCTGAAAATCTTCCGGGTGGCCCATCGTCGTCAGAAACGCTTTGCCGCCCCACTGGTTCCGCCAGGTCCAGGCTACCGGATTGTCGATGGCCGCCTTGTCGGGGTTGACGGATTTACCCATCAGCAGCGGCACGGCATCCTTCGGCGGATAATCGGGTAGCACCCGGTAGAGCCAGGAAGCCACGTGAAAAGACGGGGCCACGCCGGTCAGGATGGGGTTACTGGCCGCAGCCGGAATAATCGTTACGTCGGTCGTACTGTTGTGTCCGTAGTGAGTGTGCTGCGCCTTGCCACCCCAACCCGGAGGAGCACCAAACGCAAACTCACCGAACGCGTTCCAGCGCTTCCGGTCGTCGCCGTCGGGATAGTTAAACGCGTGAGTCGTCGTTCGAAAGCCCATCACGGGTTTCCCCGACTTGAGGTATTCGTCGATGTAATTCAGTTGTTCCTGCGGCAGTAGACGCCAGCGCAGGAAGAAAACCGCCAGATCGGCTTCCCGAAGTACTTCGAGCCCTGGAATGTCTTTCTCGCCGTTGTAATCAGGCACGGATTTCAGCACTTTCGTTCGCATGCCGTAGTGCTTTTCCAGCTCGTCGGCAATCAGCGGCATCGTCAGCTCACCACTGTACTCGTGGTCGCCCGTCACGAAAACGACATAGGGCTTGTCTTTGGCGGAATGCCGATTCGGGTGATTCGCCAGCACTTCGGTTTGGCTGGCTATACCTGCGGCTGCCAGCATACCGGTAATCTGATGGAAGAATGCGCGTCGATTGGTTTGCATGAACGGCGGCTTTTAAGGAATACGGTGACCTGCCTTGTTAAGAAGGTTTCCGGCGGGATTTACTTATAGACTCTACGGCGTTGGGGTGAAAATAGGCTAGTTTGCGTTCTTAATCAGCCTGGCGCGCTGGCCGCACTCCGAAAGTGAGACCACCTTTCGCTACCTTCGCCCTATGAAACAATTGCTTTACCTGTTACTCGGAGCCAGCCTATCGGCGGCTCTGCCTGTGCCCTCCCTCGCCCAATCGGCCGACTGGGTGGAGTGGGTCAATCCGCTCATTGGAACCGACTCCAAGCCCAGTTTATCCAATGGCAATACCTATCCGGCCATCGCTCTGCCCTGGGGGATGAATTTCTGGATGCCCCAGACGGGTCGCATGGGCGACGGCTGGGCGTATACCTATGCCGCCGACAAAATCCGGGGGTTCAAACAAACGCACCAGCCGTCGCCCTGGATGAACGACTACGGCCAGTTTTCGATCATGCCCCTAACCGGGAAGCTGCGCATCGACGAGAATGAACGCGCCAGCTGGTACTCGCACAAGGCCGAAATAGCGAAACCGTATTACTACAGCGTTTACCTGGCCGACCACGACGTTACAACCGAAATTGCGCCAACGGAACGGGCCGCCCGCTTTCGCTTTACCTTTCCCAAAACTGACAGTTCGTTCGTGCTGATCGATGCCTTCGACAAAGGATCGTACGTAAAAATCATGCCCGCCGAGCAAAAAATCATCGGTTACACTACCCGGAATAGTGGGGGCGTTCCGGCCAATTTCAAGAACTACTTCGTCATCTACTTCGACAAGCCATTTACAGCAACCCAAACCTGGAATGGCAAAAAACTGAGCAGCGATCTGGAAAGCCAGGCGGGCCACGCGGGTGCGGTCGTTCGGTTCAAAACAGCCAGGGGCGAGCAGGTTCAGGCGCGGGTAGCCTCGTCGTTTATCAGCTACGAACAGGCCGAACAAAACCTGAGCGAAATCGGAGTGGATTCGTTCGAGGGGGTTCGGCAGAAAGCCAAAGCGGCCTGGAATAAAGAGCTGGGCCGGATTCAGGTCGAAGGGGGTTCGCTGGCCCAGTTGCAGACGTTCTATTCGTGTCTGTACCGATCGCTGCTGTTTCCCCGCAAGTTTTACGAACTCGATGCGACCAAAAAAGTCGTGCATTACAGCCCCTACAACGGTCAGGTGTTACCGGGGTATATGTTCACGGACACTGGGTTCTGGGACACCTTCCGGTCGTTGTTTCCGTTCCTGAACCTGATGTATCCGTCGCTGAACGCACAGATGCAGGAGGGCCTGGCGAATGCGTACAAAGAAGGCGGCTGGTTGCCCGAATGGGCCAGTCCGGGTCTGCGCAATACCATGATCGGCTCCAACTCGGCCTCGATCATTGCCGATGCCTACCTGAAAGGCGGACGCGGCTACGACATCAACACGCTGTACGAAGCGATCCTGAAAAATTCGGAGAAAGAAGGGCCAATGGATGCCGTTGGTCGGCGGGGAGCCAACTATTACAATGAGCTTGGGTACGTGCCCTACGACGTAAAAATCAACGAAAATGCCGCCCGTACCCTGGAGTACGCGTATGACGACTTCACGATTTATCAGCTGGCGAAAGCCCTGAAACGTCCGCAGGCCGAAATCGATCGCTTCGCCAAACGCTCTCAGAATTACCGCAACCTGTTCGACAAACAAACCGGACTGATGCGGGGCAAAAACAAGGACGGTTCGTTTCAGTCGCCGTTTAACCCGTTCAAGTGGGGGGATGCGTTTACGGAGGGCAACAGCTGGCACTATACCTGGTCGGTTTTCCACGATGTACAAGGACTGGTGACCCTGATGGGCGGGCGGGAAAAATTCGTCGCCAAGCTGGATTCGGTCTTTACGCTGCCACCCGTTTACGATGAGTCATACTACGGCAGCGTCATTCACGAGATCCGGGAGATGCAGATTGCCAACATGGGCCAGTACGCGCACGGGAACCAGCCTATTCAGCACATGATTTACCTCTACAACTACGCCGGTGAACCCTGGAAAGCGCAGTACTGGCTCCGTGAAGTCATGAACCGACTATACCTGCCCACCCCCGATGGCTACTGTGGCGACGAAGACAACGGCCAGACCTCGGCCTGGTACGTCTTTACGGCCATGGGCTTCTATCCGGTCTGCCCCGGCACCGACCAGTACGTGGTCGGCGCTCCGTTGTTCAAAAAGGTAACGGCAACGCTGGAAAATGGCAAACAACTGGTAATCAACGCGCCCGACAACAGCGCCCGGAATCGGTATATCCAGTCGCTGCAACTGAACGGAAAGCCCTACCCCCAAAACTGGCTGAGCCACCAAGAGCTGCAAAAAGGCGCTGTACTAAACTTTACGATGTCGGCAACCCCAAACCGGCAACGCGGCACGAAACCAGTTGATCTCCCCTATTCGTTCTCGACCGCAGAAAAGAAATAAACCCGTTAAGACTGACTACTCTTTTGTTCATCTGCCGGCAGGAGAAATCTTAAATTCACCAATAAGATTTCTCCTGCCGTCGGAAGAATACGAACAAGTAAACCCTTCCTGGAAGCGTACAAATTTGAACAGGCTTTTTATCAACAGCCTGCAAAAGTCTATTATCGGCCCTTGTTTCCCGGCGAATTTCATTCAGATGAGCCAGCTCTATTTCAGCAAGCAGGGGAATTATATCGCCCAATATATACCTTTCCCTAAAGTAAGTACCCGCACCAAGCTCTATTCTGTTTTTTTAATGTAATTCTTTGATCCGTATATATTACCTTGTACCCTGTTTACTTTTTAATCCTCAAAGCTTTATCCAACTTAACCAAATTTACCTCATGAAAAAACTGTACGTTTTTTTAGTTACTGTAATCGCTCTTTTCTGCACAGGCACGGCTTTTTCGCAGGATATCTACTTCAGCGCCGTAGGGGCGAGAGAAGATGCCAATTCCGCGCCTGTAACCAGCGGGACACTGACGGCGAATGCCAGTCCTCAGCAGGAAGGCGCTCTCAGGAACTTTGCCACGATTACCAGCTTTCAGTATGGTTATGAAAACGCGTCAACGATTGGTAGCGCCGGCAACAATGTTGGTAAAACGCAGCTCAATGCAATTACCATCACTAAAAACGTCGACCAGTCTTCCAACCGCTTGATGCAGGCGGGTCTTTCGGGTATTATTTTATCCTCCGCGCAAATTTTGGTCACCAGATCTTCGGGAGATAATGCCGCACCTGCCACGGTCTATAAAATAGATCTGAAGAATGCCATCATAACCGAATTCAATGCCAGTGCAGGAGTTGGCACAGGCTGTACGAATGGATGCGTGGGAGAAAGCTTCAAGATCATTTATGGTGCCATTCAGGTAACGACGTATACCCAGAGTAATACGGGGGTGATCACTGCCAATCCGCCAGCCACGTGGAACCAGACCACCAACACGGCTAACTTTTAGTGGCATATGGCATATTATAGCCCGAAAAAAGGCCCGTACCTTGCCGTCTGGGCAGCTGTGCTGATGCTGATAAATGGCCACGCTGGCCTGGCCGGTGAGCGAACAGACCCGCCAGTTACGAAGCAGAAACAAGCCGCCGATCGGTTGGTGGCCATGACGAAGGCGGGGTATTACTCGACACTATTGGTGGCGAATCGGCAGGCAGAATGGTTGCCAGGTGCCCGCGTCAGAGATGCGTCGGCTCAATGCAGTGGTGTTTGCTTCATAAACACGCCGATGCCAGTCAGGCTGATCAATTTCAGCGGACAACGACTCGACACCACGCAGGTGCAACTGAACTGGACCACCAGCGCCGAGATCAACAACGATTACTTTGCCATTCAACGCTCGGCCAATCCAGCCGCCGGATTCGAAACGATCGGGTCGGTAAAAGGCAAAGGAACTTCGGCTCAGAATGTGAACTACCAGTTCGTCGACCCGAACACTAGTACGGTCTATACGTATTATCGGCTGAAACAGGTCGATCTGGACGGTAGTTTCAGTTACAGCCAGATCATTGCGGTAAAAGGGGCGGTTTCTGTGCTGGCGGTTACGGTCTTTCCGAATCCGGGCGAAGCCCGCCAGATCAATTTCCGCATCTCTGGCGTAGGCATGGAGGAAAACGTCTCGGTCGCCTTATATGATCAGCAGGGGCGACTACTTCACCGCGAACCAAACGCCCGACTCGATGCCGATCAGGGTTTCAATATACCGGCTGCGCTGACGCTCGCGCCCGGAACGTACATCGTTCGGGTCGGTGCCAAAAACCAGCAGGCGGCTAAATCCTTTATCGTGCGGCCCTGAGAGGCAACCGGAACGTCATAAAAAGCCCCAATCAGTTGGTCTCTTGTCATTCCGACGCAGGAGGAATCTTGAGCTTCCTATATAGGCGAGTTTAAGATTCCTCCTGCGTCGGAATGGCAGTAGGCTCCTCGGTCTTAATTAGCTCCGGACAACCTTCGGATCAACCGGATCAACGATTTTATCCCGAAAGACAGCCTGAAAACGGTCGTCTTTCGGGATTTCTGCTTTTTGGCCTTCCCGGTGCGGTTGAACTATTTCCTAAAAAATCGCTTTTTCAAAACACTTTGCAGCGATGAACTGTACTAAAAAGCAGATCTCTGCCATTCAGCTATGCCTCTTTTTGTCATTGTTCGCCACGGACAGTCGCAGTGGAACGCCGAAAACCGCTTTACCGGAACCACCGATACCCCACTGACCGATCTGGGTCGGCACGAAGCCCACGAAGCCGGAGTGCTGCTCAAATCCCATCGGCTCAACTTTCATATCGGGTTTACCTCAGTTCTCCAGCGGGCCATCGAAACCATGGCGATTATTCTGGAGGAGATCGGCCAACCCGGTCTACTCGTCGAACGCAATGCGGCCCTCAACGAACGCATGTACGGCGATCTGCAGGGTATGAACAAGAACGAAGCCCAGGAGCGATTTGGCGAAGAGCAGGTGTTCCGCTGGCGACGTGGGTACGCCGATACGCCCCCAAACGGCGAAAGCCTGGCCGATACGCATACCCGCGTGACAGCTTATTTCAAAACGGCAATTCTACCGCATCTTCAGGCCGGTCAGCCGGTACTGGTGGTGGCCCACGGCAACAGCCTGCGGGCGCTCATGATGGAACTGGAACACATCAGTCCCGAAGACATCGAGAAGGTCGAGCTGGCTACCGGCATTCCGCGCCAGTACGACTACGATCAGGCCACGGGGCAATTTCATCTGTTACCGAAGTAACGCGGGTGGAAACCCGCGATTTTCAGTTCATAACCGAATCGCGGGTTTCCACCCGCGTTACTGGTCCAAATCAATCAAATCAAATGAAAGCTGTAGTACTAAGCGACTGGGGCGGCCCCGAAAATTTTTCGGTTCAGGACGTCCCGACACCCACCATCAAGGCCGATGAGGTACTGGTACAGGTAAAGGCGTTCGGGGTCAATCCCGCCGATTTTAAAACCCGGACGGGCTCTGCTCCCTACTCGAAGCAGTATACGCACCCCATCATTCTGGGGTGGGACATGGCCGGCGAAGTGACGGAAGTTGGCAGTGACGTAACGACCTTTAAACCGGGCGATGCCGTATATGGTATGGTCAATTTTCCCAACCCTGGCCAGGCTTATGCCGAATACGTTGCTTCACCAGCCGCTCATCTGGCACTGAAGCCCGAATCGCTCTCGTTTGAAGAAGCGGCTGCGGCTCCGCTGGCTGCCCTCACGGCCTGGCAGGCGCTGACCGAACACGGGCATCTGCAGGCGGGCGAAAAGGTGCTGATTCAGGCGGCATCGGGGGGCGTCGGACACCTGGGGGTTCAACTGGCCAAAGCACTCGGCGCTTACGTCGTCGGCACCGCTTCGGGGAAGAACGAAGCGTTTGTCAGATCCCTCGGCGTGGATGAGTTTATCGATTACACCCAGACAACGGTGGAAGAGGCCGTTGAGAACGTCGATCTGGTCTTCGATACGGCCGGGGCCGACACCATTTTCACCTCAGCAAAGGTGTTGAAACCGGCTGGCCGACTGATTTCGATCGCTTACGGAGCCATGGACAAAGTGCTGGCGGTGCGGCCCGACATCCGGGCTGAGCGCATTCTGGTTCACACCAGTGGCGATGATCTGCGTGCGTTGACTAAACTCATCGACGCGGGTAAGCTGACGATCTCCGTGAGCCAAGTCCTGCCCGCCGATCAGATAGCCGAGGCACACCGGCAACTGGAAAGTCGCCGAACCACCGGTAAGATCGTGCTAACGTTTTAATTTTCGACAAAAACAGGGATTCTGGAGGGTGTGCCACGGTTTTGAACCGTGGCACACCCTCCAGAATCCATTCCGACTTTATAACCCAATTATTTTCGGATTCCAACCCTTTACGGATGCATACGGTCTTTTCATCCGACCTCACTGCGTTCCAATGAAATTACTCGTTACATCCCTCCTGCTCGTTGCCATCGTTCAGACCGCCGTTAAAGCGCAGTGGCAAAGCCGAATTGGCCTGAATCTCGTTCCGCTGGCGATCCGCACTGTTGAGCTGACGTCGGAGTTTAGCCGGCATCCGGCTTATGCCCTGACGTTTCAGACCGGTTATGTCTTCCAGTCTGCCTTCGATGGCCTATCCAGGGTGAAGGTGTACGATGGCATCAGCGACCGGCGCAGCTCCGGCTGGTTCGGGAAACTGGGCGGCCGGATCTACCTGCTCAGTCTGGCTCGCAAAGAGCCGCGGTTCAATCTGTTCGTCGGGGCTCAACTTATCGCTTCTCAGTATAAACAAACGGGCGTGGCCCATGTGATAGACCCTGGTTTCAGCCCGTACGAAAAACCGTACATCGACCTCCAGGTCAAGGGGTTTCTTTGGGGAACGGCGCTTTCCGCCGGAACCATGGTTCGGCTATCTGAACGATTCGCACTGGATGCGGGGCTACAATACGGTTTCCAGCCCACGCGGACGGATTACCTCGGCGATCGGGCGTTCAATTATCAACCGGGCTTTGGCATGAGTCGAAAAGGCGCTCAGGTCACCAGCATCCAGGGCTTGTTCACCGTAAAATACCGGTTGTAAAGCGGGTTCTTTGGGGCCGTTCGACGCCTACGTTTTGCGCTTCTTCTTGCGGGCCGACGGAAACAGCACGTTATTCAGGATCAGCCGGTAGCCGGGCGAATGCGGATGCAGGTTGAGGTCGGTAGGCGTCCGGAAATTTCCCCCGCGCGTTCCTTCGGGGTCGTGCCCGCCGTAGAACGTCCACTGGCCCCGCCCCACTTCCCCGTAGATATACCGGTCCGAGGTTTTGCCTTCGCCCATGACCAGGCTGCTCGGTTTCACCGCTCCTTTGCGAAAGGCCGTGGTCTGCCCGAAAAACTCCTTGATGATCGGCTCGTGGTTCTGGGTAAGCATGGCCGGAATGACGTCCCACTTGGCTGAGAAGTTGAACAGTTCGAAAAAGCCACTTGCCTGATCGAAGCTACGCCCGCCGGCCGAGTTGATATCTGAAAAGGTGGAAAAACCCCGGTAGCCATTGTCGCCTTCGAGCGTAAAATTGCTGAAGGCCAGGGTTTTGGTAAAATCCAGTTTCTCCTGCGCGTTGGGATCTACACCGTCGCCATCGTAAGCACTGCCGACAATATCGACTCCTTCGGCAGCCAGCGCAATGTCGAGGGTTTCGGCGGCTGAGCACATAGCGAACAGATACCCACCACCCGCGCAGAACTCCTTGATTTTTTTGGCCACGGCCAGTTTCATCTGCGACACTTTCGCATAGCCAAACTTGCGGGCAATGTCTTCCTGCGCTTTGATGTCGGCCACCGACTGCCGGTGCATGTTGCGGCCGTACTGACCCGTAAAATCTTCGTGGTGCAAATGTAGCCAGTCGTATTTGGCCAGATCGCCTTTCAGCACCTCTTCGTCGTACACCAGCTCGAACGGAATTTCGGCATACGTAAGCACCAGCAGTACGGCATCGGTATTCTCGAACTCGGCCGGACCGACCTTCACCGGCGAATAGACGATGATTTTGGCCGCTTTCTGGAGCGTCACCACGTTCATGTTTACATCGGGGTCCGACAGTTGCTGCCGAATGGAAGCTGCTTTCGAATCGGAAATCGTCTCGAACGAAACGCCCCGAACCCGGCATTCCGTCTCGACGGCCGTCGTATATTTGGTCATAAAACTCCCTCCGCGGTAGTTCAGCAGCCAGTCGACGTCCTGATCCTCCTTCAATATTTTGTAAGCAATACCGTAGGCTTTGAGATGGTTCGTCTGTTGATCGTCCATCGGAATCAGAATGGCGTTAGCTTTACTCAGCGTCATCTGACCCAGAAAGGCCAGCAGAAGCAACAGAAACGATATGCGCTGTTTCATAGAGTACGTTTATTTTTGACCCAACAATACTAACTCACGCCCAAACCGACTATCGTTTGCTGGCGCCCGGTTCGCTAGTCAGCCGATGGGGTATCCCAACCGCTTTTCCGGCTGCACACAAACGTCAAACGCATCAACAACCTATGGTCTGGAATCCGTTAAAACTCACTCGTTACGGCACTTACTCGCTCGTTCTTCTAATGGCCCTCTCGTGCAACCGCCGTTCAAGCTCCACCAGCGCGCCCGCCATCGAAACGGGTGTATCGCAGACGCTGGCCAAAGCCCGTAAACAAACGATCAGCCAGTTGGCTTATGGCTTAAAGTTCGACATTCCGGCGCAAAAAAACCAGCCAATTCCAGCCAGTGAAACAATAACGTTCGACTGGGTTCATACCCGTATACCGCTCCAGCTCGATTTCAAGGAAGAACGTACTCATATCCAGAGCATTTCCGTCAACGAAACGGCAATTCCGATTGTCTTTGAGAGTGAACATCTGATCGTTTCTACTGATGTGCTGAAGCCGGGACGAAACAAAATTTCGATTCAGTTTACGGCGGGAAATCTGTCGCTCAACCGCAATGAAGAATACCTGTACACGCTGTTGGTTCCCGACCGCGCCCGAACCGTGTTTCCCTGCTTCGATCAGCCCGATTTGAAGGCCTCCTTTCAGGTATCGCTGACCATTCCGGCCCACTGGCAGGCCATGGCGAACGCGCCGGTTCAGGACTCAACCGTGGCGGGCGACCGCAAAACGATAACGTTTCAGCCGTCCGATGTGCTCCCGACCTATTTGTTCTCTTTCGTAGCGGGCAAGTTCACGCCCGTGACGCGCACGGTCAACGACCGGCCTATGACGTTTCTTCACCGAGAAACCGACACGACAAAAATCCGGTTGAGCCTGGACCCGATTTTTAACCTGCACGCCGACGCCCTGCGCTTTCTGGAAGACTACACCCAGATTCCGTATCCGTTCCGGAAATTCGACTTTGCCGCCATTCCCGATTTTCAGTACGGCGGCATGGAACACGTCGGAGCCATCGACTATAAGTCGTCCAGCCTGTTTCTGGATAACGGAGCCACCCGCGATCAGAAGCTGTCGCGCGCAACGCTGATCAGCCACGAAACGGCACACATGTGGTTTGGCGACATGGTGACCATGCGCTGGTTCGAGGATGTCTGGCTGAAGGAGGTCTTCGCCAATTTCATAGCCGATAAAATCACGGAGGTCTCCTCCGAAGCGTCGGGAGTGCGGCCTTCCGACCGCCCCGAGGCTAACTACGATCTTCAGTTTGTGGTCGATCATTTTCCGGCGGCTTACGCCGTCGACCGTACCGAAGGAGCCAACCCGATCGGGCAGCCGCTGGCCAATCTGCAGGAAGCCGGTACACTCTACGGAGGTATCATTTACCATAAAGCGCCGATCATGATGCGTCAGCTGGAACGGTTGATGGGCAAAACGGCACTGCGCGACGGGCTGCGTGAATACCTCAAAAAATACGCTTTCGACAACGCTACCTGGGGCGATCTGATCGCGATTCTGGATGCCCGGACGCCAACGGACCTGGGTGCCTGGAACCGCGTCTGGGTGCACGAAACCGGCCGGCCGAAGTTTTCGTATCAACTCGACGGCAAGGGTGGCACCATTAAGCAGTTCGTGATATCTCAACAGGCGGAAGACAACTCCAGCCGTTTCTGGCCGCAACGTTTCGAAATTACCCTGGTTTATCGGGGTCGTACAGAAGAACTGACGGTAGACATGAATGAGCCACGGGTTGCGTTGAAAGAAGCCATTGGTAAGGAAACCCCCTTATACGTTACTTTCAACTCATCAGGACAGGGTTATGGCGTTTTCCCGGTTGACACACTGACCGTTATACAGACAGAGACTACTAAAAACCCCGTCACGCGAGCCGCCACGTACATTAATCTGTACGAAAATATGCTGTCGGGCCAGGGAATTTCACCGGCTCAACTGGCCTCCGCCAATACACAGTGGTTAAGCACAGAATCCGAAGAACTGAACCTGCGTCTGCTGACGAACCAGCTTTCCGACCTTGTCTGGAATTTTACCAGACCCGAAAACCGTCCGGCGCTGGCAGCTTCGGTCGAGCAGGAAGCCTGGCGGGCGATGGAGCAGGAGAAAGTCGCGGGCAAGAAAAAGCTGCTGTTTCGATTGTATCAGAATGTTGCGCTGAGTCGCCAGGCTCAGGATCGGCTTTATTCCATCTGGAACGAGCAGAAAGCACCGGCGGGGGTTACACTGACCGAAGACGATTACACCTCGCTGGCGCTGGCGCTGGCCGTCCGCGACTACCCCGCTGAAGGGATTCTGGCCCAGCAACTCAGCCGCATCAAAAACCCGGATCGGCAGAAAAGGCTGGAATTTATGATGCCGGCGCTGTCGTCCAGGGTGGCCGATCGCGACCAGTTTTTTGCCTCACTCGCTTCGGAAACCAACCGCGAACACGAAGCCTGGGTAACTACAGCCCTGGGGTATCTGCACCATCCGCTTCGGGCCGAAACCTCGGCGAAATACCTACCCAAAAGTCTGGATCTGCTGGAAGAGATTCAGCGCACCGGCGATATTTTTTTCCCTGAATCGTGGTTACGGTCGACCCTATCGAGCTACCAGACGCCCGACGTCGCGCAACTGGTCCGCCAGTTCCTGACCGATCATCCCGGCTACAATGCCCGCTTGCGTGCTAAGTTGCTACAGGCCGCCGATAACACCTTCCGGTCCAGCCGGTTGCTTTATAGGGATTAAACACATCGAACCGCCGAAGCGGAGCCACGGAGGGTACAGAGGTTATTATTCTCTGTATTCTCCGTAGCTCCGCTTCGGCGGTTCGATGTGTTTAGTTTCTTATTAATTCGCAGCGTCGGCAGCCGCAGCAGCTTCAATGGCTTCGATGGCCGAGCGGTTTTTCTCGTTGTACTCGTCTCGTCTTGTTTCGAAATACGCGAAGATTTCCGTGATAGCATCGAGGTTTTCAGCAATTTTAGCGTGCATGTTGCCCAGGTCATTTTCGAGTCGTGGATCGTTCAAGCCATTCATGTTATCGACCTCGATTTTGCTGATCTTTTCGATCAGCGCGGTCTGGCTGTTCTGCAAATCTTCCAGTTCGCGGACCACTTTATTCATTAACTCAAGTTTCTGTAGCTTATCCATTTTTTGTTTTTGTTGAGCTTTACCTAAGTTAACCCACAGAAGCCGTAAAGGTTTGCTCAGGTTGTTTGTTGATAGCGTTCATACAGGATCGTTATGGTTACGGTTCTCCAGCCTGCACGGGTATACAATTGGCGCTGGCTGACCACCTGGATCTGTTGCTTACCCCGGATATCGACGGACTCGGGTTGCACCCAGCGGATGGGATCGACTGACTGATTCTGAGCGGGTTCCAGTTTTATTTCCGTTAGTTGCCGGTTGAACGAACAGCGCCGGGTAACTGGCTGCTCAGCGTAATTGACCGTAATTGTCGGTTCATAGGCAACCGGACCGTCGAGTACCCTTCCGCCCTGACTTAAGTACTGCTCCGGCCAGAATTGCGTAAACAAAAATTCGTCGGTCGGTACATGATCATTCTTAGCGATGATGTTGATCTGTAAATCGGCCGTCGCCAGCGCGGGCATTTCGCTCAACAATTCGAAACTGGCTTTTCCGTCGAGGTTTATATCCACAGCCTCACTGACAACGGCCTGCGTGGGTTTGTACTTACCATGAAACCGTTCGTATAGGGCCGCCACGTCTTTGTCGGGGGTAACCGGATCGGGCTGACATCCGATCAGCATAAAGAGCAAACTGATTCCAGAAAGCCGGTTCGTTTTCATAGGCGTTGTCGAGTCAGGCATTTTATTTGGTATGACTCATTTTAGCAGCTAATGGTTTGTTCTGGTTAGGTTATATTGACAGAAATTTAGGCTACTTACCGCCCGAATCGCTTCACCCGTCAATCGCTATGATGCCTAAGCCCGCTTTGCGCTTCAATGTCGCTTTCGTTGGTATTACCCTGCTCGAAATGCTGGGCGATACGCTGAACATCCAGTGGCTACATTACGCCTGTAAGCCCCTGATCATCGGATCGTTATTCGTATTCACCGGGCAACATTTCTCTTTACTCACCGGCTCGAAAGCGGCTCGCTGGGTACTGATCGGTATGGGGTTCGCGCTGGCAGGCGACGTTTTTCTGATGATTCGGGAAGTCGATCTGTTCGCACCGGGCCTGGGCGCGTTTCTGGCGATGCAGTTGTGTTATTGCATCGCCTTCTGGCAGTCTACCCGCCAACCGGGTTACCGGCTCAATATCCGTTCGTTCTGGCTAAAGGCGATTCTATTTGGTTTGTACGCCGTTCTTTTCCTGCTCGCGCTCAGGCCTGCGTTCAGGCAGAGTCCGACGCTGGCGGTTTTATGGTGGCCTGTAGTGGTCTATGCCGTTTGCCTCTGTGCCATGGGTCTATTGGCCACGTTACGACAGGGGTTACCGCGTTATGGTCAGGTTGTAGCTGGGGCTCTGCTATTTATGGCTTCCGATTCGGTGCTGGCGATCAATAAATTTCTGATACTCATTCCGGGCGCCACCTGGCTCATTATGAGTACGTATGCGGCCGCCCAATACCTAATCGTGGTCGGTATGACTCAGGCGCTGGCGAGCCCCAAAAGCGTCAATGCCCAAAATCCATAAAGTAATCTGCTCTTGATCGGTGTATAAATCTTCGCAAGAATCGGGTTTTTCAGCGAGCCGGTTCTTGCGACCTTTGTTCAGCAAAAACAACAAATGCTATGACAACCGACAGCCCCTTTACGTATCGACAGATTGCCCAGGCCATCGAACACCTGGCTGCGCACTATCGGGATCAACCGTCCCTGAGCGAGTTGGCCGAAAAAGCAAACCTGAGTGAGTTTCATTTTCAGCGACTTTTTACGGAATGGGCGGGTGTGAGCCCCAAGAAATTTGGTCAGTACCTGACGCTTGAACACGCCAAAACACGACTCCGAACCGGGGCTCCCCTGGCCGATGCGGCCTATGATGCAGGGCTTTCGGGCACGGGCCGTCTGCACGATCTGTTTGTGACGATCGAAGGGGTGACACCCGGACAGTTCAAGCAGGCAGGCCTGGGGCTAACGCTTACGTACGGCGTCTTCGACAGTCCATTTGGCCCGTACGTTCTGGGCGCGGTCAGCGCAGCGACAGATCTTGAAAAAATTGCGATGCTCCACTTTCTGAACGAAGGCGAAACGCCCGAAACGGTGCTGGCAGTGGCCTGGCCCGAAGCCCAGCTCGCTCGCAATCCGGGTCGTTTACAGGCTCTGGCGAATCAGATTTTCCCGCTGTCTGACCTGGACCGGCAGAAGCCAACCCCACCGCGCCTGTCGGTGCTGGTCCGTGGGTCGGCTTTCCAACTCAAGGTATGGGAAGCGTTACTGAAGATTCCTGAAGGTCAATTGGCCAGTTACGATCAGATTGCCGAAGCCATCGGTCAGCCCGCTGCTTCACGGGCCGTTGGCACCGCCATCGGTTCTAATCCGGTTGGCTATCTGATTCCCTGCCATCGGGTTATCAGGAAAACCGGCCTGTTCGGTGGTTACCGCTGGGGAATAAACCGCAAACAGGCCATGCTCGGTTGGGAAGCCGCCCGAATGGATCAGTAAGTCATTGGTTATTATTTAGTGGTCATTTATAGTCATTCGCTGTTTTGTAGTTCAGGACAACGAATGACTATAAATGACAACCAATGACCACAAATGACAATCAACGACTACTAAGTTACCATGAATGACACGCTTATGACTCAACTTGTAGACTGGTCGACGCACCAAAATACGCTTTCGGAAACAGGGTTTGTATTACTGCCTCCGCTTCTATCGCCCGATGAATGCCAGCAACTGGCCAGCCTGTTCGATGCTTCGGATTTATACCGCAAAACCGTTGTGATGCAGCAGCATGGCTACGGCAGCGGTACTTATAAATATTTTAGTTACCCGCTGCCACCCGCTGTCGATGCGCTGCGGCATGAATTGTTTGCCCAGCTAGCACCGGTTGCCAACGAGTGGAACGAAAAACTAGGAATTGCTCAACGCTACGCAACGGACCTCGATACCTGGCTCGCTACCTGCCACGAAGCGGGTCAGAAACGCCCAACACCCCTCCTGCTGAAGTACGGTGCAGGCGATTGGAATGCGCTGCACCAGGATATGTATGGTGATCTGTATTTCCCGTTTCAGGCGGTTTTATTTCTGAACCAACCCGGCCAGGATTATACCGGTGGCGAATTCGTTCTGCTCGAACAGCGGCCCCGCCAGCAATCGAAAGCCATCGTTCTCCAGCCCGGCCAGGGGCAGGTGGTAGTCTTTACGACCAAATACCGACCGGCCAAGGGAACCCGGGGCTACTACCGACTGACCATGCGCCACGGCGTCAGCGAAGTTAGCCGTGGCACCCGAATGACGCTCGGATTGATTTTTCACGACGCTGCATGATCCGCCATACCGAGTTGGGCCCGATACCTTACGCACGCTTACGGGCGTTGAGTCGTTTGGTGAAAACCGGGGCTATAATGCTGGGCGGGCATCGACCGGGCAAGATCTATGGCCGGCTCGACTGCCGGGCAGGCAAGCGAATGAAAGTCGAAAACCGGGTATTTTTCAGAAATGAGTCGGAAGCCGTTGAGCTGGGTTACCGTCCCTGCGCGGTTTGCCTGCCGGAAGCCTATAAACTGTATCGAGGCCGGGCTGGCGTACCAGCCGTAATACCTAGAGCAGCCGTTTCAACAGACGTACGCTCTGCTCCAGTTCTTCCTCCGTACTTGAAGCAAATCCTAACCGGGTACCGTTGAGCCGCTGACCAGGCGGGTTATGCGCGGTTCCGCTCGAAAAAAACAGTCCTTGCTGAGCGGCCCGCTGCGCCAGCGCGTCCATGTCAATTTCAGCATCGAACGTCGCCCAGACGGCCAATCCACCGTCGGGTTTGGTAAACGATAGAGCATGGGTCAATTCCGTTGCAAGCAGATCACAGAAACGGTCGCGCCGGGCGTGGTAAGTGCGCAGGGCTTTCCGGAAATGGCGTTTCATGTCTCCATGCTTGATCAGCTGACCGATCGCAAACTCCAGCATCGGATCGCCCTGCCGGTCGATGATGCGCCGGAGCCGGGCCAGTTCGTCGATAAGAGCCGCAGGGGCCACCACGTAACCGATCCGAAAAGCGGGCGCCACCGACTTCGTCAGCGAACCGACGTACACCACCATGCCCTTCCGGTCGGCACTGGCCAGCGGCAGAATGGGGCGACTGAGGTAATGAAAGTCGTAATCGTAGTCATCTTCCAGAATAGCAAAGCTGTATTGTTCAGCCAGTTGGAGTAATCGAATTCGCCGGTCGGCGCGCAGGGTGACGGTGGTCGGGTAATGATGATGCGGAGTGACATTCACTAGCCGGATTGGCCGTTTCCGGCAAATTTCGGCTAGTTTTTCTACATCCAGCCCATGCTGATCGACCGGCACGGTCATCACCGATGCTCCCGCTTTCTGCAGGTTCATGGTGGCACCAGCCCAGGTTGTTTCGCCCGTCACGACCACATCGCCCGGCCGTAAGAGCACCTGACAGGCCAGGTGCAGGCCCATGATACTACCACGCGTAATGAGCACGTTGTCGGCCGTGGTCCGTAAGCCGCGGGTCTCGTTCAGATGCACAGAGAGTTGCTCACGTAGTAGCAGGTGGCCTTGGGTATCGCCGTACCCAAAATGTTGCTGCGGATTTCCCCACCGAAAATAGGACCGATACGCCCGGCTCAGCTCCTCCATCGGTGCCAGCCGGCTATCCGGAAAACCATCGTCCAGTCGTAAACCAGCCTGGTTCGTCAGTACGGGCCGCTTCAGAAAATCGAGGGATTCAAAGGTATAACCTGGTCGATCAGCGAGAGCGGCAGGAAGTGTGGGCATGTCTGCCGCTGATGTAAACGGTTGCGGCCTGACATCCGGAAAATGAGTCGCTACGTAAGTCCCGCTTCCCGTCCGGCTTTCCAGCCAGCCCTGCGCCAGCCCCTCGTCATAAGCCGCCACCACCGTCTGCCGGTTTAGCCCCAGCAACTCAGCCAGTTGGCGCGTACCCGGCAGCCGGTACCCGGGCGGCAGAGTCCCTTGTCGAATCAATTGCCCAAGCTGATTGCTGACCTGCACGAAAATCGGTGTAACGGAAGCCTTATCGAGTAAAATGAGCGTTTTCAACGGAATCATAACCGGACTAGCAAATGTCTGAAAAGCGGACCATATCAGTAGTCCGGCAAAGAACGACATTTACAATACCATTCACTACGATCGCTGGAATCTATCAACTGTCAACCAGCCAATTTTTTATGCAAACAGCCCGCACCACGCCCAGTCGATTAGCCAAGCGAGCGCATTACGACGCGGCAACGATTCACCCTATTTTAGACGACGCGCTTTTCTGCACCGTCAGCTTTGTTATCGACGGTCAACCGATGGCCATTCCTACGGCTTTTGCCCGCAAAGCCGATAAGATGTATATCCACGGGTCGGTGGGCAGTCATTTCATCCGCGCCATCGAGCACGGCGCGCCGGTTTGTATTTCGGTGATGCTGGCCGATGGACTGGTTCTGGCCAAGTCGGCGTTCAGCCATAGCGTCAACTACCGGTCGGTCGTCATCTTCGCCAATGCCGAAAAAGTGACCGACGAAGCCGAGTCCCTGGAAGCGCTGGCCCTGATCACTGACCATCTGATCCCGAACCGCTGGGACGATCTGCGCCCAACCACCGCCAGCGAACTGCGGAAAACCACCGTGCTGGCATTTTCGCTGGCCGAGGCATCGGCCAAAATGCGTACGGGCGGCCCCAACGACGACGAGGAGGATAAAGACTTGCCGACCTGGGCGGGTGTCATTCCGCTCCAGACCGTGCGCCTGGCACCCGTTCCGGCAGACTACAGCGCCACAACACCTTTGCCGGAGTATTTAAAATTGACGAAGGAAAATAGTTAATGAATTCTGGTCATCTATGTCCGCTTTGAAAGCCATCCACCTGACTCCGGCAGATGCGCTGCATCAATTGCAGGGTCATTCGAAAGAATTCATCGAGCTGTTCGCACACGGAAGTCTGGTAGTCGAGTATTACAAGCCCGATCGAATTGACCGGCAGACTCCACACGAACGCGACGAGGTTTATGTGGTCACGTCAGGAACGGGTACGTTCAACTATGCGGGGCAGCGAAGCGCGATCAAACCGGGCGATCTCTTGTTCGTTCCGGCGGGCGTCGACCATCGGTTTGAGAACTTTACGGACGATTTCGCGACCTGGGTGTTGTTCTATGGCCCTATCGGCGGAGAAAATAAGTAAGTTGCATCGTTGTAGCACCGACTGTCCGGCCGGGTGAATCTTGATTTTTACCCAACCAGGACGGTCGGCACTACACGAATGAGCTGAACATCAGACACGCATGGCGAAAGAACATCATTATTCTCTAACCGTCGAATGGACCGGCAATACGGGTCAGGGAACGGCCAGTTACCGAGCATACGAACGCAGCCATACCATTTCGGTCGATGACAAAGTGGCTATTCTGGGCTCGTCCGACCCGGCGTTTCGGGGGGATAAAACCAAACACAACCCCGAAGAACTTCTGGTCGCTTCGCTGTCGACCTGCCACATGTTGTCGTACCTGCATTTATGCGCCGAAGCGGGCGTTGTGGTGGTCGATTACATCGACCGGGCGGAAGGCACGATGGTCGAGACACCCGAAGGAGGTGGTCATTTTACGGAAGTCACGCTTCATCCCACGGTGGTGGTTGCGGAGGAAGCCATGATTGAAACAGCCAACGAACTGCATCATCAGGCCAATAAAAACTGCTTTATTGCAAACTCCTGTAATTTCCCGGTTCATCACAAACCCTTCGCCAGAGTCGATGAGGATTAGTTTTCTGGTTTTGGTTTGTGCCGGTGGCACCGGCACAAACCAAAACCAGAAGGATTATTTTCGCTCGTGATACACCAGCACCGGCACCTCCGATTTCTCGACAAGCCGGGCTACGTGGTTGGGGTGAAACAAGCTGTCCAGAAACCCATTTTTGGGGTATAACTGCATCACGATCAAATCCGCCTTAACGTCATCGATTTCGTCTTCGGTCAACACGTCGAGTTGAGCACCGAAGGCTTTCACGAGTGAATCGGTCTGAAACGAGATGAGACTCTGCGTCGTTTGGGGTTGCATGGCATACGCGATGGAACGCACCTGCGCGGGCCGGATCGGTTTCCCTTCTTCCGTCGATGGCACGATGAGTACCGGGCAGCGCGCTTCGTCGGCCACTTCGGTAACGGCACTCCCCGCTAGCCGGTCGAAAAACGTGTTCAGGTCACTACGCCCCATGATGATCAGGTCGGCCGAGTGTTCGCGGGCCGACTCCAGGATGCTGTCTTCTACGTCCCCGATGCGCCAGTCGACTCGCACGGGCAAGCCTTCCTTGCGCAGTTGTGTCGCCAGTGCGCCCAGCCGCTGACGGCTGATATCTTCAATCTCCATCGAAGCCACGACACCCAGACCCGGATCGCCGATGGTCGGCAGGGTAGTATCCGGAATCATGGGCTGGTACGCATGGAGCAGGGTAACGGTCGCTCCGGTCTTATGCGCAAATAGCCGCACCCAGTCGAGGGCCACGGTGGTGCTGGTTGAGAAATCGGTGGGAAAAAGTAGGTTTGTCATAACTGCGCAGATGAATGTTTTTAGCTAAACAAAAAAAACGGGCTACCTTCCCGACAACTCCTGCATATTCATTGCCTTATGCGCCTATGCATTCACCTACGGCTTGGGCGGAATAATCCGACTGGGTTGGGGGCTGTTCATGGTTTCGATAGCCAGCAGTTGTTTCATGGTCTTTTCCATGCCTTCCGTTGAGCCGTCGATAAATATGACGTTTCCTTTTCCATTCTCGGCAAAGTGTTTGATGGCTTCGGTCCAGATCGAAAACAGAATCAGCGATGCATCCAGGTTGGCTTCGTTCATCACTTTGGCCGACTCAGCCATCCCTCTGGCCACTTCTTCACGAAACAACGCTACCCCCTGCCCCCGTAGCTGCGAGGCTTTCTTTTCGGCCTCCGCCGATATCTGAATGGCGTTGCCTTCGGCTTCGGCAGCTTTTGTTTTCGTAATCAACAGAGCCTGCCCTTCATTTTCGGCCGCTGCCCGCAGATTCGACGAGGCCACTACCTGCGCCATCGAACGCATGATCACCTCATCGAACGCAATGTCGTTCAGTTGCAGGTCGGTAAGGTGATACCCCCAGCTTTCGAGCAGGCTGTCGAGCTGCGCCTTGACGTGTTCGATAATTTCGGACCGAAGCGCCAGAATTTCCGACTGGCGTTTGGTGGCGACAAAACTCCGGATCGACCCTTCGATCGTCCGCACCAGCGCCTGCATGAACGAGGCTTCGTCGATGAATTTAAACGCTACGTTTTTAATCGTTTCCTCCTGCTGATTCAAGACCGAATACACCAGCATGGCTTTGAAATTGACGTTGGCCTGATCGGCGGTAATGGCCTGAAACGCCAGTTCGACGGAGCGGTTCTGGATGGAAATGCGCCGGTAAACGACTTCGATAAACGGAATTTTGAAGTTCAGACCAGGGGCCATAACCCGGGTGTATTTACCAAATACGGTAATGACGGCAACCGTTCCCTGCTGCACCACCACAACGGAGAGGTAGACAACGACGACGGCCAGAACGATGAGAACAGCTAGAAAATTCATGATCGGATGGGTTAAGACTTAATGGCGGCTGCAAGGTACGGATTCCGCCGAATCTCCGGCATAAATAGTACCTGAGCGGTTGTAGGGCGATGGGCAGACAGTCTGTTTTTCGGCCGACGGTGGCCAACGGACCTGCCCTTCGTCATAAGCAGATGATCTTAACCCCTCCCCTGCATGACTGCCTTTACCTTAAACCGACTCACACCGTTTCAACTGGCCAGGCTTGCCTACAGCACGGCAACATTCCTGACGACGGTTGCCCGTCCCGCCTGCAAAATAGAATTGTATTACCTCGAAGGCTACTTTATCGAACTCAGTTATCGCCTGACTGACCAAACCGAAAACGATAGTCAGTGGGAGTTGCATGCGGCCAACCATTATCCGGACCTGCCGGCCAGCACCACCTGGTTAACCATTTACATGCACCCCATCAAACTGCTTATCAACTAGCCTCAGCGAACGCGCTTGCCGGGCATATCCCGTCCGTTCTGGTGCAGGATCAGCTGCTCGACTTCACCTTTGGCGTTGCTCATGAAGGTGACCTGCGCATCGACTACTTTGAGGTAAAACCTGGTCTTCGACTCGGCAAACAGCTCGAACCGGGGCTGCCCTGTAGCCTGCCCGTAGAGCTGATCGCCGGTCCGGGTGATGGCGATCGCAAACGAGGGAGCCAGCTGGTAGTTGCCCACATACGACTCCAGGGTCTGGGTATCGACGGCAACGGTTACCTCTTTGGGCGCGTTGACGGCCACACCCAGCTCTTTTAGTTTGGTATACCCATTGGCATTACGCGGATTTAGCTCGATCGATTTTTTATAATCCTGAATGGCCGCAGCTTTATCGCCTGCTTTCAGGTACGCTTCGCCCCGGCTGTCGTACACATTATACGACGCCGGAAACGATTCGGCGTTCAGCGTAAACACGGTAAGGGCTTCCGGCAGTTTGCCATCGCGCAGCAGTTCATAGCCTACGCTGTTCATTTCGCTTTCATCCAGACTATACGCTTTGCCGCCCCGCCAAATCTTGAACTTCTGCCGCGAAGCCTCCGCCGACTCCGACAGAACCGACTTCCGCAGTAATTCGGCGATTGGTTTTTTAGGCGGCTCGATCGGCTGATTGTAGAGGATATTCAGAATATTTTTCCGGATGATTTCCAGGGGTGCTGCGCCCGTATTATTCAGCAAAACGACCAGCCGTTTGTCTTCAGGAATCCGGCTGATCAGGGTGTTGAACCCGTTGATTCCACCACTATGTTCGATGAGCAACAGGCTGTCTTTCAGCTTACCTACCATAATATTTTCGACCTGCCAACCGTAGGCGTAATGATTCAGAAACGGGGTGAACATGGCCGCTTTCAGCGTCGTGTCGGCCAGCAGCTTGTCGGTATACAGGGCCTGGTCCCAGCGGTGTAAATCTTCCACTGTCGAATACAAAGAGCCAGCCGCGTACGGAATCGACATGTCCAGATAAGGTGCGTTGACGTACCCTTCGCTCCGCTTCTCGTAGCCGGACGCCCGCTTGGCAATGATCGGTCCGGCGAGGTCGTAGCCCGTATCGGCCATGTTCAGCGGGGTAAGAATATTCTCCTGCAACACCTGCGCGTAGGGCTTCCCCGTCACTTTCTCGATAATCACACCCAGCAGAAAATACCCGGAGTTGTCGTATACGAACCGGGTACCGGGTTCAAATTCCAGCGGCAGGCCGGAGAATTTCTTCACGAACGCATCGGGCGTGTAGGGGTCCCGGCTCATGGTCTCGAAAAAGTTCGGGAAGCTGGTATAGCTCGGTATCCCCGAGGTATGCGTAAGCAGATGATGTAGGGTAATCTTACTACCCGTCGCTTTGGGGTAATCGGGCAGGTAGTCGGTGACTTTTCCAGCTAATTTCAGCTTTCCCTGCTCCACCAGTTGCATGATGAGCATGGAGGTAAACTGTTTGGTAATGGAGCCCAGCCGGAATTTGGTGGTGGAGGTGTTATTGATATTCCACTCCATGTTGGCCATTCCATAGCCCTTCTTGAAAATAACTTTTCCTTTGTCGGCCACCAGCACCGCACCGTTAAACTGTCGGTTAGCCACGTACTGTCGGATCAGCGCATCGATTTTTTCGGCTTTGGTCTGACCAACCGCCGTAGCGATCGTTAGCCAGTACACACTAATAAGTAAGGTTATCAGACGGAGGGTAGTGAGTCGATTCATGGGAGCGAGGGTAGGCTTAAAACCCTCGCAAGATAGGAGGTTTGACCTTTCTTCCGACTGGACCGGGGCGGCAAACCGCCCTCCGTTACGTAACCGATACACCTTACCCCATCCGATACCAAAGCGAAACCAACCCGGTCGAATATGTTTTGGACTCGGTAAGGGTCAGTTTAATCCGCTCCTGGATGTTTGAAAACAGGGGTTTTCCCGCCCCCAGCAGAATCGGATGCACGGCCAGGAACAACTCATCCACCAATCCCTCGTCGATGAACGAAGCCGTCAGGCTGGCCCCGCCAAAGAGCCAGACATCCTTACCAGGCTGGTTTTTCAACTGATCGACCCACGTTTTTATGTCGCCCCGAACTAGCTCCGCACCAGTGCCTACATCCGTCAGCGTACTGGAGAACACGTATTTTTTGTACTCCGGAAACGTGTAATTGCTGGCCGCTTCGGCTGGATTGTTCATGAGTTCGTAACTCTTCCGGCCGATAAAAAGAGCGTCTATCCGTTCCAGAAAAGCGGTCATTCCATAGTCCTGGTCGGTAAAGCACCAGTCGTACTCGCCGTTTGGCCCCTCAATGTAGCCATCCAGGCTGACGGCCAACGCCAATATTACCTTTCGCATAGCTCGTTTATCACGAAAACTTATCCTTCAAAAATCTCACTCAATTTGAGTTGTATACCGGTTACAGGGTCGGTAACCATTCCTTCCGACACATTGATTTGCCGACGATCAGGTAACAAAATAGAAACCGTCTGCACCGTAGGGACAACCAGCCAGACCGATTTAACCCCGGCCGGAAAGTGTTTTTTGTAAATCCGGTCACTCAGACTGTTCAGGCTCTGCTCCGGAGATAGGATTTCAATCGTCGTTAGGGGCACATCCTGGACAACGATTTCGTCGGCCAGCCAGTCAGCTTTACGCTTAGGCATAATGCAGAGGTCTGGACGGGTTTTGCCGGAAGCAAACTCAAAGTCCAGTTCAGTATAAATGCTGTATTGGTGCCGGTATGTCGCCCGTAGCAGAAATGATAAATGACTTTGTAATTCTGCGTGATTGATACTTGACATCTTCTCGTCCTGAAATTCGTCGCCAATCGGCTGTTCGATAACCACTTCCATAACCTGACCGATGTTTTCCCAAAGATAAACAAACATTCGATCGACATGGCCGCTCGCCTGGCTGAATGCGTGCGCTGATCGGCTGTCCGCAAAACGGACAACTGCTGTCCGATTCTGGACAGTAGACTGAGGGCAGATTTTCCAGAAATCCTGTTTTTAGCGTCCCAAACGTATGTTCTGTGAGTTGGCACCGCATTTGATCGACATTATCGTATAAAATGACCTAACCATGAAAAGGGCCTTTCTGGGTGAATTTGAGGAATTGGTTTTGCTGACGGTGGCGATTCTGGACGAAGAGGCTTACGGGGTTACGATCACGCAGGAACTCGAACAGAAAACAGGCCGGGCCGTGGGCTTCAGCACGATTCATACAACCCTGCAACGACTGGAAGAAAAAGGATTTCTGTCGTCAAAAATGGGCGGAGCGACCGCCGAGCGGGGAGGCCGACGCAAGCGTTATTTCACGGTTACGGCAGCCGGTCGAAGAGCGCTGCAAGAGGTGAAGCAGGTGCGTACCGAATTATGGAACGCACTACCACCCCAAACCCTACAACTCATGGGTGGGTGAAAAGGGCATAGGGGTAAGGGCTAGGGGCAGGGAACGCACCCAAGCGGCCTTGTCTCTCAAACCCTCTCTGCTACCCCCGCCACCAGAGCCATCCCCATGCTCTTACCCCTATGCACCACGCTCCGCCCCGCTTCGCTACCTGGCTGCTCAACGCCTTCGCTCACCCCGACTCCCGGGAGGAGGTGATGGGCGATCTGGCCGAGTTGTACGTCCACTGGGTGCAGACCCTGGGGCAACGCCGGGCCAACTGGCGCTATAGTTTAAATGCACTGAAATTAGTGCGACCACTAGCCAAACGGAAGTCCAATGAACAGTATACAACACCCCTTTTCCTAAGTCCTGATATGATACGGAATTATGTAACGGTTGCCTTTCGGAATCTGATTCGCAACAAAGCATTTTCAATCATTAACGTGCTGGGACTTGCGCTAGGCATGGCCTGTAGCCTGCTCATTTTGCTGTGGGTGCAGGACGAACGTAGTGTCGATGGTTTCCACGCGAATGGCAAGAACCTCTACCAGGTGTATGAACGCAATCATTTTGATGACAAAACGGAAGCTGCTTATGAAACCCAGGGGTTGCTGGCCGACGAACTCAAGCGCGTCATTCCGGAAATACAATACGCCAGCGGTCTTGAATGGAATCAGCCGTCTACGTTTCAGGTGGGCGACAAGATTAGCAAGGTGGAAGGCTCATTTGCCGGGGCTGATTTTTTCAGGATGTTTAGTTACCCATTACTGGAAGGAACACCCGAAACAGCGTTAAACGCTCCCAACGGCATTGCGATTTCCCGGAAAATGGCCGATCAGTTTTTTGGAAGTCCAGACAAAGCCATTGGCAAAACTATTCGCTACGAGAATAAGGATGATCTGACCGTAACCGCCGTTTTCGAAAACCTACCCGCCAATTCGTCGCAGCGGTTCGATTTTCTACGGACCTGGGGCGATTTCGTAAAAGCAAACGACTGGGTACATAACTGGGGGAACGTCAATCCGTTTACATACATTCAATTACGTTCAGGTCGCAACGGCGAACCTGCCGATCTGGCTAAAGTTGAAGCAAAAATCAAGGACTTCACCTATCGCTATAAACCCAAAAACAAGGCATTTATTGAAGAGTTGGCCTTGCAACCTTACTCAGAAAAATACCTTCACTCTACGGCCAAAAACGGTCATTTTGAGGGCGGTCGCATCGAGTATGTGCAGTTGTTCAGCTTTGTCGCCCTTTTTATCCTGTTGATTGCCTGTATCAATTTCATGAATCTGGCCACGGCTCGTTCGGCCAAACGGGCCAAAGAAGTGGGGATTCGGAAGTCTGTTGGAGCAGCCCGTTCATCATTAGTGGGTCAGTTTGTGGGCGAAGCCGTTTTGCTCACTTTCTTCGCCATGTTGCTCGCAGTGGCCCTGGTTATGGTGATTCTACCGGCCTTCAACAACCTTACGGGCAAACAACTTTTTCTGCCATTCAGCCAACCGATCTTCTGGGCTACGCTCTTGACCTTACTCCTACTGACGGGTTTTGTGTCAGGCAGTTATCCGGCCCTTTTCCTGTCGGCGTTGAATCCAGTCCGAGTTCTGAAAGGTAAGCTACGGTTTAGTCCTGGCGCAACGAATTTTCGGAAAGGTCTGGTAGTCTTTCAGTTTGGACTATCCATTCTGCTGGTTGTGGGTATGCTTGTCATGTATCGACAAGTGGATTATATCCAGACCAAGAACATCGGATATAACCGTGAAAACCTGATTTACATCCCGCTGGAAGGTGAGCTAGGCCGAAACTATTCACTGTTTAAAGAGGAAGCGGGCAAAATGCCTGGTATCCAGACCGTCTCGCGTATGCGGGGTACGCCCACCCTCATTGAGCATCATACCGGCGATTTCGTGTGGACAGGCAAAGACCCCAATCAGGCCGTTAAGTTTGCTGACGAGACCGTGGGCTATGATTTCGTAAAAACGATGGGTCTGACCTTGAAAGAAGGACGGGATTTCTCGAAAGCGTTTGGCACCGATTCAGTTGGCTTTCTGGTCAACGAAACAGCCCTCGCCAAAATGGGCTACAAAAGCGGGGTTGATCAACCGCTAAAGTGGGGTTCTCGGCAGGGCAAGATTATCGGTGTATTAAAGGATTTCCACTTCAGTTCTATGCATCAGGCTATCGAGCCGATCGTTATGCGACTGGACGAAACCCGAACCTGGGGTACCATTATCGTTCGTACGGAAGCGGGTAAAACCCAGGAAGCGCTGGCCAGCCTGGAAAAAGTTAGCCAGCAGCTCAATCCTAAATTCCCGTTTACGTATCAGTTCTCAGATCTGGAGTTTACCCGGCTCTATCAGAGCGAGCAGATGGTGAGTCGGTTAGCTAATTACTTTGCCATTCTAGCCATTTTCATTTCGTGTTTAGGTCTGTTTGGACTCGCCACGTTCACCGCCGAGCAACGCACGAAGGAAATCGGGGTTCGGAAAGTGCTGGGCGCATCGGTCATCAGTGTTGTCTCTCTACTTGTCAGAGATTTTTTGAAACCGGTTCTGATCGCTATCCTCATCACAACGCCCATTGCCTGGTATGTGATGAATCGGTGGCTGACTGATTTTGCCTACAAGATCGACATTGAGTGGTGGGTATTTGCGCTGGCTGGTGGACTGTCGATAGTAATCGCTCTGCTTACTGTCAGTTTCCAAAGTCTTAAAGCGGCCTTGATGAATCCTGTACAATCGCTGCGTTCGGACTAGACAATGCATAATGGCAGCATCCTACTAAAATAGCCCGCTGATAACTAACGAGTTTACATCTCCCATTATCCATTCTACATTATTCATTTAAGCTATGAACCCGCCCCGCTTCGCTACCTGGCTGCTCAACGCCTTCGCTCACCCCGACTCCCGGGAGGAGGTGATGGGCGATCTGGCCGAGTTGTACGCCCACTGGGTGCAGACCCTGGGGCAACGCCGGGCCAACTGGCGCTATAGTTTAAATGCATTGAAATTAGTGCGACCACTAGCCCGATCAAAACAAGTACCGCAATACCGTACCACTTTTTCCCTGAGTCCTACTATGATCCGCAATTATCTGAAAATCGCCTGGCGAAACCTGATTCTGCACAAAGCGTTTACGGCCATCAATATCATCGGGCTCGCCGTCGGGCTGGCTACGTGTCTGCTAATCGTGTTGTTCGTGCAGCACGAACTCAGTTACGATCGCTATCACGACCGAGCCGACCGGACTTATCGGATGATTATTCATGGGCAAATCGGGGGGAAGGAACTGAAAGCCGCTTACGTGAGCGTACCGGCGGGGCCGGCGCTGGCGCGTGACTACGCGGGCATCGAAGACATGACGCGCGTGTACCAGGAGGGTACGTTCATCGTCAAACGCAAGGACGTGGAGGGCTTTAAAGAAGAACACGTTGCGTTCGCCGACTCCAATTTCTTTCGGGTCTTCGCCATTCCGCTGTTGAAAGGAAACAGCAAGACCGTACTGACCGCCCCCAACACACTTGTCATTACCGAAACCACCGCCCGCAAATACTTTGGTGATCAGGACCCTATCGGGCAAAGCCTGACGGTCGGCACACGCGGACTGTTCCGGGTGACGGGCGTCTGCGCAGATGTTCCCTCGAACACTCATTTTCACTACGATATGTTTGGCTCGTTAGGGTCGATTCAGTTGCGCGACACCTGGCTGACCAGTGGTATACTGACGTACGTCGTGCTGCGCCCCGGCTACTCCCCTGCGCAACTCGAAGCGAAAATACCGGAAATGGTCAGCAAGTACATAGGCACCGAACTTCAGCAGATTCTGGGCATGAACCTGAGCGAATTCATTCGAAAAGGCAATCACTTCGGGTTCGAATTTCAGCCGGTTACCGACATTCATCTGCGCTCCCACATAGAAGCCGAAATCGAGCCCAACAGCGACATCAAGTACATTTATATCTTCTCGGCCATTGCGGTATTTATTCTGCTGGTCGCCTGTATCAATTTCATGAATCTAAGCACGGCTGGTTCGGCCGGGCGGGCGAAGGAAGTGGGAGTTCGGAAGGTACTGGGTTCGCTGCGGGGTCAGTTGGTAGGGCAGTTTCTGAGCGAATCCGTACTGGTCACGTTCCTGGCACTGATTGTCGCTGTGGGGATTGTCGTTCTGCTTTTACCAGGCTTCAACCGGCTGTCGGGGAAACAATTTACGATCAGCGCGCTCACAACTGGCTGGATGATTCCGGGAATGCTGACGACCTGCCTGCTCATTGGTCTGCTGGCCGGGAGTTACCCGGCTTTCTTCCTGTCGGCCTTCAAACCGGTCAGCGTGCTGAAAGGTCGCTTACAGGCTGGCAGCCGCAGTAGCTGGTTACGTAATACGTTGGTTACGACCCAGTTTATGGTATCGATCGGGATGATCATCGGGACCGTGATTGTTTATCAGCAACTGCATTTCATTCAGAGCAAGAAAGTTGGGTTCGATAAGGATCAGGTCCTGCTGCTGCATGACACGTATACACTCGGCAACAAAGCCGATGCGCTCAAAACCGAGCTACGGCGACTGCCCCAGGTGCAGGACGTGACACTGGCAGGCTTCGTTCCGGCGGGGGCCTCCAACAGCAGCAACGACGGCTTTGTGCCCGATAATGGCGAACCGGAAGCGACGACGTATCGGGAAAAAAACTACTACATCGATGAGCATTACCTGCCCACCTTAGGCATTGCGCTGGCCCAGGGACGCAACTTCTCGAAAGCCTTCCCTTCCGACAGTTCTGCTCTCCTGATCAACGAAGCGGCCGCCAGACGATTTGGCTGGACAAACCCCATCGGCAAACGTGTCTGGGCGGTGGGCAATGGCAGTCCGGAACAGAAGCGGAGATACACCGTCATTGGCGTCGTCAAAAATTTCCATTTCGAGTCGATGCACCAGGCCATAGCTCCGCTGGTCCTGTTTTACGGGGGCGACAACTACCAGATGGCGCTTCGGATAAAAACCGACGACTTGCCGGGTTTGCTGAAAACCCTGAAGCAGATCTGGAAAGCCCAGACCGATACCCCGTTTGCTTATTCGTTTCTCAACGAACGGTTCAACGCCATCTACCAGTCCGAACAGCGGGTTGGCGAGTTGTTCAGCATTTTCGCCAGCCTAACGGTCCTCATCTCCTGCCTGGGGTTATTTGGGCTGGCCATGTTCACGGCCCAGCAACGGACGAAAGAAATCGGGGTTCGGAAAGTACTGGGCGCGTCGGTCGCCAGCGTCGTTGCGCTCTTGTCAAAAGACTTCCTGAAGCCCGTGCTGATTGCCATCCTGATCGCTTCGCCCATCGCCTGGTACGCTATGAACCGGTGGTTGCAGGATTTCGCCTATCGCGTTGCCATCGAATGGTGGGTCTTCGTCCTGGCGGGCTCACTGGCAATTGCCATCGCTTTGGTAACGGTCAGTTTCCAGAGCCTCAAAGCCGCGCTGACCAATCCGATCAAGAGTTTACGATCTGAATAATCTGGGGCATAGAGCATGGGGGTAAGGGCATAGGGTAGTTCCCAAGCCCTCCCTGCGCCCTTACTCCCATGCCCCATGCTCTTACCCCCATGCGCACTACCCCGCCCCGCTTCGCTACCTGGCTGCTGAACACCTTCGCTCATCCCGATACGCGGGAAGACGTGATGGGCGATCTGGCCGAGTTATACCCCTACTGGGTGCAAACCCTAGGCGAACGCCGGGCCAACTGGCGCTACGGCCTCAACGCCCTGAAATTACTGCGGCCCCTGGCCCAATCGGAAACAGCTAAAAAATATCCCTCACCTTTTTTATTGAGCCCTGTCATGATACGCAATTATGTAAAAATTGCCTGGCGCAATCTGGCGAATGCCAAAGCGTTTTCTGTTATCAATGGCTTCGGTCTGGCGTTAGGCATAGCCTGTGCCTTACTGGTGTTTCTGGTTATCGTCCATGAAACCAGCTATGATAAGCAGCACAAAAACGCCGACCGCATTTATCGGGTCGAAACCGTAAACAACAGCGACCCCAACCCCCACCCCGGCACCTACACAGAAATGGGTGTTGTGCTCCAAAAAGAAGCGCCGGAGTTTGAGGCCATCGTACCCGTCTATTACGACTGGGGCCGGAGTTTGGCAATACCCGCATCGGGTAGTTTTTTCCAGGAACGGATTGCGTTTACCAGTCCGGATATTTTCCATCTCCTTGATTACCAATGGCTAACAGGCGACGCTCGTACGGCACTTTCGCAGCCGAATCAGGTGGTGTTGACGGAGTCGTACGCAAAAAAATTTTTTGGCACCACCGACGTCGTCGGAAAAACCATTCGCTATGACAACAAACAGGATTTACAAGTTACGGGTGTCCTGCACGATTACCCAGCAACCACCAACTTCCCATTCAATGTTCTGATTTCGTTTTCCAGCCTCAAGCAGCTACAGCCCGATTTCGACTCACATGGCTGGAGCGGTTTCGGCGACAATTTCCATGTGTATACACTCCTTAAACCGGCTTTCAAACCAGCTCAATTAGCCAACCGGTTCCAGGCGATTCAGGTTAAATACCAGAAAGACCCAAAGACCATTCAGAATCAGCATTTTGCCCTAAGACCATTAGCGGAGATTCATTATGGGTTCAATTTCAGCGGTCGGCAGGCTAATGTCAAACTGCTCAATATGTTAGCCCTGATTGGTGCTTTCGTGCTGCTCATTGCCTGCATCAATTTCATCAACCTGACTACGGCGCAGGCGCTCAAACGAGCCAAAGAAATCGGGATTCGTAAGTCTGTCGGAAGCAATCGTCTGTCACTGATCTATCAGTTTCTGACAGAAGCCGGATTACTGACCGGTCTATCTACCCTCCTGTCTTTTCTGCTGGCCTGGCTGCTGCTTCCGTCAGTAGCTACCATGATGGACTTACCGCTCACAACAGCCGATCTGTTCTCCTGGAAAATTGGGGCATTTCTGGCGGTTTTAGCCTTCGTCACCACCGCTCTGGCCGGAACCTATCCAGCCTTCCGATTATCGGGAATACCACCGATCTGGGCCCTGAGAATCAATAAGCTTCCGCAAGGTGAACGCAGTATTTCACTGCGGCAGGGGTTGGTAGTGGTGCAGTTTACCATTTCCATGATCCTGATAAGCAGTGCTTTGCTTATCAATCGGCAACTTTCTTTTTTTCAGAATGCCGATCTTGGTTTTAATAAGAACGCCATCATTACCGTTGGGCTACCCAGCAATGAACCCGACAAACTACAAACGCTGCGGACGCAATTGATGGAATCCCCGCAGATCAAAGATGTCAGTTTCTCGCTCAACAGTGCCTCGTCGGAAGGCAACTGGATGCAGGGTATGCAATATCGAAAAGGAGCCAAAGTCAATGAAATCAAAACTCAGATGAAAATGGGCGATTCTCATTTTCTGGATACCTACGGCATTCAATTACTGACTGGCGAAAAACTTCGGGATACGGATACGTCATCGGCTGCTTTCAAGGTCATAGCCAACGAGATTTTCCTCACCCGAATGGGCATCGATCGGCCCGAAGCGGCCCTTGGTCAGAAGGTGTACTACGGCGATGGAGCACAGTTCGCCACGATTATTGGCGTAGCTAAAAACTTCAACGTCAACTCCCTGCACCAGAAAATAGACCCGACGCTCATTCAGGTGGTACCGAACAATTTTTACCAGGCGGGTATCAAACTACAAAGCGAACAACCTACCACCGAATCGATCCAGGCGGCTTTAGCCACTATTGAAAAATCATGGAAAGCTACGTTTCCCAACCGCCTTTTTGAGTACCAGTTCCTGGACAGGACTCTGGCCCAGGCGTACCAGAATGAAACCCGGACGGCGCAGCTTATCGAAACCTCCACGCTGATTGCCGTGCTGATTGCCTGCCTGGGTCTGTTCGGGCTGGCGACCTTTACAGCCGAGCAGCGGACGAAGGAAATCGGCGTTCGGAAAGTACTGGGCGCGTCGGTGAGCAGTATCATTGCGCTGATCACCAAAGATTTCCTGAAGCTGGTGCTGATTGCTACGGTCATAGCCGCGCCGATTGCCTGGTACGCCATGAGCCAATGGCTGCAGAATTTCGAGTTTAAAACCGAAATCAGCTGGTGGATTTTCGCGCTGACGGGCTTGTTAATGGCCATCATCGCCCTGCTGACCGTTAGTTTTCAGAGTATCAAAGCCGCGCTGATGAATCCGGTGAAGAGTTTGCGGAGTGAGTAGGAAAGGGCAGAGGGGTAAGGGCATGGGGTGAAAGGCTAAGGTGAAATGAGAATCTTACCCCTTTCCCCCATGCCCTTTACCCTTACCCCTTTCCCCTCTGCCCTTACCCCAACGCCCTTCAATACACCACGATCTCCTGATTGTCCGAGGTTAGCGGCTGATACGGATTGTTCAGAAACTGTTGTAGGAAGCGGTTAAAATCGGGGCCACCGACACCATGTGCCCGATTCAGAAAGAGCAGTCGCTGGCTGTTGGGCATGTAGTGATGGATTCGGTCGATATAAAGCGGGCGACAGGCATTATCCAGTTCACCGTCGGCCAGCAAAGCGGGTTTGGCCGAATAGAAAGGCATCTTGGTTTCGGCCTTGATGGGCGGTACCTGCCAGCAGTCGCACAGGGCTCTGTAGACGTCGTTGATGTGGTAGCCTTTCAGATACGGGTACGCATCGTAGAGTTGCTGGAGTACCTTTTCGCTGTGGTAAGCTGTCTGATCGGCGCAGTATACCGATAAGCGCATGCCGGAAGGGCCGTTGCTATTCGCGAATATCCCATCCAGATGCGGTTTGACATAGGCTGCATGATTGCCTTTGATCAGTTCGGTCAGGATGTAGGGCAGTCGCGGAGAAAAGTTATTCTGGACAATATCCCAGAGGTCATTTCGCGTATACTGAATCCGCACGGTATCGGTAGTGCCTTTTTCGACATACGGAATGGAAAACGTTTTGCCGCCGATGGATGTAAAATAATGCTCAAACCGCTCCTTCAGCTTACCATACCGCTCTTTATCGGTCGAATCCCTTTCCACGCGTTTGAATAAGCTACGCAGGGCTTCGGCCAGGTTGGCGGGTTCGTCTTCATCGATGGGTACAAAAGCTGGTAACGGCGAATCCAGAATCAGCGATCGGATGCGGGTGGGGTCACGCCTGAGCACGGCCGTCATCAGCCCACCGCTGTACGAAATTCCCAGCAGATTGACCGAGTCGATCCGTAAGGTAGCCAGCAGATCATGGATATCCGATACGGTTTCGTCGGTATTGTATCCCGACAGGTCAATGCCTTTGGCCTCCAGCGCTTTTTTGTAACGCCTGACGCCGACCACGGCCATGCTGTCTTTGTTCAGGTTCTTTCGGTAGGCTTCTTTGATCGTGTTGCTGAGTTCGTCGCTCCACAGATTGGGCACGGCAAACTGCGTACCGCGCTGCTCGAACGCAATGCAGTCGCGATCGTTGATGACCAGTCGTCGGGGTACACCGCTCGCCCAACCCAGCGAACTGCCGCCCGGTCCACCGCTCGTAAACAGGAGCGGATCGTTTCGTTTGGCAGGGTTCTTACTTTCGACGACAATGAACGGAAGCTTAATGGTTTTGCCGTTGTTTTTACGACGATTTTCGGGCACGATCAGGTAGGCGCAGCGGGTACGAAAACTGCTGTCGACCGACACAGGGCAGGCGCAGGGTTCCAGTTTGCGCACCACGCCCGACTGCCCGAAGCCCAGCGTAGCCGAAAGTTGACCGACCAGCAGCAGACCGGTTGCTATCGAAAATCGATTCATGCGGAATTGAATTAGTTTCCGACAAAGCAACGCGGTTAGCCGTAGAGATTTTAGTAAAAAACGGACAATTTCAGTCGGTCTGCTGGCGAAGCTTCTGGCCCGTAAACCTGACGATGTCCTTGTAGAAATGGCTCATATCGTAATAGCCGTACTCGTAGGGCGAGAAGCGGTCTTTGTTCGCCACATAGCCAGCCAACGCAGCCCGGGTTCTGACCATCGTCAGGTATTGTTTGGGCGAAGTGCCGACCACCCGATGAAAATACCGGTTGATGGTCTTCGCTGTCAGAAACAGGCGATCGGCCAACTGACCCGTATTCAGTTCCAGTCCACTATTGCTGAACGTACCGATCGTATCCTGAACAATACTCCGGTAATAATCAGGCTTCTTCCGGAGATGGTACTGACCTAGCAGGTAATGCTCCAGCAGGGCGACGCGTTCGTCGAAATGGTCGGCTTCTTTCACGCGCTGAATCAGCGAAGCCGGTAGCACGGCATTCAGGTGGACGACCTGATCGGTGAACTGAGCCTGATTGACGCCGAGAACGGCTTCCAGCCCACCGGGAAAAAATTTGATAGTGAAGATGTGATCCGTCGGCAGGTTGTGCCGCTCAACGATGGTGTTTCTCAGAATAAGAACGTCGGTATGCTGCGAAATCAGGAACTGCTCCGCCCCTACCGTCATCCGATAAGGCGGCCCCAGATTGATGTAGCCCGTAGGTGTCCAGCTGGGAAACATCCGAATCATGAACTGGTTATCGGCTACGTACCGATACGTTTCGGCGGCCGACGACTCGGAGAAGAATTCGATATAATCGGCCAGTTCGTTACCGGGCGTATAGAACCGATATAGTTTTCTGATGTTATCGAAAATCTCCGTCATGGGTATCGAACGGTTAGCCGCAGTTGTAATCCAGCTGTAAACAACGCGAAGTTAAATCACCTGATCTTAATTCAAGGCCAAATAGCACTTTAACAGCTCGCAAGCAAGTGGTTAGCTAAATCATGTTCACCGCTGTTCCCTTCTACGCGTTCGATTACTGGGGGACTTGTCTGTATAAAGTGTGGGTAGCAAAGAAGGCAAGGTGATCTGAATCATTCGTAACCCAGGTTAAGATCCTGAGCTTGCTGGGCTAAAAATTGTAATAAATCTTCCATCAAAATGCGCCGATGACTTCCTGATTTCTTAAACCTGCTTTGAGCAGTTGGGACAAATATGCCAGAGCCATGACTTCGGGTTATTGAATAGCCCCCATGTATACAATATTCTCAATAACTGGTACTTTTATGGAATGGAGACCACCGTATACATCCCAATCATTTCTGATTATGGCTTTAAAGCCGCTTTCGGCAACGAATCTGATAGCTTATTCCTGCGCACCGCTTTACAGGCACTTATTAAATCCAGTATCCCGATTCAGGAAGTTTATTTCGACAAAAATGCATTCGAGGCTCTGACCATCGACAGCCGAAGCGGCATTTTTGATTTGTCTTGCATAGATGAGAATGGCACTCAGTTCATTGTTGAAATGCAGTTAGGCCATACTCCTTATTTTATTCAACGTATGAAGTTTTATGCCCTCCATAAATTCAACACGGTCGTTGAACGGGGTGAGTTCGATTACGCTGGCCTGCCTAAAATATATATTATTGCATTTCTGGAGAAAAGTATTTTGGCAACCTCTTATTTTCATACGGTTGCCAATTTGAGAAGTGAGCAAGGTGAAATCATTGATAGTCAAATGACCGCACGGGCGGCCCCGGTTTATTACCATGGAGTTGGCTAAATTTGACAAGCCAGTAGCCGAGGTAGAGTCAGACTTAGATAAGTTAGTGTATACGATGAAAACCTTACATACAACTGAGCCAACGCAGTACCCTGTCTTCTGGAATGAAGAGTGGCTCCGACGGGCAATTGACGAGTTAGATACCAGGAAAATGACTCCGGAGGAAAGGGCTCATTTTGCACGTGTAACCGCAGCTAATGCGGAAGCCGTAAAGGCCGAACAACAGAGAATTTTAGCAGTCAAAAAAGAGACGATAAAGAACTTATTGGCCTTAAACGTCCTGACCATTGAGCAGATTGCTAATTCGGTTGATGTCGCTGTCGATTTAGTAATTGATATTCAGAAAAAACAGGAAGCATAGAGCAACTTCACCGGCTTGAGTATATTTATTATAGAGAAGAGAAATTATCCTCTTTTTCAAAAGACGTCCGCTAAGCTATAAGCATCCCAATTCCCATTTAACTCAAAAACCAATATATTAGACTCCAAAAACAGGCAGAATGCCTGTTTTTTTATGGGACTCTGGTTGCTGCTACACTTTACTTTTCATTGTAATGATTGAACAGGTTACGTTTTATCTGGGGATGGTGCTGGTCATGCTGCTGCTGATTATCCTGGCTCAGCGGCTCAAAGTGGCGTATCCGGTATTGCTGGTGGTAGCGGGTCTTGTCATCGGTTTTATTCCCGGTGTACCGATGCTCGACATGAACCCGGAGCTGATCTTCATCATTTTTTTACCACCGCTCCTCTACGAGGCTGCCTGGTCCGTTTCTTGGAAAGAACTCTGGAAATGGCGTCGCATTATCCTTTCCTTTGCCTTTCTGGTCGTCTTTGTCACGGCTTTCAGTACGGCCCTGATCGCTCAGCACTATATTCCCGGCTTTACGCTGGCACTCGGCTTTGTGCTGGGGGGCATCGTGTCGCCCCCAGACGCGATCAGCGCCAGTGCCATTATGCGATTCGTCAACGTACCTAAGCGATTGATGTCGATTCTGGAAGGAGAAAGTCTGCTCAACGATGCGTCTTCGCTGATCGTCTTTCAGTTCGCGCTGATTGCCGTTTCTACCGGCCGGTTTTCTGCACAGGATGCTTTCCTTAGCTTTTTGTGGATGCTGGTCGGCGGGGTCGGAATTGGTCTGGGGGTTGGGTGGCTGTTCATGAAACTGCACAAGATCCTGCCTACCAATGTCAATATCGACATGGCCCTGTCTATTCTTACGCCCTATGCCATCTACATCGCGGCCGAGCAGGCACACAGTTCGGGGGTACTGGCGGTTGTGAGCGGTGGCCTGATGATGTCTTACCACCGGTTCGATTTTTTGAGTGGCCGGTCCCGAATCAGAGGCTTTAATTTCTGGGAAAGTACCTCCTTCATTCTGAACGGACTGGTGTTCATCCTGATTGGGCTCGATCTGCCACAGATCGTTTCGGGTCTGGACGGCACCAGCATCGGCGAAGCCATTGGCTACGGTGTTCTGATTACGGTAACGCTGATCATTGTCCGGATTTTATCCTGTTACGGGGCCGTGATCACGACCCTGGTCATGCGGAATTTTATTACCGTAGCCGATAACTCAAATCCGGGCTGGACAACCCCGCTGATGCTCGGCTGGACCGGTATGCGGGGGGTGGTCTCGCTGGCAGCCGCCTTGTCTATCCCGATTCAGTTGGACAACGGCACCGCTTTTCCACAGCGCAATCTCATCCTGTTCATCACCTTTGTTGTAATCCTATTGACCCTTGTCGTTCAGGGCCTTACCTTACCCTACATTATTAAAAAGGTCGGGCTGGAAGAACGGGATTACATCAAGCCGGAAGAGAAGGTCGACGCGTTTATCGAAAAGGAGTTTGCTGCGCTGGCTCTGCAGTACATGCGCGAACACCTGAGTGAGGATGAGATGACCCAGCCCGCTTATAAAAAGCTGATGGACCACAGTTCCCGCCAGTTATCGGGTGATGGGGCGGCCATGATGAGCGAACCGGTCAAAGACCTGTACCGCCATATTCTGGACCGGCAACGGCGGTGGCTGGTCGAAAAAAACCGGACTACCATGACCCTCGACGAAGACATTGTCCGCAAGCACCTTTATTACCTCGACCACGAAGAAGAGCGGCTGTTGCTGCGGTAAGGTAGTACCGACCGTCCCGGTCGGCTGTGAAGCAACCTCACCCACCCGACCGGGACGGTCGGTACTACAGTGTAAGCGGCAGTTGCCTGACCCGCTTGCCGGTGGCCGCAAACAGGGCGTTGGCTAAAGCAGGAGCGATGGGCGCCACACCGGGTTCGCCGGCTCCACCCATGCGCGCGGTGCTGGGTGCGATGTGTACTTCGATATCCGGGGTTTCAGCCAGTCGCAGGATTCGGTAATCGTGGAAGTTGCTTTGCTGAACACGTCCGTGGGCAAATGTAATCTCGCCGAAGAGAGCGGCCGTCAGGCCATAAACGATTCCACCCTCCATCTGCGCACGAACCCCGTCGGGATTTACGGCCAGACCGCAATCGATGGCGCACACCACCCGATGCACCTGAATCTGTTTATCGGCTACCGACACCTCGACCACCTGCGCTACATAGCTACCCATCGCTTCGCACACCGCTACGCCCCGGTAGCGACCCGCTGGCAAGGGGTTATCCCATTCGGCCTTCTCGGCGGCCAGATTCAGCGCGGCCAGATGGCGGGGTGACTGTTTAAGGAGCGTACGTCGGTAGGTGACCGGATCGATGGAGGCCTGCGCAGCCAGGTCGTCCACCAGCGTTTCTACCACGAAAACAGTATGGGTAGCCCCTACCGACCGCCAGGGGAGCACCGGAATCCCAACGGTGGTTGTGTGTAGTTCGAACGACAGATCCGGAATGGCGTCCGTGTAGGGAGCGCCTTTCGTAACGGAGCTATAGTCGATTCCGTTCTGCACGATCATGTCCTGAAGGGGCGTGTTGGCAAACAGCGACTGACCTACAATCCGGTGTTGCCAGGCAACGGGGAGCCCGTCGGCGTTGGTACCAATCTGTACATTATGGACATAAACGGGTCGGTAATAGCCACCCCGGATATCGTCTTCCCGCGTCCAGACCAGCTTGATGAATTTCCCGCTGGCCTTCGCAATCTGAACGGCTTCCAGGATCCAGTCGGCGCTGAACGAGCCGCGTCGGCCAAAACTGCCACCCAAAAAAGGCGTATACAACCGGACATTTTCGGGCTTTAGCCCCAGGTAAGCCGCTAGTTCAGCCTGGTGCAGCAGCGCCGACTGCGTGCCCGTCCAGACCTCGCATGTATCGCCGACCAGTTTGACCGTGCAGTTTAGCGGTTCCATGGGCGCGTGGGCCAGGTATGGGAAGCTGAACTCCGCGCTGAGTACGTTTGCGGATTTACTGAGGCCTGACGCAACGTCGCCTTTACGGTGAATCGGCAACCCTTCTGTTTTGGCCAGCGCCCGGTATTCGGCTACCTGTTTTTTGCTGTCGAAGGTGGCGTTTTCGCCCAGATCCCAGTCGATAGTGAGCGCATCCCGCCCGACTTTCGCGGCCCAGAACGTATCGGCCAGAACAGCCACGCCCGTGGGCACCTGAATCACCTGACGAACACCCTTTACGGCTCTGGCTTTGGTCGCATCGAATGATTTTACGGTGGCGCCGAACACGGGGGCATGTGCCACAAGCGCCGTCAGCAGGTCCGGAAACTGCATATCGATCCCGTATCTGGCTTTCCCGTTAATCTTGACGGAGGCATCGAGCCGCTTCATCGATTTGCCGATGTATTTCCAGTCTTTGGGTTCCCGGAGCGAAACGGTCGGAACGGGCAGCGTAGCGGCCTCCGCGGCCAGTTCACCATAACCGATCTTCTGATTACCAACGATGACATAGCTGTTTTCAGTCCGGCATGTTTCGGGCGATACACCCAGCCGTTTAGCAGCCGCCTGTATCAGCAGGGTACGGGCCGTAGCCCCCGCCCGGCGGCAGGAATCAAATTCGGAAACGGTAGTTTCAGAACCACCCGTATTCCGAGCCACGAGCGACTGGCCGAAATCAGCTTCTTTTCCGGGTGGACTGGGTTCTACGGTTATCTGATTCCAGTCGCAATCCAGTTCTTCGGCAATCAGCATCGGCAAGGTAGTCCAGATGCCCTGGCCCATTTCTACTTTCGAAAGAATAATACAGATGCGGTTGTCGGAGCCAATACGCAGGTAGGCGTTCATCGTGGTTTCGGTCGATGGACGCGTTGACTGCCTGGCTGGTCGGTCGGGCAGCGCAAACGAAACGACCAATCCCCCGATGGCCAGCGCTCCGGATGTCAAAAACGACCGCCGACTTACGGTATTCTTACTTTTCATGACCGCCTTCTTTATCGCACTGATTGTCAACCTCAATGCATATCCAGAGCAAAGCTATCGCTTCCACAAGCAGCCGGATAAAGTATTTGACGAACAGTCGGAAATGATTGACGTAAGGCGCTATTTACCCAATAGTATGGTTTGGGAGCGGAAAGAAGGGAGACAAACTCAGAGTAAAGAACAGGCCACCGCTTATGATAATAGGCACTCGGATCCTCGATATGCCCCCGCAGGATCATACTGGAATGAGTAGACTCAATACTGTGCCCGGATACAAAAATTACTCCCTTGCAGCTACCGCCTGCCCCTGCCGGATTCGGGTAAGTGTTTCGCGGGATACACCCAGATAAGAAGCTACCATATGCAGCGGTACCCGTCGGAAAATGTCGGGATACGTGTTTATAAAATAATGGTACTTTTCCTCTGCGCTGGCGCTGATGTTCACCAGGATTCGCTTCTGGGTGTCGGCAATGCCTCTGGTTATCAGCTTTTCGGAGAAGGCGTTTATTTCCGGAATAGCCATCCGCAGGCTTTCGTAATCGTCGTGACTCCACAGCACCACGTCACTGGTTTCAACGGCGTCAATGGTCAATTCCGAGGGTGTCCGGTTGAAATAGCTATCCGGATCGGTTATCCAGCCCTGCCCGGACGTAAATTTCATAATGTGCTCACTGCCGTTGGTGGCTACCCGGTAGGTCCGGAGCAGGCCCCGAAGCACGAATATTTTCAGTTGACACACTTCTCCCTCACGCATCAACATCTGCCTTCTGCGCACTTTTTTCACAACCGACTTCGAACGGATCAACTGCATTTGCTCACCCGTAAGCTCAGGAATGTACTGTCTTAGGTATTGTTCGAATTCGTCAAACATGATGAAAAGAGTATGTAGATTTTTGGCTGTGAGCCATGCCACGTTAACGAAGTTGGCTAGGGTTTGTAGAACCGAAGTTCCTATCCAATAGCTGGAGATGTCAATCCTAAACAGCTTCAATGCAAGGCATGCCTGCAATAAAACGAAAAATACGATAAAAATGTCCTCAGAAAAATGAGTCAAATGTCCTCGTCTGGTGGGTGGATACTCCGCTAGTTTTGTACGACCATTTAAAACAAAATTATATGCGTGTATTCGTTACGGGAGCCTCCGGGTTCGTTGGTTCCGCTGTCGTACAGGAATTGCTCAGCGCTGGTCATCAAGTGATTGGCCTGGCTCGCTCGGAGGAATCGGCCCAATCGCTCACCAAAGCCGGAGCGGAGGTCTTGCGGGGCAGTCTCGAAGACCTCGACAGTCTAAAAAAAGGAGCTGCGGAGGCCGATGGCATTATTCATACGGCGTTCATCCATGACTTTTCGAACTACATTGCCGCGGCCGAAACCGATAAGCGGGCCATCGAGGCCATTGGCTCCGTGCTGACAGGCTCCGACCGTCCGTTCGTGGTGACCGGCGGTATTCTAGGGTTACGTACCGACAGCAATTTTACCACCGAAGATGACCCGGCTCCCGGCTTTCCGCGGGCTTCGGAAGCGACGGCCATGGCACTGGCCGAAGCGGGCGTCCATGCGTCGGTCATTCGGCTGTCCCCCTCGGTACACGACGCGGGCGACTACGGTTTCATCCCCATTCTGATCAACACGGCCCGGCAGAAAGGCGTGTCGGCCTACGTAGGTGAGGGCAGTAACCGCTGGCCGGCCGTCCACCGGCTGGATGCGGCTCGTCTGTACCGATTGGCGCTGGAGAAAGGAGCCGTTGGCGCCCGCTACAACGCGATCGGCGACACAGGCATCCCGATCCGGGAAATTGCTGAAGTGATCGGCCAGCAACTGAACCTCCCCGTCGTTTCGATCGCTCCTGACGAAGCGGCCGGTCATTTCGGCTGGATGGGTCGTTTCATCGCATTCGACAACCCGGCCACCAGCCTCAAAACCCAACAGCAACTGGGCTGGGAAGTCACGCACCCCGGCCTGATCGACGATCTAAATCAGGGAGACTATTTTGACGCTAAGGAGTACAAGGCTTTAAGTAGTTAAGCTTGATTGCCATTGACCATCTCCTACCACCTGTTTTGGGGGCACATGTATAGTAATTTTAGCTATGTATGTGCCCCCTGAAGGAGGCATGCACTATCCCATTACTTATACTTACTCGATGGTATGCCTTGTAATGAAGTTACCTTACACGAAAAATTACGTCTACTCTTGGCTACACAATTCATAGAGGAAGAATCTTTTTCTCTACTAGCCTAATTTTTGTACATTCGTAAATTGAGAGAACGTAAAGAAACTGGCCTGGCTTTCGAGGTTGACTTTCTAACAAATTCCATCCGAAATCGCATTTCGGGTGATAGCGTCCAGACTGAAGTATTAAAATTGATGACAGTTGATCTGAAACAGCTGACCAAAAAGAATGGTTGGCTATTTGACTGGAAGACAGAGTTAGAGAATAATACGAAAGAAGTCTACAAGCTGACCATTTTACACGAGCCCAATAGTATTCAAGGCGCCATCAGTTTTACCATTAATACCGATCATGTTTACATGGACCTGCTCGAAAGTGCACCATTCAATTTGGGGCAAAATAAACGCTATGAAGGCGTTGCAGGAAATTTAGTAGCGTACGCCTGCAAAATTTCGTTTGAGCGAGGATTTGATGGGTACGTTTCTTTCACAGCAAAGACACAACTGATTGAGCACTATCAAAGGTCTCTTAATGCTGTTTTAGTCGGTGGTCAATTAATGATCATAAATACATTGGCGGCAAGCCGATTAGTCGACAGATATTTTAAAAAAGTATAAGGATGGGATACATTAAAGAACCAAATGGAGTCGACTTCATTATACAGGGAAAGCCATTGACAAGTGATCAAAAGCAGACCATCAGCGATTATATTAAAGCGGATAAAGAACGAACTGCAACCTTAAAAAAGCCTGATTCGAAAAGCGTGAATCGCCAACACACTCGCACAAAAAACAAGGCCTGATCATTTTGTCTTCTTCATCGGTTACGTCGGCTGCCATCCTGGCCATCCCGTTTTCGTAGGCTGTATTTCTACAATGGAGTTGGCTATATTTACGGGTGGGCGTAAACCTGATTGGTAGCCTATAACAGTACAACTCAATTCATGCGAATCTACAAGACTGTTCCTTTTCCATGAAATCATTTAAAACAGTTTATCAGGAGCATTTCTGCCTGACTAACTTAGTGGCAACGTTTTTCACGCTGTTTATGCTGACCTTTTCTTCTGGTCAAGAGGCTATGGCACAGGACAAAAATCAAATGGTTCGGCTGGCAAAGATCAACGTTGATCCGGCGCAACTAAAGAGCTACAATGCTGCTTTGAAAGAACAAATGACGACGGCTGTTCGTGTGGAGCCAGGGGTGTTGACTTATTATGCCGTCGCCGATAAAAAAGATCCGTCAAGCATCACGATTCTTGAAATATACGCCGACACAGCCGCATACAATGCCCATGTGACGACCCCCCATTTTAAGAAATACAAGGAGACGGTAAAAGATATGGTCAAGTCGCTGGAGCTTGTTGACGTCAACCTGGTTGGTTCGGCCAAAAAACCAGGCCTGTAGCATTACAGGCCTGGCGCTACAAATACCAGAACACAACCCGCATCCTCACAATACTTTATCCGGTGTGATCGGCAGATCCCGAACCCGCTTGCCAGTGGCATTGAAAACTGCGTTGGCTACGGCGGCTGCTACGCCCACGATACCCACTTCGCCGATGCCCTTCACGCCCATTGTGTTGACGTGCTCATCTTTCTCTTTAATGAAAATAGCGTCCAGCGAGCCAATGTCCAGGTTGGACGGAACGTGGTAGTCCGCGAACGAACGGGTGACGAAATTGCCCCAGCGCGGATCGACCGCCGATTCTTCAGTCAGCGCCATACCGATGCCCCAGACATTCCCGCCGATAATCTGCGAGCGGGCGGTTTTCGGATTCAGGATATTCCCCGCACCCGTTACAGCCAGAAACCGGTTTACGCGGACCATTCCCGTCGATTTGTTCACGGCGACTTCCGCAAAATTGGCGTTGAAGCTATGCGCCGAAAACTCCTCCGCACTTTCAGGCGGTTTGCTGTCGACGCGCGTCTGGTAGTCGGTAATTTTCTCGGATCGCATCAACTGCGCGGCCGTAGGGCGAACGAAAAACTGTTTGCCGGATCGGGAAAGCAAATCCTGCGTAATCTTCTCACAGGCGTCGTTGACGGCGTTGGCATAGCTGGCGGCCCCCACCGACCCTACCGCCCCAGCTGCAGGAGGTAGATTGGAATCGCCAATGTTTACCTTGACATTCTGAATCGGTAACCCCAGTGCATCGGCGGCCGTTTGGGTCAGGATCGTGTAGGTGCCCGTGCCCAGATCGGCAGCGGCCAGCTCGACCGTGGCCGTTACATCGTCGCCTGTGCGTTTCAGCTTTACTAAGGCCGAGGTGGGGCGCTGGTGGGCGGGGTAGGTTCCGGCCGAAACGCCGTAGCCAATCCAATAGTTACCGCGCTCGTTCTGACGGGGTTCAAGCTTACGCTTTTCCCAGCCAAAGGCTTTGGCCCCTTCGCGCAGACACGGCACCGTCGTCCGCGACGACCAGGGCTTGCCATTGGACGGATCGCGTTCGGGCTCGTTTTTGATCCGGAACTCGATCGGGTCCATTTTCAGCTTGTAAGCCAGTTCGTCCATTGCCGATTCGAGCGCAAAACTACCGGTCGATTTGCCAGGACCACGCGCGTAGGTCGGCAGAATCAGGTTCATGGGCACGACCCGGTACGTGATGAGCGAGTTGGGCGTGTCGTACATGATTTTCGAGCAGTCGCCACAGGGTTCGACAAACTCGTCGTTGATGGCGCAGTGGGTCGTAATCTCGTGCGCCAGCGCCGTCAGCTTGCCATCGGCCGTAGCGGCCAGACTCACCTTCTGTTGATTGTGCTGCCGCAGCCCCACCGAATTGACCATCTGCTGCCGGGTTAGGGCCAGCTTCACCGGGCGGTTGACCTGTTTAGCCGCCACAGCCGCCAGCGCCAGGTTGGCCCACTGCCCGCCTTTCGAGCCAAATCCACCCCCGATATAAGGCGACACGATCCGCACCTGTTCGGGCTTCAGGTTCAGCGTGGCAGCTGCGGCACTTTGCGCACCGTTCACAATCTGCGCGCTGCTGTATAGCGTGACGTTGTCGCCGTTCCATTCGGCAATGGCCGCGTGGGGTTCCAGCGGGTGGTGGTGCTCGATAGGCGTTTCATACACCTCTTCTACTTTCTGAATTGCCTGGCTCAGGGCGGCTTTGACGTCGCCCCGGCTGGCATCGGCTTTCTCTTTGTCCTTCGGCAGACGGGCCTGGCCGGCCAGCTTCTCGAAATCGACTTTAGGCTCTTTTTTATCGTACGTCACCTGAATGAGCCGGGATGCGTAGCGGGCTTGCTCGAAGGTTTCGGCAACCACAATCCCGATATTCTGCCCAAAAAACTCGATCTCCGGACTTTGTAGCAAAGCACCTCCACGCAGCCCGCCCTTAACGTTCAGTTTCGGCGCATTTTTATGGGTAATAACGGCCAGCACACCAGGCGCTTTTTCCGCAGCCGCGCTGTCGATGTTTTGAATCATCCCGGCGGCAACGGTACTTTTAAACAGAATGGCGTAAGCCGGATTTTTCACCGGATGATCCATCGAATAAGCCGCTTTACCCGTCACCTTAGCTATACCGTCGATGCGGCTGATGGGCGTGCCGATTGTTTTATTGGTATCCTTCATCGGATTAGTAGTCAGTTGTGGTCATTACGCTTTGCCACCGTTCATGGCCATTTGCAAGGCCAGAACGATGCTCCGATTGCCCAGCTCTACTTTAAATGCATTATGGGCCAGCGGTTTGGCATCGGCCATTTCGGCATTTGCGGCCAGTTTAAAATTCGCTTCCGTCGCTTCTTTGCCGACCAGCATCTGCTCGGCTTTCAGGGCTCGCCAGGGTTTATGCGCAACCCCGCCCATCGCAATCCGGGCCTGCCTAATCCGGTTTCCGTCCATTTCCAGGGCTGCGGCCACCGATACCAGCGCAAACGCATACGACGCCCGGTCGCGGACTTTCAGATAGTACGATTTCTCGGCGAACCGGTTCTGCGGCAGTTCGATGGAGGTGATCAGCTCGCCATGTGCCAGGTTCGTATCCTGCTCAGGTTTGTCGCCCGGCAGCCGGTGAAAATCGGACATCGGGATGCGCCGTTCCTGACCGTTGGTATTTCTGACATTGACTACGGCGTCCAGAGCCGCCAGCGCTACAGCCATATCCGACGGGTACACCGCCACGCATTGCTCCGACCAGCCAAAGATGGCGTGCATCCGGTTGATGCCTTCCTTTGCTCCACAACCGGTGCCGGGCTGGCGTTTGTTGCAGGGCATAGCCACTTCGTAGAAATACGGACAGCGGGTCCGTTGCAGCAGGTTACCGCCATTGGTCGCCATGTTTCGCAGTTGCCCCGAAGCGCCAGCCAGAATCGCCTGCGTCAGAAGCGGGTAGTGCTGGCGCACGAGCGGATGGTTAGCCGCGTCGGTATTCTTGCCGAGCCCGCCAATCGAAAGACCGCCTTTGTTAGGGCCCGCACTGATGGTCTTTATATCATTTAAACCCAGCTCAGAAATGTCGATCAGCGCCGTTGGCCGCTCAACGTCTTCCTTCATCAGGTCCAGCAGGTTGGTTCCACCGGCGAGGAATCGGGCGGTCGGATTCCCGGCCAGCAACTTGATGGCCGACGCGGGATCATTGGCCCGGGTATACGTGAAAGGTCTCATGAAATAGGTTGGCTAAGGATTAAACGGAGCGGAAAACCTGTTCGACGGGCTGGCCGCTGTGCACTTCCTGGATGGCCGCCACGATGTTCGGATACGCTCCACACCGGCAGATATTTCCCGACATGCGCTCCCGAATTTCTTCGGTCGAAAGCTTCACTGGTCCCGCTGGCTGGCGAACGTTCTCCGTTACATAACTGGCATGACCTTTTCGGGCTTCATCGAGCATGGCCACTGCCGAGCAGATCTGGCCAGGCGTACAGAAGCCGCATTGAAAACCGTCGTGCTTCAGAAAAGCTTCCTGCATCGGATGGAGTCGGGCGACTGAACCGGTTCCCCCTTGCGCCAATCCTTCGATCGTTTGCATGGTTTTCCCTTCGCAACTGGCGGCCAGCGTCAGGCACGAGAGCACCCGATGACCGTTTACCATTACCGTACAGGCCCCACACTGGCCGTGGTCACAGCCTTTTTTGGAGCCGGTCAGGTCCAGCCGTTCGCGCAGGGTATCCAGCAGGGTCATCCGTGAATCGACCGTCAGTTTGCGGGCCGTACCGTTGACTTTGAACGAGACATTCACGCCGTTTTCGATGCTGGCCGGAGCGAGTTCGGCCGGAACCGTTTCACTAAACGGGCGGGTCATCAACTGCTCGGCCACCGCCGACTGAGCGGCTAGCATGCCCCCGCCAGCCAGCGTCATGAGTTTGAGGAAATGTCGTCGGTTGACGCCTGTATCCAGGATCTCGGTCAGGTCTTCGGGCATCAGGTCGGCAAAGAGCCGCTTTTCGTCCTCCGTCAGGTCAGGTGATTCGTGTTCGTCCATCATACCTTTCTTCAGTAGGTAGTCAGTTGTGGTCAGTAATGGTCATTTGTCGTCATTCATGGTCATTGACAGTCAGTTGCTGAACAACGAATGACTCACGATCCTTAACCAGTTGGTAAAAGCTATTGTTACAAATAAGGGGCCCATTAGCTATATGTCAGCGATAAGCCCGCTAATTGGGCAATGAAAAAAGAGTTAACTTTGTTAAAGGACGACAAGCTGATAGCTATGAAAACAAAAAAGAAGTCTCCGCCCCCTCTGGTCATACACGGATACAATGCCGCAGGAAAACTTATTGAAGGCACTATTCCCGCCGGGGAATTACCCATTGAAGATCCGGGCTTAGCCATTCAGCGCATATTGGCTAGACATAAAGACGTTAAGCCTACGCTTGTTCTACCTGAATGACCTCCAATTCTCCCAATTCGTTTGCGCTGGTCGATACGGGCGTACTGAGCCGATTCTTTTTAAAGAAGCCACAACTCGTAAAAGCCTACAGAGAACTGACAACCAAAGCTGTACCCGTCATTTCAGCCAGCATCTATATTGAATTGATGCGATGGTTGATCAATATCCGAGGCCGTGCTATTGACCCAATTACAAAAAGCGAGTTTGATGTGATCCGAAAGCAGTTGGATAAATATATACAGCTGAATCACGGCGATTGTATTGAACTAGCCGTGGAAACATGTCGGCTTCATCCAGATACAGGCCTTGGTGATCGCTTTACGATTGGGGTAGGGTTGTTTTTTGACATACCCGTTTTTACACTTAATCAAAAACATTTTGAACGAGTGCCTGGCCTTCGGCTGTATCGGCCTGACAATTACGATCTCCTAGAAGTCAGTTGATCGGGTAGGCTGATCGTGAAAGTAGATTTATTTTGATGATTAGGCCTGATAAATCAATGCCAATGTTAACCGGTTTGCCGGAAAGATTATTATGAGTATTCGTTTGCTGGACGATTGTCGACTGCATCATGAACCAGATACACATCCTGGTCTCGATGTATCGGAGCGACAACATACAGGGCAGGAAGCCGAACCCTTTGATCTGTTTAGCACAGATGGTGTTCTGAAAGGGATCGGTGCGCAACCTATGATAGCGTATCCCTGTCGGGTGAACTATAAAATAAGCCTGCTTCACGGACGCAGCCGGGTCGAGTACGCGGATAAGGTCATCGACATCGAACCGGATGCGCTGCTGTTTTCTACGCCCAGAATCCCTTATTACTGGTTGCCACAGGACCCGCATCAGCCGGGTTCATCCTGTGCTTTTTCAGCGGACTTTCTACTGCCCACGAACAGCGGTGTGGTGCTCGACGAGCTGCCGATCTTCAGAGCCGGTGGTTTTCCGGTGTTTCAACTGGCGGCTGGCGACGTGGCTCGGGTGCAGGCCATTTTCGAGAAAATGCGGGAAGAACTGGCTTCGGACTACGCCTATAAGTACGATCTGCTGCGCACCTACGTGCTCGAACTGATTCATGTCGGACAGAAACTACAACCTGCTCCAGCCCAGAATCCGGTCCATAGCGCTTCGGCGCGGGTGTCGTCGCTGTTTACAGAACTGCTGGAACGTCAGTTTCCTATTGAAAAACCGGAGCAGCAACTTCGGCTGCGTACGGCCAGCGATTACGCCGACCAACTGGCCGTGCACGTCAATCATCTCAACAAGGTGCTGAAAGAAACGACGGGCCGCACGACTACCGAATTAATCGGCCACCGCATCGTGCAGGAAGCCAAAGTACTTCTTCGGCAACCCAGCTGGACCCTGGCAGAAATTGCCGATAGCCTTGGCTTCACCGACGTGGCCCACTTCTCCAAAACGTTCAAGCAGCAAACGACGGTAGCGCCCGGTGCCTATCGAAATCAGGTGCTGGTTTGATTGCTACAAAAAACGGATTGACTTCTACAATCGCTCAACTGGTTTGCCGACAGACCTTTGCCGGGTCTTTTATCAAGTCAAGTAAACCAGATGAACACAGTTAAAATTGCTTTAGTGACCGGCGGCAGCCGGGGAATTGGCCAGAACATGGCCCTGAGCCTGGCTCAGAAGGGCATCGACGTCGTACTCACCTACCACAGCCAGCAGGAAGAAGCGTTATCCACCGTCGCCCAGATCGAAGCGCTGGGGCGGAAAGCCGCGGCCCTGCAACTGAACACCGCCGACCTAAGCGGATTCGACGCTTTTTTTGCGCAGTTGACCACCGTTCTGTCGCAACGCTTCGACACCGATCGCTTCGATTTTCTAATCAATAATGCCGGTACGAGTCTCAACGCGCCTATTGCCCAGACCACCGAAGACCAGTTCGACCAGATGCTGAACATCCACCTGAAAGGCGTTTATTTTCTGACCCAGCACGCCCTGCCGCTACTGAACGACGGCGGACGGATTATCAACATTTCGTCGGCAGTAACCCGCTACTCCTTTCCGGGTGTTTCCGCTTACGCCATGATGAAAGGCGCCGTAGATGTCTTCACCCGCTATCTGGCGCTGGAACTGGGTTCGCGTGGGATTACAGCCAATGTGGTGGCACCAGGTGCTATTTTCGGGGGTAGTACCATGACCGATACGCCCGACACGCGGGCTTTTGTCGCGCAGATAACGGCGCTGGGTCGCGTCGGCCTTCCCGACGATGTGGGCGGGGTGGTCGCGTTTTTATGCAGCGATGAAGCGAAATGGATCAATGGGCAGCGCATCGAAGTAACGGGCGGTATGCACCTGTAAGCGTATCCTGGATACAAACCAAGTTGAGAGAAATGCGTTGTAAGAAAGCGGTAGCTAGATGCCTGCCGCTTTCTTTTTGATTATAAGACCAACCAACGAATGGTAACGAAAATTTTAGTAGCGGGTGCAACAGGTAATCTGGGCGGGCGCATCGTCCGGGAACTGATCAGCCGTGGGGCAGAGGTGCGGGCGCTGGTTCGGCCGAGTTCGGATCATCAGAAAGTGGGTGGACTTAAAGACCAGGGCGCACAGATCGTAGAAGTAAACCTGACAGACGTAGCGGAGTTGACCAGGGCCTGTGAAGGCGTTTCGTGCATCGTATCGGTCATGCAGGGTTTGCGGGATGTCATCGTCGATACACAATCGAAGCTGCTCGATGCGGCTATTGCCGCCGGAGTGCCCCGATTTATTCCCTCCGACTTTGCCAGCGATTTTACGCAACAGGACGCCGGCGAAAACCGCAACTTCGACCTTCGGAAAGAGTTTATGACGCTTATCGATGGTAAGCCCATTGCCGCTACGTCTATTCTGAATGGTGCTTTCGCCGAAATTCTGTTTTACGGCACGCCCCTGCTCGACTTTAAGAACAAACAGGTTGGGTATTGGGAGGCCCCCGACTGGCGCATCGACTTCACGACCATGGACAATACCGCGGCTTATACGGCTGCCGCTGCTCTGGACGATTCGACGCCCCGGCTTCTGCGCATCGCCAGCTTTCAGCTCAGCGCCAACGAGTTAGCCCAGGTAGCAGAAGAAGCGACGCACCAGGCCTATCATGTGGTTCGGCTGGGCTCGCTCGCCGATCTGGCCGCTTACAATCAACGGGAACGGGCCGCTCATCCGGAAGGGGAGCAGCAAGTTTTTCCGCGCTGGCAGCAAAGCCAGTATCAACAGAGCATGATTACGGTGCAGCACAAAACCCTCGACAACGAGCGCTATCCCGATGTGCAATGGACCAGCCCGCAGGAATGGCTGGCCCGGCGTTAACACGCGTCAGGCCGACCGGTAATGCAACAGCACAATTCCGCAGTCGAACGGTTTGGCCTCCACGAGTGTCAAACTCTTCCGGCTGTCGAGGCTGCTGAAAATAGCCATTCCCCCACCTAAAACCACCGGATTGACGAACAGGTAGTAGTCGTCGATCAGGTTGTTTTTGACAAGTGAAGAGACGAACTCAGCCCCGCCGTAGGCAATCAGATCACCACCCGATTGATTTTTCAGGCTGGTGACTTCCTGTACGAGGTCGCCCCTGTTTACGGTTGCGTTTTTCCCTTCGATGCCATCCAGGGTATTCGAGAACACGATTTTGGGCGTATCGACCATTTTTTGCGAGCCGGGCTCAGCGCCTTCGGAGCTATCGACTCGCGATTGCCAGGCGGGGATGAAGCCTTCGGCTAGTTTACGGCCCAGTAAAATTGTGCTCACGGGTTCGGTTATGGTGGTCACTTCACGCATGATATCGTCACCCCAGTTCATGACCAGCCAGTCCATTTCGCCGTTCGGTCCGGCAATAAATCCATCGACCGAAATCTGTACCTGTAGTTTTAGTTTTCGCATGATGTGTTTTTTCTGACAGGATTAACACAGTTTGTTTAATCATGGAACTCCGAAGCGTCGGCCCGGCTGTCAATCCTGTCGAAAAATAATCATTTCGAAAAAATCTAACCTTCAGCTTGCTCCTTTTGTTAGCAGGTATATTCTACAGGCAAGCTATAGAATCTTTAATACTCAACGGAAGATTAAGACATGTCAACTGAAAATCAACTGAGCCGACGCCAGCTTATTGGCGGAATCGGAAGCGGACTGGCCGCTTCGATGATGGCAGCCCCAACGTTTGCGGCTTCGGCCCCGGAGCCTTCTGTTTCGAACGCTCCAGCGGTCCTTGTCGACCCAACCAGCAAGTACCCTAAGCCGCCGTTTACTACGCCCATGCAACCCTGGCCGGGTCTGGCTAGTAAAATGAATCCCAAGCCGGATCATGGCGAAACGAGTTACAAGGGTTCGGGTCGTTTGCAGGGTCGGAAAGCCCTGATTACGGGTGGCGACTCGGGCATGGGTCGGGCAGCGGCCATTGCCTACGCGCGTGAAGGTGCCGATGTGGCAATCAACTACCTGCCCGCCGAGGAACCCGATGCGAAGGAAGTTATCGAGCTGATCAAAAAAGAAGGCCGTAAAGCGATTGCCATTCCCGGCGACCTCCGCGATGAAGCCTTCTGCAAACGGCTGGTCGATGAGGCCGTGAAAGGATTGGGAGGGCTGGATATTCTGGTCAGCAATGCGGCCCGACAACAACAGCGCCAATCTATTCTGGACCTTACGTCGGAAGATTTCGACGCTACCATGAAAACGAACATTTACGCGCCGTTCTGGATCATTAAAGCGGCTCTGCCACACATGCCCCCTGGCTCGACAATCATCGGTACTACATCCGAACAGGCCTACGACCCCTCGCCTAACCTGTACGACTACGCCCAGACAAAGGCCGCTACGATGAATTACGTCAAGTCGCTGGCGAAACAGCTTGGTCCGAAAGGCATCCGGGTAAACGGCGTAGCACCGGGCCCGATCTGGACGCCCCTGCAACCCAGCGGTGGCGCTACGGCGGAAAAACTGAAAAACTTTGGCGGTGACACACCGCTGGGACGCCCCGGACAACCCGCCGAACTGGCGTCGATCTATGTGCAATTGGCTGCGAACGACGGCAGCTATGCGACGGGGCAGGTGTACGGAGCGGCTGGTGGTGGCGGACAACCGTAGATGTTGTCATTCGGTTGTCATTTCTCAATCAAAGACCACCGAATGATGATAAAACAATCACTGAAAACCTGGTTAAAAAGCCGCATCAGTACGCTCTGATGCGGCTTTTTAGTAGCTGAACTGGATAATGACAGGGTCGTCATCGGGAAGATAGCCGTACAGTGGGGGGTCAGTGATTTCTTCAATGGCAAGATCGGCCAGTGACGCTCCGGATTCAATAAGAGCTTCGGTAGCAAACGCTTTGGCGACCTGGTGAATTAGCACCAGCCGGGAGAACAATGCACCGGTAGATGGCTGGATATCGGTGCATTGGCTAAGTCGCTGGCTAAAAACTTTCGCAGGTATTTCGATAGTCTGCCAATGCCGGGGTGTCGGCTCTTTCACGCTTTCAGGATATAGGTCAAAAAATAAAGCCAGACGACGCGAAGTCACCTGGCTTTTTTTGTTCGCTTGGTAGAACGGCTATTATCTAAAATCAGGTGCCTTTCACAGCATCCCCGTCTATCAGCGACTCACGTATATAAAACGGTTTTCGGGAAGGTTTGTTTTCAGCAATGAAATATTATAGCGTAATGTTTCAGTTTATTCCCGACTACTGGCCTGCTTTCACCTGCCTGAGCTGTCCACGACCGTACGATCGATGTCCGTTTCTGGACATTCCGTAATAGTATCTTCTTACCCAGAAACGCCTTCTTGAGCTGCAATAGCCCTTTTTAGATCCTGGCAAAGCATTTGTTATACATTTACACAACTAATCTTCAGGTATGAAGGGCACTTACTTAGGCGAGTTTGAGGAAGTCGTGCTGCTGGCCGTCGCCATCCGGGCAGGCGACGCTTACGGGGCGGCTGTCGTCAATGAGATTGAACAGCAGATGGGTCGCTCCGTAAATCTGGGAGCTGTGCATTCGGCCCTGAACCGACTTCAGGAGAAAGGGCTGGTGAATTCGGAAATGGGCGGGGTAACGACCGAACGGGGCGGCCGTCGGAAACGACTGTATTCGGTAACGGCTTTTGGCCGGCGGGCATTGGAGGAGATTCGGCAGTTGCGGAACCAGATGTGGGACGCCATTCCCCAAACCGCCTGGTCTTGATAAATGAATAATGTAAAATGATACCACTCGTCCAATTTCCTGATTCATCATCCCCTATCTACCATTATTCATTATTCATTATCCATTATCCATTATGAACCCACCTCCCCGCTTCGCCAATCGCCTGCTTCACTGGTTTCTGGCCTCGCATCGACTGGAAGAGCTGGAAGGAGATTTAGACGAATTATTTCAGCAACGCGTCCGGGAGCTGGGTTTGCGACAGGCCCGCCGACGTTATGTGCGCGATGTGGTGAGCTCACTACGTCCGTCGCTCATGAAACAGCAACATTCAGCGTATCCAAAACCCAACAACATCCTTATGCTGCGCAATTACTTCAAAGTTGCTTTCCGAAACCTGACTAAATACAGGGGCTATTCGGCTATCAACATTGCCGGTCTGGCAACGGGCATGGCCGTGGCCATGCTCATCGGCCTGTGGGTCTGGAATGAATTTGCCTACGACCAGACATATGCCAATTATGATCGCATTGCCAAGGTGATGCAGAACCAGACATTCGATGGCGTAACTGACACCCGATCGGGGCAGGCGATGCAGTTAGCCCCTGAGCTACGGAGCAGCTACGGAAACCATTTCAAATACGTCGTTACGGCTGAATATCCGGGTGATCACCTGCTATCGCTGGGAAATCAGAAGCTTACGAAAGTCGGAAATTTCATGGAACCCGGTATTACGGAGATGCTCGCGCTGACGATGCTGAAAGGCACCCGGTCGGGTCTTCGTGATGCCAACTCCGTTCTACTTTCCGAATCAGTAGCCAGATCGCTGTTTGGCGAGACCGACCCGCTGAACAAACTCATCAACATCGACAAGAAATGGGACGTAAAAGTTACGGGGGTTTACGCCGACATACCGGTCAATTCTACGTTCGCCAACCTGGCGTTTATCGCCCCTTTCGACCTGAAAAAGAAAGAATTACCGGAATGGCTCGGCTGGGGAAATAGCTGGTTTCAAACGTTCGTGCAGATTGCCGACAATTCCAGCATGGAGACCGTGTCGATGGCGATTAAAGATGCCAAACTGCATAAGGTCAGCAGCAGCGACGACGCCCGGTTTAAGCCCGAACTGTTTCTGCTTCCCATGCCTAAGTGGCATTTGTATTCGGAGTTTCGGAATGGCGTGAACACCGGCGGTCAAATTCAATACGTCCGGCTGTTTAGTATCATCGGCATTTTTGTGCTGTTGCTGGCCTGCATCAATTTCATGAATCTCTCGACGGCCCGCAGTGAAAAACGCGCCAAAGAAGTGGGCGTCCGCAAAGCCATCGGCTCAGTACGCAGGCAGATTATGCTGCAATTTTTCAGCGAATCGCTACTGATTGTCAGCGTTGCGCTTATCCTCGCTCTGTTACTGGTTTTTCTCGTCCTGCCCGCGTACAATGCCGTTGCCGATCGGCACATCAGCCTGCCCTGGACTAGTCCGCTGTTCTGGAGCTCAGTGCTCGGTTTCAGCCTGTTTACCAGCCTGATCGCCGGGAGTTATCCGGCCATATATCTCTCTTCTTTCCAGCCGATTAACGTGCTGAAAGGCACCTTTCGGGTCGGGCAGTTTGCCGCGCTGCCCCGCAAAGTACTGGTGGTGGTTCAGTTTACCGTTTCCATTACGCTGATCATCGGTACGGTGATTGTTTTTCAGCAGATCGAATTCGCCAAGAATCGCCCCGTCGGCTACAGCCGGAACAACCTGGTGTCTTTTCCGATCCGGACCAACGAGCTGATTACCCATTTTGCCACGTTTCGGGAGGAGTTGCTGAATACGGGGGCCGTTGAGGAAGTGTCCGCAACCGACTCGCCTATTACGGATACGGGGGTTACCAACGGCGGCTTCGACTGGAAAGGCAAAGTGCCGAACATGGCCGATGAGTTCGTTACCCTGCGCGTCACCCACGGGTTCGGTAAAATGGTCGACTGGAAAATCAAGGAAGGACGGGATTTCTCGAAAGAGTTTGCCACCGATTCGGCCGGGTTTATTCTCAATGAAGCGGCCGTGGCTTACATGGGCCTGAAAAATCCAGTCGGTGAAGTCATCAAATGGGGCGACGTGCCGTTTAAGGTGATTGGCGTCGTGAAAAATCTGGTGACCCAGTCGCCCTATGAACCGGTTAAACAGATGATTTTTTGCATCAATTACAACCGCATTTCGACCATAACCTTTAAAATAAACCCGCTCAAAAGTGCGCCCGAAGCCCTGGCAAAAGTAGAAGCGGTTTACAAAAAATACGACCCGGACAATCCGTTCGATTTCCGCTTTACCGACCAGGAATACGCCCGAAAATTCAGCGAAGAAGAGCGTATCGGCAAATTGGCCAGTTTCTTCGCCGGGCTCGCCATCTTCATTTCCTGCCTGGGTTTGTTCGGACTGGCGTCGTTTGTGATGGAGCAACGGACCAAGGAGATCGGCATTCGCAAAGTCATGGGGGCGTCTGTATCCAGTTTGTGGCAACTACTGTCCAGAGATTTTGTGCTGCTGGTCATCATTTCGCTGTTCATTGCCGTGCCAACAGCCTGGTATTTCATGCACGGCTGGATCCAGCATTACACGTATCGAACAGAACTCTCGTGGTGGGTATTCGCAGCCTCCGGCGCGGGCGTATTGCTCATCACGTTACTGACGGTCAGCTATCAAAGCATCAAAGCGGCTCTGATGAATCCAATAAAAAGTCTGCGATCCGAATAGCATAGGGCGTGGGGATAGGGGCATAGGATAAGAGTAGCCGTAGCCCACCCCCATGCCCCATGCCCTTACCCCCTTGCCCCATGCCCACCACCCCACCCCGCTTCGTGACCCGTCTGCTCCGCTGGCTTCTGGCCCCCCACCGCGTGGAGGAACTGGAAGGCGACCTGGATGAGCTGTTTCGGCAACGCATTCAGGAAGTAGGCTTATCCGAAGCGCGGTGGCGCTATGTGCGGGACGTCGTGAGCCTGCTGCGCCCCTCCATGATTAAAAGACAATCTCCGCATTACCCAACCCCAGCTTTTACCACTATGCTACGGAATTACCTAAAAATTGCCCTCCGGAACCTGGCCCGGAACCGGGTGTATTCATTCATCAACATTGGTGGACTGGCCGTGGGAATGGCTGTGGCCATGCTGATTGGCCTGTGGATCTACGACGAACTTTCCTTCGATCGATATTTCCAGCATTACGACCGCATTGCCAAGGTCATGCAGAACGGCAGCTTCAATGGCGAAGTCTACCACGGCGAATATAATCCGGCACCCATGGGACCGGAACTGCGGACGGTCTACGGCGATAATTTTACGCAGGTCGTCATGTCGTCCTGGACCGGCGATCATATTCTGGCGTATGGCGAGAAGAAGTTTACAAAAACCGGGAATTACCTCAGTGCCGGTGCGCCGGATATGCTCACGCTGAACATGCTGAGCGGTACGCGAGCCGGCCTAAAAGACCAGAACTCCATTTTATTGTCGGAATCGACGGCCAAAGCGCTGTTTGGCGAGACCGACCCCGTCGGGAAACTGATGAAGATCGACAACAAGCTGGACGTGAAAGTAACCGGTGTTTACGAGGATTTCCCGTACAATACGGAGTTCCGGGATATGAAATTCATGGCACCCTGGGATTTGTACGTAGCCTCGCAAGACTGGGTGAAGCGGGCGCAGGACAATGTCGAATGGGGAAACCACTCGTGGCAAGTGCTGGTTCAGCTCGCACCAAACGCCGATTTTAACGCAGTTTCGGCCAAAATCAAAAACATACGCCTGAAGCATAATCCAGAAACAGCGTTTCTGAAGCCCGTCGTTTACCTGCTACCGATGCCCAAATGGCATCTTTACTCAGGCTGGGATAAAGCCGGGAACCCAGACGGTCGGATTCAGTACGTTTGGCTCTTCGGCATCATCGGGTTGTTTGTGCTATTGCTGGCCTGCATCAATTTCATGAACCTCTCGACGGCCCGCTCCGAAAAACGCGCCAAAGAAGTCGGCATTCGCAAAGCCATCGGCTCGGTACGTAGTCAATTGATCACTCAGTTTTTTAGCGAATCGGTGCTGGTCGTTGCGTTTGCGTTCGGGCTGTCTATAGCGCTGGTACTGTTGATTCTGCCTGTTTTTAACGAGGTGGCGGATAAACAGATCCATCTTTTGTGGACGAATCCGGTTTTCTGGCTTTGTGGCATCGGCTTCAGTTTAGTAACCGGTCTGGTTGCGGGGAGTTATCCAGCGCTTTACTTATCGTCGTTTCAGGCTGTTAAAGTACTGAAAGGCACCTTCCGGGTCGGGCGTTTTGCGTCGCTGCCCCGGCAGGTGCTGGTCGTGGTGCAGTTCACCGTTTCGGTTACGCTCATCATCGGCACCATCATTGTTTTCCGGCAGATTCAGTACGCCAAAAACCGCCCGGTCGGCTATAATCGGACTGGCCTGATCACTGTCGCCATGAACACGCCGGAACTGCATCAGCACTACAATGCGCTCCGAGACGCGCTCATCCAGACCGGTGCGGCTGTCGACATGTCGACCTCATCGGCTCCGGCAACGGATCTTAATTCGCAAAATAACGGCTTCACCTGGGAAGGGAAAGACCCAAATTTCAAAGAGAGCTTCGGGACTATTGCTATTTCACATGATTTCGGCCGAACGGTGGGCTGGCAGTTTGTGCAGGGCCGCGACCTATCCCGGCAATTTACCAGTGATTCATCGGGCATGGTGCTTAACGAAACGGCCGTTCGTTATATGGGCCTGAAAGATCCCGTCGGCAAGCAGATCAAATGGAATAACACGCCTTTCCGGGTGGTGGGCGTCATTAAAGATATGCTGATGGAATCGCCCTTTAAACCGGTTACCCAGACTGTTTATATGCTAAATTACGGCTGGGCTAATGTCATCAACATCAGGCTCAACCCAGCTCGCAGCGCCACCGAGTCACTGGCTAAAATTGCAACAGTGTTCCGTAAATTCAATCCGGGCAGCCCATTCGATTACCGGTTCACGGATCAACAGTACGCCCTGAAGTTCGCGGCCGAAGAACGAATTGGCAAACTGGCTTCCGGCTTTGCCATACTGGCTATTCTGATCAGTTGTCTGGGTCTGTTTGGGCTGGCCTCGTTCGTGGCTGAGCAGCGCACCAAAGAAATGGGTGTCCGTAAAGTACTGGGGGCTTCTGTCGCGAATCTGTGGCTGATGCTCTCCCGCGACTTTGTGATACTGGTTATCATTGCCTTCGGACTGGCGGCCTTCATCGCCTACTATTTTCTGAACGGCTGGCTCCAGAAATACGAATATCGGACAGAACTCTCGTGGTGGATTTTCGCCGTCGCGGGCGTCGGCGCCCTGTTCGTCACCCTACTAACGGTCAGCTATCAAAGCATCAAAGCGGCTCTGATGAACCCAATAAAAAGTCTGCGTTCTGAATAGCATAGGGCGTGGGGATAGGGGCATAGGATAAGAGTAGCCGTACCCCACCCCCAACCCCATGCCCTTACCCCCTTGCCCCATGCCCAACAAACCACCCCGCTTCGTGACCCGCTTGCTTCACTGGCTGCTCCCCTTTCACCGCGTGGAGGAACTGGAAGGCGATCTGGATGAGCTGTTTCGGCAACGCATTCAGGAAGTAGGCTTATTCGAAGCGCGGTGGCGCTATGTGCGGGACGTCGTGAGCCTGCTGCGGCCGTCACTGATGAAACGTAAAGTAAACCCATACCCGAGACCAAGCCATACAACTATGTTTCGCAACTATCTGACCATCGCTTTCCGAAACCTGACTAAGAACCGAGTATACTCCTTCATCAACATTTTTGGGCTGGCTTCGGGCATGGCCGTCGCGATGCTGATTGGCCTCTGGCTGTATGACGAACTCTCGTTCAACAGACAGTTTAAAAATCATGACCGACTGGCTATGCTCTGGCAGTTTGTGAAGTTCGACGTTGAAAAGGTAGCCTACGATGTGATGCCGATTCCACTGGCGCAGGAGCTGCGGAGCAAGTATTCCGATTTCGAATCGGTGGGACTATCCAAATCGCGCGACGTTATTGTAGCGGCCGGGGAGCGAAAGCTCCTGAAAACCGGCAATTACGTCGAGCCTGACGTTATCGATATGTTATCGCCGAACGTCGTTTCGGGCACCCGGTTCGGAAGCCAGGACGTGAATACGATTCTGCTGTCCAGGTCGCTGGCACAAGCGCTTTTCGACGCCCAAAGCCCGCTCGATAAGCTGATCAGACTCGACAATAAGCAGACCGTAAAAGTGGCCGGTGTATACGAGGACTTTCCAGCCAACAGCACTTTCCACGACGTCATGTTTCTGATTCCCTGGAAATTTTATGCAGCCAACGATGAGGGAGCCAGACGCGACCGGGACGAATGGGATTCCAATTCTTACCAGATTTACGTCCAGCTCAGACCCGGTGCCGATTTTGACCAGGTATCAACCAAAATCAGGGACATCCGCATGCAGCGGGATAATCCACCGGGCTATAAACCCGAATTCTTTCTGCACCCGATGTCGAAATGGCATCTGTACGCTGATTTCAAAAATGGCGTCAATACGGGCGGGACGATTACGTTTGTCTGGCTGTTTGGAAGCATTGGCGTTATGGTGCTGCTGCTAGCTTGCATCAACTTCATGAACCTAAGCACCGCACGAAGCGAAAAACGCGCCAAGGAAGTGGGTATCCGCAAAGCCATCGGCTCCTTGCGTAGTCAGTTGATCAGTCAGTTTCTGGGCGAATCGCTCCTCATGGCGATGTTGGCTTTTATTCTGTCTATTCTGTTCGTACAGCTTACACTACCGTTTTTCAATCAGGTGGCCGAGAAAAATATGGCCATTCTGTGGACCAAACCACTGTTCTGGCTTGCCGGACTTAGTTTCAGCCTGCTAAGCGGCCTGATTGCGGGAAGTTACCCAGCCTTGTACTTATCTGCCTTCCAGCCTATCAAAGTATTGAAGGGTATGATGCGAACCAGTCGGTCGACTACGATTCCCAGGCGGCTACTGGTCGGTTTTCAGTTTACGGTTTCCGTTGTACTCATCATCGGCACCATTATCGTATTCCGGCAGATCGAACATGCCAAAGACCGTCCGGTAGGCTATAGCCGCAGTGGCCTGATCGAAATCGGCATGAATGCCCCCGAGTTGTTCCGGCATTATACGGCCCTTCGTGAGGATCTGCTCAATACAGGAGCCGTCGACGGTATGTCTGAATCGTCGGATCCGATAACATCCCAGGCGGGTGGTACAACCGATATTTCGTGGAAGGGCAAAAAGCCTGGTAGTAAACCACTGGTCATGACGAATTACGTAACGCACGATTACGGCAAAACGATTGGCTGGCAGATCCGGGAAGGACGGGATTTTTCCCGGACTTATTCAACCGATACGGCTTCGATCATCCTGAACGAAGCGGCTGTTAGGCTGATGGCATTCAGAAACCCAATCGGCGAATTCGTTGGTCGGGCAGGTCGGCAATTCAAGGTTATTGGCGTTGTCAAAGACATGATCAAGGAAGATCCATTCAAACCGGTCAACCCCTCGTTTTTTGTTATTGATTACGGAAATGTCAATACGATCAATATCCGCCTGGCTCCGCAGCTATCGACCAGCGAAGCGTTGTCGAAAGTAGAACAGGTTTTTAAACGCTACAGCCCCGATTCTCCGTTCGATTACAAATTTGCGGACGCCCAATACGATCGAAAATTCGGGACCGAACAACGGATTGGCCGATTAGCGGGTGGGTTCGCCGGCTTAGCCATCCTGATCAGTTGTCTGGGCTTGTTTGGGCTGGCCTCGTTCATGGCTGAGCAACGCACCAAGGAAATCGGCATTCGAAAAGTGCTGGGTGCGTCGGTGTTCAATGTCTGGGGTTTGTTATCGAAAGAGTTCGTCATGCTGATTCTGGTGGCGTTCTGTCTGGCGGCCCCTATTGCGTACTACCTGCTGTCAGACTGGCTCCAGAATTACCAGTACCGCACGGAGCTGTCGTGGTGGATTTTTGCGCTGGCGGGCCTGGGAGCGCTGGCCGTTACGCTGCTGACGGTCAGTTTCCAGAGCATCAAAGCGGCCCTGATGAACCCGGTCAAAAGTTTGCGAAGTGAATAAGATGAGGATGGTAAGGGATGCCCGGCATGGTAAGGGTTGCAGGGATGGCGGAAAGGTGCCCGTACGCTAACTTATTCTCCTCGAAATCAACCTGATTGATACGGGCAAGCGGCAAAATATCGTAACTTCTCTACGGCTAAATCGGGGGTCGTATGAGAACGTTATGGAGCATAGCCTTACTGAGTTTATCGATGATCGGCAGTAGAAGCTGGGCGCAGAAAAGCAGCTCAGCCAAAAGCCTGCAGGCAGGGCTTCAGGGAGAGTATTTCGATGGACCCAATTTCGAACGAAAGGTCCTCACCCGAACCGATCCACAGGTCAATTTTAACTGGAACTGGGCTTCACCAGGGCCGGGGGTTCCGCGCGAATATTTCTCGGTTCGCTGGACGGGAAAACTTTACGCCCCTACGTCGGGCAAATACCGGTTCAGCGCAACGGTCGACGATGGCGTGCGGGTTTGGGTGGGTGGCTGGAAGGTAATCGACGAATGGCGTAAGCAAGACGACAGCCGCTTTGTCGGAGAAATTTCGCTGACCGGTAAGCAGCTCTACGACCTGCGAATCGAGTACTACAACGACTGGAAAGGTAGCGTTATCTCGGTCTTCTGGCAATCCCCTGAAGACCAGCGTCTGTTCAGTTTCAATGCACCACCCAACCAGGTCATTCCGGCCAAGTACCTGTTCAGTAAGCCGGTGGTCGCTCCTCCCACTCCGGTCCGTCGTGAACCCGTACACCCGCGCGCACTGCTGGTTACTACCGGTCTCCGCGTCGCAAAAACCATATCTGCAAAAACTCCCGATACCAAACCCCTCGCTTTCCGGACGGTTTCGATCGCTAAAGCCACACCCCCACCGAAGCCCATTTCGGCGGTCGTTACACCCGATACGCCTGCGGTTGTCCCAGCCAATACGGCCGGACGGTCGTTTACAAGCTTCAGCGTAGGCAAACCGGTTACCTTCCAGCAGGTAGGGTTTGCGCAGGGTGAGTATACGCTGCTGCCTGAGTCATATGCCGAGTTAGACCGGTTGGTGCAGGCTTTACAGGCGAATCCGGCGCTCCAGATTGAGATCGCCGGGCATACCGATAATGTGGGAGACAAACGCCTGAATCAGACCCTGTCGGAATACCGCGCGAAAGTGGTGGCCCATTACATCAGCCAACATGGAGTTGCCGAAACCCGCATTACGGCGAAAGGCTACGGAGGCTCCCGGCCTGTTACCGACAATACCAGCGAAAAACTTCGGGCGCAAAACCGCCGGGTCGAGTTCACGGTAAGCGAGTGAAGGGCAATGAGGGTAGGGGTAAGGGCACGGGGCATAGGGTGAAGCATCGAGGAAGAAGCGCGGATTTACAGTACTCTACACCCTTCCCCCTCTGCCCTAAGCCCTTCCCCTCTGCCCCTACCCCTGCCCCACTAAACACCGTTCGACTAAGTAGATTTGTAAGCAATCGGTTTTATCCGCAACTTGCCGGTTCCTACAGCACGCTGATCTGGCATGAAAACCATCCTGTTCGTTCTAATTCCCCTTTCGCTAGGGCTCTTCTATAGCCTGTCATCTTCCAATATAGGGGGTTACATTCCCGGTCCGGTAAATCGGAAAACCACTATTATAAAGTCGTCCCTGATGACGGGGGCCGATCAAACGGCCGCTTATCTCCCCTATCTCAAAGGGAAACGCATCGGCATGGTGGTCAATCAAACGTCGATTATCGGCAGTAAGCCCAGTGTCGATAGTCTGGTGAGTCTCGGCGTGAACGTGGTGAAAATTTTCGGACCGGAACACGGCTTTCGGGGCAATGCCAGCAACGGTGCTAAGGTCGACGACAGCGTCGATCCGAAAACCGGGATTCAAGTGGTTTCGCTGTACGGCAAGAATTCACGGCCATCGCAGGAACATCTGGCAGACATCGACCTGTTGATTTACGACATCCAGGATGTGGGCGCGCGCTTTTATACCTACATCAACACGCTCAACCACGTGATGGAATCCTGCGCCAAAAACAACAAAGAGCTGATGATTCTGGACCGGCCGAACCCGAACGGTTTTGTTGTCGATGGACCCATTCTGGAAGATCACCTGCATTCGGGAATCGGTATGCACAAGATTCCGATTACGCATGGCATGACCATGGCCGAATTTGCGCAGATGGTCAACGGCGAAGGCTGGAGCCTGCCCGGCAAAAATTCGTGCAAGCTGCGCATCATCAAGCTGGCCAACTACAACCACGACATGCCTTACACGCTGCCTGTTCTGCCATCGCCGAACCTGAATACGCAACAGGCCATTCTGCTGTATCCCAGTCTTTGTCTGTTCGAGGGTACGATTATCAGCCAGGGACGAGGCACGTACATGCCCTTCACGGTACTGGGCGCTCCGGCTCTGAAAGGAAAGTATTCGTTTTCGTTCCGGCCGGTCAGCCTCAAAGGCATGAGCGAAACTCCGCTCCATCAGGATACCGATTGCTACGGGCTCGACCTGCGGAAATACGACACCAATATCTTCCGCAAAACGAAACAGATTAACCTGCAATGGCTGATGGAGCTTTACAAGGCGTATCCCGATAAAGCCCGTTTTTTCGACATGAGCCAAAGTAAGCAGATGGGCAACTTCGATAAGCTTGCCGGCACGGAAACGCTCAAGCAGCAAATTATCGCGGGCAAATCCGAAAAAGAAATTCGCCAGAGTTGGGAGCCCGGCCTGTCGGAATTTAAGCAGATGCGAAAAAAGTATTTGCTATATCCGTAACGCCTTTCGTCGGAAGCCCGGTGCACTGACAGGCAAGGTTAAATTTGGGTACAGGAACGATGGATTTGCCTAGCCCTTTTTGCGGTACGTATCGATTCACTGGTTTTCGGGCCACTGTCCAGGTCATGTATACCCGCTTATTCGTTGCCTGCATGCCTAAAGTTATTTTTAGATTTGCTTCATCAACTATGGCGCTACTTTCAATAGAGAGCCCTTTTCAAAAAGAATCTGATTTCTGTTTCCTGCAGCTTTTGCCAGTAAGCCACCGGCTTAGGCGTGCCGGCTAATACCCAGTTTCTTCATCTTCGACTCCAGTGTTGTCGGAATCAGGTCCAGAATAGCTGCCGCACCATTTTTACCACTTACTTTCCAGCGGGTTGTTTCCAGTACCGACAGGATGTGTGCCCGCTCGCACTCTTCCAGCGTAATAGGGTTTACTCGTTTATTGAGCGTGGTTTTTCGCGTCAGCCAATCGCCAAGTTCAAGTGTGCGGCCCGACGAAATGATGAGTGATCGTTCGACAATATTTTCGAGTTCGCGGATGTTACCCGGCCAGTTATAGGCACAAAGCGCATCCAGTACATCCTGGGTAATGATCTCTATTTTCCGACCGATACCGGGGCCGTGTTTGGTGCAGAAGTGACGAACCAGCAAGGGGATATCTTCTTTGCGGTCTCGTAACGGCGGACTTTGCAGCGGAAAAACGTTCAGTCGATAATATAAATCTTCCCGAAAGCGCCCTTCCTGAATTTCAGTCTCTAAATTTCGATTGGTGGCAGCAATCAGCCGGACGTTCACTTTCAGGGTTTTGCTACTGCCCAGTCGTTCAAACTCGCCTTCCTGCAATACCCGCAGTAATTTGGCCTGAAGTTCGATGGGCATTTCCCCAATTTCATCTAAAAAAATAGTACCTCCATTGGCTAGTTCAAATCGCCCGATTTTCTGATTGGCAGCGCCGGTAAACGCGCCTTTTTCGTGCCCGAACAACTCACTTTCGATCAATGTGGCGGGGAGAACCGCGCAGTTAACTTTGACCAGGGGCCGATTTCGGCGGCTGCTCAGATTGTGTACGGCTCTGGCCAGTAACTCTTTACCCGTACCCGATTCGCCCAGAATTAGCACCGACGTGTTGGTTGTCGCAACCCGTTCGACCTGCGTAAGGACTTTCCGAAACAGCTTGCTCTGGGTAACGATCTCCTCAAAATTGCTGGTCGATTTGATCTCTTCACGTAGATAGACATTTTCGGCCCGTAGCTGGTTGGTCAGTTTTTCGACCTCCTTTAATGCTTTCGAAAGCTCTTCCGTGCGCTCAGCCACCCGTTGTTCGAGTAACTGGTTGGCCTGTTGCAACTCCCAGCGGAGCTTACGAAGGGTCAGATGGGTATCGATCCGTGAGAGTACTTCCTGAAGTTGAAAGGGTTTGGTGATGTAATCAACAGCGCCCATGTTGAAGCCATTGACTTTATCAATCGTTTCGGAGAGCGCCGTCATAAAAATAACCGGAATATCCTGCGTTTCGGAGTCGTGTTTGAGCCGACGACAGGTTTCAAAGCCATCCATGCCCGGCATCATCACATCCAGCAGCACTAGGTCGGGCCGGGCATACCGAATCTGCTCGATAGCGCTTTTGCCGTCGCGTTCAACCAGCACTTTGTAGCCGTTGCTGCTTAGGGTTTCAAACAGAATACTGATATTGTTGGGCGTATCGTCAACGATCAGAATGTTGGCGGATGCAGGGCCAGTCTGATTAATCATGGGGTTCCAGGCAAGTTTTAAGGTACTGTCGGATGTTCTTGGTATCAAATACGTCGGCCATTTTCCGAATTTCATTCACAAAAGGCTGATAGGCTGGATCAAGTGTTTCGATAAAGCGCAGTTGAGTCAGGATGCCCTGGATATCACCTGTCATGGCCAATTTGTGCAGGTCTTCGAGATGCTGGACGGAAGGCAGTTGAAGGCGTTCGGAATGCTCCTTTTGTTCCATACCATTGGCCGGTTCACTGCCCAGTTCTACCTTCCAGGCACTGTTTTCCACCCCTTCGGCTCGGGTGATGGCCAGCAATTTATTGATGAGCGTCAGCAGGTTATCACCGCTTTCCTCGATGATGCGGATACCTTTCATCTGGGTGGTAGTCAGCGAGGTATCCTGACGCAGTAATTGGGCAAACCCCAGAATGCCATTGAGCGGAGTGCGTAATTCGTGGCTCATATTCGCCAGAAACTCGCTTTTGGCCCGGTTCGCCCGTTCAGCTGCTTCTTTAGCCGTTTTTAAGTGAACAGCCTGCGCTTCCAGTTCTTCTTTTTGCCGAACTACCTCCGCCGTTCGGGCGTCGACAAGTCGTTCCAGTTTTGTTTTCTCATTTGTCAGATGGCGCGTATAATAGCGAATCAGTTTGTTAAGGAGAAGAACGAATAGACAACCATAGAACAGATACGCTATTTTCGTCTGATACCAGGGGGGAAGTACGTTAAATGAATAGGTGCTCTCGCGGCTAAGCTGTCGGTAAGGGTTGCGGGCCCGCACAATAAATGTGTACATTCCTGCGGGCAGATTGGTGTATTCTTTCTTGGTTTCTTTCGTCCATTTCGACCAATTCGTATCGTCCATCATCAGCCCATGACCCATCAGCCGGTACTGGAATTCATTGCCACCCTCGCCCACGAAACTACTTGCGGAGAAATTAAACGAAATGGCCCGATCCCGGTAAACCAGTTCGATCCCGGATTCGTTGGCGGGGTTCGCCACAGCCAGTAGGGAATCGGACTGCGTCAGCCGGATTTCGCGAATCAGGGTCGAATAGGCTGGTGTCGGTAATTTTCGGCTATCGTCGAACCGATACAGGGCTTCGTCGTTGCCAATCCAGACAATGCCATTGGCTTCAGGATATACGGCAAAGCCTCCCCGCTGAATGGGTGACAGACTTAGACTGTCGTGGGCAAATGACCCGTTAGGCCGCTGACGCAACAGGCCCGGCGGATGCGAAAACCAGAATGTGTGCTTAGTATCCTGCGCGAAATAAGGCGATCCAATAGCTGAATCAGGAAACAGGGAACTAAACCGGGTATCTTCCACAAACCGGTCGGTGCGGGTAACATACCGGTAAATGCGATTCTTGGTGGTAAAAAACAGGCCGTCTGGGGTAGAGAAAACATAATTCCAGATTAACTGATTTAGCCCTTTGTTCAGCCCATAGTGCCGAATCGGCGGATTCAGGCTAATACCACCCGATAGATTGATGTGATAAAAGCCCTGTAAGTGCGTACCCACCCAAAGATTTCCGTCAGGCTCTTCTACGATGGACCAGCATTCGCCGGAGATGCCCTGTAGCCGACCCAGCCATCGTAACTGTCCGTTCGTGAATCGGAGTACGTTGACCCCATCAAACATGGCGGCAAACACCACAGTGGTATCCACTCGGGAACGCGTCAGTGCATACGCCATCCCCCCGCTCATAGGTACGGTCTGTTGCAACTCCCCATCCCGAACGCGCATTACAGCTCCCATTGCCCCAACGAGCAGGTCGCGTCCGTAGGAAATCATATCCCAACAGGGTGATTCCGATCCGCTCACCGACAGAAAAGAACCCACTTGCTTATCTAAATAAAACAGCCCGACGTTTGTACCCGCATAAAGCCGCTTCTCGTGCCGAAACACATCCCAAACCGTAGCTCTGATGTTGAGGCTGGTGCCAAACCGGGTTATTGGGCTACTCACTTCGATTTTTTCGATGCCATTTGCCAATCCGGCCCAAAGTGTTTTCTGTTTATCGAGAAACAGGCAATGCACCTGATTTTTACTCAATCCAGTTTGCTCATGAAGATGCTGGAAGAGTCGCCCATCAGCCTCCAGAATGCTGATGCCTCCGCGCAGACTCGAAATAGCGTAACGAACGGCTCCTGATGCCGAATCAGGTAGAGCAATAGCCTGGGAAACGGTACTGTGCCTGAGCCAGTTTTCTTCGGTTGTGGTTAGATGAGTTACCGTTGCCGGAACGGGATGAGGGTGCAAAAATGGGGCGTCGTACAGAAATAACCCATCACGCTGGGTAACTACCAGCAGTTTCTGACCAGCATACGGCAGAATGGATTGTATCGTGACATTGGTAAATTGCTTGCCTTCGGGAACGGGTTTAACCCGCCCTTCCTCATCAAGCTGCATCAGGCCAAGCCCTTCATCCTGAACGAAAATGGTTTGGTGTACATAACTGGCCAGTTGAAACAATCGTTTCGGGTACCAGATCTGTAGCGGTTCATTAGGCCGATACCGAATGATTTTCCGGAAGGTGCAGAAGTAAACGCCAGACGGGGTGCAAAATAAACGCCAGACGGGCGGCACGTTACGGTCAGAAGCAGGCAGTCGATTCGATAGGGATACAAACTGCATTCGACCGGTGGGGGCAGCTTTCAGAAAGCCGAAATCGGTTTGGGTACCTACGAAAACAGTACCGGTTTGGTCGACCGCTAAAGCGCGTACGGTAAGGCCGGGAACCTCGATAAGTCGCCACGTACTGCCGTCGTATTCGAGCAGGCCGTTGTAGTTGCCGACGTAGAGGACACCCCGTTTGTCCTGCACGATGGCCCGATTTTCGGGATGCGCCTGATAATCTCTGGGACTGAAATGCTGACAAAGTGGGCTACCGACTTCCTGCGCTATCGCCGAATTACCTGCCAGTAATCCGAGTACGATGAGTAAATCTTTAATTTTCATAACGGCTTACTTGTCAGACAGGCACAATTGGCCTTCCGTAAGCCCCGCAAGTTTCGTTCCTACTTCTACAATTGACATTAGGCCTGTTAAAAGCCACCCCATACGAATAATCTAGCCTTTTTGCTAACAACAGGTATCCGAAATGCATAAGCCGTAGACTGATACACTTCACGATATTTCAGAACGTTCATGATATATCGTAAATGCTACCTTGAAGTTAAAGTCGCTCCCCAACCAGTTCTGGCTTATTCTCCCCCGTTCGCCAGTAGGTTTCAGGCTATTCTGCGCAAAAAACATTAGTACCTGACCTGGTTAGTTTTCAGGGAATAAAACTCGGATTTGGTCGGGTATACGGAGGAGGCACGTCCAGGAACAGAATCAATGCCAGTTGTCCTTCTCGTCCTGACATTTCAAAATACTCCCGAAATATCGGGACTTGCCAACGGGTTGGTCCAGTGTACCAATCCTAAAAAACGGCCTTCTCTGCGCTGTTAAAACCATTTTCCTGTTTTTTCCTGGCTGGTACAGTAGTTGGCAATAGATAGTCAATCGGTTACGAATACACCCTGCCTTCCGGAATGACTAGAAAACGAACGTTTAAAAAGCCCGAACGCCTACCCATGACAACACCTACTTACGATATCATTATCATCGGCACTGGCTCCGGTGGTGGAACAATTGCCCAGCGGGTAGCCCCGTCCGGCAAGCGAATCCTGATTCTGGAACGGGGCGATTTTATCCCGAAAGAAAAAGAAAACTGGGATGTTACTGAAGTCGTCGTCAAGGGACGCTATCGCACCGATGAGGTGTGGTATGACAAAGATGGCCAGCCATTCAGGCCGTTCACCCACTACGTTGTTGGGGGCAACAGCAAAATGTATGGCGCGGCCAGCTTTCGGCTCCATGAGTCCGATTTTCGACAAACGCAACACCAGGCAGGTATCTCGCCAGCCTGGCCACTAACCTATGCCGATTTTGCTCCGTACTATGCCGAAGCCGAACAACTGTTCAGCGTTCATGGCGTACGGGGCAGCGACCCTACCGAACCACCGGCTCGTGAACCCTATCCGTTTGGCCCAATTTCTCCCGAACCATTTGCCGAAGAACTGTATGAAAATGTTCGGCGGACAGGACTGAAACCATTTCCTATCCCGATGGCCGTACGACTCGCTCAGGACAAACCCGAACGCCCCGATGCCCCGACGGTACTCGGTAATTTCGATGGATTTCCTGATCCGTCTGAAGCCAAAGCCGATTCGCACGTAACCGGTGTTCGGGCGGCTTTGCAGCACCCGAATGTAACCTTGCTAACCAATGCCACGGCTACCCGGCTTATCACGGATGATAGCGGCCAGCGCATCACGGCTGTGCAGGTACAACGCAACGGCCAGACCGGGCCGCGTTCGGCCGAAATCTACCAGGCGAACGTAGTGGTGTTGGCCGCCGGGGCTATCAATTCAGCGGCTTTACTGCTCCGGTCGGCCAATGACCAACATCCCAACGGGTTGGCTAATGGCAATGGTCTGGTAGGACGGAATTATATGGCGCACATCAACGGCTGTCTGATTGCCTACACGCCCGATAAGTTGAACACGTCGTTTTTCCAGAAGTACTTCTGCATCGGCGATTACTACGAACCGACTCCCGACAATCCGCATCCGCTGGGCGAAATTCAGTTGATGGGCAAAAACGATCCACCAACCGTAGTTGATTTAGCCGCCAATTTTTTGCCCGGCAAAGAGGCTTCCTGGCTATCGGCTCACAGCATTGATTTCTGGATTACCGCCGAAGACCTGCCCGACCACGAGAATCGGGTAACGCTTACCCACGATGGGGCCATCCAGCTTATCTACCACCGCGAACGGAACAATGTAGCGGCTTTCGAGGCACTGAAACAAAAACTCAGGGATCTGTTCGTGAAGCTGGGTGAGATTGATCCGGCCCTAAAAACGGTCTACTGGTCGGGCTATGACCTTGGCCTCAGTGGTGTTTCGCACCAATGTGGCACGCTCCGCTTCGGTACCGATCCGGCAACCTCCGTACTCGATGTGAACTGCAAAGCTCACGAACTCGCCAATCTGTTTGTAGCCGATGCCAGCTTTTTCCCGTCGTCGGGCGCCTATAATCCATCGTTGACGACGGCAGCCAATGCGTTACGGGTAGGTGACTATCTACTGAAGAACGTATTGAACTGAAAAAATCATGTTAAGAGACCTACCCTTACGCGTATCGCTTTTCGGCTCGTTCACTCGTTCGTTTTTTCACTACTGCGGTTACCGGGTCGGGATCAAACTGTGAAGGAAGTGGCTACACCGGTTTCGGTATTGGGGAGTATCATCAACCAGGTTCCAACGGGCTGGCTATTGTTCCTGCCAGGTGTCTGATTGTCTGTCAGCACGGAAACCGCCGAATTATCCGTGATGCGATCAAAAACTCTATGATGGTGCTGTCGGATAACTACCAGGGTAAAAAACTGAATAGCTCGAACGGCCTGACCGTAAAAAGTAACGGCGACGTGTATTTCACCGACCCGCCGTATGGACTTCCTAATGTCTAGATGGTAAAGCCGGCTAGTATAAAATCAGACCCCTCAACGGTGGGAAACCAGCTAAACCAATTGATTAACTAACGATCATCATGTTTCAAAAACCCAACCAACGATTAGTCGGCCAAACGGCCATCATTACGGGTGCCAGTTCAGGCATCGGGAAAGCCACGGCCATTGCGCTAGCCAGTGAAGGGGCCAATGTGGTTGTCAACTATATCGGCAACCCGACAGGAGCCGAAGAAGCCGCCAACTTAATTCGGGAAAATGGCGGTCAGGCACTGCTCGCGCAGGCCGATGTAAGCAAAGAAGACCAGGTACAACAGATGTTTGCCGAGGCTGTTGCCACTTTTGGTACGGTCGATATTCTGGTGGCGAATGCAGGCTTGCAGAAAGATGCGAAGTTTATTGACATGAGCCTCAAAGACTGGCAGTTTGTGCTGGACGTGAACCTGACGGGTCAATTTTTGTGCGCCCGCGAAGCCGCCCGTGAGTTTCTGCGCCGTGGCCCACGCCCGGAAGTTTCGCACGCTACCGGTAAAATTATCTGTATGAGTTCGGTACACGAAATTATTCCCTGGGCGGGCCATTCGAATTATGCAGCTTCCAAAGGGGGAGTCATGCTGCTCATGAAATCCATTGCCCAGGAACTGGGTGGCTACAAAATTCGGGTCAATAGCGTGGCCCCCGGTGCCATTCGAACGCCCATCAACCGGGGAGCCTGGGAAACGCCACAGGCTCTGTCGAGTCTCATGCGGCTCATTCCCTACAAACGCATTGGCGAAACCTCCGATATTGGCTCGACCGTTGCCTGGCTATGCTCCGACGAAGCCGATTACATTCACGGGCATACCCTCGTTGTCGATGGGGGTATGACCCTGTACCCTGGTTTTGAAGATAACGGCTAACCGTAGCAACGCAAAGATGCGTCTCCATAAACAACAAACCTTTTCTGATGAAAACACAAAAGAAACAACCAAACACGGTGCCCGAACAGCTTCGGTTGCAGGAACAATACACGGGTCAACGCGACTGGCTGCACTGGGGACCTTATCTGTCTGAACGGCAGTGGGGAACTGTACGGGAAGATTACAGTCCGCATGGCAATGCCTGGGAGTATTTCTCGCATGACCATGCCCGGTCGCGGGCCTACCGCTGGGGCGAAGACGGCATTGCCGGCATTTCGGATGAAGGGCAGCGGCTTTGCTTCGCCATTACCCTCTGGAATGGACAGGATTCTATTTTGAAAGAACGGCTTTTCGGGCTGACGGGCAACGAAGGGAACCACGGCGAAGATGTGAAGGAACTATACTATTATCTGGATAGCACACCCACACATTCGTACATGAAACACCTCTACAAGTATCCACAACGGGCTTTCCCGTATGCCGATCTGGTAGAAACGAACCGGTACCGCGACCGCCATCAGCCCGAATACGAGTTGCTGGATACGGGTATTTTCGACGAAAATCGGTATTTCGATGTATGTACGGAGTATGCCAAAGCTTCGGAGCAGGACATCCTGATCAAGATAACCATTTATAATCGAGGGCCCGAAGCCGCTCCCCTACACGTGTTGCCTACGCTTTGGTTTCGGAATAACTGGTCGTTTGGTCAGCTTCCCGACAGGCCTCGCATCCGGCGCGGTACCGACACCGAAGGAGTCAGCAGCCTGCTTACCCAACACCCGCAACTGAGCGATTACACGCTGTATTTCGACCCAACGTCCAGGGTGTTGTTTACCGAAAATGAGACGAATACCGAGCGCGTTTTTGGCTCCCCGAACGCCCATCCGTTTACTAAAGATGCTTTCCACAGAGCCATTATCGGTGGATCCTTCGGCACCCTGAGCCAACGCGTCGAAGGCTCCAAAGCCGCGCCTGTCTATCAGGTTACCATCCCGGCGGGCGAGTCGGCAACGGTCAAGTTGCGGCTAACCCGCCAAACCAGCCAGCAGCCGCTTGGCGCGGAATTTGACCAGATTTTTGCCCGGCGCGTTCAGGAGGCCGATGGGTTTTATGCTGCCATTCAATCGCCGGATGCCGATGCTGAAACAAAAAATATTCAGCGTCAGGCGTTTGCCGGTATGCTCTGGTCAAAGCAGTTTTATTATATCGATATGCCCCAATGGCTCGACGGCGATCCTGGCCAGCCAGCTCCTCCTGCCGAACGCAAAAACGGGCGTAATCACCAGTGGCGGACGCTCAACAACGAGGACATCATTTCGATGCCCGACAAATGGGAGTACCCCTGGTATGCGGCCTGGGATCTGGCCTTCCATTGCGTACCCCTGGCCCGGGTTGACCCACATTTCGCGAAAAACCAGCTGATATTGTTTTTGCGCGAATGGTACATGCACCCAAACGGCCAACTGCCCGCCTACGAATGGGCCTTTGGCGATGTAAATCCACCGGTTCATGCGTGGTCATGTCTGGCGGTGTACAAGCTCGATGCCGAACGAACGGGTGTGGGTGATGTCGATTTTTTGAAGCGGGTATTTCAGAAGCTGCTACTCAATTTTACGTGGTGGGTCAACCGCAAAGATGCGAAAGGCAATAACGTGTTCGAAGGTGGGTTTCTGGGCCTGGACAACATCGGGGTATTTGATCGAAGCAACCAGATTCCTGGTGGAGGACGACTCGAACAGGCAGATGGGACAAGCTGGATGGCCATGTACTGCCTGAATATGCTGGAAATGGCGCTCGAAATCGCCAAAACCGACCTTACGTACGAAGACGTAGCGACGAAATTTTTTGAGCACTTCGTCTACATTGCCGAATCGCTCAACCGAATGGGCGAAGACTGGGATGGTTCCTGGGATGAGAACGAAGGGTTCTTTTACGATATTCTGGAATTGCCGGGACAGCAGTACATCCCGCTAAAAATCAGATCATTGGTAGGTCTGTCGACGCTGTTTGCCGTGTTGAAGATTCCGAAAAGCATCTTTGCCAAACTGCCTGATTTCACCAAACGAATGCGCTGGTTTCAGCAATATCAGAAGCAGGGAAAGATGCACGTCGTGGTGGAAGATATCGATACAAACGAAGATTTGTTGCTATCACTGATTCCGCCCGCCCGCCTGGAACGGCTGCTGCACGCCATGCTTGATGAACGGGAATTCCTGGCGCCGGGTGGTATTCGCTCTATCTCAAAGATCCACGAAAAGGGCTACTCGGTGACCATCAACGGGCAGGAATTCGGTCTGCGCTACGAACCCGGCGAATCGTCGAGCGGGCTTTTTGGCGGCAACTCCAACTGGAGAGGTCCCATCTGGATGCCGATGAACTACCTGCTCATTTGCGCGCTCCGCACGTACCATAGCTATTATGGCGATCAGGTGCAGGTTGAGTTTCCGACTGGCTCCGGTCATCGGGTGGCACTCGGCGAAGCGGCTTCGATGCTGGCCCAACGGCTGACAGGTATGTTTCAACCCGATGCCAGCGGTCATCGGCCCGTTAATGGAAAGGAGAACCGATACGCTACTGACCCCCATTTCAAAGACCTGGTTTTGTTCTACGAATATTTTCACGGCGACAATTCACAAGGTGTGGGGGCCAGCCACCAAACCGGCTGGACAGGCGTAGTGGCCGACTTGATTGGCTGAGAGCAGTCACGTTTTTCAGTTTGCGGGGATGTCATTTTTGAGAAACTGACATCCTACGAAGACGGGGTATCAGCCAACTACAAACCATAAACTCCAGACCTCATGTACTCCCTTCTGAACACTAGTTTTGACGACCTCGCCCAGCGCGAATGGCTGATTACCAATGGACTGGGTGGCTACGCCAGCAGCACACTGGCGGGAGCCAACTCCCGGCGGTATCATGGATTATTGGTTGCTGCGCGCAATCCGCCCACCGACCGGCAGGTTCTGGTTTCGAAAGTCGACGAAACACTGTTGACCGAGCAGGGCGCCGTGGCTTTGTCGAGCAATCGGTATGGCGAATTTGTTCATCCGCAGGGCTGGCAGCATCTGGTTTCGTTTGAGCGATTGCCATTGCCCACATGGGTTTATCAGGCAGGTGAGCATCGTATTTCCAAAACCGTGTTTATGGTGCAAACTGCCAACACAACGGTGGTCGTTTATCGTAACACCGGCAAAAAAGCCGTTACGCTTCAGTTGATGCCTTTGTTCGTTCATCGCGACTACCACAGCCTGTTTCACCAAAGCGACTACGAAAACTACTACATTGCCCAGACCAGCCCCTATCTGAAACTTTATGCGCATTACGGGGCAGAACCGTTGTATTGGGCGTTTTCATCGGGCGCGTTTACCGAAAATCGAGCCTGGTACAATCGGTTTACCTACCGGGAGGAACAGCAACGCGGATTAGATTTCACGGAAGATGCTTACTCGATTGGCCATATACTAACCCGACTGGAACCAGCCGAAGAGTGTTTTCTGACCTTTTCGACCGACGAAAAACTCCTGATCCCGGCCCCTGCCAAACTGCGGGCCTCGGAAATCAAGCGAGTTGATGCGCTGCGCAACAGTCAGACCGAACCGTTTTTGCAGGATTTAGTCATTTCGGCCAATCAGTTTATCGTACAGCGCCAATCCATCGGAACGCCGACCGCACCCAGTGAGACGATTATTGCGGGCTATCACTGGTTTACCGATTGGGGCCGCGACACCATGATTGCCCTTCGCGGTTTGTGTATTTCGCTGGGGCATCAGCAAATGGCGCAACGGATTCTGGCGACTTTTTTCCGATACCTGGACGACGGCATGCTTCCCAATCGATTTCCCGACAACAACCAGGATCCGATTGAATACAATACCATCGATGCGACCCTCTGGTTGTTTGTCGCGCTTTACGAATACCATCAACGGTTCAACGATCTGGCGTTTGTCGAACAGCATTTCGAGCAATTACTGACCATTCTGGATGCGCATAAAAGCGGTACTCGCTACGGCATTCACGTTACCGACGAAGGATTGCTATACGGTGGAACAGGAACAGCCCAACTGACATGGATGGATGCCCGCGTAGGTGATTATGTTGTAACACCCCGCCACGGTTGTCCGGTCGAGATTAATGCGCTGTGGTATAATGCCCTGAAAATCACGATTTATTTTGCGAAGCAATTAGGTCGTAAGCCCGATTTATACACGCTTATGCTCCGCCGTTTTGAGGAGAGTTTCCGACCTGCCTTCTGGAACGAAAAAGGGTACCTGAATGACGTGGTGATTCCCGGTGGATCGCCCGACAGTAGCATCCGGCCCAATCAGATTTACGCGCTCAGCTTGCCGTTTCCCTTGCTCAATAAGACCGATCGACAGCAGATTCTGGCAACGGTCGATCAACATTTGTACACCCCCTACGGGTTACGCACACTCGCTCCCAGCGACCCGGCTTTTGTGGCGGTTTATGGTGGCGACTCATGGCTGCGTGATACAGCCTACCACCAGGGAACCGTCTGGCCATTTTTACTGGGCGAATACTGGCCTGCCTATTTCAGTGTTCATGGTGATTCGGCCAGCGTCCGCAAGCGGATGTACACGGAGTTGGCTACGTTGAAACAGCATTTTTACGAGCACGATTGCCTGTTCGGTATCTCCGAGATTTTCGACGGATTACATCCTCAACAAGGCCGCGGCACTGCCAGTCAGGCCTGGTCGGTAGGGTCCATCATCAAATTACTAACAGACTATCCGGCACAATTGCCCACTATCAGAGATGCAAACCATTCAGAAAAACTGGTCACTGTACCTGATTGAAGCCTGGACGTTGGGGATGTTTATGATCGCGTTATCGGACTTTCAGCCAAATACTATGCAGGACACTCAATGCCCATTTAATGACCATAAACAGCAAACCCCTATGAAAACAATTCTTGTAACCGGCGCAGCGGGCAATCTGGGCAAATCCGTTGTCGAACACATGCACGCGCAAGGCTATTCGGTAGTGGCGACGTTCAGTTCCGACCGCGATCTTCACGTGTATGACCACCTGCCCAACGTGCGATCGTTTATCGTGAATGTACTGGATGAAGCCAGTATAACAACCTTCATGGCCGAAACGTCGGATTTCGATATAGGCGCGGCTGTGTTGCTCGTTGGCGAATTTGCGATGGGACGCATCGGGCAAACCGACGTTCGGCAGCTCGAAAAAATGATCGACCTCAATTTTATGTCGGCCTTCAACCTGGTTAAACCGCTGATGAGCCGCTTCGAACACCGGGGAGGAGGCCAATTCATCCTGATTGGTGCCCGGCCTACTCTCAATCCGACCGAAGGGAAAGATGTATTTGCTTATGCCATGAGCAAAGCTCTTGTTTTCGAACTGGCTAAGCTCATCAATGCCGAAGGCAAACATACGCATACGACCGCAACCGTTGTGGTGCCCAGCACGCTCGATACGCCCACCAACCGGGCCGCTATGCCCGATGCCGACCCGGCCCAGTGGGTACCTACCGAACGCATTGCCGACTTGATTACCTTTCTGGTCAGTGATACCGGCCGAATGACGCGCGAAACGGTCGTAAAAATATATAACCGGTCTTAATCCTGGCCTTTGCTGGCAGCTTCCGTTCGATGCCCTATTGTTTTTTGAGTCTTCGGCTACAGCCCTGATCCTGATTAACGGCAGAGGCCAGGTAAGCGCAGAAACACCCACTAAACCTTCCTGACTCGCTCCTGAAGCGTAGCTATTTACCCACAATTAAGACATTGTTAATCAGATAGTTGTTCCATAGCAGCCATGTACGCTTCCTCAACAAGCAAAATAAATGTGATTAGCCGTAGCTTTTTTAAAAAACCAAGTCTAAGACATGTAGTCTCAAAAGTGTTTTAAACCATTCATTTGATTCACATGAAAAAAATCATTTTTCCCATGATGCTCCTGGGGCTAATGGCCTGTAAAAACGATGACACGGCTACGCCAAGTACCACGACAACCACCAGCGTGGACATTACCAGCGTACTGAAGTCTAAAGTAACAAGCGATGTAACCGTTTCAATTAGCGGAGACAACATAATCCTCAAAAGTGATGGCCGGCCTCACAGCCACAAATCACCTTACTGGGGTACGGGCAATGCCTTGTATGAAGCTCCTCCCGCTGGTCACGTGGTTAACCCCAATGCCATGCTCTCGCAAACCTACACCATGACCATTCCGGCCAAGCCTGCCGCAGCAAGCACGCACGAAGCTACCAGTATTGGAGCCATTGGTATGGCTCTTAATGGGGTAGCCATTTATAACAACCAGGAAGGGCCCAATACCGAGTTAGATGCAGGGAAGATTTCTTCATTGGATGGTGCTGGTGCTCACCCCGAACAAACAGGGGCTTATCATTACCACGTTACGGGTACGTACACCACGCAGGACGATGCCAAGTTGGTAGGTTTCCTGCGGGACGGCTTTCCGATCTACGGGCGTAAAGACATGGATGGCACTTACCCCAGCAACCTTGATGCCTACAATGGGCACACAGCTGCGACAACAGAATTTCCGAATGGCGTTTATCACTACCATACCCGCAACGAAAACTACCTGAATACGGGTTATTACATCCTTAAATCTGGTAGCTATTATGGCACGAAAGGCACATTTACCCAGTAGGTTGGTACTACATACAACTGCTTATTGCTGCCTGGTAGCGGCAATAAGCAGTTGTAATCTGGCGACTCAAAAGCCAACCGCCAATAACGCTCCGTCTGTCAAAAATTACAGCATAGACACGACGCACATTCCGCAGGATACCGTACTGGTTAGTGATAAACGATTGTCGTTGACCAATGGTCTTTATTTTTTAGGCAACCAAACCTATTCAGGTATAATCAAAGACGATTACCACAACGGTACTGTAAAATCATATGCGTCTATCTACCAGGGCATGCTACATGGCCGTTACAAAAGTTTTTACGAAAGCGGCAATCCTTCTGAAGTAAGGCTTTACAAAAACAACCTCAGCACAGGAAGACATTATGGCTTCTGGCCGGAAAAGGGCGTACTTAAATTCGATTATACCTACTACGAAGAGAAGCGGGAAGGCAAGCAAAGACGTTGGTACAGAAGCGGACAACCCTACATTTTTGCCAATTACGTAGATGACCACGAAGAAGGGCTGCAACAAGGCTGGCGCGAAAATGGGAAGTTATACCTGAACTATGTAGCCAAAGAAGGGTATACTTATGGCCTTCAAAAGACAGCTCTTTGCTACTCGCTCCGCGACCAAAAAATAAAGCTCAAACAATAACTATCCTCCTGGTAATGTTGCCTATACAGCGAATAAAATACTGGGCCTGGGTAACGAGTGCAGGCATGTTGGCCGCTTGCAGTTCACCGACCGGGCGAAAGCTACCTTATTACAACACCGCTGATTTCATGCCCCACTTCGAAAAAGAAGTGCCTGATAGCTTTCACCATATCCGACCCTTTCGGCTCCTGGCTCATACTGGGCAACCCTTCACCGAAAAGGACATGGACGGAAAAATATGCATCGCCGATTTCTTCTTTACGACTTGCCCCGGCATTTGTCCGCGAATGACCAAAAACATGAACGCGTTGCAGGATACTTTCCTGCATGATAATCGGATCCTGATTCTTTCTCACTCGGTCATGCCAGAAAAAGATACCCTAGGCCGACTAAAAGCTTACGCCCAATCGCACCAGGTAGATGCCCAACGGTGGTTGTTGCTGACGGGCGACAAAGACGAAATTTATAATCTGGGACGAAAATATTACTTTGTTGAAGAAGACCTGGGCGAAAAACGAGACCCATCGGTCTTTCTGCATACCGAAAACTTCGTATTGACGGATAAAAAACGACATATTCGAGGTATTTACAACGGATTAAGCTCGGCCTCCCTTCAAAACCTCATTGCCGATATACGCGAACTAGAGAAGGAATAGTTTTTAGTCAGGACACTCTATCCATTAGATAACCAACAACTTACCTATTTGAAAGGTACTTTACGCCGATTGGCTGTCTTTTAGGCGAATTCAACGATCTAAACTGGCATAGGCATTTAATCAGGTAACGCCCCTTGCCAACCTGTACTTGTTTTGTTAACGCCCATGCATTGTTTGTTTAAACTGGTTTGTCTGTTCGGTATCGGCACTGTAACCCGTCTATATTCAACGGACACTGAGGATTGAAGAACTCAAAAGGCCTACTCATACCGACTCATTTGTCTGTTCTGAAACCATATGTAATTGAGAAGTGGCACGGATGCGATTGCGGCCTGATGTTGTTTGTTTGACAAGGACGTAACAAAACAGCCCCTTTCCTGACTTTTCGGAATAATCACGAAATATCGTGGGCAAGCACCGGATTATTACCCCTACCTACAAGCTATCCTGCTGATTATAAGCCCATAAACTTTACTTTTCAACTGGCATCCATCTTGTTCTCATAAGGTGTGTATGGTCAACTACGGGCCTCAACGACTGGAAAACCGATAAAACCATTTGAAAATCTACAACCGGGCCTAACGCTTAAAATCATGATTCACCTACTGGTTTTATTGTTTTACGGCTACCTGCTGATCGGCTTGATTTTCGGCCTGTATTTCATAGGCTGGGGAGCCGCTCGGCTTGACCACGAAGCGAAAGGCATGCGTCTGGCTGTTCGGCTGTTGCTGCTACCGGGTTCGGCAATTCTCTGGCCCTTGCTATTCCAAAAGTTATTCCGTCGTTCGTCGCCTTCCTCTGCCGATTCAACCCCTGTATTGCCATGACGCCTAAACTTCGCCAAACACACCGGGCAATGTGGGGCCTATTGGCTGTCCTGTTGCCCATCGGGTTTGTTTCAGCGCTGCGCCTGAACAGAAATCCAGTTATGCAGCAACAAACCATTGATTTACCCGTGCCGGCGGCTTTGCCTATGGTGGTCAGGCGGGTAGACAAGCCGGGTAGACAGGCTACGCTGCGCCGGAGTAGCCAGTCGGCCGACCCTCAGCTTGAACTCGTTGTTCGCCAGCCGTTCGAAGCTCCTTCCGTGGTGGTACGGGTAGTTACCCAAGCGCAGGAGTTGGCCATTGGCTCGGTGGATGTAACGGGTCTGTACCGGTTTACACTACCCGATTCAAGCCTGCACCCAACCATCAGGCTGGTGGATGAACTGGGACATCGTGTTCTTCAAACCATTCAATTTTAGGTAATTATGGCGCTACACTACCTGCCCGTTTCCTGGAATCGCCAGAAAAAGCTATACGACTGGACTATCGCCGGGCTTGTCAGCTTGTATCTGGCTATTTTCTGCGGACTTCAGGCTATTTTGTTTCCTGACGTAACTGTCGAAACCATCATCATCCGGGCGACCAGTACGCTTGCGTTCCTGATGCTCCACATTATCCTGCTCATTGGCCCGCTTTGTCGGCTCAATACGCGCTATTTACCGTTGCTTTATAACCGGCGTCATCTGGGCGTGAGTATGTTTCTGGTAGCTTCGGTACATGGCATTTTCAGCCTGATTCAGTTTCATTCGCGGGGTAACGTCGATCCATTGGTGTCGCTGTTTACTGCAGAACCCGATTATCGGCATCTTTCGCAATTTCCGTTTCAGACATTAGGCTTTTTCGCGCTATTGATTCTGTTTGTAATGGCCGCTACCAGCCACGATTTCTGGCTTAAAAACCTAAGTCCCCGCGTTTGGAAAACCCTGCACATGGGTGTGTACGTTGTGTATGGCCTCATTGTGATGCACGTGCTGCTTGGCATCCTGCAACAGGAAACGGCTACTGTCTATACAGTTGTGCTCGCGATTGGCATGGCCCTGGTAATCGGTTTGCATTTGGCCGCAGCGATAGTCAGCCAACGGAAAGACAGTCGGCCATTGGGGCAGGAGATGGATGGGTTTGTGGAGGTGTGCGAGGTAAATGAGATTGCCGAAAACCGGGCAAAAACCCTGATGATCGACGGTCAGAACATCGCTCTATTCCGGTATAACGGTAAGCTATCGGCGGTAAATAACCAGTGTCGGCACCAGAACGGGCCGCTGGGCGAAGGAAAGATTATCGACGGTTGCATTACGTGCCCCTGGCACGGCTACCAGTATCAGCCTCATAACGGGCAGTCGCCCCCACCGTTCACCGAAAAGGTAGAGACCTACGCGGTGAAATGTATTGGTACAACCGTTTGGGTTAATCCAACACCCAGTCTCCCTGGAACACCTCAGGAACCAGCTTATTTTCAATAATTTTTCTGATAGGATTTGCCCGGATGATGGTGTTTAAAATCCTATCAATCCTGTCAGAAATCTTGTCCATTGTATCATGAAACCAGAAGATGATTTTTATATCGGTTGGCAGGCCGACGCCCCTTTTTCATTCCGAACAGCGGTTCGGCGAGCTGCACTTGCCCTGGTGGTGATTGTACCGATCCTGGCGGGGTTACTCGTCTGGCAGCAGCGCGGGTTTTCGGGAGCTGTGTTTGAGTATGGTAAACTCACTACGCTCGAAGGCGAATTAATTCGAATACCTATACCGTTTCTCCGAATTCAGGAGAAACAAACAGCCGGTAATGTACCCCTTTTTGAGCGTATATTGCTCATCGGTTTCAACAAACGCGGAGCCGATTCAACCCTGAACGTATGGGAAAGCAAATACGGCTCGTTGGCTAATAAACGGTTGAAGGTGCGAGGAACCCTCCTGTATCATAATGGGAAAGCCGCCCTGGAACTGACCGAAGAAGCCGATGCGTTACTCAGCGTTTCGGATACGAAACCGTCAGCCGTACCGCCAGTATCGTCAGCGTTGGAGCCAGGTAATTTGGGCATTGTGAGCTTAAGGGGCGAAATTACGGACCCCAAATGCATGCTTGGGGTCATGAAACCCGGCGAAGGCCGTCCGCATCGGTCGTGTGCCGTGCGCTGTATTGCCGGAGGTATTCCGCCGGTGCTATCGGTACAGAATCGAAGCGGCCAACCTAACTACTACCTTGTCGTTGGGCCGATGGGACAACCACTGAATGCCTCTATACTTATCAATGTGGGCCGTTCGGTTGCACTGCGCGGCCGCCTGGAGCAAGCCGATAACTGGCTCATTCTTTACACCAATTCGGTTCAGCCGCTGGCCCAGGCTCCGTTGGATCAGTCGGTAGCGATGTGCTGGTAGGATTAGAAAAACCGCCGAAGTTGAAGAAGAGCCCCTGCGAGCCATTTTAATCCGAAGCCATAATCACTGGCCAGATTTAGGCGGGAGAACTTATTGGCCGTTAGTCGAAGGCCCGCCCCCGGCAAATCTCACCTCCGCAGAGGAACAGGTTGTACGACCATAAAGCCAGCAGCGCACCCGACCACGAACATTGTTGGCTGAGGGGCACAGTACGTTTGAGCCCTGGCTGGCCCAGGCTATCCGGCTGAGCATAGACCATACCAACTCGCTCATCAGGAAAGCGGTCGTAATGAGTAAAAAAGAGGTATGCTTTCTATAAGTAAGCTGAGGATAGCTTAGAAAAGCCAGCTAATTTCAGGGGCAAAAACAATACTTCGCGTAAGCCCATCCGGACGAACCTCACGGGTTAATAAAGGCGTTCCTGCGGTAAAGCCAAGCCGCATTTTCGAACTTACGGTCCACCAGCCAGCTAAGGTCGCATTGAGTGTAAGACCCTGCGAGCCACTGATGCTAAGTGAATTACCGATCGTGTTTACATAGGTATCCTCCCCTACGTGATAAATACCAAGCAATCCGCCATTGAGACTCAACCGATCATTAATTGCCCAGGTGTAAGCGGCTCGTACCAGTACATCGGCCTTCCGGTTAAACTGGTTGGAAGGTGGGTAAGCGGGTGCCTCAGGCTTCGGACTCGAACCGGGTAAGAAGGTATTGCCATTGGCCCCGGTAAGCGGTTGCTGCCAGCCTGCCGAAAATTGCCATCGGCTATTGCTTACCGAAAGGCCCGTTATTAAATCGACGGTTCCTAAACTGCTCTGATATTGCATCGGTAACGGCTGTCCACCCGCTTTCAGATTACCCTGATTCAGCGGAAGTTTCGTGCCGAGGGTCAACGACGTTGCCCATTTTGCTTTGGCAGGAAACGTAAAGGTTCCCGATAAAATAACATCGCCTGGTCCTGCGGCCGTCCCTAAATTACCACTGGCATAATTACCGGTAAGTTTTGCCTGAACGGCCCACCTGGCCGACAGTTGATTATCGTATTGAATACCGGGTGCAAATACGAAAACCGCTTCGTCGCCCAGGCCTATCGGTAGGAGTAGGGTGATTTTTTGCCCTTGGTTATTGGTTGCCCCGTGTTGTTTAAGCGCACCAATGGTACAAAAACCAGCATCACTACACCCTTGTGCATAGCCGGGCAGCCTGTTTAACAAAAGCAGCACCAAGGCTAGGTAAATTGTTGTTCGGTAGTTCATATGGCGGGTGTTAAAAAGTAGTCAAACAGAGTGAAGAAGTTGGTATACAGCGATGCCGCACGTTTTCTTTTGTTCGCCGGGCCTCTCTGTTTTTGTTCGGGGTATGGCAGTCTATTAACCCATATTACATGGGTATTTCACATTAGCTGCGCATTCCCAAAATGCACAGAAAATCGTTTGCACCAGATGAGTACGTAGCGCTGTTGGCTGAGCGAAACACCCGCCGGGACGTCTACAAAAAAATTGCCGGTAGCGGTCAGCATACCGACTTCCGTAAAACTGCTCGCTTGTGTATCGCTGGCTAAATAGATACGTAAGTCGGGGCCGGTGTCGCTCCGAAATCCTTCGAATACCAGCGTTTGTTTGCCGTTACGTTCATACAGTTTTACGGTTCCACTCACCGTATGAACACCATTTTGAAACGTGCCCGAAGCGCGCAATTGCTGCCCCGTTTTGTCGAATGTCTGAACCGAATCAACAACGCTAACGGGCGTTCCGGCACTTCCTAATGGAACCAGCTCTTTAGGTTTGACGCATCCACTCCCCAGCAAGGTCAGCAAAAGAAAAAAAGCTATTACCTGTTTCATGGTTTTGCCTGTTTAACCGAGTTGCTTATCGAGCCAGCTATAACTTTCCCGGAAGAATAGGGCTATAGCGTCGGTATGGTTACTGGCCGAAATTGGCAGCAGAGCCCCTTTCCAATCCGGCGTATTTCGCCACTCCCCTACCGATTGGGCTGGTGCACTGGCGAAGTCGATGGGTTGCATACTGTTGTAGCCCGACAGGTAAAAATAAGGCTCATCGCACAATGCATCGGCGATGGCGTAGCCCGCCCAGATGGCGGCTTTCTCCTGCCCATTGGCGCCCGGTTGCGAGTAGTATACGCCTGTATCGAAGTGGTGCGGCCAAATCCTGACTTCGCTCGCCCGGCCACTCCACTCAGTCAATTGCTGTAAGGCGGTATTCGCTATTGTTCGCCACTTAGCCCATTCAGCTAATCCTGCTGGTTTGTAGACGGCTTGAGGGCCTACAGGGTCTTGATCCAACTGGTAGTTCAATCCGCTGATTTCCGAAATCCCCCATGTCTGCATCTGATGTTTCCACCAGGCAGTTGCCTCAGCCGGCGTCCTGTTTTCAGGTGAAAACAGGACCAAAACATGGTCATTGTCATCTACGAAGCAAAGCGCAAGTGGTTTCGTATTGATGACCAAACGAACTTGCTGATCTTTATAGACAAAAGTGCGGCCCTCCAGCCGGTTAAGATGGCTGTTCCAGGCCATGTTCGTTTGACTGTCATCGGCAAGGAGTGGCAGCCACTGCATACCCGTCAGGGCAATGAGTTGGGCCAGGCTGTGCAGCGTTTTATCTGCCTGATTCAATTCGTTCATGGAAATGGGATTTAGCGTATGTTTTTGTCATTCCCGGAATGACAAAACAAATGGGCACCTTGTTAAACCACTATCCTTCCTGTTTCAATTTCCCCTTCATAGCATGGCGCAGCTTTTCTACCTTGGGTAGCGATACGTGCTGAATATAGGGCTGGTTTGGATGCAACTGGCAATAGTTCTGATGGTATTTTTCGGCGGGATAAAACACACTGAAAGGCACCACCTCCGTTACAACCGGATTGGCATAATGCTTCGAGGCATTCACCCGCTGGATAGCCGCCAGAATTTCCTGTTTTTCGGCGGGTGTACGATAAAACGCTATTGAGCGATAATCTCGTCCTGCATCAGGACCCTGTCGGTTGAGCGTCGTTGGGTCGTGACCAGCGAAGAATGCATCGAGTAAGTCACGGTAACTCACTACGGTTGGGTCGTAGTAGACCTGTACCGACTCGGCATGGCCCGTCACATCCGTACCCACCTCCTGATACGTTGGGTTGGGAACATTGCCTCCAGAATAGCCCGAAACAACCTCCCGAACGCCTTTAAGCTGATCAAATCCTTCTTCCTGGGCCCAAAAACACCCCCCGGCAAAAGTAGCCACAGCCTCACCAGGTTTCAGCCTGGGTAAGCGGGCAGGGGTCGTGTCTACATCCTGGGCCTGTGTACAGCTCGTCAACAGCCAGAATCCAAGTATGAAAATCTGAATTAATCGCATGGTTTCCGCCGTTTACTATTTTTTGACAAATTCCAGGGCTACCCCGTTCATGCAGTAACGCAGGCCAGTTGGTGCAGGGCCATCGTCAAAAACGTGACCCAAATGAGCATCGCAAACCGCACATTGCACTTCCGTTCGAACCATCCCATGACTGGCATCCGTCAGGTCTTTAATGACGTTTTTATGGAGTGGGGCGTAGAAACTTGGCCAGCCCGTTCCCGATTCAAACTTGGTATCGGAACTAAACAGGGGTTCGTGGCAGCAAACGCATCGATACGTACCGTGTTCGTGATTGCTGGCCAGGGGGCTGCTGTATGGGCGTTCGGTACCCTGTTTTCGCGTTACGGCAAACTGATCGGGAGTCAGTGTTTTCTTCCAGTCGGCTTCAGTCTTCTCTACACGGCGTGGTGGTTTTTCATTGCCGGTAGACGTAACAGTTGGTTTGAATGCGGCCAGTATGATAGACGTAGCACCGATTAGTAACAGGCCGGCTACACTCTGGAAAATTGATTGTCTGTTCATGATTGTATTGGTTTATTGATGCATTAATTGAGGATGGACTCAGGCAGTGTCGTACTAATCTGGTCGGTAATGTCGCAGGCAACGGTCAGGCCGGTTAAGTTTGTATTGACAGGACTAAAAAGTGAGTTCATTTCTGGTTGTTGCTTTACTGAGTTTTTCCATGGTCTGTGAGGACACAGACCACTCTGCCGGATGGTATTCACTGGCTGTCGCGAGAGCGATCTGGGAGGACACAGACCGTGAAAAACATCGCAAACACTATCCTACACTTTATTCTTCCTGGTGCGTTTCCAGATCCGAACGGCTTCATCGAGCGTCATATAAGCGATCCCTCGACGGTGGTTTTCGCGGCTGATGACATACAGCACCCGCCAGTGGTGGAACAACACCCGGTAGGCTTCCCAAAGTGAAAAGCCCGGCTGGTAGATGTGCGCGGGCTCCGCCCCGGCCCCATTCAGTTCCAGAATCCGAATGTGCTTGCCCGCGTACAAATCGGCTACAGTCCGACAGCGCAGGTCGTAACGACCAAAGTAAAAACCGTCGATGGATTGGCTGATCCGATCGAACACACGCGTCAGTTCGGGCGTGATGAGGTGGTTGGCGTTCAGGAATTTGGTTCCTTTACAATGATTGCCGATGGATACGAGGGTGATTGTTTCGCCGGGGGGCAGTATTTCGTGAAACCGATTGCCGTATTTTTCGGTCAGGGCGGGAAGTTGAAGAATAGCCCGCTCATTTTGTCTGATTAGATTTTCTATACAATCGCGGCCATTACCCCGTATGGATAGAAATTCTTTCTGCACGATAGACGACACGACGCCCTGTTGCTGCCCCGGCATTCGATAATAAAACACGCCCAGTTCGAGCGGTTCGTCGACGTATTCCTGAATGAGAAAATCGACCGAATTGCTTTGGATGTAGCTGACTAAGGCACCGTGACTTTCAATTTTTTCAACTCGCCAGCCGCGCTCGCCCACATTTGGCTTGGCAATGAGTGGATACGTCAACCCATGTTCCATTAGCTGGCTAACAATTAAATAGATCGGTGTTAAGGCCGGTATGAGCAGGGTTGTCGGCTTGAATTCAGCGGGGATGTTATCCAGAATATCGGCTTTTGATTCTCCTAATAACCCACCGGTTTCAATGAATGGATTCGAAGCTGAGAAGAAAAATAACGAGCGGGCTTTTATCGACAACCAGCTATAGTAGAAAAATATGGGCAGATAAACGACTTCGAACGGCCAGTACTCCCAATGTCGCAGGCGAATGAAAAATGGGCTATCGAACCGAATTTGGGGCAAATAAGCCAGCAGCCTGTCCCAGATTCGGGCTGATGTGCGGATAGCGGAGCGTTGCCGGGAGGCACTAAGCGGTTGCATACGACTGATTGATGGGTTGTTGTTGGCCTGTGTGCTGCATGAAATCTTCGTAAATCATCGGTTCAGTTGCCCGACGGTCGGCGGTCTCAGCTACGGCATCCTCCTGATGGACGATGGTGGTCAGGCTAACCGTTAGCAGGGTATCTTGGCGGTTCATCCGAAGGCCGTTTTCCGAATCGCCACTGCCGGCAGACCGGTGAAACTGCCGGATATCGTCTACAGATGGATTTGGATGGCGATAGCACCAATCCCAGAACCAGCGTTCCCGTTTTCGGATGACATCGGCACTGTACAGCGTTACCGATGACCAGATGTTCGGCTGCTCCGGATCTTTTTCACGCACAAACAGCCGATTCCCGTTCCAGCGCAGTTCAACCACCCGACGACCTCTCGGCCCACCGGCTTCAATGATGAGCAGGGTAAAAGGCTCGATCCCGCTAAAGTCATAGGTCGTAACAAACGCATTAATCGATGCATAAGTGAAAAAATGCAAGGGAACCAAACCCCGGCTATGGCGATAGGGTGGTTGGGACAGATGGGGAATAAAGCTCCCGTTGAGTAGACCGACGGCTGTTTGAACGGATGACCCGATACGACTCCCCGATGCAATCCAGGTTCCTTTTCCTTGTGGGTCTTGCGGGAAGGTTACTTTCATGCCGCCAAGGCGAACTGTTTCTGGGGGACGAGCCGCCGGGCGAATGGCTTTTTCATCGCGACTATGGGTCAGGATAAAGCCATTTGGACCAAAAGGTAAGTAAGTTGCGGTACACATGAGTTGTCGGCTTGATCACGTACATTCAGTCAAGGCTTGTACCAGTTTTCCTCGGATTATAACTCCTTACTAATTAGTAAGTTATCCCCTAATTTGACCTTATGCCAGAAAATGTAATTACGATATGTCGTAACTGTTCCGGTAAATCGTGAGCATACGGCATACCCCTGATGCTTAGTCACCGCTTATGGCTTGGCGAAATCGAGGGTATCCCAAAAAATAAAATCAGCCAGTGAACCATTAGACAGACTGGTCTGTTCATAAACTAGCCAAGAGAAAAATCATGAAAGCAAACGTATCTGAAACCCGCCCATCCGAAACCCGTGAACGGATCATTGATACGGCATCACGGCTTTTTTACAAACAAGGGTATAACCTGACAGGTATTAATCAGTTAATCGACGAAGCGGGCGTAGCGAAGGCAAGTCTTTATCAGCACTTTGCCTCCAAAGAAGACCTGCTTATTGCCTACCTGACGAAGACCAGCAGCGAATGGTTTACTCAGCTAAATAACCAGGTGGCCCCCTACGATACGCCTAAGGCTAAAGTGCTGGCCGCCTTCGATTTATTACTTAATTTTTCGGAAGAAGTAAGTTTCCGGGGCTGTAATTTTCAGAATATCATTTCTGAGGTTCCGCAGGAAAGTGAGCCTGTGCGGGCTGTGATTCGTACCCACAAAGCCAAAATGCGCCAGTTTTTCACTGACCTGCTGGCAGAAACGGCTCAGGCTGAACTGGCTGATGCGGTGACCGTACTTTTTGAAGGAGCCCTAATTGCCGGGCAAATGCAACAGGATGTGTGGCCGGTTCAATCGGCACGGGCACTGGCAGAGAAAATTCTCTAAATTTTTTAATTCAATATAGACAGACTGTTCTGTTCGATTTTTAACTTTAATTACCACGTTTAATTCAGCAATTCAATGAGAAAGTTCACAGTACCTACTCGGGACGAAGTCTCTGAAAGTAACCAGGTTTTATTCGATAATCTGCAAAAGGGTCTTGGTTTCGTACCTAACCTGTATGCCACCATTGCCCACTCTACTAATGGTCTGGCCAGGTATCTGGCTTTTCAGGGAGCTAAAACATCATTGAGCAACAAAGAAAAAGAAGCAGTCAATCTGGTCGTGAGCGAAGTCAATGGGTGCCTTTACTGCCAGAGTGCCCATACGGTTCTGGGCAAGATGAATGGTTTTTCGGACGATGAAATCCTGAATTTACGTACTGGGCAAAGCGCTACTGGCAAGTTAGACGCACTGGTTAAACTGGCTAAAGACATTACCGAGAATAAAGGGCGGGTAGCTTCTGACACGCTAGAGGCTTTCTATGCGGCTGGCTATACAGATGGAAATCTGGTGGATGTAATCTTACAGATAAGCGACAAAATAGCGATGAACTACCTGCATAACCTGACCGAAATTCCTATCGATTTTCCCGTAGCTGTAAAACTCGAAACGGTTTAGCCACGGCATATACCAACCGGGCAGACGTACGAAGGCCTGCCCGGATTTTTCTTTACCATTTAAACCAACGTATCATGGATACAACTAATTCGCCTGCTCCGTTCGAGGACGACGGTCGGCCTTTTGTTATCGAAGCCTGTGGAGACACTATGTGGGACGATGTACTCGCTCAGCCCCCCTATAACCCGGCCTTGCGACCACCCCTGCCACCCTTTACGCTTGATACAGCTTTGCAAAAAGTACAGATGGCCGAGGATGCCTGGAACAGCAAAGATCCTGAAAAAGTAAGTTTAGCCTATACCGTTGACACAGAATGGCGTAACCGAACAGAATTCATTAATGGGCGTGAAGAAGTTAAAGCGTTTTTGACCCGCAAATGGGAAAAAGAACTTGGTTATAAACTAAAGAAAGAACTCTGGGGCTTTCGTGAAAACAGAATGGCGGTCCGGTTCGAGTACGAATGGCACGATGCCGACGGACAGTGGTACCGTAGCTATGGCAACGAGCTATGGGAGTTCGATGAAAATGGCCTCATGCAAAAACGATTCGCCAGTATTAACGACCTACCCATCCCAGCCGACGAGCGCCGAATCAGTATAGACCCTATCCCCAATCTTTAGACCGTCATGCACATCCTTTCTGTCAATGTTGGCCTGCCTCGTTCTGTCGAATGGGGTGGGCGGACGATCACTACCGGTATTTTCAAACAGTCTATTCCCGGACCAGTATCACTCGAACCGCTCAATTTCGTAGGAGATCGACAGGCCGACCTGACGGTACATGGCGGGCCAGACAAGGCTGTGTACGCTTATGATAACGCGCATTACGCACACTGGCGGCACCAAATCGAACGCGACGATTGGGCACCGGGCCTGTTCGGAGAAAACCTCACGACAGAGGGCTTACTTGAATCTGAGGTACGCATCGGCGACCTGTTTCGGGTGGGGTCGGCTCTGTTGCGGGCGGTACAACCCCGATTTCCGTGTTATAAGCTAAACGTTCGGTTCGACAATCCCGGCATGACCCGCCACTTCGCTCGGGAGGGTCGATCCGGTATTTATTTTCGGGTGGTTGAACCCGGAGCCGTGCAGGCCGGTGACGAGGTAAACCTGGTCGAAGCCGCCGACACAACGATTACCATTCAAGCTGTATCTCAGATCGTACTGACCCACAAAGTAGATGAAGACACATTGGCGAGCCTGCGAACCCTGCCACACCTGCCCGATTCGTTAAGGAGAATGTTTGGTCATTCATGAAGCTTTTCGGAACCCTACGCTTACGGGCGCTGAATACCTAACTTTTTCATTCTAGAGTCGAGCGTCGTGGGAATCATGTCGAGGATTTTCGCGGCTCCGTTCTCTCCACTCACTTTCCAGCGGGTATGCTCCAGCACCGAAAGGATGTGGTTCCGTTCGCAGTCTTCCATCGTCATTAATCCAGCCTTGGCGGGTCCTGTACTTTTCCGGCCCGACCAATCGCCGAGATCCAGTTTTCGACCCGACGAAATAATCAGCGAACGTTCCACTACGTTTTCCAATTCCCGAACGTTACCCGGCCAATGGTAGGCCATCAGGACGTCGAGTACATCCTGCGGAATCACGTCAATCTGGCGACCAATGCTGGGGCCGTGCTTCGCGCAAAAATGCCGCACCAATAGTGGGATGTCGTCTTTACGTTCTCGCAGGGGCAAACTCTGGATAGGAAACACGTTGAGTCGGTAATACAAATCTTCCCGAAACCGGCCTTCGCCCACTTCTTTTTCGAGGTCGCGGTTCGTAGCCGCAATCAACCGCACATTGACCTTGATGGTTTTGCTGCTGCCCACCCGTTCAAACTCGCCTTCCTGTAATACCCTGAGCAACTTAGCCTGTAGCTCAATGGGTATTTCGCCGATTTCGTCCAGAAAAATCGTTCCGCCGTCGGCTAGTTCGAAGCGACCGATTTTTTGATTGGTGGCGCCCGTAAAAGCTCCTTTTTCATGCCCAAACAACTCGCTTTCGATGAGGGTGGCGGGTAATACAGCACAGTTAACTTTCACCAAAGGCCGATTCTTCCGACCACTTCGATTGTGCACGGCGCGGGCCAGCAGCTCCTTGCCGGTACCCGATTCGCCCAGAATCAGCACCGATGTGTTGGTATTTGCTACCTGGTCGACCTGCCGAAGCACTTTTCCAAAGGCTTTACTCTGGCTGACAATCTCCTCGAAGTTGCTGGTTTGTTTAATTTCGTCGCGCAGGTACGCGTTCTCGGCCTGCAGCTGATTCTTTAACTGCTCCACTTCAGCCAGTGCGTTCGACAACGATTCCGTTCGTTCAGCAACGCGTTTTTCCAGCAAGACATTAGCGGATTCAAGTTCCCGTTGCAGTTGACGCAGGGTTAGGTGCGTATGGATACGAGCGAGTACTTCCTGAAGCTGAAACGGTTTGGTAATGTAATCTACCGCTCCCATGTTGAATCCGTTGACTTTATCAATCGTTTCGGAGAGCGCCGTCATGAAAATCACCGGAATGGGCTGCGTCGATTCAAGCTGCTTTAGCCGACGGCAGGTTTCGAAACCGTCCATGCCGGGCATCATCACGTCTAACAGAATCAGATCGGGCTGCGCCAGCCCCGCCTGTTCGATCGCACTTTTCCCATCGCGGGCAACCAGGACTTTGTAGCTGAATCGGGTTAAGGTTTCGAACAACACGCTGATATTATTCGGCATGTCGTCCACAATCAGAATTGTACGGGCTGATCCGGAAGAATCCGCACCTGAATTGGCATCTGCATCAATAAACGCATTCATAACGATTGTAAGCAGGCTTGAAGGTATTTTCTAATCTTCCGCATATCGAACTCCTCGGCCGCCTGGCGAAGGTCGTCTACAAAGAATTGGTAAACGGGGTTGTCTTGTTCTATAGCGGTGAGCTGTGCCAGAATTCCCTGAATATCACCCATACTGGCTAAGTTGTATAAGGCTTCGAGCTGCGCGATTTCGGGTAATTGAGCAGGGGTAGCCTTCGTTTCCAGACTACCAGGGCTGGTTGCTGAAACCAGCGCTTCATGGGTAAAAGGCCGGGTTTGCCAGACCAGGTTCAGATGCTGCCCAATTTTAGTCAGCAGCGCATCCAGATCAACCGGTTTAGGAACAAAATCATCAAAACCGGCCTGTTGGCTCTGCTGTCGATCCTGTTCAAAGACCCGTGCCGAAAACGCAACGACTTTAGTTAAACTCGTGGCCGGGTTTGCCCGAATTTTCATCAGCGCACCAAAGCCGTCTAAATGAGGCATCACCAGGTCCAGTAAAATCAGATCGGGTCGATACCGGATAGCCTGTTCAACAGCTTCGTGGCCATTGCGGGCTTCGATAACGGTAAAGCCCAGCGGTAGCAGTAGATGAGTTAAAATGGCGCAGGCTGCGTACCCATCGTCGGCAACAAGAATCGTTTTACGCGGCCCTTCATACCCCAACACAAACGCAGCACGTTGGGCTACCCGATTCGTAGCGGGCGGGGAAGGCGCTTCTGGCAAAGGCAGCGAAAGCCGGAACTGCGTACCCCGCCCTGCCTGACTGGATACGTAGAGGTCGCCGTTCATTAGTCGAACCAACTGATCGGTAATAGACAGTCCCAAACCGGTACCCTCCACAAAATCAATCGATTCACGAATTTGCTGAAATGGCAGAAAAATACTCGCCAACTGCTCATTGGCGATGCCAACCCCCGTATCCTCAATCATAAACCGAATAGTGGGTGATGGGGCCTCGGTGTCGGCATGGCTTGTCTGATTGCCGGAATTCCAGTCAGCCCGGAAGGTAATGGTGCCCGATGAGGTAAATTTCACGGCATTACCCAACAGATTGAGCAGCACCTGGCGAAGTTTACGTTCATCACCCACAACCCAGTCCGGCAAATTGCCGGACAAGTAGGTTTCAAATAAGAGTCCTTTCTGCTCCGCCCGAACCAGGGTCTGTTGTGCCAGATTATGCAGTAGTTCGGGCAGGTAAAAAACCTCCGACAGTACGTCCATTTTCCGGGCTTCTATTTTCGACAAGTCCAGTACGTCGTTGATGAGCGATAGCAGATTTTCGGCACAGTCGTGCATGATCTTAACGCCTTTCTGCTGATTTTCCGACAGTTGCGGGTCGCGTCTAAACAGCTGAGTATAGCCCAGAATACCGTTGAGTGGCGTTCGTAGTTCATGGCTCATGGTAGTCAGGAAATCGCTTTTAGCCCGGTTGGCTTCTTCAGCCTCCTCTTTGGCGGTCGCCAGTTCGCGCGTTCGGGCGGCCACCGTATCTTCTAACTGTTGCTGTATTTGCAGCAGCCGTTCTTCGGCTACTTTTCGCCCGATTTCAGCGCCGGATCGAGCCGCCAGCACCCGCAGAATACCCATGTATTTATGGTGGTCAGTCATGGGTCGGGAATCACTCACCGACAGATGACCGATTACTTCGCCGGATTTATCGTGAATAGGCACTCCGATGTACGATTCAACCCCGGCGCCCTGGCTGAAATTTTCGGCTACGTCGGTGGGAAAATAAAAGTCCCGGTCTTTCATCACGATGGAGCAGGGCGTACCAGCCAGATCGTACTCGATGTTTTCGTGCAGGTTGCTGTTCACACTGAAAGCCAGCGTTCGGACGCGGGTCTTCTCCACATTCGTACATTCGGTCACGATGGCGTACTGTACGTTGAGTGTGGTGGTCAGTTGCTGCACCAGCGACTGAAAAAAATCAATGCCAATGTCGGAGGCCGTTCCTTCCGAGATTCGACGCAGCGTATCATCCAGTTGCGAACGCTCCGTTATGTCGCGCACGAAGCAGCACAGAAAATCCTGCTCATCGAGCTGAACAAAATTCATCCCAATCTCGGCCTGACGGCTGGTGCCATCCTGCCGTAACTGAGGTAAATCAAACGTCAGCGTGTGGTAGTGCCGGAGCGTCTGCCATAATTCCAGGTATTGAGCCTGGGTGTACGTCGGATGAATATCGCTGAAGTGTACTGCGTGCATTTGGGAAGGCGAATAACCCAGATACTGACAGGCAGCCGCATTCGCCCGATTGATCCGCCCCTGCGGGTCGAAGAGCAGGATGGGCTCCAGCGCATTTTCGACCGTGAAATGCGACAGGCGAAGTACGTTATAGGGAATGCCAGCCGATGCGTTCATCACAATGATTTCAAAAAATTACCCCATTGGTTCACAGTTCTTTACTGTACAATTTCCATTCCGAAAAGTGGCCTTCCGTTCCGACTGCCTTAATGAGCCGGTTTGGGGCTTTTTTCCGACGATCACCGCCCTTATCTGCATCAATAGGCACTACGTTTTCCTCTGCTATTTCGTGAAGCTTACGAAATATCGGAAATTCCTGTAGCAGTCTTATAGAGGCTACTTCAGGCCAAAAGTTCTTTTTCTGCTCTTTTTTGGCTCTCAGGAGTCTTTTCATCTAATCTGGCACGACTGGAACGGTATTTGGCAATCAGACGATAGAAAACAAGTTGGTGACAACCGCTGTGGTTTACACAAGCTATTCATCATCCAAACAAGCCAGTACCATGAAAATCCTTTCGTTCCTGCTTATCGCTTTCGTGCTTATCCCGTGTATGTCAGCATCGGCCCAATCGAACCTCGCTGTTCGCAAACAACAATTCAATCTGGACAACGGTCTTGCGCTCCAGGGGTACGATGCTGTTGCTTACTTCACCCAGAACAAGGCCGTGAAAGGCTCAGCAGCCAACACCTTTACCTACCAGAACGTTACGTACCGCTTCGCAACGCCGGCTAATTTGAAAGCATTTCAGGAAAATCCAGAGAAATACGAGCCTCAGTATGGCGGCTGGTGTGCGTATGCCATGGGCGCAACGGGCGAGAAAGTAGAAGTGGACCCCGAAACGTTCAAGGTCAAAGATGGTAAGTTATTCCTGTTCTACCACTCGTTCATCAACAATACATTGCCTAAATGGAACAAAGACGAAGCTAACCTGCACAAAAAAGCAGATGCCAGTTGGAGCAAATTCACGCAGTCCTAACCTGACTTATTCATCGCATAAATAACCCTGGTGTCAATCATGCAGAAGGCGTCAATTTATCTCCTTTGGGCCGCTCGTTTAGTAGCCGCCATTATTATGCTCCAGACACTGTATTTTAAATTTCTGGCGCAACCCGAGTCGGTTTATATCTTCTCGACGCTAGGGATCGAACCCTGGGGACGTATTGGGTCTGGCCTTGTCGAATTGGCTGCTTCGGTACTCATCCTGATGCCACGCACGAGCTGGATTGGAGCTGGCTTAGGGCTTGGGGTCATGCTAGGGGCAATCCTGTCTCACCTAACCGTACTGGGAATTGCTGTTCAAAACGACGGGGGGTACCTGTTCTTTCTGGCAATAGACGTAGCCGTTAGCTGTTCGACCATTCTGTTGCTAACCCGTAAGCAGTGGCTACCCATCCTGAGCGGTCTACTAGCTTCCGTTTCCGGCAAGAAGCCCATCCGTTCTAACGCCTGATTGGGAGTATCTCTATTCATTCTTCATTAACACGACCATGTCGCTCAAATCTGCCAGTACTGATATTTTGATGCAACTCGCGGAGGTTGTCGGTCAGCTAACCGATCCAGAATATGCCCGTCCATTGGCTGTACTCTCGGGCAACACCATTGGCAAGCACGTTCGGCATATTCTGGAATTCTACGAACTGTTGGTTCACAGCGCGCAAACGGGTCAATTGAACTACGACCGACGTCAACGCGATTTACAGCTCGAAGTAAATACTGATGAGGCTCTACGGCGGCTGGGCGCTATCGACCGGGCTATTCATCGGCTCGACCTGAACCAGCCACTTGCTTTGGAAGCTGATGTATCGGTCAGTGGTGCCGCGCTCATCCAGATTCCGTCATCCTTTGCCCGTGAGTTATTGTATAATATCGAGCACGCCATTCATCATATGGCGCTGGTGCAGGTTGCCGTTCTGAATGCCTTTCCAGCGGTTGAGCTACCCCAACACTTTGGCGTAGCCTACTCAACGGTACAGCACCAGTCGCACGAATAGGTCAGTTGATTGGCCTGGAATAGTAAACCCTGGTAAATGACCGCCACTACCCCAGACTGACAATCAAATGCCTGCTTCAGGACAAACTTATGCTTCTATTATTCCTCCTCGTCAGTATCATCAGTTTTGCGGGCTCCATTCATCCAGGCACGGTTAACCTGGCGGTGGTACAAACGACCCTCAGCCAGAGCAGACGCGCCGGGCTGTGGCTGGCCTTCGGCGGAAGCCTCCCCGAAATTGCCTACAGTAGCCTGGCCGCCGGTGGATTGATGCATATTCCAACCAGTTCGAGCTGGACGACCGCCCTGGCGTATGCTCCTATTCCGGTCTTGCTCGGAGCAGGCGTTGCTGCTTTCCGGCAGAAGCCCGTTGTCCTTACCGAATCTGTAGCGGATGCCAGATCGTTGCCGTTCTGGAAAGGGGTTGTTCTGGGTGGCACGAATCCGCAGTTACTCCCCTTCTGGTCGGCGGTATGGCTTTATCTAAGCCAGGCCACGATAAGTAGTCACACGCTGGTTCCTACGGGGCAGCCGGCTAGTCAGTGGGTGTTTGCGCTGGGTACGGCAACCGGTGCATTTGGCCTGCTGGTTGTGGTGGCCTGGCTGGCTGACCGGCAACGTATTGTTCAGTATCTGAACGGCCCGTGGCTCAATCGGCTGACAGGCGGATTATTTATTGGCATGGCTCTCTGGCAAACTATTCAAGTCATAAGGGCTTGATGATCCATTCAAAACAGGCGGTTCGTCTGCTCGCTCTATGCACCTGCCAACTTCCTGGTGGCTACTTATTTCTCACTGGTATAAGTGGCTATTCGTACTGGTATTGCTCATCGCCCTGCTTCCACAATGCATTTCGGTGCGAATGTCGGACCAAAAAATCGCCAAATACTTTGCCGATCGTCCGGTAAAGCCAACATTTGGTACCGTCGATGGCTATGATCGTTCGATTCATTATGCCAGCATCGGAGCCGATACGTTACCCCCCGTGCTTTTCATTCACGGATCACCCGGTGCCTGGGATGCCTTTATCGGATTTTTTGCCGACTCATCGCTATATAACCAGGCTCAGTTACTGGCGGTAGATCGGCCAGGATTTGGTAAATCGGGATTGGGCAATCCGGAACGATCTCTATCGGCCCAGGCCGCTGATCTGGCTCCATTGCTACGCCTTACCCATTCCAATCATAAGCCAATTGTAGTAGGCTACTCGCTGGGTGGACCGGTTGCTGTCCGACTGACTATGGATTACCCGGAAGCGGTAGGTGGGCTAATTCTGGTTGCGCCTTCTATTGACCCTGACCTGGAGAAGAAAGAATGGTATCGTCCCCTGGGAAGCGTATTTCCGTTTCGGCAGTGGCTCCCCACGGAACTTGATGTGAGTAATCAGGAGATTATGGCGCTCAAAAGCGAATTACAGCGCATGTTGCCGCTGTGGACCACCATTCGGATACCTGTACTGGTCATTCAGGGTGAAGATGACCCACTCGTACCACCGGGTAATGCGGCCTTCGCCAAACGAATGCTTACGAATGCACCAGTAACGATTCAGATGATTCCGAACATGAATCATTTTATTCCCTGGCGTCGACCGGATTTAATTCATGACGCTATCCTTCATCAACTAATGACCAACCAACCTACCAATCGATTAACAACCAAAAAACCATGAAAATGACCAGTTTGCGTCTAATCAGTATCGTTTTGTTTTCTATGACAACGGCTTTTGCCCAACAATCGGCGGTGTTTGCCCCATCTGGCAAAGCCATTCGAGGCTACGATCCCGTTGGCTATTTTACAGATGGCAAACCCATTCTGGGGGATTCTACCATTTCTTACAGCTATCAGGGAGCTAACTGGTATTTCGCCAATGCCCAGAACCGAGAGGCCTTTAAAGCCGATCCGGGAAAATACACACCTCAGTATGGCGGCTACTGCGCCTACGGAACATCACAGGGTCATAAAGCGCCTACTGAAGCCGATGCGTGGACGATTGACGACGGGAAGCTTTATTTCAATTATAACAGGAAGGTTCAGACGCTTTGGAATAAAGACCGCTCTGGTCATATTCAGAAAGCAGACATTAACTGGCCAGCTATTAAGGATAAAGACGGCCATTGACCCTATTGAGACCCTATTTCTGATAATCTACTCAGCATCTCTAATGCTGAAAAGGGCCGCAAGCTGCGATCTTATCCGAAACCGGCCGAACAGAACCCTGTGCACCTGACGAAGGCTGATTGACGAACCTTCCAGAGACTCCTGCCAGCCGGAAATGTTTCCGGCTGGCAGGAGTCTCTGCTTTTGCGAATACGAATCGAAATGGGCTTTACTGGTCTCGCCGATTGGTCGCTTCGATCCGTATTCGCCTTATACTGTCCACATGAGTTAGTGCGCCAGCAGCCAGTTTTCACCGACGCCAATGCCCGTTTCCATCTGGACAGCCATCGGAATTGCGTCTTTCATGATTTCCCCTACGTGCTCGCGAAGCAGGTCTATTTCGTCGCGGTGGGCGTCGAAGACCAGTTCGTCATGCACCGTCAGAATCATTTTGGATTTCAGCTGTCGCTGCTGCATAAACTCATGAATCCGGATCATCGCAATCTTGAGCATGTCGGCCGCGCTTCCCTGAATCGGTGCGTTGACGGCGTTGCGTTCGGCGAACATCCGATCGGTCTGGTTGCGTGAGTTGATGTCGCGCAGGTACCGGCGTCGACCCAGAATCGTTTCGGCGTATCCAAAACCCCGCGCCTTTTCGATACACTGATCGATGTAGGCTTTCACGGCCGGAAACTCCGCAAAATAATCGTCGATAATCTGGGCAGCTTCCTTCCGCGGAATCTTCAACCGTTGCGACAGACCGAAGGACGAAATGCCGTAAATAATTCCAAAATTGATGGTTTTGGCTTTCCGGCGCTGATCGCTCGTGACGTCGCTGATCGGCACGTGAAAGACTTTACTGGCAGTCTGGGTGTGAATGTCCACACCGTTGTTGAAGGCATCGAGCATGGTCTGATCGCCACTGAAAGCGGCCATGATCCGCAGCTCGATCTGCGAATAATCGGCCGACATGATCAGAAACTCCGGGCCACGGGGCACAAACGCCTTTCGGATTTCCTGCCCGCGCGGGGTCCGGATCGGAATATTCTGCAGGTTCGGATTGACCGACGACAGCCGACCGGTGGCCGCAACGGCCTGGTTGAACGAGGTGTGAATCCGTCCGGTACGTTTGCTAATCAGTGTGGGCAGCACATCGACGTAGGTATTTTTCAGTTTGATCAACTCGCGGTAGTCCAAGATCTTACGGGCGATCTCGTGCTCGGCTTCCAGCTTCGACAGAATCTCTTCGCCAGTTGCATACTGGCCGGTTTTTGTCTTTTTGGCGTTCTTGTCGAGCTTAAGTTTATCGAATAGAACTTCGCCCAGTTGCTTCGGTGAACCGATATTGAACGATTCGCCCGCTATGCCGAAAATCTCCTGCTGCACCTGCCGCATGTCTACTTCCAGGGTAGCCGAGAGGTCTGCCAGCGCGTTGGTATCGATCTTAACCCCTTCCAGCTCCAGGTCGGTCAGTACCTGTACCAGTGGCATTTCGACCTGATCGAAAAGTTTATGCAGGTTATCTTTTTCGAGCCGGGGCGCAAACGTTTCTTTCAATTGAAGGGTGATATCGGCATCTTCGGCCGCGTATTCGACGACCTTCTGGATGTCGACGTCGCGCATGGTCAGCTGGCCTTTGCCTTTCTTGCCAATCAGCGATTCGATCTCCACCGGGCTGTAGTTCAGGTACGTCATGGCCATCATGTCCATGTTATGCCGCATCTCCGGTTCGATCAGGTAATGCGCGATCATGGTATCGAACAGCTTGCCCTGAACCTCCACCCCGTATTTTTTCAGCATCAGCAGGTCGTACTTCAGGTTCTGCCCGATCTTTTGAATACCGGGGTTTTCGAACACCGGCTTGAACTGATCGACAATCGCCTGCGCTTCTGTCCGGTCGGCGGGCACCGGTACGTAGAAGGCCTCGCTGGTCCGATACGCAAACGACAACCCAACCAGGTCAGCCTCGACGGGGTCGATGGCGGTTGTTTCGGAGTCGAAGCAAATACTTTCCTGCAGGCTCAGGTAATGCACCAGGCTCGCCCGAAGTTCAGGGGTATCGACCAGGCGGTAATCGTGTTTGACCGACAGGATCGTCTTCCGCCGTTCGGGCTGGTTTTCATCGATTTCATAATCCGGATACACGTCGAGGTAAGCCGGGGCTTCGGCCTGCTCAGTCACTTCCGCACCCGGTTTATCGTCTGTCGTAATCGTATTAGTCACCTGAAGGGGCGTTGCCTCACTACCTGAAGCCTGGGGCACCCGAACCGGCGTTTTCTTTGCTTTCGGCGCTGGCTTAGCCGGAGCCGTGGGCGTCGTTTCAGAGCTGAAGTCAAATGGAAGATCGTCGGCTCCCGATGGGTTGACCGCGCTCATATTCGGAAAAGGCAGGAAAGCGGGTGCCTCTCCACCCGGCGAGTCGAACAGGTTCATCTGCCCGGCTTCCGGCGTTTTGAAGGCGTCGGGCAGTGGTTTCTCGTCGTAACCCGCTCCCAGGAGCCGGGTCTTCATCTGCCGGAATTCCAGTTCATCCAGCAGGGCGGCCAGCCGGGGTTTGTCGTATTCGGTATGCCGGAGCAGGTTTTCGTCGAACGGCACGGGCACGTCCAGATGGATGGTCGCCAGTTGCTTCGACAGCAGTCCCTGCTGGGCAAAGTTGACGACGTTTTCTTTCAGTTTACCTTTCAGCTCGTCGGCGCGGGCAATGAGGTTTTCGACCGAGCCGAAGTCGGCAATGAGTTTCTGGGCCGTTTTCTCGCCTACCCCCGGAATGCCCGGAATGTTATCGACCGAATCGCCCATCAATCCGAGCATATCCGTCACTTGGTCGATCCGTTCGATCTGCCAGCGCTCCAGCACGTCTTTGACGCCCTGTTTTTCGGCCGGTTTACCCATGAAGGCTGGTTTGTAAATATGAATATGCTCTTCGACAAGCTGACCATAGTCTTTGTCGGGCGTCATCATATACACTTCGAAATCAGCCAGAGCCGCTTTTTTAGCGATAGTGCCGATGATATCATCGGCTTCGTATCCTTCCAGAATCAGAATGGGAATGTGCATGGCCTCCACAATCTTTTTGATGTAGGGCACGGCCACGCTGATATCTTCGGGCTGCGACTGCCGGGTGGCCTTGTACATCGGAAACTGCTCGTGGCGAAAGGTTTTCTTCGCCGAGTCGAACGCAACGCCGATGTGGGTGGGTTTTTCTTTCGTCAGCACCTCGATCATGGCGTTCATAAAGCCAAAAACAGCCGACGTATTTATGCCGCGCGACGAAATGCGGGGCGCTTTGCTAAAGGCAAAATGAGCACGGTAAACCAGCGCCAGCGCATCTAACAGGAAGAGTTTTTTTTGTGGTTGAGCCATTCGATAGGGTCACAGATCAAGACCTCAAAGGTCGAAAGTCTTGCCGACAATCTTGTCGTTTTCGGATAAGAAATTGACGCAAAACCGGGTACATCAATAACAGTTATAGCCAGCTTTTGATTCCGGTTCAGGGCGCGTCGGCAAGGCTTCTTTGGGTTTTATACGTAGGTAACAACAAACGAGCCGCCCTGTTTGGAGCGGCTCGTTCAAAAAAGTTCAGGAGGTTTTCAGCGCTATTGCTGCGGCAGTAGCAGGCGGTCGATGATCTGAATAACGCCGTTGCTGGCCGTCACGTCAGGCCCGACGATGTTCGAGGCTGACGTACCATTGCCTTTCCCCGTCACGGTTACGGCCGTTGCACTGGTCCCGATGGTCAGCGTACCGGCAGCGGCACCGGCTGCCGTCGACAGGCTGGCGCCGTTGGTCAGCGTGGGCGTGTAGATTCGGCCCGGAACGACGTGGTAGCCCAGCACCGTCGCCAGCGTGGCGGCCGGCGTATTCGCAATTTTGGTAGAATCGAATCCCGACGCTTTGAAAGCGTTGTCGGTGGGCGCAAAGACGGTCAGCGGGCCGGTTGCGCTCAGCGAACTGGCCGTAGTGGCCCCCGCTCTGGTTACCGCCTGCTGAAGCAGTTTGAACGACACACCGGCCGTTGGAGCCAGCAACGCATAAACGGTAGGAATCTGAGCGATTGTCGTAGGAATAGACCCGTAAATAGGCGGCAGCAGGATCCGGTCGATAACATGGATAATGCCGTTGCTGGCCTGCTGGTTAGCCTGCAGAATATGCGCGCCGTTGACGGTGATGGCCGTGGTCGATACTCCGGATGCGGTTACAGCCACTGGCTTCGTGAAATAAACCGAGCTAGGCCCTGCCACTCCTGCAAATAGGGTTTGCTGGGCAGTATTGGCCGCTGCGGGTATAGTCGACGCATCCAGCTTGGTAGGGAGTACGTGGTATTGAATAACCGATTTAACCAAATCAACGGGGGCTAGCTTAATGATCGCTTCGCTGGTCAGACCAAACGCCTTGAAGGCATCGTCGGTTGGGGCCAACAGGGTGTAGGTACCCGCAGAGCCCAGTGCTCCACTCAGCCCGGCCTGGCTCAGCGCGGCTTTCAGGAGCGTAAAGTTGCTACCGCCGTTGATCTGGTCGGTAATCGTCTGGACCGTCGGCGGAGTCGAGTCTTCTTTTTTACAGGCGTTGAAGGCTAGCGTCAGCCCAGTCAACACCGTAAGCATCCAGCCCCACTTTTGTCCGGCAGGCAGGTTGTGATTTAGAAACATAATTGAGTTGAGTTAAAAAATAGTAGTATATAACTAGGGATGAGGGGCCTAAAATTATCCCGGCAATATGGATTTACCAAATAACTCCTGGTAAGTACCCGTTTATAATCGCATTATAATCACAGCAGCAGGCCTGGTAAAGCCTTACACTTTCTGTTGTGGCACCTTCTTCGGCGCGGGCTTCTCGCCCACCGGCGGGCGGTACGACTGAAAGGGAATTTTAAGCAGGTTTCCGATATGCGAGTGCTCCTGCGGCTCGGGGTGTGTATCGATCCCATAATGCAGGTCTTTCCCGGCCATCCGGTGGTACGTACCGAAGAGACGATCCCAGTACGGGAAGATATTCCCATAGTTGGTGTTGGTAACCGGAAGTACGTAGTGATGATGCACATGGTGCATGTTAGGGGTTACGACAACCAACCCCAGCAACCGGTCGGCCCAGCGGGGTAACTCGATGTTGGCATGGTTGAACTGCGATAGCATCACCGACAGGGCCTGGTACAAAAAAACGAGCCACATCGGCGCTCCCATGATCAGCACCGCGAGTGTCGTAAACACGAACCGAACTACGCTTTCGCCGGGATGATGCCGGTTGGCCGTCGTCGTATCGACGTAAGCGTCGGTATGGTGAATCAGGTGAAAGCGCCACAGAAATTTCACCTGATGCTGAACCCAGTGTGGTAGCCAGGCCCCAACCAGATCCAGACCCAATAGGCCCATGATCGCTTCTGCCCACCGGGGCCAGTGAAGCCATGGCAACAGCCCAATCTGATGCTGAACGGCCCAGTCGCTGGTTCTGAGCAGAATGAAGGCCAGTACAAAGTTGACAACGATGGTCGTCAGGGTGAAAAACAGGTTGATACCGGCATGGCTCCATTTCCGATAACCGGGGGTAGTTTTCGCAAACTGAAACAGCGGAATGGCACTTTCGATGATCCAGAACAGCGCAATGCCACCGACCAGAATCAGGCTCCGGTGCGCTGAAGGAATGTGTTCGAAGTAATTGACCAGCCGTTCCATGCTTTCTGCTCGTTAGGGAATCAGACAAATTTATAACGAAATAATGAAGATTAGCTGCTGTTTTACGCGTATTCAGGGACCACTACCCGTAAAGTTTAGCGTTTGGCTTGCCCGTTTGCCTTTTGCATGGTTGCTTTACAGCGAGCCGGTTACCGCTTCATCCGTCGACCGCTCCCAGTAAAGTATGCCCCAACCCAAACACGCCCGCGAATCCGTAACGGTCATGACCGAAATGGTGCTTCCCAATGATACCAATACCCTCAATAATCTGATGGGTGGGCGACTTCTGCACTTCATGGATATTGCGGCCGCCATTGCCGCTCAGAAACACTCGAACCGGATTGTGGTTACGGCCTCGGTCGATAACGTATCTTTTGCCCAGCCCGTCCGCCTGGGCAACATCGTCACCATGAAAGCGCAGGTAACCCGGGCGTTCAGTTCATCGATGGAAGTGTTCATTGAGGTCTGGGCCGAAGACATTCCGGCGGGGATTCGGGTGAGCACCAACAGCGCGTTTTATACGTTCGTCGCCGTCGACCAGAGCGGTCGCCCCATCGAAGTGCCACCCGTCATTCCGGAAACCCCCGAGGAGAAAGAGCGCTATGAGAGTGCCCTGCGTCGGCGACAGTTGCGGCTGGTGCTGGCCGGGCGCATGAACGCCCACGACGCGACAGAGTTGCGGGAATATCTGAAAGTGTAAGTTTCTGGCAGGACATACAGGATTATTTATTGTTTACGTAATCCTGTATGTCCTGTTAATCCTATCGGAAACAACTTACTTGGCCATTTTAAACGATTGCCACGTAACCATCTGCCACTGGTTGCCTTTCCGCACATACACGTCGGTGTATTTCAGGTGAGTGTTGATGGTTTCGCCATTGTTCATGGCTTTGATCATACATATACCGTTGATGATGGCCGTGTTGCCATACAGGCGTACTTTCTGCTCTTCGATATCGATGGCATCGTACTGCGATTTCCCGTCCCGAATCGACTGAATGTAAGATTCTTTGGTGTCGGTGTTGCCGTTGGAGTGCGTGTAGATCAGATCGTTAGCCAGTACACGATCCAGTACCGCATAATCTTTATGGACCTGCGCGTCGAAGCGCTGTCTCTCGACCGCCAGTACGGCCTTCTCGTCGGCAGACTGAGTTCTTGAAGCGGTGCTGGCACCTGCTGAAGTCGATACGGCGGTTTGCGCCTGCACAAGCTGAACTGCCAGGATCAGGCAGAACGTAAATAGGTATTTCATAACCGAAAGTCGATACGTGATCGGTCAGAAAAGCTATCCGGGCGTATTTTCTACCGCCCGGCTCATAGTCAGTATGCACTCGTGCAAGTAACTGACCAGCTTACTTTTTCGTGGCAACTACCTCATACGTCTGCTTATACTGGGCTCCGTTTCGAAGACCATTCGCCACAGATGAATAGGAAAACGTCTTGGTATTTGGATCAAAAACACCACTGGCGGTATAATCTGAGCCAACCGGATTGCCGATAGGGATCGTATCCGTGTTTTTGTCGATAACCGTAAAATTTACGCCATCCAGTTCAGCGGTTACCTTCAGGTTCCGGTCGCCGGTGATATCACCGGCGGTAACCAGCTCAATATAAATTTCTTTAGCATTCGACCCTTTCGTAATAGTCGCGGTAGCATCACCTGCCCTGGGACTTCCAAATATATCGGCCACAATATAAATGGTGTTTCGATAGGTTCCCGTATACGTACCGACGTATTGATCGCGGGGATCGACGGTCGGATCGGAACCGCCCGATTTTTTGCAGGCTGTCGTTAAACCACTGATAAAAAGTGCAGCCAGCAACAGATTGCGCAGCGATCGGACAGCATATGATTTGAACATGGGTTCGTTGATCGATGGTTTACGTTGATAAATCATCTATCAAACGCCCCAGCCAGTTCATCAGATATAAGTTCGTTTAAAAAGAATACAAGCAAATAACCCTGAATGGCCTCGCCGACGATCAATCCGGCTTAATCGTTACAATTACTGCTTTCTATTGCAGTATCTATACCACCAGTCTGTATCTTTAAGCATTGCTGTTCCTTTCATCTTAATATGCTATAGTCATGGACGCTAAAGAGTACGATTTCGAAGGAAAATGGAAGCAGTTAGAAGAACAGAGTAAAGAGCTGTCGGGCACTGTCGGTGCGGTAGCCGGAACCCTGGTGGGCATTTCGGTATTGGGTCTAAGCGCCCCCGTCATGTACTTTAGTAAGCGGGCTGCCGGTAAGGAAGCGAGCGAGGCCTTACGCGAAACCGGGGCTAAGGTGGTAGAAAAGACCCGCTGGATGCGTGAGTTTGGCCGATTTACGGGAAAGAAGGTTGGCCCTAAAGTGATAGGAACGTTGCTTTTCGGTGTAACCGGCCTCCTGGCCAGTGATGAGTCGTAGACCACTTACTGCACCAGATGAGCCCGCCACCAGGCCTGAGCGGGGTGAGTCGTTATGAGCGGTAACGTTAGCCATCCGATCCGTTTCACCCTCAACGGATTAGCTTATTCCCACAAAAATTCTCGCGACTAACCTGGCGATTGCCCGTCGAAAACTAATTAACTTTATCTGACGAACTATACAATAGCCGTACCGATGACAACGATCCACTTAGATACTCAGTCCGACAAATATCTGATTTCGATTGATCGGTCTGCTGTTGACCGACAATGGTTAGCTCAATTAATTGAGCGAATTCGTCTGGAAGAATTGGCTGCGCAGTTCAATTTTGGAGAGGATATCGAAGCCCTTGGCGAACAGAGCAAGGCCGATTGGTGGGCCAGGAACAAAAGTCGGTTTATTGATGAATAAGCAGTTTATTCTTTACGAAGTAAGAAAACACAAACGTTCATGAAAGGCATCAACTATCTGACTGATGATAATGGCCGTCGTACGGCCGTAGTCATCAATATTCAAACGTATAGAGAAGAACTAGATGACTTTTTAGACAGTTTGGAAGCCGAAGCCCGGCGCGACGAGCCAACCGAAGAGTTTGCGCTAGTCGTTGATCGGATTTTAGCAGACAAAGCAGCTAATGAGTAAATACAGGGTCCTGATTAAAAAATCGGCCGAGAAAGAATTGGCTCGTCTACCTGTACCAGTGATCATACGCATTCGGGATAGAATACAACTACTGGCCGACGAACCCCGACCCGATGGCTGCAAATAATTGAAAGGCCAAAAAGACTCGTATCGAATTCGTATAGGTGATTATCGTGTCATCTATACCATTGATGACGGCATACTTACAATAACCATAGTTGCCATTGGCGACCGCAAAGATATCTATAGCTAATGCAATTTTCGCACCTCCACTGCCACACCCAATATTCGCTGCTCGATGGCCAGGCCGACATTAAAAAGCTGATCAAGAAGGCCAAAGCTGATAACATGCCCGCCGTAGCCATTACGGATCACGGTAACATGTTCGGCGTATTCGAGTTCGTGGCCGAAGCCAGTAAACAGGGAATCAAACCGATTGTCGGCTGTGAATTTTATGTGGTGGACGATCATACGCGCAAACAGTTCACCAAAGAACAGAAGGACATCCGCTACCATCAGTTGCTGCTGGCCAAGAATCCGCAGGGATATAAAAACCTGGCGAAACTCTGCTCTCTGGGGTATATGGAGGGCCTATACGGCAAATACCCGCGGGTCACCAAAGCGTTGATTGATCAATACAAAGAGGGTCTGATTGCCACGACCTGCTGCATCGGTGCCATCGTTCCTAAAACCATTCTGAAAAAAGGTGAAGAAGCGGGCGAAGCGGAGTTCAAATGGTGGCTCGATCGGTTCGGCGAGGATTATTACGTCGAGCTGCAACGCCACGAAATTCCGGACCAGATCAAAGCCAACCAGGTGCTGGTGAAACTTGCCCGCAAGTACAACGTCAAGATCATTGCCTCAAACGATTCGCACTACGTCGATCGCGACGACTGGGTCGCTCACGATATTCTGCTGTGTGTAAACACGGGCGAAAAGCAAAGTACACCGTCGATGAAGGAATTCAGCGACGACGAAGTAATGCCCAAGAATACCCGCTTTGCGTTCTTTTCCGACCAGTTCTATTTTAAGAACACGCAGGAGATGAGCACGCTCTTCCACGACCTGCCCGAAGCTATCGACAACACCAACGAGATTGTCGATAAGGTTGAAGTGCTGAAGCTGAAACGCGACATTCTCCTGCCGAATTTCCCGATTCCGCAGGAGTTTCAGATACACACCGACGACGTCGCGAACCAGTGGGAATACCTGAAACACCTGACCTACGAAGGTGCTAAAAAACGCTGGGGCGAGATCGACCAGAAAGCCCAGGAACGGCTTGATTTCGAACTATTCACGATCAAGACCATGGGCTTCGCCGGTTACTTCCTGATCGTAGCCGACTTCATCAAAGCCGGGCGCGACCTGGGCGTAATGGTGGGGCCAGGACGGGGCAGTGCCGCCGGTAGCGCCGTAGCCTACTGCATTGGCATTACCAACATCGACCCGATCAAATATGACCTGCTGTTCGAACGGTTCCTCAACCCCGACCGGAAATCGATGCCCGATATCGATACGGATTTTGACGACGAAGGCCGTCAGCGGGTCATCGATTACGTGGTCGATAAATACGGGAAACAGCAGGTAGCGGCTATCGTTACATACGGTACGATGGCGGCCAAATCGGCGATCAAAGACGTGAGCCGGGTGATGGACTTACCATTATCCGATGCTAATGCATTGGCCAAGCTGGTGCCCGACAAGCCGACGTATAACATGACCCTCAAGCGGATCTTCGAGGATCCGATCGACGGGCCGGGCGGCTTGGCAGGCGTAATTCAGCCCGAAGAGGTCGAGAACGTAAAGCGAATGCGGGCGCTCGAATCGGGCGATCAGAACACGGGCCGGGCCATGAAACTGATCGATACCGAGAAAGTCCAGAACGTATTGCAGCAGGCGCGTCGACTCGAAGGCACCGTGCGCAACACGGGCGTGCATGCCGCCGGAATCATCATTGCTCCCGACGATCTGTCAAACATCGTACCGGTATCGACCTCGAAAGATACCAACCTGATTATCACGCAGTACGAAGGAAAAGTTATCGAGGATGCGGGCGTTATCAAGATGGATTTTCTGGGGTTGCGCAACCTGACCATCATCAAGGAATGCCTGCGGCTCATTAAGCAAAATCATGGTGGGCTGCTGATCGATGGCGTCGAAACCGATATCGATGATATTCCGCTCGACGATCCAAAAGCGTACGAGCTGTTTCAGCGGGGCGAAACCAACGCCATTTTTCAGTTCGAATCCGACGGGATGAAGAAGCACATGAAGGACCTGAAGCCCGACCGCTTTGGCGACCTCATTGCCATGAATGCCCTCTATCGTCCGGGGCCGATTGCCTACATTCCGAACTACATCGCCCGTAAGCATGGTCGGGAAGAAGTGAAGTACGACCTGCCGGAAATGGAAGAGTTTCTGGCCGATACCTACGGCATTACGGTCTATCAGGAGCAATTGATGCTGCTGTCGCAGAAGCTCGGTAACTTTACCAAGGGCGATGCCGACGTGCTGCGGAAGGCGATGGGGAAGAAAGACCGCGCGACGCTCGACAAGATGAAGGGCAAGTTTATGGAAGGCTGCGCGGCCAATAAACTCCCGCTAAAAACCTGCGAGAAAATCTGGACCGACTGGGAAGCCTTTGCGTCGTACGCCTTCAACAAATCGCACTCGACCTGTTACGCGTTCGTAGCCTATCAGACGGCCTACCTCAAAACCTACTATCAGTCGGAATACATGGCGGCTGTCCTGACCAGCAGCCTTGGCAACATCGAAAAGATTACGTTCTTCCTGGAAGAGTGTAAAAATCTGGGTATCCAGGTGCTTGGTCCCGACGTGAACGAATCGGAGCGAGTGTTTGGCGTGAACACCAAGGGCGAAATCCGGTTCGGGCTGGGCGGTATCAAAGGCGCGGGCGACGCGGCCGTCGAAGCCATTATCGAGGAACGAAAAGCGGGCGGTGCCTATAAAGACATTTTCGACTTTGCCATCCGGGTAAACCTCCGCACGGTCAACAAAAAAACCTGGGAATCACTGGCCTACGCCGGTGCATTCGACTCCATCGACGAATATCACCGGGCTCAGTATTTCGATGTTCCGGAGACGGAAACCTCGCCTTTTCTGGATAAGATCATCCGCTACGCCAACAACTACCATACCGAGAAAGCAGCCGCCCAGCAGTCGCTGTTTGGTGCGCTGACGGGGGGCGAACCGATGCTGCCCCGCCCTAAAGCGCCAACGGTGCCGGAATGGAATCAGATCGAGAAGCTTAAATTCGAGAAAGATGTAGTTGGTTTCTACATCACAGGCCACCCGCTCGACGAATTCAAACTCGAACTCGAAGGTTTCTGCAACTGCACGCTGGATAAGATTTACGAGATAAAAACTCCGGAAATTAAAGTAGCGGGGATTGTTTCCTCAGTGCAGACCAAGATCGCCAAAAACGGTAATCCGTTCTGTATTTTCAAGATCGAAGACTACAACACCGCCATCGAGCTGGCGCTCTTCGGCGACGACTACGTACGCATGGGTCAGTACATCGACGTGGGACGCTTTCTGCACATCACGGGCAAAACGCAGAACCGCTGGAACTCCGAAAATCTGGAGTTCAAGGCAACCAACATTCGTCTTCTGACCGAAATGCGGGAGAAATTCTGCAAGGAAGTGCGCGTATCACTAACGCTTGATTCGCTGAATGCACAGTTGATCAGTCAGATCAACGAACTGGTCAATGCGCATCCGGGCACCTGCACTCTGTCGCTGAATGTAGTCGATCCGATCGAACGCATTGAGGTCAGCCTACAGGCCCGAACGGTAAAAGTGTTCCCGGCCAACACCTTCCTACGAGCGCTGGAAGCCATGGACGGCGTGAGTTGCAAGGTAGCGTAGGCCTATGGATTGTAGCAGGGTAACCTATAAACTTCATGCCGTTGAGCAAATGTTCAAGCGAAACATCACGCAACCTGAGGTGGAAGAAGTAATTAGAAACGGCGAAACCATTGCCGAATACCCAGGCGACAAACCATATCCGAGCATTCTGCGTTTGGCCTTTGTTGCTGAACGGCCCATTCATATCGTAATAGCGCAGGATGAGGTTGGTGAGTGTTATATTGTTACGGCTTACGAACCCACTGTTTTTCTTTGGGAACCTGATTTTAAAACCCAAAAGCGATGATTTGTCTAACCTGTAAAGTTGGCACACCTGAGATGGGCTTTACTACTGTTACGTTAGAACGTGACGGAGCCATCATCGTTTTTAAAGAGGTTCCCGCCCGCATTTGTCCAAATTGTGGAGAGAAATATTTTGACAGCGACATCACCAATCGCTTACTAACTCAGGCTCAGGAGGCCGTTTCCAAAGGTGCCGAACTGGAAGTCATTCGGCTACAGGCCGCCTAAGTCTTCCTGCGAGCGCTAGTGGCCATGGACGGTGTGAGTTGCTAGGTGAGTAAGCACATAAATTGTAGCAGGGTAACTTATAAGCTTCATGCCGTTGAGCAGATGTTTAAGCGAAATAGCACGCAGCTAAATCTGAGGATTACCACAAGCAGCAGAGCAAAGGATGTCTCTAAGCAAACCTTGCTATCGCTCAAGGATTCCCGTTACGGATTATCAGGCTGGCGCATGCAGTCGCAGATATTCCCGGAACTAATCGCCTGAAAAACGGTTTATGTGCATGAAACAAGTTCAACAAATAAACTATTTTCAGTCATGGCAGCAGGAACACATGCCGTAGAAGCGACCGACGCGAACTTCAACGATCTTATAAATTCTGACAAACCTGTTTTAGTAGATTTCTGGGCCGAATGGTGCGGTCCCTGTAAGATGATCGGTCCCGTTGTCGAGCAACTGGCCGGTGAATACGAAGGGAAAGCCGTTGTGGCGAAAATGGACGTTGATCAGCACTCGCAGGTGCCTGCTAAATTTGGTATCCGCAGCATCCCCACCCTGATGATCTTCAAAAACGGCCAATTGGTCGATAAAGTCATTGGCGCCGTTCCTAAGAACGTACTGGAGCAAAAGCTGCAGGGCGCTCTGGAACCCGCAACGATCTAATTTCCAGTTTCTTTTATAAAAAAAGGCCGCTCCTGAAATTTCAGGAGCGGCCTTTTTTTATAATGTCATTCCGACGCAGGAGGAACCTTAAACTTGGCGTATAGGAAGGTTTAAGATTCCTCCTGCGTCGGAATGACAAAGAGCTTTCGGATAGTTTACACCAACATCCGCATAGGATCTTCCAGCAATTGCTTAACCGTTTGCAGGAAAGCCGCCCCCGTAGCGCCATCCACCACGCGGTGGTCGCAGGACAGGGTTACTTTCATTACATTCGTTGGCTTGGCTACCTCACCTTCGAATTTCACGGTCTGCTTGATCGTACCGATGGCCAGGATACAGGAATCCGGCGGGTTGATAATGGCCGTAAATTCGTCGATGCCAAACATACCCAAGTTCGAGATCGAGAATGTGCTGCCTTCCCAGTCTTTGGGCTGCAGTTTTTTATCTTTGGCTTTTCCGGCCAGATCTTTCACTTCACCCGAAATGGTCGACAGGGTTTTCTGATCGGCGTTACGAACCACCGGCACCAGCAACCCTTCATCCACGGCTACCGCTACCCCGATATTGACGTATTTGTATTTCCGGATCTTATCGCCCAGCCACGACGAGTTTACGTTCGGGTGCTGTTTCAGCGCCAGCGCAGCGGCCTTGATCACGAAATCGTTGAACGACACCTTCACCGGGCTAACGCCGTTGACCATCGTCCGCAGATCCATCGCCTTGTCCATGTTGATTTCCATGGTCAGGTAGAAATGCGGAGCTGTAAACAGGCTTTCGCTCAACCGACGGGCAATCGTTTTGCGCATCTGGCTAACCGGAATATCTTCGTACTCACCGGCGGGTGCTGGTGCGGGTTGCGGAGCAGGTGCCGATGCAGCGGCTGGCGCCGGAGCAGGCTGAGCAGCCGGTTGCGGAGTCGCTGGTTTCGGCGCGGGAGCAGCGCCCGGCACGAACGATTCGACATCGCTTTTAACAATACGCCCTTCTGGTCCCGACCCTTTTACCTGCGTCAGATTGATACCCTTTTCTTCAGCAATGCGCTTGGCCAACGGAGACGCTTTCAGGCGTCCGTTCGCTTCCGAAACGTCGCCAGCCCCCCCCGCGTAAGATAAGTCGGTGTCGGCATCGGCCGGTAGATTGGCCTGCGGATTTTGCTGAGCCGTAGCGCTACCTCCTTCACCCGTTGCAGCTTCCTGACCACCCGCGGGTGCGCCACCGCCACCTTCCAGAAGTACTTTAAAATTGGCACCTTTCTCACCGACCACGGCAATGATATCATCGACGGCGACGGACGAGCCTTCTTTTACGCCAATATACAGCAGTGTACCTTCTTCATAAGCCTCCAGGTCCATGGTGGCTTTGTCGGTTTCCACTTCGGCTAGAATATCGCCCGATTTCACCGTGTCGCCTTCTTTTTTGTGCCAGGCCACGATGGTTCCTTCGGTCATGGTATCGCTCATTTTCGGCATCCGAATGACCGAAGCATTTACGTTCTCGGCCGGAGCCGCCGAAACAGCTTTCTGATCGGGCAATTTCGTAGCGACCTCACCACTTGCGCTGTTGGCCGGAGCAGGGGTGGGCTCTGGTTTCGGCGCAGGCGGAGCTTCCTGACTCCCACCACTCGACCCGTTTAGCAGGGCTTTGTAATCTTCGCCATCCGCCCCGATAATCGCCAGTACGCCATCGACCGGCACAGATGCGCCTTTTTCAACACCAATATACAGCAGTGTACCTTCTTCATAAGCCTCCAGGTCCATGGTGGCTTTATCGGTTTCCACTTCGGCCAGTACGTCGCCGGATTTTACCTTATCGCCCACTTTTTTGTGCCACTCCGCAATGACGCCTTCGGTCATGGTGTCGCTCATTTTGGGCATTCGAATTAATTCAGCCATATGCAGCTATGTATGTATCGGGTTATACGAAAAAACCGGCAGATCGCCTACGCGCTGGGCTGGCACTCCAGTTGAGTCCCAAAATTAGCGGAAAGCGGGGAAAAGTAGTGAAGAATGAAGAGTGAAAAGTGAAGAATAACTTGTGTCAGTCTACTCTTCATTCTGCACTGCCTCTCATTCTACCCAAAGCACCAACCCTTTTAGATACCCCCCTTCCGGATGAAACAAACTGACCGGATGATCGGCGGGCTGGCTTAGGTGATGCAACACCCGCACCTGCCGCCCCGCTTCGATGGCAGCCGCCACGATGGTGTTATAAAACAACTCCCGGTCGACTACCTGAGAACACGAAAATGTGAATAAAATTCCGCCTTTGGCCACTCGACGAAACCCTTCGGCATTTAGACGCTTATAGCCCTGCACAGCCCGGTGACGCGCCGACAGGCTCTTGGCAAAAGCGGGCGGATCGAGTACCACCACGTCATACTGATGATCACCGTGCGACGGACCGTGTTCTTTAAGATAGTGCATAACCTCCTCAGCGTAGGCTTCGTGTTGGCCAGTTTCGCCAAAATTGGCGGCCACGTTCTGGTTCGTCAGGTCGATGGCTTTCTGCGACACGTCGACCGAGTGCACCAGCCGGGCGCCGGCTTTAAGCGCGTATACCGAAAAACCGCCGGAATAGCAGAAGGCGTTGAGCACATCTTTTCCCTGAGCGTATTGCGCGAGCAGTGCTCGATTATCGCGCTGGTCGAGGAAAAAACCCGTTTTTTGCCCCGTGATCCAGTCGACCAGGAAGGTGTTGCCATTCTCCAGAACTGGATGCGGCACCGGTGTCCGACCGAACAAATAGCCATTGGTCACTGTTGCGCCGTATTCGTCGGGCAGGGTATCGGCACTTTTATCATATACCGCCTTCAACTCTTCGCCGAACACCGCCCTCAGCGCTTCGGAAATCAGTTCGCGCTCGCGGTGCATGCCAATGGAGTGCGCCTGGAGTACGGCAACCCCATTATACATATCGACAATGAGGCCCGTACAGCCATCGCCTTCGCCATGAACCAGTCGGTAGCAATTGGTTTCGCCGGTTACGATTGCCTGGCGAATAGCCCGAATGTGCGTTAATTTTTGTGTCCAGTAAGGCAAATCAGGGGTAACCGGACCACCCGTCGTGGCTCCGAACGAAAAGATACGCACAGCAATACTCCCGTCATGGTAATGGCCGGTAGCCAGGTAGTTCTTTTTGCTGTCGAATACCTCCACGACATCGCCGTCGTTCAGATTGCCTTCGTAGCGACCGATGGCGCGGGAAAATACCCAGGGGTGAAAGCGCCGAACGGCTTCATCCCGACCCGCTTGCAGATATAATTTCGAAAATGTCATTCGCTTCAAAAAAGAGCACAAAAGTAGTGAAGAGTGACGAGTGAAAAGTGAAGAATAAAAGCAACACCATTATTCTTCATTTTTCACTCATCATACTTCACTACTTTTACGTTCTAATGCCGCAAACTTTTTTCTATTTATGCAACGACGCAGTTTTCTTAAACAAGCTGGCTTACTCACGGCTGGTACATTTGCGCTTAACCAAACGAGTTCTTTAGCCGCAAACTGGCTGGCTCCTACCAAAAAAATCAGTCCTTTCGGCGTTCAGCTTTTCAGCGTTCGCGACGTGCTGCCCAAAGATCCCAAAGGCGTCATGACTCAACTGGCGCAGATGGGCTACAAACAGTTCGAGAGCTTCAGCGGTCAGCAGGGCTTTCTGTGGGGTATGCAACCCAAAGAAATCAAGTCGTTTCTCGACGGGCTGGGCGTGAAGATGGTTAGCACCCATTTCAATTATAAAGCGCAGGCCGACAAGCCCGACGAGCTCAAGAAGAGCATTGAAATGGCACACGACGCGGGCTTGTCTTACCTGCTTTGCCCGTACATGGGACCGCAGAAAACCTGGGACGACTGGAAGAAAATTGCGGAGCAGTTCAACACGGTGGGCCAGGAAGTCAAAAAAGCTGGTCTGAAGTTCGGTTATCATAACCACGATTATTCGTTCCGGCCGCTCGATGGTAAGTTACCGCAGGAATTTTTGCTGGAGAATACCGACCCCAAAAACGTCATGTTCGAGCTGGACCTGTGCTGGATCGACGTAGCAGGCGTCGATACCGCAGCGCACCTGAAAAAATATGGCAAGCGGTATGAGCTTTGCCACATAAAAGACTATACCGTAAAAGACGGCAAGCCCGTTCAGAATGATATCGGCAAAGGAAATGTCGATTTCAAGAAGACCCTGCGGATCGCCATGGACAGCGGCATCAAATATTACCTGGTTGAGCAGGAAGAGTATCCTCAATCGTCACTGGCCAGCCTGAAAAACGACGCTGAGTACATGAAAACGCTGGAAGTCTGACCAGGATTTATGTGATTTAACTGACTGACTTTGATTTCAAACTTAAGCTTTCTACGAAAGCGGATTAATCAAAGTCAGTCAGTAAAATCATAAAAATCCTGCCGGGCCGCCGACGCGGTTCAGATTACTCTTCCCTGGCTGAAAATAACCGTTTCAGCCAGCTTTTCTTTTCGTCGGCTTCTGCCTTTTGTTCTTCCTCCGTGAGCTGGTAGCTAGCCAATGATCGCAGATCGGGCTGGCCTGCATCGACCCAACAGGTATACCAGAAATCGCCGACCATCTTAACCGACGCCCGCATCTGTCGCTCGACCTGCCCGCGCAGGCGTTCGTGATAGCGTTGAGAAAACTCTGCCGAATACACTTTGGTGGTAATCCCGTTGCGCTCCTCAAAACCAAATTTGCGTGCTTCGCCTATTTCCGTGGTTAACTGCCGCTCGAAACGCAACACCGAATCCAGACCCGCATTAGCCCGAAATACTGCCTGCCAGGCGGCTTTCTGCGGAGAATACACATAGTCGGCCTGCCCCGTCAGGAAATCATAATCCATACTGAACAATTCCGGTAAGCGCGATTCCCAGAACCCATGAATACCCTGCTGATTCGTCAGCTGACCGTTGTAATTACGGGTGGTATGCAGCGGCACGTTGGCATCCGCAATGTAGTGACCCAGGTCGGCGGCTACGCGCAAAATTCGGCGGACGTTACGCTGCCTGAACGCTTCCGTCAACTGGTATTTGGTCAGTTGAATTTGCCAGGGTACCAGGCCATGCAACGCCAGCGTATCGGCTCCGTACCGTTCGGATGCCTCCTTGTAGTACCGGGGCAAGGTCGCCACGGATGTGTCCGGATAGGCATCCAGATCGATGAAATGGCGGGGCGCTTCACCAACGACAGCGTACCGGCGCTTATCGGGATTGACGGCATTGTCGGTCAGAAAATTGATGTGTTTTTTAAAGAACGGCATCATGTCGGTGGGCAGGGTAAAAACGGCCAGTCGGTTGATCTTCTGGTGCGCAAAAAAGCCCCAGACAGGCCGTGACCCCGTCTGATGAATTGGATAATGTGGCCTGCCGCTTACTAAACTTCCGAAAAAAATAGAGCCAGAAAACAACAACCAAATAAAACCGTTGTACATTTGACAAAACATGGTACTTTAAAGGAAAAATATTTAACTATTCATTTAAACGACCGTGTGAATCAGAATAAAATTTCGAAAAAATAAAAAATAAGATAATCATGAATGCCAAATCGAAAGGTTATACACTCATCATTGTGCTGATGTGTGCGTTTGCTTTAACAATCTATGGTGCTTACTCCCCCGCGCGCAAAGCCCAGAAACAGCAGATTGTGTGCATAAAATTTAAAAAAGGGGTGGAAAATGGAGCTATTGAGCAGCATATGAATGGTTTTGCAGCGCTAAAGCACGAAATTCCACAGGTCGTCAATTACACCTCGGGCAAGACGATTTTGCCAAATCAGGCTGTTTCTGACTATGACGTTGTACACTACCTGACGTTTCAGAGTGAGGCCGACATCAGGACGTTCGAGAATAGCGCAGCCTACAAACAATTCGTAACTCAGAACCAGGGAATCTGGGAAAAATCGCTGATCGTTAACGCTGATATTCGGCAGTAATGCCTGGTCATTGATAGTCATTTAGTTGTCATTCGGTGGTTTTTAATCGCAAGTTCCAGACTGGCAATCAACGACTATTTAATGTCAATGAATGCCAGCTAAATGACTATCAATGACTACTCTATCAAGAATTTCGGCTGGAACTATTGGTTGTTCCAACCGAAATTCTTATTTTTGCGCCCTCATATCGCGACAACGATCTCATTTATATACCAATGGCAAACCATAAGTCATCCAAAAAAGCAATCCGGTCGAGTGCCAAGAAGCGGCTTCAGAACCGTTATCAGCATGTTACGACCCGGAACATGGTCAAAAAACTCCGTACCACAACCGACCACGCTATGGCTGTCGAACTGTTCAAAACCGTTTCGTCGGCGCTGGACAAACTGGCAAAGCGTAACATCATTCACAAAAACAAAGCAGCCAACAACAAATCGAAACTGGCTCGTCTGGTGAATGGTCTGAAACCTGCGGCTGCCTAGTAGCCGTGCTGTTGTAGCCGTCGATCTTCATTTCAGGAACCTTACCTTTTTTGTAGGTAAGGTTTTTTTGTGCATTTTGTCAACGAAAATCCACTCGTAACTTACTTGCACCGATGGCTTACCAGAATCCCGGAACCATTCAAAGCTGGGCCGAAGAAGATCGACCGCGTGAAAAATTAATGCTCAAAGGCAAAGCTGCCTTATCGGAAGCCGAGCTGATTGCGATTCTGATCAACTCCGGCACGGTAGATCTGACGGCGGTAGACGTTGCCAAAATCATTCTGAAGAGCGTCGGTAACAACCTCAACGATCTGGCGAAGCTGAGCATCAAGGACCTGTCGAAATTCCGGGGGATTGGCGAAGCGAAAGCCATCAGCATCGTGGCCGCTCTGGAACTGGGGCGTCGGCGCAAGGAACAGGACCGACCACAAAGGGCGCGGGTTACCTGCTCCCGCGATGCTTACAACGAGATGATTCCGCATCTGATGGATAAGCCGCACGAGGAATTCTGGATTTTGCTGATGAACCGCGCCAACGAAATACTGCGGCCGGTACAAATCAGTACTGGAGGCATAGCCGGCACCGTAGCCGATCCGAAAATCATTTTCAAGCAGGCCATCGAGCATCTGGCCTCGTCGATGATTCTGTTCCACAACCATCCGTCGGGCAATCTGATGCCCTCGCAGGCCGACAAAGATCTAACCCGTAAATTAAAAGATGCCGGACGAATTCTGGATATCCCGGTCCTCGACCACCTGATTTTCACCGACAAAGCGTATTACAGTTTTGCCGACGAAGGTATTTTCTGATCTACGGTTGTTCAACGGCACTTACCAAGAATTTTAATTCGGTTCTAATCTGTACCGAGCCGCAATTAACTACCTTGACTATCAGACAACAAAACCACAGAAACGGCTACCCTGTAGTACCGACCGGAGACGGTCGGGCGAAATGGCCTTCTACAGCTGACCGGTACTGCTCACAGGCGTAAGCCACGCATCAGTTCGGGCCGGCTCAGCGTACGCACCTGACCAGGTACCATCCCTTCAGCAGTAAGTTCTTCGATGGCCCAGCGGACGAGCCGAAGCGTGGGAAAGCCCACCACGGCCGTCATCTTACGGACCTGCCGGTTTTTTCCTTCATGCAGCGAAATCGATAGCCACGATGTTGGGATGTTGGCCCGGTGTCGGATGGGGGGGGTGCGCTCGGGAAGCGTAGGTTCGGCAAGAATTTGAGCACTGGCCGTGAGCGACTGATACGGCTTCCCATCTACTGAAATGGTAACCCCCGTTGACAGGCGATGACAGGCTTCGATGGTCAGGGCGCCTTCTACCTGCACATAGTACGTGCGATTATGACGAAACTTCGGATTCAGCAGACGGTGGTTCAGTTGTTTGTCGTTGGTGAGTAGTAACAGGCCTTCGCTGTCGGCATCGAGCCGCCCAACCGGGTAAACGTCTTTAGGAAAGTCATAATCCAGATCGGCCAGCGTAAGCTTCTCTCCTTCCGGAGAAAACTGCGAGAGCGTGAGGTAGGGTTTGTAAATAAGGAAGTAGTCTGAACCGGAATGCATTTGATCAAACTGATTTTCTGATTTTTAAAGGAACGCAAAGTTCACAGGGTTTACAAAGCAACAGCCCGCTCTATGGTTCAGAAAAGATTAAATTGCTTTTGCTATAAAATCATGGTCAGTCAATAAAATCACATCAATCCAGGTTCAGATATAGTCAACCATACCGGACAATGGTCGGCGTGTACGGCGTCGGGCAGCATCCGGCAATCCACGATCTGGTTGCGGAGGGTATCGGTTACCGACGCATAATCGATACGCCACCCTTTATTATTGCTTCGTGCGCCCGCCCGGTAACTCCACCAGCTATACGCTACGTCGGCGGGGTGCGTATAGCGGAACGCATCGATCATGCCTGCGCCAAACCACTGGTCCATCCAGGCTCGCTCTTCGGGCAGGAAACCCGTCGTATTTTTGTTTCGCACCGGATCATGGATATCGATGGCCGTATGAGCAATGTTATAGTCGCCCACCACAATGAGCTTCGGCCGCGTCTGACGCAACGTATCTATATATTGCTGGAAATCCCGCAGAAATTCCATCTTGACGCCCTGCCGTACCTCACCGGTCGTGCCCGATGGGAAGTAGCAGTTCAGCAACGTCAGGTCGTCGAAATCCGTGCGAAGGATGCGGCCTTCGCAGTCATAAACGGGTAACCCGCAGCCCAGCACTACATTCGTCGGAGCCAGTTTCGAGAAGGTTGCGACACCGGAATAGCCTTTCTTTTCGGCCGCATGCCAGTGGTATTGATAACCTAGCTGCTCGAAGATTGACAAATCGACAACGTCGGCAGTAGCTTTCACCTCCTGAAAGCAAAGAATATCGAAGTTCTGCCCGGAAAGCCAGTCGACCAGCCCATTGCGGATAGCCGCCCGGATTCCATTGATGTTATAGGAAATAAGTTGCATGAAGGGAATGATTCTACTCTTCGCAGGATTTCAGCCAATATGGTTTAACGAAAAGCAGGCTTCTTTTGGCTTTATCCGGCGAAGTTATTCTATACTCTTTTAGCCAATTGAAAACTCGCCAGAACCGCTCATCGACCGACATAGAATTCCACTCATCACAACTAGCAGCAATACGCTGGGTGATCAGAAATCCCATTCGGTCGATGGCGGTAACGGTTGATCAAGATCACTCATAAATTTCCTGGCACCAGTTCATCTTCTTTAGTCTGGACCCGTTTCTTATCGGTGAAGAGTAGCACGAAGACAACTAATACAATAGCTGCGATACCCGCTGGGACAAGCCAGAATGAAGTCCAGTCAACGCTGTTTCCAGTCTTAAACATATCTTTTACAATACCGGAAAGATAAGAACCGATGCCCATACCAATGCCATAGGTTGCCAGGGAAATAAGCCCCTGCGCTGATGATTTGATTTTTTCTCCGGCTTTGTTATCGGTATAAATCTGGCCCGTCACGAAGAAAAAATCATAACAAACCCCATGCAGTATGATAGCCAGAAAAAGCATCCATTCGCCTGAACCTCCATCGCCATAGCCGAAACATATAAACCGCACAATCCAGGCTACCAGCCCCACAATAAGCATTTTTTTGACACCTAACCGTGTATAAGCTAATGGGATCAGGAGCATAAAAATCACTTCCGATGCCTGCCCCAGCGACATTTTATTTTCTACGTTCTTCATCCCTCCGTCGGTCAGCGAGGGATTAGCCATGGCGTAATAAAACGACAGCGGAATACAGATCAGCACCGACGACAGGAAGAAAATAGCGAACGATCGGTCTTTGAATAATTTGAACGCATCCAGTCCCAGAATCTGTGAAACAGACGTGGATGTTGTAGCCTTAGGTGGCGTGTCGGGCAGAAAGAACGAGAAAATACCCAGTATAACCGCCGAGTACATTGACAGCTGGAAAATCGTCACTTTATCGCCGAAGCCGTAATAACCGACAATGTTTGTTACAACGATCCAGGAAACAGTACCTAAAACCCGAATACCTGGAAATTCTTTTTCAGGACTGGTCATCTGTTGCATCGCAATCGATGAGGTTAACGCAAGCGTTGGGGCGAACGTCAGACAGTAAACCAGAAGTACCCAAAAAAACTGGTCGGCATCATTAACCTGAATAAGGTAATATAAAACGGCCGCACCTAACAGATTTAGAATACCTAGCACCTTCTGAGCGGCAAAATACCGGTCGGCAATCATCCCTACAAAGAAGGGGGCTACAAGCATTGCAATCGAAAAAGTAGAGAAAGCTGCTCCCTGCTGTACACCGGTAGCATGGAGTTGTGTTTCAAGATATTTTGTTACTTGACCGTACCAGGCGCCCCACACGAAAAACTGGAGGAACATCATGACGGAAAGTTTAATGCGGGTTGTCGACTGCATTGTAGAAGTTCTCATTAAGGTTTCAACTTATGAAGGTAGAAAATGCCCGTCAGCCCTGCAAGCCACTCGTGGCGAAAGTTACCCATCAGGCAGCCAGACAGAAATCAATGTTCGAAAGTGGCAACCTATAGGGAGTAGTTTCCGGGTCGAATTCAGTATCTTTGGTATAGTTTCTGACTAAACTTTCATGAAAAAACAACTGATTACCCTTGTTGCTCTGGCAGCAATTCCGGCTTTATCCTTCGCGCAGACAGCCGATGAAATTATTGATAAAAACATTACAGCACTAGGTGGCGCTGACAAAATTGCGGCTGTTAAAACGCTGGAATACGAGCAAACCATGTCCATTCAGGGTATGGATCTGACCTCTAAAAGTACGTTTGTGGTTGGTAAATCGATGCGGAGCGATATTTCTGTAATGGGCCAGCAGATAACAAACGTCATCGATAACGACAAGGGCTGGATGATCAATCCGATGATGGGGGGCAACACCCCGCAGGATATGCCTGCAGAGGCCCTGAAGTCGATAAAAAGCGCCACTGAACCCCCTATGCTTCAATTAGCCTATGCCAAATCGGACAAGATTCCTTACGAACTCGTAGGTAAAGAGAAATTCGATGGCAAGGATGTGTTTACGATTAAAACAACTCGTCCTGAAGGCGCTTTTAATTACTATGTAGATGCCACGAACTTCCAGCTGCTGGGATTTAAAGGAACAGTCAGTATGGGCGGCCAGCAGGGAGAGACAACGGCTAAATTCTCTGATTACAAGACAGTTGATGGGCTTAGCGTTCCTTATTCAAGCGAAATAACAGCACCTGGCGCGCCGGGCGCGATTACAGCCAAAATAACGAAATTTACGGTAAACGGTAATGTCGATCCAGCCATTTTTGCCAAACCGAAATAAGGTGCCTTTATGCAACAGAAAATGAGACGTTCAAACGAGCGTCTCATTTTTATTTACCAAATATTCGGCGGTAAATTTTCATCTTTACCACAGCAAATACCGATATTCGGGCTTCATACAACCTAAATTTCATGAAACAGTCCTCTATACTAAAAATTACCGCTTCAACACTGGCACTCTTTTTCGGTGCCGTTGCTGTACAGGCCCAGTCCAATACGCCCGCGTCACTGTCGGGTTTTGTTCCGGCCCGGCAAGCGGCTCAGGTCAAACTTGAAACCGAGTTCAAAAGCCATCAGTCGCCAGCCTCGTTTAAAAACCACCTCGTCAAACTGAGCAGTGTTCCACACATTACCGGTTCGAAGGAGAATGAACAGGTGCGCGATTACATTGCCGAAACCATGCGCAAAGCGGGCTGGCAGGTAGACATTTACCCGCACGATGTGTTGCTGCCCAAAGGCCCCGGTGAGATAGCCGTCGAACTGGTCGAACCCATCCAGCAACCGCTGAACATCCGGGAATTTCTGTTCAAAGAAGACAAGTACAGCAGCGATCCGCGCCTGACACCGGGCTATAATGCCTGGTCGGGTTCGGGCGACGTAACCGCCGAGGTCGTCTACGCCAACTACGGTCGCAAGGAAGATTTCGAGCAACTGAAAGCCATGGGCATTTCGGTGAAAGACAAGATCGTGCTGGCGCGCTACGGCGGTAATTTCCGCGGGTACAAAGCGCAGTGGGCGCAGGCGGCCGGGGCCATCGGGGTTATCATTTTCACTGACCCGGCCGATAGCGGCTACATGCGTGGGCTGACCTTTCCGGAAGGACCGTATTACAGCGAGAGCGTGATTCAGCGCGGATCGTTGCTGACGACACCCTACACCGGCGATCCGCTGACGCCCGGCGAAGCGGCTCTGCCAATGGACGCCAAAAATACGCCGAAGCGGCTCGATCAGAATGCGGTGGGCCTGCATAAAATCCCGGTTACGCCCCTTCCCTACGGTTCGGCGACTGAAGTACTGAAACGCATGACCGGCGCCAGAGCCGTTCCGGCGGGCTGGCAGGGTGGCTTGCCTTACACTTACCGGCTTGAAGGTGGTAAAGACCTGAAAGTGCGGCTGATGGTTAAACAGGAGAAAACTATCCAGCGCATTTATCAGGTCGTGGGTACGCTGACGGGTGCAGAATTCCCGGATGAATGGATCATTGCCGGTTGTCATTACGATGCCTGGTCCTACGGCGCTACCGACCCCAATTCGGGCACGGCTATGCTGCTCAGCATGACCGAGTCGCTGGGGAAACTGGCAAAAGCAGGCCAGCGTCCGCGCCGAACCATTAAAGTCTGCCATTGGGATGCCGAAGAACCTGGTGTGATCGGTTCGGCCGAATGGAGCGAGCAATTCCGCGATGAGCTTACCCAAAAAGCGGTGGCCTACATGAATTACGACGCGGCTGTATCGGGCCGGACGTTCGGGGCCAGCGCGTCGCCCTCGATGAAAAAGCTGATTATCGAAGCGACGCAATCGGTGCAATACCCCGATTCGAACAAAACGGTCTATCAGCACTGGATGGGTCATAAAGCGGCTGGCAACCCCACACGCGTGACGGGCTCGTCGGCTCCGGCGGTGATGGCGGGCGAACCGACGATTGGCAACCTGGGCGGTGGTTCGGACCATATTGCGCCGTACATGCACATCGGGATTCCGTCGCTGAGCGCGGGGATGGAAGGGCCAACGCTGTATCACTCGCAGTACGACGACCTGTATTTCTACGACAAGTTCGCCGATCCGACCTATAAAATGGGGCCGATGATGGAGCAAGTGGTCGGCACGATGACGCTCCGGCTCGCCAACGCCGATCTGGTCCCCTACGATGTGGCCCGCTACCCGACCGATCTGGCCATTCACCTCCAGGCCGCCGAAAAAGCCATTCAGGCGTATGCCCCAACATACTCCATTTCGCCCCTACTCAACGTAGTGGCCGACCTGAAAAAGAATGCGGATGCCTGCGAAATAGCCCGGCAAACCTACCTGAAGTCGGGGCGTACGGATAAGCTGGCGGAGCTGAACAAAGAATTGCGCTTGCTGGAGCGGTCGTTTATCGATCCCAAAGGCAATGCCTTCGGCGCGTGGTATCGCTCGCTCTATGCTTCCTCAGATCCCAACAGCGGCTACGCGTCGTGGATGCTGCCCGCGCTACTCTACGAAGCCTCCCTGAAATCCACCGCAAACCTGCCTGACGTAGAAGCCCGGTACAAAAAAGCGATACAGACCCTGAGCGATAAATTATTAGCTCTTTCGCAGGGTATGAGCGGTCCGTCGGCAGTCGGTAGTGGTAAGTAATGACATGGTATCACGGCCGGGCCGTGATACCTTTGTCTTTTTGCCGTCTTTCATGTCGTTTATACAGACCGACCATTTTACGCTGCGGGGCTACGAGTGCGATGCCTTCGGCCGATTAAGCCTGCCCACGCTTATGAACTGGATGCAGGAATCCGCCAACCGCAATGCCATCGATTACGGCATCGGCATTGCGGATCTCGAACGTCAGGGGTTTGGCTGGATGCTTATGCGGTTCCAGGTACGGATGCACCAGTACCCGCGCTACGGGCAAACCATCCGGGTGGTCACCTACCCTACCGAAGTCGAGAAATATTTTATTCATCGTGACTTCCGGGTTTTCAGCGATAGTGGGACCCTGCTGGCGGATGCTTCCAGCGTCTGGCTGGTGTTTAGTACCGCAAAACGGACCATGGTGCCCCTGCCTGCGTTTATCAAAACCCTTCACCCACCGGCGGTCGATAATCCGCTACCGAAACTGATCATCAAGCCCGACTTCCAGACACGGCCCTTTTCGCCGACGAATCAGAAAAATGTAGAAGTGGGCTGGCTAAGCATCGACCAGAATCAGCATGTCAATAATGTGGCCTATGTGCAGTGGCTGCTCGAAGCGGTCGATAAAGAAACTTTACAGACTGGCGAATTAGCCGAAATTGATTTAGTTTACCGGACCGAAAGCCACTGGGGCGATTCGCTGCTGGTGCAGTCCACGGATGAATCTCCGGCGACACGGGTTCATCGAATCGTGCAGCAGGAGTCGGGGAAAGATGTGCTGCTCGCGCGCAGCCGGTGGCGGACCAACGAGCGTTCAGGAACGATCTAATTACGGTTCCGGCACAAATCAATACAAACTCAAAAAACGATCCCTATGATCACTTCATCACCTACCCAAACCCTCGACGCCGTGCTGGGCGGGCTGATGCGCCGGTACAGCGAACGCGTTCCCGACGTGCAGAAGGTTATCGACGCTATGATTACCGAAGGCATCATTGCGGACCCGACGGAGATCGAGAACGACCACATTGCCTTCCGGACAATGGGAGTACCCAACCTGGGCATAGCCTCGTTCGAGAAGATTTTCCGGCATTACGGCTACGAAAAACGGGACGAGTATAATTTCACCGGTAAGAAGCTGACGGCCTACTGGTATAGCCCACCGGAACCCCATTTTCCGCGTATCTTCGCCAGCGAACTGCGCGTGCATGAGCTGTCCGACACGGCGCAGCAGCTCATTCATCGTTATACCGACACCGTAACCAGCGACCCGGTCGATGCCCTGGACCTGGACGACGCCGACGCGGTCGACCGGTTTCTGCACCAGCCGCTCTGGACTACCCCGACGCTGGCCGGCTACCAGACCCTGCTGAACGAAAGCGAATATGCGGCCTGGGTCATTTACAACCGCTATTACCTGAACCATTTTACCATCAGCGTACACAACCTGAAAGCGGGCTACAACACCATCGAGGAGTTCGTCCAGTTTCTGGAACGCCACGGTTTCCGGCTCAACTCGGCGGGGGGCACGATCAAAGTTAGTCCGGATGGCGATCTGCGGCAGGCGTCGACGGTCGCGCAGATGATCGATGCCGAGTTTGCCGGGGGAGAGCATTTCCGCATTGCCGGTTCGTATGTCGAGTTTGCCGAACGCCGGGTTCTGCCTCCGTTCCGACATTTGCCCGCCGATCAGATCACCCGCCAGCACCGACGCGAAGGATTTGAAACCGGCAATGCCGACAAGATTTTTGAAAGCACCTTCACCACCCAGACGGGTAGATAATATCCGGTTCATTGTTTGTGGTTCGTAGTTGTCACGGGTCGATATTCGCCAGTAACGATCTACAGACGAAAGACTTAACCCTAACCTTCATGAAGACGACCTCTACACTTCTTCTCGCCGGGCTGCTGCTCTCGGGATTGACAACCCTGGCTCAGAAAACAGCACCTGTTGGGCTAGGCCTCTATAGTTTCCGGAATCAGTTCGCGAAAGACGTACCCGGAACGATGGCCAAGGTCAGGCAGATGGGCTTTCGGGAAGTCGAGATAGCCGGAACGTACGGGCTGAGCGCGGCCGATTTCCGGAAAGTACTGGATCAGAACGGCCTTAAAGCCATAAGCGTCGGAGCGAGCTTTGAAGATCTGGACAATAACGTGCCGAAGGTCCTGACCGAAGCCCGGACGCTGGGTGCCAAATACGTGGCCTGTTTCTGGATTCCACACGGTGGAGATGCTTTTACGATCTACGATGCCGACCGCGCCGTGGATATTCTCAATACAGCGGGTAAGTTATTGGCCGACAACGGTATAACACTCTGTTATCACACCCACGGCTATGAATTTCAGACCTACAAAGACGGTACGTTTTTCGATTACCTAGCCGAAAACCTCGACCCCAAGTACGTGAATTTCGAAATGGATATTTTTTGGGTAAAAGCGCCAGGATACGATCCAGTGGCCATTTTGCAGAAATATCCGAAGCGCTTTCCGCTGATGCACCTCAAAGACCGCAAGCCCGGCACCCCCGACTCGAACACCGGCCACTCCGACGTCGAATCGAATGTTGTGCTCGGCCAGGGTGACGTAGGTGTCGCTGCGGTGATGAAGCAGGCCAGAAAGTCGGGCGTAAAGCACTATTTCATCGAAGACGAATCCTCCCGCTCGGTAGAGCAGATGCCCGCCAGCCTGACATTTTTGGAAGGCTTGAAGTAGTACCGACCGTCCCGGTCGGGTGAGACAGTCTTCCACATCAACCGAGATAGTCAGTCGGTACTACGTAAAGTTAGCTATACACTCGGCCAAGCGTTCGATGTCTTCCGATTCGTGAAAGGCACTGATCACAATGCGGGTGTTGGCCCGGTCAGCAGCTGTCGGATAGGCGAATGAATAGACCACAATGCCTTTTTCGAATAGGTACGGATAAAGTGCATCCTGTTCGGTGAAGAAAACCGGATAGCCCTTCGCATGCCGGAAAAGCCCAGTAGGAAGCAGTAGTTCTTCGGCTAGTTTCAGGTTCCGGCAAAGCCGCTTATAGCCCTCCGCGTAGAGGCCATCGGCCTGCAAATAAGCCTGCAAACAGGCGGGTGCCATCGGCGAACAAGCCCCGAAAAACGCCGTCCGACGCAACGCCGTCAATGTATCGGCATTGCCCAGCACGACGCCCCCCGGCAAACCCATCGCTTTCGCCAGCGATGCCGTAACCAGCGTCGTTACGTTCGCCTTCGTCGGAAGCTGCGGCCAGATGCCTCGTCCACCATTCAATACGCCGATGCCATGCGAATCATCCACGATGAGCAGAATCGGTACATGATCCGGCAATGTGCTGACCCAGTCGAAAGCATAATACTCCGAACGGACTGCGTCGATCGAATTCACCAGAATAGCGATTGGCCCTGCACTGGTTTGGGCAGCTTCGAGACGGTAAATCTCATCGGCCACCTGCGCGGACCAGTCGGCAAACGACAGGTTAGGCAGTGACACGGTGGGCTGATGCCACAAAGCCGGGTGCGCGTTTGTGCCGTAGATAAACGTAGCGTTCTGTCCTCGGAGCCAGTTGACGATCAGTTGACCCGCCATCATGCCCGACGAGAGCGTCAGCGCTGCCGGCGCACCGACCGAGGCCGCCAATCTGGCTTCCGCTTCTTCATAAACCCCCAGCCGGAGATTTCCGATGCGGGAACTGCCAAAAACGGTGCCATACCGGCTCGTAGCTTCGCTCATCAGCGCCTGAAACCCCGGCGACTGTGCCAGCCCCAGGTATGCGGTACCGCTAAAAAAAAGATACTCCTGACCGTTGTACGCTATGGTTCGATTCGGAAGATGGTCAGTTGCCAGAAATTCACTCATGTAGTTTACTCCGAACTCGGGAGTTCGGGCTTATATGGATTCGCTTTGAAGTAACCGGACGCCGGTGCCGTTTTCGGCCGCAAATATAACCTTACCGTGTTCGAATGTAACCCCGGTGGCAGGGTCGTTAGCGATGAGCAAGGCACCGTCCAGATCCGCATAATCGAGCAGAGGCAGCAACTGCGCAATCGCCGAAATACCGACACTGGATTCGGTCATGCAGCCGACCATAACGAGCAGGCCCAGCTCACGAGCGCGGGCAATCATGCGCCGGGCGGGAGTGAGACCCCCGCATTTGGTAAGTTTGATGTTGACGCCGTGGAAATAGCCCGCACACCGATCGACGTCCGATTCGACAATGCAGCTTTCATCGGCAATGATGGGCAAGGCCGACTGTTCGAAAACGATTTTCGCACCGTTCCAGTCGTCGGCGGGTAAGGGTTGCTCGATGAATTCAACGCCCAGATCGGCCAGTAAACTCGCTTTAGCGATGGCATCGGTCGCCGTCCAGCCGCAGTTGGCGTCGACCCGAAATACGGCGTCGGTATGACGGCGCAGTGTTTTAATCAGATCAATATCTTCTTCGGGGCGACCCAGCTTGATTTTATAAAGTGGCCAGGGGCGTTCCTGCATTTTCGCCACCATCCGGTCGGGCGTGTCCAGGCCAATGGTATAATCGGTCAGCGGGCAGTTCGTCGGGTCGAGGTTCCAGAGTTTGTAAAGCGGTTGTCCCTGCTTCTTGGCCCACAAATCCCAGGCAGCCTGATCCAGCGCACACAGGGCAAAGGGATTCTGCGCCAGATGCGGCTGCATGACTTCCCAAAAGGTCTCAGGATCAGCCAGGTCATAGCTTTCGATACGTGTCCGAACGGTTTCGAGCGCGGCAACCATACCATCGATGGTAATGCCGTAATAGCGGGTAGCCGTTGCTTCGCCGTAACCCCGGTACGCGCCGTCGCGCAGCTCGACAATCAGCGTCGGCTGCACATCGCGACTATCGTGGGCAATAGTGAAGGTATGGGTCAGGCGAAGGTCGATGCGGTGAACGAACAGCTGCATGGGTCAGTACTTTCCGCAAAGATAGCAGTCCGTTTATCAACCTTATAACTTAATCAGCCCAAGCCGTAAGGCTTCGAGGACCATACCGGTGCGGCTTTTTACATTCAGTTTCTGAAAAAGGGTTTCCCGGTAGCCATCCACCGTGCGGGGCGAAACACACATTTTGTCGGCTATTTCGACATACGTCAGGTCGCTGGCTGCGAGTTTAAGGAAGGTCGTTTCGCGCTCATTCAAGTGCGGAACCGCTACGTTGCTGTACGAGTCACCGGGCTTCAGATTTCGGATCAGCTTGTTGGTCAGAAAATCCGAATAGTGGTATCCTTTTTTACTGACATCATCCAGCGCCAGCCGCAGTTCCGACGGTCGGCAACCTTTGAGCAGATAGCCCCGTACGCCAAGCCGGACCATACGAGCGACTTTCTCTTCTTCGTCGAACATGGAGAGCGCAATTATTTTCACTTCCGGATGGTGTTGCTGCAGGTACTGGGCCGTTTCAAAGCCGTCCATTTCGGGCATCTGTGAATCCAGCAGCAGAATATCGGGGACCTGTTTTCGTTTCAGATAGCGGATCAGATCGACCCCGTTTTCGGCTACGAACAGCACATCATACCCATCATACTTCTGGATTAATTCGGAAAGTGCCTGCGCAATCAGGCTATGATCGTCGACGATCGCAATGGTTGTGGACATTATCAAAAGAGGAGGCTTAGGGTTACAACCTGAAAGTTAGGCCGTTAACTATCCTTTTCCAATATGACCAGCGAAGTATTTTCAATGAATTTTTCTTTGACGATTCGGCTATTGACTCAATTGACGGGGAAGTTCAATTTCTATGCGAGTACCGCTTCCGGGCTGCGTGTCGATGGTGCACGTTCCTCCCAGCAGCTTAGCCCGCTGAAACAGGTTATTTACACCCGATCCACCTTTTTCGAGCGGGCGGTTCGTAGCCTCGGTTAAGTCGAAGCCCCGGCCATCGTCGGCAATCAGGAGAGTAAACGCTTCAGATGCATAAGTGGTTGTAACCGTAAGGGTGTGCGCCCGGGCGTGTTTGAGAGCATTGTTCAGGGACTCCTGCGCCATCCGGAACAATATGATTTCGGCTTCATCGCTCAGGCTATACGGTTGCCCCACCAGGTTAAGTTGAGTCTGGTAGCGCCCCGTCTGCCCAATCCGTTCTAGTTCAAGAGCCAGGCTTTCGCGCAGGCCAAATCGCCGAACGGTGCTACTGTCGAGCGTTTTTGCCAGTTGCCGAACTGCCTGAATTGTATTTTCGATCGTCTGGATCATCCGGTGCACAGCCCCCTGATGGGATGACTCCGTCAAATCTTCCTCCAGCCCATTGAGTTGAAGCATGGCAACGGAAAGCATTTGACCGATGTTATCGTGCAATTCCCGTCCAAGATACTCAAGCGTTTGGTTTTGTGTTTCGAGTTGAGATTGGAGGAGAGTACGTTGGAAAGTTTCCTGAAGACTTTTCATATCCCGTAAATGATCTTCGACCCTTCGACGATATCGTAGTATAGCAATACCAATTACACCGCTGAGGAGTATCATCAGTACCGTACTTGCGACAACGGCTAAGTATATTTCCGCATCCGTTCGGAGCATAAAAATGCTATAGAAAATAATATATAAAGGCAATAATTCAAATTTTTTATAATTAATTGATGAAGCTCAACAGCCATATCAGATTTACGAATATTAATATATGAGTAAACGAAGTTGAAGAAAAAAATACCAGTATGAAAAAGCAACAATCCAAGACAAATCCAAAAGACAGGCTGCTTACTGATCGAGATGTTTGGATTCGGTTCAATAAAAAATAGTGTTAATATACTGAGCATTATCAACAATCCACCTTCTAAGTTAAACGATAGTCCAGGATGCTGATTCAAGGGAGTAACTTTCCACGAAATAAAAAAACTAGCCAGCACATACGTAGGCACTGAGAATATTATTAACCGTTTAATCCATAACTGACAGTTGACTTTAACAAAATAAATGGCTAGAAAACAGTATTCTATAGGAAGATATATATGGTAAACAATGTTATAATTGTCTTTTACATCATAAATGTGATATAGTACATTCACAATTATTTCTGTTAATATAGAAATGGATAGTAGCCATGGAAATATACTTATTGATTCATCACTCTTTCTACAGTAAATACTTAGCAACCAGGTGCTTAATAACAAAATTAGGTATATAATCTGCCCATTGCTCATAAATAAACTTAAGCCGAAAGGCTTACCTTCCGGCTATTATTGTAGTTAAATAATCATATTTTTATTCTCTTGTTCAAAGCTTCCCCAACAGGGTCTTCCACTAATTCATGAATACCGCTCAAATAATCTCTTAACGTATTTGGCCCACCTACTTCTTCGGCTAATACACCTTCTGGGAATGATTTTAAGTCAGGATCTATAATTGTTTTAAATTCATCTGGAAGCCCTAAATCTCTTTCATTACTATCAATCCCTACTAAAACTAATGATTGCTTATCTTTATGATTCTTACAAAAATAAAATCTTATGCCTTCACAGTCAGGTTGTGATAGCAACAGTAATAATGTCTCCTTCCCATAAAATACAGAGATATTAGCATCTAATAATGAATCTATTTCATTAGTAATATCTGTATCACTACTCTTTTCGCCCAAACTGGCCACTAAAGTTTTATAACGGCTTATAATGGGCTGTAAATAACCATCTGTCATTGCTCTTGCAGCCTGTAATGTAATCGGCTCTCCAGTAGTTGTGACAGAGCCTTCTAAATTTAAAGTTATTTGCTTATTCACAAACTTAGAACCATCATAATCTAAGCCATCTGCTTTGAATATCTTCGCCATGTCTTGAATATTTGTTATAGTGAAACATTTATTTATTGGCAGGAAAACTAAGTAGAATATCCTGAATTAAAAATGAACTGAATTCACCTCAACTCCATAACAGCTTATCAGACAACATTTTACATTAAAATTCAACAATATTTCTTGTATAAAATACCGTATTTTTCCCGTATCCCTCCCCCGCAAAATCTCACTCCGATCTGGCCTTTTTACAGCCTGCTTTTGGGTCTATCTCCCCTACCCGCCAACCTCTTTTCGATGCAACTTTGTCTTGCTTTTCTATTCATACCGCACCCTTACCTACTAAAGGATTCAGTTCCGCCGGACATATGTCCGGCGGTCTGTTTTTAAGTAAGTCCTGAGTAGTTACGCTTAATTACGTATATATATAAAGTCTTAATTTTCAGTAATTTATAAAATATTTACAGAAAAATTAAATCCAGAAAGCACCATAGCTGCGTAAGTCTTCATGTTGTCGACAACCACACTAGTATCTAATGGAAAGTTTCACTCATTACCAAAAGACAACATTATGAAGTCGCTTAAAATCACGTTTGCTATTGTCTCGTTACTGGCGCTTGGCCAGGCTTCGTTTGCGCAGGAAAAAACAGTTACGGTCGGCGGTGCACCGATGTATCCGTCGAAGAATATTATTGAAAATGCAGTCAACTCGAAAGATCATACCACGCTGGTAGCGGCCGTCAAAGCGGCTGGTTTGGTCGAAACCCTGTCGGGACCGGGTCCTTTCACGGTGTTTGCTCCAACGAACAAAGCGTTTGACAAACTGCCGAAAGGCACGGTTGAAACTCTGGTGAAACCCGAAAACAAGGAAATGCTGACGGGTATTCTCACCTACCATGTCGTGCCGGGTAAGATGAGTGCCGCCGATCTGATGAAAGCCATTGCGGATGGTGGTGGAAAAGCCACACTGAAAACAGCATCGGGTGGTACGCTGACGGCCATGCAGAAAGGCAAAAAAATTGAATTGATGGATGCTAAAGGAGGCACGGCGACAGTGACGATTCCCGATGTGAATCAGTCCAACGGCGTAATCCACGTAATCGATACGGTACTGATGCCCCAATGATCCGATTCTATCCAGAAAGAAAAATCCCCGCGCTTACCACGGGGATTTTTTGTTGTCAGTTCCTTCAACCCACCAGGGCTTTTCTGTACGCGCTTGGGGTCTGACCGGTTACGGCCCGAAAGGTTTTATTGAAATGAGATAGATTATTGAAGCCAACGGCAAAACTCACGTCGGCAATGGTTCGGGCAGAATGCAGCATCCGCCGGGCCTGGTTGACGCGGTATTCGTTCACAAAGTCGGTATAGGTCTGGCGGGTCATGCGCTTGAAATAGCGGCAGAATGCCGGAACCGTCAGGCTGGCCAGATCGGCAATGGCCTGGATATTTACCGGCTCCGCATAGTGCTGCTCTACGTACTGGCAAATCCGGTTGATGCGTTCCTGCTCCTTCGGATTCAGTTCAAACCGAACTTCATCGGTATGGAGCGGTCGGGCATCGGGTGCGTCGGCCAATTGCTGGAGTACCCGCAGCAAGGTCAGAAACCGCTCGAAGGGCGTTTGGCGGGTCATCTGCCCGAGCCATTTGCCTACCTGCTGTTTGGTTTCGGCGCCAAAAGCTAGTCCGGTATGTGCCCGTTCAAACAAGCGTCGGACAAGGGCCAACTCAGGCTTTTGCAGGAACGATTCGCCCATAAAATCTCCGCGCATCTGCACGACAATTTCCTCGTAGTCGCCCTGCCTGCCGTAGCTATAATTCAGGTGCGGCAGGTTCGGACCGATGAACACCAACTCACCCGCTTCGTAGCGGGATACGTTTGCGCCAATCCGTCGCTGCCCGTCGCCCACGGGTATGTAAACGATCTCATACTCAGGATGGTAATGCCAGTATACTCCGCAGGTATCAACTTCGGTATGGTGAATAACCCGAAACGAACTTCCGGCTTCGGGTTCAATTTTTTCGAACTGTAATTTCATGGTTGATCGGGCAGGCGAGAGATTGCGAAAACAGAAACGGAGAGCGTTTTTAGTCACGTCACAGATGAAACCGCAAATGACTTTTAAACGTTTATATGGCAGCGTATTACTCATACCAAACAGCATGAAAAAATTCCATTTATACGTGTTGAGCCTGCTTTTATTGGCAGGTTGCGCACAAGGGCAGTCGAAAGATTACACGCCCGCCAAATTGCCCGCTCTCAAGCCGGGTGAAGCCGTTGCTACATTTGCCGGTGGCTGTTTCTGGGCCATGGATGAAGGCATGAACCAGCTCAAAGGCGTTCGAGAAGTGATCTCGGGCTACGCGGGTGGCACCGTCAAAAATCCAACCTACGAACAGGTTTGCACTGACCAGACCGGCCATGCCGAAACAGTACAGGTCTATTACGACCCGAAAGTGATCAGCTATGCGCAATTGCTCGACGCCTTTTTTGCGGGTCATGATCCAACGACCCTGAATCGTCAGGGGCCCGATGTCGGACGGGATTACCGGTCTGTTGCGTTCTACCGGACACCGGAAGAGAAAGCTGAAATCCTGGCCGCTATCAAACGAACCAATGAGTCGAAGCATTACGCCAATCCGGTCGTTACGGAAGTAACTCCCTTCACGGTGTTCTACCCGGCCGAAAATTACCACCAGAACTACTTTGCGCTGCATCCGGATCAACCCTATATCCAGCGGGTATCGCTGCCGAAGGTCGAAAAACTCCGGAAAGCAATGGCCGGACACCTCAAAAATAATACGGCGTTAACAATGATCGAGTAGATAACAACGCTAAAGAGTTAACCCAGCATCAATAACGGATAATAGATTGTTAAAAATAGCCGGTCTGGACCGGCTATTTTTGTATCATGAATACAACCCTATCACTGGATAAATTACACCGAAACGTGTTCGTACGAAACCTGCTCACGTTCTTTCTGAATCGGCAGGCGCTCGCTGTCGGTTTGGTCTTTGCCTCCGACAGTCTGCTCTTCGGGAGCTGGGTCGCGCACATCCCGCACATTAAGGAGAAACTCCACCTCTCCGATGCCGATCTGGGCATGACGCTTTTCGCTATGCCGATTGGGCTACTGATTATGAACCCCCTGACGGGCTGGATCATCGCTAAATTAGGCGAAACTCGGGCCTGCTTCTGGTCGGCGGTGGGGCTGACGCTGGCCATCAGCATCCCGATCAATGCGCCTAATACGGTTGTCATGGCTTTTGGGCTTTTACTGGTCGGTCTGTGCGGTGCACTCATCAACGTCGCCATGAATACGGCGGCCACTAATGTCGAGCGTTCACAGAATATTGCGATTATGTCGTCGTGCCACGGCATGTGGAGCCTGGGCGGGCTACTCGGTTCAGGTGTGGCCGGAGCCGTGATTGCCCTGCACGTATCGCCTTCGATGCACATGGCCCTCATGGCGGGGCTGGTGCTCCTGATCACGTTTCTGCTCCAGCCCGTGCTCAGCACGATTCCATCTAGCAGCCGCACCGAAACCGGCGAGAAAGCGGGGTCATCGTTTGTGGTCCCGAACCTGGATTTATTCCTGATGATTCTGATCGGTTTGGCCGTAGCGATGGGCGAAGGGGTGGCGCTCGACTGGAGTGCGGTATATCTGCGTGAAACCCTGGGGGCCAGCAGTCAGATTGCCGCGCTGGGCTTTGGTGCCTTCTCATTGACTATGACCGGCTTTCGGTTTCTGGGTGATGCCGTTCTGCCGAAAATCGGGGCGAAACGCTGGCTTCAGATTGGCGGGCTGGTAGCAGCTGCGGGGCTGATCATTGCCATTATCCTGCCTTATCCGATGACTGCACTGATTGGTTTCGCGTTGCTGGGTGCGGGCTGTTCATTGGGCGCGCCTATCCTGTACAGCGCTTCGATGCGAGTACCGGGTATTCCGCCGGCTGCCGGACTGGCTACCTTTGCCACGTTCAGCTTCATTGGTTTTCTGGCCGGTCCACCCATTATTGGCTTCGTAGCCGAATCCTTTGGGTTGTATTATGGCTTGGGTCTGGTAGCTATCATGCTGCTGATTTCATCCCTGCTAGCCCGGATCGTAAAGCTCTTTTAAACGAGAGTAGGCAGAAATTAAACAGGGCGCACAACTCATGCTGTGCACCCTGTTCGTATTATGTTCTCACATACGTTATGTAGTATAAAATCCGTAGTATTGTTTTCCGAACTCAATCAACGAAAGCCATGACTGTAGCAGTTGGAGTCACTCAGAAAAAGCGGAGGAAGCCCGGTATTCCTTCGTACCTGATTTACGAAACGCTCAATGGGCGTCCGCTCTACCGTCGAGGCTACCGTGACGTAATTGCTGGCAAGAAAAAACCCGCCGAAATTATGGGAAGTAGTTCATTACAAGCCATGCTCGTATCGCTGATACACGGCTTTTTATTTAGTCATGTCAACCGGAAACGGTATTTATTAGCAACCAACGAGTCGGGTATACATCTTGAAAAAGGGAACAATCTGTCGAACGACATTGCCATTTTCGATCGATCGACCGGTTTGACTCTGACAGACAAATATTTCAATGTTCCGCCCCGAATTGCCATCGAAGTAGATGTCCGGATTGAGCCAGCCGAATTTGAAGGAAAAGAGTCGGGCTACGTCTATGAGAAAACGGAACGACTGCTCGACTTCGGTGTCGAACGCGTCATCTGGATTCTGACCGAACCAAAAAAAATATTCGTTGCCACAAAAGCGTCGCCCTGGCTCACCCAGAACTGGGATGCCGACGTACCCGTTTTGGACGATGTTATTATGAATCTGGCCGCTTTACTGACCGAAGAAGATATTCAGTTCTGAATTCTTCCTTTACAGATTGAATAAAGATTGGGCCTGTTAACACACCGTAGGGTGTGTTAATCCATGTTTTCGCCGTTTTCGGCTAGGGCCAGCAGATACCAGGCCGCGTGAGGAAGCCACTGTTCGGCCCAGCGCCAGTCATTGTCTTTACCCGTCATTTTGTACGACAGGTTGAAATCGATGTCGTCTTCGTTGTTCAGACCCGACGTGATCCCGTTCACAATTCCACCCGGTGCATTAGTATATTCGAACGTACCGAAAAACCCATACGCCGGATTGTTATGCCCGTTCCCCTGTAACATGCAGGCGTCGTACGGATTCAGCCCCAGAATCCAGTTGAGCTGGTCGGCCCCAAAGCGTTCCAGCTTATCGTGAAACGATTTGTCGTCGCTGAACAGGGGCGCGCAGAGCCGGGCCGCGGTAGCCATCGAAGCTAGCCGGGCATTTTCACCCTGCCACCAGGGGGACGCTTCGCTGCCGTGCGGGAAGAAAAACGTCGTGCGCCGGTTGCCGAGCGTATCCTGCACCAACTGCCGACTGTAGCCGAACGGATTGTTGACCTCACTGGTTACGGCCAGTTCATACGTCATCGACCGACGGATAGCTTCCCGAATCGTTTTTTGCATCTCAGCGGATGCCAGTGGCCAGTAATACAGCAGACTAACTACGGGCAGTCCGGCATCCGACGGGTGAAAAAACGGCCGGTCCTGATCGTCGGCCCGCCAGTAATCGCGGTAGGTTTTCCAGGCCGACAGCCGGTTCAGCAAATTCTGCGCTCGTTTGTCGGCAGCCTGTTTGTAGCTCGGTTTCTTTGTCGTTTTGTATAGTTCCGTCGCTGCCGTCAGGGCACAATAGTCATCCACGATGTTTTCTTTGCCATCGTTGGTCATGGCCAGATTCTCTTTTTCGAGGAAAGAAAACGCATTTTCAGCCGCTTTAAGATATTCCGCTACGCTATAATCGCCGGTTTGCTCAGGAGCATACGTAGCTGCCATCGCCAGTGCCGCAATGGCCATACCGCCCCCCGACCGGTAACTTACCTGGTAGCGTCGCCAGTTGGTTTCGTCAGCAGCACTGGCCAATGTCTGGTCTTTCGACTGCTTGATTCGGTACGCTTTGTCCTCAGCCTGAATCACCCGGTCTTTCGGCAGCTTACCGGGGCCGGGTGCTTTCACCGACCGATAGAACGAGCCGTCTTTCGCCTGAACGCGCACCAGATAATCGGCCCCGAACATGGCTTCGTCGAGCAGCCGCCGGTTGAACTGCCGAAAATCGGTGCCTTTGCGTTTGGTCAGTTGCGCGTAACTTTTCAGCAGGCTGTAGGCCGTCAGGCTAATCTGCTGCGGATTGAAATACGACGAAAACGTCAGGTGAGACAGGTGTTTGCCGTAATCGCCGGTTGCGTCATACCAGCCACCATGCACATCGAGCGTATCGGAAGGCCGACCCGCCAGTACCAGTTTTCGGTCGGCTTTGTCCAGCAATCCGGAGCTGCGCTGCCCTTTGAAATAGTAGATCACATCCGACAGCGTATACTGCTCCAGGACATTTTTCCCGATCGCGAACGGATACGACGATACGTTTTTTCCGCCGGAAGCAACCTGCACCTGATACGTTCCTTCCGTGGTATATGGGCTGAAGTCGATGGTCCAGAAAACCCAGTTTTTCCATTTACTGACCGGACCGCTGAAGACCGGCTTACCCGAATAAGCCACTTTACCCGTTGCCGTGTTGATCAGTTGAAACGTAGAAATCGACACTTGTCGGTCGGTCATGACCACCGCCCGTTTGGGTTTCGTTTGTTCGTATCCTACCTGATTGGTAAGAACGTTGATCGTCTGAGCCCTAACAAGCGAAGGAAGCAGGCAACCAAATAGAATTACGGCGTTGATGAGTCTGGTCATTTACTGGTTTTTCTGACAAGATGAACAGGATTGAAAAGAAGGGAGAAAATCCTGTCAATCCTGTCGAAAAAGTAAACATCATTTTCCGGCACCCCAGAAAATGGCGTTGCGGAAGATTCTGACGAAGGCATCGTTCTTAAATAAGTCTGGATGGTGGCCCATGAAGATGTAAACATTGCGCGCTTTCATGTGCTCGTTCGACCAGATCACCGGGTGGTCGCCCCCCATTTTGATGTTCGAATCGGGTGAGTACGTCGATTCATCGACCGTAGCCAGCACCTTTACGTTCGGGCGAGGATTTTTGTCATATGTGTACCATTCTTCCTTTTCTACCTCAAACGTATCTGGCACCCCTTTCAGGCACGGGTGATTCCGGGCTTCGACATGAACCATCGCTTTGGCAAACGTAGCGATGTAGTTTTTATACCGAATACCGCCCATGAACTCCGAAAACCAGGGCCACATGGCGTACCCATCAAACTCACCCAACAAAGAGGCATGGTGAAAGCCGACCCAGCCGCCCCCCTTGCCTTCGGTAATGTATTTCCGAAAAGCCTCTTTAGCGGTATCGGTCCACATGTAAGGCGGATAATTCAACTGAATAAACAACTGATACTGCGCCAAAAACTGATCGTTGATTGGGTCTGTATTTTCGATGTAATCGATGGTGAAGTTGTTGTCGGTGGCCTGCTGAGCCAGCCACTTTTTGGCCTCGGCAACAAACGGCGCATGCACCCCCCCACCCTTTTCGGCAATGGCTACTACCCGGAACTGCGGCTTCCTCCCCTGCGCTAAGACGGGGCCATGTAGCAGGCTAAAAAAGGCAAACAGAAAACAGTGAATGGAAACCAGGATGAATATGCGTTTTGTCATCGGGGGTTGGCGTCTTGAGCGCTGGCAGCCGTTGCACAAAAGTAGAGCAGAAATTGGCTTTCTGCGCAACAAACTAGCGAATCAGGCTCAGCGGGCCCTGTTTCTGCATCAGTTTGATCTGCTTCCCCTGCTTCAGCCGGTATCGAACGCTCCAGGCGTATACACCAGTTGGACAAAGCTCGCCATGATAATACCCATTCCACTGAAACGGTAGCGTGTCGGTATGGAAGATTACCTCACCCCAGCGGTTGAACACCGAAAGCGACGTAATGGTAATATCTCCGCAACCGAACGCCAGAAACACATCGTTCTGTCCGTCATCGTTGGGGGTAAAACTGTTGGGTGCGTATAACTGACAATCGCAGGCTCCATAATCGATCGTTATGGAGTCGGTTACGGTGGCGCAGTCGTTCCGGACACCGGCTCGGTACACGCCCGATGTACTGACGGTCCGGTCGGTATCGGTGAACGCGTCCTGCCAGAAAAACTGCCCGTCGGCAGCGGTGGGCCTGATCGTAAATGTCTGCGCGCCACAAAGCTCCTGATCAGGACCTAGCTCTAAAGTCGGCGGCCGGACGTAGCGGATCTGGATCGTATCCGAAACGATGCAACTGGCTTTTGTCACCCGGATACTGTATTGGCCCGCCTGCCCGACGGTTAGGCTATTCTGCTGAGACCCATCCTGCCAGCGATAGGCCGAGCCCGAATCGACGGGAACCTTCAGCGTAAGTGTTTGGCCGTTACAGAGGGTCGAATCGGCACCCAGATCGAAATCGAGGGAATAATCGACGGTAATGGAGTCGGTCAGGCGTTTGCAGGAGGTGATGGCCGTTACCGAGTATTTGCCCGGCCTGGTTACCTGCAGGGTCGCCTGGGTGCTTCCATCCTGCCACTTGTAGTAGATGGCGTCGGGGGTGGTGCCATCCAGCAGGAGCGTACTTCTACGACCGCATAACGTCGTGTCCCGGCCCAGATCGAGCGTCACCCGCTTTAGGGATACATCATCGACGTACACGTAGTAAAACCCCAGAAATGGGGGCGATTTGAAATAACTGCCGATGGTTACGTACTGCTCGCCACCTTTAGCGTTAATAACCCCGCTCAGGCGCTCCCAGCGTAACTTTTCCACATGCGCCAGGTTATCCAGAACCTGCGGGGAGGTGTTCAGCCGGTCGGTACTGGTGGGCGCGGTAAGAGGCTGGGCCGAAAAGTGGGCGCCGAGGGTTTCGGTCTGGTAGCGGGTCGGCGTCTCGGTGGCAACATACATTTCGAAGGAATAGCATTCGCCGGCTTCCAGCGGCCTGGTCAGACGAATGGCCAGGTACTCGGCCCATCCCTGGTCAAAATAGAGCCGGGCCAATCCCTGACCCGAATGCGGAGCTAAAGGTACCTGACCCGTCTGGTAACAGGCGTGGTAAAAGTCGGGGGTGGCGCGGGTTGGGTTGTACCAGGGCGTAGCTTCGGCCAGCTGATTATCCCGGATTGGGCAGTTGCGGTAGGTTTCGAAGCTGCCGTTCGGAATGAGGTTCTGCCCCACGAGCAGGCCGGGCAGGCATACCGTGAACCATAGCAACAGCCAGATAGATCGTCTCCGCATAACGCTGGTACCCTGACCGATAAGGGGTATCCAAGATACATATTTTTCGCCAATACGAAAGCGATCTGCCAATGGTTGCTTCGCCAGCGTATGCCGAGTCAAAGCGACCTGTTCAGCTTCTTTACTCAGCTATTTTTTGGGATAAGGTCGCAACTGTTTGATGCGCACACCCTGCTCGCTGTCCTGAATCAATTCCTGCATGCGTTTCCGGACGGTTTCGGCTTGTTTGGCGCTCATAACCCAGTTGATGGCGGTTTTTCGGTACGAAGGCGGCATGGTCTGAAACACGGCCCAGGCTTTCTCGTTGGCTTTAAACAACTGTTCCAGTTCTTCCGACAGCCCAACGTCTTTCTGCTCGTAGGCGTAGATTTTCGAGTTTTTTTCATCCCGCTTGCCAAAAGCCGCCATGCCCGCCGGATGCATCAGCCCCTGACGCGAGAGTTCGTCTATTTTCTGAATATTGACCGCGCTCCAGATGCTCTTAGGTTTTCGTGGAGTAAACCGGATGCAATAACTGTCCGCATCGATCGACCGACGCACCCCATCGATCCAGCCAAAGCAAAGCGCTTCATCAACGGACTGTGACCAGGTCAGACTGGGTTTTCCGGTGCCGATTTTATAAAAGCCGACCAGCAGTTCGGTGGCTTTATCGTGGTTATCGGCCAGCCAGTTTCGGAAGTCAGCCTGATTTGGAAAGAAAACGGGAGTCATAACACCTGATAATTGTATGGTTTAGCGCGACATTAGTTTCGCCAGCGTTTCTTCGGCGAGCCGATGGGTCAGTTCACCCGCCGGAAGCGCCCGGCCCAGATGAGCCGCCTGCCCCGCCCAGAGCGGCATAAAATCGCCCGAACCAGCCGGTTCCGACTGCGCGCGTAAGGGCGTCAGCGCCCCACCCGCCAGCGGAAAGGCCGGTGCGACGTCGGACATCGGCCCAACTTCGTTCACCAGTCGATTGACGATACTCCGGGCTGGTCGGCCGGTAAACACATTGGTCAGCGCCGTACTGTTGTCCTTGGCCTGCTGCAGCGCTTTTCTGTGAACAGCCGAGACGTTCGCTTCGGGGCAAAACAGATAGGCGGTTCCAATCTGCACGGCCGACGCGCCCAACGCAAAAGCAGCCGCGATTCCCCGGGCGTCGGCAATACCACCTGCCGCAATGACGGGCACCCGCACGGCATCGACCACCTGCGGAACAAGGGCCAGGGTTCCTACCTGCGTAGCAATATCCGTCGTCAGAAACATACCCCGATGCCCGCCCGCTTCTGCGCCCTGAGCAATGATCGCGTCGCAACCGTGCTCCTCAAGCCAGATGGCTTCCTTCACGGTCGTCGCCGACGAGAGTACTTTCGCTCCCGTCGCTTTTACCCGGTCGAGAAGCGCTTTGTCGGGCAGACCAAAATGGAAACTGACTACTTCGGGCTTCATCTCGACCACCAGATCACAAAGTACGCTGTCGAAGGGGGTCCGGTTAGACACCGGCGTGGGACGTTGTGGATCAATCCCCAACTCACGGTAGTAGGGTTCCAGACGTTTTTTCCAGTGGAGTTCCCGTTCGCTATCAACCGCCGGTGGCTTGTGACAGAAAAAATTAAGGTTGATCGGTCGGGACGTACGCTGGCGGATAGTCGTCAGTTCGGTCCGGATTTGTTCTGCGCTCAGCATCGCACAGGGAAGCGCTCCCAGGCCACCCGCTTCGGCCACCGCACTGGCCAGTTCAGCCGAACCCGGCCCGGCCATGGGAGCCAAGAGAAGGGGGAGTTTAATGCCCAGGAGTTGCCGAATCCGATTGTCAGGCCAGATACTCATGCTTGTTCATCCAGTTTATTGAAATCGAACCAGCGTTTGACGCGCAGGTTGATCAGCCGCTTCAGGTGAAGTTCGTTCAAAAATACGTTCGACCAGTTATCAAACCGCTCGCACTGAACGCCTGTGTAAAAGAAATAAATACTCACGCCCAACAGGGGCAGGATGCGTTTTTCTTCCTCGCTGATGGCCTGAACCGACTCATAACCCGCCAGAAAACGGTCTCGTTTTCTATAAAATTCAGCTACGTCGGTTTCGGTACTATGAAGTTGCATAATGTAATACCCGATATCACCGCAAAGCAGCCAGTTGCCGCAGAAATCAAAATCGAAAAGGGTCACGGTACCATCGGCGGCAATATTCAGGTTGTCGAACCAGATGTCGAGATGAACGGCTCCCCGGCGGGTCTGGCGCTCGTCTATTTTGCTGAATTCATCCAGCAAAAAGCGTTGTGTCCGTTGCAGAAACCGCATTTCGTCGGAGTCCGCCGGAAGAAATGGCGCTATCTTCCTGAGTGAATCGACCAGCAGGAGGTTGGGCGTATACGCTACCCGATCCAAAGTCAGCGATTGCGTAAGCTGATGGAACCGGGCCATGACCGTGCCGATCTGGTAATGCACCTCGTCAGAAAATGTCAATAGTTTGTCGCCTTCGGCGAACGAAAACATCACGCCGAATCGCTTACCTTCAGGTGCCATCAACTCCTGTAGATAGCTTCCCGCAGCATCGGCAATGGGGTAAGACACCGGCAAGCCGTTCTCCCGAAGCAAATCGAGCAACCGGATTTCCTCGCTGATTTCGGTTTCAGTCCGCCAGTCCAGAGTGTATAGACGAAAAATAAATTTTGCCGGGCCGTCGGTAATCAGATAGGAATGGTTGATGCCCGCTTTCAGCAGCCGGCAGGTTGTATCTGCACTCAGGCAATATTTCTCCTGTACAAAATGGGCAAGGTGTGGGGCGGATACAATCGAGGATGAGACCGGAAAGGGCGACATATGGGTGGATGCGATTTGGGGGGGCAAAATTAGTCGTTCCTGTGCATTTTCGCTGCGAGGGGTTGCTTTCGATCCGTTACCCTAAAGAAACTCGGTTATTTGATTAAGGATATATTCCCCTGCCGTGTAAACTCCTCCCCTGTATCATACGTACCACTTAAGCTAAACGGATAAACTCCCTGACTACAAGGAACGCCCCGGTAGGTTCCATCCCAGGCGTCGGTTAGAGTACTTCCCTGAAATATTACCTCGCCCCACCGGTCAAAGATGGTCAACACAGCGCGGCTAACTCCTTGATATATGGGCCTATATGTATCATTTATACCGTCTTTATCTGGTGTAAAAGCTGAAGGAAGATAAACACCAGGTTTTGCCGAGTTGCCTTTCGGAACATGCTGGCACATACAGGTTGCAGGGTCATATGTGTCGTCAGTTTGGCTATTGTTATCATTACAATCCGGTTGTCTGGCGACGTGTTCACACTGACAGGTAGACGGATTATATTGATCATCCGTCAGGCAATTGTTGTCATCACAATTTAGCTTTGGTTTAGCGATATGTTCACACTGGCAAGTAACTGGATTAAGTTGATCGTCGGTCAGGCAATTATTATCGTCGCAAAGCGGTGGTCCACATTCCAGAAATAATTTGTTTAATTCCTCCTTACTCAGGATTCTATCGTAGAGTCTTACGTCATCAATATATCCCTCAAAATAATCTATCAGAACACTGGAATTGTTCCGACGAGCACCGATGTAGGTGTATTTAGCCGTACTTCCAATGGCATCTGGTGTTCCAGAACAACTTGAATAACTATCACTACAGTTTGGTAAGTATTCAGTACAGTTTACCTGAAATAGCGCTCTATCGGCCGCCTGCAACTTCGTCCCGTCATACAGTAAAACGATCAGTTGCCAGTCATTTGATCGCACGACATTATGAACAGAGCTAACCTGATAGCCTGCCGAGAAAGCTCCTACTACGGAACTGTCGGGACCAACACCGAATAATAGCCCAACAGACCCTGAAGTTCCGTAATCAAGCCAGTGAGAGTAAACGGACTTTAACGTCTGCTGAATGTTATTAAACCGGGCAGGTTTAACCCAGGCCGTGATCGTTAGCTGTTTTTTCCCATTCAGTAATGACGCCAATGGGAGGTTCACATACGCATCTTTTCCATTCAGATACGCAGCTGAATTGGGTTGACCGCATTTTCCTGGACCAAACGTTATATTGAGAGGGGAGCCATGATGGGCGTAAGGGCTTGTATCCTTCGTATCGCCATCAAATTTGTACCAAGCCAGTAGGCCACTTGTCAAATTCTGCGCTTGAACGCTCACATTTACGCCTAAAAGTAAACTATACAAACACAGGCAAAGGAATTTCATCTAGCAGGTAAAGTTACGATGAGCGCACTCTGGCGCAACAAACATATCGATAAAGCAAGCTAGTTTAATTATCTCATTAGATATCAATCGGGGTAGAAGCAGACCGGTCGATGATGGCCTACCGGTAAATGGACCAGCCTATCAGGATAAACCACAATATACTCGCTACACAAACTGCACAATAGCCTATGCAGCACTAGTCCTACCCGGAATAAAAAAACTGAAAAAGACAGCCAATATAGTATGACCTCCCATGCCTTGCTGTGTTTATGCAATTCGGGATCAACACTGAAAAAGGTAGCTGAAGGCTAACTAATTAAGTACGTCTTGATTAGTTAGAATATTTTTTTACTCTTACCTCCAGGATAGTGCCTTTTAACTTTTATTGACTAAATTTGTTGGTTTAACTTTTGTGAACCTTTGCCCGGTTCTATCGGTCCAGAAAACAAATCGCTGGATTGTTGATCCACAAACCTATACACTACTGATCTTGTGAATACGCGTTATTCACTCGTAAATAATTATGCAGCAAGGCTCCTTCCCGATTTTATTGGTAGATGACGATCCACTGATTGCTGATTTACTGAATCGGGCCGCCCAGGCAAGCTTTCCTGAAGCCTCTTTCACCCACGTCAGCAATTTCGAAGACGCGAAAACTTACATCGACGACCTGAGCGGCAAAGGGCCGAAAATCGTTTTACTGGATATCGACCTGCAGGATAAAGTAGACGGGCTGGATTTTCTGGCCTTGCTTCGGGCCCATCCTAAAGGACGGTTACTGCCTGTGGTCATACTATCGGCTATTAAAAATGCCAAACTGGTCGAACGTGCGTATATGTTCGGGGCGTCTTCGTTTACTACCAAGCCCTTCAGCTACACTGACTGGAAGACGTATCTGAGCAGCTTACGGACCTACTGGTACGAGACCGTTACGCTGCTCGACGTCAGGCATCGCAAAGATTAACCCCAAAACAGGGTTACGATCAATAGCGCTCGTTGCCTTCCTCTTCTTCCTCCTCAAGTTCGGCGATTTCTTCGTCTATGTCATCGTCCGACAAATCGGCGTCGTCCAATTCATCCGTAAACTCATCGAACTCTTCATCGTTCGAAACCTCGTCGGTAGCATGGCGTGCGGTTGTGCTATCGGTATACAACAGGGTATCGGCAGCTTCGTCGTCGCCAGGATTCATGATATCGGGGCGGTTATTAACGCCCAGGCCCGCGTATACGACATCGTCCTGTTCGTCGTTGTTCAACGGCATGTTGGTGTGCTGAGGAGACATACCTTCGAGCGGTCCACCCGAGTTCTGCTCGACAGGCTGTTGATCGGAGTTATTGATATTTTCCATGGCAGTTTAGTGACTGGCGCTAAAGGGCTGACTTTCGTTGGTACAGACACCAGTTGTTAGTACTAACCACCAACCACCGAAAGAGTTTGCGGCTATTTCCACACAATGATTTTCTGTACCCGCGCTGTTCGGTCCTGCCCAGAGAGCCGGATCAGGTAGGTGCCGCTGGCCACTCCTTTCAGGTCGATAACCGTATCGATATCGCTTCTGACCGCCTGGTTGGCTAAAATCAGCTGCCCCGTCAGCGCCATCACATCGATCGAGCCGTCGTAAGGTGCCCGAACGGTCAGGTACCGGTCGGTTGGGTTAGGAAATACCCAGGGTACGCCAGCATCTTCATTGGGGTCCGTCGTCAGTCGGGTAGAGGTATTTTTCAGATACCGCAATCCACCCGCCAGCGTACCCAGCATCAGATCCGGCAACTGATCGCCGTCGAGGTCAGCGGCCGTAGCAATCAGACCGGCACTGGGTATACCAATTGAAGGCAGCGAATCCAGAAGTGTCAGTGTCTGATCGAGCGGGTTCGGGAACTGATATACCCGAACAGAACCATTGTTGGCAGCCAGCACGATTTCGTTCTTCCGATCGCCATTCAGATCGGTTACAACGATCGACCGGGCTCGCGCATACACGTAATCGTCGGTCGTGAATCCGCCAAAAAATTGATTTTGCAGCTGGAACAACGGTTTAAGAGCGGTTCCGGTGTTGCGAAAATACTGAATCGTACCGTAACTATACTTTCCTACCAACAGGTCTGGTTTACCATCCCGATCCACATCCGTCACCGTCGGTAAATCCTCGGCACCAATATCCTCCGGCTTAGACCACAGCACAGCGCTGGACAGATCGTATTTGACGGAGGCTCCTTTAGCTGCGGTATTGACAAATGCCCGGATTTCGAGATTATTAGCTCCGGTACCAATCAGGATGAGGTCCATGCTGCCGTTGCCATCAATGTCGACAAACGACGGCATTAGGCTGGTCAGTTTCAGCGACCCAATACCCAGATAATCGGTCGTGACCAGCACAAACGCCGGTTTCTGCGCCGTCCCTTTATTTTCAAACTGCCAGACACCCCCGCGATAATCCTGCCCGATGCCTACGCCCCCGTAGCCAACCAGCAGGTCCAGGTCGCCGTCGCCGTCCAGATCGGCCAGGGCCGGAGCCGCATGCTCGCCCAGGTCGAGCATGTCACTTTGTAGAAAATCTTTCTGTACCAGCCTGAAATCGGGTTTCTGGTTCGTTCCCGCATTTTTATAAAACCAGCTCGACGCCCGAAAATCGAACAGCTGATTTTCGTTTGTGCTCATGTTGGGCGATGCCAGCAAATCCTTTTGTCCGTCGCCATCGACATCTTCCAGAAACGCGGCCGGAAAAGCCGGGAACAGGATCGGATTTTGCGCCGGATACAAACTGTCGTAGCTGGTAAAATTGGCCTTCTCGTTATTCGGACCGGCATTGCGCAGGCGGGCAATGTTTTCGCAACTGACAAAGCCAAACAGCAGGTCTTTTTTACCGTCACCGTCTGTATCGATAACGGTCAGGGTGTTGCCGGTATGCAGGGGTCTTGCCCCGCTCAGATCGACGCCTGCCCGCCCCGATCCATCGTCGCACTGCACGCCGAAGGTGAAATCATTGCAGTATTCTTTCTGGAAATGCCCCCAGCAAAAATTCTGGTATCGTTTATAATCCAGTCCTTTCTGGCCGGTCCGTTCGATGCTCATATTCTGCTGATACGCAACCAGGTTGCCAGTTCCATCGAACGTGATAATGTCGATGTCGCCGTCGTCGTCATAGTCGGTAATGGCGGGGATATCGACGCTGCTGATATACAACTGAATCCGTCCGCTGTATCCTTCGGTCATGAGCGGATTGGCCGCAACTTTAAAACTAACCTGTCCGTTCTGCGATTCATTGTGATAAACCACTACGTTTCCCGACCCATATGTAAACAGATCCTTCCGGCCATCCTGGTCATAATCGACCAGCAGTGCCCAGCCATTCATGGCCGGAAACGCGAGTTCATATTCCGGCGCGTGCTGCCAGGTCGTTCCAGCACCGGTCGGATTGTCGACGGCAATGAACGTACTGACTCTGGCTGTAGCCCGATCGAACACCATCAGGTCATCGCGGGCATCGGTGTTCAGGCGAAGGGTCGAGTACTGGGGCGTATTCAGTCCACCCGCCCACGGATTCAGCAGTGCCCGGCCGTTGATACTGACCGTTGGGGTAGGGTCGTATCGAAAGCCAATCTTGCCGTTCGACTGCGCACAGTTGAGCAGGGGAATAAACAGGAAACAAAGCGTAAACAGGTTTTTCATCTAAATTTGAGCCTTTCAGCCCGCAAACCCAGACCCTGGTCTGCGCCGGCGGTGCCATTCCCCAAGAAGAACGTACAGAGCCCTCATTTATGTCTATGGACATGCTGTCAACCGATCAACTCTATCATAAATTTCAGGAATGCACGGGCGTATCGACCGATACCCGCCGAATTACCCCTGAGTGTCTGTTCGTTGCGCTCAAAGGAGCCAGTTTCGACGGTAACGAGTTTGCTACGCAGGCACTCGCGTCGGGGGCCCGCTACGCCCTCGTCGACGACCCGGCCGTAGCCGAAACCGACCCGCGCTGCCTGCTCGTCCCCGACAGCCTGACGGCCTTGCAGGACCTGGCCCGGCATCACCGGCAAACACTGACGTTTCCGGTTATCGGCCTGACGGGCTCGAACGGCAAAACCACCACCAAAGAGTTGGTCGCTGCGGTGCTGTCCAAAAACTACCGGACATACGCAACCGTGGGTAACCTCAACAACCACATTGGCGTACCGCTGACGGTGCTGTCACTCAACGAACAGCACGAAATGGCAGTCGTCGAAATGGGGGCCAATCATCAGAAAGAGATCGAGCTGCTGTGCTCCATCGCCCAGCCCACCCACGGCCTCATCACGAACGTAGGCAAGGCGCATCTGGAAGGCTTCGGCGGCATCGAAGGCGTCCGGAAAGGAAAAGGAGAATTATACGATTACCTGGCGCAGCACGGTCGAACGGTGTTCATCAACTCGCGCGACAAAGTTTTGACGGCCATGTACCGCGAGCGCCTGAAATCGATCCGGTCGGAAACCACGTTTGCCGAGGCTATTTTTTACCCCGGCGATCCCGTCGAACTGCTGCAGGAATCGCCGGTTGTCGTGTATCGGAATACGGCCGGTCAGGAAGTAACGACGCATCTGCCCGGCCGCTACAATTTCGAGAATATGACCGCGGCCCTGGCGATCGGCGAGTATTTTGGCGTTTCGCCCGAAGATGCCAACCGGGCCGTCGCCGACTATAACCCGACAAACAACCGCTCGCAGCTGATTACCAAAGGCACGAACACCATTCTGCTCGATGCCTACAATGCCAATCCAAGTTCGATGGCGGCTGCCATTCGTCAGTTTGCGGCTATGCCCGCTCAGCGTAAAGCCGTGATTCTGGGCGACATGTACGAGTTGGGGGAGGAAAGCGAAGCCGAACACACGGCACTGGGAAAGCTGATCGCCGAGGGCCGGTTCGATCTGGTCATTCTGGCGGGAAAAGACATGCATTTCGCACTGGGTGACCTGCCCAAAGCCTACTATTTTCCGGATAAATTTTCGCTACATAACTGGCTGATGGACAATCCCATGACCAACACCTCTATTCTCGTCAAAGGGTCGAGGGGCATGAGTTTAGAATCCGTCGTGCCTTTCATCTGAAACCTTACGAACTGACGCTTATTGGCCTACACTTATGAAATTTAGCTGGAGTATTACCCTGTTGCTCATTAGTTTTCGGTTGCTGGGACAGAACACTCCCGGTGCTTCCACCCCGCCCTACGAAAACGAAATCCGGGCGTTCGAGAAAATGGATAGCGTTTCGCCCCCACCCAAAAATCCGATTGTGTTTACCGGCAGCTCCTCCATTCGGCTGTGGGACAATCTGACGGCGTACTTCCCGAACAAGCCGATCCTTCAGCGTGGCTTCGGGGGTTCGCAGTTGAGCGACGTACTCCGCTATACCGATCGGGTGATCGTCCGGTATCATCCCAAACAGGTAGTTCTCTACGCAGGTGAAAACGACATTGCATCGGGTCACGTGACGGGGCAGCAGACGTACGAGCGCCTGGTGTCCATTTTCGAGCGGGTTCGGAAGCAGCTTCCCAACGTCCTGTTTACGTTTATTTCCATCAAGCCCAGTCCGTCCCGTCGGCAGTATTTTTCGCAGGTCGATATCGCCAACCGGCTGATCAAAGAGTATCTGGCGAAACAAAAAAATACCCAGTTTGTCGACATCCGACCGGTAATGCTGGGTCCCAACGGCCAACCCGTCCCGGAATTATTCAAGCCCGACAGCCTGCACATGCTTCCGGCTGGTTACCAGCGCTGGGCTAAGGTTCTGGGTCCCTATCTGAAGTAACTGTTTTTGTGCTCCATCTTCCAATTTCTTTCCCTAATGAAAAATACGCTGATCTGTCTCGCTATCGCGCTGATTACCATAACCGGCTTGCAGGCACAAACGGCCGACTATGCCATCGTGCCAAAGCCGGTTCATCTGGAGCCGCGCAGTGGCCGCTACACCTTGCCCGCCAAGCCCACCATTGCCGTTCAGTCGACCAACGCTGAAGTCCGGCGGATTGCCCAGATGCTGGCCGATCAATTAGGAAAGTCCACCGGCACAACTCCGACCGTCACGACGGGGAAATCAGCAAAAGGCATCTCGTTTGTGAGTGCCAAAAACGACAAACTCGGCCCGGAAGGTTATACGCTGACGGTTTCGCCGAAGCAGATCGTCATCACGGCCGACCAGCCGCAGGGGTTCTTCTACGGGGTGCAGTCGCTGATGCAGTTGATGCCAGCCGCCGTTTTTAGCCCGACCAAAGTAAGTGGGGTTAGCTGGTCAGTGCCTGCCTGCACCGTCGAAGACCAGCCCCGCTACGGTTATCGCGGATCGATGCTCGACGTCGGTCGGCATTATTATCCGGTAGCATTTATCAAAAAATACATCGACCTGCTGGCGTTGCACAAAATGAACGTATTTCACTGGCACCTGACCGAAGATCAGGGCTGGCGCATCGAAATCAAAAAATACCCGAAACTCACCGAGCAGGCGTCCATCCGCCCCCGAACCATGGTCGGCCATTACCGCGACCGGAAATACAGCGATGTGCCCTACGGCGGTTTCTACACCCAGAACGACGCGCGCGAGGTGGTCAAATACGCGAAGGAGCGGTTCGTCACGGTGATTCCGGAGATCGAAATGCCCGGTCATTCGGTGGCTGTTCTGTCGGTTTATCCGGAGTTGGGCGGCAATCCCGACCGTATGCTGCCGGTAACGGGCACGTGGGGCGTTCACGAACAGGTGCTGTTCCCGCGCGAAGAAACCTTTACGTTTCTGGAAAACGTCCTGACCGAAATCATGGATATATTCCCGAGTCAGTATATCCACATCGGTGGCGACGAATGCCCCAAAATCGAGTGGAAACAAAGCAAGTTCTGCCAGGACCTGATGAAGAAAGAAGGACTGAAAGACGAGCACGAACTGCAGAGCTATTTTATCCGGCGAATCGATAAGTTTATTACCTCCAAAGGTCGGCGGATGGTCGGTTGGGACGAAATTCTGGAGGGTGGGCTGTCGCCGAACGCCACGGTCATGAGCTGGCGCGGGGTAAACGGCGGTATTGCTGCGGCCCGGCAGAATCACGACGTCATTATGTCGCCCACCACGTACTGTTACCTCGATTATTATCAGGCTGATCCGAAAACCCAGCCCGTAGCCATTGGTGGCCTGTTGCCTCTCGAAAAAGTGTACAGCTTCAATCCGTCGGTATCCGACAGCCTGACGGCCGAACAGGCAAAACACGTGCTGGGTGTGCAGGCCAACGTCTGGTCGGAGTACATGCCCACCACGCATTACGTAGAGTACATGACGTATCCACGGATTCTGGCAGTAGCCGAAACGGCCTGGACACCCCGGGACGACAAAAACATCGACGACTTCAAGCAGCGGCTGGAAGCGCACAAAAAACGACTCGATTATCTGAACGTCAATTATTTCGGCGCGCCGATCAACAAAAACTTCGAGTATGTCTGGCCGAAGGAAACGGCACAGAAGTAGCGTAGTCAAATGTATCACGGGTTAAAACCCGTTTTGCTGGCTGAACGTACGGGTTGAAACCCGTGATACATGTCTGCTCATGAAAAAACTGCTTATTTTTTTGCTGGCCTGTTTCGGAACCGTACGGGCGCAACCCATTCGCTTTGCCTTCGTAACGGATACCCACGTGGGCGCTCCCGAAACGGCCATCGAGGATCTGCAGCGAACCGTCGATGACATCAACTCTTTGCCCAATATCGATTTCGTCGTGTTTACGGGCGACGTAACCGACTACGGAGCCGACCGGGAATTTGCCGAAGCGAAACGAGTCCTGGATGGCCTAACCCGGAAGTGGTACATTTTTCCGGGTAATCACGACACCAAATGGTCGGAAAACGGCTGTAACAGTTTCAGAAAAGTGTTTGGGGCTGAACGGTTTGCATTCGATTTCGGCAAATACCGCTTTATCGGTTGCGGAAGCGGGCCCAACATGCGCATGTCGCCGGGTCTGGTGGCCCGCGAAGATGTGCTCTGGTTGCGGTCGGAGGTCGACAAGCTCAAAAATTCCGACAAGCCGGTCATTTTCATGAACCACTACCCGCTCGACAATTCCCTGTCGAACTGGTATCTGCTTATCGACGAGCTAAAAAAAACCAATGTACAGGCGGCCTTATGCGGACACGGCCACGCCAACCAGAAACTGGATTTCGAAGGGATTCCGGGAACAATGGGCCGCTCAAACCTACGGGCCAAAGACGCGGTTGGGGGCTATAATGTGGTTACGATTCAGAACGATACCATGTCGTTTGCCGTTCGAACGCCCGCCGTCGGTCAGCAACCCGGTCAGACAGCCGCTCCCTGGCGGACCATCTTCCTGACCAATCATCAATTCAGTCGGGACAAAAACCCGTATCCTCGTCCATCGTATCAGCTCAACGACCAGTACAAAACCGTGGTGGCGGCCTGGGAAAAGCAGGACAGCAGTGACATCGGGGCGGGAATCGTTGCCGACAAAGCGATCTGTATTTACCCTAATACGGCGGGTCAGGTAGTAGCGCTTTCGCTGACGGACGGCTCTGTGAAATGGCGGTTTCCTACCGGCGGCAAAGTGTATTCGACCCCGGCGCTGCACAAAAAACGAGTGGTGGTAGCTTCGACCGATGGCACTATTTACTGCCTCGACAAACGAAACGGGCAACTCCTCTGGAAGCATGACACCGGCAAACCCATTGTGGCGTGCCCGCTCATCAGCGATAATACCGTTTACATCGGTAGCTCCGAAGGTAAATTCCGGGCATTATCCCTCAACGATGGGGCGGTTCGGTGGACCTTTGCGAACGTCAACGGGTTTGTCGAATCGGTGCCGGTAGCCGATCGGCAAACCGTGTATTTCGGGTCGTGGGGGTCTACATTCTACGCACTGAACCGAAAAACCGGGCAACCCGTCTGGACGTGGACGAATGAAAAAATTCGTAATTTCTCACCGGCAGCCTGCACGCCCGTGTTGACCGCCGGTCGTATCTTCCTGCAAACGCCTGACCGAACGGTAACCGCGCTGGCGGCAAAGACCGGAAAAGAACTCTGGAAATCGAACCAGCACAAAGGATTCGAAGCCAGCGGTTTATCGCAGGATGGTTCGTTGTTCTACGTCAAGTGCATGAGCGACAGCGTGTGGGCATTTTCGACCCGCTCCGATACCCCACAAGCCGAGTGGTTCGTCAATTGCCACTACGGGGCCGAAATCAGCCCCTCGCCCATCGTCGAGCGGTCCGGAACGATCTTTGTTCCAACCGACGAAGGAGTGCTTTACGCCATCGATCGCCGGACGCATCAGCTCAGTTGGGCGCATAAACTGTCGAATGCTATGGTCAATCGGGTGTTTCCGCTCAGCAACCGGGATATACTTATCTCGACCATGGATGGTAAAGTGGCTCGCCTGCGGCAAGAAACCAGGTAAGCCTGTTTGGGTGCGTAAAGTACACGAGAGCAATAGGGAATCTGGAAAACAGTCTTTATTTTTGCACTTTCCTAAGAAAGTACCTAGTCATAAATCTCCTTGTTGATTTATAAACTTTCGTTGTATTTCACAAATCATGCAAACATCCACTTACGTACCCTACAAAGTTAAAGATATCGCGCTGGCCGAATGGGGCCGCAAGGAAATCCGGCTTGCCGAAGCAGAAATGCCCGGCCTGATGGCCCTGCGCGCCGAATACGGTCCGTCGAAACCACTGCAGGGTGCCCGCATTGCCGGTTGCCTGCACATGACCATCCAAACGGCCGTTCTGATCGAAACCCTGGTTGAACTGGGTGCATCGGTAACCTGGTCGTCCTGCAACATCTTCTCGACACAGGACCATGCAGCGGCTGCGATTGCGGCTGCCGGTATACCGGTTTACGCCTGGAAGGGTATGAACGAAGAGGAATTCAACTGGTGCATCGAGCAGACGTTGTTCTTCGGCGAAGAGCGTCAGCCGCTCAACATGATCCTCGACGACGGTGGCGACCTGACTAACATGGTGTTCGACGTGTATCCGGAGCTGATTCAGGGCATCAAAGGGCTGTCGGAAGAAACCACGACCGGGGTTCACCGCCTGTACGAGCGAATGAAAAACGGCACGCTGCACTTGCCTTCCATCAACGTAAACGACTCAGTTACAAAGTCGAAATTCGATAACAAATACGGATGCCGCGAGTCGCTGGTGGACGCTATCCGCCGGGCTACCGACCTGATGCTGGCCGGTAAAGTGGCCGTTGTAGCCGGTTATGGCGACGTGGGCAAAGGCTCGGCCGAATCGCTACGGGGCGCAGGTTGCCGCGTACTGGTTACGGAAATCGACCCGATCTGCGCGCTGCAGGCCGCTATGGACGGTTATGAAGTGGTGCCGATGGATGAAGCCGCTACACGAGCTCAGATCTTCGTAACGGCAACGGGCAATATCAGCATCATCAAGGATCGCCACTTCAGAGCGATGAAAGACAAGGCAATTGTCTGCAACATCGGTCACTTCGATAATGAAATCGACATGGCGTGGTTGAACGAAAACTACGGCCATACCAAGAGCCAGATCAAGCCACAGGTAGACATGTACGAGATCGACGGTAAGGAAATCATCATCCTGGCCGAAGGTCGCCTGGTCAACCTCGGTTGCGCCATGGGCCACCCCAGCTTCGTGATGTCGTGTTCGTTCTCGAACCAGACGCTGGCCCAGCTGGAGCTGTGGACCAACGCGGACAAATACGAAAACAAAGTATACGTTCTGCCGAAGAAACTCGACGAAAAAGTGGCGGCTCTGCACCTGGCCCACGTAGGCGCCAGACTGGAGCCGATCGAGCAGGCGCAGGCCGACTACATCGGCGTACCGATCGATGGGCCGTTCAAATCCGAAATGTATCGGTATTAATATTCGAACCGGTCAATTCAATCACAAAAATCCCGGTTCTGACAATGAGCGCGGTTCTGGCAACGGGACCGCGCTTTTTTGCATAAAAAGTGTTAGTATTGACCCAAGGAAGCTACTCTCAACTATGATGTTCCCGTTGAATCCGACCATCCGCCGGGATGACCGTCTGACCGACGACGAGTTTTACGACTTCTGTCAGGCCAATCCATCGCTCCGCATCGAACGCGAAGCCGACGGCCAGATCGTTTTTGAGAAGCCCACCAATACGAAAACAGGATTAAAAAACGCTGATCTTATTGCCGAACTCGTGATCTGGAATCGGCGAAACGGGGGCTGGTGGCCGATTCGAGTGCAGGCTTTACACGGCCCTTCCCGGCTTCGAACTGCGATTAAGTAATTTGCTGTAAAGTCCCTCCTCCCATTCTCTGAAACGCATGTTATGAACCGTCTACTCGCTGTGTTGTTGCTGTCTCCTCTACTCTGCCCGGCGCAGACCATGATCGACACGCTGCACTGGAGTGCCACCCGACGGCTCCGGCTTTCCGACTTTCATGCCCCAGTCCAGCCGGGCCTGGGCGGCTCCGAGTTTCACTACCAGATCGGCTACGAGGTACGGCCCACGTCGCTCTGGAGCCCGCCCGCCATCGAGTCGTTTTGTTTGATGTTCAGAAACTTGTCGTGGGTCTCTGAAACCGCGCGGAACGATCGTACGATTATTTACAATCAGCTCCTGTTCGATCTGGTGGAAGTGCACGCCCGGCAAATGAAAGCCAAGCTTATCGAACTCGAAGTAGATAAATATTTTAAAGATAAAGCCAAGCAGATCGAATACCTGACCAACTCCGAGCTGGGAGCCGAGGTCAACCGGTTCCGAAGCGAAACCGGCGGGGGCGACGATCTGCAGGCGCTCCAACGCTGGCAGCGTCAGGTGGCGAAGCAACTGTACGACACGCCTAATTTAATAACAACCTACCACTCCTCCCGAATAGGCTACGGAGTGTTTCTGGGGGGAGGTGTTGCCTTGCCCACGGGGCCTCTCCATCAACTCATCAATCCGATGTTTGGCGTGGGAATTGGTCTGGAGGTAACTTACCGACGAACCCTGCTACTGGTACAACCGACGCTGTTCGGCGGTAAGATCCGGTCTAATTTTTCCTTTCAGAACCAGCTCTGGGAAACCGGAACGCCCATTAGTCCGGTGTTGGGCGAAGTGGCCCTGGGCCATATTCTACAGCCTAACGCCCGCACCCGGGTCATTCCGTACATTGGTTACCGCTATTTTGGCATCACCCCGCGCGACCACAACGACGAACGCTACAAGGATTTCCGGTTGAAGAGCCATGCGCCTATGCTGGGGGTCATCGTCGACTTTAAGCTGAAGGATAACCTGCACAAAGCAGACCGTACGGAAGACAGTTTCCTGTTTTTTCGGACTAAAGTGTCTTATAGCCCACTGCTGACTCAGGAACCGTTTTCGGGGGGGCTGATCAACGTACAGGTTGGCCTGAGTTTGTTCGGGCGGCTTCGGAAAGTCAGCTATCAGCCCGACCGCACGGTCATTTCACTGCCCGAAAAGATCATGTAGGGGCGCTTCCTGAACGTTTACTGGTTGAAATATCCCTTCTCTTTTGCCTTTACTTCCGAAATAGTTTTCGCCGAATGGGCGCATATTTGGCGGAATAGCGTTATTTTGGGGTGATCAGCCTGTACTTCGACCCATGATGGATTCGCGACGCGATTTTCTCAAAAAAGCGGCTCTTTTATCCGCTAGCCTACCTGGTGTTCTTCCCGATTCGATTCAAAAAGCATTCGCCATCGATCCGCAACCGGGCACAACTTACCTGGACGCTGAGCACGTTGTGATTCTGATGCAGGAGAATCGCTCCTTCGACCACACCTTTGGCGCGCTGCAGGGAGTTCGGGGTTTCAGCGATCCACGCGCCATTACGCTGCCTAATAAAAATAAAGTCTGGTTACAGACCAACGCGGCCAACGAAACCTATGCGCCCTTCCGGCTGAATATTAAAGATACCAAAGCGACCTGGATGAGTTCGCTGCCGCATTCGTGGGAAAATCAGGTCGATGCGCGCAACGGCGGCAAATATGATAAGTGGCTGGAATCCAAGAAGTCAGGTCATAAAGAATATGCTGATATGCCGCTGACGCTGGGCTATTACGACCGGGAAGATATTCCGTTTTATTACGCCCTGGCCGATGCCTTTACCGTCTGCGATCAGAATTTCTGCTCGTCGCTGACCGGTACAACACCTAACCGGCTGTTTTTCTGGACAGGCACCCTTCGCGATCCGCGCGATCCGAATGCCATGGCCAACGTCCGCAACGAAAATGTAGACTATGACGCCGAAGTCAGTTGGACGACCTTTCCCGAACGTCTGGAAGAACACGGCATTCCCTGGAAAATTTATCAGAACGAAATCAATATTTCGACGGGGCTGTCGGGCGAAGCCGAAGGCTGGTTAGCCAATTTCAGCGACAACCCGATCGAGTGGTTTTCGCAGTACCGGGTTCGGTTTCATCCGGCCTATTACCGCTTCATTCAGGCCGAAGAAAAAGCCATTCCTGAACGCTTACAAACCCTGGAAACCAAGCTTAAAAGCCTGTCGGAGAGCGATAAGGACTACGTTCCGACCAAACGCGCCCTAGCTTATCAGCAGAAGTGGCAGAAGCAGGTGCAATCGGATCTGGTGAACTACACGCCCGAAAAATTTAAGCAGCTTTCTCCGAAAGAGCGGGCAATTCACCAGAAAGCCTTTGCCACGAACGTTGCCGATCCGGACTATCATGCACTGACCGAATTGACGTACCGCGACGGTACCAGCGAGCGGAAGGTCAGCGTACCGAAAGGCGACGTGCTGCACCAGTTCCGTGAGGATGTGAAAAACCGGACACTGCCGACGGTTTCCTGGATCGTAGCCCCCGAGAATTTTTCCGATCACCCGTCGGCCCCCTGGTATGGGTCCTGGTATCTGTCCGAGATCATGGACACGCTGACGCAGAACCCGGAAGTCTGGAAAAAAACCATTTTTATTCTGGCCTACGACGAGAACGACGGCTATTTCGACCATGTACCGCCGTTTGTACCGGCGCACCCCGACCGGCCCGAAACCGGCCTGACCAGCAAAAGCATCGACACCCGCCCGGAATTTGTGACGCAGGCGCAGGAAGACAAGCGCCCCAACAAAGGCCGTACCGGTCCGATTGGCCTCGGTTATCGCGTCCCGCTGGTTATTGCCTCACCCTGGAGCCGGGGTGGGTATGTTTGCTCCGAAGTGTTCGACCATACGTCGACGCTTCAGTTTCTGGAGAATTTCCTGAGCCACAAAACCGGAAAAAAAATCGAGGAATCGAACATCGGGGCCTGGCGTCGGAGTATTTGTGGTGATCTGTCGTCGGCGTTCCGGCCGTACCGGGGAGAAAATATCAAACTACCCGCGTTTGTGGCCAAAGAGCCATTCATCGAAAGCATCCACAAAGCGCAGTTCAAGAACGTCCCCACGAACTACAAGCCATTGACGGCCGACGAAATCCGTCAGGCCAACCTAAGCCCAGTTACGTCGCCCTACCTGCCCCGTCAGGAAAAAGGCATCCGGCCGTCCTGTGCGTTACCGTATGACCTACACGCCGATGGGCATATGATGGCCAACCACCAGTTTTCGCTCACCCTGGCGGCTCAGAATAAAGTTTTTGGCAAGCAGGCGCTCGGCGCTCCTTTTCAGGTGTATCAATACCTGCCTAACGACGTAGCGATCCGGTCGTATACCGTAATGGCCGGCGATGAACTGCGGGATACCTGGCCCGTTCAGGCGCCTTTCCATGTGTGCATACACGGTCCAAATGGTTTTTTTCGCGAATGTAAAGGAGGCCATACCGTGCCTGCCGTGCTGGTTTTCTGTGGCTATGAGCAGGATGCAAAAAAGCAGTATACGGGGAATGTGCTGGTCAAACTAACGAATACGGACCCCAAACGCACCTATTCCGTTCAGCTTACGGACAATGCATACCACGCTAAACCACAGTCGAGGCTGTTGGAAAAAGCCGGTACCAAAGGTGCCCAGACCACCCTGATTCTGAACCTTGCCAATAGCCATAACTGGTATGACTTCAGCGTGAAAGTGGCTGACTTCGCAGAGTACGAGCAACGCTACGCCGGTCGCGTCGAAACGGGAAAAGCCAGTTTCAGCGATCCAGTACTGGGCGAAGGTTTTGTGGCTAAGGTCGAACGCGAGAGTGCCCGAAAGAGTGACTAGCCCACCCAGACCATGAACCAACCCCCACAGACGCTCAAAAAAGCACTCAGACCCGTCCACCTCTGGGCCATCGGCGTCGGCCTGGTCATCTCCGGCGAGTATTTCGGCTGGAACTACGGCTGGGGTGTCGCCGGAACCGTTGGCCTGCTGATCGCTACACTGCTCATTACGCTGCTGTATTTTACCTTTATATTCAGTTTTACGGAGCTTACCACGGCGATCCCGAACGCAGGTGGTCCGTTTGCGTATGCGTTGCACGCTTTCGGCCCGATGGGCGCGCTGGTAGCGGGCTATGCGACCCTTATCGAGTTTCTGTTCGCGACACCAGCCATTGCCCGGGCACTGGGCAGCTATCTTCATTTTCTGTACCCGTCCGTGCCGGTTCTGCTGGCGTCGGTCAGTTCGTACGTGCTGTTCACGATCATCAATCTGTTGGGTATCAAAGAAGCGGCCTGGTTTTCGCTGATCATGACCTTGCTGGCCATTGCCGAACTGCTGCTGTTTATTGGTGTCGTAGCGCCCGATTTCAAACTAGCCAATTTCATGCATAACCCCATGCCGTTTGGCTGGGCGGGCGTCTTTGCCGCGCTGCCCTTTGCCATTTGGCTCTACGTGTGTCTGGAAGGTGTAGCGATGGTGGCCGAAGAAGTCAAAAACGAGAAAAACGCCATTGCCAAAGGGTATATTTCGGCTTTACTGACCCTAACGATTCTGGCCCTGGCGGTTATGGTCTGCGTAGGTGGCATTGCCGAATGGGAAAAACTAGCTCAGCTCGACTACCCGCTTCCGGAGTCGATCGGGCTGGTGCTAGGGCGGGAGAACCCACTGACGAAGTTATTTGCCAGCGTTGGCCTATTCGGCCTGATCGCTTCGTTTCACGGCATCATCATCAGTTACTCGCGGCAGCTATTCGCTCTGGCGCGTAGCGGCTACCTACCCGACGTGCTAGCCAGCGTTAGCCAGACCCGGCAGGTGCCCTACTGGGCTTTGCTGGCAGGAGCGATTTTCGGCATTGCCTCCCTATTGCTCCTGGATACCAATAACCTGGTCATTCTGTCGACCATCGGAGCCGTTGTCGTTTATATCGTCAGCATGCTGGCGCTGTTCCGGCTCCGCCAGCGTCAACCCAATATACTCCGTCCGTTCAAAGCGCCTTTTTACCCGGTATTTCCCTTACTGGCACTCATCCTGGCCGGTATAACCTTAGCCGCAATGATTTATTTTTATAGCGGATTGAGCTTCCTGTTTTTTGGCGGGCTGATCATCGTGGCAGGATTGTTTTACGCATCCGGCCGGTACAGAAAACGCAAACAGGCCTGGCAGACCGATGTACCCCTATCTTAACCGCACCCGGCTTTTCGAGATATGGCATCTGTACGATGTAATGCTTTTGGTGCGTTATTTTTTCGCTTTCACGTATGGCTTACCAATGTACCATCGACGGGTTTACCTATCGCTTCGCTGACCTGAAAGCGCTACTGGCGAAAGCCAGTCCGCTCCGGTCGGGCGATGCGCTGGCGGGCCTGGTGGCCGAAAGTTACGAAGAACGGGTAGCTGCTCAGATGGCGCTGGCCGACCTGCCGTTAATTACGTTTCTGAACGAAGCTGTCATTCCCTACGAAGCCGACGACGTAACCCGCCTGATCATCGACACGCATAACCAGGTGTCCTTTGCGCCTGTCAGCCATTTTACCGTAGGCGACTTACGGGACTGGCTGCTGAGCGACGAAGCCGACACGGCCACACTTCAACAACTGGCTCCGGGACTGACTCCGGAAATGGTAGCAGCCGTCTCGAAATTGATGCGTAATCAGGACCTTATCCTGGTCGCCAAAAAGTGCGAAGTCGTTACGCGGTTCCGCAATACAGTGGGGTTGCGTGGCCATTTATCCGTCCGGCTCCAGCCCAATCATCCCGTAGACGATGCTCGCGGCATAGCCGCCAGTATTATCGACGGGCTGCTGTATGGCAGTGGGGATGCCATGATCGGCATCAACCCGGCGACGGACAGCCCAGCGGTGACAGCCCGACTGCTGCACATGATCGACGGACTGCGCGAACGGTTTGCCATCCCAACCCAAAGTTGTGTACTGAGCCACATCACCACGACGATCCAGTTGATGAACGAGCAGGTTCCGGTGGATCTGGTTTTTCAGTCTATTGCCGGTACGGAGCGAGCCAACGCGAGTTTTGGCGTTACGCTCACGATGCTGCAGGAAGCGTATGAAGCCGGATTATCCCTGAAACGTGGGACGCTGGGTAATAACCTGATGTATTTCGAAACGGGCCAGGGCAGCGCCTTATCCTCCGGTGCGAACTACAACGTCGATCAGCAGACCTGCGAAGCGCGGGCCTATGCCGTGGCCCGTCACTACCACCCGTTTTTAGTCAATTCTGTCGTTGGATTCATTGGTCCGGAGTATCTGTTCGATGGCAAGCAGATTATCCGGGCGGGTCTGGAAGATCACTTTTGCGGGAAGTTGCTGGGCCTCCCGATGGGCATGGATATTTGTTACACCAACCACGCGCAGGCCGATCAGGATGATATGGATACGCTGCTGACCCTGCTGGGCGTAGCCGGCATCAACTTCATTATGGGCGTTCCGGGGGCCGACGATATTATGCTGAACTACCAGTCGACCTCATTTCACGACGCGCTCTACCTGCGCCGGGTGCTGGGTCTGCATCCTGCTCCAGAATTTGAAAGCTGGCTGCTGCACCAGCGCATCATGGATGTTCAGGGAAACCGATTATCCGATGGACTTCAGCATCAACTATACACCGCTCTGCTTATGGGATAGGGCATGGGGGTAAGGGTAAAGGGTGTCCTCACTCAGTCCCAGACCCTCCTGCTATGCCCTACGCCCTTACCCCTATGCCCTACCCCAAGAAAACTACCGCCAAACCCGACGAATGGGAACCCCTCAAAGCGTACACCAGCGCCCGCATTGCGCTGGGCCGAACCGGCGTATCTGTTCCGACTGGGGAGTCGCTTCGGTTCAAGCTGGCGCATGCCCATGCCAAAGATGCCGTTTACTCGATGCTGGATCTGACTGAGCTACAGGCGGGTTTGGTCGATACCGGTTTGCCCGTTTACAACATCCGGAGCCAGGCCTCCAATCGGGACACCTACCTACAGCGCCCGGATTTGGGTCGTTTACTGAGTCCTGAATCTAAAGAGCAACTCGGTAAGTTGAATGATTCGCCGGCCGATATCAGTCTGATCATTGCCGATGGCCTTTCGGGGAAAGCGATTATGCAAAATGCCATTCCTGTCGTTTCCCTACTGGTGAAGCAGGTTCGGCAAGCGGGTTATTCGCTGGCACCGATTCTGCTGGTCGAACAGGGCCGGGTAGCCATTATGGATGCCATTGGCGGGCTGATACGCCCTCGACTGGCCATCATTCTGATTGGCGAACGACCGGGACTCAGTTCATTCGACAGCATGGGCGCTTATGTCACCTATGCCCCACAACCCGGCCTGACCGACGAACGCAGGAACTGCATCTCCAACATCCGCGAACAGGGTTTATCGCCAGTTATGGCCGTCCATAAACTGATGTACCTGATCGACACGGCTTTTCGGTTACAGATCACCGGCGTAGCGCTGAAGGATAATAATGGGCTATTAGGCTAATACGCCAAAGCAGGCTACGGTTTGTTCGGGCATCGTCGAAGCCGTGGGCACGCTTTGGCGTGAAACGCCCGGAATTAGACGCTTTCTAACACTTTGTTAACGTACGATTGCAAAGAGTTTCCGAACTTGCCGATACGTATGAAAAGACACCTTTTGTGGCTGGTCATTGCCAGCTTCTGGGCTTGCACACCCGGCTATCATCTGACAAACCGAACCGCCAACCGCATCGGCGTAGACTCGGTAGCGGCCTCGGCCGACAGCAGCATGGCGAACTTCCTGAAACCCTACCGCCAGGGAATCGACCGGACAATGAATGAAGTACTGGCACAGTCTACCGGTCCGATTGACAAAGGCCTGCCTGATGCGCCCCTCAACGACCTGCTGACCGATGCACTGCTCAAACAGGCTTCTCAACGCTACGGCAAACCCATCGACTGCTCACACCTGAATTATGGGGGTATTCGGGATAACCTGCCTAAGGGTACTATTACCACCGGCTCGATTTTCGGCGTGATGCCGTTTGATAACCAGCTGGTTGTTCTTACGGTCACGGGTACTACACTCCAGCAGTTTCTAAACCACTTTGCCAGCGGACATGGCCTGGTCGTAGGGGGTTTACGCGTTAAACTTCATGACAAACAGGTTCAGTCGGTTACGTTTACCAACGGCCGGACCCTGCAACCCAACGAAACCTATACCGTTGCGTTGAGCGATTACATCGCCAACGGGGGCGACAGCGCGGATTTTCTGCAAAAGGCCCTTAAGCGAGAAAATATCAATTACCTTATCCGAGACGCCCTGATCGATTATTTCCGGGACCTGGGCAAAACCGGTCAACCCATTAACCCCACTTCCGATGGACGCATCAGCATCGAATAGACGCCAGTTCCTCAAACTCCTGAGTACAGCCGCCGTAATCGGTTCAGTGGCACCGAATGCTCTGGCTAATGTCGGGTTGCAACGAAAAGCCACGTCGCTCACCATTCTACATACCAACGACGTTCATAGCCGGCTGGACCCGTTCCCGATGGATGGGAGCCGCAATGCGGGCAAAGGGGGGGTAGCGCGCCGGGCAACGCTCATCCGGAAAATCCGGCAGGAACAGCCCAATGTGCTGTTGTTCGATGCAGGAGACATTTTTCAGGGAACGCCCTACTTCAATCTCTACAAAGGAGAACCCGAAATTCTGGCGATGAACAAATTGGGTTACGACGCCGGAACGATTGGGAATCACGATTTCGATGGGGGTATCGATAACATGGTCACGCAGTTCGGCAAAGCCAGTTTCCCATTGCTGATTGCCAACTACGACTTTAAGAATACGGTCATGGACGGCCGGACGATGCCTTACAAGGTGTTCGACAAAGACGGGATTCGGCTGGGTGTTTTTGGCCTGGGCATCAAACCCGAAGGACTCATTCCGAAGGATGCCTACAAGGAAACCAAATACCTCGATCCAGTTGAACTGGGCAACGATACGGCAGCCAGACTCCGCAGCGAAAAACAATGCGATTACGTCATATGCCTGTCGCACCTGGGCTTTAAATACAATGAACCGACGGTTTCCGACAACGTGCTGGCCACCAAAACCCGAAACATCGACCTGATCATCGGTGGTCATACGCACACGTTTCTGGATGCGCCCGTAGCGGTCAATAATCTCGACGGGCAACCGGTCTGGATCAACCAGGTTGGTTTTGCAGGCATCAATCTAGGCCGAATCGACCTAACGTTTGAGCGGGGCAAAGCGGTAAGCAGCACCGGAAAATCGGTTGAAGTAAAATAGTTTTGGCATTGACAATCACCCTACTTTACAGTTGATAGCCCACTTCATCCAGGTCAATTTCGTCGACGGGCTCTTTGTTGGTCAGCACCACAAGAGCCAGCAACGTCCAGACCGTAGCCGTATAGGCGTTGGATATCAGAAAACCATAATCCGTCAGCGTAAACGATACCAGTATGGTCAAAGGGAGCCATAATCCGCAGAGAAAAGGCACGTATCGTTGCCAGCCGGTTAACTTTCTGGCCCGTATCACCGCTACGCCCACACCCAGCATCACGACATTGCTAATGGGCCAGAACGAATCCAGGATGTAATACAGGGTGGTGTTGTGGTTAGGCAGAATGATCTCGTACACATTCCAGGTATCGGCCAGCATGAGTGAGCCAATACTGAGTAGGGTAATGATACGCCCGAACCGATCGTGGCCCATTGCACCCATCCGACGCAGGGCCAGGAGGCTGCAGAGCCAGCCGGAAATATACAGCAGATCGAAAAAACCACTGAGCGAGTCCGTATTATAAACGTGCGCACTTGGATCGGGCACATGCAGGTAGGTATTGATGCACAGAAACGGCGCTCCGATCAGGGCTACCGTTCCGAGTAGTTTGTTGGTTATGCGTGCCATTGAACGAGAAAAAGAGGAGGATAGACGGTTCGTTTAGCAACCTTGGGCGTGCTGATGGTAGCCCGCCCTATACTGAAACAAAGTAAGGACGTTTAAACGGGTGCTTCAATTAGGGACCTGCTCAGTTGTCGAACTCCATGATTTAGCTGTAGAAGAGCCTGTGTGAATCGTAGAAGTGAGCTGTAACTGTTATATTTGCAGTATCAACGAGCAACCGAGTGAAGGTGCGGAAGTTCCCGGAACCGACACCACGCTTTTCGCTCGCTCACACTTTCGCTTTTTCCTATGAAATTTGGCGTTGTTGTTTTTCCCGGTTCGAACTGCGATCAGGACGCTGTCGATACCCTCCAGTTGATGGATCAGGAAGTCGTTAAGCTCTGGCACAAAGACCATGACCTGCAGGGGTGCGACTTTATCATTCTGCCCGGCGGTTTTTCCTACGGCGACTACCTGCGGACGGGCGCTGTGGCGCGGTTTTCGCCGATTATGAATGAAGTGATTGCCCATGCCAACCGGGGTGGTTACCTAATGGGTATCTGCAACGGTTTCCAAATTCTGGCCGAAGCCCGGTTAGTGCCGGGCGTGCTGCTCCAGAACAGCAGCCAGAAATATGTTTGCAAAAATATTTACCTGAAACCCGAATCGACAGACGCGCTATTGACGGCAGGGCTGGATAAAGCTGCGTATAAAATTCCGGTGGCCCACGGCGATGGCCGGTATTTTGCCGATGCCGATACGCTCAAGGCCCTGAACGACAACGATCAGGTGCTGTTCCGCTACTGCGACGAGACGGGAGCGGTGACCGAAGCCGCCAACATAAACGGCAGCCTGGAAAATATTGCTGGTGTAGCCAATAAAGCCAAGAACGTCTTCGGCATGATGCCGCACCCCGAGCGGGCTTCGGACCCGGTTCTGGGCAACACCGACGGGCGGCTGATCCTGGAGCAATTGCTCAAAGTCGTGCTGGTCTGACGATTTTCACCACAGCTTAGTACACATCAAAAAGTCCTGTCTTCGGCGGGACTTTTTGGTTTTATGTGATAAATCTATTGCGGAGGATAGCTATTTACCTAATTACCTATCTCATACCTATCTTAGTCATCCTGACCAAAGCAGCTATAGCGCACATAAAAATTTTGATTATCAACCTACTAATCGCTCGTGTGATCCGCTCTGAAAACGAAAAGTCCGAACCTTCTCTTCTTTCCATAGTTAGATAAACAGGAACCAATTTATCAACGTATTATGGAAACGCAGCAACGATTGCAGGGAAAGAAGGTGGCGATTCTGCTCACCGACGGTTTTGAACAGGTTGAAATGACGGAACCCCGGCAGGCCTTACAGGACGCCGGAGCCACGACGCATTTGATTGCTCCAACAGGCGGAGAAGTGAAAGGATGGGATGAAACCGAGTGGGGCGAAACCTTCCCGGTCGATCTGCCGCTGGCGGGTGCCGATCCAAATCAGTACGACGCACTGCTGTTGCCGGGCGGAGTAATGAATCCCGACAAGCTCCGGACCGATCCCAAAGCCGTGCAGTTTGTACGCCATTTTTTTGAAGCCCATAAGCCAGTAGCCGCGATCTGTCACGCGCCGACTTTATTAATCGAAGCGGATGTCGTCAGAGGGCGTAAACTTACCTCCTACCCTTCGATTCAAACCGATCTGAAAAATGCCGGAGCCAATTGGGTCGACGAAGAAGTCGTTACAGACCAGGGGTTGGTTACCAGCCGCAAACCCGACGATATACCCGCTTTCAATCGAAAAATGATCGAGGAGATTCGGGAAGGAAAACACGCCGGACAGCACGCATAGTGTACAGGGCCGACCCAAACGGGTCGGCCTTTTTTTATGCTTTTCGACTGCCTGTTAAACTCCGTAAATAGCCTGGTGATGCTGGAACCGGTAAAACGGCCCTATCTTTGTTGACTCATCGTCAACCTGATTTGTCGTCTATGAAAGTTGCCGGATTCAGCTTCATCCGTAATGCCATCCTGTTCGATTACCCTATCGTGGAGGCCATTACCTCCGTGCTCCCCCTATGCGATGAGTTTGTCGTTGCGGTGGGCGATTCGGACGATGCCACCCTGGAGCTGATCAGAGCCATTCCATCGGAGAAAATTCGGATTGTCCGAACGACCTGGGATACCAACGCGCTGGCCGGCGGACGTGTCCTCGCGCTGGAAACGGATAAAGCGCTGGCGGCTGTCTCATCCGACGCTGACTGGGCCTTTTACATCCAGGGCGATGAGGTATTGCACGAAAAATACATTCCGGTCGTTCGGGAAGCGATGCAGTCATACCTGCCGGACCAAACCGTCGAGGGACTGTTATTCAAATATGTACACTTCTATGGTTCCTACAGCTATGTAGGCGACTCCCGGCGGTGGTATCGGCACGAAATTCGGATAATCCGGAACACCGGGAACGTGGTTTCGTATCGGGATGCGCAGGGGTTTCGTACCCGCGACAACCAGAAGCTGAAAGTGAAGCCTATCGATGCTTATATCTATCATTACGGCTGGGTTAAACCACCCGAAACCCAGCGAAAGCGTCTCCGATACGCGAATCGCTTCTGGAACAGCAACGCAACGATCGAGGAGGCCGACGACAGCGTCGACGTATTCGACTACAGCCAGATCGACTCACTAGACCATTTCAGGGGTACGCACCCCGCCGTCATGCAGCCCCGCGTCGACCGGTTGAACTGGTCCTTTACGTTCGACATAAGCCGGAAGAATTACTCGCCCAGAGTACGGTTTCTGACCTTTATGGAAAAGTTGACCGGCTGGCGTATTGGCGAATATAAGAATTACAGGAAGGTATAAACAGGCCTGTCGTAACACAGGTTTCCACCTACGTTACGACAGACCTGTCGACTATACATCACAAATCAAAACAGCTTCTTTCAGGCTTTTGAGCGGATCGCGCTTCGGAATAAACTCCTGCGCTACGAAACCTTTATAGCCGGTATCGACAATGGCTTTCATGATGGCCGGGTAATAAAGTTCCTGCGTTTCGTCGATTTCGTTCCGCCCCGGATTACCACCTGTGTGGTAGTGACCGATGTATTTGTTATGCTCGCGAATATTCCGGATGATGTCGCCCTCCATGATTTGCATGTGGTAGATGTCATACAACAGTTTGATGTTGTCGGAGCCAACGCGCTTGCACATTTCGGCTCCCCAGGCAGAATGATCGCACATGTAATCTTTATGGTCGACCTTGCTGTTGAGCAGTTCCATGATCATCGTAACGCCGTATTTCTGGGCGCTGGGCATCAGCCGCTTCAGACCGGTAACACAGTTGTTCATGCCTTCTTCGTCGCTCATGCCCCGGCGATTGCCCGAGAAGCAGATCACCTTATCGAAACCCGCTTCTTTGAGTTTCGGGAAAATAGCTTCGTAGCTAGCCACTAGCTCATCGTGCAGTTTCGGATCGTTGAAGCCCTGCGTAATGCCCTTTCCGGCTCCCTGCGGTAATGAGCAGGTCAGACCGTACTTCTTGACCACTTCCCACTGCGGTGGATCGAGCAGATCGATACCGGTGATTCCCATTTCTTTGACCGACTTACAGAAGTCTTCGAGGGGAATTTTACCGTAGCACCATTTACATACCGCATGGTTGATGCGGCCTTTCAGAGCGGGAGCGGTGAGATCGGAGGATGGCATAGCGAGGGCAAGAGAATCGGTCAGGGTTGGCAGCGCAAGGGCGGTACCGGTTAGGGTTTTCAGGGCCGTTCGGCGTATCATATTTTATGTGATCATTTTGTAGAGACGCAATCCTTTGCGTATCCTGTGGGTCAGCAATTAATTAGCAAACCATCTGGTCAACAAGCCTCCGGACATGCGATGCGAAGGCCGGGCCGCCGGTGCGGTCGCGTCTCTACAGTTCACGGATTCGGATGTTCCGAAACCAGACTTTGTTGCCATGATCCTGGAGGGCGATGTGTCCTTTGTCGTATTTACCAAAGCCTTCCCACCCTTTAAATTTACTCTCCGACACCATCTTATCCCATTCAGGACCGCTGGTTGGGTATTCGGCCGTTTTCTTACCATTCAGGTACTGCTCTGCCTTCCCGTTGTTGACAATCAGCTTCGCTTTGTTCCACTCGCCAGCGGGCTTGGCCGCATTGAGTGTAACGGGTTTTTGCAAGTCATACAGCGAACCGGCTGTGCGGTTGCCATCGCGGCCCTGTTTGGCATCCGGGTGGCGTTCGTTGTCGAGCACCTGCATTTCGGGGCCAGTCTGGTAGGTTGCCCGGTACTTCGGATCTTCGTGTACGTGATAAATAATGCCGCTGTTGCCGCCTTCGGCAATTTTCCATTCCATTTCCAGCTCAAAATTACCGTATTCCTTATCCGTCACCAGGTCACCAGCGCCCCCGGAAGCCAGGTGAATGGCTCCGTCGTCGACCGTCCATTTTTCGGAAATGGGTTGCCCTGCTTTTAAGTAGGTATGCCAGCCGGTCAGGGTTTTCCCGTCGAATAGTTTTTCCCAGCCTCCTTTGGTCAATGGGCTGGTCAGTTCGGTTTTTTGGGGTGTAGGGCGGGCATGGGTGGAGTGGTCAGGAAGGGTCAGGGCCAGAGCAAGCAAACCAGCAACAACAGGCAGCTTGCCCGATAAACATACAGGGTTCATAGTTGAGAATCGTTAGGATTTTGCGGGACAATAGTAGTAAAAAAAATCTGTTCCGAAACGTTTACTAAATATTTCCCCATCTGCGTGTAATGACGCAATTTTAAGCCTTAGAAATCTGTTGGATAAGTGCACTGTCCTCCCAGGTTGCGCAACGCATCATATCATGGAAGCCACGACCCTAATACCTGCTGAAAAACAACGTTATCAAAAACATTTAAATTTACCCGAAATAGGCGCATCGGGCCAATTGCGGCTAAAAAACGCCCGCGTCCTGGTAGTCGGTGCCGGCGGGTTAGGATGCCCGGTTCTGCTTTACCTGACGGCTGCTGGCGTCGGTACCATCGGTGTGATCGATCCGGATACGATCGACCTTAGCAACCTGCAGCGGCAAATTATCTACACCACCGATGAAGTGGGAAAACCCAAAGCGAAAGCGGCCGTCAACCACATGAAGCGGCTGAATCCAGAGTTGACCTTCGACACCTATACTACTGCGCTCGACATCACAAATGCCCGCGCAATCATCGCTGAATACGACATCGTAGTCGACTGTACCGATAATTTCAAGGTACGCTATCTGGTAAACGACGTCTGCGTTATGCTGGGCAAACCCTTCGTTTATGGCGCTATTCACCGCTTCGAAGGCCAGGTAGCCGTGCTGAACGCCGATCTGGCCGACGGACGCAAAGGCCCCACTTACCGCTGCCTGTTTCCGGAAGCTCCCAATGCGATTGAAATTCCGAACTGCGACACGACCGGGGTGCTTGGCGTGTTGCCGGGTGTAATCGGTACCCTTCAGGCCAATGAAGTGATCAAGCTCATTACAGGCATCGGTCTGTCGCTGAACGAACACCTGCTCATGGTTGACCTGCTCTCCATGGATCAGCAGAAAATAAAAACCAAACGCCGGGCTAATGCGGAAGAACTTGCCCGACAGGGGCTGGCGTCGGCCGGGGTTCGGCCGACACCCGTTTATGCAGGTCCGCAAAAAATTTCGGCCCGCGAACTGGCCGACCGTTTGACCAACGGCGATTCTATTTTCCTGCTCGATGTTCGCGAACGGACCGAATACGACCTCTGCCACCTGGACGGTGCCGTGCTGATTCCGATCGACATGATTCCGAATAACCGCAAGCGCATTCCTACCGACCGACCGGTTGTGGTGTATTGTCACCACGGCATTCGATCAGCCAACGTAGCGCAATATCTCTACGCGCAGGACGGTCTGACGAATCTGTATAACCTCGAAGGTGGAATCAACGCCTGGGCCCGGGATGTCGAGCCGGAAATGGCCGTGTACTAGCCGCCGGAACCAAGCCAGGGCTACGGCTGTTTTCGGGGTGCCGTTGGTAAGGGGTAGTAATTGCTCTACCTTTACCGCGCTTAACACGGCATCATTTAGCGAATTATGTTTCTTACCGTCTTAAAGTCAAAATTGCACCGCGTAAAAGTCACGCAGGCCGAGCTCAATTACGTGGGTAGTATCACGATTGATGAAGACCTGATGGATGCCGCCGGACTGCTTGAGAATGAACAGGTTCACGTAGTCAATAACAACAATGGTGAGCGGCTGGTCACGTACGTGATCAAAGGGGAACGCGGATCGGGAATTATCTGCCTCAATGGGGCGGCCGCGCGTCGGGCACAGGTTGGGGACATCATCATCATTATTTCGTATGCGATGATGACCGCCGAAGAGGCCCGAACCTTCACACCAACCGTTGTTTTTCCAGACGATAACAACCGGCTGGTAAAGGGTTGACCTTCTTTTAGCCGAAATCTCCGTTACTTTGCACGGTTGTTTCGCGGCAGGAAGCCGCGCCCTGATCGTCATGAGCGCGGTTTTTCTGCCGCGAAACCAAGCATATGAATCTGAAAAATATCCTTAAATACCTCATTTCGCTGGCCATTGCCGGTGGATTGCTCTACTTTACATTTCAACAAAGCCATCTCGACGCCGGCGATTTGTGGAAAAAGATCAGCGCTGCCGATTATCGCTGGGTATTGCTCTCCGCCGTCCTGACGATCGTAGCCCACTGGAGCCGGGCCGAGCGCTGGCGGATTCTGATGGAACCGGTCATTCCGCAACGGCCAACCTCGCTCGACGCAACCGTGAGCGTGCTGACCGGGTATCTGGCCAATCTGGCCCTCCCTCGTGCGGGCGAAGTAGCGCGGTGTGGTACGCTCTATCGGCTATCGGGGGTTCCGGTCAATGTCAGTTTTGGTACTGTAGTGGCCGAGCGTCTGTTCGACGTACTGATGCTGTTACTCCTGCTGGGGGTTACGTTTGTGCTGGAATTTGATCGGCTGAGCCAGTTTTTCATGGAATTTCTGGGCGGTAAATTACCCAAAGGATCGAGTGGTTCGGGGATTTTGCTACTCGTCGGGGCCGTCCTGCTGGGGATCGCGTTGCTGGGCTGGTTTTTGTTTAACCGGTATCGGGAAGCGCTGGGCCAGCATCCGTTATATCAGAAAATCAGCGGTTTCCTGAAAGGGCTGCTTTCGGGTCTGCTGAGCGTTCGCAAACTGCGCCGACCCGGTGGCTTTATCCTGCATACGGTTCTGATCTGGACCATGTATTACCTAATGTCGTATACGTTGTTCTTTGCCATGCCCGCCACCGCAGACCTGGGCCCGCTGGCCGGATTAACTATTCTGGTGGTAGGGTCGCTGGGTATGGCGGCTCCAACGCCGGGAGGTATCGGCTCGTTTCACCTGCTCGTCGGCCAGGTGGCGTTGCTCTATGGGCTGACCAGTCAGGATGGTCAGGTGCTGGCAACGTTTATTCACGGCGTCTCGACTGTAATGATTATCATTCTGGGTATTCTGGCGCTGTTAGCAGTGCTGCTCCGGCGCAACAAAACCACCGACTTGCCCGACGTACTCGACGATCCAAAGGCGATCAGATTGGAGCGGTAATTGCCTGGCCCTACTTATGACTGAATCCAAAATTCTTACGCGCGAACAGACCATTGCACAAGCCGACCGCTGGCGGGCCGAAGGTCGACAGATTGTATTTACCAACGGTTGCTTCGACATCGTTCATCTAGGACATATCGATTACCTGGAAAAAGCGCGACATCTCGGCGACAAGCTCATTCTGGGGTTAAATACGGATACGTCCGTAAGTTGCGTCAAAGGGCCGTTGCGGCCGGTCGTGAACGAGTACGCCCGAGCCCGGCTGATGGCCGCTTTCGAGTTCGTCGATGCGGTTACGCTGTTCGATGAACCGACGCCCATCGAGCTCATCGAAGCAATCCGGCCGAACATTCTGGTCAAAGGAAACGATTATACCGTTGCCACAATTGTCGGAGCCGATTTCGTACTGGCACACGGTGGGCGCGTCGAAACCATAGCCCTGGTGCCGGGCTATTCGACCACCAAACTCATCGAACGGATCAAACAAAGTTACTAAGTCATCGCTTTTATAAGTAGACTACCGGCTTATCCATGGCCTGGTTAAGCGGACACCGGGCTGGATAAATGGTGAACGTCCGGGATACTTTTTGGCTCAACCGTTGTTCTATTATTGACGACACGGTACATAGTCGTTACCTGAAAAACTTAAACCTGACTTATCGACGATGATCTGGTTAATCATGATTCTCCTCTTCGGCGCCAGTGCTTTCGTGAGCTGGCGATTACGAAGTAAATTCAACGAATATTCTCAAATCGGCCTGAGCAATGGTATGAGTGGTGCCGAAGTAGCTCAGACCATGTTACGTGAAAACGGCATTTATGACGTCCGCGTGATGTCGGTGGAGGGAATGCTCACCGACCACTACAATCCGGAAGAAAAGACGGTGAACCTCAGCGCCGATGTATATTACGGTCGGAGCGTAGCTGCTGCTGCCGTTGCCTCGCACGAATGCGGGCACGCCGTGCAGCACAAAGTGGCCTACGCCCCGTTGAAACTACGGTCGGCCATGGTGCCGGTTCTGACGGTGTCTTCGCAGTATTTACAGTGGGTGCTGTTGGCAGGGGTGTTGCTGATCCGTACTACGCCTATTCCGCTGGCTATCGGTGTGGCACTGTTCGCGCTGACTACCCTGTTTGCGTTCATTACGTTGCCCGTTGAGTTCGACGCCAGCCGTCGGGCATTGGCCTGGATTCAGCAACGGGGGGTTGTCAATCAGCGTGAATACGGTTTTGCGAAAGACGCCCTCTGGTGGGCCGCCATGACCTACGTGGTAGCCGCCCTGGGTTCGTTAGCTACGCTGCTTTACTACGCCAGCCTGCTCATGGGCGGTCGCCGAAGCGACTGATCCAGTTAGCGATAGACATAAAAAAGCCGCTCCGGTACCGGAGCGGCTTTTTTATGTCTATACCAAATACTTTATACCAGCTTCAATAAAACAGACAGACTTACTTCATAGCCTGATTCGACCATCACCTGCGTTGGGGCAGAGCGGTCGATGAGCATACCGGCCACGGCTACAGCCAACGCAATGACAAGAGCGGGCCAGAATCCAACGATGATAAAATCGTCCAGAAACTTGTCGATCAGCTTCAGCAGAAGAGCCGTAACAATAATTCGGACCAGGCCCGTGAGCAGAAAAAACGTTACTAAATTCAGAGGGAAACGAATAATCCAGCCGAGAAAAAAATTCAACAAGCCCAGCAGCACTGCTATAAGCACTGCCGTTCCGAAATTTTTCACATCGACCTGGGGCATGAGGTAGGCCAGTCCGAAAATCACGGCGGCATCAAGTAAAATGTGTAGGATGAGATTCATAGTAGGGACAATTGGTTTTCCTGAACAACCGTTTCGGGCTGGGGTTGTTTACTGTAGACGTCTGGCTTCGAGCCGTGTCACAGTTTCTGGGAATGCCAATGCTAACCGTGACACGACCCGAAGTCAAACGCCTGAACTGAATAATCGCCTGTGTCAACTATGCATCGCCTTTGGATCTTCCTACTTTCTTCGCTGCTTGCCTGTGGTCAGGGAACTTCGCAGCAGCAGCCTACGACGTCGACAGCACCGGAGCGCTCTGATTCTTATCAATATAAAAACGCAACCCGCGACGGTATTGGCAAGGTTTATCTGGGCCGCGAAATTGCGCAGGTCATGGGTCATCTGGGCGCTTCCTGGCTCGAACGGCCAGAGCGGGAACGGGAAGAGCGCACGGATTTATTACTACAAGCCCTCGTGTTGAAACCAACGGATGTTGTGGCCGATATCGGGGCTGGAACGGGCTTCTTTACGTTTCTGATGGCTCCTAAGTTACCCAAAGGCAAAGTGCTGGCGGTTGATATTCAGCCCGAAATGATTACGTACCTGAACGAAGGAATCGCCAAACGAAAAGTAACAAACGTACAGCCTGTGTTGGGAACGGAGTCCGATCCGAAACTCGCAGCCAACAGCATTGATATGGCCATTCTCATCGATGCCTATCATGAGTTTTCGTACCCACGGGAGATGATCAATCACATCGTTTCGGCTCTGAAGCCCGACGGTCGGATAGTCCTGGTCGAATACCGGGCCGAAGACCCCAATGTGCCGATTAAAGAACTCCATAAACTAAGCGTCGCGCAGGCAACGAAAGAAATGAAAGCGGCCGGGCTGAAGCTGATGAAAAACGATGATCGACTGCCGCAGCAGCACATCATGTTTTTTGGAAAATGAAGCAGATTCTTTTGGGACTATCCCCCACCAAAAACGCCCAGCCTGAATCAGGCTGGGCGTTTTTGGTGTATATAAGGACCCGATCAATAACCTCGTTTAGGTTCGTCGGCGGTTTGTCGTTCCAGATCGAACAGATCGTTCAGCACGTCGATCAATGTTTCGGCTTCACCTCGCTTGCAGGCGGCTTTGAGTTGCAGAACGGGCAATTTGATGATTTTCTGCATGATCCCCCGCGTGATCTTGTCAATTTTCTCCGATTCATCGGGGGTCAGGTGTTTCATGTGCCGGGCAATTTCATCGCGCCGAATTTGCTCCAGGGCATTCTTCAGTTTGTTGATTGTCGGCGATACGACCATCTCTTTCGACCAGTCCCCAAATTCGGCTACTGCCTGGGTAATAATCGATTCGACCTGCGGGATGGCGGCCAGTCGCTGTTGCAGGGCTTCATCGGCCCGATTACGAATATGATCGATGTTGTAGACCAGCACACCCGGAATCTGCTCAACAGTCGCATCTACGCTACGAGGCACCGACAGGTCGATGAAATACTTGAAGGTAAGCACATTCATATCCCGCAATAAATCGGGCGTAATGAGTGGCTCGTCGCGCATGACCGATGAAATAATGACATCGGCCCGTTGAATTTCGTCGGTCAAATTCGCGAAATCGGCTACCCGGAATCCGAGTTGGCTGGCTAATTCCTCCGCTTTCGAGCGTGTACGGTTGCAGAGGGTAATGTTCGTCCGGCCGCGTCCTCCGCCAAATCGGGCTTCCAGGTTTTTGCAGACATCCGTCCCGATTTCACCCAGGCCAATGACCAGTACGTTGGGTTGCTGATGTTCGCCGACCAGTTCGTCGATAAACTCAACGGCAGCATACGAAACCGATGCCGCGCCATCGCGGAACGGCGTTTCCTGAGCAACCCGTTTGTTGGTGAAGAAGATGGTATGCATGAGCCGGTGCAGAAACGGACCGGCCATTTCCAGGTCAGCCGACCACTGATACGACTGTTTCACCTGATTTGGAATCTGCATATCGCCCACCACCTGTGAGTGCAGGCCAACGCAGACCTCGAATAAATGCCGAACGGCCTCGTCGTGGCCATCGAAGAACTGAAAATAAGGCAAATAATTTTCTGTGTCGATCAATCCTTTTTCGATCAACAGCAGGCGGGCAATTTCAGAACTAAGATCCTGTTCAAAAGCGTAATACACCTCCGTGCGGTTGCAGGTAGAAATAACGAGCAGGTCTGTAAGCCCGAAAAAATCCCGCAGCCGAAGCATCAGTTGCTTCGCTTCGTCTTCGTTAAGTGCAATTAATTCCCGCACCCGAAGGGGCGCTGTTTTATGTGATAAACTAATTGCTTTGAACGTATCTAACATCGTCGCAAATCGTACTAACTGGCTTTAGCCGATACAAAATTACAGCATAATTATCGGACATAGCTAGGGCTCTGACCGATCGGTTTACTATTTAGAAAGCATCCAAATAGACAGCCTCTTTCTTCGCTCAATCCTATTCATTTTTTTAACACAAACTGGCTTTCAGACGTTCGTTTTACACCAGGAAAGCACTTTCAGCGTTATCAAAAGCGGGTAGGCTGATTTACACCCAATCTATACGGATAGCCCGGTAAATTGGTTGCTCATTCGCCCTACTTTTGTGTTCGAATGAAAGCTGCTTTTCGGAATCTGGCCTTGAGGCCGAACTGGCAGCCCAACACCATGCTGAAGTCATTTGACATTTATAGTCAGAATAACATTCTGAAGATTATCGTAGCGCTGAATCTGCTGCTGGTCGGAACGGCCTCGCTTCTGTACACCAACCGGCTTATCAAGAAACTGGAAGGTCGCGAAGAGCAATACATTCAGCTATACGCCAAAACCATCGAGTACCTGGTCGACTCCAGTCACGCCAACTCCGGCGACCTTACCTTTGTAACCAGCGAAATCCTGGAAGCCAACAAGTCTGTTCCGGCCATCGTTGTCAACCCCGACGGAAAGATTACGATATACCGAAATATTCCTTTGGATGATGAGGATAAACTAACACCGGAACAGATTCAACAGATTTTACGGGAGAAAACTGTTGATATGCGCAAAAACCACATGCCCATTCCAGTCGAGATGGGCCATGGACAGCGTGGGCTTATTTACTACAATAATTCGAATCTGCTGCGGCAGCTGGAGTATTTTCCGTATGCATTGCTGACGATTCTGACGGCGCTGGGTGTATTGGCTTATCTGGCCTTCAGCTCGTCGCGCCGGGCCGAGCAAAACCGAGTCTGGGTAGGGCTCGCCAAAGAAACGGCTCACCAGTTGGGTACACCCATGTCGTCGCTTATGGCCTGGGTCGAATACATGCGTTCTGACCCGGACCAGTTCGATGCATCGATAACCGACGAAATAGAAAAAGATGTGCAGCGGTTAGAAACGATAACCGCCCGCTTTTCGAGTATCGGTTCTATTCCTACGCTAAAGGAAGAGAATCTGAACGATGTGGTTCAGCAACTGACCGATTACCTGTCGAAACGAATTTCGACGAAGGTCAAAATGAGCCTGGCCAGTCAGATTCCTCCCACGCAGATGATCCGGATCAACAAGCTGTTGTTCGAGTGGGTCATTGAAAACATCTGCAAAAATGCCGTCGATGCCATGAAAGGCGTTGGCGAACTCCGGCTGAATCTGGTACCGCTTCCGCATCAGGAAGTGGCCATCGACATTACCGACACGGGCAAAGGAATTTCAAAGGCCAATATGCAGAAAGTCTTCTCTCCTGGCTTCAGCACCAAAAAACGTGGCTGGGGCCTAGGCCTGACGCTGGCCAAGCGAATCATTGAAGAATACCACAACGGACGGCTCTTTGTCAAAAGCTCGGAAGTGGGCAAAGGCACTACCTTTCGGATTGTGCTCAACGCAAACTGACGAATCAGTTGGTCGGATAAGGCACCGAAACCGTATCGGTCTCGATGACATTACTTTCCTGCAATGCCCGGTCCCGTATTTTAATCTGGAATTTAGTCGGATAGAGCTGATACCGGGTACCATACTGGAAAATCTGAAAAAAGTCGAGCGAGCCTTCGATGGCTCCTTTCGGTTTGTCTTTGGTCAGATTCGGAAAAACGAGCGTCTGGTTGGTAGGAACCTTATACTCTACGTACTGCTTGTTTACGAGCCGCAACGTTGTGATTTGGTAATTGCCCCAGCCGCCGTTGGTTGCCAGGCGGACGGAGTCACTTTTAGACAGGGGCAGATCGGTGCCCAGGTCACCCGTACCGTCTTTAAACCCAATGGTAATGACAACGGAATCCCGTTTCGACTGGCCAACCCCTTTACCGGCCGCAATGGTATACTTGAACAGCCCTTTGAAATCAATGACAGGCGTGTCGGAGTAGTTAGGTTCGGTGAAACAGGCCGATACTGTCAGGCCCAGGCCTACGATGAGAAGATACGGTTGAATTAGTTGCCGTCGCATACTGTTGTACTCGTTGTGCAATAAACGCTTTTTTGTTTTGTCTGCTTCATTAACCCTTTCTCCCGAAGCCTTTCGACTTCGGCAGTCGCTCCGGCAGCAAATTCTGACGCTCAGCGGCCGTTTACCCGATCGTGATGCGTTTGAATCGCTCGCCCTGGCTATTTTCCGCTATCAGGCGGTGTACAATCCGGTTTATAGCCGTTATCTGCACCATCTGAACGTTCGGCCCGAACAGGTACGTTCGCTGCATCAGGTTCCGTTCATGCCGATCGGTTTTTTCAAAACACATACGGTTCTAACGGGCACCAACGTACTGGAAGACAAGACCTTGACCTTCGCCAGCAGCGGTACGACCGGCGATCAGACCAGCCGCCATCTGGTACCTGACCCCGAATTGTATGATGCCATCAGTACGCAGATTTTCGAACAAACCTACGGCCCACTTCGCAACTTTCATATTCTGGCGCTGTTGCCGTCTTATCTTGAACGAAATAACTCCTCGCTGGTGTATATGGTTCAGCGATTTATGGCCCAAACGGACTCAAAAGAGTCGGGATTTTTCCTGCACAACCATCAGGAGCTGACCGAACGCCTTCGGCAACTTAGCCGACAGGAGGACGCAAAAAAAATTCTGCTCATTGGCGTTACGTTCGGCCTGCTCGACTGGGCCGAATCGGACCAGGACTTATCCTTTCTGAGCCGCTTCCCAGACCTGATCGTCATGGAAACGGGTGGCATGAAAGGACGTCGGAAGGAGTTGCTGCGCGAAGAAGTACACGAAATCCTAACGCACCGGTTAGGCATACGAGCCGTTCATTCAGAATATGGTATGACCGAACTGCTTTCGCAGGCGTATTCATCAGGTGCGGGCGTATTTCGGCCGAGCGCCACCCTACGCGTATTTTTGCGCGATATCAATGATCCGTTTCTGCTTTACCCGGACGATTATACCCGCACGGGTGGTATCAACGTAGCCGATCTGGCCAATCTGGATTCGTGTGCGTTCATCGAAACCCAGGATCTGGGTCAATACCTGGGCGATGATCACTTTCGCGTTATTGGCCGGTTCGACAATTCGGATGTTCGGGGCTGCAATCTGATGGTGCTGTAACAGACTAGTCATTCAGGCTAGGACATCAGTGTCCCGGCAACGACCAATGCCATCATAATACCACCGATTAACAAAGCAACCGATTCACCCGGACTGAAGATGGGGCGGTACTTGTTGTCGCCGGCCTGATCGTTGATGTAGTTGAGTTGTTTGAGGCTCGGTATCAACAATAAAAATGTGGGTATAAATAATGCCAGTAGAGTGAAAGGATCGGGGGCCACGCGGTCTAGAAACCGCTGTACGATGGCAATCACTACATAGCCAGTTGCATAGCCACCGCTGTTGATACCCGGATGACCTTTTTCTATGGCCAGATCATCGATTCGCTCCAGCAGTGCATGGATGAAAAAGATCGAGAAAATAGCGCGCCAGACCGGATAAATATCCCAATCATAGAGTTCTTTAAAAAAGCGCCAGTTTTTATAAAACCAGTAAATAGGGTACAGACCAAAGGTCAGAAAAGAAAGCAGGCAGAAGGCCCAGACTGGTTGCTTTTTTACATACACAATGGACTCCTGCGATTCGTAACTATTCTCCATACGGTGGTTATTTTTAGTAATCTGTCCATGCAAAGTGCTTTCATTTGGAACTCTACTATCCAACAAACTTGATTGCCGTAACCAGAGTACCAGCGCGTCTTCTTTGAGCGGCTTATTTTCAAGATCGCCTTGTTATTGAGGGTCGATCTTCGTAAATTAGCCAGCTTATCAACGTCGCTAATGAACTTTAAATTAACCTCAGAATTTCAGCCTACCGGCGACCAGCCGAAGGCCATCGAGCAGTTAGTCAAAGGGGTCAATGAGAATGAACCCGCTCAGGTCTTACTGGGCGTAACGGGCTCGGGGAAAACCTTTTCTATAGCGAACGTCATCGCTCAGACCAACCGTCCAACGCTCGTTCTCAGTCATAACAAAACCCTGGCGGCCCAGCTCTACGGCGAATTCAAACAGTTTTTCCCTGAGAACGCGGTCGAGTATTTCATTTCCTACTACGACTATTACCAGCCGGAAGCCTACATCGCTACGACCAACACGTATATCGAAAAAGATCTGGCCATCAACGAAGAGATCGATAAATTACGGCTCGCGGCTACGTCGGCCCTAATGAGCGGTCGGCGCGATGTGATCGTGGTGGCGTCGGTATCGTGCATCTACGGCATGGGTAACCCCGATGAATTTAAACGCAATGTGGTTCGGATTGGCGTAGGCGAGCAGATGAGCCGTAACCAGTTTCTGCATCAGCTGGTGAGTATTCTCTATAGCCGCACCGAAGGCGAATTTCAACGCGGTAACTTCCGGGTTAAAGGCGATACGGTCGACCTCTACGTGGCCTACGCCGATTTTGCGTACCGGGTCATTTTCTTCGGCGACGAAATTGAAACGATCCAGCGCATCGATCCGGGAACGGGCCGAAAAATTTCCGACGAAAAATTCGTAGCCATCTTCCCGGCAAATCTGTTCGTTACCGGGCGCGATACGCTCAATAGCGCCATGTATGAGATTCAGGACGATCTGGTGGCTCAGGTTCGGTACTTCGAGTCGGAGTTTCGGGAGCAGGAAGCCACCCGAATTCAGGAACGAACGGAATTCGACCTGGAGATGATGCGCGAACTGGGCTACTGTTCCGGCATCGAAAACTACTCCCGGTATTTCGACCGCCGGCAACCGGGTCAGCGGCCTTTCTGCCTGCTCGATTATTTCCCGGACGATTACCTGCTGGTTATCGACGAAAGTCACGTAACGATTCCGCAGATCCGAGCCATGTGGGGGGGCGACCGTTCGCGTAAGACTGCGCTGGTCGATTACGGCTTCCGGCTACCGTCGGCCATGGACAATCGCCCGCTGACTTTTCAGGAATTCGAAGACCTGTCGGGGCAGACCATTTACGTTTCGGCCACCCCGTCGGATTACGAACTTCGCAAGAGCGAGGGCGTGGTTGTCGAGCAGCTCATCCGGCCGACCGGCTTGCTCGATCCAGAAATCGAAGTGCGACCGAGTCTGAACCAGATCGACGATCTGCTCGACTCCATCGATACGCGCGTCAAACGGAGCGAACGGGTGCTGGTGACTACGCTGACGAAACGTATGGCCGAAGAGCTGACCAAATACCTCGACCGGGTTGGGATCAAGACCCGTTACATTCACTCGGAGGTTAAAACCCTCGACCGGGTCGAAATTCTGCGTGATTTGAGGCTGGGTAATTTCGATGTGCTGGTCGGTGTCAACCTGTTGCGCGAAGGGCTGGATTTACCCGAAGTGTCGCTGGTTGCGATTATGGATGCCGACAAAGAAGGCTTCCTGCGCGATATCCGCTCGCTGATCCAGACCATCGGCCGGGCGGCCCGGAACGCCAACGGAAAAGTGATCATGTACGCCGACCGGATTACGGGTTCGATGCAAAAAGCGATTGATGAAACCAACCGTCGCCGGGCGATTCAGATGGAGTACAACGCCGATCATGGCATTACCCCAACGACGGTTCTCAAATCGCGCGAAGCCATCATGGGTCAAACAAAAGTAGCCGATTCGAAGCCTAAGCATTTTTATGTTGAGCCGGAAGAAATTCGGATTGCGGCCGATCCGGTGGTGCGGTATATGGGTAAAAGCGATCTGGAAAAAGTGATCACTGAAACTCAGGCAAAGATGGAACGAGCCGCCAAAGAACTCGACTTTCTGGAAGCGGCCCGCCTGCGCGACGAACTGTTTCAGCTGCGGGATAAGCTAAAAAAGGAGACGGCTTAGCTTTCGGTTGAGGAAAGATCCTCGGCCTTTCCTTGAGGTAATGCAACCGGCCGGATAGCATTACCTCATTGTATTTTATATCCTATATACCCGGCGTCTCATGCGTGTTGTGATTTGTTCAACTATAGCCGCTGAATCTTCTGCATGCCTAGCTGCCCAACTCGGCAATTGCCTGTTTCGGATAGCTCGTTTACGAGAGAGGTTCGAAAACGTCCGCAAATTACAAAATCTTCCTACCTTGCAACCCGTCAGTTCAAACCCGCTCGAAAGCGCATGAAACGTATCCTGATTATCCTTGGCATTATTGCAGCGATTGCGCTGGTTGGCTTCTTCACCCTGCGGAGCTGGACGAAATCCAGCAGCCCGGAAGCCATCGCTCAGATAGACCAGAACGGCTTAAAAATCAAGGTCGATTATTGTCAGCCGTATAAAAAGGGGCGCAAAATATTTGGCGGGCTGGTGCCCTATGGCAAGGTTTGGCGAACGGGTGCCAACGAAGCGACGGTGGTCGACTTCGACCAGAACGTAATCGTAGCCGGGCAGCCGCTGGATGAAGGGAAGTATTCGTTCTGGACGATTCCGTCGCAGAACGGCTGGATCGCTATTTTCAACAGCGAAACCGGCCAATGGGGCACCAATTACGACCAGACGAAAGACGTCCTCCGCGTGCCCATCGTTTCCCGAAAACATAGCCCAATGGCCGAGCAGTTTTATATCAGCTTCGCTCCTGCTGCTAACAACGGAACGGATATGATGCTGGTCTGGGATGACACCGAGGCAATTGTGCCCATTCAACGCCGGTAATTCACCAGAAAACGGCTTTATCGATGAAAGCTCATGGCGATAAATTTCAATGCATCGGGTAGCCCCGTCCGCCAGTACGACCAGGTATGAGCACCGTCGCGGGCCCGGTATTCGTGCGGAATTTTGCGGTCCAGTAATGCAATGTGCAGCATTGCGTTACCGACCGTCAGGGCATCGTCGTCGCCACAGTCGATATACCAGCGCACTTTAGTCAGGTCCCCCTCTGGAGCCGACTTGGCCAGGATAATCGGGCTATTGCGCTTCCAGGTAATCGTCAGCCGCTCCTCGCCTTTGACTGGACCGCTGAACAGAGGCCCATATACGGTATTGTACCGTTCGTCGGGAACGCTCATCAACGCTTCGTCCGTACGAACGGCCGCGCTCAAAGCCGCGCAAACGCTGAACAGTTCCGGATGGTGCATGGACAATACCAGCGAACCATACCCGCCCATCGACAGGCCCGAAACAGCCCGGAATTCCCGCTGCGGACGCGTCCGGAACATAGAATCGATGTGCGGAATAAACTCCTGCACAAACATATCCTCGTAGCGCACTTTACTCTGATAATCGTTGATATAAAAAGTAGCTCCGGCATCGGGCATCACAATGATCATCGGTGGCAACTCGCCCGACCGGATACCCGCATCCGCAATCCGATCGACTTCGCCGAACTGAACCCAACTGGTTTCGTTGTCTCCCAAGCCATGGAGTAGATACACCACCGGATACCGACGGGTCGACGTGTAATAATCGGGAGGCAAATAAATCGAAAACTTCACTTGCCGGTTCAGCAATGAGCTGTTCAGCACCATACTTTCCAGCAAACGAGTCTGCAAAGCTGACACCACCGGGACGGGCCCGTTATTCTGGGAGGTGGTCAGTTCAGCGCGCCGGCGCGACTGGGCGCTAGCCGTAAAAGTCAGCGTGCTGATAAATGAAAAGAAAAGGAAGTTGCGGAATGACATTGGCGGGTGAGCAGGTGATAAGGGTTTCTACTTGTATACGAAATATACGGTTGCTTAGTGTACAAAAAAGCCCCTACGTTTCCGCAGAGGCTTTAAATATATCGAAATCGTCGACGCAATTAGCCAACGCTTCCTTCCAGGCTGATCGCCAGTAGTTTCTGCGCTTCAACGGCAAACTCCATCGGGAGTTGGTTCAATACTTCTTTGGCGTACCCATTGATGATCAGGGCAACGGCCTGTTCCGTCGGAATACCGCGCTGGTTGCAGTAGAACAACTGGTCTTCACCAATTTTCGACGTGGTAGCTTCGTGCTCGACGGTCGCGGTCGGGTTGTTGACTTCCAGATATGGGAACGTGTGCGCTCCGCATTTATCGCCCAGCAGCAGCGAGTCGCACTGCGAGTAGTTACGGGCGTTTTCAGCCCGTTTCAGCACCTGCACCAGCCCCCGGTATGAATTTTGACTTTTCCCCGCCGAAATTCCTTTCGACACGATCCGGCTCTTGGTATTTTTACCGATATGGATCATTTTGGTGCCCGTATCGGCCTGTTGCATATTGTTGGTAACAGCTACGGAATAGAACTCACCGATGGAGTTGTCGCCTTTTAGAATCACCGATGGGTATTTCCAGGTAATGGCCGAGCCAGTTTCGACCTGCGTCCAGGAAATCTTCGCGTTCGGGCCGTCGCAGATACCACGCTTGGTCACGAAATTGTAGATTCCGCCTTTGCCGTCTTTGTCGCCTGGATACCAGTTCTGCACCGTCGAATATTTGATCTCCGCATCGGCGTGGGCAATCAGTTCGACAACGGCGGCATGTAGCTGGTTCTCATCCCGCATGGGGGCCGTACAGCCTTCGAGGTAGCTGACGTACGAGCCTTCGTCGGCAATGATCAGTGTCCGCTCGAACTGCCCGGTACCGGCCGCGTTGATCCGGAAATAAGTCGAAAGCTCCATCGGGCAACGGACACCCTTCGGAATATAACAGAACGATCCATCGGTAAAGACGGCTGCATTCAGGGCTGCAAAGTAATTATCCTTCGCCGGAACCACCGAACCCAGGTATTTTTTCACCAGTTCGGGGTGTTCATGGACGGCCTCAGTGATGGAGCAGAAGATAATACCCCGCTCAGCCAGGTCTTTTTTGAACGTCGTTGCTACAGACACCGAGTCCATCACGGCATCGACCGCCACCCGTGGCCGATCGCCCTGCGGTTCATCGACTACCCCCGTCAGCCGTTTCTGTTCGCTGAGGGATATACCGAGCCGGTTGAAGGTATCGAGCAGTTCGGGGTCGATTTCATCGAGCGAATTGACCGTTTTTTTCTGCTTCGGTGCCGAGTAATATTTAATAGCCTTGTAGTCAATTTTCGGATACGAAACATTCGGCCAGTGCGGTTCCGTCATCTCCTGCCACATCCGAAACGCCTTCAACCGGTTTTCGAGCAGCCAGTCGGGTTCGTCTTTCTTCGCAGAAATGAACCGAATAATACTCTCATCCAGACCGACCGGGGCTTCGTCGGCCTCGATCATCGTCTCGAATCCGTATTTATATTCGGCGTTGGTTATGCTTTCTAAAATGTCAGCGTCCTTGCTCATAGTTTCGGTTAGTCGCACGGTTTTTTGTTCCGTTGCGGTATATTATTCAACAACTTGCCGGTTAGGTACGTTCCGAAAAGGTAGGGCAAATATCGTAAAGTTTATGTTATTTCAGGCATGTTAATCGGTATAGTCTATCTGCTTATGAGCACACCCCGGCAACGTATCAATCTGGAACTTCTCCTTGGTATTTCAGCTACTTTTCTAAGTTTAGCCGCCCTGATCGTATCTATTTTTCAAACCAAAATTGCCCGTGAGCAGCAGCAGGCGTCGGTCTGGCCCTATTTACAGGCAGGCGGTTCGCATGAAGAAGATGATTTTACGCTAACGGTCGTCAACAACGGGGTTGGCCCCGCGCTGATCAAGAAAGTCGGCTATACATACAAAGGCGTTTCGTATCCTGATCAGGTTGCCTTACTCGACGCTGCTGAAAAAAAAGCGTTACCTGACAGCGTCCGGTTGAAAGGTGGTCATTTTTACAGTAGCTTTTCGTCGGGAGACGTACTGAAAGCGGGGGATGCCATGGAACTCTACATAGTAAAGCATAATGAGCGGAAAGCCTCCGTCCTTGAGAAGGTGGTTCGTGATTCTTCGTTTCATATGCAGATTGTTTTCAGCGACGTTTATAACAACTGCTGGCAACTCGATCAAAACAAAGTAACCAGCCTCGGAAAATGCGACTAGCCGTTACCACAAAGACCATCGCCGAAGCAATGGTCTTTGTACTGCGAGGTAAGTTAGGCCGTTACAAGGCGGACTTGACCGTTACTTTAATACTGCTGTAATATAGCGTAGTCAGCCCCTCGAATCCCGAATCCGTCCCGATCAACAACCACAGTTCTCCTTTGGCATTACTTCGGGCCGTGAAGGGTTTGTCGGCATTCGATCGGGTAATGAGTTTATACCCCATGGCATCCTCGCCGATACCGATGTTCCCCAGCGTAATAGCGTCTTTGCCATCGGCCAGCTGAGCCCCTTTATCGACATTGAGCGTGTAAAAATCATCATGCAGCTCCTTTACGGGTTCCGTGGCAGTAGCGCCTGCTTTCAGGTACACACTGCCGCCCGGCGATCCGCCGATACCTACCGAGTTTGTTGCGTACTGCGAAGCCAGTTCGATGTCAAATAACAGCGTGTAATCGGCGTTCGGCTGGAGCCCGGTTACCTTCCTCTTCAGAAACATAAATGCGTCGTCACTGCGGTTCATGCTCGAAAGCATCAGCGACTTGCGGGTGGTATCGAGTGGAGCTGGCAGGCCCGTTCGGACGGCTTTGAATTCCATAAGGCTGTCCTGAGCGGTTCCGTAATCGACCAGCCCGGCTTCCCAGCCGTCGCTGTCGTACTGAAAGGACGATTGGTAAGGAAGGCCCGGCTGAACCGGAACACTTTCCTGATGGCAGGCGGAAGAAAGAACGAAACTGCTGAATAAAGCGGCAATAACAAACAACGTTGATTTCATCGGAACTGTACATTGGTTTCCTATACGGACTCATCGGATTGACGAACCGTTGGAAGCCCCCCGGAATCAACGGTATCGGTTGCGCGAAGAGGTGTCGAGTCCACGCAGGGCCAGGTAAAAGGCAATGACGTAAATCAACTGATTTCCAGCACCGGTCCAGTCTTCTTTCAGGGTTGTCCCGAAGAGCAGCGCCCCAATGGTCAGCCCCCCAATAAAGTAGCCCCATTTGCCGAACTGCCCACCCAGCAGGATCAGCAGGCCGCTGGTCAGTTCGACAAAGGGGAGGGTATATAAAAACGCTTTCGTCAGCAGCGTAGGCAAGATTGTCTGGGCAAACCCAGCGCTCGTTTTCGCCACAAAAGCACTCAGTTTCGGAATACGTACCAGCCCGTGCATCAACATGTTGATACCCAACCCAATACGCATGACAAGCTGCGCTAACTGACTCGTATTCATACGTTTCTGAGAGAAGTAGGGATAAGGTCCTGTCTATTGAAAATCATCTATTCACTTTCCATGCCGATGCTGCCCTTCGCCACCTCCTCTTCAGTCAGTAGTTCATCGTTGACATTCTCCTCATCGGCTGGCTGTCCGGACTGGCTGTCCTGGAGCGGTTCAGGGTTCAGGCCACCAGTCTGGGGTGTACCCGCGCTGGCTTTCTCGACCTGCGCCATACGCTGCACGACGCCCTGGTTTTCATCTTCTGCGGGATCGTACGCTTTATTTTCGTCGTTCATAACCGTCAAGAGCTAAAAAGTTAAACACTACCCGACCGGGTCACGTGGCCACCGAGTGCATAATTATCGTCCTGATGATGGTCGTGTTCGCCGGTCGGATCGCCGTCTTCATCTATCGGCTCGTCGTCTGTCTCCTCCTCGTTCAAATCGTCGTCGATTGCTTCGTCATCACCGTCTTCCAAAGCCGCTCCGCTCTGGTTTCGGAAATTATTGGGGTCGATGCGGCTAAGGCGTGAACCGATTATGTCGGTATCATCAATTATCGGATGTTCCAGTTGAGTGGTCATAATCGTTGAGTGGTTTGTTTCTTGTTAGATAACCCGGTAGAATAGCGAAAGGTTAGACTTATTGAATCACCCTCTGCATTCATACGTTACCAGATACCGATGAAATCCGTTTTGCTCGTCCTAGGCTTACTCTCAGGCGTTTTCGTTCAGGCTCAAACGTCCCGTGAGCCACTCTTCACGTCCTTCGACGGAACTAAAATTCACTACGATGTGCTGGGCACGGGCAAACCGGTAGTACTGCTGCATGGGTTTATCAGTACCAGCGAAAGCTGGAAACGTGCTCCCGTTCGGCAGGCGCTGGCCGACGCCGGTTTCAAAGTTATTACCCTTGACCTGCGGGGCAACGGACTCTCCGACAAACCGCATGCGGCTGAAGCCTACCGGGATAACACCGAACTGAAGGACGTAATGGCGCTGATGAAACATCTCGGCCTGACCAACTATGATGTGGTGGGTTACTCACGCGGGGCCATTCTGACGGCCAAACTACTGACCATGGACAAGCAGGTACGTCGGGCGGTCATGGGCGGCATCAGTGTCGACTTCTCCGATCCCAACTGGTTTCGGCGCCGGAATTTCCACGAAGCGCTGACTAAACCCGGCAGTCATCCTGAATTACAGGCTGCGGTCGACTACGCCAAAAAATCGGGAGCCGATACGGTCGTGTTAGCTCGTTTACAGGAGTTTCAGCCCGTGACCAGTAAATCAGACCTGGGTAAAATCCGAATTCCCGTACTGGTAGTCAATGGCGATCAGGACAAAGACAACGGCGACCCGCAAACACTGGTCGATGCCATCCCAGGGTCGCGGCTGGTCATTGTACCGGGCGACCACGGCGGGGCCATGCGCACCCCGGAATTTGCCAAAGCGGTTGTGGAGTTTTTAAGGAACTGATTTACAGCAATGATTAGTTTGTATTTTTTCAATCATCAGTCCTGTAAGCTTTTGTCAGAAAAAAGCCACTGATTCCATTCGCAACCAAAGCAATCGAAGGGTAAATGAAGTAAATAGCCAGATCACTACTGTTCAGTTGTATCATCAGCCAAACTATCCCGATTAACCTGAGCAGAATTAACCAAATGAAGGCTGCTATTGAGGTACTTATCACCCACCTCAATAATAACTCTGGTTTACCTCGCTCAAGAAGCAAAGGAATTAGAAATGTATTGATCAGTTGCCCAGCATAGTAGGCCATGACTCCAGTCAAAATACCATCTGGCCGGGAATAGGTTATGGCTGGGCCCCACTTCACCCAAATAAAAAAAGTGACGGGAAGTGTAAAGAACCAATAGCCTGGCCGGCTGACGCCTGGGTAAATTCTGAAAAGTAAATAATAGGCCACTGTCACTAGTATTGGGAATGCAATCAAACTTGCTAAACCAGCGCTCCAGCTTAATAGGTATGCCAGTACCGGCAATACAGTCCAATGCCAGTAAATACGATTTGACAAATTGTCTGAGCTAGCCATAGTCAGTAAGAGAACAGGTGATAGTAAAAACTTTTTGCGGCATCCATCGCTATCGAAGTAACAGCAAAGCCAGTACCGTAAAGCAGACGCTCAGCCACGGATTGAGTCCGAGTCGGTAGGTGCGAATAAAATGCTGGCCAATCATCAGAGCATATCCCATCAGGCCGAGTGTCGTCCAGCCGAGCAGCGAGGAAAGGGCCATTACGCTACTGCCAACCAGTAGGCTCATGCCCAGATGACCCGCGTAATCCAGGATTTTTTCGAAGCCCTCACCTGGCTGTAAGACAAACAGATAGATACCAGTCAATGTAAGCTGACTAATCACCAGGGCGAAAGCGGCTGGTGGCCACACAGAGACACGTCCACTCAGGAAAAGAGCGGCAACGAGGCTAAACACAATGCCGATGAACGCCAGTCGCTGACCCGGATTGAACGCAGGCTGAAGGTCGAGCAACTGCCAGCGACCGGGTGGTGATGTAATGATAATGCGCCGGTTGTATGAAATAAAGGCATATAGCTTTTGAAGAAGGGCTCTGAACCAATGGATCGATAAGAGCTTTTGAATCGACGGATTAGGTTGACCCAATGCATAAGCCCAGGTATCTACTCCATAAAGCGTCTCGCCACCGTCGAGATCTACCAGCGGAATTTCGTGGCGCGCCCTTTGCCGGTCCAGGCGGTTCAGAATGGCCTCCTGTTTGATTTGATCGTTGCTCATCCGCATTAAGCTGCCGCTTTTATCGGTAGCAACGATGCCTTTCGTGTACAGCCGACACATCGGGCAACTGCCGTCGTAAATGATCAGCTTTTTCATATTATATGTTTTTAAATTTTCAAAAACAATTGAAATTATAAAGTAAAAAAATTAGCGGAATACTTTCAGGAATTGGCTCATCAGCCAGTTTTCCTCAGCTCTGATCACCGCATTCAGGGTGTTATCGGCAAACCCAACTACACTGCTCAATCCGGCGATCACCCGGTGAAACTCCTGAGCTTCAGGTGTGTCTGTTGGAATGGTCTGAAGTTCGTTCAGCACCTCGACAACCGGCGTAATCTCCCGGCGTCGACGCTCTTTGGCCACTTGCCGGGCTACTTTCCAAATGTCTTTTTCGGCAACAAAAAACTCCCGCCGTTCACCAGGCTTTAGTTGCTTGTAAATCAGCCCCCAATCCATCAGGTCCCGCAGATTCATACTGGCGTTTCCGCGCGAGATCTGCAACTGTTCCATAACATCTTCGGTGGCCAGCGGCTCGGGCGCAATCAGCAGAATCGCGTGGAGTTGTGCCATCGAGCGGTTGATGCCCCACTGGGTCGCGAGCGTACCCCAGGTATGAATAAATTTAGCCTTCGCTTCCTCAAATGTCATACTCAAAGGTAAAATAGTTTTTTATAGTTTCAAAACATTTTGAAAGATTTACAACATACCTAGCCAAACTACTGCAAAACTCTTATAAGCTTTATGGCAATGGAAGCCGGGCGATTTTCAGTAATCGATTTGGGTTTGGGCAGATTTTAAGAAACCGTACGCGGTCGGCCAGTGAGCAAACGCCGGGAAAATCGCCCTTACGGCCTAGCATATCCGTCATCAATTGAAAATGAAGGTGCGGAGGCCAGTCACCATTTTCGGGATAAGGGCCGATCTCGCCCAGCTCCTCCCCGACTTTAAGCACTTTCCCTTCATACAACCCTTCCAGCGACTTCCGGGTCAAGTGTCCGTAGAGACTATAACGCGGCTGGGAAGCCGCATCTGAGTCGTCGGACATGCGTCCGGTGTGTTCAAGAATAATCGTCGGGCCATAATCGCCAAACTGGGCGTTGTCCTGAAAACTATGTACGATGCCATCCAGCGGAGCAAAAACCGGCGTCCCGGCCTCGGCCCACAGGTCGATACCCAGGTGAATTTCGCGGGGTGGTTCGCCAGACGTGTTGAAATGGTCACTTCGTCGGTAAATGACACGGTGTTCGTTATAACCACCTACGCCCACGAGCGCACCAGCCGCTTTTAGTTTGCCGAATACATAGTCCGTAAACACAGCCGTGTTGGTCAGATCGAGCGTAGCCAGATCAGGATTAGTCGCCGAAAAGTCGAGCACCAGATACGGATCTTTCTGAAAATCGATCGGAAGGAGTCTTAAAACTTCAGACATAGAGAAAAAACGTTTGCTGAAACTATGGGTAAGTCGGGATGATAACAAACGGTTGTCGTACCAATTACCGTTCTTCACCAGCACATGTTTTACCTTGCCGTTCCAGATGCGAAGGATATATTTACAGCTATTTTTCCGTTAATTCGTCACTATTCTTCGGCAAACTGATCCCTTATCCCTATTCCATGGAAGCCACTCTTGACAAACCCGCCAGCAAAGCTACCCTATTCGGTCACCCAGTGGGTCTTTTCGTGCTGTTCTTTACCGAAATGTGGGAGCGCTTTAGCTATTACGGTATGCGGGCCATTCTGCTGCTGTTTCTAATCGATAAAGTTCGGGGCGGAATGGGGTTGAACGAAATGGAGGGAGCTGCTATTTATGGCATTTATACCGCGTCGGTCTATCTGCTTTCGTTACCCGGTGGCTGGGTTGCCGACACACTTCTGGGACAGCGTAAATCCATCTGGTACGGTGGCATTATCATTATGCTCGGCCACATTATCCTGGCGATTCCGTCGGGTCCGAGCTTATTTTACGTAGGCCTCTTCACGGTCGCGATGGGCACTGGTTTGCTCAAACCCAATATCAGTAGCGTTGTTGGCGAGTTATATCCGGAGGGCGGTGCCCGGAAGGATGCGGCTTTTTCTATTTTTTACATGGGCATCAACCTCGGCTCTCTACTCGGTATTTCGGTGGTTGGTTATCTGGGCCAGCGCGTGGGCTGGCATTACGGGTTCGGAGCGGCTGCCGTGGCAATGGGCCTTGGCTTGATTACGTTCCGCACACTGGGGCATCGGTTTCTGGGCAACCATGGCAACTATGTTCCCAAAGCAGAAACCGGTGATCAACAAGCTGCAGGCAATAATCGCTCATTACTGGCCTTTTTAGCCGCTATCATTGTGGTGCTGACTGTTCTTCAACTAACCGGTGTGCTGGACATGACCACCGCCCAGGGCCTGGCGCAGGCTATGGGCACGATCATTTCGCTGACCGCTATAGGGTATTTCACTTACATCCTGACGGCAGGTGGCCTGGATATGGTCGAGAAAAAGCGGGTAGTTGTACTGTTCGCGTTTTTTCTGGCGTCGGCCATGTTCTGGGCGGGCAACGAGCAGCAGGGTTCGTCGCTGCAGATCTTCGCCGATCGGTACACGAATCTGAACTTCTTTGGCTGGGAAATGCCGTCGAGCTGGTTTCAGAACCTGAACCCGGCCTTCATTCTTATTTTCTCGCCGATTCTGGCCATGTTGTGGGTTTTTCTGGCAAACCGAAACCTGAACTATTCGGTGCCCGCCAAATTTGCCACGAGCCTGCTTTTGCTGGGGCTGGCTTATGTCGTGATGGTGGTGGCGTCTAAACTGGCGCTGACCGGCACGCGCATCTCACCCCTGTACCTGACATTCACGTATTTGTTCTTTACCCTCGGTGAGCTATTTCTAAGCCCGGTGGGACTGAGTGCTTTTTCCAAGTTAGCACCTAAGCGCTACACCAGCCAGCTAATGGGGCTCTGGTTTGTCGGTACTTCGCTGGGTAATCTGATTGCCGGTCTGTTTGCCGGGGGTTTCGATGAGAAAAACGTACAGCAGATGCCCTCTCTTTTCCAGAGTGTAGCCTATTTCAGTCTCGGATTCGGCTTGCTGCTTTTGCTGCTAACCAAACCGCTGAAGAAGTGGATGGGTGGTATTCAATAACCCAGCTTTTACCCGCCCGCTTTTTTGGCTTTATAGCCTTTGCCGGTGAGCCAGGTCAGCACTTTGTCGCGATGATCACCCTGGATCAGAATTTCGTCGTCTTTCGTTGAACCACCCGATCCGCAGGCAGTTTTCAACTGTTTGCCCAGGTCAGCCAGAGCGACCTCGCTGCCAACGAAGCCACGAACCGCCGTTACCACTTTGTTGCCTCCTAATTTGACCAGCCAGATTTTAAGATTTTGCTGAGTGGGTGGTAAGGTCTCGGCTTCCGACGGTCCGTCTGATTCATACTGAAAATCCGGATTCGTGGAGTAAATGATTCCTGATCTGTTTTTCTTACTCATGACCAACGATTTGGCAGCAAAACTAACGCTTTTCGCCGATCAGCCGTGCCTTACGGGCGTACGCCACCACGTCCGGACGCGATGGCCCAGCCAGAGCCAGAAGCCTGATAAGATTACCGCCGGCAAAATCACCACCCTGACCGCAAAAGCGGGCTCAGGCATGGCCGCCACCGGCCCGTAGATATAGCCGAGAATCGGAATGCTGGCCAGGATATGAAACCAGCGGATAATTTTTCGTTCAGTAGCTACTTTCATGACGGTGGGGTTCAGAGTTCCATCAACTGCCGGACGGTTTCACCGTAGGTACTACCCGTGGTTACTTTCGTTCCTTTTTTGTCGGTCATCACCAGTATGAATTTGCCGTCGAAATGGCGGTGTACCTCACTGATTTTTTGGCGATTGACCATTACCGACCGGCTTACCCGCACAAATGTGTCGGGCAATTTTTCGTTGAGTATCGTCAGGGTGTAGTTAGTCAGGTATTTCTGCCCGTCAATCGTGCACAGAAAAACGTACTTGTCTTCGGCTTCAAAATAAGCGATGTCGGAAAGCGGTATCAGGATAATTTTTTCGCCGGTCTTGACCGAAATAGAATAAACTTCTTTTTTGGGCTGCATCTGGGCCAGCAACCGCATGACGCTTTCGGTCATTGGGTTATTGATTGCCTGAGCGCTATCGTTCCGCTCGACCAGCGAGCGGATTTTCTGGGCAGTTCGGGCCAGTCGTTCCGCTTCAACGGGTTTAAGCAGATAATCGACGGAATTTTCTTCAAACGCCCGAATGGCATACTGATTGAAGGCCGTCGCAAAAATGACCATTGGCACGGTGGTCACTTTCGACAGCATCTCGAAGCCATTGAGCAAGGGCATTTCAATATCCAGAAAAATGACGTCCGGTTGCTGGGCTTCGATGAGCGTCAGCCCTTCAGCCCCGTTGGACGCTTCGCCGATCACCTCGAACGTATCGCGGTGTTTATCCAGGAGACGACGTAACCGACTGATCGCCAGCGGTTCGTCATCGACAAGTAACGTTTTTAAGGGTAGTAGCATGTTTGTATTGCGTAAGGAGGCAGTGATGGTCATTCGTTGTAAAGGACGGTTGTCAACGTCTTTATAATGACCATAAATGACCAATGACAACCATTAGATCAGGTCGGTTCACCCGATAAAATAGTCGGTTCCGACCGCACCTTATCTATTCGGATAGACAGTAAAACCTGTTTGAGAGGCCAGTTTTGCAGCTCGACGCGAGCGGCATCGCCATAAAGCAGTTTGAGTTTATCCTGGATGCTGCGCAGCCCGTAGCCCCCATCCATATCGTCGGGGAAAGCGGGGCCGTTGTCGTGGACACACAAATTCAGGTCGCCGTTTTTCTCGTAGATCCGCACGTCGATTCGCCCCATGTCGGCCCGCTTGGCAATACCGTGTTTGATGGCATTCTCGACAATCGGCTGCAGCAGAAACTGAGGCAGTTTGAGTTCACTCAGCGAAGGGTCCGCTACTTCGACGCTGAACGTAAGCCGGCTTCCGAAGCGAACCTGTTCTACTTTCAGATACGTCTGAACCATCTCCAGTTCGTCGGCCAGCGTGGCAAACAGTTCGCCATTCCGCCCAGTCGAATAGCGGAATAGTTTCGACAGAAGCAGCGTCATCTCTTCGGCTTTATCCGGATCGTCGTGGACCAGACTGGCAATGCTGTTCAGAGAATTGTACAAAAAATGAGGATTGATTTTTGCCTGAAGCGCATCCAGTTCCGCCCGGGTTTTCAACTTCTCCAGATTGAGCAGTTGAAACTCCTGTTCGGAAAGTTTCCGGGTCAATTGGCGGCCCTGCTGCAGCACGTACAGAAAAAAGTTCGCAATCAGCAGGTCGCCAATGACATAGATGTACCAGGCTGCCGTTTTCTCGATGCCTCCCGGCCGCTTTGCCAGTTCTTCCAGATAAGGCCGGCCAAGCGTCATATACAGTCCAGTGTTCACAACGAAGAAACTGCCCATTACCGCCAAACTGATGAATAGGTGCCGTAGCCATACCGCCGGAAACTGACGGGTCAGCCAGCCCGACAGGGCCCAGGCCAGTAAGAAAACGACCGCGCCGTCGGTCATGTTCTGCACGATCAGAAAGCGGTATAAACCGGCCATCAGCGGATCTTCGGCGGTAGCGATCAGGTTTGTAAAGTAAATGACCGCATTGCAACCGTAGATCAGCAGTCCCCCCAATAGCGCCCCGATGCAGGTGCCCAGGCCCGGTTTCTGCAGAATAGTTGTCAGCGTGATGGGTTCCGGACGCTCTACCGTTGGGGGGCGGTATTTGCTGCGTCCCGAAAAATTGAACGTGGCCCCTTCTACGTTGGCACCGGTCAGGTCGACGTCTTCCAGGCCACAGAAATTCAGATTCGCTTCGAACAGATCGGCGTCGACGAAGGAAGCGCCTTCGAGGTTTGAAAAACTCAGATCGGCCGCCCGGAGAATGGCTCCGCGGAAATTAGCCTTTTCCAGATTAGAAAAGCGAAAGTCGGCTCCGGTCAGGTCAAGCCCACTGAAATCGAAACGGGCCAGGTCGGAGCCCATCATGTTGAGCCGTCGACCGTTTTTGCCAATTGTACCGATAAGTTGTTCGCGGGTCATAGGTTTTCTAGCGATAGGCAAGAGCCGTCAGTGATCGTTACCCGCCGATACGCCCTTGTTGAGCCTCGACATAAGCTATACATTGCTGGCCGGTTTAAATGTAAAAATTTTTTCGGTAGCCTGCTTTTCCGGCTTATAGCCGGTAGCCTCGGTTGACTGTACCCAAATTGGGCAATTAGTATCGGCTATTATTCGGCGGGCTTTCATCGGTTATTCGGTGCGGTAGCTCGCAGTCAACTACCTGCGTTTGAGGCTCATCAGGATTCGCTGCAGAAATCCGGGTCGTCGAATCCGGTTATTGTGGAACGCCCGAACCTTCCAGTCGCCGGCTGTTTTCACCAACACCGTGGTCTGGATCGACAGCCGGTCAGGGGGCGGTTCTTTCTGAAAGCGCAGTTGAACCGTACCGGTCGAATGGACCAGTGCAATCGCAGGGCTCAGGAAAACAACCGACGGCCGCTCTTTTCCCACATGCATCGTGGAGCCGCTCATGATCCATGAGTCGAACAGTTCCCGGTGAATCTGCTCATTCGCCTGACGCCCCCTGATGTGCTGCCCCGCAAAGGTGACATAATCGCAGTCATCCGTCAGGCATTTTCCAAATGCGGTTGCATCACCGGCATTCCAGGCAGCGGCCATGGCGTCGAACACCCGCCGTACTGTCAGTTCTTCCGCTTTGATGACAGTTGAGAAAGCAGTGGTTTCGATTCCTTTGATCATCGGTACATTTGTTGTAGCTGTTCAGGCTTGGCTGATAGACTAGCTCAAAACTAGCGAGGTCTATAGTTAACGGGTCGTTTTTTCCGACGAATGCCAATTGAGCGGGTATGAAATCAGGTAAGACCAGGATGAACTGGCTGACGGATTGCCCACCACGTCAGGTTATGATCGGTAAGCCAGGAGCCAGAAACTGTGGCCCGGCTTTACTGACGTTTCGTGAAACTCCTGCAGTTATTTTGTAGTATTGCCCCTAAACGCAATTTTTCCGTTATGAGTACTCGCGATCAACTGCTGGCCCGCGTCCGGCAGAACAAACCCGAACCCCTACCTCTACCCAATGTACCGACGTTTGTCAATGAGGCCGACGATATATTTACCCGCTTCCGTGATGCGCTGGCGTTTGTGGGCGGGAAACTGGTCGAACTAAAGCCCGGTGACTCGATTGGCGATCAACTGCGGACGGCTTTCCCGGATGCCGAGCGCATTGCTTCGTCGGTTCCGCTACCCGGCTTCGACCTGGTTTCCGTGGGGTCGGAAACCGACAAAATGATTCTGGAACAAATGGACCTGACGGTTCTCCAGGGCGAGTTTGTGGTTGCCGAAAACGGAGCGGTCTGGCTTCCCGAACCCAACATGCTGAACCGCTCGCTGCCGTTCATTACGCAGCATCTGGTACTCGTTGTCGGCCGGGATACGCTGGTGCCGAACATGCACATTGCTTACCAGCATATCGACCGAAACGCGCTTACATACGGAGTTTTCATCTGCGGGCCCTCGAAAACGGCCGATATCGAGCAGTCGCTGGTTGTGGGTGCCCACGGTGCCCGGAGCCTGACGGTGATTATGACGCCTTCGGAAAAGCAGTGACCCATCAGCCGAGCCAAAATATGATCATTCGGCCCGAATCTTCGATTCGAGATCGGTAAGGGGTATAATCGCTTAACATTTGGCGGTTCATCTAGTTAGTGACGTATACAATCCTCGCACCTTTTGACTACTACCTTGATTACGTTTCCGCTCTCTCTTGGTCAATTACGTCCCTGGCGTGAAGGTGATGAAGAGTCGCTGGTTCGCCATGCCAGCAATCGGCGCATCTGGAACAACGTCCGCGATTTTTTCCCGTATCCGTACACGCCCCGGGATGCGCATTCCTGGGTGCGCTCGAACAAATCTTACCAGCAGCCCAACAACCTGGCCATCGAGATCGACGGACAGGCCGTCGGTAACATTGGTTTCACGGTGAAAGACGACATTTATCGGTACAATGCTGAAATCGGCTACTGGCTCAGCGAAGACTACTGGGGCCGGGGCATCATGACCAGTGCATTACCCATCATGACGGATTACATCTTCCAGAACTTTCAGGTGAATCGGATTTTCGCCTGTGTGCTGGAGCGGAATATCGGGTCGATGCGCGTGCTCGAAGCTGCCGGTTACCGGCACGAAGCCATTCATCGGAAAGCCGCGGTCAAAAACAATGAATACCTCGACGAGCATATCTTCGCCATGCTTCGGGCAGAAAGGCCAAGAACGGAAGCAATAAGGCTCGGGGCGGAGAGCAGCGAGGATAGGGCATAGAGGCAAGGGCATGGGATGCTGAGAATTACTCTTCACCCTATGCCTTTATTCCTATGCCCACGCCCTGGCCTCTCCCCTTTGCCTCCTCCGCTTTTTGTGCTTACTTTGCTCAACCATTCCTGCTCCGGCGGGTTTATGATTCATGCCGAAAATAGTGATTGCCATCGACGGGTATTCCAGTTGTGGGAAAAGCACAACTGCTAAAGCCGTAGCGGCCCGCATGGGCTACGGATATATCGACACGGGGGCTATGTACCGGGCCGTTAGCTTGTTTTTCATTCAGGAACGGATATCTCTTTCCAATCACAAAGAGGTCATGGCTGCACTGGACAAAGTCCATATCTCCTTCAAGCACAATAACAAAACAGACCGCAACGAAACCTGCCTGAACGGCCTGAACGTAGAGGAAGAAATACGTAAAATGTATATCTCCAATATCGTCAGCGAGGTCAGTGCCATTCCGGAAGTTCGCTGGGCGCTGGTCGCACAGCAGCAGAAAATGGGCCGCCGGCGGGGCGTCGTCATGGATGGACGTGATATAGGCACGAAGGTCTTTCCCGATGCCGAAGTCAAAGTGTTTATGACAGCCGATACCTTTACCCGAGCCAGACGCCGACAGCAGGAGCTGCTCGCAAAAGGCGAGCTGGTCAACCTGGAAGAGATTATCCAAAACCTTGAAAAACGGGACCATATCGATACAACCCGCGCTGAAAGTCCGCTGGTACAGGCTCCCGATGCCGTTTCACTGGACACCTCGCACATGACCATCGAGGAGCAGGTCGACTGGGTAATCGAACTGGCCGACCGGCGCCTGGCCGAGCTTCATCGAACCAACGAACAGGTTAAACTGGACAATGATTAATGCATAATGAACAATGGATAATGGGGCTGACTCATCTAAACATTATTAACTATTCATTATCCATTATTCATTCTTAATTTCCCCTTCATGACTGCCGATTTTCTGATTGTGGGCCAGGGTGTAGCGGGCTCCGTGCTGGCCTGGACGCTCGACCAGCGCGGGTGTTCGGTGATTCTGGCCGACGATCCAGGATTACCCTCCGCATCGGCCGTAGCGGCAGGCATCGTCAATCCGCTGACGGGCCGCAAACTCGTTCGTACCTGGAAAGCCGACGAATTATTTCCGTTTCTGCATCAGTTTTATACCGGTATCGAACAGGAACTGGCCGTTCGGTTCTTTCACCCAAAAACCATTTACCGCCCTTTCCGCTCTAGCCGCGAGCAATCCGATTACCTGGCCCTGACGGCCGACCCAGCCATACGACCCTACGTAGCCGAAAGCACTGATGATCAGGCTTACCGCCCTTTTGTCAACAATCCCTTTGGCGGACTGACGGTGACGCAATCGGGCTGGCTGGACCTAACCGAATTTGTTCGGGTTATCAAAGGCTATTTCGTTCGAAAGAACCAATATTTCGAAGGCCGTATCGAGTCGGACGATCTGAAGATTAAAGATGAGGGCGTTGTCTGGAAAGATATTACCTTCTCGAAAGTCATCTTTTGCGACGGCGTAATGACCCGCGAAAATCCGCTCTTTAGCTGGCTGCCTTATAACCCGGTCAAAGGGCAAATTCTGACAGCGGTAGCCGAAACATATACCGTCAAAAACATCGTCAATCAGGGTGTTTTTATCTTACCCGTTCGCGATGGGTTGATCCGGATCGGCGCAACGTACAGCTGGCATGACCTGGACTGGCAAACAACGGACGACGGCCGCGCGTTTCTGGAATCGAAAGTGCGTGAAATTCTGAACGTTCCGTATCGGGTGGTAGCGCAGCAGGCGGGCATCCGGCCGTCGACCAAAGACCGAAGGCCGTTTATTGGGCTCCATCCTGCCCATCCGACCGTAGGTATTTTTGGCGGGATGGGTACTAAGGGGGTTTCGCTGGCCCCCTATCTGGCCGAGCAATTTGCCAGGTATCTGTTAGATCATGAAGATTTGGACTCCGAAGCGAATATTAGCCGTTATGTTTCGTTATAGTAACACAAATTAAACTGGCATCGACCAGCGTCGATCTGTTAGCTTTACGGTACTACATTAGTTAGGTAAACGCCTGTTACTCTGATCCACGGAAACACGGCGTATGGCGATCGTTTTATTATGCGAAAACAATACATTTTGTTGTTGAGCCTGTTGTTGGGCGGATTGGGCATCGCGACAGCTCAAAATTACCCGTCGCTTGAGCGATTTGGGAAAAATCGTATTCAGTACCGCAGTTTCGACTGGAAGACCATCCGCACCTCAAACTTCGAGATTTACTATTATCAGGACGGCACCCAGATCGCTAACCTGACGGCCCAGTATGCGGAGTCGGAATTCGACCGGATTACCGAACTGCTGGGGTATACGCCCTACAACCGGGTTAAGATTTTCCTGTTCAACTCACCTTCCGAGCTGGCGCAGAGTAACATTGGCATCACCGCCCAGAGCGGCTTGACCAGCCGCGAACAGGACCTGTCCAAATCCCGGATCGAGCTGGCGTTCACCGGCGACCAGGTCAGCTTCCGGCGGCAGATCATTCATGATGTTGCGATGCTGTTCGTATACGATATGCTCTACGGCGGCAGTCTGAAAGATGCGCTCCAAAGTTCATTGCTACTGACCCTGCCCGACTGGTTCATGCCGGGAATTGCCTCGTATATCGCCGATGGCAACAGCCTCGAACTAGACGACTACATGCGCGATGTGACTCTGACACACCCCATCAAAAAGGCCTCGCTGCTGGCCGGCCTGTCGGGAAAAGATGCCGAGCGAGTCGGCCATTCGATCTGGAATTACATTGTTCAGCGCTATGGACGGGATAACGTCTCGAACATTCTGAACCTGACGCGCATCATCCGCAACGAAGAAAAAAGCATTACCAGTACGCTGGGCGTTCCTTACGGCCGGTTTCTGCGCGAATGGCGCGAATACTACGCGGGCATGGCCAACAGCGTAACGCAGGCGTATCAGGGGGGCGCCGACGATTTCCAGGTCAAGGTCAGTTCGGCCGATGACAAGTCTTCGCTGGTTAGCCTTAAACTAAGCCCCGATAAACAGTTTATAGCTTACAGCATCCTGCGCGATGGCAAATTCACGGTGGAAGTGATCAACACGACTAACCGTAAAAAAACCAACGTGCTGTCGGGTGGCTACCGGCTCGATGGGCTGTTTACCCCAACCAGTACGCCCCTGCTGGCCTGGCAGAAAGGCAATAATTTGCTGGTCATGACCGATGAGTTCGGAAAAACGAACCTGTACCAGTTCAGCGATTTCGAGAAGCGGCCGAAGCAGCAGTTCAAACGCCAGGTCAATGGCTTATCGCAGGTCGTCTGGATGGATGCTTCGGAGGATGGAGGCAGCTTGATTCTGAGCGCCGATCGCAAAGGCCAGAACGATCTGTTTTTATACAGCATCAACCGGGGTTCCTATCAGCAGCTGACCAACGACCTCTACGATGATTTATACCCTGCTTTCGTCGGACGCACGGCTCGGCAGGTGGTTTTCAGTTCCAACCGCCGGGAAGATACCCTGGGAGTCGACAAAGGTTCGTACCGAACGGTTCGGGATTACATGAGCCTGTTCTCGCACGAAGGCAGCGCCCGGGATTTGTCGGTAGTTCGGCTGACAGACTCACTTTCGCACGCTACGCAGCCCATTCCGGCCAGCGAAACCACGACTTATTTTCTCAATGACGTGAATGGCATTCGGAACCTCTACCGGCTGGAGGCCGACAGCCTGAACCGAAGCGTCAGTCAGGTTACCGCGCTGCCGCAAAGCATTCGGTTGTACGATTTAACCCCGGCCAACGGCGGCTTCGTCTACAGCGCCCTGAAAGATGGAGATGAATACATTGGGTTTCGCTCGAAGCTGAGCCTGAACCAATCGGTTCAGACGCCCCCCACGCAACGGGCCGCGGCCATCAACCGACTCAACGCACAGAATACCCCCAAGCCTGCCCCCGCGAAAATCGATTCGGCAACCGCGGCTCGTATGCCTGCCGATTCCAGCGGAACGGCCCCCAGTGTTGCGGGTGCGCGATCGGCGAACAAGCTGAAACTTGAGCCCGGTGAAGTCGATACCGACAATTACCAGTTCGATCCGGACGTGCTGAAAGCCGCCGAGTACCGTCAGCGTCGAACCGGAGCAGGCACCCTGCCCAGCCTGACGACCGCCCCGCTGCGCAACCGCCGTCGGGAGAACATTACCATTCGCGGACCTTTCGATTACAAGAGTACCTTCGGTATCAACGAAGCTCCTTCGAACTGGCGCATCGATCCGATCCGGGGTTTTGGTTATACCCAGGAGGTTACCCTGACCGATTTGCTGGAAAATCATGTGTTGCGCGCCGGGGGTTACCTCAGCCTGACCAACGCCCTGCATAACAGCGATCTGTTTGCCGAATACACCAACCTGACGCATCTTATCGACTACGGGGTGCGGGTCGACCGCCAGACCCTGTTCGTGCCCGATGCGGGCCTGACGCAGAAAAACCGGTACAACCGCATCGCCGTGTCGGCTTCGTATCCAATTTCCGTCAATAGCCGGTTTACGGTATCGCCGTTCTACGCCATGACCCGCCTGATCGACCTGTCGTCCTTTGCGCTGCCCGATCTAGTGTCCGACTACGCCGGTTTGCGGGGAGAGTTCGTATTCGACAACAGCCGGATCAATGGCATGAACATGACCATGGGTACGAAAGTCAAACTGCGCTACGAAGAATATGCCGGGTTGCGTTCGTCGTCCGAAAGTTTCCGGCGCCTGTCGCTCGATGCCCGCCACTACCAGAAGATCCACCGCGATATGGTACTGGCCCTGCGCTTTGCGTTTAGTCAGTCGGGAGGAGCCGCGCCCAAGCAGGCCACCCTGGGTGGTATGGAAAACTGGATCAACAACCAGAAAGAGCAGGTTGCATCGAATCCGCTGCTGGTGCCGAACACTACCCAAAACGAAATTCCGTACGACTACCGCAACGTGTTCTTCCTGGACTTTGCCGCTCCGCTGCGTGGCTTCCGGCAGGGAAAATTAACCGGAAACAGCTACATGCTGTTCAATGCCGAGCTACGGCTGCCACTGATTCGCTACCTGTATCGTGGTAACGTAACTTCGAATTTCCTTAGAAACCTGCAACTGGTCGCGTTCTCCGACATCGGTACGGCCTGGACAGGCAGCGGCCCTTTCAGCCAGCAAAACAGCCTGAACACGGAAGTGGTCGGTGGGGGTAACATCCCGTTCCGGGCCACGGTGACCAACTTTAAGAACCCGTTCCTGATTGGCTACGGGGCTGGTGTACGGACTATGATCTTCGGCTATTTCGTTAAGTTCGATTATGCCTGGGGGCTGGAGGACAAAACCGTTGGCAAGCCCATCGCCTACCTGACGCTCGGGTATGATTTCTAGCTTGCACAAGCATTTTTGATACAAAGCGTGTCGCGGTATGATACCCCATAATCAAAAACCGTGACACGCTTTTTTTACGCCATACTTGTACTTTTTTTACGACTCTATGAGGCATTTTTCCTGCAAACGAGCCGCGCTACTGGCCGTAGCCTGTTTGGGGTTTTGGCTAACGGGCCGACCTGTATACGCCCAGAAAGAAGTGCTCTACTCCCAGTACTTACAGAATCCGTTGAGTATCAATCCGGCATACGCGGGCAGTCGGGAATCGTTTCATTTATCGGCTTTTCTTCGTCGTAAATGGTTCAGCGTGCGCTACGCTCCCATCACGCAGAGTGTCTCGGGTGATGGAGCAATTGCCAACGGCCGAATAGGACTCGGCTTTCAGGCGCTGAACGACCGGATGGGTTTGTTTGCCAACACGGGGGTATACGGCAGCGTGGCGTACCGCTTCAACATGCCTGCTCTGGCAAAACTGTCTATTGGCGTTCAGGGGGGCGTCAACGTATTGCCGCTATACGACTTTGCGAGCGGTACGACCATCAACAAGGCCACCAGCAGCCTGGGAGTCGGAATTTATTACCAGTCGGATCGTTTTTTTGCGGGCGTATCGGCTCCCGAGCTTTCCGTACCGACCTTAAATTACTCAGGTCAGTCGATTTATCAGGGCGTTCGTCCCATCATGTTCCAGGCAGGAGTTCCGTTTGAAGTGGCCGACGATATTGTCCTGATCCCGTCGGTGTTGATTTCAAAAATAGAAAACCGCCCGCTCGGCGTCGACCTCAACCTCCGTGCCTGGTTCAGCGAAGAAGTCGGGCTGGGCTTATCGTACCGGCAGAACAGTCCGGGGATTATCTCAACGGATTACCTGCAGGCTTTTGCGGAGTATCAACTGACGAAAACAATCCGGCTCGGGTATATTTTCAACTCCCAGACGCCCGAGAGCCCTTATGCTACGCAGTTCGACCAGAAAAGCGTTCACGAGATTATGCTGCGCTTTGCCCCCAACGCGTTGCGCTTTACCTATTAGGATCTCCGTAATCATCTTTTCGAACAGGCATCCGAATTTTTCGGTAACTTAGTACCCCAGAACCGTAACGCAACGCCTGTTTGAAAACCTACGAGAACATTTCCAGGGACGATATGTTGCGCTATCTGTCGGCCAACAGTCGTATGCCAAACCAAGCTATTATCCAGAATCTGTACATTCCCAACGATCTCGATCGGGAGTTTCCGCTGGCCCCGCACTTTGTTCAGACGTTCGGCAGCTATCCTAATTATCTTCATTTCAACGACGACTTCAAGCCGTCGGCTCAGCAGTTGCTCGATAGCCGCGGATTCGTGCTGGTCAACCATTCGACGCGGGTGACGGATCAGGGCTGGCACGTCATCGAACGAGTCTATCAGCACGACGATGGAGTTGTGCTTAAAGCTGAGTTTGTGGGCGATCGGTTCTTCCGGTTGTACGGCTATTTTCGCGACGAAGCATCGGCTAAAACCCTCCTCGATGGATTTCAGGAGCATAAGTACGTCCACGAAGATAACCAGACGCATATTTACCTGATACAGAGCGGACTGGGCGGACTACATACCGAACGGGTCGAGATTCTCCCACCCGATATCAGCCTCGAACTTCACTATAACGACGACTTTCCGGCTGTGCATGAGCGGTTAGTCGATCTGCTGGCGCAGCCCAAAAGTAAAGGGCTGGTGCTGCTGCACGGCGAACCCGGCACGGGAAAAACGACCTACATCAAATACCTCAGTTCGTTGATCAAGAAGGACATGCTCATTCTGCCCCCCTACATGACGAACTACCTGACCTCACCCGAAATCATTCCCTTTCTGCTCGACAACAAGGAATCGGTGCTGATCATCGAAGATGCCGAGCGGATTCTGCAATCGCGCGAGGCTGGGGGCGATACCAACAGTGTTTCGAACATTCTGAACCTCACCGACGGGCTGCTGGCCGACTGCATGCACATCCAGGTCATTGCTACCTTCAATGCCAGTAAACATCTTCTGGACAAAGCGCTCCTGCGAAAAGGGCGTCTGATGGTCGACTACGCCTTTGGGAAATTAACCGCGGCTAAGGCCAATACCCTGCTCACGCATCTGGGTGTAACTTACCGTACGGATGCGGCCATGACGCTGGCCGATATTTTCAACCTCGACGAACAAACCGTTTCGGGCGAGCGGTATGAGGTGAAAATGGGTTTCTAGGCCGCCATGCAAGCCTTCAAACAACTAAGCCAGTTGTACGTTCTTTAGCGTAATTTGCAACCGTACAGTTGTCTTCCAACCCATGCGCAAAAAAATCGGTCTTGTCATCGTAGGGGTACTGGTCATGCTGGTTGTCTGGCAGTGGGAATTGGTTAGCTATGGCTGGATGCAGGCCCGGGGGCAACTCCGCATTTTGTGGAACACCCGCCCGGTTGCCGAGGTGCTGGCCGATCCGGCTTACCCCGATTCGCTGAAACGAAAGATAGAACTCATCCGCGACATCAAGCGTTTTGCCATTGACTCGCTGGGGCTGGACCCATCGGGCAGCTACGAGTCGTTTTACGATCAGCATGGGAAACCGATTCTGTGGGTTGTCACGGGGGCCGAGCCGTATGCGCTCGTTGCCAAACAGTGGCATTTCCCGGTTATTGGCACTTTTTCGTACAAAGGTTTTTTCGAGAAAGACTGGGCTGATTCTACGGTTTCGACTTTGAAGCGTGAAGGATTCGATACCCGAACCAGCGAAGTGTCGGCCTGGTCGACTTTAGGCTTTTTGAATGATCCTATTCTGTCCAGTTTTCTCGATCGACCCGAAGGGAGCCTGGCCGAACTGATTATTCATGAGTTGACGCATGGCACGCTTTTTGTGAAAAATAGCCTGGAGTATAATGAAAATCTGGCCGATTTTGTGGGCGAATACGGCGCACAACGATTTCTGGCTCAGAAGTATGGGATGTCGGCTGTAGCTTATCAGAACTATATGTCGACAAAAGCGTTTTATGATCGATATGATGATCATATTTTACGGGGTACGCGGACGCTCGATAGTTTATACCATGCGTTTAAACCTGACACGCCTGTTGCCCTCAAAGATTCGTTGAAGTGGCAGACCATTCGGCAAATCGTGGTGAGTGTCGATACGATTCGCAGCGAACAGAGCCCGACGTCGGTACGCTCAGTAAAAAAACGCCGGCTCGACAAACTAAACCTACCGAATAATGCGTATTTTATTGGTTATCTAACGTATCGAAAACAACAAAACCGATTTAAACAGGAATTCGAGAAGCAGTTTGGTGGCAACTTTAAACGATATCTGACCTACCTGAAACAAACCTATCCATCTTTGTAAACGAAGCCCGTATGGGGCGGCTGTTCGTATGAAAAAGTTAGTCATCGGCATCGGTATTTTTTCTATCCTGAGCACTGGCTTTATGGCGATGGATGCCTACCGACGTGTCGCGAACAATAGTTTCGGGCCAGGCGAACATCTCGAATACCGGGTGCATTACGGCTTTATCAATGCAGCCGAAGCGATCGTAGACGTTAGCCCTACCCTCTACAAAGTGAATAATCGCCCCTGCTACCGCGTCAATGTAGACGGACGGACGGTCGGGGCCTTCGATCTGGTAACGCGCGTTCGGGATACCTGGCGATCGTACATCGATACCGCTGCTATTTTGCCGCAGAAGTTCTATACCAACCTTCAGGAAAACAGTTACCGGAAGGAAGAGAACATCACCTTCAACCACGAAACCAATACGGTAAAAGCCGAAGAACGGACCGAACACGACGTGTTTAAAGTACCCGACAACGTGCACGACCTGATCAGTGGTTATTATTTTCTCCGAACCATCGATTTCAACAAAGTCAATAAAGATCAGATCATTGAGGTTCCTGCCTTCTACGACGACACGGTCTACAACATGAAAGTCCGGTATCGGGGGAAAGACGTAGTGAAAACGAAACGGGGGAAAGTCAATGTCATCAAACTGAACCCCGTTCTGCCGCCCGGCAACGCGATGTTCAAAGAAGAAGAATCGATTCGAATTTTCGTTTCCGACGACAATAATAAAGTACCGGTGAAAGTAGAGGTCGATCTGTGGATTGGCTCGATGGTCATGGACCTCAAACAAAATAACGGCCTCAAACAACCGCTTAAATTTTATTAAGAAGTGGTTTTCAGGGTATAAAAAGCGTGCCCCGGTTTAGAACCGGGGCACGCTTTTTATACGCTAAGTTAGTTTTTGAAGCCGATCTCTCACCCCCAGGACGAACCGCTCGATCGGCGTCAAACGATTCCAGCGGACCATCCAGCAGGGTTCGTCGACCGCGCCAAAACTGCGATAGAAGGACCGAACCGTCGGCTTTTCGGGGCTTTCGAAATCAAAGATCAAATCCGTACAACCGGCATTTTCCTGAATCATCCGATCGATCAGCCACGTTCGGGCGTTCCCCCGTCGACCGACAGCCGACGAAGCATTGAAAAGATAAATGATTCGGTTTGCATCCCGAACAAATAATGCCCCCGCTTCAATGCGTCCGTGCTGAGTGGCGTACCATAAAGTTACCCGCTTACGACGGCTAAGTTCGGCAAACAGATTTCTAAGCATCTCATAAGCCCAGTCGGCAACAGCCCCGGGAATGGTTTCCGCATGGTTTTCGTGAAACAGGTGCAGCAACGCTTCCGGCTCATCGGCTTCGACGATGAGCCAGTTTGCCAGCCTGGCCCGGCGCAGGTTCGTCCGACGGTCGGCAGTGTAGTTGCGGAACAGGGTTTCGTAGCTGACCGACAGATCAAGCACCTGAGTCGCCGTCTGACGAGGTGTGGCAAAAGAAGAAAAATCAGCCGTCGGATGCTGGAGGGTAAGTATCGACCCGTAGCGAAAATTGGTCTGCATGGCCTGCCAGAATGGCATTGGGTCAAGAGCGTCGCTGAAGCCAAAAACCGTCAAAAACTGACAGAAAAACGGTTGATGAACTACCCATTCGTAGGAAAAGCCGGCAACTTTTTTCCGGCGCAGCGGAACCGGCATAACCGCCCGATAGTCGCCGGTTTCGTCAATGAGCGCCAGCCCGACCCACTTCCAGTCAGGTTTTGGCAGGACTGCGTCCAGATACCAGCTATAGCCATACACAATCGGCCGCGTCGATGTCCTGACGCAGGTGTTCCAGGCAATGGTGTTGATTTGAGAACGCGCTAGCAGCTTCAGCATGGTTGTCATGCTGACGACGAAAATGTGTTGCGGTAACGGAAGTGAACGACCGAATACCCTACTTGAGCTGTGCTTTTAGCTTCTCGACCACATCGCGGGTTTCGGCATGTTTGGCCACTTTTTCGCTGATGGTTTGTACCGCATGGATAACCGTACTGTGGTCACGGCCCCCAAAATGATAGCCAATGGACTTTAGCGATAGATCCGTTTTTTCTTTGGCCAGATACATAGCCACCTGCCGCGGATAGACCAGCTCCTGTTTCCGGCTCTTGGCTTTCAGATCGGCAATGGTCACGTTGAAGAAATCGGCAACGATCTCCTGTACGGAATCGATATTTACTTCGCGCTCCGAGTCGACTACGATGTTGCGCAGGGTTTTCTTGGCCAGTTCGAGGTCGATATCCCGCCGGTTGAGCGAAGCCTGGGCCATCAGTGAGACAATGACGCCTTCCAGCTCCCGAACGTTGGTATTCACGCTATGGGCCAGGTATTCGATGACGTTATCCTCGATGTAGATGCCTTCGGCCTGTAGCTTTTTCTGAATAATAGCGATGCGGGTTTCGAGGTCCGGCGTCTGTAAATCAGCGGATAAGCCCCACTTGAACCGCGACAGCAAACGATCTTCCAGCCCATCGAGCGCACGAGGAGCCCGGTCGGAGGTCATAATGATCTGTTTGCCCGACTGGTGAAGGTGGTTGAAGATATGGAAGAAAATTTCCTGGGTTTTTTCTTTCTTCTGTAAAAACTGCACATCGTCGATCACCAGTACATCGACCTGCATGTAGAAGGCGGTGAAATCCCGGATACCGTCGCTACGAACCGCATTCAGGAACTGGTTGGTAAACTTCTCCGAGGTTACGTACAGGACAAACTTGTTCTGATTGTTGTTCTTGATAAAGTTGCCGATAGCCTGCACCAGATGGGTTTTGCCGAGTCCGACTCCGCCGTAGATCATCAGCGGGTTAAACGACGTCACGCCTGGTCGTTCGGCAACGGCAAAGCCCGCCGAGCGTGCCAGCCGGTTACAGTCGCCCTCAACGTAATTATCGAACGTATAACTCGGATTCAGGTACGAATCCAGCGTTAGCGAATCCAGGTCTTTAAGCTGAAATGGGCTCTTCAGAATGTCGGGATTGACGTTATCTGGCTTAGCCGTCTGTGGCGTTTTCGTCGTGGGTACGTTGACAGTCAGCGGGCGGTTCTGCTCATTTCCCTTATCGACAATAATGGAGTACTCCAGCTGGCCCTGCGGACCGATGGCCGTATCGAGTGCCTTTCGCAGGGCATGCACAAAGTTTTCTTCCAGCCATTCGTAAAAGAATTCGCTCGGAACCTGAATGGTCAGTACGTTGCCAGTTAGCCGCAACGGCACAATGGGCTCAAACCAGGTATTGAAACTTTGTTCGGGAACAATCTCCCGGATCACGTTCAGACAGCGATTCCACACCGTCGTTATTTCACGCTGCATGCCTGTCTGAGAAGTTACGTTCACGGGGAGAGTGCATTTTTCTGTTACGGTCTGGGTCGCAAAAAAGGGAGACAAATGTAGGGAATTTATGGCGGGGCTGTACCACCCCGGCCACGTTTTTTTCTACCGGTCTGCCGCTGTCTGCTGGGGCGTATTACCCAATTGTTAAGCTAAAAGTATTGCGATTCTGACGGAACATCAAGCCCTAAACGAAATCCCTTCGAATAATCCAAAAGCCTCCGCTTGTCGATGAGTAGAACGACGGATGAACCCCGAAAAGAGAAAAAGACTACATTTACTAACCCAATAACCCAATCTTTTTTGATGGAGACACTTTTGGCCAATAGGTTTCCAAATGCCGGCCGAACCGCCTGGCTGACGCAGCTTCAGCAAGAGCTTCGGAGTGAGTCTGCTTACGAGAGCCTTCGCTGGAAAACCGACGAAGGCTTCACGCTCGAACCATATTACACGGCTGATTCACTCAATGCCTTACCGCTCGATGCCATTCAGGCTGCCCAGCGCTCCACCACAGGCTGGCTCAATTTACCGGCTTATCAGGTCGACGGCGAGAAACCCACGAATGCGCTTGTCCGCGACGCGCTGGCGCAGGGAGCAGATGGCCTCCTGCTAGCGTTATCGACGCCCGAAGCCAACCTGTCTCAGTTGCTTTATGGCATCAAACTCAGCGATACGCCCGTTTTCTTCCAACTTTCAGCCGATACCGTCGGGTTTATAAAAAATTTACAAACCCTGGCGCCCTACCAGCTCAAAGGTGGCATGCTAACGGATAGTACCGACGAGACGGCTGAAGTCACGCGCCTGACAGCCGATTCGCCCCACTTCCGGACGGTTTGCATCAGCGGTCATGTTTTTCATAATGCGGGAGCTACCGCTACCCAGGAACTGGCCTATACCCTGGCGTCACTCGCCGATGTGTATGATTTACTGACCGAAGCTGGCCTGACGATAGACCAGCTCGTTCCGAAAACCATGCTGTCGGTATCCATCGGCACAAGCTATTTCCGGGAAATCGCCAAATTACGTGCGTTGCGTGTCCTGTATAATCGACTGTTGAGTTATTATACACTGACTAAAAAACAGGAGCCGATATTTATTCACGGGCAAACGTCTACTTTCTACGATGCCGCTGTTACGCCCTATACCAACCTGCTCCGGGCTACCACCGAGGCTATGGCGGGCGTTATTGGCGGGTGCGATGCGCTGACAGTGCATCCGTACGATGCCATCCTCTCATCCTCTGCGGACGCCACAAATCGTGATTTTGCCGAGCGAATGGCCCGAAACGTGTCGACTCTGCTGAAAGAAGAAAGCTATCTGGACAAAGTAGCCGACCCGGCGGCTGGCGCTTATTATCTGGAAAACCTGACCTGGCATTTAGCCGAATCGGCCTGGGCTTTATTCCTGGCCGTCGAACAGCGCGGTGGATTGGCTAAGGCTCTGGCCGATGGCTCGGTCCAGAATGACCTGGAACGGGCTTATAAGGCCAAACGGCAGGCTGTCAGCGAGGGAAACGTGCTGGTGGGTGTAACGAAGTTCCGGTCCGACGAAGCCGTTACCGAAAAGCCAGCCATACCGTCAGAAACCGGTTTATTACCCAACCGACGCCTGGCGCAGGACTTTGAATAATTTTATTATCCACATGAGACCGACATTTAAACCTGAGCAGAAGGCAGAGGACGGGGAGCGGAGAGCTGTTGAGCATCCCTCTGCCCTTCCTCCTTTGCCCTTCACCACCGCCGAAGGCATCCGGCTCAAATCCCGGTTCACCAGGGCCGATATTGATCTGGAACGACTGGCACCGCTTCAGGCGGGGATTCCACCTTTTTTGCGGGGACCCTACGCAAGCATGTACGTCCGGCAACCGTGGACCATTCGACAATATGCCGGTTTCTCGACTGCCGAAGCATCGAATGCTTTTTACCGGCGTAACCTGGCCGCCGGTCAGAAAGGTTTGTCGGTCGCGTTCGATCTGGCTACACACCGCGGCTACGACTCCGACCACCCGCGCGTGGTAGGCGACGTAGGCAAAGCGGGCGTAGCCATCGATTCGGTGGAAGACATGAAAATCCTGTTCGACCAGATTCCACTCGACCAGATGTCGGTATCGATGACCATGAATGGCGCGGTAATTCCAATCATGGCGTTTTACATCGTAGCCGCTGAAGAACAGGGCGTTCCATCCGAAAAGTTGTCGGGCACCATTCAGAACGACATTCTGAAGGAGTTCATGGTCAGGAACACGTATATCTATCCCCCCGAACCGTCGATGCGCATTGTAGGCGACATTTTCGCCTACACCAGTCGTCACATGCCCAAATTCAACTCCATCAGTATCAGTGGCTATCACATGCACGAAGCGGGCGCACCAGCTCAGCTCGAACTGGCCTACACCCTGGCAGATGGGTTGGAATACATCCGGACGGGGCTGCGGGCGGGCATGAACATCGACGAGTTTGCACCCCGGTTGTCGTTTTTCTGGGGGATCGGCATGAACCATTTTATGGAGATTGCCAAACTTCGGGCAGGGCGGTTGCTGTGGTCCCGGATCGTCAGTCAATTTGAGCCAAAAAATCCCAAATCGCTGGCGCTGCGGACCCACTGCCAGACGTCGGGCTACAGCCTGACCGAGCAGGACCCGTTCAACAACGTAGCCCGCACCACCATCGAAGCACTGGCTGCGGTGCTGGGCGGCACCCAGAGCCTGCATACCAACTCCCTGGATGAAGCCATCGCGCTACCGACCGATTTTTCGGCCCGGATTGCCCGCAACACGCAGTTGTATCTGCAACACGAAACGGATATTACCCGTGCCATCGACCCCTGGGGTGGTTCCTATTATGTTGAGTTTCTGACCAACGAACTGGCCGAAAAAGCCTGGTCCTTGCTGGAAGAAGTCGAGCAGTTGGGGGGTATGACAAAAGCCATTGAAACGGGCCTTCCGAAGCTTCGGATCGAAGAGGCAGCCGCCCGAAAGCAAGCCCGTATCGACGCAGGTAAAGACATAATTGTCGGCGTAAATCGCTATAAGCCCGCGTCCGGAACCGAAATCGAATTACTTGAAGTAGACAATCAGGCCGTCCGGGAAGCGCAGCTGAAGCGGCTCGGGGCGATAAAAGCCACCAGGAACCAGCTAGCAGTTGAGCAATCCTTAGCCGCCCTGACCACTGCTGCCGCTACCCCACTCGCTGCCCCCAACCTGCTCGCGCTGGCCGTTGAAGCGGCCCGCCACCGCGCTACGCTGGGCGAAATTTCTGACGCTATGGAAAAAGCCTTCGGCCGCCATAAAGCCACTATCCGCGCCGTGTCAGGCGTTTACTCAGCCGAAGTCTCCGACGATGAAAACTTCCGGATTGCCCGCCAGATGAGCGATCGCTTTGCCGAACTGGACGGGCGACGGCCCCGTATTCTGGTGGCTAAAATGGGGCAGGACGGCCACGACCGGGGTGCGAAAGTGATCGCTACGAGCTTCGCCGACCTGGGTTTCGACGTCGATATGGGGCCTTTGTTCCAGACACCCGCCGAAGTAGCCCGGCAAGCGGCCGAAAACGATGTCCACATCGTTGGGGTATCGAGCCTGGCGGCAGGCCACAAAACCCTGGTTCCTCAGCTCATCGACGAGCTCAAAAAAATTGGCCGCGACGATATTCTCGTCATTGCAGGTGGGGTGATTCCGGCGCAGGACTATCAGTTCCTATATGATGCGGGTGTTAAAGGTGTTTTCGGGCCGGGTACCGTCATCTCGATAGCGGCTCAAAAGATTCTGGCGGAGCTGATGGAGGAGTAACCGAACCGGCACCAGGAGGATCTGACTCGGAAAGTGGGGTTTCCCTCCCCTACGGAAAGCCAGACAATAATTAGTACCAGAACCGCTTTTTTCATTACTTTACAAGGTCGCTTCTCCGCCGGGTAGGCAATTACTGGGCTATTCCTGCTGCTACTGTCCTCCTCGCTGAAACAGCCGGAAGTTGACCTGTCTAAACACAAAGTAATGAATTTGGTTTACCCAACAGCCACATAATCGATCATAAACTACTATTCAGGAAGCAAAAATGAATATTGAACAAATCTTTGCAAACAATCAAAATTGGGTTCAAAAGAAGCTAAACCTAGAACCAGATTATTTTAATAAGCTATCGCAAGGGCAAACACCAGGTATTCTTTACATAGGTTGTTCGGATAGCCGCGTAACAGCCGAAGAACTGATGGGTGTATCACCCGGTGAAGTGTTTGTGCTTAGAAACATTGCAAACATGGTTCCGAACACGGATCTGGGTGTCATGTCAGTTATCAACTATGCTGTCGTACACCTCAAAGTAGATCACGTGGTAGTATGTGGCCACTATTACTGCGGTGGTGTGCAGGCAGCTATGAAATCGGCAGATATGGGTATATTGAACCCCTGGCTAAGAAATATCCGTGATGTTTACCGGACGCATAAGGATGAACTGAATGCCATTGCCGATCAGGAACAACGCTATAAAAGACTGGTAGAGCTGAACGTCCAAGAACAGTGTATAAATGTTCTTAAAACAGCGGAAGTACAAAAAGCCCAACTGGAGCGAAATCTTACCGTTCATGGCTGGGTATTCGATGTACATTCAGGTGAGTTGATTGACTTAAAGATTGATTTTATCAAATTGCTGGAAAATATAAAGGAAATTTACCATCTCGACTAAAGCATAAAAAGTCCGACCGCTCTAGCCTTGCACAAGCGGCTGAATCAGCGCGTAGTCAGTACAAATTTACTGTACTGACTACGCGCTGATTGTGATTTTCGGAGTTCCGTTCTACGGTTGCCCTATTGTCAGCCATCAGTTAACCCGATCTGCGCCTAGTGGCAGCAGGATCGTCACTTGGGTATATTGTTCTTCCACCGACTCGATCTGCATGTGCCCCTGCAGAGACTCAACCACGTCTTTACTCATGAACAGACCCAGTCCACTACCTTTGGCCGTGGGCTTGGTCGTAAAAAAAGGGTTGAACACCTGACTAGCTTCACGGGCTGGAATCCCTAGCCCATTGTCGCGAACCTGAAGCTGCACCTGCTCATTAACGACCTGCGTACGCACCTCCAGACGGGGCTCAAACTCTTTCACCCGATGGCTCTTTTCAACCAGCGTGTAACAGGTATTATCCACCAGGCTGGCCAGCATTTCGCTGAACTCGGCCGGCAACAGATGCACGGGAATGGCTTGCGGACAAAGTTGCAGGTCGAGCTGAATGGACAAAGTAGGGTATTTGGCCATGGCTTTCTGCAGAGCACTGTCGAGATGTTGGGTCAGATAAGGATTGAGGTCCGTGAGTACCAGGGTTGACGAGCGCTCTTTGAGCAATTTCCGCATATCCTGTAAGATCCGGGCGCTGCTATTCCCATGCTCATGAATCTTGATTAAATTCTGGGCCAGCATCTGAGCGGCATCGGCCAGATCGTCCTGCTCATCAGCCATAAACATTGCCTGGTATTTTTGAGTCACTGTCTGCATTTGTCGTAGCAGTTCCTGGGCGCTGAGCGAGAAATTATTGACGTAGTTGAGCGGGTTGAGGATGCGGTCGACAATGCCTTTGGTCAGCTTACCAATCGTGGCCATTTTTTCGGCCTGAATCAACTGGTTCTGCGTCCGGCGTAGCTCCTCCAGCGATTCTTCCAGAGCGGACGTGCGCTGGTGCACCTGTCGTTCGAGGGTTTGATTCTGCTGGGCCAGCAGGTACTGCTTTTCCTGCTCCTGCGCCAGGGTTTGTGCCGAGAGTTGTTCTACCCGCTGCAAATTTCGGCGCAATGCCAGGTGAGTGCGGGCATAGTCACTGACTAACAGCAGCGAAAAGCCGAGCGGTATGCTGAGCATGGCTACCGACACCAGGAGTAAGGTCGCATACACAAACAAGTCGAGGTGTTCGGCTCGCCCCATCATTACTAACAGGATCAGCATCAGGGGAATCCCCATTAAAGCATAGAAAGCGACTTTAAGGGCGTTCCAGGGAAGCCGAAAGCCGGCAGCGAGTTGCCGTTTGCCCAACCAGCTGACCCGAACATAGTCGAATAGGACCGTACTGAGCAGTCCTGCCGTCATTAGGTGAGGTGGGTTATCGATCCAGAGACTGTACACGAAGATAGCGGACAGCCAACCCAGCAGTAGCCGATAAAGCCAGCCAGCAGGCTGATCTACATATCGGTACACAGCCGTCAGAAGAAAACCACACCCCAGGTAGAAGGTCATTTCGGAGACCAGGCTGGTCAACGAGTAAGCCGTCAACGAGATGGGAAAATCGCCCAACGTATCCATCAATGCCCCCAGACCCAGAAAAAGCATGGCCAGGCCCTGCCATTTATGAACCAGCTGACCAGGATTGGCCCGGTAAAACAGCAGGTGAAGTACACCCAGCAGTCCAAATACGCTCAATAAGCAAAAGGCCAAGCCCGCAACTAAGCGGTGCCAGTTCACCATGATCTGACTGGCCTGACTGGCCAGATAAGCCGTAGTTTCGAAGGGAGTCTGGCCAGTAGCTGCGTAATAGACGGATTCGGGCTCGAACTGGTAATGGACGGCCAGCAAGTGCCGATTGGTATCGGCCAACCGAAAGGAAAGGGATTGATGCGTGCGCTGAGAGGCCGCCCAACCGGTGACCGATGGTTTTAGTGTTGCCAGCTTATGCCCATCGAGGTACCATTCGGTGGTACCAAACTGCCGGATGGTGAGTTGAATGGACTGGTTTACCAGGCGTTTGTCGATGCGAACCGGCAAGCGAAACCAGCCTTGTCGGGTTTGCCATAGAGATCGGTTCTGGAGCAACAGAGAGGAAGGAGAGTTGTTGGCCCACTGTCGGTCATTATACGCCGGACTAGCCCAGGCCGGATGGTGACCCACCTGAAATCGCCAATATTCATCGGGGAAAACTTCATCTAAAGGGAGGGTAAGCACCTTGTCGGCTGGTTGAGCCTGTAGGGAGGGCCGCGCCAGTACCGTTAAGCCAACAAGTATGGCAAGTCCAATAAGTAACCGCATCGTAACTGGTAAGTGAACGCCTGACAGGATCATAAATGCCCTAAAATCGGCAATAAGATGGGCCTGCTGCCAGTAAAGCTTGTACAGATTGATCGGATAATGCGCTCAACTGGCAGGCAGATCGTATCAATTGTAAGAAGCTGTTCACAAAGTCTTGAGCGTACTCAGTGAACCTGTCGACTGAAAATTCTTATCGATGCAGCTCCGTCCGGCAAGCATCGAACCCGACGCCCCATCATACGTCCATCAAACAGCGACAGCTTTACCTGGCGGTTCATCCGTATGGTACGGCGGCTTCGCTCACCATCCAGGTCGATCAGAATCTACCCCGGTATTCCTGCGTGTCTCCGTTGATGGGCACTGCCAGAACGGCAACGGATGAAAGGCTTTGTTTTGTTAACGAACTGAAGTTGGCTTTGACAGATGAAGATTTTCTTACGGTAAAATCAATTCCCGGGGTGATCCAGGAACCGGCTATCGCTTTACGACTGGACGCACAATCTCGTTGAGCAGGATAGTTAAGTCATTGTTCATCAGTTGAAGTTCAGTGGCCAGTTGCCCTAACATCGTTGAACGGACGGTTAATTCTTCAGCCGTGTAAAAATCTCCATCGCCAAAATAATCGACCTCCCGATGCCTGCGATGACGTGACCGCTTCGCTTCGGCATTTAACGAAACCAGAATATCCCATCGGCTACGCAGGCCATTGATAAGCGAGGGATTACCGCCCGATTTTGGCTTGTTGAGGTAATACCATACTAGTGGCGGAAAAACGGTCGATGTAGTTGGGTGATTCCATATATCACGTAGCGGATTACGTAGGTGACGATAATCGGCCTTGGGTGGTTTTTGCAGTAATGAGGTAATACCCAGGCCCGCTTCGGCTAAACCACCGCCAATGCCGGCCCACTCGCCAGCATCTTCATGATCGCCTAATTTGAGTAAACCGACCGTTAGTGCCGTCAGTGCACCGGTCGTGATGGCGCTGATGGTCATACGTTTTTCCCGACTGTTCTCCTGCCGGGTTAGTAAGGTTGCCGTCAAAGCGGCTCGTTTGCTATCGCAGTCGACCAGTGCAACCGACGTGGCAATGTCGAAACTGGCGAGTTGCAGTTGGTCCGTCATTTTTTGCCGGATGGTCAGGTATTCGTTCGATGCTGGCTGATCAGGCTTTTGTTGCTGTTCCAGACGTGTTGCCTGGACCAGGAGTGTAGTAAGACCTATGGCCTGCGCCATCCGAAGGCCACGCTCGCCGTAGCGATGCCGAAGCAGGGAATCGTCCGTTGAGCCGGGCGCTAAGTCAACGGGGTGAAAGACGTAGCCCGATGTACCGCTGGAGTCAATTGCACAATTATCGCTGGCAACTTTTGTCAACGTGTTTGCGGTTTGCCGGGAGGTCAGGCAACTGGTTAACGAAACGATCAAAAGTAAACTTATCAGGCAAGCGGGTAGAGAATGCAATCCAAAATTGGTCATGCAGTTGATTAGTTAATGAATAAAACGACCCACTCCTTTTCCGTGCTGTCCTGGAGAGATCAGTTTGCCTCAGGGCTCGTTTCCGGCACCAAAAACCACAATACGGCCAGGGCAACGAGGGCCAGCGCGGCCAGGGTCAGAAAAGCGACGTTGTAGTTCGTTTGTTGCAGGAGCATCCCGGCAAAGGCGTTGCTGAGGGAAGACCCCAGCCCAACGGCCGTGGCGATGGCTCCCTGTGTGGTGTTGAACAGACCGGATCCGCGCGTCAGGTCCGAGACAATCAGGATGGACAATACCCCAAAAATCCCTGCCCCAACGCCGTCGAGAATCTGAATGGCCACCAGCAGTATCGGATCACCCGTTAAGGTATACAGCAGCCCCCGAATGGGTAGCACCGCAAAGCCAATGAGCAACAGCCGCTTACGGCCGTTCGGAGCCAGTTTCCCGGTCAGGTAGCTTACTGGAATCATGACGAGCTGAGCGACGATGATACAGGCCGACATATAGGCCGAAGATGCGCCCGCATCGATTCCCTGGGCCAGTCGCTGGCCAAGCAGTGGCAGCATCGCTGCATTGGCAAAATGAAACAGCACGCAGGCCAGCGCAAAAAAGAGAATCGACCGGTTACTGAGCAAAGCCTGCCAGCCTGAGGGCTTGTCGTTGCCGGCTTGTTCCTCTTCTTCTGAACAGCCCCTGGCCAGTTGATGATCGATGTCTTTTTCCCGAATGCGCCATACCGACAAGCTACTCAGGACCGACATGGCGGCCAGCAGCAGAAAAATACCTTTTGTGCTCACGTAATAACCCAGCAAACCTGCCAGCAGAGCGGCAAATACGTTCCCGGCGTGGTTGAAGGTTTCGTTGCGCCCCACTCGTCTATCTAACGATCTAGGCCCCACCAGGCCCAGGGTAATGGCGGCAATGGCGGGGGTGAACCAGGCGGCAGCCACGCCCATGATGGCCTGCCCTCCCAGAATTACCGGATAGGTTGGTAGGGTAATCGTGATGACCGCGGCAAGGGCGATTAGAAGCGAGGCAACAATCGAGTAAGCCCGCTTCCGGCGGGTCCGGTCGACCAGAGCGCCAGCCGGTGTTTGTGCAACGACGGTAGCAATGCCCATCACCGACATAGCAATACCGATATTTTGGGCATCCCAATGCAGGGTCGTTAACAAGTAAATAGCCAGGTAGGGTCCTAATCCATCGCGAACATCGGCCAGAAAGAAATTGGCGGCATCCAGCGCACGCAGGCTGGCTAAACTGGGTTGCCGGGTAGTCAGTTTCGGGGTAGATTTAACCATATTTTAATGTTGAGCCAACGATGAGTAAAGTGAATGGTGAGATCACAATATTGAAGTTGTGTAAATACTGTACCAGCCTGGAGCGAAGTGGCACCCAGCATCCACTGTACTGATTATCAACTACCATTACAATGTTTCATATATAAATTACTCAGTTCACTGTAGAGAAAAATACCTAGTGCTGTTGCCCGATATACGCACGGCTCATCCGATTCTTTTGAAGTGCCAACATGAATCAGATGAACCGCGATAGAAACCGGGAAGCTATATCGGGCCCTAGGATTAACGGACCAGGAAGGACTGTCCGTTGGCCGTAATTAGAGAAGCGTCGAGAATGGTCTGTTTCTGCAATCGAACCTGTCCTTCTCCGATCGGACAGACATAGCCGTCTACAGAAATCGCAGTTCCTTTAGGGGCTATGGTCATAAGTTGAGCCGCTACGTGAGGAGGCACCCGAACCAGTGTCTGATCACTTAATCGCAATCCGTTGACCTGACCCTGCCGATCTAACGAATAGTCAATTACTTTTCCTTTTACGGTTATGGACGTTGGCGCGGAGCGTACAGCCGGAGCAGCCGGTGGCGTATCCGTTACAACAGTACGGCCATTGCTCAGGCTAACCAACCGAAAAACGGTCGTTCCTTCGGGGGTAACGTCGGCTAATCCGGTCACGGTTACCTGACTTCCGGCTTTACCAGTCGTCTGAATCGCTTGTCCCAAGTGAGGAGCAAACTGAACCGCTACGGTTTTCGAGCCCGTGTTTAATGTAAGTCCATCCAGAACGGATTCGTCATTAGCGGTGAACTGCTGAACCGTACCCGACAGGGTTGTCAGGGCGACCATACCCGACGTTTGTGGCGGACGAACACCGGCGAAAGCAATTGGGCCGGGTCCACTGGAGCCAGGGCCTATAGGTGGTTGGGCCTGTGCTGTGAGCGTACCGGCCAGGCCGACAAGTAATAGCAAAAATGGAATTTGGTGGTTGCGTTTCATAACTGTATTTGATTGATTACGAAAGCAAACCTACCGCACCCGTTTAAGGATGGTCTGAAAAGCGTATTAATTTATCTTAAGCTCAAAGGCTGTGTCCCCACGGCAAAACTGCTACAGACCGTAGCAGTTTTGTGTCTTCCTGATATATCGCTCGTAGAAGAGCGTTTCATACTCCACATATTGTGGGGTGACAAGCCTATGTCCGGGAACTCGTTTTTGAGGTCAATGGATAATTGCTTCACCACACCACTGCCATACCCTTCCGTAAATTGCTTATCCAACAGCAACTTCCCTAAATTCCAGCAAACTGAATTAGCAACACTTTTCACCTGTTTTGCCAGTAACGTTCGGGAAAGGCGAATTTCTGCGACAGCTTGTTACAGAGATTCACTATACGCGGCTTCGTTTATAGCTGCTGGCGTACACTTATCTTCCTTCATCGCGTGTTTTATTATTCATATAAATCCATCCATACGCGACCAATTCTGAAATTTCATGCTCCTGGTCTGTTTTGTTATTGTAGCACCAGATTCTTCCCTATTGTATCTATGACTGCTTTTAACGCTGGTGCTCAGCAATGAATTCAATGCCCAGCCAGCCTAGTTTCCTTTTAAAAATAGCGGTAATAGAGCCAGATCGTGCCCAGTGTGCAAAGCAGCGGTATCGTCATGACCAGGGCGCCTAATTTGAGAAATTCCCACGCACTTACCGACTGGCCTTCCCGGCGTAGTGCAACCAGCCAGAGAATGGTTGCCAGCGAACCCGTTACCGACAGATTAGGCCCTAAGTCGATCCCGATCAGGATCGCACTTTTGATCATTTCGGGGACCTGCCCGGTCTGAACAACCGTACCCGCAATCAATCCGGCAGGCAGGTTATTGACCAGGTTACAGCTAATCGCTACACCGATGCCACTCAGCCAGGTTGTTTCCGATACCGAATGGGCAGTGCTGGTTCGCAGTAGGGTGGTTAGTTGCTGAATAACGCCCGTCTTAGCCAGGGCTTCTACCAGCACAAACAGCCCGGCTACCAGCGGTAGCACCGCCCAGGAAACATCCTTGATGACCACCCATGGATTTTTTCTGGCCCGGATCAGCACCAGCGCCGAGGTGAGAATGCCGGTAATGGCCGTTGGCAGCCCCAGGGGTTTATCGAGCGCCGACGCTCCCAGCAAAATGAGTGCGGTGGCGGTAATACCGATAATGGCCAGCCGCCCACCCGGCGATAGCGACGGAATCGAAATGTCCTGAGCCACTGATTCACGTAATGCATGCTGTTGTGTGAAGCGCAGGATCAGGTAGGTAGCCACGATGGAGACAGCGGATGGCAATGCGTAATGCGCTATCCAGACCAGTAAAGGAGGCATGTGAACTCCGTAAATAACCAGATTGGCCGGGTTCGAGATCGGTAATACAAACGAAGCAGCGTTGGCGATGAAGGCACAGATAAACAGATAAGGCAATGGATTCTTAACCTTCGCCGTTTTCACGGCAGCCGCCACAGCCGGCGTAAGCACAACGGCCGTGGCATCGTTCGACAGAAAGGCAGTAACCACGACACCCACCAGATAAATCAGTCCGAAAAGCCGACTAGCCGATCCGTTGGCCCGTTTGGTTGCATGAGCGGCCAGCCAGTCGAAAAGGGCTTCTTCGCGGGCGGTTTCGGCTAGTAGCATCATGCCGGTCAGGAACAGATATACATCGATTCCCTTAGTAATTCCCGACAAACTTTCGGCAGGGGTAATCAGGCCGAGAACGAGCAATAAGACGGCTCCTCCAACGGCCCAGATGAATTCGGGGGTTTTAAAGGGGCGGAAAATAACCCCGGCAATCGATAAAACGGTGATAAGCCAGATAGAAAAAGAAGTCATGTTCAGTTATTAAAACGTATTCAGGAAGTTGGTTTGCCGTTTCTATTGGGCCCTAGTTGTGTCCCGAAAATTCCGTTTTCAGGCCATGCTCCTATCCGATCGGCATCGCTCCCGTTTTTTATTCGTTCGTTTTTTTTGTGCCGGGCCGGAGCCAATTGTATCGTGTGCCGTCCGGGCCGCCCCCTCGTATCGGTTGCTTCGACGGTCAATTCCAGTTGGTCGGCGGATGGCACGCTAATCGTAGCCAACCAACTGCGCTGATCGCTCGACAAGGTCATGGGCGTCCAGTCGCTGTTATTGAGTCGGCAGACCACGGTTTGCAGGGCATTGGCTCCTACAACACTAGCTCGTATCTCTACAGTATCCAAAGGTAGCGGTGTATCGTCCCGGCGAAGCCGGTAATCGGCCGGGCTTGTGATCAGAACGAACGGAAAGGCGTCGTGAAGCGCTTTAAACCGCCAACTTACACTCCCGTTGTCAACGGAAATCAACGAATACCCAACCGGACCTTCCTCAATCTGACCTGTAGACCGGGTAGCCGAGAAAATGACATGCCCGTCGTTGGCCAGTTCGTTGTAGTGCGTATGCCCCATATCGATTAACGCTACATCGTGTTCGGCGATGAGGCTATTCAGTAAATGAGTTTCCTGCGGGTCGACTAAATCAGCCGGATACGTGTGCATAAAGATAACAACCTGTTCGCCGTTGACTCGGGCCATGGCCATTTCACGGCTTAACCAGTTTTGTTGTGAATCGCCCAGCCGAAAATCCGGCCCCCCACTGCCAGTGCCACTGACATCTAAAAACAGGCAGCGAATACCTTGGATGACGCTGGATATCGGTAGGGGCTCCGCTCGTAGATTTTGATAAAAACCCGCCAGGCTTTTCTGTTCCATATCATGATCACCGGGAATGCAGTAGACCGGAACGCGCAGCATTTTCAGGGCAGTAGCCACCCATTTATACTGGATAGGCAACCCACTGTCGGCAATATCGCCCGGCAAGAAAACGAAATCGAGCGCGGAGCCGCATTCGGTTTCGATCTGGGCTACAATAGACAAAAAGTCGACGTAGTTCTGCTGTTTGGGGTGTGTAATATGCAGGTCACCCAGGTGGGCAATCAGTAGTGGTCCGTTCGTATCCATCGACGCTGACAGGTGCGTTCTTCGCTAAAAACGAGTTAGTATTTAGAAACCAGATAGATACCAATCACCAGCAACGTAGCACCGGCTATCCGACCCAGGCTAAGTGGGTGCTGTTCCATACCAAACCAGCCGTATTTATCGATCAATAGCGACATCAATATGTTAGCGGTGATGGTCAGTCCCGCCAGTGTACCAGCCCCCACCTTGTTGACGAACATCAGCCCGACCACAACAGCCCCGGCTCCGGCCAGCCCGCCAAGCGGTGCCCACCAGGGCATCGAGGACAGGCCATCTCCGGTAGGCATGGGTTTGGGTAGACACAAAAAAACGCAGCTCAGCAGGGCCACTATGGGCAGGAACGAAATGATACTCGACAACCAGGGGTTACTGACGGATTTCAGTAGAGCCCCGTTCATGGGAGGCCCCCAGGCCTGCAGCGCACCAGCGGCAATAATAAGTGGGTAAAGCCAGGCTTGATTCATAGCTAATTAAGTTGAAGTTGCTTAGTAAATTGAGAAAAACACCCTGTCAGCGATCTGTGGCTTCAGGTTAGCAGGCAGTCGCCACAGGCAGCGTTGTTGCACAGGCGGATTTAAGCGTAGTGGCAAACAACATCCACAAACCAATCGAAACGAAGGCAAAACTGCCTAAAATCAGGAACGTGGACGAATAACCGATTTGCTGGGCCATCCATCCTCCGATGGCGGGACTCAAGGATGCCCCCAGACCCTGCACGGTCATAACGGCACCCTGTCCGATGTTGACTCGCCCCGTTCCGTTCAGCAGATGCGCCACTAGCCCCGGAACGGCCACGCTTTGCAGTCCCGCTCCGATGCCGTCCAGAATTTGCACCGGATACAGCCCCTCATGAACGTTGCCGGCGTGATTATAAGCCTGATTATAGCCATTCTGACGATTAAATCCAGCCTGACGCACGATGCCCAGGGTCATGCCAACCACGGCGGGGCCAATGGCCGATCCGGCGATGGCCGTAGCGACCTGCGATAGGCTGACTAACCAGAAGTTTTGCGACAGGAGTATAATTCCAGAAGCCAGTGTGGTAAATAAGGCAGCTACCACGACATACATTCGTTTACGTTTGGTAGCGTCGATGAGTGCGCCAGCAGGCGCTGTCATCAGCATACCAGCTACTCCGCCAATTGTCATGACTGACCCAATCAGGCCGCTTTGCCAGCCGTGAGCTAATAAAAATACACCCAGAAAGGGGCCAATGCCCGCCTGCATATCGGCCATGAAAAAATTCAGGGCCTGAAGTGCCCAGACAACACGATGCTTATCTGTAGTTTGAGGTGCAGGGCGCGGCATAAGTCGATATTCAATGAGTAACTGATTAACTACTGGTGGAGTAAGTGCGCATTTTCTGCGAATGGATAAAGCACTTACTCAAGATCTTGGCAAAGCAATCCTGGCCAGATAAAGTTTCGATTAGCTTAGTATTAATTTTTCTTCAGCTATAAAGAAGAAGGAATCTTTTTCAATAAGAAATACGGAAGTTACCTGGACGATAGCTGCCCATTCGAAAAATTATGCCAAACTACTTAACGGTTATCAATAACCTGTTTGCCAACACGTTGGTAGTAAAAAAGGCCTATGACTACCCACGACCACTGGGGTATTTATACTCATATACGTAGAAACACTATCTCACTAGCACCCTAACAATCAGGTATATATTAAAAGTCTATTAAAACTAACTTGATATAATTACTCAAAGAACAGATGATTTGATGATGCATAGTTGATTTGGTTCCCGAATACCATCGATAAAGTGATAATTACCAAATCAGAAGAAACCTGGCAAACCATATGGACTGCCACCGATGCGTCATTTGTGGTAAACACACGAATAAATGCGGGATGATAATTTAGCGGGTCAACAAGTATCTTAGCAGATTACAAAACCCTTGCTAACGGGCACCGTCTTGCCCCTAACCGCATCCAGCATCTTGACTACAGACTACGTTCTTGCAGGCAGCAGCGCGTACCAGATCCGGTCAGCGATTTGTTTGACTCCGGCAACCGAAAAATGGTCCAGACTCGGCGAAACTCGTTTTTAGGTGAAGCAGGAGGCACCAGGCTTAGAAGTCCGGAACTAGCGTATAGACGAGCAAATATGTATAGGCAGGTTCTCAACAATCATTCTACCTGCCCCCAAACCCAATAAACTCTGCGCCCATTCGAATCAGAACATTCGCTTAACGTTCTGATTCGAATGGGCGCAGAGTTTATTGATTCAAGCTAGTAGCCCTGTTAGCCCTCTAATCGGTAGTTACGAATTTATACGCCTATTTTAAGTACCGGGACAGGTTTAGTATTTATTCAAGACCGAGTCGGGTAAGAATTTCACATCGATTCCTGTCGATTTGAACAGGTTGTTCCGGTTGTTCTGGCCATCTACATACGCTGGATTCACGACCATCGACCGGTTGTAATAGTAGGATGCCAGTTCCAGTTTTTGTCGGTTATTCTGGGTAATACCCTCGTTCTGGTAGATTACGCCCAGGTTGTTATAAGCCGGTGCGTAGGCGTTTGCCGCCCGCATCGTCTGCTTGTAATAGTACTTGGCCGAATCGACATTAGGCGTTATCTTCTGAAACACATACGCCATCGAGAAATATGCTTCCCCGAAATTCGGGTAGATTCGGGTCGATTCCTGCAGGTGATCGAGCGCCCAGCGCCCGTGTATGTTCGCGTGTGCAATATTCGTATCGATCAGCGCCTGCGCCTTTTTTATCTGCTCCGCCGATGGCTTTGGCTTAAGGGCATTTGTCTTCGTCGCAATGGAGTCGGCTTTGGCGCGGTCTTTCAAGCCTTTTTCAATCCATTCGTTGGCTACGTGGCGCTGTACCTGACAACTGTTGGGCGCGTAGGGCAAAGCCGAGTTGAAGAGCACGAAGTTGTTTTCCCAGTCGGGGTTGCGCGCAATGGTCTTGAACGAATATAGGCCAATGATGACGGCCATAATGCCCAGCACCGGCGTGTAGCGGGTCAGCAGCGGCTGGGTTTGGGCTTCTGGCTCCGCTGGCGTACGCATCAGTAGTTTTTGTAAAGCCCAGACCAGGATAAAGCCGTATCCCATGACGGCAGCAAAGGCAAACCGCTCAGCAAAAATCCCCCCCCGCAGCCAGATAAAGCCCAGGCCGGGTGCCATCGTAACAAAGAACCAGAAAATACCGAATCCCCACACGGTCCGTTTCACGAACCCTTTCCAGGCTAGCCAGAGCAGCCCCAGAAACGTAACGAAGCCCGCCCAGGTCAGTAAATCGCCCTTTCCACCCGACGGAATGACGTTGTACGAATAGTCATATACCAGCGGATGCGGGTAAATGATCAGCCGGATGTAATACATCAAAAACTTGAAGGTCGTCGATTTCTGGGTTTTTTCGATCGCATAAGGATAGTTGGCCCAGTCGACCGGTGGGTTACCGCTTAGCGTACCGATCATTTTCTGTTTCTGGTAGAAAAATAGAATCGCTACCAGCAAAAACGGCCATAGGCTCAGCAGCGACTGCCCGACGCTACGCCGGGCAAACCAATACTGCATCGCCGGAATAAGCGCCAGACTGACGATCGAGGACTCTTTCGACAGAAAGGCCAGATAAAGCGAGATACAGGCCCACATCGTCCAGCCCTGCTGGTTGGTTTCGAGATACCGCCAGTAGGACAACAGCATCAGCGAAATAAACAGGAAACTCAGGATTTCATCGCGCCCTTTGATGTTCGCCACAATCTCGGTATGGATCGGATGCGCCATGAACACCAGTCCGATCAGAAAGGCCGTGATGGTCTGGCCCGACAGCCATTTCTGAAGTAGCAAACCAATTACCAGCCCGATCAATCCGTACAAACCCGCATTGATCATGTGGCTGATATGCGGATTGTCCTTGAAGAATTCCTGCTCCAGGGCAAAAGTGATCAGCGAGAGCGGCCGGTAATATCCCAGCGAAATATTACTGAAATGCCAGAACTCCGTGCGCAGCAGATCGGGTATACCCGCAATGCCTTTTTTCACGAACAGATTCTGCCCAACGGCGGCAATGTCGTCCAGCGCATACTGATGTCCGAATGTGTTGACGTAGAGCAGGAAGCCAACCAGCGCCAGGACGATTGCCGGCCACCAGACTATGGGGCGTCGTTCGATGGGCAGCTTATCAGTTGCAGACTCAGGTTTCGCGGCTACCGGGCGTAACGGTGGCCGAGATGCGGCTTCGGCAGGTCGCGCAGGAGCTGGTCGGGAAGTACCAGGTGTCGGCGTCGGAACAGGCTTCGGATTCGGCACTCGTTCGTTGGCTGGGCGCGCATTCCCGGTGCCCGGCGATTGTTTCTTTTTAGCCATACAGCAAATAAACCGTCTGTTTCAGGGTAATTTACTTCTCTATATCGTTTTAGTAGAGAGTTGTCACTTCCATACATCAAGGTGTAAAGTTCCGCAAGAATGTCAGTAAAATCAATCCATATGCGCAATCATCTAAAAACAATCCTCTTCGTCGTTAGTTTAGGGCTCCTGTCCAACAGTTGCCGAACCGTAAAACCGGCCATAATCGGCACCTCGACTATCCTGAAACGGACCGACAACCTGGCCCTCGGCAATCCGAGCGGGGCTTCAGCGGGCGATCCGGAGAATTACTTGCTTTCCCGGCCTCAGTACGTACTTTCCTACAGTCGAAGCCGGGGCATTGCCAATTGGGTAAGCTGGCATCTGAGCACGGCCTGGAAAGGAGATAGCAAGCGAACCAACGATTTCAGACCCGACCCGCTCCTGCCGACCAACTGGTATGCCGTCCGAACTTCCGACTACACGAATACAGGTTTCGACCGGGGGCACCTGTGTCCTTCCGACGATCGGGATAACACTCCCGACGATAATGCAGCGACGTTCCTGTTAACAAATATTGTCCCACAGGCTCCCCGACATAATCGCGAGGTATGGAAAACGCTGGAAGACTACGAACGGCAGTTGATGAGCAGTGGCAATGATGTATACATCCTGGCGGGGGCCAGCGGCACGGGCGGTACGGGGCAGAATGGCTTCGCGACCACCTTGGCGAATGGGAAACTGACGGTTCCGGCCACACTCTGGAAAATTCTGGTGATTGTACCGACCGGCACCGACGACACGTTTCAGCTCACCGCCGATACCCGCGTGATTGCCGTCAACATTCCAAATACGCAAACAGCTGCCGACAAACCCTGGCGTGCTTATCTGACCAGCATCGATGCACTGGAAAGTCTGACGGGGTACGATTTTTTGTCTGCTGTTCCGGTCGAGATTCAGCAGGTTCTCGAAGCACGGATCGATGGCGGAAATAGCTAGCCGCTAAATAGTTAGAGGGGCCCCAACTCAGCATCAGGGCCCCTCCAACCGTAAGGTGATAAGTTCTAGACCGTGATTGCGGCATCTACAGTGGCAGGCACGGCCACCAGACTGGGCTGAATACGCTGCACCCGTCGGCGGAGCAGCGAGATCGCTTCTTCGTCGCCGGTGAATGTACCATTGAGGTTGACCATATGACTGGCCAGCACGTCGTAGCGGCCGCGCATCAGCAGGAAGAAAACCTGTAGAAAATCCAGTCCATCGAAAATGATCGCCTGGTTCTGCGCGTATTTGTCGAGAGTTTTCTGGAAAAACGTCGGATGCTCGGTCCAGTGCATCCCCGGCCGGATGTGATGGCTGATGTGATAGCCGTCGTTCCAGCATTTTTTGTTGTACTTCACATTGATGCAGGTGATGCTGTTTTTATAGGCATTCCCCGGATCATCGACATCGACGAACGAATGCTGGGTCCAGTTACCCATCATAGCGACAACCCGGTAAATGACCAGCGGCAACAGGAAAACCAGCACCGTAGCGGGCCAGCTGATGAAGCAAAGTCCGATGCAGACGATGGCAAACACGATCTCACCACGCAGGGCGCGGGTAGCCAGTTTCGGGCGCTTTTTCCGGCGCAGATACGTCAGCAGGTTCCGGACGCCAACGACAAAAAAGCGGCCGAAATAAGCCAGAAAGCTCTTGTAACAATCGCGCTGGAATCCCATGGTGCTACTGTCGTCCTCTTCCAGGTTATTTTCCGGATGGTGCATACCAATGTGGTGGCTGTAGTAGGTTTCGGGCGTATGACCAAAAAAGGGAGCCAGTATCCAGGGCAGGTATTTGTTCATCCAGTCGTACTCGGATTTGAAAAACTGCCGGTGGCTTGTGCAATGGAGCATCAGCCCGAATGGCCCTTTGAATACGAAATTACTTACGTAAAAATGAACAGCCGCTATGGCCCACCATACCCAGCCCGTAACAAACGGCATGAACAGCAGAATGCTCAACGGAAGCAGGATGCCACTAATCCGGATGGTCAGATAAACGAAGGGCAGATCGCGTTCGTCTTTGAGATACGAAAGAAAGAAACGATCGAGCCGGTTATAATCGCGGGCGGTAAAGGTAGGATCATGGATAGCACCAAGTAGCTTCATGCAAGTTTACGGGGTTAAAAAGGAATAAAAAAAGCTCGAACGGTCCCGACTGTGCTATGACAATCGAAACTGTCCGAACCTTCCTGTAATACTAACGAAAAAAAATTAACCAGATTGAGTAAGAAGCTGGTCACGGCCAATTATTTTTTCTCAACTGCGTGCCCGCCGAACTCGTTTCGCAGCGCAGCCACCACTTTTCCGGTGAATGTATCCTCCTGCAGGGAGCGATACCGCATGATCAGCGAGAGCGCAATAACCGGCGTCGGTACGCCCAGATCGAGGGCAGTTTCGAGGGTCCACTTGCCTTCGCCCGAAGAGAACATCTTTCCTTTAATAGCATCGAGTTTAGGATCTTTGCTGAACGCATTCTCGGTCAGTTCCATGAGCCAGCCCCGAATAACGGAACCGTGGTTCCACATTTTGGCAACGGCCTCGAAATCAATAGGAAACTGACTTTTCTCCAGTACTTCGAACCCTTCTGCAATGGACTGCATCATGCCATACTCGACCCCGTTGTGCACCATCTTGGTGAAGTGGCCGCTGCCAGATGGCCCAGTGTAGAGGTAGCCATCTTCGACCGAAATGTCTCTGAACACAACGTGCAGCGGTTCAATGACGTCGGCGTCACCGCCAACCATGGTGCAGGCACCGTTCAGGGCTCCGCTGATACCACCGCTGGTGCCGCAATCCAGGAAGCCGATCCCTTTTTCTTTCAGGTAATCATGCCGCCGGATCGAATCTTTGTAGTGCGAATTTCCTCCGTCGATTACCACATCGCCCGGTTGCATAAACGCCAGTAACTGCTCGATCACATTATCGACCAGCGGCCCGGCCGGAATCATCAGCCACAGCACACGCTTTTCGGGTAAGGCCTTGTAAAGATCTTCCAGCGTATTAACTCCCTGTGCCCCTTCGGTTTTAATTTCTTCTACCAGCGTGGCATTAATATCGTAACCGACCACCGTGTGGCCGTGCTTTATTAAGTTAGCGACGAGGTTGAACCCCATCTTACCTAAGCCAACAAATCCAATGTGCATAATGATCAATGATTTAGGTGGGCAAATTGGTAATTTTTTCCAACAAGGACGCCCACGCGGTCAATAGATTTCGATTAAATTTATGATTTGGGAAACAGACGGTACCACGCCAGCGCCAGCACTGCGCCAATGGCCACTCCGAGGCAGTCGGCCAGCAGATCGACGGCATCGGCGCTCCGGTTGATGGGTAATACGTACTGAAGCGCTTCAATCAGTGCGCCTAGAAAAAACCCAGCTACCACCACATTGTTTCGACGGAAACCCGCCAGGATCCATAACAGCGAAAACGGAACGAAGATGGCAATGTGCAGCACTTTATCGTTCCAGGTCATCAGTGTACCCGGTACATCTTCGTGGGGAGTCAGGCAGCCAATCAGGATGATAATAGTCCAGGTGATGGCAAGCCAGCGCGCTACGGTAGAGAAGTTCATTCGATAGAGTAGGTAATTAATTGGTTGATTTAAGCCGCTGAACCGTCAGCACCAGAAAAAAAATGAGCAGGCTCAGTAAATAAACGACATTTCGGGAGTCGATCACCCCTCGCCCCAGCGCACGGTACTGCTCATCCAGCGCGAACGACGACAGGTAATACGATATTCCGCCCAGTCCCGACAGACCTGCCAGCGCACTGAGGCCAATATAAAGCAAAAAACAGAAAAATACGCCCAGCACAAACGCCACCACCTGATTATCGTTGAGCGAGGAGGCCCACAAACCGATGGCAACGAACACGCCAGCCAGCAGAATTAAGCCGATATACGAACCGAATACCCCCGCCGAATCGATATTACCCACCGGTGAGCCGAGCTGATAGAGGGTAATGTAATACAGCAACGTAGGCAGCAGCGTCAGAATCACCAGCAGCCAGCTCGCCAGAAACTTGCCCCCCACAACGCCCCATCGGCTAACGGGCTTGGTCAGCAACCATTCGAGCGTACCCGACCGCACTTCGTCGGCAATGGAGCGCATCGTAACGGCCGGTACCAGAAACAGCATCACATAGGGCGTCAGGGTAAAGAACGTACCCATGTCGGCGTACCCGTTTTCGAGCAGACTCGTGTCCGGAAATACCCAGAGCATCAATCCAATAGCCGTCAGAAACACGGCCATGATGATATAAGCGATGGGCGAGGAAAAAAACTGATTGATTTCTTTGCGAAAGATGGCCAGCACGTTACTTACTAAATCGTTAAGTGTCAGTGGATAGTCGTCAGGAGGCAGTAATCGGGTAATGTTCGTGCGTCAGCCACTGGCAACCGACCCCTGTTTTTTATTCAAACGGATTCGCTTTATTCCGCCGTATAAATGCCGCGACAATTAACGAAATCAGTAAGCCCATAAAAATCGTTCCGAACACGCCCGCAATAAATGTAAAGCCCGACGACTGAAATTTCTGCGATATTTCCATCGCCTGGTCGATCTGCTCGTCCGATAGCTTCCCCTGCTCTTCCAGTCGCTCACGTGCTTTTTCGAGCGCCCGCTGCTGAACGGTAGGATCGATCATCACATTATAAAACGTGATGAACGTAGCGGACAGCAGCCCGGCCACGGCCGATAAAAGGGCGCCAAGGCCAACTCCCTCTCCCCATGTCATGTAGCCACCGTTCTGCGTCCGAAAATCGCGCATAGCCAGTATCAGCCCTGCGATCATGGCCACAAACGTCAGTATACTGAATATAGGGTTGGCAGTCTGTTCACTCACATACATGACCAGTGTAGTCAGAATCAGTACCAGGCCGAGGATGCCACCCCATTTCAGAGCCAGGCGTGCAGAAGACGGTTGTTCATTCATAAGGGTAAAATAGGGCGGACATGGTTATTGCAAAACGCTGTAATCCTGCTTTCGGAAAATAAGGGAAATAACCAGAACGGGTATCACGGCCAGAGCGGTCTTCTTCGTCAGCTCATCAGGAAGCAGAATCGAGGGCTTCATGGTGGAAACTTTGCTCCACTGATCAGCGAAGGTTTCCGGCCCAAACTGGTCGGTAATCTGCTTCTTCCCCTGCAACAGAAGTTTTTTAGAGTTGATCACGTATTCGGTAAAGACACCAGGATCGATCTGGGTGATGAACAGGTAGATAAGCCAGCCGGTCACCAGAGCCGCCACGGTGTTGAGAACATACCCAATGGTAAGCCCCTCCCACAAATGCAGCCGGCCGTGGCCGATGTATTTGCGGTAATACCAGATCGTTCCGACCATTACGATGATATGAATACCGTAGTCCAGTACGCGGATGTTTCCCAGCGCCGGTATACCAACCAGATACAATCCCAGAAAATAAAAAAAGCATAGAACACCCGTTGCCAGCCCAGCCAGGAGCGGAATCTTCAGCAGCGGATGCGAAAAATAAGCGAGAATCGATTTCATAGAGCAGGATTAAATTGACCGTGCAGCACGGTTCCGATCACGCGGCCCGTCAGGGTTTGTCCGAGAAACGGCGAGTTTTTCGACTTCGAGCGGGTCCGGTCGTAACGCCATGTATGCGTGGGGTCGAACAGCGTCAGGCGGGCCGGTTCGCCTTCGGCAATGCGTACGGCAGGCAGGCGAAGGATCTGCCGGGGGCGGGTCGTCAGTTTGTCGAGCAGTTGCGCCAGAGCTACGTCGCGGTTGTGCGTGATAATGGCCGCAAAGACCGTTTCCAGACCCAACACACCAAATTCAGCCTGATCGAACTCCAGGTTTTTGCTTTCGGCATCCTGCGGTAAATGATCCGACACGATGGCATCGATGGTTCCATCGGCCAGGCCCGCCCAAAGTGCCGACACATCCGCAGGCGACCGAAAAGGCGGATTGACCTTCAGATTGGTATCGAAGCCAGCCAGCGCCGAATCGTCGAAAACCAGTTGATGAGCTGCCACGTCGCAACTTACCGGCATCCCGTTCGCTTTCGCCTGTCGGATCAGCTCAACCGAACGGGCCGACGAAATGGTAGAAAAGTGAAGGGCAGAGGGCAGAGGGCTTGGGGTGGAGGGCTGACTCTCCCTTAGGCCCCTTTCCCCATGCCCCGTGCCCGCTGCTCCCTGCCCGCCCAGTACATAGTCCAGCAGTCGCAGATCGCGCTCGACAATCAGTTCTTCGGCCAGCGCAGGCATACCTTTCAGCCCCAGCAACGTACTCTGAACCCCTTCGTGCATTTGCCCAAAACGGGTCAGCAGCGTTTCTTCCGGCCGGTTCATCAGCAATCCGTTGACCGGTTGCAGGTACTGCAGGGTCTTGAGCAACAGATCAGGATTCTGAAGCGGATGAGTACCATCGGAAAAGGCCACGGCACCGGCATGATGCAGGTCGAGCATCTCCGTAAAATCTTCGCCAGCCGCTTTTTTCGTTACAGCCGCAATGACGTGAAGGCTTACGGGCTGCCCTTCGGCCATCCGCTGAACGTAGCCGAGCGTTCCTTTGGCATCCACAACGGGTTGGGTATTGGGCAGCACCGCGATGTCTGTAAAGCCACCGGCTACGGCGGCCTGACAAACACTAATCAGGTCTTCTTTGTGTTCATAACCGGGGTCCTGCGTCGATACACGCAAATCGACCCAGCCGGGCGAAACGTGTAGTTGATCGGCTTCAACGACGCGGGTACGCGAATTGGCTTCCAGATTCACACCAATCTGGCTGATCAGGCCATTGTCGACAAGAATATCGACAACCTGTCCATCAAACGACGAAGCCCCATCAACTACGTGGGCAGAACGGATAAGAGTCTTCATAAGCAACACCCCTCACCTTGTCCAGGGCGAAAGGCTAGAGACGGGCAGTTACTGCCACAAGGTCATTCTAAAAAAAAGGCCCCTCGCGGAGCCTTATATCAAACAAATCAGATCATCAGGCACCAACCAGCGTCTGGTACGCATCGGCAGTGAGCAGCCCCTCGCTCTGAGACGCATCAGCCGGTTTCAGACGAATAATCCAGCCTTCGCCATACGGATCGCTGTTCAGCAGTTCGGGACTTTTCTCGACAGCCGGGTTGAGTTCCAGAATTTCACCCTCGATGGGCAAAAACAAGTCCGACACGGTTTTAACGGCCTCAACGGCACCAAACACGTCGCCTTTAGCGAGCGATTGACCGACGGTGGTTACGTCGATGAAGATAATATCACCCAGTTCACTTTGGGCAAATTCAGTAATGCCAATCACAGCCGTACCATCGTCTTCTATCCGAATCCACTCGTGATCTTCCGTATAGCTCAGTTCTGCGGGAAAATTCATTATAGGGGTTGTTTGTTAACAGCCACAAAATACGGCAGATGCCACCGTATTTGCAAACAGTAATACGACTGGGAAGCCAGGCCTCTTGAGCCCGGCTTCCCAGTCGTATTACTTCACAACCGCCGACTGGTTCGGATTGAAGTTGTAGGCGCCGAGCCGGTCACTGCTTTGCCGCTGAATCATCCACTGCGGATACGGCTTCCGGGTAGCGCTTACCTCGTCGAGTTTATCTAGCTGCTCCGTCGTCAGGCTCACCTCAACGGCTTTGATATTATCCAGCAGCTGATCCGTATTTTTCGCTCCGATAATGACGCTGGTAATCGCTGGTTTAGCCAGCACCCACGCCAACGCTACCCGAGCAACCGATACACCGTGCGCTTCGGCAACCGTCTGCATGACGTCGATAATGGCATAGGCATGTTCCTGGTCGACCGGTGGAAAGTCGAAGTTGAGTCGGCGCGAATCGTCGGCCGGTTTATTATCGCGTGTGTACTTCCCCGACAGAAACCCGCCCGCTAGTGGGCTCCATGGCAGGATGGCCATCTGCTGATCCTGCACCATCGGCACCAGCTCGTTTTCGAGATCACGCCCGGCAATGGAATAATAATTCTGCGTCGAGACGAACTTGGTCCAGCCGTTTTTCTCGGCAATACCGTTGGCTTTCATAACCTGCCAGGCAGCCAGGTTCGAGCAACCAATGTACCGAACTTTACCGCTTCTGACAACATCCTCCAACCCCCGCATGGTTTCTTCGAGCGGAGTAAGCGGATCGAATCCGTGGATCTGGTACAGGTCGACATGATCGGTTTGCAGGCGCTTCAGACTGCCGTCGAGCTGCTGCATGATCTGCAACCGCCCCAGACCGACCTGATTTTTCCCTTCGCCCATGCGGCCGCGTACTTTCGTTGCAATCACCAGTTCATCGCGCGACAGGCCCAGCGACTGAATGGCCTGACCCAGCAGCCGCTCCGACTCGCCAAAGGAATAAACGTTGGCCGTATCGATAAAATTGATGCCGTTGTCGACGGCCGTTTTTACGATGTCGTTTACGGCATTTTGCTGGAGTTCGCCCATGGCTTTCCAGTAACCACTGCCACCAAACGTCATGGTACCGAGGCAGATTTCCGAAACCAGTACCCCCGTGTTTCCAAGCGGATTATACTTCATACGATCTTATTGAGGTTTGTTAGTGCAACCGGGAAATGAATAGATTGTTGACCTAAATATGGTCAATTGTCATTCATAGTCAGTAGTAGTCATTGATTGTCATTCGTTGTTCAGCAAATTGCATCCTGGATAATGAATAGCAATCAACGACCACCAATGACCCTTTACTCGGCCAGGTTGAATTTCACCTGCACCCCCCCGGCGGTAGTAGCCCGACGGAACGAGTTCGAGACGAGCGGATCATTGAAGGTACGGTCGAAATAGAAGTTCAGGTTTAAGCGACGGCTCACGATGTAGCTGACCTGCGGACGGAGCTGGAAATTGACGTTCCCAGCGGTAATGATCTGTTGGGCATCCAGCTTCCGCTGAATCGAGCGGGTGTCCCGGAAGGTCACGTTGCAGGAGAACGTCAGGTCGTTTTTCAGTCGCTTATACGCCCCATTGATCCGGAACGGAACCCGAATGTTCTGCTTCGTAAATCCGATCGAAGCGGTCAGGTCTTTGTTGCTCAGTTCAGCTACCTGCGTGTTGGACAAACTCAGCGCCACATCGCGACTCTGGTTGTATTCCAGCCGCCCCGTCACCCGGCTCCTGGTCTGGAACTGAACCCCAAACATAGGGGCAAATTTCTCCGACATGGTAATGGTGCTCATCGCAAATACCGGCACGAACTGGCCCTGCTGGTTGATCGACGTGGCCATCGGGTAGCCCTGTACCGCCAGGTTCACATAGGCGGCCGTATAATCCAGGTTCGAGATAAAATTTCCGACACTGTAAGTCGACGAATAGCTGTGGTTGAGAGTAAACGCGCTGAATTTCTTCTTAATAAACCCTAAACCCGACATGCCGTTGTAGGTGATCTGCCAGTTCGGAAGCGGGAAATTATAGAACGGCGACAACTGTGCTTTTTCTTTAGGCTGGCCGCTATAGGCTGCAAAGAACGCTGGAATCAGCACATCCTGCGAAGTTTTAGTATAGTTTCCGGTCTTTTCAGCATTCGCCTTTGTGAGCTTATCGACAAAGAATTCCCGATACTCTTCGAAGCGGTCGAAGATGGGCGACGTGTTATCGCCCCGCAGCCCGATAAAGGCGGTCCGGAATGACCAGAACGACATGCTGAACTGGCCGTTGCGCACTGGCGAGAATGTTTCGAAGGCCCCTCCCTGCGAACCCGGCCGGAAATACTCCTGGTACGCATCCGTACGGTCCAGCCGCCAGTTGACCTGCATCCGGAAATCTTTGAAGGGTTCGAGAGTCGTGTTGGCCGTAAACTTCTTCGAGATGTTCTGCTGGAAGGCCGTATTCAGTACCGTACTGGGTGAAAGCCAACCTTTGGCGGCCGCCTTGTAGGCTATGTTATGATCCTGACTACCCAGCACGAATCCCAGCCCCGGCGCATTCTGGTTATTTCCATCCAGCCCAAAGAACGTAGGTGTGGGCAGGAAGCCCGGCAGAATCGTGGATTCCTGAATAACATAGGAGAAGTTAATGCCCCGTACGGTCAGCAACGCCCGCGTAAAGTTTTTCAGGACAGTATTTTCACTCCGGACAATGTCTTCGATATCCCCCGGATTTCGGGCGAAGTTTTTGCGAACCGGCGCGGGCGTATTGGCAAAGCGCAGATACCGAATTTTGTTGTACAGACGGATCAGGTCGACGCGGCCCGTAATACCCCGTTCGCGATTGTTCCGCAGGATATTTCCAAATGGAACGCCAAGCGTGTCGGTCACGCCGAACGAGTTGGCCTGAAACTGATACCCCACCCCATAGACCGCATCAGCGGCAATCCAGTCGAGCAGCGGGATTTTATCCAGCGGCAACCGGTAGGTCGCGCGGATGTCCTGCACAAAGTTCTTGATCCGGCCCAGGTGCTTGATGCTGTTGATGATCGAGTCGCGTTTGGCCTTCGTGTCGATGTCGCCGGCGGGTTCGTCGATGATGGCGTTCGCCTGCGCATGATAGGTCAGCACCAGGCTACGGGTCAGGTTCCAGGTCAGGTCATAATACCGGTTGAACAGGAAATACTTTTCAAACTGCGGCACGATCCCGTTCGTGGTCAGATCCGACGACCGAAGCTGGGTTTTGATGAAGCTCCGGTCCATATCGGCCCGTACCGACACCAGCGAGGGCAACAACGTCAGGTTGAAATCCTTGAGCCAGCGCAGGTAAGGCGCTTCGAACGACTGTACGTTGCGGAACGGCTCGAACGCTTTCGGCTGACCGCTAAAAGTGTAGGCAATCCCCCCTTTGTGCTGCTGCTGAAGGTACTGCTGCGTCAGGATATTGGTGCGCTGCATGTCGTTGAAGGCATACGTAAACGCGAAATTCTCAATATCCCAGAAGTGCGATTTAGCGTTGGGACTGGTCTTTACTTTTCGAACATTCGAGAAGTTATACCCCCGCCGGGTCGTATTGTCCTCAACCAGCTTTCGGTAAGCATCCCGCTCCGACTCAGGCTTGGTCGACAGCGAGGTTTCCAACGGCATATCGGGGTCCAGCGGGTCGAAATGGGGGTCTACGTTCCGGTGGTCGTAGTTAATGTAGAACGGAATCCGCAACCCCCAGCTGGCGGGCAGGAACTTATCCAGCGCCAGCGCCGACGAAATGCCAAACTCGGAAGTCGTTTCGAGCGCCCGTTCACCGATCCGGGTCTGTACGCCACCAAAGCCGAAGGTCGTAATTCGGCCCGACGCTGTCAGCGTACCCAGGTCGGCCAATTTCATGTTTAGCGCCCCGACGGCAGCCATCCCCGCGTGCTGGTCGTAGCCGTTGGCCCGCAGTTCGTCCACCCAGATCGTAAAGGTCTTGGGCCGCTCACCATCCCCGTTGATTTTAGGATTACGCACCCCAATCATCACCGACTGCACCGAACTTAGGTCGGGGTTACCCACCACCGTCAGAATGTAACGACGATCCGACGATACATCGGTGAAAGGCAGCGATGTCTGGCGCGTCAGTTGCCGGTTTCGGTTTGCTTTCAGGTTGATAAGTTCCTCGAAGGCAATATCCAGATTGTTGGCCGTTGGCCAGACAGCCTCAGACGGCTGATTGCCCGGTGGGGTCGCTACCAGATTCGGAATCTCGATTTCGTAATAGTTGTTGGTATAATCGGTACCCAGCCGTACGAAGGCCGACACCTGTCCGCTTTCGTTTTCGGCATTGTGCATGTGGATGAACATCTTGAGCCGCTCCCGAAACAACAGGTTGAAATTGGTGTTCCGGAACGCGCCCCGCGAATCGCCATCACGCAGGTTGGTCACACTCATCCGCATCGACTGCTCGTTCAGTTCAACCGTACTTACCTGCGTATAGTCGCGGTCACGGACGTAGCCTGGCGGGACGGCATATACGTACTTGTCGCCCCCCTGCGTGGCCACCTGCGTACCACTGTTCTCTTCGATATTGACCGTCGAAACGGTAAAGTTGGCATCATACGGTTCAGGAACTTCCTGCAAACCGCGCTGGGTCAGATCGCCGGTGTACTTACGGTACTGGTTGGCTTCCATCTGCAATTCCGAAAAGCGCAGCACTACCGGCTGGTCGAAATCCGTCAGGTACATGCGCATGAAGCGAATGGATTTATAACCGTTGATCGTTCCGATTTTACGCAGCGGTTCGCGCACCGGAATCCGGAACTGGTACCAGGTTACCACCCCGCCCGGTGCCCCTTCTGAAGGAACGGTCACTTTATCGACGATGTATTTGGTGCTGCCCACTTCGAGTTTACCCGGCCGCAGATCGACCTCGTACTCGTAGTACGCTTCGTTGTCGTTGATGGTATTGTCGATGTTCAGGTCCTCAATGTCGGGTAGGGTAGACGATGCCGGCGTCAGAAACTGGTTGGTCGTGGTATTTTCGGGCGAGTTGTTTTCCATACCCATGAATTTTTTATACCGCGCCACGATGTACTTCTGCTGATCGGCCTGATCGCCCAGGTAAAACTGAAAATCGTCATTCGACGGGTCGTTCTGGATATCGGCCAGAGCCGCCGGATCGGTCACGCGCGTCTGAATGGCGTTCAGGTAATTCCGGAAAAAGTCTTTTTCTGAAACCACACCCGCCGGTATGACGGGCTGGCTGCTGAGCCCATCCAGACCAATATCCTGCCGGTCGCGTACGCCACTCTGAAATGCATTGGTGACGAACTGCTGCGTCGGTGCCTTTCCCCAGTTTGTCGTCTCGACCCCACCGATGCGGTTGTTGACGCTGTCGGCACTGGCTGGAAAACCGTTTTCGAACTCGTAGCGGCTGTCTTTGATAACGTCCTCCGAAATATCGCCCAGGTTAAAGACCAGCTTGCCGCCAGTCGTATTGTTGGTATGCTGGCTCGGGTCACTGCTGGCCCGAATTTTTCCGGCTTCTCCCGTTACGAAGGGATCCATCAGCCAGAAAGTGATGTTCTCGATATTGGCGTTATCGAAGTCGTTATCTGACGAAATAGCCCGCGACACCGCCCCGAAATTGCCCTTTGGGTTGGTCAGCAGACCAGCCGCCGTCAGGTTGGTGTTGTAGTTGTACATACCCCGTTCGCTCGGGAAGTACGCAATGTCCAGAATGCTTTCGGGCAACTGCACGGGCCGAACCGATCGCCCTGGAAACAGATCCGTCGGCAAAAAATAACGTTCGTACACGTGTTTCTTCGCATCGTCGGGATCGACGTTCGAGACCACTCCCAACGACCCGGTCGAGTATAGACTTGGATCGACGGAGTAAACCGATATCCGCGCCCGGTTGTAGCCATAGGGCAGTGGGTCCGAAAAAGAGCCCTGCGGAAACTGCTGTGGAGTAGCCCCCAGCCGCCAGCGCGTAGATTGGCGGGTCAGGTCGAAAATGGTTCGGGCCGCTTCGAAATCATCCAGATAACTTTCATTCCGGGCGCGTGGGTTCGTGCCAGGAAACAGCTGGGCTACCTCACCCGTAAACTGTACCGTCGATAGTTCCTTCGTCTGCACCATCGGCAGGGCATCCAGCAGGCGCGTCAGGCCGGGAGCGTCTTTCCGGATAGTGGCGTTCAGACCCAGAATGGTGTTGTTGACGGGTTCGTTGCCCAGTGCTACGCGGGTCAGGAACCCAGCGGGGGTTTCCTTCATGTGCATGGCGGTCAGGCCAATGGTAACATCCTGATTGATGGCGTAATCCAGGTGGGTTCCGACCAGCGTACGGATCTGGTTCTGAAACAGATCGGGTTGTTCATAGCTGATCCGTATCTCACGGCCGGAGTTGGTTACGCTTTCGTTGATGATCCGCAAACGACCTACCTGCGCGTCATATACATAGTCCTGCCCCGACACCAGCGGTACCCCGCCGGCCGTTACTGAAATCGACTGTTCGTTCACACCATAAGGCAGCGGAACCTCAGCTCCATTGCCCGACTGAAAGGAGCCTCTCAGGAAAAATTTATTTTTATCGGCAACCTGCGCAGCATCCGTTTGGGTACTTCGGTAAAGCTGGTTGAAAACGTATTTCGCTTTTAAATTGGCTTCGTCGGGATCAAACTGTTTTTCCAGATACGACCCGAACGGTTCCAGAATCGGGAAAATGATTTTCCCGTACCGGCTGTCGATGGTTATGTTTTCGACAAAGTCGAAGTTGCCGTCGGGCTGCGCATCCAGTTGCTGGTTGAGCCGGTCCATGCCAAACAGTTGTACCAGCGGTCTGTTCTGTGTCCGGCGCCCTTCCTGCAGGTTGGGATTGTCGATTCCCGTTACGTCGTCTTTATAAATGATCCGCAACTGAAAGCCCTGCCGGGTTATCTGGGCCGTGTTGAGCGAATAAATGTTCTTCATCATCAGGTTCCACATCGGCAACTGAAGATTGTTGCGAAGCGTCGCTGATTTCAGGAGTTTCAACACCAGTACTTCATCGTCTTTGCGCGACTGATAGTCTTCGGTCAGCTCCCCAACTTTATACCGCCGTCCCTGATACGTATATTCATACGCAACGGCCAGGATTTCATCATTCCGGAGGGGAGTAACCAGCGAGATGTATCCCAGATCGGCCTCCAGCTTAAACTCATTGTCTTTCAGCCGTTTTGCCCCCCGAAGCAGGTCGTAGTCGGTTCCTTTCGTCAGCGTGTACGTGCCCGTCAGTACGTCATTGGTCTGATTGACCTGCCGGAAGGGGTTGCTGAAGTTGCTGGTCAGCTTACCATACAGTCCATTGGCTGCGTTGTCGGCGGGGGTTCGCCCGTTGCGTGAGAAGGGTGATAAATTGGGGTTTGTCTGAGCGTATGGATTGGCTTCCCCTAAGTCCTGAAAACCAGCAATATTCCGCAGTGTCTCGGTCGTGTTCGTTCGATTCGTTACGTATACTTCGATACGGGTAACGTTGACCCCCGAGGTTACCTGGGGCAGGGTTTTCAACGACGATTCGTAGTTCGAGCGGAAGAACTGCGACAGAAAGAAGTGTCGGTTCTCGTCGTACTGATCGGCCCGGATTTCAAATGGCCGGTTCGAGGTCCCTCCCCGGATGACGATCTCGTTCTTGCGCGACCGCTGCTGCGATGCAACCAGGGTGGCGTTCAGTTTTCCGAATCGAAGCTGGGTTTTGATCCCGAACAGGTTCTGCACACCCGGAATCAACTGACTGTTGACCGTCCAGTTGATATTTCCCACTTCGAGGCCCTGCAAAATACTTTCGTTCTGGGGTGTGAATCCCGGCAAGGAACTCCCGTTGGTGCCGGGTAGATTGGGCAGGTTCGGCGTACTCGGCAGGTTGGGCAGATTCGGCAGACCCTGTCCTGTTCCGAAAGCGGGCAGATTTCCGCCAGGCTTGTAATTAAGTTTCAGCGCATTTTCGAAATTGAAACTAGCTTTGGTATCGAAATTGGCCAGTACGCCCAGTTTCTCACCGATCTTGCCGTTGAAGTTGATGCTGATCTGTTCATTGAACAGGAAGTTGCCGTTCCGACGCTGCCGAACCGGCAATACCGGGTTGTCGATGAATTGATAGAGGTAGCCAAAATCGAGGGTGACAAACCCATTGGGCTTGAAATCGACCTGACTGCCGCCGAAGAGCCGATCAATGATAGGAGGTAATTCGAGTTTAGGAATCAGCCCACGGCCACTCAGCGCGCTCTGCCCATCACGACGGGCGCTGTACTCCCGCCACAAACTTTTTTCAACCTGCTGATTCTGAATTTGATTATAGGTCGAAAACGGAACTGTTTCGGCCGGTCGATACGGTAACCCGAACTGCGAGGGCGGCAGGGCCACCCCCGGCACGGGCTGTCCCGACGTATTGGCGTTGGGCGTAGCGGTAGCAGACGTAGCCGGCGTTGTTCCGGCTACAGGGGTACCTGCACCGACGCGTTCGGTGATGCCGATTTGTCCGTCGGGTGACAGCCGGAAATCCGTTGCGACCCCTCGTGGGTCCCGCAGGATGAAGGGGGATTTGGACGGGCGTTCTGAAAAGCGGGTAGCGCGCCGGTCGAGCCAATTGACGGTTGGGCGCCGGTCGGCGTTGCGTAAAGCCCGGATGCTATCGTTTCGGTTTTGCAGGGCCTGTTTCGCCGAATCGGCCCGCATGACTGCCCGCCGACGAGCGTTTGCCCGTGCGGAGTCGGCCGTGGCCTGTTGCTGGCGTCGTCCGGCGGCCCCCCGTCGGTTCGGAGCGGGCGCCGGTTGGTCCTGCCCAAAGCTTATGCCCAGTCCCAGAAGTAGCCAGAACCCCAGTATTTGCCATCCATTCGAGATAAATAGAAGTCGGCTAACGGTGGGAAGGAGATGGCAGGTAACGGTACTGTGAACAAAGTAGGGGTTCACCATTGAGGGTACTTTCAGGTTCAGTATTAGTAGCGTACGGTGTATTCTTTTATCAAACGGCCAGAATCAGCCCAATCGTCTAATCGGATGATAGATTTTTTTAACGGTAGTCTTCCGATTCCTTTTCTATTTTTCGACGTAATTAATTCGTAAAAGTAAGGATTAAGTGAATGCTTTTCCAATACAATGAAGAAGGGAACGGTCGAAAAACCGTTCCCTTCTGTTATTTTACCCGTTATAAGTACCGAATATACGTTGCCATCCGACCGTGTCAAACATGTATAGCGCCCGGCCGGCGGCTGGCATGAACGAGTGAATAAATGAAAACCATGCCAAAGCCAACCATCAGCATGATGTGCAGAATGAACATACGGAAATCCTGAATATAAATGGCCAGCACCAAACCGCCCAGAAAATAAATCGATAAAAAGCCTTCGGCGATGGTCAGCCAGTTGATCTGCCGACTGACGTATTTATTCGCATCCCACCGGTCCGCTGCAGTTGTTACGTTGAATTTAGGCGTCCGGACAAACGGAGTTTTCCGCCCCAGGTAGCCTTCCATTACGGCGATGGTATTGTGCAGCGAAAGTCCCATCATCAGGGATGAGTACATCGGAAAGTACCAGACCAGCCTGGCCTTCATCGCAGGTTTCAGTAAGAACCAGGGAATGCCATAAAAGGTAATCAGTATCAGCAAATTGAACTGAAACAGGTTGATGACAAAAAACACCCATTCCCATTCCGGATGCTGGCTACGGATGTAAATAAGGGGCACGCTCATTACCCCCAGAATTAGTACCAGTATAAACGTCGCACTGCTGTACAGGTGTAAAAAGGCGTGGACTTTCTGCGTAAGCGAGATGCCGGGGGTCCGCAGCACGTTACCGAACAGTTTGCGGGCGCATTCGGCGGCCCCTTTCATCCAGCGGTACTGCTGCGATTTGAGTGCATTCATCGCCACCGGCAGCTCGGCCGGCGAACCAATGTCTTCGCGATAAACGAATTTCCAGCCCCGCAACTGCGCCCGGTAGCTCAAATCCAGGTCTTCGGTCAGGGTATCGCTTTGCCAGCCGCCTGCATCGGCAATCGCGGCTTTCCGCCAGACGCCCCCCGTACCATTGAAATTGGCCAGAAATCCGGCGGCATGCCGACCGCTCTGCTCAATGGTAAAGTGCGCATTGAGGCCAAACGCCTGCAATTGGGTCATGAGCGAAAATTCTTCGTTCAGGTGTTCCCAGCGCGTTTGCACAATGGCTACTTTGGGATCGGCGAAATGCGGAATGGTCTTGATGAGAAATTCCGGGTCGGGCACGAAGTCGGCATCGAAAATGGCGATGAACTCCCCTTTGGCGAACTCCAGCCCGTATGCGAGCGCCCCCGCTTTGAAGCCCTTTCGCTCGGGGCGTCGAATGTGCTCGATGGAAAATCCCTGCCGTTTATAGAGGTCGACCTTTTGCGCAATCATTTCGACCGTTTCGTCGGTCGAGTCGTCGAGGAGTTGAATGTCCAGTTTGTCGAGCGGGTATTGCAACTGCACCACCGCGTCGATCAGCCGTTCAACAACATACATTTCATTGTAAACTGGCAACTGTACCGTTACCAAGGGCAACTCGTCAGCAGGAATCAGGCTGACTGTTCGGGCGGCTTTCCGGCGCGCCCGCTCCGAGCGAATGTAAATTATTATCAGGCTTAACTGACCGCAGTTATAAAGAAAAAGCAGCAGCAGCGCCAGTCCGTATAATAGTAGGACTAGAATTTCCATAGGGTTGATAAGCGAAGTTTCGAACGTTGAGTGAAAGCCCACTGGCCTGCTCACCGACGTAACTGCCTGACTAAGCAAATGGTTGATAAAGTGAGCGTGGATTGCCCGAAGCTGCAAAGTCCCCCAGGTTTTGTAGCCATAATCCATCTTCTTGGTAGCCAATGACTCGCATTCGCATAAAATAGCCTATACTTGGCTATGGAAATTTCGTTTATCGGTGCGGGCAACCTGGCCTGGCACCTCGCCCCTGCCCTCGAAAATGCGGGCCATCATATCAATGAAGTATATAGTCGCCAGCTTCAGCATGCCCGGCAGTTGGTCAGTAATTTATACGATGCAACTACCCATTCCGACCTGAATTTTGCCGATAGCCCATCCCGACTGTTTGTTCTGGCCGTTCCCGACGATGCGCTCGACAGTGTTTGTTCGCGGCTGGTTCTGCCCGAACAGGCCATTCTGGTACATACTTCAGGGAGCAAAAGCCTGGATTCACTGGACCAGTGGATGGCTATTTACAGCGATATTCCGGTTCAGACAGGGGTTTTTTATGCCTTGCAGACTTTCAGCAAACAACAGCCCTTTATGGCGTTCGACCAGATTCCGCTTTGCCTGGAAGCCGACGACAAAGCCACCGAAGAGGCTTTGGTGCAGGTAGGACAGAGCATTAGCGATATCGTATACCTGATCACGTCCGACGAACGGCGAACCCTGCACGTGGCGGCTGTTCTGGCTTGTAATTTCACGAACCATTTGCTGGCACTGGCACATGATCTGACCAGCCGGGAGAGCCTGGAATTCGATTTACTTCGGCCGCTGATTACCGAAACATTTCGCAAAGGGCTGGCGGCCAGTAATCCGGCCGATGTGCAGACGGGGCCTGCCCGCCGGGGTGATTTAACCACGATCGATGACCATCTGACGGTTCTAGCCGACCAGCCTAAACTGGCGGAAATTTATCAGGTAATGACCGACAGCATCCGCCATTATTACGGTCACTGACGATCAGGACTCTATTCATTGCTTTATTTTGTACGCTTACAAATTAGACTATCTCTATTTGCTGGCGCTCAAATAAACCTATTGATATATTTAAGTTTACCTTTTAGCGAGAATAAGTAAAATAATTCCAATATTTATGTAAATTGCGCCATATATAGTACTCTAAAGTACGCGGGATACAAGCCTATAGATTTAATTACTACAGTCCTATTAGACTTCATTCGACAGAATGGGTGCATTAAAACGAATAAATATAGACTCTGCCTATCGGGAAGTTTCTGGAGCGGTAGATCAGCTTGCCTTATACGACAAGTATAGTGCAATGGCATACGGAATCATTTTAACCATTATTCCGGAACCAGAAGTAGCCCAGAAGGTGTTGATGGACTTGTTTGCCTCACCTCCCCTAAGTGCCTGCCCGGAGGCACCAACAGCCGGCGAAATTATACGTCTGGCAAGGACCAAAGCACTGGCGGCCAAATCGGTCTCAGTCAATCTGCCGGATTCACCCATCCCGTTTGCGCAGTCGAACGATGCAGTGAATATCGCAGAAATCGTTTTTAATTTGTCGTTCTGTCAGGGATATACACCGGAAGCTGTAGCGGAAAAATTAAATCTATCCACGACGAATGTGTTTAAGGCGTTTTATAGTTATTTTAAACATCTACGTTCGTCTTAATTAAATCGGCCTTGGAAACCCAGCACTATTTGACAAGCGGAATTCTGGAAGCTTACCTGCTAGGCCTGGTTGCCGAAACAGAGCGCGAAGAATTAGAGCATGTATTGGCTACTGATCCGGAAGTTTTAGCTCAGCTGACTGAGCTTGAAGCGACTATGGAAGATTATTTTATAAGCAACGCCGTACCTCCCCCGCCTGGCATCCGGGAAAAAATCGAGCTGCGAATCAGCGAAACGGAAGTCAAAAAATGGCAGGAAGCCGATCAGCCACGCTCCAAACAGCAAGCTAAACAACCCGAACCCGCACCGGCCGAATCGCCCTATATCCAGGTCGAAGTTAGCGATACACACATCCGGGTTCATAAATACTGGCGGGCGGCTTTCATTGCGGTATTTGTGCTATCGAAAGTTTTTCTGATCCTTGGTCTGTATTACTATTTCAAATCCAACAGCCTGCAGGAGGAAATTCAGCGGCTTAAATCGGCATCTCAACAGACGACAACCAATAGCCGGAGGCCGTAAGCACAGGAAATTCGTGGCCCTGTGTAGTATTTTTATTCGTCGTCCGGGATTTTCCTGCGTAGCACTAACAGTCTGTTGATGAAACACGTCGTACTGGGCTTATTCGTCTGTTTATTTCCGGCCTGCGCTACCTTTGCCCAATGGCAAACACAGGCCGTTGGGACCGACGCCAGTTTCCGGGCCGTAAGTGTTGCCAGCGCCGATGTCGTCTGGATCGGAGGCACCAAAGGTACGTTTGTCAGAACGACAGACGGGGGTAGAACCTGGCAGACAGGCACCGTTCCCGACGCGCAAGCCTGCGACTTCCGCGACGTGCAGGCCATCGATGCGCAGACCGCCTATTTGATGAGCGCCGGCCCGGCCGAGAAAGGCCTCGCCCGGCTCTATAAAACAACCAACGGTGGACAAAGCTGGTCGTTGCTCTACCAAACCCAGCAAACAGGCGTTTTTTTCGATAATCTGGACTTCTGGGACAAAGACCATGGGATTGTCATGAGCGACCCCATCGACGGCAAATGGTTTATCCTGACTACCGACGACGGCGGCCAGTCCTGGCAGCCAGTGGCGCCCGCGGCCATTCCGTCCATGGAACCCAGCGAAGCAGCCTTTGCCGCCAGCGGTACCAGCCTGGTTGTACAGGGCAAACGCAATGTCTGGATTGCTTCGGGTGGTGGTCACCTTGGGCGCGTATTTCGCTCCCGCGACCGGGGCCGTACCTGGACGGTAGCGACCACGCCACTACCCGGTGGCGAAGCGACGGGCTTGTTCGGCATGCATTTTTTCAGTGATAAAAATGGCATGGTCGTCGGCGGAAATTACAAAGAAGAACAGAAAACTGGCCCGAATGCGGCCATCACCCGCGATGGCGGACAAACCTGGCAACTGGTTTCGCCAACCGATCCGCCCGGTCTGAAAGAAGCCGTAACGTTGCTTCCCGGCGATCGGCTCCTCGCTATCGGCCCATCCGGAACCAGCCTGTCGGCCGATCAGGGTCAGACCTGGCAACGACTCGATACGGAGGGGTTTCATTCGGTTGCGTGCGCCAAAGGAACATGTTATGCCGTGGGGGCCAAGGGTAAAGTAGCCAAACAACATTTCAAATAAAAAAACGGGCAACGGGTTTGCTAGTGGCCAGATTTTGGGCCAATCCGCCAGGTATCTTCCCCGGTAATCTGGCCGCTTCGTACGCAACGGCACGGAGTTTATGCGTAAACTTGCGCCGGATATGAAGATATTGTTCGATCATCAGGCGTTCACGGCGTCGCGGTATGGAGGGGTAGCCCGGTATTTTTATAATTTAATGGTGGCTCTTCGGCAAAAAGGGGTAGCAGTCCAGCTCTCGGTTCGGTTTTCCAACAATCTATATCTGCAAGAGAGTCGCCAGTTTACGGTCCAGCCTTTTCGGTATTTTCTGGGCTATATGAAAACAAACATGCTGTTTTCGCAGGTTAACCGGCTCTGGAGTATTCTGCTGATTATGCAGAAAAATTACGACCTGTTTCACCCTACATTTTTCCATCCTTACTTTTTACGGTTTATTGGCCACAAGCCGTTCGTGCTTACGTACCACGACGCGACGAAGGATAAGTTTCCGGATAAATTCGGTCACCTCGACAACGCTTCCAGAGAACAAAAACAGCTCCTGTTCGACCGGGCCGCACATATCATTGCCGTATCGGAAAACACGAAGAAAGACTTAATCGGCATTTTTCGACTTGACCCGGAGAAAATTACGGTGGTTTACCATGCCACTAATTTTCGGGATTTGTCTGTGCCGGACACGTTCCAGATTCAGACACCAGCCGCTTACCTGCTGTATGTAGGAGCGCGCGGCAGTTATAAAAATTTCGATTTTTTTCTGAAAGCCATTACGCCCGTCCTGAAAGCCCATGAGTCGGTTCATTTGCTTTGCGCGGGGGGCGGAGAGTTCGGTCAGGAGGAAGCACAACTTATCCAAAATCTGGGATTAGCCGGGCGCGTGCTTTATTATCCGATCGACGATTTTATTCTTTACCGCTTATACCAGCACGCACTGGCTTTCGTCTATCCATCACTGTATGAAGGGTTTGGCATTCCGATTCTGGAAGCTTATGCGGCTGGTTGCCCCGTCGTATTGAGCAATACGTCCTGCTTTCCGGAAGTGGCGCAGGATGCGGCTCTGTATTTCGACCCGGAGTCCGAAACCTCCATTCGGGAGCAAGTCGAGCGGATTCTTCGGGATGCATCGCTTCGGTTGTCGCTGCGCCAGAAAGGGTATCGACGGCAGCTGGATTTCTCGCCCGAAAACGTGGTCAACCAAACCCTGGAAGTTTATCAGCGTGTCGTCGCGCAAGCATCGTGAGAAGAATTCTGCTTTTTGATACCACCATTGATGGCCATCACGCCGATTACCTGTGCCATCTTGTTCACTACTGGCTTCGCGCCCAGCCCCAGGGCGAACTTGTCGTTGTAACCCAGGCCGCATTCGGGCCCATGTTTGAGCAATTGCTGGAAGACGGACCTGCCCAGGCTCAGGTTCAGTTTGTAGCGCTTTCGCAGCAGGAAATAAGGCATACTCATCAGGGATCGGTAGTGAGCCGGTCGCTTAGAGAGTGGGACTTGCTCCTGACTTATTGCCGGCGCTACCAGCCAACGCACGCTTTACTAATGTATTTCGATATTTTTCAGCTTGGGCTTTTGTTAGGTAAAAAGGCGCCCTGTGCGGTTTCGGGCATTTATTTCCGTCCGGATTTTCATTACGCTACTACACGCGGTCTGAAGGCCCGTTTAAACGTCATTCGAAAAGAGGCAACTCTATTGGCCATACTCGCGCGCAAGCGACTGACGAATCTGTTTTGTCTGGATCACTCCGCCATCACGCGTATTCGTGCGATGAATTCCCGCGTGAATATCCTGCCTCTCCCCGATCCGGTAAAGACGTACACGATTTCCACCGACGAAACAGAAAAGCTACGCGAAGCCCTACGAATCGAGCCGAACCGGCGTGTTTTTCTGCTGTTCGGTCACCTGGACGATCGGAAGGGTATAGAGCCTTTACTGGCAGCGCTCAATCAGGTTGACCCGGCTATACAAAGACAAGTCTGCGTTCTACTGGTCGGTGCCATAAAACCCGAATACCAGGTTAAAATCGAACAGCTCATGACAACGGTCAGCCCGAGTGTCCAGCTCATTGGCGTCTTCAAAGAAGTGAAAGGCCGGTCTATTCAAACTTATTTTGAATTGGCCGATTACGTGCTGACCCTGTATCAGCGACACGTCGGCATGGCGTCGGTCATTATCCGGGCGGCTGTGTCCGGAAAACCGTTAGTTTCTTCCGATTACGGCTATCTGGGCCATCTGGTAACGAGTGAGCAACTGGGCGTAGTAGCCGACTCGACCTCACCAACCGCCATCAGCCAGCTTCTGGAGCAGGTACTGACCGAGGGTCTCCCCTACTCAGCCGTGAATCTTCAGAAGCTGGCAGACGAGAACTCCGACGTATCATTTGCCAGGACCATTTTCGATCATCTGTAGCTGTTCTGCTACTGACTCATCCCGTATTCGTAGATAAACGTACTTACGTACGGCTGAGCGGTTCGATTGGCTGTATACGTGGCTGTTTTGCGAGTCAGTTGCCCAGCGGCATCGTACTCGTAAGCATAGGTCGTAATTCCCGGCGTAAAGCGCATACGTACCGAAGCCGCATACCCTCTTCCTTCCGTGTCCAGCAAGGCCCAGCCATTGCTGTAAACCATTGGCTTTTTCGGATCGTTGGACACGGCCGTTTTCGTCACTACTTTGCCTTGGTCGTCGTAGTCGTAAGTCGTTTGATTAGTATACAGAAATGTAGCAGGAGCGTTAGCTAAAACGACGGTTCCGGCCGGCATATCATGAGTTATGAATACCGAATCGATTGCGGAGCGAATATGCTGCCGGGGATCGTAGGTAAAACGTCGCCTGGTTACCCACAACGGATAATTGAAGGCAAGCCCCATTCCATCGACTATAAAGAAAAAGTCTTTATGCTCCTGCCTCACCAGCCGATTTGCCTCATACGCCATCGTATCCGAATCAAAAACAGACCAGTGCGAACCGTACTGGGCGAAATACCGTTTGACCGCAACTTCCCGATTTTGAGCATCTAAAATATGCAGTCGGTACTGATCCGTGGTGTTCGATGGCGCAGGCATAGCCGACGGACTGTATATATCATGGATATTCGAAGGTTTATAGTTACCCTGATAGCTTTCGCTAAGCTGCCGCCCCATCGGATCGTACTGATACGTAATGGTCAGACTATCGTCGGGCAGGTTTCGGGTTTCAACCACCGTTTTCAAAAACGGTCCCGACGCAGCAGGCTCTACGGGTTTCTTACAGGATGAGCCCACGACCAGGCTCAATCCAACCAGGCAAAACCACAATATTTTCATAGACGAGGCCTTAGGTTAACCATTTCTACCTATACGTAAAAGATCCATCTTCAGAGAAAAGCGTTGTAATTCCAGGCCAGGTTATGGCTTTTCTCAGAAAGGTAGAAAATTAAACGAACTTCTGCACTTCCCACAAAACCGATCACAATGCTCAGCCGCTTTCCATCGTTATTCAGCCGTGTTGAACGATTAACCTCATCCGGTTATGCCTGTGAGATCGGCTTTTTCTCTCTCTATTTTATTGATTGGTGCGGCTGTTAGCCCCCTTTTCGCCCAGATTCCAACATCGGGCTCCTTCATTTGTCGGTACGTTGGTGGAAAAGTAGATCAGCAGGTCGTCTGCTCTCCGAATACATCGTCCAACGGTCATGCCGAGCGCGTCGTCGACCGGATTCTGAAGCCCATCGGCCTAATGCGGAATTTCAAAGTAATCGAGTGTTCGAATACCGACAATTGCTTTGCTACAGTCTTGAAAGGCCAGCGATTTATTGTGTACGACGCGTCTTTCATGCAACAAATTGAGGAAGAAACCGAAACTGACTGGTCGGCCATCAGCATCATGGCGCACGAAATTGGCCATCATCTACAGGGCCATACCATCGACGGTCGGGGTGGTCAACCTCAGAAAGAAATCGAAGCCGACAAGTTTTCTGGTTTCGTGCTCCATCAGTTGGGGGCCTCGCTGGATGAGTCATTAGTAGCCGTCAGGGCGCTGGGCGACGAGCATGCAACCTCGACCCACCCTGCCAAACCAGCTCGCCTGGACGCCATCCGAAAGGGTTGGCTGGAAGCCGAGGCTATGTATCCGAAAAGCCGAACGGCCGTAAAAACGCCCGCGGCCATAGCGCCCAAACCCCTCACCTCAGCGGCAACCCCTGCTGTGGCCAGCCGGCCGGTCGTCGTTCCAAAAGCGCCCGTCCGTGCTGCCGTAGGTTGTATTTCGGGTGATTGTGAAGACGGTACCGGTGTTTTTGTTTACCCAACCGGTGAGCGTTACGCGGGTGAATTCGAAGAAGGCGATAAACACGGCGAAGGCGTAGAATATTACGCCGATGGGAAACTCAAATACAAAGGTAATTTTCGGGATAATCTCCGTCATGACTACGGTGTGTATTACTACCGCAACGGTGATAAATACGCAGGCTGGTTTCAGAAAAACGTACCGAACGGAAAAGGAACCTATTATTTCACTGGTGGCGAACGCTTAGTAGCTACGTTCAAAAACGGTCAGCCCTTGCAGTAGATCGCTACCGCCAACCTGTTTGGTGCTTTACAAAGCAGGTTGGCGGATGCCAGTCCTTTCTATCAACCGATCCCGAATCCATCTCAATCAGTCGGTCAATTTTTTGAACTACGTGGGCCACCAGCGGTTCTGACTGGTTAAGTCAGTCGTCCGTCCGGTGTCATGCCGACAAAGGCACGCGAATATCAGATTGACGAATACCAGCGATCTATTCTGTATCATCTAAAACGCCAGGATCGTCTTTTCAATGACATCGCAGGCTTCGTGCATTTGTTCTTCGTTGATGACCAGCGGAGGAGCAAATCGAATTTTATCGCCGTGGGTGGGTTTGGTAAGCAATCCATTGTCTTTCAGCTTCAGGCAGATTTCCCAGGCAGTTTCTTCGCCGAATTCCGGACGCTCGGCGATAACGATGGCATTGAGGAGCCCTTTTCCCCGAACCGACTTTACTAAATCCGTCTTCTGAGTCAAGGCCGTCATGCGGCTTCGAAAAATTTCGCCCATTACGGTCGCGTTCTCCGCCAGCTTTTCATCCTCGACAACCTGCATCGCTTCCATCGTGACGGCACAGGCAAGCGGGTTGCCTCCATAGGTCGAGCCATGTTCGCCGGGTTTAATAGTCAGCATGACTTCATCGGAGGTCAGCACGGCCGATACGGGCATGGTGCCGCCAGATAACGCTTTACCCAGCACGAGTAAGTCCGGCTTGACACCTTCATGATCGCAGGCGATACGCTTGCCCGTTCGCCCAATACCCGTCTGCACTTCGTCGGCAATGAAGAGTACGTTATACTGAGTACATAACGCGCGCACGCCACGCAGGTAGCCTTCGTCAGGTACAACCACGCCGGCCTCTCCCTGGATGGGTTCGATCATGAAACCGGCAATGTCGGGGTCACGCTGGAACGTTTCCTCCAGGGCAACCAGGTCATTATACGGAATGATGATATAGCCGGGCAGTAACGGACCGAAATCATTCGTACTGCTCGGGTCTGTCGATGAGGAAATAGCGGCTAGCGTGCGGCCCCAGAAGTTTCCGGCGGCATAAACGGTTTTTGCCTGATTTTGCGGGATACCTTTCACTTTATACGCCCATTTACGGGTTAGCTTAAGGGCCGTTTCACCGGCTTCGGCTCCGGAGTTCATTAGCAGCACTTTATCGTAACCGAAGTAATCACAGAGGTATTTTTCGCACAAACCCGTTTTATCGTTGTAAAACGCCCGCGATGTCAGGGTCAGCTGCTGGGCCTGCTGAATCATAGCGTTGATGATGCGCGGGTGGCAATGCCCCTGGCTCACGGCGCTGTAAGCCGACAAAAAATCGAAGTAGCGCTTATTATCCACATCCCACACAAAGATGCCTTCCCCCCGCGACAGTACTGCCGGAATTGGGTGATAATTATGGGCACCGTAATGCCACTCCAGTTGCATCGCCTTATCGGCCGATGAGGTCGGAATCGTTGGTTCGAGTATCATAGTGGTAAGGATTAATGTCCCTGAGCGACGCACTGGCTGGTTTTGCAACTAACCCGGAGCGTAGCCCGTTCTTTCAAAAATACGTTTTCTTCTACAGACCCCCAAACCGATGCCACCGCCTTCACCCAAGAAAAAAATTCCGGGTTTAGCCGATGAAGACTATTACCTGACTCCCGAAGGCTATGTGGTCTTTACGGCGGCCTATCACCTGAAACGGGGCTACTGCTGTCGGAATGGTTGTCGCCATTGCCCATATGGATTCAAAAAAAACCGGGAATGAGTTGCACGTTATGAATAATTTAGCCAATTTTGCGCCCTCATACGGAAAACGAGTACGGTAATGGCCAGAGTTTGTCAAATCACAGGAAAGCGCACACGCACGGGAAACAACGTTTCTCACGCTAACAATAAGACTAAGCGTAAATTCTTCCCGAACCTGCAGAAGAAGCGGTTCTTCGTCGAATCAACCGGCGAATGGGTTACGCTCAGAGTCGCTACATCGGCGATCAAGACCATCAATAAAAACGGTCTGGAAGCAACGATCCGCAAAGCTCACGAGCGCGGTACGCTGTCAATCTAGGTTTTATCAGGATGCTAGCATTGAGCCTCTTCCGGTCAGGAGGAGGCTTTTTGTGTTCGATATATATTGTCATTCATAGTCATAAATAGTTATTCGTGTCAGTGATCGTTTTTCTAATGACTATTTATGACTATGAATGACCTACATCAATGAAACTGATTTTTGAAGACCTCATTCTGTTCGAGAACGAGGATTATATTCTGATCAATAAACCGCCCCACGTGGCTTCGCTCGATGAGCGGACAACCGACCGGAGTGGTCAGAGTATTGTGCGGATGGCCAAAGCGTATCATGCCGATGCACAGTTGGGGCATCGGCTGGATAAAGAAACGTCGGGTATTCTGGCAATTGCCAAAAACCCGGAAGCCTACCGGCATCTGGCCATGCAGTTTGAGCATCGTGAGGTTACCAAACGCTACCATGCCGTCACGAATGGCGTGCACGATTTTGAGGATGTGTCGGTCTACCTGCCTATTTCGCCGATCAAAGATGGCACTGCCGTTCGGATCGATCGCGAGAAAGGTAAAGTGGCCGAAACGATTTTCAATACGCTACGCGCTTTTCGCACTACTACGCTGGTAGAATGCATGCCCATTACAGGCCGGATGCACCAGATTCGCGTGCACCTGATGTGTTTGAAAGCACCGATCGTCAACGATGCCACCTACGGCGGAGAACCGGTGTATTTGTCGGCGATAAAACGCAAGTTCAACCTCAAACAGGGCACTGAAGAACAACCTCTGATCCACCGGGTTGCGCTTCATGCGCATTCGCTGACGTTTACACTGCTGAATGGAGAACCGCAAACGTTCGTCGCCCCGTATCCCAAGGATTTCAACGTACTGGTGAAGCAGTTGGAGAAGTTTGCGTAAAGTAGTGAAGAGTTAAGAGTGAACAGTGAAGAATAATTGGTATTGCGCTATTCTTCACTGTTCACTCTTAACTCTTCACTAAAATTACATCTCCGTGCCTTCCTCGATTGGCTCCGGAATATGATGCCCCGTCGAATCCAGGGGAGTAGGGCGCGGCCGTCGGCGGTTGACGAGGTAGAACAACGGCGGAATAATCAGCGGAGCAAACAACAGGGTCGTGGTCAATCCGCCGATAATTACGGTAGCGAGAGGCCGTTGCACGTCGGAGCCGATACCACTCGAAATAGCCGCCGGAACCAGACCGATAATCGCCACAACCATGATCGCCATGATGGCCCGAAACTGTTCCTGTGCCGTTTCGATGGTCACTTCGAGCAATGACTTCGAGCTGCTGAGCAGGTTCCGGTTCAGGGCCGACACCAGCAAAACGCCCGCCATGACGGAAATGCCGAAAATCGAGACGAAACCCACCCCAGCCGATACGTTGAAATTGTAGCCCCTCAGCAACAACGCCCCAATGCCACCCGCTAGTGCAAACAGCAGACAGGTCAGCGTCAGGAGCGTATCGCGAACGTTGCCATAGAGCATAAACAGGAACAGAAACACAACGACGATGGTCAGCGGAATAGAAATGGCCAGCTGGCCACCCGCCCGTTCGAGATTTTCGTACTGCCCACCGTAGATAACACTGTAGCCTTCGGGGATTTTAACATGTTCACGTACTTTCTGACTGATTTCTTTCACGAAACCACCCTGGTCCCGCCCACGAATATTTGTCCGGACCGTCACCATCCGCTTGCCGTTGATGCGGTAGATGTTGGTCTGCCCCTGCACGTACCGGATATCGGCCAGCTCGTTCATCGGAATCAGCGCTCCTGAGGCTGAAGGCACCTGCAAAAGCCGAATGGCATCGATGCTACCCCGGCTTTCGGGCGTGAAGCGTACGACGATGTCGTAGCGTTTGGCTTCGTCATAAATGGACCCGATGGCTTTTCCGCCAATGGCCGCTTCGATCATGTTTTCGATTTCGGAAACATTGATGCCATAGCGGGCTGCTGCAGGTCGGTTGATCCGAATGGCAAGCTGATCCTGTGGGCCTTCCTGCTCGATATTCACCGACACGGCTCCGTTCATCCCTTTAACCAGAGCCGCAATGCTGTCGGCTTTAGACCGCATCAGCGTCAAATCGTTACCCACTACCGAGATCGCCAGATCAGCCGCGCTGCCCGTTACGATCTCCATCACCTGGTCAATGATTGGCTGACCAGACGAGAAAAAGGCACCGGGAAAGGCTTCCTGCAGCTTGTTCTGCATCGAGCGCACGATTTCTTTCTTCGAAATGGTATCCGACCAGGTGCTGTAGTCTTTGAGGCCGACCAGAATTTCGGTACGGTCGGTGGGAAACGGGTCGGTTCCGTCGTCGTTGCGGCCCGCCTGGGTGATCACAAAACTGACGGGTTTGAAGGTGCTGATGATATCGCGGATTTTAGGCGAGATTTTCGCGTTCTCCTGAATCGTGATTCCTGAGGGCATAAACGCCCGCATGAAAATCGAGCCCTCATCCAATTCGGGCAAAAACTCCGTGCCCAGTTTAAGTCCGAAGCCGATCATAACCAGTACAATCGCCATTCCGACGCCCACAACCACACGCGGCATCCGAAACAGGGTCGATCGTAAAAGCCATTGATAGCCTCGCTCCAGGGGCGACAGCAGAAAGTTTTTGTGCTCTTTCAGGGGCTTGCCATCCGGTGCCAGCGCCTTTCGAAAGGCAAACGAAATCAGGACCGGGATGACCGTCAGCGCGCAAATCAGCGAGCCGATCACGGCAAACGATAGGGTCAGCGCCATTGGGCTAAACAGCTTACCTTCCACACGTTGCATCAGCAATATGGGCATGTACGCCAAAATGATGATCGTTACGGAAAAAAAGATTTCCCGCGCGACTTCCCCCGCTGAGCGTGCTGTTACATTCACTATTCCCTGATTTCGCTCCGCCGGACCAGTGGCCCGATACCTTCGGATCAGGTGTTCGGCCATGACGCTGGCACCGTCGACGATGATGCCGAAGTCGATGGCACCGAGCGATAGCAGGTTGGCCGGAATACCCACCAGCTTCATCAGAATAAAAGCAAACAGCAGCGAGAACGGAATCGTGACCGTAACGACCAGCGCGGCCCGCAGGCTCCCCAGAAACAGTACCAGCAGAATGGCCACGATGGAAATCCCTTCGATGAGCGTATGCGCTACCGTTTCGAGCGAGTGGTCGATCAGAAACCCCCGGTCGTAGAGAATGCGGAGATGGACGCCTTTGGGCAACTCACGCGCTTCGAGGTCGGCGATTTTCTCTTTCAGCAGCTCGAGCACTTCACTGGGGTTTTCGCCCCGACGCAGCAGCACGATCCCTTCGGTAGCGCCAATCACGTCCAGGTGTTCGTCGGGAATCCGGTAGCCCAGTATCCCCGACGGCGACGGTGGGTTGACTTCTACGCTGGCAACATCGCGCACCAGTACGGGTACACCTTCGTTGGCTTTCAGGACGATATGTTCGACATCGTCGGGGCTTTTCAGCGCCCCTAGTCCCCGTACGGCGAAACCCTGCCCTCCGCGCGCAATGACGTTTCCACCCGTGTTCTGGTTATTTTTCTGAACCGCTTCAATAACGTCCTGTAGTGTCAGGCTGTATTTACGCAGCTTAGCGGGGTCCGGAATTACCTGATACTGCTTGATGGGTCCACCAAAGGTCGTTACGTCGGCCAGGCCGGGCACCTGCAGCAGTTGGGGGATAATGACCCAATCCTGTAAATCACGCAGTTGCATCGGTGTCATGCTCGGCGGGGCCTCGATTACGTACCGATAAATTTCGCCGACGGCCGTCGTTAGCGGAGCCAGTTCGGGCTCTACACCGTCGGGCAGTTGGGCTCCCGTAAGCCGCTCGATTACCTGCTGCCGGGCAAAATAATCGGTTACGGTTTCGTCGAAGTTGAGTTGCACCACCGACAGGCCGAAGATCGTCCGCGACCGGCGGTCCGTTACGTGCGGCACGCTGTTGAGTACCCGCTCGATCGGAATGGTCACCTGCTGCTCTACCTCTTCGGCGGCCCGACCATCGTATTTGGCAATGACAATGACGTTGGTATCGGCAATATCCGGGTAAGCTTCAATCTTAAGCAGCTTAAAGCACCACAGGCCAAGTCCCATTACGGCAATCGCCAAACCCACTACCACCCAGCGGTTTTTCAGGGAAAACGTTATTAATTGCTGAATCATCTCCTTAATGGATAATGGATAATGAATAGTTAATAATGGCTGATCCTGGTCCTGATGGCTGCGTTCTCATCATCCATTGTTCATTATCCATTATTCATTGTTTTTAATACCCAAAGCTTAGTCCTTTCAACTGCATCACATTCTGGACCACCACCCGATCGCTGTCTTTCAGCCCGCTCTGTACTACCACCTGATCGGCCCGTTGTTGACCCAGTTGCACCGATCGCCGTTCAATAGCCTGCGGGCCGGTCTGGATAAAGACGTAGTCGCGGCCCTGCACGGTCACAACCGCATCGCGCGGAACGGTGATAAACTGCCCTTCCGTAACTCCGAATTCAACGGTGGCGAACATACCGGCTTTAAGCCGTCCGTCGGGATTGGCTACGGATATGCGGAGTTTGATCTGACGGGTAGTATTGTCGACGTAATCGTTTACGTTGTCGATCCGGCCAGTAAAGCGCTCGTTCGGGAAAGCCGTGAAGTTCAGCGCACAGACCAGGCCTTTCCGAATGCTCCCGAATTGATTCTCGGGAATTTCGCAAACGACCAGAATCGTGTTGGGAGCCGCATGGCGCAGGGCCGCCGGATCGAAACCGGCAAGTTTAAGCGTAGCTTCGTCTGAAATAATGGCGGCTTCCTCGTTTGCCAGTTGGGTCTGGGCTTCGATGACTTCCTTACCCGAAGCGGCTCCGTGCGCCTGCAAATCTCTCACCCGCTCCAGGTTTCCCCGCTCGGTCTGGATGTTGATCCGGTGCTGCAGGATAGCCGTGTAATTATCCGACAGGCCGGGGTCATCGAAAAGCACCAGCCGCTCAGCAGGATTCTCACCCGACCGCAGCACCATAGCTGCCACATGCCCCGGTGCCGAGAAATCGGTGTGAATGGCCGATGTACGAGCGGGTTGAACTACAAAAGGGCGAATCATGGCCGCGTCCGGAAACGATACCCGAACTCCATCGGCACTGACCGTCGGGCGGGGAATCGACGTAACGACGGGCTTCGGCTTTTCCTTACAGCCAAGCAGAAGGAAGATGAGCAGGAACAGGGAGCTAACTTTCATGGTTTTCTTGCAATGAATAATGGATAATGAACAATGCATAATGCACTCATAATCAGAAGCTAAGTACTCATTCTACAGTATTCATTATCCATTATTCATTAATACGAATTAATCTGACCGGTTGCGTACAACAGCCGGACGTAATTCTGACGGTAGGTATATAAGGTCTGGTAATAAGCGGTTTGCGTATCGAACCACGACCGTTGCGCTTCGAGCAGGTCGATCAGAGTAGTTGCTCCGCGCAGGTAGGCGTAGCGCACAGAAGCCAGTACCTGATCGGCATCGCGCCGAATCGCGATATAGCGGTCGATGTTCTGCCGGCTGGTCATGAACGATTGGTAGGCGGTTTCTACCTCCGACCGAATCCGGGCCTGTACCAGCGCGGCTGCCTGCCCCGCCTGCTCCTGCAACACCCTCGATTTCTGAATTTCGCCCTGATTGCGGCTGTATACCGGCAGTTCGAGTGTCAGAAACACCCCCGCGTACGGAATGGCGTTCTGGGGGTTCCAGATAAGACCGGCTTCGTTACGTGGCTTGGCCAGCACCTGCTGCAAATCTACATTGCGCCGGGCCGACTCCAGATTTGCCTGGGCTACCTGCACGTCGCTGCGGGTTGTGGAGGCCAGCCTAAACAAACTGTCGGCGCTCGTGCTAATCGTTGGATAGAGCCGTAGCGGATTTGAAAACGCCGGGTTGACGATCGAGTCGTTCAGCGCAACCGTCACGCTGTCGGCGGAGCCAACTACCAGCCGAAGTTCACTCAGCCGATTGCGCAGTTCCTGGATTGCCGTTCGGGTCTGTATGTCGTACTGATCCGAAATCAGTTGGGTACGTGTCTGGTCGGTAGTGGTAATCACCAGGTTTTTCAGCCGCACTTTGTTCAGTTGCACTAGTGTGTCGACGTTGGCCTTGGCCCGCTCCAGCAACGCCAGTTGAATACGGGCGTACCAGGCATCGAGATACCGATTGGCCGCATCGAACAGCAGCCCACGTTCCGTTTCGGCTACGCTCCGGACTGCCAGATTCGTATTGGCCTCGGCGAAGCGACTCCGGTATAACCGTTTGTTGTGAATGTCGAACTCCTTGGTCGCCTGCAACCAGAACTGCCGCCGTTGTCGATTCAACAGATTGGCCCCTTCCGCACCGGGTGTCGGCGTTAGCTGCAACAGCGTCTGGTTATTTAAAACCGGATTCGGACGCAGGTTAGCAGTGGTTTGGTCGGCCTGAGCGGCATTGATGTTGAACCGCTCGACGCGCAGGGCTGGGCTATTCTCCCGAACCCGCTGAAGAGTCTGTCGCAGAGTGAGTATAGTCTGCGCCGAGGCTGGTAGACTGACCGAGCCGATCAACAGAAGCTGATATAGTACTTTCCGGAAAATCATTCGATAAGCTTGGGTCAAAAAAACAACGTTTCTAACCACCCTAAAGCGACAAAATTGCAATTAAACACCCATAAAATTGCAATTAAAAATTAGTTAAATCTACTTAGTCACCTAGCCTTGGAAGGCCGTACACGCACCACCGGCAATGGCAATGCTCATCGAGGTTGAGTGGTCGAAAAGCTTATGTCCTGATGCTGAGAAGTAAACCTCAACCCTGGCTACCCCAAAGTACACAAAATAAAATTTGTCTATTTAAAAGCTTTGCAAAATTTTAGTTAGGCCATACCTTTGCGCATTCACCGCTTTCAAGTACATATTAACACTTACTCAAACATGAAGAAAATTTTACAGGTCTGCCTGGTGCTGACATCACTACTGAGTTCGTCGCTCGTTAGGGCGCAACAGGCCGACGTAAGCGGAATTGTTTCTACGGATGGCGATGGTAGTGCGCTGCCCGGCGTAAACGTATCCGTGAAGGGCACTACAACCGGAACCCTGACCAATGCCGACGGGCGATATAGCCTGCGCGTGAATGCCGCGAATGCCGTATTGGTATTCAGTTATATTGGGTACGAAAATCAGGAGGTGGCGGTGGGCAGCCGCCGGAGCATCAACGTAACACTGAAGCAGGACAACAAAGTGTTGAATGAAGTGGTGGTGACCGCGCTGGGAATCAGCCGCGACAAGAAAGCGCTCGGCTATGCCGCACAGAGCGTAAACTCCGAGCAGCTTGTGCAAAATCATCAGACCAACCTGGTCAATGCGTTGCAGGGGAAAGTAGCCGGGGTAACCATCTCCAGTACGGGTGGGGCACCGGGTCAGGGGGCCCGAATTTTGATCCGGGGCATCAACTCGATCGATGCGAGCCGCGATAACCAGCCGCTTTTTGTGATCGATGGCGTTCTGCTCGACAATAGTACCTCCACGGGAACAACAAATTCGGGGGCAGATGGCCGGGGCATGACCAACCGGGCTGCCGATATCAATCCGGACGATGTGGAAACCATCAACATTCTGAAAGGTGGGGCGGCTACGGCGCTGTATGGCCTGCGTGGGGCCAACGGGGTGGTGGTCATCACAACCAAATCGGGTAAAGCAGGCGCCCTGCGCGGTAGTTACAGCGGTACCTACGGCTTTGAAAACGTCAACAAATACCCGGAGGTGCAGGATAAATACACCATTGGCTGGCAGGGGCAATATGATCCGCACAGCTTCTGGCCTTCGTTTGGACCGACCGTCGCCGATGCCATCAAGATCGACCCGACGCATCCGGCAAAACTGTACAATCAGTTCAAGGACGCCTATAATACCGGCAAACAGTTTCAGAACAACCTGTCTTTCTCGGGGGGTACGGACAAGATCAACTTCCTGTCATCGATTTCGCATTTGACACAGGATGGCATCATTCCCTTTACAAACTACGGAAAGCTGTCGGTTCGGCTGAATACGAACGTCAAATTAAGCGACAAGTTCAGCACGGGCGTCAACCTCAATTACATCAACTCCGGGGGCGACCGCTACAACGCAGGGCGGTACAGCGAACTCCTGAGTTACTGGTCACCACGCTACGATGTCCGGGATTATCTGAAACCCGATGGTACCATGAATACGTATTCCGGAGATAATGCCAATCCGATCTATACGGCCATGACCAACAAATTCCGGGACAACGTCAACCGCCTGATCGGTGGGGTAAACTTCGTTTATACGCCCTTGAGCTGGCTGACGTTGAATTACCGGGCTGGCCTGGATACCTATTCCGATGATCGGCTTGGCACGGGTCCCGGCCCCACGGGTCTGACGGGCGAATACATATCAGAAGACAATGGGCTGGGCTTCATCAACCAATATCATACTAACTTCAGGGCCATTACCTCGACGTTCACGGCCAGTGCGACCCATAAATTCGGGCAGGATTTCAACACCACGCTACGGATTGGGCACGACCTGTATGACCGCAAAATCCGGGGCTTTGGTGCAGAAGGTACCGAGTTGACGGTCTACAACTATTTCGATCTGCGCAATGCCAAAACGGTGGTACCTACCCAAAACGGCGAAGATTATCGCCTGATGGGGATATTTGGTGAATTGACGATGGATTACCGGGATTATCTCTTCCTGACGCTGACCGGCCGAAACGATATTACTTCGTCGCTTCAGGCGCCCAACAATTCATTTTTTTACCCATCGATAAGCCTCGGGTATTTGTTTTCGCAGCAGTTTAAGTTACCTCAGTTCATTAGCCTGGGGAAACTGCGAGCGTCGTACGCCAAAATCGGAAAAGATGCCGCGCCTTATTCGACGGCTACTGGTTACGCATCCTATCAGACTTTACCGTCTGGTCTGACCGGGTTCACCAGAAGTTCCTTGTTAGGCAATCCGAATCTGCGGCCAGAGTTCACCGATACTTTTGAAGGAGGGCTCGAAATGAGTTTTCTGAACAACCGCCTGGGCCTTGACGTGACCTATTACAATTCAATCAGTAAAGATCAGATCATTCAGGTGAATGTGTCGTCGGGAACAGGCTATGAAAAAGCAGCCATCAACTCGGGGCAGATGCGCAACCGGGGTATCGAACTGATCCTGCGGGGCACACCCGTCCGGGCAGGCAAGCTGAGCTGGGACGTGAACCTCAACTTCTCGGCTAACCGGAATAAAATCCTCAGCATTCGCGAAGGCCTGACCGAAATAAGTTACGCGACTGAGTACGGCTATGCCAACTCAACGGTAACCATGAAACTGGTGCCGGGCCTGGCCTACGGAAATCTGTACGGCCGGAGCTACCAGCGCTATTACTCCAGCGCCGGCGAAGACAATTCGACGACGGTCGATAAAAGTCGCCCGATCGTGATCGGTGCCAATGGATTCCCGGTTATCGATACCAAACAGCGTCTGTTAGGCAATACGCAACCCAAGTGGATTGGTGGTCTGACGAACACCGTGCGGTATGGCAACTTCACGCTGACGGCGTTGATGGACGCCCGCGTCGGTCAGGACCGATATAACCAGATGGGTAACTTCTTCTCGGCGTTCGGCATTGCCAAATACACCGAAGATCGTAACGATATCAAAGTATTCGACGGAGTACTGGCCGACGGCAGCAAAAACACGAAAGCAGTTTGGCTGGGACAGGGCAAGGGGCCAGACGGCGTAGACTACGGCAACGGGTTTTACCGGAACGTGCACCGGGGCGTATCCGAAAACTTTATCGAAGATGCTTCCTGGGTTCGAATCCGTTCGGTGGGGTTATCCTATAATCTGCCGACGTCGGTGCTCAAAAAGTCATTTGTGAAAAATGCGCGGTTGGGCATAACGGGTAATAACCTGGCATTGTGGACCAAATATACGGGCTATGATCCGGAGGCATCCACCACCAACAGCGGCAGTAATGTAGACGGTTTTGCTGGCTTTACTTATCCAGCCGTACGAAGCTTCCTGTTTACGCTGAACGTTGGATTTTAATTCATTTCTTTTCTGATCCCAATGAACTCATACATTAAACGATATACACTACTGATTCTGACGGCATCTGTAATGAGCCTGTTGAGCAGTTGTAAGGATTATTTCGATCTCAACAGCAATCCAAACCTGATCTCGAATCCGCCGTTGGCTTCGCTCCTGTCGACCACGACCCAGAAGACCGGTCTGAATTCGCAGCGGGTAGCCAATATTACATCCTATTTTGTGCAGTATCTGGCTAGTCCAGGCACGGCCAGCCCAACCGATACCTACCAGAGTACAGATTATACGGGCACCTGGGATTATGTTTATTTTGGCATGGCCGATTTGTACGACATGAAAAAATTCGCTCAGGAGCAGGGCGCATCGGAGTACGTAGGCGCGGCAGACGTCATGTTAGCTTACCACCTGACGCTCATTGCGGATATGTTTGGCGATGCACCCTTTTCGGATGCGTTTACCGGCACTACCCTCACGCCCAAATACGATACGGGGCAAACCTTATATTCGACGGCCCTCAGCTTACTCAATGAGGCAATTACGGAACTCGCCAAAACAGATTCGAAGCTTAAATTAAACGCGGCCAACGACCTGATCCATAAAGGCAGTACAGCTGCCTGGATAAAAACCGCGTATATGCTGAAAGCCCGGATGCTGACCAAAGTGACGAAACAGGGAACCTACAAAGCGGCCGACGTGCTGGATGCGGTCTCGAAGTCATACACCTCGAACGCCGATGACGCGCAGATGGCCACTTTCCAGCTGCGTAACCCCTGGGCGCAGGTAGCCCGCGACAACGCCAATCTGTTGCTCGATGGGTGGCTTTCGGCCCAGTTAGTCAATCAGTTGAATAGCACGACGTATGGAGTTTTCGACCCCCGGATCGAGAAAATCACGGATAAAACCGTCAACAACGATTACAAAGGCACCATCAATGGCCAGGGTAATGTTGGCGCGGCCAATACCATTAAAGATGAGAACTACATTTCGCTCAATTCGCCCCTTACCGGCGATACATCGCCCCTGCTGATTGCGACCTACGCCGAGCTGAAATTTATCGAAGCCGAAGCGGCCTTCCGGTCGGGCGATAAAGCCCGGGCGTATGCCGCTTACCTGGCCGGTATTCAGGCGAACATGGATAAATACGGGGTAGCCACTGCCGCCCGCGATGCTTATCTGGCCAATCCGGTGGTTGCTGTTGGGGCAACGGCGCTGACCATCGATCTCATCTTCAAGGAGAAGTACGTGGCTACCTACCTCAATCCGGAAGCCTGGAACGACGCCCGGCGGTATGACTACCAGTATAAAGGGTTTAAGCTGCCGGTGAATGCAGCACTGTCTACGTTCATTCGGCGCGCTGCGTATCCTAGCGGGGAAACCTCCAAAAACGGAAGCAACGTACCGACTGAAGTTACCTTAGCAGAACCGCTTTGGTGGGATAAGAAATAAGCCTTTTTCAGGTACGGCGACATAGACGACACCGCAGGAAAAACTTCCCGGTGGTAGAATCAGCGCTGATTTGTGACGTTTAAAAAGAAAATCCTCCCGCCTTGAGAGGATTTTCTTTTTTTGTACTTTCTCAGCCAGACTACGCACGAACCCTATGATCACCGTTCCGAAACACCTGCTTCGAATCCTGCCTCTGGTAGCTTGGCTCACGCTCGGTTTCTGCCGGGCTCAGGAGCCTCCGTTCCGTATGATCGATAAGCCCATTGTGTTCGATGAGGAGCGCCGGAAACTTTCTCTCGACTACCTGGCGAAACGACACGGTATTCAGCAGGCCGAGCCCTACATCAAACCCAAAATGATTGTTCTGCACTGGACGGGTATTCCAACGTTCGAAGCGACCTTCGCTATGTTTAATCCCAGCATACTGCCGGGCCGGGCCGATCTGCAGGCGGCCAGTCTTCTGAACACATCGGTGCCATTTGTAGTCGACCGCGATGGTACCATCTTCCGGTTATTGCCGGACACCACTTTTGCCCGCCACTGTATCGGCCTGAATTACTGCGCCATAGGCATCGAAAACATTGGTAATAACAACCTGACCAAAGCGCAGATCAAAGCCAATGTGCAATTGATTCGCTACCTCAAACGTCGTTACGACATCGAATACCTGATCGGGCATTACGAATACAAAGATTTTATCGGAACACCTCTCTGGAAAGAAACCGACCCGAACTACCTGACCGGTAAAACCGATCCCGGAAAATCGTTCATGCGGAAAGTCAGAAGCCAGGTCAGGGATTTACAACTGAAAGGAAGCCCCACGCAGGCGGAGTAAATCTATCGCGAGCTTCGGCCCGCTATCTATGCTAAAGCGAGCGCTAATCAAAAATCATTACCGAACCAGCGAACTCTTCCCGAATTTTGTTCCGAAAAAATCTCCCTGATTCCAGATGGGGCGCTGGTCGCTCTGAGCGGTTAAATAAGCAATTAGAAATTGCAGTTGGGCATGTTTGGCAGCCGCGCTGAAATCGAACGGCTGGTTCATGTCGTCCTGGGGGGTGTGATAGATGGTGGCCCGCCATTCGAGGTTGAGTTTCGTTCCATTCAGATTCGGGTTGCCAGTTTCCGAGCCACTTTTAACGAAAAGGGCCGGAATTCCCTGCCGCACAAAGCTAAAATGATCGCTCCGCATGAATACAGTTTGTTCGGGAATCGGGTCCGGGCTGATTTTAAGACCCAGGAAGGAAGCGGCTTGTTCCACTTCTTTACGCAAGCTGGAATGTTCGGCTCCGTAGGGCACAATATCGAGCAGCGGGTGGAAGAAAAAGGGCATGTCCAGCGCCAGATTGGCCACTATTTTTTCTTTAGGTACAGTTGGGTTACTGGCAAAATAATCGGACCCCAGCAGCCCCATTTCTTCGCCGGTTACCCCTACGAACAAAATCGATCGGCGGGGTGCTTTCGGTAACGACGCAAACAGCCGCGCCATTTCCAGGTTAATTGCCACACCCGATGCGTTGTCATGCGCCCCGTTGTAAATCGAATCGCCTTTGACGGGCCGCCCCACGCCCAGGTGATCAATGTGGGCTGCACAAACTACGTACTCATCTTTTAGAACCGGGTCCGAACCGGGCAGCAGTCCCACTACATTATACCCGGCCACATCCTCCACCACATCGGTCTGCGTTTTCATCCTGACCGAAAAATTCAGCGGAAACGCCTGTGGATGATTTTTCTGAGCCTGTGCAATCACGTCTTTGAACGGTGTAGGCGCGCTGGCAAAAACCAGCCGGGCCGTCGAATCGCTGAGCGAGGCTGCTCCCTGAAGCGCCGGGTAAGTTCGCTGTGGCTTTCCGGCTTTGTCTACCCACCGATAAATGCCCTGCCGAGCCCGTGGGGCCGCCGTTTCGATCCGGTTTCGCAGGTCGGTAGGCAGGCTAAAAGCCAGCGTCCCGACGGCTCCGTGGGCTACTGCGTTTTCAGCTTTCGAGGAAGAATAATACGCTCGCTGATTCGACGGGAACGAGCTGGGAGCCCCGTTAAAAAACGCAACGATCTTCCCTTTCACATCGATGCCCGTATAGTCATCATAATTCAACTCGGGTGCCGTCACGCCATAACCAACAAAAACTACCGGCGCGGTTACGTCGCTGGTGGCGTGGTCGGGCGCTGGATTCAGAATGAACTGCTTTCCGTAGGCCAGCGGCTGCTCCCGACCCTTGACGATGAGGGTTAGCGTACTGTTGGCTTCATTGACCTGCCAACGTCGCAGCGGAACATCCTGCCGGTAAGCCTTATTCTCGCCCGCGGGTTTGAACCCCAGCGCCTTCAGCTGCCCAACCACATAATCGGCAGCCATATCGAATCCCTTCGTGCCGGGCTTCCGTCCGCGCAGTGAATCATTGGCCAGAATGCTCATGTGAGTACGGATGGCGTCGGGGCGAACCATTCTGGCAACGCGCTGTGCGTCGGCGGGGATAGCATCCGATTGAGCGGATAACGTGCTGATCTGGCTTAATCCGATCAGGGCAGCAAGTAAACTAGTTGTCGGGAAGTGCATCTGATTTTAGTAAAGTTACCCAAACGAATAGCGAAGATACTCGACAATTCAGTAGCGATAAATCGCCTTGTAAATTTTGGCTGTTCGCATACCGACCCGGTGCTATATTTGCCGCCTGTTTCGGTAGCGGCCAACCGCTGAATTGCCCTAACGCAACCGTTATGAAAAAAATACCCATACTCATCGACTGCGACCCCGGCCACGACGACGCGGTAATGCTGATGCTGGCCGTCGGCAGCAACGCCTTCGATATCAAGGCAATTACTACCTCGGCAGGTAACCAGACCCAGACCAAGACGCTGACGAATGCGCTCAAGATCAAAGCCCTGATGGGTGCGGATATTCCAATCTACAAAGGCTGCGAAAAGCCGCTTTTTCGTGACCTGATCATTGCCGACCACGTACACGGCGAAATGGGCATGGATGGACCGATGCTGCCCGATCCCGGCCTGGACTACGAATCCTTACCGGCCATCGAAGCCATAGCCCGGATTCTGACCGAAAGCCCTGAGAAAATAACCCTCGTGCCCACCGGCCCTCTGACCAACATTGCGACTTTTCTGCTGGCTTATCCGCATCTGAAACCTAAAATCGAACGGATTTCGCTGATGGGCGGTGGTGCGTTTCGTGGCAACATCACCCCAACAGCCGAATTCAATATCTACGTCGACCCCGAAGCGGCCGCGGTCGTATTTCATTCCGGGGTACCGATTACGATGTGCGGACTGGACGTAACTCACAAAGCGCTGGTGTTTCAGGAAGATATCGAAGCTTTCCGGGCCATGGGCAACCGGTCGGGAGAAGTGGTGGCTGAACTGATGGATTTCTTTTCCATTTATTACCGCCAGGAGCGGCCGGAACTAAACGGCGGAGCGGCCCTGCACGATCCTTGCGCCATCGCCTGGCTGATCGACCCAACCCTGTTTACGACAAAGCCCTGTTTTGTCGACGTAGAAGTGGCGGGCGCGCTAACAACCGGCACGACGGTCGTCGATTTCTTCAACGTGCTGAAAAAAACGCCGAACGTGGACTTCGTTTACGACATCGACCGGAAACGATACATCGATTTGATTTACAAGAGCGTACAGCGCTTGCCGTAGTTTTTTCGCGCCGGTTGTCAATTCTGCCGACATGTTAAAACCACGGACGTCGGACTTTGAAGGATCGTTTTAGACCGCTAAGCAACAAAAAGGCTCCGAATACGCCGAAGATAATCGCCAGGATCGTTACGTGCAGAATAGCGAACAGCAGCGCTACCAGAATAACGATCACCGCTGCTTTGAGCTTCCAGCTAATGCGCTGCCACCAGTTCAGTTCCGGACGTAGTTTCATACCCAGACTCTGACGAATCTTGTTACCCAGTTTAAGCTTCCGTTTGGGTTCCGGTTGTTTATCCGTCGATCGGGCTGGTGCTGTCAGCAGCGATTGAATGTGCCGTATGCGATGCGCAACCTGAGCCTTCGTCGATTGAACGGGTGCGTGGTTCAGGCTGGCACTGCCGGTAGCAAGTTCGGGAAGAAGCGCCAGCTCCTCAGCGAGAACGGCTGCCGTATCCGGGAGCGTAGGTATCGACGTTACCGCCTGATCGGTTGGTTTGTCGACCGATAATCGGGCAGCAGCCGGACGAGGAGTTGGTTGAAAATAGGCAGTTGGGCGATGACAGGACGAAAAGAAAAAGCATAACGTAGCAACAACAAAGGCAATGGCGTTTCGCATCAGGTCGTGAGTTGGACGAGTAAAAATGACAATCGCAAAAGTCCCCTCTACAACGAATCAGACCGGGTGGTTAATATGATTTGACCGAAAAAACTGCCAGGCGTGCCTACCTTTGCAGGCATGACGACAGACAATGATCCGCGGCCCTGGCAGGTCGACACCTCCGAATACATTCATCAATTGCCGTGGTTTACGGTTCGCAAAGACGCGATCCGCATGGAAAACGGGGGCGCCATTCCCAATTATTTTGTCTTTGAATATCCCAACTGGGTCAACGTAGTGGCGGTGACGACCGACGGGCAACTGGTACTGATTCGTCAGTACCGTCATGGCATTGCGGGGGTTCACTACGAGCTCTGCGCCGGGGTCATCGATGCGGGCGAAGAGCCGCTCGTGGCGGCTCAGCGCGAACTGTTGGAAGAAACCGGGTTCGGCGGTGGCGAGTGGCGGCCGCTTATGACGCTTTCGGCCAATCCGGGTACGCACAACAACCTGACCTATGCGTTTCTGGCAACGGGTGTTGAACGTAAACAGGCGCAGCATCTCGAAAAAACCGAGGAAATTACCGTGCATCTGGTATCGCCGGAACGGGCGATGGACATTATTAACCAGAGCGAAATGATTCAGGCGCTGCACCTGGCTCCGTTGCTGAAGTACCTGTCGGAACCGGGATTCGTTTGATTCGAGTGACGGACTTTGATGTAGAACCGCAGCGCTGGCTCCGGCTGGAATCTGCCTGTGGGTCCGTTTTATGACCGGCGCAGGAGCTTCGGTACTACGGTCATACTCGAAAAAGCCATGCATATAGCGGCCCGATGGTTCATGGCATTCGTCGGACGAGTATCTTTGCCCCCCAACTTAGTAGCATAGCTGGTTTGCCCGCGAAAAGCTGTCGATCCAACAATCCGTGTAACCCCGGTCATGATTATCCCACTCGCTCATCGCGCCGACCAAACGCAGGAGTATTATTTCTCGGTCAAGCTGGCCGAAGTCCGTCGCCTTCAGGCCGCCGGACATGACGTTATCAACCTGGGCATTGGTAATCCCGATCTGATGCCCTCAGCCAATACCATCGATGCGTTGATCCAATCGGCGCAGCAGCCCAATGCCCACGGGTATCAATCGTACAAGGGGACGCCGGGGCTTCGGCAGGGTGTTGCCCGATTTTATGCGCATACATACGGTGTGTCGCTGGAGCCAGAGACGGAAATTCTCCCGCTTATCGGCTCCAAAGAAGGAATCACGCATATCTCGCTCACGTTTTTGAATGAGGGCGATGGCGTGCTGGTTCCTGAACTGGGTTATCCGGCATACCGGGCTGTGAGCAATATGGTCGGTGCCAGCGTTCGTGAGTACCCGTTGCTGGAACATGGCGGCTGGCAACCCGACTGGGAAGCCATGACGGATCTGGTGGCCGAGTCGGCGGGCCGAACCCGGATTATCTGGATGAATTACCCGCACATGCCAACCGGAGCTCCGGCTACCCGATCGCTGTTCGAACGAGCGGTTCGGTTCGCCCATGACCACCAGATTCTGCTCTGCCACGACAACCCGTACAGCCTGATTCTCAATAAAAAACCGCCTATCAGCCTGTTATCGGTGGACGGTGCGAAAGAGGTAGCCGTTGAGCTGAATTCGCTCAGTAAGTCGCACAACATGGCGGGCTGGCGCATTGGCTGGATGGCCGGCGCCAAAGACTATGTCGATGCGGTGCTGACCATCAAGAGCAATGTTGACTCAGGACAATTCAAGCCATTGATGGATGCCGCTGCCGAAGCCCTGACCAACTCAGACGATTGGCACCGCGAACGGAACGCGGTCTATCAGGGTCGGCTGGATGCGGTGCATGCGTTGCTGAATGCGCTTGGCTGTAGCTATACCACCGATCAGGAAGGCTTGTTTATCTGGGCAAAGCTGCCCGATTCGGTTGAATCGGCGGAGACGCTGGTCGACGATCTGTTGCGGACTAAGCATGTATTTATTGCCCCTGGATTTATTTTTGGTCCGAAAGGAAACCGGTATATCCGGGTGTCGCTGTGTATGCCAAAAGAGCGGATTGAAGAGGCCGTTAATCGTCTGAACCAGGATTTATAGGATTTAGCTGACTGACTTTGATTTTTGTGTAGCGCGGGTGGTCGGCTGCAGCCGTGGAAACCCGCGATTTTCAGCAAATGATGGCGGGGTAGACTTTGAATTTTTTGTTCATCAGTCGCTTGAATTGAAGACTTGGACTGCCAAAGTTGATAAGCATACCTACTTCCAGATTATAGGCTTCCAGGTAATTGATGGCTTGCGCTAAATGATCGTCGGTAAGGGTTGAAATAGCTTTCAATTCAACAGATATACTATTTTCAACTAAAAAATCAACCCGGCGCGAACCGATATGTATTCCCTTAAAGAAAATAGGCATATCGAACTCGCGGGCAAATTCGATGGCGCATTCTTCCAGTTGTATGGCCAGTGCCCTCTGCTAAATCACCTCCTGAAAGCCATTACCCAAAATCTTATGAACGTCAAAGGCACATCCAATCACCTTAGCAGTCAGCTCAGAATATTTATAGTCAGATTTAACCATCTAGCACCCCCTTTTATCTACAAAACACCCATGTATACCATCAAATGAAAATAAACTAATATTAAAATCAAGGTCAGTCAGTAAAATCAAAAAAATCCTGGTTCAGATGACAGTTTCCATTATTGGTATCGGTTTGTTAGGTGGGTCGTTTGCGCTGGCCGTCCGCGAGAAATATCCGAAAATGCGCTTCATTGGCGTTGATATGTCGCCGGTCAATGGGCAACTGGCGCTGGCAAAAGGCATTGTCGATGAGCTGATGCCGCTACCTGAAGCAGTCGCTCAGAGCACGCTGGTCGTGCTGGCCACGCCCGTCAATGTCATCATCGACCTGCTGCCAACGGTGCTCGATCAGTTACCAGCGGGTGCTACCGTCGTAGACCTGGGCTCGACCAAAGAATTGATCTGCAATGTGGCCGACGCGCATCCCCGGCGGGCGCAGTTTGTGGCGGCTCACCCCATGGCCGGAACCGAGAATTCAGGACCAGGTGCCGCTTTCCGGGAGTTGCTGCCGGGCAAAAACCTCATTATCTGTGACCGGGAAAAAATCAATGTGGATAGCCTCACCCTGGCCGAAAGCCTGTTTCGGGATATAGGCATGAAGCTGTTCTACATGACGCCCCAGGAGCACGATCTGCACTTGGCATACGTATCGCACCTCAGCCACATTAGCTCGTTTGCCCTTGGTCTGACGGTGCTGGAGAAAGAAAAAGACGAACAGGCCATTTTCGACATGGCGAGTACAGGTTTTAGCTCGACCGTGCGCCTGGCGAAAAGTTCTCCGCAGATGTGGGCTCCTATCTTCGATCAGAACCGGGCGAATGTGTCCGACGCGCTGGCCGCTTACATTGAATTCCTGCAGCAGTTCAAACAGGTCATTGACGATCAGGATGTGACGACTTCGCTGGATTTCATGCAGCGGGCCAACGTCATCCGGCGGGTACTCGACGGTATCGAGAAGCGGTGAACGTGGGGAGTTGACGAAAAGTTAATCGAACGCTTTAGCCAAAAAGCGTTCAGGATTGTTTATAGAAACGAAGCCGATCGCACCGAAGCGCTCTGTTTCAGACTTCAACAACCTTGAACGCTTATGCAAGCAACTGAACAATCCGCTGGCTCCCAACTAGCCGCACAGGCGGGTACACTTACAATTGGTGGTGATTTGACCGTCAACCGTATGGCTTACGGGGCCATGCGCATCACCGGCGAAGGAATCTGGGGTCCGCCCAAAGACCATGATGAGGCTATCCGGGTACTCAAGCGCACGCTCGAACTGGGTATCAACTTCATCGACACCGCCGACAGCTACGGTCCATACGTTTCGGAGGAACTCATTGCCGAAGCCTTACACCCTTATCCCGATGGGCTGGTTATTGCGACCAAAGGCGGTTTGCTCCGCACCGGCCCAAACCAGTGGCCGGTCGATGGGAGCCGAAAGCACCTCGAAGAAGCCCTCAATGGTAGCCTCAAACGCCTGAAGCGCGAACAGATCGACCTGTATCAGCTTCACCGGTTCGACAATAAAGTGCCCGCCGAAGAATACCTCGGCTTTTTGCAGGAAGCCCAGCAGCAAGGCAAAATCAAGCACATCGGTCTGTCGGAAGTGAGCGTAGAGCAGATCGAACAGGCAAAGCAATATTTCGAGGTGGTATCGGTGCAGAACATGTACAACTTCGGCGAACAGCACTGGAACGATGTACTGAAATATTGCGAACAGAATAGCATTGCGTTTATTCCCTGGTTTCCGCTCAACGCCGGAAACATGTCGGCCGACGAAGCGATCAAACGGGTAGCCGCCCGGCACGGTGCCACCGATTATCAGATTGCTCTGGCCTGGCTGCTGGCCGCTTCGCCGGTTATGCTGCCCATCGCCGGCACTTCGTCGGTCAAGCACCTTGAAGAAAATGTGCAGGCCGTATCCATCAAGCTTACGGACGAAGATTTCCAGGACATGCCGCTGCCTCAGTAAGCTGTGTCGGCGCAGCGATCAGCTTCCTACTCACAAACCTATTCGTTGCCACGCTTATGACAAACCAGACCAGGCAAGACCCTCAGCAGTTGCTGGCGACAACACTGCGCCGGCTGCAACAGAACGCCGAACACCTGAATCCTGTCGATGAGTTGATCGGCCAGTGGAGTGAAGCGCTGGGTGAAGGCAACCTGACGCTCGAAAACATTGCCGATGAATTGTTTTCGTTAAAGAAAGCGCTAGCGGAGCAGAGAGCGCCCCAAATTGCGGGTTCGCTCCATACGCTCAGCAAACTAACCAAACAGGCGGCCAATGAATCTTCGGATGTGGGGCTGGTCGGACAGTTGCTACAACTGGCCGATGTACTGGAAAGCCTGTCGAAGCAGCTTACCGAGTCAAAATGAGTATCAAACAAAAAAAGGATTGCTTCACAGCAATCCTTTTTTTGTTTGAAAGGGGCTTAGCTTAGGCGGCCTGCTCCAATCCTTTAATTTTATCGTAAGCGCCTTTCAGCTCGGTCAACTGCTTTTGCAGATCTTCTTTGATGTAAGCCGGGATATGGTCTTTGGCAATTGCATCTTCGTAGGCTCCTACGGCTGCGTTTTCGCCGAATTCAACCGAGCTCAAAATTGTAGAGCGATTTTTACCCGTAACGGCTGATTTGATGTCGATCCAGGCCCGGTGCAGTTTGCTGGTCAAATCGGTAGTATCGATATCAGGGACTGCTGATCCGTCAATCCGGACGATATGATCGGCCAGCTGGCTACGGAACTGCTCGCTTTGCAGAATCATGTGTCGGAACAGCTCATTGAGCTGCGCATCCTCATTATCTTTGATGGCATCTTCGTAGCCATTGATGCGGTCATTGTTGATTTTGACCAGATCGTTTAGATCCTCGACAATTTCTTTATTCGTGATCATAACAGTTGCTTTTCCTAATTAGTGAACAGAATTAAAACTTACCAGATCAGCATTTGTTTGTGGTTAGCCCCTTTTTTGTTCAACAAACGACGAAGTTTTTTTAGACAGGGTATTTCTACCAGGTGTATCCAGCCAGCCGCCACCCGATGTACTCGCACTAGATCAGGCCCGGTGATCCACAACCGGAAAACGATGGCGGCCTCGACCTGCCCGTCGCGGGGAAGTCGCGCACCATATTCCGCACATTGCCAGGAAACCACATATGTAGAGAAAGTTACATCTGATCCAATGACCTCCTGCCAAAATAATACATAGGATTATTTTAGTCATATTTTCCAGAATTTCTTTCGTAAATGGTCGTTTTTGGGCCATTCAATCGGTTAATCACGTCTGGGCTTAAAAATTTTCATTTCCTGTAAAACCATATGGGTTTACGAAGCGTAGATAGAGCAATTCTTCCGACGAACGGACGAAAAAGTCTCTTAAACTTTCAAATCTCAATGGAAAAACTACCCAACGACTCGACTGAGATCAGTCAGTTACTGACGGGCAGGGAATCGGCAGCGATCGGCCGTCGAATTTTTATGCGGTATCTGGGTACAACAGCGGCTGCCGGGGTGGCACTTAGCGCTTGCCATAGCCAGATCAATGATGTAGCACCAGTGGGCAAAGGGTCTGCCCGGGCAGGTTTTAACACGGTTGACCTGGGTGACCTTGAAACTACCGACCGGGGGATTCTGAACTACGCTTATGCGCTGGAGCAATTAGAAGCAGCTTTCTACACGATGGTTGTAATGAATCCTTACAAAGGTATTTCCGACATGGAGATGCGGATTCTCAAGGACATCAAAGATCACGAAGTGGCTCACCGCGAACTGTTTAAAGTAGCCCTGGGCAGTGGCGCTATTCCTGGCCTGACTCCCGACTTCAGCTCGATCGATTTCAGCAGCCGTATGTCGGTACTGGCAACCGCCAAAACGTTTGAAAACGTGGGTGTATCGGCTTACAACGGCGCGGGCAAGTTTATCAAGAGCCCCGATTATTTGACACTGGCTGGTAAAATTGTATCGGTAGAAGCGCGCCATGCTTCGGTTATTGCTGCCATCATCGACCCAAACACAACGTCGTTCGCACCAGACGCTTTAGATCCGGTTATGTCGTTCAGACAAGTACTCACTACGGTTGCTCCTTACATCAAAGAGACGGTAAACTTCAACGCGGCCTAATCGCTCAGCTTCTAATTTCCAATAGCCATGATTTTACAAAACATACTTAATGATATTGAGAGTGTAGATGCTGACGTATACGAACGTCTGGAGCATGTTACTCGCCGGAATGTTTTCCAGAATTTCTTCAAGAAGGCCATGAAGGGTGCGGCAGCTGGTGCGCCGGTGGTTTTCGCGTCTATGCTGAATAAAGCATATGCCGGAGCAGCCGATGTTACCGACGTACTTAACTTTGCGTTGACGCTGGAATACCTGGAGGCCGAATTTTACAACATGGGCCTGGCGGCTCCGGGCCTGCTCCCTTCGGGCAGCACAGCTCGTACGATCTACACGCAGATTGCCGCTCACGAAAATGCCCACGTTGCCTTACTGCAGGGCGCTTTGGGTGGTTCGGCCATCTCGAAACCCGCCTTTGACCTGACGTATAAAGGTGCTTTCCCGACTGTTCTGAGCAATTACGATACGTTCCTGGCGGTGTCGCAGGCGCTGGAAGATACAGGCGTTCGGGCGTATAAAGGCCAGGCTCCACGCCTGCTTGGTACGCCGGTTCTGGAAACAGCACTGCAAATTCACTCGGTGGAAGCTCGGCACGCGGCTCGTGTTCGGATGCTGCGCGGCTACAAAGGCTGGATCACCAACCAGGATACGTCGAACATACCCGGTGTAGAAGCCGTCTACAAGGGCGATGATATGGTCACGCAGGCCAATCTGAACGTGGCATCGATTTCGGGCGTTGCTACCGACACCGTGTCGGAAGCTTTCGACGAACCGCTGACAAAAGAGCAGGTTTTGGCCATCGCCGGACCGTTCATTAAGGCATCTTAATTAAACAGAGCCATAAATAAAGTAAACAGGGCATCCGGAAAACTCCGGATGCCCTGTTTCGTTAAGGAGGAGTTGTGGTTACACTCTGAATCCGGACGGTCGAACCCTTTTCGTAGGCAAACTGACTGTCGGGGCTGGTTAGGGCAATCTGAGAGATGAGTCCGTTCCAGCCGCCCGACTGCCCTACATTTACTTCGTAGGTTCGGAACTGACCGTCGCCGATGATCGGGAAATCGAGGTAGCGGTTAGGCGCTTCTGAAATTTCCCGACCGTCTTCGGGCTTAAACCACAGAAACCGCGCAACGGTCCCTTTCGTCTGAAAAGCCGCCCGTATATACAGTTTGGGAACATCGGCGGCATTCCAGGATCGCATGGGAGAAAGGATAAAAAACCGCGATTTCTGCAGGCTGTCCCGCTCCCAGCGTACCTTCAGTTCGTTCTGAATTGGCCAGCCGGTATCCTGGGTATTGTTGTAGAACCACCCCTGCCGGTCGTTTACGAAGCGGAAATCGGGATAGGTAAGCGACCGGGGCTGGCTATAGGCAAAGCGCCGGATATCGTCCAGATTACCAAGTACGAGGGTATACTCATAATCATATTGCCCATTGTGATCGATCAGCAGAAACGTCTGCGTGTTCATATATCCACTGGCTCCATCGAATTCACCGCCGTATCGTTCCGTACCGAATTTGGCCGTGCCGAACCGTACTTCGTCTGGTTTATAGAGCCCAACGCCCCGCCCCTGGTCGTTGAGCAGGGCGGTCCAGTGCTCGGGCGAAAACCGATAATAATACCCGCCATCGTCGTAGAACTCCGAAGTCGCGTCGTTAGTAAAGGGTTTCGAGCCGAGGTAGCTGACCATTCGGTAGTAGGGCCCGGTCAGATATACACAGGGCATTTCCTGCGTTCGTGCGCCATACTGAGTCGTATCGGCCCGGAAAACCGTGATGTGGCAACGGACATGAACGGTATTGCCGCTCAGTTCATACCAGTGTTCGTAAAAACACTCCGCCTGCTCATCGAACAACGGCCAGATCAGGGGTATACTCTTCACATACAACCGATTCGGTCCCTGCTGATAGCTGACGATTCGGGACGAATGGTTGTAATAATCACCGGTCTGAACCGGGTTCCAGCCCAGATTTCGCCACTCAGGCACGGGGAGCTTCCCATTCTGAATATACGGAAATGGCCCGGTATAAATAGATGTCTGAATCTGGCGACCATAATCCGGATTACTGACCATGTTGACGCTGCTGCTGGCTTCAGACAAGTACGTGATGGCCCCGCCGGCGTTCAGGTCGATCCCGAGTTTGACCTTGTCGTTGGTCAGAAACAACCGCGCGGGTGGCGCGGTGGGGCCCGTGGGTGTCGAGGGCGACGAGCCATGACCGCCCGTAGTCGGCACCGGAACGGTGATGGTATAGGGAGCCGTAGCCGGATAATCAGCCGTACAGCCGAAAAACCAGGCGCTCAGCAGCGCGTAACAGGCGGGTAAACGGAACCGAACCATAGGTATGAAATCATGTGGAAGGGCTTAAATATAGAAAAATAGTAACAGCCGGAGCGTCAGCAGGTGCCCGTTCTGTTTGGTAAATTTCTGGCGTAAAATCCCCACAAAGATCAATTTATAGCTAAATCCGTATTTTTTCTGACTAGTAGTCTACTCCTTTCGGCCTAATGCACTACTTTTGCAGGATTTTTTGGCATACCATATAGCGTCTGCCCACTGATCACTGTCTTGTTTCCTCATATTGAGTTGTCATTATTTCATTCGGGGCCGCTCGCTGCGGTTCATTGCCCACTGAAAAATGCCCAAGAACACCAACATTCGCTCTATTCTGATTATCGGCTCCGGACCTATCGTCATTGGTCAGGCTTGTGAATTTGATTATGCCGGCTCGCAGGCCGCCCGCTCGATCCGGGAGGAAGGCATCGAGGTAGCCCTGATCAACTCCAACCCGGCTACGATCATGACCGATCCCATTAACGCCGATCATGTGTATCTGCTGCCGCTGGAGAAAAAATCCATCGTCGAAATCCTGAAAAAACACCAGGAAATGGGCCGACCGATCGATGCGGTGCTCCCGACGATGGGTGGCCAGACGGCGCTGAACCTGGCCATCGATTGCGACAAAGCGGGTATCTGGCAGAAATACGGCGTTCAGATCATTGGCGTCGATATCAAAGCCATCGAAACCACCGAAGACCGGGAGAAATTCCGGCTGCTGATGCTTCAATTAGGGGCTGGTGTATGCAAAGGCCGTACTGCCCGCTCCTTCCTGGAAGGCAAGGAAATTGCGCAGGAAATTGGCTTCCCGCTCGTGATCCGCCCCTCGTTCACCCTGGGTGGAACGGGAGGAGGCTTCGTCAATACACCCGAAGAGTTCGACAAAGCCCTGACCCACGGTCTGCATGCATCGCCGGTACATGAGGTGCTGGTGGAGCAGAGCGTGATGGGCTGGAAAGAATACGAGCTGGAACTGCTGCGCGACAACAACGGCAATTTCATTATCATCTGTTCGATCGAGAACTTCGACCCGATGGGCGTTCATACCGGCGATAGCATTACGGTTGCTCCGGCCATGACCCTGCCCGACACCCTGTACCAGCAAATGCGTGATCTGGCCATCCGGGTTATGGGGGGCATTGGGCAGTTCGCCGGAGGATGCAACATTCAGTTCTCGGTCAATCCGCAAACGGACGACATCATCGTTATTGAAGTGAACCCGCGTGTAAGCCGGTCGTCAGCCTTAGCGTCCAAAGCAACGGGGTACCCAATTGCCAAGATTGCGGCCAAAATGGCCGTTGGCTATAACCTCGACGAGCTGATCAACCCGATTACCGGCACGACTTCTGCTTTCTTCGAACCGGCAATCGACTACGTGATCGTGAAAGTCCCCCGCTGGAACTTCGATAAGTTTCCGGGTGCCGACCGTTCGCTGGGTCTGCAAATGAAGTCGGTCGGCGAAACAATGGGTATCGGGCGAAATTTTCAGGAAGCCCTGCAAAAAGCCTGTCAGTCGCTCGAAATTCGTCGAAACGGACTGGGCGCCGACGGGCACGAACTGACCGACCGGGCTGCCCTGACCGAAAGCCTGCAACACCCGAGCTGGAACCGGCTGTTTCATATCTACGACGCGTTCAAAGCGGGCATGTCGTTCCGGACGATTCAGCAGCTGACCAGAATCGACCCCTGGTTCCTCCATCAGATCGAAGAGTTAATCGAGCTGGAGCGGGAAATTCAGCAGTACGACCTGGAAGATCTGCCGCCCGAACTGCTCCGGACGGCCAAGCAAAAAGGCTATGCTGACCGGCAACTAGCTCACCTGCTGCAGGTTAAGGAAAGCAAAGTGTACCAGTACCGTCAGCAGCACAACATCCGCCGGGTCTACAAGTGCGTGGATACCTGTGCGGCTGAGTTCGAAGCCCGAACGCCGTACTATTACTCGACCTTCAACAACCAGGTGCCCATCACGACCGACCATGCCGAACCGGTTTCGGACCTGCCCGGCAACGAGTCGATCCGCAGCAATCGGAAGAAAGTGGTGGTGCTGGGTTCGGGTCCCAACCGGATCGGCCAGGGAATCGAGTTCGACTATTCGTGTGTACACGGAGTGTTGGCCGCCAAAGAAGCAGGCTACGAAACGATCATGATCAACTGCAACCCGGAAACCGTTTCGACCGATCCCGACATTGCCGACAAGCTGTATTTCGAGCCGGTCTTCTGGGAGCACGTTCACGCCATCATCATGCACGAACAGCCGGAAGGCGTAATTGTGCAGTTGGGTGGTCAGACGGCGCTGAAAATGGCCGAGAAACTGACCCGCTACGGCATCAAAATCATCGGTACCAGTTGGGAAGCGCTCGATCTGGCCGAAGACCGGGGGCACTTCTCCGAGATGCTCCAGAAACTGGATATTCCGTATCCAAAGTTCGGCACTGTGCGTGAATCGGAAGCCGCCATCGAGCTGTCGCGGGGGCTGGGCTTTCCGCTGCTGGTACGCCCCAGCTACGTACTGGGCGGCCAGAACATGAAAATCGTGATCAACGAGAATGAGCTGGAGCAGCACGTAATGAAAATCCTGCAGGACATTCCCGATAACAATATCCTACTCGACCACTTCCTCGAAAACGCCATCGAAGCCGAAGCCGATGCTATTTGCGACGGTGAAGATGTGTACATCATCGGCATCATGGAGCATATCGAACCGGCGGGGATTCACTCCGGCGATTCGTACGCGGTACTGCCCACGTTCGATCTGAGCGATAACGTGATCCGGCAGATTGAAGAGCATACCAAAAAGATTGCGGTGGCACTCAAAACCGTTGGGCTGATCAACATTCAGTTCGCGATCAAAGACGAAGTGGTGTACATCATTGAAGCGAACCCGCGCGCCAGCCGGACGGTGCCGTTTATTTGCAAAGCCTACCAGGAACCGTACGTCAACTACGCGACGAAGGTAATGCTGGGTGATAAGAAGGTGAAAGATTTCGACTTCAAACCCGTGAAGAAAGGGTACGCCATCAAGATTCCGGTGTTCTCGTTCAGCAAATTCCCGAATGTCAATAAGGAACTCGGCCCCGAAATGAAATCGACCGGCGAGGGCATCTACTTCATCGATGACCTCACAGATGATTATTTCCAGAAAGTCTACTCCGAGCGGAATCTGTATCTGAGCCGGTAATTTGTTATTCTTTACGTTCATCGTGTTGTAGCACGCCAATCATTGGCGTGCTACAACTGTTTTATTGCGATTTGCGTTTATAAGATTGATATTTACCTTTCATCCTGGCGTAACAAATTATGACTGTCGTAGCTGTTGAATTAGACGATAAAGTATTTCAGGATTTAGAAGAAGCATCGGGCACCGTCCATTTGTCATCTGAGCAGATGATCAGCCGGATTGTGAAAAACTATCTGCATATAGAAAAGGTAAATAAACTTCGTCGGGAGTTGAAAGGGACTGCCGAAGCGGCTGGCTTTCTTTCGGAAGACGATATATATAGAGATATTTCTTAACCCCTATCCGCCTGTTTATATCGTTTCAGACGAAGTAGTCTCACATAGTGGGAGGTAGCTCTGTAGGATCACTCAGAACGCATGGCCCTGAATTTATCATCTTCGACTCGGATTGTATTCGATACCAATGTGTTAATATCGACATTCGTTTATCCAGGATTTGCGGCCGACGTTTACGATTACTGTGCGCTACACTTCGAGCTCTATACGTCCGAATGGATACTAACTGAGTTTGATGAGAAATTAGAACACAAATTCAGATACTTACCGGAACAAAGAAACCGAATCATTGATGTCATTCGCGAAAGGCATCTTATCGTTTTCCCGACAAACGATTTACCAACCGATGTCCGTGACCCTGACGATAATAACGTACTACAAGTTGCGCTATTTGTGGATGCAAATTTTCTTATAACAGGTGATCGGGACTTATTAGATTTGGCAAGGGTTAGTGCTCTTGAAATAGTTAGTCCTAAACTATTTTTTGATACTTATATCGCTTAAAGCAAAACCCATACATTAAACCCATTTCCAGAAGGTTTACTCCGAACGGAATCTGTATCTGAGCCGATAGAAATACAAAATGGGGCTGCCTCTAGTGAGAAGCAGCCCCATTTCTTTTGAGGACTTCTCAATTAAAAATCATTTACGACAACACCCTGTTTTGTCAGTATACAAAGGGGATAGGCAATAAAATCACTGGCTTTATAAGTCCATTTTTCGGCATGGGTTTCCGGGTCCATCGCCCGAAATGTATGATCACCACAGGCGATATAGAGGGTGCCGTTCGCCAATAAAGCCCGACCGGTTGTATTATTGAGACCACCCGGCCATGCCCACAGCTCCCGTTTTTGGGTACCGGTAGCCGCATCGATGCTGTAAATAAATCCATCATTCCAGTCGAGCGGAACAAAGCCGCCATAGATGGTTTCATTGTCAATGGCGATCAGCCCCGTGTTGCCCGTATAGTTTCCATTGATCACGGGTGTAAACCGCCATGTTTGGGTGCCGGTCGCCCGATTGAACGCTACTACAGTACTCCAGTTTGTAATATAAATACTTTCTCCGTTCACCTTAGGCGACTGAACATAACCGCCAACGGTTGCCGCCCATTTTTGGGTGCCCGTTCGGGCATCCAGCGCGTAGAGTTTACCATCGTAGCTTCCCGCATAAACGATTCCATCGGCAATGGCAGGCTGGGTATAAAAACCGGAACCAGCCCTAAAGTTCCATTTTTTAGCTCCCGACAGGGCGTCCAGCGCATACAGAGTCGTATCGGTTCCGCCCACGTAAACCAGCCCATCAGCCACCAGTGGAGTGTTGTACCAGCCACCATTGGCCGCAAAACTTTTCGACGTAGCCGTCCATTTTTTCGCGCCCGTGCGGGCATCAAGGGCATAGAGTATCTGTCGGTTATCGCCAAACACATACACGGTCCCGTTGCTGACAGCCGGTATGTAGCGACTGCTGGGCCGTGGCCCCGTGGCAAACTCCCATTTTTTCGTACCGGTCTTCGCATCCAGCGCGTAAAACACATGATCGCTGCCTACGTAGACGGTACCGTCGTGCACGGTGGGCGTCACCGTCACGACTTCACTGGTACTGAACTCCCACTTTCTGGTACCGGTTTGGGCATCCAGCGCCAGGAATTTCCGGTCACCGGTGCCGATAAAAACCGTCTCGGTCTGGTCGGGTTCAACATGCAGCGTATTGTAATCGGTACAGGCGAGAAAGGCACTGCCAACCGTATAGATCAGGATAAAAGGCAGGACGACGGAGCGGAGAAAAGAAAGCATATACACAGCGTAAATTAGAGTTCAGCTTTTGGGAAAGATTTATCGGGATCAGGGCGCATAAGTAAACGTGGTCAGCCCCCAGTTGGACCAGAATCCGTCAGGTACTCTTCGCACACGGGTACTGATAACACGACCCTGCGCATCATACTGGTAACCCGTTTCCTGGTACTGTTCAAATAATTTCTCGAATGAGCCATCTGCCTTGGGTGCGTACGCTGTGAATCCCGTCTCGTAATGCGCACTGGGCAAATAGGACTCTGTGCCATAAAGCGACATACCGGCTTCTGGAGTCGCCTGCCGGTCATAGGTATAAATGGCTTGCGTTAGTCTTGGCTTCGGATTGTCCGGACCAGCGGACACATAGTCTTCAACCCGAACGTAATTTCCATTTTCTATATAGCGGATGCTGTAAGACCCTTTCGGAGAGTAACTGCTGCGCATCAGACGTAGCTGTCCATCTGCATTATACTCATAGGTCACACTGGCAAGCAGCCTGAACGGAATATCATCCGCATACCGGCTGTAGAACAGCATCTGCTTCAATTGTTTATCGGGCGTGCACTTATATTTTCGCCAGATGGTCACCCGCACCGTCGAGGAGTTCTGGTATTCACCCACAAATTGCTCAGCGAGGTAGTCACCCTGATAATGGATAATCTCGGCCAGTCGGCGATTCGTTGGTGGGTATAAGGCCCCGATCAATCGGCCACGGTCGTCATACGTAAAGGTTCTCAAGTAATTAGGACCGCCTGGGTTGAATAATTCAGCGCGAATCAGGGACCCCGTCGGTCCTTTTCCCGTTTCGGACAAGACTGCGAAATCGACCTGTTCCGTCAGGGTAATCACAGAGTCGGGAGTCGGAGATAGTAATAGCGCATCGGGTACAGCGCTCGGCGAGGGATTATCCTGACTGGGTTGACAGCCGCCTATGAGCAAAGCCAAAATCAGCAGCCTGATTGCAGATGCGTTTATCAATTGGTTGATCATGAGTGGAATCATTGCCTGCTAAGGTGCATACGTGAACTGATCAGGGCTGCCCCACGCTGCCCACTGCCTGGAATTACTAGCTGCTAGTGATCGGGAACGCTGCTGAATCAACCGACCCACAAGATCGTATTGCCGATCGTACTCGAACTGGTTCTCTTCGTATTGGCCCATAGGTGGACTTCCTGAAGTTCCATAGGAAGTCATACGGGTCCGATTATGCTCGCTTAGCTGATTGATAGGATGTAATCGGTGGGCGTATGGATTATTCTGATTGTTGTATTCATAACTGTGCTTGACAACAATAGGATTAGGAGAATCTGCACTGGCCGGGTAGTAAAGTTCGTCGTTGATACAATCACCATTCTTCCAGTAACTGATCAGCCTGGTCGGTCCTATTTTTTCGGTGTAATTGAGCCGGGTTATCTGGAGCTGACCACCGGCGTCATATTCGTAGCGCATCGTATGGGTCAGCCTAAACAAATCTGAACTGTCGATCCGGCTATATATGAGCAGTTGAACCAGCTGTTTGCTTTCGTTATATTGATAGTTCGTCAGTTGCCAGGGCTGAACGTCGCGTAGCGGCTGCGATACATCAAACCGATTTCCGCTAAAAACCTGGGTTAACAGTCCACCCTGATAGGCGTATTTATTGAGTACCTGATACCCATAACTGATACTTAACGTACCCGTCAGCCGATTTTGCGCGTCATAGGTATTGGCCTGAAATGAACCCGAAGGTATACCCAGATAATCCCAACGAATCAATGTGCCTTTGGGCCCCTGCCCCGTTTCGGAGATAGTCGAAAAATCGACCCGCTCCGTCAGTGTAATAATCGAATCGGGTTTGGCAGTCACCAGCAGGCTGGCCGGGACGGGTTCCGGCTGAAGGCTATCCTGCTTGGGCTGACAGCCGGCCAACCACAGGCTCAGGAAAATCAGTCCGGGTGTATAACGGTTGAGTAATTGTGTGGTGATCATATTGAAAGGGTCTGGATTAAGGCTTGCCGGGTCGTAGGGTTATAGACGCTCCGACCAGATACGGCCGGATTATGAGTTGCCGCTCAGTGCTCCAGATCCGGCTAAACCCGTACTCAACCGTGGGGCCAAGCTGAAGCTGATAGGTTTTCAATAACGGAAGCGTTGCCCCCACCATCGCGCTGGCCCAGATAAGCGACTGACGTGTATCGGGCACGTAAGTCAAATCACCACCCAAACGAACAAAGAATCGGCTATTCGCTCCGCCCAACGAATGCAGTTTACGAACACTTGCCCCGAGCATCGTCATCGATACGTTTTCCGCAACGGGCGCTTCCAGACGTGTCACTCGATATTGTTTCGCTCCCAACGCTTCTACCTGGAAAGTATTGGTCGCCAGGTCGTAGTAGGCCCACCGCCGGATTTGCCCCAGCGAGAGTGTCAAATCGAGCTGACGCCATTCGATCCCACCCCGCAGTTGATAGCCCCAGGTCGGCCCCGAAAAAGCGGCCGGAGCCTCTACGCGCTGTACATACGCATCGGGCTTATCGACCACGGTCATCAACTGATACGTACTCAAGGGCGATCCATCAAGCAGCCAGCGAACAGGCGTTTTAGGTGTAATCGGTCGTTCCAACGACGTAGCTATAAACGATCGGGCTACTACGTTTCGGCTGATTTGAGCCCGCAGACCACCGACAGACCGCAGCGACAACGGTTGCAATGCGTGCCACGAAACAGCTTTTTCAGTGCCCAGCGCTATGGCTATTTCCGGTTGAACAAAGGGTGTGGATAGAGGAATTTCGGGTGTTTTGGTACGTAATTCGGTCGACTTCGCAACAGACGGCCCAGGCGGAATTGTCTCGGCAAACGTCGCTGATGCTTTCTCAATCGTCCAGAACTTAGCCCCTCGCTTTTGTATATCTTTTCGGCTTTCCAAGCCCAGTTCAGATTCGTGTTTCAGTGCCACAGGCTTCGGCTGCTCCACGCTTCGAACGTCTGGCTGCTGAGCGGTTTCAGTTAGTTTTCGCTCACCTTCTGAACCGGCTGTCCCGACCGTTGGCCGACCCGCTGTCGACGGCGCATGACTATACTCCGGAGTAGGCAATTTTTTCGTGGCCACCTGCGTGCCGGGTTCGACTGGCTGAACGGGGGTTACCTGCTTAGCCTGCCGAAGTTTGGTTTGGTAGGACTGTAGGCGCGAACCGTACTGCTGGTAAAAAAATCCGGTCCCTAGCAGGAGTACAAGGCTAAACGCCAACAGCCCATACTCCCGGCGCGCAACAGTCGGTTGAGTAATGAATTGCCAGATACGCTCCTTAAGCGATGCCGACGGCTGCACCTCAAAGTCGTCAAAGACGTCCTGAAAGTGCTTCCTTAGCTTTTTATCGTAATGATCATCCGAAGAACTCATGACGTTTCATATCGTTTTGTTGAATAGTTCTGATCAGTAACTGCTTCGCCCGACTGTACTGCGAACGAATGGTGGCTTCGGGCTTAGTTAGCAGAACGGCAATCTCGGCGTGTGAATACCCTTCGATTAAGTACAGGTTGAAAACTAGCCGATACGCATCAGGCAACTGACTGATCAGGCCCAGCAGAACATCCGTATCCTGCTGATTAAGAATCAGTTCGTATTCATCACTGACCGGCTCATCGGTGAGGTGCTCGTAAGCCGTAAAGCGCTCTTCGTGCCGGGTTGTCCGATTATAGTAATTGATAGCGGTCCGGATCACGATCGATTTGACCCAGCCATCGGCCGATTCGGGTTTCTGCACTTCGTGAATGTGCTGAAAAACTTTGATGAAGGCTTCCTGAAATATATCTTCTGCTTCGGCCAGGGTTTTCGCATAGCGAACGCACACACCGAGCATCCGGCTCTTATAACGTTCGTAGAACGCGTCCTGAGCTGCGGGCTCATGCCGCTGACAGCCAATTACCAACTGGCTCAGATTCGTATATTTTTTTCGAAAAAACGCCATCCGGATAAGCTAGTTCATGAAGAGGGTGACGTTGGTTTTACACCAGGTTTAAATACGAACGGGTCATCAGTTCTCCCTTACCGTTGAAGGTCATAAACCAGGTTTCGCGGCCTTTCTGAAGATTGACCGTGTAGGTTTCCATCGTATCGAACGTACTCCTGGCCAGCAGGGTGAACTGCCCACCCAGCCCAAACCCGGCCAGCTCGGGCGTGTCGCGCAGATACGCCTGAATGGCTGTTGGCAACTGGCTCGTCTGGCTGAAGTACTGTGTAGTCTGCGGATTCGAGACGGCCGTTAACCCCCCTTCGTCGTTATAGGTCAGCGCTATAACATTACTGGCCTGTTGTACCGTTACGCTGTAGCGCTTTTTGGCGTGCCCATCCACCTGAATGATGGCGTAGTTGAAATCGGCACGCAGGTTTCTCAGCGACTCCTGAATCGTAGTCGGCAGATCGGCCAGAGTTACAGTTCGGTATTCGAGCTGGTAGTACGGAAACATCTCCGTTACGTAGTTGATCCGGCCGCTTATATTCGTTACCGTCCAGCGAAAGGTATAGCTAGTCCCGCGCCAGTCGTAGTCCGCCAAAATGAACTGACCGTTGTTGGCCGGGTCTTTGAACCAGGAGTAATTCTGAACTTTGAGATTAGAAAAAGATCCGCCGTCGATGACCGTACTGCGAACCAGAGAAGTCAGGGAATCGGGCACTGAACGATCGGCCAGTTGATAAGCGACCAGCAGGAGTTGCTGATCAGTGGCGGCACTGTAGCGAGCCGCATTCTGGCTGAAGGCTACCTGCCAGACACGATTCTTCTCCAGCGTTTTGAACACCATATCCTTCGCCTGCGGAAACTGCCCGGTCACCGCTTCGATGGCGCTTACGGGCACCTCCCCTTCTTGCTCATTGGGTTGTATGTCGTTGACTTTATTACAACCGCCACTTAACACGCCGAGAAGTAAAACCCCTATTATTCTTTTCATATTCTCTCGCACGCTGACAGGCGTTAGGGCCGTACAGCAAACCAGCCGGAAGCTATTTTACTACTCATCGGACCGTCGAAAGCATAGACACCGAAAGTGATTCGGTTTGTTGCACAGCGCTTTTTTTATTTGGGGAGGGTATGGAAAAGGGGGCAGAGAACCGGCTTACCCGAATGGAATGGATAGCGAAAAACCGCGTACAGAACCCGATTATCAGGACGAATGATTAGTCTGGTATGACCCCGCTGGGGTCACATATTTATAGCCAATCCGCTTTTCGACAAACATGTGACCCCAGCGGGGTCATACCGATTGGCACTCCCTGATTCTAACCACTGGCTAACTATCTACTGACAACTGCTTATTCAAACATCTCCGATATCCGAAACTGCATATCGGGCACGACCGGGGCGGCTGTAATGACAGCGCTGTCTTTGTAAATTTTCAGGGTTTCGGGCGAGGTATAGGCAATAATCCGCTGCCGCTTCGGAACGATATACCAAACTAGCTGTGCGCCCCCATCGAAGTAATCCTCCAGCTTATCGAGCACATCCAGATACGATTCGGAGTCGGACAGGATTTCGATGGCAAATTGAGTTTTCTGTCGAATTCCCGCTCGGGTTTCCCGAATTTGATCACTCGTGAAGTATGTCAGATCAGGCCGACGTCTACGCATTCCATCTATATACGAATCCATTTCGGGTGTCAGCTCATCACCGTTTTGGAACGCAGCTGTTGTGATAAACAAACGCGTAAGAAATTTTACGATAAAATATTCCTCCTGCTTCATCGACGGTTTCGGAATGATGTGTCCCCGGATGAACTCGTAGTTATCTTCGGAGATATGCTGACGTTCCCACTGCTCGAACTCTTCGACGGTTTGCAGGTGAGTGGGTAACGCTTCCGGTTGGGTTGATGTCGCTAGCATGGCTGACGCTTTAAGAGTTTACCAAAGATAACCAAAATTGGGTCGTAGGGCCGCTAAACACACCGGCCCGGTTTGCTTGAGACAAACCGGGCCGATGTTCGTTACAAAAAATTCGGTTAGAAGCCTAAGCCCAGCGTAAAGCCACGCACGATCGGGCTACCCGGAATGGCACCGCCCGCCGTAGCGGCTCCAGTCATCAGGTTGATCGAGTATACTTTGGTCATGCCACCCGAGCGCAGCAGTGCATAAGCCATGCCGCTGGTTCCACCGATATCGAAGCCATTGGCACTTTCGGCATCCACGTTCAGGGCCCCTACAGTCGCTAAAACGCCGTTGTTCGGTGGACTCTGCACGAGCAGGTACGCACTGCCCGGCCGGACATCGAGATCGTATAAAGTAGTCGTCGTTGCCCCGGCAAAGTTGTTTGTGTAGGCCGCGGCCGTTACGGCAGGCGTTCCTGGGTTCAGCGCTCCATCGGTCGCTGTCAAGGCGCCACTAACCGGATTCAGACGAAGGTTCTGGCCCGTGTTGCTAACCACGCGAATCAGGTCGACCGTTGGGTTGAAGTCGAAGCCAAAATCCGTTCCCGACAGCGTAAACGCCCCTGGATTTCCTACAGCAACGGCGCTCCAGCTATTGGTGGCGGTAACGGCAATGGTATAAAGTCGGCTATAGCTACCCAGCGCGTAAAGCTGACCGTTTACAGGTCTTGTATCGAGGCCCACCAGCGTTTCGCCCGGCTGCAAGCCAGCCAGCGTTTTAACGGTGGTCGCTGGTGTAGCGGCCATCGGGTTGAAAATAAACAGGTTATTGCTGGCATCGACTGCGTAAGCAACGGGTTCGGTCGGGATAGCTAACCCAATAATGTTGCCTGGTAGGTTGCCCAGTTTCTGCAAACGTCCTGTCGACAGGTTGATCTGCTGCAGTTCCGAAGCGCCATTGAAGGTGACAGCCACCAAGCCCTGCGTATTGTCGGTTGGCGAAATGTCGAACCCGGCGGCACCGGTAATATCCAGTCCCAGGGGCCCGACGTCGGTCAGAGTACCGTTGTTGGGTGGATTCTGGATATATAGCCGGTCGGTGGCCGGATCGATGTCGTACAGGGTTGTCGAGGTAGCGCCCGCCCGGTTGTTGGTATAGGCCACTTCAGCAATCATCGCGCCGGGCACGCCATTGATAGCACCGTCCACAGCTGCAATGCCCCCCGTTTCCGGATTTAGCCGCAGGTCCTGACCAGTGTTGGTAACCAGCCGAATCCGATCGACGGTTGGGTTGAAATCCAGACCAACGACGGTTCCGGCAATAGGAGTTGCAAACGGAGCGGTCGTTAAAGCACGGGCAGCTCCGGTTGTCGGATTGATTACAAACAAACGGCTCTGGTTGCTCACGCCGTACAGTTGTCCGGTAGCAGGCCGAAAATCGATCGACAGGATGCGTTCACCCTGGGCTATTGTCGAAATACTAATGGGAGTGGTTGTCACGGTGCCCGGTGTGCGGACACTGAATCGAAGCAGTTGATTGGCGTCGTTGAGGGCATACACGATGGCATCGGGAACCGTAACCGGATCGGGTGGCAGGCGATGATCCTGACAGGCGTTGAGTATCAGCCCCGAAGCAACCGCCAGTAAGCCGGCAATCGCACGAAATCGTTGTTTGTAAAGCATAGCCATAGCATTGAAGTTAGTAAAAACATTAGCTATACGGTCTTGCCCACAATCCAGATTTAAAGAAATTAAAATTTCATTAAAAAATTATTTACAGGTCAAATCAACAGCATGGTTGCTCAATATAACTCTCGCATTTTCAAAACTTTATTAAACCATTGATCGAAATCAACTAGCTACATATATTAAAAATACATTAAAATCATACGAGACTTTATTTGAGAAAATCAGATGCATCGTCTATGGTCGGAGTTGATGCTTTTTAATTCTGTCATCTAAATGAATTGTCGTTCAAACATATTACCGGGGTTTAGACTTTTTTAGATTGAAACAATATCATGGAATGACAATACCTTCTACTACGCTTAATAATGGAGTCGACATGCCTTTACTGGGGCTGGGGGTCTATGCGCCACAACATAACAGCGACGTGCAGCAGGCTGTCGAGTGGGCACTCGAAGCGGGTTGCCGGCTGATCGATACCGCTGCGGCTTACGGCAACGAACGCGAAGTTGGCGATGCGATCCGGGCCAGCGGCATTTCACGAAGTGATATTTTTATAACAACTAAAGTCTGGAACGACGATCAGGGCTACCAGCGAACCTTACGGGCGTTCAACCGAAGCCTGGAACGCCTGCGACTCGATGTCGTGGACTTATACCTGATTCACTGGCCGGTGAAGCAACACCGGCACGAAACCTGGCGGGCACTCGAAAAAATATACGCTGATGGCCGGGCCCGGGCCATCGGCGTTTCGAACCACTACCCCGCCCACCTCGACGAGCTGTTGACTCAGGCACAGATCGTTCCTGCCATCAACCAGATCGAGTTTAGCCCTTACTGCTTTCTACCCGATGTGCTTGGGTATTGTCAGCAGAAAACGATCAGGGTACAGGGGTATGCTCCGTTAGTACGCGGACAAAAACGAAATGACCCCAACCTGATCGCGCTGGCCGAAAAATATGGGAAGTCGACATTTCAGCTGCTGGTCCGGTGGTCGTTACAGCATGATGTCGTTACGATTCCAAAATCCGTCGATCGCGAACGCATTCAGGAGAATTTCGATGTACTGGATTTCACCATCACCCAGGAAGACATGGCCCTCCTGGACACGTTCTACGATAATACCCGCATTGCCGACGACCCCCGCACCCTGGCTTGAGTCGGGCAAACGCTATTCGTGAATCAGGCAGTCGATGCCCCATCGTTCGTGCAACAGGTCGGCCAGTACCCGCATTCCCCAGGCCTCCACCCGACGATGCCCGACAGCGACAACAGCGATGCCGGTTTGATCGACGGCGGGCTGAGCGGGTTTCCGATACGCGCCTGTCAGATACAACTGCGCACCCCGCCCGACCGCTTCCCGAACAAGCGCATCGGTCATAGCTCCCACTGCGGCTATACGACGGCTATCGGCCTGCCAGCTTCCCGTGCCAAATCCGGCCTCGGCCCGGTCGTAGCCCCCAAACAGGGTTTTCAGGGTATCCAGTAAGTCGTCGAACTCCTGCCCAGGTACATCGAACAACATGCCCAGCGGCCGCTGCGGCAACAACTTACCATTATCGTCTGCTGCCTGCTTGTACCCCAGTGGCTCAAGCGGTGGCGTGGCGCCGAGCTGCCGGGCCAGGTGTTCATTGAAACCGACCGTCAGGCTTTCGTCAAAGGGCAGATGATGCGACAGAATACCGATATCGCGGGGCCATTCCTCCAGGTTCAGTTGCCAGGGACGATGCAGCCAGAGTGCATCGATATGGGTCTCGGCGGCCCACTCAGGCAAGCCGGCAAAGGGGTCGAGTGCCAGCCCCAGTCGCTGGACAGGTCGGTCGGATAGCTGATAAATGCCCCCCTGTTCGCGATCCGGATAGCGATCGACGCTTAGTTCGTTCTGCAGGAAAGTGGCCAGTTCATGAAGCGTAGGATGTGGTGTATGCATAGCTATTGTAACCCATCGGCCCTGGGATAGTTTACGCTGATTTGACCGTTTACTCAAACGGATTTGGAAGTGTGCGAAAGAAAGTCGTAGGTTTGCCGTCTCAAATCTGGCCGCGCTGGCGGTTCCAAAAAGCCGATGAAGTTCCTCGCTTAAAAACCCACGTGGTTTTTCCTTTCTTCCTCAAGTGCCCGCTGCCCCTCCGGTAGTCATTTTCTTTTATTCTTCATTCGCACACTGTCAATAGCCATTGGGCTGTGGCATAGTTCATGTATTCCAATGAGTAAATTCATTCGGTTATTCCTGGCCGCATTGCGCGGTACAGAAACCAATTTTACGTCTGGCAGTATCAACCGGGCCATTTTTCTGTTATCCGTACCGATGATTCTGGAAATGGTGATGGAATCGCTGTTTGCCGTTGTCGATGTCTTTTTTGTGGCCAAAATCGGTACGCAGGCCATCGCAACCGTCGGGCTGACCGAGTCGGTCCTGACCCTGGTGTATTCGATCGCCATAGGTCTTAGCACGGCGGCTACGGCCCTGGTATCGCGTCGGGTCGGTGAAGAAAACCACCGGGAAGCGGGCTTTACCGTCGGGCAGGTCATTCTGGTTTCACTCATTCTGTCGGTCGTTATGGGCGTTCCGGGCTTTCTATTTGCCGAAGACATTCTGCGGCTTATGGGGGGCGACGCAAACCTGATTGCCAACGGCGTAGGCTTCACCCGCATGATTTTCGCCAGTTCGCCGGCCATCATCCTGCTTTATACGCTCAGCGGGAGTCTACGCGGTTCGGGCGATGCGTCGGTAGCGATGCGGTCGTTATGGCTGGCCAACGGTGTCAACATCATACTGTGTCCGGTGTTCATTTTCGGCTTGGGGCCCTTTCCCGAACTAGGGGTGATGGGTTCGGCCGTTGCTACGACGCTGGGACGCTCTACGGGTGTATTGTATCAGTTGTATGCTCTAACCCGCCCGACGGGAGCCATTCAGGTGCAGCGGTCCGATGTTCGCCCCAGCCCCGGCATTATCCGGAATCTGCTGAGTCTGGCCGTTGGTGGCACGAGTCAGTTTCTGGTCGGTTCAGCCAGCTGGATCTTCCTGACGCGGATTCTGTCGACCTACGGGAGCGATATCGTGGCCGGCTATACCATCGCCATCCGGATCATCGTGTTCACGATTCTGCCTTCGTGGGGGCTGGCCAACGCGGCTGCTACGCTGGTTGGCCAGAACCTGGGAGCCGGGCAGCCCGAACGCGCCGAAACTTCCGCCTGGCGGGCAGCTTTCTGCAACATGCTGTTCCTGGCCGCCGTCGGTGTCGGATTTTACCTGGGAGCGGCTAACATCGTCGGTCTTTTCGATGATAATCCGCGCGTGGTCGGTATTGCGGTAGAGTGTTTACGGGTATTTTGCCTCGGCTACCTGTTCATGGCCTACGGCATGGTGTTGAGCCAGTCGCTCAACGGCGCAGGCGATACCCGAACCCCAACAATTATTAACATTGTCTGCTTCTGGATGGTTGAAATCCCGCTGGCTTACATCCTGGCGCACCTGCTCGACTGGGGGCCGCCGGGGGTGTTCTGGTCGGTCGCCATCAGCGAAACCTTACTGGCCGTCATCGCCATTTTCGTGTTTCGCCGGGGGCGCTGGAAAACGGTTCAGGTGTAGTGGAAATCATGCGGTTAAGCCATTTTTCCGCCGAAACTTTTACCCAGAAGGACCCGTTATTAAATTGTCATGTATTGTTTACAAATGTCATTATGTGGTCATTGATAGTTATTTATAGTCATTTATCGCTTTCATCAGAAACAACCAATGACTACGAATGACCAGCAATGACTACTGAATGACACCTTAATATGACCTCAGCATTTATTATATGATCGATACCCATAAACAACCCGAAACCGCTGTTCTGGTCGCGCTGATTACTCAGAAACAAACGGCCGAACAGACCAAAGAATACCTGGACGAACTGGCCTTTCTGGCTGAAACGTCGGGTGTAAAAACCGTTAAAGCATTTACCCAGAAACTCGACCGACCCGATACCCGCACCTTCGTAGGTAAGGGCAAGCTGGAGGAAATCAGGACGTTTATTCTCGACAACCCCGTCGATTCCATCATTTTCGACGACGATCTGACTCCGGCTCAGGTGCGTAACCTGGAAGCCGAATTCAATGAGATCAAAGTGCTGGACCGGAGCCTGCTCATCCTGAACATTTTCTCGTTGCGGGCGCAGACGGCGCAGTCACGGGTGCAGGTCGAACTGGCGCAGTACCAGTACATGTATCCGCGGCTTACCCGGATGTGGAGTCACCTGACCAGCCAGAAAGGGGGCGTCGGGATGCGTGGACCAGGGGAGAAAGAGCTTGAAACCGACCGTCGGATCGTGAAAGACCGGATTGCCTTTCTGAAAGACAAGCTGGCCAAGATCGACCGGCAGAGCCAGACCCGCCGGAAAGAGCGGGATCGGCTGGTTCGGGTCGCCCTGGTTGGTTACACGAACGTCGGCAAATCGACGCTGATGCGGACAATGGCCAAGACGGACGTTTTTGCCGAAAACAAGCTGTTCGCCACCGTCGACTCGACCGTCCGGAAGGTCACGCTGGGTAACATTCCGTTTCTGCTGACCGATACGGTTGGTTTTATCCGGAAACTGCCTACCATGCTGATCGAGTCGTTTAAATCGACGCTCGATGAGGTCCGCGAGGCCGACATTCTGGTACACGTCGTGGATGTGTCGCACCCAAATTTCGAGGAGCAAATCGAAGTCGTCAATGACACCCTGGCCGATATCAAAGCGGCCGATAAGCCGATGGTGCTGGTGTTCAACAAGATGGACCGGTTTGTTCCAAAAGATGAATGGACCGAACGATCCGAATCCAGCGAGGAAGACGACGATCCCAGCGAATCGCACGAAGAAGTACTGATTCCGGTAGCCGTGCGCCGGAAAACAGCGCTGGATTTTCTCAAGAAAACCTATCTGGCTCAGAAAGCGGATTACGTCGCTTTCATTTCGGCCGAAACGGGTGAGAACGTAGGCGAACTGCGCGAGTTGCTGTACGATCTGGTGAAGGAGAAACACTACCAGATTTATCCGAACTGGCTGCACGTACCCCTCACGGAATCAGCCGAATATGGCGATGGTTTGGCAGGCTGACAGATTTTCGACAATTTTGCACGTGTACTGTAGAGACGCTAACATTAGCGTCTCTACTTTTTGGCCCCGTAGTTCAACGGATAGAATACCTGCCTGCCGGCAGGCAGGGACGTTTCCTAAACCTTAGATATGGGTTCGATTGAGACAGAGGCTGTTTATGTCGTTTACGCTATTCAAAGTGAGGTCGACGGACGCATCTACATAGGTATGACAAACAACCTGGCCCGTAGAGTACAGGAGCATAACTCAGGCAAAAATAGATCGACCAGATTTTACAAACCCTGGAAGCTTATTTATACAGAACAAGTGTCAACGCGGGCTGAGGCTCGAAAACGAGAACTATATTTGAAGTCTGGCGTCGGCAAAGAATTTTTAAAAAATGGTCCCGTAGTTCAACGGATAGAATAGACGTTTCCTAAACGTTTGATATGGGTTCGATTCCCGTCGGGACCACGAAACAAGGTGAAAAGCCCTTATGAACGCCATATAAGGGCTTTTTCATTTCCAAATGGGAAACACGCCGAATTTCAGTAAAAAGGGCATTAGCAAGGATGACTACATCAAAAAAGCGAGACTTGCCCGCTGTATATATATGTTTCTGTGGACGGCAATTTCGACCAGATGCCCCTGAAGCTTTCGTGGCCACCAACTTATTTATTATGACAAGCAATCCGGCCGGAAACGATTGAAAAAAGGAATGAAAGACGTCCGCACGTATGTCAACTGGGCGCTGGCAGATAAGAACGTTTTGATGCCTTTTAAGGTCATTGAAGGCAGTAAGCCCGAAAGTTTCCCCCATGTACTGACCCAAGAACAGCGTCAAGTATGGTTGGCCTTATTTGAAGCTAATGACACGCCGGATTCTTGGCGGACCGTGTTGAGTATTTTTATTTAGTTGCTTCATGGACTTGCGTATCAATGACGCCAAGGCAGTGTGAACGATTAAAATGAACGGGTTTATTGAACACCAAAAAGGCCGTTTCCAGCCCTTCTCTCCTTGCTAGCTATCGTTCAGAAAAACGTCCGACTAAAATCAGGACGAGACGGCTATAAAATATACTCGCCATCCACCGCTACGATGGGCTTAGGAACCTCAGACGCATTAAGCGTTTGCAACACGTTGATTTCGATCGTACGCACAATCGAATCCAGGGGCACGCTGGCCGGATTGCCATCGAAAGGATTCACCAGGTTCAGCCCGTTCAGATGTGTCACGTGAAAGACAAATCCAATCAGCCAGCCCAGCACAATGGACCACATACCGGCATCTTCGGCAATGTCGATGGTCAGGATAACGATCATCAGCCAGATGAACACCCGGGTAAAGTAGAGATACGTAACGGGGAATAGCGTGTTCTTGATCCGCTCACAGCGGCCCATGCTGTCGCTGAAGCGAACCAGCAACTCGTTGAGGGCCATGAACGTGAACCCATCCACCTGACCGGTTTGCCGGAGCTGCTGAAGATCCTGCGCCTGTAAATCGAGTAGAGCCGCCGGAATGTTGGTGTAGCGGCTGAGGGTGCTCAGATCAGCTGGCTCCAGATAGGTCTGGTAATCCCTATTATCGGTGCCTCGTAAGCTTCTTTTGAGGGCATACACGAAACTTAGATTCCGACGGACTAACCGGATGGCCAGCTCATTGGGATGGTCCTGGACAGTTTTTACCACATCGGGTGGCTGGGTATAGGCCAGCAGCGCGCGGGTCCAGGAGCGGGCGTCGTTGACCAAGGCTCCCCAGATGGTGCGGGCTTCCCACCAGCGGCTGTAAGCCTGGTTATTGTTGAAGCCAATGAAAAATGCCAGCGTAGTGGCCAGCAGGGCGGGGATGTTATTGGGAATGCGAACATTCCCCCGGAGCAGATAGGTTTCCAGCAGATAGGCCCCCGTACAGAGGGCAATCATCCACAGATCCACTTTCCAGGTAATTCGGATGACGCGGCTGAGTCGAAGGTCGGGCTTAAGCAGCATAAGGGTATTTTCAGGTTGTCAATTACGGGGAAAGGTGTCAGTGTAAGGTTTAGGTAAAGGATGATACTGATTCAATCGACTACTTAATCCCCCGTTATGCACAGGGAGTAACGAACCCAACGGTCACTCATCCCGGTATTGCAATAAAATAAGGGTTAACATCAGAAAACTCACAATCCGTTCAGCACTGCTTAAGCCATTCCAGCTTGCACTTTGCCACATGGCAAACCATTCCCCGCCAACGACCTCAAAGCCCAAAAACCAAATCAAAATACCAATGATAATGCCCGCCACGGCCCAGTTCTTGGCTGCCTGAAACGTAATGGAATCGCTGTTTACGTGTTTTGCCAGTAACCAGCATCCACGCAGGCAGCAAACACTCATCACTGTCTCCAGCCCAATGATCACTACGTAGCCCACGTGATACAGCAGTGGATTGTCAATATGACGATACTGAATCTGACTGGCCGGAAAGGTGGTATCCATTTTTAGCACATGCTCGACGAAGCGATAATTCGTATAATAATCGGTGGTGTTACCCAGTACGATGAAGAATCCGAGGAGACCGATGGCCCCTACCGAAACCGTTTTGGCAATCCTCACTAAACGAGCAGTTGTATACATGATTCAGGCGGTAAACGAGACGTTGCTTTGGTAGGTATAGCACGCTACACGAGTAGATATACTGGTTATTTCCTAAAATAGGGTACTCTGCTACCTACTGGATTATATCGGTTCGATGGTAGAGATTCTTTCGTAAACCCAATCGTTTTATGGGGCTGCTGATGCAGGCGGTAGCGCGTTAACCACCCTTGAATGAGTACCCCTAAACTCAACAGGAGCAACCATTGGAAGACCACAGACCCGCTACCGTGGGAGCCAACCAGCCTGGAGCGATACGTTTTCATGAGGTAGCTTTTTTAACGACTATCGACATGGGGAGTGGGTGGCGCATTGATTACCATCGTTTTTGAAGACCAATAAAACTACCCAGGGTGTTGGTACCGCGCAGGCGGCCACTCTTCTACCAATACCCGTTTTGCGTAGCCCAATTCTGGAATAACGAGGGCCATACCGTTTCCGGCGTTCCTGCTTTCCCTAACCCCCATCCATGACCACCCGTATCGAATAGATGAAGTTGGGAAGTGGTCACTCCCTTGGTTAGTAAAGCTTGATACAACATCTCGCTGTTTTGTACCGATGAAGTCGTATCATCTTTGGCCTGAGCTAAAAACATGGGGGGCGTTTGCGGGCTAACCAGCAACTGCACAGAGTATTGTTGTTCAGCGGTCAAATCATCGCCGGTTCCGAATAGGACCTTCTTCGAAGACGTGTTATTATAGGGCGGAAGCATGGTAACAATGGGATACAGAAGGGCAGCAAATTGTACGTCAGTCCCTAAGCTATCCCGCCCATCAACCGGCTTGTAAAACATTCGCTGAGGTACGGTAGCCAGCATACCCGCCAAATGACCGCCAGCCGAGAAACCCATAATGCCAAGCTTCGTGGCATCGTAATGATACTGACTCGCTAAGCTTTTAATGAGTCGCACTGCCCGTTGTCCATCCTGAAAAGCTACAAGCTTTGTACCCCAATTTTCGGAAGGTAATCGGTAGATCAGTTCAAAAGCGGTGAAGCCCTGATTACTTAACCAGTCCGCTGCCGCCCCGCTCTCATTCCCGGATTCAATATGCGTATAGCCACCGCCCGCGATCACCAACAGTACGCGGCCATTCGGCTGCGCCGGCACGTGAGGAATCAGGTAGGGCACGGCTACATTGGTTATGTCCCCCGTCGAACTGATTTTAATTGGGCCCCGTAGGCCTGTGCTGTCGGGCATTTTACCAACGGGCCAAAGTTGAATAGGTGCAGAAGAATCAGGTAAAGCAGGATCAACTGAGTTTTGCTTTTTACACCCTAAGGAAAGTCCTAAAAAAAGGAAGGCGCTACTATATAATATCGGCTTTATTAGCGGCTTTATCATGACCGGATCATACAATTTTGAGTTTATTTGCGGAAAAGTACGGCATCGGTACGCACAGCGCCAGCTGACCAGTCGCGAGCCCGGGTAATTCCCGGTCGGCTCGCTCCAGAATGCCGCCGGGTCGACCGGACCGGTGCGGACCATGGCGTACCGGTTACCCTCGTTTGCTTGAGAAATGTATTCAGCCATCTCAAGCCTGGAGTCTTTTGTGAAAATTGCACTTAACGAACAGCCTCGTATTACCCTCTTACCGAAAGACAGTTTACTACAGCCAGCCCATCGGTCAGTTCGCGGATGAACTGCCTATGAACAAACACGATTAGTTCCTCTCGATATCTTTTAGACCACTTTCGATATCTCCCCGAACGTCTTTGGTGGCGTCTTTGAACTCTTTGATGCCGTTTCCCAGGCCCAGGCCAGCTAGGGGATTTTTTTCACCCCGAACAACAGGACCAGGGCCAGGAAGATAAAGATCATCTCCTGACCACCTAAACCCATAATAGCCTAAATGCCTGCTGAAATCATGATGCTTATGAGTTAACTGGATGAAAAAATGGAAATGCAAAATTTAATCGTCACGATAGGTCATCCCACTATCCTATCTCTGCAGCATCGTCCGGTGGTTTCCACCGGACGAACCACCCGCCCCAAGCCAAGAGGCCATCGGGTTAAGACTGAGCCTAGCGTGCTGACTGGCCTGCTTACGGATTTTAATTCTGATTATACTGTAGCTGCTGGCCTCCCGGATTGAAAAAATGGCGAACCGGACTGACAAAGGCGGCTTCAGCCTCCGACAAAACGAACTGAACCAGTTTCCTGTCAGTGTCCAGTTGCTCCTCGAAGGAGTGGGCTGGTGCCAACGAAAGAAGAACGGGTGCGTTTCGATTTCGCTCATACGGCGGGGTCGGAAAGGATGCTTCAGCTACCGAAATAATGTCCTTGGTTGTTGTTTTACTATCTGCGACAGCTTCCTCCGTATGAGGATAGATAATTGATTGGTTCATGATGGTATTCATGTTTAACGGATTTCAGTTGGTTTTACAAATTTTATCTAAACACGCTTTTTTAGGTAGCTTTAATGAGCCAGGGCATCAATAATGGGTTGGGGAAAGCCAAAGGCCTCCTTATAGTAGGCGATGGTATGCTGATACTTGGCTTCCTGGAAATAACTACCCGACCCATCGGGGTACACATTCGGTGTACCGGAAAAGACAAACTCCCGCTCTGGGGCAATGCGCTGGTAAGTTTTTTTATCGATACTCAGCTTCAGGGCATCATAGGCCAGCTGATCCGTAGACGGTAAGCTAAACCCCTTCGCCCCCCCCGGATTAAACGGGGGCGCCTGTTTGTAAAGTGAGGGAATCTGGGCGAACTGATCTTTCTGCCAGGCATGGGGCACAATATCATGGGTGTTGATGACCGAGTGGTAGGCATCGCCAAATTTTCTGGCGGCATACCCGGCAAACACCCCATCGCCCGGGGTGGGACCGGCAATCGGATAGGCGCTGACAGTCAAGCTAGTAGAGCCCGTCTGCTGCTGCCACTCAATGGCTTTGAGGGCCATTAGGGGGGCGAGGGCTCCGCCCAGACTATGGCCCGTGAAGGCTACCTGGCCAGGACCGGCTTTGCTGAGTGTAGCCAGAAACTCCAGTAGGGTTTGTCCGCTGTTGGCATCGCGCATCGCATTCAGGTTGTTAAAACCCAGAAGGCTGCCCGCGCTGATTTTACCACCGCCCAGCGTGGGCCAGTCCTTTTCTTCGACGACGTTCAAATCCTGGAAGAGGGCACCGTTTCTGGAGACCGCATTGGTACCCGCAATGGCCACCACATACAGGGGTTTACCCGTAGCCAGGTCGGTGCCCCGGGCCACATACATCGCGTTGTCAGTGACAAAGCTGTCGACCGGACTCGTGGCGGATTTTCGTTTGCTGTTGGAAAGGGCGGGTCCCCATACCACCTGCCAGTCGGTGCCCAGAAAGGCTTGGGCATCGGCGTTGGTTTGCAGGAGCTGATTGATCTTGAGGGTGTTCTGTTGGAGTTCCGCTTCGGATGCGGCTACCAGATCGTAGTTGATATCAGCCATCATGGCCAGCAGGGCGATGCGTTTATGGGTATCGGTGGGGGATTGCTCCTGACCGAGAAGGGGTGGCGGTAGCTGATGGTCGCTACAGGCCGACAGGGTGATTACTCCCAGCAGAAGTAGGAAGACCGAGTAGTTGAGACCTTCAAACGGTCGGAATAAGCATGATTTGGCATGGAGAAGCCCGTTCATGGGGTTACGTACGTTAAATAATGAGACTGAATTTGTACAAGGTGATAAGGAGCTAAAAATTGGCGTATAAAGCTGGCTAGTTAGATCCCCGACTGCGAGACAAAAGTAGAGGGTGGCCCCCAGGCACGGCTAGCAAAAATCGGCCAGTTTACTAGCACAAATCGGACAACTTTGCTGCCAACGTCGAATTATCACCGATTGTCTGATAATTTATTGACTTCTCATCGGTCCAACCCAGACATTACTCCTTATTAGCTTCGCATTTAATTCGCGAATCGCTCAAGTGATACGTTACGAACCGAAGCCTCCACCAGTTTATAACACCCCTGTGAACGTAGATGGCTAAAGCCTAGAGCTAATCACTACTTCACCCCCTATTTAGCGTCGAAGCCACTGGCGAAAAAGCCATTCGAGTGGACCCAGCCGGTAGCGCTTCGTCCACAGCCAGCTGAATCCCAGCTGAAAGCCGTAAATGCCCATCACTAGAATGGCCCTGCCCCATACGGGTGGCAAGCCTGAGTCGGCTTGCCCATAGCCGTACAGCAGAAGCGGATAGAGAATCGACTGGATGAGGTAATTCGTCAGGCTCAGCTGGCCAATCCGGGCAGGCCAACTCACCCATCTTTGAGACCCCCATCGGCTATTTACCCCAAGCTCCAGCAGATAAACTACGGTCAACAGCAAAGCACCCCAAAAGCCACACAGGCTCAGCAGTAAGGGTTGGTAGCCCAAAAGGCGCCCGGGTAAAGCCACCAGACCAAGGGATAGGGCCACCCACGCCCCTTTGCAAAGAAAAGCCAGTGGTAATACCCCTATTTGTAAAAGCGACAAGCGCACCCGCAATTGGGTATTGGGTGACAACAACCCCAGCTTACCCACCAGCAGCCCCCCCAGCAGCATCAACTCGTAGGAGATCGTGGCGGCAAAACCCCGGCTCACCGAGTGACTAGCCAGCAGCCAGTCTTTGAAAGAGGGCCCGCTAAGCATGGTGTGGGGCGTCATCCCGCCGGGATCAAGGAGGGCTACACTGCCCGGTACCAGGATGACCAGCCCAATCAAGCCTACCAGCCACTTGAGCAGGCTGGCCACCGACTGGTTCATAAAGTACAGCAGCGTCAATCCCAGCAGCGCATACTTACAGAGCAGATCAACCGATCCCAGCAGTAGACTCAGGCCAAGGCCGATCCCCAGCATCATCAGCAAGAGATGCCGGGCAATGTGCCCAGCGTTTAGCCTGGCTAGTCTAATTTGCCCCCAGCCCTGATAAAACCCCAGGCCGAACAAAAAGCTACCCAGCCGCTCGAACTGACCACTCACCAGCAGGTGCAGAATAAACTGAGCCGGCAACTCGGGGTGATGATGGTTTAGGGGTAAACCATGACCCGGTTGCGGAATAGCGGGCTGACCAAACGCCTGCGCCATCAATAGGCCCAGCAGCACCAGGCCCCAGAGCGCATCCTGGGTGGTGATCCGCTCAGACGAACGGCAAACGGTAGGGACCATACGTTGATAAAAAAAGCCGGGATTCACTGCTTACCACACAAAAGGCCGCTACGCTAGACAGTTCTGTTGGCATCCCCAGGAGCGGGGCCATGAGGTTGACTACGGGATGACCAAAGGATCTTTTAGGTGGACTTGTAGAGGAATAGCCGAATTTTTTTCGTGGCCGTATCATACAGCACGATGGCTGGATCCGTATCCGTAGTCACGATCTTGACCACCTGGGCACTGGCTAAACTGGGTATATCGTTTAGCTGCCGGATGGTTATGCCTTCGTCAAGGGTTTCAAATAAGCTTAAGGCCGTTTGATCCCCATTGACGGCCCCACCGAACAGCAGGTGCCGCGTATCTTTTGGATCAATCCAGATGCCATAGATATAGGCATAGGGAAGGGCGGGCTTGTTTTCTTCGGCTTTAAAGATAAACTGAGTGGTCGTGCCGGTCACTTTGGCCAGCGCTCCTTCCTGCCCTACATAGATGCTGTTGCCGGTATACACCGTTGTCTGCAACTCCACCGGACGTCGATTGCCAAACACACTCATATCCACCACTTTAGTAAACTGGGTCAGTTTCACCGGATCGGTCGGGTCGATGGTGTAGCGGCCCAGCCAGGCGTCATCGAAGGGGTTTTCGCTACCCTGGAAGAGCTGGTCAGGATTGTCGGGCAGGAAAACTATATTACTTTGATAACCAAAATTGGAATGGGGCTCATAATTCATGCGTTGCCAGCTTTGGCCCCCATCGGTCGATACGGCGATCATAGCCCCCCCTTCCAGATTGGCATAAACCTGATCGGGATGCGAAGGGCGTACGGCTATACTGACGTACGTTTCATACCTATTCTCCCCATCATCGTGAATGGGTGTGGTGGCCGCCGTCCAACTTTGCCCACCGTCCTCGGAGATAAATAAGGATTTCTCCGAGGATTGTTCGGCGGGGATCACCCCGGCAAAGAACTTGTTTTTTAGGGTAGGGTGCTTGTAAATACAGGAGACCTTGCGGCCCGCAAATCCACTTCTGGACCACTCTTTGGTGAGCAAATTGCATCGCCACAACCCGTTGGAGGTGGCCACAACCACAAAATTGTCGGAGTAAGCAGCCGTTTGAAATTCGTTTTGGGTAAATTCGGCATGGCCCTTGACCGGCACGGGCATCTCCCCCATATCCAGGAGCGTGCCCTTAGATGGCGGTCCAGTAAGTACCTGATGGTCTTTGTCCATACAGCTGATGGTCGCTCCCAGAAGTGTACTTAAAAGGAGGAGTTGACCGATACGTTTCGTCACTATTGTTTTCATGGTGGAGCTTACTTAAAAAAATGAGTGGTCTTCTTCAAACTGAAAGCGGGTCTCTAGCGGATGACGGTGGAGATAAAAACGCACTGCGTTGCTAGTTCGCACGAATAAAGGATTTGGTGGATGGTATCCGCGTCTGGTTTAGTTAAATGCGGAGCCAGCAACAGCTTCAATGAATGTGGAGTGGCCCGGCCTGGAGTGGCCCGGCCCGGATTGGCCGTCCTTTCCCTCACTAAAGCTGCGCATTAGCCAGCCATTGGACCTAGTTTATCATACAGGCGATTCCCTGTGATCAGCTGCCGACACCTTATGAAAGAGAGCCCGGATACCCTACCCGGGCTCTTGATCAAGCCGCCTTTTGGCCAGGCGGGTGTCGGCTATTTAAGGGCTTCTGCGCGCGCTTTAAGCTTTGCCCAGTAATCACTGCGTTCCTTTTTTAAGGTATCGGTGATCAGGTTATCTGTAATACTCAGGTTCGGAAATTCTTTGGCAAAATCAGTCACCGAGCGTTCTTTGGGGCTTGTGACATACATTGTTTGAATCGCGTTCAACTGTGAGTTTGGCGTGGTCCAGTATTGAAACCCAAACACCACTAAGTCGGCGCTGCCATAGTAACTACTTACCCCATTAATGTGAACACTCGACAAAAACGTATCAGAGTACCCTACCCAACCCGTATCGTTACTTCCCCAACCAGCGTTTCCGCCCATCATCGGTGTCGATGTTTGGTCACCATATATAAATTGCATCGAATTGACAATGCTGCCGTAGGTAACTCTGCCCGCTGCGATCGATTGAGGACTTAAATTAAATGAGCCGCCATAAGGAGGCTGATTCGAGCCCCCATTTTGATCGCCCATGCGGGGCGTTGTGGTAACCCCACCCGGCCCGCCACCAGCTGGGTAGGTTACCTGAACCGCATCGATTCGATCCCACCCCCATACGGTTATATTAGATGGAGACTGCGTTGGAGCTGACGGGAGAACGATAGGGCCGCTGTCATCGGCGGTGCCATAGGGGTCACTGTAAATTTCGCGTGAGTAGACCACTTTCGTCCCATTGGGGTATTTGTCCACATCAAAATAAGGCCACATATCCATAAAGACAAGTACCGTTTGACTCATCTGGCGGTCATAGATGTTAACCGTTTTAAACGGCTCGATGTGATGGGAATCTGCCTTCGTTTTTTGCAACAAGGCACTTCGTCCGTTATTATACGTGGTCGTGGTATAGTTGACAGAAGTAGTGATTGCATTTTTCAAGTCGGTAATATCCTGCTGGTGATCGGCAGCGGTCCTACCCCAGCTTAGACCATTGGCTACCCCATCCCGTAATATCCCCAGATACAGGTTGACAAACTGCCCAAATAAGGGTAGCAGCGGCACCTGGTTGCCTTGTGATTGAAAATGGGGGAGCGCAGCAACAAACAAATTTTTGGTGATCATCCATTGGTTTAGAATTTCACCTGTAGTACCCTCTTTTAGTTCATTCTGATAAATAGTTAGCGAGTTGCTCAAGCCTTGCAGATCTTCGGAAACCTGCGTATAGACAGCAGCAGCGATTTGTTGGTTGACTAAGGCTTCCACCTGGGATTTGATTTCACCCCATACGTCTTCCTGAGTACTGGGCCATAAAATTTCTACCAATCCGCCCAGCAGATCACCGGCTACGGGTACCATTTCGATCGCACTGGCGACCATCGTTTTCGCGTCGTCATTCCAATCCACCGTATAGGTTAAAAGCGGAGGATGATTGCCACCACCCACTGGGTTCGGGAGGTCATGGTCTTTCATGCAGCTTTGCAGCATACTGGGCAAGATAAAGGCGCTGCCAAATCCCAGCAGTGAGCGGCCAATAAATTGTTTGCGCGTCATTTTACGAGTTTCTAAAAACATAATTGTATGGGTTAAATGAATGGAGAAAGTTTAAGTACAGATGAATGGCTAAGCCCGCTTTAGTATGGATGCGTGTGGGAGGATAGTTTTGCGCTTCCACAAGGGTACGCTTTATGGCCCCTCAAGCTGTTCCTCGAAGCGCGTCGGTCATCCCGAACTGCTGGGCAAAACTAGACCCTGACTCCCCCTGGCAGGTAGCACAAATCTGCCAATCGATAGCAGAAAACTGCCAATCTGCTCGATCAGCGCGTTTTAGTAGGCGCAAAGAGCAGATTGGCAGTACTGAATGAAGAATAAATTATACGAAAACAGGAACTGTTAGTGGGGACCCTGAGCGAGCACAAACGCCGTGGGCGTCATCCCAAAGTGGGCCTTAAACATTTTGGCGAAGTAAGATAATCCTTCGAAGCCCGCTTTTTCGGCGGTTTCTGAAATCGAATAGCCATCCTGCAACAAGCGGGCCGCCTGCTGTAACCGGTGGATACGAATCAGTTCATTAGCAGAAGTTCCCGTCAGGGCGCTGAGTTTCCGATGCAGGGTCCGGTAGCTGACGGCAAGTTCATCGGCTAACAAATCAACCGAAAAGGCCGAATTGGCCAGCTCCCGATCCAGTATCTGGTAGAACTTGGCCAGAAAGGGGTCGTCGATGTTGGGCCTGGCTACCGGTGATGTCGGACTTGGCAACGGGCCTGTCTGCTGCTGCCAGTGCTGGCGTAGCTGCTGCTGGTGACGCAGCAGGTTGGCAATGCGTAAGTGTAGTTCCTGCCCATGGAAGGGCTTGGTCAGGTAATCATTGGCCCCGGCCGTAAGCCCCTGAATGCGGGATTCGGTCATGGTTTTAGCCGTCAGCAGCATCACAGCGATGTGGGCCGTCAGGGGCGTCGTCTTAATCCGTTCCACCAGCGTAAAGCCATCCATCAGCGGCATCATCACGTCCGAAATGACCAGGTCCGGTAGCTCGGCTAAACAAATCTGCCAGCCTTCCTGCCCGTTCGGGGCCGTCAGTACCCGGTAGGTCCGGGCCAGCTCACCGGCCATAAATTCCCGCAGTTCGTCATTATCCTCCACCACCAGCACCATCGGAGCCGTTGCGGGCGCTGGTGCGGTTTGGGCCGTATCAGCCGATTCCGTTCCGGCAATGGCTTCCGCTGCCAACTCCGTGCTCGCAGGACGTAGCCACTCCGTGGGCGCATCCAGAACCGCCAGGGTGTCGGTTGCTTTTTGGAGCGGCAGGGTAACGGTGAACGTAGTGCCCTGACCTTCCTGACTCTCCACCTGCACATGCCCCCCCAGCAGCCGGGTAAATTCGGCGATCAGGAACAGACCAATGCCCGTTCCTGTACCCGCGTTCCCCCCGGCCTGACGCCCCTGATAAAACCTCTCGAAAATTCGTGGTAACTGCTCGTCGGGAATACCCCCGCCCGAATCGATGACCTGTAACTGGAACGAGCGTTCAGATGCCGACTCAACGGGATGAAGAAGCATCCGGATGTGGCCACCGGCGGGGGTAAACTTGAGGGCATTATCCAGCAGGTTGTAGCCAATGGTTTCCAGTTTATGGGCGTCGAAGAGCGAATCGGTGGGCATATCGGCGGGCTCGTAGCGTAACTGGACACCCTTGCGCTCGGCGCGCAGGCGAAACGAATCCACCAGATCCGAAAAAAAACGGGCCAGATTCCCCCGCGTAAGCACCATTCCCAACTGACCCGCTTCGAGTTTGGCCATATCCAGGAGTTGGTTAATTAAGCGTAACAGCCGGCGGGCATTGCGGTGCATTACCCCGTAGGGCTGCTGCAGCGAGGGAGCTGCCGTTTCCATCATCCGCTCCAACGGATTGATGATCAGTGTCAGGGGTGTTCTGAATTCGTGGGTGATGTTGGTAAAGAATCGCGTCTGCCAGTCGGCGTTCTCTTTGATCAGGCGGGCCTGTTGCTCCTGAAGGGCCATATCCTGGCGAAGCTGCGCTTGGTTGATCCGGTATTGTATATAGGCCCGTACCAGCACCAGTACCACCAACCCGTACAGACCATACGCCCACCAGGTCTGCCACCAGGGGGGAGCAATGATGATCCGCAGGGTTTTAATAATTGGGCTCCAGCGGCCACTGGCATTGGCCGTGTTGACCCGAAATTCGTAGTCACCGGGGTCGAGTTGGGTGTAGTTAGCTACAGTCTGGTTACCCGCGTAGACCCAGTGGGCATCGACCCCCGTGAGCTGGTAGCGATACTGCAGGCTAGCGGGCTTGTTATACTGAAGACCCGCATACTCCAGGCTCAAAAAGTTCTGGTTGAACTGGAGCCGCAGGGCAGGAGTGGCATTGAGGGGCAGCCGCAGGGGTGAGCCGATTTTGCCGGGCTCAATGGGTAGGTTAGCCAGCCGCAAACCCGTCAGCACTGTCGGGATGGGCTCGACCACGTCGGTGAGGGCCAGGGGGTCAAACACGCTGACCCCCGTAGCGCCCCCAAACGCCATCCGTCCATCGGGTAAGCGCAGGGCCTGATTGGGTCGATATTCGATGTCCAGCAGGCCATCATAGGTAGAGAAATGGCGCAGCCGGTAGGTACGGAGATTTAGCCGACTGATGCCTCTTCCTGTGCTAAACCACAGATTCCCCTGCCGATCGGTCAGCAGCGTATTGATCGTCGCGCTGGGCAGGCCCTGCTCGTCGGTCCAGTTCTGGCCGCGCATCGTCCGGGTATCCAGGCGGCAAAGGCCTTCGTGGGTACCGACCCAGAGAATGGCCGGGTTCACCGGATCAGCGGCCAGACAGTTCACCGGGTTCGAGAGCAGAGTCTTCGCCTGATCGGGTTGGTAGCTCAGGTGGCGAACAATCCGGCGCGTTTGAAGGTCATAGGCATAGAGCCCGCTTACCTGGGAGCCAATCCAGACGTACTGGCCAAGGGGTTGAATCGAGCTGACCCGGTTAATCGGGGTTGGGCAGGCAAATACGGCCAGGAGCCGCCCGGCCGAGTCTGCTTTCAAGAGTCCCTGGTGCGGATCGAACAGCCAAAGGGTGCCATCGGGCTCCTGGCGAAGGGCATTTCCCCCATCATAGTCCCCGAGCTGGGTCTTCCTGGGCAGTGTAAGTAACGACCGGAATCGATGGTTGGCTTGATCACCCCGTAATAATTCATACCGCCCTTCGATCCCGATCGTTAAATAAGGTGCCGTTCCGGCGATGCGGAGTTGATAAAGCTGCTGATCGGTTTGGGCCCAGGAGGGAACGGCCAACCCCAATTCGGATTCGAGCACATCTACAAAAAAATTAATCCGGTAGGGATAGGTTTTAATAGGCAATGCCCGCTGATCGATCTGATACATGCCATCCCCGTTGGTGCCGATCCATAGCACGCCGGAGCGATCCAGCAGCAGCGCATGAAAATAATTCTGGTAATCCAGGCGGGGAGCCGTCCAGATGGCGGTTACCTGATTGTTCGCTGATAGCTGGTACACAGTCATACCATAGGTAAAATAGACCTGGCCATCCGGGGCTTCGTAGATAAGCCCGGTCTGGGTATCGACAGCCGATGGAATGGGAATGGATACGAACCGGTGCGTTTTCGGATCGAAGCGAAGCAGCTGCCGGGCCGCGCCGATGAGAATCTCCCCGTTAGACCGCTGGATCAGGGGCGTCCCATAATACGTGTCGATCGTACCGGATAAGCCGATGAGGGAATGCGCCCACGAATGAAACGTACCCGTTTGGGTGTCGAACTGCAGGAGTCGTCCGGGAGCCGGTGCAAACAGCTGATGGTCTTTGGCCAGCAGCAGGGAATTTCCCGGAAACAGGCCCGCATCGGGGAACGGGGGAAAGGGGAAGGCAGTGAACCGACCCGTCTGTCGATCAAACCGTGTCAGTTGGGTACGGAAGCGCCCCCAGACCGTTTTTTCATCCGGGGTCAGGATCACCTTCACCATGTTCACCTGATGACGCGCTAACTGGTCATCCGTTAGTAAGTCACTAAATTGTTCAGTAATAGGATTAAACAGTTGGAAGGTACGGTTCTCCAGGTAAAGAAGCAGGGTCGAATCCGAAACGGGCTCCATGGAAAGAATCACGTTGCTGGCCAGCGAGGGTGTGCCGGTGAGTCGATGGCGAAATACCTTGAACTGACGGCCATCGTAGCGGGCCAGCCCATCGAGGGTCGCTACCCAGATAAAGCCTTCCTTGTCCTGCACAATGCCGGACGCATAGTATTCGGGCAAGCCCTGCTGGAGACTCAGGTTACGGGCCCTAAAGGGCTGCGCCAGCAAGGGGCTGTTAATCAGCAACAGTAGTAGCCAGAGTCGAACACAAACTGTCATGGCTGGTCAAGAGGATAGACGGTTAAAAATACGTCATAAGCTCCAATCAGCCAACTAAATAGGTTCGCCTGGATCTCATCCAGTCTAACTGATCTGGCAATGTCTGGCGAGAAAGAAACAGGATGGCGTTTGACGGCCATCAATGTTCCGGGTGATACTGTATTTCGCTGGGGCTAAGTTATGGACGTATTTCGGACGAAGTTGAGCGATCCAGGTGGGTATTGGCTAACATTGGCCGATTTGTGCTAGTGATATGGCCGATTTGTGCTAACAGGGGGTAGGAAACACCCTCTACCTTTGTCCTGTAGTCGAATCAAGTTAGTCGGACAGATGCGCTGGGAATGACTACAGTGGATCAGTCGTTTCGACACGGGTGGCTGCTCAGGACGGGAACGTCAAGTTTTAAACTTTCTATTTTTCATCCATTTAAATCACAAGAATCATGATTACAGCAAGCATCTATGCTATTATGGGATTAGGCGGACAGGAAATGATCTTTATCTTCCTGGCCTTGATCCTGTTATTTGGTGCCAAAAAGATCCCCGAGCTGGCCCGGGGCCTGGGAAACGGCATCAAAGAATTTAAAGAAGCGACCAAAGATGTTCGCGAGAATATTGAAGACGGCCTGAAATGACCGATCCGAGTGAGTCGAGTTTGTGGACTGCCCATTAGCCAACTCATTAATGAGTTGGCTAATGGGCTATTCTATTTAGTTGTTTTTCGCGAACAGGCCTGTTCATGAGCAGCTTAACCAGGACAAAATACAGCAAAACAGGCGCTAGCTAGAGTCTGCAACCGACTAGAATAAACAGGAATTGAAATCAGATACTAGTAACCTTATCCCGCGGCTAAACGTAAAAAGGGAACAAACACGAAGTTGCTCCCTTTTTCAAAAGACCGGTGATCAGGATTAGTACCCTGGGTTTTGCTGAATCTTCGTCCGATTAATATCGATTTGGCTTTGTGGAATTGGATCGACCAGGTTGTTCTCCGTGAGCACGTTCACCAGGCGTATCTGATCCTTTTTGCCGTTCAGTACCGGAATCGCCCGATCCGTGCGAACCAAATCGTACCAGCGTTGACCTTCAAAGGCAAACTCGACCCGACGCTCCTGCTCCATGGCCAGCCGAAAGGCCTGTTGGTTTGGAAGATCGGCTGCCGTTTTGCTGGGCAACCCCGCCCGGTTCCGGATACGGTTTAGATAAGTCAACGCTTCGCCATTGGCCTGATAGCCAACTTCGTTGATGCTTTCGGCGTACATCAGCAGAATGTCGGCATAGCGAATAACGGGGATGTTGTTTCCATTATCGTTAATGGTAGCAGGGGTGTCATAGTACTTCTTCACATAGTTGTAGGGAATCGTCTGACCGCTGGCATTCACGTAGGAAGTCGCCAGGGAAATATCCTTGCGCTTATCGCCCGCTTCGTAGGCATTCACCAGGTCGGCAGTGGGTTGGTTATTACCCCCTCCCCCAAACGCGATGACGGCATTGCCGGAGTTTTCAGGAGCAAAAGAGTTCGGCCAGGCGTTGCCTTCGCCGGAACCGCCCGATTTGTACTGCACGTCGAATACCGATTCCTTATTGTTTTTATTGGCTACTCTGAACACATCTGCATAATTCGGCAAAATGTCGTACACCCCTAAATCGATCACTTCTTTCAGCTTGGCAGCTGCCTGAGCATATTTTTTCTCAGTCAGGTAGACTTTCCCAAGCAGCCCCTTCGCAGCTCCTTTGGTGGCACGGCCTGTCTCCGCAGCGGCATACGAAACGGGTAAAACTCCCTCGGCATCCATCAGGTCTTTTTCAATTTGTGCGTACACATCGGCTTTCGGCGACCGACCGTAATTGTAGCCTTCGTCGGGATTCGAAATCGATTTCAGGATCAGGGGTACATCGCCAAAGGTGCGAACCAGATTGAAATAGACCAGTGCCCGAAGGAATTTTGTTTCGCCTACGTAACGGTTCTTTAACGTCTCATCCATCTTGACTCCGCCGATTTTATCCAGGATGGTATTATACCGGGCTATGGCCGAATAGCTGTCATTCCAGCGTCCGGAAATAAATGGGTTCGTCGTTCGGATGTAAAACCGATCGAACTCATCCTGATCGGTTACCGAGCCGGAAGCCGGCGGCACTGTGTTGTCGGAAGCAACGTCGCCAAAGACATAACTGTTTCCAAACACACCGCCCGACTGAAGCGAGGCATAGGCGCCATTTACCGCATTTTTAAAATCGTCGGCTGTCTGGTAAAAATTATCGGAGGTGGCCGATGAAATGGGCTTTAGATCCAGAAACTCTTTGCTGCAGGAGCTGAGAAACAGACTGGCCAGCAGGGATATGTATACTTTTTTTGCTTTCATTGTTGTCGTTTCGGTTTAGCCATGGCCTTGGCCCTGGGCAGTTAGGTCGTAAAAAGGCGTGTTTAAAAACCCAGGTTGAGACCAATCGTAAAGGTTTTTGCTAATGGATAGAAGCCGTAGTCAACCCCGCCAGTTAATGGGCCTTCGTAGTTGCTCACTTCGGGATTATAATTCAGGTATTTGGTCCAGGTATAAAGGTTCTGAGCCGTGACATACACCCGCGCCTGCTGGATTCTGGCTTTATTCAGCAGGGCTTTGGGCAGTTGATATCCCAGGCTAAGATTCTGAATCCGCAGGTACGAACCATCTTCAACCCAGCGGGAGGAAACGGCATTGTTATTCCCCGTTGTCCGGGCATTGGCGCGTGGGGTTACCCCATCGCCCGGATTACTTTCCGACCGCCAGCGCGTCAATACGGTTGTGATCTGATTGGCATTCCCTTCCAGGTTTTCAAAGAAACGTCGGCTCAGGTTCAGCACCTGTCCTCCCTGCGTTCCCTGAAGCGCCAGGCTTAGATCGAAGCCCTTGTAGCTGAAGCTGTTCGTCAGGCCATAAATGAATTTGGGCTGGTTGTTGCCGATCAGGGTTCGGTCGTCGGCCGTAATTTTACCATCTCCATTTACATCCTGAAATTTTACGTCGCCCGGTCTGGCCGTAGCATCATGTGGATAGCTGTCCAAATCGGCCTGGCTCTGGAAAATCCCGATTTGTTTGTAGCCATAAAAGCTGCCGATGGGCGATCCAATCTGGGTAATGTTCGTTTGATCGACCCCGCTGTTGCTCCGGATCGGGTCGCCCGTGGGCCCCAGCGCCAGCACTTTATTCCGGTTGAAGGACAGGTTCGCGCTGGTATTCCAGACAAAGGCCCCGGTCAGGTTACGGGTATTGAGCGCAAACTCCCAGCCTTTGTTTTCCATCTTGCCAATGTTTTTCACCGCCGAGGAAAAGCCCGTTACGGTGGGCACATTTACGGACAAAAGCAAGTCCTTGGTTATCCGCTGGTAGTAATCGACGATCAGGTAGATCCGGTTGCTGAGTAAGCCCAGATCAATACCCGCATCGAACTGCTGGCTCTTTTCCCAACCTAATTTGGCGTTACCCAGCGAACCGGGCGCTAACCCATTGACCAGCGCATTATTGAAGGAGTAATTGTCCGTCCGGAGGGTCGCTGCATAGGGATAGAAATCATTACCGAATGCATTGTTACCCGAGAATCCATACGCAACCCGAAGTTTACCCTCCGACAGGGCCTTAATCCCTTTCATGAAATTTTCTTCCGTAAAGCGCCAGCCGACCGAACCCGCCGGGAACGTCCCCCAGCGATTTTCGGGTCCGAAGATGGATGATCCATCCCGACGTACCGAAATATTGGCCAGATACCGGCTTTTGTAATTGTACGTAAGGCGGGCAAAGTAAGACGTAGAGGCATTGGCCCGTGCCGACGAGGTGATGGTCGACGTGGTTCCGTTGGCACTGGCGTTCAGGGTTTCGACAACGTCGTTCGCGTAGGAACTCCCCGTACCCAAACTGTACTGATACTGGTAGCGTGTCGACTCCATACCCACCAGTACATCCAGATTGTGGGCATCGTTGAAGGTTTTACTGTAGGTCAGGGTCTGGTTGAACAACCAGCTCAGGCCCTGCTCCGACTCGGCCCGACCAACCGCTGCGTTGGGTGGCAATAACTGGTTGAGCGGTATTCGCGAAGTCCGGTACCCATTCCGCCGATACCCTGTGTAATTGATGTTTCCCGACGCCCGGTATTTGAAGGCTTTCAGAAAGCTGTATTCCACATACGCGTTGGCCAGCAAGTTCGCCTGCTGATACTGACTGTGATTTTCCGTGATATTCGCGATGGGATTGGTTATCCCCGGATAGTTATAGGGGGCGGCCAGTTCGGTCTGCGACGAATACGTGGTTCCATCAGCCGCGTATATGGGCGCCATCGGCATGGCGGAGAGAGCCGCATTGATGATCCCGTTGTTGGCCCAGTGCCCTTCGGCCGTTACCTCCTGCTGTTGTTTAAACGAGGGGTTGATGTTCAGACCCACGCGCAAGTCAGGTGTGATATTGACGTCGACATTAGCCCGCAACGTATACCGGTCGAGCGTCGAGCCTTTGATGATTCCGTCCTGTTTGAGGTAGCCACCACTAATCAGATAACGTGCCTTGTCGGTACCGCCCGAAACGCCAAGCTGGTAATTACTGATGCTAGCCTTTCGGAAAATCATATCCTGGTAGTCATGGTAAGGTAGGTTAGCCACTCGGGTTGGATCGTCGAAGTTAAACCAGTCATACACTTCACCCCGCGGGTAGCGATAGCGCAGGTAGGACGTTGGTCGAGCGCTGTTGGGGTCATTGACCGAAGCGCCGGGTACATTGTCAATGTAGGCGTTATTGGACGATTCTTTACCAAATTCAGCAAACTGCTGTGAGTTGAGCAGGTCCAGCTTTTTAGTGACCTGCTGAAAGCCCGTGTAAACATCCAGACTGACGTTGGTTTTGCCATTCTTACCCCGTTTGGTTGTGACCAGAATCACCCCATTCGAGCCTTTGGACCCGTAAATAGCCGCCGAGGAAGCATCTTTCAATACATCGATACTTTCGATATCGTTACTGTTGAGCAGACTAAATACGTTGGCGTCTACGATGTTTCCATCCACAACGATCAGGGGCGTATTTCCGGCACTGATCGAACCGAAACCTCGAACCTTAATGGCAGGGGTGCTACCCGGTGTACCACTGGTTTGCTGAACGACAACCCCGGCAATTTTACCCTGCAGGGCCGTAGCTGCGTTCGACACGGGCATGTCCCTGATTTCGGACATCGGCACGGATGCAATCGCGGCCGTTACCGCTTCGCGCTTCTGCGTCCCATATCCCACCACCACTACTTCGTTCAGCGTTTTGTCGTCGTTGACCAGCTTGACCGTCACCTGAGTGCTGCTTCCCAGTGGAACCTCCTGACTCTGGTAGCCCACAAAGCTGAACACCAACACCGGCGATCCTTCCTCGGCAACCGACAGTCGAAACTGGCCCCGGGCATCGGTTGTCGTGCCGCGCTGGCTTCCCTTCACCACGACGCTAACGCCCGGCAGCCCCTCACCGGTATCGTCGGTGACCGTGCCGGTCACGATGCGGTCGGCCGGTGCGCTCACTGAAACCTGACGGGCCCTGGGTACAACGATCATGTCCGGACTGGACACGTTTAGCAGAATACGTTTACCGGTTAGCTGGTAACTCAACTGCAGGGGGCGCAGGAGTTTCTCAAGCACTGCCGATAGCCGCTCACCAGCCACCGTCAGTGAGACCTTGCGACCGGATTGGATCAGCCTGTCGCTATACATAAATTCAACATCGGCCTCGCGTTCAATGGCTTTCAGCATATTTTTTACGGTCACATTCTCCATCTGCAGGCTGATCTGGCGATCGAGTGGCGATTGGGCATCCACAGTGGTGGCATAGGCCATGCCCGCAAAAAAAAGGATGAGTATACAACCCTGAACCAGGGGGGCTTTTAGGAACAGTAGTGCAAAATCTCGTAAAGGTCGAGTTTGTTTCATCGGGTTATTTTTGAGTAAAAGGGTAAAAAAAATAGCGTTAGTAGCATCCTGGCGCGTTAATTACGATTTGAGCATCAACGATTTGGTAGGAAGCGTTTATGGTTTTGCAGATCAGGTCAAGTTTTTCCAGTAACGGCTCATCCTGAAATTTTGCCGTCAGCGTGCAGTGTTTCAGCAGTTGCTCGTCGAAGACGATGTCGATCCCGTAAGCCTCCTCCAACTGGGCAAAAACCTGGTTTACTGCGGTTTCATCGTAGACAAAAACATCGTTGGCAAAGTGGTGCCTGATAATGGTTGGATCAGGCCTGATTGATCGGTGGAAACTGCCCGCCTGACGATTAAAAACCACCTGCTGATTAGGCGTCAGCACAAGCCCGGGTACATCCCTGTTGATTTCCTCGGCACGTTCCCAATCATTTCGGGCAAAAACAGAGACTCGCCCTGTGCGTACGGCAACCTGCACATCTGTTTGATTTTCGAAGGCCTTTACCGTGAAACTGGTCCCTAACACCCGGGTGACCACTTCGTTCGCATGTACATAAAAAGGCCTGAGTGGATTTTTCTGTACGGTGAAAAAGGCTTCGCCCGTTAAATAGACTTCCCGTTTGTCTTCCGTACCCAGCTTGCTGAAACTGATGCGACTCGCGGGTTGCAGCCGTACAACACTCCCATCTGGCAGGCGCACGGATACGGGAGCTTGGGTGTTATTTACTTTCTCAATTAAAGCAATCGATGATGCCTGAACCAGCTGGCTGTAGATGGGCTGGCTGACCGTAGGGCGTGTTTCCCACGTTAGCCAGCCAATGACTGACGCGAGCAACAGCATAGCTGCAGCGCTCATCCACCAGACAAACTGGTTAGGTGACCAGGCGCTCAATGTGCGTTTTTGATGGGTTTGTAATCGAATCTGGTTGATCTGTTCCTCCAAATCTGCTTCCGGGATGTCCCGATACGGCTTAACCCCAAGGCCAAGAATGATCAGACTGGCCTGCCTGGCAATGTCCTGCTTATCGGAATGCTGCCTAAGCCAGTCATGCCAAAACTCCCACTCGGCAGGGGGACTTTCCTGGCGAGCCCAGCGGTTGAAGGACTCATCGGCCAAAAAATCTTCTAACTGGTAATCCTGGTAGTTTTTCATGAAGGAGTAAGCTAAAACCTAGCCTCTATAACCAACATGCAGTCGCCCTACCGATCCTACTGGATGGGATATGGATTTTTTTTGAAAAAATTGTGCGAGATTCTACCGCTTGACTATTCGGATCGTTACACCAGCAGGCCGAGTAGCCCCAGTAAAAAAGCCATATCGCCCTGCCAGGCGTTCCGCAGTTTTTGAAGAGCCTCGTGTAATATGTTGTAGACCGACTGGCGATTCAGGGACATGACCTCGGCGATCTGCTCATGGGTCAGATTCTGGTAGAATTTAAGGAAAATGACTTCTTTTTGCCGTCGGGAAAGTTGATTGAGCAACGTTTCCAGTTGCTGAGCCTGACCATGCGCCACTTCCTGGGTAATGAGTTTTGCTTCGATGGAGAATTCTACCTCGAAGTAATACGTATCATCGACGGGCGCCCAACTGGAACCCCATTTGGCTCGTCCCCGAAAGATGCGTCGACGAAGCGATTTAAGCAGATAAAATTTAACAAATTCCGTTTCGCTGACCGTTTTCCGTCGCTGCCAGAGTTCGACGAATACATCCTGAATACAGTCTTTAATGTATTCCTCATCGGGATCCAGACGAGTCCCATAGCGAAAAAGAGGTTGATAAAAGCGGAGAACAAGCTGATCGTAAGCAACGGTATCTCCTGTCCGGAATCGTTGCCAAAGAACATTATCATCCAACAGGTCGACGTTCATGGGCAGGCTTTTGGCTCAACTACCGGAAGTGAATTTTTAATTAATCTACTCAAAAATAGACGTGAACGCTGATTCAGTTTACCTCCTCTGTAAATTCATTAATACGCTCCTGTACATAACGAGCCAGCTGTTCGTGCATGAACCGCACCACAGCGCCCTCCGATCGATCCCGCCAGCTTCGGGCCAGGGCTGCCTGGTAAGCCAACCGGTTCAGAAATGGATAATACCTGCTTAGGTTTGTGGTATGGATGAACTCAGACAGTGGCTGGAGGCTAATCCGCCTTCGGCAGGAGAAAAAAATTTTCAGTGGGTCGACATTCCCCCGCATCTGGCTCCGCTCCTGGAACGGGTAATCGGTGAGCATCGGGAGGAGCACCCGAATAACGCCGAAGTGCTCCAGCTGATCCAAAAATGGGCAGCCGGTAATCGTGCGTAGTCGAATGCTCCTTTGGTCGTTCTCACTTATCGGTCCTGAATGGCGAAGCCGGTAAGCCCTCTTTGTTGTACAGGTTGGGGTTGACGGGGTTGTCGGCCCAGGCGTAGCGAACGTACTGCGGAGAAGGCACTTCATCGCTCCACACGATCACGTTGGCCCCCTCGATTTTAGCCTTCGCCCAGACAAATTTTTTGTCCGGGCCCGCAATGGCGAATTCAGCGGGCTCTTCGCCATCTTTGGTCGTCAATCCGCTACCAGCGTTCGAAAAGTTGATCACGATTTTATTGCCGTCAACCGTGGCCGATCGATATAGGGGTCCCGAATAAACAAGGTTTTCGCCGTAAGCCGTTTTCATAGCCGCCAGCGCCAGTCGTTCCCCCACATCTTTCTTATTATCCGGGTGAATGTCGTTCCATTCGCCCAGGTCGATGGCCACGACCATGGCTGTGTTGGCTACAGATAAGGCGTGGAGCTGGGCTTCCCGCAGCAGTGCCCAGTTGCTTTCCGTCGGCTGGTAATTGTACTCCATAAAGCCGGGAAGCTGCACGTACAGAAAGGGCAACGCACCCTGTTTCCAGCGACTTCGCCAGTCATTGATCAGGGCAGGCAGCAAGGCTGCGTACTCCTGCGGTTTACCGGCATTGCTTTCCCCCTGGTACCAGCAAAATCCTTTCAGCGCGTAGTTGATTTCCGGAGCGACCATCGCATTGTAGAGCGCTGTCGGCTGATTCTGCGCATTTAAGCCTCCACCAACGCTGCCACCGGCAGAGGGTCGATAGGCGACGCTTACTTTGTACTGCCAGGTGCCCTTCAGATCGACGGTATCGGCACCGGCGAAAATACAGTACGGTTTGTCGGGCACGAACCCGCCTTTTCCGGCCATGTTGGTGACCCGGACCACAAACACATTCTTCCCCGCTTTCAACAGGTCGGCGGGAACGGGGTATCGACGCTGTGGATACATGTACGTGGTTTTGCCAACCTGTTTGCCGTTGATGTAGAGTTCATCGGCATCTACGATCCGACCCAGGAACACCCGGGCGGGCTTGCCGGTCATCGAAGCGGGTATATCGACTTCCTTACGATACCACACCACACCGTTCAACTCGTTGATTCCCTGATCTTCCCAATAGCCCGGAACATTGATCGGACGCCAGCCTTTAGGCACATAAGAGGGCTCGTACCACTTTGTGCTGCCCGCAAGCCCCAAATCGGCGGGCGGAGCCGGGTTTCGGGGCGTTGTCGTTTGGCGTCGGGTGAGGCTGTTTGTATAAGTCGTGTCTTTATTCTTTTTGATGATGGCTTCGAGCGTCGAAAAATCGGTTAGCCCCGCTTCGCTCGTCCAGGCCTCGATGGGCGTGCCGCCCACACTGGCGTTGATAATCCCGATCGGTACATGGTATTTCTCGAACAATTTTCGGGCGAAAAAATAAGCTACTGCCGAGAACGGACGAACGTCTTCGCCGACGGCCGCTTTCCAGCGCGCATTCGGAACATCGGCCTGAGGTCCCTGTAAGTTGGTCAGGGTAGGAATCCAGAACTGGCGAATCTGGGGATAATTTGCGGTTGCAATATCGTTCGCGTACGTGACGTCATGAATATTCAGTTGGTGGACCATGTTGCTTTGTCCGCTGCAAAACCACACGTCGCCGACTAAAACATCCTTCAGCTGGCGTTGTGAGTTACCCGAAATGTCCATGGTGAATGGCCCTCCCGGCGGAGTCGGTGGCAGCTTTATCCGCCATTGGCCGCTGGCTTCCGTTACGGTTTTGTAGTTCTTGTTTTTGAACCGTACCGATATCCGCTCACCGGGCGTTGCCCATCCCCAGATGGTAAGCGGTACATCCCGTTGCAGCACCATGCCATCGCTGACCAGGGCGGGCAAACGAAGCTGAGCCTGCATCGGCGTCGACAGATGCAGGCTGATCATGAACAGACTAATGGTGCGGATGAATCGGAAGGACATTCGGTTATTTTTTCGGAATCTGGACATGTTCAGTACCGTCGAACACTACTTTTGGCTACATGCTCAAAATTTCACGACGCTTTCGTAGGCTTTCTTCGGCTTGCCGTTCTGATCGAACAGCAACGGGTAATCCTTGCGGCCCGGAACCGGAAAATTATCCAGCCAGGAGTAGCGGTCGGTCAGGTTCCAGAACGTAACGCCCGTGATCTTATCGCGGTGTTTACGGAAAACCTCGAACAGCATTTTGTAATGAGCCGCCTGTTTATCATCCATCTCCGGCGTAAACTCGCTCTTATCCGTATCACGACGTTCCCGGCGCTCGTGTTCTTTGGGATACACCGATATGTCAACTTCCGTGAACTGAATTTTCAGGCCCAGGCTGGCAAATTTGGTAATCGATTCCTCCAGCTCCTGCCGGGTCGGTTCATAGATGGACCAGTGCGCCTGTAAGCCTACCCCATTGATGGGTACTTTTTTGTCTTTCAGTTTCTTCAGCAGCTGGTAGATACGCTCCCGCTTCGAGGCATTTTCCGTATTGTAATCGTTGTAAAACAACTGCGCCGATGGGTCGGCTTCGTGCGCGTACTGAAACGCTTTTTCGATGTAATCCTCCCCGATGATCTCGTAGAATCTGGACTTACGGTACACACCCTTGCCGGTATCCGGAACGGCTTCGTTGACGACATCCCAGGCGTAAATCTTCCCTTTATACCGCCCCATGACGTCGGTAATGTGCTTTTTCAGCCGGGCCAGCAACACCTCACGGCTCACGGTTTTGCCGGTCGAGTCGGTAAACAGCCAGCGGGGTGTCTGATTGTGCCAGCAAAGCGTATGTCCCCGCAGTTTGATGTTATTCTGCTGGGCGAATTCAGCAATGGCGTCGGCATCCTTCCAGTTGTAGCGATTTTCTTCGGGATGGATCGGCCCCATTTTCATCGCATTTTCGGGCGTCATGCTGTTGAACTGAGCCTTGATCAACTCAGCATCGGGGCCAGGCTGCACCATCCGGGGGTTGACGGCCACTCCAATGGGGAAATAATTTTTGTAGTAATCTTTCAGCCCTTTTTCGGGTGCCACAAAGGCAACTGTCAGGGCAATCAGGGCATAGGAGCTGAGTTTGTTCATGAGGTTAAGATTTAGGGTTTTCTGACAGGATTGACAGTCAGGCCGACGCTTCGGATTTTCAGGGTTGTTAAGGACCTGTTTAAGATTTTGCGAATAACTAGCAAGGAGCTTTTTGTCATCCCGACGAAGGAGGGACCTTCGATTACAACCAGTAAAATATCCATTCCCGAAGTTCCCTCCTTCGTCGGGATGACAGAATAAATCGCCGTCAAATCATGTCAATCCGAAGCGTCGGCCCGGCTGTTCATCCTGTCGAAAAGAACGCTTACTTATACGCGTCGATCGGCTTAATCGTACCGTCGGGATTGTAGGTCAGCTCGGTTACTTTCACATTCCGCAGGTGGGTTTTTCCGGAGAGCTGAACGTCGTGGTAGAACAGGTACCACTTGTCGCCCACCTGTACGATGGAGTGGTGGTTGGTCCAGCCGAGAACGGGTTTGAGCAGAACACCCTGATACGTAAAGGGACCGTACGGATTGTTGCCGATGGCGTAGCAGAGATTGTGCGTATCGCCGGTTGAGTACGAGAAATAGTACTTACCCTTGTATTTGTGTAGCCAGGCCGCTTCGAAAAAGCGTTTGTCATTGTCTTTCTCCAGAAACGGTTTGCCCGCCTTATCCAGCAACTGCACCTCCCGAACGGGCTCGGCGAATGATTTCATGTCGGCGCTCAGCCGGGCTACGCGGGGCAGGTAAGCCACCTGGTCTTTCTGCTTCAACGCACCTTTGGGGTTGTATTGATTCTTATCCCACCGTTGCAACTGACCGCCCCAGATGCCACCAAAATACAGATACGCCTTGCCGTCGGTATCCTGAAAAACGGTGGGGTCGATGCTGTAGCTTCCTTTAATGGGAGTGGGTTCCGGCTTGAACGGGCCTGTTGGGCTCTTGCTAGTCGCTACGCCGATCCGAAACACATCCTGCTTGTCTTTCACCGGAAAATAAAGGTAATACGTGCCGTTTTTGTAGGTCGCGTCCGGCGCCCACAGCTGGCGGCCCGCCCAGGGAATGTCTTTGATGTCGAGCGCGATGCCGTTGTCTTTCACAGGGCCCCCGATCCTGTCCATCGACAACACGTGGTAGTCGCGCATGGCGAAATGACCACCTTCATCGTCCTCCTTGACATTCTTCGCATCGACGTCGTGGGAGGGATAGATATAAATTTTGCCGTTAAAGACGTGGGCCGATGGGTCAGCGGTGTAAATGTGCGATACAAGGGGCTTATCCTTCGGCGTTTTCCCCCCGTTGGTCTGCGCAAGTGTGGTTAGCGAGCAGCCCGTCAGAGCGGCCAGCGTGATGGTTTTGTACGATCGTTGTATAAGAGATTGGTATATCATTCTAATAAACTGTTTAAACTTCTGTCTTGCTATTGTTTTTGTCATCCCGAGAAACGAGGGACCTTCGCTAGCGGCAATCTTTTACGTACTACCCGAAGATCCCTCGTTCCTCGGGATGACAAAAACAGATTACTAAACTGAGCCTCACTTCGTCAGGGCGATGACCTTCCCGAAAGCGGGTTTGGGCTGGTTGTTGCGGTCGAACAACAGCGGATAGCTGGTTCGGCCCCGGATTGGCCAGTTGTTCAGCCAGCTATCGCCATCGTTGACGCCCCAGAACGTAACCCGGCTGATCTTGTCCTTATGCTTCAGAAACAGCCTGAACAAGGCTTCGTAATCGGCGGCTAACTGCTGTTGCACCGAATCGGGTAAGCCCGCAGCATACGGATTCGACTGCTCATTGGCCACCATCCGCTGGCCTACGTCGGCCCCCTGAAAATTGCGGGGCAGCACTTCGATATCCAGCTCGGTAAACATCACTTTCAGGCCCAGTGCCGCGTATTGATTGATGCTTTCTTCAATGTCGGCCAGGGGTATTTTGCCGACGTGCCAGTGCCCCTGAATGCCGACGCCATCGATGCGCACACCAGCCGCCTGCACTTTTTTGATCAGGTTGATGCAGCCAGCCCGCTTGGCGGGTTGTTCGTTGTTGTAATCGTTGTAGTACAGCTCCGATTTGGGCGACGACTGTTGCGCCAGCCGAAATGCTTCCGTGATATAATCGTCGCCGAGGTATTGCAGAAAAACTGATTTCCGCAGGGTTCCATCCTCATTGAGCGCTTCGTTGACAACATCCCACGAAAACACTTTCCCGTCGTAGCGTCCGGCAACGGTTTTGATATGGTTGGTGAAAAACGTTCGGATCGAATCCTGACTATGGATTCCCCGGACGAAGAGGGGCAGTTGGCTGTGCCAGATCAGCGTATGACCGTTGATCCTGATGTTGTGTTTCCGGCCAAATTCCACCAGTTTGTCCGCCATCTCAAAGTTGTATGTATCCCAGGCCGGATGGATTGGCCCGGCCTTCATGACGTTCTCGGGCGTTGCTGCATTGAACTGGCGCTCGATAAACGCGGTAGTTTGCGGGTCCCGTTCATCGATCTGGGCATTGTTGAGCGCGGTACCGATCAGGAAGTCTTTTTTAAATTTATCCTTCAGCGAGGGGATCGTCTGCGCCATAGCGCTACCGTGCTCCGTAGTGGCGCTCGCCAGCAACAAGAGCGCCGTACTCAGGGAAGTGATGGATTTGTTTGATAGCATAACGGATTGCGTTTCGAGCTGAGCTATTTTCTTTACAGTGGAGCATTTAAACAGACGAACTTTTTGTCATCCCGACGGCAGGAGGGATCTTCGGGAAGGCACTATAGTCTAGTCTCCAAAGATCTCTCCTGCCGTCGGGATGACAAAAAACGCTGGTAAAGCAAACCTTACTGTTTGGCAAGCTTCATCTCACCCCGCTCACTTTTCACAACTAGCTCTTTGTCAGACACCAATTCGCCCGTATAACTCATTTTACGGTCATTGAAGGAGATAGTGTACGAGATCTTCTTGCCATCGACAGTACCTTCCTGTATGGGTGATTCGCCAAATTGGGTTTTCCAGGTTCCTGTCAATTTATTGCCTTCTACCTTAAAAGTATAGTTGACCTCAAACGTGCCGTTTGGTGTTTCCCGGCTACCTTTCCAGCTGCCATCAATCGGGTTCTGAGCAAATGCCGTCAGGCTGATAATTGCCAGGAATAAAGAAAAAAGTAACGTTTTCATGGTGAAAAATCGGGGTTTAGTTAACCATTTATTTAAAAAGTAATTGTGAAAATCCGAATAGATCGTGCCGCCAGACGGGCCAGGTATGCCCACCCGCATACTCGCTGTACTGATATTTGACGCCCATCTCGTCGAACTTCTTCATCATGATCTGACAGTTCTGGTAGGCGATGTCTTCCTTACCGCCCATCGAAATCCAGAGATTTTTCAGATTACCGTTGATGGTGCTGACGTTCTCTTTCATGAAGGCATATTGCGGATCGGACAACTTGGGATTGTTGGCAAACCAGCCCGAGCTGAAGACCCCGAGCGACGAAAACAGACCGGTATTTTTGATGCCCGCGTACAACGTCTGCAAACCACCCAACGACAGCCCGGCGAGTGCCCGGTTTTTCGCGTCGGTCTCGACCCGGAAATTGCTTTCGACAAAGGGAATCGCGCCCAGTTTGAGTTCGTTTTCGAAAGCCCGCAGCGCGTTCTCGTTGAAGCCCGCCAGCCCCCCGTTGCTCACGTTGCCGTCGAGCATCACGATCAGCATGGGTTTCGCCTTTCCTGCGGCTATCAGGTTATCCAGAATCAGGTCCGTTTTGCCCTGTGTGGCCCATCCCCGCTGGTCCTCTCCCCCACCGTGCAGCAAATACAGCACCGGGTATGTTGAGTTCGATTTGTCGTAGCCGGGTGGTGTATAGACGTACATTTCGCGCCAGGAATTCGTGGCTTTCGACAGGTAGCGTTTGATGCGAATGTCGCCGTGTGGAACGTCCTTCATCGCGTAGTAGGCGCCGTCTTTGTCCGGAATTTCGATACCGCTGGCCATGCGGCTCATGCCGTAGAACGATTCACTCGCCGGATCGGCCACGGGTACCCCATCGATCAGCAGGGAGTAGTAGTGAAAACCACGACTGACTGAATCGGTCGTCACGCTCCAGAATCCGGCCGTATCTTTCGCCATGTCGTACTTCTTGCCCAGGTCGATCTGCACTTTCTGCGCATCGGGCGCTTTGACCCGAAAGACGACCCGGTTATCAGGCAGAATCTGCGGGTATCTGGCCGAACGGACATTGGTCGATGCTGACGACCCAAGCACCGTGTATTTTGTCAACGTGGAGGCATCGACCGGCTTGAACAGGAATTGGGAGAACATATACAACCCGTTTTTCCAGACTTTGAAGTCATGGACGCCCGGCTCAACGTAGTAGATGTGGGGTACGTTGTTCTGGTAGAGATAGTCATGGGTGCGTTTGCTGAAGCCGATCAGTCCATCGTTGTCTCCGCACGAGATCCAGAGCAGCTTGAGTTTCTTTTTGGCTTCTTCCGGGTTGGGTACCAGCTCTTCGGGACGTTTCGTATTGGGTGCTGACGAAAACCCACCGACCCAGGCGAATTTGTCCAGATTACCCAGCCCAAAGTTCAGCGATTGCCCGCCCCCCATCGACAGCCCCGCAATGGCGCGGTGCTCCCGGTCGGTCAGCGTCGAATAGTTTTTTTCGATGTAGGGAATCAGGTCCGTCAGCAAATCCTTCTCGAAGGTCGCAAAGGCCTGAACCTTGTCGGGCGCCATGATATTTCCCGTAGCCCGGTCGTCTTTCATGGCTCGCCCGTTGGGCATCACCACAATCATGGGCTCCAGTTTTTTGTCGGCGTACAGATTGTTCAGAATGACCTGTGGCTGGCCTCCCCGGAGCCATTCTTTTTCGTCGCCCCCGATGCCGTGCAGCAGATACAGAACCGGATATTTTTTCTTTTTGGAATAGCCCGGTGGCGTATAGATCAACGCTTTCCGGGTAGTGCCTACGGTTTTCGACACGTACTGAATCGAATCCAGCTTCCCCGTGGCAATGCCCGTGCGCACCTGGTCGAATCCGGTAGGGGCTTCCTTCTCAATGGTCTGGGCGTAGGTGCTGGCGCCGAGCAAACCTACGGTAACCAGTACGTATATAAATCGCTTCATTCGTGTGTGTCGTTTTTTTGATTAGTGCCAATTCTTTTGTTGAGTTTTTTTATCATTCCGACGCCAGGAGGAATCTTCGGGAATAGCCGAAAAATACCCTCATCCGAAGATTCCTCCTGGCGTCGGAATGACAAAAAAAGTTAGTTTTTGAAAATTAAACCGGCGTACTGCTTCAGTGACCGTCGCCAGGTTTGCCACTCGTGCGACGTACCCGGCGACTCGTAATACACGTGCCGAATGCCTGCTTTTCCAGGGCTTCGTGGAATCCCTTTACGCCCGTGTACATCCGTTCCGGCTCTTTGGTACCGATACTTACGTAAACCACTTTCATTTTTTTATTGAACGCGTCCGGATCGGCCCATGCCCCGTCGTAGAGTTGCTTGATATCACTGCCGGGCTGCATTCGACCCGCTCCGCTGAAGCCGCCGATGTACGCAAATTTGTCGAGGTTGGTCATCGTAGTCTGAAATGTCTGGAAGCCCCCCATCGACAGCCCCGCCATGGCCCGGTTGTTGCGATCCGTCAGCGTGCGGAACGATTTATCAATCATCGGAATGACTTCTTTGACCAGCACCTCCGGGAAAACATTGCTGGTCATATTGCCGGGTCCGCTGCCGGACGTACTGACGGGTCTGGTGGGGTCGGTGGCGTAGCCCCGCTCCATCACCACGATCATGGGAGTTGCCTTCCCCTCCGCAATCAGGTTATCCAGAATAAAATCCATTTTGCCCTGGTTTGGCCAGCCGGTTTCGTCTTCGCCCGCACCATGTTGCAGATACAGCACCGGATACCGTTTTTTCGGATTCTCGTCGTAGCCGGGGGGCGTGTAGACGTTGGCCCGGCGCCACGCTTTGGTCATGTCGGAATAGTAATTAACCGAACGGACCTGGCCATGCGGGACGTTCTGGGCCTGGTAATAGGCCATATCCTTGTCCGGAATGTCGATGCCGCTCGCCATCCGGCCCATGCCGTAGAATGTCTGACTCGACGGGTCGCAAAGCGGAACCCCGTCAACAACCAGTGAGTAGTAGTGAAATCCTTCAGGAATGGGGTCGGTTGTTACAGTCCAGAAACCACTGGTGTCTTTCACCATATCGTATTTTTTACCCAAATCCATCTGCACTTTCTGGGCATCCGGGGCTTTGACCCGAAACGCGACGCGGTTGTCGGGCAGTAGTTGCGGGTATTTCTGCCCCGGAATATTAGTCGGCGCCGGAACGCCAGCGGTCTGGGCCTGCGCCCCAAGGCTCAGCACCACCGCACTCAGCAGTAAAGCGATTCGTTTTTTCATGATACAGGATTTAGGCGTAACAAGGTTTTTGTCATTCCGACGATAGGAGGAATCTTCGGATGAGGATATTTTTTAGCTATTACCGAAGATTCCTCCTATCGTCGGAATGAAAAAAAATAGTCTTATTTTATCAATTAATGAGTCTGCGGGTTGATGATATGGTACTTACCGCTCAGGTGCATCAGGCCAAACAGGTACATCAGCCCATCGTAATACGGGTCGAAATAGCCATCATCGAAAGGTTCCAGTTTAGCGTTCCACAACGCATGCACAAAATCGAGGCTGTTCTTTTCCTTGTTAACGAGCGACAGCGTAGCCGATGTAGACACCAGACCAATGGAGTGACGGAGTTTCTTCACGGGTCCGGCCTGGAGAATAAATTCCGGGCGGGAACCATCCAGGTTGAACTGATCCTCGAACGTATCGATGCCTTTGGAGCGCAGGAAATTCTGAAATCGGCCGGCGTAATCTTCCTGCCAGGCTTTGTCTTTGCCATACCAGGTGTAGTCCATCGCGATGTTCATGGGCACCCGCCAGGAATCGTACCGAAAAGCCGACGGCGACCAGCGGGTATCGTGCGGTTTACCGCTGAATTCCGTATAATCGGCATTCAGACCCGTGACCGGATGGCAGGCCCGGTGCAGGAAAACCCGCGACGTATCGGCGCATTCCCGGTAAAACTGCTCGTGTCCGTCTTTGGCGTAGGTAGCCCAGACTTCGTAAAAGGCCGGCAGGTGATACGATGGGTCGGTCCATTTATAATTGGCCCCTTCGGGCACAAACGATATCTGTTTGGCGTCGGTGTTAATGAGGTTATAAATGTTGCCCGTTCCGTCTTTTTTCCACATCGCATCCAGAATGCGCCGGGCTTCGTTATAATAGTGAATGCCCGTGTTGTTGCCCCATTTGTTGGCTGCAAACAGCAGGCTGGTGATGTAATACAGTTCGCCATCCGAAGCTGATCCTTCGGCATTTTTCTTCATCGTTTGCGGATTGATGCTCCAGGCAAAATAAGCCTCGCGGGGGCCGCTCTGGTGTTGCAGGTATTTTTTCGACCAGCGCCAGATCCGGTCGAACACGTCTTTCTTATCGAGCTGCACCGCCACCATCATGCCATACGAAAGCCCTTCCGTTCGGGCATCTTTGTTTTTGACGTCCGACACATACGCCATCGTATCGCCCACCTCGAAGTAGACTTTGTTCGATCCCTCAAAAACGTCGTGGTACGCCTTCGCCACTTTCGCGTCGATGTCAGCCTGCTTATAACCGGCTTCGCGAAACAGGTTTCGGTAGTTGCCAGACTGAACCGCAGCCCCGTTCTGACCAGCCGATTTCTTTTTTTGCGCCGAAGCTGGCTCAGTCGTCATCAGACAGCCAATCGTTAGTAGGAGCACCAACCAAGCCTTACCAGGCAATAGAGTCTGTATTGAACACATCATCAGTAGGTTTTTTATATTTTGACAGGATGAACAGCCGGTCCGACGCTTCGGCTTGACAGGATACTTCTTAAGCAGAACCTGTTCAAAAGCTTTTTTTGTCATTCCGACGCAGGACCGGGCCACCGGAGCGGGAATCTTCGTTAAATGGGTATTTTGTTAGCTCACCCGAAGATTCCCGCTCCGGCGGCCCGGTCCTGCGTCGGAATGACAAAATCACTTTATGTAAATTTTTAAGAGTTTACACAGGCCCGACGGTCAATCCTGTCGAGAAAACTTACTTAAACAACATCGGGGCCATCTCGTGCAGGCTACGGCGCCAGGTCAGAAATTCGTGGGCTGTATTTTCCGAAACGTACGAAACTGCATTGTAGCCAGCAGCTTTCAGATCGGCAGCCGACTTATTGACGCCGTCGGGCCGTTCTTTACTGCCGCAGCTCAGGAAAACAAGTTTTGGTTTCGCCTTGTCTTTGAGGTCCTCGGGCGCATAGACACCCCCACTGAGCAGGCCATAATACCCAAACACCTCCGGCTTGTTGAGGGTAATCATTTTGGTTTCCATACCCCCCATCGACAGGCCCGCCATGGCCCGGTTGTCGCGGTTGGTCAGCGTGCGGAAATGAGCATCCACGTACGGGACCAGTTCGTCGACCAGCACCGTTTGGAAGGGGTCTATCTTAAACTCCCGTATCTTACCAAATTTCACTTCGTTGGTCATGCCGTAAGTCATCACAATCAGAAACGGCTTGATTTTCCCCTCGGCGATCAGATTGTCCATGATCAGGTTCGCGTGCCCCTGGTTGCTCCAGGCCGTTTCATCTTCTCCCCAGCCATGCTGCAGGTAGAGCACCGGGTATTTTTTCGACTTATCGGTGTCGTAGCCCGGTGGCGTATAGACAAAGGCCCGGCGGGATGTACCGGTGCTTTTGGAGGGAAACAGAACCTGCTGGACATTCCCGTGAGGAACATCTTTCAGGGCGTAGAACGCCTGATCGTGAGCCGGGATTTCAATTCCACTCTCCCACCGGATAGACCCGTAATAGTTCATCGCACCAGGATCGTTGAACTTCCCGCCGTCGATCGTTACGTTGTAATAATGAAATCCTTCGTCCATCGGTCCGGCCGTCGTACCGGTCCAGAAACCGTCTTCCCCTTTGGTGAGAATGGTGCCTCCGCGTCCGCCCAGCCCCAGGCTCACCCGAACACTGTCGGCTTTGGGGGCTTTTATCCGGAAACGGGCGTAGCCCTGCGAGTTCACCTGCGGGTACTCCTGCCCCGGCTGGTTTAGGGTAGACGGTTTAAAATCCTCCGCGATGGCCGGTTGACTGGCCTGCGAGAAACAGTTTGCACTGACGACTGCCACAGCAAACAAGGTTGCTAACGAGTTACGAATCATTGGTTTATGGGTTTAGATAAACGATAAATATTACTGGATTTTTTTGTCATCTCGGTTTTTGTCCGTCCGCCTTTTTGTCATCCCGACGCAGGAGGGATCTTCGGTATCAGGATACTTTTCGCCAATTACCGAAGATCCCTCCTATCGTCGGGATGACAATAAGACACTGATAATCAAGTATTTTGTAATCAATCCTCACTTAAAGATCTCCTGGAGGGTGGTTGCCAGGTATTGCTTGCAATTCATCCAGGTATGACCGCCGGGAACGATGTAGCTTTTCGTCCGGATTTTCTTCTCTTCGAACATAGCGATGTTCTTTTTCACCGGCTCGTACAGAAAATCCTCGGTGCCTACGCTGATGGTGAATAACTTCAGCTGGCTATTGATTTTGGCCGCATCCGGCGTCCAGTTGGTAAAGTTCTTCTGAAACTCTTCGGTGGCCGTGTAGGGGGCGTACGAACAGATGTAAGCAAACTTATAGGTGTTGGTCAGGCCGATGTTCAGGGTTTGTCCACCGCCCACCGAAAACCCGGCCACCGCCCGGCTTTTGCTGTCTTTCAGGACTGGGTAGTTTGCCTCTACGAACGGAACGATGTCGGCTATCATGTCTTTGGTAAAGTCGGGCATGGGCGCAGGGCGGACATTGCCGTACGGCATCACAATCAGCATTGGTTTAGCTTTACCCTGGGCAATCAGGTTATCGGCAATCAGGTTGGCACGGCCCACTTTGGTCCAGGTTTCTTCAGTATCCGATCCGCCGTGAATCAGGTACAGCACCGGATACTTCGTTTTGCTTGCCGGATTGAATCCCGGTGGCGTGTACACTAGTAACTGCCGCGTAGTACCCAGCGTACCCGACTTATAGTAGCGGTAGCTGATCTTCCCGTGGGGTACGTTCTGGAGCGAATGAACCAGCGGCTGATCACCGGGGATGTCGACAATGCTCCGCTTGAAGCGCTCGTTGGCGAAGATGTAGGTGTTGTTCGGATCGGCAAGCTGTACGCTGTCGACGGTGAAGCTATAGGGATAGATGTCAGGCTTGACCGGCGGCACCGTTACACTCCAGATGCCCGACGTATCCTTGGTCAGGGCAACGGGTGCTTTCAGAAACTCTCCGCTCAGCATTACCTTGCTGGCTTTCTTCGAATAATACCGGAACGTCACGCTGTGGTCAGGGTGTACGTCGGGCGAACTGATGGCTGGCGGTCGTTGCTGGGCCATCAGCGTACTCGCCGAAAAAAGATAGGCGTATAAAAGGTAGTTGATACGTTTCATGGCAAGGGCTTTATTTTATATTTTTTTGTCATCCCGAGGAACGAGGGACCTTCGGTAGTAGCAGTCTCCTATGTACCACCCGAAGATCCCTCGTTCCTCGGGATGACAAAAATTCACGTTAGCGGAAGAGTAAAGGCGTGGTTTCGGCAACGTAGTGCTTGACGTTCATCCAGGTATGGCCGCCGTCGGTGATCAGGCTTTTGTAGTTCACCTGCTTCGCTTTCAGGTAATCCATGAATTCGACTGTACCCTTGTAGAGAAAATCGTCGCTTCCTACGCTCACCCAGAGCAATTTCAACTGCTTGTTGGTGTCATTGGCCTTGCCAGCGATCTGCGGAAAGGTTTTCTCCATTTCCTGGGGCGACAGGTACGAACTGTAGGCACACACCCAGGCAAACTTATCCATGTTGCCAAAAGCCGTCCGGAGCGTTTGCCCGCCCCCGCGCGAAAACCCACCGATGGCCCGGTTATCGCGGTTGGGAATGGCTCGGTACGCCTTCTCCGTGTAGGGAATGACGTTGCGCACCAGATCGGTTGCGAAATCATTGGCTCGTTTGACCGCATCGTCGCCATCGCGTACGGTCGGATCAGCGGGCTTGGCGCCCCCTTTCTGCTCGGCTACCCGGGCTGCGATGTTTCCGTACGGCATGACGACAATCATAGGTTTGACTTTCCCTTCCGCAATCAGATTATCCAGAATCCAGTTGGTTTTGCCGACCTTAAAGAAGGTCTCTTCGGTATCGGTTGTGCCGCTGATGAGGTAATAGACCGGGTATTTCTGCGCCGGATTGCTGTCGTAGCCCGGCGGGGTATACACGACCAGCGATCCCGTCGTTCCTTCCAGCGATGGGTAGTATTCGTAGTTGACCGAACCATGCGGTACGTCTCTCAAAGCGTGAATTAAGGGCGTATCGCCGGGCACGTCGACCAGGCTGGCCTTGAACCGTTCGTTCGGGAAAAACGCCACGTTGGCCGGGTCCATGACGGTTATGCCATCGACCTGGAAGCTGTAGGGGTAGATATCAGGTTTGATGGGGCTGGTCGTTATGCTCCAGATGCCCTGTGCATCTTTGGTCATCGGCAGCGGTGCTTTTTCAAACTGCGCACTCAGCCGGACCTCTTTGGCCTGCGGGGCCAGGTAGCGGAACGTAACCGATTTATCGGCGTTCACCTGGGGCGACACAACCAGCGGGCCACGGGGCGGTTGGGCTATTGCCCCCAGGTATAGGCCGAATAAAGCCCAGAAAAGCCCTATTCGGTGGAGTAATGGTCTGTTCATCGTTCATTAAGGTTTAGGATTCACTGCTTTTTGTCATCCCTGCTGGTGTCGGGATGACAAAAACTCGGTCACTGGGTAATCATGTCAACCTCGGCATAGCCCGAAGCCGAACCCTCCTGCGTATTTTTCAGCGCACGCAATTTTACGTACCGGGCTTTGGTAGATTCGAACGTTTTGGTTTGCCAGAAGGGGCTGTTTTTAATGTTTGAAAATTCGCCTTCACTCACTCGTTTCCAGGTTTTGTTATCGACCGAGACGTCAAACTCGTAGTGAGTAATGATGCTGGCTTCTTCCCACCAGTTTTGGGCAGGCAGGTATCGAAAACCGGTCAGGTTTTCTTCTTTACCCAGATCGATAACCAGGTCTGCGGGCATCGTTTGGCCTTTGGCCTGATGCCATGACGTGGCCGGATTGCCATCTACAACCTGATAGGCCGACCTGGCGTCAGTACTTATGATTTTCCAGGCGGTGCGGGCTATATCGAATTTTTCCTCGCTGACGATGCTGCTTTGTCTCGTGTATGGATTGTAAGCAATTGCCTTGATGTCAATCTTGCCACTGCCGGTTTTTACGGGAGTCGTGTAATGGCTGGCGGTTGCGGTTGGCGTACTCCCGTCGAGGGTGTAATACAGCTCCGATTCGGCATCGCCGGGCCTGATGTGAATCTCACCAGCCTGATCGCGGGTAATCAGCGGGGGCGTCAGAATCAGGGGGGCGTTGTAGATTTCAAGATTCGAGATCAACGGGGAGCCTTTGGCATCCAGAATCGTCAGCCGGAGCTGGGTAGCTTCTACAGTCGGAAACCGCAGAATACGCTTATAGCCAATCGTCGTTTCTCTGGCAATTTCTTTCCAGTTTCCATCGACAAATGCCTCTACACTAAAGGCTTTGACTCGCTGCCCCAGCCGAATGGGCTCCTGTACCAGAAACCGATTAAAAGCCGTAGGCTTTTTAAAATCAAGGGCCAACGATGCCTGGCGGACGGCATCATCCGTAGCCCAGTAGCTCTCTTTATCGGCATCGATGGCTTTGCTGCCCTCATACGTCGCGCTTTTTTCCCGCACGTGTGAGGCCGTGGCGCGCGCATTTCTGGCCAGATTCACCGCAAAGGCGTCTTTAACTGCTTTAGCAAAGCCCTGTACCGCTTTTTCGTCCTTCTCGTGGATCAGCCCGTTGGGCATGATCGGAAAGTTGAGCAGCAACGTGGCGTTCCGACCAATGGAATTGTAATAGATATCCATCAGTTGAGGTAATGTTTTAACCTTGCTGTCTTCCCGCTCGTGGTAAAACCATTCGGGACGAATCGATGTGTTTACCTCACCGGGCACCCATACATCGCCATTCTCGACGCCGTACCGTAGCATTTTCTCCGGCACGTCGCCGGTTGCATTCAATAAACTCCAGTTTGTTTCGCCTACATATCCGGCTTCGGTGCCTACCCAGCGCAGGTCGGCCCGATTACCACCGTCATTCCAGATAACGATGTTGGGCTGGAGTTTACGGACGAGCTTATACGTAGTGGGCCAGTCATAATATGTTTTGGCGTCGATTTTACGGGTTTCGTTGGCTCCGCCATAATAGCCTGATCCGCCATTGGCGCCGTCGAACCAGACCTCGAAAATGTCTCCATAATTGGTCAGCAGCTCCTGCAACTGGTTTCGGAAGTAGGTTATGTAGGCGGGTTTCCCATAGTCGGCGTGGTTCCGGTCCCAGGGCGACAGGTACACGCCGAACTTCAAGCCGTATTCTTTGCAGGCATTGGCCATGTCCCGCACGATGTCGGCTTTTCCGTTACGCCAGGGGATATTTTTTACGGAGTAATCGGTGTATTTCGAGGGCCAGAGGCAAAAACCACTGTGGTGTTTAGCCGTAAAAATGATGCCTTTCATACCGGCCTCTTTGCAGATGCGCGCCCATTGCCGACAATCCAGTTGGGTAGGATTAAACAACTTCGGATCTTCATTACCCAGGCCCCAGGCCATATCGGTATACGTATTTATCGAGAAATGGATAAAGGCGTAGTATTCCATTTTTTGCCAACGCAGTTGATTTGCGCTGGGGAGCGGGCCAACGGGTTTGGGAGGTGCTGGCTGCGCAAATCCAGCAAGCGCTGTCAGTAGAAAAAAACCTAATCGAAGCAGTAAGGCCTTAGGCATTGTCGAGCTTATTTAGTAAGCCATTTATTTCGTTTCATCCAGTCGAACAGGGGGTTCATCCAGCCCGGCTGCCGGAAGATAAACCCATGCCCACCTTTGGGGTAGAGGTGCATTTCCACGTCAATGTTCTGATGCCTCAATTTCTCAAAGTAAGCAATGCTGTTATCGACGTCCACCAGTCTGTCGTCGGCCGCGTGGGTCAGGTAAGCCGGTGGGGTATTTTGGGTAATTTGTCGCTCGTTGGAGTACAGGTCGATGGTTGCTCTCGATGGATTTTTGCCCAGCAAATTGTTGCGCGAATCGCGGTGCGTCAGGCTGTCCTGCATACTGATGACCGGGTACACCAGAATCTGAAAATCGGGGCGAAGGCTGGTGTTATTGCTGTTTTCGACCAGCGCTTTCTCGAAATGCGTAGCTTCGGTCGAGGCCAGATGCCCACCCGCGGAGAAGCCCATAATTCCCACTTTCCCGGCATCGATACCCCATTTGGCCGCATTCTCGCGCACCAGTTTAATAGCCTGCTGGGCATCCTGCAACGGCCCGATGGTTTTATCGACCATAATCGAATCACTCGGCAACCGGTATTTCAGCACAAAAGCCGCCACTCCATTTTTGACAAATTCCTTAGCTGTATTGACTCCTTCTCCCTGATATACCACAACGCCGTAACCACCGCCGGGAATGATGACCACAGCAGCCCCCGAAGCGACTTCTTTGGCGGGCAGGTACACTTCCAGCGTGGGTTTCGTAACGCCTTTAAACACGCCCGTAGCCGCCCCCGTTTCCTGAACGTTCGCGACTTTCGCGTTGGGCACAGCGCCGGGATACAGGCTGATAATTTCCTGCGATTTGACGACAAACGGACAGGCAACCAGCAAGCTTAGAAGAGCAGAGCTGGCCTTTATCGCCCGTTGTCTATATCGGAATAAGCTACTCATCTCCAAGAAATTATAAACAGATTTATCTTTATACTATTTTCATTTCTGTCCTTCGTCGAAATGACAGAAAATATAACCTGTTTAGTTGGCGGAAATCGGTTTATAGCCGAGTAACGCCAGCATCTGGGTGGCGTAGCGTTTCCCTAATTCCCGGTATCCGGCCGCATTGAAATGCAGGTTGTCGGCTGAATCGGTACAGCCCGCCGACGAAATCACGTGTGCATTTTTGATGGTTTGCGGGAGTGTGGCAATGATCCGGTTCATGCTCGCACATTTCCCATCCTGATCGGCATTGACCAGCTCGCCCGCCAGCAGGGGTACTTTTTTGGGTTTCAGATCCAGGTCGTGCATCAGGTTATCGTAAACAACTTTCACCTTTTGAGTCCATAGCGTATCACCCGTATTCGACTCGCCCTGATGCAGCAGAATGCCTTTGATGACCCCGTCTTTCTGGGCCAGCTTTGCCATCTCGACCAGTCGGGCGTACGGCTTTCCATCGTATTCTTTAATGAAATTTTTCATCCAGCCCGGCACCGTCGTAACGTACGACTCGTAATGGTCTTTGTCGAACAGCTCGATTTTGCAGCCACCAATCGCTACGTTGATCACGCCCACCCGGACCTTTTCAGGAAGATTGGCGACCAGTTCGCGGCCAAAATAATCGGCGGGCGTTAGTCCGGTCCGGCAGCGGCAAAGGGGTGGCACAGCGGTATACCAGTTCCCCTTTGTTCGGTTGAGCGCCGGGCAATCGACCGCTTCCATTACCTGGAATCGACTGCTCACATTCACCGTATCCTGCGGCTCAATTTTGGCGTTTCCTTCCATGTTTGACTGGCCGAAGCAGAGGAAGATGTAAAATTTTTTGTCCTGTGCCTTCGCTGAAAAAACCAGGAAGAACAGGATCAGGCTAAGAAGTAGTGCTGGCTTATTCATGGCTTATCGAAGCGTTTATGCGGAAATAATCGAAATCGGCAAAACCACCTATCTGCTGAGTGGCGTAATTGAACAGACCGAACCGATATCCCATAAAATGCGGGATAGTGTAGGGCATCTTCAGTGGTTCGCCGATGGCGGTCCAGGCTTTGCCATCCAGGCTGTAAAAGAAATGAGCAGTGTCTTTTCGATCCCTGAAGTCACACTCGGCTTTCAGATAGACCGTCTTCTGGGTGAGCGGAACCCGCTGCACCTCCACTGGCTTGCCCGACCTGGCACTGACCATGACGATGGCATTTTGCCCGTTCTCGCGCTTCACGCCAACCAGCCCATAATTCTTCTGCAGCAGGCTTAGCCCGGCGAAATCGCCATCCTTCAGATTCGATACATCGAGTGCGGTAGCGCCTGCCGATTCGGGGCCGATGGTTCGCTGGGTGAGGGTGTTCCGGGCCATCACAAACGACGTATCGGTTCGACCGGTCTTCAGCCGCAGATAGCCTTTCCGCTCGCTGACAGACCAGAGGCTGTTGTTGGGGTTGTGGTTCCATTGCCAGACCAGCGGCAATGCCCGTTCGCCTTTCTTGCGGGTAAATTCGTCGGAATGCACGATACCGGGTATCAACCCGTTGCTGGCAGGCAGATCGAGGGTTTCGGGTACTTTTCCGTTGACACCCACTACCGGCCAGCCGTCTTCCCATTTGACGGGTACCAGATAGGGAATGCGGCCTACGCCCCCAAAATCGCGGAACAGATACGCGTACCATGTTCCATCGGGTGTGTCGATCAGGCCACCCTGCGCCACGCCGAGGTCCTGTAAACCGATGCGACCTTCCCAAGGACCGGTGAGCTTATCGGCCCGGTGAATGACCACCGTTCGCATACCGCCACGTGGCCAGGTGATGTTGAACAGATAGTATTTTCCATTGACCTTGAACAGTTGCGAGCCTTCGGCCGGTAAGCCACCGCCGGTGCCCGAGGGTGTGCTGGCGTTCTCGATGATGACCTGCTCAGTGGTGCCGGGTTTTACGCCCGAAACATCGGCTGTCAGTTCGACCAGCCGTAATTTGCCAGCGCCGTAAATCAGATAGACCCGCCCATCATCGTCAAAAAACAGGGAATGATCATGGTAGGACGGGCCAAACGAAACCTCTTTCCAGGGGCCTTTTTCAATGTCTTTGGTGGTGTAGATGTAGGTTTTACCAGTAGTCTGGGCAAACGTGCTTACGTAATACGTACCGTTGTGGAAACGCAGGCTACTGGCCCACGAACCCCGGCCGTAGGTGCTTTTGCCGTTAGTCAGATTCAGGGCATCGACGCTGGCCAGGGTGTCGTACGCGTAGTTAACCAACTGCCAGTTCACCAGGTCTTTCGACTTCATGATGGGCAGCCCCGGACTCATGTGCATAGTGGTGCTGCTCATGTAATACGTGTTACCCACCCGTATCATAGACAGGTCGGGAACGTCGGCGAAAATGATCGGGTTGTGCGCCGTTTGCGCCGGTGCGATGAATGGCATCAGCAGCAGGACAATCCCCCATAGTCCGAATCGTAAAAGTGCCCTCTTCATGCAAACAGTTGGTTACATCGTTTTCTGACGCTATTCCAGTGGGCCGATCAGTTCGATAAAATTCCCATCGGGATCCTGCACAAACACAAAGTGGGATTTTTCATTCAGGGGCGTCGGCGTACTGCCCAGAAACGGTACCTTCATCCGGGTCAATCGGTCGATGATGGGCCGTAGGGCTTTCACGTTGAGCGTGATGTACTGCATGCCCGTATCATCCTGAATGTACTTCGGCTTTGGGTGCGACGCCTTTTTACCAAAGCTCATCAGCTTCCAATCGGTGGCTTCGGGGCTATTTTCGAGCTTCAGAATGGTGACCCCTACCGCCACGCCATTCGTCAGTCCCGAGCGTTTGCCAAAGTCTTCATTGATCGTGAAGCTACCCGTTTTGACCATACCGATCCCATTCACGTAGAAGTCCAGGGAGCGCTCAAGGTCGGCGACAACCACCCCTATTCCAATAACTTTACTGCTGAAATTAGACTGCGCCGAAGCGGCATAACTCATCAGGACAGTGGCAATCAGCCAGAAACTTTTTTGTATTGTTTTTTTCATAGAGTGAAACTCAGGCAGTGAGTTTAGATGGTTTTGTTACGCGTTTGCGGGTCGGTCCAGATCGATCTGGCCAATCGGATTCTTTCAATAGTGTTAAATTGACACTTTTTAAGTTAGCGACAAATTTTTCGCTCTAATCATTCTGAAATGCATCCGTTTGTGTTTATTGGCTTACAAGTCTGATTTGGGAAAACCGGGGTGTGTTTTTACCGTTCCGGGTAAGGATTCTCAACGTAACGGTTTCCTCATTAGGCGCTTTCAGTCGAATACGTTTGCCCTCCTGAACGATTGTATCAGCAGGCTTTCCGTTGAGCAGGAAGGTGATATCCTCTGTATTGATGGTATCTAAAGCACTGATGTCAAAAAATTTACCCGCCTGATTTTTGTTCTGTAGTTCATACGACATGAACGAACGGGTACGTCTCCAGAACTGCTCGTCGTCGTAGCCCGATTCGCTTTTTTCGCCCGCATAAGCGTGGTCGACTTCGGGCTGCTGTTCACCACAATTGACCTTATCGACCGTTTTTGCCTCGATCGCCAAAGCCTCTGTTTCCTGCTGTCTGAGCCGGGCGGTTTGTTCGTTATAGGCGGTTTGTGTAAACGTCTGAAAATACATCTGATAGCGCGCATCGTGGACCTCATAAAAAGGCTGCAGCGTCAGCGAATCCAGCCCGAACCGAAGCGGTTCAACGGGTTTTAGCCGGGTCAGGTACGTTGCCGGGTCACCTACCAGCGCGTAGGCACTGGTCAGCGGATACAGTTTCCCCTTCGTTTCGTGGCCCATTCGGCTATCGTCGGCATACAGCCCGGTCAGGTCTTGGGTCGATGTTTTAGCCGCCAGAACGATCGGGCCATGCACAAAAGCAGCCCAGTTAGACCCATCGGGCAGGTATTCCAGATGCGTCGACGTTCTGAAGCGGACGGTCAGTCGATCGCCCGTTTGCCATTTTCGGCGGAGGGTTACGTAAGCGGCTGGGCTGTTCGTCACTGACTGCGGCTTCCCATTGACCAGAATCTCAACACCATCGGCCCATTTCGGATAGCGGATGTTCAGGCTGAAGGTCTGCGGTCTGGCCAGTTTGAGCGCCAGTTCAGCCTGGTCTCGGTATGGGAACTCCGTTTGCTGAACCAGCTGAACGTTCTTTTCTTTCCAGTTCAGCGTAGACGGAATAAACAGGTTGACAAACAGATCGTTGTCGGAGTGACTGTAAATTAGTTCGCCGTATTTGGTGTGATTTTCCAGCCCCGACCCTACGCAGCACCACATGCTGGTCTCGGGCTGCGAATACACCCGATAGTGATTGGGCCGAATGGGCGTGAAATAAACGAACCCGCCTTTCTCGGGGTGCTGCGTCGACAGGATGTGGTTATAGAGCGTCCGTTCGTAGAAATCCAGGTAGCCAGGATCGGCCTTATCCAGAAACAGCGCTTTGCTGAGCCGAAGCATGTTGTACGAATTGCAGGTTTCGGGTCCCTGATTCGACTGGAGCATCCGGCTGAAATCGTTCGTCGGGTTGAAATGCTCCCGAACACTATTGCCCCCGAATGCCACGCTACGGGTCTGCGAGACATTCTGCCAGAAATACTGAGCCGCGTCCGACCAGTCGGATTTGCCCGTAAGCGTGGCTATTTTCTCAAAGCCAATCACCTTTGGAATCTGGGTGTTGGCGTGCAGCCCGGTGAGTTTGTCCTGTTTTTCGAGCAGTGGATTCAGCAGCGCACGGTGGGAAATCCGTTGCGCCGTTTCGAGGTATTTCTTGTCTTTCGTCAGGATGTACAGATCGGCAAAGGTTTCGTTGATGCCGCCGTGTTCGGTACGCAGCACCTGCTGAATCTGATCGTCGGAAAGGGGCGCGATGAGGTCGATGAACCAGTCGCCCAGACCGATCAATACCTGTTTAGCCTGTTGGTTATCTGCGTATTCATAGGCATCACGCAGGCCCGCGAAAAGCTTGTGGATGTTGTAGAGCGGTACCCACGTGTTATTCAGCCCGAAGCTGCTTCCGTCGATATCGCCTTTATGGATACGCTCCCAGAAGAGCTTGCCCTGTGGAATGCCCCCTACATAGCCATTGCCGTTTTTGGCCTGACAGCGGGCCAGTTCAGAAATCATGTAATCCAGGCGTTTTTTCACCTCAGGATTATCCGTAGAGGCATACATCATGGCCAGGGCCGACAGATAATGTCCACCGATATGACCATCCAGGCCCGAGCTCTCCCAATTGCCGTACCGATTGGCTTTTAGGGGTAGCCCGGCATCGATCAGATACGGTGCCAGGAGCCTGTCGGGATCGAGCGCCAGCATGTAGTTGAGGTCGACGTCCTGCGCCTGTTTAAACGCCCCGCCCGTCAGCCTGACTTCCTGCAGCGGGAACGACTGCATCTGTGCCAGCGTCGGAAAGCTGAACAATAATAAGGACAGAATACTTAACAGCTTCATCGTCAATGAACATACTTTATTTTTTGTCATCCCGACGAAGGAGGGACCTTCGGGTAGAAGCCTTAATAATCGGCTATTAGCGAAGGTCCCTCCTTCGTCGGGATGACAAAATGGTCTACTGTCTGAGCATCGGATCATCGCCCTGGTATTTCAGGTACTGGAATGAAGCCGAATTGGTACTGGCCTCGCCCGACGACGTAGCGTACAAGCCATACACACAGCCGATAAAGCCCCCGGCAACTTTGGTACTCAGGAACTTGCCATCGACTTTATCTTTCAGCAAGGTCCAGTTCTTTGCATCCGTGCTGTACTGAAAACGGTAGCTATCGCCCTGCGAGGCAATACGCAGGCCTACTTTGCCCACTTTAGCGTCCAGCGGCACCTCGGTCAGCAAGTCCATCTCCTTCGATCGGGGCTTGCTTTGGTAGAGTTGCAGCACTTCTTTATCCTGCGCCTTCGATTTACACAGGAAATAGAAATGGCCTTCGTCCTGTAAGATCACCAGACCGGCTTTTTCTTTATCCGATTTAGGCGAAAAACTCAGCTCCGTTTCGGCGGTGCTGTTGAGGTGCTGCTGGCGCTTCCCGATAAAGGCAGGATTGCCCATATCCATCACGGTTTCAGGCTTCAGTTTGAGCGTCAGCCCATCTTTCTTCGACAGCGAATACGAATTTTTATCGTGGGTACGCATGAACAGAAGGGACGGGTCAAGTGCTTTGTCAAAAGTCAGCGTGTAGGCGAAATTACCCGACTGCGGCAACGCACCTTTCTGTTTACTTTCTTTGATGGTCGTTGGGTAGCTATACGCAATCGCCTTCTCGCCATGCTCGATCATCGGCCAGTCGTCTTTCCAGGTCAGGGGCGCAATAAAGGTTTCGCGACCGGTGTTGTAATAATCACCTTCGTAAGGACGTACCGCCAGAAAAATCGAATACCATTTTCCGTCCGGCCCTTCCACAAACTGCGCATGACCCGCCGACGTGATAGCGTCTTTCCGGTCGGCAGGTAACTCCCGCTGCGTCAGGATCGGATTTCCTTCATAGGGTACGTAAGGCCCCCAGACATCTTTGCTGCGCAACACAACTTCGGAGTGATTAACCGACGTACCGCCCTCTGCTGCGTAGAGGTAGTACCAGCCGTTCCGCTTCAGGATGTGAGGTCCCTCGATCCAGACCGGCTTTTTAGACAAATCGACGCCCCCGTTCACCAGTTGTTTTTCTTCCCCAACAACGGTCAGCTTCACCGGATCGAATTCGTACATCCGGATGGTCCGGTGCCCCGAATACAACGGCTTCCGGTCGGGGGCATCGCTATTGTAGATGATGTACGCTTTGCCGGCCTCTTCGTCAAAGTAAATGGACGGATCGATGCCGCGTACCTGTGGAAGCTTCACCGGATTGCTCCAGGGACCAGCCGGATTTTTGGCCGTCACGACAAAGTTGCCATCATGGTCGATGTCAGTGCAGGTTACGTAATAGGTTCCCTTCGAGTAGCTAATACCTGGAGCAAAAAGGCCCCGCGTCAGGCGCTCACCCATGAAGTCCATCTGTTCGGGACGGTCGATTACATTACCGATCTGCTGCCAATTTTTGAGGTCTTTGCTGTGCATAATCGGCAGACCGGGGAAATACGAAAACGTCGAGTTGACCAGGTAATAATCCGGGCCGACTTTCACGATGCTGGGGTCCGGGTAAAAACCGGTCAGAATGGGATTGATCAGGGTGGCACCCTGCGCCAACGCCCTGTTTGACAGTCCGGTAAACCATGTGATCAGAACAACGGCAAGAATGTATTTCTTCATAGGAATTTGTAGTGTTCACTTCTTTTAATCCGACGCAGGACCAGGCTACCGGAACTGGACACTTTGATAAGTATTCAGATAGCTGCTTCTACCGAAAACTCCGCTTCGGTAGCCCGGCCCTACCGGTGGTCAAAAGCGACTCAGCAAGCAACCTGATCGACTAATAACCAGGGTTTTGCGGAAACTTGGGCCCATCTACCACCCGATCGATTTGCTGCGTTTGCGGAATAGGACGCAGCATATGAAAATCCTGGATATAGGGAGCTGCTTCCGGATTCCAGGCTTTCACACGACGGACCAGCGACCGCGTACGAACCAGGTCATGCCACCGTTGCCATTCGCCGAAGAGTTCGCGGCTACGCTCGTCCAGAATAAAATCCACCGTTACGTCGGCCGGAGTAATGGTCATGGCCGTAACAGCAGCTGCATTCTGGGCAGCGGTGTTCGTTTTTCGGTATGCGGCCCGTTGTCTGACCACGTTCAGCAGCGAAGCCGCTTTCGTAGCATCGCCGGCCTTCAGGTACGCTTCGGCACCCGTCAGGTACACATCGGCAAAGCGGTACAGCACACAGGGACGGGTCGATGGATCGTTGAAGTTAGCACCCCGACTAGGGTCCATGAATTTCTTCAGCGCCGGGAAAACGTTATTGTCCCATAAGCTGGGCGGAACAACAATTCCTTTGAAGGGACGGGTTCCGACAAACTGTGGCGCTCCGGCTACTTCAAAATCAGGTATCCAAACGGCCGTATCCGCGCCCGCAACTGTGGTGTAACCGATACCCCGGCTGTTATTGGCTGCATTAGCGGTGTTGGTAACGGAGATGTTGGCAATATAAACCGTATAGAACGAGTTCATAAACCGGGAATCGACACTCCGATTCGTAAAGGCCTGATCCAGGAAATAATTTTTCCCGGTATTGGCCCCAGTGGTCCATTTGTAACTATTGGGACGCATGCGACTGTAGGGCCGACCGTATTGTGAATCGCGGGTCATCAGCGACGTGCCGTTGTTGACAATCGTGCCCGCAGCACTTTTGTAGGAGTTGATGCCGCTGAAGTTGGGGTAATTCCAGTTCGTAAACCAGGGCGACAGATTATTGGCAAAGCCCCCCCCTTCGGCCGCGCCTACCTTATAATAGCCATATTTCGGGTCGAGTACGTGATCGCTGACAAACATGGTTTCTTTGCCGTAGTCGTTGGCCGGGACAAATGCATCGCCGTAATCCTGCCATAAATCCAGACCGTACGAAGCTTTGTTGGCAATGATGTCGGCACAGATGGAAGCAGCCTGGGTAAAATCAGCGGCCGTATTATTCAGCCAGCCGCGGGTCAGGTAGGCTTTTGCCAACAGCAACTGAGCTACGGGCTTGGTGGCTGCTTTTCCTAAAAACGGGGCTGTAGGCTGGTTAGGCAAATCGGCAGCCGCTTCGGTCAAATCTTTAAGGATCAGCTCATACACCTGCGCTACGGGTTGGCGGGAGGCCGCCTGCGAGGGTGTTGTAATGAATTCCGTACTGAGCGGTACATCTCCGTAGGTCTGCACCAGATAAAAATACCAGAAGGCCCGCAGAAACTTGGCCTGTGCCAGGTATTGTTTCCGGGTAGCGTCCGGCAGATCGATCGTCTGGCCGTATTTGAGTACGCCGTTGATGGTGTTGATATCCTGAAAGGCCGTTCCCCAGGCTGCCCCGAAATTACTCCCATTCAGCCCGTTATAGGTATAGGGCGGCACCCCTCCGCTACTGGAAGCCTGTATAAACTCGTCGGTACCAGCCTGCATTTCTACGGTGAATCCTTCGGTGCCCCACTGGCCCCGGATGTCATTATACACACCAGCAATACCGCCCAGCACCCCAGACGGACTGTTGAAGTAGGCAGGAACAATCTGCGATTGGGGGTTCTCCTGTAATATTTTTTCGCATCCTGTGCTCAGTAGAGCCGTAAGGCCGATCACGGCGCAAAATTTTATGGCTTTCATAGTCGCTTCCAAGGTTAGAATTTAAGATTGACACCCAGCGTGAATTGCCGTACGGGCGGGTTGTTCAGGTTTACGGCGATCTGCCGTTCGGGCGTACCCCGGTCGCCGGCCCCCTGCGGGTTCAGCGTCGATTGTCCACTGGCGTAACTATTTCCCTCCGGATCAACCGCCAGGTGGTCACGAACCAGTGGCGAATAAAGGATAAACGGATTGGTGGCGTTGAAATAAACCCGGGCCGAACTCATTCCGATTTTCCGGATCAGCTCGCTGGTGAAGGTGTAACCCAAATTGATACTTCTGACTTTAATGAACGAACCGTCGTAGTACCCCAGGGTCGAGCCAAACCAGGCGACTGCCTGACCGGCGTCGGGTGCCGGAAACGCATTGGTGGGGTTCGTATCGGTCCAGTAATCGGTTTTCACCTGGTTTACCCGGCCCTGGTTGAAGAACGCAAAACCGCCCGACCCCGTCGAATTACCCGTCAGATACGGCACGATCACTTTCATACCCATGCGGGCAAAGGTGACAATCGACAGGTCGAAGTTTTTAAAGCTGAACCGGTTGGTCAGACCACCCTCCCAGGCAGGTTGAAAATTACCCAGCAGCTGACGGTCGTTGGCGTCAATTTTTCCGTCGCCATTCAGGTCTTCGACCCGGATCTGTCCAGGATACTGCACCGGTGAGGTTTGTTTGGCCAGGGTTCCGTTTTCTTTGTCCGATGTCTGCCAGATGCCAATCTTTTTGTAATCATAGATCACCGAAAGGGGTTGCCCCACAAACCAGCCCGCCCCTACGTTGGAGAGTTCAGCCGGCGTGGTCAACTGCGTAATTTTTTCCCGGTTAAAGAAATAGGTAGCATCGACGCTCCAGTTGAACCCTTTCGGATTCCGGAAAATGTCAACCGTCAAGGCGGTTTCCAGGCCTTTGCCCTCCGTCCGTCCCAGGTTTTTCAGGGTCGAGCCAGCGCCATTGCTGGCTGGCAGCGGTACAGACAGCAAAATGTTTTTCGTTTGCTGATGATACCAGTCGACACTACCCGTAATGCGGTTATTCAGGAAGCCAAAGTCAATGCCCAGGTCGATCTGCGAGGTCGATTGCCAGCCCAGGCCGGTAGCCGGCAGACTGGTGACCGTGTAGGCCAGTTGTTGGCCGGCCGTTCCCGTACCGAAATTATAATAACCCGCCGACAGGGCCCCCAGTGTGGCGTAAGCGCCCACGTTCCGGTTACCGGAAATACCCCAGCTTCCCCGTAGTTTCAGGTTCGAAATGACAGGAGCGCTTTTCATGAAGTTTTCCTCGATGACATTCCAGCCTGCCCCGATAGCCGGGTAGTTAAAATACTGATTACCGGGCGATAACGTAGAAGACCCATCGCGTCTCAATGTCAGCGTCAGCAGATAGCGGTCGTTGTAACTGTAGTTTACCCGACCCATGTAGGAAAGCAGACCGAGTTCGGAAAACGAGTTACCAAAGTCCGAAGGAGCAACCGGCGTGCCGGAAGCCAGTGAGAAATTAGATGTCTTGATGTAATCGGCCGGAACCCCGGTTACCGTAAATCGGCTACCCAGCGAGTGGTTTTTGGTAATTTCGTACAGCCCGGTAACGCCGAATTTATGCTTACCAATCGTCTTGTCGTAGTATAGCAGGTGCTGAAGATTAATATCCCAGTATTCGGTATTACTGATTTCAGCGTTGGAAGATGACTGTACCGTAGCCGTGTTAAAATAGGTCAATGGTCCATTATAACCATTGTAGCTCGACTGGCTGTAGTTCAACCCGGCATTTACCCGATACCGCAGGCCGGGCAAAATAGCCAGTTCGGCGTATAGGCTGTTAAACGTGCGAATGGATCGGGTACGGCCCAGATACGAATCTTTTTTGGTAATGATCGTCAGCGGGCTGATCGTGGCGGCATCGATGGAGCCTTCTGCCGGAAACAGGTTCACCGTCCCGTCAGCATTGTACGGCGCGGCCAGGGGTGTCAACCGCACCAGCCCGCCCGGAACGCCACCACCACCCGGTGTATTCGTATAGGTAAGGGTATTCAGGGTATTCAATCCAAACTTAATGCGTTTGCCGATACGCTGGTCGATCGTCGCCCGGATGGTATAGCGTTCAAACTTCTGACTGGGGATAATCCCCGTCTCATTGAAATAACCCAGCCCCACCGAATACTGGGTGTTCTCTACTCCGCCGACCATGCTCAGCTGATGGTTGGTATTGAAGCCAGGCTTGTACAGCAAATCCTGCCAGTCGGTCGAAATACCAGCCGCCAGCGCATCCTTTTCTTTCTGGGTGAGCGGGTAAGCGGTTGTGCCGGGGCTGGTACGGTTGTATTTGGTCGCATCGTCTTTAAACTGGGCATATTCCGGACCATTCATCACGTTGAACTTGCCCATGATGTTGGTGATACCATGATAGCCGTCGTAGCTGAATACAGGCTTGCCGATTTTGCCCCGTTTGGTCGTGATCAGAATAACGCCCCCCGACCCTCTGGACCCATAAATGGCCGTCGCCGACGCGTCTTTCAGGATTTCCAGGCTGGCGATATCATCCGGGTTAATGTCATTGAGCCCGCCGTAGGGTATCCCATCAACCACCACCAGCGGCCCGTCCAGCCCATCGGCTGAATTAGAGCTGGTCGTCAGGGTACGGTTACCCCGGATACGGATTTGTCCCTGAGAACCAGGCGTTGAGCCGTTACTCACGACGGTTACCCCGGCGGCCCGGCCTTTCAACTGGTTGACGAGGTTCGGAGCGGGTACTTCCTTGAGGGTAGTTTCATTGACGGAAACCACCGAGCCGGTCACATCGCGTTTGCGCTGGACCCCGTATCCGACAACCACCACTTCGTTGAGGGTTTTATCGTCAGACGCTAAGGTAACATTCACTGTCGACTGCGCACCGACGGCTACTTCCTGGCTAACGTAGCCAATGAAGGAAAAAACAAGGACCGCATTTCGATCCGGGATACTAATCCGGTATGAACCGTTTCCGTCGGTCGTCGTTCCCCGCTGAGTAGACTTGATCTGGATATTGACACCAGGCAACCCCTCGCCATTGTCGCCCGTAACCCGGCCCGATATCTGGATATCCTGTGCCGGCTCCACGATGATGTCGCCGGAGGTCTTATCCTGCTGCATGGTCGCCGGAACACCCCCCTCCCTTCGGATAACGATCTGCTGCCCTACCACCTCGTAACTTAGGTTGAGCGGAGTCAGAATTTGCGTCAATACCTGCGAAAGCTGTTCGTTTTTAGCCTGATAATTTACTTTTCGCTTCGACTGAATGATCTCTCTGCTAAAAAGAAACTGAACGTTGGCTTGCTTTTCGATGCGCCGGATTGTCACTTCGACATCCTCATTCTGAGCGGATATGCTAATGCGTCGGCTTAGCAGTTCCTGCGCCCTGCCGTCGAGCGCAAAGCCAACATGCGTTAACGTAAGGGCAAGTACGAATTGCAGGCTGGAAATTTTCATAATCCTGATCCAAACATTGCGATTGATGAAACGGTACTGCATACATTTATGCGTTTTTGTTGTTTTGGGAAGAAATGACAAGAAACACGTCCCTTCTCTACCTAAAGAGATAATGTGTGTATCAGACACATTTGTGGACAATTGAGCGATAGTGTTGGTAGCACTATCGCTCTTTCTAGTTAAGAAGCGATAGTTTTCAGAGCATAGAGGCCGGCGGTTTAAAGGTTAAAATGGACAACTAACTACAACCATGGCTATGAATGACGACCTGGTTATCAACAACTTCGAACGTCGATTCAATAGTCAGACAGATCAGCCTGATTTTTTCCAGAAAAGAAGCATCGTTGAGTTGACCGGTAAACGTGCAGTGGGCCAGCAATTGGCGATCGTAGCGAATCGGCATGTTGTAGCTGGTTTCCAGTAGCGTGAAAATCTCCGATACGGGCGTAAACTCGAAGGTGAACTGCTGACTGACTATACCCGACGAATTGCCCTTTGCCGGTACGATGTCTCGTTTGATGAACTTATCCGTTTTGGTCTCCAGACTGAGCTGTTCGTTCTTTGTCAGCAGTATGGGTTTGTCGGGAGCGTAGGCCGGTGTAACCGAAACTTTACCCGTTTTCACCTTCACGAAGGCCGCCGTTTCTTTGTCGAAAGAATGTACCTGAAAGCTGGTTCCCAGCACCTTCGTGGTTAGGTTGGCGGTATAAACGATGAATGGTTTAGCCGGATTTTTACTCACTTCGAAAAATCCTTCTCCCTGCAGATACACTTCCCGAAGCTTGTGAATGTTCTGTTTATGAAACCGTAACTGGCTACCCGTAGAAAGCAGGACTGATGAATTATCGGGCAACAGCACTACCATTGGCTGTCCGGTTCCATTCTTTACGATCTTCCAGCCGACGTCCCGAATAACCTGGGCGTCCTGTTTACGAAAGGCAGCGAACGGCCTGGAAAGGGAGCTGCCGAACTGCCAATAGATTGCCAATCCGACTACTGCGGCTGCAGCCGCCCACCGCCCCCAGCCGAACAGTGGCCTGACGACCGTAGGGGCTTTGGTAAGCTGGTGGAGCAGTTCTTCTGTTTTCGCTTTGACCTGTTGGTCCGTGATCGCGACCTGCTCTCCCTGAAGCACTAAGAAAGTAGCTACGGCCTGCTCATAAAGGGCTCTTTTTTCGGGGTACTCCGCCAGCCATTGCTGCCAGATTTCCTGATCTTCCGGCCGTCGTTTCAGGACCCAGGCCCGGAACGCGTCGTTTTCTAAAAAATCCTCGACGGTTGAAAAATTTTCGAAAGGAAGGGCCATTGGTACTTTTCTGCGATTTTCATTGATAGTATGAAGAGTCGCGCCAACGATACCCTACTTAAAGCAAATTTTTTTGAAAAAAAATACAAACCGTCAGAAACGTGTGGACAAGCCACTGACTACGAAGCTTATTGAGTGCTTTCTGCAGAAAGTTAGAAACCGATTGTCGGTTTACGTTCATCACTTCGGCAATCTCGGGTATGGATAAGTTTTCGTAAAAGCGTAGGTAAAGGGCTTCCCGTTCGCGAGCGGGTAAGGAGGCTAACTGAGCTTGTATCGTGGTTGTCAGTAAGGTAAGCGATTCCTGTTGAATCAACAGGGTTTCTGAATCCATTTCTTCACCCAGTGAACCGTCCCAGTCTATTTCTTCCTGATTCAGCCGTTTCTTCCGTAGATACTGAAGGATGTGATGTCTCAGCGCTTTTAGCAGATAATGTCTGACAGACTCCGTGTCGTTGATTTGCAGGCGATTCTGCCAGAGTTGCAGAAACAATTCCTGTATACAGTCTTCGACTATGGCTTCGTCTACCATAAATTTCAGGCCATAATGTTTCAGCATGCGATAACAGCGTTCGGCCAACCGACCCAACGCCTGCTTATCACCCGCACGAAATAATTGCCATACGATCTGGTCGTCAGAAGCCATCAAATTGAACGTAATTTCGTATGTCTGAAATAATAAAAATTATACCTAAACAGCAAATTATACAACCAAAAAGTTATTAGTGTCAAAAAACGAGGTAGGCTCACCTTTTCAAGAACAACTCCACGGGAATCCCGTGGAGTTTTACTGACTATTAACCTATGATTGAAGAACCGATCAGTAGAAATCTCTGATGGTTAGTAGCCTTAATTATTCAAACCTATCTACTATACACTATTACTTTTCTCGTTTATACCTACACAAGATCCAACCCCAACGCTGGCGAACCAGAGAGCAAGAGGTTACATGTCTATTGTAATATTTATTAGTGTAAAAATGACACTAAATTTTTAAATGTCATATCGACACCAAAAATTTTTGCAAAAAAAATGAGGCACTGGTTTGTCCGGTGTTATGGATCGGGCATACGACGATTCAGGACTGATTCAGGAAGGCACTTACGGCAAAGGGCGTCGATCGGCAACCAGCCAGTAGCGGTGTCAGCCCCCGACAAACTCCATCACTCGCCTGAGCCCCTTCGGGCTGACCCATCGGTTATACGTCTTTTTCGAACTGAAAGATCTGGTTCATCAGCACCCATTTCTGTCCTTCTTCGGCCCAGGGTAGCGGTTGCTGAAAGGTCCACATCAGGCGTTCCCACTCCTGAACGTGCGGATTGTCGGCGTCCAGCGCCTGTTTTTTCCCGAACGTAAAGGCATCGTCCGTTTCCAGGATCATGACCATCCGGTTACCCGTCCGATAAATCTGGATATCCTGAATACCAGCTTTCAGATCGTTGGCCCGCACCTCAGGCCAGCCTTTTCCCTGGGCATGCCATCGTTCGTATTCGGCTATCAGTTCAGGATCATCTTTCAGGTCGAGTGCCAGACAAAATCGTTGCATACAGCAGGAGAGTTAAACGGTCAGTTATCCGAAATAGGTGTTAAACGATTGAATGGTTTGCCGGGCCGCCTGGTCGGGGTCGGGATAAGGAAACGCTTCGGCAGAAATATACCCCTCGTAGCCAATTTCGTTCAGGGCAGTGGCTACCTCATTCATAGCCGTATGCCCCAGACCGATCGGGCGTCGGTTACTGTCAGCAAAGTGAACATGACCAATATGAGCACCAGCCGCGCGAATACTGTCGGCCAGCGAAGGTTCTTCGATATTCATGTGAAACAGATCGGCCAGCAGAACTACCTGTTTCGTTTTCAGGGATCGGATCAAATCGACGCCCGACCGGAGGTCGTTAACTAGGTTCGTTTCATACCGGTTGAGGGGTTCGTAGATGAGCTTTACGCCCTGCGCTTCGGCTAACGGGCCCAGCGTATCCAGCCCTTCGGTTAGCCACTGGATCGCCTGCTCCTTGCCAACGGCGGGCGTCGCATTTCCCTGCATGGAGCCAATAATAGCCGGCGCCCCCACCGATGCGCCAAACGAAATCATTTCGGCAATGAAAGCGATGGCTCTGGCGCGGATCTGCGGGTCGGGGTCGGTCAGGGTCAGTCCGTGGAGTACTTTTCCAGCACCGGTTCCTACGGCCGCCACGGTCAGCCCCAGCCGATGAGCCAGTTCGGATAAGGGGCCGGCGCTAACGGCATCGGCCGATGCCGTAAACAATTCGACAGCGTCGAAACCCAGGGCTGCGGCTTTCGCCATGCTGGTTTCCAACTCATCCCAGTAAATCCACGGACCGGTTCTGATGGCCGGAACGAGCGCAATCGTAACGCAGGATTTCATCAGTTCGTCAGGTTACCAAAATCCACCATTATTTTCGTGATCGGTCCCGGATTTGCCGACCACTCGGCCAGGGCCGCGCCCGCGTCTTCCAGACTCACCGTCCGGCTAATGACCGCATCGACCGGAAATTTGCCCTTTTCGAGATAGTCGATTACCTCCGGAAATTCGCCGAGGCAATTGCGTGAGCCCAGAATTTCGATCTCTTTCCGCACGAATACACCCGTGTTATAATCGACCGGCTTTTTGGCGTACCCAATGTAAACGACCCGACCGGTATAAGCCACCTCCTCGACAGCCGCCCGATAGGTCGCCGGATGCCCGACAGCTTCGATGATCACGTCGGGACCATCTCCGCCGGTTATCGCCAGCAGGGCTTCGTGCAAGTCGACGTTCGTGGTGTTGATGGTATGAGCAGCCCCGGCCAGCCGGGCAGTTTTCATCTTGGCCTCATCGATGTCGATGGCCGTCACGTCTGCGCCCCGGTGGGCGGCTGCCGCGACGGCTCCCAGTCCGACGATACCACAACCGATGACGGCTACTTTTTCGCCTGCCGTGACGCGCCCTCGGGTTACGGCGTGAAAACCAACCGTAAGCGGCTCGACCAGGGCCAACTCCCGAACCGACAGCTGCGAGGAAGGATGGAGCTTCTGCCAGGGGACACTGATAAACTGGGTCATGGCGCCGGGTCGGCGAACGCCCATCGTTTTATTATCCTGACAGGCATTTGGACGACCTTTCCGGCAGGAAAGACAGACGCCACAGTTCAGGTACGGGTTCAGCGTGACGTGCATGCCGGGTTGGAACTGGTCAGGCACCTGACTACCTATTTCCAGAATCGTAGCGCCTACTTCATGCCCCAGCACATTGGGGTATTCCTGTAATTCGAACAGGCCACGAAACCCGTTGAGATCACCCCCGCAGAAACCGACCATGTTGACCTGAAGCAACACCTCTTCCGGTCCGGGAACCGGGATATCGATGGTGCGCACTTCTGTTTTTCCGGGCTCGACCAGCACCAGGGCAGGTTGCTTATTCATGCTATACGATTAGTTTTAGGAAGGTTGTTGGCTGGGTTACCTTCAAACCACATTTGATTTTTCACCGGACTTACCAACGTTTCGATGCGTTCAAGCAGCTCGCTGGGCAGGTGAATTTGAAGGGCCCGCAAATTCTGCTCGACCTGTCGCTGTTCGGATATGCCGACGATGGTGGTGGCGATAACGGGATGAAGCACGGCATAATTTAATGCGACATCACTCAGCGCCAGCCCATACTCCTGGCACAAGGTTACCAGTTTAGGTTGCATGTCTTTTACCGCCTGTGGAGAATTTTGCCAGACAGGAACGGGCGCATCCGACAGAATTCGCTGCATCAGCGGAGCGGCATTCATCAGCCCAAATCCTTTCTCCAGCGAAAGGGGTACCAGTTCGTCATTAATTTCGTCTTCCAGCAGGTTATAATGTCCCCACGACAAAACCGTGTCGACAGTGACCTCGCGCGCAACCTGGGCCAGGTACCGCACCGGCAAACCCGAAAAGCCGACATAGCGGGCTTTCCCCATCTCTTTGACCTTCAGAGCCGCCGGAATAGCTTCGGTCAACACCTGTTGCAGGTCGCCAAATTCAATGTCGTGTACGGTCAGCAGGTCGACGTAATCGACCTGCAACCGCTCCAGCGATTCATCGATGCTTCGCAGAACCCGCTCATAGGAAAAATCGAAAATACCGTTTCCGTACCGACAGCATTTCGTGGCCAGAAAAACTGAATTCCGTTTTCCTTTCAGTGCCTTTCCCAATCGCTTTTCGGCCAGTGTATCACCGTAAAACGGAGCCACATCGAAGAAATTAATGCCGTGGTCGATGGCGGTATGCACGGCCCGTATGCTTTCCGTTTCGGATACCTCATTAAACACATTTCCCAGTGGCGACGCGCCAAAACTGAGCAGAGATACATTCAGGTCGGTCTTCCCTAATTGACGATAGTCCATTCGTGATTGTTTGGAAAAGCACACTATTGGTTAGCCTGGTCAGGAACAGCCGCGCTTCTTCACTACCGGAACCGGTTATGCTACGCTGTATTCTCCCGTAGGCATACGAATAAACCAATTTGGTAAATAAACGCTCCTGAACCGATTTTCTACTAGCCAGGAACACGTATAGACTACGCGTCGAAGGTCCACTTCCGGTCGCTACACCAGATGGGTGCACCAACGAAAAGACAGACGACCATAGACTTATCAGGAATTCTGCTGCTCTTTTTCGGACCGGAGTATGGCCGCACCGATAAGATTATATTAGGTCGTACACAACAGCGCGTAACTCTGATTGGCAATTTCCAGCTCTTCATTGGTGGGAATCACTAGAATCCTGACCGCCCCCCCAGCCCGGCTAACGTCGCGGATGTCGGCCGATACCGCGCTGTTTTTTGCGGGATCAAGCTGAATATTCAGCACGTCGAGGGATTGACAGATGCGCTCGCGCATGGCGCTGTCGTTTTCGCCGACGCCTGCAGTAAAAATCAAAGCGTCCAGCCCATTCAACACGGCGGTATACGCGCCAATGTATTTTCGGATTCGGTAGGCGTAAATATCGAGCGCAAGAGCAGCCGCCCGACTTCCGGCATCCAGCGCTTTTCGAATATCGCGCATGTCGTTGAGGCCCGTCAGCCCCTGCATACCCGACTGTTTGTTGAGCAGGTTATTCACCTCGTCGGGGCTGTAGCCAATCGATATGAGGTGGAAAATAACGGCGGGGTCGATATCGCCCGAACGGGTTCCCATAACCAGGCCTGCCAGCGGGCTAAACCCCATGCTCGTGTCGATCGACTGGCCTGCCCGTACGGCGGTCATACTACAGCCATTGCCCAGATGGATACTAATGAGTTTGGCATCAGGTTTGCCCAGCCAGGTACCGGCTTTCTCGCTGACATATTTATGGCTGGTGCCGTGAAATCCATAAACCCGAATTCCTTCTTCGGCGTACAGCGCTTCGGGCAGGGCATATCGGAACGCGTAGGGCGGCATGGTCTGATGAAAAGCCGTATCGAACACCGCTATCTGCCGGGCATTCGGGAATGTCTTTTCGGCAATTTCGATGCACTGGTAATTGATGGGATTATGCAGCGGAGCCAGCGGAAACAGGGCTTTTATCGCTTCTTTGACGGCGGGCGTAATCAGCGTAGCCTTGGCGAAGCGTTCGCCCCCGTGCACAACCCGGTGGCCGACAGCCCGAATGTCATCGGCCGAACGGATTACACCGATCTCAGCATCCGACAACAGTTGCAGCATCTGCTGAAGTCCGGCCGCATGGTCGGGAATAGCACCCTTCTGCTCCACGGTCCGGGCGGGCTCGGTGGTCAGTATTTTGTGGCGGATAAAAGCCGCATCCGTACCGATTCGTTCAATGAGTCCTGAGCACAGGGGCGTGTCGGATGGCATATCGAACAGCTGGTATTTTAAGGAACTGCTGCCCGCATTGATGACTAGGATGTACATACTTTTGGGGTTTCTGGCAGGATCGACAGGCTTTAAGAAGGACCAGGTTTCCGTTCTGGTTTTATCCTGAACAGGCTGTCGATCCCGTCGAAATACTATTGGCTATCCTGACACTGAATGGCGGTGATGACCACCGTATTGAATACATCGTCTACCGTACACCCCCGGCTCAGGTCGTTGATGGGTTTATTGAGTCCTTGCAGCATGGGTCCAATAGCCAGCGCGCCCGTTTCCCGCTGCACGGCTTTGTAGGTATTGTTGCCCGTATTCAAATCCGGGAAAATCAGTACACTGGCCCGGCCAGCCACGTCGGAGTTGGGTAGCTTCTGACTGCCTACCAGAGGATCTACGGCTGCATCGTACTGAATGGGTCCTTCAATTTTCAGATCGGGGCGCTTTTCCCGAACGAGGGCCGTGGCCTGCCGGACTTTCTCCACATCTTCGCCTTCGCCCGACGTTCCCGACGAGTACGAGAGCATGGCAATGCGCGGCTCGATGCCAAAACGGGCGCTGCTTTCGGCCGACGAAATGGCAATTTCAGCCAGTTGAGACGCCGTCGGATTGGGATTCACCGCGCAGTCGCCGAAAACGGACACGCGGTCGGGCAGACACATGAAAAAGACCGACGATACCAGCGACACGCCCGGTTTGGTTTTGATAAACTGCAACGCCGGCCGGATGGTGTGCTGGGTCGTGTGAACGGCTCCCGACACCATCCCGTCGGCATGCCCCTGGTAGACCATCATGGTACCGAAGTAGGATACGTCCAGCATCATGTCCCGGGCCATGTCGAGGTTCACATTTTTGGCTTTACGCAGTTCGTACAGTGTAGCCGCGTAAGCCTCATAGTTTACCGATGTTGCCGGGTTGACGATGTTTACCACGCTGGTGTCGAGGGTTAAGCCCAGTCGCTTGGCGGAAGCCATAATTTCGGCTTCGTCGCCCAGAATAGTCAGGTCCACGATGTTCTGAGCAACCAGCCGGGCCGCGGCTTTCAGAATCCGGTCGTCGTTTCCTTCGGGTAAAACGATGTGTTTTTTCTGGCTTCGGGCCGTTTTGACGAGCTGGTACTGAAACATGTGCGGGGTGATCCCTTCCGATTGATAGGTAACCAGCCGGTCGTCGAGCGCTTTCGTGTCGACATAGGTTTCGAATACGTTGATCGCCAGTTCGATTTTCTTCCGATTGTCGGCCGTAATGCGGGAGTGAATGGCTCCGATGGCGGTCGTTGTGCCGAAAGTGCCCTGCTGCACCGTCAGAATAGGAATAACGGTCTGAAGGCCCGCAATCAGGCGGGTAACGGGCTCGTCGGGTTCGGTACCCGCCGTCAGCACAATCCCCGCTACTTTCGGGTAATTGGCCGACAGATTGGCCTGCAACGCCCCGATGATGATGTCGCCCCGGTCGCCCGGAGTTACGATCAGCACATTTTCCTTGATGTAATTCAGAAAGTTGGGTAGCATCATGGCACCCGTCACGAAGTTGTCGACCTGGTTGGTAAGCAGGCTTTCGCCAATGAGCACTTTGGCTCCCAGCGCATCCCGGATTTCTTTCATGGTCGGGCTTTGCAGCTGTTTTTCCCACGGAATGACGGTGAGCATCATATCGGTGGGTAGCTGCATCCGGAGCAACTCCCGGACGTCCTCTACCTGCTCGGACTTTACCCGGTTGGCCACCATCCCCAGCACCTGCACCTCCCGGCTTTCGAAGCCCTGTAGCGCACTCAGGGCGGAGCTGACGATCTGAGCGGTCGATTTACCTTCGCCGGTAATGATGATCAGGACGGGCGCGCCGAGGTTTTTGGCAATGACCACATTCGACTCGAATTCGAAGGCGATCCCTTCGCCCAGAAAATCACTGCCTTCAATAACAGTAAAATCGCAGTTTTCTTCCAGTTTCTTGTACTTGCTGATGATGGTGTTCAACATCTCGCCCCGCCCTTCCGACTCCATATGCTGCAGGGCTTCCTGCCGGGTAAATGCGTAGGTATCTTCGTAAGTGAGCGGCAGCGCAAAATAGTCCAGAATGGCTTCGATGTGAATTTCTTTCTGCCCCGGAAGTTGCTGCGTAATAATGGGTTTGAAATAGCCCACTTTCTGCGTTTTTCCCAGCAGGCTATTCACTAACCCCAGCGCCAGTAAAGATTTCCCCGTGTACGGCTCTACCGACGCGATAAATACGGATTTCGTCATAATACGCTCTTAAACGTGCTTTCGACAGGATTAACCGGATTGACAGGCTGTAGGTTAGTTCTAGATGCTGTCAATGCGGCTAATCCTGTCGAAAACTTTTTCAATTGCTCCAGGTCCAGTTGCGCACTTCGGGCATATCCTGGCCATAGGTATTGATATACTGCCGGTGTTCGATCAGTTTATCCTGCATTTCCTGCTTCAGATACGCCAATCGGTTTCTGAGCAGAGGCAGCCGGTCGATCACATCCTGTACCAGATGATAGCGATCCAGCTCGTTGAGCACGGTCATATCGAACGGCGTTGTGATGGTCCCTTCTTCCTTGTACCCCCGAACGTGAATGTTCCGGTGGTTGGTTCGTTTGTAGGTCAGGCGATGAATCAACCACGGATACCCATGAAAAGCAAAGATAACGGGTTTATTCTCGGTAAAAAGTAAGTCAAAGGCCGTATCATCCAGCCCATGCGGGTGTTCACTGGCCGATTGAAGCCGCATCAGATCGACTACGTTCACGACCCGAATTTTCAAATCTGGCACCGCCCGGCGTAGTAGGGAAACTGCAGCCAACGTTTCCAGCGTAGGGACGTCGCCGGCGCAGGCCATGACCACGTCGGGTTCGTAGCCGGTATCGTTGCTGGCCCAGGTCCAGATTCCGATACCACGAGTGCAATGCGTAACGGCGGAGGGCATATCCAGCCATTGCGGAGCCGGATGCTTGCCGGCGATCACGACGTTGACGTAATGACGCGAGCGCAGGCAATGGTCCATCACCGACAGCAGGCAGTTGGCATCGGGCGGCAGATATACCCGCACCACTTCCGCTTTTTTATTGACCACCAGATCGATAAAGCCAGGGTCCTGGTGCGTAAACCCGTTGTGATCCTGTCGCCAGACGTGCGAAGCCAGTAGGTAATTGAGCGAAGCCAGTTTGCGTCTCCACGGAATGCCCAGGGTTACTTTCAACCACTTGGCGTGTTGGTTGAACATCGAATCCACGATATGAATAAAGGCTTCGTAGCTGTTGAACAGCCCATGTCGGCCCGTCAGCAGGTAGCCTTCCAGCCAGCCCTCGCACTGGTGTTCGCTCAGCATTTCCATCACGCGGCCGTCGGACGCCAGAAATTCGTCCGAAGGAATTTGCTCACCTTCCCACTGCCGGTTCGTCGTCTCGAAAACGGCGTTCAGTTTGTTGGACAGGGTTTCGTCGGGACCAAAAATTCGGAAGTTGCGCTGCGCTGAATTGAGGGCGATGATGTCTCGCAGGAATTTACCCACGATCGTCGTGTCGGACTCGCTGACACTGCCAGGTTTTGTCAGCGCAACTGCATAATCCCGGAAGTCGGGCAGGCGCAGGTCTTTGAGCAACAGGCCCCCGTTGGCGTGCGGATTCGCGCCCATCCGCCGGTTTCCAACCGGAGCTAATTCCTGCAGTTGGGGTATTAAGCGACCGGTGTCGTCAAACAGTTCACCAGGGCGGTAGCTTTTCAGCCAGGCTTCCAGTTGGGACAGATGAGCTGGGTTGGTGGCGGGGTCGGTAATGGGCACCTGATGCGCCCGAAACGTGCCCTCGACCGGCAGACCGTTCACTTCTTTGGGGCCAGTCCAGCCTTTCGGTGAGCGCAGCACCAGCATGGGCCAGCGCGGCCGGTCGGTTTGCCCTTGCTCCCGTGCGTTTCGCTGAATGTCGTGAATTGACCGGAAAATCTCGTCGAGCACCCCAGCCATCGCCTGATGCATGGCGGTCGGGTCGTCGCCCTCGACAAAGTACGGGGTCCAGCCGTAGCCGAGAAACAACTGCTGAAGCTCTTCGTGGCTGATACGGGCCAGAACGGTTGGATTCGCGATTTTATACCCGTTCAGGTGCAGAATGGGTAACACCGCCCCATCGGTCGCCGGGTTCAGGAACTTATTTGAATGCCAGGCCGTCGCCAGCGGACCGGTTTCAGCTTCGCCATCGCCCACGACACAGGCCGCAATCAGGTCCGGGTTGTCGAAAACAGCCCCGAAGGCATGACTGAGCGAGTAGCCCAGCTCACCCCCTTCGTGGATGGAACCCGGGCATTCCGGCGAAACGTGACTGGGAATGCCGCCCGGAAACGAAAACTGGGTAAACAGTTTTTTCAGACCTGCTTCGTCCTGGGTAATGGCCGAATACACTTCACTATAGGTACCTTCCAGATAGGTGTTGGCTACCAGCGCCGGCCCCCCATGCCCAGGACCGGACAGGTAGATCATGTTCAGGTCGCGTTCCCGAATCAATCGGTTCAGGTGAGCATAAATAAAATTCTGGCCGGGCGTGGTACCCCAGTGGCCCAGCAGCATCGCTTTGATATGTTCCGGCTTCAGCGGCTCCCGTAGTAGGGGGTTGTCGCGCAGGTACATTTGCCCCACCGACAGGTAGTTAGCGGCCCGCCAGTAGGCATCGATACCCTGTAGGGTTTCCGGGCTGATCGTAGAGCGAGGGTCGGTCTGGTTTGTGGTCATCACCTTATTGGGAAAAGAATTGCTTCGATGCAGTTAAATTAGTTAACGCTGAATGTGCCGACCCGTTTTGGATTGGATATGAATTCGATACAATACAGTCGCGGGTAGCGGATGAGGCTCTGTCGCTTCTGACGGGTTCTCGTCGGTCAATGGTGTTTCATCGCTGAAAAGCGGGAGCTGGCGGACCCCTAATCGCTGCAGCGCCCACAATCGATCGTCGCCGGTCAGCTCTTCGGCTACGCCCCGAACAACCACACTCCGCCACAGTGAAGGCGAGAGCAGTTCGTCTACCTCGAAGCATACGGATGGGTTCTGGCGGATCAGGCGCGTTTTGGTCCCCTCCCGGGTATGAATATAAACAAATTGACCGTCGAACAGACAGTTGACCGGAACCAGTGAGATTTCATCGTTTACAGCGCAGGCTAAGCGGCCGAACCGCTGGCTTGTGAGCAGGTGATGAATGACGTTGTCGGTGAGATAGCCAAGCATAAGCCAGAAAGGTGGGAGCAGGACGAGCAAAGATGAGAGTCCGGCAGGTACCGGATTCTAAGTAAGGTCAGTTGTCAGCCTGATGGTTATCAGCCTGCAAACCCGGATACGCCCCTAACTTTCCGGTCAATAACACCGACGTCTGACCTTGTCCCGACTGCCAGCGTTCAGCGTGCTTTGCTATGAAAGAAGACCTATCTCCGTACTCAATTCATCGGCAGCTCCTGCTCTTTTTCGGATTGACCTATGCCCTGACCTGGCTCATCTGGTCGCCTTATTTTCTACCACTGGGTATAGCCGTCGACAAACTACCCTACGTTCACCTGCTGGGCAGCCTGGGACCGATGTTGGCGGCTTTGCTGGTAACCATCCATACAAGGGGGTTTAGTGGCATCCGGGCATTATTCGGGCGCGTTACGTCCCGACGCGGTTACGTGCGCTGGCTGGGCGTCGCTTTCCTGGCGCCCCTTATGATGCTCCTGCTAATCGCGGGCTTTGTCTGTGTTACCCAGCATCGAACGCCCGACTGGCATCGGCTATTTTCGTCGGGCGAGTTCAGTTTTCTTCCACCGAGTATATATGTAGTGGTCAACATCGCCATTGTTGGATTAGGAGAAGAAGTCGGCTGGCGAGGGTTTGTGTTACCCCGGCTACAGATTCATTATTCTGCTTTTACCTCGACCCTGCTCCTTACGCTCTTTTGGGCCATCTGGCACTGGCCGCTCTTTCTGAATCCGCTGGGTACGTATAACCAGATGGAAGCGGGCAGTTTTATCGGATGGCTGTTCAGTTTACTCGCTGGCGGCCTGTTGTTTACCTGGCTGTATAATTCCTCCCGCGGCAACGTGCTAGCCTGCGCACTTTTTCATGGCCTGATGGACGTTGTTTTCATGGCCGACCTGAACCTACCGGGAATCGCTACCTACACAGGCGTTTTGGTCACGTTTTGGGGATTTTATATCGGCTTTGTCTACAAACCTATCGACCTGTCCCGCTTTCCCAGAGTAACCCTCTTCGAAACCACGGCCGAAGAAAAACCGACGTATATATAATTAGGCCCATGGCCATGTAATAAAGGGATACCGAAGGTTACGATTTTGAGGGTATAGGCCGGTTTCAGCGAATTACTGAATGAATTGCCGTATGTTTAATGTTTAGCAAACGTTAATGCATCGATATGGCCGCTTCCTCACTTACCCCAATTGATATTCGAGCGCTCACCCAGGCGGTAACGACCTACGCGAATTTCTCGCTAGCCACTGTCAACGACCATGTGGTGAAAGTGAGTGTCATGACCGAAAATTATTTCTGGCATTATCACCCCGATTCGGATGAAACCTTTCTCCAGGTCGAGGGCATTCTACTGATCGATCTGGAAACCGAAACAGTCGAGCTGATGCCTGGCCAGTTGTTCACTATTCCTAAAAACACCGTTCACAGAACCCGGCCTAAAACTGACCGCTCAGTCAACTTAACGATTGAACGTAGCCAGCTTGAAACCGTGAAGGTGGAAGTATAAACGCACAGCGATATTTGCTCACCGAGCGCGGGTATGAGCAAAAACGCTGTTAAGGTTGGGTCTATATCGATGCGGGGATGGGCCTGTCGCTCCCGTAGTTAGAGCGTGTCAGCTTCTCAAGTAAGTGCGCCACCAAGTAGTTCTTTACTTCTTAAAGTCGGTAATGCTCTTTCCATCATACCGAGAGTATCTGTTTCGTTAATGACGCGTGTTCAGAATATTCTCCTTCCAAATCGTACACCCGTTGGGTGCGTATCTAGTCCACCTTTGGGAAAGCTGTTTTGTATTACCAGGCGTGTACCGTTAGAATCAGTATACTCACATTTGGGGTCGAACCATGGAAGTGGATACGTCTTTAGTTTCAGATTTAATAATATTTTTTTACCTCCTGTTTGGTTTTGCCCACAGGAGGTAAAAAAACAACCGGTAAGAATAAAGCATCTATGTATTATGTAATTTACTTAGCAACCACCTTTGCGAGGGGCACGTTTATAAATTACTTCACTATCTCGTTCTATATAATCGCCTGATATTATTGGATATGAATACTTGGGCGCGTGCGATACGCTATGGCTTTTTATACTTATTTTGTCGTTAACTTTCAGGCTATGCAATTGCTTAAATTCATTGTTAAAGTTTAAAAAATTCCTGTCAGATTTTTCCGGCCCGAAACTAAGAATATAATCGTCACCATCGATCTTCACCATCACTCCGAAACCTAATCGTGAGCCTGGCGGAAGAGAAAGAGAGGTTACAACTCCCTCCATATTGGTAAAAGCACGTATATGCTTCCTTATCTTAGCTTCACCGGCATACACTTTTTTACCTTCGGGAGACGCTTCCCATTTTTTGTACTTTATACCATCAGGGGTAGCTTCCCATTTTTTCAATGCAGCTTTCCTGTCAGCAGCCGAGAGTGGCTTTGAGGTTGACTTTTTAGAAGCTTCATTTTTAATTTCACGATTAGCAAATACCAGTCCGCTTACCACAACCAGCGGTAAGATTAGGGCATAAATGATCTTTTTCATGTTTTTTGTAGGCTTAATCAGTACACTTTTTGTTTTCAAGGATTTCAACCACGCGATGGTCCGTAAAGCTAAAAGTTTCTATCCTGCCGTCTGTTAATGACCTGTAAAAGAATGCTAACGAAATGTAAAAGTTGCTTTTACTAACTGTTGTAGGATTTTGCACCTAAAAAGACAGGCATATTGAATAGCTATGTTGCCTATAGAATGGTCTCATGAAAACGCTCACGCGCGAGCCGAAAGAGTATTTTGCCATCATAACAAGCTAACATCAGAACTTTATTGCCTCATAAAACAAATCTTTGCATTCAGTCTGGGATTTTGTCGCATTTACTTTGGCCCAAACTGCTTTTATTGCTCCTAAAGTGGTGCATTCAGTTTGTTAACTGACCGTGAAGGCCGAAGTATAAACGCACAGCGGTATTTGCTCAACGAGCGCAGGTATGAGCAAAACTGCTAGTTAAGGTTGGGGTTGATGTCGATGCGGGGAAGTGTCAGTTGCTCCCGCAGTTGAAGCGTGTCCCGGTAGCAGAGCTTAACCGCTTCGATAATCCGGTGGAACCCATGAGGCCCGGTGGGTTTGACGATATACAGATGAATACCCTGATGATAGGCTCGCTGTTTGAGGGCCGAATCCGTCGATGCGGTCAGCATCAGTACCGGCATAGTCACCAGATCACTCATGTCGCCTAAGGACTGCAGCGTTTCCAGTCCATTTAAGCCTGGCATGTGCATATCCAGCAGAATGATGGTCACCTGGCAGGGGTCGTGGGCTGGTTCCGTAGCTGATCGCTTCCGATAAGCAGCCAGCCAAGCCAGGAGTTGCTCACCGGTAGTCATTTCTTCGATAGTGATCCGCTCCAGCACACGGCTCAGGGACCAGCGTAGTAACCGACGATAATCCTCGTTATCGTCTACCAGCACGATGCGCAGGGATAAGGGCTTCATCACTCCGTAATGGTTAGATACCAGTAAGTTAAATGTACAATAAAATAGTCTAATTGTTCTACTATGCTTTAAGGTGGCCTTAAAAGTGAGGTATAGGCCGATCAAGTATAAATCGAATCCTATGAGCCCCCTTTTGTACCTTTCAGGCCGCTCCCCGGAAGCGCACCGACGGGGCATCCGGTGATCCAGCCGCTATCGAAAGGCGCCATGGCTAAACGAATTGTCCCGTATCAGGCCTACTTTTGTGGTGCAAAAGCAAGTCCGCTTAGTCCGATTCGACAACTACTCATGTCCCCACTTACACGTCAGCAGCACCTTGCCTTTCGGCTGACGATTGTTCCTGTGGCTGCGTTCGTGGCTTCACATGTCGTGTTCAGCCAACTACTTCCGGGTCAGCCAGGCTATCGATTTCCGTGGCCGTATTTTCTGACCGTTGCGACGGTGATGCTTTCCTGCTGGGAAGTCAATCTGGCGGTTTATCGCTGGCTCGATGAACGGTTGCCTTTCTGGCAGCACCCGACCCGTCGGCTGATGAGCCAGATTCTGCTGGGGGGCGTGGCTACGCTGCTGACCTTTGCCTTTGTTTTCCCACTGGCCCAACGGGTGTATACCCAGCACTGGCCCGAGCCCTACACGGTACTCAAGGGAGTCGTCGTTTGCGTTACCCTGGCCTCGCTCGTAAACGGTGGCTATTCCGGGCTGTATCTGTTGCGGGCTTTCTCGGAACGGCAAAAACGTACCGACTCCCTCTTTACCCAACAGACCAGTCAGTCTGAGATCGACATACCTGCGCGCACTACGCCTGCTTTGCTGGATATCGACGTACCCAATGGCCGCCTTCGGTTGCCGATGGATCAACTTGCTTATTTCTATTCGACAGGTGGATTGATTTTGCTGGTTAAAACCGATGGTCAACAGATCACCACACGTTATTCCGCCTTTAGCCAATTGACGCCCAACTTAGATCCGCATTATTTTTTTCAGCTTAGTCGGCAGTTTATAGTTGGATTGGGGGCTGTCCGGGCCGTGCAGAGCGACAGTAACCGCAAGCTCGTCGTTACCCTGATACCGGCCCTGCACCGGCAGGCACCCCATGAGGAGGTTGTCGTCAGTCGATATCGGAGTGCTGATTTTAGAAACTGGCTGGAAGCCTCGGCCAACTCCTGACCATTCATTTGGCTTTTCAGTACCATTCATCGACGAAACCATAGCCAGCCTTCTCCAGATAAGCCAGGGGCTTTTCCTTTGCCATGCCAGGCATCATCGCCTGCCGTAATCAGGAATTTTATGCACCCCAATCTTTCTCACCTTCTGGACGATACACCGGCCTGGCTGGATGTATTTTTCACAGCAACCACGATGCTAACTCTGGGTCTGCTGTTTGTCGCCATCCGCCGGCTTTCGATCCGACAGGCCAGCTTATTCCTTGGCCTGAGTTTACTTTGGCTAGCGGGCCTGGGCGTTTTGGCCTACAATCACTTCTTTCAGCAACTCGATGCTCGTCCGCCGGGCTTTGCACTGGTGCTGACCCCACCACTCCTGCTCATCATCGGCTTACTGACTAACCCGAAAAGCCGCGCCTGGCTGTACCAGCTTCTGTTAGCAGACCTCACACGGCTGCACACGGTACGCGTGCCGGTTGAGCTAACGCTGTATGGTCTTTATATGCAGCAGCAAATTCCTCAGCTGATGACCTTTGAGGGCCGCAATTACGATATTTTGGCAGGTCTGACCGCGCCATTGGTGGCTCATTATTTCGTTGGTCAGAAACGACTGGCCCGGCGCTGGCTACTGACCTGGAACGTGCTGGCACTGGGCTTAGTACTAAATATCGTTGTTCAGGCAATTCTATCCTTACCCCTACCCTTTCAGCAGCTGGCTTTCGAACAGCCTAATGTCGGTCTGCTGAAATGGCCCTACGTCTGGTTGCCTGGCTTTGTGGTTCCGGTCGTGTTGTTCAGCCATATCGTGGTGATCCAGCGGCTGATCAGTGCCCAAAATCGAAACCGTGTATAAACCGATCCATCCTCTTTCCGAATCAGTAGGGGTCAATTCTCCGAAACTCACTTGTTGGTATAAATGAGAATCGATTCGGCCTGGATCACCACCGACTCATTGCCCACAACCGTTGCGGGAGCGGCTACAGGACCACGCCATTGCGGGTCGGCAGAATCCATCAGTTTCTGCCAGGGCTGATTGCTGAGTGGCAGGGTGATAGTTTGTGGTTCTTTCGAAAAATTCATCAGACAAACTACTGTTTCCGGCCCTTCCGCAGCCCGCGTGGTAGGGAGCGCTTCATGCCGCCGAAACAGGGTAAGCGTCTGCCGGGTCTCGTCGACGACAACGGCTACCGACTCCCGGTTGGGGTGCCGCAACGACGACTCTTTCCGGAGCCGAAGCAGAGTGCGGTAGTAGCAAAACAGCGTTTTATGCGGCTCCTGCGCCAGTTGTTTCCACTGCAGCTTCGACCGCTCAAACGTCTGTTCGTCCTGCGGATCGGGCGCTTCGACTGTGCCCTGAAAAGCTGCGAATTCTCGCTTCCGGCCCTCCCGCACCGCATCGATGAGTGCCGGGTCGGAGTGGCTGACAAAATAAAGAAACGGATTGAGTTCACCCCATTCCTCGCCCATGAACAGCATCGGCAGGTAGGGGCTGCTCATCACCGCACCGGCCATTAGCTTCTGCATCTCGAAACTGACCAGCTGACTTGGGCGTTCGCCCAGCATGCGATTACCGATATGGTCGTGGTTCTGTGAGAATACCACAAATTGCCGCCCCGCGTGACCCGCTGTCGATTTCCCTACGATGCGTGCCCGGCGGGGCATATAAGCGCCATCGTAGACATATGCATCTTTATAGGATTTGGCCAGGTGCTGAATGCCGTTATAATCGGCATAGTAGCCTTTTCGCTCGCCCCCGGCGGTGACGCGCAGAGCGTGGTGGAATTCGTCGTTCCACTGGGCGTCCATGCCATATCCCTGATCGGCCAGCGTCTGAATAAACCGAGTTTCGTTCTGATCCGTCTCGACGATCAGGTAATGCGGTCGGCCTGTCTGCCGCATCAGTTCATCGACATACTCTTTTATTTCCCGCAGCAGGTGCGTTTCCCGATCGTCGTGGATGGCGTGAGCCGCGTCGATGCGGAGCCCGTCGATGTGAAAATCCCGAAACCACATCAGCACATTTTCGATGAAATACCGCCGGACGCTATCGCTGTAGTCGCCGTCGAAGTTGAGTGCGTGGCCCCAGGGCGTCTGGTATTTGGCCGTAAAATACGGACCGTAGTCTGAGAAGTAATTCCCTTCCGGCCCCATGTGGTTGTATACCACATCGAGCACCACCGCTACCCCCCGCCGGTGGCAGGCGTCTACCAGCCGTTGCAGACCCGCAGCGCCCCCGTAGGAATTTTGTACCGCATACGGACAAACGCCGTCGTAGCCCCAGTTGCGGGTACCTGGAAACTGCGCCACCGGCATGATTTCGATGGCATTGATCCCCAATTCTACTAAATAATCGAGCCGGTTTTCGATTCCTGCAAACGTGCCTTCGCGCGTGAATGTGCCGGTATGGAGTTCGTACAGCAGGTAATCTTCCAGGGGCAGGTTGCGCCAGTCGGTGTCGGTCCAACTAAACTGGTTGGTATCCAGCGCCTGTGATGGTCCATGCACCCCCTCAGGTTGCGCCATCGATGCCGGATCAGGCCGTTCGAGGGTTCCGTTCAATATGAATTTGTAGGTATCGCCGGGCTCCAGCTGATCGACGGACGCTTGCCAGTAGTGGCCATCGTTTTGCAGCGGCACCGTCAGGTCTTTGTTGAAAATGCGCAGGGCAACGGTCTGGGCAAGCGGTGCCCAGACGCGCACGCAGGTCGTATCGCCGGAGAACGTAACCCCCAGCGTCCGATGGCTAAGTAAAGCCTGATTCATACCGTGTAGACTGATGTCGGGAAAATGGTTATCCTGACAACTAACGGTTTCCCCGATGTGTTGGCCGAGATAGGTAAAAACTAGTCCATATGAGATTGTTTACAGGCATTTTTCAGAAGGGTTGTTGCTCTACGTTTACTGATAACCAGTCACTCCTCCTGCTGTAAGGTCCGGATATCCGCGATCAGTTGGTGCATTTCCAGCTCAAGCGTGCCATTGTAAATACCGCGTATGCGCTTGTGCTTATCGACCAGCAGGCAGTGTTCGGTATGTAAAAATTCGGTACTATCTCTGGTATAGCCTAATTCCGATTCGGCAAAATACGACTGACGGGCCAATTGATAAATTGCTGATTTGGGACCAGTCAGGAGATGCCAGTTGGGCGATCGAATGCCCTTAGCCAGCGCGTATTTTTGTAACCGGGCGACATCGTCAGTCCAGGGCATCACACTATAGGAAAGCAATACCAGGCTCGGATCATGGCCAAACGCTTTGTCAACCAGTTTCATGTTGTTGACCATGCGGGGACAGATGGCACCACAAGTCGTAAAGAAAAAATTGGCAACGTGAATCTTGACTTCAATAGCGTGCTGGTCGATCGTCTGGCCATGCTGATCCGTCAAGGAAAACGGACCGATAGTGTGGGTAACCTTTTTCTTCAGGTCAGTTTGTGATTCAGGGAAAATAGGGGTAAAATCCGGCGAATTATAGTAGGGCAGCGCCTGAGATGACCGGTCCGTAGCTGACTGACAGGCTATAGCAAAAAAAGTCATTGCCAACAAACTACTGACCAGCTGTGCCAGCCGAGATATTTCTGCAGTTTTTGGTACCCAGTAGGCCATACCGCCTGTCATTTTTGATAACGTAGTTCATTTTTATCGTTCCGGTCACAGACCAACTCTGCTGTACACCCGACTCCTGGCCTTTTTCGTAGTGCATGTTCCGGAATAGTTTTCCGTTCGGAAACCACTCCCGATAACTACTCTCGAACAAATCGTCGTGGAAATGATACTCGAACATAGGCCGGCCGTTTTCGTACCAGCCCCGGTGGGTTCCTTCTTTCCATCCGTTCACAAAAAAGCGCTCCTCACGAATGCGGTTGCCCGGGTAAAAAAACAAAGCCTTCCCGTTTTCTTTACCCCCGAAGAAAGGCACCCTGAAAAGCGTATCGCCCTGGGTGTTGATTGAGAATAGAACACCCGTGATGGGCTTGTTTTGAATAAAACTACTCCCCTCTCTGGATTCAATCTGCACGGTACGGGCATCGATGTAGTGGTTTACTTCGGGCGATGGCTGGCAGGCGATCCAGGCACCCGCCAGCAGCCCTAACCATTTATTTCGACCAGGTACCCGCCGTCCCATAATAACCATTCCCATTGATGTACGGAGCGTCGGCCGTTGTATGATAGTGATAGATACCATTGGGGTAGTCGGCGGTTGCGCTCGTATGACCATGGTAAGCATCCAGATCGCTGCTGGTTAGAGTTTTACCGTTCTCGACGGGCCCATAGAGCGGAAAACCATCCAGCAGGAATCCGATCAATGAGCTGCTTCCTTTGGTGGCGGTCAGATAACTGGGTTCGATATGGTAATGGTATTCACTGAAAGGCGTTGGATGCCCACCGTACAGGTCGAAGGAAACATATTCGCCAGCGCCGGGGGTCAGCAGCTGGTTTTCCATCTGGTACTGGTTGAACAGAGGCACTCCGTTGATGGCAACCCCAATTGTAGCAGCCTGCAGGGCTTTGTGCGTAGCGGCCACGGCCGGACTTTTGGGAATCTTAAACGTGTAACTGAAGGATGTGATCGTGTTGGAATTGGCCTTGAAACCGGAACGGGTATCGTTTACGTACAGAGTCGATTCCCACTGGGTTCCTTTGTAATAAGGAGTCTTATGGTCGGGTAGCCCTGTCGATTTGATAACGACATAATCGCCCTCCAGGTAAATCTGAGACGCTCCGTAAATTTTCTTATACACATCCGGAACACCCGTACCAACAGTTGCAGTCGTGCTCGTTGTAGTAGTCGTACTGCCCGGATTAGTCGACGTACCGGTCGATGGATTAACACTGTCGCTGCTATTACAGGCCAGGATGGTCAATCCTACAGCCAGCGGCAAACAACTCAATAGGATAGCAGAATGGAATCGGTTCATAGGAATAGTAGCATGTAGGATTGGATTGTCAAATGCAAGTCATTGATTGAGCCTTTCGCAGGCTGAAGCAATGGCAGTATGACAAGGGAAAGAAGAGAAAGTAACTGTCTATCCGACAAAATCGAAAGCTATGTCACTTGAGATGAGTCAGATAACTCATCTCTACCAAATGCTACACCAGCATTTCTATCGTCATATCCTTGGCGGTGACCGCGCTCCGTATCAGGTCGATGTTACGCTGAAAATTCCGAAAAAATACGGTTCCCTATTCGTAAAGCAGACGAATAAAGGAGAGTAAGAGCCGCGTGTTTGTGTAAGTCAAAACCTTTGTATAGAAACCTGATTTAGCTCTTTAAATTAACTTCCTGAATAATGCTGTGCAATCCACCATTCAGGAAGTTAGTCTTTAATTAAGCATAAGATACAGTCTTGAAACTCTGCTCTGACTCTAGAAAACCAAATTAGTAAATTCACTAATCTTAGTTAGTGAGACGTTTGTCAGCTTATTCTGTTCAATAACTGTTTTCACTTTTTCGGTTGTCACAATCATTGCTGTGTCTTCTGGAATGAAGAAATCACTTCCGTCCCAACTCTCAAGAGAAAAGTAAACGCCTTTCCGTTCGGGAATAAATCCTGGGGGTAACTACTTCCTCAGTATACCATTCTTTAATAATTGGGCCACTTCTTCCCGTAGCAGACAAACCGAGGTAAGTGCTATTCGTTGGCTTTGTTTTTGAGCCTAGGATAAGCGTTGAATAGAACCTAATTCCCGACATATCCTTCAGTACATCGTAAAATTTAGGGCTGACAAAGTAAAGGCTAGCCCATCCCCCGAATATCAGATCTTTCCACTTTCCATCTTTTTTGATAGTAAACGGGACGGGCTCCTCTGTACTAGGACCATTTCTTATGATTTTCAGATAAGGAAAAGTTGAAGCATTCTCAACAGGTTCGACAAAAATTGCCCCCCTATCAGTTTTATCTGAAAGAACGTAAAACCCATCATATTGTGAAAAATCCGCTGGTCGCATTTGAGAATATAGCTAGAACCAAGAAATTGTAAATCGTATTTAGCCATCAAACTTTTGCTGAACTGGAATACTTCATCCCTTGTAGCATTGGGGTATGTCCTGAAAAACTTCTCCCATTCTCTATTGTATGCTGCTGCATCGAGATGAGGTCTAGCTTCCCACCAAACCCCAAATCTAGGTTCATGGATATTTATTCCTCTTTGAGCAAATTGTGCTTCAAATTTTCGGGCAAATATATGATGAGCATGGTATGCTTTTGTTGCTGGAGGTGCTCCTTGTAAAGCTCTTAGACTTATTCTGAAATTTGTTGCTTTGAAGGCTACCGAGGAGGCTCGTAAGACACCCACTCCCGGGAACAAAGCATTGACCGCCATAATCCGATCTATCTTGTACCACAAGTCACCCCAAGGGCCTTTAGGATAATCAGACCTAATAGGCATCCACCTAACCCCTGGAATTGTAGTTGCTAGTGAAGGATCGGCTGGTGGGCCTATGTAAGGCTCACTTTCCCCACCTCAGAGGTCATAAGACAGGGCCTCGTCTCTCATCAGCTGAAGCTATATATGTTGATGCTGAAGCGGGTGTTCCTTAAGGTGCATAGGGCCAGTGCGTTATTGAACAGCCAAAACCATTACAAAATGTGTCTTCAGCCAACTTTTGAGGGGGAGATTTTACCGAAAATGAGGCCTTAGAGCAACGGGATTACTCACTAGACCAGCACTTCCACGGTCGTGCCTTCATGAGCGACGACCCGGAAAGTACCACCTAGTTCCTGGGCGCGGGTCTGCATGTTTTGCAGGCCATAGTGGGGTTCGGAAATAGTGGCATTCGGCCAGGTGAAGCCCCGGCCGTTGTCGTGGATGCGCAGGTCGATATGCCCGTTGGCATGAACGTGTAGACGGACGTTGGCCTGGGTAGCCTGTGCGTGTTTGATCACGTTGTTGAGAGCTTCCTGCACGATCCGGAACAGGTTCAGCACCTGGGTCGAACTGAGCCGCTGTACCTGCGAACCGGTCACCTCGACGTCGACGTGCAGGCCGTCGGTTTCGTGTACGTACCGGTTGATGTATTGATTCAGTCGATCCGAAAACTCCTCTACCGTGAAGCTTTCCTGATGAATGGCCCAGATGGTTTCGCGCAGGAGTTTGACGGCCTCGCGCGTGTAGTTGACGATCGTTCGCAGTTGGCCCGACCATTGGCGACCGTTGAGCATGGGTTGCTTTTCGGCCTGATCGCTGATATGCGTCAGGTTGGTCACGACGAAAGCCAGGTGCGCACCCACGTTGTCGTGCAGATCGCGCGCTATACGCTCTTTCTCGACCAGCAGATTATTTTTCAGGGCCAATGTCTGTACTTCGGCCTGGTAGGTTCGCTGCTGCTGAATGGTCTGGTCTTTGATGAGTCGCTCGGTCTGGTCGCGGTCTATTTTATAGCGGTAAGCCAGCCCGACGGTCAGTACCAGCACTTCGAACAAAGCGGCCGGCGCATAATACGCAAAATTAGCCAGCGCTTTATACGTTGGCAGGATGCCGAAATTGGCAAACACCAGCCCGAGGTTCAGGGCGTAAAAAGGCGCTACGGCTACCAGATACAGCCAGGCTTCCTGAACGTGGTATTTCCGGATAATACTGATCACGATGAAGGCCACGATGACCGGCATAGGCAGCCAGTAAAGCAGGGTAAACAGACGGATCAGCGCTAGTTCCTGCGTTGGCGACAAAGACATAAACCACTCAGACGTCAGGGCGATCAGGCAAACAAGCCCACACCAAAGCACAATCGTTCCGATCTTGTGTAAACGTCGCGAGGGCGTATGCTTCAGCGGCAGGAAAGCCCGCACGAAGACAAGCTGCGAGTAGAACAGAATCAGCGGAAACAAAAAATAGACGTTCTGGCGGGGCATCCAGAACTGCTCCTCGAAAGCAAACTGATTCAAAAAGCCGTTGTTGATCACGAAAAATCCGACCAGCCCCAGCAGACAGAAAATGTATTTGGAATAAATGGGGTTGAATGTGTTCAAGAAGAAAATCAGGCTCATCAACGCTACGAACGTTAGTGTAAAGAGAATGCCGCCCCAGAACAGGTAGCTCTTCTGAACAGTCGACTCATAAGCCGATTCTCGCACGAGTGAGACAGGAACAACCTGCGTACCGCGGTGTTTGAGCACTCGCAGATAGGCCGTTACACTTTGCTGGCCAGGTACGGTAAACGGAAACCAGAAGTTTCGATGGTGCCGGATGCGCTGCGTGGACGGGATTTTCCAGCCCATGACCGGCGAAGTCGACAATACCCGTCCCGCGCTGTCGACCACAAACAGCTGAAGCTCGTCGAAACACCAGAAGTCGATTTCGGCCAGCCACGCTTGTGGTTGTGGGGCTGAATTCTTCAATCGAAAGCGTAACCAGACGGGCTTCGCCGTTTGTATGCCAGTGACGACGCCGAAATTAGGAACGGGTGAAGTTATAGGCTGAAAAGTCGCTTCGTGAGCCGGGCTGCTCACGTCCGTAAGAGTGCGCGTACCGGATGAATCCCGCAGATAAGCCAAATAGCCCTGTAGCCAAACCTGTCCCTGATCGGCCGGTAACGATACAATGGGTTGCTTACTCAATGGCTGAGCCAGCAGGCAGGGCGCCAACAGGCAATTGCCTATCAGAAACAGCAAAAGTTGGACAAAGCGTCTCATCAGCGGACGAGTGAACCACTAATGTAGAGGGTGGCAGGTTAAGAAGCAAGGAGCACAGGGCATAGGGCGGGGATTGATAGGATGAACCCGTTGTTATACTAAACTCTGCTCCCCCTACCCTATCCATTTCCCTATGCCCCATGCCCTTTCCCCATACCCTACAACGTATACCCGCCGTTATATTGGCGCCTGACGAACTGGTTGGCATAATCGAAGTTGGTGATTTTCATGTTGTCGCCATCCCAGAAGAGCTTTTTGCGGCCCGTGAACTTACCGTCCTCCCGGGCCAGATACGAACGGGTTGCCAGGTTACCCATCAGCACCGTCTCCGTCAGCGGTCCCGACTGATCGAAGGACGAAGACGTATAAGCCCCGTAGCCCTGCTTGCAGGCTTTTACCCACTGCTGCTGGTGTCCTTCCGTTTTTCCTTCTACCGGTGGCCGTTCGGGTGCGGGCAGGGCTTTGTCGGCAAATTTGTCCGACGGTAGTAGTTTGGGATTGTTACCGAATAGACCGCCCGTCAGCATGCCTTTCGTGCCGATGAACAGGATGCCGCCATCGATTTCGCGAAAGACTTCATCGTAGGCGGCCCCTTCGGGTAGTTGGGGCCGGATTCCGCCATCGAACCACGAAAACTTGATCTCTTTTACTTTTTTATCGTCTGAGGGAAACGTCAGGTGGATGGCCGACGAAGGCGGGCAGACATCGTCGTAAAACGCTTCCTTGAAGAAGTCTGCGTACACCGACCCGACGCTGCACTCCACCGACGTAGGGTATTTGAGTTTGAGCGCCCGAAACGGCACGTCCATGAAATGACAGCCCATGTCGCCGAGTGCACCAGTCCCGAAATCCCAATACCCCCGCCAGCGGGTAGGCATGTACGCGTCGTGATACGGACGCGTCGGAGCTGTACCGAGCCAGAGTGGCCAGTTTACTTCAGGCGGAACGGGCTGCGATTCGCCTTTGTCTTTTGGTGATGCAACGCCCTGCGGCCATACCGGTCGATTCGTCCAGCAATAAACTGTGTGCACATGGCCGATCATCTTCTTCTCGATGGCCGTTTCGATGATCCGCGTCGCATCGCCCGAACTACCCTGGTTACCCATTTGAGTCACTACTTTGTATTTGCGGGCGGCTTCGGTCAGCATGCGGGCTTCGTAGATATCGTGCGTCAGCGGTTTCTCTACGTAAACGTGCTTACCCAGTTGCATAGCCGCCATTGCGATGGGTGCGTGCATATGATCGGGCGTGCTGACGATAACGGCATCGAAACTCTTTCCAGCCTTATCGAACATCTCCCGGTAGTCCTGAAAATAAGGCGCGCTGGCGAATTGAGCCCGGTATTTTTTAGCCTGTCGGTCATCGACGTCGCACAAGGCTACGACATTGTCGGAACCGTTGTTATACGCCAGCCTGATGTTTACATCCGCTTTACCGCCACAACCGACAGCCGCGATACTGAGTTTATCGGAAGGCGCTATGATCCGCTTTCCATCCGACGCTTTTCCGCCCAGCACATGCCGCGGCACGATCAAAAAACCGGCAGTGGCCAGCGCACCGCTTTCTAAAAACTTACGACGAGTGGGTTTAGTCATATTTTCTACAGATTAAATGCCACAATATACACTCTGGCAACTGAAGATCAGTTGGTGCTGCTAGTACTTATTTTCGGCGGAGACTATCATACTAGAGCTATAATGATGTAGTGCGACCCTGTAGGGGTCGAATAATTATAGAAGGCGAGATTACCTATACATATTCGACCCCTACAGGGTCGTACAAAACCACCTTGTATTAGTCACTTTGCTATCAACGCTTTGCCAGATAGCGATAAAAGAGAAACTGCTTCGGATCGTGGGAGTAAAAATTATTGACACTGCTCAGCATGTGCGCCGGATCGTTATTTTCGTCGAGCTGGGGGTCGGCCAGCGAACCGACCGCGTTGAGCAATATGGGCTTGTCGGTAAACGAAAGGCTACGAATCAGACTGTAAATGGGGGTTTGGAAGGAAAGCACGAGCACGCATAGAACGCCATAAAATTGCGTACGCCGACCTTGTTTTTCGTAAAACTCGATCAGAGCCGTCAGCGTCATGATGAGCAACACTGTCAGGAAAGGTATCGACCCGCGCGAGGCTAAATCATTCCAGGTGCCAATCACCCAGAGGGGCAGCAGAAAAAGCACTACGAAAATCAGCCAGAACCAGAGCCTATAGGCGCGATAGGTCGACTTAGCGAAGAAATAGATAAACGCCAGATAGACACCCACTTCCAGAAAAAACGTCACGACATAACTACCGACCAGTAGCGTGTTCAGAACGGGGCCACGAGTCAGGTAACGGGCCCAGAAAACAGTGTTCTGTACCGCGCCCGAATGCGCCTGGTAAAACAGCGCGTAGCTGATCAGAATCACCAGTACACCCAGCGTATCGGGTCGCCAAAGTGCCTGAAAAATTTCCTGGCCGTAATCCTGTACGGTTTTGCCGGCCCGGTACGTTGCCAGCAGGTAATACAATCCGTGCGCCAGCACCAGCCCAACAAAGCAGAAGGGCGAATAAGCGAACAGAATAACCAGGGGTAACACCTGTAATTTTTTGGCGTCGTTCAGGATGTACAGGGTCAACAGCCAGGCCGGAACAGCCTGATTGAACGGATTATAAAGATCGGCGGTAAAGGAGGTGTAGAAATAATAGTAGTACGTTTCGGAAAGCGCATCAATGGGCGGCAGACTCCGCCGGATCAGCAGGTACCCGAACAGATCGAACCCGCTCCAGAGAATAAACAGCCCAACGCAGACCAGCGCGTAGTTGAAACTGAACAAGCGATTCAGGTAGTAGAATGAAAGCAGAATACCGATGTACGTCCAGAGTACTAAAAACGCACTGGCCACCGGATAGCCAAACACTTTCCCGATACAGGCTGCAGGCAGCCAGAACGTGAAATAGTAATTTAAGGACGAGTGCTTCCCGGCTAATTCCCGAAAGTGGTAATCGACCGGAAAATCATAGTAAATCGGCCAGTCGAAGGTGATCAGGTCGTGAAAAATGGCGTTTCGGCCATGATGATCCCAGTCCTGGTTGGTGTAGCCGCCAATGCCGGAACAATAGACCCAGACAAAGGCCATGATCGCGATCAGGCTTGTTCTCCTCCAGTCGATGGGCTGAGGGGTCAGGGCAGGAGCCTTCTCGATTCGCTTCGTGTAAACAACTGCCGAATAGATCAGGAGCAGCGTAGCCGGAATGGCGACCATCGGGCGTAACCAGCCAAGAAAGAAAATAGCGATTGGGATGAGTCCGTACAGAAAGGTGAGTGTGTGGATCAACGGATCGTATCGGTACCGCATACGTCAAAAAAGAGGAGGTATGGAAAGAGGACACCTCAGTGAGGTGTCCTCTGGTGTGCTTAGCCCATAATCTGGCCCATCTTCATGGCGATTCCCATGTCGCCTTTGATCTTCAGTTTCCCGCTCATCACGGCCATCATCGGGTTCAGATCACCCGTTCCGATTTTGACCAGATTGTCGATACTTACGTGCAGGTCACAGTCGGCGGGTTTGTCGGTATTGGAAACCACAGCGGGCGATTGAGTCGCATCGATATACACAACGCCTTGGTCGGTAACGAGTTTGATAGTCGCGTTGATGTTGTCGGCGTGCGTAACTTTAGCCCGTATCTGCTCGGTCAGTTCCTGCAAAGTCATGGTAGTTGAGATTTTGTAAATAATAAAATGAACTCTCCCGCGAAAATAAGCTTTTTTCAGGATGGCATCGGTGTGGCTCCGAAAGTAATCAGGACCAGAAACCGCTTTTTATTTAACGTAGTCAAACCGATTCGGTCGATCGATCAGTTCTTAGCAGACCTTTCGCTTCAGGCTGTGCCACCGCAACAACAGGCCGTGGTTATCCATGTTGTTCAAACAAACCGTGGCACGGCCTGAAGCGAAAGATCTGCCCAGGTAAGTACAACCCATTTCAAAACGGCAAGGCCGCCTTACGTATGCGTTCGCAATTTTTAACCCTACTCTGCATTCTCACTTTTCTTAGCTGCGCCTGGAATATCTCCGACTCGGTGGTATCTCTTATTCAAACCGATGCGGTTTCAGAAACCACTCAGGTCGAACGAACGGCCACACCAGACCCCCAGAAAGCTCCGCCCAAGCAATACTATGAAGACCGCTCTTCGGGCAACGAACCCATGGATGAAGATCCGGATCAGGTCCAGACCTTAGCGGTGGCCCAGCTTGCCTATGCCGTGCCTACGCTGCTGGGAGCCATTCTGATGTTCCGGCTACGCCGAATTGGCTTCTGGATTTATGTAGCGGGCGTGGTCATAGGGTTCATTCTGCCGATTGTGCTGATTGGGTTTGGCGCGCTCAACCATTCGTTCGGGGTATTTTTCAGCCTTCTCTTTACGGGCTTATACTGGGTGTCGCTGAAGGAAATGCATTGACGACCAGAAGACCATCTCAGGCACATTGCTTTGGGTATCGATTAAACTTTTCCTCAAAAAAACCATCCATTCAGTTGCGTACCTTGCCTGGTCTGTGTTTCAGGTACGGCTCGTCAACGAAATTCCGTCTGTCCGTCAATGGTCTATACTCCACGTGCATATGTCTACACCAGGGTAGCCTTCGCATCTGATCTTTATCCGATCGATTTTCATGGCGATTTTCAACAACGGCTCCGCCAAACTGACCTTTAATTTGTTTATACAGGAAAAACCCAAATCACGATCGCTCAACGCCTTGACACTCATGACTGCCCTTCGCCTTTCTATCCTTTCCCTGTTGGTTTGCCTGACCCTGGCTGCAGCGGCTCCCAGGGCCGACGACCCCGATGCGCTGCTGGGAAAATGGCTCAGCTCGAAGAAGCGCAATCAGGTTCAGATTTATAAGCAGGGAAACAAGTATTACGGCAAGCTGGTCTGGATGCTGGAACCCAACGACCCGGTTACCAGAAAGCCGAAAGTAGACGTTGCCAACCCCGACGAAAAGCTGCGTATGCGACCGCTGATGCAGATGATACTGTTGTCGGATCTAGTCTATAAAGGAAACAACGTCTGGGGCGATGGGCAGATTTACAACCCTGAAGACGGAAAAACTTACAGTTGCGACATAACCCTGAAAGACCCCAACACCATGGATCTGCATGGGTACGTGATGGGCATCAGCTTCCTGGGCCGAACCCGCAGCTGGACGCGGGTGAAATAATCTTTTGCTGGATTAGTCCGTGGTCCTCAGAACAAATAAATTAGGTCTTTAAAACAAAATAGTCAGAAAACGCCCCGTCTACCTTTGTTCCAACCAATCAGCATGTTAAAAATGGAACAATCAATCGCAGTAGACAATTACAATCCCGGTCTGCAACAGCCAATCGGTTCTGGTTTTACCGCCACATCGACTACCGCCGATGTAATTGATGGAATTGACCTGACAGGTAAAACGGTCATTGTTACCGGCGGCTACGCTGGCATCGGCCTGGAAACGGTAAGAACCTTTGTATCAGCGGGCGCCGAGGTAATCGTACCCGCCCGCGACCGCGACAAGGCGGCTCAGAACCTAAATGGTCTTCAGCATGTAGCCGTCGAAGCGATGGATTTGATGGACCCGGATTCGATCGATGCCTTTGCGGAAAAATTCCTCCGTACCAATCGTCCCCTCCACATCCTGGTCAACAATGCAGGAATTATGTGGGTACCGTTGAAACGGGATGCCAGAGGCTATGAATCACAGCTTTCGACGAATCACCTCGGTCATTTTCAGCTTACAGTCCGGCTTTGGTCCGCTTTGCAACAAGCGAATGGAGCCCGGGTAGTTACCGTATCTTCATTTGGGCATCAGATTGCCCCGTTTGATTTTAATGATCCTAATTTTGAACACCGGCCTTACGAAACGCTGGTAGGCTACGGTCAATCCAAAACTGCCAATAACCTGTTTACCGTAGAACTCGACCGGCGGGGTAAAGATGTTGGTATACGAGCTTTCTCACTTCATCCTGGTTCGGTAAACGGGACCGATCTGGGGCGGGTTGCGCCCATGCAGCTTTTTCAACAAATGGGCACCCACGATGCTGATGGCAATTTATACCCCGAAGTAGCTCGGAAACTGAAGACCATCCCGCAGGGAGCCGCCACCACAGTTTGGTGTGCGACCAGCCCACAACTGGCCAATCTGGGTGGTGTCTATTGCGAGAATGCCGACATCGCCGAACTGGACCTCGGCAACATTGACCACCACTACGACGATCCATTAACTCTGCGGGGTGTTAAGCCTTACTCGGTCGATGCAGAACAAGCAAAACTTTTGTGGACGTTGAGCGAAGAACTAACTGGTGTAAGCTTGTAACAACGAAAAAAGCGTGGGACATCAGACGCACTATATCCATCCCGACTTAAAGCTATCAAGCTTTGACGACCGATTTTACAAGGCCGATGTGCTGTTTGACGAACATCTGCTGGTCTGGCTTATATCCGGTGAAACCAAGATCCTGCAGGGCGGCAGAACGTACTGGTTTAGGCCCGGCGATACCGTGTTCTTTCCGCGCAACGAACTGGTTACTGTTATCAACTATCCCAAAGATGGTATGCCGCATCAATCGGCGGTGATGCATCTGACCCCGGCGCGGCTCACTACTTTTTATGCTAAACAAAAGGTTGACGTCAGACCCAGGCAACTGCCTGGGTTCCGCACGTTCGATAAGCATCCGCTACTGAATAGTTGTCTGGCCTCCCTGGTTCCCTATTTCGATCTGCCCGAACCGTTGCCGGAAACGCTGGCCGCACTAAAAATAGAAGAAGCCATTACTATTCTTCGGTCTATTGATTCGGATATCGATGCGTTGCTGGCCGATTTTAACGAGCCCGGTAAAAAAAGCCTCACCGATTTCATGGAGCAGAACTATATGTACAACCTACCGATGGCTAAGTTCGGCTACATGACCGGTCGCAGCCTGACAACCTTCAAGCGCGATTTTAAAAAGGCGTTTCAAACCACCCCGCAGAAATGGCTGACGGCGAAGCGGCTGGAACTGGCTCATTACCAGATCCGGGAGAAACAGCGAAAGCCTTCGGACGTGTATCTGGAAGTTGGGTTTGAGAACCTTTCCCATTTTGGCTACGCATTTAAAAAGCGGTTCGGCTACGCACCCACCGAAACGCCGGTTTAGACTTATTTTTCCACCACCCAGCGGTTCAAACAGTTATGGGGAGCTTCGAGAACAATCTTGAAGAAACCGGCCGGTAACTTCGACACATCGATGCGGGCCGATTCGGCTTTAACGGGTACTTCGGCCATCAGATGGTAATCGTCCCGTTTGCCTTCTTCGAAGTGATTCGTAGTCGAGAGCCAGACTTTCACAGTTCCCTCCGGCTCAACGGCCTGCCAGCTTAGGTTCAACTGGCTTCCCTCCTTTTTCACAACCGGCTCGGCAATCGACAGTTTGCCGGTCAGCGAGATACCGTCGAGTTCGAAGGCCTGTTCCTTCGGAATCGTAAGATTCAGATGACGGGCCATCGTGGGCATGATGTCGACAATGGCGGGTTTGTTTTTTCGGAACTGGCTGTTCAGGTCACGGGCGTTGGTCACGATCCAGGTATTGCGTTCGCGGTCCGATTGCCCACCGTGGTCTTTACCCGTATCGGTTGTCCGGCCATGATCGGTCGTGATAAACACCTGCCAGTCTTCGCCAAAAGTTTTTTGCCGGTACTGAATGGCTTTCCACAAACGTCCCATCTGGCTGTCCATCATACCGATAGCTTTATAAAATTGCTCGCTGTCGCCGTAGCGGTGGCCCATATCGTCGGTATATTCCAGATACACCCAGGTCAGATCGGGGCTTTCGTCCTGAATGTACCGCGTAGCTTCGTCGATCACCTTCTCATCGATCCGGTGAATGTAGTTTTTCTCTTTATCGTGCGGAAACAGGAGCGTGTCGCGTTCCAGGCCGTCGAACGAGTAATCGATGCGCATACGGTTGGTTTGGGGTAGATCTTCACCGATCAGCTTGGTTCGGTTGTCGAGCCAGGTCGAGAAAATGGCGGTTTTCTTCTGCGGATACTGGGTTTCGAAGAAGCGGAAGATGGTCCAGTACTGATAGTTCGGGTCTTTGATGCTGTTGTCCCAGACGTTGTGCTTGTTCACCCACGTACTCGTCAGCAGGCTGTTGTACCCCACGGCCGAAATCGTCGGTGTCTGTGAGTACGTGCTTTTCTGCCCACCTACATACGCCCGGGCGTAGCCACCCACGCTGGCAATGGCTTTCAGGTTGGGCGTCGGCTGTTTTTCGATGACGTCCGCCGGAATGCCGTCGACAATCACGAACAGGGCTTTTTTGGGTTTGGTCTGTGCCTGGCTCAACTGGCAAACCAGCGTACAGCCCAGAAAAAATAACAATTTGTTGAAGTCTGATTTCATAGTCGACATATGGTTTCTGAGGGTTTGGCAAGGCGTGCCACGGTTCTAAACCGTGGCACGCCTTGCCAAACCCTCAGAAACGAACCTCCTGGGCTTGTTTTCTTACCGTAGGCGGTAAATATCGACCAAACGTTTCACATCCTCCAACGTGCGATCTGGTTTTTTGAAGGGAGCCGGAATAGGTTGTCGGGCGTAGGACTGCAGATACAGCACCCAGGCATCGCGCCACCAGATGGCTTCTTTATGCTGCGTAGCTAGCCGCCCCGATACGTCTGCAAACAGTTCTGGATCGACAGCGGGCTTCACCTGTGCCCACTGCTGCTGCAACCAGCCCACCGAATCGGCGCCTGTATAAAACCGCGTGCAGAGCTCATCCCAGAGGGTTCGGCCCGTACTCAGCTTTTTCGTCCATGGCACATGATGAAACCACAGCAGGTATGGCAACGGACAGGTTTCGGCCGTCTCCCAAACCCGCCGAACCTCGGGCCGGTACTGCGCCAGCGCATCGCTGCCGGTGGAAGTCCGGTCGAAACCCAGCCCGACGGAATCGGCGCGGTGGTAGTAAATGGCCGTCCAGTCTGGGCGCGGACTCTGATTCTGCCAGGGTTCGGGAGCAAAGTGAACCCCGGTCCAGGGACGTGACAGTCCCAGGGGTGTATTGTAATTGACGTAAATCTCCCGCGATTTCAGCAGCATATCCGTAATCGTCCTGACGGCGCGGGGCTCCTGCGTGATCGTGAGCTTCACCCATTCGCGGGCAATGGTTTCGGGCGACAGGGTATGATCCCACGCCAGCCGGCCGAACGCATACCAGTTGGCCTGCGCCATCGGGTTGCCCGTCCAGTTCCGGTCCGAACCGGTGTTGGCTACACCCGCCATGGCCGTCAGCGCGTACCCGTGTAAACTCCCGTCGACCACCTTCGACACGGTCGAGCCTTTTCCGGCTACGTACGTATCCGAATCGAGGCATTCTTTAAAGATCGGCGCTTCGTAGACCAGATGCGTAGCAAAGCCCGTGTATTCCTGGGTGATCTGAAATTCTATGGCCAGTGGAGTCTTCGGCATATTCCCAAACAGGGGCGAAAACGGTTCACGAGGCTGAAAGTCGATCGGACCGTTTTTCACCTGCACAATGACGTTCTTTCTAAACTTGCCATCCAGGTGTTTGAACTCTTCATAAGCGGCTTTGAACCGATCGGCCTTAGGGTCGGCTTTGTAAACGAAGGCGCGCCAGAGCACGATGCCGTTATAGGGCGCCAGCGCATCGGCCAGCATGTTGGCTCCATCAGCATGGTCGCGGCCGTAATCCTGCGGGCCCGGCTCGCCTTCCGAGTTGGCTTTGACCAGGAACCCGCCGAAGTCCGGAATGGCGGTGTAAATTTCTTTGACTTTATCGGCCCACCATTTTTTCACGTCCGGTTCGAGCGGATCGGCCGATTTCAGCCCGCCGATGGTTTTGGGAGCCGGAAAATACACCGACAGATACAGCCGGATGCCGTAGGGGCGAAATACGCTGGCCAGTGCCGCTACTTTCTCCAGATACTCAGCCGTCAGGAAGCGGGGGCTGGCGTTTACGTTGTTGACAACCGTACTGTTTATCCCCAGCGATGCATTGGCGCGGGCGTAGTCGCGGTAGCGCGGATCGACGGTAGCGGGCAGTTCAAACCATTTCCAGAGCGACTCACCGGCATACCCGCGCTCGATTGTGCCGTTGGTGTTGTCCCAGTGGTTGAGCATCCGATACCGCACCTTGGGGCTGCTGCTGATCGAAAGCGCTTCGATCGGCTGCGCGGTTTGCAGATGGCGAAGCAGGGCAAACACGCCGTACAGCACCCCGGCTTCCGATTTCCCCGTAATGGTCATTTCCGCTGGTTGGCCCGCTCTCTGGCTGACGATGCGGTAGCCTTCGTCATTCAGGTTCGCCACGTCGGCAGTCGGCGCTTTGCTCACGGTCAGCCGAATACCCCCTGGCCGGTTACCGGCGTTGGTCACGATAGGGACTGGTTTGCCCAGCAAGCCCTGCAAGCCAGCCTGTAGTTCCTCCGCTGCAGTTTTTAGTATAGTCCCATTACCGTCGAGCGCGATAAACGATGCCGAACGGGCGTAGGCTTCCCGCCGGGCCGCGTCATTGATCCGGTCGTATTTCAACCAGAGCCGGTAGCCGTCGTCGCCAAGCGCCGACCTAAACGCGGTGAAACTCAGCAATAAGACAATCAGAATGTTGATGCGGTTCCGGGAAATCATGTCATCTATTTTTTGCCTTGTTGAGCATTAGAATCATTTTTAAACGTCGTTTTTTGTTGAATCAACGAATGCATTTTTGTCATTCCGACGGCAGGAGGAATCCTGTAACATCCTCAGCTAGTTGCCAGGGACACGTTAAGATTCCTCCTGCCGTCGGAATGACAAAACAAGGCTAATCTTCGAACCAGGCTTATTCGGTTTCGGCCAGCGATCGCTGGATACCCATTTCCAGCCCCCGGATTTCTGCCAGGCCCCGCAGCCGACCGATGGCCGAATAGCCCGGATAGGTTCTTTTGTGCAGATCATCAAGCATCTGGTGGCCATGATCGGGGCGCATAGGAATATGGGTTTCGCCGACGCCGGTTTGTTCCCGCCGTTTCTGTTCCAGCACCAGCGCCTTCACTACGGCGTACATATCGACATCGCCCGCCAGGTGATCGGCTTCGTAAAACGTACCGGGATTGTTTGGTAGTTCGGGGCCTTCCCGCTTGGTCGTGCGTAAGTGTACGAAATGAATCCGCTCGCCAAAGCGCCGGATTATGCCGGGCAGATCATTGTCGGAGCGGATGCCAAGCGAACCCGTGCAGAAAGTAATGCCGTTGGCGATTAGGTCGCTGGCGGCCATCAGTTGCGCGAGATCCGCTTCGGTGCTCACCACGCGGGGCAGCCCCAGCAGCGGGTACGGCGGATCGTCGGGGTGAATGCAGAGATTGACGCCCACCTCCTGCGCGACCGGTGCCACCTGCTGGATGAAATAGTAAAGATTTTCCCGAAGCGCCTGGTCGCCGATGACAGCATATTCGTTCAGCAGCGCCTGAAACGTATCGAGCGAAAAAGCTTCTTCCGAACCCGGCAGTCCCAGCAGTACAATATTCGTCAGGGTCTGAATTTGCTCGGGAGTCATCTGGCCGAACGTCCGGCGGGCCAATTCGCTCAGCTCAGGCCCGTAGTCGGCTTCGGCCTTCGGTCGCTTCAGGATGCACAGATCGAACACGGCAAAATCTTCCCAGACAAACCGGAGCGCCCGCGAGCCGTCGGGCATTTCGTAGGTCAGGTTCGTCCGCGACCAGTCGAGCACCGGCATGAAGTTGTAACAGACCGTTCGTATGCCGCAGGCCGCCAGGTTCCGGATCGACTGCCGGTAAGTTTCGATGTAGGCATCGCGTGTGGGTCTGCCTTTTTTGATGTCTTCGTGTACCGGCAGACTCTCGACCACGGCCCAGTGCAGGGGCGTATACGTTCGATTGTCGGCTTCGATAAGCGCTTTTCGGTCTTCGATCTCCTCAATGGTCCACAGCGTTCCCACCGGAATCTGGTGCAAGGCCGTAACTACGCCCGTACAACCCGCCTGCCGGATATCCATCAGCGAGACCGGGTCGTGTGGCCCGAACCAGCGCATGGTTTGTAGCATACTCATTTATTATATTTTGTTTCAACACAGGCTGTCCGTCGATACGGCACGGAGAGCACAGGGGAATAGATCAAAACTCTGTGCTCTCCGTGCCGTATCGACGGACAGCCTGTGTTCATCTTTTTTTGAATTGTCGTTGCGCAAATTCTAAAAACACCGGCCAGTCGAGAATATCGACGTGACCGCCTTCGTGTTCCCGAAAAGCCACTTCGCCATTGATGAGCGCAACATCCGGCGCGGGCATCTCGGTTGTTCCTATGCCCTTCTTTCCTAATAGCTCATACACTGGGCTAGCCCCTACGCAGGCTAGAAACTCGCCTTTCGGGTCGGCCCAGAGGTCTTTGGTACCACCCGTAATGAATACCGGACGGGGTGCCACCAGCGTAATTAACTCATGGGCATCCACCGGCATGGCGACCCAGTTTCCGCCGTATTTCAGGAAATTAGTGGCCATCCAGTGGTATTCGCCCGAACCGGCTACGTTGTCGATGGTTTCACCGTAATTCCGTTTCTCCAGCGAAGCGCCCATTGAACCCGAACAGCTGGCAAACACGATCGCCCAGCGTGGGTCGAGCGCCCCCGCCAGCAGAGCCGTTTTGCCCCAGCGCGAATGGCCCTGCACCCCAATCTGTTTGGGATTGATACCGTTGTCTTTTTCAAAATAATCAAGTACCCGGCTCAGCCCCCAGCTCCAGGCCGTCAAAACGCCCCAGTCGTCGGGTTTGCGGTCCTTGCCCTGGTTCATCAGACCGATAATACCCTCGTGTAGGCCCGCCCCGCTATCGAGTTGAACCCCGCCGGTATTTACGGTGGCAACGGCCCAGCCTGCATCGATGATTTTCTCGATAGCCGCCATCGGTTGCGGAAACGTGCCCCAGACAATGACCATCAGCGGAATAGCCCCGGTAGCCTTGACCGGCCGGTAATACGTCACCGGAATGCTCGGTTTCGCCATCGGATACCGGCTGTTATCGATATTGCCGATGATCATTTTTCGAACCGCTTTCCCGTTCAGTACCGTACTATCGATGCCGGTGGGAGCAAACGTTACGCGGGGTGTATTTGTGGGCGTTTTACCATAAATCTCCGTCAGGTAATCGTTCAGAATCTCCGGTCGGCGCTGCTTCCACCAGGTGTTGGCGTCCTTGACCGGCTTTCCGTTTTTCAGCTTCAGCGGGTCAGGTAAGGTGTAGTCATTCGCTTTGGCTTCTTCATAATTGGTCCAGTTGCCCCAGCCCGAGCGAATGTGCGTATTGGCCGCGTCGTCGAACCAGTTGTTGGTTCCTTCTTTGGGCTTTAGGTGCTGCGGCCGTTTAGGGTCGTCGGCAGGCGGGGGTAGCGTCGGCTGTTTTAGCCGGAGTTCATCCATTCCCTTCTGCCAGTCGGCCTGACTGGCTTCCCGCATCTTAGTCATGTATGCGGTTCGCTCCTCAGGAGTCATTTTCTGGACGTTAGGTGCCTGCGCGTTGACATAGTGAACGGTCAGACTGAAGGCAAAACAGGCTCCGACGAGTGCAGGACGGAATGGTAAGATATACATGGGTTTCGTAAGGTTGCAGGTATCGCGGCCGCGATACATTGTCTTAGACGAAAAACGGCACGTCCTTGGGCGCGTATTTTTTCATACCTTCTTCGTTGATCTCTACGCCGATACCCGGTTTGTTCGATAACGGGATGAACCCTTTCTCCACCATCGGTCCGTCGAATGTCACGATTTCTTTGAACATCGGTTCTTCGTGGAAATAAATTTGCCATTCGAGAATCAGGAAGTTCGGCACCGACGCACACACGTGGCTCGACGCCATCGCCCCCAGATACGACGCCACCATGTGCGGAGCAAACGGTACGTAATACAGGTTGGCCAAGTTGGCAATGCGTTGCGCTTCTCCTAGTCCACCGGCCTTCTGCAGATCGGGCATGATGATGTCGACAGCCCCGATTTCGAGCAGTTTTCGGAAGCCATGCGCCAGATAATGGTTTTCGCCCGCGCAGATCGGCGTGTTGGAGGCTTCGCGAATTTGCTTGTAGGCTTCCGGATTTTCGGCCGGAATAGGTTCCTCCAGAAACAGCAGGTTCAGCGGTTCCATCATTTTAGCCACCCGCCGGCCGGTCGTAACGTCGTAACGGCCGTGCATGTCTACGCAGATGTCGATTTTTGGGCCGACGGCTTTGCGGACGCCCGCAATCTGGTTGTACATCCGCTCCAGTTCGCCGGGGCTGGCGGTCCAGTTATAGGCATCGTATTTGTTCGGGTCGTTGCGTTCGTCGATGTCGTATTTTACGGCCGTAAAGCCCATATCGACGGCTCGTTTGGCGCTTTTACCGAAAGCATCGGCACTGGTGTCGGTTTCGCGGTAGGCGCCCGTATCGCAATACACCCGGATCTTATCCCGAAATTTCCCACCCAGCAACTGATAGACGGGCATACCGAGTGCTTTCCCGACCAGATCCCAGAGGGCCGTTTCGACCGCCGACAGCACCGAGATGTAGATACCTGCCTGAGCACCTTCGAAAAAGCCGGATTTCCGAACATCTTCGAACAAGCGGTTGACGTTGAGCGGGCTTTTGCCTTTGATTCGGTCGGCCATCAGTTTCACCAGGTGATACGTACCGACCGAAGCGTCGACGGCTTCTCCGCAGCCCCAGATGCCCTGATTGGTATGAATCTTCACAAACAGGCTGTGCCCGCCCCGCGTATAACCGCATTTAATATCAGTAATTTTCAGGTCTGAGGGAGCCGATGATTGCGGAGCATGGTGCACCGCCGTTTCGAGCCCCTCCCCGAAACTGGATAGAGCGCTGGCGCTGAATACACCGGCTAAAGCACTTTTAGTCAGAAAGGAACGACGAGATGTTGCCATATTTTTTCAGGGAAAAGGTTTAAGGAAATCAGAGATGAACACATCGGACCGCCGAAGCGGAGACACGGAGAACAAAGAGGAATAAATTAAAACTCTGTGCCCTCTGTGTTCATCAACTTACCATGTTCGGGTTTTCAGGTAGTCCTGGATCTGCTCTTTCGGAACCGGCAGTTCGTTCAGGTGGGCGTTCAGCCACTTCGAAAAATCTTTCTCGATCTCGTCCGACCAGCGGGAGTCGATCTGACCGGGCGTGTACTTCTGTTCGCGCAGGCGCAGGTGACCAAACATATCCCGCAGGCGAATGATCTCGGAGGTTTTTACGACTTTTTCGGCCAGGTGGGGCGGAATGAAACAGACGCCCCCGTCGCGGCCCAGCACGATATCGCCCGGCATGACCATCACCTTTCCAATGCGCGTAGGCCGGTTGATACCCACCAGTGTGGTGTTCAGGTTACCTTCGGGGTTGTGGTGCGACGGGTGGTAACTCCGGAAATACGACGTAAACCCACCAATTTCTTTTAGCCCGGCCACGTCCCGTACAGCGCCTTCGTAGACGATACCATTGCCGGTTTTAGCGTAAATGGAATTGCCCAGGTTATCGCCGATGGTCGGGCCATCTTCATGCATCCCGAACTGATCGACTACGTACACATCGCCTTTCACAAGCATGTCGATCGGCCAGGCATTCTGCGACTTCACGCGACCATCTTTCGTATGTCCTTTCTCATCCGTCACCCGATGCACATCCGGGCGACCGGGCATAAACGTCGCGGTCAGCGCCCGGCCTACCAGCACACTATCGGGGTTGATGGTCTGCCAGTCGCCGGCAAACTGATAGCGGTAGTTTTCGCCTTTCAGTACCGCCCAGGCTTCTTCCTGGGTCACCAGTTTCATGCGTTTTAGGATCGAATCCGGCACTTTAGGGCGGCCGTCGGGGAAGCGTTCGCCTTTCCAGTCGGGTGTCAGAAAGATCAATTCGTCCCGGGAAATCTGCTGGGCTACAATTGCCGACTTCTGACCAAGAAGCATCAGCCCAATGATCAGCGAGAAGATTTTTTTCATTTATGCAATCGGTTACAAAGGGTTTTGAAGGAATAAGGCTTCAGCCCGCCCGTTCTACCCTTCCGGGTGGTAGCCGAGCGTTCAGATTAGCTTCAATACCCTTGGTCTGCAGCGCATACTACTGAAAACCAAGCTCGGTTGGGCAACAATAAGTAAAGGTTAGCCTGCGCTGAGTTTATGATGTTGGGCAATTGTTACTTTTGCCAAAATTTGAGTTTATTTCCTATGCACAAAACTACCCTCGTTCAGGTTGCTGGTCTTTTGTTTCTCGGCCTTTTAGCAGGCAGTAGTACAGCCCAGACCCTTCGCCCACCCGCCTACCCGCTTGTTACGCATGATCCATATTTCAGCGTCTGGAGTACGACCGATAAACTGACGGATTCGCCCACCCGCCACTGGACGGGAAAACCGCAGTCGCTGGAGGGCATCATTCGGGTCGATGGCAAAGCCTACCAGTTCATGGGTGCCGTGCCCACCACCTACGAGAACATTCTGCCCTCGGGCGAAATAGACAGCTACTCAGCGAAATATTCCTTTACCAATCAGACCGAGGGCTGGGAGAAGGCCGACTTCGACGATAGCCGCTGGCTATCGGGCAAAGGGCCGTTTGGGGATACGCCTGATGCCAAAAGCAAGTGGAAAAACGCCGAAACCATGTCGCACGGTATTTACCTGCGACGGGAGTTTACCTACGATGGCAAAGCCGATCCGTCGAAATTGCTGCTGACCCTCAATCACGACGATGACGTGGTAATCTACCTCAACGGCACGAAGATTCTGGATAAACCCGGCTACATCAACGAATACATTCACCTCCCGTTGTCGGCCGCCGGTCAGAAAGCGCTGAAAACCGGAAAAAACGTGCTGGCCGTACATTGCGTCAGCCCGCGGGGCGGTTCGTTTATCGACGTCGGTATTGTCAATCCCATCAAGTCGGCGTCGGTGGCCGTAGCCACGCAAACGGGTGTAACGGTATCGGCCACGCAAACCCACTATACCTTCACGGCCGGAGCAGTCAACCTAACGGTCAATTTCCTGTCTCCGCTCCTGCTGGATAACCTGGAGGTGGCCGCCCGACCGATCACGTACCTGACCTTCGACGTTCGTTCGCGCGATGGGAAGCCGCATTCGACCCAGGTCTTTTTCAGCGAATCGGGTACGCTGGCGACCCATACCGTTGGGCAGAAAGTGGTAGCCAGAACCGGGCAGACCGATGGCCTGACCTACGAACTGGTAGGCACCGAGCCGCAATCGATTTTGTACCGGAAGGGCGATAACGTCCGGATCGACTGGGGCTATGCGTACCTGGCCGTGCCGCAGCAGACCGGCAATCAGACCGCCGTGGGCATGGCCGACGCGCTGAAGCAAAGCTTTCTGACAAACGGCCAGTTGCCCAAAACCACGAATCTTACCGACCCAAGGGCTGCTATCGACGTTTCTATTGCCAGCGTGCTGGATTTCAGCAACGTCACGACCAAACACCTGATGCTGGCTTACGACGATCTGTACTCGGTACAGTATTTCCAGCAAAATCTACGGGCCTGGTGGCGTCGGAGCGAAAAAGTAACCATGCCCGAACTGCTGAAAACGGCCGAAAAAGAATACGCTCAGCTGCAGCAGAAATGCACAGCTTTCGATGAAAAGCTCCGCGCCGATGCGCAGAAAGCGGGGGGAAAAGAATACGCAGATTTGTGCGTGCTGGCGTATCGGCAGGCCATTGCGGCCCATAAGATTGTGGCCGGTCCGAAGAACGAGGTACTGTTCTTTTCGAAAGAGAATTTCTCGAACGGATCCATCGGTACCGTAGACATTACTTATCCGTCGGCACCGCTGTTCCTGCTCTATAATCCAACTCTGCTGAAAGGCATGATGGAACCGATTTTTCAGTATTCGGAAAGCGGCCGATGGACCAAACCGTTTCCCGCCCACGACGTCGGTACGTATCCGCAGGCCAACGGGCAAACCTACGGCGAAGACATGCCCGTGGAAGAAAGCGGTAATATGCTTCTGCTAATGGGAGCCATAGCAGGTGCCGAAGGAAATGCCAGCTATGCCAAACAACACTGGAAAACCCTGACTACCTGGGTCGAATATCTCAAAAAAGATGGCTTCGACCCGGCCAATCAGTTATGCACCGACGACTTCGCCGGCCACATTGCCCGCAATGCCAACCTGTCGGTGAAAGCAATTCTGGGTATTGCGGCCTACGGAAAACTGGCGGGTCAGCTGGGCGACAAAGCCACCGCCGACACCTACTTCAAAACCGCCCGTGACATGGCAGCCAAATGGCAGGAACTCGCCCTCGACAAAACTCCATCGGACAAACCGCACTACGATCTGACGTTCGAGAACCCGGCCGATACCTGGAGCCAGAAATACAACCTGATCTGGGATAAACTGCTGGCGATGAACATTTTCCCGAAAGAAGTAGCGCAGAAGGAGATTGCCTATTACCTGACCAAACAGAAACCGTACGGCCTGCCGCTCGACAGCCGGAAAACCTACACCAAGTCGGACTGGATTATGTGGACGGCAACGCTCGCTAACTCGCCCGCCGATTTTCAGGCGCTGGTCAAACCCGTCTGGCGCTTTGCCAACGAAACGCCGTCGCGGGTTCCGCTGACCGACTGGCACGAAACAACGGATGCCAAACAGGTTGGTTTTCAGGCCCGGTCGGTGGTTGGTGGGTATTTTATCAAGATGCTCGAAGGTAAACTAAACAAGCCAGCGGGTAAGTAATTTATAGACTGCTGATTATGATCGTTATGATCAAGTCATAACCAGCAGCGGTTCATTCGTTTAAACCCAATCCTGCTTCATGCGCATTTTTCACACCCTATCCTTTGTTTTGCTAAGTTCTCTGCTTGCTCTGGGACAGGCCCCCACTGCTAGTCAGTTGCAGCCTGCGCCCATCATGAGCCGATGGGAAAAACAGATTACCCCCGAAAACGCCTGGCGCGAATATCCCCGTCCGCAACTGGTTCGGAAAGCGTGGCAAAATCTGAATGGCCTGTGGGACTACGCCATTACACCGAAAACCGCCCCGCAACCAACCCGCTACGACGGCCAGATTCTGGTGCCCTTCGCCCTCGAATCGACCTTATCGAAGGTGACCAAATCGCTCACGGCCGACCAGCGACTATGGTATCGCCGGACGGTTAGCCTCCCTTCCGACTGGTCGGGGCAGCGGGTGTTGCTTCATTTTGGTGCCGTCGATTACGAGTGCAATCTCTGGGTAAACGGTGGATTGGTCGGCTCGCATACGGGCGGCTCCGACGCGTTCAGTTTCGACATTACGGATTACCTGAAAAATGGGCAGAACGAACTCGTACTGGGCGTTCTGGACCCGACCTCTACCGGTGAACAGCCGCGCGGTAAGCAATTGCTCAATCCTAACGGAATCTGGTACACACCGGTGTCGGGCATCTGGCAGACGGTCTGGATGGAGCCGGTTCCGAAACAGACGTATCTGGAAGAGGTGCGTCTGACACCAGAACTGGATTCGGGCCGGGTTCGGGTCGAAGCGCTGCTCGACAAACCCGCCGATAATTACACGACAGCCATTCGCGTGACCGCGCTGGACGGAACTCAGACCGTAGCGACTACGCTGGTTCGGGCGGGTAGAACCGCTTACCTGAACATCAAAAACCCGAAACTCTGGTCGCCCGACAGCCCATTTCTGTACGACTTTAAAGTTGAGCTTGTTACCGTCAACGATCCATTCGGCGATACACCCCGGAATCGGCGTCCGCGCCAGGATGAGCCCCTCCGGACGGCCTATGCCAACGCCACGGTGGTCGGCAGCCCGGTCGATGTGGTTACGGGTTATTTTGCGATGCGAAAAATTTCGGTGGGTCCGGGTCCCGTGGCCAATCAGCCAGTCTTGTTGCTGAATAATAAATTCGTGTTTCAGAACGGCCCGCTCGACCAGGGCTGGTGGCCAGGTGGTTTACTAACGCCCCCCTCGGATGAGGGCATGACCTTTGAGATCGATTTTCTGAAAAAATCGGGCTTCAACATGCTCCGCAAGCACATCAAAGTCGAACCCGAGCGCTATTACTACCTCTGCGATAAACTCGGTATCCTGGTCTGGCAGGACATGCCGTCGGGCTTTCTGGAAGGTCAGAACGAACATCCCGGCGATCAGTCGGAACCCGTCCGCCGGTCGAAAGGCAAGGAACAGTTCGAGCTGGAACTCCGCCGGATGATGAACCGGCTGCATAATCACCCCAGCATCGTTACCTGGGTGGTGCATAACGAAGGTTGGGGCCAGTACGACAACAAGCGGCTGGCCGACTGGGTAAAAGCCATCGACCCCAGCCGGGCTATCAACGCGGCCAGTGGCTGGAACGACCTTGGCGCGGGTGATTTTTACGACATTCATACGTATGAAGAAGAGCCCAGAGCGCCGGCCCCCAAAGCTAACCGGGTCGTAGTGATCGGTGAATTCGGTGGCATTGGCTGGCCGGTTCAGGGGCATCTTTGGAACCCCGGCATGCGCAACTGGGGGTATCAGACCTACCAATCGGCCGATGTAGTCCTGAAAGCCTACCAGAAGAAATACGCCAAGATCATTGAGTACTACCAGAAGCAGGCGCTTTCGGCGGCTGTCTATACCCAGACGACGGACGTAGAAGGGGAAGTGAACGGGCTTCTGACCTACGACCGGGAAGTGATCAAGATTCCAGTCGAAACCCTCCGGCAAATTCACGCACCCTTGTTCAAGAAACCGTAAGCCAATAACCTACAACAAAAAACGGGCACTCAGTAAGTGCCCGTTTTTTGTTGTGCCTCAGACAATGACTAAACCACTACGCTTTGCGACTCGACCCGGTTGACTAAGTTCCCGGCATCATCTAAGCCGACGCAGGTAATTTTAGCGTTCATATTCCCATCATAACCTAACGCAAAGTGCGCCGGGTCGTAGGCCGGGTAAAGCCGCTGAGCACGTACGAAGAAGGGTAACGAGCTGGTTACATACCGACAGATCCGATGCAACCCTGCCTGTCTCCGATATCCAGATGTATGCCCCGACCGGACACCAAAACCAATATTTGTATCCTTAACTACATCACAAAAAACATAACAATTCATTAAGTTAATTATATACTCAAGAATAAAAACTATATCAATAAAGTAGCATATTTTACACGTAAATAGTTACTACATTCGCGCACCGATCTTCTCAAATTGCCACGTAAATGAAATCGATTATCGATACGCTTGATCACCCCGACTGGAAAATAGACGGTTGGCAGATCAAGTTCATGCTTTCCGAACGACTGTTGCATACCATTAAAAAGCGATCGGAGATCGATAACTGGTACGAAGACCCGGCAGTAACAGCAGTCTGGATGAAAAAACTCCGTATCTGTTTCACCAGCATGCAGATATTTCACCAGTATTTCAACGTATTACCGCACGTCGGCGACCGTCTGTTCGATGAAGATTCGGGCATGATCGTTCAGGAACGGTCGATCGATGGCAACGTTATGACCATTACATTCACCGTCAGCCAGTAATACGGCCCTACACAATTTTTTCCGGGTATAATTGAGTCGGCCCGTTGGCCAGCGGAAAACGTACGCTGGCTAACGGGCCGACTGCTGCTTATGGTAGCAGCATATATTCTGATTATCAGATCATTATCTTTTAAAAAAGAAAATAACTAATATATTAGTTGTAAAACTAAACCATTAGTCATACCTTTCGTTTATCTTTCATATGCTTCCCTAACGATTATGCCGATACGCGAACTGACCAAAGCCGAAGAAGAGATTATGCGGGTGTTGTGGCAACTTCAGAAAGGCTTTGTAAAAGATGTGCTGGCCGAGTTACCCGAACCCAAACCCGCTTATAACACAGTTTCGACCATTATCCGCATTCTGGAGAAAAAGGAACTGGTTGGGTACACGGCCTACGGAAAAACGCATGAGTACTACCCGCTGATCACGGAAGAACAGTACCGCCGTTTTCAGACCGAACAGCTCATGGCGAACTACTTCGATAATTCGCTTAAAAAGCTGGTGTCATTTTTTGTGCAGGACAAGAACATCAGCCTATCGGAAGCCAACGAAATCATTAAGCTCCTAAACAAAAAGAAAGACCAATGAATGCCCTCGACTATTTCCTGAAAGCCAACCTCTACGGTCTGCTGTTTGCGGCAAGCTACTGGCTGTTACTCCGGCGGCATACCTTTTTTAGTCTGAATCGGCTATACCTGATTGGTTCCGCGCTGCTCTCGTTGGCCCTACCGCTTGTTAGTCTGCCTACCCAGGCCATAGACCCTTTACCCGTGGGGCTCATTGCTCTTCCGATGGCTACCGCGCCTGCCGAAGCGGTGGCCGATTCGCCCGATTGGGAACAGATCGGCTGGATCGTATATGGGCTGATCGCACTCGGTTTTGTCGCCCGGTTTCTGGTCCGTACGACCCGCCTGCTTCGGTTGATCCGTCGGTCGCCTAAACAGGTGCAGGGCGATTATGTACTGGTACGACCCAACGACGCGACGATGCCCACGTTCTCGTTTTTTCAATACCTTGTTCTTAATCCCGCCGATGCCGAAAATGAGCTGATCATTCAGCATGAACTGGTCCACGTTCGGCAACACCACAGCGTCGACGTCGTAATCCTGGGCTTGCTGCAGGCGTTGTTCTGGGCCTGTCCGATGCTGTGGCTTCTTAACCGGCTGCTGCGGCAGGTTCACGAGTTCCTGGCCGATAAACAGGCCAGCCGACCCGCCGAATACGCGCAGTTTCTGGTCGCCTACTCGTTCGGTTTGCAACGTAGACAGCCGGAACCAGGTATGCTGACGAACAACTTTTTTAACCCATCGCTGCTGAAGCAACGTATTACGATGCTTCAGCAGAAAGCCACAACGCGCTGGGCACTGGGCAAATACGTACTCATAGCTCCCCTGGTGTTCGGGTTACTGGCGATGACAACCGCACGTGAGGACATTACAGCGATCGTCTCTCGGGCGACGGGCGAAACCCTGACGGTATCGGGTCGCGTGCTCAGTTCGGTCGATGGCAAAGGCTTACCGGGAGCGATGGTGCTGGTTGCGGCCACCGGAAAAGGTACGCCTACCGACGCGCAGGGTCGGTATACGCTTAAGCAGGTATCCGGGCAGGCGCTGCTGAGCGTTAGCTTCGTTGGGTTCCAAACCGTTGTTTTACCCCTCGACAACCGGACAACGATCGACGTCGCGCTGGTACCGACTGATCCCGACGAATTACCGACCATGGGGGCCACCTCGGTTTACAAGGCCATCAAGCCCAACCCGAAGATGCCCGTCCGGACCCCGCCTTCGGCTGAAACGATTACCAGGAAAAGCTACACAGCGGTGGAAGAACCCGCCGTTTTCCCAACTGGCATACCGGGCCTGATGCAGTATGTAGCGCAGGCCTTACGCTACCCGGCTAAAGCCAAAGCGGCCGGCATTCAAGGCAAGGTATTAGTCGAGTTTATGGTGCTTCCCTCGGGTGCTATCGGTTCGGCGACGATAAAAAAAGGACTCAGTAAGGAATGTGATGCCGAAGCGCTACGCATTGTCAGGCAGATGCCGCACTGGATTCCGGGTCAGCAGAACGGCCAGCCCGTCGCGACGCAGTTTGTGCTGCCAATTCAGTTTGCGCTGGAAAAGAAAGAAGATAAACGTACCGGCTGGCTGGACGGCATGCCCGTTTTTGGTCCGACCGGCAGCCCAATCGGCGACTTCCCGACGACTCGCAGCGGAGACTATCCGTATCAGCCTCGTCTGGCAATGACGATAGTGCCCGCCAGTAAATTCAGGCCCGACACCACGCCCCAGCCCAAAGCCACGACGATAAGCATTCACGAAAATCGGCCGCTATTAAGTCCTCCTCCGCTGTACATCATCGATGGCATTGAAATGAACCATTTTTCATCGGACTCCCTGAATCCTAAAAATATCGAGAGTATAAGCGTATTAAAAGGAGAATCTGCCACGGGCACGTACGGTGAGAAAGGTAAAAACGGGGTCATCCTCATTACGACGAAAAAGAAATGAACACACTCCCCTACCTGCTGACAGCCAGCCTCTATCTGCTGCTGTTCTACGGCTGCTACTGGCTGTTGCTACGCCGTAGCACCTTTTTTGGCCTGAACCGGGTCTATCTGCTTGCTTCGGTTATCCTTTCGCTGGCGCTCCCGCTGGTAAAGCTACCGGCTGGAACGGCCGAATCGCTGGCGCTGGTGAACCTCACTCTACCCACCCTGGTGATCGGCACAGCGGCCCCGACCGAAACCGGTACCTGGTCGCTGACGCAGGTGCTCTGGGCAATCTACGGGCTCGGCGTTCTTGTCATGCTGGTACGATTCGTACTGAATCTGCGGTCGGTATTCCGGCTCATTGGGCAGGGAACCGCTGAACGAAAACCGACCTATACGCTCGTGCGCCTACCGCAGGTGCTTACCTCCACCAAACCGGCCCCATCGTTTTCGTTCGGGCGGTATCTGGTACTCAACCACACGGATGCACTCAGCGGACCGGATGTTTTGCTCCACCACGAAGAAGCCCATATTCGGCAGTACCACACGGTTGACGTGCTGTTTCTGGAGTTGATGCAGGCCGCTTTCTGGTTCAATCCGGTGCTGTGGCTCTACAAACATTCTCTGCAGGAAGTCCACGAATTTCTGGCCGACCGGGCTGTGCTGCAAACACCCCAGCCTGACTATCCCCGGATTCTGGTTGCTTACGCGCTCAATGTTTCGCCAACCGCGTTACTCACTCCTTTCGTTTCTAAATCAACCCTCAAACAACGTATCGTCATGTTACATAAACCCGCTTCTTCCCGCCGACAACTGCTCGGCTACGCGCTGGCACTACCGCTGGCCGCTCTTCTGACCATGTGTACCCAATCGGAACCCGATCAGCCACTGGCTGGAAGCGGTCAGGCAGGCGCTCAGGCGTCGGCCCGCCAGGTGAATGGTGAAATCTATACGGTGGTCGAGCAGCAGCCGGAATTTCCGGGCGGAATGGCCGAGCTGGGTAATTATATGAAACGGAACCTGAAATATCCGTCGGCAGCCAAGAAGGCCCATGTGCAGGGACGGGTATTTGTACGTTTCGTTGTAACAACGACCGGCGAAATCACCGATGTGCAGATTCTGAAAGGAATCGGCTACGGCGCCGACGCAGAAGCCGTCCGCGTGGTTAAGCAGATGCCACGCTGGACTCCGGCTAAGCAGGATGGACAGGTAGTCAATGTGCAGTACAACTTACCGATCAATTTTCAGTTGGACTAACCTGGTTAGATTCACACGATAGAATCACCCAATTGCTTAAAACGACAGCAGCCCGGCAAACACCGGGCTGCTGTCGTTTTAAGAACTGCCTGCGACTACTCCATGGCAACCAACCGGCTGGTCTGCTCGACCGGTTTTGTCGACAAGTTCAACTGCTTGCGAATGCTGCCTTCTCTGGACTTGATTTCCAGCACATACTTTCCGTCAGTCAGATCGTCGACGTTCAGTTTGACGGTGTACTTCGCTTCATTTCTGTCGATGCTGTGCCGGAAAATGACCATATTTTCCGAATCACGAAGCAGCAGATCAACCGGTACGCCCTCGGCTTTATTGACGGCCACACGGATTTGATTGGTGTTTGTCACAAACGCGCTGGCTTCGAACGAAAGCGTCTTGGGCGTAGTAGGTTTGGTAGGATTGATTAACGTAGAAGCACTCAACAAAAGAGAAGCGGCTACTTTGGTCATTAGTGTTAACATGGTCGTGTATGTTTGGTGTTTTTTGTTGTCTACTTGTCTGACACTTATAAGCCAAAGGTTGTGCCAACTCATCAGCAATCTCATTATCAATCAATTAGCTTTTGTGGCATGAATAAATTCTGTCCGCAACTGGACAACCGCTGTTCACTTGCGGACAAAAGCAAGGCGGGTTCCTGGTCGGCAGAAATTCATTTTGGAAAACGACGCGGTCAACTTTTCCCGCTTACAATCAATAGCTGGCAATTGCCTATGGAGGTGGAAAATTGCCCCCCCAATCAGGAGATAAGTATGTGGCTTTTGCTTTACCCACTATACCCTGATTTATTTCTTTTTTTTGCTCAGTATGCCTCATGTTCTTCAGGTCGGTTTAGTCGGTTTTGGGTTATCGGGTCGTTATTTTCACACGCCCTTTTTGTCGGTCAACCCGCGGTTTCGGTTAAAGAAAGTCGTCAGTAGTCGGCCCGACGCGGTTCGTCAGTTCGATCCGTCCATCGAGTGGGTCGCCACACCGATCGAGTTGTTCGCTGATCCGTCGATCGATCTCGTTTTCATCTGCTCACCCAACGAAACTCACGTTAGCTACGCCCGCAAGGCACTGGAATATGGCAAGCACGTGGTAGTCGAAAAACCGTTTGCGCTCAACGAGTCCGAAGCGGCTGGTCTGCTTGAACTGGCCGAGCGACAGGACCGTATTGCAACCGCCTACCAGAACCGCCGGTGGGATTCCGATTTTCTGACCATCAAGCGCCTGCTGGCCGAGGGCGCTTTAGGTACCCTGATCGAGTACGAAGGCCGGTACGATCGCTATTCGCCCGTCGATGCGCAGGCCCAAAGCTGGAAGGAGCAGGCGGGCCTAGGTCGGGGCAACCTATACAATCTGGGGCCACACGTGCTCGATCAGGCGCTGCACCTGTTTGGCCAACCCGACACGGTCCAGGCAACACTCCGGAGCATCCGGCCCAACAGTCAGGTCACGGATTATTTCGATATCCGGCTGGGGTACCCCGATAAAGTCGTTCGGCTCGAATCCAGCCTGATCAATTACCACAATCAGCTTCGCTTTACCCTGCACGGCACAACCGGCTCGTTTATCAAAGGGGGGCTGGACCCGCAGGAAGAACGCCTGCGTCAGAATCAGCTACCCGACCAGGCTACCTGGGGCGACGAACCGCAGGATCGCTGGGGCACGCTCTACCGCGATGGGCAGGCTGAAGTCATCCAGAGTGAGCTGGGCAATTACACACCCTTTTACGACAACCTCTACGAAGCCATTGTCAATAAGGCCGAACCCGCCATTACACCCACGGATATTCAGCGGCTTGCCCGCGTGATCGACCTGGCCCAGGAAAGCAGCCGTACCCAACGCACCCTTTCGTTCTGACTATGACCACCTACCGCTGGCGAATCGTGGTGCTGTTGTTTATTGCCACCACCATCAACTACCTGGACCGACAGGTAATCAGCCTGCTCAAACCAACGCTAGAAACCGTTTTCAACTGGACGGAAACCGATTACAGCCACATCGTGATGGCGTTTCAGGCCGCCTATGCGTTCAGTTACGTCGTCTTCGGCCGACTCATCGACGCCATCGGTACGAAGCTGGGTTACACCATCGCGGTGTTTGTGTGGAGTATCGCGGCCTGCCTCCATGGGCTGGCTACCAGCACGTTCGGGTTTGGATTTTACCGGGCGCTATTGGGCCTGGGTGAAGGTGGGAATTTTCCGGCGGCCATCAAGACCGTGGCCGAATGGTTTCCCCGAAAAGAGCGGGCACTGGCAACAGGCATTTTTAATTCCGGCACGAACATCGGCGCGGTAGTAGCCCCGATCCTGGTGCCGTGGGTGCTGGGAGTTTACGGCTGGCAGGTTGCTTTTCTGCTCACGGGACTGGTCGGGTTCGCCTGGCTTGTTTTCTGGTGGTGGGGCTACGAAAGTCCACAGCGCCACACGCGGGTGTCGGCGCAGGAGTTAACCTACATAACCAGCGATGCCGATAGCAACACCAGTGAGACGATCCCATGGCTCAGTTTGATTCGCTACCGGCAGACCTGGGCGTTTATCGTCGGCAAGTTACTGACCGATCCAGTCTGGTGGTTTTTTCTCTTCTGGCTCCCCTCTTACTTTGCGTCGTCGTTCAATCTGGACCTGAAAAAGCCGAGCTTACCGCTCATTTTCGTGTATACCGCAGCTACGATCGGCAGCGTGGGGGGCGGTTATCTGTCCGGTTACTTTATTCGTCGGGGCTGGACCATCAACCGCTCCCGCAAAACGGCGATGCTGCTCTACGCCCTCTGCATTGCGCCCATTATGCTGACTCGCTACGCCACCACCATCTGGGAAGTAGTGGGGCTCCTGAGTTTGGCCGTTGCCGCACACCAGGCCTGGAGCGCGAACCTGTTTACGCTCGTGTCGGATATGTTTCCCAAAAATGCGATCAGTTCGGTAGTCGGGCTGGGTGGTATGGCAGGTTCAGTCGGCGGGCTTCTGTTTCCGATCGTGGTGGGGGCGCTGCTCGACACCTACAAAGCAGCTGGCAACATAACGATCGGCTACAACTACCTGTTCGTGCTATGCGGCAGTGCATACGTGCTGGCCTGGCTATGTATCCACCTGCTCGCCCGTACCATACAGCCGGTTACGCTGATGGATGAGAGCCGGTAATAGGATCAGCGGTGCCACGGTTTTGAACCGTGGCACCGCTATAATCCAGACGCTTACGCCGTCAATGCGGCATCCAGATCAGCGATCAGGTCTTCTACATTTTCGATACCCACCGAATAGCGAATCAGGCTTTCGGGGATACCCAGTTGAGCGCGCTGGGCTTCGGTCAGTTCGACATGGCTGGTGGTTCTGGGAGGGCCCGCCAGCGTACTGACTGAACCCAGACTGGCCGCCAGGTGCACAAATCGCAGGCTGGGCAGGAATTTCTTTACGTCGTCGTAATTACCCTTCAGCGCAAAACTCATCATGCCGCCAAAACCCGACATCTGCGTTTTGGCGATGCTATGGCCCAGGTGCGTGTCCAGACCGGGGTAAAATACATCGTCTATTTTAGGATGGTTTTTCAGGAACTGAGCGATTTTCAGGGCCGATGCATTCTGCCGTTCGATGCGTAATTCGAGGGTTTTCATACCGCGGGCAATCATATAGGCCGCTTCGGCCTGCAAACTGGCTCCGTTGATTTCCCGAAACCGAAACACCTGTTCGACCAGTTCCCGTTTTCCGGCCAGCACCCCACCCATGGCATCGGAATGGCCGCACAAAAATTTGGTAGCGCTGTGCACGACCAGATCGGCACCCAGTTTCAGCGGATTTTGATTAATGGGCGTCGCAAACGTATTGTCGACCACGACCACCGCCCCCACGTTTTTGGCAGCCGTTGCCAACCGCTTGATATCGACGACTTTCAGGGTTGGATTGGTCGGCGTTTCCAGATAAACGAGGTCGCAGCCTTTAGCGATCTCGGCTTCCAGTTGCTCATGGTCGGTCGTGTCGCAAAGCGTCACCTGAACGTTGTAGCCGGGCAGAAAATCGAGGAATAGCCGACTGGTGCCGCCGTAGGTATCTTTGAGCGAAACGACCCGCTTGCCCGGCCCCAGCAGCGCGAACAACGTGTTGCTAATGGCCCCCATGCCCGTCGCAAACGAGGTAGCCGCTTCGGCCTCTTCCAGAATCCGCACCTTTTCTTCGAACACATGCACCGTCGGGTTGGTATTGCGGCTGTAGATGAAGCCGTTGGCTTTGCCGGTTGCTACGTCGTACCACTCGTCGAGATCGTCGTAGGCATAGGTTACGCTGTTGACGATGGGAGGAGTAGTTGCGCCCTGAAAAAAGCGCTCAGTTTCGCCCGCCCAGATGGCGGCTGTTCCTTTTTTCTGCTTTGAAAAATCCATGTACGATCAGGTTGTAAATATCATGACAGGCCGAGTTAATGCCCGTTTTAGTCAGCGACCAAATTTAGTGCATTATACCGGGTTTCGGTCCGTACGGGTCTAACAATCGCCTGGTAACCCATATGATATATGAAAATCATATCTTTGTAAAGAACTCACTGACCTATTAATCCATGACTTACTTGCAGCTCTTTTATAAGCTCCAGACGCTCCCTCCTGCCTATCAGGCTGAGGTAGAAGAGTTTATTGCTTTTCTGCAGGAGAAGAATGCAAACCAACCGCACTCAAAGCGAAAAACGCCTGTATTCGGTAGTGCCAAAGGACAGTTTCAAATGAGCGATGATTTTGACGCCCCCCTAAACGACTTTGCAGACTATATGTAATGAATCTATTACTCGATACACACGCTCTTATCTGGTTCCTTAATGGTAGCACTTCCGACTTGTCACCAACCGCTCGAAAAGCTATCAGCGACCCAGCCAATACTTCATTCGTAAGCATAGCCAGTTTATGGGAAATGGCTATTAAAATCCGGCTGGGAACGTTGACTTTCACACCCGGCTACGAAAATTTACTCGCTCTGTTGGATGGAAATGGCTTTGAGTTGCTGCCTGTCACTTTTTCGCACACGCGCGAACTGCTGACCTTACCCATGCTGCGTCGAGATCCGTTTGATCGGCTCCTAATCGCGCAAAGCTTAGTTGAAAATATGCAACTCCTTACTCGCGATGTGAACATACATCAATACGCTGTAGAATGGTTTTGGTGATAGTTTTTATTTCAGCACAATGACTAGTGCCGCAACGGCAGACCGCTCTGTGTTTCAATCTTACTAATTCGTCCAGTCGCCAGCTTTGCTTTTGTATTCGCGGATGTAATCTCTGGGTGTCATGCCCGTCGTTTTTCGGAAGACCCGGTTGAAATTCGTCGGACTATTGAAACCGGTCGAATAGGCAATGGTAGAAATACCGTCGTAATTGTTGTTAATTATTTTCTTACAGGCTTCGTTGATACGTATCTCATTCAGAAACGTATTGTACGTTTTTCGGGTGTGTTTTTTGAAATATTTACAGAACGCATGGGGGGTAATATTCGCTACTTCGGCTATCCTGTTCAGGGTAATATTTTCGGCATAATGCTCTAAGGTATACTGAAATACGTCGTTCATACGTATTCCTTCGCCAACGGCCAGCGTATTACTGGCAAAACCCGAATCCAGCGATTTCCAACCACTTACTTTTTGCGAGAAGTACTGAAATAATTTCAGGGTTAGCAGCAATCGATTCAAGTTCGATTTATCTTTTAATTTTAAAATCAACCGGGATACGTTAGCAGTATAGTAGTCCGGGAGTTGAAAGCCATTGTGCGTTTTATCAAGAAAATTCCGAATAGACTCCATTTCCGGCAGATTGAAAAAAGCATCCGGAATCCGATCCTGATCGAAATACACATGAATGGCATGCGAATTATCTTTTTCAGGATTGGCAAAATGGGCTGGATCCGACTTGAAAATATGCGGCTGATTCGCGCCCAAAATATAAATGTCGCCAGGCTTAAACGCCTGGCTATAATTACCGGCAATCAGGGTACCTTCCCCTTTAATTATCAACGTCAACTGTAGCTGTTTGTGCCGATGAAAATAATTATAAAAATGGGGCAGAATATCTTCATCTACGACTACCGAATCTTCTTTAGGAACCGGGGGGGTATACTGCAACACTTTCATAATGGACAATCGTATTAATTAAGCGTTATTATTCAATAGAAGAATTATCTAATTAACGGCCAATTTCAGGTAATCCGGCACTGGTCTGCTTGCCTTATAGCGGTGCGCCGAGATTAAAACAAAATTAAACTACATACCGAGTACTTGCAAGCGTTCATCGCTGGTTTTTACACTATTGGCCATCTTGTCTTATTTCCTTCAGATGCGACGACGATAGATCACAAACGATTTGATTTACATGAAATTACTCATCTATCAATAATATGACGTTGGCACCATCTCATTCGAATGAATCCTGATTTTTTATGAGTTACTCGTCCACGTTTGTTTCTATCGTTATAAAACCATTCGGTTGTAAACACCGTTTTCTAAAGAAACCCGATGAAAATCGGCTCAATAGTTGCCCTGAAAGCCAACCTGGTGAATTAATATTTTATTGGTATTATCCAATAGAATTGAAGTATATACAGGAATTATCCATGTATAAGCGAAAATTGCTGAAATGAATTTTGCGTAAAATCAGCGCATAAATTTGATCAAAAAGAAAATGCATACGGAAGCAACGCTCTCTTTCGAAAATACAGCCCAGGCGTTTGTCTATAAGTCAGACAAACAATTAAAAAAAACGCATTATTTATTTCAGCTGATGAACCAGCAGTGGCTGGTCAAAATGGGCATACCGTTAACCATGTATGCGGTTAAATGGAACCTACCGGTTACGGGGCTTATCCGGTCTACTATTTTCGAGCAATTTGTTGGGGGAGAAACTCTCGACCAAACAACCGCTCTAATCGATAAACTACAAAAATACAACATCGATGTTATCCTGGATTACGGAGCGGAAGGTAAAGAAACTGAGGTAGATTTCAATAAAACAAAAGACGAATTTATCCGGGTTATCAACCATTCCGCTACGCATGCAAATGTTCCGTTGATCGGTATCAAGCTGACGGCACTGGCCCGGTTTACCCTGCTGGAAAAACTCAATAAATCGGCTGTGGCTTCAGGCGAAAAAATTGAACTCGATACCAGCCAGTTAAGTCCGGAGGAAAAGCAGGAATGGGAACGGGTAGTACAGCGCGTCGTGGATTTATGCGAGCTGGCCACGAAAAAAACCATCGGCATCCTGATCGACGCAGAAGAATCCTGGATTCAAAATACCATCGATGCGCTGACCATGCAGCTGATGCAGCGCTATAATCAGCAGAAATTCATCATTTATAATACCGTTCAGCTTTACCGCCATGACCGGCTGGATTTTCTTAAATATTGCTTTGAACTGGCGCAAAAAAACAACTTCCTGCTGGGCGTTAAAATCGTGCGGGGTGCGTACATGGAAAAAGAACGCAGACGATCGGCAGAGTTGAATGAACAAACGGTCATTCAGGCTGACAAAGCGGCTAGTGACGACGATTTCAACGAAGCGATCAACTTCTGTATCAGCCACATAGATACGTTATCGGTCATCATTGCCTCGCACAACGAAAACAGCGCGCTATTGGCTGTTCGGCTGCTTACCCAGGCAGCCCTCCCCCTGAATCACCCCCACGTTCAGTTTTCGCAGTTGTACGGCATGAGCGATAACATCACGTTCAATCTGGCGAAGATCGGTTGCCATGTTAGTAAATACCTGCCCTACGGTCCTATTCAGGATGTCATTCCTTATTTGATGCGTAGAGCGCAGGAAAACAGCTCCGTCGCCGGACAAACCAGCCGGGAGCTGTTTCTGATCGAGCAGGAGATGAAGAGGAGAGGATTGTAAAGGGTTTGTGATCAGAAAGATCAGAATCGCATTTGTGAAGTAAGGCTTTTGATCCCGGCATGCCTCCTTCAGCGTCACCTATTTGTAGTCAATCTGGTAGGCTATAAATAGGTGACGCCGAAGGGGGCATGTCTACGCTGGAACTTAACAACCTAATACTTAGCTGGTTGCCCTGGCTTTGGTGTCGATTTTTTGATAAACTCCCGCAGGTCGTCATTTGCTTTTACCAGGTCTTCCTGGCGCAGGTACATCATATGCCCGCTCCGGTAGCCTTTCCAGTCCATGCGGGTTTTCAGCTTACCGCTGGGATCCATCTGCCACATGTTGTACTGAGCACCAAAATAATCGCAGGCCCCGTCGTAGTAGCCCGACTGAACCAGCAGGTGCAGGTACGGATTCTGCGCCATCGCCTGCCGAAGGTTTTCACCGGTTTTGTCGGCATTGGCACCCGTACGGTCCCACGGATGAACGGGGCCGAACATGTAGTATTTCAGGTCGGTTTTATAATTCAGGAAATCCCGGAAATAGTAGTTCATGGGGGCCGCAAACGAGTGCAGCCAGGATGTCAGCTCGGGCGAATAGTCGGGTCGTTCGCCCGCATCTTCCCGATCGATACCCAGGTAGCGCGAATCGAGCCGGCCGATGGTGTAGCCCTTGTCACGCATGAGCTCTTTCCAGAAGAATGAGGTCGGAATCATCAGGTTGTGTTCGAGAATTACCTTCTCCGACAATCCTGAATAACGGGCAACTTTCGTAGCGATCTGTTTTTTCTTATCGGCTTCCAGGAACCCGCCTTTGGCCAGCGCCGGAATGAATTCGTTGATGGTAAACTGCTCGACTTCGGGCAGCATGGCCGTCAGGTCTTTCTGCTGGAGCTCCGCCGGAAGCCGCTTGTGAAACCAGGCCGTTGCCGAATAATACGGCAGTAGATTAGCCGCCCCTACGGGCCCTTCCCGGCTGATACCCAGGTCGGTGGGCGAGACCAGAATCACTCCGTTGAGGTACATCCAGCTGGCGTTCTGCAGCTCCAGAGCCAGTCCCGATACGCGCGTGGTACCGTAGCTCTCCCCGATCAGGTACTTGGGTGAAGGCCAGCGGTTCTTGCGGCTCACAAACACGTTGAGCCACTCGGCCAGGTATTTGATATCGGAATTAACCCCGAAGAACTTCGACCGCGGCACATCCTTGTTCGCCATCCGCGAATAGCCCGTATTGACCGGATCGATGTAGACGATATCGGCGACGTCGAGCAGCGAATTCGGGTTATCTTTCACCGTGTACGGCTGCATCGGGTAGCCTTCGCTGTCGATGTTCAGCAGCTTCGGACCGGTGTAGGCCAGGTGCATCCAGACCGATGCCGTTCCGGGGCCGCCGTTGAAGGAAATGACCAGCGGGCGTGTCGTCCGGTCTTTTACGTCCGAGCGTTCGTAGTAGGTATAAAAAACCCCGGCAATGGGCTTCCCATTTTCATCCCAGACCGGCTGGGTGCCAACCGTAGCCGTATAAGGCACCCGCTGTCCTTTGACCGTTATGGCATGTGAGGTCGTGATGGTCGAATCCATCGGCAGGGTCAGGTCGCCGGGAGCCGCTTTGGCCGAGGTGCCGGGTGTTGAGCGCGGGGCCTGAGCGGCCTCTGCCGGAGCGCCTGCTCCTCGCTGCCCCCCCTGCCCGCGCTGCCCCTGGGCGTACGAGAGAGAACCCGTGGTTAAACCGATAAGCACTAAAACTGCAATCCGTTTCATGTAGCGTTACTGATTAAAAAAGTAGGTATTCTGTTGTTAGTATTTCGCTGGCTGGGTCGGCTTGGGTAAGGTTTTCTGGATGAACGCCCGTATATCGTCGGTCGACGTAGCCAGGTCCTCATCCCGCAGGTACATCATGTGGCCGCCCCGGTACCCTTTCCACTCAAAGCGGTCTTTGAGCTTACCGCTGGGGTCCATCTGCCACATATCGTATTTGGCATTGAAATAATCGCAGGCTCCGTCGTAATACCCCGATTGAATGAAGACATGGAGGTAGGGGTTTTGCGCCATGGCCTGCCGCAGGTTTTCGCCGGTCCGGTCGGTGTTGGCCCCGTCGCGATCCCAGGGGCGGGTTTGCCCGGCGATATAATATTTCAGATCGGTTTTGTACTTGAGCTGTTCGCGGAGGTAGTAGTTGATGGCCGGGGTAAACGAATGCTGCCAAGAGGTGTATTCAGCCGCATAATCGGGTCGTTCGCCTGCCGTTTCCTGGTCGATACCCAGGTAGCGCGAATCCAGCCGACCGATCTGATAACCCTTATCGCGCAGGAGTTCTTTCCAGAAGAACGTGGACGGAATCACCAGGTTATGTTCAAGAATTACTTTTTCCGACAGTCCCGAATAGCGCGCCATTTTACCGGCAAGCTGCTTTTTCCGGTCGGCCTCCAGAAACCCGCCTTTGGCCAGCGCGGGTGTAAGTTCATTGACGGTAAACTGTTCGACTTCGGGCAGCATGGCCGTCAGGTCTTTCTGTTGCAGGTCCGAAGGCAGCATTTTGTGATACCAGGCCGTTGCCGAATAATACGGCAGCATGTTCGCCGAAGCCACCGGTCCTTCCCGACCGATGCCCAGGTCGGTGGGCGAGACCAGAATCACTCCGTTGAGGTACATCCAGCTGGCATTCTGCAACTCCAGCGCCAGTCCCGATACCCGCGTGGTACCGTAGCTCTCCCCGATCAGGTACTTGGGCGAGGACCAGCGATCTTTCCGACTCACGAACACGTTCAACCACTCGGCCAGGTATTTGATATCGGCATTGACCCCAAAGAATTTCGACTTTGGAATTGAATCGTTTACGGCCCGCGAGAACCCTGTGTTGACCGGCTCGACGTACACGATGTCGGCGACATCCAGCGTCGAATACGGATTGTCTTTGATCCCGTAGGGCTGGGTCGGATACCCTTCACTATCGACGAGCACCCGCTTCGGGCCGGTATAACCAATGTGCATCCAGCAGGAAGCCGCTCCCGGACCGCCGTTGAACGAAATCATCAGGGGGCGCGTGGTCTTATCCGTCACATCCGACCGCTCGTAATACACATAAAACAGCGTGGCAATGGGTTTTCCGTTTTCGTCGAAGACCGGCTGGTTGCCCGCGGTGACATTGTAGGGCACCACCTTACCTTTGATAGTCACCTGATCTTTTGTCGTAACGGCACCGTCGAGTTTCAGGCTCCGGCTCTGGGCAAAGGCAGTGGTTAGGGACAGTAAAAAAAAGAGGAAGGGTAAATAGTTTTTTTTCATGGTTAGGTAATGTACACGGTTACAAGCCCGCCACTTCGCCGGGTTTAATATCGAGCTGGCTGGCTGCGGCCAGCAACTCTTTCAGTTCCGTCTGTCGGCCGGTCTGCTTATACAGCTTCGCCAGGGTGGCATAGCTTTCGAGGTTATACGGATTCAGTTTCAGCGATTTTTTGAAGGCCTCGACAGCCTCATCGGTCTTACCGGCGGCCTGATTCAGCACTCCACCCGACTGCAGGGCCGACGACTCATACAGCGGATTACCCGATGCGGAGAGACTTTTGTACAGAGCCTCGGCTTCCGGCAACCGCTTCGCCGAAGCCAGCAGGCGTACCAGCCGCTGCTTGTACGTCCGGTCGAGACTACCTTTCTCTGCCATAACTTTGTCGAGATAGCTTGTCAGCGAATCCGTCTTGCCTTGTTTGGCGTAGCTCTCAGCAATGCGCAGGTCGAAATCAGCCCGCGAACTCCTACCGGACTCCAATATACGCTGCACCTCCTTCATGGTGGTCACTGCTTCCGGGTAGCGCCCAACCGCCAACAGCGCATCGGCATACAGTCCACGCAGTTCGTAGTTCTGGGGCCGCAGAAGAACCAGCTTTTTCAACCCGTCGAGCTGATTGGCATACCCCAGCATAGCCCGCTGCGCCAGCCCGAACGCTTTGGCATCGTCGCGCCGGTCGCGGAGGTAGGTCGAAACATCGGGACCAGTGGCCGCATAGTCTTCGGCGGCTTTGATCGCCTGACTGACGAGCCCGTTCTGAACATACATCTCCCGCAACTGGATGGCATCGTAGGCGCGGGTCTGATAGTCGGTTTCCAGGTCGAGAGCTTTCCGCAGCAAGGTCGCCTGTTTTGCGATCAGCTCCGGTGAGCGGTCCTGCGGACCGGCTTTATCTTCTTCCCACTTCGCGTAGGCCGCATAGACTGGCGCGTAGTTGGGGTCGATGGCTTCGGCGGCTTTGATGTAACTCAGAGCTTTATCGAAGTCTTTCTGCTGCTGTTTGAGCCGGGCGTAAGCCAGGTAAGCGGGCTGGTATTTGCTGTCGTATACCAGAGCAGTATCCAGGTATTTTCCGGCTTTAACCGAATCCGACCGGATGACCTTGTTGCTTAGGTTGATGTACACCTGCGCCCAGTTCGACGCCATCACCGACTGATCGCCGTTCAGGTACGCCCGCTCTTTCTTTACCAGCGCATCCAGAAATTTATACATCTCCGGATCTTTGCTTTTCAGCTCGGCGGTAATGTTCATCGACTTAAAGTCCAGCGGATGCACTTTCACCTTCTCGAAATAAGCCGGGTAAGTCTGCGCAAAATATTCCGACTCGTTGTTCTGCGAGTAATAATCCAGCGTGAGATGGTTCTTCATGGCGTGGTAATAGCGCTCCCGGATTTTCCGGTTTTCGGCGTCGGTCAGCACCCGGCCATGAAACAGGTGGACGTATTCATGCAGCACTACGTTCCGCTCTTCGTAAGCGCCCCGCTCCACGTACTCGATGGCAGCCGCACCGCTGCCGACACCCCGAATGTCCATCCACTGGCGATTGTCGAAGGTGGTCGTGTACCTAAACTGCGGGGATCGCATCGCCAGCGCCAGGTCGATGTGCAGGGGCGGTACCACAAATGTGTTGCCCTGTTTCGACAGGAACGGGAAATAAACGACGCTGGTGTACATCTGATTCCAGACCATGGCTTTGGCCCGGCTACCCGGATAGTAGGTCAGGTCGGGGAAGACATCGGTGAAGTGTTCCGGGTCGGCTATCTTCGTGGTTTTAAGAACGTTCGTGATCGAGTCATACGTCATCAGGTACGGAATCCGCTTCGACTTGATGACCGCCGACAGCCCGTTGTGCGCGGGACCGTAATGTTTTTTCTTCGCCAGAATCCCGACGAACGCCTGCTCGGCCGAATCCAGGTTCGCCTTCCGGTTCGGCGTGTCGAAGTCGCTGTAATAGATCGAAGCCCGGTGCATGGCAGGCAGCACCGAGTTCGGGTATTCTTTTTCGACCCGGTGCGTCACCGCTACGGCGTCGGTCAGGCGATTGGCGTGAAAGAGCTTGTCGACTTCTTTGAGCTTCTCCCGAATTTCTTTCTCGTTTTTATCGGCGTAATCGGCGTAGGTCAGGTTCGTGTGGCCATTGCCCCAGTGCCAGTGGGTCTGAAAATGCAGCGGATTGATCTCCAGCGCCAGTTGCCACTGAGCCGCCATGTCGTTTAGTTGCGTAGCATCGATCCGGCGCCAGATGGCATACCCGTAGCTGAAGCGGGCATCGGCATTGAACGGGTCCAGCGTCAGCGATTTGACCAGGGGTGCTTCGGCCTGCTCGGGGTGCTGATCCCAGAAGTACACATTGGCTTCGAGCAGATACGCCCCCGCCAGGTTGGGGTTCTTTTTCTGTAATTTCTTCGCAACGTCCAGCGCTTCGGGGTATTTTTTCTGGAGCAACAACGCCCGGCCCAGCACCTGCGCCGTTTCGTCGTCGGCTGGATTACTGGCGATCAGGGCTTTGCATTGTTTTTCGGCATTGGCCAGGTCCCAGGCTTCGATCGCCAGCACGGCTTTCAGTCGTTTGGCCCACGCGCTGTTTTTATCAGCCGACAGCGCGCTTTTAACTTCTTTCTCGGCCTGTTTAAAATCGTTGATCAGCCAGGCATATTCGGCCCGCAGAATGGCCTTTTCCGCAACACCAAGCCCCTTGCCTGATTTAATGGCGTCGGTAGCTTCTTGCCAGAGACCCAGGTCCAGCATCCGCTTGATCACTTTCGCTTTACCGTTTGTGTTCTGCCGAAACTGATTCCGGACGTCGGCCCGGGCTTTTTCCAGGCTGGCCTGAACGGCTTTGGTATCGTTGGCTGGCTGAGCCGATGCAACTCCGGCCAGGCACAACAGCAAGATCGGTAAGGCGTAGAGTCTGGTCATACGGTTACTATTGATGTGGGGTTCTGTCATTCCGACCGGTCCGCCGGTGCGGAATGACAAAAGCTCTCTTCATTAAACTTAACCAATGTTAACATGACTGGTCCGACGTTTGACACGTGAAGAAGATGAAGTGAAGGCATTTGTTGATGAAGTATAATTGGCTCCGCACATCAAACGCCGGACTAGTCAGAAATTACTTGCGTGTATCCCAGAACACCCGCTCCAGCATGGATGTCTTCTGCTTGGCGTTCGGGTTATTGCTGATTTCCGATTGGGCATAGAAAAGCGAATGCGGCACCTCATCGTAAATCGCAAACGGCGTCTTCAGCGGTGTCAGCGCCGGGTAACCGGTCCGCCGGTAATCGGTCCAGGGCTCTACCAGCACCGCGTGATTGGCGACGTATTTTTCGGTGATGAGCTGCTCCAGCATCTGGCTTGTCGTTCCTTGGAGCGTGCCGTTAGCGGCTACGTAAGCGTTGGCGTCGGCTGTCGAAACCCCCGCGTCGCTCATCGACGCCCGGATACCCGCTTCGAAGAAGGTTTGCGCACTGCCCGGAGCGCCGTAGGCCAGCGCGGCTTCGGCCCGAATGAAGTTATATTCCGCAAAGGTCAGCAGCCGGGCCGGGCCGTTTCCGCCGAAGGTGATGGCCCCATCTTTTAAGCTCCCGTCGGCGTTGATCAGCGACAGGTTGGGGGCCGACGGCGTGCCGTAAATGTACTGGTAGTTCCGCGAATAAGCCGACGACGGATCGGCATCCAGCGCGCTGGCTCCTTTGTAGGTCGCCGGATTCGAATTGAACGGAAACGGGATGAAATACGCTGCCCGGCGCGGATCACTCTTCGAATTCATCAGATTGACGATGTAGCGATTCGGGAAGAACTGGTTTTTGAACTGCCCGTTTTCGGCGCTGTAGAGCGGGTTTTGCCGTTGCGATTCCGTCAGGAATGCCATCTGAAAATTGTCGGCGGTGCTCTCCATAAACTTGGCTCCACTGCCGATCAGTGATGTAATCTGTGCGGTCGTATACGCCGGATCTTTCGCTGAATAGTGCAGGAAAATTCGCAGCTTCAGGGTGTTCGCAAACTTGATCCACTTCGCCTGCGAAGCCGCCCAGGTAGCGCCCGTATAGATCGTCGTGCTTACATTTGGCGACATGGCCGAGGTGGTAGCACTCACGTCCTTTATCCCGTCGTCGATCAGCCGGATCAGGTCTTTGTAGATCGCTTCGTCGTCGTCGAATTTGGGGTAAAAGTTAGCGCTATGCCGACTGGCTTCGGTATACGGCACATCGCCCCAGGAGTCGACCGTAACCTGATACACATACGCTTTCAGGATTTTCCCGACGCCGGCGTAGTGCGGGCTGCCTTCGGTCGTAGCCTGCGCGATCATCAACTCCAGATCGCTGAGAATCGTGCCGAAGATGGTGACCCACTGGTTGTTGATATCGGAGTTGGTCACGTTATACCGTTCGTATTCCTTGAAGGTTCCCAGACCTGTGTTGGGTCCCTGACCGCTGAACTGCTGCGCCCACAGGCTGGTCACCCGAAACAGGTCGCTACCGCCCATGTAGCCGATGTTCACAGTAGCCGAAGGCAGCAACTGCGACACCTGCACGGATTTGATATTGTTGGGATCGTCGTTTATATCCAGGAAAGTACTACAGGAACTAAGCGCAAGCCCGGTGGCTAAAACAGATGTATACAGTAATTTTTTCATGCTATCAAGTTTTGTCAGGTGGATCGTAACGGATTAGAACGTAGCCCGCAGACTACCGCCGATGGTGCGGGCCGTGGGGGTAATCCCGAACTCAAGACCGCGTGCGTTGCTCACCCCCAGCAGGTTTTGCTCAGGATCAAGATCGGGGTAGTTGGGCGCGTAGATGAACAGGTTACGACCGTACACCGATAATTGTAAGGCCTTGATGAACTTGGCCTGCCCAAAGAGCGAAGTCGGGAATTTATAGGTCAGGTTGGCTTCGCGCAGTTTCAGGTACGTAGCGTCGAGCATGTATCCTTCCCAGGCTACGTATTTCCCCTGCAGGCTAAAGTACTGCTGCGCCGTCACCCCGATGTTGTTCGGCGTACCATCTTCCCGAACACCCTGAAACACATAGGGTTTATTGGGGGTACCATCCGGATTGAAGCGGGGAAACTCAGCCGTTTCGGCCGACACCCCGTTGATGCGCAGGTCGCCGATGGTACGCGAGAGCTGATCGCCTTTGTACTTCAGATCGAACAGAAACGACAGGCTGAAACCTTTGTAGTTGAAGGTATTGCTGAAGCCCGCCGTAAACTTCGGATTCGGGTTCCCGATCCGCTGCACCGCCGTGGTTACTTTCGGTAAACCGTTGCTGCCGATGATCATGTTTCCGCTGGCGTCCCGCTGGTAAGCCGTCGACCAGATCTGGCCATACTCCTGACCGGGCACCAACTGAATGTTGGGCGAGGTAAAGCCCCCGATGGAAATGTTGCTCACGCCCGGCGCCAGCTCTTCGACCATCGATTTGAAACTGGTGAAGTTGAGCGAAGTTTCCCAGCTGAAATTTTCTTTTTCGATCGGGATGCCGGTAATCAACAGCTCGATTCCTTTCGTTGAAAGCTTACCGGCGTTGGTAACCAGGCTCGTAAAGCCCGACGTAGACGGCACCGGCACGGCGAAGATCAGGTTGCGGGTGTCGCGCCGGTAGACCGATCCGTCGAGGGTAAGCCGACCGTTGAAGAACGCCAGTTCGGTACCCAGTTCAATCTCCCGCGTAAACTCCGGCGTCAGGTTCGGATTTCCGGTGCTGTTGTTGTAGGTATATCCGGCCAGGCCACCGAATGGAAAGCTAACTCCCGTTGAGCCCAGCCCATCGCCCGCGCTGGCTTTGCCGTAGTAGGTATTGATGGCGTACGGGCTGGCTCCTTTCCCCACTTCGCCGACGTTCGCCCGAATTTTGGCCGACGACAGCAGCTTGGATTTGATCGCCGGGAACGCTTCGGTCGGCACGAAACTCACCGCCACCGCTGGGTAAAAGATCGAGCGCTTGCCGGGAGCGAGCGTCGAGGCAAAGTCATTCCGGGCTTTGACGTTGAACGAAAACCAGGTTTTATAGTCGAGCACCAGATCGGCAAATACCCCAACGGTCCGCTGTTTGGTAATGCTCGAACTGGGGTTGAACGTCAGGAAGTTCTTCACGTTGTCGAAACCCGCAACCACAATGCCCAAGCCAATATCCTGAATGGTGTTGTTGTAGTTCGAGATAATCTCGTTTCCGACCGTAGCCATCAGGTGCAGATCGTTGGTAATTTTCTTGTTGGCCGTCAGGGTAAAGTACGAGTTCAGGTTGCGGGTCGTCTCCGAGCGGTCCAGTACGCCACCAGCACCGGCCGACGTAGTATTCGCATTACTTCGAACGCCCTTGTCGTCGAAGCCTTTGGTGAGGTACGTAAAGACGTCGGTACCCACTTTCAGATCGGCCTGCAACCAGTCCAGAATATCGTATTTCAGATTCAGGTTTCCGTAAAACCGATTGACTTCCTGGTGGTTTTTGATGTGATTGATCGACCAGTAAGGCTGATCTTCGGCCGCAAACCACTGTTGGTTGCCGGCCGCATCTTCGTAAGGCTGGTTGGTCAGATCGTAGCTGCGGGGGGTATAAATGCCCCGCCACAGCGGGTTTGCTCCCTGGTTGCCCGACTGCGTGCGGTCGGATACGTTGTTGGTGTATGTAAACGAGGTGGCCACCCGGAACTTAGGCGTCAGCTGCGTACTGGCATTGACGGTCAGGTTGTTCCGATTCAGCTTGTTGTTGGGCACGAGCGCCGTTTCGATGGAATTGCCGTACGAAACGCGGTAATCGAAGCGGTCGGCCCCGCCGGAGAAGCTCAGATTGTTCTGCGATGAGATCGAGTTCTGCAGAATGTCGCGAACGTTGTTCGGATAAGCCCGCAACTGCTCCTGCTGGCCAAACCAGTTCGTGACAGTCTGCCCCTGAATCTGCGGCCCCCACGATCCGGCGACGTTGTTGATGTAGTTGCCGTTGCTGCCCTGCGCGTATTCGTTCTGGAATTTAGGGAAACGGCTGACCGACCCGACGGCGGTATTCGTCTCGAAGGAGATTTGTCGGCTGGTGCCTTTCTTTCCTTTTTTGGTCGTGATCAGAATCGCCCCCGATGCGGCCCGTGACCCGTAGAGAACTGTAGCCGCAGCCCCTTTCAGAACATTGACGCTTTCGATATCCTGCGGGTTAATGTCGGAAATCCGGCTGGAATTGACCACGCCCGTATTGACGGAGTTGCCTCCGTTCGACGTACTGCTACCCAGACTGTTATCGAGCGGAATCCCATCGACGACGTAGAGCGGCTGGTTACTGCCTGTAAAGGTCGAGAAGCCCCGAATCGTTACGTTCGAGCCGGCAAAGCCGCCCCCGGAACCCGTCACCTGCACACCCGCCACTTTCCCCGCGAGCGCATTGGTGACGTCGGTCGTGGGGGCTTTCGTGATTTGCTCGGATTTAACTTCACTGACTCCATATCCCAGGGTCTTGCGGTCGCGGGCGATCCCGAAAGAAGTAACGACTACTTCGCTCAGCTGTTGAGCATCGGCTTCCATCGCAATCGTCAAGGTCTGGCGTCCGTTCAGGACCACTTCCTGCGAGATGTAGCCGATGTAGCTAAATACCAGCGTCGCATTCTCGGGTACGTTGATCCGGAATTTACCGTTGGCATCGGTAACCGTACCGATGTTGTTACTGCCCTTGACAATAATCGACGCGCCAGGAAGGGGCGTGCCATCGTCTTTGAACGTCACCGTTCCGGTAACTTCAACATCGGCGACGGTATAGAACGACGGTTCCGCGTAGGCCAGGGTGCTGGTTGCCGGCATCAGACAGAAACAGGCCACACCAAGTAACAAAGACGTACGAATGGCAGTTAGAGGTTGTTTCATATACGGGGGTGCGCTTTTAATGAATAATTACATCTCCTGGAGAATGCCGTTCGAATTCGGAAAGTGGCATCACGCTTCCTGCCTGTTTTCGACCGGTATGAAGGAGTTCGATAGGTGGTCGTCAGAAACAACCCGTATCGTCCTTACAGCTGGTCTGCCCGGCCTGGGACGCGTTTATCAGACTCCGGTCGTAGGCTACAGAACCCGTAGAAAACAGCCTGACAAACACACGTGCGCTGGTCGGCTCCAGGGCCTGTTTTTCTTGTTTACGAGTAAAGTAAGCAAAAAAAGAAAAAGGATTTTTTTGATATAAGTCCAGTAACGGCCTAATGACTAATATTTATTGATAAACGGACAATTTTTGTCATATACAGAATTAAATTCCAGAATAATCCTAAAATGTGGAATTTAATTTTATAATGAATTCCAATTATCCTGCTTTTGTTTGCGGTCTTTACCCCAGAAAAGAGCCTCGACGGGCTGCTACTCGATCTCAGAAAAATCCAATTTTTACGACAACTGAGCCTTGCCGTAAAAAATCCGGAAAAGGCCGCTTCCTGCTTCAGGCCGTAAAAGAGCAGCAACACTTTTTAGAAACTAATTGTATTTTGTGCATCTTTAATTAAGTTTATCTAATTATCGCCCGCACGCATCATCGGTGGTTTTAAGCAGCAGTGGCCAGTCTTCCTTCTTCCTCAATCCGTTTAACCGATCAACAGCTCTGGCGTAGTCTATGCGCGGGCGATGAGTCGGCGTTTACGACCATTTTTGAGCGTTACCATCGAACCCTGTATAACTATGGGCATAAGCTGACCACCGACTCGGCGCTCATCCAGGATGCCGTACAGGAAGTGTTCATCGACGTCTGGCGCATGCGGTCTACCCTGTCCGACGATATCGGCTCCGTTAAGTTTTATCTATACAGGTCCCTGCGTCGTCGTATTCACCGCATGCAGGGGAAGTACCCGTCGGGCGAAAATATCGACGAGCTGGCCGACCACCACAACGCGCCGACGGCCGTTACCGAAGAAGCGGTACAGATTCAGCAGGAATCGCAGGAGCTGGTAAGCCGGCGAATTCAGGAGTTGCTGACTCACCTGCCCAAGCGGCAGGTCGAAGCCCTCACCCTCTATTATTACGATGAGTTCAGCATCGCCGAAATAGCCCAGTTGATGGATGTACACGAAAAGTCTGTTCGTAATTTCATCCACCGGGCGCTAACCTCGCTCCGCCAGAACCGCAACTGGCTCATCGGCTCCCTGCTGATTTTCTGGCTTTTACTGAGCCTGTAAAATTTTTAGAAAAAATTTTCACGAAAAAAGAGGTCATCCGGCCATTTGCTGCTTCTTTCTAAATAAAGCGGGAATAATTCTATTCCTTCTCCGGTAGATCCCGTTTTCAGCCTGCCATGAAACAAGCTTCGTACGCCCTGATCGATTTTCTGGAAGACCCTGATTTTGTCAGTTGGGTAAAGCATCCCAATGATCAGCAGGACGCCTACTGGCAGCAGTTTCAGGAACAGTATCCAGACAAAAAGCCGCTTATCGAACTGGCGCGTCAGTATGTACTGGCGCTGGCCGAGCAAACCGGTCGGCACCAGCTTACCGAAGCCGACAGCGAATCGATGCGCCAGACCATCCGGCAACGGCTGCAGCAGGAAACGCCCGTGATACCGCTCGGGCCGCCCAGTCGGACCAGCTGGGGCTGGATGCGTATAGCGGCTTCGGTAGTGCTGGTTGCCGGGCTGGGCGTCATGGGCTACTGGTACAGCCAGCGGGCCAGTCAACCAGCTGCTTATAACCGCTTCGTTCAGGACGCGCCCGCTGGTACACAACTGACCGAAACCCGCAATGATAACCAGACACCCCTGACCATCTCCCTCAGCGACGGCAGTTCGGTGGTGCTTCAGCCAGGTAGCCGCCTGAGCTACCCCCATCAGCTCAAACAGCGCGAGGTATATCTGGTGGGCAAGGCCTTTTTCGAAATCGTCAGAGACCCAAGCCGGCCGTTTCTGGTGTACACGCACGGCATCGCGACTAAAGTACTGGGAACCAGCTTTTTCATCGATGCACCGGACACCAGTCAGCCGATCAAGGTAGCGGTGAAGACCGGAAAAGTAGCCGTTTATTCACTGACCGAACCAACGTCGGCGCAACCGCAGGTTACGAACAGCGAACTCAACGGCTTGGTACTGACGCCAAATCAGAGTGCTGAATACCTGACCGATAGCCACCGCCTGATCCGCCGGCCAGACACCGTGTCGACGTTCGCCCAGCCCGGCACATTGACCGTAGCCCGGCAATCGTTCGATTTCGATGAGACGCCCGTGTCGGAGGTGTTCCGGACGCTCGAAAAAGCCTACGGTGTCACCATCGTTTACAACCAGTCGGTACTGGGCAAATGTTCGCTTTCGGCCCTGCTGATCGGGCAGCCTTTTCACGAAAAACTATCGGTGATCTGTAAAGCGTTGGATGCCCAGTTCACGATTCAGGGCACACAGGTGGTCATTACGGGTGGCCAGGGCTGTCAATAAATTTCTGTATTCCTAACCTTTAACTCATCTTAAGCCTTTATGCATTCCGCCACGTCAAAACAGGTCTATGGCTTCGAGCCGGGCCACGGTTCTGTTGAGTACCCTAAACCTGCATAAGAAAAGGTCAGCCATGTTCCCGCATAGCTGACCTCCGCAACTCCCCTACTTACTGACCTGACAAGCCGAAGACATTCACTGACAATGAATGGGTTAGGGGGGATTTTGTCGAATTTTTTCGTTCACCCAACAAATCCAGACAAATCTATGAAAAAACTATCACTGGAAAATGACCGTCTCCGAACAATCATGCGTATCACCCTACTCCAATGGCTTCTGGTTTGCGCGTTAGCCGGAATTGCGTGGGCACGCGACGGGAAGGCCCAGCAACTCCTCGACCAGCGGATTACCATCCAGGTGGACGGGCAGAACGTAAAGAAAGTGCTGCACCAAATTGAAAAACAGGTGGATGCCCGATTTGTCTTTAGTCCGCAACTCATCCAGTCCGACCGTAAAATATCTGTCCGGAGCCAGGCCGAGCCCTTGTCCGACGTATTGAACCGGGTACTCAAACCGCTTCAGCTTACCTACGAAGTCAGCGGAAATAACATCATCATCAAACCCGATCACCCGACCCATCCTGCGCCGGGCGATGAGCAGGCCGCTGTGCCCACCGCGCCCGAAGTGGCCGCCCGGACGATCAGCGGGACGGTCACCGACGCCAGTGGGGAAACCCTGCCAGGCGTGAACGTGCTGGTCAAAGGCACGCAGAAAGGCACGACGACCGACGCCAAAGGCCAGTTTAAAATCGACATGACCGATACGGAAACTACACTGGTTTTCAGCTTCGTAGGTTACCTGAAGCAGGAACTTGTTGTGGGTAATCAGACGACGGTTTCGGTCATTCTGGCTACCGACAACAAGTCGCTGGCCGAAGTGGTGGTGGTGGGCTACGGTACGCAGAAACGCTCGGACGTTACGGCGGCTATTGCTTCGGCACCGATCGGGGAAGTAAAAGACATGCCCGTCTCGAACGTAGCGACGGCTTTGCAGGGAAAAATTCCGGGGGTGGTCATCCAGCAGAGCAGTGGCGCACCGGGCAGCGCACCCGCCATCAAAGTTCGCGGTTTCGGATCCATCAGCGCCGGAACGTCACCGCTGGTCGTGGTCGATGGCAACATCGTGGGCGCGGGCGTGTTCGGGCTGCTCAACAGTATCGATATCGAAAGCATCGACGTGCTGAAAGATGCGTCTTCGACGGCCATTTATGGGTCGAAAGGCTCGAACGGCGTGTTGCTGGTAACAACCAAGCGCGGCAAGCCTGGCCGTACGAACGTCAACCTGGACGTATATACCGGTTTTCAGGATGTGACCAAGAAACTACCGCTGCTGAACTCCCAGCAATACGCCGAATTCGCGAAAGACGGTTCCAATAACGCTTATCTAGACAACGTGCCAGGTGCAAAAATAACGGACCCCAACAGCGTCCGGCCCGCGAGCTACCTGCGCTACCGCTACCCGCGCGGGGATTTGTTCGACTGGTTCAACTTCGATGACCCGGAAAAAGTAGCGAATCTGCCGTACACCGATTTTCAGAATCTGATTTTCCGGCGGGCCAAAATGAGCAGCTACCAGCTGTCGGTGTCGGGGGGCAACGAAAAAGCGCGCTTTCTGGTCAGCGGCAGTTATCTGAAACAAGACGGGATCATTCTGAAATCGGGCCTGGACCGGTATATTTTTCGCGCCAACGTGGAAGTAAACCTCCTGCCGAAACTGAAAGTGGGTTTGAACCTGAACCCGTCGTTCCGGACCACGCAGGAAGTGACGGCCGAAAACCAATGGTTCAATCAGGGCATCATCACGGCTGCACTGGCGGCAATTCCGATGGCACCGATCTATGCAGCCGACGGTACGTATTCGTCGGAGCTGGCGCTGGCGGCACCGTATAACCTGCCGGGCGTGACGAATCCACTGGCCAACATCACCGAATACAACAGCCAGTACCTGTCCGGAAATCTGCTGGGAAATGTGTATGCCGACTGGGGTTTCCTGAAGAATGCCAACTACCGGGCTTCGGCCAACGTGAACTTCAACGACAACCGCCGGAACACCTACCGGTCCTCCCGCATGCCGCTGAGTAATCTGCTGCCCCCAACGACGGCCATGGGCACGATCTACTCCGACCAGGGTCTCGGCTGGCTGTTCAACCAGGTGGTGAGCTACAACAAAAGTATCAACTCGGTGCACAACATCGAAGCGCTGGTCGGTATGGAAGCCACGACCTCGAAGTTTCAGTCGGCCAGTGCGTCCGGCAGTTCGTACGCCAACGACGTGATCGAAACCCTAAACGCCAGCGCCACCGGCTCGACCACCACAGCCTGGTCGTTCAAGACCGCCAACGCGTCGGTGTCGTATTTTGCCCGCGCCAACTACAATTACAAAGGGCGGTACCTGGCCAACCTCTCCGTTCGGCGCGATGGGTCGTCCATCTTCGGGCCCGACAACCGCTGGGGTACGTTTCCGGCCGGCTCGCTGGGCTGGCGCGTGAGTGAGGAGCCATTCATGAAAAACATCCGGTCTATATCGGAAACCAAACTGCGGGTGAGCTACGGGCTATCGGGCAACAATGCCTTTGCAGACAATTATCCGTACGTCGCTCTGCTCCGACCCGACAATTACAGTTTCAACAATAGCCTGGTCAATGGGCTGGCTCCATCGACGCTCGGCAACGCCAAACTGGGCTGGGAAAAGAACCAGCAGTTCGACGCCGGGATCGACCTGGGGCTGTTCAACAACCGCATCTACCTGATTGTCGATTACTACCACCGGATTACGAAAGACCTCCTGCTGTCGGTCAACGTGCCTTCCCTGACGGGCTTCACAACGGCCTACAAGAACATCGGCAAGATGGAGAACAAAGGCTGGGAGTTCAGCCTGAACACCCGCAACACGACCAAAGGGCTGATCTGGAACACCAGCCTGAATGTGGCGCTGAACCGCAATAAGGTGCTGGCGCTGGGTCCCAACGGCGATCCGATCCGGACGGCGAGCGGTAGCCTGAGTGACCTGAACATCACCCAGATTGGCTCACCCATCGGTAGTTTTTACGGCTATAAACAAATCGGTATTTTTCAGAACCAGGCCGACCTGGACGCTAATCCGCACGATGCCACCTCGCGACCCGGCGACGTGAAGTACGCCGATATCGACGGCGACGGCAAAATTACGGCCAGCGACCGCACGATTCTGGGCAACAACCAACCCGACTTTATCTACGGCTTTACGAATACCTTCAGCTACAAAGGGTTCGATCTGAACATTGCCATTCAGGGAACGCAGGGCAACAAGATTCTGAACATTGGCCGGCGGTATTTCGACAACATGGAAGGTAACCAGAACCAGCTGACCACGGCGCTGAACCGCTGGCGCTCGGAAAGCAATCCGGGCGACGGCATCACTCCGCGGGCCAACGAACGGACCACGGGCAATAACAACGCCGTTTCGTCGCGCTGGGTGGAAGACGCCAGCTACCTGCGGATTCAGAACGTCAGCCTGGGGTATCGGTTGCCGACCGCTCTGCTGAACAAGATCCGGCTTCAGCAAATCCGCATCTACGTGTCGGCGCAGAACCTGTACACCTTCACGAATTACCTGAATTACAACCCCGAAGTCAGCAACTTCGAAAGTCCGCTCTCGGCTGGTATCGACTATGGAGCGTATCCGCTGGCCCGCACCTTCACCTTCGGTATCAACCTCGGATTCTAAGCCCACTTCCCAAGCTCCTCCAACATGAAACGATATACACCCGTACTAAGCCTGCTGATCAGCCTGACCATCAGTTCGTGCAGCCAGAAATTCCTGGACCTGAACCCGATTTCGAACGCTACGACAGACAATTTCTACAAAACCGGCGACGACATCCGCAATGCCGTAAGCGGTAGCTATGCCGCCCTCCAGGCCGACGGTATTGCCGGAAACAGCTACGTCTTCGGCGAAATTGCATCGGACAACACCCTGCCGGTGGCGTCGGGTTCGATCACCGACCAGGACGAATTCGACCGGTTCTACATCAAAACCACCAACCCGTATATCAATGGTCGCTGGAACGACTGCTACTCGGCCATTGCGCGCTTCAACACAATTCTGGATAAGATCGGCAGCATTCAGATAGACGGCACGCTGAAGAACCGGTACGTGGGCGAAGTGAAGTTCCTTCGGGCGCTGGTGTACTTTACCCTGGTGCAGACCTACGGAGATGTGCCACTGGTGACCAAAGCGATCAACGATCCCGACGAAGGATATACCTACACGCGCAACCCCAAAGCGGAGGTGTACGCGCAGATCGAGAAAGACCTGACCGACGCCGACGGTGCTCTGCCGGTTTCGTATACCGGCACCGATATTGGCCGGGCCACGAAAGGAGCCGCCAAAGCGCTGCTCGGGAAAGTGTACCTGACCGAAAAGAAATACCCACAGGCCGTGGCGAAGCTGAAAGAAGTTATCGACCTGAATACTTACGCCCTACTGCCCAACTACGCGGATGTCTTCAAGGTGAGCAATAAAAATAATAAAGAGTCGGTCTTCGATGTGCAGTACAAGTCGGGCGGATCGGGCGAAGGAAATGCCTGGCCCAACTCGTTTGCGCCCCAAAACTCAGGCAATGCGGTAATCAACTTCAGCGGGGGCGGCAACAACCAGCCCACCGACGACCTGATCAAATCGTACGAAGCGGGCGATGTCCGCAAAGACGTCTCGCTGGCAACCTCATACGTCAACGCCGGCGGGCAGACCGTACAGGTCAACTACGTGAAGAAGTATTTCGACACGCCCGTCGTCAATAACGACAATGGCAACAACATTCCGGTCATTCGGTACGCCGATGTGCTGCTGCTTTACGCCGAAAGCCTGAATGAAGTAGGCTACCAGCCCACGGGCGAAGCGCTGACCTACCTGAACCAGATTCGGACCCGGGCCGGCCTAAAAGCCAAAACCGCTACCGACATTCCCGATCAGCAGGCCTTCCGGCTCGCGATGGAGCAGGAACGACGCTCCGAATTCGCCTTCGAGGGCCAGCGCTGGTACGATCTCGTCCGGACAGGACGGGCCGTTGCGGTGATGAACAGCAAGAAAGATCAGATCCGGCTGGTTAACGTCCTGACCGACAATAACCTGATCTTCCCGATTCCGCAGAGTCAGATCGATATCAACAAAGATAAAATCCGGCAGAATCCCGGGTATTAACCGACTAGCGGAGCCTTTTGTCGTAACGTATCCGAAAGCAAACTTAACCACGAACCGAATGAACAGACGGGAAGCCGTAGCGCAAACAGCCTGGATGCTGGGGGGAGTCCTCTCCGCACCGACCCTACAGGCCATGAGTCGCTGGCAACAGCTCAGAAAAAGTCCAGTGGGCAGCGGCCCGACCGGCTCGATACTGACCGAAACGCAGCGCGAGATTGTGGCCCGCATCGCCGACCTGATCATCCCCCGAACCGACACGTCCGGCGTGGATTCGCCCGGCGTGGATTCGCCTGGAGCGCTCGACGTCGGTGTGCCTGACTTCATCGACCTGATGCTCCGCGATTGTTACAAAAAACCGGCGCAGGATCTGTTTCTGACCGGCGTTGGCGATCTGGAGCGGAAGGGGTTTCTGAACCTGCCAGCCGATCAGCAAACGCAACTGCTGCAACAAATCGAAACAAAGGCGTTGCTGAGCAGCGACCTGTCGTTCTGGCAAATGATCAAGGAGCAGACGCTGCTGGGCTATTTCACCTCGGAGCCGGGCGTTAAAGCCTCGTTCGATTACCAACCCATTCCGGGGCGGTTCGAAGCCATTAAAATCAAACCGGGCCAAAAAGATTTCATGTACGGCAATCAGGCCTGACCAGCGCCATTCGCCATTAACTGTACCTAACCAAGCAGTAAACCGATGAACCTGAATATAAAGGCAGACACCGCCCAGACCTACGACGCCATCGTGGTAGGCTCGGGCATGACCGGGGGCTGGGCCGCCAAAGAACTTACCGAAAAAGGGCTGAAGGTACTCATGCTCGAACGGGGTTACGAACTCAAACACGTCGAAGACTACAAAACAGCCTTCAAAGATCCCTGGGAGTTCGAACACCGGGGAAAAATTTCCGTCGTGGCCGCCGAAGAGCATTACGCGACCATGTATTTCTCAGCCAAGGAGGGGTCGCAGTACCTGTACGCCAACGACAAGGCGCATCCGTACATTCAGCAACGGCCTTTCAACTGGATTCGTGCGTACCATACGGGCGGGAAATCGCTGCTGTGGGGCAAACATACTTACCGCTGGAATAAGGAAGATTTTCTGGCAAACGCCAAACAGGGACTCGGCGTCGACTGGCCCGTTCGCTACGAAGACCTCGAACCCTGGTATAGCTATGTTGAAAAGTTCGTAGGCATCAGCGGAAATCCCGAAGGGCTCGCCGTTTTGCCAGACAGCCATTTTCTGCCGCCCATGGCCATGACCGCCCCCGAGCTGCACCTGAAAAAGTCGGTTGCGCAGAAACTGAACCGGCCCATTACAATCGGGCGAGTGGCGCACCTGACCAAGCCGCAACCGTGGCATACGGCCGTCGGGCGGGCGAGCTGCCAGTTCCGCAATCGGTGTTCACGCGGATGTCCGTTTGGCGCTTACTTCAGTTCGCTGGCTGCTACGCTTCCGGCCGCCCGCCAGACCAACCGCCTGACGGTGGTGCACAACGCCATCGTGAAGGAGATTATCCTGGACGACAAAGCGCAGAAGGCCAAAGGTGTGCGGGTTATCGACCAGAATACGATGGAGGTGCGGGAGTTCTTCGCTAAAGTCATCTTTCTGAATGCCGGCACCATCGCATCGACCTCTATTCTGATGAACTCGAAGTCGGCCCGTTTTCCGAACGGACTCGGCAACGACAGCGACCAGCTGGGCCGCAACCTGATGGACCATCACCTGGCCATTGGCGCACGGGCCGATATCGACGGGTTCGAAGACGATTATTTCTTTGGTGCCCGGCCGGGCAGCCTGTACATTCCGCGGTTCCGGAACTGGGGCACCGACAAACGCAGCTACCTCCGGGGCTTCGGTTACCAGGGTGGAGCTACCCGGGCCGACTGGTCGCGGGGCGCTACCGAAGCGGGTTTCGGAGCCGATTTCAAGAAAAAGATGACTCAGCCCGGTCCCTGGAAGATCAACCTCAGCGGCTTCGGCGAAGTATTACCCGACCCCAAAAACCGCTTTTACCTGAGCGAAGATCAGACCGATAAATGGGGCCTGCCGCAGGTAGTTTTCGACGCCGATTTTGGCGAAAACGAACTGGCGATGCGCAAGGATATCATGAACGACGGGGCCGAAATGCTCGAAGCCGCGGGCTTCAGGAACGTCGTAGCCTACGACAACCCCGTGGCGCACATGGGCCTGGGTATCCACGAAATGGGTACGGCCCGCATGGGCCGAGATCCGAAAACTTCGGTACTGAACAAGTTCAATCAGGTGCATACCTGCAAAAACGTGTTCGTGACAGATGGCTCCGCGATGGCGTCGGCCTCGAACGTAAACCCGTCGCTGACGTACATGGCCCTGACGGCCCGGGCCGCCAATTACGCGGTCGGACAGTTGAAAGCGCGTAATCTTTAAAAATCAGCGGAGCATCCTACAAGCCTGGTCCTGCCGACCGTTTCTTTCGCCCCTTTCCGGCCTTTTGTCCGATACGTCTACGGACAAAAGGCCGGAGATAGTGGGGTTTTAGAGCCAACCGCGACCATTTTCCTCCTAACCCAGTAACCCGGCGTGGACCGAGCTGCACACGTATTTTATGGAACGAAGAGATTTTATCAAAACCAGTGGTCTTATCGGGAGCGCTTATGCCTTTTCGGGCGCGTCGGTACTGGCCAGTTCAGCGACGAACAGCGTGGCTCCTACCGAACCCTTATGGCTCGACGGCCCCATGCGGTGGGCACAGCTGGCCTTTGTCGAGCGTGACCCGGGCCATTATGACCCCGATTTCTGGCTGGCTTATTTCAAGCGCGTTCATGCCGACGGGGCGTTGCTCAGCGCAGGGGGTATCGTAGCCTTTTATCCGACCAAAATTCCGCTCCATCACCGCAGCGATTTTATGGGCAATTCCGATACACTGGGGTATCTGGTCGAGGGTTGCCGGAAACAAGGCATGAAGATTATGCTCCGGACCGATCCCCACGCCGTCCGGCAGAACGTTTACGACGCTCATCCCGACTGGATCGCCGTCACCGCCGATGGGCAGAAGCGTCGGCACTGGGCCAACCCGGAGCTATGGGTCACCTGTGCACTGGGGCCATACAGCTTCGATTTCATGACGCAGGTGAATCAGGAAATTATGGAGAAATTCCAGCCGGAGGGCATTTTCTCGAACCGCTGGCACGGGCACGACATCTGCTACTGCGAACACTGCAAAACGAATTTCAAAGCCTATTCGGGGCTCGAACTCCCCCAGAAAGCCGACAAACTCGACCTGACCTACCGCAAATGGACCGACTGGCGCATGAAGCGACTGCGCGACGTGTGGATGAGTTGGGACGCGGGCATTCGCAAACAGAAACCCACCGCCCGCTTCATCCCGAATGGGTTTCCCGATAAGGTCATGACCGGCCGGGAAGCCGACCTTTTCTTCGCCGACCAGCAGGCGCGCCGGGGGCTCATTCCACCCTGGTCCAATGGGAAAGGCGCTAAAGAACTACGGTCTACGCTGGGGCAGAAACCCCTGATCGGTATTTTCAGCGTCGGTATCGAAGAAGAATTCCGCTGGAAAGATTCAGTGCAGAGCGACGCCGAAATCCGGATTTGGGTGGCCGAAGGGACTGCCAACGGCATGCGTCCCTGCTTTGTCAAATTTGGGGGAGATATCTACGACAAACGCTGGATGGAATCCGTCGCCAAACTCTACGAGGGCTACTACAAAAACGAAAAATACCTGCGCAACACGGCCCCGCTGGCTCGGGTAGGCATCGTCTACTCCGAACAGACCGACCGTAACTACGGTGGAAAACCGTGGCAACAGAAAAGCAGCGACCACCTCGACGGCATGTACCACAACCTGGTCGAAAACCGGATTCCGTTCGATATGGTGAACGACCGGCTGCTCTCGCCCGACGATCTGAAACGGTTCAGGTTGCTGATCCTGCCTAATATTGCCGCCCTGTCGGATACGCAATGCCAGCAGCTCCAGGCCTTTGTGGCTAATGGCGGGAGCCTGGTAGCCACCTTCGAAACCTCGCTTTATGACGAAGAAGGCAAACAACGACCAGATTTCGGGCTGGCGAGCCTGTTCGGGGTTTCATACGACCAGAAAGTGGAGGGACCGATGCGGAACAGCTACCTGCAGCTACGCCCGAACGCAAAAGACAGCCAGACGCAGCTGATCCTGAAAGGCCTGGAGGATACCCCCCGGATCATCAACGCCATTTACAAAGTCAACGTGAAACCGACGACGACGTTTCCCAGTCCGATAACGCTCATTCCGACCTACCCGGATCTGCCCATGGAAGACGTTTACCCACGCGTGGCCGAAACCGATACGCGTGAACTGTACCTGCGGCAGGTCGGCAAAGGGCGGGTGGCCTACATTCCCGGCGATCTGGACCGCTCGTTCTGGCAGATGCTGGGCACCGACCATGGTCAGTTGCTGAGTAATGTGGTCGACTGGGCGCTCAACGAAGAACCCGTGGCGACCGTAACCGGACCAGGCATAATCGATGTCAACGTCTGGCGGCAGGCCAACTCGATGACGGTTCACCTGGTGAATCTGACCAACCCGATGATGATGAAAGGACCGTTCCGCGAACTCATTCCGGTGGAAGCGCAGGTGACCGTTGCGGTTCCGGCGGGGGCAAAAGTGACGGCCGTTAGGTTGCTCATGAGCGACCAGAAACCGAAATTCGAGTTGAAAGGCGGCAAAGTAACCGTTGCCGTGCCGAAGATTCTCGATCATGAGATCGTAGCGCTGGACCTGGCCTGACCGAACCGCTTCCCGAAACGGCCGTGCGTCGGTGGGCAGCTCATGTCGAAACCCAATTCATTAACTGAACACAACGTATGACCTGGAAACAAGTTATCGATCCGTTTAATAGTATCCTTTTATCCGTGCTGGTTGCCGCCATTCCGATCCTGTTCATCTTCTGGGCGCTGATCATCCGGAAGATGAAAGGCTACCAGGCCAGCCTGATCGCTACGGGGCTGGCCATGCTCATTGCCGTTTTTGTGTACGGTATGCCCGTCAAACTGGCCCTGCTCTCGGCGGCTCATGGCGCGCTCTATGGGTTGTTTCCCATCTGCTGGCTGGTTGTTATGGCAGTCTTTCTCTTCAACATCACCGTCCGAAGCGGCCAGTTCGAGATTATCAAGCATTTCATGGCCTCGATCACTTCCGACCGACGCCTGCAGGCGCTGCTCATCGCTTTCTCCTTCGGCTCGTTTCTGGAAGGCACGGCGGGTTTCGGCGCACCGGTGGCCATCACGGCAGCCATGCTGGTGGGGCTGGGCTTCAACCCGCTCTATGCGTCGGGCATCTGTCTGATTGCCAATACGGCTCCGGTAGCGTTTGGCTCCATCGGCATTCCGATCACGGTGGCTTCGCAGGTATCGGGCATCCCCGAACTCCCCATTTCTCAGATGGTGGGCCGAACCCTGCCGCTGTTGTCGGTGCTCCTGCCTTTCTATCTGGTAACCATCATCGCCGGTTTCAATAAAGCCCGGGAAGTATGGCCGGCTGTGCTGGTGTCGGGAATTTCCTTCGCGTTTCTGCAATACTTCTCGTCCAACTTTCTGGGGCCGTCGTTACCCGATGTGATTGCCGGGCTGGGGTCTATCGTATGCCTGATGATCTTTCTTCGGATCTGGAAACCCCAGACGGTCTGGCGTTTTGCCAACGAACCGGCCGCCACGGTTCATACCGATCTGAACTACACCAATCCGCAGTTGCTGCGAGCCTGGGCACCGTTTATCGTACTGACCATCATGGTGATTGCCTGGGGGATGCAGCCGATCAAAGACGCCCTGAACTCGGTGGGTATGACGCAGTTTAACTTTCCGGGTCTGCACAACGCCATTCAGTCGGAAGATGGCACATTACTCGCCAAAGTCTTTAAGCTGAATTACCTATCGGCGGCTGGCACGGCCATTCTGATTGCCTCGCTCGTTGCTATTCCGCTGGTCGGGTTGAGCTACGGCGAAGGCGCGCAGGTGTTTGGTGCTACCCTGAATCAGTTGAAGTTCCCTATCCTGACCATTGCCGCCGTACTCAGTTTCGCGTATATCCTGAACGATTCAGGCATCACCCTAACCCTGGCCGACGTGCTGGCGAATACGGGCCTGCTGTTTCCCTTTTTCGCGCCCGTACTGGGTTGGCTGGGCGTGTTCATTACCGGTTCGGATACGTCGGCCAATGCCTTGTTCAGCAAACTTCAGTATGCTACCGCCCAGTCGATCGGGGTCGATCCGGTGGTGACGGTCGGGGCCAATATTTCGGGCGGGGTCGTCGGGAAGATGATTTCTCCGCAGTCGATCGCAGTGGCCGCGGCCGCCGGCAATCTGGTGGGTAAAGAGTCGGAACTGTTCCGCTTCACGGTCAAACACAGTTTCATTATGCTGTTTGTCATTTGTCTGATCGTGCTGGCGCAGGCCTATGTGGTCAAATGGATCATTCCGGCCTACGAGATGCTGGGCACGAAAGCGGCAGCCGCTACACCCGATCCGTCGAGAGGCTACATGTATCTTCTGGGGCTCGGCCTCCTGCTCGCCATCATTGCGTCTGCCGTGCTGATCGGTGCCCGAAAAAAAGCTCAAACCCCCGATTTAGTCAATTGACGTATACATCCTGAATGCACATGAACGCGCCACTTTGTAAGTACATGAAAGTGGGGCTGGTCCATTTCATGGCTTTTCCTGAGACCATGAAAGGCGAAGGCCCCGTGCTGGAAACCATCAAAAAAGTTGTTATCGACGATTATTTCACGGCTATCGAGATCACGACGGTCAAAGATCCGGCCGTCCGACGACAGGTAAAAAGCCTGCTTACTTCGTCGCACATGATTGTGGCTTATGCGGCCCAGCCCCGGCTCCTGACCACGGGGCTCAACCTGAACGATACCGACGAAAGCGCCCGGCAACGGGCACTGGCCAATGTAAAAGAAGGTATCGACGAAGCCTACGAAATGCAGGCTACCGGTTTTTCGTTTCTGAGCGGTCAATACGACGAAGCCCGCAAAGAAGAAGCCTTCGAGCGGCTGGTCGATTCTACCCGTGAAATCTGCGCTTACGCAAAAAGGAAGGGCGACATGAAGGTATCGCTGGAAGTGTTCGATTACGACGTCGATAAAAAATCGCTCATCGGACCAGCCGATCTGGCCCTGCGCTACGTGCAGGAAGTTCGCAAAACCCACGATCATTTCGGGCTGATGGTCGACCTGAGCCACATTCCGCTCATCCACGAAACCATCGAAGAGTCGCTGCTACCGCTGAAGGACTACATTACCCACGCGCACATCGGCAACTGCGTGGTGAAAAGCCCGGACCTACCCGCCTACGGGGATGTACACCCACGCTTCGGCTTTCCCAACGGCGAAAACGACGTGCCCGAAGTAGCCCATTACCTGAAAGTACTGCTCGACATCGGCTACCTGAATCCCGAAAATCCGCCGATCGTCAGTTTTGAGGTCAAGCCCTTTGGTGATGAAGACCCCGATGTCGTAATTGCCAACGCAAAACGCACCCTGAACGCAGCCTGGGCGCGGGTCTGACCGATTGTCAGCATTGATTTTGTGATCCTGTCGGCAACAGACGGCGCGGAGTTACCGACAGGATCACAAAAAAACCATTGCTTACGTTGCCGATGAGCTGCGCTACGGCTCAACGGCAACGGACTGAACTCATAATCGCAGAAAGAACTAATGAAGATTGTCGTATTGGATGGCTACACACTCAACCCGGGCGACCTCTCCTGGGAAGAACTGGAGAAATTGGGTGATCTGACGGTCTATGACCGTACGCCCGCCGATCAGATTCTGGACCGGGCGAAGGATGCCGAAATCATTTTCACCAATAAAGTACCCCTGGGCGAACAAACCCTGGAGCAACTACCAGCCCTAAAATTCATCGGTGTATTAGCCACTGGTTATAACATTGTCGATACCGCTGTGGCGAAGAAAAAAGGCATTGTGGTCTGCAACGTACCGGGTTATGGCACCGCGTCGGTGGTGCAGCTGACCTTTGCGTTACTGCTCGAACTGACGCAGCACGTACAACGCCACAGCGATGCGGTCAGGCAGGGTCGCTGGGCCAGTTCGCAGGATTGGTGTTTCTGGGATTATCCGCTGATCGAGCTGGCGGGTAAAACCATGGGCATCATCGGCTTTGGCAGCATTGGCGAAAAAGTTGGCGACATTGCCACCGCCTTTGGCATGAACCTGATCGGCTCCAAACGGCACCGGACGGATCAATCGCACCGGCCGAATTTCCGCTGGGCCGACATCCCCGAATTGCTGGAACAGTCTGACGTGGTCAGCATTCACACGCCGTTGGTACCGGAAACTAAAGGACTGATCAATCGGGAAAACCTGGCGCGAATGAAATCTACCGCTTTTCTGCTCAACACGGCCCGTGGCCCCATTATCGTGGAGCAGGATCTGGCGGATGCGCTGAACAACGGACGTATTGCCGGAGCGGGTATCGACGTATTATCGACGGAACCGCCGGCCGCCGACAACCCGTTGTTTACGGCCAAAAACTGCCTGATTACGCCCCACCTTGCCTGGGCTACCAAAGAAGCGCGCGCCCGACTGATGGCCATAACCATAGCCAATCTGACGGCATTCATCCGTGGGAATCCGGTGAATGTTGTCACTAATTAACGTGACTTACGGACAGGCGCAGCTTAGGCAATACTTTACCTGATTTATCATTCCGACGTCAGGAGCAATCTTAGGAATTGACAGGTTTTAAGATTGCTCCTGACGTCGGAATGATAAACTATACTTCTCCATAATTTACATTATTCAGGCTCGCTTCATCGGGCTCAATAATCGGCGGATCGATTTTGGGCTCGATGACATTTGCTTTTCTAGCCGTATGAATCCGACACGCATCCTCATTGCCCCGAATGCCTTTAAACATAGTCTCAACGCAACGGAGGTTGCATTAGCCATTCAGGAGGGGCTGCAACAAAGCCTGCTGAATAGCCTTTGCACCTGTTTTCCGGTGGGCGATGGTGGCGACGGCACGGCTGAACTGATGATCGAAAAGCACAACGGCTCGCTCGTATCGCTGGATGTCGGTGATCCGTTCGGCCGCAAAATCAGGTCGTCGTTTGGTCTGGTCAACGGAGGACAAACGGCCATTATTGAGATGGCGAGTGCTTCAGGAATTCAGCTGGTGAAGCCAGCGGAACTCGATCCACTGCGGGCCACCTCGTTCGGCACCGGTGAGCTGATCAAACGGGCGCTGGATGAGCGGATCAGGAAACTCGTGCTGGCCATTGGCGGTTCGGCTACGGTCGATGGAGGCACGGGCATTCTGCGTGCGCTCGGTATCCGGTTTTTAGATGCCGATGGAACCGAGCTAACGGCGCCCGAGAGCCTAACCAGCCTTAGCCGTATCGATACTTCAGGACTTGATCCGCGGATTTTAGCCTGCGACATCAGCATTCTTTGCGACGTTGAAAACACCCTGTTAGGGGCTGATGGGTCGGCCGCCGTTTTTGGTCCGCAAAAAGGCGCGACGCCTGAGGGAGTGAAAAAACTGGATGCCAGTCTGAGCACTCTGGCTCAGATCGCTCGTCGGCAAACGGGTATCGATATGGCTACGATTCGGCACGGGGGCGCGGCCGGGGGCGTAGCGGCTGGTCTACATACCTTTCTGAATGCTAAACTCATCACTGGCATCGATTTCTTTCTGGATTTTACGGGTTTCGACGAAGCCGTCGCTAAAGCCGATCTGGTCATTACGGGTGAAGGAAGTATCGATGAACAAACCCTGCACGGCAAAGGGCCATACGGCGTTGCTTACCGGGCCAAAGCGCAAAAGCTGCCCGTATTTGGGCTGGCCGGGAAAATACCGCTCGAACATAACGATAAGCTAAGCCAGTATTTCGATCTGCTTCTGGCGATCGGCAATGGCCCTACTGACCTGGCTACAGCTTTCGGCAACACTCGCCAAAACCTGATCCGGACCGCACGACAACTGGGCAATTTACTGGTCCTATTGGGCAAAACCGCTAAATAAGGCTAGTCTAAGCGCCTATTTCAGGGGTACAGCATCGGCGAAGGCATCTCAATAGCGTCTATTCTTCCTGACAGACATTCATCTTCCAGCCGCTTTGCGCTCTGGCTAAAACCCTATTGCCTACGATAGTGCTTGACAGCACGATACCTGTTGCCGCCTGCGCGAATGTCAATCTCCCAATCATTACCCCAAAACGTCATTTTAATTACATTGTTATTAACTATTTGTTAGTCATTTTAAAATTTTACTTATCTAAACTGTTATAAATTAACTACATAATACTTTTTATATCCTATATATGAGTTATTTTTCGATTAGATAAAACAAATACTCATTACAGATACTACTTTACCACACCATGCGAATGAATCGTTTAACGCCCTTGCCGGGGGTAAGCGCACGGATATGCCTACTCATGGCCCTGGTTTTCGGCCTACCCACCGTTGTTTCTGCACAACTTCAGCTCACCTTTCCCGTCTCCCGAATTGTTTTTCAGCGAACGAATGCCAATCAGGCTGATGTTCCATTCCGGGCCCGGCTTACCTCATCGGCCGTTACCAGTGTTAAAGTCCGTTTAGTTGTCCGCCAGGGTGGCTCGGCAACGGGCTGGAGCACATTTACGCCCGTCAACGGTACGGTTGAGGGCCTGGTTCCGGGCGTAATGGGGGGTTGGTACGATCTGGAAGCCGAAGCCTTCAGTGGCGAGGTAAGCCTGGGTACCAGCCGGATCCAGCGGGTAGGCGTCGGTGAGGTATTGCTTGCTACGGGTCAATCCAATGCTCAGGGCTTTCCCTATGCCACGGGTGCCGTCGACGATCGGGTATCGTGCGTCAATTATTATGATGGTAACATAACGGAATACCGTTTCCCACTGTCATTCAGCCAGTTATCAGGCCCTATAAAAGTTGGCCCTACCAATGAGCTTTATTTTTACGGCCTGCTGGGCGACAAGCTGGTGCAGCGGTGGGGCGTACCGGTATTGATCTACGGAGCCGCTTTGGGCAGTACGTCCTCGATTCAATGGCGGCAGACCGCCGAGGGACGACTGGATATTCCGGATGCGGAGCAGTGGGGCGGTGCCGATGATTTACGGCCGTACCGGGCCATCAAAGCGACTCTGAACCATTACGTACGGCGCACGGGGCTACGAGCCATTCTGTGGCACCAGGGAGAATCCGACAAAGGGAAATCCGGATCGGCTTATGCGGGCAATTTGCAGAAAGTTATCGAAGTCAGTCGGCAGGATACCGGAGCGCCTGCCCTGCCCTGGGTCATTGCCCGGGCTTCGTGGTTCGAAGGCAGTGGCGACAACAACATTGTTTCTGCTCAGAATCAGGTGATTGCTCAGGTTACCAACTGTTATCCAGGCCCCAATACCGATACCTACGGCAATAGCTACCGGCAGGATGGCACCCACTTCCTGCAATCCTTCTATCCGCAACTGGCTGACCTCTGGAGTCAATCGCTGTCTGACAATTTCCTTCAGCAATCTACTCCCTACGTTCTGACTCAGACACCCCCTCGTCTTACGGCCGGTCTGCCCCAACCCGCCTACCAATATTCGGGTGGGCATCTGGTTATTCCCTTTCTGGATGAGGCAATGCCGGGTAATGATCCCGGAGGTAATTACAAAGCTCAACTGATGACTATGAGCGGGCAGTTTATAACCAACCTGGGCGTCGGAAACACGCGACCAATGCGTGTGATGCTGCCCGATAATCTGTCCGGTAGCTATCAGGTTCGTATCGCTGCTACATCGGATGGAACTACCTCGCCTAACAGCACCTCCATCACGGTGTTTACGCCCCCATACGGAAAAGGAACCGGTACGGGACTTTTCGGGCAGTACATCAGCGGGTCGGACCCGAACAACCCAGTCCTGCATACCGAACTGGATGGACCGCTGGATTTTACCTGGTTCGATGTGCCCCCTTCGGCGGTGATGCCACCCCGGGATTATATCATTCGCTGGACCGGGCAAATCGAAGCGCCGGTGACAGGTACGTATACCATCAAAACCAACAACGACGATGGCGCACGCGTCTGGATCAACAACCAGCTCATTATCGACGACTGGGCCAACTATCCCTACCCACAGACCAAACGGGGGCAGATTTCGCTGCAGGCCAATCAGAAATACGATATCCGGGTCGATCTGTTGCAGGGCTGGTTTAATGCCCAGGCCCGGCTACTGTGGGTGGTGCCGGGCAGTAATCAGGCCATTTACATGCCTAAAGACCGCCTGTATCCGGCCTCAGGTACGTTTTCAGAAGCCGACCCGATGCAGGTAGTTTTCCCGACAGCGCGAATGGTATTCCAGCGAAATAACGCCAATTCGGCGCAGATCCGGATCGCGGGTACGTGTCCGACGCGTACCGAACGCGTCGAAGTCAGGGTATCGCCGACGGCTTCCGGTTATGGTCAGGATAATGATTTTTACGTTACGCTGGACAGCCAGCCGGCCAATGGTTATTTTTCAGGCAGCCTTACCGTCGCCACGGGCTGGTACAAGCTGGACGTTCAGTCGATTGTTCAGAATAAAGTGATCTGCCATACCCGCGTAACCCCCGTTGGCGTGGGCGAAGTATTCATCGTTGCCGGCGAAGGCAATGCACAGGGGGTTACGCCCATCCGATCGGTAGCAGCCGCTGACGACGATCGGGTCAGTTCGGTACCGCACTATAACTTTACCGATACGACTCGCTTGCCTTTACCGCCGATATTCAATTCCGTAACTGCGGACGGAACAATCGGTCCACGAGGGAGTACAGCCTGGTGCTGGGGCGAACTAGGGGATCTACTGGTCAAACGACTCAACCTACCAGTGCTGTTTTACAACGTAGCCTGGGCGGGCACAACGGTTCGCAACTGGCGGGAAAGTGCCGGGCAGGGAACAACTACTCCCCTTAACGGAACCATTCTGCCGGTGGGTATGCCCTACGGTAATCTGAAGCGGGTGTTGGCAGATTACGTACCGCTGACCGGTCTGCGGGCTATTCTGTGGCAACAGGGCGAGTCGGAATTCTACTCGTCCGATCAGCAGGCCACCCAATATGCAGCGGATTTACAGGCGTTGATCAGCCGTAGCCGGACGGACGCGGGAGCGGCTCAGTTGCCCTGGCTGGTAGCCCGTTCCTCAGCTGATAATACGACCGTGGCCACGTCTTCTTCCGGTAGTTACGAGCCGGTTACAAACGCCCAGAACTCGGTGATCCAGACCGTCTCGCAGGTATTGGCAGGCCCCATCACCGATACCGTTCAAACGCCCCGCCCCGGGGGTATGTATTTGCAGGGAAATGGCTTGAGCCGCCTGGCAGCCGCCTGGAATCAGGCCTTATCCAACGCTGTCTGGTCTACGACAGCTATGCTGCCACAACCGCCCGTTCTCAGCGATCTGCGCTTATCCGCTCAGGTAAATAGCCGGGTAAAGCCGGTAGGTAATATCGTTGAGTTTACGATCACGGTCTGGAATGAAGGCCCGTTTACCGCGACGAATGTAGGCGTACGCTGCTCTTTACCGCCGAATGTTCAGTTTGTTGGCAGTGAATCGATGACCAACCAGCAGGGCGACTTACGGGCATCGATAGCCAGCCTGCCCGCGGGCGCACGAGCCCTACTCACGTTTACGGCGCAGGCTCTGCAGGCGGGTTCGTATCAGCTGGCGGCCGAGATCATTCGCGCCGATCAGCTGGACCGCGATTCGCGCCCGAACACGAGTATCGGCAATGGCGAAGACGATGTGGCCTGGGTCGATTTTCGCACGTCGGACGCCAGCTCCGCTTTGTTCACAGCATCGGTATCGCCCAATGCCCCCTTCTTACCGGCTCCGATCAGCACCCAGCCCTTCGCCGATCCTAACCGGGCTGACCTGACACTTTCCCTGCTGGCAAACAGACTGTCCGCTGCGCCTAATTCTCCGGTTTCCCTGAGTCTGGTGGTCAGGAATACCGGCGGTCAGGATGCTCAGAACGTACAGCTTGGCTGTTCCTTACCGGCAGGCTTATCCTTTGGTGGCAGCCCATCGATGAGTCTGATCGATAACACAGTGCGGGGAACCCTAGGCAGTGTTCCGGCAGGCGGGCAGGATCAACTGACCTTCACCCTGACGCCGACAACCACCGGAGCCTGGACCTTACAGGCGCAAATCGAGGCAGCAACGCCCTCAGACCCCGATTCGACGCCAAACAACGGCTTCTCGAATGGGGAAGATGACACCGCAACCGTGTCTATCCGAACCCGATAAAGTAGGTCTTCAACGTTTTGAGGATAACGCCCTCCAGCCCATAGAAAGCAAAAAGGGCGATGATCGCCCTTTTTGCTTTCTATACCCGATGTTCCGACAGCTTACGGCTTGGGAGCGCCTGTTGAGTTGCTGCCGCTAGCCGGTGCCAGCGAGTTGATCCAGGCCGCAATTTTCAGCGCGTCGGCTTTGGGGACCTGGGGCATCGGCGGCATTTCCGTAGCATAATCCGGCCAGTTGTGCGGTTTCGGATTGTAGATCAGTTCCACGATCTGGTCGTTGGTGTATTTGCGCTTGGCGACGTCTGCAAACGCCGGACCCACCTGCCGCTTGTTGGCCTGATGGCAGGCCGCGCAGGTATGGCGGGTCAGCAAGCCCTTCACTTCTTCGTAGCTCGGGGCTTTGGCCATGGTTACGGCCTGTCCTTCTACCAGTTTAGGCTTACCCCCGGTTACGGCCTTGGTACCCGCTTTCTGCCCCGAAGCCGGGGCTGCTGTTGGCGTAGCAGCAGCCGGTGCCGTAGCTGAATTTTTCGTACTCACCTCACTCATCGCCAGTTTCTGTCCGTCTGGAATATTGTTGAGTGTATAATACGCGATCGGATGAACGAGCGAGTACGATCCTTCGGTAGCCCGAACGCCATCGAGCGTCAGTTGGTGAATGTAGTACTTCCGTAAATCCCCCACAATCAGCCGCGCCTTGAGCCCGTCGGCCGACACTTTCACACCCTTGATGGGCAACGCTTCCTTGTTGATGGTCGGGCTACCGTAGACGGAATGGTATTTGTAGAGGAAACTTTCCACGCGGTACGAAGCCAGATCTTCCGCCGACTTGCGATCGACGGGTTTGGTGAATTCGACTTCGAAACCGTCGGGCATAGCTTTTACCGTGCGCATCTCAAACGGAATGGCTCCGTTCCAGGCCAGGCGTTGCAGGCCTTCGTTGGCTTCCCCAGCCGAGCCCCAGCCCCGGTTCGTTTCGCCAACGAACAGCGACCCATCTTTCGCAAAAGCCATCCGCAGCACCCCAGACCGGAATCCGTTCCGGAATTCGATGGCACCACCCTGGTATTCGCCACCAACTTTTTCCATGAACACCCGCGAGATCTTGCTCATGCCCTGATCACCGACCAGCAGTTGCCCGGCAAACGGCCCAAACGCTCCCTGCGGAATCTCCAGAATTTCGGAATTCGAAATGCCCAGAATACCGTGCGGCAACCAGACTGCGGGCGTCTGAATATCGGCATTGGGAAACTGCTCTTTCATCTGATACAGCAGATTCGGGGTTTCGTTGACGATATTCTCAGGTTTGATAGCCCGTCCGTTTTCGTCCCGACGCCGGCGTTCGTCGATCTTGGCGTTGAATTGTTCGGCAGTCAGTTTAACGGGCGAGTTGGCGGTTCCGGTCCAACGCAGGCCCGCCGGGTGGCCCACAAAAGCCCCTTTCTTCACGTGAACGACGCCCCCCGAGCCCATCCAGTCGCCCTGGTTGTCGGCGTAGAAGAGCTCACCGTCGAAAATACCCAGCCCGCAGGGCGACCGCATGCCCGTTGCCCAGGGTTGCATGGTGCCGTTTTCGCTGATTTTCATGGTCCAGCCGCGCCAGGGGACCCGGCTTTCACCCCGCCACCATTCTTCATCGCCAAAGGCTACGTTGCCCGTCACGAAGAACTGGCCGTCGGGTGCGATCTTCGGTCCGAAGCTGTATTCATGATAGTGGCCTGACAGCGGCCAGGCGTATACCGTTTCGAAGACGTCGGCTTTCCCATCATGGTTGGCATCGACGAGTTTGGTGAGTTCGCCCCGCTGTGCGCAATACAGCGCTCCGTCTTTGTAGGTCAGCCCCAGAATCTCGTGCAGACCCGATGCGAACTTGCGGAAGAACGGCTTGCGGCTGGTCGGATTTTCCACGATCCAGATGTCACCCCGGCGGGTGGCGACCCCCAGATTTCCGTCGGGCAGCGCCGTCAGACCGCCTACTTCGAGCAGCGTACCTTCGGGTGCGGTCACTTTCAGAATTTTAAAGAAATCCTCCTCTTTGGGCGATTCCTGCGCCTGCACACGCGTCATGGCCATAGCGCAAAGCAGCGCAGCAGCGGACCGGTGAAGCAGGGTTTTATAGATGCGTTTCATAGTGATTCTGTAATGGATAATGAATAATGTAAAATGCATAATGGTCATTCACGACATCTACACATTAGGCATTATCCATTTTACATTATTCATTAAAATAATATCGAATACGTCAATTTCCCTTTTACGGGCACGATCAGTTCCTGGCGTCCGTTGCTGTCCCGAATCGTCGGTTTAGCCCCCGCCACATCGTCGATACGCACATACGCCTGACCATCTACGAGGTACATGCCATTTTCCAGTGCGCTGATCGTGCTGCCGCCAGCCAGTCGGGCATACAGATTGGCCCCTGGATTGGTTACCGTCACCTCACGCTGGATGCCTTTGCCCCCCGTCATCACCCGAATTTTGTCATCCACCGACGCGCCGTAACTCTGGTAGCGGAAGGTTGGCCGATCGCTGTCATCCAGCACGTAGCCTTTCGGGCGATAGCCGGAGCCCGTAGTATCAGCAACCCAGTTGGCCTGCGGTGACGACAGGCGGCTCAGCATCAGCACCGGAGCGCCCAGCCGCTGCACCATACCCGTCGGCCGCGACGAGCCGTCGCCCCGGTCGTGCCACATGGGGGTAGCATCCAGAAACGACCCACGCCAGACCTGAATCAGCGCGCCCTTATCCAGATCATAGGTGTAATGAACCTGCTCAGGGCTGCCCACCGACACAGCATGCGTGACGCGCAGGGTACGGCCCTGCGTGTTTTTCTCACCCGGCATGTCCATGAAACTGCGCAGTATGGTATTGGTCGACGCATCGACGATAATCGGATCGACTTCTTCGCCGGTTCCTCCGACGCCGTCGCTGATGGCATACTCCCGGATGCCGGGTCCGGCTACGGCAAGCCCCAGAGCGGGTTGCGCCCAGTCGACAAATTTAGCGTAAAGCAGCTCGAAGGGCAGATCGCCTTTGGGCAGGGTAGCTTTGCCGCGGGCATTCCATTCGCTCGGAGCAATGACTGTCTGGTTATTGATTTTCAGGGTACCGCCCCCGCCCGGAACTCCGAGGTTGAACCGGTATTCACCCGGCTCGGAAACGCGCAGCGTGCCCGTATACCGAATCAGGAACTCGTTGGGGATGCGACTAACCGACGACGACAGCACCGTTGTGGCTCCTTCCGATTCGGGCGCGGTTTTGTCGTATTCGGGTTCTTTCTGGAATTTGCCTTTGTAGACAGCATATTTCAGGTTGAGCAGTTCGGGCCGGGGTTTGTCGTAAGCTACGTAGTTGATGTTGCGAATGGCGACAGCCCCGTGATCGCCCTGAAAGCGGAGCGGACCCACGGCTTTTTCATCCGCAAAGGCTGAGCCACGCGTCGGGCCGGTCAGTTCGACATCTTCCTGAATAATCACCCCGTTCAGTTCCACCCGGATTACGCGGGCATTTTCTGTTTTCTGACCGCCGGCATTGAACCGAGGGGCCTGGAACGAGATTTTTATATGCTGCCACAAACCGGGGGCGCGGCTGGCGTTCTGACGGGCGGGGTGGCCTTCATAGCCTTTCTGACCTTCGGGCCGCCTTTCGTCCCAGCGTTCGTATACGGCACCGTTATCATGTACCGTTGGCGTACGAACCTCCCAGCTGTCGCGCAACTGAATTTCGTATCGTCCCTGCAGGTATACACCCGAGTTCGACTGCGATGCCATCATATAATCCAGTTCCAGATCGACGTCGCCATGCTGCAGATTCGTGAACAGATCGTATTTGTAGGGGTTTTTAGCGTCGACCGGCGCTTTATCCAGCGGAATATTGACCAGAACCCCGGCACCTTTTTCGGTGAGGAGCGTATTGGCTTTGTTGAGGTCGGCACGAACCCGGCCCACAATGCGCCAGTTTGCGGTGGGATTTGTAAAAGCACTCAAGTCGTTGAGCGGTAGTGAAGTACCCGGCACCGGTGCGGGCTGCGCCAGGGCCAGCTGAATACCAGCCAGACAGTTGAGGCTAAGCAGCCACCAGAAGCGGCTTCTTACGTAATGAGTAAACATGGGGAAATGGAAATTTTAGAGCCGAAATCTACCATTTTTTCACCAAAAAAGGACGTAAATCCACATTTACCCTATCTTTGGGCTTTTACCCGTGCGTTCAATAATTTGATCAATTCTCCATGAAAAAAGTACATGTATCGCTTGCCTTCTGTGTCGGACTTGCCAGTCTTGGCTTCGCCAGTCAGGCTGTGGCACAGGATCAGCCGAAAAAACAAACCCCCGAGTCGACCGAGATCTGGGAACCGGTTCCACCCGTCGTTACGCCCGGTAAAGTGGCCGCCAATACCAGCGGTATAACTCCTCCTTCGGATGCGGTCGTGCTCTTCGATGGCAAAAACACCGACGAATGGGTAGCCATCAAAGGCTATTCGCCCGCCAACTGGGAGAAGACCAACGAAGGCCCGCTGAAATGGCCCGTTACTGATGGGATACTCTACTCGACCAAAGGCTTCTCGGCCCGTTCGAAAAAAGAGTTCAACGATTTCCAGCTTCACCTGGAATTTAAAACACCCGAAAAAGTAGAAGGAAACAGCCAGGGACGGGGCAACAGCGGGGTCTTCCTCCAGGGTCGCTACGAACTACAGGTGCTCGACAACTACAACAACCCTACCTACGTCGACGGCATGGTCGGGTCGATTTACAAGCAGGCTATTCCGCTGGCCAACCCGAGCCGGCCGCCGGGCGAGTGGCAAACCTACGACGTTATCTATCAGGCTCCCCGCTTCAACAAAGCGGGTATGATGACCGACTACGCTTACGTGACCGTTCTGCTCAATGGGGTGCTGGTACAGAACCACGCGGCCATTCGCGGAACAACCGAGTACATTGGTTACCCGAAAGTACAGCCCCACGGAGCCGGCCCGATTCTGCTGCAGGATCACGGCAACCCAGTCGGCTTCCGGAACATCTGGGTCCGTCCTCTGTAATAATTTAGCTATTCGATACCCTGACCTCTTCGATGGCCCCTGGCAGTTGCCGGGGGCTTTTTTTTAGGTACCTACGGATTTTAATCCGTAATTCGGGAAATCACCAATCAGTACGGATTAAAATCCGTAGGTACCGTTCAGCTATGCGCTCTTACTGCCTGATTGCCATCGCGCCTACGTTGCTGATGGCGTGCTCGACAACCACCGTTTACATCGTTCGTCACGGCGAAAAAGTGTCCGAATCCGACACGACCAACCTGAATCTGGCGGGCCAGCAGCGCGCCATAGCGCTGGCCGATACGCTGGCTCGTAAAGGCATCGATTCGATTTTTACAACTCCTTACCGCCGGACGCGGCAAACCGCCGAACCTCTAGCCCAACGGATCGGTGTCCGCCTGGTCGATTACCCGGCCAGGCCCAACGACGCCATCATCAACCGGCTTAATAAGCTTCGGCACAAAACCGTACTGGTGGTCGGACACAGCAACACGATCCTGGAGATTGCCCGGGGATTAGGTACCCAACCGACAATGACCCGAATCGAATCGGGCGATTTCGACAACCTGCTGCGGGTACGGATCCGCCGGGGGCTGTTCGGCAAGTCCGTAACGCTGTCGCAGACGACCTATGGGCGACCGACTCCGCCCTAGATGGCAAACGAACCGTTGGCCGCGCAGTAGCCAATCTACTACCCTGCTGTCGATTCTGCCACGCAGCCATGTCGGTTGTTTTCTATAAACCAGTACGGATTAGCTCTGTCTCCCCGCTCCATCAATCTTCTGACTACGAGTAACTTGCTACGCTACATATAGCGCAACGGTCAGGTATTACCTGATCGTTGACACCAATCATTCGAGATTGCCCCGGCGACGACGCCGTTCAAGCGGAAACTTGTTTTTACAGTTTATAATTAAATAGCAATTAATAAGTAATTATACGCAGTATTTTTTATCGATTTTTTGAGTATTTTTACGAAAGTTTGATAATTACAGCAGTCTACCGTTGGAAAGAAAGCGACATACCCAGCTAATTTTGTCAGAAAGGCCTGGCCGTTCTAAAACCATTGTCCTACACGCTCTTCAATAGCAGCTTTTTGCTGCGCATTTATAGCAAAAAGCCGTATCAGCAACAAAAATCAGGTTCATTCATCTCTTCGGGAGCAACCCATGACTTCATTCACTCCTGCTCAGCTAACGGATACGAGCTACTCGCCATTGCGTCATCATAATTTCCACAAAGCGATCTTACTGGTTGTCGAAGATCAGGACGACCTTTGGGCCATCATTCATTTTAATTTGGCGAAATGCTTTCCCGATGTAACCCTGCATCGCTGTACCACGCCAAAGCAAACCATCGAGTATCTATCTCAGGCTCTGGCTAACCGGACAGATTTACCCAAGTTGATTCTACAGGATCTTTATCTACCCCAGCATGAAGCGGGTTTGGGTCTGCTCGAAAACATCCGGAACCTGCTGGCCAATCAGCAGCAGATTCCGGTTCTGATGATGAGTTCTTCCGTGGAGGAAGCGGATGTGCGCCGGGCCTATCGGCAGGGAGCCAGTTTCTACATCGTCAAGCCCCAGACCATGACCAGTTGGTTTAATCTGATGCAGAGCCTGCGCCAGTTCTGGTGGGACCAGGGCGTATTGCCTTTGGGCGGAGAGCAGGCCCCACCCGAGCGAATACCGGTTCGTTAGGATCACCAGCGAATACCGAGCAACGTATAGCCTATAGTCTACTCCTAAAACGCCAAAGCCCGACGATCCTCGCGGAAAGTCAGGCCTGACGCATGGCAAAAGAGGAACAGGTAATTTACAATTCGCCGATCGACGCGGTGTTTACCGCAGGCTGGACAGGAAACCGTGAACCTGTTCGGGCAGCATTGGCCGAAGCGGTACGCCGGTATGTATTGAACAACTCTTTCGAGGTGTAAATCGGAGGCTGATCGCTGGCCAGACTTGGCAGAAAGATGAGCTCGATGTTGCGCTGGCGGGCCGATATGCCGAAATTCTGAATGGTCGCCACGACGTCGCTGTCGATGTAGGAAGATGCGCTTCCGTCGATTTCCACGATGGCATTATCCGGAACACTTTTCAGCAGCTTCACCAGTTTGGCTTTGCTCAGAAACGAAACGTGCTCACCCAGACTCACGTGAATCCGTTTGATATCACTGACCCATTCGGTCCGAACGCGGTGGGTATTCTGGTAATGGTCGCGGAGAATAAAGAAAATTCCTGTTACCATACCGATTCCAATTCCCGTCAGCAGGTCGGTGAGCAGGATGGCCAGAATAGTCACCATAAACGGAATGAACTTCGAACTTCCTTCTGCAAACACAGCCCTGAAAAGCTCGATTCGGGCGAGTTTATAGCCAGTAACCAGCAGAATAGCTGCCAGACTGGCCCAGGGTATTTTGTTCAGCACCGTCGGTAGGGTAACCACGCACACCAGCAGCAGGGTACCGTGTATGAGCGCAGCCAGTTTGGTTCGGGCGCCGGCGTTGATGCTCACCGAACTCCGTACGATCACCGACGTCAGTGGAATACCGCCCAGCAAACCGCTCACGATATTACCCACACCCTGGGCTTTCAATTCGTGATTGGCCGGAGTTTTGCGCCGGAGCGGGTCCAGTGCATCCGACGCTTCGATCGCCAGCAGTGCTTCCAGACTGGCTACCAATGCAATCGCCACGGCCGAGGTATACACCAGCGGGTTGTTCCATTGCGAAAAATCGGGTAGGGTAAACAGTTGCAGAAACGCCTGCGCACTATCCGGAACCGGCAATTGTACGAGGTGGTTACCCCGCAGCGCGCCTTGTGGAAACGTCATCCGGACGAGTTCGTTCATACCGATTCCCAGCACCACCACAACCAGAGCCGCCGGTACGTTTTTAGCAAAACCCCGCTGACGAAAACCCGGTTGCTCCCACAGATAAAACACCCCCAGCGACAGCAACGCAATCAGAATTGCTACACCACTGAACTGACCGAGGGCCATGTGCAGTTGCTCGATGATGTTGAACCCACCCGGCTGAAACAGCGCGAACCCTTCGGCCGCATCGGCATCGTAGCCCACCAAGTGCGGCAACTGCTTGATGATCAGGATAATTCCGATACCCGCCAGCATACCTTTGATCACCGAGGAAGGAAAGAAATTGCTGATCATTCCCGCACGGGCAAAGCCCAGCCCGATCTGAATCAGGCCGGCTATACAGGTAGCCAGCAGAAAAGCCGGAAACGAACCCAGGGCCTGTATGGCGCTCAGGGTAACGACAATGAGCCCCGCTTCGGGCCCCGAAATGCTGAGCGACGAGCGGCTCACGAGGCCGACAATAATACCGCCGACGATACCGGCAATAATCCCGGCAAAGAGTGGCGCCCCCGAGGCCAGGGCAATACCCAGACAGAGCGGCACCGCGACGAGAAAAGAAATCGAGCCGCCCCGAACGTCACCCGGTAAGTGACTCAGGTCGATCGATTTGAAAAAAGACTGTTTCGTATTCATAGAGTTGAATGATTGTCAGGTTGTTTAGTGCCCATCACAGTAGGTAGAACGACCCGCTCCGAGGGCAATCGACGGGCCATTCTACCTAGCTGCGACAGGGCTTTTCTTCATAGTCAGTGAGCTTATCGACTACACTTACTTATAGCGGGCGGGCAGGCATTGCCCGCTGCGCCGGGCTGATCGGGTTTATCGAGACGTTCGACGCTGTGGCTGACTGCACCTGCTGCAGTCGCTGCTTTAGTTGAACGGCCGCACGTTGCAATGAATCGGCCCGCTGGCTTTCGGCTTCGTACCGAGCGCGGTACCAGTTGCGGGTCATACGGGTCTGGCGGGTATCGAAGTAAAGATTGAAAGCAATACAGCCGAAGATAAATCCCCAGACGGTCACCCAATTCACGATCCTGATTTTACCGATAGCGTTGTTTGTTTTCATCACGCAAAATGGCTTTTAACCTCCACTCTGGTATTGAGGTAACAAAGGTCAGACAATCAACGATGGTATTAATTAAGGACCTGTTAGAAGGCAATGAGAGCCCGATTAGAAGTTGATTAGAAAACGATTAGAGCTTCTTGGGCAACTGCACCGTAAAGGTCGTTCCCTGCCCTACCGCCGACTGCACCTGAATATGGCCCCGGTGCAGTTGAATGATCCGGTACGTCAGGGGCAGGCCAACGCCGTGGCCGTGTATCCGCTTGACGTTCTGCGCCCGGAAGAACGGCTCGTAGATGCTTTTGATGTCGGCGGGTTCGATGCCAACGCCTTCGTCTTTGAATGCGATGGTTGCCCAGCGATCCGTCGCGCCGAGGGTCACTTCCACTTTTCTTTGTTCCGAAAACTTACAGCCATTTTCCATCAGGTTGAAAAAAGCTGAATACAGCAGGGATTTGTTTCCTTCGATGGTCAACGAATGCTGCATGGTTTCCATCTCGCCTTCGAACGCGAAAACGACGGCATAATCGGGGCGGCCATTCATTAGCATCTGGGCGGCCTGATAGATGACCTCATCGATCGCTACCTCACTGAATTTCAACGGGGTAGCCCCCAGACTTACCTGAGCCAGATCCAGCAGGTTATTCGTCAGTTTGTTCATGCGCTGGATCACCTCCAGGGCAGCTTTCCACTTGGCTTCGTGCTCTTCCACCGTGCGCCGTTTCAGCAGCGTCACTTCGATCTGCCCCGTGATGATAGTCAGCGGAGTACGTAGTTCGTGGGAGGCATTGGCCACAAAATTCCGCTGCACCTCGAAGCCTTCCTGCAACCGGTCGAGCATCCGGTTGAACGTATGCGCCAGTTGCGCGACTTCGTCCTGTTCATTACCGGCCGTCACCCGCTGATTCAGATTCGAGGCCGTAATCTGGCCCACTTGCCGGATAACTTCCAGAATGGGTCGGAGCGAGCGCCCCGCATAGGCCCACCCAGCTGCGCCGACCAAAGCCAGACTACACACCAGCCCAACGACCATGATGGTGCCCAGATGCCCGATCTCCTCAATGCCATACTGGTCGTAGGCCGACGCCACCAGCACGTACTCCTGGTGGTTGTGCTGATAGGTAAACCCGATGATTTCGGCCCGTCTCTGCCGAACGAACAGTTCTTTCTTCTGTCGGATGAGCGCCAGCACGGCTGGCTTTACAATGGAGCTGTCCCGCGTCGAATACACCATCCGGTTCTGTTGATCATACACGTTGATCTGCTCTTCGGGCAGGGCTGTGAGGTTGTTTCGTTCGATGATCTTGAACAGACGGGCGTCGATCTCGGCTTCGTCCAGCAGCAGCCGGGCGGTGTTTTTGGCTTTGTCGCTCAGGCGCAGGTAAAAATCCCGTTGCCGGAAATACTCGGCGGTAGCGTACACAACCATCGAGAACAGCAGCAGAATGGCTGCCACCACCCCAACGAACGTAAAGGAAAGGCGGGTGCGGATTCTCATAGATCAATCGTCGGTAGCCTGCATGATGTAGCCGATGCCGCTAATGGTGTGAATCAGCTTTTTCGGGAAATCCTTATCGATTTTCTTACGCAGGTAGTTCACGTACACATCCACGACGTTGGTGCCGGTGTCGAAGTTCAGGTCCCAGACCTGCTCCATAATTTCGTTGCGGGTAAGCGCCCGATTCTGGTTTTTCATAAAAAATTCCAGCAGGGTCAGTTCCCGGGCCGTCAGCGGAATTTTCTGATTGCCGCGCCGGACGGCCTTACTTTGCTGGTTGAATTCCAGATCGGCAATGCGAAGAACGGCGGCTTCGACGGGCACACTGGCGTTGCGTCGGTTGAGCGCCCGCAGCCGGGCCACCAGCTCCCGAAACTCGAAGGGTTTGACCAGGTAATCGTCGGCACCAGCCTCAAATCCGTCGACCTTATTGTCGGTACTCCCAAAAGCGGTCAGCATCAGAATAGGCAGCGAAGCGTACTTATGGCGAATCATCCGGCACAGGTCGAAGCCGTTGATGACGGGTAAGTTCACGTCCAGAATGACCGTATCATAATCGTGTTCGGCCAATTGCTGCTGGGCTTCCATCGCGTTGCCTGCCATGTCGGCCTCAAAGTCGTATTCCTCCAGACCGCTCTTGATCAGGGCCGCCACTTCCCACTCGTCTTCAACAATCAAAATTCGCATACAGTCTTTACTACCGGGCCTAACAACGGCTAAATTAAGGAAGCTTGCCGAAAGCGCGTCTATATCAGCCCGATCGACCCATTAACCCACGAGTCAGATGAGTGATCACGGTCGGCCTTTGGCCGTGACCAAACCAGCGCGGACGAATTAGTTTACAAATTGTTAACCGTTTGTTAGCGGTCTTGCTTTGTCTTTGTGCCAAAAAAGAGTGTATTTGGCCAGAGAGTAGGGCAGTACATCCCTGCTTTTTCACCATCACAATCAACACACAACGACATGAGTACGATCAAAGTAAAAGACGGAACGGAAATTTATTACAAAGACTGGGGAACAGGCCAACCCCTTGTCTTCCATCACGGCTGGCCCTTATCCAGCGATGACTGGGATGCCCAGCTGATGTTTTTCATAAAACAGGGATTTCGCGTGATCGCTCATGACCGCCGGGGACACGGCCGTTCATCGCAAACGTCTGAGGGTCACAACATGGATACCTATGTAGCCGACGTGGCGGAACTGACGGCCTTCCTCGATTTGAAAGATGCTATTCACATTGGCCACTCGACCGGCGGTGGGGAAGTAATTCGTTACGTAGCCAAACATGGGCAGGGACGGGTTGCCAAAGCCGTCCTCATCAGCGCCGTTACGCCACTTATGGTACAGACCGCAACGAATCCGGACGGGATTCCGATGTCGGTATTCGATGAAATACGGGAAGGTACGGCTACACAGCGCCCCCAGTATTTTCAGGATTTCACCCTGCCTTTTTATGGGTACAATCGGGAAGGGGCCAACGTGTCGCAGGGCATCCGGGACAATTGGTGGCGCCAGGGCATGATGGGGAGCATCAAAGCCCATCACGACGGAATAAAAGCATTTTCGGAAACCGACTTTACGGAAGATCTCAAAAGTGTGGATATACCTGTTCTGGTGCTGCACGGCGAGGATGATCAGATCGTGCCCTTCCCCCTCTCCGGTGCCAAAGCGGTAAAACTGCTAAAGCATGGGAAACTGATTTCGTATCCGGGCTTTCCGCATGGTATGCCAACGACCGAAGCGGCCACGATCAATGCCGACCTGCTAGCGTTTATTCAATCCTGATGACTAACGAACAGGTCAGCATGAAACCAACCGAGCGATCAGAATAATCGGGTAAGCTCTGTCGGTTTCATACGGCAGGAGGAATCTTGCCGCATCCTTACCCATGGGTCGGGAAAAGATAAGATTCCTCCTGCGTCGGAATGACAGCCCTCGCTTTGGGCGATTTTCCGTGAATTTTCGACAGATTCCCGTACGGTCTTTCTAGTGTACGTCGATCAGCCGTACCACGATCACCGCCTTCTGTTTCTCCTGCGTCTGTTCGTAGGCTACCAGTGTTCCTTTGCTCGTTGCCAGTACGGCCGGATAGGTTGCATTTACCGATTCGGGTGTCAGGTAGGTTGTCGGACTGACGACCTCGCCCGCAACGGTCCGCATACCGATTCGCTGCACAAACGATCCCATTTCGCCGGACCCATCTTTGGAGACCGACTCATCCCAGACCCAGACCAGCCGGTTGTTGGCCGCTGTTAGCTGCGGGTGCTTCGCCCGGTTCGTCATCACCCCAGACACGAGCTTGTCGGAACCCAGTCGGGCGAGTCGCAGGCCAGCGGCATTTTCTTTCCCCGAAAACCAGGTCACCAGCACATCCCCGCCCGTCTGCGCTACGACCGGGCCCGCGTGCGGGCAGGCGTTGACCTGCCAGTGATCGGCCACGACAACCTTCGGCTTGCCGAAGGTCTGCCCGCCATCCGTCGAAACCGCCGTGCTGATATCGCGGGAAGCCGCTTCACCTTTTCGGGCAGCGGATACCAAATCGCGATAGGTCAGGTGAATCTGCTGGCTGGCATCCACAAACACGTTCATCCGGCAGCACTGGCAGGCATTGTCATCGACCAGCACGGCTGGCCCAAACCCTTTTCCTTTCGAGGTCTGGGCAAACACCACCGGGCGGCCTTCCCGGCCAGGCAGTTTCTCGTCGAGCCAGGCGATACCGATTTCACCGTTCGGCAAGCGAGTGATGTCGCTAAACGAATGGCTCTTGCCCGGTGATGCATCCTGATGAACCGGCCGGGGTTCGGTCCAGGTCTGGCCCTTATCGGACGACAGGGTGTAGAGCAGATCGCCCGCAAAGCGCGACGCTTCGGTGGGGCGAGGCACTTCGAATACGGCCAGCAGGGTTCCGTCGGCTTTGACGGCCACTTTGGGCATTCCCTCGGCGTGTACCGATAGATTGGCGGACGTTTTCACCCGAATTTTCGATCCGAAGGTTTTTCCGCCATCGGTCGACAGCGCGAAGTAAAAAGCACTGCCGTTTTCGCCGTCCGTCTCGGCCCAGCTCAGGATAGGATTACCGGCAGCATCGGTCGTTAACCGGGGCGACACGCCCGCAAAATTGGGGTCCGAAACCATCGTCTCGGCCAGCGGAAGCAGGTTCAGCAACCCGCTAAGAATGAAGAAAAACAGAGAGTATGTCATGTGTATCAAGTGTATCGCAGCCGGGCTGGCGTTCCCTTTATTTGCCTGAAAATGTGTACTGAATACCAGCCACAAACGTGCGGGGAGCAGCTGGTGTGTAGGTGGTCCGGTCGGTCGCGTTATTGCCCCTCGTGGCGTTGGTGGCGAAGAGCGCGTCGGTTACGTTCATGATGTTCGAATAGACCTCAATGCCTTTCCACTGATACCCTACCCGAACGTTTGCAACATCATAACCACCGTACCGAACGGTGTTGATCTGATTCTGGTACCAGCCCGACACGTGCTGCCATTCGAGCGAGGTGCGGAAATTTTTCAGCCAGACCGGATAATAGCTGATTTCGGTATTCCAGAGGGTTCGCGGAGCCGATGGCATGTCCTTACCATCGACGTTCTGCACGGCGTCGGACGACCGCTGACTGAGGGTAAATTCCACAAACCGATGCACGGCATGCGTGCCCCCGAAGCGAAAAAACACCTGCTTCGACGGGCGGTAAGTAACACCCAGCTCGACGCCCCGGTGCAGGGTCTGGCCCGCCGACTGGTAGTCGAACGAATTGTCGGGCTGGCGAATATTGAGCAGTTCATTCCGGCCGTTCATCTGATACAGCGCCCCATCGACATACACCTTGTTGTTCAGCAGCGAGGCCCAGCCACCGATCTCCAGGTTGACAAACGTAGCGGGCTGAAGGTTGTAGTAAAACAGATCGCCGGTTGAGGACGGGGTCGTGCGTTTGAGAAAGATCGACGTAAGCGCCGGGGGCGAAAACCCGTTGGCGTAGTTGACATACAATCCTTTACCGTGTCCCAGATCGTAGGTGGCTCCGATCTTGGGCGTAATCTGGCTGTACGATTTATCACCGCTGCTCCTGTCCAGCGCGTTGGTATAGTCGAACGCCATCCGGTCATAGCGTAATCCGGCCGACACCCGCAGTTTCGAAACGGGTTCAAAGTCGTACTGCCCATAGGCCGCCAGATTATGAATACCGGCCTGGTAATTAGCGAGTTCGATGTCGGGCCGTTCGTTCACCTGGGTGTATTTTTCCACCGATTTTTTGTCGGCCCGCAGTTGTGCCGTCAAGTCGGTCTGGTAAGCCCGGTAGGTGTTCGGCGACAGATCGAGTGTGGCCCCGACGATCAGCTTGCTGTTCAGGATATTCAGTCGCTGGGTGTGCTGCGCAATGAAACCGGTGCTGCTGAAGTCATTGCTATTGATCTGGCCCGTCGCGGTTGTTGCGCCGGTCGTCCATCGGATCGAATAAGCGGGGTTTTGGCCGACGCTGTTAGTCCGCACAAAGGCCGTGATAAACGATTGCGAGCCATCGGTCCAGTCGTGTTCGAGGGTCAGGCGGCTGCGGAGCGAAAAGGTTTTCCGGTACGTAAAATCGGTGGTACTGACGTACTGACGCGCAAAAAACGCGGTGCTATCGACGCTCCCACTCGTCTGCGAATCGTAGTTATTGTAAGACAGCGTCCCCGTCAGGCGCGTCCGATCCGTGAAGGTATATTCGAGCCGGGTAAAGTAAGACGATTTGGTATAGTCCGAACTGGCCAGCCACGAGTTCCGCTGGCGCGATACCAGACCACCCAGGTAAATGCCGAACTTACCCTGCCGGGCACCGGCCCCGAACTGAAGCCGCTGGTAACCCCATTGGTCGGCCTGAATGCCGACGCGCGCGGTGGGCACGGCCGTTGGTCGCTGGGTAATGAAATTTACCGCTCCACCGACGGCCTCCGGCCCATAAACGGACGATACAGGCCCTTTGACAACTTCGATCGAGCTGACCGTAAACTGGTTCAGTTCGAGCAACGCATTGTGGTTGAACACGCCCATGGGCCGGATCGGAACGCCATCTTCGAGGTACAGAAAGTACGCATTGGTAGTCATGGGTTGCCGAATCGCCATCATGTGCTGTTCGTTGCCCAGGTTTACCATGAGCACGCCCGGCGTTTTATTGATGACTTCGTAGATGCTTGTCGGCTTGGTTTCTTCGATGAGTCTGGGCGAGAGCTTCGAGATCGCAATGGGTGTTTCGGTGCGCAAAGCGGCTTCCCGGTTCCCTGTCACGACCACCGGCTGCAGGTTTTCGACGGCGGGTTCGAGCGCAATACGAAGCGGTTGAGTAGCGGTTAGGCTGATTTCCTGCCGACGATAACCCACCGCCGACACTATAACCCGCCCGGTAGCGCGGGCGAACGAAAAATGACCGTTGGCATCGGTCACTACCCCCGATTTACCGTCCGGAAACGTCAGGCTTACGCCCGGCAAAGGTTCTTTCGTCTGGGCATCGAATACCAGCCCTTGCCGGTCGTTCTGTGCACCGGCACGAAACGACACACCAACCCATAACCCTACGGCTATGAGCACTTTATATGTATTCACAAAGCTTTTAGTTTAAGTCGAGAAAATAAACGAGTACCGGCGGCTTGTCCGGCATGGGTCAACGCTGAGTTGTTCGACTTAAACCTGGGGAGGATGAAACAGATCCGTCAGGCGGGTTTCGTAGGTAGGAAAGCGGTAGACCGAAAAGGCAACCGACAGCAGGGCTTGCCACAGCGGGCGGAACTGAAACGGCACATTGGCCTGACAAAACAACTGCATAACGGGCGTGTTCTGCACCCGTTCGGTCGTTTCCTTATCCTGGCGCTCCTGTTGGGCTTTCAGCTGTTTGGCGAGGTAACATTGCCCGTCGCAATGCAGTTGGGGCTTATCGCGGTTTTCGCAGAGAACGCGGGCAATGTAGGCCTTGTTGGCATGATAATACGCGATGGTTCCCCACTGGCTGACGGAGGGCAGCAACGTGGCAAACAAAAGCACATAGATCAGCGCGTTCTTCATGACTCCGCAAAGGTAGGGTACGATCGGGGCGGTTGTTCGTTTCCGGACCAGAAATTTCCAGTGCTTTCGCCAGGAGCAGTGCCCCCATTCCTGGTAACGCGGAGATACGCCAGGGTCGGCCGAGTGGTGATACCGCTCCTGGCGGAACGCACCGCTGCCTAGCCGAACGCTTCCTCGATCAGTTCTTTGTTGATGACCACAGCCGCCCGCAGTCCGTTGGCTCCCGCAATCATAACCTGGCGCATCATTGTGTGCGTATCACCTGCCGCAAAAATACCGGGCTGGCTGGTTCTTCCCCACTCATCGACCTGCACAAACCCCTTCTCGTCGTGCAGACAACCCAGTTGTTCGGCCAACGTCGATGCCTGGCGAACCGGCACCCTGGCGAATAAAGCCGTCAGTGGATGGTGTCGTTGATCCGTCAACAGCAGGCCGGTTAACTGCCCATCCTGATGCGGAATAGTCGAAATGGGGGTTTCTACTATCGAGATCTGGTGCCGCTGCAGCGTCGCGGTTTGTTCATCCGTCAGCGTAGACGGCCCGTTGGTGAATAAGGTCAGCTGGGAACTCCAGTGGTGAATCAACCGGGCAAACTCGAATCCTTCTTCGCCGTTGGCCAACACACCCAGCGGTTGCCCATGCACCTCATAGCCGTGGCAATAGGGACAGTGCAGAACCGATATGCCCCAACACTCGGCAAAGCCCGGAATGGGCAAAAGTTCATCCATCAGGCCCGTTGCCAGCACCAGGCGGCTGGCCGAATAAGTAGCACCGGTATCGGTAGTAACGACAAACTGCGCGTCGCGACGCTCGGCCGTTGTCACGACGGCTGTTTCGAGTATCACGGTCGGGTAAGCCAGCGCCTGCTGACGGGCCGTAGCGGTCAATGCAGCGGGCGTCGCTCCGTCGCGGGTCAGAAAACTATGCGAGTGGGGCGTCTGCCGATTCGCGGGTTTACCGCTATCCAGTACCAGTACCCGACGAAGTGACCGGCCCAATACCAGCGCAGCACTCAGGCCCGCATAACTGCCGCCTACAATAATTACCTCATACTCTGAAAGCTGATCCATACATAAAAAGAAGTTGATTCAGGAAGCACCCTCGACGATGCCAGCCTTTTCAGGAGCAAATTTACTTACTATCCCACAAAATGCAACATTGTTGCAAATATAAAGTTTGGTTTTGATGGAATCCGGCAGCTTGTTGGGCGTGGAAAAGACTGACGGCCGTTCGACTGCAGACTGACTTCGATCAGCGAATGCACCTGTTTTTCAGCGGATTGTCGCCCAAAATATAGCCTAACGACGAGTGTTTTTCTGTTTTGACTACCTGTTGCATTAGCACAACCCCTACATTTACGGGCATGAAAGCGGTGATTTACCTGTTTGCGTGGTGGCTATTGCTGCTATCCGGCCTGCCCTGCCCGGATGCGGAATGCCATGCCCGGCATACTGGCAATGCCGCAACGTCGGCTTCGCTACCGACCGACGACCAGGATCACGAACACCCCTGCAGCCCGTTCTGTCACTGCGCCACCTGCCTGGGTTTCTCGGTTCCCCAATCCTTCGGGTATACCCTGCCGACGACTGCTGCCGTACTTACCTCCTCCCGGCAGGCATTTGCCTATCAACTTCCCAGCCACGCCGGTGTAGCCCGCTCGGTCTGGCAACCTCCCCAGCTTCGGATCTGACTCCGCCGTGTCTTCGCGACAGATTACTACGCATGTTTTTCGGAAACGTGTGCAGTTAGCGCGTGTATTGCATCCATCGATTACTCATTTGTTCCGATTCGACCATGCTGGATCGTATCATTCGTTTTTCCATTCAGAATAAACTGATCGTTGGGCTGGGAACGCTCGCGCTGGTAATCTGGGGTAGCTATTCGCTGACCCGGTTGCCCATCGACGCCCTGCCCGACATTACCAACAACCAGGTTCAGGTCATTACCCAAAGCCCGGCCCTGTCGGCAACCGACGTCGAACGGCTCATCAGCTTCCCCATCGAACAAACCATGGCGACGCTGCCGGATTTAGAGGAAATCCGCTCCATTTCTCGGTTTGGGTTGTCGGTGATTACCATTGTCTTCGACGACGACGTCAACGGCCTGCTGGCCCGCCAGCAGGTGTTCGAGCGGCTTCAGCAGGTTCGCTCGCAGATCCCGGCGGAAGCTGGCGAACCCGGACTGGCTCCTGTAACGACGGGCCTGGGCGAAATTTATCAATATGTGCTGCGGGCAAAGCCGAGCTACGAAAAGCGCTACTCGGCCACCGAGCTACGGTCGATTCAGGACTGGATTGTCCGGCGGCAGTTGCTGGGCACGAAAGGTGTAGCGGACGTCAGCAGTTTCGGTGGCTACCTGAAACAGTACGAAGTCGCCGTAGACCCGCAGCGCCTTCGGGCGGCCAACGTCACGATGGACGATTTGTTTACCGCCCTTCAGCACAACAATCAGAACGCGGGAGGAGCCTACATCGACCGGCGACCCAACGCTTATTTTATTCGTTCGGAAGGGCTCATCGGCTCGCTGGCCGACATCGGTAAGATCGTCGTACGCCGAACCGACGAAGGCATTCCGGTACAGGTCCGCGACGTGGCGCAGGTCGGCCTGGGGCATGCCGTACGCTACGGTGCCATGACCCACAACGGCGAGGGCGAAGTAGTGGGCGGTATCGTCCTGATGCTCAAAGGCGCTAACTCCTCCGACGTAATCGGGAATGTAAAACAGCGGATCGAGCAGATCAAAAAATCGCTGCCCGAAGGCGTCGAAATCCATGCCTTTCTGGATCGGACCAAGCTTGTCAATCGGGCCATCGGAACGGTCGAGCGAAACCTGATCGAGGGGGCATTGATCGTCGTTTTTGTCCTTGTACTTCTGCTGGGCAACTGGCGGGCGGGCCTGGTCGTTGCCTCGGTCATTCCACTATCGATGCTGTTTGCCGTATCGCTGATGAATCTCTTCGGTGTATCGGGCAACCTCATGAGCCTGGGGGCCATCGATTTCGGACTGATCGTGGATGGCGCGGTCATCATCGTCGAAGCGACCATGCATCATTTACGGGTACGCATGAACCAACGGGCAGCGGTTCGACCAGCGGAGCGCCTTCTGCCGCAAACCACTCTCTCCCAAACCGAAATGGACGATGAAGTGGCCGAATCCGCCAGCCGCATTCGTTCGTCGGCGGCTTTTGGCGAAATAATCATTCTGATTGTGTACCTGCCCATTCTGGCGCTGGTTGGCATCGAAGGTAAAATGTTTCGGCCGATGGCGCAGACGGTCGTTTTTGCCATTGCCGGCGCGTTTATTCTTTCACTAACCTACGTTCCTATGATTTCGGCGCTGGTGCTGAACAAAACGTTCGGCACCAGCCATACGCCCTCCTTTTCCGACCGAATCATGGCTTTTTTTCATCGGTTGTATGATCCGGCCATCCGCTGGGCTTTGTCTTACCGGGCCCTGGTCGTGGGGCTATCGGTGGGTCTGTTTGCGGTGGCCCTGGTTGTATTTACCCGACTGGGCGGTGAGTTTATCCCTCAACTGGACGAAGGCGACTTCGCCGTCGAAACGCGGCTGATGACCGGCTCGTCGCTGGGTCAGACCATCGAGGCTTCACTTCAGGCGGAAAAAATGCTCAAAGAGTCCTTTCCTGAAGTGGTCGAAGTGGTCGGTAAAGTCGGCGCGGGTGAGATTCCGACCGACCCAATGCCCGTGGAAGCCATCGACATTATGATTCTGCTGAAAGAACGCGGTGAGTGGACATCGGCCGATAGCCGTGAAGAACTGGCCGAAAAGATGCAGAAGAAGCTGGAGCAGATTCCGGGGGTAAGTTTCGGGTTCCTGCAACCGATTCAGATGCGCTTCAGCGAACTCATGACGGGCGTCAAGCAGGATGTAGCCGTAAAACTCTACGGAGAAGATCTGGGTGTTCTGGCCGACTATGCCGCCCGTATTGGCCGGGTGGCGGCCCGTGTAGCTGGCGCAAAAGATGTCTATGTCGAGCAGGTATCGGGTTTGTCTCAGATCGTAGTTCGGTTCGATCGGGATGCACTGGCCCGCTTTGGCTTATCCATTACCGAAGCCAACCGGTACTTGCAGGCGGCTTTTGCCGGGGCGTCGGCGGGTCTGGTCTACGAAGGCGAACGCCGATACGATCTGGTGGTCCGGTTACAGTCGGACAGCCGGCAGCGACTCGAAGACGTGCAGAACCTGTTGCTGACCAGCAGGGGTGGCCAGTCCATTCCGCTGAGCCAGTTGGCGGAGGTTTCGTTTCAGAACAGCATCAATCAGATTCAGCGCGAAAATGCCCAACGACGCATCACGGTGGCGTTCAACGTACGGGAGCGGGATGTGGAAAGCGTGGTTCAGGAACTGCAGCAGAAGCTCGAAACGCAGCTAACGCTCCCGGCGGGCTACTACCTCACCTATGGCGGGCAGTTCCAGAATTTACAGGAAGCCAAAGACCGGCTTGGCATTGCCGTGCCCGTAGCGCTTGGGCTCATTTTTATACTCTTGTTTTTCACCTTCGGCTCGGTCCGGCAAAGTTTGCTGATATTCTCGGCCATTCCGTTAGCGGCCATCGGTGGGGTGTTTGCCCTCTGGCTGCGCGGTATGCCGTTCAGTATTTCGGCGGGTGTCGGGTTCATCGCTCTGTTTGGTGTAGCGGTACTGAATGGCATCGTACTCATCGGCGAATTTAACCACCTGAAAGCCAGCGGCCATCATGATCTGCGAACGATCATTCTGGAAGGCACAGCGACCCGACTTCGTCCGGTACTGATGACCGCGCTGGTGGCGTCACTTGGCTTTTTACCCATGGCTCTGGCCCAGACTGCCGGAGCCGAAGTACAACGACCGCTGGCTACGGTTGTCATTGGCGGACTCGTCTCGGCAACGCTGCTGACGCTGCTGGTATTGCCCTGCCTCTACTGGTGGGAACAAACCCGCTTCGGCCACCAGCCCCCCGCTCGGGCGGGTAAGCCCGTGGGCAACCTGGTCAGTTGGCTATTGATCGCCGGGCTGCTGATGGGAGGATCGCTAACCGTTCGGGCGCAGGCCAACACCACGCCCGCGGGTCCGCTGACACTGGATGCCGCCCTGGCCCTGGCGCAGGCTAACAATGGATCAGGCCGGGTAAGTAATCTGACCATTGCCCTGCAGCAAACGACGCGACGGAGTGCCCGGGAGATTGGCCGAACCGATTTGCAGTGGACGGGCGGGCAGTACAACTCCATTAACTGGGACAATAACTTCACGATCGCCCAGAGTATTCCAAACGGTAAGCTGATCCGGGGTCTGGAAAAACTCGCCGATGCCAATGTGCAGGGCAGCCAGTTACAGGCGCGGCTTATCCAGACCGAGTTGCGGGCGCGCGTAAAAAGTACCTACCTGGCGCTGGCTTACCTGACCGAACGGCTGAAGCTCCTGGCAGCGCAGGATAGTCTGCTCGGAACGTTCCGGCGGGCGACGGAAGTACGGCACCGCACCGGCGAAGGCACCGGGCTCGAAGTGGCAACTGCCGAAAACCTGCTCGGTGAAATTCAGAACCAGCGCGCGCAGACAGCCGCCGACCGCGAAATTGCCCTCAGCGATTTGCAGACGCTGCTGAACACCAGCGCCCCACTGGCCTTACCCGATGAGCCACTCGCCCGCCGACCCCTACCTGCCCTACCCGATTCGGCGCTGGTGCAGAACCCTACGCTGGCCTTACTTCGGCAGCAGGTCTCCATTGCCGAAGGACAGATCGCCGTCGAACAGGCCCGCCTGCGACCCGATTATTCGGTCGGCTATTTCAACCAGTCGCTCATCGGGGTGCAAAGTGTCGACGGACAGGACCGCTACTTCAGCGGAGGCAAGCGTTTTCAGGGCGTACAGGTTGGCGTCGGCATTCCCATTTTTCAGAAAGCCCAGCGGGCGCGTATCGAGTCGGCCCGGCTGGGTCAGCAGGTGGCCGAAGCGACGCTGGCCTACAACCAGCGAAACCTGCAGGGAACCCTGGCCGCGGCTGTGCAACAGATCCGCAAGCAACAGGCCAGCCTGGCTTATTACGACCAGACCGGTCTGGTCGTGGCCCGGCGACTGGTCGAAGGCGCACAAAAATCGTTTCGGGCGGGCGAGGCCAACTACCTGGAATACACCCAGGCACTGACGCGCTCGCATCAGACCCGCCTGAATTATCTGGACACCATCAACCAATACAATCAGGCGGTTATTGCCCTGGAGCAATTGCTGGGCCTGCCTTAACACACTCAACCGATGTTTGCCCTTATTCATCCTTATCGACTGACGCTTCTGCTCGGGCTGCTCTGCACAACGATCGCCTGCCAAAAGCAGCAACCGGACCAGAAAACCGAACCCGAACCTAGCCACGAACACGAAGCGACAGACCTTATTGAATTGACCAATGATCAGCTGCGGATAGCCTCTGTCCAGCTCGGGCGGGTAGAATACCGCAACCTGGGGCAACTCCTTCAGCTCAACGGCCGACTGGCCGTTCCGGCCCAGAGTCAGGTGATTCTGACGGCCCTGCAGGGCGGCTTCATCCGCTCCATCCCGCTCCTACCCGGCCAGCCAGTACAGAAGGGGCAGGTTCTGGCCCGTATCGAAAATCCTGAACTGGTGCAGTTGCAGCAGGAATACGCCGAAAACCATAGCCGCCTGACCTACCTGGAGGCCGAATACGCCCGTCAGCAGGAACTCAGCCGCGAGAATGTCGGCGCGCTGAAAGTGCTTCAGCAAACGACGGCCGATCTAAAAGCCACTCAGGCTCGGGTAGCGGGGCTAAGCCAGCGAATTCGCCGGGTTGGGTTATCGCCCCAGGACGCCCTGTCCGGAAAATACAGCGCTCATTACGTCGTCGTCGCGCCCGTATCGGGAGTCGTTACCGACGTCAAAGCCACGGCCGGTCAGTACGTGCAGCCGACCGACGTCATTGCCCAACTCACCAGCAGCCAGGGCCTCTACGCCGAACTGACGGTGTTTGAGAAAGATTTGCCGCAGATTCGGGCGGGCCAGCGCGTCAGTCTGTTGCTGAACAACGAAGCAGGTCGCGAACGATCGGGTCACATCAGCTTCATCAATCAGGCTATCGATACCGACCGTTCCGTTCGGGTCGTGGCAAAGCTCGACCAGCCCGACGCCCGACTGACGCCCAACACCTTTCTGAAAGCCAGCCTCGATCTGGGCGAGAGCCGCGTCATGGCGCTGCCCGAGGGAGCCATTGTTTCGGCAGAAGGCAAAGACTACATCTTCGTGACGACGACAGAAATGGCATCGGAGCATGCTGAACATGCCGGGACCCAAGACAGTGCCATAATTGACCATGACGCTGAAGAACCGAAAACGCACGGCACCGTATTTAAGCAAATTCCCGTTCGGCGGGGCGTTACCGAGAGCGGCTATTCGCAGGTTACGCTGCCGACTACCCTTGACTGGAAATCCACGCAGGTGGTGGTGCGAGGTGCCTACGCCTTATTATCGCAACTCAAAGCTGCCAGCGGTGAGGAAGAGGAGCACCATCACTGACAGTCAGCCCGTTAACAGGTCAGTTATTGAGCACCCTAACCAATCTTGTTTAAATAAGGTTGATAAAGGTAGATGTTTTGTCAGGCGGGAACCGTGCCACGGTCATCAATGGTGATTACAGAACTGTAGTACGGCTCCCACCTGACAAAATTCCAGAAATGAACTCACGGCGGAGCCACATGCTCCGCGATTTTGCGGTAAAAATCTACGTATAAACGAATATTATGGCGCACGAGCATACCCATCACGACCACGCTGGCCATCAGCACGGCCCTGTCGTTCTGACAAGCGTCAATCGCGCACTGATTATCGGTGCGGTGCTCAATGCGGGTTACGTTGCGGTCGAGTTTGCGCTGGGAATTTATTACAACTCGTTAGCCCTCGTTGCCGACGCCGGCCATAACCTGAGCGATGTAGCGAGCCTGCTGCTCTCACTGCTGGCCTTTCGATTGGCCCGCGTCCGACAGACGCCGACGTTTACGTATGGGTACCGGAAAAGTACGGTACTGGTTTCTCTCACCAACGCAGTCATTCTGCTGATTACGATCGGAGCTATTTTGTGGGAGAGTTTTCAGCGCTTCCGGCATCCCGAACCGGTGGCGGGCGGGGCCGTGGCCTGGGTAGCGGGCGTCGGTATTCTGGTCAATTCAGTATCGGCTTTGCTGTTTTTCCGGAACAAAGAGCATGACCTGAATGCCAAAGGGGCTTACCTGCACCTGGCCACCGATGCGCTGGTTTCGCTGGGCGTTGTCATTGCGGGTATCCTTATCCAGTATACCGGCTGGACCTGGCTCGATCCGGTCATTGGGATTCTGGTGGGGGTAGTGATTCTGGGATCGACCTGGGGTTTACTGGCGGATAGCCTGCGCCTGTCGATGGACGGCGTTCCGGCGGGTATCGACCTGGAGGCTGTGTTGCAAGACCTGCGTTCGGTGACGGGTGTGCAGGATGTCCATCACGTGCACGTATGGGCTATGAGCACCACCGAAAACGCCCTGACAGCCCATCTGGTGCTGCAGCCGGGCTTATCCGAACAGCAGATCGTTGGCCTCAAACACGACGCCCGCCATCGACTCGAACACCAGAACATCAGTCATGCGACCCTTGAAACCGAGATGGTCGCCGAAGATGATTGCGAAGCGGAGGTTTGCTAACCCGTTTCCCAAACAGGATAGAGGCCTATCCAGGAGCGACATAGGTCAATTCGCCCTGAGTTCCGTAATCAGCATCTCGACGGTCTTCAGCACTTTATCCAGACTGGCGGGCGTGTTTGTCACTTTGGCAATCATAATTCCCCCTTCAATCAGGGCCATTATGGAAAGCGCCGTTTGTTCTATCGCTATATCCGGTTTGAACTCACCCGCTTCGATACCGGCTTTCATAAGATCGGCAAGGCGTTTCCGCCACAGAATCAGTGCCTTAGCCGCTTTGTCTTTCAGCAGGTTATTGGTATCGTCGGCTTCGGTAGCGGTATTCAGGATGGGGCAACCGCCTTCCAGAAACGCCGATCGGGTGAAACTGTGGTAGAAGGTAACATACACCCGTAACTTCTCGTAATATGTCGATGCCTGGGCAATCTCGGCACCGACAGCCTGGTACATTTTACCAAAATTATAGTCGAAACAGGCTAGCGCGACCTCTTCCTTGTTTTCAAAATTACCGTATATGCTACCCTTCGTCAAGCCGGTAGCCTCGGTCAGGTCGGCCAGCGAGGTGCCGGCATAACCTTTCGTATTGAAGATGGGAGCCGTCTTTTCGATAATGAACCGACGGGTCCGCTCGGCTTTCGACAATTCGTTTTTCATCGCCTGAATATACCATGTGGTATAAATACGCTCGATGAATTATAATTGTTCCAACGGAAACGATTTATCGGGGGTTGAACGGCTAGCCAGCCCTTGCCGACCGAAGCCGGACCTTCGGCACTATAGCGTTGTTATTTTACTTTAAGAACGACTTTACCCTTGGAACGGCCGCTTTCGACGTAGGCCAGCGCTTCGTTGGCTTCGGCAAAGGGAAACACCTTGTCCATTACCGGCCGCAGGATTCCATCGTCGATCATCCGGCTGATGTTGGCCAGCTGGCTTCCATCGGCCTTCATCAGCATAAAGGTATAGTTCACCCCGAGCGCTTTTGCTTTGCGGTTGGTGGAGTACCCCAAAAAGAACATGACCAGCTTTAGCATCCAGCTTAGGCCAGCCCCTCTGGCAAAGTCAAGATCGAGCGGGCCACTGATCGAAATGAGCCGGCCACCGGGCCGCAACACCCGCAGCGACTTCTCCAGCGTGGCGGGGTCCTGGCTGTTGAGTACCAGATCGTACTGACTAAGGACCTGTTCAAAATCCTGTGTTTTATAGTCAATCACCACGTCGGCCCCCAGGCTTTTCACCAATGCGCTGTTTGCTGCGCTGGTGGTGGTGGCAACGGTTGCGCCCAGGTGTTTGGCCAGTTGAATGGCATAAGTGCCTACCCCACCCGACCCAGCCTGGATAAATACTTTCTGGCCCTTTTGCAGGTTGCCTTTTTCGACCAGTGCCTGCCAGGCCGTCAGGCCTACCAATGGGACCGACGCGGCCTCTTCCATCGACAGCGAAGCGGGCATGAGGGCCACATCGGCTTCACTTATGGCGATGCGCTCGGCAAACGTTCCGATATGATAGTCGGCCGGACGGGCATAAACCTTGTCGCCAGCCTTGAACTTTTTGACCTTTGGGCCAACGTCAAGAACAACGCCTGCCACGTCGTGGCCTAAGATGAGCGGGAATTTATAGTGTAACATCGGCTTGAATTCCCCGCCTTTGATTTTAGAATCCAGCAGATTTACACCAGCCGCATGCACCTCGACCAACACGTCGTTTTCCTGCAACGTTGGTTCGGGCATATCAGCCAGCCGCATCGGCTCTTTACTTTTATATTCATCGATGACAAACGCTTTCATAGTCAATTTCAGCTCCTTAGGTTAAAAAAGTTTAGTCATACTCAGGCGCTTTCAGGCGTCAATCGACGCAAAAAATAACCGCCTTATTTATTCCAGACGAATTGCGGAAGGTTCCGGCCGGGCACCTTCCGCAATTTATTTCCGGCACAATACGATTGGCCCATGTGAGCCCTTTCGCCGTAGGTGTAGCGCCTTGGCTCAACTAGCCTGATTTTACTTTTTTAGGTCAGCTCGTAGGTCAAACGGGTAAGCATGCAAAGCCGACTTCGATGTTGAAGCAGCTAGTCGAAACGACCGAAACAGGCACAGAACCAGGGTGGTTCGGCTTGTCGCTTCCACTACTTACCGTTTGGAATGCAATATATGCACAAGTATTGGGCAGTTACTGCGTGAAAGTCTGAAATTAATGAAGCGTATTTTGTATTATAACTATGTTAAAATGAACATGTTATATTATCTAACCGACCTGTCGGTGAGAAGTATAGATCGTACGAAATAGCCCGTCGGCGTTCTGCAGGCGCGAACCCAGGCGATCGAATCAAATGCTTGGGAACATTAGCGTGCCGGACAACCCGATACCCACGGCTTATTTACAAGAACCGCTTCCTGTGAAGGCTATCCCAAGTATATATGCGTAGTGTTTCCGGCACGGAAATCCAGGCGATTCGCTGGAGCGATTACCGGCCTTTCAGGAATCGAAACGCGCCCGCCGTAGCCAGACCACCGATCAGGTACCAGCCAATGGTCATGACTTTGGTTGCGGGGGTTCGGTTGCTCGGAGCCGTTCCTAAGCCCATAGGACCAGGCAGGCCCACCGCCCCTACTCCGGCAGCCAACCCCAGCGCGGCCCCGGCAGGTACAGCATATTTTGGCTTCGCCAGACCAACCAGACTGTAGTAGAGCGCATTCGAAACCAAGTCGCCCGCCAACGTCCAGTAATACAGTTCATCACCGGTGGGTGGTTCCAGATTCACTTTTTTCATGCCTTTCTTAATGGCCCGTTCGCCCAGCAGGTCAACCCGGGGCGCTTCGTCGATAAACTGACGGGTGGTTTCATGAATTACGTTCAGTACGCAGGCCCCAAACAGGCCGCTACCCAGCGATTGCAGGATTGTTTTGTTCATATTTGCCATATGTGCTTAACTTGTCAGGTCGCCCAAATGTTAAGGCTGGTGCTTCCCAAAAGCCGGCCATCGACCGTAGCCCAACACCGACACCCGTTTTCATGATAGTTACTTTACAAAACAATCAGACTGACCTGGCCATCGACATCCTGCGCGAAGTGGGCCAGTGGCTCATCGACAGCGACCGCCAACTCTGGAACGTCGATACCCTCACGGCTGAAAATTTGCTGGATGAGTACACGACCGGTAACTTCCACGTCATGTACGTCGACCGGGAGGAAGGGGCCGGTCCGGAGCCGGCTGCGGTATTTATCCTGCAATGGAAAGATCCGCTCTACTGGCCCGACGTCCCCGACAACACCTCTGGTTTTATTCACAAACTGGCCATTCGCCGATCCTTTGCCGGCCAGAACCTGTTCGAGGCCATCATCGACTTCTGCCGCACGGAATGCCTGCGCCGGCGCATAACGACGCTACAGCTCGAAACCGACGCCACCCGCCCCAAACTGATGCAGTTTTACGAACGGCACGGGTTTCAACGCACGTACCAGCGCGCGATTACGGAATTCGGCCAAACGTTTCTGTGCCAGTTTTACATCCTGGCCTTCTCCTAAACGTACCTTTCAGAACACTAGGTTATTTTTTATTTTGTAACACAGCTCGACCATGCCGCTTTTGTAAGCTGTCACCTGCTTCAGATGCAGGGCCTCTTCCAGATTAAGGCGGTCAAAAAACGGTATCCCATCGCCCAGTATAACAGGCAGAATAGACAGGCGTATCTCATCCGCTAATTTTAACCGGATAAACGCACTGGCAAGTGTGGGTCCGCCCACAAGCCAAACATTCCTGTAGGTTTGTTGCAGCCGCTCATTCACCAGCTTGCTTAGGTCGCCCGCATACAATTCAATAGCTGGCCTGACGACGGGTAGGTTTCGCTCCGTTACAACAATGGTCGGTACGTCGCCATAAGCCCATCCATACGTTTCTGCAAGCGTCAGAGCATGTTCGTAAGTCCGTGACCCCATCACATAGCAATCGATCGTTTTCAAAAATTCCGCGGTGTCCTGCTCGGTCAACTCAACCCCCTTTTCATAGTGGTCAGCTGTCTCAAACCAGGAAACACTATTGTCTTTTTTGGCAACAAAGCCGTCAAGACTCGAAACCATGTGAATCGTTATGTTAAATGAGTTTGCCATCAGCGATCGGTGTACTGTTGAACTACGGCTGGTGTTGATCAATGATTATCGGTATTTATTATTTTCTGCGTATTTAGGCAGTAACGTGGGTGGAAACCCGCGACTGTTGATTAAAATCGCGAGTTTCCACCCACGTTACTGCTACTCAAATTTATTGGCAGTCAGTTAATACCCCATAAAGCATGATTTCTTTCACTACTATTCTTCAGAAATTCGGCGAGAAAGGCGATAAAACCCGCTGGACATATATCGAGATTCCGATTGCCGTGACAGACGAACTCAAGCCGGGTCAGAAAACCAGTTTCCGGGTCAAAGGTAGTCTGGACCAGTACTCCATTAAACAGGTGGCTCTGCTGCCCATGGGAAAGTCAGTACCGCGCATAAGCGACGGGCTGGAAGGCGGGTTCATGATGCCCATCAACGCTGGCATGCGCCGGGGCATCGGCAAGGACGAAGAAGGCACGCCGATTCAGGTGAACCTGGAAGTGGACACTGACCCGTTGCCGCAGTCGGCTGACTTGTTGACCTGTCTGGACGATGAACCTGACGCGTTGAAATTCTTCGCGTCATTAGCCAAAAGCCACCAGAATTATTTCAGCAAATGGATCGAAGACGCCAAAACGCCCGAAACCAAAGCCGACCGGATTGCCAAAGCCCTGCGCGGCTTGTCGATGCGCATGAGCTTTGGAGAAACGATCCGCTATTTCAAAAAACAGAATTAGGGGGCTCATAAGGTTGTCATTCGTTGTTGGGCAAAATAAACGACCAATGATAACGAATAACGACTTAATGACTACCTGATGACAAATAATGACAGCTTTATGACATGCTAATTAAACGGGATAGTTAGCTTCAGGCAGACGTTTCGGCCCATGCCGTAGATGCCGTAATGGCCGTTGGGCGAACGTGTGAAGTACTCGAAATATTTCAATCGGCTCAAATTCGACTGGTACGCTACGTCGAACAGGTTATTGACCTGAAACGACAGCCGTAGTCCCGGTCGATTCTGCCCAACATGAATCAGCCCATCGATCCCGGCATTAACGAGTGTAAAAGCGGGCGTGAATGTTTCTGTGTCATTCAATCCCAGATACCGATTCTGGCTGGCATTATATTCTACATCCGCTTTTACGTTCACGTCCGACAGCCATTGCCGCTTCACGTTCAGCGTTTGACTGATGCCCGTCGAGATGCGCAGGGGCGGAATAAACGGCAGGTATTCGCCATTGATGCCCGCATCCGAGTAGAGGCTCCCCCGGTTATACCCATACACCAGCGCAACGCTGTTGTCGAACGAGAAGCCTCGCCAGGCGGTTGGATGGATGCTCAGCTGGGTTTCGAAGCCGTAGAGTTGCGCCGACGCTTGCTGATACTGGTACGTTTTATTCCCCGGCACGATCACCACCGGTTCGCCCTGCGCATCGACTAACTGCGCCAGGGAGATGTAATTCTGGATGTAATTATTGAACACGCTGATCCCGATGTTTACATCCGGGAAGGTAGCCGTCAGCCCCAGATCCTCCTGCAAACTGAATTCGGGCTTGAAATTCCGGTTGCCGATATAAACGATATGCGCGCCCGGATCGAGGCCGTTCGAGGCAATTTCGGTGATGCTCGGTGCCCGATAGCCCCGCGCCACGTTGGCTTTCAGCGCCAGCCGTTCCGAGAATTCGTACGTCATGCCTACGCTCATCGAAACCCCCGTAAAGTTTTGTTGCAGCCGCGGAAATTGCAGCGTAGCTCCGGCTGTATCGGGCAGGGTCACGTGCCGGTCGAAGCCTGTTTTCTGATCGACGTGCACGTAAAAGTCATCGCCGTGCAACCGGCGTCGGTCGTAGCGCACGCCCCCACTCAGAGTCAGTTTATCGACCTGCCACTTCAGAAAAACGAACGTGCCGACATCGAACAGGGTATAATCTGGAATAGGGAAATTCGTTCCGTTCTTGTTCTTGTTGGCCTGGTACATGCCATTGACACCCACCGTGGCCGATACATTCGAGAAATTCGGGAGGTTATAGCGGAGCCCATAGTTGAGGGTGTTGAGCCGCACATACAAGCCCGGCTGATCGGTCCGGGTTGGGTGGTTGTACTCCCGACGGACGTTTTGCTGAAAGGCCAGCAGCACATCCAGTTCGCCGTTACCTACCTGGTAGTGGTTGTTCGTGTGCAGTCGGTAATGCTGAATCCGCTGGTGCAGCGGCCCAAGTTTGTATTGCGATAATTCGCTGATCGGCACGATGGGCCGGTGCTGAATATCATCCCGGTCCGATTCGTAAATCTGGCGGGTAAACTGGCGCGTCAGCGAATCGCGGCTGCCGTCGGGAATACCCTGCAAATTGTCGTACAGCGCGGCCCCGAAGCGCGAATACCCCCGCTGGCCCGCGTAGCCCAGCATGGCCGTTGCCGTTTTTTCGGAAAAGCCTGTGTTGTATACCCGGCCGTCGATCTTATTCTGGTAATTGGTAGCCGCCCGTAGCGAACCGCGCAGATTCCAGGACCAGCGCGCCCCGCCCGACGCCAGGCTGACCGACTCACCCAGCATCCGGTTGTTCGACTGATACTCCGTCACAAACCCAACTTTAATCTTCCCTTCGGTATCTTTCGGGTAATACGGCATCATGCTCACCACCCCCGCCAACGCATCGGACCCATACATCAGGCTGGCAGGTCCTTTGATTACTTCAGCCCGCTCGATATTATAATTGTCGACTTCGATTCCGTGCTCATCGCCCCACTGCTGCCCCTCCTGCCGAACTCCATCGTAGAGCGTCAGTACCCGGTTATAGCCCAGCCCACGAATAAACGGTTTGGAGATATTCGGTCCCGTTTTGACCGCGTTCAGACCGGGCGCATTTTTGACCAGTACGTCGATGATGTTGCTACTCGCGGTACTTTCGATGGCCCGGCGCGAAATGGCCAGAATAGCCACCGGATTCTGTTTGAGCAGGGTTCCCCGGGTAACACCCGTCACGACGACCTCATTCAGCGTATTCGAAACGGACAGCATTTCGATGGTATACTCGTCAGTACTAGGCCGGACCAGCAGCGTATCGGACTTGTAACCGATGCAGGAAATGATAAGCTGGTGTTCCAGCGAATCGGCTTTGAGGGTCAGTACAAACTGGCCTCTGGCATCGGCCAGCGCGCCTTTGCTTTGGCCGATCAGGCTAATCGTGCCGAACGGAATGAATTTATGAGTTTCGGCATCGGTAATCGAGCCGCGGATAATTCGGTTCGGCGCCGGCTGTGCATACACACGCCCGACCGTTAGCCCAAGGCTAATCAGAAGAAGAAATGATTTCATTCAGGAAGTTTCGTTTGATTGAACAGTCGGATGGATCGGTACGCAATGGATTGACGAATCCAGTGCAAAAGCACGACCGATCACCAGTGCTTAGCTGGTGAGACTTATCAGAAATGACTCAAACGATGGGCGGCCCCCGATGCGAGAAGCAAAAAAACGGGGAAAACGAATGAAATGAGCGGTTTACAGAACCGAAAAAGACCCGCTGACGGCTACGCAGCAGAAACAGAAAGGCGAAAAAAGTGCTGACAACCACCGGCAGGTGCCCGGCCAGATCCAGCAGCAGAATCTCCTGAGCGGTGTGGTTGTTGGGCTGAATCGGCCCCTTACCGAATGGCCAGTACGGGTGCGCGTGAACAATCAACCGCCCATCCGACAAGCGGTGGGCGTGGCGAAACACCACCCCGTTCAACCACATGGCCAGAAACAGGCCAAGCAGGATACGGGCTAACCGAAACCGGTGAAGATGAAGCCAATTGATCATTTTGTTCCGCTACTCACTGAGCGTCAATGCATCAAATTTGAACCAAAGATAAGAAACATCAATTATGAAGTGCTCTGATTCATTTAATTTTAGATATATCTAAAATTAATTTTAGCGCAAGTTGATCAAATCGCTGGTTTATCACAAAGCCATTTAGATTTTGAAAAGTGAGTGAGTTTGTCATTCCGACGAAGGAAGAATCTTGAGGCTTAGGATAACTTAAGATTCCTCCTTCGTCGGAATGACAAACTCAGGCCAAACTTTATGACCTTTACGGTGAGCTTTCCTTCGGCTCAATCTATGTATATGAACGTCGAAAACAAAACCGTGATTATTTCAGGTGCTTCGCGTGGCATCGGTCGGGCAACGGCCCTACTGTTAGCGCAGCATGGTGCCCATGTAGTTGCCACCGCCCGCAACGCCGATGACCTGAATCAGTTGGTTACCGAAGCTGAACAAGGCTCTGTTCGGGGTAAAATCGTGGCCGTGCCGGGCGACGTCGCCAATGAATCGGACATGGCAGCCGTTGTCAAAACGGCACTCGATCAGTTTCAGCGCATTGATGTGCTGATCAATAATGCCGGGTATGGAATTTTCAAAAACGTCGAGGAGTTCTCCGCCACCGAATGGGATGAGCTGATGGCCACCAACGTCAAGGGTACGTTTCTGCTCACCAAAGCTGCTCTCCCGGCTATGAAGTCGCAGGGAGCCGGACATATTGTAGTCGTGGCGTCGGATGTAGCCAAGCGTACGTTTGCGGGTGGTGCGCTGTATACGGCCAGCAAGTACGCGCAGGAAGCGTTCATGGGGGCGCTCCGGAAAGAAGTCCGCCCGTTTGGCATCAAAGTGACGGGCGTTTATTCGGGGCTGGTCGATTCCAATTTTCACGCGTCGGGCCGCGAAGACAAGCGAGCGAGCTGGCTCCGGAACGAAGACATGGCCGAGTCGATGCTGTTCATCGTCAGCCGCCCCGCTCACGTCGTCATCGATGAGTTCATGGTCCACCCCCTCTCGCAGGAATACTAGAGCATAATGGATAATGGATAATGGATAATGGATAATGGATAATGGATAATGGATAATGGATAATGGATAATGGATAATGGATAATGTACAATGAATAATGGATAATGATTGGGCTTCTCCGATTTACATTATCCATTATCCATTATCCATTATTCATTGTACATTACTTTTTTACTGGCTCCAGCTGGTTGGGGTACGGTCCCAGCGGTGTTCCTTCAGTTCGCGTAATACCTCAGGAGCAAGGCCGCTGCCGTCGCTGGCCGCGATGTTCGCTTCGACGTTCCGAATCTGGCGCATACCGGGAATCGTCGTGTGCACGTCGGGGTTGCTCAGGATAAACCGCAGCGCCATCTCAGCCATGGTCATACCAGCCGGAATGATCGGGCGCAGGGCCTCCGCGTGATCGACACTGCTGTTGAGGTTTTCCGGTACAAAATACGTTGAGCGCCAGTCGTCGGCCGGGAAAGTCGTTTCTTTGGTTAACGTACCGGTCAATGTTCCTTCGTCGAACGGCACACGAGCAATGACGCCGATGTTCAGTTCTCGGCAGAGCGGGAAGAGATTGTCTTCCGGGTTCTGGTCGAAGATGTTGTAGATCACCTGCACCGCGTCGATGAGGCCGGTGCGCAGGGTATTCAGGCAGTTGTCGGGCTCCCAGCGGTTGACCGAAACGCCCCAGGCCTGCACTTTTCCCTGCTGGGTTAGTTTCGTAACGGCCTCCTGCCATTCGTCCTGGTCGGCCCAGTTGTCTTCCCAAACGTGAAACTGCTGCAGGTCGATGGTTTCGACACCCAGGTTCTTCAGGCTTTTTTCGGTGTACTCGACAATGTACTCGGCCGGAAAAACGTCTTCCAGTCTGGAATCTCGCTTTGAAGGCCATTGGCGGTTTTTAGGCGGAATTTTCGTGGCGGCATACAACTGCTTGTCGGGGTTGTTTTTCAGCAGTTGGTTCAGAACTTCTTCGCTGACGCCGTCGCCGTAGGCCCAGGCGGTATCGAAAAAATTACAGCCCAGTTCGACGGAACGCTGAAGGGCGTTCAAGACTTCCTGTTTGTCGGAGCCAGTCCAGCCCGCCAGCCCCCACATCCCATAGCCGATTTCGGAGACCTGCCAGCCCGTCCGGCCAAATGTTCGATAATTCATGAATTCGTTTTTTGATTGTCTACAGAGCGGTCCGCCGTTGCGGCACAAAGAACACAGAGTTCTTCAGTAAATAACGAGCCTTATCGTTTTTACTCTTTTTTTTCTTTCTATTCTTTGTGACGCAATGGCGGACCCAACTTTGTAGCCAATCAAAAAAATGCTCACTCGTATCGTTCGCATGACCTTTCAGGAAGATAAGCTCGCTGACTTCCACACCATCTTCGACCGCTCGAAACACCACATCCGGGCTTTTCCCGGAAATCATCATCTCGAACTCCTGTATGACCCCGACCACCCGAACGTACGCATCACGTATAGCCTGTGGGCGTCGGCCGATGCGCTTGAAGCATATCGCCAAAGCGATTTATTCCGCACCACCTGGGTCGCCAGCAAAGCTCTGTTTGCCGAACGGCCTATTGCCTTCTCCGCCGTACGGCTGGAGATCGTAAATCCCTGAGCCATTGAGTATAACCACTCAGACACCTGCTTTTGGCTGATAGTACGTAAACGCTCTCAACAGCCATGGCTCGTCTGGTTTGTGTCGTCTGGCTAACGGCCTGTCTGCTGGCCGCCCTAACGCCCCTGGCGCTGGCGCAAATCACGACGACGACCCTCTCCGGCCACGTCATCGACGCCACCACCGGCAAGCCCATGCCCTTCGCCAACGTATACCTGAATGGCAGCACCCGCGGCACGCTCACCGACGAAAAAGGGCACTTCTCACTCACCGGCGTTCCGCTCGGCACCGTTGAACTGGTGGCGTCTTTCATCGGCTATCAACCCGACAAGCATGTTTTTCGGCTGGACAATACCGACCCCAAAACCGCTAATTTCCGCCTTAAACCGAATAACCAGATGCTGGCGGCCGTCACCGTGCGGGGTAATCAGAAGAAGTGGGAACGACATCTGAAAGAGTTCAAACGCCGGTTGCTCGGTGAACCCTTCGGCGGACAGTGCCTGATCGTCAACAGCGACGTCCTTAGTTTCAAAGAAGAAAACGGGCACCTGAAAGCAACAGCCTCGGAGCCAATTCTGATTGAAAACCAGGCACTCGGTTATAAGCTCTGGTACGACCTTCTGTATTTCGACGGCACCGTTCAGAAAGTGTATTATGCGGGTACCGCCCGGTTTGAGGAGATGAAAGCCGAAAACGAACGGCAGGCGAATCGATTTCGGCGGAACCGGATGACCGCTTATAAAGGGTCGACCCGACACCTGATGGCCAGCCTCGTCGATAGTACCTACGAGAAAGAAGGCTTTCTGGTGTATCAGGAAAACATGACCGTGCCCATCGACCGGGATCGGTTTTCGCGAACAACCTTGTCGGGGTCGATCAACAGGCGACTGTATCCGCTGCGCATCCGGCAGCTCATACAGCCCGGACGTCTGTCGTTCGAACGGCGGCTGGTATCCGATTATCCGTTAGTGGTTTTTTACACCAATGCCACATCACCCTATTCGCCGTACATCGACGCCCGCTATGCGTATTCGCAGATCAGGCTGCCTACCGGTCATCTTCAATTTACCCTCGATGGCACCATCACGCTCCCGGAGGGCATGGAAGTTCAGGGCTCTCTGGGCGACGACCGGCTTTCGCGGATGCTGCCCGCCGATTGGCAACCGAATCAGACTGATGCGAATCCAGCCACCAGCGCGCCCGTTATAACACGCGGCCAACTGCTGCCGCCCGATGCACGGCTGGGCCGAATTACAACGGCCTTTACCGATCGATTTCGCGCCCTGTCGCCAGTCCTGTTTCTGCACATCGATAAACCGTTCTACGCAACCGGCGACCGAATCTGGCTGAGTGCGTATTTTCTGGATGCCGCGACGAACCGGCTGCCGCTCGGCGAAACCGCCATGCACGTCGACGTCCTGACGGCGGCCGGAAAACTCGTGCAGCATCAGTGGTTACGGGTCACGGATGGCCGGGCAGCCGGGAATTTTCGGCTATCGGATACGCTGGCTGCGGGTACGTATCGCCTACGCGCCTATACCGACGAAGACGATGGACAGAAACGAGCCGCCTTCGAACGATCGATTGCGGTATATAACATCCTCCAGAACCCGGTTTCGGCCGATACCACCCATCATCCGCTCGATGTACAGGTCTTTCCCGAAGGTGGACGCTGGGTGACCGACGTGGAGGCTCGGTTAGGAATCAAAGTGGTGGCTACCGACGGACGTGGCCGGCCAGTGGTGGGTAAAGTTGTGGATGATGCCGGTACCGAAGTGGCGCGTTTTACTACGAACTCACTGGGTATGAGTCATGTTACGCTGACTCCCAAACCCGGCCAAACCTATCGCGCGCAGGTAACGACGCTTCCAGTTACGGACCGGCACCACCTGGTCGGATCGGCTCAGCTGCCGCCCGCCGACACCAGCGGTCTCGTTTTTGCGGCCGATGCGGTCAGCGATACGAACCGAATTGCTCTAACCATTACAGCCAAAAACGGACTCGCCACCGACTCGGTGTACGTGCTTATCCAGCAACAGGGGCGGTTGGTGAGTCAGCAAAAAATCCGGCTGCAGAATGGCCTGGCTCAGGTGAGCCTTCCCACCGCCCCGCTGCCGCCTGGCCTCAACCAGTTGACCTTGTACGACGCAACCGCCCGCCCGCGGGCCGAGCGGCTGGTGTTTATCCCGGATCGGGTTCCGCCCATCCGGGTGATTATGGGCGTCAACAAACCGCATTATCAACCGCGTGAGCAGGCCATACTGACCCTCAACCTGAACAACGACGGACTACCTGCCGTGGCGGCTTTGTCGGCGTCGATCACCGATGCCGATCAGGTGCTGACCGATACTGCCGAAGCGACCATTCAGGCTCATTTGCTCCTGACCGGCGAACTGCGCGGCCGGGTCGAGCAACCCAATCTTTACCTGAAAGACAATACACCCGAAACCCGCCAGGCGCTGGACGACCTGCTGCTGACGCAAGGCTGGCGACGGGTCAGCGGAACCCCCGCTACGGATCTGCTCGGTGGCGTTTCGCTCATGGGGCGAGTGCTGAATCCCCAGAATCAGCCCATTGCCGGGGCACAGGTATTCATTGCCTCCACCAAAGCCGATGAGTCGTTTGTCAAATCAGCCGGAACCGATGAGCGGGGCCGGTTCCGGCTAGCTGGATTGGCATTGTCCGACACCGTTCAGTTGATGACGCAATTATCGGACCGGCAGTTGAAGGATCTGCCCGATAAAGAAGCGCGGCTGGTGCTGGAAAGCCCCGGTCAGTTGTGGCAGACCGATACGACCCGCAGCCTGCCCGACTGGAAGGCCCTGCGTGCACAACTGGAAGCAGCCCGCCTTCGCCAGGAGAGCGATGCCGACTTGTACCGGGACAAAAAAGTAAAGCAGTTGAAAGAGGTAACGGTTCGGGCGCGGAGGTACGACGAACGACCGGAAGAGATTCGCCGGATGGGTTTACACAGTGGCGCCGATGCGACGCTTACCTTCGATGAAAAGTCGCCCCGCTTTACTAACCTGTACGAGATGATGCGCGGGCGGGTAGCGGGTGTCAGCGTTACGCAGGCTCCACTGACGGGCAACTACAAAGTGGTCATCCGGGGAAACGGGAGTCTGATGGGTGGTACACAGCCCCTGTATATGGTAGACGGCATGTACGTCAAAGACGACGACGGGACAGCGTTGCTGGCGTTTAACCCGGGCGATATCGACCGGATCGAGTTCCTGAAAAATGCCGGAAACACGGGTATCTACGGCGTTCGGGGTGGCAACGGCGTCATTGCGTTCTACACCAAGCGCACTAGCCCCGACCAGAAGAACGGCGTCGGTAAATCGAGCATGAAACCGCTGTCCTTCATTGGTTACCCGTCCATACAGCGCGAATTTTACGTACCCCGGTACGAAACCCGCCCCGACGAAACCCAGTCCGGCCCCTCCACCCGCGTCGATCGGCGGGATGTGTTATACTGGAAACCCACCATTCAGACCGACTCGCAGGGCCGTACGCAACTGATCTTCCCGCTCTCCGATGTAGTCCGCACGCTTCGCATCACCGTCCAGGGCATCACCGCCGAAGGACGCCCGGTTATCGGCACCGAGTTGATTCGGGTGCAGTAAGAGGTATCGCGGGTTGAAACCCGCGATACCTATTCATCCATAATGAGCCAGGGTTGCCATCAGCGACTCGCGGATGTCTTTCGCCAGGCTTTCGGGCTGCAGCACCGTTACATGTTCGCCGTAGCTGCGCAGGTGCATGAGCAGGTCGCGGTTGGGAGCCAGCCGCAGTCGGATAACGCAGGCCGCTTCGGTATCGCTTACGACTTCCTGGGTCTGGTGAATGGGCTTGGCTTTGACGTAGCGGCCAAACAGGGGCGAAAACGACAACAGAATCTCTTCGACTGGACCGCTACTGTCGGTAATCCCGTAAATGTGCTCGAACAGTTCGCTGACATTGGTCAGTATGTCGGGCGGAACCGCGCAGGGTTCGTCGATCAATTCCAGGTCGCTCATGCGGTCGAAGGCGAACGTCCGTTCCTTACCGCTGGGTTCGTCGTAACCGATCACGTACCAGCTATCGGCCACTTCCCGTAACAGAATCGGGTGCAGTGTTCGAAGCTTCGGTTTTTCGATGGGTTCGTCAGCCCCAACGTCGTGCTTCCGGTAATGAAAGGCTATTTGCCGGTTCTGGTTGATAGCCCGGATCAGCACCGGCACGTACTGCCGGTTGCCGCCCAGAATCCGCTCTTCCACGTAGACCACCCGGCGGGTCAACGTCTCGGTTTTCACCTCGCGAATAATGTCCAGACTCTGGCGCACTTTCTGAAGTGCATTGGCCAGCTCGCCCGCTACAGATGCGCCCTGCGTGGCGGTCAGCACTTCGCGCGCGTAATCGAGTGCTTCCATGTCATCCGGCGAGAGCATCAGCCGAAGCAAGCGGAACTGCGGGTCGGTGTAGTAATAGCCATTCCGGCGCTTGTCGTAGGCAATGGGTGCATCGTGGTCTTCGCGCAGGCGCTGAATATCTTTCTCCAGCGACGAAATCGAGCGGATTCCGCACTTATCGCGGCACAGCTCAAACAGCCGCTGCTTGGAATACTGCCGGGGATGCCGACTGATAATTTCGTCGATCAGACGATAGCGCTGAAAAGCGGAACGGGTGATGGGCATAGGGCGAAGGGGTTTGGGCAGGGGGCGAAGGGGTAAGGGCAGAGGGGTTTGGGTGGAGGGGCAAAGGTTAAATAACTTCTAAACCCTATCCCCTTTACCCTTACCCCTTCGCTCTCCACTCCCACAAAAAAGAGAAAAAAATTTTCACAAAAAAAGAAGAGCGTAAAAAGATTACGTTTTACCCGGTAGAACTTTGTTCTGTGAATTTTAAACAACGATACTAATGAACACACTTATGAACGCCAACCAGAACCGCAACGCCGGCTTTTCTCCCTCGCTGTTTCCGGCCCTGAATTCTTCCAACACCTGGGCAACGTCGGCCGCTGCGCCCCGCCCGTCAAAACGTGCTACCCTGTCGGCGGGGCAGTTGTTAGATATCGAACTGGGGCTGTTTCTGCTGTCGCAGCTGGTGCCCTCGGCTTCCCCGGATGCGCTGCCGAATCTGCTGGCCGATAACGGCGCTTCTTTCCTGGACCGGCCGACCTGGACTCCTAAACAACACAAGCTGCTAAACCGGGGCCGGATACTGCTGAGCCATATTCAGCACTGCAACGTGTGGAGCACCTTGCTGGATGCCTATATGACCATTCCCGACCGGCTGCAGGCCTACGACATCAGCACCGACCGCAGCCGATTCGGCGAGAAGACCGTCGGCTTCTTCCGCAACCGGATCATTACCCTGCGTCAGATGGTGGGATAAGGGCAAGTGTTCTTTCCGGACCGTTTTTAATCGATTCCTCCATTCGCACGACGGCAACCGCCTTTTTTATCCATGAATCTTCTGCAACGCCTTCGCAGTTACACCGATCCGACACCATCGCTCAAAAAACTAACAAACACCGCTAACCCATCGACCCCGGAACCGCCTGTTGCTAAGCCAGCCAAAGCCTTACGCACGCTGAAGCTGATCATGGTAACTGCCGAAAACAACAACAAATACTATGAAATGCACGAGAACGATAATGATACGTTCACTGTGCGATACGGTCGGGTGGGCGGCACGTATAGTACGGCTACTTATCCGGTGGCGCAATGGGACAGGAAATTTCGCGAGAAAGTAGCGAAGGGATACGTCGATCAAACGCATCTGTACGCCGACCGGTCAGTGGACACCGACGCGACCAGCATTTCGAATCCCGAAGTGCGCTCGTTCATGGGTCGGCTGCTGGAACTCGCCCGGCAATCGATCTACCAGAATTACGTCGTGACGGCCCGGCAGGTGACCCGCAGGCAGATCGAAACGGCCCAGCAGTTGCTCGACGAGCTGGCTACTCTGCTGACTGTGGGCCTGGATATCGACGCTTACAATGCCCGGTTGCTGGACCTGTTCAAAACCATTCCCCGTAAAATGGGAAAAGTCAGCGAACACCTCGTCACGGAACCACTCCAGACGACCGTCGATCTACAGACGCTGCACGATCAGTTGGCCCACGAGCAGGATACACTCGACGTGATGCGGGGGCAGGTTGAACTGACCCAGTCGGACGAGAACCCCGACCAGACACCCGTGAGTCTGCTCGAAGCAATGAACCTGACTGTAGAGCCGGTCACGGACAAACGGGTACTGACGCTTATCAAACGCATGATGGGTACCGACGCCGACAAGTTTGATTCGGCCTTCAGCATTCAGCATGCTTATACGCAGGCCCAGTTCGACACCTACGTCAGCCAGCGGCCAAGTCAGAAAACCCAGTTGCTGTGGCACGGCAGTCGAAGCGAAAACTGGATGTCGATTCTGAAAACGGGGCTGGTATTACGGCCAGCCAATGCGGTCATCACGGGCAAGATGTTCGGCTACGGAATTTACTTCGCCGACCAGTTCAGCAAATCGCTCAACTACACCTCCCTGCAGGGCTCCGTCTGGGCCGGTGGCCGACAGATGGAAGGCTATCTGGCCATCTACGAAGTCCATGTAGGGAAGCAACTGAAGGTGAGTCGACATGAAAGCTGGCATATGCAGCTGGACGGCGGCAAACTAGCCGCTATCGACCCGCAGTACGATTCCGTTTTTGCCCAGCGAGGGATCAGTTTAGTAAAAAACGAATTCATTGTTTATAACCCGGCCCAGTGTACGATCCGGTACATGGTTAAAATCAAAATCTGACATGAACGCTCAATTAAAGCAACTAACGCCCGGTATGGTTTCCCTGGCCGCCACGACGCTCATTCTGGCAGAAGGCAGCACGAGCTCACTGATTGTCAAACAGTTTTTGCGTAACCGGGGCTACTGGGCCCGGCAGGCAGAGGTGTCGGACTGGCTCTTTGCGATAGCCCAGCAGGAAGGCTGGGCCATCAACGACAACGGCATGTTCCGGGTGTATTACTTTCCGACCCTGAGCGCTTTTCCTCAATAACCAACTGAGTTGACAGAGGCTACGGCCTCCGGCAACTTCCTCTTCCCCTGTTTCCATGATGCTCTCACAGCCTGTCCCCTTCGACGCCGATTTAGCTCAGTACGAGAAACAGGCCGGTGACCTCATCAGCGGTCACCGGTCGGCTGACCCGGCGGCCCTTCGGTTCGTCCGGCAATACCACCCCGCTTTTCGGAGCCGGTCCGAACCGGATACCCGGAACGCATCGATTTCGGTGAGGGACGCGCAGCTTTGTGTGGCCCGCTTCTACCAGTTTGCAAACTGGGCCGACCTGACCCAGTACGTAGCCGCGGTTTATCGGGAGTCTTTATCCGTCTGGCAGTTCGAGGCTGCGGCAGAAGCGATTGTTCAGGGGGATCTGGCAGCACTGACCCGGCTGCTGCGGGTGAACCCCGACCTGATCCACAAGCGGTCGATGCGCACGCACGGCGCGATGCTGATTCATTACCTGGGTGCCAACGGCGTGGAGACATACCGTCAGCAATCGCCCAGGAATGCGGTTGCGATAGCGCAACAACTCCTTGAAGCCGGTGCCGAGGTCGACGCACTGGCCGACATGTACGGAGAAGATACCACGCTGGGGCTGGTTGCGACGAGTGTTCCTCCGTGCCGGGCCGGAGTGCAGATTCCGCTCATCGAAGCTTTAGCCGCGCACGGTGCCACCCTCGACGGAGTTCCGAATCGCTGGCCTCCGCTAATGGCCGCGCTAGCCAACGGACGGTTGCAGGCAGCCCAAACGCTGGCCCGAATGGGTGCCCGGGTCGATTGTGTGGTAGCAGCTGCAGGAATCGGTCGGCTCGACCTGGTCAGACAGTTTTTCAGTCCGTCGGGGAAACTCAAACCCGTTTCGCCCGACGTACCGATCTGGGGTATTCCGGCCCAACCGAACGCTCAGCTCGAAAGCGCTTTCTTCTACGCCTGCCAGTATGGGCATATCGACGTGGCAGATTTTCTGCTCCGCCAGGGGGTTCAGCTAAACGTTCAGGACAATGCCGGACAAACCGGCTTACACCACGCCGTTATCGGAAACCAGCTTCATGTGGTCGACTGGCTCCTGGAACGCCGGGCAGCTCTCGACATCCGGAACATGTACGGCGGAACCGCACTGGGTCAGGCGCTCTGGTGCGCGGGCAACAGTGATTCGGAAACGGAGTATATCCCGCTCATCGAAACCCTGCTGAACGCCGGTGCTGAAATTGAACCAGACACCCTGACTTGGCTAAGGCAACAGGATACAACTCATGTACAACGCCTGACAGACGTACTGCGACTGCACGGAGCCACATTATGATGCATTGGTTAGCCCATAAAAATCACATTCGGGTGGTATACATCGGCATTAAGGCGATCCGGCATCTGTACTGGTGGCTTCTGAATCTGTCCGGTCTGGTCATCGGCCGATCCAACACACTCCATTGGGCCTGCCAGCCGCTGGCCCGAGCCGTTGCCCAAACGTGCCTGAAGCCACTGTTCCGTACGCTGGCCCGACGTCGACTCACTACGGCCTAACCGGCGTCCGCAAAGACCGCTTTTTCCTGAGATTTCCGTATAGTGGCTCATGCGTCATTGGTTCGGGTCCGACATGCCACGGTTCATCGAGTCGTCGTCAGGAAACCGTGGCACACCGGACCCGAACCGATAACCAAAAAAAATTTCAAAAAAACTTTGCCTTTCCAAGAAGGACGTAAAAAAATTACGTTCTGAGGATGCGAACTTTGATAAGAACAGTAAACAACAACACAATGAACATGGCAATGGCTTCCGCTTCTTCCCTCACCACTCGTCCGGGCCTGACCAATCTGCTGCGCTGGCAGGAGCCGCTGGTAACCCGCCTGCGGTATCGGCACATGCTGCCGGGTATGGTTGCCAACCGGATGCTGAACGTCGAACTGGGGTTGTATCTGCTGGCAGAGTTGCTGCCGCTGGTACCCCCGCAGTGTCTGCCTGACCTGCTCAACGGCCAGGGCGCGGCTTACCGGCAACGGCCCATCTGGTCGCCCCGGCAACACCGCGCCCTGAATCAGGCGCGTACACTGCTGGCTCCTTACCGCGACCGGTCGGTCTGGTTCAAAGCGCTGGACAAATACGCTACCCTGGGCGCCGACGTCCGCATCTTTTCGCTGGCCGGGCGGGGTGGCTGGAACACCGAAATCAGCAGCTACGTCCTCCGCGAGCGGTTGGGGTTATTTCAGGGCGTGCTGGCATAAGGTTTTCTGACAGGATTGACAGGATTAATGCAGTAGTTATAAAATCCTGAAAATCCTGTCAGAAAAAAGAACCTGTTTAAACTTTACTCGAACAACCACTTTTGTCATTCTGACGAAGGAGGAATCCTAAACTATCCTTATTTTCGAAGGAGGGTAGCTTAACCGGGTAGCCGGAGCGGATTCCTCCTTCGTCGGAATGACAAAAACGCTCATTTTTAACCGACTACCAAAAGTATAAACAGCCTCCTATATTAATTTGCAAGCTTACACCAACCTGCCGCATGAACCGCCGGAATTTTATCAGAACCAGCTCCCTTGCTTCCGTAACTGCAACAGCCCTCACCGCCTGCTCATCGCCTAAATCGGAAAACACCACCCACGACACGGCTCCCGCAACGGACAACTTCGCCCTCAATGAGCTGACCATCAACCAGCTGCAACAGAAAATGCGGTCGGGCGACTACACGTCCGAAGCCATCACCCAGTTGTACCTGGACCGCATCGAAGCCATCGACAAAAAAGGTCCACGCCTGAATGCCGTCATCGAACTGAACCCCGACGCGCTGATCATCGCCAAAACCATGGATCAGGAGCGGAAAGCTGGGAAACTCCGGGGACCGATGCACGGGATTCCGGTGCTTATCAAAGACAACATCGACACCCACGACCAGATGATGACCACCGCCGGATCGCTGGCGCTGGAGGGTCATAAAGCAGCCGCCGATGCGTTTATCGTCGCGCAACTGCGCAAGGCCGGGGCGGTAATTCTGGGAAAAACCAACCTGAGCGAGTGGGCCAACTTCCGGTCGACCCGATCCACCAGCGGCTGGAGCAGCCGGGGTGGGCAGACCCGTAATCCGTACGTGCTGGACCGCAATCCGAGCGGTTCCAGTTCGGGCTCCGGCTCGGCGGTATCGGCCAACCTATGCGCCGTAGCGGTGGGCACCGAAACCGATGGCTCGATCATTGCGCCTTCGTCGATGTGCGGCCTCGTCGGACTCAAGCCAACGGTTGGGCTGGTCAGCCGTAGCGGGATTATCCCTATCTCGCACAGGCAGGACACCGCCGGACCAATGGCCCGAACCGTCAGCGATGCGGCTATTTTGCTGGGCGCGCTGGTGGGTGTCGATCCGGCCGATGCCGTTACGCTCGAAAGCCGCGGCAAAAGCGCTGCCGACTACACGACTTTTCTGAAAGCCGACAGTTTATCGGGCAAGCGGATTGGCATCGAAAAATCGTTTCTGGAAGGCCACGAAGACGTCGTTGCCCTCTACAAAGCCGCCATCGACGTCCTGAAAAAACAAGGCGCTACGATCGTGGACGTAGAATTGCGGAAAGCGCTTCAGGAAACGGGCAGTGCCGAATTTACGGTGCTGCAATACGAGTTTAAAGACGGACTGAACCGCTACCTCTCGAACGCCAGCGCACCAGTGAAATCGCTGGCCGACGTGATTGCTTTCAACCAGCAACATGCGGCCAAAGCCATGCCATTTTTCAAGCAGGAAACCCTCGAAAGCTCCCAGGCCAAAGGCGACCTGACCAGCAAAGAATACACCGACGCCGTGGCCAAAACCCGAAGCTGGCGCAACCGCATCGACCAGTTAATGAAAACGCAAAAGCTGGATGCTATTGCGGGCACGAGCATCGGCCCGGCGGGTTGCATTGACCTCATCAACGGCGACTACGACACCGGCTTTTACTTCTGCCAGCCAGCCGCCATGGCGGGTTACCCCCACCTGACCATCCCCATGGGCACCGTTCACGGCCTCCCCGTGGGTTTCTCCCTCATTGCCGGCGCCTATCAGGAAGGCCCGTTACTGGCAATGGGTTATGCGTACGAGCAGGCCTCTAAAAAGCGGGAGCGACCGGGGTTTCGGGAGTCGTTGATTTAGAGTCGATTCGTGACAACTAATAATCCAAACGTCAATAAATACTGTTAAAAAGTGCATTACCTTAACACTCTAGTCTAGTACATTACGTTAGAATTAAGTATCTGAGTTGAGTATATGCTTTTGTAATACACTGGATATTCTTCGTTATTTTGCGTAATTTACAGGATAATGCAACAGATAGATTACATTAAGGAGATAGCGAAGTATGGCTTGGAAAATAACCAAGAGAAACTTCTTTTTACCCTTAATGAATTGATTGAGCACTCGAAGCAAACGAAGAAAGTCAACTTTGCTCTCCAGCTTCAGTCGATTTTAAAGGATGCTATTCGTCAACAACAAACGAATGGAATCACTAAGCTAGGGTCTTCCAAACACATATTAAGGGAAGAAGATCGTGAGGTAAGTGAATTCATTCTTGAAAAACTTACCTCCGACTATCGATTCGATAATTTGGTTTGCTCTGAGCCTGTGCGTTCAGACTTAGCTTATTTTGTTGAAGAACATCATTCTATCGAAACTCTGCGTAAATATGACTTGCCGGTATCAAATAAGGTCCTATTGTATGGCCCTTCAGGGTGCGGTAAGACTCTAGCCGCCTACGTACTGGCAGGGGAGTTACAGAAGATGATGATCGTTATCAATCTAGGTGCGATTGTTTCGTCTAAGTTAGGGGAGACAAGTAAAAACTTAGCTAAGATATTTCGCAGAGCTGCTACGGAGGATTGTATCGTATTTATGGATGAGTTTGATACATTGGGGAAAGTTAGAGATTATAGCCAAGATCATGGAGAGATGAAGCGTGTTGTTAACACTATTCTACAACTATTTGACTATCTACCCCAAAGTAGTATTGTTATTGCAGCCACGAATCAGAAAGACATGATTGATGACGCGTTACTACGTCGTTTTGACTTATCTGTTAAATTGGAATTGCCTGATGAAACTCACATCAAAGAGTTAATTAATAAGACACTTGCCAGCTCTCCTTTCACTTTCGATAATAAGACAAAAGCCCAAAAAGTTATCAAAGAATCAGTAGGTTTATCTTACTATACAATTCAGAAAACGCTGTTAACTGCAATAAAACGAAGTTTATTTTCGCATAACACCGAGCATCAAAAATCTCAAAAAATACAGACGGCTGTCTGGACTGATCTTATTAATCAAGAACGTAAAACCCTATTAGAAGCTTCTTGATTATTCAGCAGTAGCCTCCGCTTCCAAGTCTGTATCTAGATCAACTAAGGTGCTTAAGTTATTAACAAGTCGTAGTCCTTCGTACAACGAGTCAATATATTCTCCTTTGAATGGTCGTTCCTGCACCCGTATTACTATTGTGAATTTATTCTCCTGCGCATAGTCTGCTTTTTGTGCTTCTGTTAATAGTTTACTGAACTGGGATGATAAACCTACCATGAATCTGTTTTGCTCATCAATTAGCTCCTTCTTACCAACAACGAATGAGGTTTTTTGAGTATTGCAGAGTAGTTTGCCCCGATAGTAAGGGTCTTGTGACCAACCAGTTCTTAGCCTATGACCTTTGCTGGTACGCTCTTTGGTATTTTCATTGTATTGATCGTTTAATTTTCCTGAAGCAATCTGTTCTAGTTCAGTATTTCTAAAAACGCCAAAACCAATGTGAATAGGACAGTATGTGCTCTGACTATGTTGAATAGGCTTAAACTTAAAGCATAGAGTTACTTGAAATTCGAGTAAACCTGTTACCCTTTTTGAGCGTAATAGGTAGTCTGGCAACTTTAAAGGATATGTCTGTATTTGACCCGGCAAAATACTGTCTTCCAACACAATGGTTGCTTCATGATCGGTGGAGCTAAGGCAAATTGATTCAGATGGAATACCTTTTCCTAAGACGTTACTCAAAACTGGTTTAGGTACGGGAGCAAATGTATCATCTAGTTTAGGCACAGTTGCAGAATTGACGATTATAGCCTTTACCGTTTGCATAGTTAGGTGTGGATATTCACCTAAAATTCGCGCGGCTAGGTTTGCTACGAATGGAGCAGCATAGCTAGTACCGGTTTCCTTAGTGAAGTATTGACCAATTTTTGGGGTTAAAACACTAATACCTGTTCTGTTTTTATCACCTGTAATCTCGTGATCCCCACCGTAATAGAGTATATCAGGTTTAACTAACTGCTTGTTTGCTTGATTTTGAGTCAACATAGCAGAGTCATGATTGATATGAAATTTAGATGAATAAATTGCCGGAGCCATTTTATCATTCGCAATACCTGCTACAAACAAATTATCTTCCAAATTATCTGCTATCGCGCCGACTGTTAGATTGTTCATGCTCTCAGCCGGACTATGAATGTTATTTTCCGCATCGGAAAAATGCTTTGGATAAGGTAGTATATTTCCGGCTGCGTCTACCATGTTTCGGCGCATATTACCCGAGGCTATGCAGATTAAGATATCTAATTCATATGCGAGTAAATCTAATTCATATGCCAATGCAGAAATAGGCTCATTATCATCCTTGATATTCTCTGATATTGTTAATACAAAGATCCTCACTCCAATCTCTCTATGTGCCCTGGTAATTGCCTCACGAATACTGTTATCTGAAACACGAGGAATATGGGGGCTTAATACTTTGATTGACAGTAAGCTGGCATCAACCTGTACTGAGCCAGTAAGCTGGGAATGTAATTTATTACCGAAGGCTGCTATACCTGCAACACCAGTTCCGTGTCCCCAAGTGTTATCCCAGTTGTCAACTCGAGCGTTTGTTCGAGTTAAATCATATGGATCACTTTCTGTTGGGTTGACAATTAATTCGGCAAGGGGCGTTTGATCACTAATCCCAGTATCTAGGATTCCAATTACGGGAATTTCTCGATCTGGCAAAACAGGCTGAAACCCATAACGACGTGATACTGTACTATAGCGATCGGGTGTAATAACTCCAAAAGCATTTGGTCGAGCTGATGTGATAATATCAAAATTATCAACTATCTCATTAAGTTGGGGACCTGTAATATCCCAAAGCTGAACAGTATTGTTGATGCCAATGATTTCATGATGAATCTCATTCGCTCTTAAGTAGACTACTAAAGAGTCACGAATTGACTCATAGCTTGAAATAATCTCGTTTTGTCTATCAACCAGATTAAGTATAACTGCAGAAGGCTCATCAATGAAAGGTAAAATGTCAGAAGAAGTTAATAATTCAAACTCTTTAATAAATAGTAGATCACGGTTATATATTTTTTCGTCTTTCTCGTGCTTTTCCGCATTAATAAAGTTCAAAATTTCCTGAACGAAATTTTGAAAACGGTCTTCTTCAGCAATCGCAAATAGTACACGTTGGTTAAATTCGTCAGCTAAAACAGGAATCAATCCAAAGTTTGTGCGGTAACGTGATTCAAACTTTGTGTTATCAAATACACTAAAAAAACGGATTCGGATATAGTCGATATGAACAGGTACACTCAAATTACGGCCTTCGTCACGTCGAGAGCGGTTCAAATTAAACTTCGTTAATGATGCGCTGAAATCCTGTTGCATCGGACCATAATTTGGCGGAGAAGTATCCTTTGGCTTTTCACCAAGAGCACGATTGGGTTGACTAAATTTACCAACTTGAGGTGGGTTCGAATAAATTAGGTGTGGATACATACTTAGCTAATATTGCATTATTTCTTCTGTACAGTATTTTAATTTTGTTTCAACCTCATATCAATTACCAAAAAAGTAAGGTTTTATTTACATTTACTTATGTTAATTCAGAAAGCAATATACACTTATACAACTACCCCTTATCTAGAATCATCCGGTGTAAGGGCGCCGGAGAGTTTTGTAAATTATTAACGACACAAATCGAGTGAACTCAGTCTTTTACTATAGCCTCCTGCAATATCGGTACGCTCAGTCGCTGGGTGAAGTGCTGAACGTTGGTGTGTTGCTACTGTATCCTGAGCAGCGCACCGCTACGTTCCTCCATCCTGAACGGCTTGGCCGCATTCGAAAGCTTTATCCTAAGTTTGCCGAGAAAGTCATTCGGTCGTACTTCAAAGGTATTGCTGCCCGTACCAATCAATTAACCAAACAGCCGGAGGTCTTCGCGGATTACGAGAATCATCCAAGGCAACTGATCGACAACGAAATTCTGATTCGCGACAGCAGTGCTTTACAATTTAGCGAGCTAAAAACGGCCGTCTTGTACACAGAAGATTTGGCAGCAATCAGCGAGCAGTTTTATAGGCTATATCTTTCATTTTACGACGAAAGCGAACCCCAGGTTCGTCATGATGAATCCTATTTACTAAAAGAGTATCAACGGCGGCTTCAGAAGTGGCTGAATGGTTTACTGTCTCGGGAAGCCTTCGAGCGCCCTATTACGGTCAAGCCAGAGGGCACTAATTTTTCCTACCAGTTCGCCTTTGCCTGGCAAAATGGAAGTTTCAATTTAGTGAAGCCCGTCAGCTTCGATTTGAAATTGGAGCAGTCTATTACGGACAAAGCAACCCTTAATGTAGGGCAGTTTACCCTCCTACGTCCTTATGCGGAGCAACATAAAGCGCGCTTCGATGTGTTGGTAGCCCGGCCTAAAGACCGACGGTTACACAAGCCCTATGATCAGGCTGTGCAGCTTCTGGACGATCAGCCTTATGTCAAAATTGTTGAGGAAGAGCAGCTAGACAACTATGCTGAAAAAACGGCTGAAGCATTAAGCTAAATCCCTGACTTAGGTAGACCCTCCGGTTTTACGAATTACGTCTCTGGGGCGCCATAAGCCGCTGAGTTGCGAACCTGGCCTTCGTATTTTTTAAGTCATGCGAGGTAGCGCCCCAACTAACCATACTTTTCCGTAACTTTCGGTTACCGGTGAAATCATTCGGTGGTACCTGCTTATGGACGCTATTATTCAACTTCAGAATTTGCAGAAATCCTACGGGTCAACGCCCGTTCTTAAGGGCATCGACTTAAGCGTGTCGGCGGGTCAGGTGGTGGGCTACATTGGTCCCAACGGGGCCGGGAAGTCGACCACCATCAAGATTCTGATCGGGATGCTGCCCGATTACACCGGTACGGCCACGGTGCTGGGCATGGACGTGAAAACCGACGCGCTCGCCATCAAACGCCGGATTGGGTACGTCCCGGAAAATGCCGCACTGTATGACACCCTCACGCCCCTGGAATACCTGCAGTTCATCGGGCAGTTGTACGAACTGGACAGGGCGCAGATCGACCGGAAAGCCCTCGACCTGTTGCGGCTGTTTCAGCTCAGTGATCAGGCCGACGCGCGCATGACGACCTTCTCAAAAGGCATGCGCCAGAAAGTGCTGCTGATTTCAGGCCTGCTGCATAACCCCGACGTTATTTTTCTGGATGAACCGCTGTCCGGTCTGGATGCCAACGCCGTCGTGCTGGTGAAAGAGATTATCCGGCAGCTTGCCGGCAGTGGCAAAACGATCTTTTACAGCTCGCACCTGATGGACGTGGTGGAAAAGATCTCCGACCGGATCATTATCATCAACCAGGGCCAGCTCATTGCCGATGGTACCTTTGCCGAACTGCAGCACCAGCGCCCCGAATCGCTCGAACAACTGTTTGCCGAACTGACCGGCAGCGAAGGGCAAACGGGCGTGGCCGAAGAATTCATCCATACGCTGAAAAACTAATCGGCATGACTCCTGTTATCCTCTGGCTGCTCGACCGTTTTCAGCCGCTCTTCCGGACGCTGGGTGCCGATTATGGGCAGTTGCGGGCCATCGTTCAGGTGAAGCTGACGATGGACAATCGCCGGAGCATCGTCAGCCTGGGGCGCTACGGCCGCTCCTCCAGCGAAAACAACAGCAACTTCACCCGGATTCTGGTCATCTATACCGTCATTGGCGGCCTTATCAGCCTGGGCACGCTGGCTATTCCGACCAAAGACCGGCTGTTTTTTCCGCTCACGATGCAGTTCACCTACATCATGGCCCTCTGCGCCATGACGCTGATTTCCGACTTCTCGTCGGTCATTCTGGACTCGTCGGATAACCAGATCATTCTGCCGCGGCCCGTCAGCAACCGGACCCTGTGGCTGGCCCGGATCGTGCACATCACCAGCTATCTTTTCGCCATTGCGCTCTCGCTGTCGGTTGTGGCGGTATTCGTTATGACGTCGCGGTTTGGAGTACTGGCGGGGCTGTTGCTGCTGGCGCTCGCCCTGCTGTCGGCGGTACTGATGGTGTTTTTGACGAACGTCTTCTACCTCGTTCTGATGCGGTTTATCAGCGAAGAGAAGCTGCGGGAGGTAATCAATTATTTCCAGATCGTGATGGCGATCCTGTTCTACGGCGGGTATCAGTTGCTGCCCCGGCTGATCGATCCGCGGATGATGATGACGCAGGCGGTTGAACATCAGAGCTGGCATTACCTGGTTCCGCCCATGTGGATGGCCGGGGCGATGGAAACCGTCATTCAGCCCGCGCTGGACTGGACCCACCTGATCTTCCTAACGTTGGCATTGGTCACTCCAATAGCGGGTCTGTGGTTCATGAACCGATTCCTGACCACCGATTTTACCCAGAAACTGAGCGGTATCGATCAGGAAGTTCGCCCGGAAGCAACCGTCCTTCCGTCGACGCGGGTGTCGGAGCCGGATCGCCTGGGCTGGGTGGAACGGCTAGGGGGCTGGTTTACGAGCAACTCGCTCGAACGGGCGGCTTTTGCGTTTACCTGGCGCATCACCGGCCGCGACCGGAAGTTCAAGCTGAAAACGTATCCGCAACTGGGCTTTGGGCTGGCTTATGTATTGGTCATGTCCATCCAGCGTAATCCCTTCGGCTCAAGTGATTTCTTTTATCTCTTCGCGCTTTATTTTGCCGGGCTCTATGTCCTGGTCGCGCAGTATCAGCTCAGCGTTTCCGACAATTACCGGGCTTCCTGGATTTACGGCAGCGCGCCCATCCCCAAGCCGGGCGATATCCTGGCAGGTTCCCTGAAAGCCCTGATCATAAAGCTACTGACACCGTTTTACCTGCTGCTGTCGATTTATATTCTGTACCGGTACGGCGCCGATAAAATCAGCGATGTGTTGCTGGCCTTCAGCAATTCGCTGGTTATGCTGCTGAGTGCCGCGCTGCTGGCCACGCGCTACATGCCCTTTTCGATAATGCAGGATGCCCTCCGGCAGAATAATACGGCCCGCGGTCTTCTGGTCAGTGTCGTGCTGGGAATCGTGGGGTTTTCGCACTACGGCCTGACGCTGATACCGTATGGGGTGTGGGCCGCCATTCCGGTATCTGTCGCTACGGTCTGGGTACTGTTGCGGCAGTATAAAAAGACAGGCTGGGAGCAGATCGAAATGGGGTAAGGCGCGAGGGTTTAACCACTGGGTTTCAGTGGTCATTATCACGCAAATATCTCCGCCAATGGTATGCTGATGTTCAGCGTGTCATCGAGCAACGTATGCATATAACGTATAACGAAAAACTCAGAATATCATACTAAACGTACTACCTGCGCCCGGCGTCGATTCGGCGGTGAGCTGGCCGTTATGCAGTTGCATGATCTGCCGCGACAGGCTCAGGCCGATACCCGAGCCGGTTTTCTTGGTCGTGTAGAACGGAATAAAGATCTGCTCCAGGGCTTCCGGCTCGATACCGGGTCCGTTATCCGATACGCGAATGATGACGCGTGGTCCTTCCGCTTCCGCTTCGAGCAGGATTTCTGGAACCTGCGCTTTCCCCAGGCTTTCGACAGCGTTTTTGATCAGGTTGATCAGCACCATCTCAATCTGCGAAACGTCTGCACGAATGGCCAGATTCGGCGACCCCACTTTCAGGATGATGTGCGCATCGGGGGCATTAGCCTGGGCTAACTGCACGACATTCCGCAGCAGTGGCTCCACCAGAATATCGGCAAAAATCGGTTGGGGAATGGTCGTAAAATGGCGGTACGCATCCACGAACTGCATCACCCCAGCTCCGCGCTGCTCAATGGTCGTCAGCGCATCGCGCAGATCGCCAATCGACTCACCGACATAAGCGGGTAAGACCAGCGCCTGATCGGACTCCGGTTCGGCCAGCGGCACCAGGTCCGTTTCGACAATGTCGCGCATGGTCCCGGCCAACGACACAATCGGTGTGATGGAATTCATGATTTCGTGGCGGAGCACCTTGGTCAGGTTCTGCCAGGCATCGAGTTCGCGCTGCTGCAACTCCGTCCGGATGTTCTGCATCGATACCACCGTAACCAGCCGTCCGCGCAGGCGCACGGCCGTACAGCGCACCGACAGTTCGCCTTCGACCCCGGTCTGGTACGACACCGGCGTCGGCGAAGCGGCAGCGGCCCGGAGCTGGTCGGCCAGATCGGGGTGCGTGGGCGTGAGGTCGTTGAGGGTGCGAAGCCGGTAAATACCCAGCAGGCGCAGCGCCGTTTGATTCGTCAGCTCGACCTGCCCGGCTGCATCGAAGGTCAGGAGCCCAACACTCACGTGCTGAACGATCGTATTGACGTAGTGCAGGTTCGCTTCTTTCTCAGCCCGCGCCTGCCGGAACGCGTCAAGCACTTCGTTGAACTGATCGTTCAGTTCGTGAAACGTGGGCCCAAGGTTGCTGTCGGCGCGAAAAGCGACCGCAAAATCGGAATAGCGGACCGATTCGAGAAACCTCGTCAGCTTGCGGTTGAGGCTGGTCACGTACCGGTATAGGTTGATCGTTAAGACTAACTCAAGAATCAGCAGGGGAAAAAGCGACAAGCCGTTGATTTCCTGAACATACATATACGTGATCAGGCTGGTCAGCAAGAGAATACCGACAATCCGCCAACCGATACCAAGCGCAAAACGATCCATAGAGTAGGTCAGGCAATCCAGCTAAACGGGTATTCGAGCGCCGGAATCTTGGTCCGGTCGGCTACCCGGCGCAGACGGGCCGGCAGCGCCATCAGGTAGTCGCGCGCACGCTGTCCTGCGTCGTTCAGACCGGTGATGGCATCGATTTTCCAGTCGACCAGCAGCGATTCGGCAATGTCGATATAATCCTGGGTGGTATAAACGCCCAGCCGCTGAGCCGCATCCGAAAAATGACTGAATGTCTGGCCCAGATTGACGCCGGATTCGCGCAGGAAATGAGCGGGCATCACGATTTTTTTGCGCATCATGTCCTCAAAAGCCAGCATCATTTCCGACGGATCGGCTTCAAAAATCTGACTCACAAAAGTTTTGTAGGCTTTGGCATGCCGCATTTCGTCGGAGGCAATCACCCCGCAGATTTTCGACAACTGCACGCAGCCCGCCTGTTTGGCCAGCGTGGCGGTCCGGCGGTGCGATACGTTGGTGGCCAATTCCTGAAACGACGTATAGACGAAATTGCGGTAGGGGTCGCGGCCCGTTCCGATGTCGAAACCATCGGCAATCAGGTACTGCGTCGAGACCTCCATCGCCCGCATATTCACGCGCCCCGACAGGTAAAGGAATTTATTGAGCAGGTCGCCGTGACGATTTTCTTCGGCGGTCCAGCTCCGAATCCAGCGCGTCCAGCTATGCGGATTATTCTGGTCGATGCCTTCCATGTCCATCAGCCAGGATTCGTAAGTGGGTAGCGCTTCTTCGGTAATAGTATCGCCCACCAGCACGGCAATGTAATCGTACGACAGTTCCCGGCAACTTTCGCGCAGGTATTTAACCTCATCGATAAAGGTCTCTTTGGTGGTATCAGGCAGCAAATCGGCAGGCTGCCAATAGGTTTCAATTGGCTTCAAAAATTGATCGATGGATGCATCGATCGTTTCGCCGACGAATCGCATAACTTCCAAACGGGTGCCTGATAAACTCATGGGGTAATTAACTCAGAAAATGAACGATAAATCCTATACTCCTGTAAAGTTCGGCAATTTAACCGTTTGAATTAGTTCAATTTCTGTTTTTCTCCCTGATAAAAATCATGGGTTCATTAATTTTGGGAGCCGCGTCATGACGGCTGTTCCCTATGAAAAAACTGTTGGATTATCTGTTAAGCTGCGTTTATCTGCTTTATTTCGGTATCGTACTCTGCCTTTTTCACGTTGCCCAGGTGGTGGCATTTCACGCATTTGGCAAAGATGCCCATAAAAAGACGGTCGACTGGATGAACGCATCCATCGCCTATGGCTGGTATCTGACCGGCAGTACCATCCGGTTCAATGACCGGCCGGACTTGCCTCCTAACCGCCCGATTATTTTCATCGCCAATCACCAAAGTATGTTCGATATTTCGCCTATTATCTGGTTTCTACGGCGACATACCCCCATTTTCGTCTCGAAAATCGAACTGGCCACGGGCATTCCCGGCGTCTCGTATAACCTCCGCAAAAGTGGTGCTGCGCTCATCGACCGCAAAGATCCGAAGCAGGCCATCGTCGAAATTTCGCGGCTGGGAAAACTGATTCAGCAAACCAACCGGTCGGCGGTTATTTTTCCGGAAGGTACCCGCACCCGCTCGGCCACGGGCGAAATGAAACCGTTTGTGACGGGTGGCGTAGCAGCTCTACTGAAGCGGGCACCCGACGCGCTGGTTGTACCGATTGCCATTCAGGGAACGGGGCATTTCAATCCAAAAGGCTTGTTTCCGTTAATTTCGTTCTCGCGGATGTCGTGGCAAGTGCTCCCGCCTATCGATCCAGCCGGGCGAACACCCGACGAGGTGGTTCAACAGGCAAGAGCCGCCATTGCCGGGGAGTTGACTTCTCATACGGCATAAATCGACGTTGTCTATGAGCAGATGCCTTACTTGAATTTATAAATCATAGTAAGTATATTTCATAAAAACCATTGGTATGAAAACGATAGAAGTAAATATTCTGGACGATGAAGATCAGGATTTTGTGATGAGCATTCTGAATGCGTTAGCCCAGAAACATATTATCGAATTTGACCGTGCAGATTCATTTCCGGCGGAAGGCCCTCAATTATCTGACAAAGAGTTGATTGACCGCATTCGTATTTCAGAGCGCGGTCAGCCTTATTCTTTTGAGGAAGCGAAAGCCAGACTTGGCTTATGAAGACGAATGGCTGGGAACTGGTTTTTACAGACTATTTCTTAGAACAGGTAGCCCTCATTCAGGAATATGTTGCCCAGTTTTCGGAGAGAAGGGCACGCCAGCTAACTTCCGATCTAATGAATTTTGTTGCCGACCGGATTCCTCTTAACCCGTATGCGTTCGTCGAATAAGGTATTATGAAAACGCAGACGGGTGCATACAGGCGTGCTATTTTCAAGCATACCTACGCTGTGATTTATCGAATTGATGCTGATATGCTTGTCTTTCCGGACGTATATCACACCAGCCGCAACAAAGGAAATCCGGAAACGAACGACTAAAGCCCAAACTTCTCCAGCCGCCGGTACAAGGCCTGCCGCGATAAGCCCAGCTCGCGGGCCACATCGGTGATGCTTCCCCGGTATTTCTGCATGGCATGCTGGATCAGTTGCTTTTCCATGTCCTCCAGTTGCAACGTTTCGTTCACCGGCGACGACGCGGCCGTTCCATTCTTGAAGACAAAATTACCCGGCTCCAGCAGGTTTCCCTGATTCAGCTCGGGGCGGGCCAGAATCACTGCCCGTTCAACCGCGTGTTGCAACTCGCGCACATTGCCCGGCCAGCGGTACTGCTTCATCTCGGCCAACAGCGCAGGGCTCAGGCCCGTAACCGATCGGTTGTACTGCCTGGCGTATTTCTTCAGGAAATAGTCTGCCAGCGGACCGATATCGCCCGGTCGTTCGCGCAGGGGCGGCAGATGCAACTCGATTGTATTGATCCGATACAGTAAATCCTGCCGAAATTGCCGCTCGTCGACCCGCTGGTTCAGGTCGGCATTGGTGGCGCAGATCAGCCGAACGTCGATTGGCCGGGCTTTGTTCGAGCCAACCCGGGTAACCTGGCGTTGCTGAAGAACCGTCAGTAGCCGGGCCTGCTGGGCGGGGCTCAGGTTTCCGATCTCATCCAGAAAAATGGTGCCCCCGTTCGCTTCTTCAAATCGACCGGCGCGGTCCTCACGGGCATCCGTAAACGCGCCTTTGACGTGACCAAACAATTCGCTCTCGAACAGACTTTCGGTCAGAGCGCCTACGTCGACACTTACGAAGGGTTTGTCGTGCCGATTCGATTGCTCATGGATGGCGCGCGCGATTAAATCTTTGCCCGTCCCATTCTCGCCCAGAATCAGGACATTGGCATCGGTGGGTGCAACCTGCTCAACGGTCTCCAGAACCGGGCGCATGGCCGAACCAATGATGTTGGTTTGCTTCGATCCTTTTTTAGCCGGCGCCGTACTGATCTCTGCTTTCCCTTTTTCGTCGGACGAGACGCTTCCCCCCGCCTTGCTGATCGCCCCGCGGATCGTTTCCAGAAACTTGTCGTTCTGCCAGGGTTTGAGCACAAAATCAACGGCACCCGCCTTGATAGCCCGCACGGCCATCTCCACATCGCCATAGGCCGTAAACAGAATAACCCGTGCCTTGGGATCTATATCCAGAATGCGGTCGAGCCAGGCAAACCCCTCTCGTCCGCTACTGACGTCGCGCTGAAAATTCATGTCGAGCACAATGGCGTCGTAGCGGTTATTATTGAGCAGAAACGGCAGCTTTTCGGGATTTTTTTCGATATCTACCGCGGCTACATGACGCTTCAATAACAGGCGGGCAGCCAGTAGTACGTCGGGGTCATCATCGACGAGTAAGAGTTTTGCATCTTGCATAGACCAAAGATAGAAAGCAGAACGATTTGTTGCACACTGGCACCGTTTCGACAGCGAATTAAGGGTTTCTTACGTACTTTGTCCGTAAAAAGTCGTTAAGCGGTCATTTATTGTCATTAGGTGGTCATTAAACCGGGTCACCGGCGCGGTCGTCAGGCGGCTATAAATGGCATTGACTGACCGTTGATTGTCAGACCGTGACCGACGACGAATGACCATTCAATGAGCGAGTCCGATTCATCCGTTACCGATCGGGGGTTCTACGCCCTCGTTGCCATTGGCGTCTTTCTGAACGCCACTGGTTTGTTCCCGCCCATTCTGGAAATCGACGGTGCGCTGTATGCCAGTATTGCCAAAACCATGGCTCAGTCGGGCGATTTCATGAATCTGTATGCGGTAGGCAGCGACTGGCTCGACAAACCCCACTTCCCGTTCTGGATCGTCGCATCAAGTTACCGAATTTTCGGTATCAACACGTTTGCCTACAAATTTCCGGCGCTGATTTTTTTTCTGGGCAGCGTGGCATACACCTACCGTTTCGCCCGGATTTTCTATGCTAAACTGGTCGCACAGGTAGCGACGCTGGTCCTGCTGACCGCCCTACATGGTGTTTTGTCCAACAGCGACGTCCGGGCCGAACCGTACCTGATGCCCCTCATCATTGGTGCCGTTTACCACTTCTACCGGGTCTTTCTGGGCGCTCGGCTGTATCATTTAGTTCTCGGATCGTTCCTAACAGGCTGCGCTCTGATGACCAAAGGCATTTTTGTGCTCGTCCCCATTGGTGCGGGTCTGGTGATTCACTGGATGCTGACCGGAAATGGGCGTCAACTGCTCAACTGGCGTTGGTATCTGGCTCTTGTGCTGTCGTTTGTCTTTACACTGCCCGAAATTTACTGTTTGTATCGACAATTCGATCTGCACCCCGAAAAAGTCATATTTGACCGGACGGGGGTATCAGGTGTGCAGTTCTTCTTCTGGGATAGCCAGTTTGGGCGCTTTTTTAATACGGGGCCCATCAAAGGCGAGGGCGATAAGTTTTTCTTTGTGCATACGCTCCTCTGGGCTTTTTTACCCTGGTCGCTGCCGCTGTACGTGAGCGTCGGCCAGGCGCTGGCAGGCCTGGCGAAACGCCAACGCCCGTTACCCGAATACATTTCGCTCGGTTCCGGACTGGCTACCTTCGGTTTGTTCTCGCTGTCGGGGTTTCAATTGCCGCACTACCTCAACATTGTTTTTCCCTTCTATGCCATCCTGACCGCGCAGTTTCTGGTCAACCTCAAACCGCTTACTTTACGGCAGTGGATCATCGGGCAAACCGTTATTGGCCTGCTCATTGCGCTGATAACCATCGGCTTGCTAGTGCTCGTTCAGCCTGACCAGGTAATCACGGCCATAAGCTGGGTGGTTATTCTCACGTTGGCAACCTATTTTCTGTTTCGGCAAAACACCCTGTTTTCGTTACTGGCCCGAATGGTGAGTGCCATGCTGGTGCTGTTTGTCTCCCTGAATCTGTTTCTCTATCCTACATTCCTTCGCTATCAGGCAGGTATGGCGGGAGCGCAGTACGTAAACGAGCAACCGACTTTGGCGAAGCGGCCAACGATTTTGTATGAACCGGGCACCGGCGTGGGCGGTGGCAGTTTCTGGTCGTACGAATTCTACGCCGACGCCCCTACCCAGTACGCCCGGTCTGATTCGTCTTTGCGCCAGCAGATTCAGTTAGCAACCAGGCAGGTGTTTACCACGGCGGAATTGGCCGATGCGCTGGAAACGCAGGGATTTGCGGTTCATCGGCTGGCGGCTTTTCCTTATTTTCACGTCAGTCAGCTGACGTATGACTTTCTCAATCCGGCCACCCGTTCAAAAACTTTGTCGCCATACGTGCTGGCCGATGTCAGCGTAAAAAGCGCAGCAACCAGTCGCTGAACGAAACTGTGGCTTTCAGGCCACATGAACTCGTATTGAAAAGCCCGACAAAAGCGGACAAATTCCGTCCGAAAGCGGACAGTGGACCCCGGTTAGCGCGAACTAAACATCTGATAATCAAGAAACGTATGCGGCTGGCATGACTATTGGCATAAAGCATTTGAGTCGATAAGCCGAGCGTCTTTTTTTAGCAGGTGACAACTAATTTTTTCGCTCTCGCACTCTGTACACTTTTTGATTATTACTGTAATGGATCGCGTCTTACCTAAACGATTTTGGACTACCCAGCGCATCGCAATCATTGGCGGTGGTGCCTTAATTTTAGGCTTGCTGGCTTACACACTTCTCTTCGCTGATCGGCGGTCGAAACTTAACGTCGAAAAAGATAAAATCACCGTTTCGAACGTAACAACGGGACCTTTCGAAGATTTCATTGCCGTAACGGGCGTGGTACAACCGCTGAAAACTATCCGACTCGATGCTATCGAGGGGGGCTACGTCACCCAGAAACTTGTGGAAGGCGGTAATATGGTAAAGAAGGGAGAGGTATTGCTCAAACTCGAAAATCAGAGCCTGAAACTGAGCTTCTTACAGTCGGAAACAGAAGCCAACCGACTCGTCAACGATCTGCAGAATACCCGGCAGCGCTTACAGGTGGAAGGCTTTACGCTCCGCAAAACCCTGACGGACCTGGATGCCCAGATCGACCAGGCCAAAGATACCTACGACCGGCAGGCTAAGCTCTACAAAGATAAAGTGGTTTCGGAAGAAGACTACCTGAAAGCGAAACGCGCTTACGAACGCCTGACCAGTCAGCGGGTCATCGAAATTGCTACCCAGAAGTATCAGCAGGAAAATGCGCAGATGCAAATCAAACAATTGGAAGGCACCTTGCAACGTACGCAGCGAAATGTGGCTCTTTGGCAGCAGACGCTGGATAACCTGGTCGTAAAAGCACCGGTATCGGGTCAGTTGTCAAGCATCGACGTAGAAGTCGGTTCGAACATCAATCGGGGGCAGAATATCGGCCAGATCGATGATCTGAACGGTTTTAAAATGCGCGTCGGGATTGACGAACACTACATCAGCCGGGTTTTTTCGGGGCTGAAAGGGTCGTTCGAATTCAACGGAAAAATGCACGAGCTGGAAATCAGCCGGGTTTATCCGGAAGTAAAAAGCGGTCGCTTCGAAGTCGATATGGTGTTTCCGAAAGGCACTCCGGAAGGTATCAAACGGGGGCAGTCGTCGCCGATCCAGCTGGAGTTAGGCAAAGCGGCCAAAGCCACCCTGCTGCCCGTCGGTGGTTTCTTCTCCGACACCGGCGGTAACTGGGTGTACGTGGTCGACAAGTCCGGCAAACGGGCGGTGAAACGACCGATCACCCTGGGTCGCAAAAACCCGGAATTTTACGAAGTGCTCACGGGTCTGGAGCCCGGCGAACAGGTCATTACAAGTTCTTACGAAAATTTTGGTGATAACGAAGTGCTCGAATTTTAATCTTTGAACCGGGATTTTTATGATTTCACTGACTGACTTTGCGTTATGCGGCTTCTGCGAAAGCTGAATCTAAAATCAAGGCCAGTCAACTAAATCACAAAAATCCCGGTTCAGACATCCCTACACACAATGATCCAAACAATTAACCTTCAGAAACTCTTCGCAACGGAAGAAGTCGAAACCACTGCCCTCAATGGCATCAACATGGAAGTGAAAGATGGCGAGTTTGTCGCGATCATGGGTCCTTCGGGCTGTGGTAAATCTACACTTCTGAACATTCTGGGTTTGCTCGATAACCCCAGCGAAGGCGATTACAACTTCTACGGTACGGAAGTAGCCCGAATGACGGAGCGGCAGCGGGCGCAGTTACGCAAAGGGTCCATTGGCTTCGTCTTCCAGAGCTTCAACCTGATCGACGAACTGACCGTATATGAAAACGTCGAACTGCCGCTGCTGTACCTGAAAACCCCCGCCGACGAACGGAAAAAGAGGGTCGAAGAAACCCTCGAACGCATGAGCATCATGCACCGGCGCAATCACTTCCCCCAGCAGCTATCCGGTGGGCAGCAACAACGGACGGCCATTGCCCGGGCGGTTGTGGCTAAACCCAAGCTGATCCTGGCCGATGAACCGACGGGTAACCTCGACTCCAAAAACGGCGAGGAAGTGATGAAACTGCTGGGCGAACTGAATGACGAAGGCACAACGATCATCATGGTAACCCACTCGCCCTATGATGCGGGCTTTGCGCACCGGATCGTAAACCTGTTCGATGGCAAGGTCGTGACCGAAAACTTCCACGTTTAGAGCAGCGATCCAAGGTCGATCTGTAATATCTCTGAGAAGGACGATTCTGTAGCTACTCCGCCGTCACCTTTCCGATAGCGGAGCCACTGGTTCGTTTTATAATTATAAACGAAGCCTTCGCGAATGCCGTACAGGTCCTCGTCGATAAGCGCAATGACCTTCTTGAGGTCGGATTTAAACCCGACGTTATGCGCTACTTCAATGATGACAAACGCCTGCTCGGTTTCGTAATCATAGAGGATAAGGTCTGGAACCGGGCTGTTGTATTCACCGACCATCATCTCAGGAAGTGGTTCATAAGCGATGGCTCCAGACTCATAGAAGGGATACAGCTTTGCCGTTAACCGGGCAATCGTATGCTGGTGAATGACAGGCGCATTGGTGCCATCGTCGTGAACCATAAACTTCTGCGGCTGGAGGTCGGAGTAAATTTTCACAGGTTTCCGGGAGTTCATTTGTATCAAAAATACTAAGAATCGATTACTTTTCATGCTGCGCAATTACCTCAAAATAGCCGTTCGGAGTTTATTGAAACACAAACTCTATTCCAGCATCAATGTACTGGGGCTTGCATTGGGTATGGCGTGCAGTCTGTTGATTGGGCTTTGGGTAAAAGACGAACTCAGCTACGACCGGTTTCTGCCCGACGCGGACCGGATTGCCTACGTGCGAGTCAATTTTCCGTATAATGGGGAGACCGTTACCAACTACACGACGCCGGGGCCCCTGCAGCAGGCTATTGCGAATGCGGTGCCGGAAGTCGCTGCGGTGACCAAGACGAATTATGGTCCGGAACTGCTGATCAAGGTGGGCGAAAAAGCCGCCAAGCAAAAAGGCCACTTTGCCACCGACGATTTCTTCGGGGTGTTCGATCTACCGGTTCTTTACGGAAATCCGAAAGCCGCGCTCAAGCAAACCAACCAGATCATCATCACCCGGAAGGTCGCCGAAAAGTTCTTTCCGAATGGGCTGGCGATGGGGAAAACCCTGCAACTGGATAACGACAAATTTTACGTTGTCGGTGCCGTCATCGATGACCTGCCTCACAACTCGACGATGCAGTTCGACTGGATGGTCAACTGGAAAGTGCAGGAGCAGGACTGGATGAAAACCTGGGGGAATAACTCGTTCTACACCTACGTCCGGCTCAAGCCCAATACGACTCTGGCGCAGGCCGAAGCGGCCATGAGCACGCTGTACCCACGTTTCGCCGGTAAAAACTTCGAAACGGGCCGCCCAATGCTGCAACCCCTCACGGATCTGCATCTTTACGCCGAGTATAAAAATGGCCAGTCGGTTGGTGGCCGGATCGAATACGTGCGGATCTTCGCCATTGTGGCACTGTTTATCCTGCTGATTGCCTGCATCAACTTCATGAACCTGGCCACCGCCCGCTCGGCCAATCGCGCCAAAGAAGTGGGTGTTCGAAAAGTCGTGGGCGCGCTGCGCTCATCGCTGGTTGGCCAGTTTCTGAGCGAATCCATTCTAACGAGTTTTGCGGCCGTCTTGCTGGCACTGGGCCTGGTCTGGAGCATTCTGCCGACCTTCAATACCGTCTTTGACAAACACCTGACCCTTAACCTCACCGAACCGACCCTTTGGCTCATTATCCTCGTTCTAGTGCTTGTGACCGGCTTTTTATCCGGCAGTTACCCGGCGCTGTTTTTGTCTTCATTACAGCCCATCAAGATTCTTAAAGGCCGGCTACAGGTTGGCTCCGGTCCGGCGCTATTCCGGCGGGCGCTCGTGATCTTCCAGTTCTCGCTTTCCATTTTCCTGATCGTTGGGATGCTGGCCGTGGGTAAGCAAATGAACTACCTGCGGACCAAAAACCTGGGTCTCGACCGCGAGAACGTCGTTTACATTCCCCTGGAAGGCGAAATTGCCCAGCCCAAGAAAGTAGAAGCCTTCCGGCAGGAAGTCATGCGGTTGCCCTCCATTGCGTCGGTAACGACGGCCATGACGCTGCCCGTCAATATTCAGAGTTCGTCGGGAGATCTGAACTGGCCGGGCAAAGACCCGAAGTTGCAAACCAATGTTTCCTGCATGTTCGTCGGTGGTGATTTTACCCGCACCATGAACATTAAACTGCTCGACGGCCGCGACTTCCGCACCGACAGCCCCGCCGACTCGACCAACTACCTCATTAACGAAGCAACCGCCAAACTGATGGGGATGAAAGACCCGGTCGGCAAGGAAGTTTCGTTCTGGCCGGGCAAAGGTCGGGTTATCGGCCTGATGAAAGACTTTCATCTTAACTCCCTACACCAGGCCATTGCTCCGTTGATCCTTTGCTTCGACGTCCGCAACACGAGTTACCTGATGGCTAAAACCCGCGCCGGTCAAACGCAGCAGGCCATTGCCGAGCTGGAGCGCACGGCCAAAGCATTCAATCCGAACTACCCGTTCAACTACCATTTTCTGGACGAAGAGTACGAAAGCATGTACCGGAGCGAGCAGCAGGTCAATACGCTCATCAATTACTTCGGTGTATTGGCGATTTTGATTTCGTGCCTGGGTCTGTTTGCGCTGGCCGCCTTTACGGCTGAGCAGCGGACCAAGGAAATCGGGGTTCGTAAGGTATTGGGTGCCAGCGTATCGAATATCGTCGGGCTGCTCTCCAGAGATTTCCTATTGCTGGTGCTGATGGCGCTGGTGATCGCGTCGCCCCTGGCGTGGTGGGCGCTGAACACCTGGCTCGGTTCGTTTGCCTACCAGACGGAGTTGCCGTGGTGGATTTTTGCGGTAGCGGGTGTCCTGGCCGTGACGATTGCGTTCCTGACCGTCAGCTACCAGAGCATCAAAGCCGCGCTGGTCAATCCAGTAACGAGTTTACGGTCGGAGTAGCGGTGCAGGGGTGGCATATTTAGCGGTTGGAACCTATCGATAAAGCGATGGTATCACCCATACTTGTCTTTTATATATTTCGTAATACCGACTGTCCCGGTTGGGCGAGTTATAGCGACTCGTCCGATCGGGACGGTCGGTACTAAAAAGAGATTTCAACAAACATACCATTACCGTTCATGTTTCGCAATTACCTGAAAGTCGCCTTCCGCACCCTCTGGAAAAACCGTACCCACACGCTGATCAACGTCATTGGGCTGTCGGTCGCGTTCGGGACGTGCGTACTGCTGTTTCTAACCGCCACGTTCGAATTATCGTACGACAAGTTTCATACCGACGCTGACCGCATTTATCTCCTGAATTTTCTGAACACCGAGCGCGATGGATCGCCCAGTCGCGGATCGACCATGCCCTACCCGATTTCTTCGGCGCTGCAAGCCGAATTTCCGGAAATCGAGGGCATCACGCGGTGGTTCAACCGAACTTCCAGCGTTCGGCGGGCCGACCAGACCTACAACAAAAACGTTCGGATGGTTAGCCCCGACTTCCTCCAGATGTTCAGCTTTCCGCTCCGAAAAGGAAACCCCAAGACGGCCATGAACAGCCTGAGCGACATTGTCATCAGCGAAAAAATGGCGCAGGACATGTTCGGGAATGTAGACCCTATCGGTAAGCCACTCCAGCTTCGGATGAACAATAACTGGCAGGCTTTCACGGTATCGGGCGTCATTAGCAATGCACCGAAAAATTCGACGTTCGACTTCGACGCCCTGATTCGCAGCGAAAACGCCGGTGATTACGCGCAATTTCAAAGTCGGTGGGATCATGGCAACCACGTGGTGTATGTCAAACTGAAAGCGGGTACCGATTCCAAAACCCTGCAACGACGCACGCAGGCCTTCATGGACAAATATTTCGCGCAGGAAATCAAAGAACGAAACGAGCAGGGTTATCCGAAAAATGAACTGGGCTACCAGAAAAGCCTGTTGCTGGAACCACTGCGCGAAGTGCATTTCGATACTGAAGCGTCCAACGGCGATAGTATTAGCCGGACGTATGTGTATACCCTGTTGCTCGTCGGCTTGTTTATCCTGGCCATTGCCTGCATCAACTTTATCAACCTGACCATTGCTCAGTCGCTTTCACGCGCCCGTGAGGTTGGTGTTCGGAAATCGCTGGGCGCCATGCGGAGTCAGCTTTTTGGCCAGATCTGGGGCGAAACCCTGCTGCTGTGCTTCGGCGCGCTGCTTATTGGTTTAGGATTAGCCTACTGGACGCTGCCAACCTTCAACCGGCTCTTTCAAAGCGTTTTGACCCTGGCCGATTTCCTCAAACCAAGTGTACTGCTACTGACCGGGTTCGGGTTTTTGCTTATCACCCTGATTGCCGGCGGTTATCCATCCTGGTTCGTAACGCGTTTCAACGCGGTCGAAGTGCTCAAAGGGAAAGTCAAAGTAAGCCGGCCGGGCTTGTTACGGAACTCACTCATTGTGACGCAGTTCACGATTGCCTGCCTGCTCATTGTCTGCACCATGATTATCTATCAGCAGATCAGCTACCTGCAGCAGAAACCGATGGGGCTGGATAAAGAACAGGTCGTCAGTATTCCGGTCGGCAACGAACTCAACGGCAGCGACGCTCTGAAAAGCATGCGCGACCGACTGGCGAATCAACCCAACATTACCGCCATTTCAGGCGCCGGAGTCAACATCGGCGCGGGACTGGATGGCAGCTCGTCGCGGATGATTTACGGCTTCCTGTATGGCAAACGCGACATAGCCTGCGACTGGCTGCGGGTCGATACGGATTACCTCAAAACAATGGGAATCAAGCTAATCCAGGGTCGGGATTTCAGCCCAAAATTCAGCACCGACTCCAGTTCGAGCATCCTGATTACACAGAGCATGGCCAAACAACTGGGCGAAGCCAATCCAGTTGGCAAGTTCATCAAGCCCGACAACAAGCAATTTCAGATCGTGGGGGTCGTGTCGGACTTCAACCTGTATTCGCTCCATCAGGAAGCCAAGCCCATTGCGCTGCAGATGCAGTCGAACGCGCCCATTCACTACATTCTGGTGCGGGTGAATCCGAAGAACCTGGTGGGAGCCATGGAAACCATTAAAGCCGTCTGGAAGAGCATTGCCCCCAAGCAGGAGTTCATCGGTTCGTTTCTCGACGAAAACACCGAACGCTGGTACCGGAAAGAGCAGCGGCTGGCAACCATTTTCTCGTCGGCGGCTGGCGTCGCGATTCTGCTGTCGTGCATGGGTCTCTTCTCGATTGCACTCATCGCCATTCAGCAGCGGACCAAAGAAATTGGGGTGCGCAAAGTACTGGGAGCCAGTGTCCCCAGCCTGGTAGCCCTGCTCTCCAAAGACTTTTTAAAATTAGTTATAGTCGCCATTGTCATTGCCTCACCCATTGCCTGGTGGGCTATGACCAAATGGCTAGCCGACTTTGCCTACAAGATCGACATCGAATGGTGGGTGTTCGTGCTGGCGGGTGCGCTGGCCATCGTGATCGCGCTGGCAACCGTCAGTTTCCAAAGTATCAAAGCCGCGTTGATGAACCCCGTCAAGAGTTTACGAAGCGAGTAGGGAAGGGCATGGAGGGAAGGGCAGAGGGAATACCCCATGCCCTTCCCCCGACCCCACCCCTCCCCCCTCTGCCCATCCCCCTTCCCCCTATGCTCAAAAACTACCTCAAAATCGCCTTTCGCAACCTGTGGCGGAACAAAGTATTTTCCGGCATCAATGTCATCGGTTTGTCGGTGGGGCTGGCGTCCTGCCTGTTGCTGTTCATGTACATCACGCACGAGCTGAGCTACGATGATTTTCAGCAGAAAGCGGACCGAATCGTTCGGGTCACCATGGAATACAGCATGGAAGGCCGGGTGGGTAAAATACCGCAGACAGGCACGAAAGTTGCCCCGGAGTTCGGGCGGCAGTTTCCCGAAGTCGAAGCGGGGGTTCGGCTGATCAACCGCGACGCGGTGGTGATCAACGGCAATCAGCAGTTCAGCGAAAAGCGCGTGGTCTTCGCCGACTCGGCCTTCTTCTCGATTTTTACGTTTCCGCTGATCAAGGGCAATCCGCAAACGGCGCTGGCGGGTCCGAATCTGGTGGTGCTGTCGCAGACAACGGCCCAGAAATATTTTGGCACCGACAATCCGGTCGGGAAAACCCTGCGCATCAATACCGGTGGTTCGTTCCGTGATTATTCGGTAACTGGTGTGGTCAGTGATTGTCCGGCTAACTCGCAGATTAAGTATGATCTGCTAACATCGTTTACGACCCTGCAAGCGGCCAGAACGGAAGAATGGTATTCGGCCAATTATGCCACGTATTTGCTGCTGCGCAAACCCGAAGCCATTGCGTCGTTGCAGGCGAAAATTCCGGGGTTCATGAAAACCCAGTTCAGCAAAGACGAGATGTCGTCGGGTAATTACCTGACCTACAACCTGGAGCCAATCCGGCAAGTGCACCTGCATTCGGTGGTAGAAGGCAGTTTCGAACCCAACGGCGACCTGACGTACATCTACATTTTCGGCTCCGTTGCCCTGCTGATTCTGCTGATTGCCTGTGTTAACTACGTCAACCTGGCTACCTCGCGGGCCGTGGAGCGTGCGCAGGAAGTGGGGGTCCGGAAAGTGATGGGCGCGCTACAGGGTCAGTTGTTCGGGCAGTTCATCGGCGAATCGGTTATCGTCACGTCGGTTTCACTGGTGCTGGCGCTGGTTCTAGCCAGTCTGACCCTGCCGCTGTTCAATACGCTCTCAGACCGGCAGTTTTCGATCGACACCTGGTTTAAGCCGACGAATCTGCTGTTGCTGATGAGCATTGGCGTCGTTGTGAGCCTGATTGCAGGGAGTTATCCGGCGCTGGTTCTGGCAGGGTTTCAGCCAATCCGTGTTCTGAAAGGGCAGCTGAAAACCACCGGAGCCGGTCAATTCCGTCGAACGCTAATCGTCGCGCAGTTTGCCATCACCTCTTTTCTGATCGTCAGCACTCTGCTGATCCGAAACCAGTTGTCGTTTATTCAGCACAAAAAGCTGGGGTATAACAAAGATCACGTCCTGCTACTACCCGTCGACAAACAGGTCAAGGAAAAAATCATGACCCTGAAAAGCGAATTTCGTCAAAACGCCGATGTCCAGCAGGTTTCGCTGGCTTCCGAATCGCCGGTGTATATCAACGGCGGCTACAGCATGCGCCGGACCAACATGCCCGATGGGAAATACAAGATGGTGGCAGGTCTCCAGATCGATGAAGATTTTATCAAGGCCATGAACCTGCACCTAGTGGCTGGCCGGGACCTGACCCGAACCGATGTCGAACAGGCATCGCACCCCGACGGCGACAGTCTCAATTATTATCATTTCATTCCGAACGAATCGGCCGTAAAAGAACTGGGCTGGACACCCCAGGAAGCCATCGGTCAGAAAATCGACATGGGCAGTGGGCGTAAAGGAGAGATCAAAGCCGTGGTCGCCGATTTTCACTTTGCGTCCATGAAACAGAAAATCGGCCCGCTGATGCTGTTCCCGGAAATGGGGGGCGAAGTACTGCTGGTTAAGCTGTCGGGTAGTCAGATAGCCAATACGCTCCCGTTTCTGGAAAGCAAATGGCGCACGATCATCCCTGATCGGCCGTTCACGTACGAATTCATGGACGAGGAGTTCAACAAACTGTATGCCGCTGAAAGCCGTACCGGGCAGATTTTCAGCCTGTTTGCTTTCCTATCTATTTTCCTGGCCTGTCTGGGGCTATTCGGCTTGTCGGCCTATACCACAGCCCAGCGCAAAAAGGAGATCGGTGTCCGGAAAGTGCTGGGCGCTTCGGTACTGAGCATTACGCTTCTGCTCTCGAAAGATTTCCTGAAGCTGGTGCTGATTGCCATTGTCATTGCCACGCCCATTGCCTGGTACGCCATGCATCGATGGCTACAGGATTTTGTCTATAAGATCGATATTGCCTGGTGGTTATTCGCTCTTGCCGGCCTGTTGGCCGTCGGCATCGCCCTGCTAACGGTGAGTTTCCAGAGCATTAAAGCCGCCCTGATGAACCCCGTCAAGAGTTTGCGATCTGAATAGCAGAGGGCAGAGGGGTAAGGGCACGGGACAAATCACCCTCTGCCCTTACCCCTTACCCCTCTGCCCTCTGCTATTCCCTGCCCCCTTTCCCTATGCTCAAAACCTACGTCAAAATCGCGATTCGGAATGCGCTTCGTAACTGGCTGACGACGGCTCTCAACGTAGCAGGCCTGTCGGCCGGGATTGCTGCTTGCCTGACAATCTACCTGATTGTACAGCACGAGCTAACCTTCGACCGTTATCAAGGAGACGGTAGCCGAATTTACCGGCTTGTTTCCGACTTCCAGTTCGGTGACGAGGATTACCACAACCCCGGTGTAGCCTTACCCGTGGCACGTGCTGTTCAGACAAAATTTGCCGGTGTCGACGTCGGCGCGAATTTTTATACGACGGAATTTCAGGTAGTCGAGATTCCGCGCACAGGCCAGGCACCCGCCCGATTTCGGTCTACGCAAGACGAGCCTGCCAGCGCGGTTTTTGCCGATAGCCGTTTCCTGAGTATCATGGAACGGCAATGGCTGGTCGGATCGCCGAAGACCTCCCTGACGAGTCCTGATCAGGTGGTCCTTACCGAGCAACAGGCCCGTATTTACTTTGGTGAAGCCAGCCCCGCCATTATTGGCCGTACGCTCCGGGCAGAACAGTTTCGGGATACGTTGCTACTGACCGTGTCAGGAATATTGAGCGATTTACCACACAATAGCAACTTCGATTTTCACACGGTCGTGTCGCTGGCTACGCTGTCGGCCAATAAAAAATTGCGGGAGTCGATGAACTGGGAGGAATGGAACAGCACCAATTCGTCGTCGCAGTGCCTCCTGAAACTCAACCCGGGTGTCGATCCGGCAAAATTGGCCGAACAGATTACAACAATGGCCGAGAAGAATACGACAGACAAGACCGGAAAGCGCTGGTTGCGGCTACAACCGTTGGCCGATGTCCACTTCAATATCGATTACGGCACTGGCAATCAGGCGCATAAACCCACACTCTACGGGTTAATTGCAGTGGGTATCTTTCTGTTGCTGCTGGCCTGCATCAATTTTATCAACCTCACAACGGCGCAGGCAACGCAGCGGGCCAAAGAGATCGGAATTCGAAAAACAATGGGCTCGTCCCGGCTACATCTGATCCTCCAGTTTCTGGGCGAGTCACTGACGCTTACACTGGTAGCGGTTGCCTTTTCGATGGTGCTAACCAATCTGGCCCTGACCTACCTCCACGATCTGATTCCGAAAGGCGTGACGCTCGACCTGGCCCAGCCATACCTCTGGCTGTTTTTGTCGCTAACGGCTCTGATGACCACGCTGCTTTCGGGTGTTTATCCAGGATTGCTGGCGTCGCGGTATCTGCCCGTTCACACGCTGCGGAATCAGGTCGGTAACCTGGCAGGAGGAGCGGGCCTGCGAAAAACGCTGATCGTCAGCCAGTTTGTTATCGCTCAGGTATTTATCGTCGGTGCCTTGCTGGTAGGTCGGCAACTGAACTTTCTGATCGATAAAGATTTAGGATTCCGGCGCGATGCCATCGTGACATTCAGCGCGCCAATGAAAGTATTGTTTGCGGAGAACAACAACCGCCGGTTTAGCCTGGCCGACCGAATCCGGCGCTTAGCGGGAGTCGACCGGGTGAGCGTCGCCCAGTCGACTCCGATTTCTGGAAGCTGGACGACCTCGACCATGACGTTTAAAGGCAGAAAAGGGTCGAAAGAAATCAATATATACCGCAAGCAGGGCGATACCGACTACCTCAACCTGTTTGGGTTTAAACTGCTGGCAGGACGCAATTACGTCGACAGTGATACCGCGCGGGAACTGGTCATCAATGAAACCCTCGCCCGGCAGATGGGTTTCCGGAATCCGGCAGACGCACTTGGCCAGTTTTTGGAAACCGACAACAAAAGCCTGCTCCCAGTTGTCGGTATTGTCAAAGATTTCAATCATCGATCGCTTCACTACGCCATTTTTCCGACGGCTCTTATGAGCCAGAAATCGAATACGTATCAATTCAATGTACTGTTGCGCCGGGGCAACGCGGCCCAGTTCGACCAAGTCCTGGCACAGATTCGGGTGCTTTGGCAGCAGACGTACGCTGGCGAACCCTTCGAACCGGAGTTCTTCGACGAAGCGGTAGCCAAACTCTACAACAAAGAGCGCAACCTCGGAAAGCTGGTTAATCTGTTTACGGCGTTGTCCATTTTTATCAGTTGCCTGGGGCTGTTTGGTCTGGCTACTTTTATTGCCCAGCAGCGGACCAAAGAAATCGGGGTTCGTAAGGTATTGGGTGCCAGTGTCCCCAGCCTTGTGGCGCTACTTTCCAGCGACTTTCTACGGTTAGTGCTCATCGCCATTGTCATTGCCACACCCATTGCCTGGTACGCCATGCATCGGTGGCTACAGGATTTTGTCTATAAGATCGATATTGCCTGGTGGTTATTCGCTCTTGCCGGCCTGTTGGCCGTCGGCATCGCCCTGCTAACGGTGAGTTTCCAGAGCATTAAAGCCGCCCTGATGAACCCCGTCAAGAGTTTGCGATCTGAATAGCAGAGGGGTAAGGGGTAAGGGCAGAGGGTGATTTGTCCCGTGCCCTCTGCCCTTACCCCTTACCCCTCTGCCCTTTGCTATTCCCCTACTCCCGCCGGATGGCTTCGACGGGATCGAGCCGGGCGGCCCGCATGGCCGGGTAGGTGCCGAACAGGACGCCGATCAGCATGGCAATAGTTATAATCAGCAGGAAGGTATTCCAGGTGTAGGCGGCCTGAAAAGGTACATCGGTCAGGGCTTTGACGATCGGAATAAACACCATTGTGCTCAACAGACCCAGCGCTAGACCAAGCAGACTGCCCAGCATGGAGATGGTGATCGACTCGGACAGAAACTGCCACAGGATATCCCGCCGTTTGGCCCCCAGCGCTTTCCGGACCCCGATCTCGACGGTTCGTTCCGTCACCGAAATCAGAAGCACGTTCATAACACCAATGCCGCCCACAATCACTGAAATCCCGACGATCAGGCCCATAATGATCCGAAACAGCAGAAATCCTTTAGCCGCCTGACCAACCCGCTGTTCGTTGGTAATGAAGATAAAATCGTCCGATTGGTTATTCAGGTTCGCTTTTACCCAGCTTTCGATCTGTGTTTTCAGTTCAGGTACATCCTCCACGTAGCGCGCTTCGACAACGCCCATAGGCGGGCTGGCTTTCAGGGCGCTATCCGGCAATAGTGTAATGGGCATAAACAGCTGTTCCAGTTTGGCGTCTTTATCATACGTAATTCCAATGACGGTCAGCAATTTGTTATTAAATACGAGCTGCTGGCCGATGGCTTTCTGCTCGGGCTGTTTTCCGACGAGCTGTTTCGCCAGTCGCTGGTTGATAACCGCCACCGGTTGCCGTTGTTGCCATTCCGCCTGCGTAAACGCCCGGCCCTGTTTTAAGGTCAAATTTGGATGGATCGGTAACGTCAGCCCGGTAACGATAGAGCCCAGTTTACGGTTGCTGGCCTTCGACTGAATCTCGCTGTTTTGTCGCCAGTATAGGTACCCGGTAGCGGGTTTGGTTAGCGACGACCGCATCTGGTTGAAGCGATCGCCCGTGAAATAGGCATACTTTTCTTTCCGAACCTGCACCCCGTTGGCCGATTTGTACGGATTCGGCTGCACCAGAATTGCGTTCAGCGTGGTCGTTTTCGTTATCTGCTCCTGTGCGTATTGCTCCATCCCGTCGATCAATGACAGAATGGCGACCAGAGCCGCCACACCGATGACAATGCCGAGAATAGACAGAACGGTGTGAAAAAACCGGGTGCGAATATTTTGCAGCGCGGTCACAAACGAACCAATGATTTTTTTCATGGTGAGGATCGGTTACACGAAATAATAGGCCTTACGCTGTTTGGTCAACGGCTATGTGATAAGCGGCCGCGATGGATGTCCGCCTGTGAACACCGCTCGTCCATAAGCGGACAATTTTGAGCTGCACCTAAAGGTAACTATCTATATGTCAAAGATTTGCTTTTGTGGTACAAGATTTGGGGATTCCTTAAAAGAGTGCCGTCCGAGTCATCCTATGCCTAACTCCTTTGCCCCATGCTAACGAACTACCTCAAGATCGCCTGGCGTAATCTGATTCGAAACAAGACCTTCTCGACCATTAACATCCTGGGGCTGGCGCTGGGCATGGCGTCGAGCCTGCTGATATTGCTGTGGATTCAGGATGAGCTGAGCATTGGAAAGCAGTATGCCAACGCAAATTTGCTGTACCGGATCATGGAGCATGAAATTGCCGATGGTCGGGTCGTTACCGACGAAGATACGCCAGGGATTCTGGCCGACGAACTGAAAAGGCAATTTCCCGAGGTGGTGTATGCTGCGGGTCTGTCGTCTGGAGAAGAACACGTTCTGAGCGTCAATGATAAAATCGCTCGCCAGAAAGGGTGCTTTGTGGGTGCCGACTGGCTAAAGATGTACGGTATTCCGCTGCTGGCGGGCTCGGCCCAGAACGCCCTGAAAGCGCCAAACAACGTAGCCATTTCCCGGAAAGTGGCCGAAACCTATTTTCAAACACCTCAGGCGGCCCTGGGAAAATCCATCCGCTTCGACAATTACCAGGATTATCAGGTAACGGCTGTCTTCGAAAATCTGCCTTATAATTCGGCCGACCAGTACGATTTCCTGCTGAACTGGGAGAGATATTTACAACGAGAACCCTGGCTGACCCGGTGGGACAACGCCGGACCCGGTACCCGGATTCAGCTTCGGGCTGATGCAAATCTGGCCAACGTCGACGCCAGGCTTCGCTCGTTTCTCAAAGGCCGGAACAAAGACATTGGCCCGACCTTCAACATCGAACTGTTTTTACAGCCTGAATCAGAAGCGTATCTGTACTCCAATTTCAGGAACGGCCACCGCGACGGCGGGCGAATCGAGTACGTCCGGCTGTTCAGTGTCGTAGCCATTTTTCTACTGCTGATTGCCGGCATCAACTTTATGAACCTGGCCACGGCCCGCTCCGTCAAACGGGCGCAGGAGGTGGGCGTCCGGAAAGCGGTCGGAGCCGAGCGGCTCGCCCTGATCTGGCAATTTATGGGCGAAGCGCTGCTCATGACAACCCTGGCGCTTGGGCTGGCGCTGTTGCTCGTCGGGGCCGTATTGCCTGTTTTCAATCAGGTAACCGAAAAGCAGTTGGCCCTTCCTCTGGAACAGCCTTTATTCTGGCTTTTTTTGCTCGGGCTACTGCTCCTAACAGGTTTCCTGTCGGGGAGTTATCCGGCGCTCTTTCTGTCATCGCTCAATCCAGTGCGGGTGCTGAAAGGTGCGCTTCGCTTCAGTGCCAGTGCGCAGTTGTTTCGCCGGGGGCTGGTGGTCTTTCAGTTTGTGCTCTCGATCCTGATGATTGTCGGGACGGTGGTGGTGTATCGGCAGCTTCAGTATATCCAGACCAAAAATCTCGGCTACGACCGGGAGAATCTTATTCGCATTCCCGGCGAGGGCGACATTGCTAAGAAATACCAGACGTTCAAGCAAGAACTGCTTCAGTCGCCCGGTATCGAGGCCGTTACGCACATGCAGACGAACCCGCTCAGCAACGGCAATACGACCGACGGCGTAGAATGGGTGGGGAAAGACCCGACTTCCGCGATTCAGTTCAACAATACCGCTGTTGGGTATGATTTCGTCAGGACCATGAAGCTCAGGCTGATTCGTGGTCGCGATTTCTCGCCCAGCTTTAGTACGGACACCACCAATTACCTGATCAACGAATCGGCGGCAAAACGGCTTGGGTACAAGGATGCGCTGGAGCAGCCACTCTCGTTCGGGAAGCGGCCGGGTAAAATCGTCGGTATTCTGCAGGACTTCCATTTCAATTCGCTCCACGTACCCATCCGGCCCATGATCATTCGATTAGGCGAAAAGTGGGCGTACGGCAGTATTCTGATCAAAACCCAGCCAGGCCAGACCAAACAGGCACTAGCGAGTATCGACATGGTTTACCGAAAAATGAATCCGACTTTCCCGTTTACCTATTCGTTCGTGGATACTGATTTCCAGAAGATTTATAAAAGCGAAACCGTTGTCGGCATCCTGGCCTCCGTATTTGCCTGTCTGGCCATTTTCATTGCCTGCCTGGGGCTGTTTGGCCTCGCTACGTTCACAGCCGAACAGCGAACGAAGGAAATTGGCGTTCGCAAAGTGCTCGGGGCCAGCGTTAGCAGCATCGTAACGCTTCTTTCCAAAGATTTCCTGAAGCTGGTGCTGGTTGCCCTGGTGGTGGCTTCGCCCCTGGCCTGGTACATCATGAATGCCTGGCTACAGGGCTTTGCGTATAAAATAGCCGTCGCCTGGTGGATGTTCGGGCTGGCGGGCCTGCTGGCCGTAGTCATCACGCTGGCAACCGTTAGTTTTCAAAGCATTAAAGCCGCACTCGTCAATCCTGTAAAGAGCTTGCGCAGTGACTAGCAGGGAATGGCACGGAGCGGCACGGAATAGCATGGCTTGTTTCCGCGCCAACCCTGCCATTACCCGCGTCCACTGTCGTACGCCCCCTGTCCGATAGTGGACATTTTTTTTGCGTGAATTCAATTAGCCACCTAATTATCAGCTGCTTACTCAATTGGCATGATCATAGCACGTGGGTATCGAAACAACTATCCTCTTTTCACTACACATTTACTATCGAATCATGAAAGCACAACTTTTCTTTCTGAGTATTTTTATGAAAGTAGTGCTGTTGCTGTTGGTTCTTGCTTTTTGTTTTACCGCCGGTCCTCAACCCCGGCAGGAATCGGCCTGCCGCCAAACGCAGCACAGCCTACAGCCTGTATCGTTGAAAAGCACGATAGGCACCTTCCTAAACCCGGTGACAACCCCTTGCTTCGAGTAAGGATTTGGAAGTAGCGGTTCGGACCAAGACGGTCGGCATTTAGAAAATACCCCAGCCGACCGGGACGGTCGGTTTTACAGTATGCTCATCAATTATCTTAAAATCGCCTGGCGGACGCTCCGGAAGCAGCAGGGTTTTAGCTTCATCAATATTTTCGGCCTGGCCGTTGGGCTGGCCTGCTGCCTGCTCATTCTGCTGTATGTGCTGGATGAATTGAGTTTTGATCGCTACAACGCCAAAGCCGACCGCATTTACCGGGTTCAATCCGACGTCAAGTTCGGCGGAAACGACATGCACTTCGCCGTGTCGCCCGACCCGATGGGGCCGACACTGAAAAAAGATTATCCACAGGTTGAGCAGTTTGTGCGCCTGCACGACAAAGGAAGCTGGTTGATCCGGCGATCGGGAGAGACAGCGAACTTACGTGAAAATAACATCACCTTCGCCGATTCGACCCTGTTCGATGTGTTTACGCTACCACTGCTGGCGGGTGATCCGAAGCACGCGCTGGCCGAGCCCAATACGGTCGTCATCAGCGAATCGGCAGCCAGACGGCACTTCGGCAACCAGAACCCAATGGGTCAATCGCTGCTATTCGATAACGACCAAACGTTCAGGGTGTCGGGGGTGATGCGCGATATGCCCGTCAATGCGCATTTCCGTACCGACTTTTTTGTCACTATGCTCAACGATAAATATCCCTGGGGGCAGTGGCTAAGCCATAATCATTACACGTATATTCTGCTCAAACCAGGCACGGATCCGGCGCAGTTTACCCAGCATTTCAACACCGTCATCGAGAAATACGTTGGCCCGCAGGCGCTTCAGATTATCGGCACGACCATGGATCAGTTTCTAAAAGCGGGCAATCGGGTTGGCTACTGGCTTATTCCGCTAACCGATATTCACCTGCATTCGAAACAGCAGATCGAGCTGGCCCCGAACGGCGATATTCAGTACGTGTACATTTTCTCAGCGGTGGCGCTGTTTATTCTGCTAATTGCCTGCATCAACTTCATGAACCTGGCCACCGCCCGCTCGGCCAATCGCGCCAAAGAAGTGGGCGTCCGGAAGGTGATGGGCTCAGAACGGCGGCAACTAGTCGGCCAGTTCATGACCGAATCGGTGCTGACCACGACCCTGGCCATGCTGCTGGGCCTTGGGCTGGTGGCGATGGCCTTGCCGGGCTTCAACACCCTGGCGGCTAAAGCGTTGAGTATGCATCCGTTCATATCGCCGTATTTCCTCCCCCTGCTGTTGCTCTTTCCTATTGTAGTTGGGATACTGGCAGGGAGTTATCCGGCGCTGTTCCTGTCGTCGTTTCAGCCTATTACAGTGCTGAAAGGCAAAATAAACGTGAGTTTTCGAAGTGCCGGTTTGCGGAGTGGTCTGGTGGTGTTTCAGTTCATGATGTCTATCGTGCTCATTGTCGGCACCATCATCGTCTACCGGCAGATTACCTACATCCAGACCAAGAACGTAGGCTTCAACCGCAATCAGCTGCTGACAATCAACGACGTTTACGCCATTGGTAAACAGGCAGAAACGTTCAGGCAGGAAGTCCTGCGCTTACCGGGCATACAAAGCGGAAGTATTTCCGGTTACCTGCCAACGCCTTCCAACCGAAACGACAACGCCTTTTATGCGGAAGGGCAATCGAATCTGAGCAAAGGTGTCAATATGCAGACCTGGTCTGTCGACCACGACTACGTAAAAACAATGGGGATGCAGATCGTGCAGGGACGCGATTTCTCACAGGCATTCGGTTCCGACTCATCCGGTATTTTGATCAACGAAGCCGCGGCCCGGATTCTGGGGTTTAAAGATCCGGTTGGCAAGCACATCTGGGGCTTCGACGACGCACTCGGTAAAACCCGAAAAACGTACACCATCCTTGGGGTCCTTAAAAACTTTCATTTCGAATCGCTTCGACGGAATATCGGCGCGCTGGCGCTGACCCTGAGCAACAACCCCGGCGCGGCAACGTTCCGGCTGAGCGGAACCGACGTCCCCAGTCTGGTGAAACAGATTGAGACCAAATGGAAGCAACTGGCTCCGGGTCAGCCGTTCACGTATCAGTTTATGGACGACAGTTTCGACGAGATGTACCGGACCGAACAACGCGTCGGCACGATCGCCCTCACCTTTGCCGCACTGGCTATTCTGATCGCCTGCCTGGGCTTGTTTGGGCTGGCCGCGTTCATGGCCGAGCAACGCACCAAAGAGATTGGGGTTCGTAAGGTACTGGGGGCCAGCGTCACTAGCATCGTGGGCCTGCTCTCCAAAGACTTTCTCAAGCTGGTGCTGATCGCTATCGTCATAGCTTCACCCCTGGCCTGGTACGCCATGAACCAGTGGCTGCAGGATTTCGCCTACAAAATCGACATCGAGTGGTGGATGTTCGCCCTGGCGGGTCTACTGGCCGTCGGCATCGCGCTACTCACCGTCAGCTTCCAGAGCATCAAAGCCGCCCTGACGAATCCGGTAAAGAGCTTGCGATCTGAATAGCAGGGAAGGGGAGAGGGGTAAGGGCATGGGGTAGAAACGTGCTCCTACCTCATGCCCTTACCCCTCTGCCCTTTCCCCTACCCTATTCACACCATTGGCCATCCAGCCGAAAATAGCGAACCGTAACGGGCCTGACGGCCGTTGAATCGACGAAGCCTTTGAGAGCAAAGAGGCCGATGTACCTGGGTTGCAGGCCAAATTCGTAGGTCGAGATTTCTTTGAATGAGAAGTTATCGACGGGGCTGGCCGAGTACAGCAGTCGAAATTTTTGCCCTTGCTTTTCGACCCGGAAAGCGAAGTTTTTCAGGTTTGTCCGGGCAATGCGCCGATCGGTTGCGCTGGCTAGCTGAAAGAGCGGCTGGTGCACAAACTCTTCCAGATTGGTGTGCCCTTTCCCGTACGAAGCAATCGCCTGAATTAGCACTTCGGCGGGTCTGGTGAAACCACCAAAGAAGTCGTTGTAAGCAAGCGACATCCGGATACTTTTCCCCGTAAACAGCGTATCTTCCAGCAAGAGAAGCCCCGCCTGTTGCCAGTTGCCGCTGGGCACGAAATCGTTGAAGTGGACTTCGGCCTGAAAGCAGTCGTTATGAATTTCGCGCAGGAGCAGATTCTGCACACGGGGCATTTCACCCGATTTGGGCCAGTTATCGCCTTTGAGCGTAAATAACGTCAGGCGGCCCGGCGTCTGACCCCTACGATTCCAGAAGTCGGCGTTTCTACCCCGCAAAAACCAGCCGTTCCGGTTCAGAGATACGTCGTCAGTTAGGCGGAAGTTTTCTTCAATTTTGTCTGATTCGGTGTGCCAAAACCACAGAAAACTCCCGCCGACCACTACGATCAATAGACTGAACACCAGGCTTAAAAACCCAAGCCGAAGCCTGCGCGGTTCTTCAGGGACTACTTCAGCCCGAGGTTTCAAGGGCCATGCTACCTGTTCGCGGTAGCGAAACCAGTACGGAAAATGCTCTTCCGCTTTTTTCCGCTCGACTTCGGTCGTAATTGGCGCGTTGAGCACGTAGCGTGCCAGGGTATCGAGCGTAGCCACCGACGGATTTTCCTGTCTGCCCGAAGCCGGATTGAGCACAAAGCTGGTGTAGTTTTTTATACTCCGCCACCCGACGACCAGCCCCGTCTTTTCCTCAATTTCGTTGCTCACGTGCTTACTTTCCGGCTCAGAAAGCGGACTCTTGAGCGGATGGCCGAAGCATTTCTCCACTACTGCATTCAGCAAATCGGCAAACGCCCGCCGGTCAAGATCGTCCATAAGTACACTACGTTGTCATTGGTCGTCATACATAGTCATTGATTGTCATCGCTGGTCGTCAATGGCTCGCTCCGACGGCTGTAATTTCGGCGGAATTCACATTTCCGGGACGTTTCCGGCCCAATACCGCCCGTTTTTCGGTCGGCGACGAAGCTTTGTCGAAAACTTTGTTTGCGATGAAGACCATCCTGCTACTTATTTTTTTCGCTGCCTCACTGACTGTTCAGGCGCAGCAGCTTCAACTGCATTACGATTTCCGCCACTCGATCGATCCTAGTCTGAATCGACGCAATTTTGCGTCGATGGTCTTCGAATATTTCAAAAGCAACGATTCGACCGGCTCGTTTCTGCTGAAAATGCAAACCGACTTTGCTGGCGAAAATAACAACGTTGGGCAGCTTTTCGTACAGGTTTCTAAAAACCTGCGGTATTGGCGACCCAAACTCCAGCTGGCGCTCACGTACACGGGTGGTCTGGGCGTGGCGCCACCGACTTACGGCTATTACCTCACCAACACCTTTGGCCTCGGAGCCGCTTATCCCTTTCAAACACGAAAAGCCTGGTTCAGTACGAGCCTGGTCTGTCGATACAGCGCTTTCCCGAAGCCAAGTATCGACCCACAGTTTACGTTTTACTTCGGACGAGGCTTTTTTAATTACCGGATTATGATAGCCGGCAGCCTGGTCGCTTGGAGCGAAAATCGAAACCAGGGTAACGAATTCACCAAAGGATTGAGCGGCAAAAAGATCGCTTTTTTCGGGGATCCCCAATGCTGGGTCAGGCTCACAAAAGCCATTTCGGTCGGCTCCCGCATCAATCTATTCTACCACACGATCACGAACGCCAACCAACTACAGGTTTACCCCACCCTCGCGCTGAAGAATCAGTTTTGAGGAGAAGGGCATGGGGGGAAGGGGTGGGGGCAGAGGGGGAAGGGTATGGAGTTGTGGGTAAGTGGGCATAGCGGTCTTTCTCCTACTCCCCATGCCCTACCCCCTCTGCCCCACCCCTTAACATTTTTTAACAGCCTGCAAATCAGGCGAATCGACAAACGGTTAATACCTTCGTGCTAACGAAACCTGCGTTTGAAAAACCGTTTGTCTTATGCTTCAGAATTACCTCAAAATCGCCTTGCGCAATTTAGTCCGACGCCGGTTTTACGCCCTGGTTACGCTGCTCGGCCTGACGGTCGGGATTACGTTCCTGCTGCTTATCGGCAACTACATTCAGGGAGAACTGGCGGTTAACCAAACCCTTCGGCATGTCGGTCAGCAGTATCTGGTACAAAGTCACTGGAAAGAAAAAACGATGGGCATGGACATTACCACGCTGGCGCCCCTCGGCCCGACGCTGCGGCAACACTACCCGAACCTGGTGGCTACTTATTACCGGTTCTATGGCGTTACGGCTATTATTTCGAACGGACAGACTCATTTTCGCCAGGGCATCGAAGTAGCCGACTCGACGCTGTTGCCGATGTTCGGTTTCCCGATGGCGTATGGCGACCCAAAAACCGCACTGCTCGAACCCAACTCGATCGTGATTACGGAAACCGTTGCGCAAAAGTTTTTCGGCCGAACCGACGTACTTCGTCAGCCGCTGACCGTCCAGACGCCGGTGGGCGGCAAGCAGGTTTTCACCGTGACGGGTGTGTTGCAGGACCTGCCCAAAAACAGCGTGACGGATCTGGTGGCCACGACCGACCAGGTGTTTATTCCGATGCGGAACATCGGGTATTTTACGCCGGAAGCCAGCATGCACACCTGGCAAAACCAGTACATCCCGACCTACCTGGAACTGCAACCGGGCGTTACCGCCGATCAGTTGACGGAACCCATGCGCCGGATGCTGGCGGCCCACGCGCCCCCCGGTTTTAAGGAAAATCTCACGGTATCCCTTAGCCCGCTGGATACTTTCTACCTGAAAGCGAACAATGGGTTGGTCGGTAAAATGATCCTGACGCTGAGCCTGGTGGCGGTGTTCATTCTGCTGATGGCGGTGGTCAATTTCATGAATATTACCATCGGCATATCGGCGACCCGGCTCCGGGAGATCGGTGTCCGAAAGGTACTGGGCAGTTTGAAACGTCAGCTCATTGGTCAGTTTCTGGCCGAAGCCCTGCTGCTGACTACAGGCGCGACCTTGCTGGCGCTGGCCGGTCATGAGATTTTCCGATCTATGTTCGCCGATCTGTTGGGCAAACCGATTCCGTCCTTTCTGACCTGGTCGCCGGTGGCCTATGCGGGCCTGTTGGGGTTTGTGTTGTTCATTGGCCTGCTGGCGGGAAGTTATCCGGCGTTTGTCTTGTCGGGGTTGCCCTCCATCGAATCGCTCAGGGGTAAGCTAACCGCATCGGTTCAGAAAGGCATCGGGCTGCGTCGGGCGCTGATTGTTTTTCAGTTTGCTGTCGCGGTCTTCGTGTTTGTGGGCGCGGTAGTAATCGGTAAGCAGGTTTCGTATTTTTTCAGTAAAGATCTAGGGTATCGGAAAGATCAGTTGCTGACGGTGGCGTCCGTACCGCGCGACTGGTCGCCCGCGGGGGTACAACGCATGGAGGGCATCCGCCGTCAGTTGGCCCGCATTCCCGGCGTCAGCGATGTAAGCTTTTCATTTGTCGTGCCCGATGGTAAAAGCAGCGGGAGTGGCCAGGTATTCCGACAGGGGCATGACAGCACGTCGGCCGCTACCATGGAGGTGCTGACCACCGACGAGCGCTTTGCCCAGACGTATGGGCTTCAACTGCATTCCGGCCAATTTTTCCACGCCAGCGGTGGCGCTTACGATTCGACGCGGGTGGTCCTGAACGAATCGGCGGCCAAAGCCCTGGGCTGGAACGATCCCGGTAAGGCGCTAGGCCAGTTGGTGCGGTTTTACGGAGGCAGCACGCCCCTGCGAATCGATGGCGTTCTGAAAGATTTTCACTTCGGCTCGCTGCATCAGCCCATCAAGCCACTCATTTTCATCCATGTCCGGTCGAATCCCGTTTATCGCTATTTCTCGTTTAAGCTCGCTTCGACTCCGGGTCATTTGGCGGAGACGGTAGCCGCTGTCGGTACCGAATGGGCGCGGCTGTTTCCTGATGCGCCGTTCGAATATTCGTTTATGGACGATACCCTCCAGAAACTTTATCAGACGGAAATCCAGCTTCAGAAAGCCTCGAAGCTGGCCACGACGCTGGCTCTGGTCATTGTCTTATTGGGCGTGTTGGGGCTGGTATCGCTGAACGTTACCCGTCGAACCAAGGAAATTGGTATCCGGAAAGTACTGGGCGCATCGACGCTGGGAATCATTGGCCTGTTCATGCGCGAGTTCGCGCTGATCCTGCTGATTGCCAACGCCGTAGCCTGGCCGATCGCTTACTACCTGCTGAGGGACTGGCTGACGCATTTCGCCTACCGAACCGATGTGTCGTGGTGGCCGTTTGCGCTGGTCGCCCTGATTTTAGCGCTGCTGACCGGCCTCGTCGTAAGCACTCAGGCCAGCCGGGCAGCTTTGATGAATCCGGTGAAGAGTTTACGAAGTGAATAGCGGGGGGCAGAGGGGTTGAGGCAGGGAATGGCGGGGATAGCGCGGGGCAGGGGTCGTTGAACTAGAGAAACTGATTCAGGTCCATCTGGAGAATGTCGGAGAAGGCTGATTCGGTGATTAGCCCGCCATCACCGAAACGATACCGGAGCCACTGGCGGGTTCGGTAATCATAGATAAACCCTTCCCGGATGCCGTAGATGTCTTCGTCTATCAATTGAATGACTTTCCGTAGATCGCCTTTTAACCCATTCGTATGACATACTTCGATAATGATCGGCGTCTGAGCCGTCAGATTATCCCGCAGAGATACGTCGGGTACCTGGCTGGCTTTGCCTTCGTCAAGCATTGTTTCGGGCAGTGGCTCCAGCGAGATGCTCTTTTCGCGATGATATAAAACGCCTAACCCAATCGTCAGCAGGGAAATAATCCGTTGATGATCGATAGGGGCCCATATAACCAAATCTTCGGCAACTTGGGAGGGTTCTGTGACGGCAGGAAAGTACATAATCAACTGATTGGATGTAAACAAAGTTAGCCAAAACGTTTATGCTTCGCAATTACGTCAAAATCGCCTTCCGCCACCTGCGTTCGCAGCGAACCTACACGGTCCTCAACCTCGTTGGCTTAACCGTGGGCATGGCGGGTGGGCTGCTCATTTTTCTGTTCATCCAGTACCACCTCAGCACCGATCGGCATCACACCCATTTCGACCGCATTTTCCGCATTGTTCTGGACCTTCACCTGGATGATGGCGCTGTCGAATACTATCCCGAAGCATCGCTGCCGGTAGCTAAAGCGTTGCGCACTGACTACGCACAGGTTGAACAGGCCGCTTACCTGAAAATGAACCGGGAACTGACTGTAGAGGTTGGCACGTCCAGGCAAAAAGATAAACCCGTGCGCTTTCTGGAACACAAAAGCACGGCGCTGGTCGAGCCCGAGCTGTTTGCTATTCTGGATTATGAATGGCTTCAGGGAGATCCAAAAACTGCCCTGCGTGAACCCAATAGCGTGGTGCTCACAGAATCCTGGGCAAAGAAATATTTTGGCGATTCTGACGCGCTGGGAAAAACGCTGCGGCTGAATCATCTGGTTACGGCCAACATAACCGGCATTTTGGCCGACCCGCCCAAAACGACCGACACCGACATCAATTTATTCATCTCGCTCTCAACCCTTAGCACACTTATCCCCGATTTCGACCAGCAGGACTGGGGCAATCTGAACACAACGGACCGGGTCTACGTGCTATTGAAAGACCCGGCCTCAGCCGAGAGTCTGGAAGCCGCCCTGCCCGCCTTCTCGAAGAAGCATTTTGGCGAGATGGCTCATGTTTTCCAGTTTCATGTGCAGCCGTTGCGGGATGTTCATTTCGACGTCAAACGGGTTGTTGGGGGCGCTATTCGTCCGACGCTGTTGTGGGCGCTGGGGCTGGTCGGGCTATTTCTGGTGCTGACGGCCTGTATCAATTTTATCAACATGGCCACGGCGCAGGCCCTCCGCCGAAGCAAGGAAGTGGGTATCCGCAAAACCCTGGGCAGCACACGCGGTCAGCTCATCCGTCAATTTCTGCTCGAAACCATACTGATCGTGCTGACAGCAACGGCATTGGCTCTGGTGCTCACCCTGGTCGCTTTACCACTCTTCAACCAGTGGCTGTCCACCGATCTGTCGCTTCGTCTAACCGCGTCCACACTTGGTTTCATCGGCCTGCTGATGGCGCTGGTGGTTGTGCTGGCGGGCGGCTATCCGGCGGCCGTACTCTCCGGTTTCAGTCCGTGGGCAGCGCTGACAGGGAAGCTTCCGTTGCGCATAAGCGGAAACTACTCGCTCCGACAAAGCCTGATTGTGCTGCAGTTCGTGGTTTGTCAGGCGTTGCTGGTAGGGGCATTCGTGGTCGCCAATCAGGTTCGGTACATGCGTGAAGCCGATCTTGGATTCCGAAAAGATAACATCGTAGTTGTTACGCTGCCTAACCAGCAGAAAGCTCACCGCGAGACATTCAAACGGGAACTGTTACAATACCCGGACATCAAATCGGTGAGCGCCAGCTACCGCCCACCGTCGGCCCCGATTCAGAATGGCGGCTCCTTCCGCCTGTATGGCCGGGTAGAATGGGAAAAAAGTCCGATCCGGGAGCGCATCGCCGATGCTGATTATCTGCCTACCTACGGTTTGCAGCTGGTGGCGGGTCGCAACATCGTTCCGAGCGATACGATTCGGGAGTACCTGGTCAATGAAGCATTTTTAAAGAAGCTTCACATCCGCAATCCCCAGCAGATTCTGGGGCAGAAAATGCAGTATTACCTATCGCCGGTGGCGCTGCCCATCGTGGGGGTCGTAAACGATTTTCACATGCGCTCGCTGCACGAAAAAATTGAGCCCTGTTTCATTGCCAGCCACTCGCCGTTTTTCAGGCAGGCGGGCATCCGAATAGCGGGGCATCACCCGGCGCAGACGCTCCAGTTGATCCGGCAGACATGGGAAAAGCTTTACCCCGACGAAGTGTTCGAGTACACCTACTTAGACGAACAGTTGGCAAAGGGCTACGAAACCGAGAACCTGATCTTCCGGCTGGTCAACACCTTTACGGGTATTGCCATTCTGATTTGTTGCCTTGGACTGTACGGGCTGGTTTCGTTTGTGGTGACGCAGCGCACAAAAGAAATTGGGGTTCGGAAAGTGCTCGGCGCATCGGTCACCAGCATCGTTACACTACTCTCGAAAGACTTTCTCAAACTAGTGCTGATCGCGATTATCCTCGCGTCGCCGATTGCGTGGTGGGCCATGCAGCAGTGGCTTCAGGATTTTGCCTACCGAATCGACATGGCCTGGTGGATCTTCGCGTTGGCGGGTACGCTGGCAGTGGGTATCGCCTTGCTGACGGTCAGTTTTCAAAGCGTGAAAGCGGCCCTGATGAATCCGGTTAAGAGTTTACGGTCGGAGTAGGGAAGGGCAGAGGGATAAGGGCGTGGGGTTGGACTACTCTCTACCCTTCGCCTGCCCCATGCCCTTACCCCTCTGCCCTTCCTCTGTCCGTAACTGTACGCAACGCGTCCGTTTGCGGACACTTCTTTACAAAAACGCAAAGCTACCTGCTGATTATCAGTAATTTAATTTTCTGGTATAGCATTTGGGCAGTTTCGTATGGCGCCAACTTCTACTCCAGTCATGCTACGAAACTATCTGCTCATAGCCCTTCGTAATTTACGAAAACACAAAACCTTCAGCTTCATCAACATCACGGGGGTGGCCGTCGGGCTGGCGTGTTTTCTGCTGATTGCGCTCTATGTCAAAGACGAGCTAAGCTACGACCGATACAACACCCATGCCGACCACATTTACCGGGTATCCCGCACATTCCTTTCCTCGGAAGGTACGCCCTCGTTAAAGCTGGCGCAACTGGCTCCGCCTTTTGGTCCACTGATCAGGCAGGATTTCCCGGAAGCCGAGCAGGTAGTTCGGACGATCGACAACAGCGGGCTGATTCGCTACGGCGAGCACTCGTTCAATGAGCAGGACCTCTATTTTGCCGAGGGCAATCTGTTTAAAGTCTTCGACTTCAAGCTCCTCAGCGGCAACCCCGACCATGCCCTGGTCAATCCATTTTCGATCCTATTCTCCCGGCCTATGGCGGAGAAATATTTCGGTCACGAGAATCCGGTGGGCAAAATTGTTCGCCTGAATAACCAGTTCGACCTGACTGTTACGGGTGTCTTCGAACCCCTACCCGCTCAGGCGCATTTTCACCCGAATTTTCTGGCGTCATTCAGCACGTTCAACGATAACCGTGTTTACGGCACGGAACGCCTGCGCACCAATTGGGGAAACAACGCCTTCAGCACCTATATTTTGCTAAAACCGGGCGTCGACCCTAAACGTGTAGAAGCGGCTTTCCCGGCTTTTCAGGATAAGCATATCCCTGCCGAAGAAGGTAACAAACCCTCGAAATGGTCGGTGCTGAACCTCCAGAAGCTAACCGATATCCACCTGCGTTCGCACACCGACTCGGAACTGGAGCCTACCGGCGACATGAGCTATATTTATTTGTTTTCGGCCATCGGTCTGTTCATTTTGTTGATCGCCTGCATCAACTACATGAATCTGGCCACCGCCCGCTCCGCCGGACGAGCCAAAGAGGTTGGGATGCGCAAGGTTGTAGGGGCTTTGCGCACCCAGCTCATTGGTCAGTTTCTGAGCGAATCCATTCTGCTGGTCACCTTTGCGCTGAGTATCGCGGTCGTGCTGGTGGTGTTATGCCTGCCCGCGCTGAACGATTTCACTCAAAAGCAACTGTCGTTCCAGCAACTCCTCGACCCAATTTTCCTCAGCATCCTGATCGGCATTACGCTGCTGACCGGGTTGGTAGCAGGTAGCTATCCGGCTTTCTTTCTGACGTCGTTCCGGCCGCTGGGTGTGCTGAAAGGGCAGATCGTTTCGGCCATGCGGACCGGCAAGCTGCGGCAGGTGCTGGTCGTTACGCAGTTCGCCATTGCCATCGCGCTGATCATCAGCACGGCGGTGGTCTATAACCAGATGAAATACATTCAGGATTACCGGCTGGGTTACGCCAAAGATCAGGTTCTGCTTCTGCGCGACGTCGGCGATTCGACCACGAATTACGAAACCCTCAAGCAGCAGCTCGTCCAGACGGGGGCCGTCCGCGACATGGGTCGCTCGTCGCGAATTCCGTCGAGTCGGTTGCTCGATTCCTGGGATGCTTCGGCAGCTAAAGGCGACAGCATGGCACCGGTCAAAATCAATCTGCGGGGCCTGCGCGTCGATTATGATTTCATTACAGCCTATCAGATTCCGATGGCGGCCGGCCGGAATTTTTCGCGCGCTTATGGTACCGATACTTCGATGGTCGTTCTGAACGAAACGGCGGTGCGGCAGTTGGGCTGGACACCCGACCAGGCCATTGGCAAACGGTTCCGCTACGGCCCGACCAACGGGCAGGTAATCGGCGTCACGAAGGATTTTCATTTCGAGTCCCTGCACCAGCAGATGTCGGCCATTGCCATGGTGATGTCTACCCAGAACTTCAACTGGATTTCGGTGCCGCTGAAAGGCAACATCCCAACTGCCCTGCAACACGTCGAATCGGTCTGGAAGCAGTTCTTCCCCGAACGGCCGTTCGACTACCAGTTTCTGGACGAACGCTTCGACCGGCTCTACGCCCGCGAACAGACCCAACAGATTCTGTTCAGTATTTTTGCCGGTATCGCCATTCTGATTTCCTGCATGGGTCTGTTTGGATTGTCGATGTTCATGGCCGAGCAGCGCACCAAAGAAATCGGCATCCGGAAAGTACTGGGGGCGTCGGAAGCCAGCCTGGTAGCTTTGTTTTCGAAAGATTTCATGAAGCTGGTGCTCATCGCGCTGGTCATTGCCTCGCCCATCGCCTGGTATGCGATGTACACCTGGCTGGCTGATTTTGCCTACCGCACTACCATTCACTGGTGGGTTTTCCTGCTGGCGGGTGGCCTGACGGTCCTGATTGCGCTCCTGACCGTCAGTTTCCAGAGCATAAAAGCGGCCCTAACCAATCCCATCAAATCACTACGGTCGGAATAGTGTAGGGGGAAGGGGTAAGGGCACAGGGGTAAGGGAGGTGTAGTACCCTCTGCCCCATACCCTTACCCCCATGCCCTCCGCCCTTCCCCCTCTACCCCTATGCTCAAAAGTTATCTCACCACCGCCCTTCGCGCGCTTAGGCGCAACTGGAGTTATTCGGTCATCAATGTGCTGGGGCTTACGCTCAGCCTGGCCTGCTGTCTGCTGCTGTTTCTGGCCATTCGCTATGAGCTGAGTTTCGACCGGCACAATGCCCACGCCGATCAGGTGTATCGGATGGTGTCGTATGACATAACCGCCAACGAGGACCGGCGGAATGTAGGCATGCCACTCCCAGCCCTGGCGGCCTTACGAAACGATTTTCCGAACCTGAAGCACGATATCACTCTGGTCAACCGAATTGCCAATGTGGTGGTGAGCGTGCGGGACAAGGGCGGCCGGGCTGCGAAAAAATTCCAGGAGGGCGATGGCGTCGTAGCCTTCGTAGAACCCGAATATTTCCGGCTGTTCGATTACGGCTGGAAAAGCGGTAGCCCCCAAACCTCCGTTTCCAGCCCGAATACCGTAGTGCTGAGCGAGCGGATGGCGCAGAAATATTTCGGCACCAGTCAGGCCATTGGCAAAACCTTACGGGTTGAGAACAAACTGGATTTTGTGGTAAGCGGTATCGTGCAGGAACTACCCGTCACGACGAGCGTACCGTTTGAAATGCTACTGTCGTTTGCTTCGCTGAAGCAGTACGGCGCTTATACGAACTGGGATGACTGGCAGTCGACCTACGGCGGGGCGCAGATTTACCTGAAACTGCCCGGCAGTCCGGCCGACCAGGCCAGCGCTTCGGCACAGATGGAACAGCAACTGGCGGGCTTTGTCAAAAAATACCACCGCCCCGAAGATGCGCATGACCTGCGCTACCAGTTACAACCGCTGACGGCAATCCATTTCGACACCCGAACGGATAATTATGCCAAGCGAGCCGTCAGCAAAGAAATGATCTGGGCGATGGCGCTGATCGGCTTGTTTATTCTGGTTACGGCCTGTGTCAATTTTATCAATCTGGCCACCGCACAGGCCATCCGCCGGGCCAAGGAAGTGGGTGTTCGGAAAGTGCTGGGCAGCTCGCGCGGGCAACTGGTCCGGCAGTTTCTGGGCGAAACCGGTGTGCTGACAGGTTTGGCTATGGTGCTTGCCTTACTGGTGGCACAGCTTGCGCTGCCATACGTAGGCGAGTTGCTCAACATCAAACCGGGGGCCGCTCACCTGTTCGACCCAACGGTAATCGGATTTCTGTTTATTCTGGGAATTCTCACGACCGGGCTGGCGGGTTTTTATCCGGCCTTAGTGCTGTCGGGTTACCAGCCGATTCTGGCCCTGAAAGGCAAACTCCGCGCGTCGGCGCAGGGCAGCGGGAATGCACAGCTGTCACTTCGTCGGGGGCTGATCGTGGGGCAATTTGCGATTTCACAGTTGCTCATCATCGGCACCATCATCGCCTACAACCAGATGACCTATTTCCGGTCCGCCGATTTAGGATACAGCCACGACGCCGTGGTATCGGTCCTGATTCCTGAGAAAAAGCCAGGCCAGCTGGAGAGTTTGAAAGCCAAACTGACAGGTTTACCGGGTATTCAGTCGATGAGCTTTGCCATGACCACTCCGTCGTCATCCAGCAACTGGACAACGGGTTTCCGGTTCGGCAATTCAGACAAAGAACCGGATTACGGCGTACTGATGCGCCCGGCGGACACGGCGTACATCCACACCTACGGCCTGCGACTGCTGGCCGGACGCATGTACCAGCCTGCCGACAGCATTCGGGAGTTTGTGATTAACGAAGCGTTTATGAAGCGGCTGGGCTTTCAAAAGCCTGACCAGGTCATCGGGAAGCTGATGACCGTAAACGGCGAAGACGTGAAAAAGCCGATTGTGGGCGTCGTGAAGGATTTCAACATGTTCTCACTGCACCAACGGATCGAGCCCAGCGTGCTGACTTCCTACCGCGACCAATACCGTAATCTGGGAATTAAACTGGCCGAGGGTTATACCAGTCCCGAACGCATCAGCCAGCTACTGAAAACCGTCGAAACGGCCTGGAATGCCACCTTCCCCGACTTCGTGTTCCGGTATACGTTCCTGAACGAAACCCTCGCCAATTTCTACCAGACCGAAGAACGGATGTATTCGCTCTTCCGGCTGCTGGCAGGCATCGCCATTTTCATCGGTTGCCTGGGTCTGTATGGCGTGGTAGCGTTTATGGCTGAGACACGCACCAAAGAAGTCGGCATCCGGAAAGTGCTCGGCGCGTCGACGGCGCATATTTTCGGCCTGTTCTCCACCGATTTTGTAAAGCTCGTTCTGGTTGCACTGGTCCTCAGCTCGCCGTTGGCCTGGTATATCATGCATCAGTGGCTACAGAAATTTGCTTATAAGATTGATATCGAATGGTGGATGTTTGCCCTGGCCGGTCTGTTTGCCGTCGGTATCGCCCTCCTAACCGTGAGCTTCCAGAGCATCAAAGCCGCCCTGGTCAACCCGATTAAAAGTTTGCGAAGTGAGTAAATAGCGTAGGGCGTAGGGGTAAGGGCAGAGGGGGACTGGCCCCATGCTCCTACCCCTACGCCCTACGCCCTCTGCCCTTACCCCTACGCCCTTACCCCTATGCTTCTAAACTATCTCAAAATCGCCGTTCGGAATTTGCTCAGAAGCAAATCGTTCTCCGTCATCAACATCTTCGGACTGTCGGTGGGGATGACCTGTTGCCTGCTGTTGCTGCTGTATATCCGCAGCGAAATGTCGTTCGACAAGCACCATCAGCATGCCCATGAATTGTACCTGATGGCGCAGGAAACCATCATCGGCAAAGGCAGTAAAGACGCAGGAAGCGATCTCAGCTCGACCGCATCGGCTCCGTATGCGTTTGCGCTGAAAGCCGAATTTCCGGAGATCGACCAGGTGGCCCGCCTGTGGTCCAACATCATCGACGACAAGGCCCTGCTCCAGGTTCGGGAAGGCGGTAAAGCTGTGAAATCTTTCTACGAAACCAAGGGCTATCAGGTCGATTCGACTTTTTTCGAGCTGTTTTCGTACCAGTTTACGGAAGGAAACGCTCGCACCGCTCTGGTCGACCGGAATTCGGTGGTTCTGTCGGAAGCTATTGCCCGCAAGCTGTTTGGCGATCGCCCGGCGCTGAACAAAATCATCCGCATTGGTGGCACTTCGGGAAATAGCGAGGATTTCAAAGTAACCGGTGTGTATCGGGACGAAAGCGCGCGTTCGCACATCGACGCCAAATTCTTCCTGCCCATTTCGGCCGGGTGGGTCGGAGGGTTCCTCCGCGACTCGAAGCTGGACTTCTGCTGCAACAACATGTTTGTGACGTACCTGAAGCTACGGCCCGGCGCTGACCCCGCCCAACTGGCGAAGAAATTCCCGGCCTTCATGGCGAAGTATGCCAGCAACGATCTGAAAGCCGTGGGCTTCGGCAAAAAACTGTTTCTGGTTCCTGTTCCCGACCTGCACCTTTACGACCAGATCGGCACCGTGGTTACGCCCACCAACACCCGAACCTACCTGTACATACTGGCGTCGATTGCCATCTTCACCTTACTGATTGCCTGCATCAACTTCATGAATCTGTCGACGGCCCGATCGGCTAAACGGGCGGCCGAAGTCGGGGTCCGAAAGGTGATGGGCGCCGAACGGGGTTCGCTGATCGGGCAGTTTCTGGGCGAATCGATGGTGCTGTCGCTGCTGGCACTGGTGATTGCGCTGGGGCTTGTAATGCTCTCGCTGCCGGTATTCAATCAGCTGACGGCTAAATCGCTGCATTTTTCCGAGCTGGCAGAACCCCGCATCATCCTGGCGTTTATTGGCCTGGCGTTGCTTACGGGACTGTTTGCGGGCAGTTATCCGGCTTTTTATCTGTCGCTGTTCAATCCGGCGCAGGTACTCAAAGGGAAATTTACAAATACCCTGTCGGCCGTTGCGTTACGTCGTGGGCTGGTTGTGTTTCAGTTCGTGATTTCCGTCGGGCTGGTGCTGGCAACGTTCGTCATTCAGGAGCAGATGCGCTACCTGCGAAACGCATCGCTGGGTTTTACACAGGATCAGCAGATTGCCATTCCACTGAGCAGCAAGGAAGCGCGCGACATTTACAGGCCCCTTCGCAACGAAATCCAGCGAAACCATCAGGTACTGGGCGCGGCCGGAACCCAGTATTACCCCGGTATCAATAACGCCACCGACTTTTTGCTGTACCGGCCGGAACAGGGGCCCTTGACCGGCCAGTCGATCAAAACCGACTGGGTCGATTATGACTACCTGCAGAATATGGGCTTCAAACTGCTTACGGGGCGGATGTTCTCCCGGCAGTTCCCCGGCGATACCAGCAACCGGATCGTCGTTAACGAAGCCACCTTACGAAAATTCCAGATTCCGCTGACGAAGGCGGTTGGGCAGAAGCTGAATTTCGACTGGCAGGGCCAAACAAATCAGTACGAGATTGTGGGCGTGCTGAAAGATTTTCATTTCGAAAACCTGCACCAGGCTATTCAACCGTACACGTTTCTGCTGAACAGCCAGCCTAACTATAACCATTTACTGGTACACGTCAACACCGCCAACATGGAGTCGGTGCTGGCTTTTCTGGAACAGAAATGGAAAACCCTGCGCCCCGACGAACCCTTCCAGTATACGTTCGTCAACGAAGATTTTCAGAAGAACTACGAAGCCGAGGCCCGAACGTCGCGCATTGTGGGTTATTTCACGGCTATTTCCATTCTGATTTCGTGCCTGGGCTTATTCGGGCTGGCCGCTTTTGCCGCGCAGCAGCGCACGAAAGAGATTGGCGTCCGGAAAGTGCTCGGCGCCAGCGTAACCAACATTGTGCTGTTGCTCTCCCGCGATTTCCTGATGCTGGTGCTGATAGCCATTCTGATTGCGACACCCATCGGCTGGTGGGCCATGCATCAGTGGCTGCAGAATTTTGCCTACAAAATCGACATGCCATGGTGGGTCTTCGTCGGGGCGGGTGCGCTGGCGCTGGCCATTGCCTTCGTCACCGTCAGTTTTCAAAGCATCAAAGCCGCGCTGATGAATCCGGTGAAGAGTTTGCGGTCGGAGTAGGGAAGGGCATGGGGCAGAGGGTAAAACGCGCTCCTGCCCCATGCCCTTCCCTACTCAAAAATAGTTGGTAGCTGAACCGTAAAGCCGGTATTTGGGTCGTGCAGTGTGTCGGCTTCGTAAAAAAATTGATAATGCCCCGGACGATCGTAAACAAATATGCCTTTTACAGCCGGGACCACGATCCAGCAGGACTTTACACCAAAGCTGAAATAAATGTCTGTTTTATCAACCATTTGTTCCAGGCTCTGCGACGGCGACTGTATCTCGATACAAACCAAAGGAGCGTCGGTACGTTTGGACGGTTCATGCTGATAATCCAGTGTAATGGCTGGATAAATGACAACGTCGGGCGTAGTTCCATCGGGCAGCGTAGCCAGGGTTACTTCGCTGGCAATGCGGTACTGACTTCGATAAACAGTTTTAAGCTCAAACACCAGGTTAGCCTGGATAGAACCGTGGGTAAGATTAGGCATGGGTTTACCTCGTTCACGCTCATAGTCGGAAAGGATATCAACAAAAGTTTCCATAACGAAACGGGCTTTTCAGATTCAAGATCAAATATACACAACATACCGATTCTATTACAAATCTTCAATAACATGAAAACGCTTATAACCAGCTTATTGGCACTAACCAGCTATCTGGCCGCTGCGCAACATTCATCGATCAGTCGCAGCATTAACGACGACGAAAAAACCCTGTCGATCAAGGTACAGGGCACCATCGACGGCAAACCGGTTGATTACGACCGTAGCTACGATGTCTCGCACCTGAGCCTGACTGAACGAAACGCCCTGCGCGAACGGGTGCTGGATTCGCTCAACATCAACATGCCCGAACCGCCCGAGCCCCCGACCCTCCCGAAAGCCCCTGGTGCCCCGGCTGCGCCCAAAGCACCTAAAGCTCCCCGTCTGGATCGTGATCATGAGTCGGTAACCATGATTACCGGGGATAAGCCCAAAATATGGGTTAGCGAAGGAAATAAGCAGGCCGTAGCCGTCGGCGGAAAGAATCCGTACACCAAGGAAGTGAACTACGACTCGGAATCGGGGAAGCTGTATCTACGGTATAAATTCCAGAAAGACGGGGAAGAGATTACCTACGAGCGTACGCTCAACGCCCGCGACAAGTCGCAGCAGGAGCGGCAGCGCATCATCGACGAGATCGAAAAAGAAATTGGCATTCCGGCTGCCAGCAACTAACAGGCCTTTCGCCAGGAGTCGTACTCCTCCCAGCAACACCCTACCCCCTCTGCCCTTACCCCTTTCCCCTATGCTCCTGAACTACCTGAAAATCGCCTGGCGGAATCTGGTCAACCAGCGAGCCTACACGCTGATCAACTTGTCGGGGCTAAGCCTGGGGTTGGCCTGTGTGCTGCTGATTACGCTGTACCTCAAAAACGAACTAACCTTCGATGGGTTTCTCGACAAGGCAGACCGCATTTACCGACTGACCACGACAACCACCAACGCGGATGGAACGGAACTGAAAAACCGAACGGGCAATACCGGGGCCGTGCATGGTCCTTCGTTTGCGGGCAGCATTCCGGATATCGAGTCGATGACGCGGATGATGGGCGTTTCGTTCAACGTTCGGCGCGACAGGGAAGGGTTTTATCAGGATGCGCACTATGTCGACACCAATTTCTTTCAGACCTTCTCGCTACCGCTGCTGGAAGGCACGCCCCGGTCGGTTTTCAGCACGATCAACTCGGTTGTACTGACCGAAAAAAGTGCGCTGAAATACTTCGGGACGACCCACGTGCTGGGGCAAACATTGGGTGTGGAGATGAACGGTGCGTTCGAGCCGTTAGTCGTAACGGGGGTTGCCCGAAATCCGCTCCCCAACTCATCGCTACAGTTCGAAATGCTGCTGTCGTTCGACTACCTCGAACGTAATTATAAGAACGACCAGTGGCTTAGTCAGTATCTGGCTACGTTCTTCGTTCTTCGACCGGATGCGGATCCGGCCGCGGTCGAGCGAAAACTGGGCCAGGTCTTTGCTGTGCTGGGCCGGGAGCAGGTTGCCAAAGCGGCTCAGGAACGTGGCTATCCGGAACAGCGCCGGTTTGGGCTGCAGCCCCTGACCGACATTCACCTGACCCTGGACTATGGCGGAGGCAACGAACTCGCCATGCCGACTAGTCCGCTTATGCTGTATCTGCTGGGTGGCCTGGCCGTGTTTATTCTGACGATTGCCTGCATAAATTTTGTCAATCTGACCATTGCCCGCTCGCTCCGCCGAGCACGTGAAGTGGGCGTACGGAAGGTCGTCGGTGGCAAACGCAGTCAGTTGATCGGACAGTTTCTGGGCGAATCGCTGCTGCTCAGTACGGTTGCATTCGGTTTGGCGCTTGCACTGGCGCAGCTCGTTCTACCGTTTTTCAATGCCGTTGCCGGTCAGCAGCTCAGCCTGGCGTATCTGCTCGACATCCGGCTGGTGCTGACCTATGCAGGCCTGCTCATGCTCACAGCCGTGCTGGCGGGTTCCTATCCTGCTTTTGTGCTGTCGAGATTCAATCCGTCGCGGGTGCTGTACGGACGCGGGGCGCTTCAGGGTAAGAATTACCTGAGCCAGGGTCTGGTCGTGGTGCAGTTTGCGTTATCGGTTTTTCTGATTGTAGCCACGCTCGCCGTATTCAAACAGTTTGATTTCCTGACCACCAAAGACCTGGGCTACCAGCCCGAAAACCTGGTTCGCATGGACCTGCCTACCCTGCGAGACGGTAACGACAGAGCAACCCGGCTGTTCCGGCAAAAACTCACGAATCAGCCCGGCATTGTCAGTATGACGGCCAAAAACCGGCTCGATGAGTACACCAGCGTTCGAACCGAAGCGAAAACGATCGACGTGAATTACCTGCGCATCAATGAAAACTACCTGCCGACGATGGGGATCAAACTAGCGCAGGGGCGCAACTTCTCGACAGCCTACGCGTCCGATACGCTCGACAATGCGCTGGTCAACGAAAGCTTCGTTCGGGAGGCTGGCTGGCAACAACCGATTGGTCAACGGGTTGTTTTTCCCGACCGAAATCAGAAGGCATACCGGGTGGTGGGTGTGGTCCGCGATTACCATTTTTCGTCGCTGCACGAAACCATCCGACCGCAGGTGTTCGTGGGCGATGCGGAACTGGCTTTCGGAGAAATCTGGCTTCGGATTCAGCCGAAAACAACCGCCCAGACGATGGCTTTGCTGGCTCGCACCTTCCAGAAAGTTATCCCGCAGCATTTTTACCACGCTCAGTTTCTGGATGCGGTTCTGGCACAGCAGTATGACCTGGAAGTGCGGCTTCGGCAGATGATTACCTGGGCGGCCGGACTGTGTCTGTTCATCTCATGCCTGGGCTTGTTTGGCATCGCCACTTTCTCGGCCGAACGGCGTACCAAAGAAATCGGGGTGCGCAAAGTACTCGGGGCATCGGTTACCGAAGTAGCGACTCTGCTCTCCCGCGACCTGCTCTGGCTGCTCCTGCCTGCGCTCCTGATTGCGGTACCGATTTCCTGGCTATCGCTCCATCGCTGGCTCGACACCTACCCGTTTCACGTTCATCTAAGCGGCTGGTTGTTTATCGGCGCGTCCTGTTTTACAATCCTGATTGCTTTATTAACCGTCAGTTTCCAAAGCGTAAAAGCCGCGCTGCTGAACCCCGTGAAGAGTTTGCGATCTGAGTAGGGAAGGGCAGAGGGGAAAGGGCAGAGGAAAAAAACATACTCTTGCCCCTGCCCTTCCCCCTCTGCCCTTCCCTTTTCACTACCCAAAAATTTCCTTAACCCCCAACTCGATACCGGTGACAGCGTCAGTAAGGGTATCATTTTCGGAGAAGAAGCGGTATTTGCCGAACGAGGAATAAACCGAAATAGCCTGAAAGCTGGGCATGACCAGCCAGCAGGATTTTACGCCTGCGTTGAAATAGCGTTCAAACTTAGCCACAATGTCAGCATCAGACTGAGAAGGAGAAATGATTTCTATAACTGTCAGCGGCATCTCGGTCATCGAGGTCACGTCGTGCATAAAATCGCTTTGCAGCTTTGGGTAGATAGCAATATCTGGCACGGCATCAGGCCGTTGGGGCATGGTAATATTGATTTCAGGGAGGATAGAATACTGGTCTCGATAATGAAGTTTTAGCGCAAAAGTCAAGTTGCCTTGTATAATTGAATGGTTCAGTGTTGGCATGGGTTTACCGCGCTCCAATTCGTAATCAGATACTTGTTCGATGATTGCATCCATAATCGACAGTATTTTTTGGCAGAGTGAAAATCAAAGATAATCATAACAAATAAACAGTTACTTACTCCTCAGTAATTCTTTGGCGGAGGGTAGAGGGCATGGGGTAGAGGGGTAAGGGTAGGAGTGCGCTTTACCCTCACCCCCATGCCCTGTGCCCCATACCCCTCTGCCCTATGCCCCTGTCCGCTACCGTCCGCACGCCGTCCGTTTGCGGACATTTTCCGAACGTGCAATAACGACAAGCTACTGACAACTAACCACTTAGAATCGTGGTACGTGATTTGGGCGTATATACCCAGCGTTTAACATCATGCCCTCGGCCCAACGCCCTATGCTAACGAACTACGTCAAAATTGCCTGGCGGAACCTGGTCCGCAACAAAGCGTTCTCAGCCATCAACATTGTCGGACTAGCCATTGGTCTGGCTACGTGCCTGATCATCAGCCTGTTTGTGCTCGATGAACTGAGTTACGACCGCTACAACGAAAAGGCCGACCGAATTGTGCGGGTCTTTTTTCAGGGGACGATGCAGGGAGGAACCATGAAGGAGGCTCACGTGATGCCACCGGTGGCGCAGACCCTGAAAGCCGACTATCCGGAAGTGGAAGAAGCCACCCGAATTCGTACAGCGGGGGCGCCATTCATTACGGTCGGCGACAAAACGTTTCGGGATGACCGGTTAGCCTATGTCGATTCCAATTTCTTTCAGGTGTTCACGCTTCCGCTGATTCAGGGCGATGCCAAAACGGCGCTGGTCCAGCCAAATACGGCCGTTATTACGCAGGCGATGGCGCAGAAGTTTTTCGGCGAAACCAACCCAATGGGGCAGCTCTTAACCATTAAAAGCTGGAATACGGTCTATAAAGTTACCGGTGTCATCGACAAAGTACCCGTTAACTCCCATTTTCATTTCGACATGTTTTTGTCGATGGCCGGTTTGCCCGACGCAAAATCAACGTCCTGGATGACTTCAGAGTTCTTCACGTACCTGACCTTGCCGAAAGGATACGACTACACACAACTGGAGGCCAAACTGCCCCAGGCGGTGGAGAAATACATGGGTCCGCAGATCCAGCAGGCATTCGGCATGAGCTACAGCCAGTTTCGACAGAAAGGAAATAACCTTGGCCTGTATTTGATGCCACTGACGGATATTCACCTGCATGCGTCGTTTGGCTACGACCTGACTCCTCCCGGCGACATTCAGTACGTCTACATTTTCGGAGCCATTGCCTTATTTATGCTGCTGATCGCCTGTATCAACTTCATGAATCTGTCGACGGCTGGAGCCTCGAAACGGGCCAAAGAAGTGGGCATTCGGAAGGTGATGGGATCGGTCCGGCAAAGCCTGACTTCACAATTTCTGATTGAGTCGCTGTTACTGACGGCGATTGCCCTGGTATTGGCGGTGGCTGTCGTTTATTTGGCCCTACCGCTCTTCAACGAGCTGGCAGGAAAGGAGTTGACCTTAAATTTCACTACCAGTCCCTGGCTGCTGGCGGCTTTATTACTGCTTGGAATTCTGGTAGGCATACTGGCCGGAAGCTACCCTGCCTTTTTCCTGTCGTCGTTCAAACCGGTTCAGGTACTTAAAGGTACCAAATTTACGGGCGACCGAAAAAGTATTGGCCTGCGTAGCGGACTGGTCGTGGTTCAGTTTTTTATTTCCATTACGCTGATGATCGGTACAACGGTCGTATACAGACAGCTTAACTACATCCAGAACAAGCGATTAGGCTATGAGAAAGATCAGGTACTGGTGCTGCCTGAGACGTGGTTGCTCGACAAAAAAGAAGAGGTGTTCCGAAATCAGATCATGCAGGACCCTGGGGTAGTGAACGTCAGTACGTCGGGGTATTTGCCAGCGGGGCCAAGCAACAACAATAATTTCATGGTCTATCCCGAAAGTAACTCGACCCAGCTGGTAAAAACGCTACGCTACGATGTCGATTACAATTATATTCCAACGCTGGGCATGCAAATGGCGTACGGCCGAAACTTCTCGAAAGCGTATGGTACGGATTCGTCGGGGGTAATTTTGAATGAGACAGCCGCCAAAACGTTAGGCTGGGGCGAAAAAGCCATTGGCCATACCATCAACAGCACCGATAATGCTGGCAAAAAGACAACGCTCCGTGTGATAGGCATTGTCAAAGATTTTCATTTTCGATCGCTGCATGAGCAGATTTCGCCATTGGTCATGGTGCTGGGTAAAACTTCGGGTACGGTGATTGTGAAGATCAAAACCAAAGACATCAGTGGGCTGCTGGCTACGTTGAAAAAACAGTGGGAGCAATTGACGACCGAAGCGCCCTTTACGTACTCGTTCCTCGACGAGCGTTTCAACGACACGTATCTGGCCGAACAGAAAACCGGCCGGATTCTGGGTATTTTCGCCGGGCTGACCATTTTCGTGGCTTGCCTGGGTCTGTTCGGTCTGGCAACGTTCACGGCCGAGCAGCGCACCAAGGAGATCGGCGTGCGCAAAGTGCTCGGCGCCAGCGTGCCCAGTATTGTGGGCCTGCTTTCGCGGGATTTCCTCAAACTGGTGGCCATCGCGATCGTCCTGGCCACACCCTTAGCCTGGTACGCCATGGATCGCTGGCTACAGGATTTCGCTTATCGCATCAAAGTTGAATGGTGGATGCTGGCCTTAGCCGGTGTGCTGGCCGTGGGCATCGCCCTGCTAACGGTCAGCTTCCAGAGCATCAAAGCCGCGCTGGTGAACCCGATTAAAAGTTTGCGAAGTGAATAATTGTAGGGCAAAGGGGTAAGGGAAGAGGGTGACTGGCCCCATGCCCCTATGCCCCTACACATCTCCCCTTTGCCCTACACCCTCTGCCCTTACCCCTACCCCCTATGCTAACGAACTACCTGAAAATCGCCTGGCGGAATTTGCGGAAAGACAAATTCTATAGCCTGATCAACATTCTGGGACTGACCATCGGCGTTACCTGTGGTCTGCTCCTGCTGCTGTACGTTACGGATGAACTGAGCTACGACCGCTACCAGACCAAAGCGTCTCAGATTTACCGGATTGTCTCGCACATCACCGAGCCCGACAAAGTGAATCGCTGGAGCAGCACCCAACCCGCGCTGGCGCCGACTTTGAAGAAAGACTATCCGTTCGTCAAAAATTACGTCCGGTTTTTTCCGTACGGTCGGGTTATGTTCCGGCAGGGCGACAAGCGGTTTTATGAAGACGATATCTATGCCGCCGATTCCACCGTCTTCGATGTGTTCAGCTATAAGTTTGTGGAAGGCGACCCCCGAACGGCGCTGGCGCAGCCCGGTAGCGTCGTGCTGACGCAGAAAGCCGCGCAGAAATTTTTCGGCTCAAAGAGCGCGGTCGGGCAGTCGCTGCAAACCAACGACACGACGTTTTATAAAGTGACGGCTGTACTGGAAGACGTTCCGAAGAACTCCCATTTCACCTTCAACGGCCTGATGTCCATCGGGCAGAATGAACGAAACCAGGCCACCAACTGGGGCGGTTTTTATCTGTACTCCTACCTGGTGCTACCCGAAAACTTCGATACCAAAATTCTCGAAAGTAAATTTCCGCAGGTATATGACAAGTACATTGGCCCGATTTTCAAGCGGATGGGAATCAAAGTCACCTACGAACTACAGCCGTTAACCCGCATCCATTTGTATTCAAACATGGAAGGCGAGTCCAATGGGAACATCGGCTACGTCTATACCTTCAGTGCGGTAGCTTTCTTTATGCTGCTGATTGCCAGCATCAACTACATGAATCTGGCCACCGCCCGTTCGGCCAAACGGGCCAAAGAAGTAGGGCTTCGGAAGGTGATGGGATCGCTGCGGAGCCGATTGATGGCCCAGTTTCTGACCGAATCCGTACTGATGACGGTACTGTCGCTGACTGCCAGCCTGGTTCTGGTGGTTGTGCTGCTACCCTTTTTCAATACCGTTTCGGGCAAAGAAATTCAGTTCCAGGAACTTCTCCAGCCTCAGTTTCTGCTGATTGCGCTGGCGATCGTGGTGTTTACGGGTTTCATCAGCGGTAGTTATCCGGCGTTTTATCTGTCAGCCTTCGAACCAGCAACGGTCCTGAAGGGTGCGTTTAACGCGAAAGGGGGGAGTTTCTTCCGGAAAGCCCTGGTCGTTGCCCAATTCTCGATCTCGCTGACGATGCTCATCTGCACCTGGATCGTGTACAAGCAACTGAATTTCATGCGCAACCACGACCTTGGCTACGACCAGGAGCAGGTGCTGACCATCGATTATCAGAACCAGCAACCCTCCGCTAGCTACAACGCCCTCCGAAATGAGTTGCTGGCCAATCCGAGCATTCGGCAGGTAGCATCGGCTTCGTCACCCGCCAGTAACATCGGCGGGCGGGTCATTTTTACGGTCGAGTCGAACACGGGTCTGAAAGAAATGGGATTCAAGCCCATGCGCATCGATTATAATTACCTGAAAACGATGGGCATCAAGCTCCTGAGCGGTCGCGACTTCTCCGATAAAATACCCGCCGACACACTCAACTCAGTCATTATCAATCAGGCAGTAGTCGACCGGATGGGCTGGAAAGAACCGCTGGGCAAAAAAGTCATTCTGGGAGGCCTGCCCCAGAATGGGCAACCGGCTCCGCCCACGGCGCAGGTGATCGGTGTGGTGAAAGACTTCCACCAACAATCGCTCTACAGCCCGATCGAGCCGCTGATCATGCTCTGCGGCCGGTCCAATCCGGTCATACACATTAAAGTTGAGCCACAAAACATCGATAAAACCGTCGCGTTTATCGGCCAGAAATGGCGCGAAGCGTATCCCGACCGACTATTCGAATATCGCTTTCTGGATCAGGATTTCGAGTCGGCGTATAAAGCCGATGAAGTGCGCGGGCGAATTTTCACCGCTTTTTCGGCCATGACCATCCTGATTGCCTGCCTGGGTTTGTTTGGCCTGGCGACGTTCACAACGGAGCAGCGCATCAAAGAAATCGGGGTGCGCAAAGTCCTCGGCGCATCGGTATCGAGTGTCGTGTTGCTGCTATCCCGCGACTTCACGAAGCTGGTCCTGTTCTCGTTTCCGATAGCCATTCCGCTTGCCTGGTATTCGATGTATACGTGGCTACAGAATTTCCCTTATAAAACCGATATTGGCGTTTGGGTCTTCATAGCCGCCTGCCTGCTCACGCTGTTCATTTGCTGGGCTACTGTCGTCTACCAAAGTGTCAAAGCCGCGCTGGTAAATCCCGTGAAGAGTTTACGGAGTGAGTAGGGATAGGGCAGAGGGTGGTTGGCCCCGGGCCCTTACCCCCGACCCCTACCCCCTCTGCCCTACCCCTTTCCCCTTACCTCTATGCCTATGCTACGCAACTACCTTACCATCACGTTCCGAACGCTGCTGCGGTACCGGACCTACAGTCTGCTCAATATCGTCGGGTTAGCCGTTGGGCTGGCGTGCGGCATTCTGGTTTTCCTGGTCGTTGGGTTTCAGTTGAGCTTCGACACCCATCACCAGAAAGCCGACCGGATCTACCGCATCGTTGCTGAACTTACCCACGAAAACACGACCTATTCGCGCGGCACACCCAAAGCCCTGGCCGAGGTGCTGCGCCGGGACTATCCGTTCATCGAAACGGCGGCCCGCATCAAACGAATGCGCAGTGGTTTGCTAAGCTTACCCAACGCACAGGGTGGATTTTTGAAGAAATTTCAGGAAGACCGAGCCGTGGCGTTTGTCGACCCGAAGCTATTCGACGTCTTTGATTTTCAATGGGCTACCAGTAATCCGCAGGTCGCCCTGAGTAAACCCAACTCGGTTGTACTGACTCAGAAATACGCCCGCAAATATTTCGGGGGAGCCAATCCCATCGGTCGGACGCTCCGGCTGAACAACGCCCTGAATCTGACGGTCACCGGCGTGCTGAAAGACCACCCGACGGCCACTAACCTGAGCGATGAAGTTTATATTTCGTACAACACCGTACCGAGTCTGGGGCCCGACGTGGCCCAGTCGTTTCAGGACTGGGAAAACCTCGACAGTGAGGAGATGACATACGTGACTCTACGCGAAGGAACGCCGGTCAGCCAGTTGGAAGCCAGTTTGCCAGCCGTTGTCCGGAAGCACTATACCGCCCAGGCCGCGGGCATTTATCATTTTCATGCGCAACCGCTCAGCGATGTGCATTTTAATATTAATTACGGCGGCAAGGTGCAGCGGCAACTCATGTACGCCCTGGGATTTGTCGGTTTGTTTCTGGTACTGGCGGCCTGCATCAATTTCATCAACATGGCTACAGCGCACGCGCTTCGACGGTCGAAGGAAGTGGGCGTTCGGAAAGCCATGGGCAGTACGCGCGGTCAGTTGTTCGGCCAGTTCATGACCGAAACGGCGATAATTACCCTGGCGGCTGTCGCGCTGGCGCTCGGCATGGCGCAGGCTAGTTTGCCAGCCGTCAGCAAAGCGATGGCGGTTTTCAACGTTACGTTCTCGCTGACGGCACTACTGGAACCCAGATCGCTGGCGCTGTTCCTATTGCTGATCGGGCTGGTGATTGTGCTGGCTGGTTTCTATCCGTCGCTCGTTGTGTCGGGCTTCAATCCGATTGCCGCTTTGCGCCGAAAAATGACGACGGATCAGGTGGGTGGTATTTCGGTGCGCCGGGGGCTGGTGGTCGTTCAGTTTTTCATCACCCAATTGTTTGTCATCAGTGTACTGGTGATCATGGCCCAGCTGAACTACGTCCGGAATATGGACTTAGGCTTTACCCGCGAGACCGTCCTGACGATTCCGGTGCCGAGCGCCGATCCGCTCAAGCAGGAAACCCTACGGAGCCGGTTGCTTCAGATCGGCGCCATTCAGGATGTGACCCTGGGCAACGCCCCGCCTGCGTCGAACAACATCAACGAAACCACTTTTACCTACGACAACCGAACAGAACCCGAAAAATTCGAAACCAGGACGAAAGTTGGCGACATGCATTACGTCCCCCTGTTCGGGTTGAAGCTACTGGCAGGTCGCAATTTCCGAACCAACGATACGTCTGTGCACGAAATCCTGATCAACGCGATGCTGGTGAAGCGACTGGGCCTGAAATCGGCAGACGAGACGCTGGGAAAACACCTCAACGTTTGGGGAACCGATCATACCATTGTCGGTGTCGTCAACGACTTTCACGTCAACTCACTCCGAAAAGGCGTCGTACCCCTGGTCATTTTCAAGAATTTCTCCGAGAACCAGATGGCCGCGCTGAAACTTAGTTCTACCAACCTACCCCAAACGCTGAAGCAGGTGGAAACCGTCTGGAATGGCTTGTTTCCCGAGCAGGTCTTTCATTTTCAGTTTATGGATGAGATTCTGGACCGGTTCTACACCGCCGAAACCATTATGCTGGGATTTGCGCAGGTCTTCTCGCTGATTGCTATTCTGATCGGCTGTCTGGGATTATATGGGCTGGTTTCCTTTATGGCCGAATCGAAGATGAAAGAAATCGGGGTTCGCAAAGTGCTGGGGGCCAGACTCGGGCAGATTCTCTGGCTCTTCGGTCGGGAGTTTGGCCGGTTAATTCTGCTGGGCTTCCTGGTGGCCGCGCCCCTGGGCTGGTGGCTGATGCACGCCTGGTTGCAGGATTACACGTACCGGATCGAGCTGGCGTGGTGGTACTTCGGCGCGACCCTCCTGCTGGCGACGCTCATCACCTTCGCCACGGTTTCGGTGCAATCCCTGAAAGCCGCGTTGATGAACCCGGTGAAAAGTTTGCGAAGTGAGTAGTCCGAACCGCTCCGGCGGCCCGGACTTGTCCGCCGAATCGTCCGTTTGCGGACAACACCTATAAAGTAAGACCGCCCATACCTCTATCTGTCAGCAATTTAACCCTTTGGTACGACATTTGGGCATAGGTAGAAAGCGCAGGTTCTGCGTTTATTGACTACGTTTTCTAACCGGCATCTTTCAACGTCTACCGATCATGCTACGCAACCATGTAAAAATTACGGTCCGGACCTTCTGGAAAAACAAACTGTTCAGCGGACTCAATGTCGTCGGGCTGGGCATCGGCATGGCGGCTGTCTGGCTGATGGTGCTGTATGTGGTCGATGAGTTGAGCTACGACCGCTTTCATACCAACGCCGACCGGATTGTCCGGGTGGTTCATTATGCTCAGTGGCCGGGTGGAAATCTGAAACTCGCGCCCACGTCCGCACCCTACGCGGCCGCGCTGAAAGCCGATTATCCGGAGATCGAAAAGACCGTTCGGTTCAATCCCGAGGGCGGTGGACTCATCACGTATAACGATAAAAAAATACAGGCCGACAACATCCTGTTCAGCGATCCGACGGTGTTCGATGTATTTACCTTCCCGTTTCTGTACGGCGACCCGGCTAATGCGCTGAGCAAACCGCAAAGCATCGTTCTGACCAAAAGCCTGGCCGAAAATCTGTTTGGCAGCGCCAGCCAGGCCGTTGGTAAAGTGATTGAATTCAGCAATCATTTTCCGAACACGGTAACGGGTGTTGTGGAGGACGTTCCCACAAACTCGCACCTGCAATTCAAAGCGTTGCGGTCGCTGCCCACGAACTACACGAGCGGCTGGCAAAGCTTTGAATCGTACACGTACCTGCTACTCACCAAAGACAGCGATTACAAAGCGTTGGAAGCCAAACTACCCGGTTTTTTCCACAAGTATCTGGAAAAAGAAATGGGCAATGTGGATTACCGCATGGAGCTTCAGCCCCTGACGTCCATCCACCTGCACTCGCACCTCGACTATGAGATCAGCGCCAACGGCAACGCCCGGACGGTTTCCATCTTTGCCGCCGTGGCCGCGCTGATTTTGCTGATTGCCTGCATCAATTACGTCAATCTGTACACGGCCCGCGCCCTCAAGCGCACCCGTGAAGTAGGGGTTCGCAAAGCCATCGGCTCATACCGAAATCAACTGATCGGGCAATTCCTGACCGAATCGATGCTGATGACGTTTCTGGCCGGTCTGCTCAGTGCCGCGCTGGCGACGGTAGCGTTACCGTATTTCAACCAGATGGCCGACAAATCGCTGTCGCTGGGTGGCTTGGTCAATACACTGCTGATCGTTGCTGCATTTTCGTTCCTGATCGGGCTGGTGAGCGGGCTCTATCCGGCCCTGATGCTGTCGGGTTTCCGGCCCGTGGCGGCCCTGCGAGGTCAGGTCGGCAATCAGTCGGGCAGCATTCTCTTCAAGCAGTCGCTGGTAGTATTTCAGTTTGTGGCCACCGTGGCGCTGATTACCTGCTCGAGCATCGTCTACCGGCAAATGAGCTACGTGATGCACAAGGACTTAGGGTTCAACAAAGAACAGGTTCTCACGTTTCATATCGACAATCAGGATGTTCGCCAGCGCATCGACGCGCTGAAGGAAGCGCTGCTTCGCAACCCACTGGTAGCAAGCGCATCGGCGGCCAGCAACCCGATTGGCAATAACAACATCGGCGGCAGCGGAATCTTCTTTGAGCAGAACGGTGCGTTCCCGGCCACTCCGCAGGTCGTTCAGAAATTCCTGGTCGATCCGGATTACCTCCAGACGATGGAAATCAAGCTGCTGAGCGGACGCAATTTCTCAGCATCTTTCAAAAGCGATGCATCGAGCGCCATCCTGGTCAACGAAACCCTGGTGAAGCAACTCGGCTGGAAACAACCGGTTGGGCAGCGGGTTAAGTATTTCATCGACGACCAGAACCACACCGCCGAAGCACAGGTAGTGGGCGTTGTGAAGGATTTTCATACGTATTCGCTTCAGCACAAAATCGAGCCGCTGGTGTTGCAAATGCCACCCGCTGGTGATAAAGACAATCTGTACGTCCGGATACAACCGGATAAAGTCACTGAAGCGCTGGCTTACATTCAGTCGGTCTACCGCACCTTCGACCCGACCGCTACACTCGATTTTCATTTCCTGGACGAAAACTTTTCCAGACAATACAAAGCCGAACAGAAACAGGGCGAAGTGTTGCTGACCTTCACGATTCTGGCCGTGCTAATTGCCTGTCTGGGTCTATTCGGGCTAGCTGCGTTTGCCGCCGAGCAACGCACGAAGGAGATCGGTGTTCGGAAAGTACTGGGTGCATCGGTAAGCAGCATCGTGGCCCTGCTCTCGAAGGATTTCCTCAAACTGGTACTGATCGCCATTGTCATTGCCACGCCCATTGCCTGGTACGCCATGAACCGTTGGCTACAGGAGTTTGCCTATAAAGTGGCGATCGAGTGGTGGGTATTTGCGCTGGCGGGCCTGCTGGCCATCGTCATCGCGCTGCTCACCGTCAGTTTTCAAAGCGTCAGAGCCGCCACCGTCAATCCGGTTAAGAGCTTGCGGTCTGAGTAGGGAAGGGCATAGGGGTGAGGGCAAAGGGACTACCCCATGCCCTTACCCCTATGCCCGCCATCCCCGCCCTTTGTCCGCTGTCGTACGTCATTTGTCCGATAGCGGACACCCTCGCGCCAAACAACCCAATAAATCCCTGATAGACAACCACCTATAGATTTGGCACGATCCTAGATGGGAGTATTTTTGCTTAACGAAATTCCTCCATATTGACTGCCGATTTATGAAAACGCTTTTTACTCTGTTCCTGCTTTCGATTGGCTTCGGCGCAGTGGCACAACGGTCGTCCAGCAAGCTCGTCACGATCGATGGTGGGCAACTTCAGATTCGCGTCGATATCGAGCAGCAAGGCCAGTCGGTTCACTATAACCGCTCGTTCGACGTCGAAGACATGGACCAGAGTGAGGTAAAAGCTTTGGAAAACCACGTAATCGACTCGCTGGATCGGGTCGTAGCCGGGAAAACCGCTGCCATCCACATCGACCGCAAGTATACTGAGCGGGCCCGGAAAATTCATAAAGAGCGTACCGTGCGGGTTTCGAGAGACGATGAGTCGGAAGATCGGTCAGCGGATCAGTCGATGGTGGCCAATGCGTCTTCAGCGCTGTCGGCAAGCGACGTCGCGCCTTCGTCGGTGCTGGTTCGGGAAGACAAAGAAAACGGCCGACTCTGGATGCAGTATACCTTTCAGAAAGACGGCGATGAGCTGATCATCGAACGCACGGCGAATGTGATCGGCAAAAGCGACCCTGAGAAACAAGCCATCATCAAAGAAACCGAGCGCAGTTTCGGCATAAAGCTGGGTAACCAGTAAGTACGACCGACAACCTGTTGTTTTTGTGGGGTGTAAGATGGATTCAGTTGTGTAATTCCGATCTTACACCCCATTTGTATATCCTGGAAGCTCGCTCCGCCCGGATTCACCGTAGCTACTTTTTTCGTTTACCTCACGCACGCCGTCGACGTGTCGGCTTCGGTGTACCCTTACACGCTAAAAACCTATGCTAACGAACTACATTAAAATCGCCCTGCGCAACCTACGTAAGAATCAGGTCTTTTCCATCATAAACATGTCGGGGCTGGCCCTCGGGATTGCCGCTTTCGTGCTGATTCTGGAGTACATCGCCTACGAACGAAGCATCAACAGCTTTCACGAAAATCTACCGACTCTGTATCGGGTCCTGGGCCAGAACCGCGCGGGAGAGACCTGGTCGGATCTGGCGCCGGCGGTGGCCCCACTGGCCAAACAGAAATTTCCGGAAGTGACGGATTTCTGCCGCATTGCGGAGCACTCGGCCAATGGCATCGTCAGTTTTACGACCGGCAAAGACGGGCAGTCGCAGCAGTCGTTTCGGGAAGAAAAGCTGGCTTACGCCGATGCTAGCTTTTTCACGCTTTTCACCTTTCCGCTCATCCAGGGTACAGCCACTACGGCGCTGGTTCAGCCCAATACGGTTGCCCTGTCGCAGACACAGGCCCGCAAGTATTTCGGAGATGCGAAGCCAATCGGCCGAACGATGATTCTCAACAACCAGTTCGGCAAAACGCAGTACACCGTTACGGCCGTTTATGCCGATATGCCCGGCAACTCCGATCTGGCTTTCGACGCCGTTTTTTCGCTGCAAACCCTGGCAAACCCGGCTAACCTCAACGGAAACGACTGGGCGCGACTAGACAGTTTCGACGGGTCGTATCTCACCACGTTTCTGAAGCTCCCCAATTCCCAATCGGACTACCAGGCTCTGGAAGCCAAGCTGAATGCTCTAAAAAAGAAGCTGACTCCGGAAGAAGAGAATACTTATCGATTGCAGCCGGCCACCCATATGCACCTCGCTGCGTCACTGAGCGATTCGTATCAAACCACGGGTAGCCTCGGGTTTGTGTACTTACTAACGGGAATTGCCGGGCTGATCCTGCTAATTGCCTGGTTCAACTACATCAACCTGTCGACGGCCGGAGCGCTGAAACGAGCCAAAGAAGTCGGCGTTCGGAAAGTGATCGGCGCCGGTCCCGGCCAGTTGATCGGGCAGTTCCTGGGCGAATCGCTGCTGTTGAACCTGCTGGGCTTTGGCCTGGCGCTGGGGCTGGTCGTGTGCCTGCAAGCCGTTTTCAATGCCTTCGTAAACATCGATTTGTCGCTGGCGATCCTGAATACAGATGGCGTCTGGCTGGCGGGTGTGTGCCTGCTGATCGTCGGGGCACTAGCCTCGGGCGGTTACGTAGCGTTTGCGCTGACGTCCTTCCGACCCATTCAGACGCTGAAAGGAAACGGCTATCAGACCGGTAAGGGCAGCTGGCTACGGCAGACCCTGGTTGTGGCTCAGTTCAGCGCGTCGGTTGCGCTGGTCATTGCCACACTGGTCTTGTACCGGCAGTTGCAGTTCATGCAGAACAAAGACCTGGGTGTCCGGCTAACGCAGCGCGTGGTTATCAAGCGGCCCGAAATTGGCGATGGCCCGTTTGCACCCCGCACCGCGCTGCTGGAAGATAAGCTGGCGCAGCTGCCCTACGTTAAGAGCTTCTGCCAGACCACGGTCGTGCCGGGCAACTTCTACAACTTTACGGCCAATGGCATTACCCAGCAGAATCCCAAACCCGGCGACGAAAAAATTGGCTACTCGATGGGCATCATCGACGACCGCTTTCTGAAAACGTACGAAATCGGGCTGGCCGCCGGCCGAAACTTTACGACTCAGGAAGCCGAGCTGGGCTGGGAGAAAAGCGGGAAACTGATGGTGAACGAAACAGCGGCCCGGAAACTGGGTTTTGCCTCACCCGAAAAAGCGGTCATGCAGATCATCAACTGGGGCAAGCCGTACGAAATTGTGGGTGTGGTGAAAGACTATCACCACCAGAGTGTACGGCAGGCTATCGACCCCGTTATTTTCATGCCGCGCCGGTCGGTCAGCGACCTGACCGTTCAGTTGATAACCCGAACAACCGGTTCGGATCGGGTGCAGGATAAGCTGGCGGAGCTGGAACGGCTGTATAAAGCCAGTTACCCCGGCAATCCGTTCGAATACTACTTCGCCGACGAAAACTACAACCGGCAGTACCAGAGCGAACAGCAGTATGGCCAGGTGTTTACCCTGGCCTCAGGCCTGGCTATTTTCATTGCCTGCCTGGGTTTGTTCGGGCTGGCCGCTTTCACGACCGAACAGCGAACCAAAGAGATTGGCGTTCGGAAAGTGCTGGGAGCCAGCGTTACCAGCATCGTGGCCCTGCTCTCGAAAGATTTCCTCAAACTGGTACTGATCGCCATTGTCATTGCCTCACCCATTGCCTGGTACGCCATGAACCGCTGGCTGCAGGAGTTTGCCTACAAAATCGACATCGCCTGGTGGATGTTCGGGCTGGCCGGTTTGCTGGCCGTGGGCATTGCACTCCTGACCGTCAGCCTGCAAAGCGTAAAGGCCGCGCTGATGAACCCCGTTAGAAGTCTGCGGAGCGAATAGAGAAGGGCAGCGGGGGTAGGGGAAAGGGCATGGGGGCATGGGGGCAAACTACCCAACCCTTACCCCTCTGCCCTTACCCCTCTGCCCTTTCCCCTCTGCCCTTTCCCCTCTGCCCTTCGTCAAATTTTTTTCACTTTTTCTGTAACCTCCTCCGGTTCGCGCAGTTTCCAGTCCAAATTCCACCCGATACAACGTTAAAAACGGTTGAACGCTCTGACAGACAACGCCCTGATGCTTCAGGTGAAAGCCGGTAATCTGGACACGATGGGGCTGCTCTTCGAGCGCTACCACCGACCTCTGTTCGGATTTCTGTTTCACATGACCAATCAGCGTGAGGCCAGCGAAGACATGGTCCAGACGGTGTTCTACCGAATGCTGAAATACCGCCATACCTTCACGGGCGACGGTGAGTTCAGAAGCTGGATGTATCACCTGGCCCGGAATGTGCTGGTCGATCACAGCAAGCAGAACAAGCGCTCAGCCCAGCAGTATGACATTGCCGATATGGCAGAGCGGATTGCAGGCGGACCGGCGGCCGATGCGTCGTTTCAAAAAGAGCAGGAGGTCGATACGCTGCACCGGGCGATGGCCAGGCTCAGCCCTGAAAACCGGGAAGTGCTGGTGCTGAGCCGGTTTCAGGAATTGAAATACGAAGAGATTGCCAAAGTGCTGAACACGACTGAGGGCGCGATCAAAGTGCGGGTGCACCGGGCAATGAATGAGTTGAAAAAGATTTACCTGACGATTGAAAATGGAAAAACTTCCTATAAACTGTGAACGAACCACCAACCGGTTGACTGACTGGCTCAGCCACCAGTTGTCGGAGCCGGAGCGGGCCGATCTGGAAGCGCATTTGGCCGAATGCCCCGGCTGCCGGGCCGACGCCGATTCGATGCGGCAACTCTGGCAGCTGATGGGAAATACCCCGACGCCGGAGCCAGGCGACCAGGCAAAGGTTCGGTTTCAGGCCATGCTCGACACGTATAAACAGACTGTAGCCGAAGAACAGGAAAGTGGATGGGAAGACCTGCTGATAAAACTTCGCCGGCTTGTGGCTCCCCGGGTAGCTTTTCGACTGGCCTACAGCTTTGTTTTACTGAGCGTTGGCATAGCGGCCGGTTATTGGTTCCACCGGTCCAGCACACCGACGGTGGCGTATCAGCAACAGATCGACACGCTGTCGAATCAGGTACAGGAAATGCGGCAGATGATGATGCTTTCGCTCCTGGAAAACCCGGCCGCTTCCGAACGGCTGCGGGCGGTGAGCTATACCGAAGAAATCAGTCAGGTAGACGAGAAGGTGGTGGACGCCCTGCTGACTACGCTCAACAACGACGATAACGACAACGTCCGGTTGGTTACGCTGGAAGCCCTGGCGAAACTGGCCGATCACGCGAAGGTACGCGAAGGGCTGGTACAGTCGATTACCCGGCAGGACTCGCCGTTGGTGCAGTCGGCTCTGGCCGACGTAATGGTGAAACTGCAGGAGAAACGCTCCATCAAGCCGCTTCGGCAGTTGCTCCGCGACGATAAGCTGAATCACCTGGTGAAGGGCAAGATCGAGCAAAGCATCCGCGACCTGTCCTGATTTTAGCGAACCTGGCTACCCGCGCATCTGTAAACACTTAACTCCAGTCAAACTCATGAAACTGTTTCTACTCCCCGCGCTGACGGGGCTGGTACTTTCTTGTGCCCAGTCGCCGGCAACGGCTCAGGAATTCAAAGAGCACATCAGAAAAGAATTTACCGTATCGAATGCCGCGGCTGGTACGCTGGCGATTTACAACCTCAACGGCTTTGTCAAAGTCGAGGGCTATTCGGGCGATAAGGTGGTGATCGATATCGACAAATCCATCACGGCTAAAACGGCTGAAGATCTGGAATTTGGCAAGAAGGAACTTCAGTTGCAGATGGAGCAGAAAGGCGACAGCATCCTTGCCTACCTGGCCGAGCCCTACGACACCCGCCCCCGCCGATTCCGGAGAAATAACCAGCACAACGACCGGGATGTCGATTACGATTTCACCCTGGCGTTTACCGTAAAAATTCCGAACGCTATGAAGCTGATCGCGTCGACGGTGAACCGGGGAGACGTCAGCGTGAAAGATGTGAACGGGAACCTGAAAGCACGGAACGTCAATGGAGCCATCACGCTGACGAATGTCAAAGGAACGACCGATGCGCATACGATCAACGGGAATGTCGATATCAGCTACGTAGCGAACCCGCCGGAAAATTCGTCGTATTATACGCTCAACGGCACAATTCGGGTCACTTACCCAGCCAATCTGTCGGCCGATCTGCACTTCAAGACGTTTCAGGGAAGTTTCTTCACCGATTTCCCCAATGCCGAATCGTTGCCCCTGAAAGCGATCAAAACCGAGCAGAAAACCAGCGACGGAACGGTCTATAAACTAAACAAGGACACAGCCATCCGCATCGGAAACGGCGGCAAGGTGCTCAGGTTCGAAACTTTTAACGGAAATATTTACATCAAAAAGCAATCCTAGATGAAAACGAATCGACTGAACCAGATTTTACAATGGATAATGAATAATGAACAATGGACAATGAAAAATTGCCTGTCTATCCGCCCATTATCCAGTATTCATTATGCATTATTCATTTCCCTTCTAACCACTCCCCTATTGGCGCAGAATGACGTCAAGGAACAGTTGGTCGTACCGCTGAGCACACCCGGCAAGCCAGGAACGCTTCAGGTGAACCTGATCAATGGGTCGATCAATGTCGTCGGGTATACGGGTAAGGACGTAGTGATCGACATTGCCGCCAGCGGCAGTGCCCGCCGGGGACGACGCGACGATGACGACGACCGGAGCGCATCCGCCAGCGGTATGAAACACATCAGCCAGGGTAACCCTTTCGATGTTAGCGCCAGGGAAATGAACAATACGGTTAAAATTGAAGCCAACTCGATGCGCCAGCCGGTCGATCTGACCATCAAAGTACCTCAGCAGTTCAGCCTGCGCATCGGCACGATCAATCAGGGAGATATTTCGGTCGAAAATGTCAACGGCGAGATGGAAGTCAAGAACGTGAACGGGGCCATCGAGCTGAATGGCGTTTCGGGCTCAGCCGTGGCCAATACGGTCAACGGTGCGGTCAAGGCGACGTTTAAGAACGTGAATACCGATGCCCCGATGGCGTTCTCGACCCTCAACGGCAGTGTCGACGTAACCTTTCCGGCTTCGGCCAAGATGAACCTGAAGCTCAAATCGGACCGGGGCGATGTCTACAGCGATTTCGACATCGACGTGGATAAAACCCAGCCTAAAGTCAACCGAACGAGTCAGAACGGCATGTATCGGGTAACCGTCGACGATTGGGTACAGGGCAAAGTCAACGGCGGAGGCCGCGAGATCATGATGAAGAATATGAACGGGAATATTTACGTCCGTAAGGCGAAATAAGCCCCCACCGATCCGTTTAGCAATTCATCCGTATGCGCATCCAGCAACGTACTATCGGTCTGTGTTTTTTCGCTTTGATAACGAAAATAGCTTCTGGCCAGGTAAATTCGTCGGTAACTGAAAGCCATCAGAAAACGGCTTCCGAAACGGCCATTCAGCAGTTGGGCACCGCATTTGTTCAGGAGCAGGGGCATGTAGGTCTGGCCATCGGTATCGTGCGCAACGGGAAAACGGCTTTCTACAACTTCGGTACGGCGGAGAAAGGGAAAAACCAGCTTCCCACGCAGCAGACCATTTTCGAAATTGGCTCGATCACTAAAACGTTCGGAAGTCTGCTGCTGGCAAAAGCGGTGGTCGAGAAACGCGTTCTGCTGACCGACGACATCCGCCAGTACCTGGACGGCGATTACCCAAACCTGGCCTACGATGGCAAGCCTATTCAACTGGTGCAGTTGACCAACTGGACCTCTGAGTTGCCGGATAATTTTCCGGATAAGCCAGAGGTGTATAAGCAGACGAATCCCGATTCGCTTCCGTTTCGGATTGTGAACGATTTGCGCCAGTATACAAAGCAGGACTTTTTTCGCGATCTGCACGCGGTCACGCTCAGGACGGCGCCGGGACAGAATCCCCGGCACTCCAACGTAGCGGCTCAGTTGCTGAGTTATATTCTGGAGAAAATCTACCAGATGCCTTACGAACAGTTGGTGGAAACACAGATCGAGCGACCGCTCGGTATGCACAGCACGTTCGCGCTGACGTCCTCCGATGCGTTTGCCATTGGGTATAATGCAGGGGGAAGCCGGATGCCTGCTTTTACGATGAAAGCGATGCAGGCCGCCGGTGGCTTACGCTACAGTGCGGCCGATCTGCTGACATACGCAGCCTTCCAACTCGATGAAACCGCCACGACGGATTTAGGCAAAGCCGTGCGGCTGAGCCATCAGCTTACCTGGGGCAACGTAGACAACCTGGCGTTCGGGCTGAACTGGTTTCTTCACAAGACCCTCGACAGCCAGCGACAACTGGAACATTCGGGCGGTACGTTCGGCTTTGCCAGCTACTGCGACCTGTATCCCGATCGGCAGGTAGGTTTGGTGCTGCTGGCAAACGACGCTGGACAATCGACTCAGAACCAACTCGGCGAACTGTCGAAAAAGATCATGGATACGCTATTTGGTGAACCAGCCGCTCTGAAAGCACTCAACGCAGCCCTCCAGCAGCGCGGTTACGCCCAGGCTATTTCGGTAGTTGAGGACGTTCGTAAAAAGCACCCCGAACTGCACCTGACCGAAAACTACATAAACAGCTGGGGCTATACGCTCGTCGGACAGAACAGGCTTCAGGAAGCCGTTGAGATTTTCAGGCTGAATGTGCAACTGTACCCTAACGCCTGGAATACCTACGACAGTCTGGCTGAAACCTACGAGCGGGTGGGCAACCGCAAACTCGCCATTGAAAACTACAAACGGTCGCTGGCGCTGAACCCTCAGAACACCAATGCCATCGATTATCTGAAAAAAACTGGCGAACCGACTGGCAACTAGCTGCGAGTAAAACACAATAGGATAGGCCTCCGGAACATTTATTTATTCGGCCGATGAAGCAACTTCCTTACCCAAAACCGCATCTTCATAGAAATCGCTACCGGCAGGATGAATTCAGCCTTCCCGGAAAGTGGCCGACCACTCAACTTAAAACCAGCCGATTACTCATGAATGCCTGGCTTATCTCCGCTCTTTTTCTGTTTCCATCGGCGCTTAATCATCCGAAACGGACTACCGCCATACCGACAGTGCCAAAAAAAGCCTCTACGGATAATCCGCTTAAACGGCCCGTTGATTTTATCGTCGAGCAGGCGGCTCAGCAATTCATGACTGCCCCGCAGTCTGTAGGGCTTTCGCTGGGTATTTTTAAGGACGGGCAAACTTACGTGTACAACTACGGTACGGTCGAAAAAGGTCGGCAGCAACTGCCCACCAGCCACACGGTCTACCCCATTGCGTCGATTACCAAGACGTTTACGGGCGCGTTGCTGGCGCAGGCCGTAGTTGAAAAAAAGGTGGGTCTGGGCGACGATATCCGAAAATACCTGCCGGGCAGTTATCCTAACCTGGAATACCAGGAGCAACCTATCCGGCTCTTTCACCTCATTAACCACCGGTCGGGTTTACCGTTCCTCCTGCCCGATCGTCCGGATGCGTTCGACAACACCAGCATCCCCTCATCGGCCATTGCGGCATCGCTATTGGCGCACTACACCCGCGACGATTTTTACGCCGACCTGCACGACGTCGTACTCGATGGCGCACCGGGCTATACCTTCCGGTACTCCAATGCCGGCGCCCAACTGCTGGGTTACATTCTGGAGCGCGTATACCGGATGTCGTTCGAAGAACTCGTACGCCAGAAAATAACCCAGCCGCTCGGTATGCATCGTACCAGAATAACCCTGGCGGCTTCGGAGCAGAGTCGGCTTGCCAAAGGATATAATTATCAGGGCGTAGAGATGCCGCACAGCCCCGATGAATTGCAGGGAGCCTGCGCCCTCAAATCGACGGTTGCAGACATGCTCAACTACGTGCAGTGGAACGTTGCGGAGCAGGCCGAAGCCGCCCGACTGGCGCACCGGCCCACCTGGGGCAACGCAAACCGTTATTCGGCAGGGCTGAACTGGCAAATCCTGAACGTAGCCGGCAACCGGGCGATCTGGCAGGACGGAAACATTCCGGGTTTCAGCAGCTTATGCGTCAATTATCCCGAGCTGAACCTGGGCATTGTGGTCGTCTCGAACGAATGCGACCGAACAACGGCAGGCCGGATCGTTACCCTGGCGAATCAGGTTGTTTCGGCTATCGACGAGCGAGCCATTGCCCTGCCGAACTGAACGGTTCAGAATTTGAGCGCGATCAGGGCGGGTGCAAACGCAGCTAGTGTAGTAAATGCAGCGGCCTGACGGTAGGGCCTGAGTTCCGAATTCTGCGGTACCTTTGCCGCCAGCACGTTCGTAGCGATAATACCCGTCAGATGAATGATGGACAGGTATTTGTGCAGGTTAATCCCACCCGACTTTTTTCGATCGGTTGCAATCTTAGGCGGAGCCGTTAGCGAAAGAAGCGCGGTCGTGCCGTACGCAACGTTGGTGATTGTAGCCGTGGTTTGCTGCAGTTGAGAAAGCCGGGCATACTCTGCCCCCGACGCGTGATTTAGCTGGCTTCCTAAAATGCCCTGCATCAGCAAACCGGCCAGGGTTACATACCCCGTCACCTGATGCGACACCAGCATCAACCGACGTACCTTCATTTCTTTTTCCCGCCCTTCCTGCGTCAGTGGGGCAATGTCCATAACCCGGAGCAGGCCATTGGCTCCCCAGAAAATGCGCTGCGTGAACAGCATTCGGTTGGGTAGAAGCGGACGTTCGTACGACTCGTTTGGGCTCGTCTTTACCGGCGTGGTTGATAACGAATCTTCAGCGTCGGCGTTCAGGCTCATAGTGGTCGCCATATTCTGAGCCTGTACCTGGATGCCGAGCAACAGCAGGAACATGAAAAGTTTTGACATAAGCATTCGGTTGGTTTTTTGTTCGATACGGCGGTCAGCAACTTTGGGTTGCGTCTCCGCTCTGAATCATTCTACATAGTAAACCAGCCCAACCCTTCCATACACAGGACGCAGAGCCATAGCGTGAAGGGTATTCCGAAGCGTAAATAGCCTGTCCGCAAGCGAACGTAGTCCGTCCGGTTCCGGACGGACTACGTTCGCTTTCTTCATATAAACCCTTAAATATCAAAACTTTACGATCAGTGGTATAATATTTGAGCGTATCCCTAGTGTGTGCGGAGCAGGGATAGCAGGGATGGCTCGGGGCAGGGATTGTTTCTATGCTATCCCCTGCCACCCGAGCTATCCCTGCCATCCCTACCCCCGCGCCCTCAGCCCTTACCCCCATGCTACAGAACTACCTAAAAACGGCCGTACGCAACCTTTGGAAACACAAGTTGTTTTCCTTCATCAATGTCTTTGGCCTCGCTTCGGGTATGCTGGTGTGTTTGCTGGCCATGATCGACATCAAGGGGGCTTTTGAGTACGACTCCTTTCATCCACAGGCCGATCGCACGTACCGCATCCTGACCGACGTAACTACGGCGACGAACGATGAGCAGCCCTACGCAACGACGCCCCTACCACTGGCCGAAGAGCTGACGAGCAAGTATCCATTCATTGACGAAGCCACCCGTGTGATCCGGATGCGGGCGGAGGTTAGCGCTAATCGGAAACAGTTGCCTGTTGTCGTTAGCGCGGTCGATCCGGGGTTCTTTCGGATTTTCGGGTTCAGGCTACTGGCGGGGCAACCGGCCATAAACTCTCAATCGGTTGTTCTTTCTCAGGAGACCGCCCAGCGTTTTTTCGGTGCTGCCAATCCTCTTGGAAAACGCATGGAACATCCGGATTTTGGCGCGCTGACAATAACGGGTGTGTTAGGTCCGAATCCGACCAAAACACACCTGGATTTTGACATCCTGGTGTCGATGGCGACCCTCTCGACGCCAGCCTGGCAACATTCACGAATCGACTGGAAACTCTACGATCAGGGTTACACGTACGTTCGCCTGCAACCCGGCGTTTCCGGCGAAAGCCTTAGTAGCGCGTTACGTCAACTAGCCAGCCGGGTGACCAAAGAGACGCGACTACCGACGGAAAAAGGATACAGCTTTCGCCCTCAGGCACTCACGAAGATTTCACCCTCCCGGGAAGACCTGAGGCAGGGTACCTATGAGCCGACGGCCGGAAAACTGGAAACGGAATTGGGCGTAGGTCTACTAACGCTGCTGCTGGCCGCGTTCAACTACATCAACCTCACCCTGGCCCGGTCGCTGAGCCGCGCTCGGGAGGTCGGCATCCGAAAAGTGGCCGGGGCCCTACGCTGGCAACTGATGGGGCAATTTATGGCCGAGTCGGTGATTTTGTCGGTGTTGGGCCTGGGGTTGGCCTACCTGATGCTACAGCTCGTGAAACCCATGCCCTTCGTGCAGCAGTGGCTCATCGGCGGGGTTCAGTGGGAGCATAACAGCACCGTATGGCTGGTATTTATTTCGTTTAGTGTCGTTACGGGGTTGCTGGCGGGGCTGTTGCCCGCCCGGGTGCTGTCGGGTTTCCAACCGGCGCAGGTTCTCCGTAGCCAGACTGGCCTGCGCATTTTCCGGGGTATAACCCTGCGCAAATCACTGATCGTTGCCCAGTTTTCCATCTCGCTGCTGGCGATGATTTCGCTGCTGGCCATGTACCGGCAGCAGCAATACATGGCTACGACGGACTACGGGTTCGAGCGGAAAAACCTGTTGACGATTCCGCTCAATGGCTTGCCAGCCGCCCGCTTATCGACCGAAATCAGTCGACTGGCCGGGGTCGGGCGGGTAACAGCAACGGTTGCTCTGTTCGGCGATCACGGTGGCAACGGCCAGATGGTCTGGCGGCAGAAAAACGGGCTCGATTCAGCGGCATCGGATGTCTTTTCGGCAGATGCCAATCTGTTACCCACTACTGGCCTGACACTTCTGGCCGGTCAGAATCTGCCTCCATCGGTAGCCGACTCTGCCGGTCGGCAGGTACTGATCAATGAAGAAGCGGTAAGAGCCTTCAAACTGGGCGAACCGGGCGCGGCTGTTGGGCAGACCCTGTGGTTAAACGATAGTACCGAAATTCAGATAGCGGGGGTACTAAAAGATTTTCGGTTTACCACGCTGGCCATGAAAAACCATCCGCTCATCCTTCGCTATCAGCCTGACGGGTTTCGTTATCTGACGGTGAAAGTAATCGGCGGCAATCCGGAAAGTATCAAAGCCGACATTGCCCGAATCTGGAAACGACTGAACCCTTACGAGCCTTTCGCCGGAGTCTGGTACGACGATTACCTGAACGTCCGCCATAGCCACACCGACGACATTAGCTTTATGGGCTTGCTGCTAGGATTGGCCATGTCCATCGCCTGTCTGGGTTTGCTGGGCATGGTGACCTACACATCGGCTCTTCGAACGAAAGAAGTGGGCGTCCGGAAAGTAATGGGGGCCAACGTCGCACAGGTAATCTGGCTGTTGTCCTGGGACTTCCTGCGCTTGTTACTAATTGCCGGAACCATCGCCCTACCGCTGGGGTATCTGGCCGGCAGCTTTTTTCTGATGTCGTTTGCCTATCATGTAACGCTGGGTGTGGGTACGCTGAGTCTGTGTTTCGGTACTATGCTGCTGCTCGGTGGGCTGACCATCGGCTGGCGAACGTACCGAACAGCGCTGGCCAACCCGGTTAATAGTTTGAGAAATGAGTAGTGTAGGGGTAAGGGCAAAGGGCATGGGGTAATGCTACCTTAACCTACCCAGTACCCTCTGCCCTTATCCCTACCCCAGATAACTTATAACCCTTAACCCTAAAACCTATGTCATACATCGCCATTCCCATTTCCTCGCTGCCCGGCAAACAGGACATCGAGATCGACGTGACCATCAACGGTCAGAAACAGGCGCTGCATTACCGCGTCGAGTTGTTTTACTGGGGCGACTGCCGGGTTCCCAGCTTCGACCGGGTCGAGTGCATCCGCCAGCTACTGGCCGACTATGATCAGGACTGGACGCTCTATTACATCGGCTCCCCCACCGACGATTTTGTGCCGATCACGTTTGTCAAAAAAGAAGACCTGGTCAAACAGCGAACGCTGCTGATGGCGCGATAATCAATCGGCAACGTTCGCTGATTATTTCGGCCTGTTATTTACTAACCCTATCCTGTAAGCGACGGCTCCCCAGTTGAGGGTTTACGGGATAGGGTTCAGTTCGATATTTGGTAAACAGAATCTCTGGTTTTGCCCGAGTTTTGTCGTCGACCGACTCTATTCGTTCTTTGAATTATTGTTATTCATCTGGCCTAAGCCAGAAAACAAGGCGCTTCTTGCTAATTATCAATGAGTCGTCAAACGGCAGTTTTTTTCAACTTATTGCTAGTCGAACTTTTCAATAAAACCGACTTGTTGGAACCCCATCATTCAGGCTATGAGAAGCCTTTTTGTAGCTATAACTTCACGCCTTTTAATCGTACCTGGCTGGAATTGACATAGCGAAGACCCTGAGCCTGCCGCAACCCATACCACTTTTATCGTACCTGGCTGGAATTGAAATTCGTGGAGAAGCGGAGATTTATAGTGCTTCTGTCCGTCAGTGAACACCGGTTGTCCAGCAGCGGACACCACCGAACCGACAAATCGACTATCGTTTTAGCTATCAGCCTGTTAGCAACCTGGCATAGATCTTGCCCATCGCCTGTTACAGATATGTTTGCGCCGGTCATGCCCAGCTTTAAGTAGCTCATGCAACCTTTTTCGCTCGTAGAACATCTATTGAATACATAATCAAATGAACCACATGAAACGAAATCAATTCTTCCTGACTTTACTGAGCGCAGCGACGCTTTCGCTAACGGCTTTCGCGACAAACCCTAAGGACGACCGCGATACACCGTACCTGACCAAAACATTTTCGGGTAAAATCAGTGCCGTACGGGCCGAAACTTCCGGCGGCAGCCTGAGCATCGAGGGTGGAACCGACATGAACGCCAAAGTGGAAATGTACGTGCGCGGCAACAACGGAAACGGTAATCTCGACAAGTCGGAGATTGAAGACCGGCTTAAAGATTATGACATTTCCATTATGCAGGAAGGCAGCACGATCGTCGCCACCGCCAAGCGCCGGAATAACGACCGCGACTGGAAACGATCGCTGAGCATCGGCTTCAAGTTCTATACACCGCGCAACGTAACCACCGATCTGCGCACCTCGGGCGGCAGCATCAGCCTGGCCGCACTGACGGGCACCCAGAAATTCCGCACCAGCGGGGGCAGTCTGCGCATGAGCGACATCTCGGGCGACATCAACGGGCAAACATCGGGTGGGTCTATCCATTTCGATCGTTGCCAGGCTGGGTCGGCTAATCGAATCGACCTGCAAACGTCGGGCGGCTCAATCGAAGCCAAAGCGTCGTCAGGCGCCATGCGGTTGCACACGTCGGGCGGCAGCATTCGGCTCATGGATCTGAAAGGCAATGTCGATGCGCAAACCAGTGGCGGTAGTGTAAACGGCGAAAACATCGACGGTGATATCAAAGCCGGCACGTCGGGTGGTTCGGTTCGGCTGGCCGACGTAGCGGGCAGCATCGACGCCAGCACCAGCGCGGGCGGTATCGAGGTGAGTATAACCAAACTGGGCGAGTATGTGCGGCTGAGCACCAGCGCCGGTAGCATCAACGTACGAATGCCGCTCAACAAAGGAATCAATCTAAGCTTAAGCGGTAACCGCATTAAAATTCCGCTCAACAATTTTAGCGGAGACACGGAAAAAGACCGAATCAAAGGCACGCTCAATGGTGGAGGCATTCCTGTAACGATGTCAGCCAGTTCGGGCAGCGTAAATGTGAACCAGTAGGGAATGAAAAATGTAGAATGGATAATGAATAATGCAAAGGCTGTCATTATGCATTATCCATTCTACGTTTTTCATTTCTCATGGACGCTTCGTTTTTTAACCGCCGACTGCTGCTAAATATCCTGCTGACACTGGCTGGATGTGCGCTCATTCTGTACTGCATCAAAGTAGCCATTGCAGCTCATCTGCCTTTTCTGGCTGCTACCGTGGTCGCTACGGGACTGGGGGTTCTCGAACCGCGCAAAGGCTGGTTTCTGGCTTTGATCCAGGCCGCGACCATCTGGATTGTGTACACCTTTTTCCTCGAACACCCCACCAACAACGTCGACTCGGAAGTGGAGGCCTTCAGTCTCTACGGTGCCATGATTTTAACCTTTGTGGGAAGCTTCATTGGTGGTCGACTGAAACGTGTGTTCGACCGGGCTTAGGTGGCTCTATAGCTATTATTGATACCTTTATCCACCTGCATACCACTCAGGAGGTAAGGTCATTCTTTTTTGAAGCGGTAGCTTCAATCCTGTTCGTCTTATCCACTTATACTGCTGTAACAGATTGCGATCCGATGGATTGAGCTGAGTGCAGAGATTAAACCGAATTCGTTTGTTCATATTGAAGATCTTGATCAGGTCAGCAATATTCCTGAGCGAGGCCTGGTTCGTTGGCTTCACTAAAACAACAATCCCTGCTTCCTTCGGGAAAATAGTTGATAGAAACAGCAAAAAACGCTGAATGCCGTTTATGGCATAATCGGTTTCGACAAACTCTGCCTGGCCTTTGGCTGGCTCATATGTAAGGCAGCCAATGCGATTGTTCGCTAACAAAAAGAGGCTAGCATCTGCAATGGGATAGCCCCAACAAAAGGTTGCGCTTTCATCCGGGAATCTTACTTTTAAGTAGCTTGGTCGTTGTATTGTCTTTACCAAGACAAAAAATACGATCAGCAGGAAGGCTACGCTTACGAAAGGTGTGAAGTCAATGCGTATGGGTATATGTCGGCGACGGGTCATTTGCATAGGCAGTTCGTTAAGTGACTGATGCCCGAATCCTTATTTTCCATAAGCCCGCATTGATTTTCATTATTCTAAACCTATTCAACGTCTAAACCATAGAGATCACTAATTCACCAGGATTTAACCTGCTTTCTCATCTGTCCAGAACACCTGACATGAGCACTTACGTACGGAATGCCAACTACCTGACCATCGGCCTGTTTGTTCTATTGACAGGTATATCGATTGCCGGTGCGGTCTTTTTGCCAGTTCCGGTTGCCATCCATTACAACCTGGCTGGAAAACCCGATCGCTGGGGCAGCCCCGCTTCCCTGCTTATTTTGCCTGTAATTGTTTTTTTCCTTCTTGGTATTATCTGGGCTACCGATAGAGCACATCCCGATTTGATGAATTTCCCGGGCCCACGCACACCCGAAAATGTACCCCGCCAGTTGCGTAATACTCGGCTGATGAACGCTACTATGCGCGTTTATCTCACGTTCATGTTTCTCATCATACAAAGCCAGTCGATCTGGGCGAAATTTTATAATCGGGATCAGTTGATTGGCTGGACGTTGCCGGTGTTCATGGTTTCCTTGTTTCTGATAATCGGTTTCTTCGTTCGGCGGGCCTACAAACTGGTTCCGCGCCAGTAACGCCCGTTTCTTCGTATCTTTGAGTTATGTTTCGCCTGACTCAAAAACCGCCCTTCGTCAACCTGCTTCCTTCGTTCGAAGGGGGCCTTTATTTCGATGATTCGCCTGAACACAGCGCCCAACGTGTGCTCTACGCTACGGATGCGTCCGTCTATCAGGAAATGCCCATAGCCGTAGCGCTACCCAAATCGGTGGCGGATATAAAACGGCTACTGCGGTTTGCGCAACAGCATGGGCTGGGGCTCATTCCGCGGGCTGCCGGAACCTCACTGGCCGGCCAGGTGGTGGGTAGCGGTATTGTGGTCGACATTTCGAAGTATTTCGGAAAGATTCTGGATGTCAATCCAGACGAGCACTGGGTACGGGTCCAGCCGGGGGTTATCCGTGACGACCTCAACGCTGTTCTGAAACCGCATGGTTTACTTTTCGGTCCCGAAACCAGTACGGCCAGCCGGGCCATGATTGGCGGGATGATCGGCAATAATTCCTGCGGGCTGCATTCCATCGTCTGGGGCACCACCCGCGACCATCTGCTCGAAGTCCGGACCGTACTCAGCGATGGGGCCGAAGTAACATTTGGGCCACTTACCCAGGCTGAATTCGACGCCAAATGCCGGGGCGAAAACGTGGCAAGCCCGCTCGAACAACGGCTTTACGTCCAATTTCGGGACTGGCTGTCAAAGCCAGAAATTCAGCAGCACATCCGCGAAGGCTACCCCAAACCCACCGTTACCCGGCGAAATACGGGCTACGCACTGGATGCACTACTGACGTTTTTTGAGCAGAGGGTAGAAGGGGTAGGGCAGAGGGCAGAGGGCGGAGGGGGGGATCCTTCGCCAACCCTTCCCCCTTCCCCCTCTGCCCTACCCCCTCCGCCCTTCAACTTCGCCCGACTCATCGCCGGATCGGAAGGAACGCTTTGTTTCATCACCGAAGCCAAGTTGAATCTGCTGCCATTGCCGCCGAAAGAAACGGTCCTGGTATGCGCTCATTTTCCAACCATCCGCCAGTCGCTCGAAGCAAATCTGGTAGCCCTAGCCCACCACTGTTCGGCCTCGGAGTTGGTAGATGATTACATCCTGCAGCTGACCAAAACCAACATCGAACAAACCAAAAACCGAACCTTTGTCGAAGGCGACCCGAAGGCCATTCTGATGGTCGAGTTTTTCGATGCAACGACGGAAGGCGTCGGGCAAAAAGCAGCGGATTTTGTGGCTGCGCTTGAAGCGAAGGGGCTGGGCTACGCTTACCCAACGCTGTTCGGTGAAGACACGAAGAAGCCCTGGGCACTGCGAAAAGCCGGCTTGAGCATCATGTATAACATTCCCGGCGACGAAAAGCCCGCCAACGTCATCGAAGACACCGCGGTGGATGTACACGACCTGCCCGACTACATCGACGAACTGGACCGGATGGCCTGGGAACAACATGGGCTAAAACTCGAATATTCCGCTCACGCGGGCGCGGGCGAAATTCACGTGCTGCCGCTCATCAACCTGAAATCGTCGGAAGGACGGGCCAATTTCCGGGCCCTGCTGATGGATACGGCGCAGCTGGTCAAAAAATACGGTGGATCCCTGTCGGGTGAACACGGCGACGGACGGCTGCGGGGCGAATGCATTGCCTTTATGCTCGGCCCCGAAAACTACCAGTTGTGCAAGGATGTCAAAGCGCTCTGGGACCCGAACAATTCATTCAATCCGGGCAAAGTGGTCGACACGCCCCCCATGAACGAGTCGCTTCGGTCGGAAGCTGACGTGGTTATTCCGCAACCCAAAACGGTTTTCGATTTCTCGAAAGACGGTGGTTTGCTCGAACTGGCCGAAAAATGCTCGGGCTCCGGCGACTGTCGCAAAACCGAAATTACGGGCGGCACCATGTGCCCGAGCTACATGGCCACCCGGCGCGAGCGCGACACGACCCGGGCGCGGGCCAACATCCTGCGGCATTTTTACAGCAACCAGCAGACGCCGTCCGACCACGACTACGAAGCCGTCAAAGACGTGCTGGACCTGTGTCTGTCGTGCAAAGCCTGCAAAGCCGAATGCCCGTCGAGCGTCGACATGGCGAAAATGAAAGCAGAATTCACTCAGCAGCGCTATCGCGAAAAAGGAGTGCCCTTACGCGCGCGGCTGGTGGGTAACTTCACGAAGCTTATGTCGCTGGCTAGCCTGGCCCCCTGGGCTTACAATGGTATTTACGGCTCGACGGCGCTGCGCCAGATGGCTAACCGGGCCGTTGGCTTTCACCCCAATCGAACCATGCCTTCGCTGGCCAGCGTGACGTTGCGGCAGTGGGCGAAGGGCAGAGGGCAAAGGGCAGAGGGCATGGGGCATGGGGGCCAGGGGTTGTCGCTCACGGCCGCAGACCCTATGCCCTCTGCCCCACGCCCTCTGCTCTTCGCCGATGAGTTTACGAATTATAATGACGTTGAGGTAGGCCAGAAAGCGATTCAGTTGCTGGAGCGGTTGGGTTATGTCGTTACGGTTCCCGACCATGCCGAAAGTGGCCGGACGTATCTGTCGAAAGGGTTGGTCGAAGAAGCCCGTAAGCTGGCCATTCGCAACGTAACACTGCTCAAAGATCTTATCTCGGCCGAAACTCCGCTGATCGGCCTGGAGCCATCGGCTATTCTGACGTTCCGCGACGAATATCCGGACCTGGTTCCTGACAATCTCAAAGCCGATGCCCAGCGCATTGCCCAGCATGTGTTTCTGTTCGAAGAATGGCTCGCCCAGGAAGCTGACGCCGGCCGCATCGATCGAAGCCGGTTTACGGCCGAAACTCAATTGGTAAAAGTCCATGGGCATTGCCACCAGAAAGCCCTGTCGTCGATGATTCCAGTCAAAAAAGTACTTTCCTTACCAGCCAACTATACGGTGCAGTTGATACCCTCGGGGTGCTGCGGCATGGCCGGGTCATTCGGCTACGAAGAAGAACATTACGACCTGTCCATGCAGATTGGCGAACTGGTGCTGTTCCCGGCCGTTCGCCAGGCCGGGAACGCGATTATTTCGGCCGCGGGCACCAGTTGTCGCCACCAGATCAAAGACGGTACGGGTCGCAAAGCCCAGCATCCCGCCGAGATTTTATTCGATGCCCTAAGGTAGTACCGTACTGATGACCTGGTAGCAGGACCGCTTATAACTGAGCCAGCGGTGCGGTACGGCAAACCTTTTCGGCTGCCAGTGGTTTTCCATAGACCTTAAACATGCACAGTAATCATGGAAAATAACGCGAATCTCACTGATGGAGCCCGACAGGCCGACATCGTTTCCAGCGAACACGCCGAAACGATGTTCAGTGCCGACCAGGCCGAAACCAATATGGTGAAGTTGGTAGATGGCAAATTAGTGTCTATCGGCGATACCGAGGCCGACGTTTCCGACGATATGCCCCGCATCCGGTTGGGCAGCGATGAGGAACGCGCTTTGGAAGGAGACGATAAAAAGAAATACGAAAACTCAGACGCAGCCCTGCGCGCAGGCACTATGTTCGATCCTTCGGTCATGCCCGACGACCCGATTGCGGTTGGTGACATTACCGGAAATCCCGATGCGGGTTCGGACGTAAATACGGGCCTTCCTTCGGAAGATGAAGGATCGGATAAAACTACGCCGACCAACTCATTTGGCGGCTGGCAGTTCATCGGTAGCGGTCAGCCGATCGGCGAAATGATTCCGTCTACACCCGGCACGCCCGACCCGACGCAACCTGTTCCGGGTATTCCGGAAACACCACCGACGCCACCTGCGCCGGGCCCGGAAATTCCGGACTTACCTGGCACACCCAAACCATCAGTTCCCGAAATTCAGGAACCGAGCGAACCCGACCGCTCTCACGAAATAAACGCCCAATTCGTAACATTTACCTCAGCCGGTCCGGGGGTCATTCCGACAAACGGTCCGAAGCCAGACGGGGACGTGCCCTATACGCACTACGAAAATTTAGATCAGGGTGCGAAAGCTGATCCGGGCTCGGAAGAAGGTATGGTCGACAATCCTGACACGGGTGAGTCGGGGCGTCCATATGACGTAAATGCAAAAGATAAGGCCGCCAATCAACCCGGAGAGCGGCCTGAGGAAGCCAAAGAAGCCCAGAAGTTTCCACGCGAAATGGCCGACGAAAGCAGCATCGAAGCGCAGGATATGATCTCCGGCCCCGACCGTTCGGATCAGAAATCGACCGAAGGACTCGATCGGAAATACAACGACCCGGAAGCGGCCCGCGAAATGGCGAGTTAGTCAGGCATATTTATTTCGGACATAACAGGAGCCACGCCAAAGCGAGTGGCAAGATAAACAGCACGACTGCCGCTTATCTTGCCACTCGCTTTGGCATTAGGCTCAATCGGTTGAAAGCGATTTAGGCGGGTTGCGGTTCTACGGAACTCGGGTAGCCTTGCGTAGCCAGCGTTTCGCCCATTTGTGCATACATGGCCGGGTCTTCTGGCGCCCAGGTAGCCAACCCATCAACATAGCGGTTAAACATACTGAAAGCAGCCGCAATCAATACGGTATCGTGAATGTCGCGGTCGGTAGCACCCACTGTCCGGGCATCGGCGATCTGCTCGGCTGTTACGTACAAGCCCCCCTGCCGCACGCTATCGGCAACAACCAGTAAAGCTTTCAGCTTATCCGATATGGGGGCCGTTTGGGGGTCCGCCCAGGTTTGGGCTACAACCTGGTTCTCGCGCCCCAGTACAAAATCCGCAACGGCACCGTGGCAGGTCGAACAAAAAAAGCAATCGTTACGCCGGGATACGTACGAGGCAATCAACTCCCGTTCGCCCTGCCTGAGCGAATCGCTGGCGTTGGTTCGCAGTAATACTTCAGCTAATTCGTTGAGCGGTTTGGTGGTTTCAGGACTGAAGGCCATCGGTCCGACAATACCGGGCAATCCTTCGGGCAAAGCAATATGCGCCATGGGTAGTAGTATAAAGTTAAGTAGGAACTGGATTCGGCTTCGTTGCCCGTAAAGCGTCAACGTATAGCTACGGATTACACTTGAAAGGCTGACGCCAAGATAAGGATCGTTTCTGGGGCAGACAAGCGCTAACTCGCCTGTATGTCAGATAGTTTGTCAGGCGGTTGAGTAACATCCATCTTTCCTTCCGGCGTCACCGCTTAGAATCGGCGCAGGACCGAGTTAGGCCCTTTCCACAACGTTTTGTTTTATTTACCTTTACCCAAAATTCTAAACGCCATGAAAAAGTTACTGTTTCCCTGCCTGCTGTTGAGTGCAATAGCGCTGGCAGCTCCTCCTAAATGGACCTCGTTGTTCGATGGTAAAACGATAAAAGGCTGGCACAGCTATCATAAAGATGGCGTGGTCGGCTGGTATGTAGAAGATGGGGCCATGACGCCCGACGGCACGGGTGGCGACCTGGTCACGGACAAGGAATACGAAAACTTTGACCTCGAATTCGACTTCAAAATCCCCAAGGGCAGCAACAGCGGGGTAGTCTACAAAATCATCGACAGCCCCGATATCAAATCGACCTATATGTCGGGTCCCGAATATCAGGTGATCGATGATAAAGGCTATGTGGACGGCGAAGGCAAGCCGTATAAGCTGAAAGATACGCAGCTAAGCGGAGCAAATTATGACATGATTCCTCCCTCGGACATGACGGCGCTGAAAGCGCCCGGTGAATGGAACAAAGGCCGGATCGTTGTCAATAAAAATCACGTAGAACATTACCTGAACGGCAAAAAAGTAGTCGACTACCAGTATGGTACAGACGAGTGGAAAGCACTGGTGGCGAAGAGTAAGTTTGCCAACTGGCCTTATGCGACTCCTCACGCGAAAGGCAAAATCGCACTGCAAAACCACAGCCCAAAAGAGCGCGTCTGGTACCGGAACGTCCAGATTCGGGAATTGTAACCAATCCTAAACAAAACCGTGGCAAAATAACCGCCACGGTTTTGTTTTTTACCGATAAAATCATCTGGATGATAGCACCAAAGCTCCAGCTTCGGATGTGTTCAGTTGTCGTTTACCCGAAGCTGGAGCTTTGGTGCTACATCGGAAACGATTATAATTTTGGCCAATAATGCTTTTTATAGCAGCGAATGACCGGCCGGTTGGCGATGCAGACACATGTAAGCCTGTTGACAGGCTTTGAACCCGATCGTTTTTTGTTATCTCCCCTAACTCCATCCAATTCTCGTATGAAACATGTATTCATTTTGTGCTGCCTGCTTTGCGGACTGACCAGCCAGGCCCAACATCAACTGAAAAAACTTTGGGAAAGTGACAGTACGCTGGCTATCCCCGAGTCGGTCTTGTCCGACAAGGACGTTCTGTACGTATCGCTGATCGACGGAAGTCCCTGGGAAACCGACGGAAAAGGGGGGGTTGCGAAGCTGGATAAAAACGGAAAAATCCTGAGTTCGAGCTGGGTCAGCGGTCTCAACGCACCCAAGGGCATGGGTATCTGGCGGGGCAAGCTGTACGTCGCCGATGTGTCGGAGGTGGTGGTGGTTAACCTGTCGAGCGGAAAGGTAGAAACCAAAATCCCCGTTGCCTCAGCCACGGGTCTGAACGACATTACCATCGACGATAAGGGAACGGTCTACGTGTCGGATAGTCGACTCAACAACGTTCATCAGATCAAAAACGGTACACCAACACTTTACCTGAGCGATCTGAAGGGCGTAAACGGCCTGAAAGCGGTTGGCAACGATCTCTACATCCTGACCGCCAAAGAGGTTTATAAGGTTGGGGCGGACAAGAAAAAGGAAGTCATCAGCAACATGGAGCTGGGTGGCGATGGCATCGAACCCGTCGGTAAGGGCGATTTTATTCTGTCCAGTTGGGGCGGGGTTATGTATTACATGAGCAAGGACGGCAAGCTGGAAACCTTACTCGACACCCGGGCCCAGAAGAAAAACACGGCCGACATCGGCTACGACCCCGGCAAGCGTATTATTTACGTACCGACGTTTATGGCTAAGTCCGTCGTCGCTTACCATCTCGATTAACTCCCAGAAAGCTTAGCTAAAATCGTTTTGGATAAAAGCCAGGCCTTGAAACGACATCGTACAGGAATGATGTCATTTCAAGGCCTGGCTTTTAGTGGTAATGCGACTATTTCCACACGAACGGGAGTAGATTAACTCAAAAGCTAATTTATTGATTAGCAATCGATAGAGCTTATGACGAACGATTTCAGCGATACCGTTTCCCAGCCTATACCGCATCGCCCACTGGCGAAAGTCAGCAAACAAACCCTGCGCTGGTCGAGTGTGCTGCTGGTTACGACGGTTTGGGTGAGCGCGGGTCTGTTTGGGCTTTACATCCTGGCCTTTTATGCGTCGGCTTTTTACGCAGGCAACATGGCCCGCTGGAATCAGGTGCTGCCCCGCTTATACGAACAAAGCACAGCCGGAGCGACCACCGGTATCGGTCTGCATTTTGCGGCAGGTGGTATTATTCTGGTGCTGGGAAGCATTCAGTTGATTGACGCCGTCCGGGTCCGCTTTCCGGCGCTGCACCGCTGGATCGGTCGCCTGTATGTACTGGCTTGTCTGCTGGCGGCTATTGGGGGGCTGGCTTTTATCGCCGTCAAAGGCACCATCGGCGGTACGGCCATGAACATCGGATTCTCGCTTTATGGCATCCTTATGTTTGTCTGCGCCATCCAGACGTACCGCAGCGCCGTAGCCAGACAGCTGGTGAGCCACCGAAAGTGGGCACTACGCCTGTATGCCCTGGCGATCGGTTCCTGGCTCTACCGAATGGATTACGGTTTCTGGCTGCTGCTTACGGATGGGTTGGGTCATACGCGCACCTTCAGCGGGCCTTTCGATAGTGTTATGGCTTTCTTTTTTTACATTCCGAACCTGCTGGTCGTCGAGATCCTGATCCGGGCCAGTCAATACAAAGCCTCTCCCCTCTTCAGGTTCGCAGCCTCACTCGTTTTTTTACTGGCAACCGGTTTTTTACTGCTGGGCACCTATTACTTTACCCTGTATTATTGGGGACCAGCCATCGTCAACTGGGTATCTGTTCGTTGAAGCAATGGTGCTTTTTGGGATAACCAGAACCCTGTTCCGAGCTTGTCATAAAATCGATTACCCGAAACAAAACCATCCATTCGGTTTCATTCCGGGTAATCGATAGGTACTACTACGGTGTCTGCTACTGACTCACGCGGCCCGGTTCGCGGGTGTTGGCACCAGTCCGTTTCTGAATGTCGTCGCCCAGGTCGGCGCGGGCTTCTTCGGCTAGTTTTTCCAGTTTAGTTACCAGTTCCGGATGTTGTTCGCGCACGTCGTAGCGCTCGCCCGGATCGCGACGGAGATCATACAACGCCGACGGAAACTCGTGGGTTTCGGTGCTGGGTCCCGGCTGGCCATTCTGCCCGGGTAAAAACCCTTCGTAAGTCCGGCCAGGGTGTGCAAAGACCAGCTTCCAGTCGCCCTGACGGACCGCTTCGAGGCTATTTTTCCGATAATAATAGTAAAAATGATCGCGGGGCGTCACGCTGTTATCGCCCTTCATCAATGCGATCCAATCGACCCCATCGATGCGCTGTTTGGGCAAGCGGGCACCGCAGAGCTTAGCGACCGTCGGTAGAATATCCATCGTCGTCAGGAGTTTGTTAGACACCCGACCGGCGGGCACTACGCCCGGCCAGCGCACCAGGCAGGGCACCCGGTGTCCACCCTCGAACGAAGTACCTTTCCCCTCCCGAAAACCACCCGATGACCCTGCATGGTCGCCGTAGTTCAGCCACGGCCCGTTGTCGCTGATGAAAATAACCAGCGTATTTTTTTCCAGTCCCTGCTGTTTCAGTTCGCCCAGAATCTGGCCAATCGACCAGTCGAGTTCGGTCAGTACGTCGCCGAAGATACCCCGCGCGGTTTTGCCTTTAAACCTGGCTGACGCGGCCAGCGGTACGTGTGGCAACGGGTGCGGTACGTACAGGAAAAAAGGAGCATTCTTATGCTTCCGGATAAACGAGACCGCTTTCTCCGTCACCGTCGACGTTATGTGGCTGGCATCCTCCAGGTTCCTGATTTCCTGGCCGGGCGAATTGCCGTCGATCCAGCGGAGTGGCGGGTAATGCGCATTGGCCTGGTTCGGATGCAGCGGCCACATATCGTGTGAATACGGCACGCCATAGTACTCGTCGAACCCCTGTTGAAGCGGTAAAAACGGTTGTCGATCACCCAGGTGCCATTTCCCGAAAATACCCGTTGCGTAGCCTTTTTCCTTGAGCAGGTCGGCCAGCGTTTCTTCGTTCGGGTTCAGGCCAATGAGCGAATTAGGCCCTAGTGCGCCCGAAATGCCTAACCGATTCGGATAACAGCCCGTCAGCAGGGCCGCCCGCGATGCACTGCAGACCGCCTGTGCGGCCAGAAAATTCGTAAAACGGGTTCCATCGGCCGCCATTCGGTCCAGATTCGGGGTGGTGTAATCCAGCGCGCCCGTAACGGACAGGTCGCCATAGCCCAGATCGTCCATAAAAAACAGCACGACATTCGGCGGAGTAGCCGCTGGCTTTTCGACCCAGGCGCTGGCGAGTAACCCAACACCGACGAGCACAGTGATACTAAAAACCAAATGAGATAAACGTCGGGGAATCAGATGCATAACTTATTGATAAGTAGTCATTATTGTCATTCGTGGTCATTTCAGTCGTTCGTGGTCATTAGCCGATACTAGCCCGACGAATGACTATTCATGACTTTTCTACCAGCCGGGATTCTGCGTCAGGGTTGGCGTCAGGGTCCGTTCTTTCTGCGGAATGGGCCAAAGATAATGCCGGCTTTTGTCAAACGTTCGGTTGACCCCCACAACCTGAATGGTGGTCAGCGCTCCGCCGGCGGCTTTGTAGGTAATGCCATACACAGGACCGGGCAGTACGGTTTCCGCAATTTTCCACCGACGAATATCGAACAGCCGCAGCCCTTCGAAGGCAAACTCCACCGCCCGCTCCCGGCGCACGATAGCCCGCAATTCGGCCTGGCTGGCCGTACTGCTGACGGCGGGCTGTTTTACATCCGTCCGGCTATTCCGCACCGCATTGATCGCCGTAATTACACTGGCATCCAGCTGGTTCAGTTCAATTTTGGCTTCGGCATAGGTCAGCAGAATTTCGGCGTAACGTAACAGAATGATGTTGATGCCGTTGTTGGCTGGGTTGGCGTAATCGTCGGCATTGATGTATTTTTTGATGTTATAACCTGTTGTCGTGGCAATGTACGTGTTTCCGACCGCATCCCCCGTACCGCTGTTGGGCTCAGGCCGGTACGTAATCCCGCTCGGTAATGGATCGCCAGTCAGGAACACCGAAAACCGGAGCCGTGGATCGCGGTTGGCGTACGGATTCGCCGGGTCATACCCACTGCTCGGGTCAGCGATGAGCTTACCGGCCGTTGTTTCGTACATATCCACGAGCGCTTTGGTTGGTACAAACGTACTGCCGGAGCTTTTCTGGCTATACGGCCCGATGTAGCTGAACACGTTTACAGGGTACGTGTCTTTAATGAATTGCCGATCCAGCATGACCTCCTTATTGTTCTCGGCCGCGTACGTAAACAGCTTTTCGTACGATTCATAGAGCCCGTAAACGCCCAGCTTCATAACCTGATCGGCTGCGTCGGCGGCCTGCTGATAGCGACCGGCCAGCAGGTTGGCGCGTGCCCGCAACCCAAGAGCCGCCCCTTTCGTGATCCGGCCTTTGTCGACAGCGGCATAGGTCGTGGGTAGCAGACCGGCCGCTTCAGACAGCTCTTTGTCCACAAAATCCCAGATCTGCGCAATAGGCGTGCGGGCCAGCGTGCGGCTTTCGTCCAGCGAAATAGCGGTGGTCACCAGCGGCACGTCGCCGAACAGAGCCGCCAGCTTCAGGTATTGGTACGCCCGCAGGGTCCGGGCTTCGCCCTTGAATTGATTGATCAGCGTGGCATTGGTCGACGTCACTTTATCGACGTTTTCCAGAAAATAGTTGCAGGCCCGAATTCCCTTGTAGGCTCTCGTCCATTCGCTCAGAATCTTGGAACTGGTGGCGTCGTACTGCCCCACTTCGATATACGCCTGCACATCGAACGGCTGGTTGACGTGCGCAATATCGGTCATGGCATCCCAGCTCATGATGTTGGTGCTGTCGAGATCGGTATACAACGAATTGGAAGCCAGCCGGGCATCGTTTTCGGTTTTCCAGAACAGGCTTTCCGACAGACGGTCGTTCGGAACGGTTTCCAGTAGGTCGCGGTCGCAGGCGGTAAGCGCGAGGCTACCGGCCAGCGCCAGCAGAGAAATATAACGTATTGGTTTCATGGAAGTTCAGTCTGAAAAGAGGGTAAAATCAGAATTGCAGGTTGAGCCCAAGGGTGTACAGCGCCGTTTGTGGGTAATATACCGCCCGGCCCGAACCGACTTCGGGGTCCAGATTCCACTCGTTCAGTTTCGAGATGGTGAATACGTTGGTCGCCGACACATACACACGCGCCCGGCTCATCCGGACTTTGCTGGCCAGCGCCGTTGGCAGCGCATAAGCCAGCTGAATATTCTTCAGCCGAACGTACGACGCGTCGATCACCAGCCGGTCGGAGGTGGCTACGTTCCTCAGATCGAATTTCAACGGCCGCGGAAAACGGGCATCCGTATGGTCCGGCGTCCAGTAATTGTTCGTGTAGATCGAGTGCGTAAATCCTTCCTGATTGCCCATTTCGGCCAGCGCACCCGCCAGTCGGGTATCGACTTTGGCCGCGCCCTGGAACAGCAGGTTCAGCTCAAAGTTCTTAAACGAAAAGTTCGAATTGAGGCCGAAGGTAAACTTCGGAAACGAGTTACCGATGTTGGTCATGTCGTTGGCATCGATTTTCCCGTCGCCGTTTAGGTCCACATATTTCACATCGCCGGGTTTGGTGTTGGCGGCATATGTCGCTTTGTAGTCCGTAATCTGCTGCTGGGTCTGGAACAATCCATCGGTTTTATAACCCCACAGCGTGTTGATCGGCAGGCCTACGGCAATAATGTAACGGGGATCGATGTCCGAACCGGTAATGTACGGCCCCGTTCCCTTCAGGTCGACCACTTTGTTGGTGTTGATACTGAAGTTGGCCCCCAGGTTGTACTGAAAGCCTGAAGCATTCTTCGCTCCACGGTAATTGAGGCTAAACTCCCAGCCTTTGTTCTCTACCGAACCGGCGTTCTGCGGAGGAGCAATCAGCCCTACCGTAGCCGGAATATCCAGATTCAGCAGAATATCGCTCGTGAGCTTGCGGTAATAATCTACCGTCAGGGTCATCCGGTTGCGCAGGAACGAGGCATCCAGCCCCAGATCCAGTTGTGTGGTCGACTCCCAGCCCAGACCGGTATTGGCCAAGGTAGTCTGGCGATAGCCCTGCACGGCGGCACCGTTGAAATCATAGCCGCTGGCTCGCAGGGCCGAATAGTAGCTGTACAGATCCACCGACTGATTGCCCGTGATCCCCCAGGATCCCCGCAGTTTCAGGTCATTTACGTTATTCTGAATACCCTGCCAGAAAGCTTCTTTCGAGAGCCGCCAGCCCGCCGAGAATGACGGAAAAAAACTGTACTGCTTTTCGCCCGTAAATTTGGACGATCCATCATAGCGGCCGTTTACCTCGACCAGGTATTTGCCGTTATAATCGTAATTGATCCGCCCGAAATACGACCGCAGCCCATACTGCGCGTCGTTTCCGGTGTTGCTTTTAGTACCGTCGTTTGCGCCCTGGCCGATCGACTGGATGTCGTTGTTGTAAAAGCGTTCGCGGTAAGCCGTCAGGAACGTCTGCGTATTGCCAATCTGTGAATAGCCTAACAAGCCTTTGAAGGTATGGCTGCCTGCGCTCCGGTCGTAGGTAAGCAAATTGATGAGCGTATATTCCCGAAGTGTATTGCGCACTTCGGTCAGGGTGTTGTTCGCTACCGTTTTGGTCACGTTGGCGTTCTTATCGACGTTGACGTAGGCATTGGCGAAGTTCTTCTCCTGAGTAAAATACCCCCGCCCCGCCAGTTGGGTCGAGAAGGTCAGGCCATCCAGAATTTCCCATTCGCCTTTGATGGAACCTACCAGGTAATCGGCAAACCGCTTCGAATCGCCCCCGATTTCAGCGTACATCAGTGGGTTGTTGCCCTGGGTGCTGAGGCCATACGTTCCGTCGGCATATTTAGGTACGGCCCAGAGCGATCCGTGCAGGAAGCGGTCGATCGGGTCGACGGTGGGCGCCTGCGAATAATTGTAGCGGTAGTCGACATCGGCACTCACGCGCAGTTTCGGCGAAATGGTGTAGTCTGAATTCAGCCGGATTTCACCGATTTTGCTGTTGTAATGGGTAATGATCCCGGCCTGATCCTGATACCGCAGGCTCAGCCGGGTCCGGAGGGCTTCGGTACCGCCCGCTACCGAAAGTGTGTGGTTCTGCTGCGGAGCCGCGTGTAGCATGGTCTGAAACCAGGTATTCGGCAAGGGGTATTTTTCCCGGTCCGTTGCGGTCACATACGCCTGAATCGACTGTTCGGTGAAGCGGGCGGGTAGTGGCGAACCAGCGTTGGTGTAAGCCGCCACCTGCATGCGCATGTAGTCTTCAATACCCATCATGTGGGGCGTATTGATGGATTTCTGAATGGCGTAATACCCGTGGTAATCGACCTGGACCTTACTGCCCTTCGCCCGTTTGGTCGTCACCAGCACAACCCCGTTGGTGGCTCTTGAGCCGTAAATGGCTGTCGAGGAAGCATCTTTCAGAATCGACACGGTCTCGATGTCGTCAGGATTGATGTCGATCAGCCGCTGTTCGATGCCATCGACGATCACGAGCGCATCGTTCTTCCCCAGATCGTAGCCACCGGTCGAGTTGCTGGAGCCCGCGCCACTGGTCGCGTTGATGTTGAAGGTGGTAATCCCCCGCACACGGATGGCCGCGTTGGAACGCCCCGGCGACCCTCCCTGATCGAGCACCGTTACACCCGGCAACTGCCCCTGCAACGACTGCTGGATGTTCGAGACGGGGCGACGGGCTACTTCTTCGGCCCCGATCTGCGAAACGGAGTTGGTCAGGCTATTGCGTTTCTGCGTACCGTAACCCACCACAACGACCTCGTCGAGCTGCTTATTATCTGCCACTAACGACACCTCGATTCGGCTACGCCCGTTTACCGCCACTTCCTGCGTCGTGAAGCCAATACCCGAAAAAACCAGCACCGCGTTGGCCGGTGCATCGAGCGAGAAGTTGCCGTTTGCATCCGTACTGGTGCCTTTTGTGGTGTTCTTCACCACTACGTTGATGCCCGGCAGGGTTTCGCCCGACTGGCTTTTTACGGTACCTGTAATTGGGTTGGCGACCTGATCAGCTCTCGATGTGCTTAGCGCCGGTGCTGCCGGCCCGCTGAGTGACCGGGCAATCGCCCAGCCGGACCAGGGGTCGGCAAGCAACCCCATAGCCAAAAGACCCACGCGAAGGGTGCTTCGTAAAGAATTTGCCATAAAAAAAGGAATAATTACTGTTTGAGTATCAACTGAAGTAATCCGTCTGGCAGAATAAGAACTACGGCACCGGCTGGCGGTCCATCAGAACGTAATTGCGTACTAGAAAACCAACTGACACCAGAAGATAAGTACTGTTAATTGGTAGGCAAAGGTTGGTACGCAAAAACGTTTTTCCAAACAAAAGTTAATTTTTTGACAATCAACAGTTTAGTCAATAGTCTATCGAGAAATACCGTTATTCAACAGACGCAAAATGTGTCTGATTGCTATTCCCGTGAGCTTGAATGGATTGTCTGAACTGGTAGCGCCGACCGGCTCCATCGGATGCAAGCGGCTACTCGCCAAACCAGGCTGGTCGGCGCTACAGCTCGTTATTGACCTGTTGGACTAAGCCAGCAAATCAGAACGGCTATTTCTCGTAAATAAGAAAGGTACCGACGAAGGCCAGGATGGACACCACAAAGCCAAACATGAAGATATTGTAGGCTATCCGCAGGAGTTTATACTTTTTGCTCAGCACAACCCCCAGAAAGTAAATATCCCGGGTCATGCTGCTGTAGAGAAAGTCGCTGTCGTCCATCATGGTTTTTACCCCCCACTCATAGTCGTCCAGGGTCATGTTGTAGAAATTGCCGAAGAAGAGCAGATTCGCCTTTTTGTTCTGGATATCTTCTTTACTGAACCGCCCCTGGGTCACGTTGGGCCGGGTAGCCAGCACGGCAAAGACGATGGTGAGCAGGGCCGTCGTGACGAAAATCAGCGTAGGCGGCATCAGGTGCGGATGATTTTCGATGCGCGGAGCCAATACCGATACCAGTACCGACACCATGATGGAATTGACCGAGATCATGATATTGGCTTTACTATCGGCAATCTCACTCAGCCGCAGATGATTCGTCGAGGTGGTCCGAAACATCGTCTCGACTCCCCGCTCGGGTTTATCGTCTTTCTTTTTTTTCTTCTCCGACGGCGCAAACGGGGTGCTTACGGTCGTGATCGGGTCTGTTGGGGCAGCTTCCGGGTTGGTTAAATCCGGAATGGGAATCTCAGCCTGTTTTTCTTTTTTGTCAGCCTCTTTCTGCCGAAGCTGTTCAAGGTTGGCTTCCCGGCCTTTGTCGAGGTGTTTTTGGGCGTAGGGCGTGAAATACCGATGAGTACTTAGAAACGAGATATTTCCCTGCCGCCACTGGGCACCAGAAATCTCCCGTCCGGTCAGTTGTTCCTGCTCTTTACGCAGCAGCTTGGTTTGCTCTCTGAACGTGTCGCTTCCCAGATGCCACAGGTCAGCGTCGCACATGATTTCTTCCAGCAGATTGGTCGGATGCTGCGGCAGCTTAGTTGCCCGGATACACGCCTGAACCTGTCGGATCTGATCGGCCGAAACCGACTGGCTCTGAAGAAATGAAGCGGCTATTTCGGCGCTTTTCTCTTCGTGGTCCTGCCCCGATCCCGACAAATACCCCAGGTCGTGAAACCAGGCGGCCGCCAGTACCACCAGACGCTGGTTGTCGGGCAGTTCATAGTGGTGCGCGATCTTCCCGGCCGCCTGCACGACATCCTCCGTATGCGCCAGCGTATGGTACACCAGTTCGGGTCTGGGGTGTTCGGTAAACTGCCGAACGACGTAGGATTTGATTTGAGTGAGCAGAGCGTCGGACACGAGGATGCGGGTTAGATCGGTTACGGACATTAAAGTACCGCAATAAATCCTTTAAAAGCGATACCCCAGCGAAACATAGGGGAGCGTACCTTCGTCGGAAAAAGCAACCGAGGCCGTTACCACCAGTAAGCTGGCCGGCGAAATATACAGGCCACCGCCGTAGCCATCGTGCCATTTTTTCGAGTGTTCGCCCCGGCTCCAGACACGCCCGACATCGTTAAACGCCATCAGGCCCACGCTGCCCGGAAACAGATACGACCGGAAATCGAACAGCTTGAGCCGTGCCTCCAGGTTGTGATAAACCATATTGTCGCCCGCAAACCGATAGGTCCGAAAGCCCCGCAGGTTCTCATGCCCCCCCAGATAAAGCAGTTGATAAAATGCCGGATCGCCATAGGTGAGCCCACCCCCGATTCGATTGACCAGCACGAATCGGGCCGCCCGGCTAAAGCTGATATAAGTGCTCAGATCGGTGCGGAGCTGCGTCAGGTGATTACTCCGGTGGGCAAATCCCTGCAGCCCCAGCCAGGTGGTGTTCCAGAAAATACCCCGTGCGGGCTGAACCGCGTTGTTCCGGGTGTCGATCACGATGCCTGCCTGAATACCTCCATAGCCCTCCTGACGCAGAAACCGTTCTTCTTCGGGCAGTTCGGCCAGGTAGCGTTCGATAAACCGACCCAGGTTGTCCTGAACATCCAGCTTGAAATATTGAAAAACCGGGCCAACGGCCAGTTGCACGTGTTCGCCAACATTTCGCTTTAGCTGAACGGCCAAATTCATCAGATTGTAGCGCGTCCGGTAGTAGCGAATCCGTCGCGACTGGTCGTATACGGTTTCATTGCCCGGCCCGAAGAAGTTCGTCACATTGTCCGGCGCTTTTATGAACGCATTGACCCACAGGTCGTTCTTGCCGATAGCATCGGTAAAAATACCGTCGTATTTAAACGCCGTTGCGTCGGTAGCCAGCGAATGAGAAATCAGCAGGCGGTTCATAAACTTGTAGGGTGCCTTGCGGAAGCCCTGCTTGGTCCACTGCAAGCCAACACCCAGCAGCACGCCATCGTCCAGGTTATACCCGATCGTACCGATGGGAGCGAGCCGGTCGTACTTGAACGCGTGCGGATCGTACTGATTCACCGACTTGTCGGTTGCTGTATGCAGCCGGGCCAGCCCCGGTTTAGGAAACACATTGGCTTCGGTCGACTGGTCGTAAATGAGAGTCCGGTTCGGGTGCGGATGCTGCGTATCCACCGTGTAGGTGTCGGCGCCCCGTCCGCCGATTAGCCGGATTCTTAGCCCGTCGACGGGTGTTCCTCCGATCTGAAACTGGTCGTCGCCCTTGCGGCCATACAGCCGTATCTCAGCCGTTTCCGATGCGTCGAAGACGCGGTAATACAGGCGCTGTGCCGGTTTACCTTCTTTAGTGATTTTAAAAACCGATACCGCCACGTGGTCTTTATTCAGATAATCGACCTGAAACGATTCGGTTTTATCGGAGCCGGGAATGTCCACCGTTTTCGCCAGAAAGCGATAGTAAGTCATGGCTTCCTCAGCGAGCCAGCCACGCCGGGCCTGAAGCGTTTCCAGAATCCGACGCCCCGACAGTTGCCGAATCGTGTCGGGCAGTTGCCCAACCGCCTTCTTTAGCACGTCGTCGGTCATGGTCGCGTTGAACGCGTCGATTTCCTTCTGCCAGTCCTGCTGGCTTAAACCCGTCAGAAACAGCCGGTCGAAATACCGGCCATTGTACATAAACCCATCGACATTAGGCCGCTTGGATCGAAACCCCTGCAATTTGGGTTGAAGCCAGGGCAGCGCAGCAATGGCGGGCAGGATACCGCCCGTCCGGAAGAAAACCTGATCCCGGTCGCGGGGGATTGGATAATACGATTTTCCCGACTTGGTTTTATGACTACCCCAGCGCCACTGGTCCTCGTGGCGGTCCCAGTCGCCCATGAACAAATCGAGCAACCGCGCCCGTAGCGCAGCCCGCTGATCGACCTGATTGTCGTTATCATCTTCGAGCGCATCCAGCACTTTGGGTGTACTGACCGACTTGTTATCGGCCGGATTGCGTTCTTCCAGCAGGCAGACCGTATTGCCAAAATCGGTCTGGTAAAGTCCCAGCGCCGGGTCGTCGGGAACATACAGGATGGCGGGGTTCGCGTGGGGAACCCCGCTGGCCGTGGCCAGTACCGGCACCGACAACGGCGCGTACGGATAAGCCGCCGAAATTTCATCCTGCAGAATATCGCTGGCAACAGTCTGGCGCAGGTAAGCGGGAACCGCTTTGGCCGGGTCTTTCTGGATCGTTCGCAGTACCCACTCGCGCCCACTGGCATCGGCCAGCCGCAACGATTTAGTTTGCTGTCCACCCCCACGCTGCAGGATTTTAAACCCGCCTTTGGTCCGGGTAATGTCGAAAACGGGCAACGAAACCGGAGCGGCCCACTCGCGACGGTAGTTTTCACCAAATAGCCAGCGGTGCAACCGGCCAACGCTGTCGTAGGCGGGTGCAATAGCAAGCCGGACGCTATCGGGCCAGACCGGACGACGCCCACCGGTTTTGACGGAATCGGCCGTCGATAGAGTCGTGAACAGCGTCGCGTCGTGTGCCTGGGTGGCGGTCGCGGCCTCATCGACGGTATAAAATGTAGCCTTCAGGCGACCGCTTTTCAGGTGGTCCAGCACCACATAGCCCCACTCGCCACTGACAAACTGGGCCAGCTTGCCATTTTTGACCCGTTCGCGGTTGATGCCCGATCCGCTAACGATGTAGTGCCGGTTGCCATCGACAATGTGCTGAAGTGCGTGGTCGTGGCCCGATACGAAGGTGACATTGGGCGCGCCTGCCACGGCTTTTTCAAGCGCCTGCACCATCGCCTGATACAACGGGTTGGGCAGGTCCTGGATGTTACCAAACACACCCCGTACCAGCGGATACAACGACCCGATCACCGGCAGCGGAATGTATAGTTTTTCGTTGATGTCGGTTAGCGGAAAGATGTGCTGTTTGAACCTGTAATACCCGCCGTGGATGCCGTAACTTCGGAACGGCTGGTGAGTGGCCAGAATGATACCCTTGTCTTTATTTCGCGCGACGATGTCCGTCAGGCGAGCCAGTACTTCATCCTGACTTTTGCAGGCACAGTCCGTATCGACACCCGGTTTATCGTACGGGTGCAGCCACCATTGTGTATCGATAATGACCAGCACCAGCCGGTTGTCGAGGTGAATTTCTTCCGGTCCGGGACAGCCCCCTGCGGGCAGCAGGCGAATGTTGGGCGCTTTCAGACTGTCGAGCCAGCGACCCTGTCGCTTGATTTTCTCCCAGCCATCGGGATGCCCTTTTCCCCAGTCGTGGTTCCCCGGAATAAACAACACGTCCGACTTTGTCCCGGTACCGGCGGTCGCCAATCCAGGCCGGGCCTGATACCGGAGAATGGCGGTCAGTGAATCGTAGTCGCGATGATTTTCGTCTTCGAGCCCATGCGGATACACGTTATCGCCCAGATACAGCAGGGTTGTTCGCGTATCGTTGAAATCGTAGCGAGCCCGAACGGCATCGACAACTGGATTTTTACCGTGGTATAAGCGGCCGGCATCGCCAATTAGAATAAGCCGGTGGACCACCGAATCCATCGGCGGACTTTGGGCCCAAAGCCCGTTACTGACCAGGAACAGAAGCACAAAACACCAATATCGGACCGTGGGTAAAAAAAGTATCATCCGTGTAGATCTGGGTATGTTTATCGTAGCACGTCGGTTTAGTTGAGAGGTCGGAGCCGTGGCACGACTCCGACCTCTCAACTGATGTCCGTCTCAATCGAAATTAATGTGCAATCGCAATGCTTTCAGACCGAAGACCCCCTGCAGCGGCTCCAGCTCGACCTGATCGACGGTGTGCTGTATTTTTTGCTGATCCCGCAGGGTTTCGATCAGTGGCAGGTAGGGGGCAATATCCTGATGATTGGCATATACCAGCGCAACGGTGCCCGGCTGGGTAAGCCGCTCGCTGGTATCCAGAATATACGCCTTATCGATCCGCTTCTTAATTACCTCATACCGAATGCTGTATGACCCTTCAACATCGAACCGGTGTTCGTCCTGCCGGAAGTTGATGTCCAGCGGATGCGACTGTGCCAAAATAAGTTGCGTGGTTTGCAGGGGCAGCGGCAAATGCGGGCGCAATCGGTGCGTCAGGCGGGCAATGTCGATCATTGACGACAGCTGCCAGGCGTAGAGCTGGTGCAAGTGTTCGGGCTCGAACGGCCGCTGAGGTGCCATGGACTGACCGACGTAAAGCGTGTATTCCAGCCCATCGGTCCGGAAGGTTTCGGCATAGTGCGGATAGATGGCCTGGAGTTTGGTTTCAGCTTCGCTGATGTAGTCCTTGACCGTCGTGTTCAGCCATCGTATACTTCGCTCATACGCTTTCAGCGCCTGGTTGAATTGGCCGGTCGTTTCATCCAACTGGCTGAAATAGTGCTGTATGGAATCGGCCAGCTCCGGATGATTACCCTGCAGGTGTTGCAGATATGGTCGAATTTCGTCGGTCAGAAACAGGGTAATTTCGGCTTCATCGTCTGGGTTCAGCTCGGCCGCCAGCCGCTTCTGCCAGTGTTTCACCTTACTCAGCAGCAAATCCGGCAGCAGCAATTCGTTGGGCATGATCGGGCAGTCGAAAATGACTGTAATAGCAGCCAGTTGCTGGGAGAAATCCTGCTGTATGGCTTTATGTCGTTCGATGGACGAATTCCGAATATCGATGGCCCCGTAGATCGGGTACACTTTCGGAAACCGAACCCGGTTGATTTCGTTCCGTGAAGGTTTCGTTTGTTCCAGGAGTGTGTGCCAGGCCGCTTCGTTGAATTTCCACTCGACGGCGGGTTGCAGGTTGGTGAACTGCTGCTTGATGATCCGGTCCAGGGCAGCATTGAACTGCCCACGCTGGTACAACAGAAACTCCTGCACCAGCGGAATGACGGATTCGAATTTCCGCAGCGTTTCTTCGTTCAGGGCGTTGGCATGGGGGCTGGCCATTTCGAGCGTACCCAGCAATTGATTTCCCATCCGGATAGGATAAAACAAAAAGCTCCGGATACCTCGCTTATGCAACGCCCGCAGATGCGACCCCCGCGCCTGCGTCAGATCGGGCGTTACGGTTGGCTGGCCGTGGCGACCGATGTACTGAATAATCCGTTCGAGGGCCGCCTGTTCAACCGACAAGGTTCCCGAGTGCGTCAGAAACACGCTGCGCGACGCAAAAGCTGGGTAATGCACATACCGGTCATTGACCTGCAGAAACGGCACAATCCCGATCTGAAGGTCCGGCTGTCCACCAAAGTTACGGAGGGTTTGCTCGAAGCGGTTGTAGATGACCGGTTCGGGTTCCGATTGCAGGTGGGCAAAAATCTCCCGAAGCCGCTGGGTCGTTTCCGTTTCCGTGACGTCTTCGATCAGAAAAAAGTTGAAGCCTTCCATCAGAAACTCCTGAACCGGCATCGGCTGCGCCAGCTCATGACGGGATGAAATCAGGCCCCTGGCAAAATCGATCCACTCGGGTTGAAGGGGGGGCAGTTCAGCCGGCGGAATCGGGTTCATGAACGTATTATCGACGTTGATGCGATAATAGGTCACCAATCCAGCGGCTTCTTTCTGAAACGTGAGCACAGACGGTTTTTTGGGCAACTGCACCTTGTAGCATTTTTCCAGAATCATCCGGTAGCCGAAGCGAAGCCGTTCATCGGCGGTCACCTGCATTTTCAGTTCCATTGGCATGGCCGCTTTCTGACTCATCAGGCGGCCAAACTCGGCCGAGTAATGAAACAGCCGCAAGGGCTGAGGCAGGCCGAAGGCATACGGAAGATCCTGATTCATGCGAGTCAGGGGTAACACACTGAACGTGATCAGTTGAAATAATTCGGCTAATTGATCCGGATCATAGGCCTGCTCATCCTGGTTTTCATCCGGGAAGAAGGCTGTTAGTTTCTGAATTAAAAATTCACGCAGGCGATCCAGCTCTACGGAACAGCCATTCAGCGCTTTTTGCTGCTTCAGGTAATCTATAAATGGCTTGAAAGATAACCTGAACCGGGGCGATAGATCGGCCTGTTGAAGGTCATCGTCCTGAGTATCCATTGTTGATCAACTGGTTGTATAAGTGGTAGCATACGGTATTAGGTAGCGTCTTCACTGGTGCAAAGACCGTGCTATGTAATAAATTCTAACAGCTAAATGCGCCAAAAAGATCAATAAATGCCAATAAGTCCATGACATAGCGCCAGATTCCGGCTCCTCGGCTAATAATCTACTTTTTTCCGGCGGGCCTTCGCGTCGCTTTTGTGTTTTTTACCGGCAATTCGCTCTTCGACGGCGGCTTTGGATGGTTTTGTGGCTTTGCGAGGCTTCGGTTTCTCAAAGGCCTTTGCAATCAGCCGGTAAAACTTGGCCGTTACCTTTTCTTTATTGGCCAGTTGAGTCCGCTCGGTCTGATGCGTCAGCACCAGGTCGCCGTCGGTGGTGAGCTTGTTGGCTAACTTTTCTTCCAGAACTGCTCGCTCGTCGTCTGTAAGCAGGACAGAATGACGCACGCTAAAGCGCAGCTCCGCTTTTGTGGCTACTTTATTGACATTCTGTCCGCCTGCCCCACCACTGCGGGCAAACTGATACTGAAGTTCGGGCACTAAGCGAGTAGCATCCATACGGAATCGAACGAGGGAATAGTACTGAAAACCTAACCGTCTGGCGAACAATCACCGGAGGAGGCAGTTCTTTTTTCAAAACTAACGGATTCAACGGTATGACACAGCAGCAGCAACCAATCAACGATCTTCTCGATCGCACGTTTTCGGCGCTCGGGGGCGACGTGTCGGCAACGACACCCGATGAGGGGGCCGATCTGATTCAGGAATGGATCGAGGTCGTGCGGTCGAATGTGAGTACCCAGTGGCTAACCGAACCTCTCGAAAAACTCCAGACGGCCGTCCAGGCGCATAAGCGGCACGAAGTCGATGAACTGCTGCATAATCTTAGCGGTATCACTATCGACTTTGCCAATAATGATGCCCAGGGCCATAATAAAGAGGATTTGCAGAACCTGTCGACGGTACTGAAAGGTTTTGCCCAGAACCTGGCCAACGCGCAAATGCATTAACCCAACTACTCAACCGATCAGACAATGATTTCCAAGAATCAATCGCAGATTTCGCTCATCGACGAAACGGTAAATACCCTCGATGGAAACATCGACACGACAACGGCTACGGACGGCATGGCGCTCATCGACAAATGGCTGAACCGCTTGGAAGAAGCTGGCGACGATGCCACCGACGACATCGCCGAAACACTCGAACGATTACGCCCCGAGCTGGATACGGCCCAGCGCTATAACCGGATCGACAACGCGCGCATTGCCTCACTTTTACAGGAATTGATCGAACAGACCCGGAACGTAGCGGCTTCGGTAGAAGCCAGCGCCGAGCAGGTCGAGCTTTCGCAACTCATTGCCGTACTCGAAAACTTACATCAGCAGGCAGTTAGCCGCATCGAATAACCCAAATAACAGATAGTTATGGCACTAGATGATCATGCTTCTAATTTAATAAACATCACGGTGAAGGCCTTCAACGGCGATGTTACCAGTATTTCGCCCACGGATGGCCTCTCGCTCGTCGACAGTTGGGTCAGTTTTCTGGACGCCGACGAGTCAGGCAAAGCCCTTGTCGGCGAACTCCGCGAGCTGAAAGCCGAATTGCAGAGCGGCAACCTCGACGGAGCGTCGATCCAACAGATTCTGAAAAACCTGACGGCGCAGACCAAACAAATTACGGATTCGGCGGACCGGGACAGCCAGCCGAAACTGAACACCCTGTCGGGTGCGCTGCAAAGTTTCAGCCAACAGGTAGGCGGAGCGTCGGGGCCTGCTAAAACGGGGGGCCAGGCGCCCATGACCAGCACCGTGGGGGGCGAGTCGACCCACAGTGGTGTCGGCGCTTCTACTTTCGGTGCCAGCAGCGACGAACTGGCTGGTCGCAATGGCGGAACCATCAGCAATGCCACCGAACCAGGTGATATGGACGACACCACCGGTAGCGACGGAGGCCCGACCAAAGACCGCTCGTCCGACGAAGATACCGGCGATTCGAGCTATGACAATTCGACCGAGTCGGAAGAATCCCGGTCGGACACATCGCGAGTGGATGGCATGGGCGTATCGGGCGGTACGGGCGACACGGCTACCAGCCAGTCGGGTGGCCGATCGCAGTACTGACCAACGGCCAAAGCTATCCGGCTAGTCTGAGGTCAGGCTCCGGAGGCTTTTTGTTGACGCGCTACGCGCTCGTCGGGCTCTGAACAAAGCACCCTCAGACCGGGTTATTTGCTTAACAACAAACCACCAATGGGCTGAAAAAGCCGACGCGTCGGCCCATTACCAATCAAAAAAACTATGGCTTCTCACGCATTAGACCAGCGGCTGTTCGAAAAAATGGCCAGTCTTACCGACGAACATAATTCGATTACTGATTCATCGCCCGAGCGAGTCGACCTGATCGACGGCTGGCTCAAGGTCATTGGCGGTAATGAGGGTACGCAGCTCATCGAAGGCAAATTAACGGAACTCCGGGATCAGTTGAAGCTCAACCATCCGGACCCGGACATCGTTCGGGAGCTGTTGTTAGCCCTGGCCGACTACACCTCGCAACTGGCCCAGGGAGGAGCCATTCAGGAACAAACGGTCAATAAACTGGAGAAGCTGGCAACGACGCTTCGTCAACTGGCGGGCCAGCCGGTCGTCGACCATCGGTAAGTTACCCGAAATCGACGACCCTAATCAACTCAGCTATTTATCGATACCCCACTATATGCTAGGATCGAATCGATTGGAAGAGGGTATGCTCAATGAGACCCTCAGTACGTTTCGCAAGAATGAACTGGACGCTGTCAGCCCGGCTCAGGGCATTATGCTCATCGACGGCTGGCTGCAGGCCCTACAGGGCGAGCCCAACCTGGATCAGCTGACGGGTCAGCTCAGCGAGCTACGGACCGCTTTACAGGCCGCCCAACCCGACGGCCCCTATATCCGGGATCTGCTTGTGAGTCTGGCCGATCAGGCCCAGCAGGTAGCTGAAGCCCCTACCTCCGAAGGTACCTGGACGGGTGGGCTGGTAAGTCTGTCGAAAATTCTGCGACATCTAGGAAGTCAATCTTAATCACTTTTTGTCGTCTGGCCAGGTAAATAGCCAGACGACAAAAGCCTTATTTACTACACGATAAACATGGAAGGAACAGGAACTACGCTTGAACACCGGATGCTAACGGATACGCTGGGCGCTTTCGGTGATGGTCATCATGTGCAAATTACACCCGAGCAGGGGCTTTTGCTGCTCGAGGGCTGGCTCAATGCCCTGCCTGGCGACGTGGGTGCCGAACGAATTCTGGCCGAAATAGGCACCCTGCGCGATCATCTGAAAACCGGGGTTTACGACGGCGAAAAAATCCGGCATCTGCTGCTAAGCATGGCCAGTCATACGCTGGCCCTCTCGCATGAGCCCGCCGTCGACGGAACAACGGCGCATCAGCTCAAGCAGTTGGCGAATTCGTTACGCAATTTTACTGGTCAGCTCTGATATGTTCACCCACGAAGAATCCACAGATTTGCTCGACGCCACGATGGATGTGCTGGAGAGCAACTCCACCCAGGCCACGCCACAAAGCGGACTGGGCGTTATCGATCGGTGGCTAGTTCAGCTCCACAAAACCGAAAACGCCAAAGACATTGCCAATACGCTCGAACGAGTAAAAACGCAGTTGGAGAGCGATCAGATCAACAACCGGGAGTTGAGTCAGTTGCTGGAAGCCCTGGCGGATCAAACCGTTGAGCTCAGCACGTTTACGGGTTCTGAAGGTGACATTTCCGGCCGCCTGGAAGGTCTGGCATCGGCCCTGCGCTCCCTGGCCGGCCAGATTCAACAGTAGTTCAACGGGATTCGGTATGACCTCTGCGGGGTCATACCGAATCCCGTTGAACTAAATACGGCTTACTGGCTACTACGCTACGGTTTCCGTTGATTCCAGTAGATCAAGACGTTCAGGGTGGCCCGGCCTGAGGCAATCACGTCCAGATCGCCGTCGCCGTCGAGGTCGGCAGCCTGTAGATCTTCGCAGGCCATGCGTACGCTATCGTCCAGTGGATAACCCTGTATGTTGTTCTCTTCCTGGGGCTTATACAACCGGATACCAACTTTCTTCTCAGCATTCGGGTTCCGCCAGCCCGCTATGATCTGATCGCTACCCAGCCCCAGAAAATCACCGCAAACCAGCCCGTGGCCCTGACTGAATATATCCGTAAGCACCGATATTTCTTTGTCCGTCACCAACTGCAGAGGTTTATGAAACGAATAATAGCCCGTTTCTACCTGAAGCAGGTTTCCATGCATGGGCTGAATGGTTGCGATGCTTTTGCCCTTATCCAGCCGCCGGATTTCGCCGATGCCCTCAGCGCCTTTGGTCAGCATCGGTAGTGCGTTGCGAGCGGATTCATCTTCGAACGCATGCCATTTATTTTTTCGCCATTCGAAAATACCCCCGCCTTCTTTTCCGGCCACGATCATGGCGGTGGTGTTGTCATCCTCCCAGATTTCAAAATTATGGGTCAGGTGCATAGTCGAATCAACCAGGTAACGCTTCCAGGGCGACCGCGGATTTTTGGGTAGCTCATACCCCCATATCCGAACGCCTTTGCCCTCGCCGTTTTTGTTCCCCAGTCCATGTAGCGGAACCACGATCAACTGGTATCGGTCCTTTCCGATTTTGGCCCAGCGCATGCGGTGCGTGGTCACTTCATGCGGCAACCGAATGGGTTCCCAGCGTTGCGTTGGGTCCTGTGGCCGAACAAGGTAGAAAACGGCTCCCGACTTGGTACTGTCGACCGTCTCGGCCGGATTCCAGCCAGCTCCTACAGCGACTTCGACGCGCCCATCGCCGTCCAGATCACGGGCCGCAATGCAGACGTTATCCTGGGGCGTCAGGTTGGCAGCCATGACGTACCGTTTCCAGGCCGTCGTTTTGTCGCCGGGATTTTTATACCAGACAAACTCTTTCTGGTCCGCCAGCAGAATATCGGGTTTCCGATCGCCGTCGACATCGCCGATGGCCAGACCGTATCCAATATTAATCTGATTATCCACCACCTGAATTTTAAAATTCGGGGTTCCGGGCTGAGCCTGTAGAGCCAGATTCGGTATAAAGAAGGCGGTAATTAGCGAAAGAAGAAGGTTTTGACTGCGCATGGCGTTTGTTGATAATAAGCGTTTTGCCGTGAACCGTGCCACGGTTCACAGCAAAACGCCTGCGTTGATGTTCATTCGGTAAAGTGGTCCGGCTGGCACTTCTACCGGCTTATACTGATCCGTTCACCCAGTTGCATCACCCGGTGCGGAGTGCCGTACCGCTCGCAGGCGTCGACAAAATCGGCCGGATCGGCGGTGTTGAAGGCGAACAGGTCATAATGATGCGGAACAACGAGTCTAGCTCCGATGTAGCGGCCGAGCCGGGCGGCTTCGTCCGCATCCAGGTTACCCGCCACGCGCCGTTCGGGCCGGTTGCCGTTGATGGGCAGAAAGGCTACATCTACCCGGAAAGGCCGCAGGATATCGACCATTCCTTCGTACCAGAGCGTATCGCCGGAATGATACACGCGATAGGGACCGACTTCGACGACAAACCCCATGAATTTACAGCGGCCTTCGGCGTCGCGTTCGAGTTCATTGTGAGCTGCCGGAACCCCATGAACTACAAAGCCGCCGACGGTTGCTGTTTGTCCATCGGTTAGCCCAACAGGCCAGGCTAAATCGGTCCCTAATCGATCGGCAACGAATGCCCGGTTAGCCTCCGGAATCACGAATCGAAGTTCTGGGTTGGCTGACATCAGTGGAAGCAGTGTCTCGCGGTCCAGATGGTCGGTGTGATTATGGCTGGAGGTAACCACATCAACCATGCCTAGCTGCGACGCATCGATGACCCGCTCCGAAATTCGGACATGGGGCTTGTCGGTAGCGGCATATTTCTCCGTCAGTGAGTCTGACAGATACGGGTCAAACAGCACGGCTTTTCCGTTGTGCTGTAGCAGGAATCCGCTCTGGCCCAGCCACCAGATGTGCAATGCCTCAGGCTGATGTCGGGCGGTGGCTATATCGGCCAGTAAGCGATCGTCTTTTTGAAAAGCAGGTTTTAGCATGGTTCTCCGTTGGCTACGCCTTTGATCTCAGTCCGCTCATTCGCCCCAGCACCCAGTCCAGGACGCGGTCTGGGATCAGGTGGGGCACGATCCAGCCGGTCAGTTTATTCGGTAGCAGAGCGTATCGGATATTGGGATGTTTTTTCTCGTAAATATCCACAATTCGCTCGCCAACCGCATGGATCGACAAGCCGCCCGCTTCCGAGGCTTCGACCTGTTTCCGAAACCACTGCATGGCCGGATAATAGGCGGTTGTTTTGTAAGCGCTGATGTCAGTTCCTTTTTGCCAGATCGGTGTCTTTACGGCTCCTGGACCAATAATGATCACCCGGATGCCGAACAGGGCCAGCTCCCGGCGAAGGCTGTGCGAGAGGCCTTCCAGTGCGTGCTTGGTTCCTACGTAGGCGCCCATAAACGGGATAGCTACCTGCCCGTTGACCGAGCTGATGTTCAGAATCCGGCCCGGCTGAACCGGGTGGTCTGGCCGGGCGCCAAGCAACGGCAGAAAGGCCTGGGTGACCTGGAGCAGCCCCAGTACATTGACATCGAAATGCCGACGAACCGTTTCTAGGGGCTGGTATTGCAACGGTCCACCGATGGCGACCCCCGCGTTGTTGATCAACCCACCCAGGCCCTCTCCGTGGAGCCGCTCTGCCAGCAACGCCCCCGCTTTGTGTACGGCTTCGGCGTCGGTTACATCGAACAGCAAGGGCGTAAAGTTTTCTCCGAACTCCTGCTGTAGTTGGTCGGCATCAGCCTGGGTCCGGACGCTGCCAAAAACAGTGTAGCCGCGCCGGATAAACTGTCGGGCCGCACCGTAGCCAATGCCGGTCGAGACGCCGGTGATGAGAATATATTTACTGACGGGTTTCATGCGGTAAAGCTACACGGAACTGCGCCGTTTTTCAGCATGTGGACCGGTGTAGAAATCCACTAAAAAATCACGTTCCAGCCCAGTGTCGACGTACGCGGGCCCCCAACCAATTCGTTGTAAAATCTGTTACGCAATTATTGGGCAAGTTGCTGGCTGCCCCCAGCCATATCGACTTTCTCATCCACTCTGTTGCCTTTGACTTATGCAGGATATCGAGCCTTTTTATGGCTGGGAAAAATACTATACCGCGTCGGAAGACGAGCAGTCGCCGTTCTATGAACGAGAGTACAACATGCAGCAGTACGAGAATACCATCTACGGGTATTATATTCATCCGCTCTGGGACGAAATCGGCTCCGAAACGCTTTATTGCAAAATTCTCTTCGCTAATTACGACCGGCAGTTTGCGGTGATCGAACTCTTCGGCGAATGGAACGACACGCTTCACAATGACATCATGTACCTGAAGCGCCAGGTAGTCGATCCGCTGGTACAGCAGGAGATCAAATACTTTATTCTGATCGCCGAGAACATTCTCAACTTCCACGGCTCCGACGACAGTTATTATGAGGAATGGTTCGAAGACGTAGAAGACGGCTGGATTGCGGCCATTCATTCGCCGGAGTTTATCGAACGCGAATGGAAGAAATACCACCTCGATTATTACATCAATTTCGGCGGTACGCTCGACATTGCCAACTGGCGTACCCTCAAACCCGCCGGGCTTTTTGAGTTAGTAAACAGTTTACTTGTCCGGCGTTTAGGATAGGGCAACAACCGGGAGTCGTTAAAAGCCTGAATTTTCACCTTTCTGCCGCTCCTTTCACCCTTCTTCCTTTTTCGCTTTGCTTTTCCCGTCGTTTCTGGTCAATTTTCGGTCAGTAGTAAACACCCATACGGAATCACATGGAAACCAACCCATCTCCCAAACCGATAGAAGACGTACAGGCCGCCAAAGCCACCACGGCCGAAAAGCTGGAATCCTTCAAAACCGAAGCGGGTCAGCACCTGAACGCAGCCGCCGTCCAGCTCGACGAAATGAAAGACAAGCTGGTAGCCCAGGCGCAGGAGTTCGGGAAAGATATTGATATAGACGGGTTAAAAGCCAAGGCCACCGAACATTTCGAAGCGGCCAAAGCCGCCACTGCCGAAAACCTGGCCAATCTGCAGGCCCAGGCCGAAACCGCCTTTGCAGCCGCTTCGGCTAAAGCGGATGAACTCTCAGACGTAGCTGAAGATAAGTTCGATGAAATGAAAGCGGAAGCAACCGTACAGCTCCAGGCGGCTCAGGTTAAACTGGATGAGCTAAAGGCAGAAGCCGCCCTTCAGATCGAAGCCGCCAAAGAAAAGGCCAAGAGCGTCTGGAACCAGTTTTTTGGTGAATAATAGTTTCGGGTATCGGCAGTAACAAACCGTGGCACGGTTTGTTACTGCCGATACCAGCCGGCAAAACCGCCAGATTTGCGACGAATCTGGCGGTTTTTATTGTCTATTAGCCGCGGTGCGGGCCGGGGTGCGGCTTACCAGGTCCGGCTGTACCGCTGGGTGGTGGTGTTGCCGTTCCGCTGTGCGGGGGTGTCGGCGGTGGTCCACCCGGATGACCAGTGCCACTCTGTGGAGGTGTTGCCGTACCGCTATGCGGTGGACCCGGGGGTGGGCCGCCCGGACCACCCGTACCGCTATGAGGGGGCGTATCGGTGCCACTGTGCGGTGGAGTCGCCGTGCCCGAATGCGGTCCGGTAGCCGTACCCGACGAAACGGCGCTGGTCCGTGCCGATGCATCGGCATCAGTAGGTGAAAGATCCGAGTTTTTTGTGCAGGCATACCCGCCCATAAGCGTGGCTGCGACACAACCCATTAGAATAGACTTCTTCATGTGCATATGTAGGAAAAGTAGGAATGTGTTGATACTCCAGAATTGGTTACGGTGTAGGCAGTCAATACGTTGCAGTTTTAATGCTTTTTTAACTGCCAATTTTACCTAGTTTACCATAAAGTATAATTACTCAATAGTATGAAGCGTCTGCTAAGTAAGAATTTCCGACGGATCCGGATGGTTAGTCGGGTGTCGGAAGGCCTGCCCGCGTGTTCCGGTTAACAGACCCCTAGGAGAAAAGTCAGCAACGTTGATTTTCCGGGGCGAAATCGCTAAACTTGCAGATAAGCTCACTCACTTCTCGTGGACTCAATTACTGTTTTTGCCCCGGCAACCGTCGCCAACGTCGCCTGTGGATTTGATATTTTTGGCTTTGCGGTCGATAATCCGGGTGATCAGATCGTGCTGACACGTAGCGATGAACCAGGAGTTCGAATCACCGATATCATTGGCGATGAAGGTCGCCTGCCACGCGAAGCCTCCCGAAACACGGCGGGTATCGCCATTCAGACCTATCTCAAGCACCTGAATAGAACCGATCTGGGCCTCGACGTCATTCTGCATAAGCAGATGCCGCTGGGCAGTGGTCTGGGGTCTAGCGCAGCCAGTGCGGTGGCGGGTGTGTACGCTGTCAACGAACTGCTGGGTCGACCGTTGCCGACCATGAAACTGCTGCCATTCGCCATGGAAGGCGAACGAATTGCCTGTGGATCAGCGCACGCCGATAACGTAGGTCCGTCGTTATTGGGTGGTTTTGTGGTGGTCCGGAGTTACCAGCCACTGGATGTTATCCGGATCGAAACCCCAGCGAATCTGTTCTGCACCCTTGTTCATCCCGATATTGAAGTCAATACCAAAGACGCCCGGTTCATCCTGAAGAACGAGGTTTCGCTGAAAAATACCATCACGCAGATGGGGAACGTAGCAGGTCTGATCGCAGGCCTGATGACCCCCGATTATGACCTTATCAGCCGTTCGCTGGTCGACGTCATCATTGAACCCGTTCGGGCCATTCTGATTCCCGAATTCAACGAAGTCAAGCAGGCCGCTCTCGAAAACGGAGCGCTGGGGTGCAGCATTTCGGGGTCGGGTCCGTCGATGTTTGCGCTTAGCCGCGACGCCCAAACCGCCGACCAAGTCGGAGCAGCCATGCAGCAGGCTTTTCTATCGGTGGGTATTACCAGCGAAGCCTACGTCTCGCAAATCAACCGGCAGGGGCCTAAAGTACTAACCGGCGAAAAAGTAGCGGCCTAACATTTACGTCACTCTCCTGTTTATTCAAGTGGTTCCGGCTCTTACCGAAAAGCCGGAACCACTTTGTTTTATCCCGAATCGCAGGCTACCATACGGTTTTCTGACCTGGTTCGTTGAATCGGAGGAAGTGCCCTCCCATCCGGTATGCTTACGCGTCTCGCTTTTATCGTTGCTTTTTTTCTTTCGCTTACGGCAGGCTTCTGCCAGTCTTCCAACCGGTATTCCATCATTCCGCAACCGGCTCAGTTGGAGCCGCGCACCGGCGATTTTGTCCTAAGTCGCACGACAACGGTTATGGTGCCTTTTGTGCAGCCTGACCTGAAAATGATGGTCGAGTCGTTCACGAACCAGATCAACCAGGGCAGTGGTCTGGCTATTCCGGTAAAAAACCTGGACAAACTGACACTGCCCGGCAACCTGATCCAGTTTCTGTCGCTGCGCGACACGACCCTCGGCAACGAAGGCTACCGCATCGATATCACCGACCGGCTCGTAACTGTCGAAGCCGGTCATCCGAAGGGGTTCTTCTACGCGATTCAAACGCTGTATCAACTTTTGCCGCCTTCGGTGCTGGGCGTGGGGCAGGGAGCGAAGGGCATCGGGGTTTTAGCGGAGCATCCTGCTCCCCAAACCCTTCTTCCGCTACCCGCTGCGCTCACCCTCCCCGCTTGCCGGATTCAGGATCGGCCGCGGTATCCTTATCGGGGGATGCACCTGGACGTCAGCCGACATTTCTTCCCGGTAGCCTACATCAAAAAATACCTGGATTTGCTGGCACTGCACAAATTCAACACGTTTCACTGGCACCTGACCGACGATCAGGGCTGGCGGATCGAGATCAAAAAATACCCGAAGCTGACACAGGTGGGGTCGCACCGGCGCGAAACTATCGTTGGGCACTACGATGAGTTCGATCCGCAGGTGTTCGACGGTACGCCTTACGGTGGTTTTTACACCCAGGACGATATCCGTGAGGTGGTCCGGTATGCGGCTACCAAATACATCGACATTGTGCCCGAAATCGAGCTGCCCGGTCATGCCATGGCTGCTTTAGCGTCGTATCCGGAGCTAGGCTGTTCACCCCGGTCCATTCATGTCGAACCCTACCGCGTTTCGACTAAATGGGGCGTCTTCGATGATGTCTTCTGCCCGACCGAGAAAACCTTTACGTTTCTGGAGAACGTATTGACGGAAGTTATGGATCTGTTTCCGGGTAAGTACATTCACATTGGCGGGGACGAATGCCCGAAAACCGTGTGGCACAAAAATGCTTACTGCCAGCAGCTCATCAAGCGAAAAGCCCTGAAAAACGAACGCGGTCTGCAGCGGTATTTTATCAAACGTATCGATCAGTTCGTAACCTCGAAAGGCCGCCGGATTATTGGCTGGGATGAGATTCTGGAAGGCCAGAGCCCAGCGCTGCGGCTTTCGGCCAATGCTACCGTTATGAGCTGGCGGGGCATTAAAGGCGGCATCGAAGCGGCACGGCAGCAGCACGACGTGATCATGACACCCGGCAAATTCTGCTATTTCGACCACTACCAGGGCGATCCGGCACAAGAGCCGCCCGCCTTCGGAGATTTCCTGCCGCTGGCAACCGTGTATGCCTACAACCCTACTCCCGTCGAGCTGACACCCGACGAAGCCACGCACATTCTGGGCGCGCAGGGGAATGTCTGGACCGAATACATCAGCACCATCAACCAGCTCGAATACATGCTCTGGCCACGGGCAGCCGCCATGGCCGAAGTGGTCTGGACGCCCCAAAACCAGCGCAATTACGACGACTTCACCCGCCGGTTAACTACGCATTTCGAGCGGCTGAGCCATCTGAATACCAATTACGCCCGCACCCTCTACGATGCCCTGCCATCAGCCAAACCAACACCCGAAGGAAAAGTGGCAGTTACGTTGTTGCCGGGGCAGCAACCCGTTGCCGGAATCATTCCGGCAATTCGGTATACGCTGGACGGCACTGTTCCGGCTGCAACTTCTGCGCTATATGAAGAAAAACCCATTGTGCTGGACAGATCAGCAACGATTCGCACCGCCACGTTTCTGAACGGGAAACCGCTGAGTCGGCCCGCTAAAATCGAGAAGGCTTATCTGGTTTCGAAAGCCACCGGAAAAGCGTATACGCTGCTGAACGCACCGATCAGTACCCGCCCCGACAAAAACTATGTTCTGACCGATGGAACCACCGGTGGCATAGGCGGCTACGAAATCGAGGGAATTCTGGCCTTTACCGCCGACCTGAACGCGGTCATCGACCTGGGACAGCCGCAGTCGATCGAACACGTGCGAATCGGTTTTTTACGGTATACGGCTAAGAATGTTTGTCTTCCGAAACAGGTCGAAATTTCGGTTTCGGAAGACGGTACCACGTTTCGCCCGGTGCTTACGGCCCCCACAGAAGCTGCCCCAACCGGTAAGCGTTCCTTTATCCGGCTTCCTTACTCATTTGAGGCTACCACTGCCCGTTATATCCGAATTATTGCCCGGACCGTCGGCAAAGTACCAGCGGGCATGCGTACGCCCGGCAAAGTGGCCCGGCTGGCCGTCGACGAGATCGAGATACGGTAGTACGTCCTAATTAATTCTACTTTAACCTTCTATTATCCTATAATTAATTCAATTAAGTTGAAATAATCATACCTTTCGCCAAACGACGAACGGTATGAAGACATTGTTTTTACCCTTACTGCTCATCTCTCTGCCTGGACTATCTCAATTCGAAAATCCAGAATCGCTAAGCATACCCAAACCCTATGGTGATACATTAAAGCCAATCGAGTTTCGGGAGATTCCGTATACCTACACGACCAGTAGCACCAGCACGTACAATGGTCGAAGCCACACAAGCTATAGCACGCACTCAGGTCTCCGGCGTATTTACAGCTACGATGGCATCGATGTGGAGAATCCGGAGAAAGAACTATGGAGATACCTGAATGCGCTGGGCGATCCGGATGTTGAAAAGCAGCGACTTTCTTTTGACGACATTGTAGCCCGGAAGAAAACGGCCTCTTCGGTGGGGGCCGCCCTGTGGGTTCCGGGCCTCATTATGTTCTGCGTCGGTGTCGTTCAGGCGACTGAATACAAAAAAGCGCTGGCAGAGCAGCAACAGCAGCAACCGAGCTATTATACTTACACAACCCCGCCCACCACAACGTATGTAAGCAAACCATGCTCCAGTTGGATCGGTACCGGAGACGGCAGCGGTAACTACAACTGGACTTGCGGCAGCGACCCAACCCTTACCTACAAAGGCCCCTACCCGCCTACTGAAGTTAAGATTCCGGTAACGACGCCCGGGCAAACCCAAATTGGCTATACCACACCCAAACCAACGACGATTGATAAGCCTACGGGCCTTGGCCTTGGCGTGGCCGGTGTAGCAACCATGCTGGTGGGCTTCATCGTCAGCTACTCAGCACCGGGCAATCAACACAGTGCCCTGTTGAAAGCGGTTCAGTATTACAATCGGGCGCTGAAACAAAAGTTTTCATGGGAGGTAAGGCCTTATCTACACTACGGTCTTTCCGGAATGAGCCTGGTCGGCCGGTTCTGACAAGACTCGACAGGTTATTCCAGCGCCAGACTGTAGAACTTCCCGGACTGGCTGATGCATACGCCCCCTGTGGCTAGCTGACGCAAAAACTGTCGGGGCGTCATGCCCAGAAAATACTGAAAATCTTTGATCAAATGGCTATGATCATGGTAGCCGAAGGTAAACACTAGGTTTAGCCAGTCCACCGGTGCGGGATATTCCTGATACAGCGCTTTGAGCAGTTTCTTAAACCGCAGAAAACGCGTCAGCTCTTTGGCCGAATAGCCCAGCTGTGTCTGAAAGCGTAGCTGAATGCTTCGGGGCGATACGCGCTGCGTTTCTGCCAGTGCCTTGATCGGGTCGACGGCCTGATGGGTGAAATAAGGAATGCTATGCATCAGCGAACGGGTGGCTTCGTCGACAGGCGTTAAGTAGGTCAGTGCGTACTCGCTGAGTCGTTGCAGCCGATCCGACAGGTTCGGCGTGGCCGCTACTTCTTCCCACAGATCGCGAAAGCAGCTTTTATTGATCAGCGCATCCGGGTCGAATTCGTGCGCGTCCCGAAGCTGGTGCATGGGTACACCCAACAGCCGGTAAAATCCGTTGAGGGTAAAATTGACCACGATCAGATCAGCGCCGGGTGGCAGGGTATACGTCAGGAGTTTTTGTAAAGGACCCAGAACAGCGGTTTGCTGGACTACATACGGCTCGTCGCCCAGCAGCCCCGGAATGGCCGGACCAAAATTGAAAAGCATCAGCATTTCGTAGTTGGGCAGCAGTTGTTGTTCTAAAGCCTCGGCCTGTGTCGAATGCTGTACGCAGTAAAAAAGGCTGAATACTGTCGCCAGGCGCGCATCGGCCTCGATTAGTTGACTATTCGTCGGTGATGCCATCTTCGTTTTCTTACAAGTTTACGCCAGTCGCCACCCGGACCTTTGTCGTATCAATCAACCGGGTCTGATAGCCCATTTCTTTACAAACGTATGAATACGACCCTAAATTCCGCTACGCCATCCGAATCGGAATCCACCCAGACCAACGCACCGAAAATTCTGATTACCGGAGCCACCGGCAGCATCGGAACCGAACTGACCCGACTGCTGTCTGAGCAAGGAATTCGGTTTCGGGCGATGGTCCGATCACCGAAACAGGCACAGGCCCTATCGGCGCTTCCTCATGCCGAAGTCGTCGCCGGTGATTTCAACGATCCGGCCACCCTGGCCCAGGCGCTGACGGGTATCGAGCGGGCTTTTCTGCTGACCAACTCTTCCGAACAGGCTGAAGCGCAACAACTGGCCTTCGTTGCGGCTGCGCAGAAATCCGGACTCCGACACCTGGTCAAACTATCGCAGTTGGCTGCCCGCGTCGATTCGCCCGTCCGCTTTCTTCGCTATCACGCCGTGGTCGAGCAGGCGATCGAGGCATCTGGCATTCCGTTTACCTTTCTGCGCCCCAATCTGTTTATGCAGGGACTGCTGAGCTTCAGGGAATCGATTCGTCATCAGAGCCAGTTCTTTGCGGCCATCGGCGACGCCCGGATCAGCGCCATCGATATCCGCGATATTGCCGCCGTGGCCGCTACGGTCTTACTCAACTCCGGGCACGAAGGCCAAACCTATACGCTCACCGGTCCGGAAGCGCTTACCCATGATGAAATGGCAGATCAGCTTTCCACCGCTCTGGCGCGCCCCATTACCTTCGTAGACATTCCACCCGAGGTTATGCGGAATGCGTTGGTCGAAGCCGGGTTTCCGGCCTGGCAGGCTGAAGGATTGATCGAAGACTATGCACATTACAGTCGCCACGAGGCTGATGCCATCAGCACTGTCGTTCAGGACGTAACGGGCCACCCGTCGTATACGTTTACGCAGTTCGCGCGGGATTACGCGCCTGCTTTCTCCTAACTCATCCGTGATTCTGCATATACCCTGATAGCCAGAATGTTATTCTGGCTATCAGGGTAAAGACCATACACTTTTAGGGCTATTAGCTTGTTTTTCTGCCCGATAGGCCGGTTCTTGTAGAGATATCCTCTTCTTCATGGCAAACAACCTACAGAACTCAGTTCCGACGGCAGACGTAGTTACGGAACCAACAGAATTCAATCGTTCCCTGAGTCTGCTCGACTCAACGCTCATCGTTTCCGGTTCGATGATCGGCTCCGGCGTGTTTATTGTTTCGGCCGATATGGCCCGTAACCTTGGTTCGTCCGGCTGGCTGCTGATGCTCTGGGTGCTGACGGGCGTCCTGACGGTTGCGGCCGCGCTGAGCTATGGTGAGCTGGCGGGCATGATGCCCAAAGCGGGCGGCCAGTATATCTACATCCAGCGGGCTTTCGGGCCTTTGATGGGCTTTGTTTACGGCTGGACGGTCTTTATGGTCATTCAAACCGGTACGATTGCGGCCGTTGCCGTTGCCTTCACCAAATTTACGGCGGTCTTTGTCCCCGCGCTGGGTCCCGACAATGTACTGCTGGCGCTCGGCCCCATCAAGATCACGCTGGGGTCGCTGTTTGCCATTGCCAGCCTGGTATTGCTGACCTGGCTCAACAGTCGGGGCATTCAAAGCGGCAAGCTGATTCAGAACGTATTTACCTCGGCCAAACTTATTGCCTTACTGGGCCTGATCGTTGTTGGCATCGCACTCGGGCTGAACAGCGGGCAATTATCTACCAACCTGACGAATGCGTGGGATGCTAGCTTCACATCGACTACGGGCGAGGTGCTTCCGCTGGCGGGTATCGCACTGGTGCTGGCGTTCGGCACCTCGATGGTAGGATCGCTGTTCTCGGCCGATGCCTGGAACAACGTAACCTTCATTGCGGGCGAAATCAAGAACCCGCGTCGGAACATCCCCCTCGCTTTATTTTTCGGTACCCTGCTCGTAACGACGATTTACTTTTTAGCCAACATTTCGTACCTGTCGCTGCTGCCTTTGAAAGGATCGCCCACGGCTACGGACATTCTTGGCCGGGGTATTCAGTTTGCCGAAGCCGACCGGGTTGCTACGGCGGCCGTCGAGACGATCTTCGGCAACGTAGCGGTAGCCATTATGGCGGTGCTGATCATGATTTCGACCTTTGGCTGTAACAACGGGCTGATTCTGGCGGGTGCCCGGCTCTACTATGCCATGGCCAAAGACGGTTTGTTTCTGAAGCAGGCGTCGCACCTCAATGAAAATGCCGTGCCTGGGCGGGCCTTATGGCTGCAATGTCTCTGGGCCTCGCTCCTGTGTCTGTCCGGTAAATACGGCGATCTGCTGGATTATTGCACATTTGCCTCGCTGTTGTTTTACATCATCACCATTACGGGGTTGTTCCGGCTCCGGCGCATCGAACCCCAGACCGAACGGCCCTACCGGGCTTTTGGCTACCCGGTCGTGCCGGCTCTGTATATCATCGCCGGCCTGACCATCTGCGGGATTCTGCTTTATACTAAAACATTCAATACGGGCATGGGTTTGCTGATTGCAGGGCTGGGAGTTCCTGTCTATTTACTGACGAAGCGCAGCCAGCAGGCTTAATGTAGTCAACTGGCAGGTTATTATCTTTCGGGTTTGTCATCCCGACGGCAGAAGGTATCTTAAAGCGTACACGCTGGTAAGTTAGGATAGGCTACTCCCCCTCCTGCCGTCGGGACGACAAAAATCATTACACCGACTAGTTGATCATAAACGAACTATATTTTCAATAAAAAACGGGTCCACTTGCATAAGTGGACCCGTTTTTTATTGAATGACGCTTAGGCAACTACTGCTGAAAATATTCGACCTTATCTGAATCAGAGTTGTTCGTCGGATCGACATCGCCCCCGCTACCGGCCAGGATAACCGGGCTGACTGTCAGCGATCCCGTGGTCGAGTTAGCCGCTAGCGTACCGCTGAGACCGAACGAGAGCTGTCCACCGGCCGCGATGACCTGACTGGTTGTCAGGGTATAGTAGCTGGGGTTAGACGTGTCGAGCACCCAGGCCGAATTCAGCACGGGTTTGCCACCGACCGAACTGGCTCCGGCATCGAGCGTAAGGTTTACGTGCGAATCGCGGGTAACCCGAACGGTGATCGGTCCGCTGGTAGCCACCGAATTAACTTCATACAGATCTACCACAACCGTGAAGTCGATGGTACCGACGGCCGTAGCCGGGCGAGCCGTAATAACGGGGGTCAGATCGGGGGGCGTCTGTAGATTTAAACCAACCAGGACCGGATCATGGTCCGACGAGCGGAACTGATCGGCGCTGTACAGATTGGCCTGCTGAGCAGCCGATTTATTCTCCGTATTGTAATCCAGAATGCTGGGTTCGTCGGCGTTGATGTGCCATTTCTGAGCACCGGCCACCTGCGTAACCAAACTATTGCTACCCAACGCGTGGTCCAGCGAGCCGATCTGTCCATCAAAAACGTAAGAATAGGACGTAGTCGGCAGCAGGTTGTTATAGCCATAGCTAGCCAGTTTCGTCAGCGGATCTTCTTTGGCGTAAGCGTTCAGGTCACCGAGCAGCAGGTAATCCGGGTCGGTCGTGCCCGTCGGAGCGGTTGCCAGCCATTCGGACAGGTCCTGAGCCTGGCGGGTCCGGGTTCCGTTCGAGGCTCCCTGTCCATCGAGAATATCTGCATCGCCTGCTCCACCGGAGCTAGACCCTTTGGATTTGAAGTGGTTGACCACTACGGTAAGAATCTGACCCGTCGAGCGTTGCTGGAACGTCTGTGCCAGCGGCTGACGACCTACCACTGCAAAAGCCGTACTGGTCGACAACGAAGCCGGTGCTCCGACCGCACTGACGCTGCCGGGTTTGTAAATCATGGCCACCGTAATTTCATCCGTTGCGATGCTGGTGCCAGGGTTGACAAACGTGTATGAACCGGGTCCGGCCAGATCGTTGAGGCCATTCACCAGGTTCTGAATAGCGCTGGCCGATCCATAGCCATCGTTTTCTACTTCCATCAACCCAATGATATCGGCACCGGTACCGTACAGGTTCGCCAATACTTTAGCCCGCTGCCGGTTGAATTCATTTAGGTTAGAAGCACCACGTGAGGTGGGGAAGCCACCCGCCGAGCCATCCTGCCCCGACCCGTTGCCGTTAAAGAAGTTGAGCACGTTGGCACTGGCCACTTTCAGCGTACCACCCACTGCCGGTGGTGTTACCGGGCGGGCATTGGTCGGCAAAAAGTCGACACCGGTGTTAAGTTGCAGGCGATATCCTTCAAATCGCTCATCGAGTACGCTCGTCACGCTGGTTACCTGATCGCCCCCACGCAGCGTGTTGGAGGCACTAAGCGGCTGACCACCCCGCCCAAACGGAACCGGATTAGGATAAGCGACGCTACTACCGTCGTCCAGAATAAGTTTACGCTTGGCGAGTTCGGCCAGGTAGGCCGCATAGCCCGATACACTGGGCGCAAAGTACTGCGTGTACTGGTCCAGGCGCGCATCGGTACCACTTATGTCACTAGGGCCCGTAGCCGACACCACGATCTGCCCATATTGTCCTAACTGAAAATATTCCGTGAGCGCCAGATTTCCGGTGGCTGCGCTCAACGTAATCAGCATGCTTTCGTAGGCTTCCAGGTCCGATACAGTAGCGACAGGCAGCGTAACGGATATAGGCGTGGGAAGCGTACTGGCTCCCAGATTGACCAGACCGAGCAGGTTTATTTCCGTCAGTGAGCTGGTGTTTCCGCCCGATGCGCTCGTATATTCGACCACCGAGCCAACCACCCGGACCTTGTCGCCTTCGTTACCCGTAAACACGCCCGAAGGGTCATACACAAAAATCCCTTCCGAGGTCGCTGGGTTGCCATCGGCGTCGGCATCTTCTTCCTGGAGGTAAAAACCATTGAGTTTGGTCGATCCGGCAAATTTCCTCGTTACGATCCCTTCAATGGCCTGCACACCGCCAAAGGCTGTATTAAACGTAGAGCCGCTTCCCTGAATGTCATGAATCTTCACAACCGTAAGAGACGGAATCGTCGTAAACGAGAAGGAGTAGTCGGCCGCCAGTGGATCGGCCGTGCCATCCTGATCGGCGATCTGCGCAGCCAGGGCCGTAACGGTAATAGTTTCGCCATCGGCGAAATCAGTGTCTGGATTTAGGGTAAAGCTGGTTGGGCCGCCCGTCAGCGCAAACGAGTGGCTGCCACTGGACGAGCCTGAAATGTTAAACGAACTGGCCGACGCCGTAACCGCTTCCGAGAAGTTGACAACGATGTTTGAATTGGCCGCTACATAGGTTGCCGAGTTAGCAGGCGTTGTGCTGGTCACTGTTGGTGGGATATCCCCTACCGGGTCGACAGTACCGTAAAGGGCAACGTCATCTAATCTAAAAGTACCCGTCGCTGCTGCAGCGGCAGCACCCCCATCTGCCCGAGTTGTCCCATACGGATAAAACCGGAAGGTTACAGTTCCACCATCGGTGGTTGTAATCGGAGTTGTAAAACTCCAGGATAAAACGGTACCTGTAGTCGGAGTTACTGACGTTGAGCTATTTACTCTGGTCGTATTGAAATTAGCCGCGTCTGTGCTATAGGATACGATTAAAGAGTTAGGAGCCGTTCCACTAGCTTGTCTGAAGAAAGAAAGCTGCGTTAAATTCAGGGCATAGCCCGTGTTAGCCGTAACACTGTATTCAATGTAGCTATTATCTGCCCGCGATGCGGTGTTGTTCAGCGTAGTACTGTTAAACACATTGGCAGCAGGTGTACACGTGAGGGTGGATCGGGAAAAAGCCGAGAAGGTTGCGTTGGAAACAACACTCACAGAGTTGCCGGGTGTGGGGCAAACGTTGGTTCCTGAGAATGCATTTGTAATCAGCAGTTGTGCTTGAGCTGTACCAGCCCCAAACCCCATTAGCAGCATCAGGAGCAACGAATACCCCAGACTCTTTACTGCCCCATGCCTAAATTTTAACGTTGTAAAAACTTTTTTCATCACTTGCTTTAATTGGATGATTGACTTGAACGGATAAACATTAACTGATTGGAAAGAACGTGAAGAGCCTGCTGGACAAGACATTAGCAGGACACTACTAACCACAAAAGCGACTGAAATTGTACATTAAACAGAAGGGGAGCTTTAACATTCCAGACTGACCAACTATGTCCATGTAGTAGATGTTAAAATAACAGCCAACAAGATAAAGCTAATACCCTTTTTTTCTATTAGAATTAACATATTTCAACGAATAAACCAAATTTATCCGGACAACTTTCTATTTGGCCAGAAAATGTATTTATTCAAGAAGCACTTTTGTTAACTCATACTATTGGCGTGTACTGGTACAAAGTGAAAACCCGGAAGGATTGTTATACAATCGATTAAAAACTTATCCTTCTGCCCCAATACCGATTTATATACTTCGTTTCGAATTTTAAAAACAACTGACGGGTCTGTAAACTTTACAGTAGTAGTCTGTTCGTTATACCAGGGTGAAGGGGAGTTACGAACTCTCTCGTTCATCGTCTCCTGTGAGAAGCTTACGATAACCAATGATTCGCACTCGATTACAGTACATATTATCTCTTGGTTTACTGGTCACTAGCCTAGCTGCCTGCACGGGCGTGGGACCGACTACCAGTCTCTTCCGTCCTACATCCCTGCACGATCAGTACGGGCAATCGTTGAAAGAAGCGAAACTCGATCGCACGGCCCTCGGTACGGACTGGCTCCAGGCGGGTGAGCGGGCACTGCGGGATTCGCTCAAAATCACCGTTCCTTACCGCGAAACCGGCTATTTCTCGGCCAACAAAGCCTTTGCGGTTGGTTATCGGCTCGATGCGCAACGGGGCGACCGGTTTCTGATCCGAATCGAAACCCAGGGTCGGAAAGTCACTCAGGTGTTTATCGACGTCTTCTCACTGGATGACCGGAACCGCACCAGTCTACTGGCCTCTTCGAAAGCCGATACGAACGTGCTGGCCTGGGAACCCCGAAAAGCCCAGACCTATCTCATTCGGGTGCAACCCGAACTGCTGCGGAGCGACAGTTACACGATCAGCATTACCCGCGAACCAGCTCTGGCATTCCCGGTGCAGGGGCGCGACAGTCGGCAGATCAGTAGTTATTTTGGGGCTGCGCGCGATGGCGGCCGGCGTAGACACGAAGGCGTCGATATTTTCGCGCCTAAGGGTACACCCGCCGTTGCGGCCGTCGATGGCGTAATCACGGGCGTAGGGTCGAACAGCCTGGGCGGTAACGTGGCGTTTCTAACCGATAACGAACGTAATATCCGCCTGTACTATGCGCACCTCGACCGCTGGAGCGTCTCGAACGGGCAACGCGTATCCATCGGCGATACGGTAGGGTTCGTCGGTAATACGGGCAATGCCCGCACTACGGGGCCACACCTGCATTTCGGCATTTATAATACCATGGGTGGAGCAACCGACCCCTTGCCGTTTATCCGGCTGGGGCGCGGTCCGGCCAGGCAGCCTTTGCTCGCGCCATCGCGGCTGGGCGATTCGGTACGGGTGGCGGCTCCGCGTACGGTAATACGGCTTGCCCCCACCAGCGATGCGCCCATGCTGCGTACACTGCCTAAATCGGCGGGAATGACCATTATTGGCGGAACTGAAACCTGGCTTCGGGTGGAAACGCCGGATGGCCTGACAGGCTATGTTCTCAGCAGTACGACAGAAGCCGCCGGGCGACCACTTCGCCGACTGACGCTTTCGGCAGCGGGCAACTTACTCGACGAACCTGATAGCCAGGCAGCGATCGTTAAAACATTGGCTGCGGGTACGGCGGTAGAGGTGCTGGCGCTCGGCAATTTCTTTCAGCTCGTACGAAGCACGGATGGGATGACGGGCTGGCTGCCGATGACTGTCGATTCGAATAAACCATCAACGACCTCCGTTCACTAAACTCAGGGTTAAAATATTGTTTAGACACTATCTAAATTAACGATTGCTGCTTATCTTTGCTTATTCTTTTTTGCAACCATGACCGGCAACGTACCCGCCACTTACCAGGAAGTATTTCGGACCGACAAAGGTGTTGTTTATCAGTGCGATCGCAGCAACCGCCTGATTCTGGAATTTTGGGATACCCACACCCCCCTATCCGCCCGCGATTTTGCGCAGTTTCGGCGGATGGTCGAAACGGTCGATGTTCGCCAGATGGCGTTGAGCACGGCAGCCGCCGACGATGTGGAGATTTTGACCCTTCCGCGCTCCGAGCGTTGCTATGTGCTGACGCTCTGCGAAGTCATTCATTTGCGCGAGCTGCTCGCCGGTGCCCGGCTCATGCTGGAGCTTAATTCCATGCTGCGGGAATGTGGCTGTTCCCTGCCTGAGCACGCATAAATAGACTTTTTCTAAATTTCCTGATAATCAACCGGCTCTCTAACAAGGTCCGGTTTTTTTGTGTTGTTTTGCTATAAGATTTCTCACCGGAAACGGCCATTATTTATGAAAGATTTAGCAAGACTGCGCACCTCGGTTAAAGAAAGCGTTGAGCTGGCGCTGAACCAGCAGATACAGATGGAAATGATTTCGTCATCGAAATATTTGGCGATGGCGGGCTGGTGCGACCGGAATGGTCTTGACCATTGTGCGGGCTTTTTTTACAAGCAGTCGGAAGAAGAACGCAAACACGGCATGAAAATCTTCCATTATCTCTGCGATCAGGGGGCTACGGCTTATTCGCCCGAAGTGCCGGCCGTAGGCCAAGAATTCGATTCGCTGCGTTCGGTATTCGAAGGCGCTCTTGATCAGGAAATTGCCGTTACCGATTCGATCAACCGTATCATCGGCATCTGCCGCCGGGAAAGTGACTACGCTACCGAGGAGTTGCTGAAATGGTACGTGAAAGAGCAGATGGAAGAAGAATACATTGCCCGTCGTTGCCTCGAACTGATCGATCAGATCCCCGCCGATCAGATTTATTACCTGGATAAAAAACTCGCCAGCGTTACCTACGATGGCAACGTCTTTGAATAACCAACCTATGACCGATTGAAAAGGCATCCATCGCGGATGCCTTTTTTATTTTAGCGAGTTGGCTTCTACATTCATCCAATCTTATGACGTAACCAATCCGGTTGGTTCAAAAGCGTTCGGAACCGTATGCATTACATTCCGGAGAAACTATTTTTGTCCAGGTAAATTCTGGTTGTTAATTCCTGTTCACCATGCGTATACCTACTCTTATAACCTTGGTATCACTCAGCACCAGAACTATTTTGGCGCAGCCGGCTCCCAATACTGAGGATATCACTGCTATAAAGGCCCAGTGTGGTTGTTATGACGTCGATTTCCTGTATGCCGAAACCTTTGCTCCCGAAAAAAGCTACGTATTTAAAGATCGCTACCGAGCTAAAGGCGTTGAGTGGGTATTTGTCGATGAAGAAGCCGGACCGGCTCTTCACCCGTCCCGAATCGTGATTCAGCACTTGCTGGTCATTGGCGACTCAATCGTTGTGAAGCATTGGCGCGAAGACTGGCTCTATCAGAACACGAGCCTGCTTAAGTTCGACCAGAATGCCTCCTGGAAGCGCGAAAACCTTACAGCGGCTCAAGTCAAAGGGCAATGGACCCAGAAAGTGTTTGAAGTAGACGACAGTCCTCGTTACGAAGGGTCGGCAACCTGGATTCATGCCGACGGCCGGCACTACTGGGAAAGTACCGCCGACGCTCCGTTGCCCCGTCGCGAATACACCAAGCGCTCGGATTACAACGTGCTGCGCCGGACTAATCACCACGAGATTCGTGCCGATGGGTACGTGCACGAACAGGACAACGATAAAGTGATCCGTTCAGAATCGGGCGATCAGCTTCTGGTAGCCGAGAAAGGATTGAATGCGTACAAGCGTACGGACGAACGCAAGTGCGAAGTCGCAAAACGCTGGTGGGCCGAAAACCGCGCTTACTGGGCCGACGTACGAACCGTCTGGAACGAGGTGCTGGCGAGCCGCAATGTGGTGACCATCCGAGGACAGGTGAAGGGTCAGGTGCTGGGCCGGGAACTGGATGAGCTGGCTCTCACTACACAACAAGGAGGCTACAATTCGGCCAGCAGCCGTCGGTTAATCCGGGAGACGATCGAAAAGTATATTAAGTAGTAAGGTAGCGCGGTTTGAAGTCCGCGCTACCTTATAACAAAAAACCGGCTATCCAACGATAGCCGGTTTGTATTGGGGAATAACGACCCTTAGCGAGCTGCGCCATAATCCTGGCCGGCACTTTCGGGGAAGTTTTTCATAATGCTGGTTACCGTTTCGCGGAAAGCCTGATCACGATCACGCTCTTTGTTTCGATTGTTCAACTGACCGGTAGCCCAACCCTGCCATACGATATCATTGGTCCGGGCATCGAGCACGTTGATCACCACGCGGTTTTCTTCGTACTGCCGCGAGTAGACGTTGTTACCCATACCACCGTACCACCACGAATAAGGCGAATACATGTTGTTGGACTGGATTTGCTGCCGATCTTTCGAGTCCATGAAGAACCGAACGATCAGATCCGCTTCACCCTGCGTAACGGGCTTGTAACCACGTCCTTTAAGCGACTGATCGAGCGCATCGGCAATCCGACGCTGGTTCAGGTTGCTACCGACGATGGGGTCAGCGTTGCGTTGCCGGTCAGCTTCGATCCGATAGGTGGAAAACTGCCGAACGTTAACTTTAGGATCGTAGTCGTATTTAACGGTAATTGAAGGGGCGCAGGACGCCAGCGTACCGACGACGAACAGACTGGTGATTATGCCTTTGAATTTCATGTAATTTAAGTCGTTAGATGGTGTCAAACCGATTAGTAAACGCTGAGGAAACACTCATTCGTATATGACAATTCAATAACTAAAAGTAGCGCTCATTCGTTCCGGTTTTTAGAAGTTTACAAGTAGATACTACCAAGCTTAACGTACTGAATATCAGCAATTAATAGCGAATTAAGTAATTTTAACAAGGGATTAATCCGGCTTTCATTCCAGCGGTTCACCGGCTTGTTTCCAAAGCGCTCGACGCGCCGGAATTACTCCTGCTGCTCACAACAGTTGCAATGGGTTGCTACTTAATAACATGACGCATTTGGCGCGTAAACCGTTGCAATGATCCTCAAAAATTACGATCAAATAGAAAAGCCACCGCCCGTACGGACAGTGGCTTTTTAAATGGCAGACTGTAGGTATTTGTTAAGCGCTGGCCAGGGCTTCAGCACCACCCACGATTTCCAGAATTTCAGTCGTAATGGCAGCCTGACGCGTCCGGTTATAAACCAGCCGCAACTCTTTCAGGAGTTCGCCCGCGTTATCGGTGGCCTTATCCATAGCCGTCATCCGGGCACCGTGTTCCGATGCGTTGGAATCGAGAACAGCTTTATATAACTGTATCTTGATGGTTTTGGGAATCAGTTCGGTAATGATTTCTTCTTCCGATGGCTCAAATATATAATTGATTGCGGCCGAGGCACTACCGGGCGTTTGCGCCGACACGATAGGCAGCATCTGCTCCGTCCGTACGATCTGCACGGCAGCGTTCCGGAACTCATTATAAATTACTTCCACGACATCGTATCGACCGTTGGCAAAACCAGCCATGGCTTCTTCAGCTGCAGCGCGAACCGTAGCAAAGTTGAGCGATCCAAATACATCCATGTGGGCTGTATTGACTTTGAATCCCCGACGCTGGAACGCTTCAGCTCCTTTCTTACCGATCGCCATGATTTCGACATTCCCCGAACGAGCCTGTGCCGTATACTTCTCTTCGATCAATGCCAGTGCACCTTTTACGGCATTTGTGTTGAACGCTCCGCACAAACCACGATCCGATGTAACGACGATCAGCAGAACGTGATCGATCGGGCGAGCCTGTTTGTACGGACTCTCCGACGCTGTTTCGGCACCCGCCGAAACGGTACCGAGCATCTGGGTGAGTTTCTGCGCGTAAGGACGCAGCTGCGTGATGTTATCCTGCGCCCGACGCAGCTTGGCAGCCGCCACCATTTTCATGGCTTTGGTAATTTGCTGGGTCGAATTGATCGACGAAATCCGGGCGCGTACTTCTTTCAGTGAGGCCATAAAATAATCGATAGTCGGCAGTGGTTAGTGACTGGTTGAGCGGTCGATTCACCGCCAGTTAGCCACTAACCACTGTTAACTCATTTTAGTATTGGGCTGACAGATCAGCGGCTACTTTCTTCAGCGTTGCGGTACCTTCGTCGGTCAGCTTACCGGCGCGCAGCTCGGCCAGCACGTTCGGATACTGAGCGCTCAGAACCATGGCAAACTCGCTTTCGAACGCTTTCACTTTGTTGACAGGTACTTTATCCAGCAGACCGTTGGTCGATGCATAGATGATCGCTACCTGCTGCTCAACTGGAACCGGTGAATATTGCGGCTGTTTCAGCATTTCCTGGTTCCGACGGCCCCGTTCGATCGTCAGTTTGGTCGATGCGTCCAGGTCCGAACCGAATTTCGCGAAGGCTTCCAGCTCACGGAACTGGGCCTGGTCGAGTTTCAGCGTACCCGCCACTTTCTTCATCGACTTGATCTGCGCGTTACCTCCTACCCGCGATACCGAGATACCTACGTTGATGGCAGGACGAATACCCGAGTTGAACAGGTTCGACTCCAGGAAGATCTGCCCGTCGGTAATCGAAATTACGTTCGTCGGAATGTAAGCCGATACGTCACCGGCCTGAGTTTCGATAATCGGCAACGCCGTCAGCGAACCACCACCCTTCACCTTGTCTTTCAGGGAAGGCGGCAGATCATTCATATTCTTGGCGATTTCGTCGTTCGAGTTGACTTTAGCGGCCCGCTCCAGCAACCGGCTGTGCAGGTAGAACACGTCTCCCGGATACGCTTCGCGTCCCGGCGGACGACGCAGCAGCAGCGACACTTCACGGTAAGCTACGGCCTGTTTCGATAAGTCATCGTATACTACCAGTGCCGGACGGCCCGTATCGCGAAAATATTCGCCGATGGCCGCGCCCGTAAACGGAGCAAAGAACTGCATGGGCGAAGGATCCGATGCGTTAGCCGAAACGACGACGGTATAGTCCATCGCGCCAGCCTTCCGCAGGGTTTGTTCCACCTGTTTCACGGTCGATGCTTTCTGACCGCAGGCTACGTAGATACAGAAAACGGGCTGTCCTTTGTCGTAGAATTCTTTCTGGTTAATGATGGTGTCGATAGCTACGGCCGTTTTCCCCGTCTGCCGGTCGCCGATGATCAGCTCGCGCTGCCCACGACCAATGGGTATCATGGCGTCGATGGCCTTGATTCCTGTTTGCAGAGGTTCGTTTACGGGCTGGCGGAAAATAACGCCCGGCGCTTTGCGCTCCAGTGGCATTTGGAACAGTTCGCCCTGGATCGGGCCCATGCCATCGATCGGCAGGCCGAGGGTGTTCACCACGCGTCCAAGAATGCCATCACCTACGTTTACGTAGGCAATCTGATCGGTCCGTTTAACGGTATCGCCTTCTTTAACCTCCGAATAATCGCCGAGCAATACGGCACCAACGTTATCTTCTTCCAGGTTCAGAGCCATGGCCTGAAGCCCATTGTCGAACGACAGCAATTCGCCGGCCTGCACTTTCGAGAGGCCGTAGATACGCGCTACGCCGTCGCCGATTTGCAGCACCGTACCGACTTCTTCGAGTTCAGCCTCGGTTTGGGTTCCGGCCAGTTGCTGGCGCAGGATGGCTGATATCTCGTCGGGTCTTACGGATTCCATATGAGTATAATGAAATTTTAATATTGATTTTTCGGGCGCAAAGGTACAATTAAAATTTAATAAAAGCTTGCCGACAGTGATAATTACGGGCTGAATGTTAGACTTTTCCAATACTGAAGCCCTAAAGTCGAAAACCGCCGGTGGTTGCCGAAAACCGTTCGTCCGAAATAGGCAAATTTTCAGGGCTCAATTCTGGTTTATGCTTATAGAAACGGCTACTTTTATCGGTCGGCGTTTTTCGGGCGGGGTTCAATGAAATTTCATCAAAACCCGGGGTTACCAAACTTTTCTGATACCGAATCACGTTTTATTACCAGATCAGTTATTGCCTTATCATTTTTGTTTTCGTTCGCATGAAGTTCAACCCATTGATGTTGGCTGGTGTTGCATCAGCTCTTTTTATCTCCGGATCTGCCACCGCTCAAACCAAAAAACCTGCTGTTTCCAGACCTGCTTCCAGCGCTAAACCGGCGGTCAGATCATCAGCGGCTGCCAAACCAGCCGCAGGAGCTACTTCCCTGGCATCCACGCAGGACTCCATCAGCTATAGCATTGGCCTCTTTATGGCGCAGAACCTCAAACAACAGGGGCTGACCGAGTTGAATACGGCTCTGCTGGCGCGTGGACTGGAGGATGCGCTGAAAGATCAGAAAACAGCCCTGACTCAGGATCAGGCCGGCCAGATCATGAATACGTTCATGCAAAAGCAGATGGCTACCCGTAATGCCGAAGCTATGAAAGTGTCGGCAGAGAACAAAAAGGCCGGAAACGCCTTCCTGGCGGAGAACAAAGCAAAATCGGGCGTCATTACCACCACCAGTGGTCTGCAGTACTCGGTCGAAAAAGAAGGGACTGGGGCTAAACCAACGGCCACGGATCGGGTTAAGGTACATTATACCGGCCGGTTGCTCGACGGTAAGGTGTTCGACAGCTCCGTTGAGCGCGGGACACCGGCTGAATTTGGCGTGAGTGAAGTCATCAAAGGCTGGACGGAAGCCCTACAGCTAATGCCGGTCGGTTCGAAATGGAAACTATATATCCCATCCGATCTGGCTTACGGCGACCGGGGCGCCGGTGGCGACATCAAGCCTGGCTCGACGCTGGTGTTCGATGTGGAATTGCTTGATATTGTAAAACAATAGTTCAAAGTGTGAATGCGCGAAAGCGTGAAGGAGTGGATAAATTACCCGAGTGTTTTCGCTCCTTCACGCTTTTGGTCGTTCGCCGTTAACCTGGGTAATATAGATGAAGAAGTATCTGGTGACCCTTGTGCCCGTGCTGATGCTCAGTTTTCAGCCGGATTCGCCCTCAGGAGCCTCGGCCCTGAGTGGCACGATGCGATCGACTCCCGTCTCATCCGCAGCCGATGATCTGAAGCCGACCATTTCTCAGGAAAAGGTAGAAACGCTGGTGGCCAAGCTGCTGACAACGTATCACTACCGGAAGGTGCGGCTCAATGATTCCCTGTCGTCTGTGGTCTGGGATAATTACCTGAAGGAAGTGGATGGGAACAAAACCTACCTGCTGGCCTCGGATGTAGCCTCGCTCGAAAAATACCGTTATGAAATTGACGATGCACTTATCAATGGCGATCTGACGGCTGCTTATGACCTGTACAATGTTTTCCGGCAGCGTTATAAGGAGCGTAGTGAGTTTATTAAGGAGCAGTTGAAAACGCCTTTCACCTTTACGGCCGACGAAAGTTTCAATACTGACCGGGAAAAAGCGCAGTGGCCTAAAACGGTTGAAGAGCAGAACGATCTGTGGCGGAAAATCCTGAAAAACCAGGAACTGGAGCTACGGCTGGGAAACCGAAAAGACAGCGTGGTTACGGCAACGATGGCACAACGGTATGCCAACCTGGATAAAGCCATTAACCGGGTAAAAAGTGCCGACGTCTTTCAGATTTACATGAACTCGTTTGCCGAAGCGCTCGACCCGCACACGAATTATTTCTCACCGACTAATGCTGACCGGTTCAATCAGGAGATGAGCCAGTCGCTGGAAGGTATCGGCGCGATGTTGCAGGAAGACGGTGAGTACATCAAAATCACTAGTGTGCTGCCGGGTGGCCCGGCCTTCAAAAGCAACCTGCTGAAAGTAAATGACAAGATAGCCGGGGTGGCCCAGGGCGACAACGGGGCGATGGTCAACACCATGAACTGGCAGGTCGACGAAGTGGTCAAACTCATCAAAGGTCCCAAAGGCACGGTTGTCCGCTTACATGTAGTATCGCCGGATGCGATTGCCGGTGCGCCACCGAAAGAAATCCGGTTGGTCCGCGAGAAAATCAAGCTCGAAGAGCAGCGCGCCAAAAAAGAAGTGATCGAGGTGTCTGACAACGGAAAAGCGTTCAAAATTGGCGTGATCAACATTCCTATGTTCTACCGGGATTTCGAAGGAGCCCGCAAGCATGAGCAGGGTTTCAGCAGCACGACCAGCGACGTTAAGAAGTTCATCGACGAGCTGAAAGGCGAAAAAGTAGATGGCATTGTCATCGACCTGCGCGATAACGGTGGTGGCTCTCTCACGGAAGCGATCGATCTGACCGGTCTGTTTATTCCGAAAGGACCGGTTGTTCAGGTTCGTGAATCGACGGGCGAGACCGAAGTATATACCGACCCGGATCCATCCGTCACCTATGATGGGCCGATGGCCGTGCTGGTCAACCGCTTCAGTGCGTCTGCTTCGGAGATTTTTGCAGCCGCCATTCAGGATTACAAACGCGGGGTTATCGTAGGCGGCCAAACCTTCGGAAAAGGAACCGTCCAGACCCTGATCGACCTGAACAAGTGGTTGCCCAAAGAGCCAGAGAAAGTGGGGCAGGTTAAAATGACGATCCAGAAATTCTACCGCATCAACGGCAGCAGTACCCAGCACAAAGGTGTAACGCCCGACGTTGAACTGCCGTCGGCCTTCTCGGCTGAAGAATACGGAGAAAGTTCGCAGCCAAGCGCCCTTCCCTGGGATCATATCAATACCACCCGCTACGAGCAGTCGCGCGGGCTGGACGACAAAATTCTGGCGCGTCTGCGCGATCGGTTCGATCAGCGGCTTAAATCCGATCCGGAGCTGAAGCAACTGGCACAGGACCTGGCCGATTTTAAGAAAGCGAAAGAAAATACGGTCGTATCGCTCCAGGAGTCGAAGCGTCGGAAAGAGCGCGAAGATGCCGAACGGAAACGGGCTGCCGCCAACAAAGTGACGCAGGTCACCGCTTCGGCTGACGACTCGGCAACACCGAACGCAACAGCCGCTACGAAAAAGAAAAAAGACCTGTACCTCAACGAAGCGGGTCTCGTTCTGGCTGATTACATTCTGGCGACGAACAAATTAGCCGTAAACAAATAAATTCAACGGTCTATCGATCGATAAAACCCCGGTACAGCCAATGGACCGGGGTTTTATCGTCTAAATCAGTTTTTTAGGCGTATGTGGTATTTTTTGATCCAGCAACGCGCGCTCGATACGGGCCCGTATCAGGCTTTGCAAAAGCGCGCATCCTTGACCGAAGTCGAACTTTTTAATGAACCTTACGAAAACTGGTACGTATTTTCCGTCGAGAAAAACAGTTATCAGGAGTTCATGGATTACCTCGATACCGCAGGTATTGTTTATGAACTCAGGGCCGATCGGCCTACACGCCCGGAGCTGCTCTCAGGCATGCGGTAAATCTTACGAATGAATTACCGACGGATTCGGTTCCGGTCCGCTGCTAACCGGCAGGTCTGCCCGGCGAACACGCCGAAAGAACCGCCAGCTCAGGAGTATCGCGGCTATCGTCAAACCCGCCAGTAAGCCAATCCAGACACCGATGGCATCCAGTTTAAACGGAAAAGCCAGTACGTAACTCAGCGGCAGCGCCACAATCCAGTACGAAAATAAGGTTATCAGCGTTGGAACGTTTACATCCGAGAGCCCGCGCAAACCGCCCAGCGCCACGACCTGAACCCCATCGGACAACTGAAAGAAACCGGCCATGATGACCAGCGAAGCCGCAATGGTCATCACCGCTGGATTGTCGCGGATGTACAGAGTGACCAGCCAGTCGTTGGCGGTCAGGAACAGCAGTGCCGCCAGACTCATGAAACTGATGGATAACAGAAAGGCTGCCATCCCCGCCTGCAACGCTTCGCGCTGACTTCCCCGCCCGACAGCCGCGCTTACCCGAATGGCGGCCGCCGATGAAATACCCGTAGCCATCATGTACGTGACCGACGCCATGTTGATGGCGATCTGATGGGCCGCCAGCCGATCTTCGCCCAGCCAGCCCACAATAACCACGGCCAGCGAGAACGTCGCGATCTCAAAGAAAAACGTGAGCCCACCGGGTACGCCCAGTTGAAGGATCGTCCAGACGTCGCCGGTCGATGATAAGGAGTTGAATTCAGGCTTCAAAAATGGCTTGAACCGGTCGGCGCGGTAAATGTAAATCAGCATAGCAGCCGCCATGAAGGTTCTGGATATGAGCGTCGACAGTGCGGAACCCATCAGCCCCAATCTCGGGAAAGGACCGACGCCTTTGATTAGCAGATAATTGAACAGGGCATTTACCAGCAAAGCAGATAGCGTAATGGCCATGGCGACACGCGGATAGCGCAGGCCGTCGCAAAGCTGACGAGCGGCAACGAAAATCAGCAGGGGCAAAACCGATGCGCTCAGGATCAACATAAAATCGCGGGCCAGTCCGCTTACCTCCCGGGTCTGGCCAAACAACCCAAAATTGAACGCCAGCAGCACCGAGAGCCCTCCTAGTACAACGCTGAGCAAAATCGACACCCGCAGCCCGGCCCTAAACAGCCGATTAACCTCGGCCGGGCTGTGCTGACTGTTTGCTTTTGACACCAAAGCCGCCACCACCGGCAAGGCCCCGACGCCGATACCCGATAGTAGAAACGAAAGCGAATTGGCTAAACCAGCCGCACCCAGCGGCACAGCGCCCAACAATCGACCAACGAAAAGGTTATCCGTCACGCCCATCAACACGACCCCTAGTTGCGCAATAATGATCGGCAGGCTCAACCGTATCGTATCGGTCAGTTCGGCGCGGTAGGTACTGAGCAAAGGGCGGAGGGCACGGGGCATGGGGCATGGGGTTGAGAAGCGGAACGAGGTTTGCAAAAATACTACATTTTTACTGTACCCTCTGCCCCGTACCCTCTGCCCTCCGCCCTTGCCCTCTGCCAATTCCTTCGTACTTTTGCCAGAACGATTATAAATCAGGAAAGCTTTTGAAAGAATACGGCAGTAGTATCCAAAAACTGGTTGACAACATGGTCAACATCGAAGATCGGGAAAAGCGTACGCGGTACGCCCACATCCTGATCGAGTTGATGCGACAGATTCACCCGAACATGAAGGATGGCCAGGATTACTACAACAAATTGTGGGACGACCTCTACATCATGTCCGACTTTACACTGGATGTAGACAGTCCTTATCCTCCGCCATCCGAAGAAGCCCTGGGCAAAAAACCCCAGCGGGTTCCCTACAATACCCATCACCTGAAATTCAAACATTTTGGCCGTAACGTCGATCTGCTGGTGGCCAAAGCATCGGCCCTGGAAGATCCCGACGAACGACGGGCTTTCGTTTCCTACCTGACTCGCCTGATGCGCACCTTCTACCAGGCCTGGAATAAGGAATCCGTTGAAGACGAAACCATCTACCAAAGCCTGATCGAGCTTTCGAACGGGAAACTATATGACGATATCCAGCTCATTCGCGAACAGGGCCTTGTAGAAGCTACGCCCCGCGAGCGGACCGGTGATCAGCCACAGCGTACGGGCGGTAACAATTACCGGAACGACCGCGACAGTAATCAACGGGGTGCCAACTCAAACCAGAGCCGGCCCAACAACCGGAATGACAACGGATCGCAACGCAACTTCGGGAACCGCAACCGAAACGACCGCGATAGTGGTCAACAGGGACGTCCTAACAACGGCTCCCAGCGCAATTTCGGCAACCGCGACAGCGGTCCCCAGCGGCCGGGGGGCAACAATCGAAACGACAATCCGCGTCGGCGACGCTAGTACCCAATGATGAATGATGGGTTATAAATGATGAATAGGGTAAACTATTTCTTACTCTACTCCTTTATAATTCATCATTTCCTATCTCATTATTTATCATTCTACGAATGGCATCTTTTCAAATTACGGGCGGGCGTCGGTTAAAAGGCGAACTGATTCCGCAGGGGGCGAAAAACGAAGCCCTGCAAATTCTTTGCGCTGTTCTGCTAACCAAAGAACCGGTTACGATTTATAATATTCCGGGGATTCGCGACGTCAACCAGCTCATCGATCTGCTGGGCGATCTGGGTGTGTGGGTGACCAAAATCGGCGAAGGCGCTTACCGTTTTCAGGCCAGCGACGTCAACCTGGATTACCTCGGCACCGACACTTACAAGCGCAAAGCGGCTGCACTCCGTGGTTCGGTCATGCTGCTCGGCCCCATGCTGGCCCGTTTCAAGACCGGCCGTATCCCGCGGCCCGGTGGCGATAAGATCGGCCGTCGGCGGCTGGATACGCACTTTCTGGGGTTCGAGAAGTTAGGAGCCCAGTTTAATTACGATGCCAACGACGGAGGATATTACCAGGTCGATGCCAGCAATTTACGCGGTACGTACATGCTGCTCGACGAAGCCTCGGTGACGGGTACGGCCAACATTCTGATGGCGGCTGTGATGGCCGAAGGCACCACGACCATTTATAACGCGGCCTGCGAACCCTACCTGCAGCAGCTTTGCAAAATGCTCAATTCGATGGGCGCCAAGATTTCGGGCGTCGGTTCGAATCTACTGACCATCGACGGGGTTTCGGAACTGAAAGGCACCGAACACACCATGCTGCCCGACATGATCGAGATTGGCTCGTTTATTGGCCTGGCTGCCATGACCCAGTCGGAAATAACGATTAAAAACTGCCGGATTCCCGAATTAGGGATCATTCCCGACCAGTTCAAACGGCTGGGGATCCAGATGGAATTTCGGGACGACGACATTTATATTCCGGCGCAGGAGCACTATCAGATCGAGACGTTCCTGGATGGGGGCATGATGACCGTTGCCGATGCGCCCTGGCCTGGCTTCACCCCAGACTTACTCAGCATCGTTCTCGTCACGGCGGTGCAGGCGCAGGGTACGCTGCTGATTCACCAGAAAATGTTTGAAAGCCGGCTGTTCTTCGTAGACAAGCTCATAGACATGGGTGCTCAGATCATCCTCTGCGACCCACACCGGGCTACGGTCGTCGGGCTGAACCGGCAGGTTCCACTGAAAGGCATCCGCATGTCGTCGCCGGATATCCGGGCGGGGGTCGCCCTGCTGATTGCGGCCATGTCGGCGAAAGGAACCAGTATTATCGACAGCATCGAGCAGATCGACCGCGGCTACCAGAACATCGACACCCGCCTAAACGCATTGGGTGCCGAGATCATCCGGTTGTAGAATATAGATACTCCTATCCGTTATTTTTACGCAAGCAAGGGCCGTCATAGTCCTTGCTTGCTTTTTTTAAGAGGTTTAATCTGGCCGTTATAGTCAAAGCGAATAAAATTTACCGGGCTACAAAATCAACTCACAAATTACCAGCACTAAACCTTCTCGTCTAATTTTTGTCTTACATATGTAGCCCACTTAATTCAATAACAGCAAACGCATCCGTTAACACACTATGAAAACAATACAATCCAATCTATCCATCTGGGCCCTGGTTGCCCTGTTGTCCGGAAGTTCTTTAGTAGCTTGTGCCCAGGCCACATCGAGTGGTTCGACGGCCGCCACCAGCGATCCAGCTAAAGCAGCTCTGCTGACCCCCTTACAACAAAGCGTTACCAAACTCAAAAAACTGGCATCTACTGGTGATCCTGACTTCGACTATTCGTTTCAGGCCAAAATTTATACCCAGGGTATTCAGGATTTGCTGAAGCAGGAAATTCAGAACGGCAAAAACCCGGATGTCGTCAACATGGCCAAGGCGATGCTGTCAGCGACCGACTCAGACATGACCCTGATCGATGGTACGATGAAGCAACTGAAGCCGACCCGACCCAACCAGGCCTATACGCAACAACAAAGCCGGAATGTCGAAGCCATAAACCTGAGACTCCAGCAAACCGGTACCAGCGACAAACTGACGAGCGACCTGGACAAAAACTTTACGGCGCTGCTGCTCGATCAACGGCAGGATGGTATCGATATGGCGAATACTTATCTGCAATACGGTAAAAACACGACCCTGCGGGATTATGCCCAGAAGCTGGTTGACAAAGCCAAACAGGAAATCAATACGATAAAGGCGCAACAGCCTAAATAAACAGGCCGGTTTTGCCGGGTAGCAGGAATGGTCGTATATTCAAGCCGACCATTCCTGCATTCATGGAAGTAACGAATACATTTTTGCCGACGGCAGGCGTCGTTGGCCTTCTCCCCATGGTTACGTACTTTTTTCTGGTCGTAGCCATGTTTGTTTTTCTGGGTAATTTCATTTTTGCCCTGGCAACTCAGTCAGCGGTTAGGCCAGCCTACCGCACGGCCCACACCCTGACCGCCTGCGTCGCACTTCTTGCTGTGCTGTCCTACTACCTGCTCCAGGCCGACTACCGCATCCTGCTCACCGAACTGGTTACTCTAACGGATGCCGGCGACCGGCAAACCCTCATCCGGGAAGCGTATAATGCAATGGGTCATTATCGCTATATGAATTGGGCTATAGTGGCTCCTCTACTCCTGATTCAGGCGATTCTCAGGCTAAATCTGCGGACACGTGAGGTTAAACGCTCACTGGCGCTGCTTCTGACAGCGGCTTTTCTCCTGTTCTTTACCAGCTACCTTGGCCATCAGCAGTTGTCGTTCGACAATGAAATCCTGGCTGGACCGAAGGCCATCTGGGGTGTCGTTGCGGCCAGTCTGTTCGGGTTTATCTTCTTCACACTGCAGCGACTCGGCCGGCAGTCCAATGAACCGGTAGCGGCTGGCCAGCAAACGACTTACTCGTCCATCGTCCGGCTGCTTGGTGGTGTCTGGGGCGTTTACCTCATCGGTTATTTTCTGACGTTGACACCTATCGATTTTAACTGGCTTCACTTACTGTTCACACTCGCCGACCTGGCCGGTATCGTCGGCATTGGTTTAACCGTTTATGTAGCCAGTCTGGACGTGTCGAAACCAGAATAGACGCCTTTTATCGCTCAACTCCGGTAAAAAAATGTAGGTCTTTATGGATAACCGGCTCCTGATCAAACTCTGGCTGTTAACGTTCTTATGCTTTTCAGCAAAAGCCCAGAATGGCATCGTGGTCTTTCAATCCGATTTTGGATTGAAAGACGGCGCGGTATCGGCCATGAAAGGCGTAGCGCTGGGCGTGTCGCCAAACCTGAAATTGTTCGATCTCACCCACGACATTCCGGCTTATAACATCTGGGAGGCCGCTTACCGGCTCTACCAGACCGTGCCGTATTACCCGGCCGGTACGGTGTTTGTCTCCGTGTGCGACCCCGGTGTTGGTACGGAGCGCCGTTCGGTTGTGATGCTCACCCGTACGGGGCAGTATATTGTAACGCCCGATAACGGCACCCTGACTCTCCTGGCCGAACACCTGGGTATTCGCGAAATCCGGCAGATCAACGAAGCCATTAACCGGCGAAAAAACTCGAACGAATCATATACCTTTCACGGGCGCGATGTATACGCCTACACGGCCGCCCGGCTGGCTTCTCACACCATCCGCTTCGATCAGGTCGGCCAAAAGCTACGCAACGAAGTTGTTGAACTACCATACCAGAAAGCAACGTACGAACATGGCACCCTGAAAGGGAATATTCCCATACTGGATGTTCAATACGGGAATGTCTGGAGCAACATTCCTAAATCACTGATCGACCGACTGGGAATCAAACCAGGCGCTATGTTGCAGGTCAGGATTTTTCAGAAAGACAAGCTGGTGTATGATAAACCCATTCGGTGGGTCAACACGTTTGGCGAAGCCCCCGTTGGCGAGGACGTCGCGTATATCAATAGTCTGCTGAACTTTTCGGTGGCCGTCAACCAGGGCAATTTTTCGGAAAAATACAAGGTATTCAGTGGCCCGGACTGGACGATCGTCGTCAGTCGGTAGTATAGCTTATCTACCGTCGATCCAGTCGGCAGATAGGCTGGCGATGGCTTCCCACGAGAAGGGCAACCACTTATCGGTGAAACTGTCGTATACTTCCGTGGCAGACTCGCAGGCAAACAGTTTGTAATCGAACTTAGGAAAGTTGCGAACCAGATAGCCGGGATAGTAATACGTTTTTTGCTGCAGACGGGCATAGTTGATTTTCTGTAACATCAGGTATTTTCCCAGGCTTTGTTTACGATAAGCCGGATGGTAAAAATTCATGATGCCCGCAATGGTCTGCGCACCGTTGTCGAAAACGCCCACGGCAATGAGCCGGCCTTGGTCCCGAACCTCGACCATGTAGGTATCGAACAAATTGCGGGTAGCGCCGTCAAGCAGGCAGTTTTCAACAGATTGAGGAGCATCGAAGCTAATAGAGCCGCGATAAAGCGCATACAAGGCTTCGACTTCCTGCGTCAAAGCCAGTGGCTTGACGGCAACCGAATAGGTTTCGTTGATTCGAAGCAGCCTGAGCTGTTTGGTGCCGTAGGTAACCCTGGGGAGTACAATCCGCAACCAGTGTACAGAACAAAGCTTGTCTTCGAAGACCGAAAACTGACAGGTAAAAATATCCTGCTGCATCCGAAAATAGCCTTTGCTCAGGCATAAATCCAGCTTATTTCCTTTCATGGTTCGGTACGTAGTTTCGGCGGCAATTCGGAGCAAACAGCGTATTTAATTCAGCGGAGAAAGCCCGTACGCTGTTTGGATGACCAAGATAAGCAAATTCTTTCAGTGCTAAACGCTCTGCATCGTGCTCAGTTTTCGGTAAAATCCTTCGTCTAGCGACAACAACTCATTATGCCGGCCACGCTCGACGATGCGCCCCTGATTGACGACCAGAATCTCATCGGCGTGCTGAATGGTACTGAGCCGATGGGCGATGACCAGCGTGGTCCGGTTGGCCATCAGGCGAGTCAGCGCTTCCTGAACCAACTTTTCAGACTCGGTATCGAGCGCCGAAGTGGCCTCGTCGAGAATCAGAATCGGCGGATTTTTCAGAATAGCGCGGGCGATGCTGATCCGCTGCCGCTGACCTCCCGACAGTTTGCCGCCCCGGTCGCCGATCAGGGTCTGGTAGCCATCGGGCTGAGCCTCAATAAAATCGTGAGCATTGGCAATGCGGGCAGCCTCCATGACGTCGGCTTCGGAAGCTGTACTGCCAAAAGCAATGTTGTTGAAAATCGTATCGTTGAAAAGGATGCTTTCCTGGGTTACGATGCCCATCTGCTCGCGCAGCGACGCCGTCGTGCCGTCGCGCAGGTCTACCCCATCGATCAGAATCTGGCCAGCAGTTGGGTCGTAGAACCGGGGAATCAGATCGGCAATGGTCGATTTTCCTCCCCCCGACGAGCCCACCAGAGCAATGGTTTTTCCTTTCGGCAGGTCAAAACTGATGTCACGCAACACCGGCGTGTCGGTCGTATAGGCAAAGGACACGCGCTGAACCGAAATCTTATCCTGGAAGGGCTTCAACGTCACGGCACCGGGTTTATCCTGAATCGCAGGTTGTGTATCGATTAGTTCGAGGACGCGCTCACCGGAGGCCAGCCCGCGTTGAGACGCGCTGAAGGCGTTGGAAATATCCTTGGCGGGCCGCGTCACCTGCGAAAAAATAGCGATGTAGGCAATGAACTGGGCGGCTGTCAGGTCCGACTGGCCGCTGAGCACCAGCGAACCGCCATACAGCAGAATACCCGCCACCACGGCCACGCCCATTACTTCTGAAAAGGGAGACGCCAGTTCGCGCCGGTTGGCCAGCGACCGAATGGCAGAACGGTACCCTTCGTTTTCGCGCCGGAATTTATCCAGGATAAATCCTTCGGCCACAAACCCTTTCACCACGCGCATTCCGCCAAAGGTTTCGTCGAGCAGACTGACCAGGCCACTCAGCCGCTGCTGGCCCTCCTGGGCGTCGCGCTTCATGCGTCGAACCAGAGTTGCGATAAAGCCGCCCGAAATCGGAATGACGACAATGGCGAACAGCGTCAGTTTCACCGAAATACTCAGCAGGGCGATGATATAACCGATCAGTAGAAACACTTCTTTCGAAGCCGCCGAGAGCGTATTGGCAATGGAATTCTCGACCTCCTGAACGTCCGTGGTGATGCGGGAGATCAGATTCCCTTTTCGTTCGTTCGAGAAAAAACCCAGGTGAAGGTCAATCGCTCGATGAAACACGGCCTCGCGCAGCCGCGCCACCATGCGGGCTTTGAAGGACTCTAACTGCCGGATCGACAGGTATTTGAACAGGTTACTAACCAGCACCGAGCAGACAATGACCACGCATACGAACTGGAGTGCTCCTACTTTGCCGTGTTCCTGAAACACCTGCGCGAAGTAATAACTAAACGCATCGGTTGGCGACGTCACCAGCGAGGGAGCAGGCTGGCTCAGAAACGCCCGCATCTTTTCGGCATCGACCTTATCGAACAGAATGCTCAGCAGCGGAATCAGGAGGGTAAAATTGAGCACGCCAAACACACTGGCCACGAGCGAGGTCAGCACAAACGGCACCAGAAAGCGACTCAGCGGCTTGGCAAACGAGAGTAATCGGAGGTAAGTTTTCATGCGTAGCGCAAAGATAACCGGGAATGAGTGGATTCAGGAGTTACAGGTTCCGGGTCCCGCAACCGACCGGATGGCTCTTTGCCAGCACAACCCGATTACCTTCCGAATCCGTTCAGTTCGTCCCGGTTATCTTCACCGACTACCGACCAGTGTCTGATACAGTTTCCAGTAGTCTGCGGCTATGTGGGGCCAGCTAAACTCGGCGGCCCGCTTTTTCATCCGCTCCGCCCGCAGCGGATTCTGGGCAAAATCGCGCAGCCCATCGTCGATCGTTTGTGCCATGTGCTCCGGGTCAAAATCCTCGAAGTAATACGCTTCTTTTCCGCCCACCTCGGGCAGGCTGGCCAGTCTGGACACGAAAACCGGCTTTCCAAACGCCATCGCTTCAACGACGGGCAGGCCAAAGCCTTCGGCCAGCGACGGGAATAAAAGAGCAGCGCAGTGGGCGTAGAGCCATACTTTGGTGGCTTCGTCTACCGCGCCGGGCATAACCAGCCGATCGGCCACGCCTAGTTTTTCTGCCTGCTCACGAATATGCCGGGCGTATGGATGGGCATCGGAGCCGGCCAGCACGAGCCGATAATCCGGAAAAGCTTCGAGCATCGGCAACAGGGTATGAACGTTTTTTTTCGGGTGAATAACCCCCAGAAACAGAAAGAACGGTTCATCTGCCAGATTCGGTACAGGTGAGTTCTCAGGCAGTTCAGCCGGTGTCTTTGCCGGATCGACCGCTACGCCGTTGTGGATGACCTGAATCAGTTTGCCAGCTGGAATTTGCAAATGCTCCCTAAGTATAGTTGCCGTATACTGCGAAATAGCGGTCAGGCGGTCCGCCCGATCGACTTTCCGTTGCAGAGTCTGTAGCTTCCGTTTTTTTTTATCTGCCGAATAATCTGCCCGTTCCAGAAAATTCAGATCATGAATGGTCAGTACCAACCGGGCAGGTCCGTTCAGAGCCGGGCGGGGCAGATAAGCCGAATCCTGATGCAGACAGTGCCACAGATCGAACCGGCCCGAAATCCAGATTTTTCGTAACGCCGACGCTTCGATGTACCGTACCTCGTTCCCGAAAATGCCAGCCTGACCGGAGGGTACCAGAAACGTGAGTTGCCAGCCGGGCGGGTGCTGCCGAACGAGTTCCTGGCCCAGATGCAGACACACCTGCCCTAAACCACTATGAAGATCGCGTAATCGTTCGGCGTCGATGAAAAGAGCAGGCATCTGATGGCACAATTTTGACAAAAGTCTGAAATCCTGATCAATTCACGTACATCCTACCACACAGAGTTCGGATATTTGCATTATGACTTTACAGAATGATTTACTGCTCCGCACCGCACGGGGCGAATTGACCGAACGTATACCGGTCTGGATGATGCGTCAGGCGGGGCGCGTGCTTCCTCAATACCGGGTGGTTCGCGAGCGGGCCGGGAGCTTCATTACGCTGGCTAAAACACCCGAACTGGCCGCTGAAGTAACGATTCAGCCGGTAGACGCCTTCGACGTCGATGCCGCCATCATCTTCTCCGACATCCTGGTGATTCCCGAAGCGATGGGATTACCGTATGAAATGGTCGAGAGCCGGGGACCAATTTTTCCGGATACCGTCCGGACCATGGCCGACCTGAGTCGTCTGCGCGTGGCCGATGCCGAAAGCGATCTGGGCTACGTGCTGGATGCCATCAAGCTGACCAAGAAAGAGCTGAACAACCGCGTGCCGCTGATCGGTTTCGCCGGAGCGCCCTTTACCATTTTTTGCTACATGACCGAGGGTAAAGGATCCAAGACGTTTTCGGTCGCCAAAAAACTGCTGTATACCGATCCGGATTTTGCCCACGCGCTGCTGCAACAGATTACCGACAGCACCATTGCGTACTTACAGGCACAGATACGGGCCGGTGCCGATCTGGTGCAGCTCTTCGATTCGTGGGCCGGGATTCTTTCGCCCGAGCAGTACCGGACGTTTTCGCTGCCTTATCTCAAACAGATTTGCGACCTGATAACCGATACGCCCCTGACGGTCTTTGCCAAAGGCGCTTTCTTCGCCCGGCAGGAGATTGGGCAGTTAAGCTGCGACGTAGTGGGACTGGACTGGAATATGGACCCGCACGAGTCGCGGGAATTGATTCCGGACCGGGTTTTGCAGGGTAACCTCGACCCCTGCGTGCTTTACGCCGACTTTGGGCAGATACGAACGGAAGCCAAGCGAATGATCGATGCATTCGGGCATCAACACTACATTGCCAATCTCGGCCATGGGATTTATCCCGATACCGATCCCGACAAGGCACGTTGCTTTGTCGATGCTATAAAAGCGATGTAACGCAATGGCGAACCCATTGCAACAGAAGGCCACCCTTTCATTGTCATTGATGCTGTTAAAGCCCTTTATCCAATAGGATCTTAATGGCCGGTTAAAGCTTGTCATTCCGACGAAGGAGGAATCTTAAGGGTTGATTTACTTTAAGATTCCTCCTTCGTCGGAATGACAAACTAAAGAAAAGCGCGACTGCCCGAAACCGTTACAGATTCTCTTTAGCTTCTTCTCTCAGTTGGGCTTTATTGATGGGCACCACCCCGACGGACTCGCATACCAATCCACCCCCCAGATTCGAGAGTCCGGCAATGATGGAGGGCGGTTGGCGCAGGGCCACGCAGCACGCTGCAATGCTGATCACCGTATCGCCCGCCCCCGATACATCGGCGATTTTACGAATATGCGCCGGAAGCTGACTTTTCTCACCGTTGAAATCAATGTATACGCCCCGCTCCGACAGGGTAATCAAAGCTCCTTTCAGGTTCAGCTGCGTTTTCAGCTGATCGACGGCGGACTGAAATTCCTCGGGGTTATCGACGTCGAAATCAAGTTTTAGCCCCTCCCGTAACTCTTTCAGATTGGGTTTAAAAAGGGTCGTATTCTGGTAGCACAGAAAATTGCGCTTTTTGGGATCGACCACCGTTGGAATCCCCTGCTGGTTGGCAAAATCCGTGATTTCGGTGATGGCCTCTTTGCTTAGTACGCCTTTGTCGTAATCTTCGAAAATAACGACGTGGCAGGTCGGGATCAGCTCTTTGGCTTTGGCTACCAATTTAGCCCGTTCGTCGGCGGTGATGTATTTATCGGTTTCGGTATCTACGCGCACTACCTGCTGCGAGCCGGCAATGATCCGCTCTTTGATGGTGGTTATCCGGTCGGCACTCCGAATGAGGCCATCGCAGTTCAGCCCACGGTCACACAGTTCCTGTTCGAGCTGATCACCTGGCGCGTCGGTACCGATTACCGAACACAGGATCGCTTCGGCCCCCAGCGCCTGTACGTTCAGCAGTACATTTCCGGCCCCACCCAGGCGCACCTCACGCCGGTTGAACCGCACAATGGGTACGGGCGCTTCGGGCGAAATACGCTCGACATGCCCCCATACGTAGGAATCGAGCATGACATCCCCAATGATCAGTACGCGGAGTTTGTCGAACTGGTCGAACAAGTCGTCGAGCGACATGTCCAGCACCATCTGGTCATTGACCGGATTCATAGGCACAGCAAAAGCTTATTGAAAGTACAAAGGAACAAAAAGTGGGGTCTTTTTCCGAAAAGAGCGGTCGGGTTCGAGTAAACGGGGCTTTGCGAATCGGCAAGCGACGTATTTTTCTTCATATATTACTAGTTCTGTCTGGCCATTATTTATTAACATCCAGTACCTTTACGTGAACGTATTTAAGGTCGTAGCAAGCTGCGTCACGCCTGTGAATAAAACGATAGTCGCTTTGTTATTGATGAGTATTTTTCAATTACAAAGTTATTGCAATGCCCAGAGCAGATCGGTTGCTACTTTTACCCTGACGCACTATACCGACGAAAATGGTTTACCTCAGAACAGCATCAAAGGGGTAGCACCCGACAACCTGGGGTTTGTCTGGCTAGGGACCGAAAATGGCCTGGTTCGGTTCGATGGACAGCATTTTTACGCCTTCACTAAATCAAACGCGGCCTTCGCCACCAATCGATTTTATGGTCTACAGCCAAGCCTAAACGATTCGGATGGTATCCGCCGGTCTATCTATGGGGCCGACGAGAAAGGAAATTTTATCCGGCTTCAGGGCGGGTTGGTTACCACCGACACGGCGTACCGAGCCACCATCGAAAGATGGTCCTTTATGAACACCTCCGATCAGCCCGATCAGAAAAACCTGATCTCAGCGGGCCTGCCTAATTATTTACTTACCTTCCCAGGTTATAAACATTACGTTATCCCGATTGGGCGCTACACCGGTTGTTTTTATGTCTGTGAACACCAGCGGGTTACTTTTTACGATCACTGGAAAAAGAAATACTCCGTCAGCCTTACGATCAGAGACTTTCAGCATGTATTCGCCTTAGACCGAAACCTATATTATCGTCAGGCAGATGGCTCCGTTCTTCGGATCAGTCAGGCCGGCGCCACTCCGGTTGCCCTGACCGGCCAGACCGAAATCAATCCGGCCAACGGCACTCTATACTGGAATAATGCATCCAGTCAGGTTTTTCTGTATCGCAACAAAAAACTGTATCAGTTCGACCCCCGGTCTCCGGCTGAACTGTCGATTCGGTTACTACTGGAGGATTTCGATCTGGAGCAGCACAACATTGGACACGTCTACTATGCGTCGGCCAGCAACCGCCTGTTTCTGGGCAGCACGACCGAAGGCCTGTTTGTTCTGGCTGCCCGGCCATTTGAAACTCTGATGGCGACCAACAAACGTTTCGACAACATCTTTTATGCGCAGATTCCGTACGATGCCAACAGTGTCTTGATCCCAAATGGAACCGTGCTGGGCAAAAACCTCCTGACCGGCAAGCGTATCGAAAAAAAATTACCTGCCATGCTGAACAACCCCGCCGACCAGTCGAGTATCCTGATCGATCGGCGGGGAAACATCTGGACCAAACGGACGGATAAATTGATGCAGTTCGATGCTCAGGGCCAGCGCCTGATGCAAACCTGGCCGCTGATCGATGCCTTTCAGCTCTTTCCGGATCAGACCAGAAGTTATATGTGGATTGGCGGAGAGAAAACCGGCTTAAGTCGCATTCATTTGTTGGATTCGCTACCCAGGCCCGTTCGGTTTGGGCCACCTAAAGAGGCTGTTTACTTTTTGTACGAAAATCCCGAAATCCTGCTGGTCGGTACCCGAAAAGGACTCTACCGGGTTGGTGTCACGACCCGCAAAGCACAGCTCATCGCTGGTACACAAACGTTTCACATCCGCAGTGTGTACCACCCCCGGCCCGGCGAAATCTGGTTCACAACCTACGGCGACGGTTTTTTTCTGCTGCTGAAGAATAAACTTACCCGGTTTCCTCTCGATGATAATCAGTATCTGGCTACCAGCCACCATATCTTCGAAGACAACCGGGGTTATTTCTGGATACCTACCAACAAAGGGTTGTTTCAGATGGCCCATCAGGATCTGCTCGACTACGCCCTCGGTAAACGGACCGATCGGCCTTTCTATCTGTACTATACTAAAGAACACGGCTTTTTAACCAACGAATTCAACGGAGGTGGGCAACCCGGTATCGTCCGGCTGGCGAACGGCTACGTCTCGATTCCTTCCCTGCATGGGCTAGTCTGGTTCCGGCCCGAATCGGTTCGGCCAGCGCTGCCGGGGGGGCCTATGCGGCTAGACCGTATCGAGGAGAACGGAAGCCCGATGCCGCTCGAAGGAGACACGATCAGGTTACCGCAGGAACCGCAACAGATTCGTTTTCATCTGACTATGCCTTATTTCGACAACATTAACAACCTGCAGCTAACGTACCAGCTGACCCGGGCAGATGCCTCCGTCCAGTCCGGTGGCTGGATTCGCATCAATCCGCAGGAACCAACCATTCTGCTATCGAGCTTAGCTTCCGGCACGTATCGGCTCGTGGTTCGCAAAATCAACGGATTCGGGGCAAACAACTACGGCTATACCCGATTCGTCGTAACCGTACCTCCGCTCTGGTATCAGACCTGGTGGATGCGCCTGCTCCTGGTGCTGCTGGGTGTTGGAATGGTTTATGGGCTTCTCCGGCTCCGGTTCCGCCAGATTCTTCGGGAAAATCAGAAGCTGGAGGGGCTGGTTACGACCCGAACGGCTAATCTGCAGGCCACGCTGAGTCAGCTGAAGAAATCGGAGCAGGAGCTTAACCGTCAGTTGTATCTTCAGTCCAGGCTCATGGCTTCTATCACGCACGACATTCAGTCGCCACTCTCATTTTTAAGCTATACTGCCCGGCGCGTTCATCAGCTGGTTACGGCTGAGCGGTACGATAATCTGGCTAGGCTAACCAGCAACGTAGCCAGCACGAGCGAACACACCAGCGAATTGCTGAAAGAATTGCTGACCTATACCCGAGCGAAAGTGTACCAACGGCGGGAAGACGCCGAGCTCGTAGACCTGCAAACGCTGGTAGCCAGTCGCTACGATATTTTCAGTAACCTGCTGGCGCAAAAACACAACCGGTTCCAGAATGAGATTCCGCAGGGCGTTACGGTTCGGTCGGATAGCCACCTGCTGGGCATTATTATTCACAACCTGATCGATAATGCCACCAAATACACGGAGCAGGGCCAGATTCGGGCGTATGTAGACCGGGCAGACCAGCAGCTTCACCTGATTATTGCCAATACCGGGTCAGGCATGTCTGCACAGACCATCGACTGGTTCAATGAGCAGAACCAGTCAGAAAGCGTCACCAAGCTCATCGCAACGACCCAGCGCGGAGTAGGCCTACTGATTGTCAAAGAAATAGCGGAACTGATTCAGATAAAAATCTTTGTCGAGCAAACCGAGAACACGGCCGTTCATCTGGTGTTTGCCGACTGAGCCTTCCTTCCCATTCTGTCAACCTTTCTCGGATATGCTTACAGATGCTTGAAGAGGTTTACTTTCTGCATCAGTTCGGTAATGTTGGTCACTTCAAACTTCTCGAAGATTTTCTTGCGGTAAGTGCTGATGGTTGTCGACTTCAGTTTCAGCGTACTCGCAATATCCTTCGTCCATTTCCCCTCGACCAGCAGTTGCAGCACTTTTCGTTCGCCCGGCGACAGGCTCTGTAGGGGGTTGTCGGCCATATTGGGGTGTTTCTGGCCCAGCTTGCTCAACATCAGCTGATTGACTTCACGGCTGACGTATTTGCCCTGATTGAGCAACGATGTGATGGCCACTTCGAACTCAGGGTGAGGTGCGTTTTTCGACAGATATCCATCGGCTCCCGCCCGGATGTAGGGTAAGGCATATATTTTTTCGTCCAGACCAGAATAAATCAGGATCAGAATGCGCGGTATCTTCTCCCGAATCTGCCGGATCATCTGGCTGTTTTCAGAACCGGGCATGTCGATATCGAGCACAATAAGATCTACCTCCTGTTTATCCAGCGCTTCGAGTACGTCCGGAAAGGTTTCGCACAGAATGATGTTAGCATCAGGAAGAATGTCGGTCAGGTAGAGTTCAAGGCCTAATCGGATGATCGTGTGATCGTCAGCAACCAGGATAGTCATGATAAAGCCAGAGTGAGAAAAAGCAGCCAAAAATACAACAAATACCCTATCGAGGTAAATAGAATAAACATGATTGTTTACACAAACAGGCTATTACAAAAAGTATCGAATAATGTTTGTCTTTGATATAGAATAACTACGATCTCTTTATACCATTTATACTAATTAACCCTCAAACTAATACTATAAGAGATATACTAAAAATTCTATGTAACCTATAATTAAATATCTATACACTTTCTGAAAAATACTTTCTACGTTTGAAGGCGATAAGTAACATTAGATTTTACTATAAATCTAATGACATACTAAGCTGAATTTATAAATACTTACAGGCCTAGTAGTACAACTTATTGTCTTTTTAACGGTGCAATTCCTTCTTTTAATCCAATTAACTATCACTCTCAGATCTGCATTTAGTCACATTTTTTGTCTCTTCATTTCTCTTTACAAAACAAAAAGTAACCATGAAAAACGGTCTATTCTCAAAAATCGTTGGCACAGCTTTGTTCGCAGCGATGCTATTTGCCTCCTCTTTTGTGTGGGCGCAGGTAAAAGTTGGTGACAATCCAACGACAATCAACGCCAACTCCGCCCTCGAAGTAGAAAGTACCAATAAAGGTCTGCTGCTGCCCCGGCTGCCCCTGACCCAAACGACAAGCCCAACCCCACTGACCGCACACGTAGCCGGGATGACGGTCTACAATACCGCAACGGCCAACGACGTTGTGCCTGGTTTCTACTACAATGACGGCACCAAATGGGTAGCCACGGTAGGGGCGTCGGCTGATCCTAACTATAACTATACATATGGCAGCGGAGCCCCAACCGGCTCCTGCAACAGCGGTGATTTATATACCGACACGCTCGAAACGAGCCCTACGGTTGGTCAGCAATTCGTTTGTAGTGGCGGGTCCTGGGTAAGCTATACAGCCCCCAACCGGACGGAATTCTACATCAACGGAACGACCAATGACGCCGGTGGCAATAAAGGCGCTTTAATATCCAGAAACAACGGAATCTGGTTGAAAAACCCGAGTTTACCTATGTCGACCTACTTAATTGCCAATGGGGGCATACGCTTGTTCCGGAGCAGCTCACTACCGGCCGCGAATGCACCGTTGACGAACGGGTATATTGACTTCACCAACTCATCCAGTGATCCAAACCCAATGCGGATCGCCATGCGCAGCGATCCGGCTATCGGTGATCTGGCAATTACTATTCAGGATCACGGCACACCAAGAATGACGGTTACACAAGCGGGTCTGGTAGGGGTTGGCCGTTATCCGGGTACGACCTTTGGTGCGTTCGGTCCAGCCCGGATGGAAGTGCAAGGGGTAGTACGAGCCATGTCTGACGGCGGTTTTCCTGGCTTTTACCCAATTATGGCAAACAACGATCCTGACTTACAACCCGTTGTCATCGGACTTCGTAGCCGGGGTACTATTGACGCCCCCACCTTCGTGCAGAGCGGGGATAACATGGGTTTGCTTGCTTTTAGAGACCACCAAAACCATGGTTCCCAAATTCTTGTAGAAGCTACTCAAAACCATACCGCTGCAGCGGCTGGTACCAACCTTTCTTTTTGGACTATACCCAACAATGGTACAGTCACGACTCGACGAATGACGATCGATCACGATGGACAAGTGGGTATAAATACGCCAGCCCCTTTTGCCATGCTTCACGTGAATGGTACCATCAGAGCGGTAGCCGCGGCTTATACAGGTCAGTTATATAATGGAAATTCTTCGCAGGATGGAGCAGAACTGTATTCAGGCGGTGGTGATGCTTACATTGCTGTACAACGGGATGCAGGAGCCAACCTGTATTTAACCAAAACAAACGTTTCGGTTGGCGACCGGTTTGCCGTCTTTGGTGTTAATAGTGCCGTTGTCGGAAGTATTACCCGGATAGCCAGTGGTATTTCCTACAATACTTCTTCGGACATTCGCTTAAAGGAGAACATTAAGGTTACGCGCTATGGCCTGAGCGATCTGATGAAGATTAAAGTAGCCGATTACAACTACAAATCCGACAAAAAGAAAACTCAGACGACTGGTTTCTTAGCCCAGGACCTCTACAAAGCCTATCCAGTAGCAGTAACCATTGGCGGAAAAGATGAGAAGACAAATCCCTGGACAGTCGATTATGGTAAAGTCACTCCGCTAATTGTAAAAGCTGTTCAGGAGCAGCAGGAGCAACTAGAAGCGCTGAAAGCCGAAAACACTCGCTTAAAAGCGCAGGTGGCTGAGATGGCCGCGTTAAAGGCTGAAGTGGCCAGCATCAAATCGCTGCTTGGTGTTAGCCCAGCCACCACCAAGCGCGTCGTCCGTAAATAAGCAGAGAAATCACTTAGCTGACCTTTAGGCCAGTCCCTTCATCGACTCATTCGGGCAGGGGCTTTGCCTACGGCTTTCTCCTTATCATCTCATTGCTAAAAAGCGCTCAAATGAACAAATCCTATAGTCATTCCTCCCGCTGGCAGTGGGCCTGGATGAGTGTCCCACTGCTGGTGGTCCTGCTCATACTAGCGCTCACCGCCCGGGCCCAGCAGGGGAGTCAGGGCAACACCTACATCTTTGGTGGCGCTCAGATGACCTTCTTCGGCACCCATAACTTCCTCACCGGGGGCCAGGGTGCACTGCCGGGCATCATCGGCACGGTCCGCAGCTCACCCTCGGGCGTGCTCAACTTTGCCCCTACGGCTACCACCCACACCGGGGCCAACGACGCTAACCACGTAGATGGCTACGTGCGCAAGCTGGGAACGGGTCCGTTCCTCTTTCCCACCGGCGACAACGGCCATTACGGTCCCTTCGCAGCCGCGGCTGATGGCACCACCGGCGCCTACTTCTTCGTCGATCCCACCAGCGCGGTGACCTCCAACCTGGCCGGGGGCAACTATGCCGTGCTGCCAACGGGCGGGCCGTTCCCATCGGCCACCAAAGCGGCTTCGCTCTCGGCGGTGAGCACCCGGGAGTACTGGGACATCGACGGAGTCAACGCCACGGCCATCACCCTGAGCTGGAGCAGTTCCAGCGCCATCGGTACGCTGACGGGGGGTGACCTGAGCAAGCTGACCGTGGCGGGCTGGGACGGCACCCAGTGGGTGGCCATCCCGTCGGTAGTAGACGGAACATCCGTGCTGGGCGGCAGTTCTTCCCTAACGGCGGGTTCGATCACCACAACGGACTCGTTCGCTCCTGACACCTATACTGCTTATAGCTTCGGCTCCTTAGTTGTCGCCCCCGACCTGACGCCGGTTATCTACGCCCGCCCCTCAACCATCAGCGGTACGAAAGCCATCTCAGTCGTCGTCGATGTCTTCGAGCTGAGTGGCGTGGCTACTTCAGGCACCATCACCCTCAAGCTCAGCAAAGACCCTATGTTCAGCCTGAGCCTAACACCCACGGCTACGACAGTGGGGGGGCGTCCAGTAAGCAACGCAGCCTGGAGCCTATCGGGGCCCAGCGGAGGCTTCTACACGCTGACCACCTCCCAGGTCATCCCGGCCGGAGGAAAGCTCGCCTTCGGGCTGGAAGGCACGCTGACTCCAGGGGCTACTTCCGGTACACTGACCGTCTCGACGGGCATTGTGGCCGGCAGTGGCTCGGAGATCGTCTTCGAAAACAATATGGATGCCGACAAGATCGACTACTTCCAGCAGTAGCCGGTCCTGATCGATTCGATTCATCGACCGGGGTGGCTCTTCTGCCAGAGGGTCACCCCGGTTAACCTCCACCGCTTATGCATTCATGGATACGTTCTTTGGGTAGTCTGGGCCTGTGGGTCCTACTGACCTTGCCCGGCTGGGCCCAAAGGGGCTCCGACCCCGCTGTCACCAGTCGTGATTTACAACCTGCCCCGCTGGCGGGAACAGGATCGCCTTTTTCGATGACGTTCAGTATTGGCAATAACGGGGTCGTACCCATGACCGGAGTGGGTCCCGCTAACAAGATGGGCTTTGGCATCTGTCTGTCCAAATGTGCCCTAAATGCCCCTAGCCCACTGGCTGCCTTGTCGGGGCCCCTACTAGCTTACTTCGACCTTAGCCTTAATCCCGTCACGGGGTGTATCGATGGCCTGCAGAAAGACATCGCCATTCCCGCCAGTACCGTTTTCGACATCTATGTATCGGCGGTGGTCACCGAAGCCTCCTCCGCTACGAGCGTCAATAACATTGGGGCTTCGTGCAACATTGCGCCTAACCCCTCGGCGAATCCCCAGCCGACCGACAACGACTTTGCCTCTGTTTACACCCATACCATATCGCTGGGACTACCCGTAAAGCTGACCGACTTTTCGGCCCAGGCTCAGGCCGACCGCAGCGTGCTGGTCCGCTGGCAGACCAGCTGGGAGGGGGCCAACGGCAAGTTTGTCGTCGAGCGCAGCAAAGACCTGAAAACGTTTGACGTGGTGGGGGAAGTCCTCGATGTGGCCGGTAGCAGTACCAGTCTGAACACCTACCACTTGGTCGATAGCTCTCCTTACCGGGGGCGGAGTTATTACCGGCTGGTGCAAGTCGACCAGTCGGGCAGGGAGCAGACCTTCCCGGCCAGGTGGGTCGAGCTGGAGGGCCGGTACGGGCTGTACCCCAACCCGGTCGTCCGTGGAGCGAGCTTTGTGCTGGAGTTGGATGAGCCCTCTACGGCCGCCATCAGCCTGCACGACAGCCGGGGCGTGGCCGTTGGGCTCCATCGTCAGCCCCTGAGTGAAGTCAGCGTGCAGCTTAAGCCCTTGAATGCTATGCCCAGTGGCGTCTATGTGTTGCAAGTCCAGGAGCGGGCCACCACCCGGCGGCATCGGCTGGTCGTGCCCTAAAAATTACATTATGAAACAGCAAATCGTATCCAGGCCCGTCCGTAAGGTTTACCACAGCCCCCAAGTGCGCAAGCTGGGGCAGGTAGCCCAACTGACGCTTAAGATCGGCTCGGTCAGTGATGGCCTATCGCTACACGTAGGCTAAGACTTTTTCAATAATATACAACCTGAATGAGCTGGCCCGCCCCGAGTCTACGGGCGTAGACTCGGGAGCAGGGCAGCCGTGATACCTACCGCAAACCGATGGAAACCAAGAAGAAACGCAATCGCAACCAGACCCAGCAACGCATTCTTATTGCCTTACAGGCCGTCATTGCCCAACACGGGCTAGAAGGGGCCACTATCAGTCTGGTAGCCGACCAGGCGCAGGTCAGCAAGGTGCTGATCTACCGCTACTTCGGCAGTCTCGACGGGCTGCTGGAAGAATACATCCAGAACGGGCTCCTGTTTCCGCTTCCACCCCAGGGCGATTCCCTTATTGCCCTGCAGGAAGGCGAAATGGCGCAGTTCTGGACGAGCCAGACGCGGCTCCTGTTCCGGCAGTTACGCTCTTCGAAAGCCACCCGTGAGATGCTCAAAGCCGCGCTGACAGGAGACGATGAGGCATCTATCTTATTGAGTCAGACGCAGGATGCCCAGCTCAACCGCTTCGTCGATCAACTACACCTGGAAGGCGATCTGGCGGGCGACGACACCTCCGCAATGTTAAGCATTATACTCGGAGGGCTGTCGTATCTGACCATCATGGCTCATCAGGACCGGCCCATGCTGGGCATCGACCTGCGCAGTGAAGCAGGCTGGCAGCGGGTAGAAACCGCCTTGAAAATACTCTACCGGCATCTGGATAAAAGTCGCACTCATCGCCGGACCAACTCACACACCAGCGAATTAGCCCGTATGGCACTCAGCATGTGGTGACTTAATTTGAGCTTTGCTCAATAGCCTCGGGCCGTATTATCCGCCCGGGGGTCAGACGCGCCTTCGTAAGTCCCATCCGGCCGAATCAGGACGCAGTCCATGCGGCCGAGGGTGTTCGTCAGTTTTTCCAGCATATACCCCCGGTTTTGCAGGGCCTGAATGGTAGCCTCGGAGAAAGCCCCGTTTTCGAAAATGGTCTTATCCGGCAACCATTGGTGGTGAAACTTGAGCGCGTTGACCGCCTGTTGCATGGTCATCCCGTGTTCGATGACGTTCAGGATGGTCTGATAAACGGATGTCATGATGGTAGAGCCCCCCGGCGTACCGACCACCATAAATAGTTTGCCGTTTTTCTCCAGAATGGTTGGTGTCATGGACGAAAGCATCCGCTTGTTGGGGGCAATGGCGTTGGCCTGATTGCCAATAAGTCCGTAAACGTTCGGCACACCGGGTTTCACGCTGAAGTCGTCCATCTCGTTATTCATGAAGAATCCGGCTCCGCCGATCACCACCCGGCTGCCGTAGCCACCATTCAGGGTCGTCGTAATGCTTACGGCATTTCCGTCTTTGTCGACCACCGAAAAATGGGTCGTTTCCAGACTTTCATAGCCCGGAATCATCCCTCCTTTTATGTTTCGACTGTCGGTAGCTTTGGCCCACGAAAAATCAGTCCAGCGGGTGCGGAGATAATCGGGCGAAATAAGCTGGGCGACGGGCACTTTCACAAAATCCGGATCGCCCAGAAACTTCGCCCGGTCGGCATATACCCGCCGTTCGGCCTCGATCATTACCTGTACGGTGCTGTCGCGGTTCCAGCCCCATTTCCGAAGCGGAAACGGTTCGGTGAAGCGCATCATCTGCAACAGGGCCACTCCTCCGCTGGAGGTTGGCGGCATCGTAATGACATTGTACTCTTTGTATTTTGCCTGAATCGGATCGCGCCAGACAGCGTGGTAATTTTTCAGATCTTCTTCGGTAATCAACCCCTTGCCACGTACCATTTCATCGGCCAGCAACCGGGCGGTTTCGCCCTCGTAAAAACCCGCCCGTCCCTGCGCCTGAATTCGCTGCAGGGTTTTCGCCAGATCCATCTGTACCAGCTGGTCGTCCTTATGCCAGCTTGTGGTATCAGTCGGAGCAGTGCTTTTCAGGAAATAGGGCTTTCCGGGATTGATGGTCGTCAGGTCTGTTTTGATCCGGTTGAGCCCGACGGCATCGCGCTCCGTCAGTGCAAAACCCTTCGCAGCCAGATCGACGGCGGGCTGCAGCACCTGCGCCCAGGTCAGTTTACCAAACCGTTTGTGGGCTTCGGCCATCCCATCGACCGAACCCGGTACGCCACTCGCCAGGTGGCCCGTAAAACTCAGCCCCGGCCGAACGTTACCGGCCGAGTCGAGGTACATGTTCTGAGTGGCTCGACCAGGGGCTTTTTCGCGGTAATCGAGCGTATAGGCTTTCCCGTCTTTGTCCCGATAAACCATAAACCCGCCCCCACCGATGTTACCGGCACCGGGGTAGACGACGGCCAGCGCAAACTGCACGGCCACAGCGGCATCGACCGCATTGCCGCCGGCTTTCAGGATGTCCAGGCCAACCTGCGACGCTTCCGGGTGCGCCGACGCCACCATGCCATTCCGGCCGGTTACCCCAACCCGGTTGGAGAAGAAAGGCTTGACCGTCGGGTCTTCGTCGCGGTATTGATAAACACCCTGACTCTGACTGACAGTTTTATCGACAGCGGTGGTCGACGATTGGGTTTTGCAGGCAACAAACCCTGTTGCCAGCAGCAGCGAGAGCCCGAAAGGCCCAATCCGGTAATGCATGGTATACGTCTGATAGGCGATTGAAGTGCCCTAAACTACGAAAAAAGCCGGTTCGGGCAATGCGTCAGTCGCCCACTTATCCCGTCGAGGTCCGCGCTTATCCTAAAAAGGTTGGGTTAGTTGCGGCAATTTATTACCTTCATTCCTCCGAGTCCGACCGGGTTTCGTCCGACTGGTCATTCACTTGTTCACCCGTTGTAACAAATGCAGTTTTTTCGTCAGACGTTCGAAAGTTTTCGATTTGCGTGGCAAGCGTTGCGCTCGAATCTGCTCCGCACCACGCTTTCGCTGCTGGGCGTCACGGTCGGTATTTTTGCCATCATCGCGGTGTTTACCCTGGTCGATTCGCTCGAACGAAACATTCGGGACAGCCTCTCGTTCATCGGCGACAAAGTGGTGTACGTTCAGAAATGGCCGTGGGTTTTCGACGGCGACTTTCAGTGGTGGAAGTACTTCCAGCGCCCCGAACCGTCGTATAAAGAATACCGTTTTCTGAGCGAACGGCTGGAGAATGCGCAGGCTATCGTAGCGATGGATTTTAAAGGACGCGTGACGGTCAAGAACGGCAACAACAGCATGGCCTCGCTCATTCAGGGAACGACCTTCGATTATAATCAGATTTCGGATGTTCCGGTGGAAGTTGGCCGGTATTTTACCCAGCAGGAAATGAACGACTCCCGAAACGTAACCATCATCGGTTCCGACGTGGCCGAGAACGTTTTTCCGGGTCAGGAGCCGCTGGGCAAGACAATAAAAATTAACAGCCTGAATTTTGTGGTCATCGGAGTTCAGGAGCGCAAAGGTGAAAGTATTCTCAACGTAGGCGGCAATCCGGATATCAAATGCCTGATTCCCTACGGGGCCTTCGCCAAAATGTTTCACTCCCTCAATCCCAGCATCGACATTGCCATCAAAGGCTACGACAGCGACGAGGGGCTGCTCGAACTCGAAAGCGAAATCCGGGGGCTGATGCGCACCCGGCGTGGGCTACGGCCGACCCAGGAAGACAGCTTCTCCATCAACCGGCCCGAAGCAGCTGCCAAAGCCATCAGCGGTATTTTTTCGGTACTGACCGTTGCAGGCTGGGTTATCGGTGGTTTCTCGATTCTGATCGGTGGATTCGGCATCGCCAACATCATGTTCGTCAGCGTCAGGGAGCGAACCAACATTATCGGGATTCAGAAATCGCTGGGCGCCAAGAATTATTTCATCCTGTTCCAGTTTCTGTTCGAAGCCGTGCTGCTGAGTCTGGTAGGTGGCCTGGCCGGTATCTTTCTGGTTTACCTGCTGTCGTTCATCAACCTGGGCACCCTCGACTTACAGCTCACAGCGGGCAACATCGCTCTGGGCCTCGGCGTTTCGAGCGTAATCGGCATCCTATCCGGCATCATTCCGGCCTTCTCCGCTGCCAAGCTCGACCCGGTTATCGCCATCCGGGCGAAGTAGGTATGGGTAGGGCTCGGGGGTAAGGGCATGGGGTTGACAAAAGTTTTACCCTCTGCCCTTACCCCCGCGCCTTACCCCACATTTACACTTCAATCCTCAGCAGGTGCATAGGTAACGTATACGGATCGAGTTCGACGTAGTTGTATTCGCCCTGCCAGGTGTAATAGGCCTCCGTCAGCAGATCATGAACGGTGTAAGGCTGGTCGGGGTTGATGCCTAACTCCCAGATCGGCACCTGCACCATTCCGGCCCGGCGGCTATAGGCATCGGTATTGACCACGCAGATCAGCCGGTTGGTCCCCGACACTTTCAGGTAAGCCATGATAGCGTCGTCGCTTACCCGGCAGAAGGTCAGGTTATTGGTGGTCTGCAGAGCTGCATTTTCGCGACGGATTCGGTTGACAACCGTGATCAGGTAAGTCAGCTTGTTGGTTTTCTCCCAATCCCAAAGCCGGATTTCGTACTTCTCGGAGTTCAGGTATTCTTCTTTGTTCGGAAACGGAACGTGTTCCATCAGCTCAAACGAGGGGCCGTATATTCCGTAGTTGCTCGACAGGGTAGCCGCCAGGAAGTAGCGAATCAGAAACTGGGGTTCGTGGCCCCCGTGCAGAATTCCCGGATTGATATCGTGCGTAGTTGGCCAGAAATTCGGCCGGTAAGCGTATCTTATGTCGGTCTGGGTCAGTTCGGTCAGGTACTGCTCCAGCTCATACTTCGTATTTCGCCAGGTAAAGTAGGTGTATGAATGCGCAAAGCCACGCTTGCCCAGCTCCAACATGACCTTTGGCTTGGTAAAGGCTTCGGCCAGAAACAGCATGTCGGGATATTCTTTTTTCACTTCCGCAATGATCCACTCCCAGAACCCAAACGGTTTGGTATGCGGATTATCGACCCGGATGATTCGAACTCCCCACGAACCCCACACCAGCAGTATCCGTTTCAGCTCCTCCCACAAGTTTCGCCAGTCCTCGGTTTCAAAATAAATCGGGTAGATATCCTGGTATTTCTTGGGCGGATTTTCGGCGTACTGGATGGTTCCGTCGGGACGCTTCCTGAACCATTCGGGATGTTCCGTTGCCCACGGATGGTCTGGTGAGCACTGAATGGCCAGGTCCATCGCCACTTCCATACCGTAGTTAGCCGCAATGGCAATCAGATGCTTGAAATCATCGATCGTACCCAGTTCCGGGTGAATAGTATCGTGTCCACCCTCGGCTGAGCCGATTCCGTAGGGTACGCCCGGTTCGCCGGGTTGCCAGACAACCGAATTGTTTTTCCCCTTTCGATGGGCCATACCGATAGGGTGAATGGGCGGCAAGTACAGCACATCGAACCCCATCCCGGAAATACGGGGCAGTAGCGCTTCGACGTCCCGGAACGTACCGTGTTTGCCCTCCTCGCGCGAGGCCGAGCGTGGAAACAAACAATACCACGTACTAAATCCAGCCCTGGCCCGGTCTACTTCTACGCCAAGCTCATGCGAGTAGCGCGTCACGTGCCGCCGTTCGGGGTAGCGATCGGCGTAGAACGTAAACTGGTCACTTTCGGCAATCGAAACGGCTTCGTCGTAGCGGTTCTCGTCGCGAAACATGGCGGCCATATCCACCAGCGCTTTCAGATCGGGGGTTTCCGGTACTGGCTTATTCTTACCCCGCTGCCCTTTCCCCTTCGCTGTCGTGCCGCCTGCCCGTTCGATCATGCCATCGATATACTGCGCGCCAGCCAGCAGTTCGCTCGTAATCCGCTGGCCGTCTTCTACTTTCAGGTGGATTTCGTGCTGCCAGGAGGCCGGATGATCGATCCAGGCTTCGATGGTGTACAGGTATCGCCCCTGCCGGGCGGCAATAAACGAAGCGCCCCACCGATCATTCACGATTAGCGTCATGGCCGTTTCGGTCCAGTCGGCCTCGTCGGCATGTTTATACAGCAGGCGGGCCGCCAGGTAATCGTGCCCATCGGCAAAAATGTCGGCTTCAATAGCGATGACATCACCCGGAATCGCTTTTATGGGAAACCGTCCGCCATCGAGTTCGGGAGCAACCTGCTCGATAACAACGCGGGACTGGCCCGACATGGGTATGTCGGAAAGACGTTTAGCAGAACTCATGCAGTCAATGTTTGCTTAGTAAATCGTGAACGACGGAGTAATGTTACAAAAAATGCAGCTTTGGCCCTGCTGTCGCTCAAGGCTTTTCAGTCGTCCCGGTCCCGTTATTTGGCGCCGTCGGTTTTTGCCGCGTCGATGGCGACCTGCCCAATGGTGGTTCCCCACTTCGTACCCGCATCGATGTCGAACCGATAATGCACTCCAGCATAGAGCCGCGATAAAGCGGCTTCGGTCCCCTGCGCAGTCAGTTGGGTAGCCTGGTCGGGAAACACATAAACCAGCACGGTGGCAGCCGCCGTGGAGATGGTCGCGTGGTCGGATACGTAACTCGGGTAATTGGGTATGCTGGTAGCCGTTTTTATGGCGGGATCGATCTGCGAGGGACGGGGCACGAAATACGTGTATATAGCCGACCAGGAGGCCGTTGCACCATCCTGCATGGCGCGGTTCAGCAGCGCATAGGTGCGTGCCGAACGCAGTTCGTTCTGCCGGGCGTCGCGAATCAGGCCTTCGGCCAGGTAATTCCAGTGGCCAGCCAGGCCGTAGGTCGCAATGCCATCTTCCCAATAACTGGCTATCCGCCACTGATCGCGGGTGCGGTTGCTGGCTACGTTGCGGACTTCGCTGAGCGCCTGCTGAAAGTCAGCCGAGGTCGTTGCGGGAGGAGCACCCGGTGCCGCCCGAAATACCGATACCGAATCATACCAGGTGCTGACGCGCCCCCCCAGCGGCAGTATAGGAGCCAGAACAGGAGTTTCCAGGCTTTTCCATTTCAGGTCGTATGGCGCTTTGGCCAGTGCCGTTTGCCAGGTATTGGTCGGGTCGGCTGCCCGGTCGAACCGGTCGTTTTTGGCCCGGTCAATCACTTTTGCCGCTACGCTGACCGCCAGGTCTTCGCCCGCTTTTACATCGCTGGCCACACTGGCCCCGGCCCACAACCGGCTTTGTTTGTGCTCCGTCGCTTTGGCTTTTAGCCAGCTTGCGTCGTCCGGGAATAAATACGCCAGTACCTGGTAAGAAGCCTCCGCAATGGCTGCATCTTCCGACGGATACGAGGGCACGTCGAGAACAGGTACCCGCGCCACCACGCCCTGCCGCTCCAGCGACGGGCGATTGTACTGATACTTGGCCCGCCAGGCCACCACCAGCGCGTCGTACTGCGCCACGCTCAGCAGCGCGTATACCCGGGCGGCAAACGACTGACTTGCCATCGGATTGGCCGGATCGGTAGACGAAACCTGCCCCGTGGTGGGAGTCAGATAGTTTGGGTACTGATTGTATTTGGCCACCAGCTGCCGGGCAATCTGATTCCAGCGCCGGACGCCCCCATCTACCCAGTACGTAACGGCCGTGTTCTTCTCCGGATTCAAGCTCAGCAGCCCGTTCTTTATGTCGGACAATTCGTGCTGATACCCATCCGACGTCACATCCGCAGGTTGAGGGACCGCAATGTCGGCGGCCGATTTAAGCACGATGGTTCGCCAGGTTCCGCCATCGGCGTCGGTCGTTGCCGGAAGCACCAGCGGCAGAATTCCTTCGTCGATGGCAGGCTCTTTACAAGCCATCACGCTCAGGAGCAAACTGCCCAGAAGACTAAATGAGAAAAACGTTTTCATATCGTTATGACTTTTGGCAAGCCCAGGGATACCCTGGTTGGTTAAGGATACAGGCCAATCACCAGCCCGCCATTGATCCGATCGGATTTACCGATGTTCCGTCCGCTTAGGGTCGTGCTGTACCCAGCCGTCAGCCCCAACTGACCGACGAGCCGCACATAGGCCGTAGCGCCTACCCGCGCAAAGCCAACGGTGTTGGTCGGAAACGGAATTCCGGGGCCGATATTGGTCCCTTCAGAATAGGGAGTTTGCTGCTGAAACCAGCCGTCGATGTAAAGAGCCTTTGTTTTGACCCCCGTTTTGATGATCAGCTCGGTCACGTCCGGCGAGTTGACCTTCACGCCACTGTTGGGATTTAGCTGCGTGGGGTCGTAGGCACTCACGATGTGATCGAGGGCCACCTGGCCCCGGCGAATGTAACCGTACTGACCCGTCAAAAAGAAAGGTCCGGCTTTGTAATGCAGCATGGTTCGGCCGTCGAGGTTACTGGAACCCCGTCCGATCGCTACCAGGGCGTCGTTGACGTAATTCTGCAGCGGCATCGAGTAGCCCACCGCAAACAGCCACGACAGCCGGGTTTTCCCGATCTTGTAATCATACGCTTCCCAGCGCAGGGCCGCCGAGATGTCCTGAAATCCTTCCTGTTTGGGCGAATAACCCGCGCTGGCTTCGGTCCGGACGTAGGGAGCTGCCACGATCAGGTCTAGGTCGTACCCCAGCCCGTAAGAGGCTTTTACCGTTACGGCCTGGGTTGTCACCGTACCCAGATTGGGGTTTCGGGTTTCGGTTTTGTTAATGTAGTAGGTCTCGTATGACTCCTGTGAGCCTATGATCTGCAGATTCGCTTTGCGCTGACCGCGCATAAATCCGTCGACCAGTCCTTGCGCATAAGCCTGTCGGATACCGATCAGATTAAGCAGAAAAACGATGGTAATACCGGCGATTGATCGCATACATCCAGAATAGGGTTACGCAAAAGTAGAGGTTCCGGACGAGCCTACCTCAGTAAGGTGCAATTTCCTTGTGAACGGTATCTGAAAACTGGGCGAGTTTAGTCGGGCAGACGACCGCCCCCGGTAACCCTGTTTGTGCTATCGGCGGACAGTCTTCAAAAAAGTAACCCCGGCCGCAGAACGGCCGGGGACTAAAGTCAACCTATGATAAAAAATAAAGATTTTATAATCCTGACCCGTCGGCTTTTGCCCGTTCCAGCGCGTAGGCGCCAATCTTTTTGCCATGATCCAGCCCGGCATTCGAGTCGAATCGGTAATGAATCAGGCCATACACCCGCGATACGGACGCTTCAGACGCTTCATCCTGGAAGTCCTGGGTTTTATCAGGAAAGATACCACTTAAAACGGTTGCTGCAGCCGCCGAAAATGTCGAGTGCCCCGACGGGTACGAAGGAAAGTTGGGTAATCCCACCGATGTTTTCACGCCAAATTGTTGTGGGCGGGGGTAATAATAGTAGTACTTGGCATCCCAGCAGCCTACGGCCGCATCCATCATCGCCGTACCGACCAGCGCCAGCGTTCGGGCCGTGCGCACTTCGCTGTATTGCGCATCGTGGGCAGCATTCGCAGCCGTGCGGTGCCAGTGACCCGGTGGCGTATAACTGCCGGCTCCGTCCGACCAGTAATTGGCAATCCGGGCCTGATCGCGGGTCTGGCTTTTGTTGATTTGCCGCAGTTCCGTTATGTCTTTCTCGTAGCTATCCGAATTCAGAGCCGGGGGCGGACCGGGCCGTAATTTAACCAGGGTTGCTTTGTCGAAATTCCAGGTGGAGACAGTACCGAAGTTCGGCAGCATAGGAGGCCGGGCGGGGGCCTCCTGGCTTACCCATACCTCGGTCAATCCCCGATCTTTTGCCGCCTGAATCATACCGGCGGTTACGGTCTGGTTGTTGGCCGCGCTCATGCCATCCGTTTTGGCCCGGGCCATTATTTTCGCAGCTACGGCATTGCCCAGCGCTTCGCCCGCGGCCAGGTCGCTTTCAACGTTCATGCCCGCCCACAGACGGCTATTGCGGTGCTCAGCCAGTTTCGCATCCAGGTAAGGCACTTCGCCGGGAAACATCGCTTTCAGGATAACCACCGAAGCAGCCGCCACGACCGCATCTTCCGACGGATACGAAGGCAGCGCCGATACGGGCAGCAGCGGTTTAAGAGCCGCGTCGGTTTTGGCGGGGGCCACGCGGTTATACAGGTACTTGTAGTACCAGGCCGACACCAGCGCATCGTACTGAGCCACACTCAGGTAAGCCAGTGCCCGGGATGAATAGGGCGGGTTGGAGAACGGAAACTTCGGATCGGCCAGTGGGTTAGCCGCGTCGGGCACGGGGTATTTGCCATCAGGTGTCGATGCGGGCGGAATATTGTAGCGCGCGCACAACTCCCGACCGATCTCGTTCCAGCGATAGGCGGCACCGGCCCCCCAGTACGTAACGGCGTCCTGTTGCTCGCTGGTTAGTCCCGTAGCTTTTTGTTTCAGACTGGTTAGTTCGGCCTGGTACGTGGCGGAATTGATGGCGGCAGGAGCCGCGACCGTAACGTCCGTAGGGGCTGTGAGTATGTATGTTTTCCAGGTTCCGGCTTTCTCATCGACATTGGTCGGTGCGTAGGCGGCTTTCTGAGGTTCGTCGATGGTTTTGCTGCACGAAACCACGCCGGCTCCCAGACTGGCCACGAGGGCCGTTACGACGAAAAAACGACTATGTATGTTCATGGCTTTATTCACGCTTTTTTCTTGAAATTAATTTGATACAACACCCCAACCGTGTAGCTGGTACTCTGGCCGACATTCAACCCATCGACCACGTAGCCAACCCGCGCATTGACCCCGATGTGGTGCGGCTGAAATTTACCGTACCAGCCTACCGAAGTCGCCTGCATGTTATTCGTCGGGAAAGGCATGTCGTTCCGGCGAATATTGTCGCCATTGAGGCAGGCCATGCGTTCGGCAAACACTTCCGTCTGCCAGCCTTTTCGCAACACGCCCAGCCGCAGGGCCGCATCGTATACATTAGGAACATTGACCCGGTCGACGTTATACATCCGGTCGTCGGCCTGGTAGGCATCCCGGTCGATTTTAATAGTGCTGCGCCAGCCGTAGCTTCCGTGCGCCGTTACGTACAGACCCGTAGGCGCATGGCGGTAATTGGCCAGCAGGCGCAGCGTCGCCGTACGGCACTGCATCCCGATGGACATCGGCATAAAATCGGGCACGTACCCTCCGATGGGGATCGACGCGCCGACGATACCATGCAGCGAGAAACCGCCTACCTGTACGGCTTTTACTTTCAGCCAGGCCGACAGATCCTGTACGCCACGCTGGCCCATCAGATTTCCCGCACTCGCACTGGTCCAGACGTAGGGCAGACTCAGAATCACATTGACTCGCTTGCTGATGCCATAAGCGGGCATAACCATGGCGCTCTGTGTGGTGAGTGTACCGATGTTGAAATTTTCCCGCTTGAGGCTGTTCTCCCAGTAGTGATCCCAGGAGCTATAGCCGTACATACCGGCCACGCACAATTGATTCTTCCCCATATAGATGGCATCGTGCGGCATCTGCGCCCGAACCGCGAAGGGCATCAGCAGCGAGGTAATAAAAAGACCGATTAAACTTGTTTTCATTGGTTGACAGATTAGTATTACGATGGATTTTTTTGGTTTTGACAGCGTTTTTTTGATTTAAAGCACGAACCCAACCGTCAGGACGGCACTGCGCCCGTCGGAAGGCCAGACACCCGGCCCTGGGTAGAAAGTGGGACGTTTGGTAAAATATTGGGTGTTCAGAAGGTTGTTGATACTGCCCCGTAGGGTCAGGTTTCGCTTCAGACGCCAGCTCCCGTTCAGGTCCCACAGGCTGTAGGCCGGCACTGGACCGATGGCCCCGTTGGCCGACGGCACTGCCGTGTTGAGCGCATCGGAAAAGGTCTGGGCTACGTAGCTGTACTGAAGCGTCAGGCTGGCTGTTCCGTAGCGGGCGCTTAAGCCATTGCGGCTGGTCCAGCGCGGGGCCGACTCGACCTGATTACCCGTCACGTTCCGGTTTTCGGTGCCCGCCGATACCTGACCACGGATGTAGCGGGCGTTGTTATATGCCGTTGACGTAAAGGCGCTGATCAGCACGTTTTCCGTGCGCAACACCTGCGTCTCGATCAGGGCTTCGACGCCCGTGGAGCGGCTGTCGCCGATGTTGGTGCGCAGGATGTAGTTGGCCCCATCGGGGTTAGCCAGCAGCAACGTTCCCAGGCGGTTGCGGTACAGCAGGTCGAAAACCGTCAGGTTTATGTGCAGTCCCTGCCAGTGCCCATCGACGCCAATTTCGGCATTATATCCGTAGGCATCTTTCAGGTTTTTATCGATGCGTTCGTAAACCGAGGTGGGAATGATGTCCTTGAAAACGACCGGCCGGTAAGCCTGCGACCAGCCTCCGTAGATCCGGACGGCCTCCGTCAACTGGTATTGTCCATTGATACCCAGCAGCGCAAAGTGGTGGCTGATGTCTGTGGGTAGATTCTCCGGCGTGTAATACGTGATGGTGCCGCGCATTTCGGTTTTACCCTCTTCCACCCGAATGCCGGGCGAAACCGTCAGGCGGTTGGTCAGCCGAAACTGGTTCTCGGCAAAAAAGGCCAGGTTTTTCGTCCGGAAGTGCAGGTCCCGCTTAAACGGCTCGACCAGGGCCAGATCGAAATCGCTGCCCGTGGTGCCGACGCCGAGTTGCCGACGGTGTAGATCCGTACTCATCAGCTGAACACCACCCGCCAGTGTCGACGCTACCGGCCCCAGCCGATAGTGGTGCAGCATGCGCAATTCGGTCGTGTAGCTGTGAAAATTATCGATATCTACCTGACGGGGTTTGTACTGACCCGTCGTCCGGTTGATGGTGTCCGGAACGGTTGCAAATGCATCGAGCTGAACGCTGTTGCGCGCCCCCAGAACGGCCGATGTCGTCCAGAGGAACCGGGTCCGATCCGACAGTTGCCAGTCGACCTTAATCGAAGGCACGTAGATATCCGGGTTGAAATAATTCCGGCTACGGGTCGACTGGCGCGGGTTCTGGGCAAACATGGCGTCCGTCAGCGGTCCGGGAATCTGATACGTATAGGTCGAGCGACCTACTTCCGCTGTAATGCCCAGTCGTCGAGTAGCCTGGTAATGGAGCCGCCCCAGTTCGGCTTCGGCGTTGGAGCGGCTGTTTTGCCGATAGCCTTCCGAATGACGCCGGTAGTAATAGCCGTAGTAGGTCCACTTGCCTACGCGCCCGCCGATGCCGTTGTAGGTGCTCAGCAACCCATACGAGCCCACGGAGTTGATGCTTTCGAACCCAAACCGACGGGTGGTATCGGCACTTTTGGTTACGTAATTCAGCATACCGCCAAACTGCGCGCCGTATTGCAGCGAAGCCGTTCCCCGAACCAGCTCGACCCGATCGATGCTTTCCATCGGTGGGGAATAATGGCTGGCCGGATAGCCGTACATATCGGAATTGGTCAGTACGCCATTCTGCCGGATGTTGTTTTCCCACGACCGGTGCGGGTCGAGCCCCCGCGTGGCGATGTTGATCTGATTTCCGGTGCCATCCATATCATAAACAAATACCCCCGGAATCCGGGCAAAAACCTGCCGGGGATTCTTCTCGGCTACGTTCGCATCGATTTCCGACAGGCGAATGACTTCGCTTCGCTTACCGCTCATGAGGTAGGTGCCGTGTATGGCCGGCAACGACGCCACCACCGTCGCCCGAACGCCCCGTACCGTCACCTGATTGAGGGTGCGCGTTCGGAGGGAATCGGGAGTAGGCTGAGTCTGCCCGAAGCCGACCAGGGAAAATTGGCTCAGGATAAGCAGCGTCGACAAAACGATTTTTACAGGATTAGCCGAACGGTATATCGACTTATGATTCACTGGTTTCATTATCAATATCCTCAGCAGAACTGAGATAAGGAGGCTGGTAATGAGGCACGACAGGAGCCATCCCTAACTACCAGTTCGTTGAGTGTCACTAAAACCACTTCGCGACGTTGAGCGATACCAGGTAATCGGCGAAAGCGGCATCACCATGACGCTGCCCGGTAGGGTCCTGCAAGTCATAGTAGCTTTTGATCCGATTGCGGTAGACGGCTATCGGCACCGTCAGTGCGGCCGAGAAGCGCCCTTTCATGTAGGCCAGTCCAGGCTCTACCGACACAATGTAGCCCGGCCGACGGAAGCCGTTGCTGCCCCCGATGGCATCGTGCGCCGGAACCCCTTCGACCCGACCGCCGGCCATGACCGACAGACCCGGTATGAAAGGCAGTGCCTGGCTCAACCCAATCCGGGCGGCAAACTGATCGGCTACGGAGAAGTACCCGATGACGGGATCGATGGTGGTGGAAAGGGGGTTCCGCAGTACGCCGTTCGTTTCGCGCGGGTTGAACAGATAAAATCCGTTGGCGTAGGCCGTCAGGCTCTTGGTCACCTGTGCGTATCCCTGCAGTTCGACACTCACGCCCACTCCTCCATCGCCAAGCTGAATCGACTGATCGACGGGTAATTCCACTGTATAATCTTTCCCTTCCTTGTCCAGTCTGTGGAACTGGTCGGTAGCCCGAAAATCACCCGTCGGCAGTTTGACACCCAGCCCGGCTGCAATGTTGGCTTTCGGCAGCTTGACGGGGTTAATCAGCCAGTAGCTTCCCGAAATCCGCAAATCGCCAATTCCCTGCGAACCCGTGTGGAATCGTTTCTGGGCCGGATTGGTCGACACCGCGTTGCCGTAGTGCTCATACAGCGATGAGCGGTCGTAATACTGAACCGGCAGATTGACCGAAAAAGACAGCCGGTTATTGACCAGATACGTCAGGCCTAAGTCGATCGCGTGCGATACGTTGATCACCTGCGTGCCCTGCGCAACGCGCTGGGTCTGCTCAACATCACCCACAAAATGTTTATAGGATCGGAAGAAGCGATAGCCCGCCGATAACTGCCAGTGGCCCGTCCGTTGTTTGAAATAATCGGCAGAATTGGCACCCGCCGGAGCCGCACAGCTCATGTGCCGAACGGCTACACAGCCCTGAGCGAATACTGAATTGGCTATAAGGAAACTACATACCGTCGCGATAACGACCGTAAAAAGTGTTTTCATGATCAGGAAAATGTCTGAGAGAAAGAAACTGGTTTATAGCGCAGCGGGGCGTCGATCCGAAGACCGGCAGCCGATTACGCCTGCAACTCAACCACAGAACTGAGCCGAATAAGAAGTTAGCCGCCAGACAACAGCCTGCCACTATAGACCTCATGCAGACCAATGAACGCAGACACACAGGTGTCTAGCCGCCTTGATCGCGATTAGCCAGCAAACTACTTACAAGAGCACAGTCCTGAGGAATTTCTCAGACTTCAGGCGGGGGCGAATGAACGGGCAGGGCACGGGCCGACACCACAAACACCTGTTCGGGAATGCGGATGGCTTCGCGCCAGTTGGGAGCGAGAAACTTAAAAATAGCGCGGGGGGTCGGCGAATATTCTTTCAGCAGGAACTTCAGAAACTGATTCGCTTTCTGGCGCGATTCGGTATTACCGGTCACGTGATCGTTCAGGAACGAAAGCAGGTCGCTCTGCCAGAACGACCGACTGGTGGTTTGCAGCCCGGAGATGTGCAGCGTGTTACCCCGAATTTCCATGCTGACCACCGAGTAATAATTACCGTGGTAGGTAAAGCCGTCGGAGGTGGTACTGGCAATGGTGCTGGCATCGAGCTTATCTTTGAGTGGAATCTCGAACTCGACGATGCTGTCTACCGACCGATATACGGAAAGCCGTTCGGACAGGTCATGCTCGGCCTGCCACCACGTACCCACAAACACCAGCACATAAGCCAGCGTGTGGTAGAGGAACAAACCAAAGAGACCGATAGAAACCGCTTTCTTCACCAATTCAAGGGGGTAAATTTCTTTCAAAAATAATACTAATTTATCGACAAATCACAACAAGCCGGTAGAATAAGTATTTTTCTGAAATTTACTCAGGCCCCAGGGTCAATTATTCCGGCGGCTGCAATCAAAATGCGTAGATTTGTGTTAGTCCGATACTGCATGCTCTACGACAATCACAACCGCCCCATCACTTACCTGCGCCTGGCCGTAACCGACCGCTGTAATCTACGGTGCTTTTACTGCATGCCCGAAGAAGGCATCAAGTATTTGCCCCGGCACCAAGTGCTGACGTTTGAAGAAATGGAACGGGTTGTCGGTATACTGGCCCGCCTGGGTGTGCAGAAGGTCCGCCTGACCGGGGGCGAACCCTTCGTTCGATCGGGCCTGATGACTTTTATCCGGCGCCTGGCCGACACAGACGGCTTGTCCGATCTGTCTATAACCACCAATGGGGTGCTGACCGCTCCGCACGTGGCCGACCTGGCCAGCCTGGGAGTACGGTCCGTCAACTTGAGCCTGGATACCCTCGACCGGGAGCGCTTCCGGCAGATTACCCGGCGCGATGAACTGCCCGCGGTGTTGAAAACCCTCGACGCACTGCTATCGGCGGGTATTCATACCAAGATCAACGCCGTGGTGATGGATGGCCAGAATATTCAGGATCTGGTGCCGCTGGCCGACCTGACCCGGACGATGCCCGTCGATGTGCGTTTTATCGAAGAAATGCCGTTCAATGGCGAAGGTACCCATTATCCGGTCCTTCACTGGACGCACAAGCGGATCATCGACGAGTTACGAACGCATTTTCCGGCGCTCACCAAGCTCCCTGATCCCCCTTTCTCTACCTCGGCGAATTACCAGATTCCGGGTCATCAGGGAACAATAGGCGTGATTGCCGCTTTTAGCCGAACGTTCTGCGGCACCTGCAACCGCATCCGGTTAACGGCCCAGGGTACGCTTAAAACCTGCCTATACGACAACGGAGTTCTCGACGTACGGGCACTTCTCCGTCAGGGTGCCTCCGACGAAGAACTGACAGCTGCATTTTTACAGGCGTTTGCCCACCGGCCACTAAATGGCTTCGAAGCCGAAGGACAGCGCGCCGTGGTAACCGAATCGATGGCCACCATCGGCGGGTAATCCGAAAAAGCGTTCAGATACGAATGACAACGGGCACAGGCGCCAGAAACTCGTTCGTAAAAAGCGAATCGACATCCATGCGCTGGATCAGCTCCCCATTGGTATCCGTCAGCATTCGGTTACGAATCATCCAGGTAACAAATGAAGACCAGATGGTTCGGTGCATGTACCCCCAGTGGCCTTCCGCATCCAGGTAGTAGCCGGAGACCATCTGCTGGCTTTGCTCCACGAAATTCCGATTTGTAAGCGATGGGTGGTTCGCTGTTTTCATTAAAATCCGACTGGCCTCATCGGGCTCCTTAGCCGCAAACCGAAACCCAGCCGCGGTGGCTTCCACAAACCGACGGAGCGCATCGCTGTTCTCGTCGATCCAGTCGCGGTGAGCGGTCAGTACCGGATTGTAGCCATACGGAATCTCATATTCATCGAACAGAAACTGGTTCAGGTCAACCCCATCGATATCGGCTCTAACGCCTTCCCATGTCAGCCAGAACCAGGCCGCATCGACTTCCCGCGTCAGCAGCGCTTTCCAGATGCCCGACCAGCCCGTTTTGTGCGGAACGAACTGACCACGTCCGCCGTCGTTCTGAATCAATTGCCGGATCAGGTCTTCTTCGTACCGGGCACCGTAGGAGGCATACACTTTACCATCCAGTTCGCATGGCCGGTCGATTCCACTTTCTTTCAGCGTAACGATCGCGCTGATATCACGAGCCAGCAGGGTCGCCACGGCTACCAGCGGTACACCATTCGTCTGATAGCTGATTACGCTTTCGGAAGGGGTGATGGCCAGGTGAGCATCGTTCTGCGCTACTCGCCGGGCCGGCATGGTCTGGTAGTTCTGCTCATCGGGCGAAATGAGCTGTACATCGAGTCCGGCCTCTTTATAGGTTCCTTTCGCCAAGGCGACATAGAACCCGGTGTGGTTGGTGTTGGGCGTTCGGTCGAGCGCTAAACGAATTGGTGTATTCATGCGTCGCGGTAGTGTTACGGCTTTTTAACAAGCCAAAAAAAGGAAAGTTTCTTAATATATTCAGAATCTATCGATCGTGAGGAACAGCCGAATTTATTGAATCCGACGCCAGACGGTCTTACGTAAGCCGATGTATCCTCCCACGGCATTAGTGTATAATTGCCCCAAGTCGGCGGAAACGGCTGCGGTCAGCGACAGGCCACCCATCCAGGACAAAGGCGCACCAAGCTGAATGAGCGAGGAAAACTGACCGGGTGTTCCGGCCAGGGGCTCGGCCATCGGGATACCGTAGTTCTTACTGTACGAAAGTTTCGCCATCAGGCTCATCCGTTGCGCTACGGTAGCGCGCATGGCAAGGTGTGCCATCTGTATCCGGTTATTATTCACGACCCAGTGTGCATTATGCTGGTATTCGGGTTTTGTATCCTGCTTTAGAGTAATGAACGGCGTGCCGATAATTCTGTTTTTATAAGCCCAGCCTTCCTGATACTGCTGGTTGTTGAAGTAATTGTCAGCTCCAAATATTTTGTTGAACGGATCATAAATAGGGCCGCTCTGATTTAGGGTAGATAGAAATTCAATCAGAAAATCGTCGATTCGGAAGGCAGACGACCCCTGACTCACGGGTTGGATCCGCAGGCCGCTCAGCCCGTCGGGAAGATTTTTGAAAAACAACCCCGACGAATCATCGAAACTATGCTGATGATACAGCATCAGGGTAACCACCGGCAGCCTGAGTTCAAACCCGAAATCGACGCTACCAATATGATTGCCGTACAGGTTCGTGTAATCATAGGACGTAATCCGGGGGTTGTCCAGCCCGTCGGTACGAATAGCGAAGAGCACGTTCGGAAAATCGCGCAGTTGGCCGGGCAGATTACCATTGACGGCATAATGGTAATCCAGTGAATCGGAATGCCCGCCCCATTGCACGCTGTGATTCACGCCTATGTATACGCGTACCGGCGAAGCGGGCTTACCGACCCGAAAAATAACCGATTTCTGATGCAGAAACGAATGTTGCATGTAGTCTGTATTGGCAAACCAGCCGTGCGCCATGAAGGCATTGATGGCCAGCCATTTTCGCCGACCGATGGGGGCAAACCCTTTCGTACCGATCTGAACTTTAGGCAGTGGCAGGGCATTGCCCGACCAGGCGTAGGAACCGGAAGTAAGCGTCGTATCGACCAGCCCAATCACGTCGCGTCGGCGGCCAACGACCAGTTCGAGTTGCCGATGGGCCAGTCTCAGGTAATATTCCGGAGCCAGGAGTTGGGCTTCTTTTCCGGCATTGCCAACGACCTCAGCCGCGTAACTAAGCACCCAGGCCCGGCTCGGCGCTTTCCGGGCATATGACCCGGACGTATCGGTTAGCAGCACAGCTCCCGACAACCCTGCCCGGAGCGTACCGACGGGAGCCGAGTTCGGAACGACGCCGAACTGGTTGGCCCGTAACCAGAAGGGTGTTCGCCCGGACGAGGAAACCAGCCCCCCTACTTCGACATGGGCCTGATGCAGGCTTCGGGGTTGAGCCAGGGCTGGGAAATAAGCGTAGATAAGTAGTATAGGGAAGAGGAAAGGGTGTTTCATACCCCAAAGAAATACGTTTCTGCGAATACCTACCCTATCGTGCGTATTAACCGGTAATCTTTCCGGATGAGCTGTGATTTCTGTCGCTTGGCAACGGCTTTACCCCACAAAAAGGCTTTCGTCGGCCAGCGCTTTTTCGTATTTTTCCTTATCGAACCGGTACAGATACGGCGCTTTATGGGCTCCGCCGGTTTTCCGCTCATCCAGCCGCTCCAGAATCCCGTAGCCGAGCATCCGCTTCTGAAAATTCCGCCGGTCGAGCGACTGCCCCAGAATCGTTTCGTAGAGCTGCTGCAAGTCGGGCATGGTAAACTTTTCGGGTAGCAGCTTATACCCGATCGGTTGATAGCTGAGCTGCCGACGCAGGGTTTTCAGGGCCAGCCTGATCATCTCGTTGTGGTCGAAGAGCAGCTCCGGAATCTGGTCGATGTCCCACCAGCGGCATTCTTCGGTGAAAAAATCGGGCGTCGGCACGACGTCGGCAAACTCGACCAGCGCGTAATAGCCCACCGACACATCGCGACTGACAATCTCCCGGATCACCTCTTCATCCAATCCCAGCCGGGTCAGCGTTTCTTCCCGACTAAAATGGGTATAGCGCATCACATCGCCAAAGGTGTGAAACTGCTGCAGAAACACCTCGCTCAGGCCCGTTCGCTCGTGCAGGCTTCGGTAGGCTGCGTCTTCCATATTTTCCTCATGCCGGATTCGGCCACCGGGCAGACACCAGTCGTCGGTTCCTTTCCAGCGCAGCAACAGCACTTTTAGCTGTCCATCGTGAAAGCCGAAGATGACGCAGTCGATGGATACCGAAGGCATGTAGTTGGTTTTGAAGTCGGTCACGAAACGCCGAAGCTCTTTTTTGTACTCCATCGGGAAAATTTAAAAATTAATGTAGTGTGTACAGAGTACACATTAACAAAATTCTACTATCATTGTGTTAAAAATACACATCTACCTATGAGCCGCCATTTTCTCCTGTCGAAATCACACCGAACCGTCGCGACCCTGTGTCTGGGCGCTGTCGGGCTCTGGGCCTACTCGGTTCGTCCGTTCGTGGCCCCCGGCGATGCACCCGACGAAAATCGTTTCACAAAAGTAGTTCTGGCCGAAAAACTTAATGAGCCACTCGAAATGGCCATTCTACCCGACGAGCGGGTTCTTTTTATCGAGCGGCATGGCAACGTTCAGTTGTACTCGCCAACCACGAAGCAGGTGAAAACCATCGCGACGATTCCGGTCAGCACGAAGTATAAAGATAAGGAAGGACACGAAACCGAGGCCGAAGACGGATTGCTGGGGGTGAACATCGACCCCAATTTTGAGAAAAATCACTGGCTGTATCTGTACTACTCGCCTGCCGGCCCGGAGTCGAAAAACATCCTGACCCGCTACGAACTGCGGGGCGATGAACTGGTGCTGGCGTCGAAGAAAGTGCTGCTGGAAGTGCCGGTTCAGCGCGAACAGTGCTGCCATACGGGCGGCTCGATCGACTGGGATCGGGAGGGCAACCTGTACCTCTCGACGGGTGACAACACCAGCCCCCGCGCCACGCTCTACGCCCCCATCGACGAACGACCCGACCGAGGCCCCTGGGATGCTCAGAAATCATCGGGGAATACAGCCGACTTGCGCGGAAAAATCCTACGCATTCATCCCGAAGCCGACGGTACCTATACCATTCCGGAAGGCAACCTGTTTCCGAAGGGCACTGCCAAGACCCGGCCGGAGATTTATACTATGGGCCACCGAAACCCATATCGCATTTCGGTCGACAAACACACGGGTTATGTTTACTGGGGCGATGTCGGTCCCGACGCGGGTGTCGATTCGGCCGGAGTTGGCCCCACGGCAGAGGATGAATACAACCAGGCCCGAAAACCGGGAAATTTCGGCTGGCCGTATTTCGTGGGCGACAACAAAGCGTACAATGACGTAGATTTTACGACGGGTAAGTCGGGAGCTAAATTCGACCCGGCACACCCGTTCAACGACTCGCCCAACAATACAGGAATGCATGACCTCCCTCCGGCTCAACCGGCGATGATCTCGTATACGGCGGCCGCGACCAAGAAGTTTCCACTGATGGGCACCGGCGGGCGTAGCGCCATGGCCGGACCGACTTACTACAAAGACGATTTCAAAAGCGCGAAACGACCATTTCCGGAGTATTACAACGGTAAAGTATTTCTCTACGAATGGATGCGCGATATGATCCTGGCCGTCAGTTTCGACAGTAAGGGCGACATGACCACCATGGAACGCTTCCTGCCGAACATGCCTTTCAGCCATCCGATCGACATGGCATTTGGGCCGAACGGCGATCTGTACGTGCTCGAATACGGCACGGGCTGGTTTCTCAAAAACGACGATTCGCGGCTGGTCCGGATCGAGTTCAACGCGGGCAACCGCAAACCTAATGTGCAGGTAGCCGCTAGCCAGAAAGCCGGTGCCGTTCCGCTAAAAGTGGCCTTATCGTCGGAAGGCACCAAAGATTTCGACGGCGACGCGCTGACCTATCAATGGAAAATCATGAGCAAAGCGGGCGGTCAGCCAACGGTGCTGAACGAACCCAGCCCGACATTTACGTTTCAGAAACCGGGGCAATACAAAGCCATTCTAACCGTAACCGACGCCCATGGCCTGAAAGACGCCCGCGAGATCGACATTCTGGCCGGCAACCAGCCCCCGGTCGTTTCGCTGGACATTACCAAAGGCAACAAGAGCTTTTATTTTCCCGGACAACCCATTGCCTATGAGGTGCGCGTAACCGACAAAGAAGACGGTAGCCTGGCTGGATCGGTCGCGGCTCCGGGGCGAATTCAGCCGAAACAGGTGGTGGTGCGCGCCAACTACCAGGACGAAGCCACCGCCCAGAATGCCAGTGAGGCAGGCCATAAATTCTCCGAAGCTACTTACCTCGGAACGGGGCAGGTGCTGATGGAAAAGAGCGACTGCAAAGCCTGCCATTTCACTGATAAAAAGTCCGTTGGCCCTGCCTTCGTCGATGTAGCGAAACGGTACAAAGGCGATGCCAACGCCGTTGCCAGCCTGTCGAACAAGATCATCAAAGGGGGCGGGGGTGTCTGGGGCGACGCCATCATGACGGCTCACCCGCAGCTGACTTCGCCCGATGCCAGCGAGATCGTCAAATACATTCTGACGCTATCGGACAAAAAGGTAGCTACCCCCTCATTGCCGACCCAGGGAACTTATACGCCCGATAAGGCCGAAACGGGTAATCTGGTTTTGCAGGCATCGTACAAAGACAAAGGGGCCAATGGGCTTCCGGCGCAGACGTCCGAAGCCGTGCGTCTCCTGCGAAATCCGCTGGTGGCGATGGGCGCCAGCAACAGCCAATCCAAAGGGATTACGCTCTTTAAAATGGGTACCCAGCCGTTTCCGCTCGTGATTGTGATGGCGTCGGACACATACGTTCAGTTCAACAAGCTTGACCTGACGGGTATCCGGACGATGGAATTTGCCGTAGCGGTGCCGAAAACGCAGCTCATGGCGGTAGGCGGTCGCGTCGAAATACGACTGGATTCGCCGACGGGGCAGCTCCTGGGCCAGACCGAAGAGTTGGTCCCGAACGAAAGCAAAGATCCGGCCGATATGTTTAAGCCCAGCCTGGCGAAGGTTACGATTACACCCGCTACCGGCGAACATGATCTGTATTTCGTCTTCAAAAATGAGAAAGCCGGTAAATCCCCGCTGTTCGTCCCCGTTACCGTTCAATTTGCCAACTGATTTCACCTAACCCGCCCCCGCTACTTTCGGCGGGGGCTTTTTTCACTGACCCATGACTCAAACTCGTCGCGATTTTCTCAACCAACTCGGTCTGGCAACGGCCGGCCTCACGTTATCCTCCGTTCTTCCCACGCAAACTTTTGCTGACATGACTGCAAAAAAATTCAGCTTCGACATTTCGCTGGCGGAGTTTTCGTTTGCTGCCGAGCTCATGTCGGGCAAGATGACCAACATGGAATTTCCGGCCCGAGCCAAGAACGATTTCGGGATCGACGTACTCGAATACGTCTCGATGTTCTTCAACAACAAGCATACCGACCAGGCGTATCTGAAAGAACTGAAGCAGCGCTGCGATGATCTGGGCATGAAAAACAACATGATCATGGTCGACGGGGCGAACATCGCGGACCTGAATGCAACGAAACGTCAGCAGGCGGTAGAAGCGCACCATCCCTGGATCGATGCAGCTAAATTTTTAGGCTGCAGCGCCATCCGGGTGAACTTCGGCGACACCAGCAAGGCCATTACGGGCGTGGCCGACGATCCGGCGGAGGAAGCCGCCAAAACCGCGGCCGACGGTTACCACAAACTGCTGGAATATGCCGCCAAATCGAACATGAACGTCATCGTCGAAAACCACTTTGGCAACTCCACCGACATCGACTGGCTGGTGGGCATCATGAAACAGGTCAATATGCCGAATGCGGGTCTGCTGCCCGATTTCGGCAATTTCTGTCGGCAGCGGAGCAAACCCGAAACGAACGACATCAAAGGCATCATGGGCACTAAATGCATCAAGGAATACGACCGCTACGAAGGGGTAAAAAAGATGATGCCCTACGCCAAAGGCATCAGCGCCAAAACGCATAAGTTCGACGCCAAAGGCAACGAGACCGAAACCGATTTCCGGCGGATGTTCAAGATCATCAAAGACGCCGGGTTTAGCGGCTACGTGGGTGTCGAATACGAAGGCGGGCTCATGCATATGTATAACCCCACCGGCGGTTATCTGGCCACGAACGACGGCATCCGGGCGACCAAGACCCTGCTCGAACACGTCCGGACCGAACTGGCATAAGTAAAAAGTAGATAGTGGTTAGTCATTAGTGGTTGTCATTCATCGTAAATGCTCACAACGAATGACAACCACTAATGACTAACCACTATCTACTTTTTACTATTTACTGATCTCGTTATAGCCGATGAGTTGAATGCCTTTGGCTTTGATCAACTGTTTGACGCGCGGGTTGGTCCAAATGTCAGTGACGCCCTGCCGGTCTTCGGCAACGTTCTCATAGCCAATATGGTGGATGGCCTGTACTTCCGGCGTATCCAGTCCGGGGTGATCGACAAACAGGTAGGTCTTGCCGGGTTCGAGGCTTTCGAGCATCTTCATAAAGCTCTGTAGTTTTTCGTCGGCCGTTACGTGCGCGCCGACGTAGCCCGCGTACTGCACGCCCGATTCCTGAAGGCTCGCGTCATGATGCGGAATGTGGTACTCCTGCGCCAGTTTTTTGACCAGTGCTTTCACCTCATCGTTTAGGCTGGTGCAGCCCATATGCCCGGAGAAGTGACTGATCCGGGGAATTTTCTTCAGCGCCAGTTCGATCTGCGCGCGGAATTCTTTTTCGATATCCGCCAGTTGCCAGTTGTTTTCGACCACCGACCGTTTCGGATAGTTTTTGTTCGGGCGCACCATCGGGTAGAAATAGCCGTCGGCATCGCGCAGGCTGGGGCAGTCGGACAGCGGTCGCCATTTGATGTTGTCCCACTCGCTGGTCAGGGTCAGGTGAATACCCACGTCGGCGGCTGGAATTTGCTTCAGCATTTCGGTCGCTTCCGGGAACCAGGGCGAGGGGACCAGCACTTCGATCGATTTCTCGATGCCTTCTTTGTAGCATTTCAGAATGGCTTCGTTGCCCGCGTGCGCGTAGCCCATGTCGTCGCCCCGGATGATGAGCCGGGGCGGATTGGTTTGCGCATACGCCTGGTAAAAAATTAGCAGAAGAAGCGCACTCAGGAGTCTTGATTTACTGGTCATGCTGACAGGAAAAGGACGTTTGTTTGGACCCTCATTTTATGAGGTATTTCTTATAGAAGTGTACAACCTGATCAATCACCAGCGTCGGCTGATCGGCAGGAATGTTGTGCGAACTTCCCTTCGCAAAAACCAGACGCCGATTGGGATTTTCCTTCACCAGATTGCGCTGGTCGGCTTTGAATCGTTCGTTCTGGTTAGCTTCAGCAAAAGGACCGTGTTCCGCCATAATATCCAGTACCGGAATGGCCGACGGCAACGGCACCTGTCTCACATAATCACTGGTACGCTCCATTCTGGCAAGTAAATAGTACAAGCTCATGTACTCTGCTTCATACTCTTTACGGTTAAGCTGCTGAGCATAGTTTCGGGCAAATCGCATGTCTGCGTGAGATGGTATTCTTGGGTCCAGCAGAACAATACCTTTCACCTGGTCAGGATGACGGGCGGCATAAACCCGGTTATAGAAGCCCCCCAGCGAGTGCCCCACCAGCATCAGTGGAGTATGGCTATAACCCAGGTGCTGCAAGGCAGTCTCCAGGCTTTTGATCTCCTGCAGAATCGTGTAGCCAACGGTGTCAAAGCTACTTTTACCAAAGCCAGCCCGGTCGTAGGTAATCACGGTTGCCTGAAGTTGCTGATGCACCACCGCAGCGATCGAGTCCCACTGGGAGGCATCCTGTCCGCCACCCGACTCAAAAAGTATGGGCGGATTTATGCCCTTCAGAACCCGAAAATGAAGGTGATAAGGACCGCCCTTGACGATGGTATCGAGTAATTGAGCATGAGCGCTCAACGCCACCAGGAACAGTAGCGAGAGTAAGGTTTGCTTAACATAGCTCATCTGGCATAGCCTGTCTTAACGATCATTTTTCATCAACGCATAAGCCCATTTCTTTTCCGACAATCGGCGCTGAATCCGGCGTTTTTTGCCTGGCCTGATGCGTCCTACCAGCGTTCTTCTTCGATCTCTTTAGCCAGCCGATTATTGATGTTCCCTTTAGCCTGCTGGAAAACGAAAATGGTAGCGCCCCGCTCCCGGGCGAATGGATTCGTAAGAGAGTCGGCAACATACCCTCTAGCGAACAAAGGCCCGGTTTCTGCTAGTTCATCGCTGCTTTCTTCAGCATTTTTGACCCGTATCAGATGGACATATCGTTTACTGAGATCGAACCAGTTGATATAATCGGCATTGAAGGTTACAGCTCTGATATTCCGTTTGGTGTAGAAATTGATCGCTCCGGCCTGGCCATAATTATCGCACAAAACCAGCGTCTTCTCCGGATCGGCAAGACGAACATAAGCGGCATCTACTTTAGCGGCCAATTCCCGCCAGCCAAGCATATCGGCAAAATCCTGGGGCAACTGATGGTCCCGACCGTCTTCCCAGCGCAGGAGCCCGAGTTTTTTATAACGATCAGGATGCCGGGCAATTTCCTGCGGGGTTTTGTTGGGAAAAGCCACCTGATACACCGGAATAAAAAATAAAACAGGCAGCGCCGTTAAAGCGGTCCGCCACCATACGGACCGTACGTGCGCAGCGATAAAAACTGCGCCGAACGCAATGTAAATTGGATAAAGTCCGATAGCATAATACCCTTTGGCTCGCAAAAACAAGAAGGTCGCCAGGGTAAAAATCAGGGCGAAAAAGAACGATCGGTAGACCCGGAATGGCCTGTAAAACAGCAGCCCATATAGTCCCGCGATGATGACAACCCAGGAGCCGATGAAATACAAGACCTGCTCTTTCAGAAAATCGACCCGATTCACGTTGACGAGTTGGGTCTGGGCCAGTAGCTTCATGTGGTGAATGCCCGGAAATCCCTGCTGATATTGCCAGATCAGGTTGGGCGAAATGAGCACCAGGCTTACTCCCAACGCCAGAAAAACATGGCGGTTCACCAACAGCCTGCGTTCGGGGGTCAGAACGATTGCCGGCAGCAATCCGATGAGTAGAAAAGCAAGGTTATATTTATTCAGGAAGCCAAACGCGAAAACAGCCGCGAATCCATAAAGCCATTTTTTGTCTTTGGAATCGATGTAATTGATGGCAACAAAATACAGCGTCGTCCAGCAAAGCACATCCAACGAATTAGGTTGAAACAGTTGATTCAGCCGTAACAGCACCGAAAACAGCAGACAGGTAGCGGCCAGCACACACGCGAACAAGCCACCTTTCAGCCCTTCGACCGTTTTCCAGACGACCAGCATGGTCAACGCTCCGAAGAGGGCCGGAAAAAATCGGATTACGAAAGCAGAATTCCCGAGCCAGCGGATGACCAGCGCGACCCAGGATGTAACGGGCGGCACCGACAGATAGCCCCAGGCCAGGTGACTGGCCTGATCGAGATGCAGGTATTCGTCACGGTGTAAGTCGTACTCCGGCAGGATCAGAAAATACTGCAGTACGAACTTGGCCGCAATAAACCCTGCTAATATCGCCGATCGGTTTGACATCGATTAAACATTTCTGATGAGACAAGGACAGTTTAGGCTACAAGCTATCGCAAAATACAGGATTCTCAAAAAACCTTCCTCCTGGAGACACTTGCCACCAAAAGTGGGTATGTTTGATTTATGAACCGACGCCTACACCCCGACGACCTTAACTCCTCACCCTACCAGGAACTCATTCAGTCGCTGGTCTTTCAGTGGGTCCATGCCGGCCTGCCCACCAAAGGGTTAACCCAGGCAGATTACCTCAGAGATATCCGTACCCTGTTGCTGACGACGCAGAGCCCTGCCCGGACCGAAACTATCGTTCGGGCGGTTCTCGGTCAGGCAGCCACGCTCGGGAAAACCGCAGTTTGGGTAGAACAGGAGCTTAAATTTGAAGGCATGGTAGAGGGGGCCGACCGAAACGACTTTCTACGGTTCGAACTCAGTCAGGCGCCGGAGCTGGATGATCGCCTGCTGGATAGCTACAACGAGCGGATAAACCGATTTTCGGCTCAGAATACAACCGGCCAAAAGTAATCGTAGGTTTCCCTTACGAATCAATACCGGCCCGAAACACCAAGCGGTGCCGGAAAATACCAGCACCGCTTTTCCCAATCGCACTCGGCTATAGAGCCAGCATGCGGAATGGTTCATGCTTTATTTACCATCGAAACTCTGGATCATGTTCCGGTACATGGTCGTAGCTTTCCACTGCCCGCCCGCAATGATGCGCCGAACGGTGTAGAGCGGCATCTGATCGTCAGGTTTGTCGGCGAGCGTAAAGGCGGCCGCGTAACCCCGCTTCTGAATTTCAGGAAGCGCCTGCTTGTTCCAAAGCCCAAACGGATAGGCAAAATACCGAACCGGCTTTCCGGTAATTGTTTCCAGCTTGGTTTTGGGTTCTTCCAGTTGAATTTTCCAGTCGTCGCCCTGGTATTTTTTCACATTGTGATGGTCCCAGGTATGCGCGCCGATGGTATGCCCCCGGTCGGCCAGATCCTTGATCTGAGTTTTGTCCATGTAGGGCTGTTTCCCCCGCCGGCCGATGGCTACGGTCATGATGAAGAACGTACCTTTGAACCCGTGCTTTTCGAGTTCAGGAGCGGCCACCTCGTACTGATCGAGGTCACCATCATCGAACGTGAGCATCACCGGTTTAGACGGCAGTGGAGCGCCCGTTGCCAGATAGGCGTACAGCTGGTCGGGCAGGATGGTGTGATACCCACTGTCGGCCAGCATCTTCATCTGCTCCTTAAAAGCCGCAACCGGAATAATGTAATCCTTTGCACTTTTGGAATCCGTCGGGCGCCAGTCACGGACCTGGTGGTAACACAGAATGGGCACTTGTGGACGAGCCAGAATGGTAGCCGCATCGGCAATTTTACCGGCGGGAATCGAGCTGGGATCGGGCGCTGCGGCCGACGTTTCTTTCGTAGCACCAGCCGGTTTATCGCCCCCCTCAACCTTTTCGGAACCAGCCGTTTCGTTGGCTCCTGACCCTTTCGACTGGCAGCTGGTCAGGCTACTCATACCGAATACAGACAGACAAAGTGCTGCTGCAAGCAATTGTGTTTTACGAATGAACATAAGCAACAAATATGTTCCAAACATAGGAAAAGTATCCAGGTTATAGTAGGAACTACTTAAACTTTAATTTATCCGGATACCAGTAAATAACAGGAACCGCTGTTAATCAGCCCGCTAGTCGGCGGCCTACTATCGTTGCGCACTTTATGCAGTTGAAAGATAAACTTCCTCTTAGTTATCTACTTTTTACAACCCGGGGCCGCATCCGACGTACCACCTACTGGCTTGTCTCGGCCTTCATCTGGAGTACGTTCTATGTGCTCCATACACTCCTGAACGATTTGCTTGGCGAAGGTGCAACGTATGCGCTTTACCCGCTCCTACTCGGTTCGCTGATTGCGACGGGCACCAAACGACTTCATGATACAAACCAGTCGGGCTATTGGCTGCTGGCGGTTCTGATTCCGGTTCTGGGGCCAGTCTGGCTTCTTTACCGACTGGGCTTCCGACGGGGAGACAAGCACCCCAATCGATTCGGTACCGTTCCCAACGAAGCCGCCGATTACCTCAAAAATGACAATGGACAACCCGTTCCGAACCGGCATACATCGGAGCGAATCATCAACGATGTTACCCAACTGAATCCGGTCACTGTAGCAGAGGTAGTCCGGCCCGGCTCGATCCCCGAACTGCAGGAGCGGCTACGCACGACCGTCGGCCCGGTTTCGGTAGGGGGCGGCCGCTTCAGCATGGGCGGGCAGACGGCGAGCCCCAGCAGCCTGCACATCGATATGCGCGGGCTGAATCAGGTGATTGCTTTTTCGAAGGAAGAACGATGGATTAGGGTGCAGGCTGGCATTCGCTGGTGCGACATTCAGCGGTATATCGACCCGCACGACCTGAGCGTCAAGATCATGCAGACCTACGCCAACTTCACCGTGGGCGGAGCGCTGAGCGTGAATTGTCACGGTCGCTACATGGGTCATGGCCCGGCCATTCTGTCTGTCCGCTCGATCGGGCTGGTGCTGGCCGATGGGGCGCTGGTGCCCGCCAGCCGTACCGAAAATCCGGAGCTGTTCTTTGGCGCGATCGGCGGCTACAACGGGCTGGGGATCATCGTCTCTGCCGAGCTGGATCTGGAAGAAAACCTGGCCGTCCGGCGCGACTACCATAAACTGCCTTACACGGCCTACCGCCATTATTTTCTGGCGTCCATTCGTGATAACACCCAGGCGGTTTTTCATAACGGCGACATGTATCCGCCCGCTTACAAAAACATGCGGGCCGTTACGTGGGTTAAGACGACAGAGAAGCCCACCGTGAAAACCCGCCTGATGCCGCTTCGGGAATCGTATCCGCTGGAACGGTATTTTATGTGGGCCTTTACCGAAACGCTGTTTGGCAAATGGCGTCGGGAGCATATCGTCGACCCGCTGCTGTACCTGAGCCAACCGATTCACTGGCGCAACTATGAAGCTGGATATGATGTAGCCGAACTCGAACCGCGCGCCCGAACGAAGCGCACGTATGTGTTGCAGGAATATTTTGTCCCGGTGGGGCAGTTCGATGCCTTTGCGGAGCAAATGAGTGAGATTTTCAACCGCTACGGGGTCAACGTCATCAATGTTTCGGTCCGGCACGCGTTGCCTGATGCGGGGTCGTACCTGGCCTGGGCACGCGAGGAAATGTTCGCGTTTGTGGTGTACTACAAACAGCGCACGAGTGAGGTGGCAAAAAATGCCGTTGCCGTCTGGACGCGCGAGCTGATTGACGCAGTGCTGTCAGTGGGCGGGGCTTACTACCTGCCTTATCAGCCCCACGCCACGCCGGAGCAGTTTCACCAGGCTTATCCGAATGCCCGGAAGCTGTTTGCGCTCAAGCATAAGCTGGACCCAACCTTTCGGTTCCGCAACGTTTTCTGGGACACGTACTATCAACCCGAAACTCAACCAAACTATGCCGAACCCAACATCTGAATTTCACGCGGTCTTCGACCAGACAAAACCGCGCGATGCGTTTTATCGATTCCTGCAGGTCGTTTTTCACCTCTATCCGGAAGACAAGTTTCATCACCTGATTGGGGAAGTGACAAAAACCGAATCGTCGGATGAGCGCATTTACAAAACCATTCAGCAGCGACTGCCCAGCATCAAACCGTTTCTGTCGGAGCTGACGTATGCCCTGCCGGCCCTAAAGGTGCAGAAGAAAGAAATGACGCGGCAAATGCTGGAACTCCTGCCCGCGGGCGTGGCTGTCAATGGCTATGTCGAGATTGGTTCACCGGGGCGCTACATCAGCGATCTGCGCAAACGCCTGACGGTCAACGAGCCGATTTATCTGATCAACGACGTTGCCCCCACGTTTAGCCCCGCCGACATCATGGAACGCGGTCAGCTCGGCAAACTCGGCACCTTCGTCGAGCTGAACGACTATGAGCCCATCAACCCGACGGCCATTCCCGACGAAAGCGTCGACCTGGTTACCTGCCTGATCGGCCTGCACCACGCACGTCCGGAAAAATTAGCTGGATTTCTGGCTTCCATCCACCGAATTTTGCGGCCCGGCGGCTGGTTCATCCTGCGCGACCACGATGTCAAAACCACCGACATGGCTACCTTCGTATCGCTCGTGCACACCGTCTTCAACCTGGGGCTAAATATCAGCTGGGAAACCGACCAGGAAGATTATAAAGGCTTCAAACCCATCCAGGAATGGAGCCAGCTCATCGGCAAAGCGGGTTTTACCGATGCTGGAAAACGGTTGCTGCAGGCCAACGACCCTTCCGACAATACGCTGGTGCTGTTTACCAAACACTGAAGCCGTTGAGAAGCCCGAGAGCCGTTTCTGAATGCAAAAAATTCATGCGAACTTTTCTTTTTGTTCTTAGTCTGCTCGTCTTTGCCGGATGCGCCGGCAAAGAAAAAGCCAAATCGATAGCCAGGGCCGACCCGACCGAAACCACAGCGACGGCCGAACCGCCAGCGCCCATAGTCGCCAACAATGCAGTTGCTACAAACGCGCCCACCGCCGGTGATACAAAATGGCAGTACGAAAAGCGCGTGGATCAACAGGGTCGCACCGTTTATAAAGCGTCTACGGTTTCGCCCAAACTGCTCGAGTTTGATTTTCCGTACAACGGTGGTTCCGTCGCTACGCTGACCATTCGGAAGCGGGCAAGCGATACGCACGTGTACATTCAGGTGTCGAAAGGACAATTTAACCGAAGTTTTCAGGGCGGGCAGGCCCGCGTTCGGTTCGATGGTGCTCCGCCGGTTTCATACGCGTTTTCGGCTGCCGAAAACGGGAGCGCCAACGTTATCTTTTTCGACGCTGGAAAAGCGCTGGTCGATAAACTGAAAACGTCCCGAACTATGGATGTCGACGTTGATTTTGCGGGCCAGGGCAAACGGCAGATCACCTTTAGAACCGACAACCTAAACTGGAACCATTGAGTAAATTGTCATTTATTATCATTTATCGTAAGCAAAACAACAAATGACTATTTACTAGAACTATCGATTCCATGCTTCGACTTCCTATTCTCACCGTCATTATGCTCGTGCTGGCCGTTATGCTGTTTGTGCGCAGCAAGCGCAACGCCCTGACGGTTCCTGCCGGAGAAGGTTGCGTGGTGCCAAAGAACTGGCTCGTCAGCAACACCCATCCGGTAACCCCCAGTGAGCACGTCCGTCCGGCCGACCAGACGTTTCTGACCTATCCGGAATGGTTTCTGGTGCATAGTCCCGCCGAAATCGCCGATTACGCCCACACGCATACCACCACGACCTTTCCCTACATGAGCCACGTGCGGCAACTCTGGCAGAGCTACGGCGTCGTGTACGACCAGATCAAATCGGCATTTCCGTTCAATACCGGTTATCACATCATGATCTGGGTCATTGGCGTCAGCACAACCGTCGAATATGCGCTGAAAGCTTTGTATGAAACTGTGGTTGGCCGCCTGACGGACCCGGCAGCCGGGGCTGTTCTGACCGAAGAAGACCAATTCAACGCCCGCTTCACGCAGGATTACGTAGACTTTATTCGGGTACGCCCCTGGTATGAATTCGACTTCATGACCCGGATTCCCCAGTTGCTGAAGGCATCTTTTTTCGGCCCGCATTTTTTTCGCAAACTCGACCGCAAATACACGCTGCTGACGGAATTACTGGTGAAAGCGGGTTATGGTTATCTCATCAAACTCGGCACCAAAGCTTCCTACGACGAAGCACTGCCTACCACCGCCGTCATCGTCAATCAGTTGTCCAACCCTCTTACTCCTGCGCCCAACCCACCCGCTCAAACCTACCCCGATGGGTCGGCCTTATTGTTGCTGCCGCGCTACGAAGCGTTCCATCCGGCCATATCGGCGCTGGTAAAACAAGGGGTAAGTTTCCGCGAAATTGCCGGCAACAACTCGGCCATTCTGCTGACCGTGCTGGCACCGGAAACCTGGCAACCTGCCTCGCCTACGCTACGAGCCGTCTTTACGCAACCCATTGTGACCAAACCCGGTCTGAAGCGGGTAGCTCTCGTTACAGTGGTTGGGCAGCTCGACAAAGCCATTCGGTACATCGATCAGCCGGGCGTCAACATCGAGCATGTGTACGACTATTGACAATTTTATTCACTGGATAAGACTACAACCGCCTGAGCGATTTGGTCGCGGCCGACGAAAAATCCGGGCAAAGGATAGTACAGAAAACTCGTCTGGCCAGTTGAATAGATCCGTTAGATTTGAAAGTCATAAAAAACGGCTATCCGCCCCGATACAATCCTGGGATCGGTTATGCTGGTGAACAACGAAATGGGGGTTATTCAACCTCTTCAGGAGATTGCCCAACTGGCGCACAAGTTCTATGGTCCGAAGGGTAGTAGTGGGCTATTTATTTGTCAGCGACGCCCGAACAAAGTAAAACTAGATGCGCTTTTGCCCGGCGGTGGCCACAAACGCGGCATACGGAACGGCACGCTGAACGTACCGGGCATCGTGGTCATGGGCCTGACCGAAACCGAAGCCTTTTCATGCCTGCGCTTTAGCCTTGGACGATTTACGACCGAAGCCGATGTAACGGCGACGGTTAACGCCATCAAGGGAGTTGTGGAGGAATTGCGGGCGTTGGTATGATTTAATCTGGTAATTTTACGTTTACACAACCGAGTAGACGATGGTACTTTCTGATAAGGCAGTTGATTATTTAGAACAGCAGATTCCTGAACTGGCTTCTATTGCTACGCGGCAGGCCTATTGGCAAACGCTGGCTTCGGGCGATAGTGTACTGATTGCAGAGAACGGACAAATCGTAGAAGTAAAACCTGACGGTTCACGCACGTATGTGAAAACCGTTGACAAACCGAAAGCCATCACCCAAAAGTATTTTCGCATTCCGAAAGCATGATTAAACGAATGCGGATGTTTGCCGGGCCGAACGGCTCGGGAAAGAGTACGGTAAAGTCAGTAATTGAAGCCAATATGCTGGGTTACTACCTCAATCCCGACGACATTGAAAAGGCCGTTAAGCATGATGGCTATTTCGATGTCCGTAGTCTCAATTTACCGATGTCTGAGTTAGAAATTATCCACTTTTTCGAACAACACCCGTTGCTTAGCCGCGCCGATGAAGCCGATTTTATACAAGCAATCCGGTTTGTACAGGAGGAGTTTATTGACTTTGCCAATGTTGGCTTTAGCTCATACCTAAGTGTTATTCTGACGGATTTCTTACGACACAAACTGATTGAAGCAGGGCGTTCCTTTACATTCGAGACCGTAATGTCGTCGGCGGATAAGGTACAAACGTTGCAAAAAGCCCGTGACGCTAGCTTTCGCAACTACTTGTATTATGTAGCTACAGAAGACCCGCTCATTAACATTAGTCGAATTAAACACCGGGTTAGAATGGGTGGACATAATGTACCGGATCAGAAAGTTACTGAACGCTACTACCGTTCATTGGATCTGCTACTTGATGCTGTGCGGCTTACTAACCGAGCCTATATTTTTGATAACTCCGGCGAAACCAAAGTCTGGATTGCCGAGATTACCGACGGCATTGACATTGAACTCAAGACAGACTTAATTCCTCAGTGGTTTACCCGTGCCGTACTTGATAAAATATAGCTGATTTTATTGATCCCTTGCACGTATTGCTGGCCGTGGGCCTAACCGAAACCGAAGCCTTTTCATGCCTGCGCTTTAGCCTTGGACGATTTACAACCGAAGAAGATGTAACGGCTGCGATAGACGGAGTAAAAGGCGTTATAGAAGAATTGTGGATCCTGGTGGGGTAAAACTAGGCGGACCCTTGCACTTCCAGAGACTGTGTACGCCGGTGATTATCGCTTGCAAATGTGCTTTTCTAGTGTCACGTCGCTCAATCTGATCAGAACCCATCGTTGCCTGAATGACCTCACAGCTTACAATCTAAGACGCAACTGCTGACCGATGCTTCTGATAACTTTTATTTATCAGCAGATTAGCTCCTGAACCGCTCACGCATGTGCCACCGAAAGCTTTCTATTTTCGGGTAATGCATTTCGCCAAACGGAAGGCGGAGCGGCTGACCATGAAACTGTTTCAGATTATAAGGACTCGCTGTGTGGTCAGCCAGTGAAGGCGAAACCACTACCCGTAGTTGTTCATCTACGCCGATCATGCCCCGGTCGAAGGCCGTGTGCAGATTGGGACAGAGCGCAATCCCATTCGTAACTTTATCATCACCGGAAATGCTGATGGGCATGATATGGCAGGCTTCCACCAGTGAAGCCCCGTCGACGGCAATGACTTTCAGGCCCGAAATAGCACAGGTGAAGTCGTAGACCTTAGGCACCAGCTTTTTAAACAAACCACCACGCACAAAGCGCGTTTCCTCATCTTCCACAGCCTGTAACGGTGCATACGACATTGCTTTTTCATTCAGCAGGTAAGTTTCCAGTTCAGCTACATAGCTGCGTCCAGCATTCTTGATTCGTAGAAATTCCGCTTTGATGTCAGCGAAATAATGATCGAGTAACGTGTTTGTCAGCGACAACCGGGCGTCGTCGTTCGACAGTAAATCAAACAGAGTATCGGCTAAATAACCAAAATCCAGCCGGTCGCTGAGGGTTTGAACACTACGAATGTGCGTATCGATTGCATAGCCTGCCTTGGGACGCAGAAACCAGAATCCGTCGCTCTGCAGATAAAAAAATGGCTGGGTAAAATCATCTTTATGAGCCGTTCTGACTAGCAACGCGAAGTTCTCTTTAAACGTAGCCACGAGTTCAGGCGTAATCATCACCCGATTATCTACAATCAACCGTTTGCCGATCAATTCAAGCAGCGTAATCAGAAGTATAGGCTTGTGCGGTGCTTTACCGTAAGGCGTCACCCCTTGCTTAAGCCGGATAAATTTTCGCTGATAAACAGCTAACTGATTTTGCTCAAAGGAACTGGACATACATTAGATAATTTTGCAGTAAAGCCATTCTACACCGAAATATATTGATCATCCGGGCTTTTTGCCTTATTTTTATCGGTTGCCCAACAGAATCAATCGATTACAACCATCCCGGCAACCCGGTCTATGAAAACACAATTCCTCACGCTGGCGCTGTTGCTGCCTCTGCTGGCGGCTGCTCAGTCGAAACCTAAAAAATCCGCTACACCGGCCGTCGATGCCGACAAGCAGGCGGTGATCGCGGATCTAAACAAACGCTTTCCCGAATACGCGGGCATCTCGAAACAAATCTGGGATTTTGCTGAGCTGGGCTATCAGGAAGAGAAAAGTTCTGCCCTGCTGGAAGAGCAACTCAAAAAAGAAGGTTTCGACGTAAAAACGGGCGTGGCGGGCATTCCGACGGCCTTTGTCGCCACCTACGGGTCGGGTAAACCCGTCATCGGAATTCTGGGGGAGTACGACGCGCTGCCCGGTCTGGCCACGGAAGCCAAACCCGACTTTACGCCCATTGCGGGGCAGAAAGGCGGCCACGGCTGCGGCCATAACCTGTTCGGTACAGCATCGGTAGCCGCTGCCGTTGAGGTGAAAGACTGGCTTAAAAAGTCAGGGCACAGTGGAACGGTCCGCATTTACGGCTGTCCGGCTGAAGAAGGTGGGGCGGGGAAAGTGTACATGGTGCGCGACGGATTGTTCAAGGACGTCGATGTGGTGTTGCACTGGCACCCCGGCGCCCAGAATGCAGCCGACGCGAGTACATCGCTGGCGAATAAAAATGCTAAGTTTCGGTTCAAGGGAATTGCCTCCCACGCGGCTGCGGCTCCCGAACGCGGCCGGTCGGCGCTGGACGGTGTGGAAGCGATGGACTACATGGTCAATATGATGCGCGAACACATTCCGTCGGATACGCGCATTCACTACGTCATTACCCGTGGGGGCGAAGCGCCGAACGTAGTGCCGGCCTTTGCGGAGGTGTATTATTACGCCCGCCACAAAGACCGCGATGTGCTGCAAAGTGTCTGGAAACGGATCGAAAATGCGGCCGAAGGAGCCGCCAAAGGAACCGGTACGCAGGTGGAGTGGGAAGTGCTGGGTGGGGTGTATAATCTGCTGCCAAACGTAACCCTGGCGGAGGTCGTTCACCAGAACCTGCAAACCGTTGGCGGCATCGACTACACTCCGGAAGAAACTGCTTTTGCCAACAAAATCAGCCAGACCTTCACGGGGCCGAAAGTGCCCATCGAAAACGCGGCTAAAGTCGCCGATTTCCGTTCGGCTTCCGAAACCACGACCAGCAGTGCTTCGACCGATGTGGGCGACGTCAGCTGGGTAGTACCGACCGTGGGCTTATCGACGGCCACCTGGGTACCAGGCTCGTCGGCCCACAGCTGGCAGTCGACGGCGGCCAGCGGGATGAGCATCGGCCAGAAAGGCATGCTGGTAGCGGCCAAAACCCTGGCCATGACGGCGCTGGATCTGTATAAAAGCCCAGCGCTCATCGAAAAAGCCCGTGCCGAATGGACACAGAAACGCGGAGCCGATTTCAAATACGAAGCCCTGCTCGGCGACCGCAAACCCGCGCTGGATTATCGGAAGTGATACCCGCAGGCGAAGGCAGAATAAAACTTACTTTTCATCGAGCGTTTGCCAAATAGGCTATAGGTTGTCATTCCGACGCCAGGAGGAATCTTCGTGTCGCCACGCTTTCTGGTGAGGACGCTTTGAGATTCCTCCTGGCGTCGGAATGACAAAAAACCAATCGGCTGACGGTCAAAACATTTACCCAAATAGTTGATTTATAGAAGCTTATTCTCTCAGCTTCTCAATAAAAGTTTTTGCGTATCGGCTACTTCTTCCATAATTTATCGGTCAGCACCCGCTGCATGACCTGATCGCGGTAGTTCCGGCTGATGGGCACGCGGTGCGACCTGATGAAGATCTCGGCCCCTTCGATGCCATCGATTTTACTGGTCGAAACCAGGTACGATTTGTGCACCCGGATAAACGAATGAGGGGCTAAATTCTGCTCCAGATCCTTCATATTCAACAGTGTGACATACTTGCCCCGGTCGGTAAAAATGGTCACGTAATTCTGCATGCCTGCTACGAAGAGAATCTCTTCGAAAAAAAGCTTTTCGTATTTAGCTCCGCATTTGATGAAAAAATAATCGGCCTCGGGTTGCTGCGTGCCCGCCTGGGTAAGCAACCGATGATAATCCTTCGCTTTGTTCGCCGATTGAACAAACCGATCGAACGTAATGGGTTTCAGCAGGTAATCCAGCACGTTGAGCTGAAACCCGTCGAGGGCGTAACTGGAATAGGCCGTTGTGATGATCACCATCGGCGGTTGACGGCCAATTTTCAGAAAATCGATGCCGTTCATTTTGGGCATCTGGATATCCAGAAAGAGCAGATCAACCGGTTGCCCATCCAGTAGCCCGATCAGTTCGAGCGGGTTCGCGCAGGTGCCGGCGAGTTGCAGAAAATCTAACTCGCGAACATAATTGGCCAGTCCTTCGCGGGCCAGCGGCTCATCATCGGTAATCACACACTTGATCATTGGATCGCTCAGGTTGAAGCCAGTTGCAGAACGGGAGGGTCGGCAAGCGTCGATAGGTGTACACGGAGCGCTACCTCGAACCGGTTCTGGGTAGACTCGATGCTCAGTACATACTGATTCGGATAAAGTAGATCCAGCCTGCGTCGTACGTTTTTCAGACCGATACCGCCGTAGTCGATCCGCTCACCGACAACCGCCGGGGCGGTGCTGTTGGCGACGGCGAACGTCAGTTCGGAGCCGCTTAGATCCAAGCGAATCGTGATCCAGTTGGCACGGTCTTTGGACACATGTTTGAAGGCATTTTCAACGAACGTCATCAGTATAAACGGCGCGATGCCCAGCTGATCCGTACCCGTCGGCCCGACAGCAAATTGCACCGTCAGGTCGTTCTGGCGGAGCTTTTCGAGTTCGATAAAATTCTCCAGATACGCAATTTCCCTCCCCAGTGGAATCTGCCGATCGTTGCATTCGTACAACTGGTACCGTAACAGGTCGGAAAATTTAGCCAGCGACGCCGACGCCATAACTGGATTTTTGTGGATCAGAAAAAAGACCGAATTGATGCTATTGAACAGAAAATGCGGGTTGAACTGGGCTTTCAGAAAATTCAGTTCTGTTTCCAGTTTTTCCCGCTCGAGCAGTTGCTGCCGCTGCCGGGTCTGAATCCAGTTTTTAGTCAGTTTAATACTCATCGCCAGGGTCATACTGGCTACCGTCGATGGGAGAGCTATTCCCAGAAACCGAAAGAAACAGGCCGCGTCGGTACCCCCTCCGTACAGCTCATTCATGGTTTTGCCAGACACGTAAGCGCTGACGTAATAACCGGAAATGATGAACAACGTGGCGCCGAGGATAGTCAGGAGCAGGTAAGCGATATAGAGCGCAATCCGGCTTTTTTCGAGATATCCCGGCATCAGAACATACAGGTTGAAATAAACTGCCAGGGCCTGAAAGATGATGTAAAAACTGTAGTTGATCGGAAACGACAGAAACACATCCAGCGCTTTGAATGGATTGCCCAGAGTAACGGCCGCCCACAGGTAATGGTACACGATCCAGAACGGCAGGTGGTAGATTTTGTATCTAAAAAACCAGTTCTGGCCAGGTGGGCCGTACGTTACCATGCTCATAGTCTGGGAACAAGGGTTTCGACGCAGGATATTTCTGTTTCCCTAAATTACAGTAAATGTCCGGGTTTATGCCTCAGCTATACACCAACGACCGCAATCAATTGACCAATTGCCTTACCTGATGGGCAAAATGATTAGACAGACAGCGGTACCCTGCTTTTGGATACACCGGATTTTTAACCAGCCTCCTGGCATGAACCCCTGCTATCTCTTTTTTTTCTGCCTGATTGCGGCCATCAGCCCGCTCCCGAATGCACCCATCGTCGCTAACGTGTACAGATGGGCTGAAGCGTCGGTAACCCGAAAAGCGGGCGTCGAACAGCGAACCCTACTGGAAGGCAGCACGACCGATTTCCGGCACCTGAAGGTTCACGCCACAACGCTGCCTGCCCATCAGGCTCCGCACCCCGCCCACCGGCACGATGACGAAGAGCTGATCCTCATCAAGGAAGGTGCCCTGACGGTAACCATTGAAGGCAGAACCAAAACGCTGGGGGCGGGCAGCGTGGCTCTGATGCTGCCGGGCGACGTACACGGTTTCGAAAACAAGGGTGATGTTCCTGCCACGTACTATGTCATGCGCTATGAAGCAACCCAGCCAGCAGACCTGGAGCGGGGTCGCCAGGCTGGAGGTTCCTTCTGGATCGACTGGAACGACGTTGCATTCCAACCGCACGACAAAGGCGGGATTCGACGTATGTTCGACCGGGCAACGGCTATGACCAAACGCTTCGAAATGCACGTAACGACCCTGAATCAGGGATTGTGGAGTCATCCGCCCCACACGCACCGGGCCGCTGAGATCCTGCTGATGATCGACAACAGGGCGCAGGAAAGCATCGATGGAACGCTTCATCCGGCCAGCGCGGGCGATCTGATCTTTCTGGAATCGAACGTACCCCATGCCATCCAGAACACGAGTCAGGGTCCCTGTACTTACTTTGCCTTTCAGTTCGAGTAAAAGCCAGCAAGATTATCAGAAACTGAAGTTGCCGCCGTAATCGCGGGTGTGATCCCGCCAGATGCTGTGGTAGTGAATCTGATTCTGATACACGACGCCCGACTGACACACAAACTCGATCCACACGCTCGGCCCGTCGATCCGGACGTAATCGGCATTGCTGGTCAGGCTTGCATTTCCCGAATAAGCGATGTAGGTGCTGGCCAGTTCGTTCTGGTAAGTCGCCAGCAGACTGGTGGCCGTGGCATCGTCGGTATCGAGCACCCAGGGCTTCATGGCAGCCAGCACCAGCGCCTGCTGATCGGTACTTAAGCTACTGACCGGCACACCCACTTTAGTAGCCGGAAATTTACCATCGTTGTTCGGGCCAAGTACTACGTCGCTGAAGGTACTGCTGAGTTTGGCCGTAGCCAGTTGGCTGCTGGTCAGTGAGGCCAGCATAGCGGCCATGGCATCATGCTCACTGCCGAGGGGCGCATAGGCCGTTCCGTTCGCGGCCGTCCAGCTCCGGGGTTCGACACCTTCGAACTGGGGCGTCGCTCCCTGAACGGCGCCGGCATTGAAGGTTTTGTTGACGGCCAGGTGGTGCCCTCCAAACTGTAGCTGCCAGGTGCTGCTCGTGGAAGGCGTTCCCAGAAAAGCGATAAAATAAATACCCGATGAGTAGCCCGATCCACCACCAGCGGTTTTGAGGACATCGTCGGCCGCCCGAATCTGATTAACCTCGTCATACCCTTCGTTGGTCGTGGTGCCGGTAGCTGCGGCAACGACGGCCAGCGCTGCGGTGACCTGCGCCGTTGTCAGATCGGCCAGTTGGAGGCCTACCCGGCAGTTGGAACCGCAGGGCAGATTGGACCACTTGATGGCATTGGCTTTGGAGTAATCCAGCACCACGGCGGCTTTCTGGGTAGCGCTCAGGGTGGCCAGAAACGCTTCGGCTGCGCACACTACCTTAGCGGTGTTGGTTGTAGCGGTGCTGCAATCGGTGGTTGTGGTCGAGCTGGTGGGCGAGAGCGTGGCCACTACCGAGCAATTGCCCGTGCCGTAGGACGTCGCGGTTACGGTTATCGTCTCCGAGGTCGCGCTGGAGGTTCCATCGAAGGTGAGCGGAATCGCTACCGACGTTTGCCCGCTGGTCACGGTCGTGCTGTATGTTTCGGGGCTAAAGTCAGCTCCAGAGCTGGTAATGGCAAACGTAACCAATCCGGCGGTGGCATCGTTGAGCCCAACCGTAAGCGTCGTACTCTGCGCCGACCCACTGGTCGTTAAGCTCCCAGCGCTCAAGGCCGTAGATGAACAATTTAGCGAAGGGGCTTTTATGATGTCGTTTTCTGTCTTTTTGCAGGAGATCACTACGCTGAGAAACAGGAAAAGAGGTAACGTGAGTCGGATGAGTTGTCCGTTCATATCAATTGACCAGTTGGACGATTTAAGATCAGTTCGCAGGAAGAATGAGCGCTTCTATGGAGAAAATTATGATTGACCCGCCCCGCGATCAGGTTGTAATAGACCCGTAAAAATAAGGAAGCCAGGGAAGATTACCCCGTAAACGGAGATGATAAGATCGAATAATCCTTTTCGTTACGTCCTCATCAGGGGATGAGTCCGGTCTTTTCCCAATCTCTCAGCCAGTCTTTCTTTACCCCATGCACCTGGGCGAAGAATCGATAGAACGGGATCATGTCCTGCTGGTAACTTCCTGTAACGTACAGAGGCTCACCCAGAACGACGAGTTTGCGGGGCCAGTCGAAGCCCACCGGAATGATGGGAACCTCCGCCTTGAGGGCGATATAGTAAAAGCCGGTTTTCAGGGTAGCCACATTGGCGCGCGTTCCCTCGGGGGTAATACAAACGTGCAGACGATCGTGCTGGTTGAAGATGCTGACAATCGCATCGACCAGGTTATGCGATTTGTCGCGGTAAACGGGCTTTCCGCCCAGGGCGCGAAAAAGCCAGCCGGCATACCAGGTGAACAACGAGCTTTTGGCGAGGTATTCGATCCAGACGTGGATGGTGGGCCGAACGCCCAGCCCAATCAGAAAATCCCAGTTAGTCGTATGAGGAGCAACGACCCAAAGGGCTTTGGGTACGGTTGGCACAGGGCCAACGACCCGCCAGCCTGCTATTCGGAACAACCAGCGGGTAAGAGCGCTAAGCATAATAAAGAGAATTGCCAGTAATGAGTCGATAGTAGTCATCAACTCATTACTGGCAACTAAAAATTAGTACTTGCGATCATTGCGCTCCAGCCAACGGCCCGTTACGAACGAAGCGCCCAGCAGAACCGCGTAGAACAGAAGCGTCAGAGGTGTTGATAAATCCATGTCGGTATTCAGTTGAATGTCGGTGCAAAAGTACACAGAAGAGTCAATAGTCGCTAGTCTCCGCTACGAGTCGATAGTATTTTTTACCGAACAACCCATAGCGGAGACCAACGATTACAAAACGCCTTTCGTGCTCGGAAGGTTGTCCAGTTCTTTGATATCGCGCCGAACCGCCATTTTGATCGCCTTGGCAAAAGCCTTGAAAATAGCTTCGATTTTGTGGTGTTCGTTCTCGCCTTCCACTTTGATATTCAGGTTACACAAAGCAGTATCGGAGAAGGACTTGAAGAAATGAAAAAACATTTCGGTGGGCATGTCGCCGATTTTCTCGCGTCGGAACTCAGCCTCCCAGACCAGCCACGGCCGACCCGAGAAGTCGATGCCTACCTGCGCCAGCGCTTCGTCCATGGGCAGCAGAAACCCGTACCGGCTGATGCCCCGCTTATCGCCGAGGGCCCGCCGATACGCTTCGCCGAGGGCCAGGGCGGTATCTTCGATGGTATGATGCTCATCGATATGCAGATCGCCGTCGACGTGAATGGTCAGGTCGGCCCCCGAATGTTTGGCAACCTGATCGAGCATGTGATCGAAGAAGCCGAGCCCAGTGTGGATATCGGCCTGTCCGCGTCCATCGAGGTTCAACTCGACCCGAATCTGAGTTTCTTTGGTATGGCGCTCTACCGTGGCCGTGCGGGCGGGCAAGCGCAGAAATTCATAGATCCGATCCCAGTCGTCGGTTTTCAGCGCGATGGCGTTCTGCATGGCTTCGGTCAGGCCGGTAACATCCGCCTGTTGCACCGCCGACAGTCCGTTCGGGGGCAGGAACAGAATGGCTTTGGCACCGAGGTTGACCGCCAGTTGCACATCCGTGAGCCGATCGCCAATCACATAGCTATTGGCCAGGTCATAGTCGCTGCCGAAATAGTCCATCAGCATCCCAATGCCGGGCTTGCGGGTTGTGGAGTTATCGCGTGGGAAATGCCGGTCGATATGCACAGCCGCAAACTGGACATTTTCGCCCGCAAACGTGTCCAGCATTTTCGTGTGGGCGGGCCAGAACGTATTTTCCGGAAAGGCGTCGGTGCCGAGCCCGTCCTGATTGGTCACCATCACCAGTTCGTAGTCCGTTTCTTCGGCGATCCGGCGCATGGCGGAGATGGCTTTGGGTACGTAATCCAGCTTGGCCAGGGAGTCGACCTGCTGGTCTGGCTGGGGTTCGATGATGAGCGTGCCATCGCGGTCGATAAACAGAATCTTTTGCATAAAATAAGTCCGCAGGAATAAGCCGCCAAAGATACAGGTCCTGGAACATTCCACGCGAAAATGTGTTATGTTTGCACCGTAGTTCTTTATATAGGTTTTTTGTAACTATCCATATACATTTGTTTCCATTCGGAGTCTGGTGAGTTCATCTGCATCGTACCCTTATTTTACCACCTAACCTATTCCCGAATAGCTTGCGTTTTTTTAGTTTATAGAAATAAAACCGTACAAGTACCTTCCATACGTAACTACGCAACCTATACAAAATCGGAAGAACACATTCGTTAATGGATCACCATTTTTTATACTAACATACAATTTATAAACTTTAGAGTAAAACATGCCAGCGACATCATCCAGGCTGACCCGCATTGGGGTTTTTTATGACGGCAATTATTTTTTACACGTTAGCAACTACTATAATTATTCCCACGAACGGCGCAGCCGAATCAGTATCTCCGGATTACACGCCTTTATCCGTCGGCAGGTAGCCGAAGAAGAAGGCGTCAACGAACGCTTGTGTCAGATTGTCGATGCCCACTATTTCCGGGGCCGTCTGAACGCCCACGAAGCGAACCAACGCGGGAACCAATTATTTTATGACCGATTGTTCGACGATATTCTGATGTCGGAAGGGGTCGTTACCCATTATTTACCGGTTAAAACCTACCAGGGCTATCGTCAGGAGAAAGGCATCGACGTGTGGCTGGCACTCGAAGCGTTTGAACTGGCCCAGTACAAAAAATTCGATGTAGTCGTACTGATTACGTCCGATGGGGATTACGTACCGCTTATCCGCAAACTGAATACCCTCGGCTCCCGGATTATGGTTTTAAGCTGGGATTTCGAATTTCTGAACGAACAGGGGGAGAAACAGGTGACCCGCACCTCGCAGGATTTGCTGGAAGAGGTTTCTTATCCGGTTGGTATGCATGGCATCATCGACGATCGCAGCCGTCGCAACGACATGGTCATTCAGAATCTTTTCGTAAAACAGCAGGCTCGTCCGGCCTTTACCGCCACCACGAATGGATCGACCTACGCCAACGGCAATGGGTACGTGAACGGGCATGAGTATGAAGAGTATTCATCGGCCGACGAACCCAATTACAACCTGGCCGATCTGGGCGAAGATAGTGACCCGGAAGGCCGCAAGATCAGTACCATCCGAAGCCTGAAAACCGGCTATGGCTTTATCAATTTTCCGCCCAATAACCTGTTCTTTCATTACACGAGCCTGATCGATACAGATTTCAACGAATTACAGGTCGATGATGAAGTTGAATTTACGGTTGGCCAGAACGCCGAAGGTAAAGACATTGCCATCGATGTCCGGCTGGTACGGTCCTGATTATGAACGCACTTCGGATAGCTGTAGACGATATACCTGAATTCCGGTGGCGGGCACTTTCCTGGGCCCTATCCGATCAGAACCATCCGGATGGCTTCGTGGCTTTGCTGAATAACAACGGCATCAGCTACCCGAACGACCCGTTTCCTAACCGATTGTTTATCGGTGCGAAACGGGTCGTTTCATTTTCGGTTACCGATGCGACAGAGAAAAACGCCTTTCAAATCCTGCATGACGCTCATCGTATAGACCCATCGTTCCTGGTTGGTTATTTCGGGTACGACCTGAAGAATCAACTGGAAGTCCTGGAGAGCCGCTACCCGGACCGGATGGATTTGCCGGACGTTTATTTCGTTGAGCCCGAATGGATTATCGACTTTGAACAGGCGGATGTGTTGGCTGGTACCGTAATCCTTACGGGCAGGGGCGACGCAACCGAATTGCTCCAGCAGATAACGCACTACGCCCCCGGCCCTTTCCTCCCCGCCCCGGCCCCTTCCTCCCCTGCCCGCATCCAATGCCGGGTTACGGCCGACGAGTATCGGGCAAATGTCCGGCGGATCCAGCAGCATATCCGGGCCGGGAATGTTTATGAACTAAACTACTGCCTCGAATTTTTTTCCGACGATGGCCGTCCTCTCGACCCGCTGGCTACCTACCGGGCGCTGAATGACCGATCGCCCATGCCCTTCTCCAGTTTTCTGAAAATCGGGGATCGGTACATCATGGGTGCTTCGCCCGAGCGGTTTCTGAAAAAAGACGGTAACCGGGTGCTGTCGCAACCCATCAAAGGAACCATCCGACGCGGGCAAACGCCGACAGAAGACGCGCTTCTTCGCGCCCACCTGCTGAACTCGGAAAAAGAACGGGCCGAAAACCTGATGATCGTCGACCTGGTTCGGAACGACCTGGCGCGCAGCGCCCGAACCGGCTCAGTAAGCGTCGATGAACTGTTCGGTATTTACGGTTTTCGTCAGATGTATCAGATGATCTCGACGGTGTCTGCCAGCCTGCGTGAAAACGTTTCGTGGGCCGAAGCCATTCAGCATGCCTTTCCGATGGGAAGTATGACGGGCGCGCCTAAAATCCGGTCGATGCAGTTGATCGACGAGCTGGAAGCCAGCCGCCGGGGGGTATATTCAGGCGCGATCGGCTTTGTCACACCCGCTGGTGATTTCGACTTCAGCGTCGTCATTCGGACTCTGCTCTACAATGCTCAGACGCATTACACTTCTTTCTCGGTAGGGAGTGCTATTACCTACGACGCCGACCCGGCTCAGGAATGGGACGAATGCCTGCTGAAAGCAAGCGCCATTCGGGAGGTGCTGGAGCAGAGTTGACAACCGGAGGGTTGGGCCATACTGGCTGAAGCGCCCCAGGGATCACCACTAACTAAATTTTACGGGTGGCTTTTGTGGAATTGCCTCTTTTTTCTCCTCTTACGGAGTAAAGCCTGCAACGTTTTGGCCTCGAATCGACTCATTATGAGCGTTGCTGACCGTTCGCGAAATTAACTACTATAAATTTAGTTAAAAATCGTTAACGGATTAACCAACGCATCGTCTGTCCATTTAGCTTTGCAGCTGTTCGCCTATCCCTTTGTTTTTAGCTTATGAAAAACCTTTTCCTGCTGGCCGTATTGTGCCTGCTCATCACGGGTCTCTATGCTCAGAGCCCAACTCCGCCTACCCGTTTCACGATCCAGGGCCGCGCTGTCGATACCGCATCCGCTGCGCTCCCCTCCTCGACGGTCATGCTGCTGAACCCGAAAGATTCGGCGCTGGTCAATTTCACCCGAGCCACCGAGACTGGTGCTTTTACCTTCAAAAATGTGAAAGTGGGGACCTACCTGCTGAAAGTGTCGTTCGTCGGTTACATTCCCTATAATCAGGTCATTAAACCCACGGGCGACGCGGTCGTTAACCTGGGCGAACTGAAAATGAAGCCTATTACGCGGGAGTTGATGGAGGTGGTCGTAAAAACCGCCAAAGCCCCCCTGACCATCAAAGGCGACACGATCGAGTACAATGCCAGCTCGTTTAAAGTGCCCCCCGGCTCGACGGTCGAAGACCTGCTGCGGAAACTTCCTGGTGTGCAGATCGATCAGGACGGCAACATCCGAGCGCAGGGCGAGCAGGTGAAAAAAGTGACGGTGGATGGGAAGAACTTCTTCGGCAACGATCCGAAACAGGCTACCAAAAACCTCCAGGCCGAAGCCATTACGAAAGTCCAGGTATTCAACGACAAGACTGAGCAGGCTAAACTGACGGGCATCGACGACGGTAAGAAAGAAAAAACCGTCAACCTGGAGCTGAAAGAAGAGTTCAAGAAAGGCGGCTTTGGCAAAGTGACGGCGGCTGCGGGGCCCGCTTCCAACAACGTGTCGGCCCGCGCCGAAATCAAAGGCACGTATAACAAATTCAACGCCAAGCACCAGTTCTCACTGATCGGGCTGGGCAACAATACGAACCAGCAGGGTTTATCGCGGGATGATTATCAGGACTTTCGGGGTAGCAACGCCTACAATTCCAACCAGAATGCCGACTTCGGCTTTAGCGGGAATTTCTTTTACTATACCGACAGTGGCGACGAAAGCCTGGGAATTCCGGTCACGGGTCGTCAGGGCGTGGGGTTCTCCAACAACGCGGCTGGGGGCGCCAATTATAACTACGATACGAAACAGAAAAAGATCAGCGGCAGCTATTATTACAACCAGACCCGGATTGAACTCGATGCGCATCGGTTGAGCAATAACACCTTACCTCAAAGCCAATATGCGCGGGATGAAACCAGCAATCAGGTCAACTTCAACGGAAATCACCGGGTCAGTCTGCGCTATGAAAAAGAAATCGATTCGCTCAACACGCTGGTGTTCATCAACAACAGCCGCTATGGCATGGGCAATGCCCAGCTTTTCCGGAATCAGATCCTGACCCGCAGCACCGGTGCCATTACCGAGAACCTGAGCGTTAACAACAGCGAGCAGAAACAGTTTGCCACGTCGAACTCGCTCATCTATCGGCATAAAATGCGCAGCAAAAAAGGCCGGAGCCTGGCCGCCAGTGCTACCTACGAGGTGAATACCAACGACGCTACCCTCAACCTGGATTCGCGCAACACTTATTCGGGCCCCGTAACGGCCGCCGACAAAGTGCCCGATATTCATCAGGACCAGCGGAATGATATCATCCGGAGCGAGTACAAAGCGAGTCTGCAATACGTAGAGCCCTTTGCTAAGCGCTACACCTGGGAAACCTTCTATAATTTCAGCCTGCGCTTCGACGAGGTGGACCGGGACGTTTTTAACCGGAGCGACCGCTACGTTCGCAACGATACGCTTAGTTTGTACTACAAAAACAACTACGTCTACAACCGGCTCGGTAGCAGCATTCGCTATTCGTACAAAGGGCTGAACGTATCGGGGGGGCTGGCCGGCCAGCGGTTTACGCTCAACGGGCAGTTCGCGCCCGACCAGACATCGCAGAGCTTCAACCACATCGACCGGGTTTTCACGGCGGTTATCCCGAATTTTTCGCTGAATTACAGCATGAAAAACAACCGGTACCTGGGTGTGTACTACAACGTCAATGTGCAGATTCCCAGCTCGCGCGACCTGCAGCCGGTGATCAACAACAGTAACCCGCTGTTTATCAATCAGGGAAATCCCGATCTGCTGCCGCAACTTGGTCATAACCTGAATTTGTTTTTCAATTATTTCAACCCGGGTAGTTTCATCAACGCCTATATCAACTTCTACGGCACGACGTACGTAAATCAGATCGTGCAAAGTCAGCGCACCGACCCACAAACGCTGGTGACGGTGATCAGTCCGGAAAATTTCTCTGGCGGCCGCAACGCCGGTTCGTACATCGGCTTTGGCTTTCCGCTGAAAAAAACCAAAGCGACGCTGGACCTGAACGGCGGCTTCAATCTGGGCAACAACCCGGCCCGGGTCAATGATGTGGTCAACGAAACACGTTCGCAGGGCTACAACGTCGGAGCTCGGTTGAGCCTGACACCAACCGAGTGGTTGACATTCTACGGAAATGCTAACCTTAGCTTCACCAACACGCAGTTTTCGATCAATTCGAACCAGAATCAGTCGTACACCAACAATAACTTCGGGGGCGAGCTAACCCTGAAGCTACCAAGCGATTTTTACATCAACACGAACCTGAACTATCGGGTCAACAAAAACGAGCAGTTGAATTTCGACTTGCGGATTCCACTCTGGAACACGTCGATTTATCATATCCTGGGCAAAGCCAAGCGGGCCGAAGTCCGGCTAACGGCCATCGACATGCTGAACCGGAATGTAGCCGTTTCGCTGAACCGGGGCATCAACTACACCCAGTCGGAGACGATTCAGACCCTGGCACGATATTTTACCATCGGGTTTACGTACAACATGCGGGGAGTTTCGGCCAAGATGCGCCGGGAAATGTATTAATTTCACAACGTTCTCATTCCCTTTTCGATCATGAAAAAATTACTTGTTGTTCTGTTCCTGCTAACGGGTCCGCTAACGATGGCCCAGAAAACCGAGGGCGTGATCACGTACGTTCGGAAAGAATACTGGCTAAAGATCACCAACCGGCTGACGTTTTTAACTCAGGAACAAAAGGACCGCGAATCGCAGACCTGGAAAAACTGGGAAGAAAGCTTTAAAGGAACCAAGATGAAGCTGGCTTTCAATGCCAACGAAAGCCTGTATACCTACCTCAGCGATGAACCCGAAGAGGGCGGGTACTCCTTTCGGAAATATGATTATTTTATCTACCGCAATTTTGAGAAGGAAAAGAAGACCGACATTATCGAAATGCTGGGTAAAACCTACATCGTCGATGATTCGCTGCACGCACCGGTCTGGAAAATCGGGAACCAGATCAAGGAAGTAGCGGGCTACATCTGCATGAAAGCCGAAACCGAAGACCCGATCAAGAAGCAGAAAATCACTGCCTGGTTTGCCCAGGATATTCCGGTACCGGCCGGGCCCGAACGGATGAATGGCCTGCCGGGCCTTATTCTGGAACTGGACATCAACGACGGCGATGCGCTCATTTCGGCAAGCAACGTCACCTTTCGCCCACTAACGCCCGACGACCTGAAGCTGCCGAAGCAGAAAGGCAAAAAAATTACGGACGCTGGCTACGACGACATCATCAAGCAGAGTATCGCCGAAAGCATGACGGCGCACCGAAACCCGTTCTTCACGATTCGCTACTGAGAATATTTACGAAGATTAGCATTTAGAGAGCCCAAAACCCGGAAAAATCTGAAATTGGGTTCCAGATTTTTCCGGGTTTTTGAGCTAACTCACTGATTGACAAGACTTTTTCTTTAGCAACTAATTCACCAACGTCAGGATACCCGCTTTTGCGTAGGTGATCTTTCCCCTTAACTCCAGCCTTCTGGCATTCACTGAGGCATCGATCAGAACGGTATGGTTCGGCTGAATCCTAACCTGATTCGCGAGGGTCGGAATACGCCCGCAGGCCCAGGTCGTCGGATCGGTCCAGTTACCGGATTTTACGCTGGTGATTACGTCGGTATAGCACATCGACTGGGCCAGCAAACGTAAGTAAGCTCCCTGCGAATAAATGGCCGGTTCGTTGAGCTGCCAGGAGTTTTCGGGATAGCTGGTGTTCCAGGCCTTATACGATTTCTGAACAGGCTGGTTTTGCGGGGGCGAAATAACGGGTCCCGAATAAGCCGCGTCGGGTGCGTAGGTCGGGTTGGCCCCGCCCATCAGAAAGCCCGGTGGCGGATTGGTATCGAAAACGGTGCCATCGCCAAACCATGAATGGTACATAGTCGGCACCGAAAACTCTGCCCCGTAAGCGCTCATGTTGGTCAGGTAGCAGTAGGCCGTGGGATTGACACCGTGCAGATAATGGATAAAGCCCATGCCCGCGTCCCGGTAGTTGAGCCTATTAGCGGCATCCTGGTTGTAGGTGTTCATACTGAAGAACATAGCTCCCTGATGTGCTTTGGTTTCGTTGCTCCCCCAGGTATAATTGTCGTTTTTCAGGAAAGCCCGGTATGCATCGGACTGAGCCAGATACGCCGGTAAATTATCAGCGTTATTCGTCTTCAGGCTGGCCGTATACGTTGATAAAATAGCGCTTTTAACGCTGGCTGTTGCACCCGGAGCTCGTGAGTAATACAGCAGCGCATCCTGATACGTAGCCTCGAAGGGATAGGCAAACCCCCACTGCATCAGATGTACCTGATTGTAATTCGCATCGAAAAAGGTTTTGTAGGTAGTGTCGCCGGTCAGCACGAACAGAAAAGCGGCCGCGGCTACGCGCCGGGCCAGCCGGTCATTGTCGGTATACGTTGCGGCTGCGCTTTGAAAACCCGCATTGCTGAACAACACCGACGGATTGGCCGCCGACCAGGCGAAGGCATTCTGGGCCGCCAGGCGCAGGGTATCGCTGTAACGCTGCATAGCCGGATCAGCGAGCGCTTTGAACTGAATAGCTGCCAGAGCAAAAACGGCCGCCCCCGTTGCGGTGGCATCGGTACTCGCGGCCCCGTACCGACGCACGTGCGTATCGGCACTCGGGGGTGAGGTGGCGCTGAAATCGGTCACCGATACCTTGTGCAGTAGGGAACCGTTGGGTTGCTGCATCCGTCGTAGCCAGTCGAGTTCCCACTTCACCTCGTCCAGCACGTCTGGAATACCGTTTCCCGACTCCGGAATACCAAAATCGTCGGTCCAGACCACCGGATTCTCCTGGTAAGCCAGCAACATGTCTACCAGCGGACCGTAGGTAAACGGAACGTATTTGTTATAATCACCCGCATCGAACCAGCCACCGCGTAAATCCTGCGCGGTCGACGCGGTGGTGTTACTAATCAGCCGACAATCGGTATCCTGCTGAGCCCCCAGGAAAGCAGCCCCGTCGGTCCAGGGACTTTGGGCGTAGGGCGGCTGTTTGGCCAAGCCACTACGCTGGTAAAAAAAGACCCGCGTAGCCTGTTTGAGCACGGGCTGATAGACGGCGTTCCCGATCTCGAACGAATACGAACGCTTATTCTGGAGCGAATCATAAACGTAATACGTACCGGGTGTCTGCACCGGCGAAAAGTCGAACCACCAGACTTTATCGCCCGATTGAGCGTGGGTGGCCCCGCCGTTCCAGGCAGTGGGCGTACCTCGAAAGACGACCGCATCATTGCCTGTTTTTCGAATCTGGTAATAGCTGGAGGGAATGAAGGGTTCGGTTGCGTTGTAGCCCGTTTGTGGATTACTGATCACCGCCATTTTTTTAGCCAGCGGCAGATACCCGAACTGATCGACCTTGAGGTGGTTATCCACCATGGGTCCTGTGCTCGTCGGTATATTCAGCTGATACTTATTGACGAAATTCCAGATGGTCTGCGCCACGTTAAACTTCGAACTCCACTCGTGCGCGGCATCTTTCGTCATGAACAGAACGACTTTTTTTCCTGAACCGCAAAAGGTCAGCGAATCGACGTTGCTATTCAACGGATTGGTAGTGTATGTATTTTCGTTACCGCAGTTCAGATATGCATACTTGAAAAGCGGCCAGGCATAGTACGGCAAAGCATGTGGATACGGCTGGATGGGTGGATCGACGACGGGATCACCCGCGCTGTGGATGTGCAGGACCGGAACGGGCGTGTAGGCGCCGGTAACGAAATAAGCGTTCAGGTAAGCGTCATTGCCCCACAAGCTGGCGGCTACCGGTGCAAAAGCCGCAATTTTTCCTGGAAGCGCCATACTCAGAAAATAACACATAAACCCACCTCCTGAAAGCCCCGTTACATAAACCCGGTTTCGATTGATGTGGTAGGTCTGCACGAAATACTCGATGAGGTCGCTGGTAAACAGCACATCATCGGGCGCATTAGGATCAGCGGGATTAGGCCCGTTGGCATCACCCGCCGTACCGAATCCGGGCGCAGTATCGGCGTATTTGTTGAACTGAAGACTCCCTCCGACATTAACGGCATTGGGGTAGGCAACGATAAAATTATGGGTATTGGCTACCGCATCCAGCCCGGCAATGGCCTGTAAGCCCGCCCCCGTTCCGCCATCACCGTGGAAAGCAATGATAAGCGGGAGATTATTACCCGACGGGGTGTCTGGCAGATGGTATGAAAAGGTACGGGCGCGTCCACCCGAAGTAAGACTTCCACTGCTGTTGACTGGTGTTTGCGACCAGGCCATCCAGGAGACAAAAAAACTGATAACGAATAAAGCAATCCGACTGGTATTCATCGACGATCCTCTATTTAGTTTAACCCTACATCTTAGTTTAACCCTACATCGATTAAAAACTAACTGAGCGTCAAATTAATAGAATACCTAACTTTAGATTTACATTTCTTCGTTATCGGTATAAATAAAATTCTTCCTGGTGCGTACATGCGTAGCAGACCAGGTCGCGTAGCTAGTCAACCACAGACTGCTTTGCTACGCTCAGGTTCATTGTCGGGGCGTTTTGCAGGGTTTGATAAATAACGCAGTATCGTTTGGTCAATTTTATCAGCGTTTCGACTTGCTCCGGGCTGGCGTCGGTGTCCAGTTCAAAGAGCAGGCGGATTGTCTGGAAGCCAACGGGGGCTTCTTTACTGACCCCCAGCGTTCCCCGAAAATCGAGATCACCTTCCGCTTTCACCGTTCCCTGCCGAACAACGACGCCGATGGCCGTCGCTACCGCTTTCAGGGTTACACCCGCGCAGGCGACCAGCGCTTCGAGCAGCATATCACCCGAACAGGCCAGTTCACCGGTACCTCCAGTAGCTGGGTGCAAACCGGCTTCGACCAGCGCCCGACCGGTGGAGATGTTGCAGGAAATCTGCTCTCCCAGGCGGCCTTCTGCCCGGAGGGTAATCCAGGCCGTTTGCGGATCTTCTGTGTATTGGTGTTTAAGAGGAGCCTGTGTGGCCTTTAGTTCTTCAGCTGTCATGATGATAGACGTTTTCTCAAAAAGAAAACCGGCGATCCTGATTACTGCTTTCTTCCGTTATTACCCCTTCCTCTCCTGCCTGGTCACAACTAAGTGATAGCCTATTTACGAGCCGTGTTGACACTCGTCGGCGATATCTCCAGCAAATTCTGCATTTGTTTGACCTGGTCTATCAGCTGGGCCTGGATTTCGTCTCGTTCTTTCAATCTTGCTTTGAGCAATTCGACTTCAGTGTTCAAATCTTTAACCGCCTGTACTAAGGGAATAACAAACAGGGTATAGCCCAGTGTATAATATTTGCCGTTGTCTTCCTGACGGACACCTTCGAAATTATACCCTACAGCCTTAGCCGCCTTCTCCACATCCTGCGCCAAAAAACCACTGTGGAGTACTGTATCTTTTTTGACATTCGCCAATGAGTACCCGACCAGTTCAGCTTCTTTAACCTTGTTAACGTAGTAGGTAACCGGAGTAAGTTTAGTAATAAAGTTGAGGCCTGGTACATTCGCACGGACTTGATCCTTTATACGCTTATCCGAAAGCGACGATATGGTTTGGACGTTGCACCGTAGAGCCGTAATCTGATTATCGCCCAGTACAATTGTATTGCTGGCGCTTACAATCGCATTTGCTCCAATGGCTGTCGAGTTATTCAGATTAGGACTAGCCTGTGGTGGGCCAGCATTATACCCTAAAGCAGTATTGTAACTCCCTGTGGTATTGTACTGTAAAGCGATAAGCCCGTTGGCCGTATTGCATGTGCCAATCGTATTAAGCCGGAGACTTAAATCGCCTGTAGCTACATTACCATTGCCAGTAGTATTATTTAACATGGCGGACCCCCCTAAAGCTACATTATTACTCCCTGCCGTATTTGTATATAGAGCATCAGTTCCTATTGCTGTATTAGAAATACCGGTAGTATTACTAGCTGCAGCATTTTGCCCTATCGCTTGGTTCTCATAACCACTGACATTATTCCGTAGAGATCCTGCCCCCAGAGCTGTATTTCTTGCTCCAGTGGAGTTATTTTGCAATGCGACCTGGCCGACCGCAGTGTTATTGTCTCCAGTTGTATTGTTTTCTAGAGTCACTGCTCCTACAGCCGTGTTACCTGTACCGCTTATGTTGCTATACAAGGACCTGTATCCTGAGGCAGTATTAAACTGACCTGTGGTATTAGTTAACAAAGCAACGCTTCCTAAGGCGGTGTTACCCGAACCAGTTGTATTATTCTGTAAAGCCTGTAGACCCGAAGCCGTATTATAGTTACCAGTTGTAGCGTTAGCAAGTGCCAAAGTGCCTAAAGCGATATTACCCTGACCTGTAGTACCACTGCTTAACGCTAAATAACCTAACGCAACGTTGTTCAGAAATTGATCGATACGGCCTGCATTCTGGTTATTGACTCTAAAATTAAGAGGGACATTATCAACAGTACCAATAAAATTGGTGCTGGGATTAGTGCCGGCATTACCCGTCAAGTTCCAGGAGGATGCTGATGCGCCACCCGAACTAGTTGTTCCCCCCGGAGTCCAGATGGGCGCAGTTGTCGTGCCGGTATTAACTTCGATCTGGTTCGTTGTCGTATTAAAGATCAGCAACCCTTTAGCTGGGTTCTGAATCTGTGCCCGCTGGGGAGTTGTAACAGTTGGAGTCAATAAACCTCGGTAGGGACTCCCTGTTGAATAAGGCCCCGATTTAACATCGAAAGTTGCCGATCCGTCAAACCCTCCGGAGGCAGGTCCGATACGAACCTGAGCCTGTACATTATTCACACATACTGCCAGCCATGCGATCACAGCTATTTTAGCTCCGTTTGTAATATCCTGTTTCATAACGTTCATGGAATTAAATACCGAAAACTAATAATAAATGAATCTATATATGCCGATAGGCTAAACAACGAATACATTATTACAATGTTTGACTATAAAGTCTATTATTATTAAATTATCTTGTATTTTTTCAATAAAATCCTCAATATTATTGACTACAAAATCAAATAGAAAACTTAATACATTTACTAATTATATGGCTATGGCCGATTGATTGGGGTACAGTCCGTCATTCTTTAGCGTAGTCCGATAAGTCGACTCACAACGCTACCAGCGATCATTTCTATTTGAATCACATTCATTATTGTAGCGTCCTCATTGACCTTATAGGTAAGTAGAAAACGATCACCTACATCAATTATTCCATCATTAGACTTACCTCGACTGAACGGTACACGAAGTAGTATTCGTGGTCGGTGACGCTTTTTCAGACTGCTTTTATTTATATATTTCTTACCTAGCTATGGTTCAATAAATAGCGTTTCCTCCATGAGAAAAGGTTTACTGGCTCTTTTATCCGCTTCGATTATTCTCATTGCCACACTGGTTCTCAGTGGTTTCGAGTATATACATTTTCATCAAAGTAGGCCCTTAGCCCCTCGGCGCCCCAACATCATCGTCATTCTGGCCGACGATATGGGCTTTTCGGATCTGGGTTGTTACGGTGGTGAAATTCAAACCCCGAACATTGATTACCTGGCTCATAACGGCCTGCGGTATACCCAGTTTTATAACACCTCGCGTTGCTGTCCGACGCGCGCTTCGCTGCTAACGGGCCTCTACAACCAACAGGCGGGAATTGGTAAAATGACGGATGCAGAGGATGAACCTGGCTACCGGGGTTACCTGACCGAGAACACGGTTACGCTGGCAGAAGTACTCAAATCAGCGGGGTATCGCACGGCGATGGTGGGTAAGTGGCACGTGTCTAATACCAACGTACAGAAGAATCCGCAGGATCAGCTTGCCTGGCTAAACCATCAGAAGGATTTCGGCGATTTTTCGCCAGTCGCCCAATACCCGACCAGCCGTGGCTTCGAGCAATTTTTCGGCAACATATGGGGAGTCGTCGATTTCTTCGATCCATTCAGTCTGGTAAGTGGTACTAAACCCATCAAACAGGTTCCCAAAAACTATTACCACACCGATGCCATCAACGATACGGCAGTTGCCTACGTCCGCTCCTTCGCCAAAACCTCAGCTCCTTTTTTTCTCTACGTAGCGCACACCGCTCCCCACTGGCCGCTGATGGCGCTGCCCGACGATATTGCCAGGTACAAAGACACCTACAAGCCGGGCTGGGAAGCGATTCGCAAAGCCCGCTACCAGCGGATGAGCAAGATGGGGCTCATCGATTCAGTAACAACCAGGCTTACTGAACGCTGGCAACCGGAACTGACCTGGGAGGCTAATCCCGATACAGCCTGGGATGCGCAGGCGATGGCCGTTCATGCAGCTATGATCGATCGGATGGATCAGGGAATTGGCCGCATTCTGAAAACCCTGCGCCAAACCGGTCAGTTGGAGAACACGCTGATCCTGTTTTTGTCGGACAACGGGGCGAGTCCGGAAAATTGTGCCGCTTACGGGCCTGGTTTCGACCGCCCCAGCGAAACCCGCGACGGTCGAAAGATCGTATATGATCTAAAAAAACAAGTGTTGCCGGGGCCGCAGACGACGTATGCCTCCATCGGGCAGCGCTGGGCCAACGTCGCTAACACCCCGTATGCCTACTGGAAAGCCGAATCGTATGAAGGCGGGATTCATTCGCCCCTGGTCGCGTTCTGGCCCAGGGGAATTACAGCCAGAAAAGGTGGTTTCAGCGCGCAGGTAGGCCACGTAATGGACTTCATGAGCACGTTTGTCGAACTGGGTGGAGCGACCTACCCTAAAGTTTATAATGGACAGGCCATTACGCCCACAACCGGCATCAGCCTGGTTCCTTCCTTTCAGGGGAAACTATCAGCCGGTCATGGCGATTTATTCAATGAACACTTCGGAGCGCGGTATGCCCGTTCAGGCGACTGGAAACTGGTTTCGTCCAGCCGCGACAGTACCTGGCATCTGTTCAATCTGGCCGTCGACCGAACCGAGACCCGGGACGTAGCCGCCCGCTTTCCCCAAAAAGTACATCAGTTGGCTAGCCTGTGGCATGGGTGGGCCCGCTCGCATCAGGTGTTTCCCAAACCTGACTCGAAAAAGTGAGCCAGGCCGACCGACGCTATAAATTCCACTCCTTGCTGAAATCGGCTTTCATTATTCCTTTGGGAAACACATAATGAGTGGTCGCCCAGGTGGTCCATTGCTTATCGAGTTTTTCGACCAGGTCCGGATGCTCGGCCGCACGGTCATGCTGCTCCGTTCGATCCGTATTCAAATCGTACAGTTCCCAACGGCCGCCTACGACCCCTACGGCTTTCCAGTTGCCGTAACGGATGGCGCGGTGGTTTTCGTGCTCCCAGTACATGTATTCGTGCAACTGGCGGACACCTTTAGTCAGGGCGGGCAATAGGCTCTTGCCTTCGAGCGGGTGGATTTTCTGGCCGTTCACTTCCGTTGGGTACGACGCTCCGCTTACCTCCATAAACGTGGGCATAATGTCGATCAGGTAGCCGGGTGTAGCCGTAAGCCTCCCTTTCTGGCCAGAAATGCCCGCCGGATAGTGCACAATCAGCGGAGTCGAGATCCCTCCCTCGTAGGATACATGTTTAAACCCTTTAAAAGGCGTATTGGACGCGTTGGCCCAGACACCACCATAGGAAATAGCACCCCCTTTAGCAGGCACGTTGATATCCTGAATCGTGCCTCCGCCCAGTTTGCCGCCCTCCTGGCAAGCGCCATTATCCGACAAAAAAACCAGCAGAGTATTGTCCAGCTTTCCCGTTTTTTTCAGATACTCGACCAGTTTGCCAACGTTCTGATCCATTCGATAAACCTGAGCGGCATAAACGGCCATCCGATAATCCATCTCCTGCCGTTGGGCGCTGTCCTGCTCAACCCAGGCCGGATAACTTTTCGGGCGCCCGGCAATTCCCCATTGTTTGGACACCAGGCCCAGGTTCACCTGCTTCTGAAAACGCTGCTCCCGCAGCCGATCCCAGCCCTGCTGGTATTTACCGACAAACCGGTCAATATCAGGCTTCAGCGCATGGAGTGGCCAGTGCGGAGACGTGAACGCCAGGTACAGAAAAAAAGGGTGCGGATCAGTCTGGTCTTTTAGAAACGAGATGGCATGATCGGTGAACGCGTCGGTGGTATAAAACGGCTGCTCAACCCGCTCAATCGGTTCGTTATCGAGCCAGATGCCGCGGGGCTGAACGGGATCGAGGTAGCTGCTGGCTCCGGCCAGTAAACCGTAATACCGGTCGAAACCGCGCTGCCGGGGCCGCAGATCGGGGGTACTGGAACCCAGGTGCCACTTGCCGGCCATGTACGTATGATATCCTGCCGACTTGAGTACTTCCGCCAGTGTAACGCAGTTCCGATTGAGCTCACCGCGGTAGCCGTAAACCCCATAATTGTAATCGACTCCGTTGCCAGGTTCCCGGGTCATGTGCCCAATACCGGCCTGGTGCTGAAACAAACCCGTCATGAGCGAAGCCCGCGTAGGGCAACAGCGGGCCGTGTTATAGAACTGCGTAAACCGAACACCCTGGCTCGCCAGTTTATCGAGGTTTGGCGTTTCAATTTCCGACCCATAGCAGCCCAGGTCCGAATAGCCCATATCATCGGCCATGATCAGGACAATGTTCGGCTTTGGGGCATGTTGCCTCTGACCAGCTCCCGCAACAAATTGGGGTTGAGGAGCCGGATCGGGCATGGACAGGAACGAAAAGCCCAGCGCGCTCAGGCTCATGCAGAGTACACCGACTAAAAATCTCCGCTTTATTACTGGTTTGCGCATACGCATGGGATTAGAACAAAACCGTCTTTCGGCCCCAGTACTACCAAACAAACCCACAGGAGTGACTAGACCACGGGTAATTTCCAGCCGTTATGATAATGCGCGCTGATGAGCGCATTGGCCTGTGGATCGTTCTTAAACCCTTTGGCGGCCGCATCCCAATACACTTTTCGACCGGTCTTGTAAGCAATGTTGCCCATGTGGGCGTTGATGGCCGCTACGCTTCCGGTTTCGATACCGCACTTCAATATACCCGGATTGTTGGTTTTAACCGCCTGAACGAAATTTTTGGTATGCTCATTCAGGTAATCGCCGTTGCGCGCCTGGTCCGGTATGTCTTCTACTTTGTAGACCTTGATGTTATTCTTCGTCTGGGTTTCAGGAAGCAACGACCAGCCATCCCGGTTCAGCACCAGCGTCGCGTTGTTACCGATAAAGGCGATTCCTTCGGTACGACCGTAATTGCCACCGTCGATGCCCGTGGCGTGTTCCCAGAGCATATTGAAGCCGTCGTATTCATAAACGGCCTGCAACGTATCAGGGGTTTCCGACGCATCGTCTGGGTAGGCGAGTTTACCACCCGACGCCATGACCGACTTCGGCGCTTTGGCATTCATGGCGTATAAAGCAATATCGATTTCGTGAACGCCCCAGTCGGTCATGAGCCCACCGGCATAGTCCCAGAACCAGCGAAAATTGAAGTGAAACCGGTTCGGATTGAACGGTCGTTTCGGAGCCGGACCCAGCCACATGTCGTAGTCGACACCGGCGGGCGGAGCACTATCGGGGCGGACCGGAACGGGGTTCATCCAACCCTGATACGCCCAGACTTTCACCAGCCGGATATTCCCCAGTTTACCCGAGCGGATGTACTCGATGGCTTTCTCGTAGTGTGACCCGCTCCGCTGCCACTGCCCTACCTGCACAATTTTATTGTACCGACGGGCCGCTGCCAGCATCAGATTGCACTCTTCGATGCTATTAGCAAGCGGTTTTTCGACATACACGTGCTTCCCCGCCGATACCGCGTCAATCATAGCCATGCAGTGCCAGTGGTCGGGTGTGCCGATAATGACCGCGTCGATATCCTTGTTTTCCAGTAATTTCCGGTAGTCTTTAAACAATTGCGGACGGCTGTGCTGCGCAGCCTCAACATCGGCGGCTCGTTTATCGAGCACGCTCTGATCGACGTCGGCTAGTGCAACACACTGGACGTCGCTCATGAGCAGGTGTGAGCGCAAATCCGACCAGCCCATACCGTTACAGCCGATCAGACCCAGTTGTAATTTATCATTGGGCGAAACTTTTTTTCGCTGGCTGGCAATGGCCTCTAAGGAGGGCAGACTGATGAGACCAGCTCCCGTCAGGGCGGTATTCCGTATAAAATCTCTGCGCGTCGTTTGCATGGGTTTGTCAGCGTTAGGCATGAAAGGCTCTTTCGTCTGAAAGCACATTCATCCCGTTAACTAATCAAATCCAGGTTATCAGTCGGCGATTCTTAATGATGCCCGTTCGGGCAGAAGGCCCGGCATCAATAGCGGAGAGTAGTTGGTTGAGGTAGCCGGAGAGGCTACCTCAACGAGCCTGTTACCCAATTTGGGCTATACGATGAATGCAATTGCTTGCATCAGAGTTTTTTGGTAACCTTGGTGTGCATGGTATCCTTACGGACTCCTGACTCGGTTCGCCGGGGCGCATATCGATTCTTACCCTTGTGGATACCAGCATCTTTTTCCTGTTTATAACTCGGAATGGCCCGGTCGCCACTTTCCAGCTTTTCTTTCAGCGATGGTTGCGGCAATGGTTTGGTCGAAGCGGCAGCCGTCGTTTTCGCTTTAGAGCGGGTTGTCGATTCGGTGGAGCCCGTTGGTTTCTCAGCTACGTTGGCTCGTTTGGCATCGGGAGATGTTTGGGCCAGTGCGGTTGTCGTTACCAGCAGCATACCCATCAGTACTTTCATCATAACGTTTCGTTGGTTTATTGGTCAATTACGCACATTGGTTTAGCGAACCGTATCTACGCGCGTGGCACCACCCCGGCGGAGTGAGTCGGGGCGCAGACGTCGTTGCTTCCGATTCTTGGGCAGGGTAGAATCTACGCCCGCTTCTATTTTCTGGCGTTCGCGTCGATCTGGCTTTTTCAGTTTCGGCTGAGCCGGATCCGTCTGCCGGGTATCGGTCGTCGAAGTCGATTGTTGCATCGTCGGCGACTGGTTACTTTGCCCAAATGCCCCCCACACCAGCGTAAGGCTTATCCAATGAATCAGCAGCAGCGTTCGTTTCATACCTGTGTTGAGTTTGTCTAAAAGTATGTAACGATTGGCGGCTTTATTAGGTTACGGCAAACGTGGGTTATTGAGCCAGTGACCCATCTGTTTTGGATTCCTGAAGCCCTTATTTATGGAATTTAACCCTTTCGTGCATCTGTTACGTATAGGTGGCCAGCTAGTGTATGTTTCTGAAACGATTTCGTAAACCTAAACCAACTACCGATCAGGAGTTTGTGGCGTTATACCGCGCTACGGGCGATCTGGCGGTATTGGGCGAGCTTTATGAGCGACATATGGAGCTTACTTACGCCGTGTGCTACAACTACCTGCGCGACGAAGAGGAAGCGAAAGATGCGGTCATGAACCTCTTCGAGCAGTTGATCACCGACCTGCGCCGGCATGAAGTGCTGCAATTCGGGCCCTGGCTGCATAGTGTGGCCCGTAATTACTGCCTCATGCAACTGCGCAAAAGCCAGGCCCATCCGAAAACAACCCTGGTGACCGATACGGGAGCGGAAGCCGACGAAGAAGCATTCGGGAAATTAGTCAGCGAAGAACCTGATATTGCCGATCTGGAAGAAGACCTGACCCGCCTGGAAACGTACCTGAAAACCCTGCCTCCAGAACAGCAAACCTGCCTGACTCTCTTTTATCTGGAGCGAAAAACCTATACGGAGGTAGCCGAAGAAACAGGCTATGACCTGAAACAGGTGAAAAGTTATTTGCAAAATGGCCGCCGAAATTTGAAAATTTGTATGAGTCGGTGACGCGGGACTCGACGCGCGGGCAACCGGATGGGCATATACCTCATCCTGCCCGACCAACCGAAGCAGTAACCATGAACGACCAACTGACATTCAATGATTTACAGGCGTATCAGGCTGGGCAGCTAAGTGGTCCAGCAAGGCACCGTGTGGAGCGGCTGCTGCTGGAAAATCCATTTTACGCCGACGCGCTGGCCGGGCTGGAAGCCATGCAACAGACCGCCGTGGCTGGCATCAATGCCGCCGAAGGGCCCTCGGCCGACCAACTCGCCGATCTGCGGGATGCGCTCCACCGGCGTATTCATGAGTCGGCAACGAAAAAACGGCTCTGGCCCCTCTGGATCGCTACCATGACGGCCGCGATCCTGTTTATGCTGGCCATGGCCGTTTATTTTATCTTTTTCGCTCCCAAACGCCCTGCCAAACCGGAGCGAAAACCAGCACCCAAAGTGACGAGCCACCTATCCGACGACGTATCTCCTTCCTTGGCTGCGATCGGCAGTAACGCCGATTTTATCAGTGTATTTCGGTTGAAACTCTCGAAAAATCCGCCGATATTTATCAGGATATCGTAAAACATTTGCCGAAGATCATACGTTAACGGGGCATAACTACTTATACAGGTCTTTATGTTTCGCACAATTTCGCTACGCTCTACTCTCCTATCGTTTCTTTTCGTTTCCTGCTGTCTATCAGGCACTTTTGCCCAGCAGCGCTTCAGTGCCGGGCCGCGCATCGGCTTGAATATGTCTAATTATTGGGGCAGTGCCGACAACATGAGTTTCAAGCCCGGTCTGGCTGCGGGTGCCTTTCTGATGTACAGTTCGCTGAACCATTTCGGAATTTCTGCCGATGTCCTGTACTCACAGCGTGGGGCCAAATACGCCGACAGCCGGTATTCGTTTACCCAGCACGTCAATTACCTGGAGATTCCGGTCGTGGCGCGTTATTTTCTGACGTTGTCGGGTAAATTCAGACCGAACGTGTTCGTGGGTCCTTCGCTCGGTATCAAGCTCAACGCCAAGCGCACCAACGGCCAAATCCTGTCGGGACCGCCAACCGTGGTCAACATGGATAACACCAGCGATTTCAACAGCCTGGATCTGGGCGCTACGGGTGGCTTTCAGCTGAACTGGGGCGTGGCTACCCGACAGCACTTCCTGATCGATGCCCGCTACACGCTTGGCCTGGCCAATGTCCAGTCGAACCTGCCGAATCTGTGGGGACCTCACAATTCGCTCTATAATTCGACCATTACCGTTACCCTGGGCTATGCTTTTGGCGTAGGCCGTGAATTCCCAAGCCGTTACTCGGCGCCCGCCCGGCGGTAGTAGTTGCAGAAGGAAAGCCAGAAACGCCCGGCTAACGATTCTTAGAATCGTTAGCCGGGCGTTTCTGATTAAGGACGCTTGTAGCCACCGCCTACCAGGGCATCAGCGTTTTTCTTTTTCGCGTTGCGCTTTTTTCTCGGCCCGTTTTTGTTTGCGTTCGGCTTTCCGCTCCGCTCGCTTTTCTTTACGCTCGGCTTTTCGTTCGGCTCGCTTTTCCTTCAGATCGGCTTTGAAATCTTTAAGCGCATCGTTCAGGGTAATATTATTGTCGAACTCGCCCCGAAAGGCCTTGATGTAGGCATTGCGCAGTACGCCAAAAACAGTGGGCCATAGGGGCGTTTTAACGTCTTCGATCGTACCGGTAAGCGGAATACGCGTAGCCACCTGATCGTGTTTCTGGTTTTTGAGAATGGCAGTGCCGGCCTGAGCAATCAGTTCGGTAAAAAATTTACCCACCGACCGGTGTTCATGTTCGTTGAGCTTAAAAATTTTCATCCCTTTGGTAAGGGGTTTTAAATAGCCATTCAGCTTCTTGTCGAGCATGGCCATCTCACTATAAACGCTCACGTTGCCACGCTCGAAATCGATGTTGGCATAGTGCCGGGCAAGCGCATTGAGCTTAACCAGTTGAAGATCGGCAAAAATCAGGTTGTAGTCGAAATCCGGAACAGACTTCAGCAGGTTCATATTGGCCCTGAAATTCATGGTGCCGCCATAGCCGGGCACGTTTCCCGTGGCCGTTACGGGAGAAGGCAGTTTGGTGTCCTTATCCTCAACATTCCGGATGTTCCGAATTTCGCCCTGAAACTGCTTGAGCGATAAGTCGGCGCGGGGCTGCGTGATCAGGCTGGTGAGGTTGACCGTGCCATCGATCACGGCAAACCGGTTGATATTGATGGGAAGCAGCTTTTTCAGGTAGGCCGTCCAGTCTACTTCTGCCCCCGTCTGGCTGCTGGCCTCACTCTCACTGAAAGCGAAGTTGATTTCGGGTTTATAACATTCCACCTCACTAACCAGCCGACCTTTAAACAGCGATTTCCACTCGACCGACAAGTCGATTTTGGGAATAAACAGAAAAGGTTCTTTGATCTTCCCCGCGACCTTACGGATACGCAGGTCGTCGATCTGGTAAGCGCCCCGGATAAGGTGAATGTCGATACCCTCGACATGGCCCGTATACTCGCCCATGTCGGCCAGGTTTTTGTTGACATACCGCAGCACGAAATACGGCAGCAGTAACCGGGCAACAATGAGCAGAATGCCCAGCGCAATCAGAACTTTGGTGGTGCGTTTCAAAACGTTGCGTGATTGGTGTAACGTTCTGATAAACGCAAAAAACCCGAAAGGGGTTGGAAAGAAATTGCGCCGGACCAGGAGCCAACACGCTGTGTCCGGCGCTCAGGACGGTCAGTTGCCTGGATTGAACTTCCGCCCGTCGAGTTTCGTGTATTTGAAATCGGTGCCCCCGTTGAACCGAACGTTGTCGAAGGAGGTACCCCGGGGGAAGTTGGTGTATTTGAAATCCGCGTGACCCGAAAAGCTGGCTTTCTGAAAACTCACTCCTTCGTCGAATTTCGTGTATTTAAAATCGGCGTACTGCCCAAACCGGACATCCTGAAACGCCGAGGCTTCTTCAAACTTCGTGTATTTGAAGTCGGCATACCCCCGAAACTCTGACCCGCTGAAATCGGCTGCGTTGCGGAACTGGGTGTATTTAAACAGCGCTTCGTCGCGAAACTTATTACTGGTGAAGAGGGCCCGCTGGCTAAAGTGCGAATATTTGAACGCAGCGTCGTCTTCAAACGTACAGCCTTCGAAGGTTACGGCTTCCGTAAAGTCGGTGTTATAAACCGTATTGCTGCCTTTGAACAGTTTCCCTTCGCGATCTTCGGACCGGTAAGCCAGAAATTTCCCTTTGAAGGTGCAGTTTTTAAACGACAGCGGCACGTCGACTACGCTCAGGTACTGGGGCGTATCCCAATTGCCTTCGTGTACTTCTTTGCGATTTTCCAGACTGGTCAGATCCAGGTCGCCCGTAATGGTTGCGTTCTGGTAGGAAACCGCCTGTTTGCGGTTGATTTTCGCTATAATCTCTTTGGCATCGACCGAGGTTTGCGCCAGCGCCGGTGCTATCGCAACAGCAGTTAAGAACAGGAACGAAGCAATAAGTTTCATGAGGCTCGTGTGCGTTATGTTTTTCTAAGGATGCAAACGGCCCTAGAAAGGTTGCGTGAGAACGAAAAAACCGGATCGGCGGCTCCTATAATGGCCCAGCGATCCGGTTTTCAATCCCTTATGCACCAACTAATCCAGCCACATGACTTTGTCATAGGCCACTTCATAATCCATTTCCTGCAATGGAGTGAGTCCGGCATAGTGACCGGTTTCGTCGGTCTGAACGGCATTCCAGCAGCCCGACGCATCGCGCAGCAGAAGCCGATAGCCATATAATGGATGCAACGTGTCGGCATCGGACCGGTGGTCCCAGCCCGTCTGGAGTTCGATTGCGAAAGCGATCCGGTCCATTACCTCATTCATCTGGCCAGCCAGGCTGTCGGTCCCGTCCAGTTCCTCAATCCAGAGCACCAGTCCATCGGTTCCCCAATCGAAATGGAGCGGAGTGGGGGATACATTTATTATCGAGGCATTCATAACGATCGTTGATTAAAGTTTCTGGCACAGGGCAGAGGGGTAAGGGCACAGGGTAAAAATCAATTAAACTGTTACCCTATGCCCTTACCCCTCTGCCCCTTGCCTTAAGCCGTCATACTCCAGGCAGGAGCCGAAACAAGTTCGTTGTCCTGCTCTTCACGCCACTTCCGGAGCCAGAATCGGTATTTCTTCCGGCCATAATCGATGAAGCCGGGAATTGAGGTAGCATCGATAGCAAACAGCCGATGCGGCCGTTGTTTCATGACGCCCACGAATACAAACCGAAACTGGCGGGTCGACGCCCACTCTCCGCTTTCGGCGTTTCGAAGACTGTCGAGGTAGAAAGCGGCCTGCCGGTCATAGTCGTAGGTATAGCACGACTCCAGAAACTGCGCCTGGGTGCGGGCAGAAGTTGTCTTCAGATCGATGATCAGCGCGTTTCGCCGTTTCGGACTGGTATACACCATATCCAGGCGAGCCTTGCAGGCAACGCCGGTTGTGGGGTCGGTAGACAGCACTACGCGCTCCCGTTCCGACAAGCGCAGGTAGCGTCGGCAAAAGGCATCCTGCCGAATAGTTTGGGTCAGCATGGCCAACTGATCAACCTGTTTGCTATGTCCCTCGACCAGGTCGGGCAGCAGTTGCTCGAGTACGGTTCCAATCGACTCCGGTTCGAGCAGGTGCTGATGAAAGGCCCGGCCGAACACCTTCGTTTTCTCCGGAATGAAGCGGGCCGACGGCACCGACCAGTAGCCCAGATGCTCTTCTTTCAGCTGGGTCAGATCGGAATTGGAAACCCGCGGTAATGACCGGTACTCATCATTGGGGTTCAGCAGCAGGGGAATCTGTTGGGAAAATGGCAGTGATAACATAAGTTCAGCGTTTGCGGATACATGAAATTGAGGCCGCCCGGACGTGAGCAGCCTCAACCTTGAAACACCCTACCGATTCTTAGCCGGCGGCCAGGAGTTCGGGTTCTTCTACCGGATTGATAAACGGATTATAGTAGTTCATCGCCGTTTTGATGTTGGCAATGTCCGTAAGCGTCTCCTGCCGAAAAATCTTCACATCCTGCGCAAATTGCTTTAGTTCGACCGTTTTTTCCACGTCGCCCATTTTGTAGGAGAACGTGGAAATATAATACACACCCTTGGGCTGTATTTTATTATTTTCTTTCTTCTCGGCAACGGCTGTGATGACTACGTCGGCCAGTGTCAGATCGTCGTAATACAGCGGTTCGATGAGCCGGAAAATATTATCGACCGAGTAGCCGTGGAACAGCACCGCTGACACGCAGTTTTTTTCATCGATGAAAAAAATCTCCGCCCAGTTTTTAGTACCCATATTCAGGATATTGTCGGTGAAGATCCGCCAGGCGATGGGCTGGAAGGTGAGCGTACGGCCCAGCTTCTCCGAACCGTTGATATTGAACACACCCTCTTTGGCATCGAAGCGATATTGACGCGGGTGCCCTTCCAGATATTTGTACTTATTGACCACCTCGCCGGTCAATTCATGAATCTTTTGATACGGTTTCAGGGGGTTACCGCTTTGAATTGTCGAAAGTTGGCTTTTGTTTTGTGTGTTCATTAGTATTTGTTGTTTACTGTTCAAGCAGGGGGCCCATATTGCGGTCCCTTTTGCCTTTTAAAAAGGCCCTGTTTTCAAGGTTAAATATACATAGTTTTCTGTAATAAACCAACCGATTTTCGATCGAAAATCACCTATTTTTACGGACTTTTGTGTAAAAAAGCATGGGGGTAAGGGCATGGGGCGCGGGGATGCGGATTCAACCCTATGCCCCATGCCCTTACCCCCATGCTTTATGACCATTCACCTGCGGCTGCAACAATTAATCGATACGCTCAACATCAGCGTGCTCGAATTTTCCCGACAACTGGGCGAAAATCGGGGTGAGAAAGTTTACCATATTCTCCATGGTCGGCTGAAACCCCGTTACGACACCCTCGAAAAGATCCTGACGGCTTATCCGCAGGTCAACGGCGACTGGCTGCTGCGGGGCGAAGGACATATGTTTAAAGTTATGAACTCGCCATCGGCGGCCATCACTACCGAAGAGCGGCTGCGGAACGTCGAGTTTCTGCTGTTCCAGTTGAATGAGCGCGTCGCTCTGCTGCAACAAACTAACGACCAGCTGCTGGCGGAGCTGAAAGGGCAGAGGGCAAAGGGGTAAGGGCGTGGGGCAACTTTCACCCTATGCCCCACGCCCTTACCCCTTTGCCCTATACCCTTACCCCTCTCCCCCACGCCCTTACCCCTTTGCCACCCAAAACAACTCCACCCGCTTACGGGTTATAGTCTGAAAAACACTGAACGCTATGGCTACGACATCACCATTCGACCCCGATAAAGTTGATCCTGAGTTTTATTCCCACGATCCAAACCAACACGGAACCTCCGATTACGGTCGAGAGTCGGAAGGGGTTGGTACCAACGTCTACAAAGATTCGACCTCGGGTATGGACATGGACGACGAGAACGTAATCCAGACCCGTGACGCGCGCGCAGCCAACCTGGGTGTTGGACGCGTGGGTGAACCTCACGGTTCGAGCCTGGGCGGTACACAGGAGTGGGACGTCGACGCCGACGCGATCTCAGAAGCACCCAAAGGACAGATGATGAGCGACGATGCCGCCCGGAAATTAAGCGAAGTAGCCGAAAATCCGTCGGATGACGCGCTGCTGCACCGGTCCGATGCTACCTACCTCGAGCAAGGCGACGACCCGAATGCCGGCTACGATCCGCACAATGTCGGCTATACCGGAAAGGATAAAGAGAACGTAGAAAAGAATGACGTGGATTAGGGCTAACCTGCACTTATCATCCACAGGAAGCGACCGGAACACCAGCCGGTCGCTTTTTATTTGGTAGCCCGTTTGGTAAGGTAGCGCTTTGGGCTGGCGATTCTTTCGTAAACTTGCCGTTGAATTGTTCAGCCAAACCCGCGGCCTGTTGGGTCGCACTCACGATTTTGCTTATCGAAACCCGTGCCTACGCCCGGGCGGGCCTGCTTGGCAACCCGTCCGACGGCTTCTTTGGGAAAACCATTGCCATCAGTGTTCGTAATTTCGGCGCGTCGGTAACCCTCTACCGTTCGCCGGAACTGCATATTGAACCGCAGGCTCAGGATACGAATGTGTTCCGAAGCCTGCACCACCTCCGCGACGCAGTCAGTACACTCGGCTACCACGGTGGCGTTCCTCTGCTGAAAGCGGCTGTTAAAAAGTTTGCTGAATATTGCGAAGCCGAACACATACGCCTGCCGAACCAAAACTTTTCGATTCGCTATAACACGTCCATTCCGCGACAGGTCGGATTGTCGGGGTCCAGTGCCATCATCGTGGCTACGTTTCGGGCGCTCATGCAATTCTACGGGGTCGAAATCCCACAGCCTGTTCTGCCCAATTTAGTACTGGCCACCGAAACTGAAGAACTGGGTATCACCGCCGGACTGCAGGATCGGGTCATCCAGTGCTACGAGGGTTGTGTTTACATGGATTTCGACCGCGACATCATGGAGGCTCAGGGCTACGGTCAGTACGAACCGATCGACTCCCACCTGCTCCCCAAATTGTACATTGCTTACAACACCGACTTGGGCAAGCAGTCGGGGCGGGTCCATAATGACGTTCGGGCGCGCTGGCTCAAAGGCGAACCGCTGGTGGTCGATACCATGAACGCCATTGCCAACGTAGCGCGGGAAGGACACGCGGCCATTCTGCGGCAGGATACCGACGCGCTAAACGAACTGGTCAACCGTAATTTCGACCTGCGGGCGCAGATTTACGCCATCAGCGACCGTAACCGGAGTCTCATCGAAACGGCCCGGGCCTGCGGAGCCTCGGCATCGTTTACAGGTTCGGGGGGCTCGATCATTGGTCTCTACCGCGACGACGCCATGCTGAACCGGTTGTTCGTTGAACTCAAAAAAATAAATGCCCGCGTTATCAAGCCTTATGTAGTGTAGCAGAGGGGGTAGGGGTCAGGGGATAGGGTTTGTAGCATTCACCCTCTGCCCTTACCTCTATCCCCTCTGCCCTTTGCCCTCTGCCCCATACTCATGATCAAAAAAGCTGTTATTCCCGCTGCCGGTCTTGGAACCCGGTTTTTGCCAGCCACCAAGGCGCAACCCAAAGAAATGTTGCCCATTATCGATCGGCCCACGATCCAGTATGTCGTACAGGAAGCGGTCGATTCGGGCATCGAAGATATTCTCATCATCACCGGAAAGGGCAAGCGCGCCATCGAAGACCACTTCGACCGGAACTTCGAGCTGGAAACCCGGCTCGAGGAAAAAGAAGATCAACTGCTGCTGGACGAAATGCGCCGACTCTCGGAGATGGCCAACCTGCACTACGTTCGTCAGCGGGAGCTGAACGGCCTGGGCGACGCCATTCGCTACGCGCGTCATCATGTTGGGAATGAACCTTTTGCGGTGCTACTGGGCGACACTATCATGGATTCTGTCATTCCGGTGACGCAGCAACTGATCGATACCTACGCACAGTACGGTTGCTCGGTGATCGCGGTTGAAGAAGTGCCGCACGATAAAGTCAACCGTTACGGTATCGTGGGCGGAAAGTCGCTTGGCGACCGTATTCTGGAGCTGGACACGCTGGTCGAAAAACCCGCCATCGAAGCCGCTCCATCCAATCTGGCCATCGCCGGACGGTATGTCCTGACGCCCGAAATCTTTGCGATGCTGGAGCAGACGCCCGTTGGAAAAAACAACGAAATTCAGTTGACCGATGCCATGCTGTTGCTGCTCAAACGCGAGAATCTTTACGCCCATCGTATCGAAGGGAAGCGGCACGATATCGGCAACAAACTCGATTTTCTGAAAACGACCGTTGAATTTGCCCTCAAACGGCCCGAATTTGCCCAGAAATTCCGCGAATTTCTGGAAGAAACGGTTAGAAAAAAATAAGTCAGCCTGTCCGTAAAACGAGGCTGAATCGTCGAACCATGCACACACATTCTGCATTCAGCCTCGTTTTAGGTAGTTTTTTACTGAGCTTTTGGGCGCTGTTACCCTCGATCGAAGGTCCCGGCCTACGATCGACTCAGTCAACGCTGGTCCATACTGCAAAGCCTGTAGCCGACGCCCGCCCGAACATCGTGCTGATCGTGGCCGATGACCACGGGCGCGAAGCGGTGGGCTGTTACGGAAATCCGGCGGTCCGAACGCCCCATATCGATCAACTGGCGGCCGAGGGCACCCGTTTTACCAACGCATTCTGTACAACAGCCAGTTGCAGCCCCAGCCGCTCGGTCCTGTTGACGGGCCTGCACAACCACGCCAACGGCATGTATGGTTTGCAGCATCAGGAGCATCATTTCAGTTCGTTCGACACGGTGCGGTCGCTTCCGGTTTTATTGGCGCAGGCGGGTTACCGAACCGCCCGGATCGGCAAGTTTCACGTCGCGCCGGAACCGGTTTATCATTTTCAACAGGTACTCAGCGGTGGCACCGTCAACGATCCGGCTTCGATCGGACGGAGTCCGGTGGAAATGGCGCGGCTGTGTTATCCGTTCCTGAACGAAAAAGCAGACCGTCCGTTTTTTCTGTATTTCGCTACCGACGATCCACACCGCAGTAATTCGGTAGATCCCAATGGCTCGCCTGTTTTCGACGGATCGAAGCCTAACCTGTTTGGTAATCGCCCCGGTGGATATCCGCAGGTAGGCGACCATTTTTATCAGCCCCGCGACGTTCGGGTACCCGCCTACCTGCCCGACACCCGCGCCTGCCGGGCCGAACTGGCGCAGTACTACGAAGCCATCAGTCGGCTTGATCAGGGCGTAGGCCGACTGGTCGAGTACCTGAAAGAAACCGGCCAGTACGACAACACCCTGATCATTTACCTGTCGGACAACGGCGCTCCGTTTCCGGGGGCCAAAACGACCCTGTACGAACCCGGTATGCGGTTGCCCTGCATCATAAAGTTACCCAAACCTCTGAAGCATGGTTTTGTGCAGGACGCGATGATTTCCTGGGTCGACATAACGCCGACTCTGCTCGATTTTGCGGGCGTCGGTACGGCAGCCAGCCAGGGTCGGTCGTTCAAAAACCATATCGAACAAGCATCTATCACGGGCTGGGATGAGGTGTACGCATCCCATTCACTGCACGAAGTGACTATGTACTATCCGATGCGGGTGCTGCGCGAACGCCGGTATAAACTGATCTACAACATTGCCCATGCCCTGCCGTATCCTATGGCGCTCGATTTGTACAACTCCTTTACCTGGCAGGACATCCGGCGGAGCGGGCAGAAACGATACGGAAAACGCACGGTTACGGCTTTTCTGAACCGTCCGCGTTTTGAATTATACGACCTTCAGACCGACCCCGACGAGGTGCATAACCTGGCCGCTGACCCGCGTTACCACCCTACGCTGACTCGCATGCAGGCCAAACTAAAGCAGTTTCAGCAGCAGACAGGCGATCCCTGGCTGAGCAAATGGACGTTCGACTGATCGCCGGCCCGACCGGGCCGGCGCACTCGTCTAGTTCTGAAAATAATCTATTTTATTGGTTATCGTATTATTCTCAGCGTTTACTTCGCCCCCGCTGCCCGCCACGATGACCACGCTGACCGACAAAGCTCCTGTGGTCGTTCCGGCAGTCAATACTCCATTCAGCCCGAACGAAAGCTTACCTCCTCCCGCAATGACCTGATTGGTCGTAATGATGTAATAGGAGTTATTCCCGTTGCTATCCAACATCCAGGCGCTGTTTTGCACACTCCGGCCATTGATGCTGGTAGCCATGGGATTGAGACTTAGCTTGATTCGTGGGTCTTTGTTGACTTTTAACGTAATCAGTCCGTTCGTAGCGACCGAATTGACTTCGTATATCTCGCCCACCACCCCAAAGTTAGTTGTACCCGTCTGGGTAGAGGGTTGGGTATACATGATAGGGGTCAGATCGGGTGGCAGCGGAATTTCCTCCATCCGCAGAAAGAGCGTATTTCGATTAGGTAGTAAGTTGGCCTCACACCAGAACCCGGAACCGTTATCGCCTTTTCGGCGTACAGACAGGCGATAGCGCCCACTCTCGACCCCACCTGAACCGGGATAGGGCGGTGAATAGAACAGAAAGTAGTTGTAATCGGCAAAGTCGGAATAACCCGGCACCTGGCTGGCCGTTACGGCCGACTGCCAGCCCGAATTGTTGAAGCCTCCGCCGTCGATCCGCTCCAGCCGGAAATCGACCGGTACGTCCGACTGAGCCATCAGATAGAACCCGTGGCTGACAGCATCGTACGAATAACCAAGGCGCATCGTGCTCGCATCGGCAGTGCCCCCAGGCACGGGTGGCACAATGGCCACCGGATTGTTCGTCGCCGGAGCCGACGCATCGACGGCGAACGTTTCGCTGAGTGTACCCGTAACGACCGGATGAGTCGAGACCGTTCGGAAACGGTACTGGCCGCTGGGCAGGTTGGCGGGCAGAGTCAATGTCAGCGGATTTGCCGTTCCCGGCGATGAAGACGTGACCACGCTGTTGTCGGAAGCCCGGACGAGCTGCACCACGTAGTTATTGTCGGCTTCGTGCGCATCGTTGCGGAGAGAAGGTGCCTGAATCGTTTCGCCCGGCCGGCGTTTCGTCGGGAGGGTGTATCCGCTCGTAATCAGCGAGGCCGAATTGTTGGGTGTATAGGGCGTCGAGCGGGCAAAAAAGTCGTTGCTTAGCGCCTGGTCCCATTTTTCGGCGAACCGCACCAGCCCATTCCCGCCGAGATGCACATCGTCGCCCAGGCGGTTATCCGACCCCTGAAGGTCGTCGGTGGTAGGGCCGGCAAAGACGGCGTTAAGGCTGGCAATGAGCTGATTCTGGGCGGCAATGACATTCGAGTTGTACCGCCCCTGCGTATAGCTCACCCGCGAAACCACCCAGGGCAACTGATCGAAGCCCGTCTGCTGGCGTGTCTTCTGAATCACAGCCTGAATGTTGTTGAAATACGCGGACTGAGATGAATAAATATCGCCCTCGCCCTGGTGCCAGAGAATCGCACGCACACCGGTTCGGGCAATGTAATGCTGCAACACGACGCCAAGCCGACGGTAGGGAAACGGTTGATCATCGAGCACGACGTTGCCATCGGCCGATTGCTTCCACTGATCGCTGCCTGTAGCGGCCGTAGCCGCGCCCAGAAACAAAACCGGCACGTTGAGCCGGCTGACCAGTTTATCGCCCAGTCGGCCCCAGATGTAGGGTGGCTGGCTGGGGCCGGTGTTGGTTCCGTAGCTGACATGGCTGAAGGCCAGCGGAAGCAACTGTTCATCTAAACTAGCCTGACGAAAATCAATGCACGAGACCCGGTCGTCGGCCGCGCCGGGCTGCCGCTCGAAGCCACCTACCATATTCGATTGCCCAGCCAGCACAAAAACTTCGCCGATACCAACCCGGTTCACGTGGGCTTCATCGAGCAGGGTATTGCCTGAGCTCGACCGGACTACGAGTTGATACCAGCCCGCGGTTGCGGTTATCGTGCCCTGAAAAGCTTTCGATCCGGGCAAAAAAGAGAGCGTCGTCCAGTCGGTATCCTGACCTTGTCCGGCTGTCAATGATAGAAGCTGGGCCTGAATTGTCGTGGCGGAGGGCGATGCCATCCCCGTTATGAGGATGGTGGCCTGATTGGCGGAGTTTCGCTGGAAAACCATCCGGGAAACCGGACTGGTGATACTGATCTGTGCAAACGCAATAGTAGGTAACAGGCAGGTTAGAACCAGCCTTAGCCGGAGGCAAAAAAACGTCATGAAGAGAGTTGGAGAAAAGCGTAATAAAAAACGGCGTATAAATTTAAACCCAAAGTTTAAATTTATACGCCGTTTGTAAATAAAAATTAATTCTAATTTAACTTTTTATATATTCTATTAATTAATATATGTCTTTATTTTAAGTTCCTGCAATTGATTTTCGGAAATAATCGAGGGTGAATCGATCATGACGTCGCGGCCGGAATTATTTTTAGGAAACGCGATGAAATCCCGAATCGAATCGGCTCCGCCGAACAATGAACACAAGCGGTCGAACCCAAAAGCAATTCCACCGTGGGGCGGTGCACCGTACTCGAACGCATCCATCAGGAAACCGAACTGCGCTTTGGCTTCTTCATCCGAGAAGCCCAGAATACTGAACATCCGGGCTTGCAGGTCACGGTTGAAAATCCGGATCGACCCGCCCCCAACTTCGGTTCCGTTGATTACCATGTCGTACGCGTTGGCCCGCACTGCGCCCAGATCACTTTCGAGCAACGGAATATCCTCCGGTTTCGGCGACGTAAAGGGATGGTGCATGGCAAACCAGCGCTTTTCTTCTTCGCCGTATTCGAGCAATGGGAAATCGAGTACCCACAGCGAACTGAACACATTCGGGTCGCGCAGCCCCAGCCGACTCCCCATTTCCAGGCGGAGTTCGCTCAGTTGTTTGCGGGCTTTGGCCGCATCGCCCGACATAATCAGCATCAGATCACCGGGTTTCGCCATAAACTGAACCGCCCATTTTTTCAGATCCTCTTCCGAATAAAACTTATCGACCGACGATTTCAGGCTGCCATCTTCGTTATAACGAACGTAGATCAACCCTTTCGCACCGATCTGCGGGCGTTTGATCCACTCGGTCAGTTCATCGAGTTGTTTGCGCGTGTAGTGTGCGCAACCCGGTGCGTTGATGCCAACCACCAGTTCAGCCGAGTCGAACACGCCAAAGCCTTTTCCCGACGTCAGATCGACCGTATCGAAAGTACCTTTGAGTTCTACGAACTGCATATCGAAACGGGTGTCGGGTTTGTCGGAGCCGTAGAACCGCATCGCGTCGGCGTAGGTCATGCGCGGCACCCGGTCCAGGTCGATTCCCCTGACGGCTTTGAACAGATGCCGAACCAGCCCCTCGAACATGTTGAGAATATCTTCCTGCTCCACAAACGACATCTCGCAGTCGATCTGCGTAAATTCGGGTTGACGGTCGGCGCGCAGGTCTTCGTCGCGAAAACACTTGACAATCTGATAGTAACGGTCGAAACCCGATACCATCAGCAGTTGTTTGAAGGTCTGGGGCGACTGCGGCAGGGCGTAAAATTCGCCGGGGTTCATGCGGCTGGGCACCACAAAGTCACGGGCTCCTTCCGGCGTCGATTTAATCAGGACCGGTGTTTCGACCTCGATGAACTGCTGGCTATCCATATACAGCCGCGTTTGCTGAGCCATCCGATGCCGCAGTTCGAGGTTCCGGCGAACCGGATTCCGGCGCAGGTCGAGGTAGCGGTATTTCATGCGGAGGTCATCGCCCCCGTCGGTGCTGTCTTCGATCAGGAAGGGCGGCAGCTTGGCCGGGTTCAGTACCTCCAGCGCAGTTACCTTGATTTCAATATCGCCGGTCGGAATATTCGGATTTTTCGACTTTCGTTCGATGACGGTTCCGGTCGCTTTCAGAACGAATTCGCGCCCGAGCGAACGGGCAATCGTGAATAGTTCGGGGTCGGTCTGCCCGTCTTCGAGCAGGAGTTGGGTGATGCCGTAGCGGTCGCGGAGGTCGATCCAAAGTACCCCGCCTTTGTCGCGGATGGTCTGGACCCAGCCAGTTAAGGTAACGGTTTTTGATGCGTCGGTAAGGCGGAGTTCCCCGCAAGTGTGCGTTCGGAGCATTTTGAAAAAACGAAAGAGTGAAAAAGCGAAGGGCGAAAGGCTCATGGAGATGGATTGCCTTTCACGCATTCGCTCTTTAAATTCTGCCGCAAAGGTACAGACTTCGACTGCAACGGACAAAGTCCTTCCTGTACGAATCCGGGTATCACGGGTTTTAACCCGTTCTTAGAGTAACTCAGAGACGGGTTAAAACCCGTGATACCTACACCGGATACTGCCACTCACCCCGGTAGGCACGGCTCAGGAGCTTGTTGGCTTCGGGGTCGTTGGCAATCTGGGTGCCGTCCCATGCCACACTACGGCCGAGTTTCATCGACAGCATACCCAGCAGGGCCATGTTTGTGGACCGATGCCCGATTTCGATATCGCAGACGGGCAGCTTGTTTGTTTTGATGCTGTCCAGGAAATTGGTCCAGAGCTGGGCAATATTCTGATCGTCGGGCTTGTTCAGTTGTGCATCCTGGTGGATCGTGGGCTTTTTCGGATCGGACGGATAGAAAGTCCAGCCGTCGAGCCAGCCCATGTGAAAGGTACCTTCAGTTCCGTAGAAATAAACGCCCACAGCCTGCTGCGGATGGGTTTTCTCAGCGTTATTACCAGCAAAGTTACGCTGCTCCCAGATGGCCGTAAAATTTTCGAACTCATACGTAGCCACCTGATGATCAGGCGCATCGGTGCTATCTCGCCGAATCGGGCGGCCGCCGGTAGAGTACACTTTACGCGGGTGTTTTTCCTCGGTCCACCACAGAATCTGATCCAGCCAGTGAATACCCCAGTCGCCGAGGGTCCCGTTGGCATAATCCAGGAAATTACGCCAGCCACGGGGGTGCATGGCCGGGTTGTAGGCCCGTAGCGGAGCCGGTCCGCACCACATATTCCAATCCATTTCTTTGGGTGGTTCGCCGTCGGGTGTCGGTTGCCCGGCCCCACCGCCGTAGTACACAAACGCCCGCGCCATTCCGATCTTTCCCGCTTTCCCCGATTTCAGAAACTCCATACCCGACACATTGTGGGGCGACACGCGCCGGTGCATCCCAACCTGACAGATACGCCCTGTTTGCCGGGCTGTTTTTACCATCGCTTTTCCTTCGTTGATCGTGTGCGAGATGGGTTTCTCCACATACACGTGCGCGCCAGCCTTCATAGCAGCAATGGCCGCGAGCGGATGCCAGTGGTCGGGCGTTGCGACGATAACGATCTCCGGCTTTTCGGCATTCAGCATTTCCCGGTAATCGCGGTATAGTTTGGGTTTATCCGACGTCAGTTTATTCAGTTCCTCGCTGGTCTTCTGGAGTTGCCGGCTGTCGACATCGCACAGGGCGACGATTTTCGATTCACCGGCCTGTACGGCACACCGCAGGATATTGTTACCCCACCAGCCCGCGCCAATCAGCGCTGTGCGATACTTTTGAGCCGGTTGTCGGGTAATGAAGGCGCGAACCTGAACGGGATCGGTGATAAGGCTGGCACCCGCGAGCGCAGAGGTTTTCAGAAAGTCAGAACGATTCATTGAGAAAAGCGGAATGTATGGGAGTAAAAGCGTCATACAGCCCTTTTTTACCGCAATGAGATTCAACACAGAGGCACGGACAACATCGAGAATCTAACTTTTCTCGGTGTTGTCCGTGCCTCTGTGTTAAAGTAAATCAAATTCAGTTCGCCACTTTAGCCTGGCCCAGCACGCGCAACAGATTGCCACCCCATATTTTGGCGATATCGGCTTCTGAGTACTTCCGGCGAACCAGTTCGGTTGTCAGGTTTTCGATCTGGCTGACATCTTCGAGCCCGTTGACGCCCCCGCCCCCGTCGAAATCGGAGCCAATACCCACGTGGTCGATACCCACCAGCTTCACGATATGGTCGATGTGGTCGGCAATATCCGACAGACTGGCGCGCTCCGATGCGTAGCGTTTGGCAACCGAATCGCTCATGGCATTCAGGCGGGCCTGCATCTCGGCCGAAGCTACTTTACCCACCTGCGCCATCCGGATTTTGGTTTTGGCCGCCCGATGAGCATCCGATGGTTTTTTGAGGTAATCACTTACAAAGTTTACCTGCACCACCCCACCCTTAGCCGCAATGGCCCGAATCATGTCGTCGGTCATATTACGCGGAAAATCACACAGCGCCCGGCAGTTGGAGTGCGAGGCAATGACGGGGGCTTTCGATAGGGCCAGCGCATCGTAGAAAGTACTGTCGGCCACGTGCGACACATCGATCAGGATACCGAGCCGGTTCATTTCGGGTACTACTTTCTTGCCGAAATCGCTCAGACCGCCGTACATCGGCCCATCGGGGTCGGTCGATGAGTCGCCGATCAGGTTATTGGCGAAGTGAGTGAGGGTCATGTAGCGGCATCCCAGATCGTAATACGTTTTCAGCATGGCCAGATCGCTGCCGACCGGGTAGCCGTTTTCCATACCGATAAAAATGGCGCGTTTTCCGGCTTTTTTGATCCGATAGGCATCCGCCGGAGAGGTGGCCAGTTCGGCCATATCCGGATATTTTTTGAGCGCTTTATGAATCAGATCGAATTGATTCAGCGCGTTTCGTTTGGCTTCGGCATGACCCGAATCGGTGCGGGGGCCCTGCGAGGTATACACGGCAAAAAACATGGCATCCATGCCGCCCTGCTTCATCCGCGGAAAATCGATCTGCGACTCATCCCGTTTGGTATCGTGCACGAGACCCACATCGAAGCCCGGTTTCTGCATCATGATGGGCGCATCGGCGTGGGTATCGAGTGTCAGTACCCGCTGGTGAATTTTATGCGCTTTTTTGGCGATCGGGTCATCATCACCGGGCAGCAGCGTTAGCAGCGAACTCAAACCGAGCAGGGCCGGAAGAACAAGAGGAAGCATACGTAGATCGGGTTGTATAAAGAATTTGACAATGTGTCGAATCTACGGATTGCCGCCTGAAATGACAAACTTTCGGTGAAAGCCTGCGGTTAGGGTATTACCTTTGCAGTCTCAATGAGTGAATGCGAGAATGAGTGAATTCCTGAGTAAACCAACTGCAGCGAAAATCCCTCATTCTCGCATTCAATCATTCTCTCATTCAATTCGTACGCCATGGCCGTTGTTCCTTATAAAGATAAAGATACCTCCAAGCGCGAGCAGGTTGCCGAGATGTTCGACAACATTTCGCCGAAGTACGACCTGCTGAACCACGTGCTGAGCGGTGGCATCGATATTCTTTGGCGCAAGCGGGCTATTCGTGAACTACGGTCGAGCAAATCGCCCGCTTTTCAGCCAAAAACCGTGCTGGACATTGCCACCGGAACCGGCGATTTTGCCCTGGAGGCCCTGGCCCTGAAGCCCGAAAAAATCGTCGGTGTCGATATTTCGGAAGGGATGCTGGCTATCGGACGCGAGAAAATGCGAAAGCGGGGCGTCGATCAGATTATCGAAATGCGGACGGGTGATTCAGAAGGTTTACCGTTTACAGACAATGAATTCGATGCTGTCATCGTTTCGTTTGGTGTACGCAACTTCGAGAATCTGCTGAAAGGCCTGACCGACATGTACCGCGTTACGCGCCCTGGTGGCGTGTGTGTGGTGCTGGAATTCTCGAATCCACGTCAGTTTCCGTTTAAACAACTATACGGTTTTTACTCCCGCACTATCCTGCCGCTGATTGGGCGCGTGGTGAGCAAGGACTCGTCGGCTTATACTTACCTGCCCGAATCGGTGCAGGCTTTCCCCGACGGTCCGGACTTTCTGCGCATCTACGAAACGGCCGGGTTTACCAACACCAAATGGATACCGCTTACCTTCGGCATCGCGTCAATTTACATCGGACACAAGCGGGCGTAGCCTCAACGGGTTATGTGCTGAGTTCTACCTTACGGTTCGGGATGGCTATCCTGATGGGGCTTTGGCTGCATGGGCAGACGCAGGCGCAGTCGTCGTACAAATACGTTCGAAAGCACCTCGAACGCTACGACGATAAAACCATTCACTACGGTTTTTTCTTTGCCGCGCCCATATCGCGCTTCAGCGTAACGCACAGCCCGGCGTTTCTAACAGCCGACTCGGCTTATCGGATTTATTCGCCCAACAAGCCAAATTTTCGGGTAGGGTTTGTTATCAACGCTTTTCTGAACGACCGGTTCGATTTTCGGCTGACGCCTTCGGTTTCGTTGCTGAGTCGTGAAGTGCAGTACGATTATCCGGGAGGGTCATCGCGAACGGAGATTCGGGAGTCCACCTGGCTCGATTTTCCGATGCTCTTCAAGTATAAATCCGAACGGCGCAACAACAGCCGCATGTATCTTCTGGCGGGTGGAACCTTCAGTTTTGAAACGAACGTGCGCAAAAAAGAAAATGTAGGACAAAGCCGGCTCAGCACAGGGACGACTGATTTCGCTATTGAGTACGGAATTGGCTTCGAGCAGTTTTTCGAGTTTTTCAAGTTCGCGCCCGAATTACGTTTCTCACACGGACTGGTTAACCTCTATCAACCGGGCACCAACGCAGCCAGCGTCGGGATTCGTAAGCTAACGACGCATTCGGTCACGCTGTACCTGAATTTCGAGTAGTCTGGTGTACTGCTGGCTATCAGACACTTGCAAAAAACTTCATTTTTTTTCGCCTGTAGACTTGCGTAGAGCCGTTTTAGCCGTTTATATTTGCACTCCCAAACGCTACGGCAGGCGGGCGACCAAGGGAGTTTAGCTCAGCTGGTTCAGAGCATCTGCCTTACAAGCAGAGGGTCGGCGGTTCGAACCCGTCAACTCCCACCCTACAAAAAAGGCACTTACAATGTAAAAATTGTAAGTGCCTTTTTCATTTGATATACAACCTGACGCTAAAGAGAAATGGCCAGGGTTGTCATTGACTCCGTAGCTCAGTTGGTAGAGCAGATGACCGCCCGGGTGGCCCCGTCTTAATCAGCGGGTCGACAACGGTCCGCCGTGGCGGTTCGAACCTGTCCGGGGTCACATTAGTTAAAAGCACCTACAGATATAGGTTCTTTTTTAATTATTCAGAGGAGTTTTATATCTGATTGTCTTAAATTGGCCTATTACAGAAAGAAAAAAAGTATTTGTTTCAGCCACCGCTTTCATCACTTTTACCACGCATCAAGCTTTTGTGCGTGAATCATTATCAGGATTAATTTGGGTTAATTCTCGCAGACCTTGTACTTAGCGACTGTACATTGCAGCCTTATTGAGCATATACCTGATGAGTTATTTATCTACTATCCTTACTGTTCTTGCCAGCATCCTAATCCTGTATGGTAGCCTCTGCTTCTTAGCTCATTACCTGGATTTCGGCTATAAATTCATCAGTGGGCAGTGGTTGCATGAAGACCTGTACCTAATCAAACGAATACGGTCAGGTCTCTTTCATCAAATACTGATTGGCATCATTCTAACTATTGTCATCTATGGCGGCTTAAGTCAAATACTGGCCTTTATCCCTCAGGATTGGGGTCGCATGGATGAAGCGGGTAAGCTTCATCCCTACCGGACCTCAATAACCATTATTCTGTCATTGTTTTTTGCCAGTATAACCATGTATGGTTTTCACATAGCCGACGCTCATTTAAAAGATCGGGGTAAGTAACAGGCTCAAAACAAGGGGGCCACGACTTACTGTCGAACGTACCGGAGAGTTGCAGCAGGTGATTGAAGCCAGCGTGGATAGGGCTATGCTCTGATTATGCAATGCCAAATTACTTCGATAGTTGCGAGGCCTAATTGTTGACCGTTGTACAAGTATAGAAAATGCCGGGATCGTTTGAGCCGGGCGTATTTTATGGTTGGGGCTTAGATTATTGATTCCGTAGGGGATTCGTAGCTAAACCGAATAGGGAACACAAAGCGGAAGGAGGTGCCCTGACCTTGAGCGGTTTCTATTTCCAGCCTGGCCTTCAGTAGTTGACTGAACTCGCTGACAATCGTCAGTCCAATCCCTTCCCCCGAACGGGGCTCAACGATGGGTTGACTCAACGCTGAAGAAACCACTCGTTGAGCCCGAACTCTTTTATCGGAAGGAGCCAGTTGATGCCCCTCAGGCTCTGTTCCAGCGGTAACAACGCCTTGGAAGTGGCTCACAATGTGACGGGGTAAGCCCGGCCCTGAATCTTGAATACTCAGCAGCCAGTGATCGCCTTGCTGTTGGGCCCAGGAAATCTTGACAAACCCAGTGGCCGTATACTTTAAGGCATTGAGCAACAGGTTCTGAACAATGCGCTGGAGTTTGACCCCATCGGTTTCTACGGGTAAGGTCTCAGGTCCATCGGTCTGGACAACTAAGCCTTTCTGATGGGCTAGTGGCTGCACACTGCTGGTAATCGCTCGCAACAGCGGGGCCGCATCCAGGGGTTGAATCTGGCGTGATTCCTGACCCGCTTCGAGTCGGGACAAGTCCATCAGATTGGCCAGCATGGCCTGGACACTGGTTAGATTACGGCTTAGCATGGCCAGATAATCCGTCCGTTCGGGCTCACTTAGCCCCTCGAGTTGCAGTAGATCAGCAGCTCCGCTAATGATATCAAAACCACCCCGTAAATCATGCATCGAGCTGCGTAGTCGATCATTCTGTTCTTGTAATTGAGCATTCAGCTGATCGAGCGCTTTTTGTAGAATAGCGGCCCGGGTAGTGGCTTCTACCCGTTGCAGCTCATCATAGACTTGAATACTACCGTCGATGATTTCGCTCATGATCTGGGTCATGTGCTGCTGGACGGCCCAAAACAGGCTTGGATCTGTCTGCGGGAACAAGGCCTGAAAGTGCGGCAGTTCGTTGTAAAGCGCCTGGGTCAGGTGGTTTAGCTCCCGCACCGTTTCGCTGATCAGGTGGGCTTTATGACGCCGTTGCAAACCATGATCAAGGGCTAGTTGAGCCAGGCTTTCCTGATCGGGTTGCCCGGCTAGTCGTTGCTGTAGTATAGTTAAGGCTTTAGGAATTGAATTGTTAAATTCTTTCCTAGCCAGACCAGCGACGTTATGGAGGGAGGGGTCCTGGTCACAGCGAATACGCCAGTTTTTTAAGATGTTTTCTTGTTGGGTAGCCAGGAAAGAGACGAGTTCGGTCAGAGACGAGGTCGAGTCCGAAAAAGACGGTTTCATAGAAGACAGCTATGCCAAAATATATACCTATAGGGTCATGTTTACTTGTTCAGTAAACCACACAGAACAAAGAAAGTTGGCCATTGGCTAGGGTTGAATTGTAAATTATTCATAGTGTCTAAGTTATGAATTAACCATTTTCATTTAAGTGTATCGACAAAAAAGCTCTAGCCCGGTCGCTGGTTGATCAGTTAAAAGCAAAGCCCAGTCGGCAGGTCATTGAGCAGCTAAAGCAGATCCTAACCAATGCGTATGACAGCCTGCCTGCACAGATGGTGTAGAAAATATGAAGTTGTTTTTCTGCCTGCATTGCCTACACTTCCTACATGCTAGCTAATGCGTACAATTAATAGGATAGACAAGAGCGCAACGAATTACAGCTAGATAGCATCACACCGCATCAGCGAACGGCTTAGCGGCTGGCCGTGTTAATTTCTTAGCCGTGATGGATGTTAAGCCACCTATTGTTTACTAGATAAGTCGACCCCTATTAAAGTGGGAAAGCGATGCCGAGTTAGCCTCAGCACCGCTTTGTCCCATTCAGGTTTCAGGTTTAATGTTGTTAGCGGCTAAAAAAGCATGATATATCTTATCTAGGCATCGTTACTGTTGAAAATACTCGATCTTGTCGGCATCGGTGTTGTTCGCCAGATTGTCCTCCCCACCCCCTGCCACTGTGGCGCTCAGACTGATCATCCCATCTGTACCAGTTGGGGTCAGCACCCCCGTCAGGCCAACCGAGCGGATAGCACCCGCCACCAGGGGCTCGGTGGTGCTCAGCTGGTAGTAGCCCGGCTGCGTGGCATCGAAGCTCCAGGCGCTGTTCTGCACCGACCGACCGCCCACGCTCGTTAGGCTGTTATCAAAGGAGAGCGTCACTTTGGCATCTTTGGTGATACGCACGGTTAGGGGTGCTGTGGTTGGGGCGATGTTGATCTCAAACACATCCACCACCAGACTCAGAGCAGTTGTTCCATCGACTTGTAGGGTGCGGGCGTAGACCACCGGGGTCAGATCGGTCGGTAACCCCAATTCATAAGCCCCCATATCGATGGTGCCGTTCTGAATCCGCACATTGCCGGCCAGATCGGTAGGGGGGCCACCCGCTGCGGTGTAGCTCTGACTGTTGCCCGCGTTGATGGCCGGGGAGCCGGGCACAAGTTGCAGGTCGGTGGTACTGACAAAGGGGGAGGTGGTGGTCGTCAGGTTGCCCGGTCCGCTGGTGTAGCCCGTCACGCTGGACTCAAACAGGCTGTAGCTGGCCTGCACAGTTCCACCTACGATCGTGTTGGCTCCCCCATTGCCAAAGAACACACAGTTGATTAGTACAGGGTTGCCGTTATTGGCTATCCCCCCGCCACTAGTAGCTGAGTTGTTCGAAAACGAACAGTTGATCAACAGGGGACTACTATTTAATCTATTGCATATTCCTCCACCCAACTTGGCTGAATTATTGACAAATGAGCAGTTGATCAGTACCGGATTGCTACTATCATTGAGTATCCCCCCGCCTGCGTTTCCATTCGAATTATTGACAAATGAGCAGTTGATCAGTACCGGATTACTAACACCATTAGCCATCCCCGCGCCTTGGCCAGCCCTATTGCTACCAACGTTATTGATAAACAAGCAGTTAATCAGCGTCGGACTGCTATTACTATTAAACATCCCCCCGCCGGATGATAAGCCGCCAGCAGCATTGACTGCATTGGGGTCACCACCGGACGTAATGACAAAGCCATCCAGGAGGGCCGTGCTGGTTAGCCCCCCAAGGTTATTGACGACATGGTAGCTGTTATCGGTGTTGACGCCTGGTGTTCCAATATCGCCACTGAGTACGGTGGTGAAACTGTCGGGAGCCCGCTGAGCCAGACCCGGATCGCCCGTGGGGGCAAATCCCCCGTAGATGCCCACCCCGTTCTTCATGCTAAAGCTGATATTACGATTTGTAGTGCTGGTGGGTTTGTAGGTACCCTGTGCTACCCAGACCTGCTGGACGCCCTCGGCGTTGATCATGGCCTGCAAATCCCCCGAAGCCGTCGCCCAGCTACTACCATCGCCACTGCCCCCCTCCCGCACGTAGCGAATGGGCTGGGCAACCACCTGCTGGTTGAGCAGCACTGATACATTGTTACTGTTGGCATTAGCCGTTACAATATCGGGTTTACCGTCCCCGTTGACATCCCCCACCGACACCCATCGGGGGTTACTGCCCACGGTAAATGGCGTCTGAGGTCCGAAACCACCTGTGCCATCGCCTAACAGCACCGACACCGTGGTGCCATAGGCATCGGCCGTGATCAGGTCGGGTTTACCATCCAGATTGACATCTCCTACGGTTAGCATTAAAGGAGAACCGCTTGCTGTGAAGTTAGTCGGTGGACCAAAACTCCCCGCACCCTCCCCTAGCAGCACCGACACTATGGCGCCATTAAAGGCGTTATTGCCTGCAATCAAGTCGGGTTTGCCATCTAGGTTGACATCCGCTATTACTAGCATCTGGGGAAATATTCCCGTAGGAAAGCTGGTCGGTGCCGCGAAGCTGCCCGTGCCATCGCCCAATAACACCGATACCGTGTTGTTATTGATACTAGTGCAAATCAGGTCGGGTTTGCCATCGTCATTCACGTCCCCCACCGCCAACGATACAGGATTAGAGGCTAGGGAAATGGGAGTCGGAGGACCAAAACTTCCCGCGCCATCCCCTAACAGCAACGACCCATTGTTGCCGCCAGAATTAGCCGTGACGATATCGAGTTTGCCATCCAGGTTGACATCCGCTATCACCATCGATCGGGGATATATCCCCGCCGGAAAGCTGGTCGGTGCCGCGAAGCTGCCCGTGCCATCGCCCAATAACACCGATATATTATTAATAGAGTTGTTAGCATTAACCGTGATAATATCGGGTCTGCCATCCAGATTGACATCCGCTATCACCATCCCTACGAGCTCATCGCCCACATTAAAGGTGGTCTGTGGCCCAAAACTGCCCGTGCCGGTGCCGAGTAACACCGACACATTCCGATCAGGGTTACTGTAGGCAATCAGATCGGGTTTGCCATCCAGATTGACATCCGATACCATCACCCCTGTGGGGAAGAAACCTACGGGGTAGTTAGTCGCGGGTCCAAAACTTTGTCCCCAACTACTGCTGGAAGTCAGCAGGCAGAGCCCGCTTAGGATGCACCCGATTGCCATATAGTGAAACAAGATGAAGGCGGCTTTAGTCTGGCCAACAGGAGATGAAAGAGACTTGTGGCACAATACAGGGGAGTCCTGGCCGGTAGACGGTAGAGGTGTTGACATAAAAAGCAGTTAGAAAAGAGAAGTAACGTTTACGAGCCAATATTAACTCATATTGGCTATAATATGAGTACTTACGCAAGGGAAAGCTACTTGGATGATTCGTTTTGTTACTTATGAAAACAAAAAGTAGTTTACTTATTCATTCTGCATAAAAGCAGACATTAAAAAAGCCCCGACAAATGCCGGGGCTTATGTACTTAACTTGCACTCGAACCTTCGATCAGGGTTGTTCCACGATCATCCGCTAACCTTATAGCCACAGAACAGGCGGTCGTCGCCGTTATCGGAATGGTCCAAATTGACCAGAATCCCGGGGCTGCTGGTGTTAGGGCTTTTTGTCTTTGCCAATAACCCCTCAAGATAAAGCCCGGCAGTTATAGCGAAGCTGTTGAATGAACTACTGTTTCAACAGGATGGTCAGTTGCTTCTTGACCTGCTCCATGTCTGATTTTAGCGAAGCGGTATCCTGTTTTAAGGCCGTGTTTTCTCCACGTAGAATATTGTTCTCTGCTTCCAGCTTTTCTACTTCCTTGATCAGGGCCTGAATGGCGATCAGATTAACCCCATCGAAATCCGCCTGATTGATGCTCTTGTCTTCGCCGATCGTTCCGAGTTGATCGTGCCCAAAGGCAGCAAAGAAGTCTTGGGCCATCGGACCATAGTGCCGGTAGAGCCGGGAATCCTGGCCTTTGTAGTTCCAACTGCCCAGCCGCATCTGAGCAATCTTTTGAAGAAAGGATATGCCATTGGCCGGTCGGAAGTTTTCTTTGCGGGTCGAGTCAGAAAGTGTTGACCAGGCATTATTGTTAGACGTCAACCGTACACCTATCGCCGAGGCTTGATTGCCAGGGTCACCACTATAAAGCATGTAGCCTCCCGTAAAGCGCATCATCATCTGATTCCCGGCTGTATTGGAATAAGTAGTGCCTGAGTAATCACCAATGATAAAGGAACCTACCTTATCGGCGGTTGACACGTTATTGCCCATCGCCGTGGCATTATCACTACTGGCGGTCGCGTTGAATCCTAAAGCAAGTGTGTTGGGGCCACTGGCTACTGACTGGGTACCTAAGGCAATGGCACGGACATTGGTGGCCATAGTCCGAAAGCCAATCGCCGTAGCACACTCGCCACTCGCTACGGAATTATAACCCGCTGCCAGCGAATAGTAGCCCAGTTGACTAGTATCCCACTGAGTACCGTCAATATAGCCTGCTCTAAAGGCGCTTTTGGGGGCATTCCATTGAAGTTTGCTGCCTGAGCCGGACAGGTCGTAGCCAAACAGGACATTCTTGCCCGCGGCTACGTTAAAAAACGCATTGGGCGTGGTTGTGCCAATACCTACCTGAGCGTACAGGCTGGCTCCACTTGTTACCAAGCAGACAGCGAGTAGAACTTGTTTCATACTGAAGAGTGATTGAGAAGTCTAAAAATCTACCAAAGGACAGCGTTATAGCAGTCCTGATCACGGGTGGTAGCCTACCAGGAGGTAAGTTGGGTTTGTTTTAGGAAATGCCGGGGGAGTTTTGAGTGAACGGTCAAAAGAAAAGCCCTGGTCTCCAGGTCAGCGCAATATATGCCTTTCGAATAATGTACATAAGGCTACCTACAGCGTACTTATTCGCCAATCGAAGGAGCAACGACTTAGGACACCCTCAGCCAGTAAGCACGATTGATAACAGCCAATTACCAGAAATACCTATAATTTTAATAATCAGACAGTTGAGCTAAAACACGGTTTGGAACCGTAAGTAAATACCGGTAGAAACGGTATTATACCATAAAGTGTTGTATAGCATCTGTAGCACGTTTGCACTACATCTGTAGGGCATTTATAATCATAAAAAAACTGAGCCAGACCATATGCCCAGCTCAGTTCTCCGCTTTACCCAATATGGCCCTTTAGGTATTGTCGCCCTGCTCGGAATAATCTAGGTTGATCAGCAGTCTGATGCTACTGGTGGGGATGCTTTTTGTTTTCGCTAATAAATGACCTCACATGACAAAGCTCCGCTAATTATAGCAAAGCTGTTTGATCGACTTACTGCTTCAGCAGCGTGGCTAATTGCTTTTTGATCTGCTCCATATCTGACTTTAACGAAGCGGTTTCACTCACCTGTTGTTTAAGCGCTGCGTTTTCGGCTTCCAGCTTTTCTACCTTCTTAATCAAGGCCTGAATGGCGATCAGATTGACTCCATCGAAATCTGCTTGATTAATACTTCTATCCTCACCGATCACGCCTAATTCATCATGACCAAAAGCGGCAAAGAAATCCTGGGCCATGGGTCCGTAGTGGCGATATTGCCCCGCATCCTGGCCCTTATAATTCCAACTACCCAGGCGCATCCTGGCGATCTTTTGCAGAAACGATGCGCCGTCTGCTATCCGGAAGTTCTCTTTACGAGTCGAGTCAGAGAGTGTCTGCCAGGCGTTCCCACCGGAAGCAACTTTAACGCCAACAGTTGATGCCTGTTGTCCATTTGATGAGGTGTAAAGCGTATAGCCCTCACCAAAGCGCATCACCATTTGATTAGCACCAGTCGTAGTAAAGAGGACTCCCCCTGTATCACCAAAAATAAACGAGCCCACGTTATTATTTGTGGACACATTGCTACCCATGGCAACGGTGTTAAAACCACTAGCCGTGGCTCTCACTCCCGTCGCGAATGAGTTGACACCTACCTGGTCAATGTCCCATTGTGTGCCATCGACATAGCCCGCTCTGAACGCTCCTTTACTCCCGTACCAGATCAGCTTGGTACCGACTCCCGAGACGTCTTTTCCGAAGAGAACGTCTTTCCCATCGGCCACATTGAAGAAGGCTTTGGGAATGGTCGTGCCAATACCCACCTGAGCATAGAGGTTCATCGAACTTACTAGTGATAAGACCGCCAGGACAACTTGTTTCATGCTGAAAAGTGATTGAATAATTAATATAAAATTTCTCAAGGGTAGCCCCATATTGGCTCTTGGCTTCAAAGGGAGTATACCTCGAGGTAAGTTGTCTCTGTTTTGCCCAGTCAAGCGGAAGTTTTGAGGAAACGGTCAAAAGAAAAGCCCTGGTCTCTAGGCCAGCGCAATGTATGCCTTTCAAATAATGTACATAAGGCTACCTACAGCGTACTTATTCGCCAATCGAAGGAGCAACGACTCAGGACACCCTCAGCCAGTAAGCACGATTGATAACAGCCAATTAACAGGAATACCGATAATTTTGATAATGACTTAGTTAGCTCACGAAATGATAGTTATAAAAGCATATTGAACACGCCCTAAAGAACAAGTTAGTCCTATGCGGTATATCCCATCGACTCCCGGCTTATTAACCTAATGATGATCATACAACAGAATTAGCAGCTATATCTAAATGTAAAATCCTATGCCCCCCCTCTTCGTATCGATATTTACAGGGCTTGTCTGTCTGCAACTAAGCACTTCAATGAGCTACGCTCAAAGCAATACCTTAGAACAGTGTTTGAAGACATTGAATCAAACTGTGTATGCCATTAACCAAAGCCGAGTGCCGAATCAACAAGCTCTCTTCCCAACTTTAGATCCCACTTATCAAAAGTATAAACAGTCCTGGGAAACCTGGTCAGACTGCGTGAAAGGGCATAAAGCTCCTTTAACCGCTTTCCAAACGCTGGAGGGGGAGTTCTATGACTCAGCCGCTTTGTCGGGGAAGATCTTAGTAATCAACTTTTGGTCGACTAGCTGTGCTCCCTGCGTGGCTGAAATGCCTGCGTTAAACAAGCTGGTCAAAGACTATCAGGGCAGGAATGTTCTTTTCATTGGTTTTGCTGGCGATCGAGCAGCCAGCTTGACGCCTACTTACTTTCAGAAGCATCCTTTTGCGTTTAAAGTTGTTGCCGAAGCGAGACCCCATATGCTTCCTTTTTACAGCAATGTTCTGCCTACTACTTATATCGTGGATCAGCAAGGAGTCATTCAGAAAGCCTGGGTTGGCAACGAGATGGATCAGACGGGCCCCTATTATAAGGCTAAATCAGTGATCGACGAGCTATTGACAGCAGTTGGTAAGTAATTGGAGACTTGCCTAAAGATCACTCAGCTATTAGATCAGAACCGTTACGATTCTGAGGCTAGCACTACTCTTCCGTTTATATGAAACGGCGACTAGTGAGTTCGGATTTTTAACGCCTAAGCTGATTTTTGTTTATTTGCAGCTACTAATCTATGTTAATCGCTATTCGTAACTAGCTGTCCATTTTGAAACGACTTTACTTCTCATTGACTTGTTATTTGCTAATCACCGCTACTAGTCTGGAACGTTGAGTGAATTGCCACCCGTAATAACAAAGCCATCCAATTCGGCCGTAGCTGTCAATCCATCGGGGTTATTTATAACATGATAGCTGTTGCTGGCCAACGTACCATCTGCGTCAATATCCCCGGATAACATGGTCGTATAGCTGGCCGGTGCACGCTGAGAGAGGTCCGGATTTCCAATAGCTGGAAAGCCTCCTAAGCTGCTTACCCCGTTTTTCAAACTAAAGCTTATGTCTCTATCCATAGTAGAAGTAGGCTTGTATGTACCCTCGCCTACCCAGACCTGAGGATCAAGACATAAGCAACTAAGGTCAGCCCAAAAATTAATGATACGTGCGGCTGACGGGGCAAGTGATCATCATGGATAGATAAGATTAGGTATGCAACTTGAGTTTAACCCATCAATACTTGTACAAAGGTTTGTAGATTTCTTAAGCAAGGATGAACATCGGCCTTACGATTAAGGCGTATTCTTAATTCTTTCTTTAGCAACAATGCGTACTTTGAAAAAAGATTACGTGATGGAAGCACGAACGATTATCATTTGGTACCTTCTATGGGCTGGTTTGCTGTTCATGGGGTCGTCCTTGCGGGCTCAGCCCCCCAAAATCCAGCTGGAATTAGTAGCCAGTGGCCTCACGCGCCCCACCGATCTGGCCATCATCGATGCCAACACGTTTCTAGTCTCCCAGACGGATGGAAAAATCAGGCTCGTTCGAAGCGGGGCCGTCCAGCCGACACCCTTTCTGGATATCAGCGCCAAAATCAGGGACCCCACCTGGGAAGGCATCTTTGGCATTGCCCTACACCCCGATTTTGCCACAAACGGGTATGTGTATGTTCACTACTCTCGTAGCGATCTGACGTCGGTCTTCGCCCGCTACACCCGAAAAAAGGACAATCCCGATGAGGCTGACTCCCGTTCGGAAATGATCTTTTTAACCATTCCCTATCCCGCTGGCGGACACCGTTCCGGGCGGATGGGGTTCGGGGCGGATGGCTATTTATATATCACAACCGGCGACTCCTCGTCGGGTGCACGAGGGCCCGTCAGCGAGGCCGATAAAGTAGCCCAGCTACTGGCACAAAACCTGCAGGATTTACATGGGAAACTGCTGCGGATTGATGTAAACCAAGGTAGTCCGTACGCCATCCCACCCAGCAACCCGTTTGCCGATCCTAACGACGGCGTGCGTGACGAAATATACGCCTGGGGCCTTCGCAATCCCTGGCGCTGGAGTTTCGACCGGCAAACCGGCGATTTCTGGGTCGGTGATATTGGCCAGGATGGTTGGGAGGAACTCAACGTTACTCCAGCTACGAGCCCGACACCTCAGAACTACGGCTGGCCCTGTTTCGAAGGCACTCACGCTTACGCGAGCAATTGCCCAACCAATGGTCCTTATCACATGCCCTTGCTAGACTATGCGGGCTACGATCATAATGGCGGTCAATCCGTCTCAATTACCGGCGGGTTTGTCTATCGAGGATCAGCCTACCCCAACCTTCAGGGCTGGTACGTATACGCAGACTACGCAACCGGCGCATTCTGGACACTAAAGCGAGAGGCCGATGGCACATTTGAGAACATTGCGCAGGCTGTCGGCGTAGCCACATCGCCTGTTTCATTTGGCGAGGGCCCCAATGGCGAACTGTACGTGCTGTCGCTGGGCGATGGGAAACTCTATCAGGTGAGTAGCCCTTCTCCCGATCTGAGTCCGGTGGTTTATGCTCGTCCTTCTTCTTTGGTGGGGACTAAGCCTTTCACCGTGGTCGTCGACATCTTCGAGCTGAACGGGGTGTCTACATCTGGACCCATTCAGGTCAAAGTCTCTAAAGATGCCAACGTGAGCTTAAGTTTCAATCCTATGGCAAGTACAGTAGGGGGTCGGTCCGTCGCAAACAACACCTGGAACTTTACGGGCCCTTTAGGGGGCTTTTATACACTAACTACCACGAAACAGCTGGCTCCAGGTGAAGTGCTGAGCTTTGGTCTGGAGGGCATCTGCAGTGGAAGACCCGTGAATGGATCCTTCACGCTGAGTTCAGTTATTGTGGCAGGCAGTGGTGGAGAAGGTGAGGTGACCAACAACACAGCTGCCAACAAGGTCGACTATCTTCAGCCGTAGGGTCAATGGCAGAAGTCTACGTATTCGACCAGACAGACTCCGCTCTGAGCCACCTATATTAGCTCGTTTGGAACGCAGGCGTTGAAAACACGATGAAATAGCTTTCAAGCTTATTGCGAAACCGCGCGAGTCAGCAAGCTTGACACCATGCAACCAGCGCCTTACGTAGCAACGACTACTAACTAACTCGACCAGGCTTACTCATTAACAAACTGGATGATAAAGCCTCCTTTAGGAGCAAAAGCGTACTGCCAGGCAGAGGTGACTGGATAGGTTTCCGACGTAAAGCTCATCAATGGATCTGCGCCTTCCCTAATCACTCTAAATTTAGAAAAACCCTTGGCATACTTGGCCAGATTCAGGTTGACCGGAATTGATTTATTTGTACCGTTTATTCCCACAATGTAAGACAGCCGGTCCTTCTGACGAGCGAGAATGATCTGCTCCCCCGGCTCAGCCACAATACTTTCCGTTTTATCCCAGGTGGCGGGCATGTCTTTCAATAATTGCCGAACCGGCCCAGGGAGTGAATCGAATATCTCTTTTGAATCCGCAAAATCAATAATCCCCGACGTATAGATCATAGCCGTAGCCAGCTCATGAACCGCCGTGTTTAGCCGGGGATATTTTCGGATGGTCAGGGCAAACGGGGTGTAGTCCGTAGGGCCGGCTACATTTCGGGTGAAGGGCAGTACGGTATTCTGCTCGGCGGCTTTGTCGGGATATCTGGATTCATAAAAATAATGCTCCGTTCCCAAAACCGCTTCGGCTGTCATGAAATTGGGCCAGGTCCGATGCCAGCCTCTCGGAACGGTCGTGCCATGAAGGTTGACCAGCAAATGCTCGTTGGCAGCATCCTCAAAAAGTGACTGGAAACAGGCCATCACCTCCTGCCGGTCTGAACACCAAAAATCGATTTTAACCCCTTTGACGCCCATTGCTGCCAGTTCTTTGAAGCGCTTTCTTCTTTTTTCGGCGTCGAAATAGGCGGCCGAATAGGCCCACACCATGGGTTTGATCCCCTTGGCGGTCGCTTTCGCAATGATTCCCCCTTCGGTGTTGGCTTTCTCCCAGCCAGCATCAAAGAGCGTATAGCCGAACCCAAAAGAGCTGGCAAGATCCGTGAATTGGTTATATATGTCCGGGGAATGATCCTCGGGATGGGACCACCACGACCAGGTGGCTTTGCCCGGTTCGATCCAGGATGTATCGTCCAGCTTAGAGGCAGGAGCCAAATCGGTAATCAAGCTTGATAGCAGGATGTCCCCGGCCTGGTCGCCAATGATAATTACCCGCCAGGGCATCGTCCAGGGCAGCTTCGATGTCGGATGATTGTTGTCAGCCAGGGGAAGGTTGTATTTTTCGTCTTTCTCAGCAAAGGCAATTTTATATAGTCCACCTCTGGAGTCGGGTTGCAAATGACAGCCTGGAAACGATCCATCCGTTCCGGACTCGGCCAGTAGCACCCAGTTTTTGTTCTCATTTACCTGAAACAAAGCAGGCATACACCACCCTACCGACGGGTTACGGGGATGACTGATTGAGTCGCCGGGATGTACGCTGAGGTAAAAATCTTCATAGCCCGGGGTAACCTTTCCCGCCTTGTTATACGGCTGCAACCAGCCCTTGGCCTTTTTTTCGATCTGAAAGCCCGTCCGCTCGTCGTTGATCACCCGCATGGTATTTGCCTGATCCGGAAACCGGTAACGGAACGCAACGCCCTCCTGGCCGGTCACCAAATCAATGATCATCTGCGCGCCCGTCTTATTCTTAAACGTGATACTCCTGGTTTCAAAAGAATGATCTATCGTTTTGACGTTACCCACTTTCAGGTCGTACTTCTCCCTTCTTACGCCAGTGGGTGAAACCTTGACGAGGGAGAGTCCATCCGTAAAATTCTGATCGTCGCAAGTCAGGCCAAGCGGAGAATCGGCAATAATAAGTTTATCCCGGTGTGTTACCCGGTACTGGATTTCCCCTTTTTTGGTCAAAGACAAGCTGATTGAATTTGCACCCAGCTTCGAACTGAGGCTCATCGATTGGCTGGATGCGTTAAAGCTGCTGAAAAGAAAAATGGCGCCGGCTAAAAAAGGAGGGCCTTTGTAAATCAATACATTTCTCATTCTACTGATTAGGGTCGTAGTGGCAACGCGGGGCGTCTCTTAAAAAAATAGGTTAAACCTAAAGGTGCTTATTCTCATCAATAAGCGGATTTGACAAAAATACGTAGCCTTGGCTTTTTAGCGGTGCAGGCACTCATCACCCCTATCAGTATCGAGCAAACAGGCTATCTAGTGGCCAGGGATAGAATCTAGTCAAAGCCGCCCGCATTGGATCAACCTTCTATTTTGGAAGGCGGTCTGCTATGATTTATACTTGTAGTAGTTACTACTTACCCCAATAGGTTGACTCGAACCCTATCTAGTCAAGCCCCTACGCTACAAACGGGGCGCCAATGAATTCAGTGAAAAAAGCAACCGAAGTCAGACCAACAGCCCTATTCTATACCCGTAGCTGTGAATCGGCGAAAGAGACTGATCGGCAGGAATTAGCCAACTCAACCCGTTTGGCTCACTAAATGAGAGCTGCACTTTATTATTTAAAAAGCAAAGGTTTGAACGTTCCTGGTCATAAGGAGGAGCTTTTCAGGAGACAATGACCAATCAACGCGTGGTACGACGGGACTATACAGATCCCTTTTGGCCAGTAGCCTCAAGGGGCCATCAGTTGATCTACATACCTCAATAGTGCCTGTGTCTGAGCGGTATCACCAATAAAACCAATATAGCCATCGGGGCGTACTAAATAAATGAATCGATCCTGTGATGCGTATGCTGAACCGAAAAAGCCTTCTGCATCAATCCAGCCGTTCGCATCTGTACCACCTGCTTGCTGGACTATTCGAACTACCTTGATAGTACTATATAGCCTGGTAAGCTGCGTCAATTCTTCCATCGCCACGTCGGCGGTGTACAATAGCGTGAAATGCGGGCCTCTGAACAGGTCGAAAAGCCGTATCCGACGCCCTTTATCGTCCAGTAAGGGGGCATCAGGAGCACGATCACCCGCCTGTATGGGTACGGGCAGCGACGTGGCTTGTTGACTCAGGCGACTAAGCCTATAGTTGAGACTCAACTGAAATCGTTCGGTATCATCCGGCAAGGCACGCTGGAGACCCTGAAATTTATCCAGCAGTTTAGTACTTAACTTTAATACCGCAGCGGCTACCGGCAACCGTTCCTGTTGGTAGGTTTCCAACAGAGTAGGGTTTGCCCCCTGCAAGACCAGACCCAGTTTCCAGCCCAGATTGTAGGCGTCCTGCAGACCCGTGTTCATCCCCTGCCCACCGGTAGGCGAATGCACATGAGCCGCATCCCCGCCAATCAAGACGCGCCCAATAACTGACCGGTCCACCATGCGGATATTGACCTTAAAGGATGAAAGCCAGGTAGGATCGTACAGCTCAATGGCCATACCCGTCCGTTTCTGGAGAATCTGCTGGAACAACGCCAGGGTGGGCGTGGCCTCAAAATCGGGGGCTACCTGGGCGGCCATCTGAAAGATGTCGGTTTTGGCAAAGGGCGTAAGCGCTAAAAAGCCGTCGGGATGGTGCTTCCACATGTGCGTATGCGCATGGTCCAGGGCATCGGTATGTACATCCCCAACCAGCATCCGGACCGCTTCCCGGGTTTCACCGGCAAAGCCCACTTGCAAAAACTTCCGCACAAAGCTACGACCGCCGTCGGCGGCAACCAGGTACAGACAGGTGATCTGCCCCGGTACATTATCCTGTAAAACGGTTGCCGTAACCCCATCGTCGTTTTGGTCGATACTGATCAGCTCGGTGGCCAATTCGACATACTTACCCCCTGTCGCCAGTTGTTTCCGGAGGGCCGCTTCAATCTGAAACTGAGGAATCCAAAGGGGTAAATAGGGCTTGTTGGGTGTAGTGGTCAACCCCTGGTGGAGATCTTCCTCTTTGAGTACGGTAGATCCCTCATACTCCCAAACGATCGGATGCGAGTAACCATAGGGCATGAGTTCATCGATCAGGCCTAAATCATCGAACACCTCCAGCGAACGGGGGGTCAATCCTTTTCCCCGCGAGCCGGGAAAATAAACGGGCGATTTGTCAATGATCCGGAAGTGAACACCCCGCCGTAGCAGATCACAGGCCAGGGTCAGCCCCGTTAAGCCAGCGCCAACGATCAGCACCTGGGTATCGGTACGAGCTGAATTGATTTCATTTCTGGTTTTTATTGAATTTGTTTTCATCAATTTAGCGAATTGAAATACCGACCATTCGGTATGTAATAGCGAAAAAAATTTATTCTTCGATTAACCCATAGATCGAATTCCAGGCCGCCGATACTTTCGCTTCAAACGCGGTCGTATTGTCGGTCATGATCAAATGGATCACGAGGCCGTGGCTCGTATCAATAAAGAGCCGGGCCAGTTGCTCATCGGGTAAAGTCGTTTTGATTTCCCCACTGGTTCTGGCCGCTGCGATGATGTTCATCCAGGCCGCTAAGGCTTTCGCTTCATGACGGTTGATCTTGGTTTTGAAGTCAGGAACGATGCGCATAGCTTCGAAGAGCAACGAGTAATGATTAGCCCCAAACATTAGCTCCGGAGTTAGGATCGTATCCCTTACTTTTCTGGCTTCCTGAAAATAAGCATCGAGGAACTCCCGCAGGCTAGTCTGGGAAAGCTGGGTAAACTCGACGGTAGCAAACCGCTCGATATATAAATCAATGGCTGCTTCGAAGATTTGCTGCTTGTTTTTAAAATAATGGAAGAAGGCTCCTTTCGAAAAACCGGTCTTTTCCATCAGTTCCTGAAAGGTGACGGCCTTGTAGCTTTTTTCGAGAAATAACGTCAGAGCCGTTTGAAGAATGTGCTGTCTGGACTCTTCCATATTAGATACCGACTGTTTGGTATGTAAAGATAGAGAGAGTTTTTCAAAAGTCAATCAAACCAGGGCCTCTCGGGCAGTGAATCGACAAATCACCGGTGGCCTGGCCATTTTTACAAACGAACCATGGGTGCGCTGAACACAAACAGGCTTTCCGCGCCTACAGGAAGGTGTTGGCCAACGATAAGGAATTGAACACCCAAATCGTTTTCATAAAAACAGCCACCCTATTTTGAAATAATACGGTTATTGGAACAAGGCATGACTTCTCCTCCATACTGACCTATGGCCCGGCCATTACCTTGGCAGAACTAGATAAAACAGCGATTTATGGGACATTGGTGCGGCTACGGCCCAGCGATTACTGGACGGCGGAGCCACAGCCTTTCGGCACGCTCTCGCCCTGAGCAAACGCCTGCCGGGCTCACCAAACACCTGCTTACAGACAGGCAACGATTTTTCGTCTGACTTTAGAAAGCCGTTTATGAACCGGTGTAACCGAAGTCACGGCATCCTGTTCCTACCATCTTGCAGGTGAACTTATCACTGATCTATTTTTTAGTTATTCTGTTGTAGCAGTTCCTGAACCGAGGCTTCAGAGGGCGAAGCAAACTCCTTGATTCCTTTCAGTGATTCATCTAAAAGAATAACCGCTCTAGCCCACATTTGGCGCTCATACGCTGCGATGGCCGCTTGTAAATGGGTAAATTTGCCATTGGTTAAACACTCGGTTAAATCCAGAGCATCCAGCATGGCCGTATTGACGCCTTCACCCGATGGAGGCATTAAATGAGCCGCATCCCCGATCAGGGTGAGGTTGGGGTTAACAGCCCAGGGCTGGTCCAGGGGAAAGTAAGTCAATGGTCTTGGTACAAACCGGGAACAGGCTTTGAACAGGGTATAAAATACGGGATTCCATCCCTCGTAAAAGTCAACTAAATACGCATACACTTCGTCGGGGCTGGTAAAATCAATCCCACTGGTTTTAACCCAATCTTCAGGGTATAGCGATGAGGCATAAAAGGTTAACCCACCATCCCCTCTGGGTTGAGCAGCAATGGATTTCCCCACGCCTATGGCCATCAGATTGGCCTTGTCGACCAACTCATACATGGCTGGACAATCAGTTTGGGGATGATCGATCTCACCCTGAATGATCGTGACCCCCGAATACAGGGCTTTAGCATCTGTAAGATAAGGGCGGATTTTTGACCGGTACCCGTCTGCCCCGATGACAATATCTGCCGTAACTGTCGTCCCATTCTTAAAAGTAAGGTGCCAGCAGGAAGCGACCTCCGTCATATTCGTCAACTGACTGTTCCAAATGACGGTATCCGGTAGAAGTGAATCGACTAATATATTCCTAAGGGCTCCCCGGTCGATCTCCGGCCGGAAGTGTTCATCCTCAAAATCAGCATCCATCCCTTGAGCCTGTTCATCGACCCAGATATTGGCGTGCTGATCCAGCGAACGAAACTTATCAGCTCCGATCATGTAAGCCGCTTTAAAGGCCTCCAGCAAACCAGCTGCTTTTATCACTTTCAGGCCTGAGTCAGCGTGCAGGTCAACGATGGCCCCCTTTACCCGTGCTTCGGGGCTATTGTCCCGTTCATAAACCTTGACATCCGCCCCTTTTAGCTGTAAAAGCCGGGCCAGTGTCAAGCCACCAGGGCCCCCTCCAACGATGGCTATCCGTTTGTTTTCAAGTACGTTTATCGCTTTCGACGTGTTCATTATTTGTATCCTTTTCATGGGTACAAAGGAACTGCCGACGGAAAGGATACAAAAAACCGATACGCAGTAAGTATAGGACTAATCGAGGTTTTTGCCCCGGAATGCCAGGGGGGTCATGCCAGCAACTTTCACAAACAGCCGGACAAAATACGAGTAATCCTCATAGCCCAGTTCAGCGGCTATCTCCTTGACCGATAGTTCGGAATGATGAAGCAGACGCTTGGCTTCTAACACGATACGCTGCTGGATATGATGCGAAACCGAATGCCCCGTTGTCGTTCTGACGCACTCGTTGAGGTAAGCCGTCGATAGGTTTAATCGTTCAGCGTAGCGTCCTGGGCTTTTTATTGTGGTAAACCCTCGTTCCAGTTCGGACTTAAACGCTTTGGTAATCATTTCCACTCTGGAGTAGTGATGGGCTGGCTTAGCCTGGGCCAGATACTGCGAAGCCACCAGGGCGACTAAGACATTACAGCTTTCTTTCAGTATCGGAACGTATAGTTTCTCCTGCTTGCGGTGGAAAAGGTTCAGGCAAAGCGAAGCGGTTTGCGAAAGAATGGCTAGCGCATCTGTTTGCAGCGGTATGGGACCGACGGGCGTGAGTTCGTCCAGTAGGTGCTGGTACGCCGGCAGAAGATTTTCCTGAGTGACGATCAAACTGCTGGTGGTAGCGTTTTTAAACTCAATCAGCCGATGAACTTGATTGGGGTGCATGTACAAAACAGCGGGGGCTACTACCTGATAGGTCTGAAAGTCAATCTCGATATGAGTAGCTCCTTTTTCCTGCACGATAAAGGTATGTCCGCCATCTCGGTGAGACCGGGTTACTTCCTTATTATTGGGAGACCCATCGAACGACGATCGGATAATGATTATTCCTTCGCCAACTCCAGTCGGCAACGTGTTAACAGGAATATAGTTATTTTTTCTGGGCATCGTTTCGACGCCACAAAGCTAATGTTTCGGCTTATATGTCAAGCCCTTCAAGAGGGGCCGTATTCGATGTAGTGCGTAGTACTTTGTGAGATACTATAACCACTACTGATCGTGGATACCTGGCCTGGTCTCCTCTCTACCACCCCAGCTTACACCCAGGCCGTTTCTCTGAGTCTCCTCGTTAGGGAACAGACTCTAGCAGGAGTGGCCCTTACAGGCTATCGAACTTCCGCTCCTGGATCTTTCGTAAGAATACCCCTTTATATAAACGGCCCAGCGGCAGTGCTCCGGTAACCAGATGAACCTGATCAGCGTTGTAACTGAGTAGTTTATCCCAGGCGATAATAAACGATTTGTGCACTCGAATAAACTTATCCTCGGGCAGTTTCTGCTCCATATATCCTAGTTTTTCGGACGCTACGTAGGCCTTTTCTTTTGTGTGCACCTTGATATAGTCACCCAGCCCCTCCATAAAAATAATGTCTTTCAGGAAAATTTTAGTTTGATCTCGCCCAACTCTGAAAAACATATAACTCTCCTCATAGCGGCTGAGAAGCTGGGCAGACAACCCAGGGCTGTTTTGATAGTGCAGGTATTTAGAAACGGCTCGCATGAATCGTTCCTGGGTGATGGGTTTTACTAAATAATCGACAGCATCCAGCTCAAAGGCCGTAGCCGCGTACTCCCGGTAGGCCGTTGTGAGAATGACCTTCGGGCGGGTCTTTATCGATCGGATCAAATCAAGTCCTGACAGTTTGGGCATCTGAATATCCAGGAAAGCCAAGTCGACCGGGTTGGTCTGCAAAAACGTAAATGCATCGACCGCATTGTCCAGGGCAGCTAAGACAGTAAACCCGTTCAGGTTCGATAGATGCTCCAGGAGCAGCGCCCTGGCGGGTGCTTCATCATCGACGATTAAGCAAGTAGTCATTTGTCAACGGGTTAATCGTCAAACGAATCAAATATGAATGAGGCTCGTCAATAATGGTTAGCTCATGGCCTCCCGGATAAAGCAGAGACAACCTTTTTTTTACGTTCGATAAGCCAATCCCCCCGGTAATGGATACAGGAGCTGGATCTTGTTCGTCCTTACTGTTGGCAATCTTAACCGAAAACTGGCCAGGCTGCCCGGAAATATCGATCCGAATCCAGCTAAATCCGGGCGAGCGAGCTACGCCATGGGTAAAGCTGTTCTCTATCAGAGGTAATAAGAGCAACGGAGCGATCCGAAGATCATGGATGGGGGTATACACATTGATCGATACGTCCAGTTTGGGACCATACCTGTTTTTTTGCAGTTCGATGTAGTGGTTGATATAAGAAAGCTCGGTCTCTAAAGGCACCATCGCCTGGTTGGATTCATATAGATTGTAGGCTAGGAAACCCGACAGATGAGCGATCAGCGATGCCGTCTCAGGACTGCTTGTCAGGGCCGTCGCATAGATGTTATTTAACGTATTGAACACAAAATGGGGCTGAACCTGGGCTTTCAGCAGGGCTAGTTCGGCCGTTGTAGTCTGCTGCACCAATTGGTGGACTCGCAAGCGTTCCTCATACCAGGACTGGATAAAAAAATACAAAGCATATAAGCCGGTTATGGTATAGAGATTGACCAGGTCGACCAACATTTTCCCCAGCGAAAACAAGGGCATATGCTGGGCCCTGGGAAAGTACGCAGGGTAAATAAGGTAATAATTGATGTAGCGCCTGAGGACCAGCAAAACAAGGGAAAACAGAACCACATACACCCAATCGACGGCCTGGCTTGTTTCGGCCAAACGCTTCTTGATTAAGACATGAACAGCTAGCCAGGAAAAGAGGAAGGCGACGGGCAGGGCCATGCAGGCATTAATAAAGTAGTCTGCATAATTACCGTACAGAGACGCCAGGCCCAGCCACTGATACAGGAAGTACAGTAGCCAGAAAGCGGCAGTAAACGCAACGTCTCGGGTTAAGTTCATGGGTTGGCCCTCCCCAACGAAGGTAAGGCTTTTGAGAGCCGGTGAGTTACGGCGACGACTTTTTTCGGTAAACGACCGTTTTTTCCGGTAAACGGCGCTTATCGAGGAATAGGGTTGTGTACAGACGATAAACCGGGGCGTAACGGCTGGTGGCTACTTTTGAGCCTACATCACTGAACACCCAGATCACCATGAACCAACTGGTAGGCATCGGCCGGTCTTTCTACGCAGCCGCTCTTATTGTGTATGGATGTCAACAGATTTATTTTGGCAGCTTCAGAGATGTCTTTTTTTCGGTCTATCAGCATCACCTTCCTTTCCTGAAGGTATTTGCTTCCCTCTTTGGGCTCTACCTGATTATCACAGGCGCTTTACTGGTTGTGTCAGGCGCCGGCAAAAAAGCTGCCCTTCTGCTGGGGGCTGTCTGGCTGGCGCTGTTCCTGGGAACCCACCTGACCTACGAGCTCTTCTCTGAACCCAATAAGCTGTATCACTTAGGCTTGTGGACGACGCCACTAAAAGAACTGGCCCTAGCGGGAGGTGCCTTTGTGGTAGCCTATTCGTTCGATTCGCCCCGAACCGGTAAGCTGGCGTTTTTAGATAAAGTCATGCCCTATGGCAATTTGTTTTTCCTCTACACCATGACCAGCTATGGAATCTCCCACCTGATCTACGCGCCGTTTCTGGTCACTACTGTTCCTGCCTGGATGGCAAACCCCCTCTTTTGGGTCCAGCTGACGGGTGTTGCCTTAACCGCTTCCGGCATTGCCATTATACTGGGAATCCGGATCCGGATCATCGCCCTGCTACTCGCGCTGATGATCTTTTTGTGGTTTTGGCTGGTCCATGTCCCGGGCGCCTGGTCGAACCCAGTTGCCGACCGTGGCAATCTGCTGGCCAGTGCGTTCGATGCGCTGGCGTACAGCGGGGTGGCGTTACTGATCGGCCTGACCATGAAGCAGCAAAAATGGGTAGAGGACATCGAACGCTGGCAATGAGTCTGAGGAGCACAACGATCGGAGAAATAGCAAAAAGTATGAAACGAAACCACTCTATTGATGTGATGCGTGGACTGGTCATGATCATTATGCCCCTGGACCACATTCGGGATTTTTTACATCTAACCTCGTTATCGCAGTCTCCGACGGATCTGGCTACCACCACCCCTGCCCTATTTTTTACCCGGTGGGTTACGCATTTATGTGCCCCGACGTTTGTCTTTCTTTCGGGCACCTCCGCTTTTCTGTCCATGAAGGCTAACCAGGATCTGGCCGCTACCCGGCGTTTTCTGCTGCTACGGGGCCTCTGGCTGGTGGGGCTCGAGCTCAGTGTGGTCAATTTCGGCATCTGGTTCGACCCAACCTTCGATGTCCTCATCCTGGAGGTGATCGCGGCTATCGGGCTTGGGTCTGTGATTCTCAGTCAGTTGATCAGATTAGCACCCCAGACGGTCGGGTTACTTGGCGGGATAATCGTCGCTGGTTATGAGTTGGTCAGCTCGATGCCGGTTCCAGACAACTTATGGTTGAAAGCGCTGCTCTCCCTTTTCTCCCCCATGGCTTTTCCGTATGCTACCGGTAAACTAGTATTGATCGCCTACCCGCCGATCCCCTGGCTGGGCATTATGCTGATCGGCTACGGGGCGGGCCATTTTTTCATGTCAACCGAAAAGCATCAACGGCGGGTCTTTATGAAGGCAGGGTGGCTATTGTTAGGCTTATTCACGGCTTTACGCGCAGCGAACCAATATGGTGATCCCCTCAGCTGGTCTACCCAAAAGAATCTGCTCTACACAGTTCTCTCCTTTATCAACGTGACCAAATACCCCCCGTCGCTGCAATTCTGTCTTCTTTTTTTGGGGATCATGTTTATCATTCTTTCCCTTGTACAAGGCCTGAAAGCGGACTGGACGGATCGGGTGAGCGTCTATGGCAAAACCCCCTTATTCTATTTCCTGGTGCACTGGTATTTGATCCACCCGCTTGTTTTCGTCATGGTCTTTCTACAAGGATTCCGAACGTCTGACCTGGTGTTCGGCTCGAACTTCGGCCGACCCAGGGCGGGGAGCGGAGTGGAGTTATGGGTTATTTATGTCATTTGGATCTTCCTTGTCCTGGCGATGTACCCGCTTTGTAAGAGGTACGGAAATTATAAAGAGCGTCATAAAGAGCAACGGTGGCTACGCTACATCTGAGTGAAGCCAACCAATCCTGACCCCTTCTGCACAAGATTGTAACCTCATTACTCAATACATTCCCACCAGCATCATCCGGGCGGCCTACTATATGAGCAATCGGGATAGGGCTCTGGTAACGGCTCAGCAGGCGGGTCAGGTGTCTACCTTATACCTCGCCAATTTCAAGTTACCGATGGTGGCCCCACAGGATCTGGGCGTGGTAAGCGCCCGGCTGTTGCAGGAGCCGAACGAACAAACTGGCTTGTACTATGTTGAGGGGCCCGAACGCTACTCATCGGCAGACGTGGCAGCTGCCTTTTCCGATGCGCTGGGCAAAGCTGTTAAATCGGTCGAGACACCAGGTGAGAAGTGGGTGAGTAGTTTACAGCCAACCGGCTTTGCTCAGCCAGCCGCCGAGTCGATGGCGGCTATGACGGCCATCACGCTGGACCAGACGACCAGACGTATGAACTGCCTGAAGCGCCCATCCGGGGGAACATCACGTTACAGGAATACATACCTGCCCCGGTAACACGTAGTCAGTAACAACCTTTGGGCAGAACCTGATTATTAAGTCAGGTTCTGCCACCAAATCGTCCGTCGTGTCCTGCATTTGACTCTGTTGCTTTTTCCGGAATGAGCGGTGATCAGGCAATGGTCTTGGTCACCCCACCATCTACCCGAATGGCCGCTCCGTTGGTTGCCGACGCCAGTGGGCTGGAGAGATAAGCCACCATGTTGGCAATTTCCTGGGTCGTGGCAAATCGTTTGAGAAGCGAAGTAGGCCGCTCGTTTTTAAAAAAGTCCTTTTCCATTTCCTCGACTGACACATTACTTCTGGCCGCCATACTGGTAATGAAACCACCCACCCCTTCTGACAAAGTCGGACCTGGCAGAACGGTATTTACGGTTACTTCAGTACCGGTAGTCAATTCAGCCAACCCCCGCGAAATGGCCAGCTGGGCGGTTTTTGTGGTACCGTAATGAATCATCTCCGTTGGAATCTGCAGCGCCGATTCACTGGATATGAAAATGATACGTCCCCACCCGTTGGCCAGCATGCGGGGGAAATAATGACGGGAAAGGCGAACTCCGCTCATGACGTTTACCTCAAAAAACTTAAACCAGTCTTCGTCGGAAATGTCCGTAAATTCCTTCGGCTCGAAAATACCGACGTTGTTGATCAATATATCTACCTGGGGCAATGCCCCCAGCAAGGCGTCAATCTCATTGACCTGACTGAAATCAGCCGCAATTCCGCTAAACCGGCTGCCGGGTAATTCATCGGTCAGTTGACGTACGAGTGCATCGACCCGTTCTTTATTTCGACCATTCAGTATGACGTCGGCCCCTTCCTGAGCCAGTGTTTTGGCAATAGCCAGCCCAATGCCGGCCGTTGATCCCGTTACCAGGGCGGTTTTCCCGCGTATCTGTAAATCCATTATTGTCTTATTTGAAAATGTAATGTTCTATTCTAATCTGCTCACAAACGGCGAAGTAGCTGCTTACGGCAAGGCAAACGCTACATACCGATCTCCCGACTTGGTTTTGAGTTTACCGCCCCCGCAGGCAATCACCACGTATTGCTTACCATTGACGGCGTAGGTACTCGGCGAAGCATACCCGGCAGCGGGCAGTTTAGCGCGCCAGAGTTCACGGCCCGTTTTCCGGTCGAAAGCCCGAATAATTTCGTCGCGGGAAGAAGCGATGAAGAGCAGCCCGCCCGCCGTAACGGCCGGAGCCCCATAGTTGTCGGTACCCGTCGGGGGAATGCCCTTCGCCACCAGTTCGGGGTACTCGCCCAGCGGGACTTGCCAACGGTGTTCGCCCGTGTTCATGTCGATCGCCGTCAGCGTGCCCCAGGGTGGGCGGCTCACGGGGTATCCGGCCCGGTCGTACCAGCGGGTAAACCCGGTGTGGTGGTAGGGCGCGGTGTTCAGATCCGCCTGGCTGGCGACGGACGTTGTTTTACCGAATAAAAAATCCACGATGGCCTTGCGCTCGGCTTCCTTCAGGTTGGTGAAGGCAGGCATCATGCCCTGACCTTTGGCCAGCACCTGAGCCACGGACGTTTCGTTGCGTTTTTGGGCAATGCCCATCAGAGCCGGATAGGTCCCATCGTGAGAGCCTTCGCGGTTTTGGCCGTGGCAGGCGGCACAGTGGGTTTGGTAGAGTTGGCTACCGGTGCGCTCCACGGCCCTGGATGCCAATGAACCGGTGGGGGTTGGAACCAGCCCCATGGTAACCGGAATTTGCTTAGCCGGAACGTACATAATGCCCGCTTCGTCCACCGCGGCTCCGCCCCACTGCGCCCCACCGTCGGTGCCGGGAAAAAACACGGTCCGGTTGGGGCTCAGAGGCAAGGGAATGAACTCCTTGCCCGATTGCCAGCGCCGGAGCTGGGCCAGCACGGTGTCGCGGTCGGTGACAAAGTCGTTGATATCGCTTTCCGAAAACGATTGCCGGGTAAACGGCGCGGGTTTGAGGGGAATCGGCTGGGTGGGCCAGGCTTTTTCCCCCGGAACAGTGGAAGCGGGCATGGGTCGTTCCTCAATCGGAAACAGGGGCTTACCCGTCACCCGGTCGAAGACAAACAGAAACCCTTGTTTGGATAACACCGATACGGCATCCACCTTTTTGCCGCCATGAACGACGGTGAATAAATTGGGCGGAGCCGGAATATCTCGGTCCCAGATGTCGTGGTGGATCGTCTGAAAATGCCAAAGTCGCTTGCCCGTGGCCGCATCGAGGGCAATCAGGCTGTTACCGAACAGGTTCTGGCCGGGCCGGGTACTTCCGTATAAATCGAAGGCCGCCGTCCCCGTAGGCACGTACACGATGCCGCGTTGCCGGTCGATGGCCATGCCCATCCAGTTATTGGCCCCACCAAAGTTGCGGTAGCCGTCCTTGGGCCAGGTGTCGGCCCCGTACTCGCCGGGGTGTGGAATGGTGTGGAACGTCCAGACGATCCGCCCCGTACGCAGGTCGTAGGCGCGCACGTCGCCGGGCAGGGCCGGCGCGACCTCCGACACCCGGTGGCCCATAATGAGCAGATTTTTATACACCACGCCGGGCGTGTTGCTCACTACGTACTCGTCGGCTCCGGGCCGCGCAAGACCCTCTTTCAAGTTGATTTTTCCACCTTTGCCAAAACTGGTCACGGGTTTACCCGTTCGGGCATCGAGAGCGTAAAGCAGCGAGCCGTAAGCAAAGAAAATCCGGGCTTCCCGTCCATCGGTCCAGTAAGTAACGCCCCGGCTATTCATGGCGAAGGTATCGTCGGTGAAGGCCGTTTTCCAAATCTCCTTACCCGTAGCCGCGTCGAGCGCAAAGGCCTGTGAGCCGGCCGACACCCCATACAGCACACCGTCGATGATGAGCGGATTGCACTGAATTTGGGTGTTGTTTTTAAGCGTATCGACTCCACCCGACGCATATTCCCAGGCGACCTGTAAGCCCGCCACGTTGCCGGTATTCAGTTGAGTAAGCGGTGAAAAATGGTTGCGATCGGGGCCCCCATTGTATTCGGGCCAGTCGGTAGTGGCGGGTTTATCGGTGAGGCTAAGCAAGCCAAGGGTGAGCAGTAAGGCTGGGTAGGTTAACCGTTTCATGAGTAGGTTTTTAGGAACGTACAAATGAACACAAAATGGCCGAAAGTTGCGATGACCTCCGGGCTTAAGTGGCGCAGAGGCTCGAACATTCTGTCGGCGTTCCCGTATAATGAACCGTCTCGTTTAAACGAGAAAAAAGGCCAAAATCCTCTCGTAAAACTACCTGCTGCGACGCGTCGCGTTGTTCTTACCTCACGAACATAGTTAGTATCGCCCGCTCCTTTAGTCAACCGACCGTTACTGTGCTGGTAAAAGCCAGCTACCGAATTGATAATTTATTATTAGCCAATGAATTGCATAAGCTATGACCGTAAACCGAAATCGACCCCGAAAGAATCCTGTTGACTTTGTCGGCGAAGTTATTGCTGAAAGTAGGCGAACAACGTCGGCGACAGATCTCGGATGGTAACTCATAAGCGCCCATGTCGATCTGTTCACCCAGCAGGTGGGGATCACCATCCAGATCGGTGGCCGGTATATGTTTTATAGGAGGAATTGAAATTGACTATTTCTGCCACAGGCGATGGCTCCACTACCGATTTAACAGCTACGTGAAAACAACTTTAAAAATTTATTCTAAAAAAATTCCCTACAAGGTGAGGTATTAAAGTCCAAACTTGTCTACGTTAAGTACTACCCAACTAACGGACGTTTTTATGCAGCTAGTACCGTTAACGAATGATGACTCGACTTTTGGCGGACCGGCTTCGGCAAAGGATCTGCAGCCAGAACCTACGGCTAAAGTGACGGATGATGAATTTATGCTCCGTACTTTATTTTCGCAGGATGCTCAACAGGGCTGCTCGCTGCTGTTTCGCCGTTACTACGCCAATCTCGTTAATCATGCCGTTCGCTTTGTGTATTCGAAAGCAATAGCCGAAGACCTTGTGGCGGAGGTGTTCACCGTTTTCTGGCAGGAACGCACCTTCGAGAAGATTACAACGTCTTATCGGGCCTATCTCTACAAATCCGTTCGTCACCGGGCTTATAATTACCTGCGCTGGGAGCTTCACCGGTCCGATTCGCTTGAGTTTGCCACAAACCAGTCAATCCCTTCCTGTTTGCAGCCTGATCAGGTATTACACTACAGCGAACTCCATCAGAAGATCGAGTCGATCATCCAAAATCTGCCCCCGCAGTGTCAGCGTGCGTTTTTACTCAGCCGGATCGAAGGAAAGAAATATGCTGAAATCGCGCAGGATTTACACATCAGTAGCAGTGCGGTCGAAAAATTATTGATTCGGGCACTCACTAAGCTACGTCAGGAATTAAAAGCCGACTGGATTATCACCCTTACTCTCTGGCTATGTATTGCTTCTTCTTATGCCTGTGAGTGAGGCAGTAAGGTCCTCACTTGTCTCCTTGTCAAACGACGCATTCGCTATGAAACCGGCACTTATAAAAACAATTCTCTTCGATTTCTTCGACGGAAAAGCTACGGCGATTCAGAAAAAATATCTGGAAGCCTGGCTAGCTGATGAAACCAACGAAGAAACCTATTATCAGTATTTAGACGAATGGGAGAGTCAACGGCCGCAATTTCCGGTTGAAGTGGATAGCGCCCTAAACGACTTTCAGGCCGTCATGCAGACGAATGACGAGCCTGTTTTCAAACCTACACTGCTGAAGCCTTCGAAGCCTGACTGGCTGGCAAGCTGGCAGACCTGGTCCATTGCCGCTTCTATTTTACTCGTAAGCGGTTTTGCCGCGTATTTTTTTCGGGCACAAATCCAGTATCAGTGGTATGAGACAGCCTACGGGCAGACTGCCTCCTACCAGCTGCCCGATGGTAGTTCGGTGGTTTTGAATGCTAATTCCAGCCTGCGCGTACCCCGGTTTGGTTTTGGAAATGATACCCGTAAGGTTTTCCTGGTTGGTGAAGGCGAATTCCGTGTCACCCATACGGCGAGTCACCAGCGGTTTATCGTTCAAACCGCCGACAATTTTCAGGTAGAAGTACTGGGCACTGAATTCACGGTGTATGCCCGCGATCGGGGGAAGCGGGTTTTTCTCAACAAAGGGAAAGTTAAACTCAACCTTCCCCAGGGACAGCAGCTCTACATGAAGCCGGGGAATGTGGTTACGGTGGCGAAGTCCGGCAGCTACAAAGTCATTCAGTCGGCTCCCGCCCGGCCTTATGTAGCCTGGAAAGAACACTGGTTTTATTTCGACAATACCCCACTGGCCGAAGTGGCTGAGCAAATTCAGGAGCGATTCGGGGTCAACGTAGTGGTGACGAATCCGGCGCTGAGCCAACGCCGGATTGCGGGCAACTTCAAAGCGGAACGAGCCGATGATCTGCTACAGATTCTGGCTGGGCTGCTGAATCTACGTGTCGTGAAAACCCAGCACCACATCGAATTACGCACTAATTCCTAAACAGTTCATCTACTTATGGTACGTTTACCTCTCCCCAAACTGGGCTTGATTGTACTCAGTTTGCTGGGTCAGCAATTAGCCCTGGCACAGTCGGTTGTACTGGCGCGTCAGCAGGGCAAATGGCCCCCACAAATTCAAACCAATCCAGCTGGTCAGCAATCGCTTAAAGAAGTACTGACGAACCTCAGCCGGCAGCATCAGATTAGTATTCTGTTCGAGGAAACTACCGTTCAGGGAATTACGGTGCCTGCCGACGCGCTCAGCCATCCGGGAAAGCTGGAAAAGCAACTGCAAACCGTTTTGAAGCCCTACGGATTGATCGTCAGGAAACTAAACGACCAGGCCTATTACATCATTAAGCCGTCGAAGAATCCATCGCCCGTTTCAGGCAATGAATCAGCGAGTACCGAGGAGCCTATCTCAACTATTCAATCCCTTACGCCTTCGCTTGCCACGACAGAAGCTGTCGATATTCGGGTAAGTGGGCGTATAACCGGCGAAAAAGGAGAAAGCCTACCGGGAGTCAACGTGGTGATCAAAGGAAGCATCCGTGGCACGACTACCGATACCGACGGGCGCTATCAACTGGCCGTGCCAGACGAAAAAACAGTGTTGGTTTTCAGCTTTGTGGGGTATACCAGCCAGGAAATACCAGTAGGGACTAAAGCCGTGCTGGACGTTCAGCTACAGCCGGACGATAAATCGCTGAACGAAGTGGTTGTTATTGGTTACGGAACCGTCAAAAAATCAGACTTGACCGGGTCTGTAGCGAAAATAGGCGAAGCCGACATCAAGGCCACCCCCATTGTCTCGTTCGACCGGGCCATGCAGGGGCGGGTAGCTGGTGTGCAGGTCGTGTCTAATTCGGCCCGTCCGGGCGGAACGTCTACCATCCGGATTCGGGGTTCGGGCTCCGTCAACGCCAGCAACGATCCGCTGTACGTGGTCGATGGATTTCCCATTAACGGTAGTTTAAATTCGATCAACAGCGATGATATTGAATCCATCGATGTATTGAAAGATGCGTCGGCTACGGCTATTTACGGGTCGAGGGGGTCGAACGGCGTGGTACTCGTTACCACCAAGCGTGGCAAAGCGGGCAAAACGGTTATCAGCTACGATGGTTATTACGGCGTGCAGACGGTGCGGCATAAGATTCCCTTATTAAACGCACAGCAGTTTGCCGATTTTGTCAACGAAGCGCGTCAGAATAACGGGGGCAAGCCTTATTTCGATGGTTCATCGGCTGATCAGCCGATGCCTTCGACCCTGGGATCCGGAACCGATTGGCAGGATCAAATTTTTCGGGCGGCTCCGATACAAAACCACCAACTATCGGCTCAGGGCGGTACGGACAAATCCCGTTATGCGATTTCATTTGGTTATTTTAACCAGCAAGGGATTATCGTTAACTCGAATTTTAAACGATATACCCTGCGGGCCAATCTGGATAACAACCTGACCTCGCGGCTAAAAGTCGGTCTGACCATGCAGGGAGGCTATACTACGGGCAACAATGCCCGCACCGAGGTCGATGGCAACGGGGGCGGGGGGGTAACGAGCTCTGCGCTAAGTTTTGCTCCGACCTTCCCGGTGTACAATGCCGACGGCAGCTATTACAAAAACACGGGAACGCTCAACGGCTACGGCGTCGATAACCCTGTGGCCATAGCCAATGAAATCAGCAACCCCAGTACGACTATCCGGTTGCTGGCAAATGCGTACCTGGATTACACCCTTCTGGACGGGTTGACGTTTCGCACCAGCTTTGGCACCGATCTGCAAACGACCAAAACCAATTATTATGCCACTCGGCTAACGACCGCCGGGTCTAGTGTGGGTGGTAGCGCAAACGTAGCGAATGCGCAAAACGTGGGTTGGCTGAATGAAAATACGTTAACCTACACGCGCCAGATTACCCCACGCCATAGCCTGAACGCCCTGGTAGGCTACACCATTCAGGGCCTCACAATGGAAGGTGTTCAGGCCAACGCCAATTCGTTTACCAATGACTTTGCTTTGTACAATAACCTCAGCGCCGGCTCGAGCCTGGTTGCCCCTACCTCAACAGCCACCGATTGGCGGCTGATCTCCTATATAGCCCGCATCAATTATGGGTTTGCCGACCGATTCCTGGTGACGCTTACCGGGCGCCGGGATGGGTCCAGCCGGTTCGGTCCGAACGAAAAGTTTGGCTTTTTCCCATCAGGGGCCATCGCCTGGAAGCTCGCCAATGAGTCGTGGATGAAGAATCTAACGGTTCTATCGGATGCCAAGCTACGGGTAAGTTACGGCCTGTCGGGCAATCAGGAAATTGGCAACTACCGGTATCTGGCCAACATTAGTTCGACGTCTTACATTCTGGGCGGAACCTTGAACTCAGGGGCGTATACATCCGGAGTTGCCAACCCGGACCTGCGCTGGGAGAAAAACGCTCAGTTCGACGCCGGGCTCGATGTTGGTTTGCTGAATAACCGCATCCAGCTAACAGCCGATTATTACGTCAAAACCACGTCCGATTTACTATTTAACGTGGGCGTACCCACCTCATCAGGCTTTTCGACTACTCTCAAAAATATCGGTAGCGTAGAAAACCGGGGCGTTGAACTGGCGCTCAATACCGTTAACATTGACAAAGGGGGCTTCCGCTGGACGTCTGAGTTCAACGTTACCTTCAACCAAAATAAAATCCTGACCCTCGATGGTCGCCAGCAATTCACGACGGGTACGGATGCGGTGATTTTTGCCACGAATGTCAATCCTATTCTACTGGCGGTGGGCAGTCCACTTGGCAACTTCTACGGGCGTGTCACGGACGGTATTTTTCAGAACCAGAGCGCGATCGATGCCTCAGCCCAAAAAACGGCTAAACCAGGCGACATTCGCTACAAAGACCTGAACGGCGATGGCGTTATCAATGATAATGACCGTGCCGTTATCGGGAATGCCAATCCCAAAGGATTTGGCGGCATGAACAACACCTTCTCGTACAAAGGCTTCGATCTGAACATCTTCCTACAAGGGAACTGGGGCAACAGTATTCTGAATTACGGCACCTTCGATTTGCTAAACCTAACGGGCGGTAACAACCAGTCGGCCCGGGCACTGGACCGTTGGACACCCACGAATCCCAGCAACACGATCCCACGGGCAAACAGTGCGGGTGGGTCGCGCATTCTGTCCAGCTTTCAGGTTGAAAATGGCTCGTATCTGCGCGTCAAGAATATTGCGTTCGGTTATAATCTACCCAAGTCCGTAATGAATCACCTGAGTATGAATTCAGCCCGCATCTACGTAGCCGCCCAGAATTGGTTCACCTTTACTAATTATACCGGCTTCGATCCGGAAGTAAACCGGTACGGCAGTTCTTCACTGAGCCAGGGCCTGGACTACGGAGCTTATCCATCGGCTAAAACCGTACTGGTTGGTTTAAATCTAAAATTTTAGCCTCTTCCCAGCGCCATGAACATCAAATACATATCTCCCCTGCTGATCTTTTTGCTGGCGGCCTGCGAAAAGCAACTGGATGTATCACCGGTCACTAATTTGACCAATGCCACCTTCTACAAAACCGCCGACGATGCCAAAGCGGCCTTGGGTGCCTGCTACGCAGCCATTAGCGGAACCGATCCGTTTCTCGATCTGGCAACGAGTGACGACGCCATTCCCTTTCTGACCGGCTCGGCAGACCGGCCCCTCCTTTGGCGCTACAACATCACGCCAACCAACACCTTTATTCAAAACTATGGCAGCGCTTATTCGGGCATCAACCGGGCCAATACCGTCATTGCTCGTTTGCCCGGCATTTCGATGGACGAAAGCCTCAAAGCCCGCTATGTTGCCGAAGCTAAATTTTTACGCGCCCTCCATTATTTTAACCTGGTTCGGCTTTATGGGGATGTGCCGGTCGTCACGACTGAAACGACTTCGCTGGAGGGACTGGCGGTCCAGCGCGATCCGGTAGACAAAGTGTACGCGCAGATTGAAACTGACCTGAAAGAGGCCGAAAATGGATTGCCGAAAACGTATGCAGCCAGTGAATCAGGCCGCGCGACGCAGGGAGCTGCCAAAGGTATACTGGCCAAAGTGTACCTGACGCGGGCGGGCACGACCGCCGGGTCACCTTACTGGGCGCAGGCGGCTGCCAAAGCCAAAGAGGTTATGGATTTAGGCGTCTACGATCTATACGCGAATTTTGCGGATGCGTTCGCGCTTTCGGCACGGGGTGGCAAAGAAAATATCGTTGAAGTTCAGAACCTTACCGATGTTAAAGGGCACACCCTGGATTTTGGATACGGCACCCGCTCAGCCCCTATTTTTCCTGGTACGGGTTCAGGAATTGCCCGCCCCTCACCGAGTTTGTTCAATGCCTATACATCTGCCGACAAGCGCAAGCCGGTTATGTTTCTGACCTCGTATGTCTACAACGGCGTAACGTACAACCTGTCGGCTACCGACCCCGATCCGACCAAAGCGGTGGCATTTCAGAAATTTATCGACAAAACGGCTAAATCACTGGAAGGAACCAGTATTCCCATTCTCCGGTACGCAGACATATTATTGATTTTTGCGGAAGCCAGCAATGAAGCGGGCAACGGTCCTACCGACGCAGCGTATGCTGCGTTGAATAAAGTGCATACCCGAGCCGGATTGGCAACGCTCTCCGGGCTAACCTATCAGCAGTTTAAAGAAGCCGTTTGGCTGGAGCGACGCCTGGAGCTGGCGTTTGAGAATAATCGGCGGAATGATCTGGTTCGCACGGGCCGCTTACTCGACGCCGTAAAAGCGGAAAATAGCTTCGACCGCAATGCCACGATTCAGCCCTTCCACGTGCTCATGCCGATTCCACAAACGGATCTGGATGCGAACCCAAACCTAAAACAGAACCCTGGCTACTAATCCCGTTTTACCGATGATGAACCGTCGCGATTTCCTCCAACAAACGCCTTCACTGCTCGGCTTAGTAATGAGTGTTCCAGCACTGGCAGACCACCTGACCCCAGTTGGTGTGGCTCCTAAAAAATCGATGATTCTCCGCTCATCCTGGCAGACAGTCAACATTGGGGACATTGGTCATACGCCCGGGGTACTCGCCCTATTGGAGAAATACCTGCCCGATGTTCAGGTTCGTTTATGGCCATCCAGTCTGGATAACGGCGTCGAGGCTCTGATGCGCCGGAGATTTCCGAACGTACCGATTATCAAAACCCCCGATGAAATCACTCAGGCGTTTACCGAATGTGTCTTTTTATTGCATGGTTCAGGGCCGTCGCTCGTAGCCCGGAAAGATGTAAATCGCTGGGATAAAGAAACGGGTAAGCCTTTCGGCGTGTATGGGATAACCTTTCCGGGTGTATACAGTCCCGATCCTAAAGCCATGGTAACGGCCAACCCACTCGATGTCGAACTGCTGAATAAGGCCCGTTTTGCGCTGTTCCGGGATTCCATTTCGCTGGATTTCGCTAAAAAGAACGGGGTTCACAACGCCATTATGGAGTATTGCCCGGATGGTGCGTTCGCCGTCGATTTGCGCAACGATCAGGCAGCTACTACTTTTCTGAAAGAGCACGATCTGAAAGAAGGCAAGTTTATGTGCGTCATTCCCCGAACGCGCTTCACCCCCTACTGGGAAATACCAGCTAAAAAAACGCCCTTCGACGAAAAACGGAATGCCCGCAATCAGGAAATGAAAGAGCATGATAATGCACCCCTGCGGGAAGCCATCATTGCCGTCGTTCGTCAGACGCCGATGAAGATTCTGATTTGTCCGGAAGATGAAACGCAGGTGAAGCTCGGCAAGGAAATTCTCTACGACAAACTACCCGACGATGTGAAACCGAAGGTCGTCTGGCGGGATCGGTACTGGATTACGGATGAAGCCGTTAGCACGTATGTTCGGTCGGCTGGATTGTTTGGTCTTGAAATGCATTCACCGATTATGTGCATTGGCAACGGTATTCCGGCCATCGTTGGTCGTTTTTTCGAACAAACCAGTAAGGGCGTGATGTGGAAAGACATTGGCTTAGGTGACTGGCTGTTCGATATGGACAACGGGCAGGACGTAGCCCACTACGTGCCGGCGGTTTTAGCGATGGCTAAAGACCCAAAAGCAGCCAAAGCCAAAGCGGCCAAAGCCCGAAAATTCGTGGAACAACGCCAACGCGAAACGATGGGGTATGTAAAGAAAAATGTAGAAATAGCCTGATCAGTATGCCCTCCCGACGCGATTTCATTAAAGTTTCGACGCTCTCCCCGGCGCTTTCGTTTGGGGTAAACCATCCGGAGTTAGCCTTTGCGGCCAGTTTAGCGGAGCAGCCCAAAAATAATCCGGTTATCATTCTGCGATCGTCCTGGGGCGACGGTAACATTGGCGATCAGGGCCATACCCCCGGTACCATTCGGCTACTCTCTCAGTACCTTCCAGATGCCGAGATTCTGCTCTGGCACGTCGATCCCAGACCCGAAACCGAAAAGCTTATCAGCAAAAATTTCCCAGCTGTCAAGGTCATTCGGGGTAAGTTTTTCGAAGCGGGAAAGCCTTTTGATGGTGAATTGAAATCGGCTTTTGACCGCGCAGACATGTTTATATTTAACTCGGGCATGGCCATGAATTTTGGCTTGTTCGGCAAAGACTGGGCCGCTAACATGTCGAGCCTGACGCCTTTCGTCTACTGCGCCGAAAATCGGATTCCTTTTGGTATTTACGGCCAGTCGTTCGACCGCTTCGATTTCCCGTCGATGTACGTTTACCGGAACGTATTGAGCCAGGCCGCTTTCGTATACTGCCGGGACGGCGAATCGGTAAAGTTCCTCAAAGAGAATGCGTTCCGAACGCCTGTCCTTGAATTCGGACCCGACGGATGCTTCGGCATCAACGTTCGAAACGAAGAGAAAGGACGGGCGTATCTGAAAAAAGTAGGGCTGGAAGACCAGAAGTTTCTGACCGTAGTGATTCTGACCAATAAACCGTTTTCGGCGGGCAAATATGATCCGCTTAGCCTGGCTCAACCGGCCGCCATCCAGGATGAACAAGATCAGACACGCATGGCCAAGGTGCGGGAGATGATTACCTCCTGGGTTCGGGAGACAGGCTTAAACGTGTTATTAGCACCAGAGGTAACCAAGGAAATAGGCTCTGCCAAACGGTACGTATACGACCTGTTACCGACTGATATACAAGGGAAAGTAGTCTGGCGGGATACGTTCTGGAACGCCGATGAAGCCATGTCGGTGTACGCACGGGCTCACACTATTTTCGGCATGGAACCGCACTCGCTTATTATGGGATTGACGCTGGGGGTTCCGATTCTTCATGCCTGGCCTCCCTCGCACGGACGCAAAGCCTGGATGTTCCGCGATATTGGTTTGCCCGAATGGCTGTTTCAGGTCGACGAGTCGACCGCAGCCGACTGGAGTAAACAACTCCGACTGATTCACCAGGATTACGCCGGAGCACGCAAGAAAGTAGCCACGGCAATGGCGTTTGTTAAGAATCGGCAGGCTGCGACTATGCAGGTGATCAAGCGTGCCATTGCGTCCCGGAAAGTGTGATCCTGTGGTTGTGCTACGTCCGGATTAAGCCCTAGCGGATGCGCTTACGCGGTAGTCTACGGGAGCGTCTGGTGGCTATCCATTGTACAGGGGCCTTACTTCGTTTTTGCCCACACCTGTACTGGATTACAGACATTAACGTAAGTCACGGTCATCGACTGAGCATTAGTTGCCGTGATGATGTTTACTTTAATATTCGGGTCTGCAATATTACCTCCGGCCTTACTGTAGCCATTGGCAGTAAATGCTGTTGGCGCTGTTGTTTGGGCCATATTGGTCAAAATATTATCCCCCGCCTTCCAGCCATATCCATTGGAGGGTACGCTCAGGGCCGTTACTGTTCCTTCCTTGATCTCATACACTGCGCCAACCAGATCATGACAGCCACCCCCAATATCACTAGCGTACCGCCATTGGCCATTGAGCGACGAAACGGGCGAGGGAGTAGCCGGGTCATTTGCTGCTTTTTTACAGCTCAAAAAGCTGATCGACATACTGGCCAGTAAGAGGCAGAATAAGTGTTTCATAGGATGGATTGCATAGAGTTGTTTTTCCAAGGGTTAAATCAGCCTGGTTGCCGGTAATTAGCCAGCAAAGCCATTAACCCATGATCTATTACATATTCCCGCTCTATTTAAAAAGTAACAGTCATGACTCTTAAATTCTCTGACTGCTGCCCATAGCGTCCATTCATACTACGTGAAAGGATGGCAGACTCTGATTCCGGTCAGTTGGTCCATTACGGCCTATAGGCGATTGATCTCCTGTGTCACCCTGAGCGTAGCCTACCGCTTTCTTAACAGCCTCTATCGCCAGCCGTGTCGGCTTTAACTGCTTAGAATTATATTAAAAATTTGTTCATCGACGAGACCTGGCCACTATTTATCCGTCTAACAGGTATGATGGAAAAATACAACAATGATGATTTAGGATCACTCCCCCTAATTGTGGCCGCAGGTGCCATTCTGCTGGCCCTAACGTGGATTGGCGAGTTGATAGCCGGATTGATGTAAAATAAGAATTATCCTATTTATTCAGGATATCTTACGGGTAGTTTTCTTATTATTGTCACGCCACATTCGTTGGCAACCCAGAGCTATCCGCTTAAGTAATCGAAGTTTATTCGGCTGGCACCTTTATCCGCCCACCGAAAAAAAGCAGTTGATAGACAGTTGCTTATTTACCTTCCCAATCCTGCAAATGAAGCCGGGTGCCGTAGAATCGCATCTGCTCATCGAACAGATGTTCCCGCTCCACCACATAAAGCGTCTCCGAACAGCCAGGCCAGTGTGCATTGCGAACATCGACAGGAATTTCAAGCCAGTCATTAGTCGTAGGTAAAAACGGCATACTTACCTGTGGCTCCTGGTCCAAATAATCGACGTGGTGTAGAAATAGCGTATACATAGGAATAGCGTGTTAACGAAATGAAGCCTTTGATGGGCTAATTTTCAAGTGTGAGTAGCCTCAGCCTTATCGATGAAGTTTGTCTGCTGGAACAGTAGTTTCATCTAGGTGTGGTCAGCGCTTATAAATGTAATGAGGCACGATTGTACTAAACTCGGCTACCGGGTTAAACTCAGCAAACGGGTAATGAAGTTCGGGAACAAATGTATTTGATCCAGTCCAAACGCCCTATAAAAAGGAACTCACCAGTCAGCGTCAGGAAAGGCTTCGGCACTTCTCCCCAACCTATTCATAGTTCATCCGCCAGCCCGCCCTGGAAATAAAACGATCAAAGCAGATAACGGCTAATGGGTACGATAACCTGCGCAATTGAGCTAAAGGTGGTTCTCAGGCTGCATTTCCCCACGAACGCCTATGGCCTACTGCTGGCCATTGAGGCAGCAGGCGATGCCGATAGTAATCTTTCGATTCTGTCGAGTCGCGCCTGAGCGTTCTTTTCTCTTTCTTCAAAAGCCGCCAGTTTCGCTTTTAACTCCTGGTTCTCGTTGATCAGGGCCTGAATGGCAATCAGGTTCACCCCGTCGAAATCCGCCTGATTGATGCTCTTGTCTTCGCCAATAGTGCCCAGTTCATCCTGGCCGAAAGCGGCAAAGAAGTCCTGGGCCATAGGCCCGTAATGCCGGTACTGATGAGCATCCTGCCCTTTGTAGTTCCAGCTACCCAGCCGCATTCGGGCAATCTTTTGCAGAAAAGATACACCGTCTGCTTGCCGAAAGTTTTCCTTGCGAGTCGAGTCCGACAGCGTTTGCCAGGCATTCCCATTAGCAGGTAGCCGGATACCCAGCGCTGTCGACTGGCTGGTGGGAGCACTCGTGTAGAGTGTATACCCTCCGGTGAAGCGCATCATCATCTGATTGGTGGCGGTATTGGAATAGGTTGGTCCATTAGGGTCATAATCACCAATAATGAATGCGCCCGTTTTAGCGTTGGTCGTTACCTTATTGCCCAAAGCAGATGAATTGTCTCCACTGGCAGTGACGAAGTGGCCAAGGGCCGCCGACTGAGCACCACTGGCCGTACTGTAGGCCCCAAGCGCCACTGCCAGGTCACCACTGGCGGTCGTATATTGGCCGATGGCTACCGAATGATCTTTACTCGAAGCACTGCCCTGGCCAATAGCAATGGAGCCATAACCGCTGGCCAAACTACTGAAGCCAAGAGCCACTGTAAAAGCCCCGCTGGCGGTTGGATTATAGCCAGCGGCAAAGGAACTATACCCCACCTGGCCAATATCCCATTTGGTATAGGAAACATTACCGGCCCGAAAAGCGCCTTTGCTGGCATACCAAATGAGTTTAGCCCGGTCAAGGTCATCATCTTCTATGGGGTAAGACAAATCTTTGCCAAAGAGCACATCTTTGCCTTCGGCTACGTTGAAGAATGCCTTGGGTGTAGTGGTGCCAATGCCAACCTGAGCATATAGGTTAATCCAACTTACTATTGAGCAGACCGCCAGGACAAGGTGTTTCATGATGAAAAGAATTTGAATGAAATGGCTATAATTTCCGAAGGGCCGAGCCATAGCCTTTCCCATCCCCCAGGCAGTAACATACCTGCGGGTAAGTTGGGGCTGTTTTAGGATATGCCAGGGTATGTTTTGAGCGAACGGTCAATGAAAAACTCCGCGCCGGGCGCCGTTCCGAACCGACCGCCCCCTAAGGCTGCTCAGGCTGTGATTAAAGCCGTCCTGGGTGACGCACACCCAGGACGGCGCGGGGCCGGTCTCAGACACACCTCCCACCAGACTCAGGGTAATGACTTCACCAATCTGTAACATGCGGACGCAGACCATCGGGGTTCGGGCCGGCTTCTCCCCTGCCAGACACTACACAATTTGCCAGAGTAATAACCTTACCCCAGAAGCTATGAGTCATGGCCGACACCCTATGGTTTAAAAGCGGCAGGGTCTCATTTTACGCTGAAGCCTCCGGCAGGGCTATTCAAAACCTGAATAGCCCTGCCGGAGGCTTCAGCGGGCAAAAAATTTATGCAGGCGCCAAAGCGCTGGTTCCACTGCCAAGTGGGGTTTTCTTCCCCAGCCTTTCTGTTTCCGATCAGCTACACACAAGTCGATGCGTGCGTAGGTTGGTAAACGGTTGGCAGGATGGATTATGGCGCTTTACCAATCAGCTTTAGGGCCGTAGCGGCCCAACGGGCCGGTATGTATTTATGAGCACACCCGTGTCCATACCCTTCGTGTCGACCAAAGCCAGTTCGCAGGGGGCGACACTGTCCGAAAAAAAGCGTTTGCCCCGACCCAGCAAGACCGGGTAGATCAGCAGCACAACCTCGTCGACCAGTCCCTGCCCGAGCAACACCGACGTCAGCGTTGAACTTCCCCACACGATCAGGTCAGGGCCTTCTGTTGACTTGAGGCTGCGAATACCCGCCAGGATGTCTGTACCTAAGTCTTTGACTGGGCCCCAGGCGAGGCTGTCCGGCCGGTGGGTCACGACGTATTTCGTGGCCGCATTCAGACCGTTGGCTATTGGACTATTGCCCGCTTTGGGCCAGTAGTCGGCCCAGAGGTCGTAGGTATGACGGCCAAGCAGCAGATCGTAGTGGCGGCCCTGCGCTTCTAGGACGGCCTCTAAGCCAGCCGGACTTCGGTAGGGTGTCGTCCATCCACCATACGTGAAGTCGGCGCTCTCTTCGTGCTGGATTACGCCGTCCAGTGAGCAATGCTCCATGATTCGGATCTTTCTCATTTTGATTAGCTATTTGTTTACTGTTTGCACAAAGTTAAACCGGCTTAGATACGGGCATGCAGGGCAATTGTGACAATAAGAGGGGGCTTTTGTGACTAGTTGCAATTGGCCCACAAGTAGGTCAGGTTCACTGTGGCAGACTATACCGGAATAATAATTCTTTGTAAACGCATGCGTAAATCGACCTACCTAAACAGTAAGTAGCGCCCCCGGTTTCGAAGTTATGGGCGATGTAGACCCCTGGGTATCCTGAAGCTAATCGACAGGAACAGGCTGAAATTATTGTTCTTCCGGAAATAGCCGATTTCTTTGCTTATAAATCGATGAGTGAGCCTCCCAGACAGTTTATGGTATTCGAGTTTGTTGCCAATCCGACTTTCAACTTTATAACCAGTTTCGGCGAAAAAAACGGTATTCCGGTTCAAGGCGATACGCTGCACCTGCCTCCTGCCCTGGGCAAAGGATATATGAAGAGGATCGATCTGGAGACTGGCTTTAAACTGGTTGTTCATCACTATACGTTGAATGAGGAGTTTGTACTCAGACGACTGCCAGCCGATGAAACCTATGGGTTGGTCAGCATCATCTTTCACAGCAATGAAGAACCGGCTTCGCTGATGACCAACGGTCAGGAGCAGTCGAACCGGCTGGCCAGAAGCACCCAGTTTGCCATCCAGATCGCTTCGTACGATCTGGAGTCCGTTATTCGTTTTCCGGCCCATACGGCCATCAACTTTGTCGTCGTTGGGGTAAAGGCCACTCAGTTGAAGAGCTTATTAGGCATTCAACATCCCAATTCGGTAATACAAACGATACTGAATGTGTCACCGGGTTTTCTGTTCTACGAAAGCATGGGACCCGATGTGCAGAAAACACTCAAACAGGTTACCGATGCCCGGCAGAACGGTGAGCTGACCGCACTGTATTACAGCATTAAAGTACAGGAGCTACTGCTGCTGCTTTTTGAGCAGCTACTCCGGCGAGACACCGTGCGGCATAGTCCGGTTTACAAAGATGACATCGACAACTTATTCATCGTCCGGACCGCCGTACTTGCCGATCTGGGCCAACCACCTCACTTAGCTCAGCTGGCCCGACTGGTCGGCATGAGTGAAACCAAATTGAAAGACCTCTTCAGGCAGGTATTTGGCGACAGCATTTATAATTATTACCAGAAGGCTCGCATGGAAGAAGCTGCGTTTCTGTTGAAGCAGGGCGGCCACTCCGTTACCGACGTCGGGACTCAGCTGGGGTTCACGAACCTAAGCCATTTTAGCCGGCTGTTCGAAAAACACTACGGGGTGAAACCCAAAAAGTACGCTTCCGGCGGATAAGACTATTTATGCGTCCTTTCGGGCTATTTAAGGCGTAAAGTCTGCCAGACATTTGTGGTGTTCTAACCATCACGAATTATGAACAAGATTCTTACGCCGTTTTCAAAAGGGGGGCTACGCCTGAAAAACCATCTGGTGATGGCGCCGATGACCCGCAGCCGGGCTCTCAACAACCTGCCCAATGCATTGATGGCTCACTACTACGCCCAGCGGACGGGAGCCGGTTTACTTATTACGGAAGGAACAGCCCCTACCCCCGAAGCCCTGGGCTATCCGCGCATTCCCGGCATTTTTTCGGCCGATCAGGTCGAAGGCTGGCAAAAAGTCACCTCGGCCGTGCATGCCGATGGTAGTAAAATCTTCGTGCAACTAATGCATACCGGACGCATTGGCCATCAGGATAACCTACCCGCCGGGGCTACTTTAGTGGGTGCTTCCGGACGAAAAGCCGCTGGACAAATCTTTACCGATACGGCAGGATTACAGGCGTACTCGCAACCGCAGCCCCTGACCATAACGGGTATCGCTCAGGTCATAGAGGGGCACGTTGCTGCGGCCCGGAACGCCCTCCAGGCCGGGTTCGATGGCATTGAACTCCACGGAGCGAATGGTTACCTGATCGAACAGTTCCTGAATCCGGCAGTCAATGACCGAACCGATTTATACGGGGGGAACCTTGTCAACCGGAGCCGGCTCATTATCGAGATGGTCAAAGCGGTAGCCGATGCGATCGGTCCAGAAAAAGTCGGCATTCGTTTTTCACCCTATTCAACACTAGGTGATCTGCCCCCTTATGCCGACGATGAGGTACATGAAACCTACCGTTATCTGGCTCAGGAACTGGATAAATTAGGGATTGCCTACCTCCATATCGCGGTCAACGTACCGATTCCGCAACGAACGTCAGATGCCATGCGTGCTTCCTTTAACGGCACCATCATCCTCTGCAACGGCTTAACGCCTGAAACCGCCGAAGCGGCCTTACGGGGCGATTTTGCCGACCTGGTTGCCTTTGGACGATCTTTTTTAGCCAACCCGGACCTGGCCGAACGCATTGCCGTGCAGGCTGAACTCAACCAGCCGGACTATACTACCCTTTATACGCCCGGAGCCCAGGGCTACACGGACTACCCAACATTGACCGAATCAACCATCGACTTAAACTGACATGCAAGCAATTGTTTTAACCAACTACGGCCCCGCTGAAAACCTGCGTTTTCAGGAGATGACCACGCCCACTCCTGCGGCCACTGACGTATTGATTCACGTGAAGGCTTCTGCCGTCAATAAGCTCGATCTGCTGAAAGCATCCGGAGCCATGCAGGCGGTTTTCCCGCTACCGATCCCGTGGATTCCGGGCATCGATTTTGCCGGAGTGATCGAAGCCGTCGGCGAGCAGGTACAGGATGTTAGCGTGGGCGATGAAGTGTATGGAGCAAGCCTGACGGGAGGAGCCAATGCTGAATACATAGCCATTAACCCCCAATTTATTGCTTTGAAGCCCCGTTCCTTATCATTCATCGAAGCTGCTTCCGTGCCTGTTGCCGCCGAAACGGCCTGGCAGGTGATCTTTCGGGATGCCCAACTGAAGAGCGGCCAAACCATTCTCATTCATGGGGGAGCTGGCGCGGTTGGCTCCTACGCGGTTCAGTTCGCTCACCAGGCCGGGGCACGGGTAATCGTAACGGCAACCGCCGACTCAGAGGAGTACGTAAAAAGGCTGGGCGCCGATGTGTTTATTGATTACAAAAACGAGGCTTTCGAATCCGTTGCTCATGCGGTGGATGCGGTCATCGACTTGGTCGGGGGTGAGATACAGCAACGCTCGTACGGGCTCATCAAAGCGGGAGGGCATCTGGTTTCGACCACCCAGCCGGTCTCGGCCGATTTAGCCGCCAGCCATAATATCCATGCTACATTTGCGCAGTTGCAACCTTCTCAGCAAGGCTTAGCCCGGATAGCCACCCTGCTGGACGAAGAAAAACTGACGATTAACCTTGGCGAAGTATTTCCGCTGGCCAGGACGGCCGAAGCCTGGCATGCAGTGCTGGCGAATCCAGCGGGACCGGGCCAGAAGAAGAACGGCCGCATCGTGCTGAATCACGCTTAAGTCGGTAGCTAGACTGCCGGTACGGATCATTTAACTTAGAAAAACATGAAAGACGATAAACTAACGACGATTGCCGCTGACCAGGGCCTGCATTTATCGGTGGTGGGCGACACTTATCGACTCGTAATCACCGGCCAGCAAACCCAGGGCGCCTACGCGGTTATCGATATGCTCATACCACCCAATGGGGGGCCAGGACCTCACGCACACCCTCACTTTCAGGAGTCGTTTTACGTCCTGGAGGGTGAGATCGAAGTCAAAACTGAATCGGAGACCTACGTCGCCCGGAAAGGTTCTTTTCTGAATATTCCCGCCGGGGGCGTAGTGCACTGTTTTAAAAACAAATCGGACCAGATAGCCCGCTTATGGTGTACGGTGGTCCCGGCGGGTCTGGACGAATTCTTTCAGGAAATTGGTACACCTGTCGCTGCGGATACGTTCTTACCCCCTCCCCATTTTAGCCCCGATGAGATCAAGCGGCTACAGGCGATTGCCGAAAAGTACGGTCAGCAAGTATTCCCACCCGATTATTTAGGGTAGCCAGAGGATCCTAACGGATGAAAAGGAAGCAGACGATGAGTAACCCGTCGGAGTATTTTCCGGGTATTTTTAGCCACGCAGCAACCGGCTCGTCGGGGACTAAGTAAGCCCAGTCGTTCCTGTGTGGTGGACCATTAGGTAATGGTCCACCACGGCCGTTGCGAATCCGGCTTAGTAGTCCAACTTTTACAATCTGTCGACAAGCAGGGGGCGCCCACGAGCCTGGTTTCTTTTTTAATAAGCGTATTCAAGCTTATTACTAACTTCGCATCCGTTGCCTCAATGGCCTGCGACCTAGCTTGTGAATTTCTTTACGCAACCCAATACTGGCCAGCCAGACGACCTACCAGCCGGAATCAATAATGCGATCCTGGTACTCCAAGCCGATTCCGATTCGGCTGCCTCATTTCGGGTCATGGAGGCTAATGAAGCGGCTCAGCAACTGGCAGGCAGCACTTCCTTGTCGGGTGCCTGGCTCGGGCAGCTACCTTACCCCTTCAATTCACCGGAACTGGCTAGTCAGCTTCACCGGATAGCCGGGCAGCATACCAGCTCCCGCTTTCAGCTGGCGCCCCCCAGTCAGGCCGTCAGTGCCGCCGGATTCGAATGCCACCTAATAAAAGCAGCCCCTGGACTGGTGGTCCTTTCCCTGCTTTGGCAGAAGCCTCCGGCTGAAGAGGAGGACTCTCTGGAACAGGTAATTTCGGCCCTGCCCGCTGGGCTGATCTTATTCCGTGCCATCCGGGATGCAGACGAGTACATCGTTGATTTTCAGGCCATACTCTGCAACCCAATGGGTGCTGCCATTACCGGTCAGCCCAGAGATTACATACTGTCCCGACCCATTAGTGAACGCTACCCTAACATGCCGGCGTATGATTTATTTCATCGCTATGTAGAGGTGGTAACCACGGGGCAGCCCCATCAGCAACTGCTTTATTTACCCACGAAAGAACGCTGGCTCGACGTATCGGTGGCCAGGTACGGCGATGGCCTGCTGGTTTGTTTTCAGGATGTGACGATGGGGCAGAAAACGGCCTCTCTGCTGGAAAGTGTGATGAGTAGTTCGCCCGCTTCGGTTCGCTATTACGAAGCCATCCGGGATTCGGAGGGCCACCTTATCGATTTCATGACCAGCACCGGCAATGAACTGGCCGCCTACCGTCCTTTCCGGTCCGCCGATTCGACGGTCGGTAAACGCATGCTGGAGCTGTATCCTTACCTGAAAGACAACGGCTTGTTCGACCGTTACGTGGCCGTCGTCGAGTCGGGGCAACCTGATCAGTTCGAAATCATGCATGAGCTGGCTACCCGGACGGTCTGGTTCGACTGCCGGACGGTGCGGCACGGCGCTGGCTTTGTGCTTACTACGCTGGATATCACGGCGCAGAAAGAAGCGCAGTTCGCTCAGCAGCGGGAAGCCGAGCGTCTGCAGCTTGTCCTGGATAATTCCCTGACAGGCATGGCTTGGCTAGGCAGTGTTTTTAACGCCGACGGTCGGTTGGTAGATTTTACTCTGGAGAAGATCAATGCGACGCTGGCTCAGACGCTAAGGCAACCTCCTGAAGCGCTGGAAGGCAGACGCTTATCCGAACTCATGCCGCACCAACTGGTCAATGGCCTCTTCGAACGGTACGCAACCGTAGCCCAAACAGGTGTTTCGCAACGTTTCGAGTGGAGCAACGACACAGCCACGACCTGGTACGAGATCGCGGCCGTGGCCGTACCGGGAGGGGTGATTGTTACGTTTATGGACATTTCCGCCAGTATACTGGACCGATTGAAAGGGCAGCAACAGGCAGATCTAATTCAGGGTGTGCTCAACAGCTCGGCCAATAGTATCGTGGTGCTGGAGCCCATAACCGATGAATCGGGGCAAGTTGTCGACTTTCACCTCCCGCTCGCCAATCCCGCCACTTTTGGTTTGTTTTCCCCTTTTTTTGACCAGACCATCACGCAGGAAACGTTGACCGAACAGACGTTGCTGACCCTTTTTCCCGCCGTCAGGCAGCGTCCGCTGTTTGGAGCCCTGATTTCTGTGATGAACACCCAGGAGCCCATTCATACCCCCGTCGACTATCCGGAGCTGGGCTTAACCTACGAGTACGACATCCGGCCTTTCCGCAGGGGTATACTGATGATTACCACCGACATCACTCTCCTGCGAGTCAACCAGCAGCAACTCGAAGCCAACAACCGGGCGCTGAGTCGGTCCAATGCCTATCTGCAGCAGTTCGCCTACGTGGCTTCCCACGATTTGCAGGAACCCCTGCGAAAGATTCAGGCCTTCGCCGATCTGCTACTGACTCAGCACGCCGAAAAACTGGATGAAACCGGACAGGATTTGCTTCGTCGTCAGCAAAATGCGGCCCAGCGTATGCAAGTTCTCATCCGGGGGCTACTGGATTATTCCCGGCTGTCGACGCCATCGCTGCCGATGGAACCCGTGTCGCTCCAAACGCTGCTTGCCGACGTATTAAGTGATCTGGAAGCCACCATTCAGCAAACAAATGCGCAGGTCAGTAACACGCCATTGCCAACCCTGATGGGTAACGCGACCCAGCTTCGTCAGTTGCTACAGAACTTACTGGCCAACGCGTTGAAATTCAATAAACCAGGCCAGCCGCCCCAGGTTCGGGTGGATAGTTTCTCCCTCACCGCTGACCAATTACCCCAGCCCCCGTCGACGGCTAAATCCGAAGGATGGATCGGGCTTCGAGTGGCCGATGAAGGTATTGGCTTTGATGAATCGTACCGGGAACGGATATTCGATTTATTCCACCGGCTACACGGTCGTAGTCAGTACAGCGGGACGGGTATTGGCCTGGCGATTGTCAAAAAAGTGGTAGAAAATCATCGGGGGCAGATCAGCGTGAGCAGCCAGACCGGAGCGGGGGCTGTCTTCACGGTTTATCTGCCCATGCACCCATAAACTTTCCTGATGCAGGCTTTTTAGAGTATAAACGCTATAAAACGAACCGTATGGCTGGTTTACAATCCATTACGCCTTCTCTGTATCAACTCAGTCTGGGCACCGTCAATGCCTTCGTGATCAAGGATGATGGACTAACCTTGATCGATACGGGCTATTCCGACAGCCTGGCTACCATTTTCTCTCTGCTACAAAAGCAAGGAGAAAATCCGTATGCCATCAAACAGGTGATTCTGACCCATGCCCATCCAGATCATGCCGGCAGCGCATCGGCGATAAAAGACAAGCTCGGCATACCCCTGTTGGCCCATCAGCTGGAAGCCCCCCTGCTGGAAGCCGGCTCCAGCGGCCGCTCCCCGATCTATCCATCACCGGGCCTCGTCAATTGGCTCATTTACCAGTTTTTTGTAAAAGGAGGAGACGGGTCGATTCCGCCTGTGGGTGTCGATGAGCGACTGAGCCACAACGATGTCATTCCCGTAGCCGGTGGGCTTCAGGTAATCCATACGCCGGGTCATAGTGTCGGTCATATGGCCTTATGGCTTAAAGAAGAAGGGGTCATGATCGCCGGCGACACGTGTGCCAACCTGATGGGGTTATCCTTCAGCACTGTCTATGAAGACCGATCGGTGGGTCTGAGGAGCATCCTGGCGATGGCCGAGCGCCCGTTCGACCAGGCCGTTTTTGGTCACGGAGCCCCGTTGAAGCCGCAGGCCAGTCAGAAGATAAAAGCAAAATTTAAACCGCTGGCGGGTCGGTAACCGCTTTACTTACTGGTCTGCCAGGTCTGATGCCTGTATAAACCGGGTCGTTCGCAGGAGCAGGTAGCCCCGCTATGCCGACTCAACGGCTGCTTTTCGTTGACCAGGGAAAAGCCCCATCGAGGATGGTAGGGCTACTAATAATTCCAGATGCATGGCGTTTGCCAAGGCCTTACTGCACTTTGGCGCAGATAGCATAAACCCGCATTACCACAGCCGTACTATTTGTATTCTTAACAGTTATTCTCCATTGGTTATTATTACTTGCGTCCGGGCCGCTATAGATGACACTAATGTTGAATCCATTAGCGTCGTAAGCGAGTTGGCCCCCGCCCCCACCAATTAATTTAGTGCCACTAGGACAACCAGCAACCTGGTTGCCTAAATTATTGGCGGGATAAGTAAGATCCTTATATACGTATTGAACGCCCATTTGCAGGTTACCCGAATACTTGATGTTCCCATTGACTTCCAGAGCCTCCGAAGGGGAATTGGTATTGATGCCTACTCGGCCATTTGATTTGACGTAAAGCAAGGACGTACCGACTGTCGTTTGATCTCCCCGGCTCACGTCCAGCGCCACTGAGCCCGGCGCAGCCACTTTGACCGCCAGCCCATTGCCTGCATTGCCCGCCAAAGAGTTGTTGATCTGAGCGGCATAGCCTGCTTGGGATGCACTCCAGGCAAATGAATCGGGATTACCTCCTAACCCATCTGAACCAATTGTGTTACCCGCCGTATTGGCTAGTTTTGAAAAAGGCGTACTCGTACCGATGCCCACTTTACCACCAACGTTGTTCGAGTAGATGTCGAGCCCTGTCGTTGACCAAGGGTTGGTTACTGAAGCGGCATTAGCGGCCTGAGCCAGAGTAATCCAACCCGTATTGGTGCGGATGTTCAGTACATTGGTCGTGCTGTTGTAGACCAGCATACCCGCTGGCACGTTCTGCATGGCATCGATCTGGGTCTGATTGAGCCGGGGCAAGAGCAGCGCTTTATTGGTGCTCTCCAGTTCCAACAAGGCATTGGTGTTGACCGTGTTGACATTGTCACCAATCTTAACCTGAGCGGACAGGTTAGCCGAAAGCAAAGAAAAACCGAGCAGGGCAGTAAAGACAATTTTCATAGATAGAGTTGTTAACAAGTAGCGTGATGTTTGCTTGAAGCAGAGAGGTTACTGCTGAAAGTAATCAGCCTTATCAGCGTCGGTGTTGTTGTCGTAGGCGGCCTCCGTAAAGCCGCTGGCGATCACTGTTGAGCTGACCGTCAGCACTCCCGTCGTTGCTCCGGGCGTGAGCGTGCCCGATAACCCAACACTCCGCGCATCCCCGGCGGCCATGGACTGACTGGTGGTCAGTGTATAGTAGCCGCCCACCGGACCACTGAAGCTCCAGGCACTGTTCTGCACCGGCTTACCCCCTATCGTGGTCGCAGTCGGATCGAAGCTCAGATTGACTTTGGGATCTTTGCTGATCTTGACACTGAAGCCGCCCGAAGTAGCCACCGAATTCAGCTCATACACGTCCACCACGACCGTGAAGGGTTTGGTCCCCTGCACACTGGAGGGACGGGCAAACAGCGTGGGGGACAGATCCGACAGGGCTGTGGCCGTCACCACGTATAGGTTCTGATCAGTCAGCACATTGCTCACGATGTGTCGGGTCGGGTCTACGGTACTGCCCTCGGTTACGGTCAGCGGATCATTGGCAGCGCCAGTGTAGGCCAGTTGAAGCGTGTACTCGCTGTAGCCGTTCAACTCGGCGGGCAGGTAGCTGATAGCGGCCGTGCCGGAGAAAGGAACCGAGGTACCGAACTGGTAGAGCCGACTGATGCTGGGATTACCCGCCAGGGGCGTTGTGGTTCGCTGAATGCTGTTGTTGACCAGGGTCAGGTTGGTCGCTGGAGTCAGGCTCAGCCCATCGATGTTGATGGATGTTCCGGCGGTGACATTCATGCCACGCGGACCCACCGAGAGTTGAGCACTAGCCTGGTGGGCAAGTAGCCAGGTTAGGCAGACAAAGAAGTATTTCATACGTTGAGTAGGTTCGAAAGTAATTGACCAGACAAGGTGTTGCGCGAAAAGAGAAAGTACGTCACCTGGTAAGCGTAATGCCCGTAAAACTAGGTGAAATAGAAGCCGCGCTGTCGGATTTGATGTCAACGACGCTGGTTTGTAGATGAACGAAGCGGCCAGGGGTGTAAGCGACTGATACTGTCCTACTATCCCTGCTGTAACCAATTCAGATTATGACAATACGCCGGATTCACTTAGGCTACTTAGGAGCGTAAGGCTTTTCGATAGGTATCGATGGCGCGCTGGCGCGAAAACGCAAAATCAATCATCGGTCTGGCATACTCAGGTGTACCATATTCAGGCACCCATTGGCGAATATACTCCTGGCGGGGATCGAACGTTTTGGCCTGGGAGAGCGGATTGAACACCCGAAAAAAAGGCGAGGCATCATTGCCCGAACCGGCTACCCACTGCCAGTTCCCATTGTTGGCCGACAAGTCATAATCACGCAGCTTCTGCGCAAAATAAGCCTCACCGATTCGCCAGTCCACCAGCAGGTTCTTGATCAGAAAGCTGGCGGCATTTAAGCGGGCGCGGTTGTGCATCCAGCCCGTCTGGTTCAGTTGCCGCATGCCCGCATCCACCAGCGGATAGCCTGTCTGCCCCTGTTGCCAGCGTTCGATATCTTCAGCGCGGTTCAGCCAGGGAATGGCTTCATAGGCGGTCCGGAACGGCTTCTGTTCGACATGGGGAAAATGATCCAGGATCTGAAAATAAAAATCGCGCCAGATCAACTCAGTCAGGAACCGGTCGCTATGGGCCAGCGCCTGCCGCACCAGTTCGCGAAAACTAATGGTACCGAACCGCAAATGGATGCTCAGTTCACTGGTCCCGTGCAGCGCGGGCTTGTCCCGGTCGTGGGCGTACCGTTCCAGGAATTTAGTCGACACATGGTCAGATGGAAAGTCTTCCCTCAACGGCTGAAACTGCATGGCCGCTAAGCTGGGAATCGGCTGAGGAGCGTGTTTATGAAAATGCGCGAAGTAACGCCCGGTCGGATACGGCCGGACGTAGAAGTCCGTCAGCGTTGCTTTCCATTTGCGTTGGTAAGCGCCAAAAACGGTGTACGGTGTCTTTTTCCCCGTCAGCAGTTCATCACCCGCAAAGATGGTTTGGTCTTTATAGCTGTGAAAGCCGACTCCCTGTTCACGCACTAACTGCTCAATTTGTTTGTCCCGCTGTTTGGCGTAGGTTTCATAGTCGGTGTTGGTATAAACACCCGCCACCGACAGAGTCGTCAGGATTTGCGTCCAGACGGCAACCGGCTCTCCGTAATACACCAGCAGAGTCGACCCCATTTTGGTGAGTTGCTGCTGAAGATCATGAAGCCGCTGATGAATGAACTGTACTCGCCTGTCCCGGCGATCTTCGAGTGGGTCCAGAATCGTGCGGTCGAAAATAAAAACCGGCAGGACAGCATGCCCACTTTTAAGAGCGTGATACAGTGCAGCGTTATCTTCCAGCCGTAGGTCGCGCCGAAGCCAGCACAGCGATAAGGATTGATCCGTGGAGTTAGTCATTACGAGAGAGCGCAGCCATATGGGGTCATCCGCTCACCAGCCTATCGCTCTGTCTAAGTAGAATGTTTGCGGAACGAACACGGCCGTGCCAGACCGTCATGCGCACACAACCAAAGCTAGCTATGAAGGCCGATGAGCTGGCAGGCTTCAGCGGCTTTATGCTTGAGAGCGGCCAGAGTCTGTTCTTTATCGGCATTTGTCACCGCTTCGTCAAAGGTCACGTATTCGCTTGTCATGGCCGACGCGATCAGACCGGCGGCCTTACTGAGATTTTCCTGCTCTTCCTGAGTGGTCCCGGTTAGCTGCCGAATATGCTCGCCGATCAGCTTAAGCTTGTCGTAAGCCACCAGCGGGCTGTCAAATTTCAGAGCCAGCAGGGTTTTGTAGTCAGAGAGGATCTTCGTTTTGATGGCTTCGTTTTCCATGATCGTTCAGAATGGGGTTCGTGGTTGTAACCCAAATGCCGTTGATTTGTTGTCTTTACCGGCTCATAGGCAGATTCCCAGATTGGCGCCCACTACGATTGCGACAACAGAGATGAAAAAACAGCTCACCACGACCTACCTCGCCAACGACTCCCTGGTTTCACCTCCCCGATCATCTAACCCAAAAAGACAAACTGTTTTTTACCCGGAAGCTCCACCTTCGGCCAGACGAACGTAGGGAGTGCCGGTACTTTGAGTCGAATAAAAACGGGCTGCAAAGCAATCATAAACGCCAGTCTTTGAAGACCAGCGCTTTATGATTGCTTTGCAGGGTAAGATTTGCTGACTCAGTATACCCGATGGGAAGGTCATCCTTAGCGGCAACGGAACCGCCTAAAGAGCAAGACAGGCATTACGGACAGTTTACCTAACCGACTTTGCCGTGCCCCCGCAACCCTGTTACCACGGACTGATTCCAGTTTCCGGCGAGTTATCGTCACTAAAAAACTGACCTGTCGGGTCGTCTGGACCCAGCACAGCCGCTTTAACGACCCGGGCAGCAGCCTCCGCTACGGTTCCGGGGCCGGAGTGGTTATTGAAATCGGTGGCGGTATAGCCCGGATCGACGGCATTCACTTTAAACGGCGTATCGCGCAGGGTATACGCCAGTACGGTCGTATAAGCATTGAGTGCCGCTTTAGACGAGACATAACAAGCCGGCTTGACCGGATAATATTTCCAGGCTGGATCATTCTGTAGGGTGATCGACCCGAGCCCTGAAGTAACGTTGACGATTCGTGGCTCCGGCGACTGCCGCAGCAGGTCGATAAACGCCTGGGTTACTTCGATGACGCCAAAAAAATTAGTTTCGAACACCTGCCGGAATACACGGATATCGGTTTCCAGGGGCGGCTGCGGCAACTCACCGCTAATACCGGCGTTATTGATCAGCACATCCAGCGTCTGGATTTTCTGGCCCAATACCTGGCGGGCAGCTTTGATGGAATCCAGGTTATCGACGTCGATTTCGAGGGGTTCGACCTGAGTCAGCCCCTCGGTCTGCAACTGCCCGACGGCCTGCAGTCCTTTTTGTTTATCCCGACTGCCCAGGTATACATAATACCCTTGCTGTAGTAACTGTCTGGCTGTTTCAAAACCAATGCTTTTGTTGGCTCCTGTGATGAGTACTGTTTTCATAAGTAAGTTATTGACAGTACAAAGCTACCGCCCGCCGTACAGTCGGCCGGAACACATTCTGCGGCATTACTGGTACATTTTACGGATGTGGGTCCGATAGTCGGCAGGCGTCATGCCGGTTTCGCGTTTGAAGAACCGGGTGAAGTAGGAAGCGTCCGAAAAACCGAGGTCAAAAGCGATTTCCTTCAGGGAATGGGGTGTATGAAAAAGCAGGCGACGGGCTTCCAGCACCAGCCGGTCATGGATATGTTTGATAGCCGGTTTACCACTCTGCGCTTTCACTACTTCGCTCAGATACCCTGCCGATAGATGCAGCATGGCCGCATAGTCACTCACTTCGTGCCATTGCTGAAAATGTTCGTCGACCCTGGCCTGAAATTTTCTGAGCAACAGCGTGTCGACCGAGGTATCGTTTGGGGTAAATTGCTCGGTATACAGGCGGCTCAGATAAGTAAGCAGCACTGTCAAATAAGCCCCCAGCATTCGCTGCTGCCATTCGCCGGGCTGGCGATATTCTGTCCCTATTTTGCCCAACAGCTCTTCGACGACGAGGATATCGGCATTCGTAAGCACCAATTCGTGACCGTTATGGGGGTTTTGAACAAGGGGCAGTTTGTTTAACGAAGCATTTTCCTGAAGCGCCAGGAACTCATCGGTAAACGCGATGCCCGTACTCCATAACTGGTTAATTTCTTCTTTGACGATGACCTGGTTTGGTCCCGTAAAGTAAACTGTATTGTCTTTAAGGACGTAGGGCGTCATGTCGATCCACTGACGGCTACCGGCCCGCCTGACGAAAGCCAGCAGGTAATGATCTTTCCGGTGCGGTATAAGCAGCTCGGACTGATTCGGCAAGTTGCCTTCGAAGAAATACATCTTAAACTGCCGGCTACCGGTTAGCTCGTCCGGCTCCAGCGAATAAACCGGTATCTGTGAATTGGCAGTAAGTACTTGCATTGCTTAAAGCTACAACATTTTGCGCATCTGTCCGTAGCCGCATCGCAGCCCGGTCGAAGCTGGCAACCTCGATCATCGATGCCACAGGGTTTCCTGCGTGTTGGCAGTTGCACAAATCGCCTTCTTTACGGGCTCGGTATGATGAACAGCTTTCCGGAAGGTTGAGCTCAGCTGTTTCCGCGGTTGAATCGTTTGGGGTGCTGGCATTCCGTCCAATATTCGAGGATGGCCTTCAGTTGGTGTTTCCACTCCTGAAAACTGGTTCTTTTCTCAAACAACCCCTGAATGGTCAACTCATAAGCTTCTTCGACCAAATAGTCGACAACCGGATAAGTCAAGAATACGAAGGGTATCGATTTTTTTCGGAGCTCAGCATCTTTCTCGATCTGATGGCGGAGTTCCAGCCCGTTCATGCCAGGCATACTCATCTCGGAGATAACCAGAAACGTCAGCTGATCGGTCGTCTGTAAATAGTTCAGAGCCGTCTGGCCCTCGCTGAATACAACTATGGGGCGAACAACATTTAATTCAGCCAGTGCTTGTCTGAACATGGCTTGATCGTCTTCATCAGCGTCGATAAAGACGATAGGGGCATCTTCCATATAAGTAGTTTAGGTAACTAAACGAGTCGCAACAGGAAGATGTTTGCTTGTTCGACAACAAGTTATCCGCTCAGGCAGGCACTGTGTGCCAGATTTTCTGCTCATCAAAGCGTCTGGCCGGAAAGCTCCATCGCCAGGTAAACCACCGCTTGTGTCAGCTTCGGCAGCGAATCCGTTGTCGGCCAGCGGTAAGCACAAGCCGTTTTCAACCAATTATCGGCCCAGATCTGCTCTGTAGAAATCCGGGATGGCTTTGAGGGAGCATCCGGCTTTATTTTTACATCGATCGGGACGCCAGGGCCCCGATCAACTGGCAATCATGAAAACCATTACGACGCTGAACTGGGTACTGATTGGGCTTTACGGAGCGCTGCTGGTGTTTAGCCTCTTTCAACTCAACCGGCCGGGAAATGATGCCGCTGGCCGGGGCATGGAATCGGGGTTTGTGGTGTTCGGGTTTATTCTGCTGGCGGGGCTGGTGGGTTTAAACCTGTGGAACCACCGGGCGGCAAAAATTACAGCACTGGCCGTGGCTGCTTTACCCCTGGTGATGCTGCTATACAATCACGTTTCGGACTACCTAATTGCCCGACATCGACGAAACCAGGACATCGGGCAGAGCAGCCAGCCCCTGCCGCCCAACGATCCATCGGACCCAAACCACAGCCCTACCTCAAGGTAAGCAGATCCGTTATGTCCGCTTCTGTCTACACCTCTGAATCAGGTAGAGATCGGCGATGGATCCGTCCTGCGGTTTCGCGCCGATTTCTACCGGTTTAATAGGCTGAGCTTACAGAGCCTCACTTCTTCAAACATTCTGTATACCCTGCCGTTGGACATAAACCAGCGTGTATGTGCTGGGATCGTTCAGGTTTTTTCTCCGCTCGTTTTGCCATGGAACAACTGCCTTTTTCCCGTCGGACGTTTATTCATCGCCTGGGGGCGGCTTCTCTGCTCATACCCAGCCTGACTACGCTGACCAGCCTGCAGGGATGTGGGTCCAAAGAAACTAAATCGTCGGCCGACACGGCATCGTCTACCACCACCACGGCCGGCTCGACGCGCCCACTGGGTATTGCCCTGGTCGGGCTGGGTAAGTACAGCGAAGGCCAGCTGGCACCTGCGCTGGAGAAAACCACCCGGTGCCGACTGGCCGGTATTGTAACCGGTACGCCCGAGAAGGCCCAGACCTGGAAGAAAAAATACAATCTGGCCGATAAAAACATCTACGATTACAAGACTTTCGACCAGATTGCCGACAACCCCGACATCGACATTGTATACGTGGTATTACCCAATTCGCTGCATGCCGAATACACGATCCGCGCGGCCAAAGCCGGTAAGCACGTGATCTGCGAGAAGCCAATGGCCATGAACGCCGAGGAATGCCAGAAGATGATCGATGCCTGCAAACAGGCTAACCGCCAGCTGTCGATCGGCTACCGGCTGCACTTCGATCCGCACAACCAGGAAATGATGCGGCTGGGTCAGCAGAACGTGTTTGGCCGTGTAAACGGAATCATTGCGCAGAATGCCCAGCAGCAGGACGAAAGCTCACCCTGGCGACTGGGGCGCGGAGTGGGGGGCGGTGGGCCGCTGCTCGATGTGGGCATTTACTGTTTGCAGGGGGCTATTTACACCAAAGGCCAGATTCCCATTGCCGTTACGGCTAAACCACACCCGGTGACCGACCCGGAAAAATTCAGTAAAGTAGAAGAAGGGATGGACTTTCAATTGTACTTTGCCGACGGCACGATGGCGGCCTGCAAGTGCAGCTTCAACGACAAATATAACCTGTTGCGTGCCGAAGCGGCCAATGGCTGGTTTGAACTTTCGCCCGCCTTTGAATACTCGGACCTGGAAGGCAAAACCAGCAAGGGTAAGATGGAGGTCGACAACGTACCTCAGCAGGCTCGTCAGATGGATGCTTTTGCCAATTGCATTCTGGCCAATAAACCCACTACAGTGCCCGGCGAGATGGGCATGCGGGACGTTCAACTGATCGACGCTATTTTTCAGGCCGCCAAAACGGGAACCAAGGTACCGACCAAAGATGTGCGGCAGGTTATGGACCCGCGGCCTGTGGGTTAGCCTCGTTGAAACAATGGTACGCTTAGCGCTATAGCTTGTGTTCTGGTCGGCATTAGCCGCTCAGTTAAAAGGCTATTTTTCGTGGGCAAATGCGAAGAAGTCCTGCTCAGGAATGTTTACTTTTGCGGCATGGCATTGCGTAACGAATACCAGCAGTTAGTCGATTTCTTTTCAGATCGGACCTTACCTACAGGTCCTCAGCACGTTAACCCATACAGCGTGTTTTTCAATCTTTCCAGCGCCGTTCATACGAATCTGAAGTTGCTTCATAGCGAGGTTACCGCTACCAGTGCTTCGGCCGCGCGAATGCTGACCGAAGTACGCCAGTGGCTCATCGAGCAGAGCCCAGCCATGGAGCCGGCGCAACTCACTGAAGGGTAGCCTATAGCCGCCACCCATCGTCCTTAGTCACGGCATCAGGGGTGCTGCCTAGACCGACCGTGCCGGTTGCCGTTTGCTCACTCGCCAGAACCCGCTGCTGATTTTCCGACTTGTACCAGCACAGCCATTGACCCAATAGCCTGCTTAGGCATGGTTCATGTTAACACCGATGCGAATGTCAAGATCGCTAAAATCAGCCAGAACACTGTTTATTCTGGTCGCTGTCCTTGTGAGTATTTTACTCGCCTACATGCTGACCGACTATAACGCTTTATCCGAACTGCTGCTCAAGTTGTTTGATCACCTCAAACCAGATAAATAGCCGGACTGATACAAACCGACCTTATTGGTGCAACTTTTTTCAGCAGGTAAGCTGATCTTCCAGACTGGTGACCACTCCAGTTTATCCGCCAGCCGATACCCATTCGATCATTTTACAAGGTCATTGGCAAAACCTTTCTCTTCATCAGTCAGTAATGGGCAACATCTACCGGCATGACGCTAAGCTCATCCGGCAAACCCAAAACAGGCTATATGCGTACCGTTGCCCTTGAAGAACACGTAAGCTTCCCCGAGCTGACCAGTCGAATTCCTGAAAAAGCCGTGGCAAACCGCGGATGGCCAACGTCCGCCAGCCCCGATTCGCCCATGAAGCAGGTCGACGTGCAGTTGGCAGACATCGGCGATGAGCGGCTGACAAAGATGGACGAGGCTGGTATCACCGTTCAGGTTTTGTCGGTTTCCGGCGCGGGAGCCGATCTGCTGAATGCTACCGACGGGCCAGCTTTAGCCCGCGATTACAACGACCTGCTGGCCCAAAAGATAGCTGAGCACCCCTCCCGCTTTGCCGGCTTTGCCCATTTACCCATGACCGCGCCCGAAGCCGCTGCCGACGAGCTCGAACGGGCCGTTAGGGACCTGCACTTTTGCGGAGCCATGATCAACGGACTGACACAGGACAAATTTCTGGATGATCCGCAGTTTAGGCCCCTGCTCGAGCGGGCCGAGAAACTGGACGTTCCGCTATACCTCCACCCGAATGTGCCGCCCGAAGCTGTCAGGAAGGTGTATTACGAGGGGCTTCCTCCGGCCATATCGACGCTGTTGGGTATGGCGGGCTTTGGCTGGCATGCCGAAACGGCCGTTCACGTTCTGCGGCTGATTCTGTCGGGCACATTCGAACGGCACCGGGGATTGCAGTTGATTGTCGGTCACATGGGGGAAATGCTACCGGTTATGATGGCTCGCTGCGATACGATTTTCAAGCCTGCGATGACCCACCTGCCCCGAACCATCAGCCAGACGCTACAGCAGCAGGTCTATCTCACCACCAGTGGCATTTTTACCCAGCCCCCCTTGCTGGCGGCTCTGGCTACGTTCGGTGTCGATCGGATTTTGTTTTCTGTCGATTACCCCTACAGCACCAATGAGCAGGGGCGCAACTTTCTGAATGCTATATCTCTACCACCCGACGACCTGGCCAAAATCGCTCACGGTAATGCCGACCGGCTGCTGAAATTAAGGCTATAAACCCGCACTTTATCCATACATTCTACGGTTCGTGCGTTTATATCTACCGTTAGTACAATTTCCTTTGAGGAGATTGTATAGATCAGCTACTTTTAACCTATGAATTAAGTGTACCAAAAATTTTTTCAGGTATCCACAGCCTATTTTTGATTCCTTAGCACGTAAACAGTCATGAGCGTTGTCATCAAACCAACAGTCAGTAATATTATCAATCTTTGGTTCGGCGTCGATACACCGATACGGCAGTACAAAATCAAATTGAACCCAGACCTATGGGTAGCCTGTCAGCATATAAACCGCGATTTCAGACCACCCTCCAAACGGCAGAAAACAGAACTTTACCGCAAGTCGGATAAGGTGGCTTTCGCCAAAGCGGTACAGGAAGAACTCAATCGCATCCGGTCGAATTAGATTCGCTGGATCAGTTCAGCTACTTTGTGTACTTTGCGGCCCACGATGTGATCGATAATGGCCTGGGCATGCTCGCGGCCATTTTCGATAAATACTTTCTCCGTGTAGATACCGGCCAGCACCGTACCGCAGACGTACAGACCCGGGATGTTCGTTTCAAACGTTTCTTTGTTAAAAACGGGCACCTGCGTTTCCGGGTCGAGGTCGATACCACAGCGCTGAAGCAGAGCTGCATCTGGAATGTAACCCGTCAGAATAAACACGAAATCGGCGGGAATCTGCGTTTCCTCGCCGGTTTTCTGATTTAAGACAGTTACCTGCTGCGCATCGATCTGAGTAGCCAGCGAATCGAATACCGTTTTGATCCGTCCTTCCTTCACCCGATTTTTCACATCGGGCACAAGCCAGTATTTCACCGTACTCCGAAAATCTTCTCCCCGGTGTACAATCGTGACGTTCACGTCGTGCCGATATAATTCCAAAGCCGCTTCGACGGCGGAGTTGGAGGCCCCGATGATGACAACGTTGGTGAACGAATACTTAAACGGTTCGTCGTAGTAGTGCGAAACATGTGGCAAGTTTTCGCCCGGAATACCCAGCCAGCGCGGTTTCGTAAAATAGCCAGTGGCCATGATCACTTTGCGGGCCTGGTGCTGTTCGCCGGTTGTCGTCGTAACCGTAAACACCTCGCCTTCTTTCTTCACATCCCAGACTTCCTGAAAGAGTTTAAAATTCAGGTGGTAGTAAGCCGCAGCTTTTCGATAATACTGAAGGGCTTCGTTGCGACCGGCTTTTACGTCGGAAATGGCAAAGGGCAAGCCACCAATTTCAATATTTTCGGCGGTCGAGAAAAAGCGCATCCGGCGCGGGTATTGCCGGATGGATTCGGTCAGGCTTCCCATCTCCAGAATCAGATGACTCAGACCCGCTTTAGTCGCTTCGATACCAGCGGCCAGCCCACAAGGCCCACCGCCCACAATAAGTACGTCGTAGAGTTGCATGCAGTAAGGCGGCCAGAAAGCCGCGAAATTGGCGGCTTTCTGGCCGCCTTATAAGTCTTTAACAGTCAGAAAGTGGGCAAAGGTTTACCAGTCACTCCCTTTTTTACAAAACTGGAATTCGCCGGGCCAACGCCACGTTTTCCGTATATTTACCTGACGTACCGCTCGTCTGACCCGTGGAAAACCAGCTATATACTCTTTTTGCCTCAACCGAAGCCGAAGAAGTTACTTTCTTTGCCGATCTGATTCTGCCCATTCCGGTACCTCGGTTGTTTACATACCGGGTGCCCCGCGGCATGGCTGAGGTGCTGAAGATTGGGGCTCGGGTCATTGTCCCGTTTGGCAAAAATAACGGCCGCGTGCTGACGGCCGTGGTTGCCCGACTGCATAACTCGCCCCCAACGGCCTATCAGGCCCGCTACATCAGCGAAGTGCTGGACGAGTATCCACTCGTGACGGGTTACCAGCTGGAACTGTTCCGCTGGATGGCCGAGTATTACATGTGCTGCATTGGCGACGTCATGAACGTTGCCCTGCCGTCGGGGCTGAAAATATCGAGTCAGTCGAAAGTGCAGTTCAACCCCGACTTCGATTACCCCGAACTGCTCACCGACTTCGAAACGACGCTGCTGACCGAACTAAAAAAACAGCCGGCACTCTCCTACGAAGAACTGGGCCGGCTGGCGGGTGAAGGCAGCAACGTACCGGCGCTGATCAAATCACTGGTGGGCAAAAAAGCGGTAATCGTTTTTGAAGAAGTCAAAGAGAAATACGTCCCTAAAATGGTGCGTAAGATCCGCCTGCACCGCAATTACGAAGAGCGCGAACAACTGCTGGTTTTGCTGCAACGACTCGAAAAACTGCCTAAACAGCAGGAAGTCGTTATGCGGTATCTTCGACACGTGCCGATGCAGCGTAGCCCGGAGCTGAACCAGAAAGGGCTGGACAAAACCATTCTGAATCAGGATGATGAGCTCTCCCAGTCATCGCTCACGACACTGATCAAGAATCAGGTATTCGAAACCTTCGAGGTGATTCAGCCGCGGTTCTCAGATAACCTTGCTCCGCAAGCCGAGATCCGGCTGACCGAGGCCCAGCGAACGGCGTCGGAGCAGATCATGGCCCATTTTGAAAGCCAGAATATCGTACTCCTGCACGGCATTACGGGCAGTGGTAAAACCGAAGTCTATATCAATCTGATTCAGCAGGCCGTAGCCGGTGGCTCGCAGGTATTGTACTTACTGCCTGAAATTGCGCTGACCACCCAGATCGTGGTTCGACTGCAGCGGGTTTTTGGGGATAAAATGGGAATTTATCACTCGAAATTCTCGGACAACGAGCGTGTAGAAGTCTGGAAGGGCGTTGTGTCGGGGCAGTATCAGTTTGTGGTGGGGGTTCGGTCGTCGGTGTTTCTGCCGTTCGACAACCTGGGGTTGATCATCGTCGATGAAGAGCACGAAACGAGCTATAAACAGCACGATCCGGCTCCGCGCTACCACGCCCGCGACGTAGCCATCATGCTGGCCCACTGGCAGCAGGCGAAGGTGTTACTAGGTTCGGCCACCCCTTCGCTCGAAACTTATTATCAGGCCAAACAGGGCCGCTACGGCCTGGTCGAATTGTTTCAGCGGTTTGGCGAGGCAACCTTACCGGAGATTATTCTGGTGAATACGCAGCAGGAAAAGCGGCAGAAAACGATGAAGAATGAGTTCTCGTCGACGCTGCTCGGCGCGCTGGAGCAAAACCTGGAGCGGAAGGAACAAAGCATTCTTTTTCAGAATCGTCGGGGGTATTCACCTTACATGCAGTGTGAAGACTGCGACTGGACGGCGGAGTGCCCGAACTGCGCCGTCAGCCTGACCTACCACCAGCGTGACGCCGAACTGCGCTGCCACTACTGTGGACATAAAGACCCGGTGCCGCGCGTCTGCCCGGTATGCGGCTCTACTAAAGTGAAAACCATCGGCTTCGGCACCGAAAAGCTGGAAGATCAGTTGCAACTTTTTTTCCCGCAGTCGCAGGTGCTTCGAATGGACCTGGACACCACGCGCGCCAAAAATGCCTACCAGCAAATCATTCAGGAGTTCGAAGGCGGGCAGGTCGACATTCTGGTCGGCACTCAGATGATTACCAAAGGGCTGGACTTCGACAATGTCAGCCTGGTTGGAATTTTCGATGCCGACCGGCTCATTCATTTTCCCGATTTCCGGGCGACGGAACGAGCGTTTCAGATGATTACGCAGGTGAGTGGCCGAGCTGGCCGACGAGCCGGGCGCCAGGGTACGGTGCTGATTCAAACGAGCAATCCGCATCAGCCCATTCTGCAAAAAGTCATGGCGAACGATTACAAGGGTCTTTACGAAGAAGAGATTCAGGAACGGCAGAATTTCAGTTATCCGCCCTTCGTCAGGCTCATCAAGTTGACTGTTCGTCACGCCGACAAAGCCATCAGCCACCAGGCCGCCGAACGCCTGGCGACCGAACTGACGGATGCGCTCGGTAGCAGCCGGATACTCGGTCCGGAAGAGCCGCTGGTCGAGCGAATCCGAAACCAGTTTCTATTTGATATTCTGGTAAAAATCGAGCGCGACAAGGTTAACGTAAAAGCCGTAAAAGCCTATATCCAGGAGCGCATCAACGATATTCTGACCGACAAAGGGCTCCGGCAGGTCAGCATCGTAATCGACGTGGATTGTTTGTGATATTTTTGCGTTATTACCGAAAACGAGAATATTCCTATGCTAGCGACAGTCACCGGAACGTACAAAAATGGGCAGATCATTCTGGATGAAGCACTACCCGTCAAGGGCGACAACGCCAAAGTCATTGTGACGCTTGTCGAAGAAACCGTCGAAACAGCGGAAAAGCCCAAGCGCACACCCGGATTGATGAAGGGATCCTTTTGGGTATCGGATGATTTTAATGATCCAATCGATGATCTGAAAGACTATATGTAATGCAACTTCTACTGGATACTCATGCACTGATTTGGTTTTTAGAAAATGACAGTCGCCTGACCACCAAGGCTCTCGAGATGATTCAAAAAGCCGACAACGTATTTGTCAGCCCTATCAACTTTTATGAAATGGCGATCAAAATTAAAATTGGCAAAACGATAGGTCTAAACCGACCAATCAGCCATGCCATTGAGTTGAGTCAGCGATCAGGTTTCGAATGGAATCCATTACGAAAACGACATTTAGTTGCTTACCAGCGTATTCCCCTTTTCGATCACCACCGCGACCCTTTTGATCGAATGATTCTGGCGACGGCCCTGACCGATGAGTTAGCCGTTATTTCTTCTGATCGTAACTTTTCGCTCTACAACCATCTGGTCGAAGTCATCTGGTAAATCCTCTTTAGGAACGCTTCCTGTAAAATTTCAGTGAATACCACCGTTTATCAGACCATCCGGTTATTTTTGCACCGGCTTCTGACCGATTTTGCCCAATTTTTCCCGTCCTATGTTTAAGAAAACTAAGATCGTCGCCACCATTGGCCCGGCCTCCGAAACGAAAGAGCAATTATTGGCATTAGCCAAAGCTGGGGTCAATGTGTTTCGGCTCAATTTTTCCCACGGTACCCACGAAGATCATCTAATGCGGTTGAGCCGCATTCGGGAAATCAATGAAGAATATAACCTGAACCTCTGCGTTCTACAGGATTTGCAGGGTCCTAAAATCCGGATTGGCAACGTCGAAAATAAAGACGGTGTGCTGATCGTACCGGGTCAGGAACTCGTCTTCACCAACGAAGACATCATCGGTACAGCCCAGCGGGTAAGTACACCTTACAAAGATATGTACAGGGATGTGCACCCCGGCGAACGCATTTTGATGGACGACGGAAAATTAGAGGTCCGCGTCCTCCGAACCGAAGGAACGGATGTGGTTACCGAAGTCGTGTACGGGGGATCTATGAAGTCGAAGAAAGGCGTGAACCTGCCTAACACGAAGGTATCGATGCCTGCCGTTACCGAAAAAGACTGGGCCGACCTGGAGTTTGGACTCGAACACGATGCCGAGTGGATTGCGCTGTCGTTTGTCCGCGAGGCTTCCGAGATCATCGAAATTAAAGAGTACATTAAATCGAAAGGGAAGAAAAGCCGGGTAATTGCCAAAATTGAGAAGCCCGAAGCGATTCAGAATATCGATGAGATCATTGCTGCAACCGACGGCCTGATGGTAGCCCGGGGTGACCTCGGTGTGGAGTTGCCGGCCGAAGAAGTACCGATGATCCAGAAGATGCTGGTCGAAAAATGCAACAAAGCGGCTAAGCCGGTCATTGTGGCGACCCAGATGCTGGAGAGTATGATCGATGCCCCCCGCCCAACCCGCGCCGAAATCAACGACATCGCCAATTCGGTGATGGACGGTGCCGATGCGGTGATGCTGAGTGCCGAAACGGCTTCGGGTAAGTACCCCATCCTGGCGGTGGAAAGCATGGCTAACACCATTCTACAAGTCGAGACGACCACCGACAAGATTTACTATCGCTACCATGCGCACGTAAACGAGCAGCCAACCGAAAACGCCATCAACGACAACGTGGTGATGAGCGCCTGCCGACTGGCCCGCGACACTCATGCCAAAGCGGTGATCGGCATCACAAATTCGGGTTATACGGCCGTACGACTATCGCACCACCGCCCGAAAGCTCAGTTATTCGTTTTCTCCAACGATCCGCAGTTACGGAATACGCTCGGTTTATACTGGGGTGTTCAGGTCATGCCCTACGAACCCGATATGAACCTGACGGTAGACCAGACAGTGGAGGGCATCAAACAAACGCTCGTTGGGCAGGGCAAACTGGCTTCCGGCGATATTTTTATCAATACCCTGAGCATGCCGCTGACCCAGTCCAGACGCACCAATACGGTGAAGCTGAGCACCGTAGACTAGTTCTCACCTGCTCCGGAAACCAGCAAAAGGCCAGTGCCCTACAATATAGGAGCGCTGGCCTTTTGTCGATTAGGCAGTTTGGTATCTGATCCCTTAAAAAACCCGCTTACTCTGATCCCCACCCGGAAATCTATCCCTATCTCCATCAATAGACGCAGACCAATAAATTGTATTATTACAAACTATATTTTACCGTATCAAATAAAAACCAAAAAAAAGTTGGCATACCGCGATAACTGAATAATTTTAAACTTCCCTTAGTTCCTCCCAAGATTCTATGCCAAAGATCGTGGAGAGGTCGTAGGTAGCAATGTCCTGGTTGCCCTTATACTAACTTACCTGACCTGTTGGCAGCAGCCATACCGTTGGGCTTGTTTTTACGACACCCACGATAAAGTCCAGTGATTGTCATTCTGTAGCCCAATGATTTCAGCATCTGCTCAGCGTTTGCTCGACCTGTATACGAATCAACTGCATTCGTACGATGAAGTGTTAGCACCTGATGGGTCGATCAAACCACATTGGGAGAAATTGTTTCTGTCGTTAGAGCGCATCGGGCATGACGAACTAAGGAATCGTTCTCAGGAAATCAAAAACAAAATTCAGGAGAATGGCGTCACCTACAACATCTATCAGCATCCCGGTGGCCTAAACAGCCCCTGGAAACTGGACCTGATCCCGTTTCTGATCGAGCAAAATGAATGGCAGACTATTGCCAAAGGGCTGCAACAACGGGCCGTTCTACTGGACCTGATTTTTCGGGACATCTATGGCCATCGCAACCTGATAAAAGACCGGATACTTCCGGCTGAACTGGTTTATACCAACAGCGGCTTTTTTCGAGCGTGTCAGGATATCAAACTGCCGACTCAAAATCAGTTGATTCTGTATGCCGTCGATATGGCGCGTGGCCCAGATGGCCGAATGTGGGTAGTAGACAACCGTACCCAGGCCCCATCCGGCTCGGGGTATGCGCTCGAAAACCGGGCGATCCTGACAAAAGTGATGCCCGAACTGGCCAGAGACATGTACGTCGGTCGGCTGTCTCCTTTCTTCACGCAAGCCCAGCAGTCTATTTTTAAAGTATTTCGGGATAAAGCGGACTACGTAAACGTCGTTTATCTAACCCCTGGTCCGAATAACGAAACCTATTTCGAGCAAGCGTACCTGGCTTCTTACCTGGGCTACACGCTGGTCCAGGGCGACGATCTGATCGTCAAGAATGGATTTGTCTGGATAAAAGCCATCGATGGACTGCAACGGGTCGATATTATTATCCGCCGAATCGACGACGAGTGGTGCGATCCACTCGAACTGCGCATCGACTCAAAACTGGGCGTTCCGGGCTTGTTGCAGGTGATCCGAAACGGAAACGTCATGGTCATCAATCCGCCCGGCAGCAGTGTCCTGGAGAATTCGGCCTTCAATGCCTTTTTGCCCTCGCTGTGCCGCTATTTTTTACAGGAAGAATTGATTTTGCCTTCAGTAGCTACCTGGTGGTGTGGCCAGCCGACAGAGTTACAAAGCACGCTGGATCGTTTGGGAAGCCTGATCATTAAAAAAGCGAACCGTAAACAGGTATTCCGCTCGGTTTACGGCAAAGAGCTCTCGAAAGCACAGCTGCAGCAGTTACGCCTACAGATTCTACAAAACCCAGCGGACTATGTAGCCCAGCAGGAAGTTAGTTTTTCGACGACGCCAGCCTATGTCGACGGCCGGATCGAGCCGCGCTATGCCGCCATCCGGGCTTTTCTGACGGCCACCCCCAACGGCTATCAGGTTATGGAAGGCGGCCTGACACGCAGCTCCACGCTAAAAGATCGATTTACCTTCTCGAACCAGTACGGCAACATTTCGAAAGACACCTGGATCGTGTCCGATGAAGCGGAAATCATTCGGGAGCGGATCAAACTGCCCGGTACGTATCACCATCAGCCGCAGCCATCATTGCCCAGCCGCAGTGCCGAAAACCTATACTGGGCCGCCCGGTACAGCGAACGGAGCATTACGGCGACCACCTTTCTGATGATTACCCTGAATGCCCTGAGCTTTCAGCGGAATTTTGGCATCCAGACGAAAACGCAGCACATCGAAATACTCCTGAAAACCGTGTCGGCGTTGATTCAGATCGAACCTTATTTTTCGGACGAGAACAAAGACGCTTTTGTAAACCCCTACCCCATTCTTTCGGCAAGTATCGCCACTGCAGCCAGAACCGGCACCGTTACCGCATCGGTTCAGGCTTTTCTGAAAGCCATGATTGTTGTTCGCGAGCGGTGGAATAACGTAACCTGGCGCACGATCGATGTCATCGGGCATACGGCCCGAAAGCTGCAGCAAATCGGTCCCAATCATAACCCCAACGATATTCAGAATACGCTGAATCATCTGCAAACGAATCTGTTCACGTTCTACGGCATCGTTAGTGAAACCGTACCGCGCAACGAGGGGTATTACCTGTTCGAAACCGGAAAGTTCATTGAGCGCATTCTCTCAAAAATTATCGTTTTGCGCTCTATTTTCAGCGTAAAAACTGAGTCGGTAATCGAAAATGAGCTGATGGAAATTATCCTGATGAATCATTTCGCCCTGTCGCACTACCGCTCGGCCTACAAGACAAATTTCGAGAGAGAACACGTCCTGGACATGGTACTGCTGGATAAGCAGGTCCCGGCTTCGCTGACCAGCCTGCTGGACTCGCTCGACCATAGTATCAGCCAGCTCCCCCAATCGTCGGGGCGGCTGAGTAAATCCAGAAAAGCGATTCTGGAAGCGTCTACCCAAATCAAGCTGATCGACATCACCGAAATCGCTACGGTCGGGATCGACTCGCAGGCCTACGAGAATCTGGACTTCATCCTGTCCAATGTGTACACGCTGATGCTGTCGGTGTCCGATTCTATAACCAGTCAGTACTTTAACCATACGGCCCCCCAGCACTCGATTACGGAGACCATCATCGACCTGGAAAATGAATTATAGAGTCGTTCATAAGACCCAGTATCAGTACAGTGAGAACGTGACCAATTATCATGGGCTGGCTTGTCTGATGCCGAAGCATGTGTCGTACCAGACCTGCCGTGATTTCTCGCTGGTGGTTTCTCCGACTCCAGACACGATTCATTTGCGAACTGATTATTTCGGCAACTCTGTCCATTACTTTTCCATTTATAAGCCCCATACCCGGCTTACACTTTTAGCCAAAAGCAGGGTTGAGACGCACCCGTCGCTGGTTGCTGATCCAGGCATGACCAATCAGGAAGTGAGAGAGAAACTTCGGGTGGTTGCCTCACTGCGTAATGAGCTGCTGGAGTACATGCTTCCAAGCCCGTTTGTGCAGTGGGATGCCGACATTCGTCGATTCTGTGCCGGCTGCTTCCCCGACGATCAGCCTTTTTACCAGAGCGCACGGCTCCTCTGCCATAAAATCTACACCGACTTTACCTACGTTCCGGGTTTTACGACGATCCATACACCGCTTAAAACGGTATTGCACGAAAAAAAAGGCGTTTGTCAGGACTTCTCGCATCTGGCCATTGCCTGCCTGCGTAGTCTGGGTTTTGCCGCCCGCTATGTTAGTGGATATCTGGAAACGCAGCCTCTGCCGGGCCACGCTAAACTGCAGGGTTCCGACGCAACGCATGCCTGGGTAGCGGTTTATATCCCTGGTACGGGCTGGTGTGATTTCGACCCTACCAACGACCTCATTCCGCAGGGAAGGCATATCGTTACCGCCTGGGGACGCGATTTTGGCGACGTCTCACCCCTAAAAGGAATTATTTTCAGTACGGGACGGCACGCGTTTCAGGTCGAAGTAGATGTCATTCCCATCGAAGACGCTGACTACCCAAGTCATTGAGGCTAACCATCGTGCAGCACCCCGACTGGCAGCCTACCACGGTCCGCCGGGGCGATGGTACGGACTTTCCACAAAAAAAATCCGCGAAACCAAAGGTCATCGCGGATTTTCTGTTCTCACTGAAAATGAAGACGTTTATTAGTTATACATAGTTGTTTGTATAACTCTGTTTAGGCACTTTGTGTTTTTGGCGTCGTTTCTGACTCCGGTGCTTCCGCGTTAGGCTCCTCCGGAGCAGCCGGTTCTTCCGTGGCTTCGGCGGTAGGCTCTTGCGGAGCGACGTCGAAAACCTCAGGGGCAAACTGTCGCAGAATGCTGTACCACACGATCAACTTCTTGATATCTGCCGGACGAACGCGCTCCCGATCGTAATTGGGCACTACCGATGCCATAAAATCTGCCAGTTCGCTGTTCGCGCCTTTCGGATCGACCGTCAGCGTATCACCGTATTTTTCACTGATTGCCGTCAGTACATTCCCCAGCGCGATAGACTGTTCATCACTATCATCGTCGACGTATATCGAAATATCGTTCAGAACCGATACCCGGGCCGTTGGCCCCATCATGGTCTTGGCCTTTTTGTCGTCCAATGATTCAACGATGACCCCCGCCCGACCAGGTTTCAGGATTCGGTAAAGGCCGCTGTAACCAGCAATATTGGCAATCTGTTTTAATGCTTCCATAGAGACTTTATAAATGGGTAACGCCCGTTCTGGCCGACGTATTGCCTTTTGGTAAAGGATGTATGTAGTTACTTTTTCGTTCGTGTGCGTTTCTGTTCAATAAAATAGTCCTCGTTCAGCGGTCGGATAAACGACAGAATCTCTTCGCGACCAGCCGACGTAACGGCCGACGTAACAAAAAGCTGCGGAGTTTCCTCCCAGGTTTCGAGCAGCTTAGCGCGGTAATTTTCGAGCGTAGCCTGGAGTTTCGTCGGCCCCAGCTTTTCGGTTTTCGTAAAGACCATGACAAACGGGAGCCCCCGTTCGCCCAGGTTGGTCATGAAGTCAAGGTCGATCTTCTGCGGCTCGATTCGCGAGTCGACCAGCACGAAAATGCACAGCAGATTGGGTCGGTCGGTCAGGTAACCATCGATGAGGGCGGCAAATTTTTCCCGTTCGACTTTGCTGACCTGTGCGTAGCCATACCCCGGCAAATCGACCAGATACCATTCATTATCAATGATAAAATGGTTGATAAGCTGCGTTTTGCCGGGTTTCCCCGAAATTTTAGCCAGTCCGGAACGGCCCGTCAGCATGTTGATCAGCGACGATTTGCCCACGTTCGAGCGACCGATAAAGGCGTACTCGGGCCGGTCGGGTGTGGGGCACTTGGCCGGATCGGAATTACTGACAAAAAATTCGGCTTGTTTAACAGGCATGGTCTTGACATACGGAAACGACCGCAAAGTTCGGAAAGATTAACCAGAATGGCACACGGTTCGTTGTTTGCAATTATCGAAGGCGTCCGCTAATTTTCGGGAATGAAACCCGGCTGAAACGAAAATCGCGGGTTCGTACGTTATAAATCCGTTAATCACACAGACTACCGTTATTCCGGTTCCATCATGAAAAAAGTATTTTGGCTGTTCGCGATGCTATTTGTAGCGTTTGGGCCGGTATCGACTCAGGCTGCACTTTCTCCAAAAGCTATACGAAGCGGTGGTTACAAACCCGCTCGGACGGACAACAGTCCGGAAGGAATTCAGTTTACAGAAACCTCCTGGAAAGAGATTCTAAAAAAAGCAAAAGCGGAGAAGAAAGTGATTTTTCTGGATGCCTATGCCAGTTGGTGCGGCCCCTGCAAAATGCTTCAAAAGAATGTTTTTACGAAGAAAACCGTCGGTGACTTTTACAACAGCCGGTTTATCAACGTAAAAATGGACATGGAAAAAGGCGAAGGCCCCGCCCTATCGCAGGTGTATCCACTCGATGCCTATCCGACTCTGCTATTCATTGACGGCAATGGAAAGATTTTAAAGAAAGTCTTAGGCTATCATTCCCCCGAGGAACTGATTGCTATCGGCAAAAGCATAAAGCCAGCTGTTTAATCGTAGCTCATCCATTTTCATCTTTATAAAAAAAGGGCGATGTCGACATCGCCCTTTTTTTATAAAGATTGCGAAGCTACCACGGGGTTCGGCCACGGTACACGTTACCCTCTCTCCAGCGTGTTGCAGACTTGCCAGGCCATTTCCTGGCTGATATTTTTCCGCTGAAAACGAGTCATGAAGTCGGTCCTGACTTCGGTACGGTACGGTTTTGTCCGCAGTTGACTCACCAGACTGTCGACATCGCCGGGCTCGAATAAAATGCAGTTCTGAACGCTTTGCCGGATAAAGGAAGCGGCAAATCCGGCCACGCCGGCCAGAATTGGTTTATCCGTTGCTCCGTATTCAAACAGCTTAGAGGGCAATACACGCCTGCACGCAGCCAGGTCATTCAGGTGCAGAAACAGGTAATCGGCGCGCTGATATTCCAGGATTAATGCTGACCGACAGACGGGACTTCGCAGCTCTACATTCCTGACCTGTTCTTTCTGAAGCGCTTCGGCCAGTTTCCGGCGAGCCCCGCCATCGCCAATGATGACGAAGCGGTACCGATCGCCCAACTGACGGGCGGCCGAGGGAATAATTTTATGCAGGCCCTGGCCTTCGCCGATATTCCCCGCGTAGAGAATTGTTTTCATTTCCTTGGCCGGCCTAATCGAGCCCGACTCGGATGTGTAGTCGACGGCTGGCTCGGTGGCTAAAAAAGCCTCATCGATTCCATTAGTAAAATAGCTGTATTCGGCCCGCGGGTAAGGGTTAAAGTAAGGGCGAAACCCTTCCGAAACCAGATTGATATGCCGGGCCGTCTGAAAAGTATACGCTTCAACCCCGCGTAGCAGTGGACTCAGTACCAACCGGATAAAAGGGCTCCTGTGCACATCCAGAATGGCTTCCCGAAACAAGTCGCGGATGTCCAGAAAAAGGGGGATATGTCTGGAGCGGGCTATTTTTGCGCCCAGAAATGCCGTAAACAGCCGGGACGACGACGCAAATATCAGTTCATACTGCTGGCTTTCGATGAGCCGATGAGCGGTTTTAAAATACGTCGTGAACGCCCGAATCTGATCGAACTGGCCGCTGGCATGATCCGGAAGAGCCACCCGCTCGACCGTTACCCGACACTGACCGTTCAGGCGTTCCTCGCGCTCGAAAGCCGCCGGTCTGTAAGTCCGGTACCGATTGGGCAGGGTGGTAATGACATGAATATGACTCCCCTCGGGAAGCTGACGACAAAGCTCGTTGACCAGGGCTGTGTTCCGAAAAGCGCCCGGCCCAATGTCAGGCTCGAAATAAAAGGTCAGGTACAGGAGGTTCATCGGGCAGGTCCAGGATAGTTGTCAGGGTATCGGTGAAAGCGATTTCGAGACACTGGGCTGACCGCAATCGGTTAAACCCTTCGGCCATCGCATAGCTTGTGACGGACAAATGCGGTTTGGTTGCGGACGAAAACGTCAGGCGAAGTGGCCCGATCTGCACGTCGTCACTGGTGGGCAGAATTGGAATGCCCGGATAAACATGCAGGCGGGCGACCCCACTGTGGGTCGTTTCCTGCCTGGTGCTCAGCAGTCGATCGGTCATGGTCAGCTTGGTTAAGCTAAGGTTCCAGCTTCGTTCGTGCCAGATGCCCAGTGGTCGGTAGCCATCGTGCCTGGCCGTCAGTCTGACTTCGGTATCTTCCACGATCTGCACCCTCGCCCGGCGGCCGACCCGAAAACTGGCCCAGACTTCCGATGAGTCGGTAGCCGCTACCGCAACGGTATTGTGGGCTGCGGTGCTGCGCTCCTCGCTCCGGCGCGGTCCGGGCTGGTAGGTCGAGGTGCCGCTATCCACCAGAATCGGCTGGTTATCCACATGCAGCACGAATGAGAACGTATCCGCGTGGGCATGTCCCGGCTGATGGTCTGGCCCCACCGCACCCACATCGACGAACAGTTCATAACGGCTCCGGCGAAACAGTCGATAGCCGCTCGTATTTCTCGTCTTCGCAGCATCTTTGCTGACAAAAAAAGGCGTGAGTTTCTGTAGGCCAGCTTTGCGGAGCAGTTGGGATGTCGTGGGGGCAATACCCGAAGCCGCATCGTTTACCAAAGGAACAGTACCGTTTCGAAAGGTGATACTGGTAAGCCAGCCAAGCATCAGTCCGATTTTATGCGTCAACAACGGAACCAGGGAGGGATCAGGGAGCCAGGAAGCCTGCTGTAAGGCTGGGCGAAGATCCAGCAGCCGGTCGAGCAGCAACTGATGGTACATAGGACTGCGTTCGTTGTGGCTACCGTCGGGTAAAATCTGGCGGGAGAGTTCCTCCCGCAGGAGTTTCGCAGCCAGTCGAAACCAGCGGTCATGCCGGAAATAAAGTGCGCCCGCCAGTAACGCCACCGCATTTTCGAGCAGGTGATTACCCCCCAGATGATACTCCAGCCGATGGCTCAGTAAGTTGACCTGCGCAAACAAATGGCTATCGATGCGGTCATCACGGAGCTGATAGCGGCTTAAAAAGCGAATCCAGTTGCCGATGCGTAACGAGGCTGGATATGGTTCCAGGCCATCCCGCAACTGCGCCGTACAGGCCATGAACTCATGAAGTAAGGCGACACCCGCGTCGACAGGAAAATCCGGTTGGTTCAGCACATCGAAGTAATTGAGGTGATACGTCCAGAGTTTACCATGGGCGGCATAATTCCAGTCGATCTGACCCGGAAACCTAACGGACTGATTGAGAAACGTAAAGGTCCTGTGTTGAAAGACCACCGGCTTGTCAGCTTCTGAAACGGGCAGAAAATACACGTCGGGCACCTGTTTCGGTAAGCGGAGCCGGGGCTGGCTTCGCAGCCGATTCCAGAATTGATAGCAGATCTGACGAAACGTCAGATGCCGTACGGTACGCCAATATAAACCGGCCCTGATCATCTTATTTCTGCCGTTGGTGGCTGGTCCATACCGATACCTGCCACCTCGACCCAACGCTTTTCGCGCGAACTTAGCAAAGCCGCCAGCGTGGTTTGCGTGGTATTGACGATCTCCGCAAACGGAATAAGCTCCGGTTTCGATTCATTCATCTGGCCCGGAACACCCCGCACCTGCCTGATCAACTGGCTGATCAGTTCGGCATGGCCTTTATTCTGCCGACCAGCCATCCGCGAAAACCCACGAAATCCATAGCCGCTTAGCTGCCGAAAATTATCCAGCACCAGCGTTCGCTCCTGCGAATAAACCTCTACCCGCTCTTTCGCGTACGCTTTGCTACCATTGCTGAAATAATTGATCACCCCCATCGAGCCGTTTTCGTAGCGTAGCAGCATCGATGCGACATCGCTCGTTTCATTCTCCTGCCCCATGGTATTCATGCACACAGACGCCACCCGACTTCCGGTCAGGTACGTTGTCAGATCGATAAAGTGACAGGCTTCGCCCAGGATACGCCCGCCACCAACCGCCCGGTCATGCACCCACGAATGAACCGGAATGAATCCGGCGTTTACGGTCACTACGACATTCATCGGAATTTTGTCCGATTGGCTTCCGCCCAGCAGGGTTTTCATTTTTTGGACAAACGGCGAAAATCGGCGGTTGAAGCCGACCACGACCATCCGCCCCGACTCCTGCCGGGCACTGACGACGGAGGGTAGTTCGTGGGCATGGATGGCTAGTGGCTTTTCGACAAACACGTGCTTGCCCGCACGAAGCGCTTCTATGGTGAATCGGGCATGGCTATGATGCCGGGTGGTAATAATGCACAGATCGATCTCCGGATCATGGAGGATTTGCCGATAATCGGCGGTACTCTGGGCAATGCCGTATCGTCTGGCCAGTATCGTGGCGGTCAAACCACCGGAGCTGGCGATGGTTTTCAGGCTGGCACCCTCCGACGTGAGTAAGGGTAACAGTACCGTACCGGTGAAATTGCCCGCACCAATGAGGCCTATGGTGCCCAAACCGGGTGTATACCGTTGCTCCCGGATGCGAATCGTTGGTGCCAGCTCGACCCGGTCGGGATAGGTGAGCAACGCAGCAATCTGGCGCGACGAATGGAGATCGTCATAAATCTGCCGGTAGTCGGCAAAAGCGACTTGCTGGGTTACCAACGGCTTTACCAGTAATTGTCCGTCAGCCAGCAGGTGAAGGATAGTCTGAAAATTCCGGTTTTCCGTCCATCGAACATAGCCCAGTGGGTAATCATGACCCTGTTGTTCATAGACCTCATCGTACCGCCCCGGCCCGTAGGAGCACGACACCTGAAATGTCAGTTCTTTCTCGTAAAAATCAGCCCGGTTCAGCGTCAGCCCCACCACGCCGATGAGCACAATTCGACCACGCTTCCGGCTCAGGCGGGCGGCCTGGGTAATAATTTCGTCGCCTTTTGCCGAAGCGGTGATGATGACGCCATCGGCACCGATCTGGTTGGTCAGGGCAAGAACCGCTTTGACCGTATCTGTACCCGACTGTGGGTTTAGCACAAGGTGGCCCTGGCGCTCTGCTAGCTGGCATTTTCCTTCATCGACGTCGATGCCAATGACCCGGCAGCCATTGAGTCGAAGCAGCGCAGCGGTGAGCAAGCCGACCAGGCCCAGGCCAATGACCACAACGGTTTCGCCCAATGTTGGATTCAGCAGACGAATGCCCTGCAACCCAACGGCTCCGATAACCGTAAAAGCCGCATCGTCGTCGCTGACAGCGTTCGGAATGAGCGTTACCAGCTTACGCGGCACACAAACCACTTCGGCATGCGGCCCGTTGGAAACCACCCGGTCACCGATGCGGAGGTCCGTAACGCCATCACCCACCGCCGATACGATCCCGACGTTGCAGTAGCCCAGGGGCAACGGCTGATCCAGTTTCCGAAATACCGCTTCCAGCGTCGGGATCAGACCGTCGGACTGCATTTTTTCGAGTACCTGCCTGACCCGGTCGGGCTGCTGTCGGGCTTTGGCAATCAGGTTTGCTTTGCCAAACTCGACCAGCGTCCGCTCGGTACCCAGCGATACCAGCGACCGGCGGGTTTGAATCAGCACCTGCCCTTTGCCTGCCTGTGGGGTCGGCACCTCTTCGAGCCGGGTTTCGCCGGTTCGGAGGTTTTGAATCAGTTGTTTCATCCGTCAGAACCGGCTAATGATTTCGGCGATTCGCTCCGCAGCCCGACCATCCCACAAAGGCGGAATTTGCCCCACCCGGCCCCTTCCCGCCAGGATCTCCGCTAGTTTCCGGTGGACTGTAGCGGGGGCTAAATCTACTATCAGCTGATTGGTACCGAGTTCGAGCGTAATGGGTCGCTCGGTGGTGGTTCGAAACGTCAGGCAAGGCACCTGCAGATAGGTCGTTTCTTCCTGAACCCCTCCTGAATCGGTAATGACCACGGCCGATTGCTCCAGCAGGTTCAGAAACTCGAGGTAACCCTGCGGTTCCAGCAGCCGAACGTTGGGCAGGTCGGTCAGTTTCGGCAACAGACCCGCCCTGGCGAGGCTCGCCCTGGTCCGGGGATGCAGCGGAAACAGCACGGTTTTCCACTGGCTGGCCGCTTCCACCAGCTGTAAAAGTCGACGTAGCCCTGGTTCCGTATCGACATTTGCGGGGCGGTGCAGGGTTATCAGGATATACTGGCCCGGCGCCAGGTTTAGCGCGCCGACGGTATCCAGCCTGCTAGCTTGGGCCCGACACGTCACCAGCGAGTCGATCAGTACATTCCCGACAAAGTGAATTTTTTCGGCCGAAATCCCTTCCTGCCTGAGGTTAGCCAGCCCAGCCGGTTCGGTTATAAACAACAGATCGGCGAGATGATCGGTCTGGATCCGGTTCCGCTCTTCGGGCATCTGGCGATCGCCCGACCGCAGGCCCGCTTCCACGTGCGCTACCCGTATACCCGCCTGGGCAGCCGCCAGCGCACCGGCAAATGTACTCGTGACGTCGCCAACGACAACGACCCAATCGGGCTTTTCTGCCCGGAGAACCGGTTCAAGTGTGTGCAGAATATCGGCGGTCTGGCCGGTTTCCGTTCGTGAGCTGATGTTAAGAAAATAGTCTGGCTCACGAACGCCGAGTTGCTCCATAAAAATCGTGCTCAGGTTTGCGTCGTAATGCTGACCGGTATGAACGATTCTGGATTCGATGGCGGGCCGACGCCGAAAAGCCTGGTGCAGGGGCGCTACTTTCATGAAATTAGGCCGGGCCCCAACGATACTAAGGATTTTCATCTTATTCTGTCTGGCAAGCGCTATCAGGTTGTCAATCCATTTTTTCGGCCTACAACGACCAGCAAACTGTTGGTATACCGCCTGGCCACGAAGGGTTTTATGATCCGAGAAACCGGGTCGTGACTCGAAAAGTAAGCCATTTCCACTACTTCGAATCCCAGGCTTATCAGTTGCTGCGTAAAGGCGTCTGCCGTTGAGCTATTGCGGCTGTAGGCCACGTAGCGGGGCTGACCGGTTAACCGAAAAAGTAGCCGTTCGACACGCCGATATATACTTGTCTTATTCGGGATAGAGACGAATAACAAGCCATTTGGTCTCAGAAGCGTACGAGCCTGATCGAGCAGTTGGTCTGCATCGGCTATGTATTCGAGCAAACTCGACATGATAATTACGTCCTGCGGATTATAATCGCCCGGTTCGGCCAGCGGTAAGATTTGCCTGACAAATCTTACCGCTGGCGCCGTCTTTTTCTGATTGCAGAGCGCGATCATGGCCGCCGAGCCGTCGATACCAATCACCGTACAGCCTGCCGCAGCCAGATAATGGCTGAAAATACCGGCTCCGCACCCCAGGTCCATCACCTGATCTTCAGGCTTAATGTGCCGCCTGAACAAATCGATCCAGACGCGAAACCGCTCCATAAAGGCGGTCGACGAGGTATATTTCCGGTCAAACTGAGTTGCCCTCCGGTCGTGAAAATCAATAGCCTCGTTGGTCTTCATCTCCGCTGTTTTTCCGACTGGCTTCGGCCAGAACTTTTTCATAAAACTGCGTCCAGAGAGGTACATTCTTCGCGATGTCATAGTCCCGATAAACCAGCGCCACGGCCCGTTTCCGATACGCCCTGTAGGTGTCAATCGGCATGGTCAGGTAGGTGTCAATCGTCTGCCGAAGCACAGCCGGATCATTGCTGACCCAGCTTCCGACGCCTTCGGTTTCCAGCCGTTGCCAGGGTGTACCGGTCGACGCAACAACGGGAGTTCCCTGGGCCAGTGACTCGATGACCACGTTTCCGAAATTTTCGGCGTGCGACGGCAAAATCGTTACCCGGGCGTTCGCGTACAACTGCTCTTTGTGGAGGCCATGAACGGCCCCTCTAAAGATAACTTTGCCAGTCAAGCCCAGCGCCTGAACCTGATCCTGGAGTTGTTGAACGTATAGGGTATCCACACCGGGTCCGACGATTTGCAGGGAATACGCGTCGTTCCGAAACAGGGTCGAATCGCTCAGTGCAACCAATAACCGGTCGATGGCTTTGATGGGATGCACTCGGCCGATAAATAATAGATAGGGCGAAGCCGGTGGTTCGGGAACATCCCTCATGGGCAGTTCCATCATATTCCGAATCACACCGACCCGTACCTTCCGGCCAATATAGTGCTGTATATCAGCCATTTCGACATCGGAAGTGGCATGAAACCAGACTGACGAACTAAACCGTCGGATTACGTTCAATAACTTCTGCTTCAAACCGGGTCGATAGGTCAACGCTACGGAGCTTACTTCGCCATGCGGGGACCAGACAACGGGCTTACCAGCCAGCCGGCTCATCATCACCCAGACCAGCGAGGCCGGGTAAAACAGGCTATTGACATGGATTACGTCGGCCTGACGGATGGCCTGCCAGCCAAACCACATGTGTTTGAGCGGCAGGTAAAAATGAGGGTTTCGGGTATAAATCACCCGTCCGCAACCCATTGACAACCAACGATCCAGGGGCGTATCCGGGGGTAGATCCTGCGAAGTGGCGACGACGGTTACGTCATGGCCCGCCTGCGTCAATGCCTTCGCCTGCCAGTAAATAGCATTGCTGGGACCGCCCATCTGCGCAGGATAAAAGCAATCCGCCGACATTGCGATCTTCATGGCAGCGGCTCAGATAAAGGTTGCGCCAGTCGCTGATAAAGCGCCATATACTGCCGGGCAATCGTACCGGCTGAATACTGTTGGGCATTGGTCAGTCCCGCGTCGATCAGTTGCTGGCGGTAGGCAGTGTCGTGCAGCAGCCGCCAGATACCCTGCCGGACGGCCCCCGCATCTGTTGGATCGATCAGGTGGGCCGCACCACCGGCTACTTCGCGCATGGGTGACAGATCAGAGGTAATCACCGGCCGGCCGATCGCCTGAGCTTCGAGAATGGGCATACCGAAGCCTTCGTAGGTCGAAATAAACACCACCAGATCACAGGCTACGTACAATTGTCGAATAGCCTCCTGACTAAGATCGACGTAATTCCGGTAGTGAATTTGCCGCCGATGCAAATCAGCCAGCGTCGCGTCGGTAAGCGGCCCCACAAGGACCAATATGACGTCAAGACCATCGATAGCCACCAGTAAGGTACCCAGGTTTTTGTGTAACGCCGTTCCTACCTGTAGCAATATGGGAGGCTTGTTCAGCGTCTGGACAGGCTGGGGCACAAAAGCCGGATGCCAGGCATTGGGAATTACCGTCGCTTTTCGGGCAATGGCTCCCACGTACTGAATCAGCTCCATCCGGGTTTTCTCCGAAACGACCGTTACCACGGCGGCCCTGCGGATAGGCAGATAGTACCAGAACAGCCAGAAGATCGCATACCGAAACGGGCGACTTCGGTTGCTGCGCAGGGTAATGCAATCGTGGATGGTCAGCAACGTTCGGGCGGGCGGTAACGCCAGCACCGCGTAGTGAATATCGCCCGTCACATGAAACACGTCGGATTCGAGTCGGGCGACGAAGCGCCAGTTTTTCCAGACGCTGCGAATACCTTTACTGACGCCGGGCATCGTAACTGTTCTGGCCAGGTTCGGCTGGTCTTCACCGGCCTGCCGAAGACCTCCGAACAAGGTTTCGAGGCTATGCCCAGTGCCGGGGCTGCGAAGTAGGTAAGTAAGGATCATCTCATAACTGGATTCCGACACGCCGGAGCACCCCGTAGAGCAGGATCATAAACAGGGCGTTATTCACCAGGCTCCCCCAGGTAGACAGGATGTCTGTTTCCATAGTTAGACACCCCAGGTACAGCACTGGTAACCATAGCACCACCGACGGCCGACGGGCCGAAACCCAAAGCACGTACCGAAAAATGCGGCCCAGCAACCACCCATAAAAACCGGCGAATACGATTCCGCCATATCCAAAGTTTACGTACCCTTCGCCCAGGGGCGAAATATTCATGCTGGTATTTTCCGACTGCGGCAGAGACGTAAATCGGTGAATGTTCGCATAACCGCCCGTTTGCGGCTTTCCGGGCCAGATAAACCGGGGAACGAACGGATAAACGAATGATAACAACACCTCGCCCCTGGCAAAGGCTTCGTGCGTGGGTACTTTCGTCATGGCACTGCCAATCATGATTCCCTGGTTGAAGCGTACGAACGATAGAAAAAAATGGTCGGCACTGAAAAGTTTTTCCGGGTTCCGAAGCCGGTCGACGATCAGATCACCCATCAGGGCGGCATTGCCACTCCGCTCACCCCGATAATAGCCCCAGGTGTTGTAGCGATATTCGCCTTTCACAGACTGTATTAGCAGTAATAACACAAAAGCCGCCAGCACAAAGCCTGTTTTGAGTCGGGTCGTCAATGGGTTAGGTAGGCTGGCTGTCCCGAAAATGGTCATGAGCATGAGCCAGAAGAATAAATCGCCGAACATGCCCGCCCGAACGGTGTAGGTCAATAAAACACCGATAGCTCCATGCACGATTAGCAGCCTGGAGCGACTTCGGGAATAAACAGCATAAAATACACTCACGAACAGGCAGTGCGAGGGCAACGTCGTCAGAAATGTAGGCGCATCGGGTAGAATCATTTTCATTCCGAAGCCACCTAAGCCAATCAGAAACAACACGTTGCCAGCTTCCGTCCGGTGTTTCAGGTAGCTTCGAACTCGTTGAAAATACAGCCGATGCGCCGGGGTCAGGCGATTCGTATCGACCCAGTTCAGACCGATGTAGAAAGCGACGAATGCCGGCAATGCATACCGAAAATAATTGGCCGACCCAATGGGCATAGAAGCCGGAAAGACCCAATACGTGATAGCCGGAACGAGTAAAATTTCCAGGGCAGCAATGCAGCCGATGCATTCGGGCAGGGCGATCCGATCGCCAATGCGGTGAATAAACGTCAGAAAAGCATAAGCGGATAAGGCTACCGCAGCCGCTTCCAGGATCGTGCTATCAGGCAGTGGCAGACTGCCCAGGAAAACCAGAAAGCTTATCAGCCGTCGTTTCATGGGTTCGATGAAGGCGTGAACGAAAACAGGTACAGGGCCAGCAGAAATTGCCCGGCAAAGCCCAGTAACGTTGCCAGGGCGGCCCCCAGAATACCTAGTTGGGGAATCAGCAGCAGGTTCAGCCCGATATTCAGTAACGTCCCCAGCAGGTGGTGCCCCAGCACAAACCGCGTCTGCCCGAACGTGTACCATTTCAGTTCGAGCAGGTGAACACTCGTCAGAAACAGATAGCCGGTGGCCACGATCGGGCCCACCAGAAAAGCAGGTGCATAGCGGTCTGACAGAAGAAGTCGGCTAATTTCCCGATGCCCGATAAAGAACGTCAAACACCCTATACCGGCCAGCCAACCATATCGAATCAGGTAAGGTCGTATCAGCGCGTTTGCCTGTTCGGCGGGCTGGCCGGTAGCGCGCAGACGCAACACCTTCGGCGACAGGAAGGCTAACACAGGACCGACCAGCAGGACCAGTTTAGCCCCCAGGCTATAGGCCATGGCGTACTGACCAACGTCGGTTTCCGTCATAAACAGGCGAATCAGGTACCGGTCGGCGTAGTTGATGAGCCATCCCCAAAACGCTAGGCTGATCAGCGGATACATGTACTGGTGATAAGTGCGCCATAACGCGCTGAAATCAGCATTGGCCGTTGGCTCATAAGTCTCCTCTTTACATTTGCGAGACAGGTACCAGGTACTTAAAAAAGCGAATCCAATGTTCGTTGAGGCTGCTGCCAGCCAAAGGCCGGTAATGCTATGATCGGCCAGGACCAGAACAATCCCGACAAATCCTGCTACCGTACCCAGGGCGTAACCCATCTGCATTAAGGCATAATGCTTATGCCGTCCAGTCGCATTGAGGTAACTCCAGCCCAGTTGGCAAACCCCCTGCCCAATGGTCGCCAGCCAGATCAGGCCAACGTAGGTATTCGGACAACAAAAGGCAGCAGCCAGCCCCAACAAGGGTGCGCCCACACCGTAGATAACCATGAGCAGCCATCCATAAAAGCGAATTGTCTGTCGGTGCGGAAACTGCGTCAGGGCCACTTTGAAGGCCTGAACCGTCGGGGCCAGGCAGAGGCCCTGAAACAGCGTCAGGCCGGCAAACAGCAGGCTATAGGCACCCCATACATCGGGCCGGATGTACAGCGCCGTTAGTTTGCCATAGACCAGGCCTGCCAGCGCCGAAACGGCCTGTCCGCTGGTCAGCACCAGCAGCGACGGACTGGGTAACGCAATCGACCTTCGTTTAGGGGCCCGGTTTGACATGAACGGGTGCCGACTGGTGGGTGACAATCTGGAGTAACTCCGCGACCCGGTGATCAAAGGTGTGGTGCTGCTGAAAATGATGCTGTTGCTGGTCGGCCAGTTCATGCCGCTCGCTGGCATGAGCCAGGTAGTACCGGATCTTGTCGATGGCTTCGTTCATGGTGCGGTAAGTTACCTGCTCGGCCGGTACGCCCGTGTATTCCTGAATGGTCGGTTTGTAGTCACAGAGCTGAAACGCCCCGACGCCATTGATTTCGAAGTATTTCTGATTCACGGAGCTAATCTCCGCGTAATGAAAATTATTGAAGACGACCTTAGCCCCGTACAGCAGCCGGCTTTTTGCCGACCCGACCAGGTATTGTGGTTGAAAGGCCGCTCGAACCACCGGCCGCAAATACGGCCCCTCGATTCCGTAGACGGCTACCCGGACCCGCGCCCGGATGAGCTGCTCGATCATGCGCGCCCGGTAGGCATACAGACTCCCAAATACCAGCACGTCGATGTTGGTCAGCCATTCGGCTACGAATTTCTCGACGGGCGGTTTCTGATGCACCCGCGGGTTGAACCCTTCAGGCAAATAATGCGCCTGGAGTCCGGCTTTGTCGCGCAGACAATCGACGATGTAAGGGTCTTTGGAAAAATAATGGTCGAAGTCGGCGGCAATGATCTGCTGCTTTTCCAGGTTCGAGAGGGCATCCGGATTGATTTGCGCCACGACCACATCCGGCAAGCGCTTTTTGATCCGCTCGACCAGCGTTGGGTGGAGGTTTCGGTACACCACCAGCACCAGGTCTGGATGGAACTGAACGACCCTATTTGCCAAACGCTGACTTACGGTTCGGTCATACGACTCACTGAACCGGGCCATCCAATACGTAATCTTCGGAGAAACGGGAGCCACGTCCGTCACATCCAGAATAGTGGCGACATGGCCTAATGCCCGAAGCGAATCCTCCAGATGATACTCCAGCGAATCGAAGAGCTTGCTTCCTACAATAACTACTCGCATAAGATGTTGTGTTTACGTGATTATAATCGCCAGTATTCAATACCGTCGGCTTCCCCGACGTTGTATAATCCCTTCAGATCCAGCAGGATAGGCGCTCCGTTCATGAGCGACTTAAAATACGCCACGTCGAGGGTCCGGTAAGCGTCGTGCCCCACGGCCACGATAATCGCATCGTATTGATCAGACGGTTTATCGATGAGCGTCAGCCGGTATTCGTGCGTCACTTCGTTTGGGGAAGCATGCGGATCGACGAGGTGCACATGAATGGCATATTTCATCAGCTCAAACACCAGATCGGCAACTTTCGAATTTCGGATATCGGCAATATTTTCCTTGAATGCCAGCCCCATGACCAGCACCTTGGTCTGCCGCGGATTTTTCCCGTGCCGGAGCAACATCTGTACCAGTCGGGTGGCGATGTAGGCGGGCATGCCGTCGTTGATCCGGCGTCCTGAGTTGATCACCTGTGGATCATACCCCACTTGCCGGGCTTTGTAAAGCAGATAGTAGGGATCGATGCCGATGCAATGGCCGCCTACCAGGCCGGGAGTAAACGGCATGAAGTTCCACTTGGTCGCAGCGGCCCGAATGACTTCCTGGGTATCGATCCCGAGTTTATCGAAGATGATGGCCAGCTCATTCATGAGCGAGATATTCAGATCGCGCTGCACGTTTTCGATCACTTTAGCGGCTTCGGCTACTTTAATTGTCGGTGCGGTATAGACCCCCGCCCGAATGATCCGCCCGTACACCTCCGCAATGGCTCCGGCGGCCTCCTCGTCATTACCCGACACCACTTTCAGAATGTCGGTCAGCGTCCGGACTTTATCGCCGGGGTTAATCCGCTCGGGCGAATACCCCAGTTTAAAATCTTTCCCCAGCATCAATCCCGAATTTCGCTCCAGAATCGGCAGACAATCTTCTTCCGTACAACCCGGATAAACGGTAGACTCATACACGACGTAATCGCCGGGTTTGAGCGCCCGTCCAATCACTGCAGAAGCCTGCTGCAGGGGTTTCAGGTCCGGCACTTTGTAATCGTCGACGGGTGTCGGCACGGCTACCACGAAGAAATGGGCCTGTTTCAGATCGTCTGGATTCGCCGTAAACGTAATATCGGCGCCGGCGAAAGCGTCGGCGGGGGTCGAGCGGGACGGATCTTCGGCCCGTTGCAGCCGGGCAATCCGGTCCGGATCAATGTCGTAACCGATCACCCGGAACTGGCCCGCAAAGGCAAGCGCAATTGGTAAACCGACGTAGCCTAAGCCAACCACGGCGATCTGCTTTTTTTTCTGTTGAAGGTCATTCACCAAAGTCATAATGGGTGTTGGGTTAGCGGGTGATCGGCCGCCGGCTGCGGCCGACGAAGCGGTTCTTGCTGCAGGATCGTCCGCAAGCTACTGACAATGTCTGCTGGCCGGACCAGCGTGGATAAAATTCCGAATGCCAGGCCCAGGCCGGCCGAAAGCAGGACGATGAATGTTCGTCTGGGCGACGCACGTCTGAGCGGGATACGGGCCGGTTCGAGTACTTTGAAAACCGGGGTTCGTTCCTGCACTTTCAGGCGGACCTGTTCAAACTGCCGCGACAGCTCCATATACACTGTCTGAGCAATGCTTAACTCGGCTTCTATCCGCTGTTTCTCCATGGTAGCAGCCTGCACGACATAATGGTTATGCTGATCGTTATACCGAAACAACTTTAGTTGCGCCGACTGATACCGTTGGCGAGCTTCGGTCAGCCGACTGAAATAAAACCGTAAATCCTGCCGGGCTTTTCCGGTTCGATAGCTGGTAACGTACTGCGTCAGGTAGTCCATGGCAAGTTGGGCCACGGCCGCAGCCAGATTCGCATCGGGCATATTGGCCGTAATGGTAATGATGCCGGACCGAGTATCGAGCCTGGCGCTGACCCGCTCGCTGATTTCTTCGGTCAATTCCTGCTGGCGGGTTGTCAGCCGCACAAGCCCGGCCGGTTTTTGAGGTAATGGCCGGGCAGGATCGGCTCGTTTAGTCAACCATCGTTTCCAGGACCAGTCACTTTCCTCCGGCAATAGAAACCGCCCGATAGTGGTTTGCTGCCCATCGGTCGTTACGATCGGGTGATCGATCAGAGACAGCACGAAAGGCGTACTTTGTAATACGTTGGGGTATAGATCAGGACGAACCGCGTCGATGTCGTCGGCTTCGGCAAAATCCAGCCCGGCAAAGCCCGCTACTGAGGCCAGCCGTTTGAACATATCCCCCGATCCGTTACTCATTTCGGGCATAATCCGGGCCTCGGACCGAAACTCGGGCTTGATCAGAAAAGCAATCAGCACCCCGAATGCAGAAAAAACAGTCCCAATCAGCAACACCCGCGCACGGTGTTGCCAGACCAGCCGTAGCCATACGTCGGCGGGCGGCAGCAACCGGCGGTTCAACGAAAACGACGGATCGGTCTGGGCTATCATTTCTTCTGACACTATGATTTAATTAGTAAACAGGCGCAAAGCCGTCAGTAATACAGCAACGCCCGAAGCAATGACCGTAATCCAGGCCGCCCGTTCGGCCGACGACACATGGCTGGGCTCCTTCGGTAACCGGGCCGGTACGACGATCTCGGCTCCCCGCTCCGGTTTCGGATAAGACCGAATACCCAGGAAAGCGTGCGTTGGCCTGATTTTCCCATTGGCCGCCACCACATACACGCTTCGCCGGAGGGCCTTGCGCGTAAATCCGCCCGCTTCGTCCACGTAGTCGCGAAACGATTTGGCCGGATCGTAGTTTACCGCGGCTGGGTTCAGCACTTCGCCCCGAATCCGGACCACATCCGGCCGACGCGGTAAGGTCAGCACATCGCCATCTTCCAGAAGCAGATTGCTGGTTACGGTCGGTTCCTGCAGGATTTTTTTTAGATCGAGCGAAACCACTTCACCCCGGCGCATAAACCGGGCGGAGGATAGATACGCGTCGGGTTTCAGCCCACCCGCCCGCCGAATGAGATCGGTGATCCGGTCGGTAGACGCCCCAATCGCATAGGTACCGGCATAGGCGACTTCGCCCGCAATGCTGGCCGCTTTCTGGGCTCCATACCGAGTCGACGCACGCACGAAAACCTGATCGAAAGGGTGTAGTTTCAGCTTGGCGTCGGCCGGACTGAGCCGGAGATGCTCGTCGATCGTAACGGTAAACAGCCTGATAGTCTGGTTCGGACTCAAATCGCTGGTATCGTCTTTGACGCGCCGGGCAATGTCCATCCGCGACGAAATGGCCGCGTCGGTAAATCCACCGGCCAGCACGATCAGGTTCGCCACGGTCATGCTATCGGCAAAGTCGAACGTACCGCTTTTGTTCACTTCGCCCAGAACGGAGACCGTACGTTTCTGACGCAGTTCATGAACCGTACCGATGTGTAGCTGGTCTTCCCGCTGCAGGGGTATGTCGGCCGCTTCGCCCCGGATCACCTTGCCCAGATCGATGGATATAATTTCCGGGTCCAGGTTTTCCCGCAGCCGGCGGAGCGTGGCCCGGTTCAGAAACGCATCTTCACGCACCCCTTCTGCCTGCTGAATCACCTGCCGAATGGTCAACCCGCTCGTCAGTGCATAATCGCCCGGCCGAAAGACGGCCCCACTGATACTTACCCGGTTTTTTATTCGATCCAGGATCGAGCCGACCCCGTAGTAGTCGCCAGCCTGCGGGACAAACCGACTTACGTCAGCGGCTCCGATCGTGAGCAGTTGGTGCTCCGTCGGTGTGTTCCGACGCAGATTGATGGCGGCTGTGTAGGCCCGATCCGTAAAACCACCCGCGAAAGCCAGCACCTGGTGGAGGGTTTCTCCCGACCGCATTTCGTACAAACCCGGCTGTTTTACCTCACCGGCCAGTTCGACGCGCGTGTGGTAGTGATCGACGAAAATAATGTCCTGATCGAGCAAGCGAAGATTGTCTTTCTGGTCGGCCCGCAGCAGAAAGTCGTAGATATCGAGGGTGCGGATGAGTCGGTTAGCCCGGTAAACCCGGATATCACGAAACGAACCCCGCTCGGGCGAAGGGCCACCGGCCGCGTACAACGCATTGAAAACCGTAGCCAGCGACGACAGCGTATAGGTGCCCGGCCGGACCACCTGCCCCAGTAGTGTAACCTTGATACTCCGCACGCTACCCAGCGTTACCTGGGCATGCAGCCCACTGTTGGCCGTGTTAAGGCCCAGATAAAGCGTTCGCAACCGACCCACAATGCGCTGCTCGGCCTGCTCGATGGTCAACCCGTTCACGTAGATCGGGCCCAGGTTCTCAAGGCGGATGCTTCCTTCCGGACTTACTTTAGGGCGATAGGTTTGCTGCGCATGGCCGTAAACATCGACGATAAGTTCATCATCTGGCCCAAGGATATAATTCCGGGGAGTCGGAATGCGCAAATTGGGTTCAAACGATAAGCTGGCATTGGCAAATAACGACGCACCAAAAACCGGGCTCGGTGTTGGAATTGGTGCGGTGGGCGGAGCCGGTGTGGCCGGCTGTTCACGCACCACGCTCGTTTCGGGCTGAGGAGTTGGTTTTGCAGCCGGTTGCAGGGCCGCAATCCGCTGACGCATCCGATCGATGTCGGCCGTCGAAAAGCCCCGTACCTGCGCCATCGTTTCCATCTGGTTTACCGTCATACCATTTGCCTGAGCCTGATGCACAAATTGCTGAAGCTGCTCATCCGTCAGGGTCGCCACCGACTGCGCCAGCGGGGTACCTAACGAACCGATGATCAATAAACCGATCGTCACCCAACGACCAGACAGCTCATGCATCAACGCCACAGCAAACGAATAATTTATTTTCTACTTACTTTTCCCGGATAGGAATAAGACGGAGAGAAAGCAAAAAAGTCTCCTAAAAATCTATTTAGGAGACTTATAATACCTGAATAATGGACCTGATCGACTACAATCGTTGCATGAACCGCCCGACGTTTTGATTTTTCCAGAGGCCAAAGTCGCCGTCGGCGATATGGACCCGTGCCTGGCGGACGAGCCACAAATAGAAGGTCAGATTATGTAGACTGGCAATCTGGGCTCCAAGTAACTCTTCGGATTTAAATAAATGCCGCAGATACGCTTTTGAGTAAAACGTGCTGGCATATCCACCCAACCCGGCATCGATGGGGCTAAAATCCTGACTCCACTTTTCGTTTTTGATATTTATGATACCTTCGGTCGTAAACAGCAACCCATGCCGGGCGTTGCGCGTAGGCATTACGCAGTCGAACATATCGACGCCCAGGGCAATGGCTTCCAGAATGTTGGCTGGCGTACCAACGCCCATCAGGTAACGCGGTTTGTCGACGGGCAGGATGCTATTCACAAGCTCGATGGTCGTATACATGTCTTCGGCAGGTTCGCCTACCGCCAGGCCACCGATGGCATTGCCTTCCCGTTCTTTACTCGCAATCACCTCGGCCGACTGACGACGCAAATCTGCGTACGTACTGCCCTGCACAATCGGGAACAGGGTTTGCCGATAGCCGTAGTGACCTTCAGTTTCGTCGAAACGGCCAATGCAGCGATCGAGCCAGCGGTGGGTCATTTCCATCGACTGACGGGCGTATCCGTACTCACAGGGGTAGGGCGTACATTCATCGAAAGCCATGATGATATCGGCCCCGATGGTTCGCTGAATATCCATGACCCCTTCGGGCGTAAAGGTATGCTTCGACCCATCGATGTGTGACTTGAAAGTAACTCCTTCTTCCTTGATCTTACGGGTATTCGACAGCGAATACACCTGATACCCGCCCGAATCGGTCAGGATCGGGCGTCGCCAGCCGTTAAACGCATGCAGTCCACCGGCTTGCTGCAAGACATTCAGGCCGGGTCGCAGGTATAAATGATAGGTGTTCCCCAGAATAATCTCGGCGTTGATATCGGATTCCAGTTCCCGCTGATGAACGGCTTTTACGGTGCCAGCCGTGCCGACCGGCATAAAAATAGGTGTCTGAATCGATCCATGATCTGTTGTCAGAGTACCCGTCCGGGCTTTCGACCCAGGATCGTGGGCCGTAATTGAAAATGTCATCCTGCAAAATTAGTCGATAGTCGGTAGCCTAGGTTATCCACCGGCAAAGTTGATCGATCTACTCCGCTCCCGGCAAACGACGAATGACTGGTAGCGAACGATTATCTTTGTGCGCAAACCATCGATTTAATGAGCTTACCTCCTTCTGTTTCGTGATTATCATTCTGCTGGCAGCCTGGCTGCTGTTTGTCGGGATTCAGCTTATTTTTATCCTTTTCATATATTCCCGAACCGCTTTCTTCCGTCAATCAGCGGTAACCAGTCGCGATGCCCAGCCGGGGATTACGGTGGTGGTGTGCGCTCGAAACGAGCACGAAAACCTCCGCCAGTTACTGCCTCTGCTCGATGCCCAGCACTATCCCGATTTCGAAGTATTGGTCATGGATGATCGCTCGACCGACGGCACCCGTTTTTTTCTGGAACGGGAAACATCTATCCTCGAACACATCCGGTTTATTCGGATCGACAAAGAACACGAACACATAACCCCCAAAAAATATGCGTTGACCATTGCGTTCAAAAAGGCCCGTTATGCTACGGTGCTGCTCACCGACGCCGATTGTCGGCCTGCTTCCAGCGACTGGCTGACGGGGATGGTTGCTCCATTGCAAAATCCTGAAAAAGAAATCGTGCTGGGGTTTTCGCCCTACCAAAGCCGTCCCGGCCTGTTAAATCTGTTGATCCGGTCCGAAACCCTGTTCACGGCTATACAGTATTTTTCGCTGGCCCTGGCCGGCAAACCATACATGGGCGTGGGGCGAAACCTGGCCTACCGGACGTCGCTATTTTTTGCCAACCGGGGGTTTTATTCGCATATCAACGTAGTCGGTGGTGATGATGACCTGTTCCTGAACGAAGTGGCGACCAAACGCAACACGACCGTCTGCCTGGCTCCGTCAACCTTCACCTGGTCGATACCCAAGGAAACGTGGGCCGATTGGCGCTTACAGAAACGACGCCACCTGAACGTGGGTAACTACTACAAACCTGGCCACAAGCTTCGGCTGGGCCTACTGACCGGATCACAGGTGCTAAGCTGGCTGCTGGCCCTATACGCCGGCTGCCTTGTAGCAGGCGATCATTCCTTTACCGCCCATGAATGGTTACTTTTGCGGATTGGAACCGGTGCTTTTCTGGCGCGACTATTCGCCTTCTGGGGAATAGTCGGCCGTATCAGCTACCGGCTAAGCCATACCGTCCACTGGGCGATCATTCCTTTTGTCGACTTGGTACTGGCCATATATTACGGACTAGCGGGCGCGAAAACGCTCCTGACCAGACCCGACAAACGGATTTACTGGCGCTAGACTTTACCCATAAACACGGAGTGCCGATTCAGGAGTGCCAGCGGAAGTCGTTAGTTGCCTTCGCCGTATTATATTCGCCGACTCATTTTCGATCCATGACTATCGATCTGTTACTGAAATATTTTCCAGCCCTTACCAGCGAACAGAAGGAGCAATTTGCTGCCCTGGACGGGCTCTACCGCGACTGGAATGCCAGGATCAACGTTATTTCGCGGCAGGATATCGATGCCCTCTACGAAAAGCACATCTTACATTCGCTGGGTATCGCCAAAATCGTGCAGTTTAAACCGGGTACTGAGATTCTGGACGTGGGTACGGGGGGCGGTTTTCCGGGTATCCCCCTGGCGATTCTCTTTCCTATGGTCGATTTTCACCTCGTCGACAGCATTGGGAAGAAGATAAAAGTCGTGCAGGAAGTAGCCGATGCGCTGGCGCTGAAGAACGTCAAGGCGGAACAGATGCGGGTGGAGCAGTTGAACACCACCTACGATTTTGTCGTCAGTCGGGCCGTTACCCGTTTAAAGCCCTTTCTAGGCTGGGTTCGCTACAAAATTCATAAGTCAGGCAACAACGACCGGCCGAACGGTGTTTTGTATCTCAAAGGGGGCGACCTGACCGAAGAGTTGGCAGAAGTACCTGACCGTTATCGGGTTTATGAGCTCTCCGACTACTTCGAGGAGCCCTTTTTTGAGACGAAGAAAGTAATTTACATCCCTAAAAAATAACCGGGATTTATGTGATTGAACTGACCGACCCTGATTTTGTACATCGCTTTCGACGAAAGCAGAAACCATAGTCGATCCGTCAAATCCTGTAAATCCCGGTCCAGAAATCATGGCAGAAAAATTCCGTAGCAGCAGTTTTAAAGATCCACTCAATCCTGACGAGGTTGAATTCAACGACAAAGGGGTTACTTTCCGGGCCCGGAAACTGATCGGTGGCACCGATAATTTCGTCTTTTACTCCGATATCTCAGGCGTTGAGATTGACAATGGTATGTTCTTTGCGACGATTCACGTGATACCACGTGCGCGCCCGGAGATCGTCATTCGTAATTTTTCTAAAAGCGACGCCCGGCGGATCAAGGAGTTGATTCTCCAGAACGTACCTGATCATCGTCCCGACGCTTTCCGATAAAATTTACCCTCGTTTCATCTGATAGTCATCAGCTTAGGCGGAGTGCGTCAGTCAGGCAATATTTTTTCGGGCACAATACTTGCGTGATATCGTGATTAGCCCTACTTTTGCCCCACGATTCCCGAATAGCTCAGTCGGTTAGAGCATCTGACTGTTAATCAGAGGGTCGCTGGTTCGAGCCCAGCTTCGGGAGCCTGATAATGAGCCACTTACGAGTTAAAACTTGTGAGTGGCTTTTTTATTTGCATACAGTTGCTTTTAAATTTTCTCTATTACTCTTGCTTGTATGTCGAAAAGAAGAGTGTCTCAATCTCCTGTTGATAACACGCCAGACTTTCTAGTTAAGCGGAAGGACCAGTTCGAAGCGGAGTTAGGTGATCGAATCCTGATTGGGGAAAGGATAATCGAAAAACAGATCAACAATAGGGATGACCTTGCTAAAGCCTCGCAAGAGTATACGTCTTGGAATGACTATAATGCTGAGTTTATTAAGCGAGCCTTTAATAGGTCAGATAACCAATTTTTTTAAAGATTACACCTACCAGCCTATGACGATCAGCCGAATTTCATTTGGCACTGCCCCTCAGCCAACTTTAAATGAAATGGCAGGCAAAGTACGTAGTAATTTATCTATTAAGCTTTCTCGTTTAAAGTTAATTCAAGGCAAGTTGCCTCTTATTGATGAAGCTGAGGGATTAATAGAGAAAGCAGATGTTGATTTACAAAGCCAAGGTATAGAGCAGTTAGCATTACTCTTTTCAAGGTTTCACAAAGTAGCTCAAAGCCTAAGACATCGACATAGTAATAGAGAAACATTAATAATTAAGGACGAGTACGATGTTCAAGATTTACTTCATAGTCTATTACTAATTCACTTTGATGATATTCGAACAGAGGATTATTCACCAAGCTATGCAGGTGCTAACTCTAGAACTGATTTTGTTCTCAAAGACGCGCAAATAGTTATTGAGATCAAGATGACTAACGATCATCTTGCGGACAGGGAAGTTGGAGCACAACTATTGATTGATATTGGTCGATACCGAGGACACCCAGAATGTAAAATATTGGTTATATTCATTTATGACAAAGGTGATCATATACGTAACAAAGCTGGATTGATTAATGACCTTGAGCGAATGAGTACCTCAGAAGTAACAGTAAAGGTTTTCATTTGTCCTAGATGAAATTTAGTCATTGAATGGTCCAATGACAGGACAATTTTTACTTGCCTAGAAAACAAACATCCAGTATAACTATTTGATTGTCAGAGTATTTTTACTTGCCTGAAAAAATAACCATGGTTAAAGATTGGATTACAAGAGCTCTAGCTTTACTGGATCATAGCCTTAAACCCGTACCACAGGAAATCAATGAACTAGATTGGAAAGAAATGTTATCGCCTGATAAAGAACGTCTTATTCAGCATTTGTCAGCGTTAGCCAACTTACCAGCTGGTGGGTTTTTAGTATTTGGCATCGAAGACAAGGCAGCCAAACTGGTTGGCGTGACTAGAGAAAATGCTCAACAAATAGTACAAAAACTAACTAATTTGGGGCGTGATGCACTTGATCCACCAATTCATATTGACTATGCTATTGAGTCATATGATGGCGTACCATTACTTTTTGTATATGTTAAAGAGAGTCCGACTAAACCAGTCCATAAACGTGGGCAAACAATAGAAAACACCTTCATACGAAGCGGAGGTAGTACTCGTGAAGCATCTCGCCCTGAAGTTGGCAGCTTGATGCTCAATAGTAAAACACCCCGATTTGAAGAGAATCACGCTACTAAAGTAAAATCCGGAAACGAAGTCTTGGATTTAATTGACTACAGAACAGTATTTGCTTTACTAGATAACAAAACGGTTCCTACCACACAGGAGGGCGTTTTGAAGTGGATGGTTGACGAGAAGATGATCGAAGCGGTCGATGGAGCTGGCTATTATATCACCAATTTTGGTGCACTAGCGGCTGCCTTTGATTTAAATCAATTTGACGGCCTAGCTCGAAAAACTATTAGGCTTATCCGGTATAAAGGATTAAATAAGATTGAAACAGTTAGGGAATATCCTGGACGCAAAGGCTATGCAATTGCCTTTGAGGCTTTGATTACCTTTATGAAGGCTCTCCTGCCCGGCAGTGAAATCATTAAGAATGCCTTTAGAGCAGAAACTTCTGTGTACCCTGAGATTGCTTTGCGCGAATTGACTGCGAATGCCTTAATCCATCAAGATTTTTCAGTTCGTGGCGTCAACCCAATGATTGAGATTTTTGATGACCGGATCGAATTCTCAAACCCAGGACGTCTTTTACCTTCAAAGAAAATAGACCGACTTATAGGCACGACCCCTGAGTCAAGAAATGAAATTTTGGCTTCTGCTTTCCGCCGTTATAATATCTGTGAAGAACGAGGTTCTGGTATGGCGAAAACTGTCGCTTCCATTGAGTTGTATGGCTTGCCACCTCTTAGATTTGAAGAGACCTCTACTTCGTTTCGCGTAATTATGTATAGTCCCAGAAGCTTTGCAGATATGACTCCTACAGAGAGAATAGAAGCTTGTTATCAGCACAGTATAATACGCTATTTTTCTAGTAGCGGCCTGACTAACACATCCTTGAGGGAACGTTTCAAACTAAGCGAGAGGCAACGTTCTCAGGTTTCCCGTGTTATTAGAGATGCACTCACTCAGGGAAGAATAAAGCCTAAAGACCCTGACAATCAATCTGTTAAATTTGCAGAATACATCCCTTATTGGGGATAGTTTTTACTTGCTTGAAAAGACGACGTATACGTACAACTGATTGATTATCAACAGATTGCTTCTTGCTTAGAAAAACGACAGATGGTGAGATATAATATGGCTTGCTTGTCTTGTTGTAGTAGTAAGTTATAAACACCACTTTAAGAATACATACTTATTGCTTTTAGAAGACAAATTTGGCTTATGATCCTACAGTGAAATTGTAATCTTCTAAGTTTCGATATATTTTCCCACATGCCCCGTAACCAATATTATATATAATATTGGTTACGGGGCATGTACCAACGAAAAGACCTTGATAGCCAAGCACTTACAATGAGTGATGTTTTTGTACTATTCTAATATAAATGGAGTTACAACCGATCGTTTTAGACAATAACATCCAAATATGAAATCTTTACTTCACTCATAGTATTTCCTCCCACCTAGTTGTATATCGTTTGCTCTAATACTCCTACCGTATTAGCGAGTAAACCTTATATATTACCGCTTAGTAAATCAGCAAAATAACGTAAGCTCAGTAGTGTACTTTGTGGTGAAATCAATAGCGCCATGAGGGCTTATACCATACTTTCAGCTTGCTTATTATCTATGATCTTACTGGTCGGCTGCCATCGTGCGGCTCAATTAAATCGATTCTACTACTTAGCAGATGAGCCAATTGAGGTCTACGAATTTCCTTCGTTTTCGGGTAGTCCTATTCTAACAATCCAAAAAAGAGATACGATCTCAGCCACGGGAAAGGAAACGGTCCATATGGGCGGATTCACTCCTATCGAATATAAAGGATATGGGTTTTACTCGCCATTTGCCAGAGCCAGCTTTTTGTCTAAAACAAAAGTGGACCCAAAGCAAGAACCAGTTATTCCAGCAGTAGCCTATGTTGCCAGGCAAAAACAGAAAGTAGAAGATGAGCAGACTAAACAAGTAGAAGCAGATACGAAACAGTACTGGGCTGAACAGGATAAAATTGAGTGGTATGGTCAGGTTAGCTATAGGACTCAGTTATTAAGTGACATGTATGCTGTTGCTGATACAGTATTGTCCTTACCAGCTAATACGATAGTAAAGATAAAGCAGCATAACTATAGTTACTGGAAGGTATGGCATAATGGCAAACAAGGATACTTACCGGTTCATTTTATCTATTACTTCTCGAAAGCCAGAAGTCCTTTTGTCGCTACTGAATACACTGGCCGGACTTACCATCCTGACGGTGAAGAGTATCACCAAAGGCGGATCAATACACCAACAACCGGAGCTACACTCAACGTCGGGCCGCGAGGTGGTGTCTATTATTACAATAGCCACGGCAATAAGACGTATATACACAAAAAATAAAGCCATCGGCTCTTACATTCTCAATAGAGTGCTAATCCTTTAGTCAACCACGCTAGGTTAAAATTATTAATGTCGTATCACCAACCAGAAAACGTAATTCCAAAAACGGCTATATGACTACCCGGCAAAACCGGCAAAAGACATAGAAATAGACTAGTTGATAAACTTAGAAAACTGGTAGAGCGAAGGGGAATAAATGTATTTAATTAACCCAAACCGTGCTATACGAGCTGGCAGCAGAAAAGCTCCCTATACACCCCTTTCCAACATATCCACAGACTATCCGCAAGCCGTGTGGATAAAATAGCCAAAAAGGGGATTTTAGGTAAAGGGTTATTACCGTTTCTACCGGCAAAACCGGTTAAAAGTATGATAATCCACCTGTGCAACTGGGGTAGAGAATAGAAAGTTGCTTTTTTAGCTGCATTACCTAACCACAAAAATGAATGGACTACACTGTGACCGATGTGGCTATGAAATTTCCATACCAGAATTAGATAGTAAGCAGCAAGCCAGCCTGATAAGGCTTCATCGAGAGGGAAAAAGCTTAGCTGCCGTCAACTTCCTACTAGAATCCTCTAAATTAAGTCATGCTCAGGCTAAAGCGGTACTCATGCACCTAACTTCTCATCAAGACAAGTGTCATCGATGCGATTATGATACATTGTCAGAAGGCAATACGGTGTGCCCAACCTGTAAATCCGTCAACCTGAATTGGCGAGATTAACCTATTTCTAGTAGCTGTTGAGAAAAGCCAGCCGTGGCATCTTTATATTATTTACTTTGTATTACTTGCCAAAACCGCTCTGGAAGCCAGATATTTTCAAAGTAAACCCCTTCTTCAAATAAGGGCCCAATTTGTAAGGGAGTGAAGCCCGCTAACCCACAACCAATTTCTGTCACTAAGAACTGAAGTGAAGAATTGGTACGTGCGAAATCAAGGAAGTTGTTAACAAATGGCTTTATCTCTTGAATGGAAAGCGAGTGTTTTACCGAACGATCTTTCGTCGGTATAGCGTAGGTTTGCCCTTGTAAACCTTCAGCTTGACCATAGATAGCTCCCCAATTCAAAGCCATTTTGGCTGCACCTTTGCCATGTCTGCCTGATAGGTTTGACCCAAATACAAAAATTTGACTTTCAGCCAAGGTAATAATTCGTTCTGGAGTAATTCGAGTGATCATGTTTCAAAGGCCAACAGTAAAGAGAATTGGAGTTGGTTAAGGAAAGAGTCTTTTGCAACAGCCAACTGGATTAAGTTAGGTAGTTGTTCTAAATCTGGTCCTCATGCCCTAGAGTTGCAATCTTACAACCTTCCCGAGTAATAACTAATAACCCGAAATTATCGGATGAACAGGAACTGTCTTGCTTTCCTGCCTGATCATAGCGTACACACTTCAGATTTGTAATCTCCCCTTTGTTATTACGCTCAAGTACCTTAACCTCCACTTTCACTCCGTATCGTTGTAGAACCTGCTGCTCGGTCTGTTTGATTTGAGCGTCAGTAAATGTTCTAGTTACTTTAATTATTGGCTCATCCAGATTATTCAGATTAAGAGAAGTTGTGACCCAGGTTAGCAGCAGTAAGATCGTCAGTTTCATAGCTTGAATTTGGTTTTAAATCGGCTATCTAATCACTATTTGGTAAATAAGATACGCATAATAAGTCCCACCTGTCGCACAACCTACTCTGGCTACCTTTCGGCAACTCAAGTAACACATGCAGGATGCGAATTACATTTTTCAGTAGTTTTTTGGAACTCTCATTTCTTTCTCATTCTTTTGCAGCATGATCAACCGCAATCAATATCAACCCCAAAGTCTGTGCTGCCAGTATTGGCTGCATAGGGGTGCTATTGACTAAGGTTCAAAAGACTTTTTCATAGAGAGCCCCTATCGCGTCAAAACCGGTAGGGGCTTTTCGTTTACTGGCGCTCGGCAACGCGGGAGAGTTGCAGCAGACTGTAAATCTGTTCCTTCAGGTGAGTGGACGGTCGGCCGCTGCCGTTCGAATCCCTCAGCGCCAACCAAGCTACTAATTCATAATTGGATTAGTAGGCTTTATAAAGGTCCGTTGGCCAAGCGGTAAGGCAGAAGTCTGCAAAACTTCCACCCCCGGTTCGATTCCGGGACGGACCTCACAAGTTGAAAATACACCTGTCGTCCAGTGGTTAGGATAGCGGTCCGCTTCGGCGGTCTGATCCAAAACTGTTGACGGGTACGATCCGCCGTTGCGGTTCGAATCGCTCCAGGTGTTCAGTTGATAAATAGAGAGGTGGGTGAGTGGCTTAAACCACCAGTTTGCTAAACTAGCAGATGTAATAGTCTCGCGGGTTCAAATCCTGCTCTCTCTGCAAAAAGGTGTCGTACAGTCGGGTTACTTCGCTTTAAGCGCTATAGATCCGGCTGGCTGGTTACCCCTTTAATTGGGGCATGGTATAATGGTGATTACACCTGATTTTGGTTCAGGTAATGGTGGTTCGATTCCATCTGCCCCAACTAACAAAGAGGGCTCGGTTAATGGCCGGGCCTTTTTAATTCTTACCGAATGGCCAGAGAGTGAGACAGTTCGCATAGAGCTTGAAAGGGCCCCATGATTTTGTTTGTTTTAGGTTCACTTAACAAACTTACCCATGGACCCTATTGTCGTATTGCCCGCTGGACAATTGAAAGAAATAATCGATAACTATGTAAATACAACAAATGAACTGATAAAGGCCAAGCGGGAATTGCATGCGTTGAGAATTGATAAATACGTGCCACTACGCTGGGTTGCCTAATTTCGGGATGTTGATATAGACACCGCACGTAAAATGATTCGGGGTTTAAGCACAAATCAAAACCAGGCGAAGGACATAAAGGTGCTTTGTTTTGGTTCTGCAATTGTCCGTTATCGAAGGTCTTACATTCAAGAAATCACAGAAGAAAACCTAATTTCAATCAAAGATATGCTCGCTCAGAAACGCGTCAATCGCCAAAGGATTCGCTCATTGTAAGCCGCTCATTTTTTGTTCTGAAGCGCTGACAAAACACGCTTGTCGGCGGCTTCGGGACTAACCCGTTTCGACTGGATATACTCGCGCAGTTGAGCAATGTCGAACATAGGCCTTTTTCCTTCATATTGAGGCACTAACTTTCCTTCCTTTACTAATCGATGAAGAGTCATTTTCGACACCTGCAGAGCTTTTATCGTCTGGTCAATCGTCATACGAGCGACTTCGTTTTGGCGCAGGTAGCGCACTTCCCGTTCTAAGGCATCAATGCGTTTCAGTAAGGCTTCGAACTCTTCATAGCTGGGGACTTTTAACATGGGTATAGGCGTCGGGTTAGCGTTGACTTTTTCATCTGGCCGCAAGAATACGACTATCCGCGGCTTCAGGGCCCACGCGGGTTGACTGAATGTACGCCAGAATCTGCGACACCTCGTACAATACTCTTTTTCCTTGATAACGAGGAGACAGCTTACCCATCTGTGTTAACCGATGAACAGTCATTCGCGACACGCGTAATGCATCAGCAGTCTCTTTGATGGTAAACCAGTTTGGTGTACGGTCAACCAGAATAGTCAGAATCCGCTCGAAATTATCGATTCGCTTCTCAAGGGTTAAAAAATCCTCGGCCGTGGGTACTTACATCATGCGCGTAAGGTTTGAATTCGTCATGGTTTAGAACGAACAGATGAAAGTACGCGGCCCTGATGATCTTGCGAAATTAGAAAAGTTCACTGTGCCGATTTATTAAACCATCTCACACGAGATTTTCAGGGTTCTGTCACTCGCTTTCTTACCAGGCATAGTTGGATAACTCTTCGACCCCAATCTACTAAGACACTAGTCTTTTTAAGCACCGATTGAGCAACCCATCCTTAACAATTAACTCCTGATCGCGTAGCGCTTGTTCAAGCAAAATACGTTGTAGAAAATTTTCTTTACCTTGCTGACAGTAAAATGCCTGCCCAGGTTTGGCGACCTGACAGGCATTTTTCTATCCACAAAAAAAGCAAAGGTATGCGTAAAGTATACAAGTCAGTCGGGATATATTTCCTGGCTGGCCTTAGCCTAGCCGTTTTGCTATCGCTATGGGTCAATACCTCCCAATACATAGCCTCTGATGAGGTGACAGACAGTACTTCGAAAGACGACTCACTTAGGAGAGCTTTACGTGCTCTTGAAGAAGGAACAGGGCAAATTGCGACAATACCTGGCGATTCGTCGGGTTTCCATGATGACCCGCCCGAACACCCAATTAAAGAGAAAGCTCCTGTTAACGATGCCCCTTCGACCGAGGCCGACTGGAACACCGAAGTAGATGTGAGTGATTTTATTGAGGAGAAATCGCAGTACCAGCGGGAGAAAGAGGCCCACGCTAAATTAAGTCGTGAACTGGAGGCTGAGATGAGTGGATACAGAAAAGCCTTGACGGTTGGCCGCGGTGAAGCGTCCGTTAGCCTTCAACAAAAGTTATTTGCCACCAAAAGTCGGATCCATAGTCTGCAGTTGCGCTTAGATTCACTGTACGTTGTTTATTCGGCTCACGGCAATCAGGCTACTGATGGGCATCTTTCGACCAACAGTCCTTTAGAAGGCCAGCCGGCTTCTAGTCCTGCCAGCGATCCAAGCGCAGAATTAACGGCGTTGATCCACAAGCTTTTTCCAGCCAGCATCGCCTTTTCAACGCCGAAACTAATGTATGTTGGTGAGCCCCAGCCCATCACCCTCATCATCGACCCTAACCGAACGCCCGCTCAGGCCAAACAGGAACTCGCCAAAACCCTAATACCCCGGATTGATCAGGCAAAAACAGCGCACACACTCACTGCAGATTCGATTCGTATCAGCGACATTGTGGATGCGCATCTATCGGGCAGCGATTTTGTCATTAATCAGATTAGCCGGGAAACCCAGGTGATCAAAAAAGACGGTCCTACTGAATGGAGCTGGGAAGTAATTCCCCAGACCGAAGATGCCCAGTGGCTACACCTGGTAATCAATACCCAGCTTTATTATAAGGGTGGAAATCAAAATTATGCCCTGCAGACTTATCATCGCAACATCAAAGTGGATGTGACGATGGGAGCCCGGATTTCTCGCTTTATTGAGAAATACTCGGGTACGCTGCCTTTTATTTTCGGCACGGCGTCCATCTTTGGTTTTTGGGGTTGGTTTGTTGCCTGGATCCGGAACTGGTTAGACAGTCGAAAAAAACTAGACGAGATTAAACCGGCTCGGACCCGGCAACGACGGTCTACCAAAAGGACACCGCCCACAGCCAATGATCAATCATAACTACAAAAAAATGACTTATTCAGCTCATCAGAATTTTTTGTACTTATGTCCTGCTCAATTACCAGTTAAATATCCAGAGCTGCTTCACCTCCAGTATTTCGTCCCACCGCGTCATATATTCCTTGGCACTCCTGTCACATCGGCCAATTGGGATCATATAGCTGAGAAGCCAGCATAACGCAGGTTCCGTTTATCAATCACGCTAGATAGCTGCAGCAGCTCCCGGCTGTAAAGACGAAGAACGAGCCGATCCGTCTGCGTCCCCCGCTAAATACCCATCTTACCAAGTACCCCATCCGTTTAACCGACCGCCACTGGTATCAAAATAAAAATCACCAACCTCAATCCAGTCAGAAGGGCTTGATCCGGTTGGAGTAACGGCCAAGTAGCGCACGTAAGAACTAGTGTAGTAGTTTTGTACGGGTAGATAGATGATGTTTTTGTTTTTAGGGCTATTAAAGGCGCCAATCCGTAGAGCACCAGCACTTTTGAGTTTGATGGTATAGGTGTTGGAGTGGATTTTGTTAATCATGGCTGTCGGAATAGCCAGGCTGTCTGGAGCCCGGTATCCGGCATAGCCACAGGCGCAGTATTGACTCAGATCAATCCCCGTTTTGCCCTCTGTCCAATGAGAAGGAGCTGAGCCTGAGCGGAAAGCGTAAGATTAGTTTCCAGTTTAAGAGCGGGCAGGGTCGAAGGGAGCAGTGTATGCTTAAACAGACCCTATGAGAGCCAAACAAATTCGATTTTTTTACCGCCTAAGACAACACCCTAAGCTAGCTGAACCGAGTAAACTGGAGGGCACTATCTCTAACACCGGCAAGCTGGCATTTCCCCAACAATCTATCCATCAGTTAGGCGTACCACTTGATTCATTTCGCTTTTAGGCTGTCGCCCAACCCGACAGGCGAATGCCCGAGGTGCTTACCTGATACCCACCCAGGAGCCGGTGGTGTGGCATTCCGACCGGCCATTGTGGCTCAATCACGCGCATCTACACCTGAGTTACAAAAACGCCTTCTTGACTAACATCACAAGCTTCTCAATGATAAACCCCAGCATAAGCCCGGCAATTCCGGAGGCCAGGGCTTTGGTAAACCAGGCTACTACCGGCATTGAGGACAAACCCTGTTCTAAATCATGCAGTAAGTGAGCGGTAAACGGTAGGCCATGGGCAATGATTTCGGCACCTACCCAAAGCATAGCGGCTGTACCTACATAACCCAGCCAGCTCAGAAAATGCGGCATAAATTTTACCAGCCCACGGCCTATTTTCTGAGTAGCAGGAGGGTATTTACTGCCAGCCAGGTGCAGCCCCATATCATCGACTTTAACAATCAGGCCAACAAACCCATATACAGCCACCGTAATAAAAACAGCCACTGCTACCATCACGACAATCTGGTTCACAATCGCCTGGCCAGTTACCTGGCTATACGCAATGGCCATAATTTCGGCCGACAAAATAATATCCGTGCGAACCGCACTATCCACTCGTTCCTTCTCCAGCTCATCGGGAGTAATCTCTTTTACCGGCTCATGTTCAGCGTGCCTATCGTGGTGGCTAAACAGAGAATGAACCTTTTCGTAGCCCTCAAAACATAAATAAGCACCACCTACCATTAAAATAGGCGTAATAGCCCAGGGAGCAAAGTAGCCAAGCAACAAGGCGGCTGGACTTAAGATCAGGAGTTTATTGATCAGCGATTTTTTAGCAATCTGATAAATAATAGCCAGCTCCCGCGATGGATCGAGCCCCACAACATACTTGGGCGTGACGGCCGTGTCATCAATGACAATGCCCGACACTTTTCCGGTCGTTTTCGCGATTTGAGTCGGTATATCATCTAAACTGGCGGCACTTGCTTTTACCAACGCCGAAATATCATCCAATAAAGCAAAGAGTCCTGAAGGCATCGTCGAAAAGTTGGCTACTGCTACTATCACTGGAAAGGATGCATCGACAAGATCCTGATTTTTTTGAGTCCTGCCCCGCGAATGGCGCCGTTGGGGAAAGACCGGTTGGTCGCCAAGCCGCTGCGCTTGTTTACACAAAATTTGCGATACCTACTCCTTTACAGTAGCCTCTGAATAGTTTAACCAGCTCATGGGTCGAAAGTTGGCAACAAGTTGTTAATTCCTACCTGTGGACAAAGATCTGACTGTCTTCCAGAGTTACGATAAGCGCTTCTCTGGACAAGGGTTTTCGTGAACGAATCTGTAGGAATCCCTTTCTTTAAGCCAGAATTATCTTACCAAATTTGATCCTAGGGTGGAAAATAAGAAGTAATACATCCCCTGTATTTTGATCCTCCCGGTTTAGTTAACTCTTCGATGGTTAAGCCAACGCACCCTGGCTATGTATATAATTTGTACCTACCACGATTATCTCAACAGATCATCCTGGTTATGGAGTGAGCAAGCTGGTGTCCGTCAGCCATTGTCGTATTCGCCCAAACCACTCCTCGAACGTCGGGGTTTTACCGAAGCCGTGTTCGCCTTTGTGGTATATATGCAGGTCGGCTGGAACACCGTTTTGCTGGAGAGCCTCATAAAATACCACACTGTTTTTGACGGGCACCTTCGAGTCATCACCCGCATGGGTCAGGAAAGCGGGTGGAGTGGTTTTATCAACGTGTAATTCGTTGGAATAGAGCCGGATTTGATCCGGTTTGGGCGACAGACCAAGCAGGTTTTTGCGTGTTTTCTCGCTGCCGATTTCATACGACAGGCTAATCACCGGATAAACAAGAATCATAAAATCCGGGCGCAGGTTTATGCCTTCCGGATTGTCGATGACCGGCTTTTGAAAATGAGTTCCGGCCGTAGCAGCCAGATGGCCACCAGCCGAAAAGCCCATGATCCCGATTCGTTTCGGATCGATACCCCATTCGGTAGCGCGTTGGCGAATTGTTTTCAACGCCTGCTGGGCATCCTGCAACGGGCCAATGGACGGGTCGATCATTGTTTTCTCGCTGGGTAGCCGGTATTTCAGCACCAAAGCGGCCACGCCCAGTTTAGTAAAGGCTTCGGCAATGTCGAAGCCTTCCCGCTTCATGACCAGCGTTTCGTAGCCACCGCCGGGGCAGACGATGACAGCCGTCCCGGTGGCTTTTTCTTTCGGTGGTAAAAAGAGCGTCAGCGTTGGCTGAACTACATTGGTTACACTCTGATCGGCCCGTTTAATTTCGTTGACCTCGGATGCTTTTGCATTCGGTATGGCACCCGTATACAACGGAATTTCCTGCTGAGCCAACCCGATCAGTGCTGAGCAGCAACAATAGCCGCTTAGTAGTAACTTTTTTATCATCTTAAGTAGGGGTTTTAGTTTTAAAAGAAAGCAATCACACAAGGTGGTGAGGCTTTACTCAATTACCAATCCTATGATGTACAATGATATATCCTTATGCTTTTATCGCTTTTGGTTTCAGACCGGATATCTCCTCAATACGCACGGGCTGACCGGTTTGCTTACTTTTTCGAGCGCAAATGCCGACCAGAATCGCCATGGCCCCATCCCGGCTTCCGGCCGTCTGGCGAAATGCATCCGGCGTGTTAGGGTTCCGAAAAATCTTATCCCGAAGGCGTGCATCTCCTCCGCCATGTCCCTCCGCCTGAGGTACGTTGATATACTCGACTTCGCCAAAGTTTTTGGATAACATAAGTTCGTCCTGCGGTTCGATTGGCATCTTTCCTGCTTCCTTGATCCATGCTTCCAGTCGTCCCTGCGTTCCGTTAAAGGCAATCCGATAGCCTTCGTAAGGGGAATAGGTGGTCAGCGAATAACTGACATTGACCCCATTGGCATACTGAATGGTAGCTGCCATTTTATCGTCTATGTTGACATCTTCTTTAAATACACAACCATCCCGCAGATAACCATCATACTGTTCGTTGTCGATGTACAGAGCCGTCAACCGTTTATCCTTCGTCATGTCCCAGTAAAAGCTGCAGTCACTTTTATGGGGGCAGCTTCGGCAGTTTTCCGCCCGAAAAGGGCCTTTTTTTCCGTAAAAGTCTAACGACCCCTGCGCAAAGACTTGCTCCGGTTCCGACTCCAGCCACCAGTTCAGCAAATCGAAGTGGTGACTGGCTTTGTGAACCCAAAGTGAACCGCTGTTTTCGCGCAGTCGGTGCCAGCGCCGGAAATAATCGGCCCCGTGGTGAATGTCTAAATACCAGTGGAAGTCAACCGAGGTAATCTTCCCAATGACGCCTTCCCGCAACAGTTCGTAGAGTTTCTGGCGGTGGGGCGAATACCGATAGTTGAAGGTAACCGTCACCTTTTTACCCGTTCGTTTTTCTGCCTCCAGAATAGACCGGCATTTGGTTTCATCGGTGGTCATGGGTTTTTCGGTAATGATATCAGCGCCCATCTCCATGCCTTTGATAATAAACTGATCGTGGGTCGCGTCGACCGTAGTGACGATCAACAAGTCGGGTTTGGTTTCCCGCATCATTCTGTCGAAGTCGGTATAGACCGGGCAGGTCACCTGCATAAGCTGCTGAGCCGTTTTTACCCGCCCCACGTTTTTGTCGCACAGGCCGACAAATTCGACGATGTCGCCAAATTCCTGCACGACTGGTATCCCCCACATACTGGTTCCGCGGTGGCCGGTTCCGACCATGGCCACCCGGCGTTTGGGTGCGTTTCGGGGAAGCGAGGGAAAGGATGAAGCAGTGACTACACTGGCCGCAGCCAGGGATGATTGGTGTAAAAAAGTACGTCGGGTGAGTTCGTTCGATTTCATTCAGGCATGTTTTGGTTGTATGTAAGGTGACGATCAATTGGGTCAACGGGTCTGAGCGGGCCATTGCCAGTTCAGCAGGTCATCGCTCCAGGCAATACCGATTGACGCATTTTTGTCAAAATCACCAGCCTCTTCACTCAGTGGCCCAGAGCCGTGGAACAGCATCACGTATTTGCCAAAAGCAGGAACTTGTTTGAGGTTCAGGACCGCGCCCGCCGTTAGTCGCCCGCTGGCCCAGGGCCAGTCCGCTTGGCCCAGTGTAATGAGCCCACCCCAGTCCTGCCAGTTTTTCAGATCGGCTGATCGTTTTAGGGCAACCCCATTCTTCGGCGAATGCATCAGGATGTACTGATTATCCTCCACTAATACGCAGGCATTTTCGCCTGACTCGGTATGGCCAGCAAAGGTCCAGTGGCGCAGGTCGGATGAACTCGACATACTGACGCCATTCTGTTTGTAAATGCACCACCATTTTCCCGGTTCGTCTTTATCGGCCAGCAGGTATGGATCGATCATTCGTCCCATATCCTTTTCAGCAACAGCAGGACCTTTCACCCGAAGCAACTCCGGGCTACTCCAGTGAAGTAAATCCCGGCTTCGCATCGTAAAAATTCGCGCATCCTGGGTGGCATACCGGGGCATTTGATCGGTAGTATAGTCGGGCCGGGGATACGTTTGCAGGCACAACACCCATTCATCGCCCTGCCGCACAATGTTGCCGGGGCTGCTGTAATCGAGCCGTTGGTCGCGGGGAGTTAGTATGCGGAGAGGTGTCCAATGCTGGAGGTCTTTCGTCCGGCTCATGGCCACGTAGGAATAAATTTTATGCTCCTCCTCGATGCGTACCAGGGTAAAAAAGACGTACAGACTGTCCTGGAGATACAGGAATGCCGGATCGCGATAGGCCGTGTGCTCATCACCCCGAAACAGAATGGGCGATGTCAACGCGGTCAACCGATTTTTGCCGGGTGGCTCTACTGGCCCAGACCGGGTAAATAACCCGGCGATCAGGTACAAAAACAGAAGCGCTTGCATGAGCTTGAAATAATGGACAATGTCAAATGAATAATGGATAATAAATTACCGCTGATAATCAAATAGTTTAAATGCAATCGTCATCTATTATTCATTTGACATTATTCATTTGACATTATTCATTATCCATTTTCTTAATACCCCGCATTTTGTTTCAACAATGGGTTTATGTCAATCTGTTGCTGGGGAATCGGGAACAATAAATCCCGCTCTGAGACGGTCTTACCCGTAGCTTTCATTACGGTCAGCGCACGGCCCGTTCGAACCAGATCGAACCAGCGATGCCCCTCAAAGGCTAACTCAACGCGACGTTCCTGTTCCAGGGCGAGCCGGGCATCGGCCTGAGACAGACCAGCCCGTTCTGTGAGTCCGGCCCGAACCCGAACCTGATTAAGAAAGGGAAGCGCCTGGCTAGTCTGCCCCTGTTCATTCAGGGCTTCGGCATACATAAGCAGTACATCCGCGTAGCGCAGCACGATCCAGTTCCCATCGCCATCATACGCGGTTGCTAAGGGGGTAATGAATTGTTTTTTCACATACGGGTCATTGTAAACCTGCTTGCCATCGGTCCAGGTTTCGCTCAGCGACACAGGTTTGCGCAAATCACCCGGTTCATAGGCGGCAATCATATTCTGCGTAGGCCGGTTATAGCCCTGTCCGTTCCCCTGACCGGTGATGTAAACGGCACCCCGCTTCGGCGAAAACGTGGTTGCATAGATACTGCCTTCGCCCTGGCTGCTGGCTTTGTAAGCTACTTCGAAGATCGATTCTTTATTCTGCGCGTTGGCATCCAGAAATACACTGGCGAAGGAAGGGAGCAAACTGTAAGTACCGGCATCGATCACCGTTTTCAGTGTCTGGACGGCCTGAGCATATTGCTTTTGGGTCAGATACACTTTCCCCAGCAATGTTGCCGCAGCGCCTTTGGTGGCTCTACCGATGTTGGCTCCCGTGTAACTCGCTGGCAATTTCGCACTAGCATCGGTCAGGTCGTTACCGATTTGGGTATAAATATCAGCCACTGGACTCCGATTGACCTGGTAGGCTTCGGCTCCGGAAATGGCTGTTGTTACCAGTGGAACATCGCCATAGGCCCGTACCAGATTGAAATAGGCTAATGCCCGCAAAAATTTAGCTTCGCCGATCAACTGGTCTTTTTGAGAAGCGTCCGGGAAATTCACTGCAGGAATCCGACTCAGCACGGTATTGCACTGATTGATCAACCGATAATGGGCATTCCAGGCATCGGAGATAAAACTGTTCGTAGACAGTAGGGTAAACGTATCAAAATCGCCATACACCTGTGTTGTGCCCGCATAATCTTCCTGCTCGGTATTGTCGGAGCGTTCTTCGGCAAACAAGAACCAGTTGCCGTACATACCGCCCGTTTGTAAGGTCGAATATGCCCCCAGAATGGCCGTCTGAAAATCGGCCGGGGTCTGGTAAAATTTATCGACGTTGGCCGACGTAATGGGCGACAACGCCAGAAAGTCGTCCTGACAAGCCGAGGAGGCCAGTCCAAGTAAGAGGAGTAAACCAGTTGAAAAACGTTTCATGGAAAAGCAGGGATTAGAAGGAAGCATTCAAACCAACGGTGAAACTGCGGGCGAGTGGGTAAACCCCATAATCGACCCCTTCGACGAGCGGATTGCCACTGTAGTTTCGGTTGACTTCGGGGTTGTATCCCGCGTACTTGGTAAATGTGTAGAGATTCTGGCCCGTCGTGTAGATGCGGAGGCTCTGCATCCCGATGCGTTCGGCCCAACGGGCAGGTAGCCGATAGCCCAGCGAAACGTTGCGTATCCGCAGATAGGAGCCATCTTCCACATAATAGGACGTTACCTGATTGGAGTTACCCGCCGGATACGCCCGCGGATGTTTGCCATCGCCCGGATTGGCTTCACTCTGCCACCGGTTTACCACATCCGCATAGGCATTGCTGGAATTGACGAATCCGAAGAAACGGCGCTGCAAATACAACACCTGATTTCCCTGCGATCCCTGCAATAATATACTGAGGTCGAAGCCTTTGTAGCTAAACGTATTCGTTAGACCAAAAACGAATTTAGGATACGGCGTACCGATGATCGTCCGGTCGTTGGCATCGATTTTCCCATCGCCATTGATGTCTTTAAATCGGAAATCGCCGGGCCGGGTAATGACCGGTGCCGCCCAGGTTGGACCCGCATCGACCTGCGCCTGGTTCTGAAAAATACCGTCGACCTGGTAGCCATAATAATTGCTGATGGGCGATCCAATCTGGGTGATGTGCGTATCGGCCACGTCGGTGGAACTACGGATGGGGTCGCCTTTGGGCCCTAGCGCCAGCACGCGATTCCGGTTGAAGGAGATATTGGCATCTGTCGTCCAGGTGAAAACTTTACCCACTATATTCCGACTCGTCAGGCCAAATTCCAGCCCGTAATTCTTTACCTGACCAATGTTTTGCAGGGCATTGGTAAAACCCGTGATCGACGGAACTGGCACATTCAGCAGCAAGCCCGAGGTTATTCGGTTATAATAATCGGCGGTAAGCAACAGGCGGTTACTGAACAGGCCAACTTCGAGTCCTACATCGACCTGCTTGGATTTTTCCCAGGTCAGATCGGGATTCGCTATCGACGACGGTACCAGCCCATTGGCCAGTGCCCCTGTACCGGCCCCGGTGATGTAGTTGGATGTACTGATGAGTCCAATCGAGCCGTAGTTACTGATAAAGTTATTCCCGTTCAGCCCGTAGCTGGCCCGCAATTTCAGGTCGCTAATCGCTTTGACCGACTTCATAAATGGTTCGTCGATGATTCGCCAGGCAGCCGCGACTGACGGGAAATTACCCCAGCGGTTATTCGCCCCAAATCGACTGCTGCCGTCCCGCCGAAAGCTCACGGTGAGCAGATACCGATCCAGATAATTGTAATTGATCCGCCCCAGCCAGGACAAGAGTGCCCATTCGTCACGCGATGTATTACCCCCGTTAATTTGCCCCGCATTGAGGGTGGTGACCAGATCATTGGGAAAATTGATGGCCGTCAAGGATGTGCCGTAGTAACGGTTTTTCTGAATCGTATAGCCGGCCAAAGCCGTGAAGCCATGTCTTCCTAACTGTCGGGTATAGGTAGCGGTATTCTCGTTCAGCCAGTTATAGCTCATCCCATCATTGGCGAATCCTGAGGGAACAGTTGGTGCTGGCTGGCCTGGGTTACCAATTTTGGAGGAGCGAAACCGATCTTCCCGCGAGGCATTCAGGTCGCCCCCTACGGTTACGCGCAGGTTGAGATCTTTCAGGAGGGAGTAGTCGGCATACACCGTTCCCAGCATCCGGTAAGCCAACTGCTGCCGATTTTCTTCATTCACCAGCACCAGTGGATTTTCGGGTGTCTGAAACCCATATTGAATGTTCGTCATGGTACTATAGGTGCCATCCGGGTATTGAACCGGAAATTGGGGCAGAAAATTAAGCGTACCTAATATGGCCCCAACCGATACGTGTCCTTCCACATCGACGACGCGCTGGGTCCGCACGGATGGAAGCAAACTGACCCCAATTTTGAGTCGGTCACTGGCCTTCGATTCAATATTGGCCCGAACCGAGTAGCGTAACAGGTTGGTGTTGGGGATAATGCCCTGCTGGTTGAAATACCCAGCTCCTACCGAAAACGTAGTCCGTTCGTTACCACCACTGACCGACACGTTATAACTGCTAATAGGTGCAGCCCGGTAAAATGCCTTTTGCCAGTCCGTATCGTATTGACTGGGTTGGGTAAAGAAGGGAGGGATCAGGGCCAGCCCGGCCGATGTCTTTTTCAATCGCTCTTCATTGCTATCGGCCGGATTACCCCCAATGACATCGCGGTAATACTGATTTCGAGCTTCGGTACCGATTTCGGCTAATTGCGCGGCATTGAGCATCTTGATGGGTCGATCCAGCGACTGCGTACCGACATAGGCATCGAAATCAATCCGCGTTTTTCCGGCTTTTCCCCGCTTGGTGGTAATGATCACAACCCCATTTGACCCGCGCGACCCATAGATAGCCGTTGAGGAGGCATCTTTGAGCACGTTAATGGATTCAATATCAGCCGGGTTAATAGTCGTCAGCGGATTGTAGTTCTGATCGAAGTTACCCTGCACCGGATAGCCATCAATCACATACAGCGGTTCGTTACTCGATGAAATAGACCCGGCCCCGCGCACCCGAACCCGAACGCCACCCCCTGGCGCACCCGACGGTTGGGTAACCTGTACCCCCGGAAGTTGCCCAGCTAAGGCCTGATCGATACCCGCAACGGGTTGGGCTTTCAGTTTGTCGGCCGTAATGGTAGCAACCGAACCCGTCACGTCCGATTTCTTCTGGGTACCATACCCGACCACCACCACTTCGTTGAGCGCTTTGGTATCTGCGACCATCCTGATGGTCAGGATGGTTTGGTTTTTAACCGAAAGCTCCTGCGAGATATAGCCGATGAATGAAAAAACCACGACTTCGGCCTGATCGGGAATGACCAGCCGAAAGTTGCCGTCCGTATCAGTAACGGTCCCTTTGCTGCTATTTTTGATCACGACGCTAACCCCCGGTAACCCCTGACCCGATGCGGCATCCACAACTTGCCCAGTTAGGGTACGCTCCTGCACCTGCTCAAACACAATGGAAGGGAGTGAAGGCGTAGTAAGAACTGAACGGGTGTCTGCGGTATTCGGCGATTCGGACTTTGCCCCTTTTTTAGTCCCGCTTATGGGCTGGATCACATACGTACGGGCATCGATCTGGATACACTGCAATTCCTTCGGCGCCAGTATCCGATTCAACGTTTCGGGAATCTGCTCGCTAAACTCGGTCAGCGGGGGCGGCAAAATCGTTACCGAACGAACCAGAGCCGCCCGGTAATTGAACCGAACTCCATACTTGCCTTCCAGTTGCCCAAGCAGGGTTTTGAGCTCCAGTGAATTAAGTACGGGCCGGGTGATACCCGACGGGTTCTGATAACGAGCCAGGGCCAATGTCTGGGCAGAAACCGAACCGATCCCGCCCGTCAGTAGTGCCAATGCAGCAAAATGAAGGCACTCACTTTGTAAGGGTTTAGGCATTTTTTACGTTCTTTGTTTAGAAATTATAAATTGAATAGGCCACGCTCGCTGAGTGTGGTTTTATTTTTACAGGCCTACGGCCTGTGTTAGTTTACTGGACTGGGAATAAAATAGATGCGGTTCTGATACGGTACCGCTTTGAGCCCGAAGGTTTCTGAGAGAATGCGTAAAGCTTTCTCCTGATCATCGAGGGGTAGTTCGCCAGTAAATTGCTGATCGGCAAAGTCCTCGCCTTCCAACACTAGCTGCACGCCATACACCTCCCGAAACCGTTGCCCGAGAACTACCATCGACGCATTTTCAAACACCAATAGCTTATCGCGCCAGGCCGTCAGCGGACGCTGCTGAGCGGCATTGGTCCTAACGAGTGTGTAGCGCGACGCCCCGGTCTGATAGGTCGCTAGCTGTCCTGGCTTCATCACGAGTGTTTTTTGGCTAACCGGGTCGGTCAGGGCAATCCGTCCTTCTTCCAGCAGTACCTGCGTCCGTTGAGCCCTGGCATAAACCGTAAACCGGGTTCCTAATACGGCTACTTCGGCCCGCTCGGCATGAACCGTAAATTTCCGATAGCTCCCCGTCTCGTCATTTTTCTGTTTCTGAACCGCAAAAAAGCCCTCACCGGTCAGCCAGACTTCCCGGTTCGACCGCCAGTGGAAACGGGAGGGAATACGCAGTTGACTGTTGGCATTGAGCCTGACTTCCGAGCCATCGTACAAGGTCAGTGTCTGAAACTGGGCATTTCCGTTCCGGATCAGCCGTTCCTGAAAAAAATAGAGGTAGCCCCATACACCCACCAGCAACGGAATCAGCGCGGCAGCGGCATAGGTCCAATACGATACGTGTGGCATTGGTCGAATCGTAGCGGTGTCCTCCACTCGCTCGGGCACCCGATTAGCCAGCGTACGCTGAAATAAATCAGCCGTATACGCTTCAGAGAAGGGAATCCAGGTAGCCACTAATCCCTGAGCGAGTAACCGCGCTTGCTCAAATGGGTCACGAAGGTGTGGGTAGGTTTCCACCAGCCCCTGCCAGTATGCCGTCATCTCTGGAGTTGGTTTCGCAATCCAGGCCCGAAAGGAGGCATCCATCAGAAATGCTTCGGCATCGTAAGGCAGGTAGTCACTATATGATTTCATACCATCGGGTTAATCAATCATACAGTGAAGCAAAGACGGCTTTTTGTAGTATAAAAAATGTAAAAAATTCCCCTAATTGAAGAATACAATAGACAGCAACAGAGATAACTCTTTGTCTTTCAACAGCATACGCAACTGCTTTAAACTTGCATAAATCTGAGAACGAGCCGTTTGATAGTTAATGTTCATCAACTCGCAGATCTGCTCATAGGAGAGGTCGTTAAAATAACGGAGATAAATAATTTCGCGTTGGCGGGGTGATAAGGCATTCATAGCCAGCCGGATTTTCGCTGCCCGCTCAGCATCAATATCCAAAGCGATGAGCTGCTGTTCGGCAGACGGCTCGATGCTAAAGTACGATTGACCGATTTCATCCCGATCATCATCCCAGCCCGATATGAACGGTTTCTCCCGGCGATACTGGGCTTTGAGCCGGTTGCGAAGTGCCTTCAGCAAATAAAAGCGCACCGAAGCCGGTTGGGTAAGCCGTTGTCGGTAGTGCCAAAGTTCGGCGAATACATCCTGAATACAGTCTTCAACGGTTGCTAAAGAGTCGCAAAGACGCAGCCCATAGTTGAGCAGATGCCGAATATGAAGTTGATAAAGTTGTCGGAAAGCACCTTCATCGCCTGACTGGAACGCAAGCCAGAGTACTTGTTCGTTGGTCGGCGGTATAACACCCATTTGTCGACTGTTCTAACGAATAAAAGTTATGCACACTATTACCAGTAAGCCCGATTGCCGGAAAAGCTAATGTTCGGAAGAAATATCTAAGTCAGTTGCGCTGAAAATAAAATCTGCCTATCTCTTTTCAACTTACCGAATAAAACCCAATCAATTCAGGCAGACGCTTACTGATCGACGCATTTTCGTAAACCTTGTAAGGCCATACTTATGTTTTTGTCCTGCCGGCTCTTTGGTCTTTACGTAATACTGGCGAATCCAACTTCATAGCTTTTTTAAGCTCATTGAAGACGAATCAAAAGTGCTGTAACGGCTACTCTTTACGTTAGAATTACTCAGTATCACACATGATTACATAACTTTCAAGACGCCGATATTATATCATAGTAATCGCCAGGCAAGCTGTGATAATAGTACCCGGACCCGTTCAGCCCAATAAGCCTGGGCGACTTTCCGGGTAAAGAGTCGAGTTGTCTTTTTCCTATCCGCCCGGAAGCCATTGAGACAAGAATCCATACTGGACTTTGCACTTATTTCCAGTAGCGACGCTAGCTAAAAATTGGTTTTATTCTCTTCTGAACGTTTTACGGTAACTTATGGGAGTTTTCCCCATAATCTGCTTGAAGTATTTATTAAAGCCTGAAAATTGGTTAAAACCGCTTTCATAACAGATTTGGGAAATACTCATCCGATTCTCAATCAACAGTTTACAGGCATGGTGAACGCGCAGTTCCAGGAGAAACTGTGAATAGGATTTTCGGCTGCGGGCTTTAAAATAGCGACAGAACGAGTGAGGGCTGATGTTCGCTACGGCGGCAACTTCTTTCAGTGTAATTTTCCGCTGAAAGTGAGCCAGCGAGTAAACATAAATCTGGTTGATACGGTCCGTGTCTGCTTCATCAAACTGGGTCGAATAATTGCTTAGCGACAGCAACTCACAGTTCGTTGAGGAAGCAATTGCTGAAAGGATCTGAATCAGCGATACGATACGGCTTGTGCCTGACTCGGTCAACATCCTAAGCAGTACTAGTTTAACATCTTCCCGAGTCTGATCACGCAATCGGATTCCCTGTTTGGCTTTACTCAGCAACTGCACAATTGTTCGGTTTTCGGGCAGTTGCAGGAATGCATCTCCCCAGAAATTTTCCCGGAAATGAACGACGACTGCCTGAGCATACAAGTCATGACGGTTTTCGAAATAAGCGTCATCACAACGCCAGTAGTGCGGTAAATCCCGGCCAATCAACAAAATATCCCCCGGCTGAAAACTCTGTATACTGTCTCCTACGAACTGCGTGCCGGTTCCCTGCTCGATATAGACTAACTCTACCTCGGGGTGATAATGCCAGCGATTATAAAAAAAAGGCGCTGTGTCCTGTCGAATGCTGAACGAGCAGTTAGACAAAACAGGAACTTTCAGTAATTGCGGTTTCATACCGTTCTATTGACTCAAAAAAGTATCTCCGTTTAGTCGCATTGCCAAAATAATGGTAAAATTAGCTAATTGAATAAAACTTTTCCTTAGTATAGTACTATTATTTTGCGATATCGTTTTATTCTATGCCCATGGGTTCAAAAAGTCAACCCTGGATTGCACGGTGAAGTCATCTGTATAACAAAGGCTTATGCCCACAGGCCCGGCATGAAATCAGGCCGAGCCTCACACTAATTTCTTAAAGATAGGTTGGTAGTTTAAAAGCTCGTTCGTCTTACGGCTGAGCTTTTTTTAAGAAGTTGCTGGTATGAATTTAGCCCTAAGGGGCAAGATCGTCCTGTGAATTGAGTGATCGAGTTCTGCCTTCGGGCATACGGCCATGCGGATGAGGCTATACTGGATAGGTCTAACAAGTAGATACATACCCTGGTGAATGGCCGTTACAACACTTTTCCAACTGATGCCCTACTATGGGATGCATTCACTAAAGGCAATGAGCAGGCATTTGAACAACTTTACCGCGTTCATGCCGGTCCGCTGCTTACTTATGGGAAACGACTGCATGCCAGCTCAGACCATGTAGCCGATGCCGTACAGGACGTATTTCTGGAAATCTGGAAATATCGTACCACATTGACCACGCCTAAAAACGTCCGGTATTACTTGTTGAGGATCCTGCGGAATCGGCTGGTGGGGAACCCTGCTCTCCGATCCGATCCACTGTACCAGGCCGATGAGCTGCAGGGTATCGAAAACCTGCTGAGCATACCGTCCATGGAAACCTTGCTGTCGGATCTGGACACGCGGGAGCATCAGGTAAACCGGCTGCGTCAAGCCGTCAATTCATTACCAACCCGGCAGCAGGAAGCCCTCGTGCTGGCTTATTATCACCAGCTCAGCAACGAAGAAATAGCTTCCCTTATGGGCATAAACGCTCAGTCGGTAACCAACAATATCAACCGGGCTATTCACACACTGCGCCAGTTATTGTCCAACACAATGTGGTTCGTCTATTGGTGGCTTACTACACTAATCCCATAAACACCAGGAAGAATAAGCCACCTGGTGATCTCGCGTCGGCCATTTATAAAATTATTTTTAGAAATAATGAGTTAAAACCAGTATTGTTCCACTCTTGTCGTTGAGATAAGATGTAGAATGGAATATACCAATTACAGCGCGGAAGAATTAGCCGCCGATTCGGACTTTCGGCGGTGGGTAATGCAGCCTGATCCATCGACGGATCAGTTTTGGATCGGGTTGCTACAGAAGCATCCGCAACAGGTCGCTACCGTAGTGCGGGCCATCCAACTGGTGCAGCAGCTTAACCGGGCAACTGAACCCGGAGAACTCTTGGCAACCGATGCAGATCAGCTGGAAGCCATCTGGCAAAATTTACGCAGTCGGATCAGGCAGGAAGACGAGCCACAAGTGCCTGTGAGACGAATCAGGCGATATAGTCCAGGATGGAACCGCTGGGCTGTTGCTGCTGGTATCGTACTGGCATTAGGAGTAGGCTGGTGGTTCAACAGAAACGGTATAACCCACCTCACTGCTGACCGTTCGTCGCTGACAACCTCAATTGATGCTATAAATCAGCACGAAGAAGTAAACAATACTGCCCAGCCTAGAATCATCACATTAAGCGACGGTAGTTCGGTGCGCCTACTGCCCAACAGTCGCTTGCGTTACGCCAAATCGTTTGCTGCCAACAAGCGCGAGGTTTACCTACAGGGTGAAGCTTTTTTTGAGGTCACTAAAAACCCGGCCCGGCCTTTCCTGGTCTTTGCGGGCGGAACCGTCACGAAAGTGGTTGGCACCAGTTTTCGGGTGCAGGCCTACGAACAGGATAAAACCGTTCGCGTAGTCGTTCGCACGGGCCGGGTATCCGTATTTACCCGTCACAATTTCGATCAGATCGCCCAACGCCCAGATTCGCAGGTAGCCGGAGTGGTGCTGACGCCCAACCAACGCGCCACGTTTGAACGGGCCACCAACCAATTAGCCAAAGACCTGATTGAGCAGCCGGTAATCGTATCGTCGTCAGCCGCATCCCAGGTGCTGAGCTTTGAAGACAAACCTTTTTCGGAAGTACTAACCGTCCTGGAAAAGCAATACGGACTGGATATCATCTTCGATAAGCAGCTTCTAAGCCAGTGTCTGATCACGACAACTTTATCGGCCAATGAAGGGCTGTATCAACGGCTTAACCACATCTGCAGCGCTATTGGTGTTTATTACGAAGTGGTAGATGGCCAACTGATCATTATCAGCACTGGCTGCTGACCACCCACCACTCAGCCCTGCGGGGCGAGTGAGCAAAACTAAACCTCAAACCCTGTAACACTATGCCAATTCTACATCCACCGTGTATGTTACTGTATACATTTATGCGACTAACTCTATATCAGATTCTGATCGCACTGGTCTTTACGAGCCTCACTATGGCTCACAATACCCATGCGCAGGAACTGCTTACCCGCCGGGTAACGCTCCAGATCGCTAATCAATCCATTAAGACGGTTCTCAACCGGTTGAGCAAACTGACGAACGTCCGATTCACCTACAGTTCTTCCCTGATACATGCCGAGCGAAAGGTGACGGTCAATGCGAGCAATCAGGCGCTGGGCGAGGTCTTGAACGACCTACTAACCCCATTGAAAATCGAGTATCGGGTCGATGCCGATGAAGTGATCCTCAATCCGGGGCCTGTTGAAAATGGGTCAGAGAAAAGTGCGTACCAGACTACCGAAAGCAAGCCGACAGGAGATGCTCCAGCCGATATTACGGTAACCGGCACCGTTGTTGACGAGAAAGGTGAAGCGCTGCCTGGGGTAAGTATTTTGGTAAAAGGGACAACAAAAGGAACGAACACCGATGTGGATGGTCGGTATTCGATCCGTGTTCCCGACGAAAACGCAGTGCTTATTTTTTCGTTTGTAGGTTACGCTCCCCAGGAAATAACGGTAGGCAATCGTTCGTCTATTGCCGTTACACTCAGGCAGGACGACAAATCGCTCGATGAGGTTGTCGTGGTTGGGTATGGTACGGCCAAAAGGCGGGACATTACCGGAGCGGTAGCCAGAGCTGATATCAACGCGTTTAAAGAAGCGCCGAATGTGAGCATTCTGCAATCCTTGCAGGGATCAGTACCCGGCCTAAACGTAGGCGCAACCACTCAAGCTGGTCAGGATCCGGCTATCAGCATTCGGGGGCGTAACTCCATATCCGGCGGTACGGCTCCGCTGATCGTACTGGATGGTATTATTTATCGGGGCAGCATAGTCGATATCAACCCAAATGATATTGCTTCCGTCGACGTGCTGAAAGACGCTAGTGCTGCTGCTGTGTATGGCTCACAGGCTTCGAACGGCGTTATCCTGATCACCTCGAAAACTGGTAAGGCCACCAAAAAGCCAACCGTCGAATTCAGCTCGTCTTATTCGTTACAGGAAATTACCAACAAAGCGATGCTGCCCGACGATGCGGCTGGCTTTCTTCGGAAGAAGGCAGACCGGTACATATCGCTCAGCCGCACCGGTGCTGGTCTGTTGCAGGCAAATCCTACCTTCGATGTTACCAAATACGTGAGTCCGCAAGTGCTGGCGGGCATGCAGAACGGAACAGACACAAACTGGTGGGAACTGCTGACCAACAGACGGCCTTTTATTTCGAGTAATGACCTGAGTATTAGCGGACGGACCGAGCAAAGCTCCTACTTCTTCTCGCTGGGATATACCAAGCAGCAGAATGTAGTAAAGAACGATGACTATAAACGCTACAACTTCCGGGTTAACCTGGACACGAAAGTGACCAGCTGGATGAAATTAGGAATTCAGTCTTTCTACGGACTGAGTGACTATTCGGGAGCCGCACCCAGTCTCGACGATGTGCAGTTTCAGGTGCCGCAACTAGCGCCCTATGATGCCACCGGGGCCTTGGTCCGCCTGCCGGATGGCGCCCGCGTAAACCCGCTACTGCAAATCGCGCAGACGAATCAGGAGACACGAAGTACGCTTTTTGGTCTACTGTTCGCCGACATCAATATTCCGTTCGTCAAAGGGCTGAGCTACCGACTGAATTTCTCACAGAATTTAATTCAGAAACGGAACAACAACTTCAGCTCGTTCGGCCAGAATTTTAACGGGGAAGCGTTTAAGGCCAATGCACAGCAATACCTGGCTACCCTCGACAATATTGTAACGTATCAGAAGTCGTTCGGACCGCATTCGGTCAATGCAACCCTGTTATACGGCACTGAAAAACGATCGTTCGACAGTACCAGAGCGTATTCAGCGTTCTTTACCAACGACATTCTGGGCTTCAATAAATTAGATGCGGGCCAGGCCGCCCAGCAGACGACAACATCAACGGCCTGGAAAGAAGCGAGCCTGTATTCGATGGCCCGTCTGATTTATAATTACAACGATCGGTATATTGTAACGGGTACAGTTCGGCGGGATGGTTTTTCCGGCTTTAGTACGACCAATAAATTCGGGGTATTTCCTTCGATAGCCGTTGCCTGGGCCTTGAGTGAGGAAAAATTCATCAAAGATCGGGCTCCATTTCTGGATGAACTGAAATTCAGGGCTTCATACGGAATTAGCGGCAACCGAACGATCGGTCGTTATCAAACGCTGGCCAAAATAACGGCCAACGTAGCCAGCGGTTATCTATACGGCGATGGAGCCCCTGCCCAGCAGGGGCAGTACCTAAGCGCGCTGGCCAATAATGATCTAAAATGGGAATCGACCAGGGCATTCAATTTCGGGCTTGACTTCGCGCTCTTCAAGAACCGATTGTCTGGTAGTTTCAATGCCTATATTTCCAATACCTACAACCTGCTGTTCAACGTTGATCTGCCCGTTGTGAATGGTATTACCAGTAGCCCGGCCAATATAGGTAAGCTCAAAAACACGGGTCAGGAACTGACCTTATCGGGCAGGCCAGTGCAGAAGGGAGATTTTAGCTGGGATGTTACCGTCAACTTCTCCCGCAACCGCAACAAGGTAATCAGCATTCTGGGTATCGATGCCAACAAAGATGGTGTGGAAGACGATTTGGTATCCTCCAAGATCTTTATCAACCACCCGTATGGCGTTGCGTATGATTTCAACATTACGGGGATGTGGCAGGTTGCGGATGCCGAAGCCAACAGAATACCGGCCGGATTTACTTACGGCACCTATAAAGTAGAAGACATTAACGGCGATGGTACCTACACCGCAGCGGCCGACCGTAAGATCCTGGGCTACACGGATCCCTCCTACAGCTTCAGTATTCAGAATAGTTTCCGGTACAAATCGTGGGAGTTCAGTTTCTTTATTAATTCCATTCAGGGTGGTAGTAAGTACTACTACGGCCAGCCAGGAAGTACACTGCCCAATCCGGATAACATCTCAAACGGCAACATTTTCAACTTTGATTACTGGACCCCCGAAAATCCCAACGCCCGCTATCGGCAGCTTGGGTTCTACACGGTGGCCCTGGGTGAAACGTTCTCTCCCTACGTACAGCGCAGCTTTATCCGGCTCCAGAATGTGACCTTAGCCTATAGTCTGCCTCAGACGCTCATTCGGAAAATTAAGCTGAACCGGGTTAAACTATTCCTGAATGGCAAAAACCTGGCCACTCTCACCGGCTGGGATGGCTGGGACCCAGAAACGGGAACCGGCCTGGACCGGTCTGCTTATCCGTTCCTACGGAATTATACGGCTGGCCTGAACATCGAATTTTAATCCCCTTACCGCGATGAAAAATATACTTATTTACAGTTTGATCCTCCTGATCGGCATGAGTCTTATTATCTCCTGTAAGGAAGACGAATTCCTGAAAGAGGAACCGCTGGACTTTTATTCGCCCGATAATTCGCTGGAAACAAGTGCTCAGTTTCAGTTGTCGATCAACTATTTACACAATCGGCTGCGGAACATTGCCTTCGGCGGTATTGACCTCGATTCGTATTTTGCGCTGCGCTACGCTACGGATTTTGCCGTTAATGCCACAGACTACCAGCCGGCCGTTAAGCTGAACGATTATAAGAATACGATGGTCCCTACCTATAACGTACCGCAGGTAATCTGGCAGAACGTATACCAGATCATCGCCAACGCCAACGTAGTTATCAACCGGGCTAAGCTATCTACCAAACTATCAGATGCCGACAAAAATCTGTACAAAGCGCAGGGCTTGTTTTTCCGAGCGTGGGGCTATAACATGCTGGCTAATCTGTATGGCGGTGTGCCGCTGGTAACGGAAGAAATCAGCGTACCGCGTAGAGACCTGGTGCGGGCTACCCGCGATCAGGTGTACACGCAGTGTAAAACAGACCTGATCGAAGCCATCACGTCGCTCCCCAATATTGATGCGGTAAAAGACGGGGCCGTGAATAAACAGGTTGCTCAGCATATTCTGTCTGAGGTGTATATTTCACTGAAGGCTTACGACGACGCCATAGCCACAGCAACGCAGGTCATCAACTACCCCGGCGTTGGTTTGATGACGACCCGTTTCGGGGCTCGTAGGGCTAACCCCGGCGATGTATATCGCGATTTGTTTGAACTGGGGAATCAAAACCGCGCCAGCGGCAACCGGGAGGGTTTGTACGTGATTCAGTCCGACTATCTGAATCTGGCTTCTACCCAGCGCGACGCTATGCAATGGGCCGTCATGTCGGGGATTCAGAATATAACGATTAAATCATCGGTAGATGGCAAAACGGTTGCGGCAGTAAAAGGACCGAACGAAAAATGGTCGGGTCGCGGAGTCGGTTGGATACGGCCAACTTCGTTCGTATTGTACGGCATGTGGAATAGCGGAAAAGACGACATCCGCAATTCGGAATACAATATCATTCGGGATTTTCAGATCGATGCTGTTCCTTCCACCTCACCTGATTACGGCAAGTGGTACGTCAAAGATGGCTACAAAGCAAAAGCGACGGGCTTTATCGATACAATCCGCTACTGGTATCCCATCCTGAAGAAAAATACGATTTCAGCGGGCGATTTTCCAGACGCGTACTTTCAACGCGATGCCGCTGGCAATGTGCTCTCATCGCCCCTGGGTGGTCGATTGTTGATCAATGGCAGCGATTTATTCCGGGATAATTATTTGATCCGGTTACCCGAAACCTACTTCTTACGAGCGGAAGCCTACATCATGAAGGGCAATACGGCCAGTGCTGCGAACGACTTGAACATAATACGGGCCAGAGCCAAAGCCACGCCTATCACGGCTGCTGACGTAACGATTGATTTTCTGCTTGACGAACGGATGCGGGAACTCTACGGGGAAGAGTTCAGAATGGTTACGCTCACCCGAATGGGTAAACTGTATGATCGGAACAAAAAATACAATGAGAAGGCTGGCTTGAGCATTGAACCGTACCACAATCTCTGGCCAATTCCATTCAGCGAAATCAACCGGAATGTATTCGCTACCCTTGAGCAAAATCCGGGGTATAATTAACGGTTGCCTGGTATGAATCCAGCCTGCTGAATGGCATTATTCGGCAGGCTTCACTTACACTCCTCTCTTTAGTTGAATGAACGTATTTCTTATTAGTGCGGCCTTGCTTTGGGCGAACGTAGTGCTGGCTCAGGGTAAAACCAGCAATCCTACGAGCCGTCAGGACCTTACGCTCTGGTACGATAAACCCGCCAACGTGTGGACCGAGGCCCTGCCGATTGGTAACGGTCATCTGGGAGCCATGATCTACGGCGGTGTTGAGCAGGAACATTTGCAACTCAATGAAGGAACGCTTTATTCCGGCGATCCAACCGGCACGTTCACCGCCATCGACGTGCGGAAAAAATTCAAAGACGTCGATCAGCTTTTCAAAGAAGGAAAGTACAACGAAGCACAAACTATCGTGGACGCCGAATGGCTGGGCCGAAATCATCAGGATTACCAGCCACTCGGCGACTTATGGATGAAATTTACCCATACCGGCTCCGTTACGAACTACCGTCGTTCGCTCGACTTGTCCACGGCGGTCTCACGGGTTGAATACGTGGTAAATACAACGACTTACCGCCGGGAAATTTTTGCCAGTTATCCTAACCGCATCATCGTCATCAAATTATCGGCAGAGGGCGTCGAAAAACTCAATGGCGAGATTAGTTTTTCGACGCCCCACAAACCACTAGCCGCCTATTCAACGACCGGTAATCAATTGGTCATGACTGGAAAAGCACCGGGTTTTGTGCTCCGTAGAACCCTGAAAGGAGTACAAAAAATAGGCGATCAGTACAAATATCCTGAAGTGTTTGCTAAAGACGGGTCCGTATTGCCCAACGCGGCTGACGTGCTTTACGGAGATGATGCCAATGGATTGGGCATGGCGTTCGAAGCCCGCTTACAGGCTACTCATAAGGGCGGCACGGTTCAGGTAGCCGAGCAAAAAATCAGCATTCATGATGCCAGCGAGGTCTTATTGGTGCTGACCTGCGCTACCAGTTTCAATGGCTTCGACAAAAGCCCGGTAACGCATGGATTGAACCCGGCCGATTCCACCCAGAAGTACCTGACCCTGGTAAGGGGCAGCTCGTACGACGACTTGTTGAATACGCACAAGGCTGACTATCAGAAACTTTTCAACCGATCTCAGATTCAGATAGGCAGCTTTAGCGAACAGTCGCGTCTTTCCACGGATAAACGAATCAGTATGTTTACCAATGGCAAAGATCAGTCGATGATTGGGTTGCTTTATCAGTTTGGGCGGTATCTGATGATCGCAGGCTCGCGGCCGGGTGGGCAGCCATTGAACTTACAGGGCATTTGGAACGATAAAATTATTCCTCCCTGGAATGGCGCTTATACCGTCAATATCAATGCGCAGATGAATTACTGGCCCGCTGAGCTGACTAATTTATCGGAATGTCATGAGCCTTTCCTAAAAGCGATAAACGAACTGGCCGTCAACGGAGCGATTACGGCCAGAGCTATGTATGGAAATGAAGGGTGGGTGGTGCATCACAACACCGACATTTGGCGGCATACCGAACCGGTCGACTACTGCCACTGCTCCTTCTGGCCGATGGCTGGCGGCTGGTTGACCAGCCATTACTGGGAACGATACCTGTTTCGGGGGGATACAGTCTTTCTGAAAAACAAAGTGTATCCTTTGCTAAAAGGAGTCGTTTTATTTTACAAGGACTGGCTGGTGCCGAATAAGGACGGCTACCTGGTAACGCCGGTTGGCCACTCACCGGAGCACTCGTTCCACTATGATGACGGCAAATCATCAACCTTGAGCCCAGGGCCAACGATGGATATGGCCATCGTACGAGAGTCATTCGCGCGATTTATTGAGGTATCGGATCGATTAGGCACGCCGGATTCGATTCTTTACACCAATATAAAATCGAAACTGACTAAGCTGCTTCCCTATCAGATCGGTAAATATGGGCAACTGCAGGAGTGGCAATTCGATTTTGAGGATGGCGAAAAGGAACACCGGCATATCTCTCATCTATACGGCTTTCACCCATCGAATCAAATCAATCTCAACACCACCCCAAAGCTGAGCGCAGCAGTGGCCAAAACCATGGAACGCCGGGGCGATAAAGCGACAGGCTGGTCGATGGGCTGGAAAATAAACGTCTATGCCCGTTTGCAAAACGGCGATAAGGCCCATGCGCTGCTCACGAATCTGCTGCACCTGGTGAAGGAAGAGAACACGAAGATGGTGGGTGGAGGTGTTTATCCGAATTTATTCGATGCGCATCCTCCTTTCCAAATCGATGGAAATTTCGGTGCCACCGCCGGCATTGTCGAAATGCTGGTTCAGAGCCACGCCGGCGAAATCTATCTGCTGCCGGCCCTGCCGGCAGCCTGGCCCAATGGCAAAGTTTCTGGTCTGAGAACGCGGGGAGGTTTCGAGGTGGACCTGGAGTGGCAGAATGGCAAATTAAAAAACGCAGTCATTCGGTCGGACTTGGGCGGACTGTGCCGAGTGCGGACAAATCGCGAAGTAGTGATAATGAATGCAAAGGCGTCTCCGGCAACCGGTCGGAACCCCAACCCCTTATTTTCCTTTATCAACCCAACCGAATCCACCGGCAATCGTACGGCAACCTCCGTTGCCAATCCAGCGCCAAAAGGGTTGGTACAGGATTTTGAGACCCAGCCTGGACAAGCGTATATACTAAAGTGATACACGGCCATGAGGTTTAAAAGCCGAGCCAAGTGCCTCACGCACCATCTCAGTAGTCTCGAGACTAGAATCGGGTAAACGCCGAAGCCAACCTGCGGAATTTCGGCGCCATTGTTCGTTCTTATCGCTGGAGAAATGCCTGGGCACTTCCCTTGTGGTAACAGGTTAGTGGCAACGCTACCTCAACTGCCTGCCGGTATTAGTGTGGCTTGGGTACAAAACCGGTAGTCGGCTCTGCGAATAGAGCCAGCTACCGGTCTTGATGGAAATTGCCATCGGGTCGATCCTACAATCGTCTACGCTTTCCGGTCTATCACCTTGTCCAGATTTTCCGGATACCGGCCGCCCCTGGCTTCGATGCTAGCTGCGCCCTGGGTGATCGTGCTTAGCTCCGTAGGAGAAAGCTCCAGAGCCACCGCGCCGATATTTTCCTTCACACGTTCCGATTTCGTAGTACCCGGGATCGGAACGATCCATGGTTTCTGGGCCAGGATCCAGGCGAGCGCCACCTGCGCAATGGAGGCTCCCTTCTCCGTCGCAACGCGGTCGAGAACAGCCACAAAGGCCTGATTAGCTTCCATGGCCTCTTTCTGAAAACGGGGGAAGTAACTCCGGCCATCCTCTTTCGCAAAGACCGTATCGGCACTCAGTTTGCCGGTCAGAAAGCCTCTGCCCAGTGGACTGAAGGGCACGAAACCGATCCCGAGCTCCTCCAGTACGGGAAAAACCTTTTCTTCGGGTTCGCGCCACCAAAGGGAGTACTCGCTCTGCAGCACCGCCACCGGTTGCTCGGCGTGAGCTTTACGGATGTTTACGACCCCAGCCTCGGATAGCCCGAAGTGCTTCACCTTACCCGAGGCAATGAGATCCTTCACGGTGCCAGCCACATCTTCCATGGGAACGGCCGGATCCACCCGGTGCTGGTAGAGGAGGTCGATCGTATCGATGCGCAGGCGCTTGAGTGATGCCTCTACCACGTTGCGGATGGTTTCCGGGCGACTGTCGAGTTCAGCGTTCGATCCATTCCTGAATCCAAATTTGGTGGCGATCACCACCTGGCCCTTGAACGGCTCCAGAGCCTCCCCCACAATGTCTTCGTTGGTGTAAGGGCCATACACCTCGGCCGTATCAAAGAAGGTAATACCCTGTTCCACGGCGTCGCGCAACACGCGAATAGCTTCATGCCGATCCGGCTGGTTCGCGTAACCGTGGCTTAGCCCCATGCAGCCGAAACCAAGTTCGGAGACGGCTAATCCTGAGATTCCTACTTGTCGTGTTTTCATGTTAGATGTTTTGAGCTGCAAAATTGTGGCGGCCGGGCGAGCCATCCTGTATACAGATTACGGGTTTCTCTACCATTATTACTGATTGAGAAGGCCGGGATAAAAAGGACTTGCCGGAACCTGTAAGTTTGTCCTGATAAACCAAGAAGGCATGGAAGAGATTGTGAAAATCAGCAGCATCGCGCAGTACAATACCATGCGGGGCGTACCGACCCAACATCCGCTGGTGACGGTGATTGACCTCTCCCAAGCGCAACCGATGCCCGCCAGGTCATTCAACTTTGGGTTGTATGCGGTGGGGCTGAAAGAAGGGAACAATGGCCAATTGCGCTATGGACGAAGGCACTACGACTACCAGGAAGGGAGTCTGATATTTGTGGCACCCGGACAGGTGGTAGGGGTGCAACCCGGCGTTGAACTAGTTGCCCCCAAAGGCTGGACATTGCTCTTTCATCCCGACCTGATAACCGGCACTCCCTTGGGCAGACATATGCAGGATTATTCGTTCTTTTCGTATGCTGTCCATGAAGCGCTTCACCTGTCGGATAAAGAGAAGCGTATTGTGATGGATTGCTTCTCAAAAATCGAGTATGAACTCGATCAAACTATAGACAAGCACAGCAAAGGACTGATTGCGGCCAACATCGAGTTGCTGCTCAAGTACTGCATCCGTTTTTACGACCGCCAGTTCATTACGCGCGACCAGGCAAACAAAGGAATCCTGGAACGGTTTGAATACGTATTGGAAGGTTATTTTTCATCCGATAAACCGCAGTATGCAGGTTTGCCTTCCGTCGCTTATTGCGCCGAAGCCCTGCATTTATCGCCCAACTATTTTGGGGACCTGGTGAAGAAAGAAACCGGCCGATCGGCTCAGGACTACATTCAATCCAAAGTGATCGATGTGGCCAAAGAGCGCGTGTTCGACAGGAATAAATCGGTGAGTGACATTGCCTACGAATTGGGCTTTAAATACCCCCAGCATTTCAGTCGTTTATTCAAACAAAAAGTAGGCGTTACACCCAATGACTACCGATCCCTAAACTGAAGCGCCAACTCGCTAACGGCAGAAGCCGCTTCTGTAAGGGAAATAAATGCACGAGTTACCGGCAAAATTTAGCACGGTCATACGTATTGGCACAGGTTTGCCACCTCCTTGACAAAGCCCTGATGGAATGCTACATGCTACATTCAGGACGGTCCCACGACGGCGTGCCGCTGCCGTATAGCTAGCCGCCACGTAAATTACAGGGTTCTATCCACTTAATCGATGGTTTTTGCTCACATAGGGACTGCCTCTTCTAAAATTACTCGAGTCTGGTTTCTTTATTGTCTGATTCATCTGGTGAATGTCCGTGCCCAGATGTTACCCCAGCCCGAACGCATTACCGATCGGCAGGGATTGCCGCAGGCGTTTGTCCCCACCATTATACAGGACAAACAGGGGTTTATCTGGATGGGTACCCGTGACGGTTTATGCCGCTACGATGGCAGCCGCTTCAAGGTATTTCAGCCCGATCCCGATGGCCGGCCTTCCCTGTCATCGGCCGACGTTGCCCTGCTTCATCTGGACAGGCAAGGTAACCTATGGATATCCAATGAACGGGGTGATGTAGATCTATTTGATCCGGTTACGGAGCAGTTTACGAGCCGGGTAGCGAATCCGGTTCGTAAACTGCCTATTCTCTCGACTCGATTGAATCGCTTCTGTATTGATCAGCAGAACCGATTCTGGACGGCGGCATCGGATAAAGGGCTGATTTGTCTTGATCTGACTACCCGTCGGTTGCAACACTACCGGTATCAGCCTGATCAGCCTCAGTCACTCAGTGACAATACCATTGTGGATATCCAGGAGGGACGGGAAGGTACGATCTGGGCGTTGACCAGGACCGGGCTCGATGGTTTTGACAAAAAAACGCACGCAATTCGCCATTATCTAAATCCTTCAGACCTGGAAACGTCTCCAAAAGGGCTCTGGGTTCGCCCGTCTGGGGATGTACTGGTGGCTACGGATCGTTGGCTGCTTGTTGTTGAACCGACTTCCGGTCAAGTTCAAAAACATCCGCTTCCGGCCCCCATTCACATGGTCAGCTATTCACATTTTGCGGAGGATCAGCATGGCACCGTTTATTTTGCCCGGAACACGGAGATTTTTTCCTTTGCCCAGGAACAGGGCGTTCGGTTACTCGATCCAGGCAGTAACCAACCCCAGGATGCGTACTTGTGTGCATTTATCGACCAGTCGGATGTGCTCTGGCTTGGTACAGCGGGGGCGGGTGTACGCAAATACGATCTGCGCACCCAGCCGTTCGAGACCGCCCGCTACCAGACAGGTTTTGTCCCGGATATCATGCGCAATTGGCTCAACCTGCCCTCCGGTGCGATTCCGCCCTTTTATCCCGGCTTAACGAGCTATAACTTTCGCTATACCTTCGATAAACAGGGTCGACTCTGGTACAATACCGGATCCTCCGATCTGTTCCGAATCGACATTAAAGAAAAAAAAACGGTTCCGATTCGTTTTCCGATTCAGTTCCGCACGGGCATTATTGGCCCGGTAACCTGTCCACTGGCCACTGATCCGGCGGGGCGGGTATGGGCCCTTTATGATCAGACAGCGTATTGGTTCGATGAGTTACATGGCCAGTGGCTTTCTCTTCCCTACCGCATCCCTTATCGGAAGGATCAGGCCCTCCAGATGTTAACTGTGGATGAACAGGCGTTGTGGATAAGTATATCTTCCGGCGGGTTGCTACGTGTCGACCGCAGCAATGGACAAACCAAAACGTATACGAACATTCGTGGTAATCCGGCTTCGCTAAGTAGTAACTCGCTGCTCTGCATGGCCACCGACCCCGACAATCCGGATTGGCTCTGGATTGGCACATTCGGCAGCGGACTTTGCCGCTTCGATAAAAAAACGGGTTTGGTTAAGCGGCTGTCGCTGGCCGATGGCTTACCCAACAATGTCGTCTATTCGGTAATTCCCGACCACCACGGCGATCTGTGGATGGGCACCAATAAAGGCCTTGCCCGAATGAACCGACGCACGCTGGCAATCCAGACCTACACCACCGACGACGGGATCCTGGCCAATGAGTTCAACCGGTTCCATTTCCTGCATATGCCCGACGACCGCATACTGATGGGTGGGCTGGAGGGCCTTACAGCTTTTAACCCCGGTCAGATCAAAGCGGATACCTTCCAGCCAAGGGTTGAAATGACGACGCTCTTCGTCAATAACAAACCCGTTTTGCCGGGGCCAAACTCGCCCTTGGGGCTACAGCCGCTCCAGGCAACTTCTAAGTTAGCCCTGCCCTATCACCAGAATTTTCTGACAGTTGAATTTACTGCTTTACAGTTTAACAAACCAGCCAAGAATCGCTATCGCTACCAACTGGCAGGCCTGGACGAGAGTTGGGTGGAGAGCCGCCGATCGGAAGCGGTCTTTACGGGGCTGAGGCCAGGAACGTATACGCTACGGCTGAATGCCTCTAATGTTTCGGGCCGCTGGAGTTCACACATCCGAAGCCTGACGATTCGTATCGACCCGCCCTGGTGGGAAACCTGGTGGGCCTACATCCTCTACGCTGGTCTGGTCGCGGGTGTAGGGTATGGGCTGTTTAAAAACTACGTCAACCGACTCAGGTTGCAGCAGTCGATGAGCCTGAAAGAACACGAAACCCAGCAGCTACGGGCGCTGGATGGGATGAAAAACCGATTTTTCGCCAATATTACCCATGAGTTCCGCACGCCCCTGACCCTGATTCTGGCTCCTACCGAACAGCTCATGGGCGATGACCTCGAACCCCGCGTGCGCCGTCGGCTGACGACGATTGAACAAAACGCGCATCAACTGCTACGACTGATTAACCAGCTATTGGATTTGTCCAGACTGGAAGCCAGCGTTATGCCCGTCAATCCCTCCCGCGGAGAGTTGACGAACTGCGTTTTACACTGGCTGCAACCACTTACCGAACAGGCCACCGCGCAGGGGATCGCCCTGTCCTTTCATTCGACGGTAAGGGGTAGCTACTGGTTTGATGTGGAAAAGTTCGAACGTATCGTCTATAACCTGACAGCCAATGCCCTAAAGTTTACGCCAGTCGGAACGATAACTGTTTCGCTCGAGCCATTGGCCATCGGGATTCAACTTACCGTAGCCGATACGGGCATTGGCATTTCTGCGCGCCAGTTGCCTCATATCTTCGACCGCTTTTATCAGGCCAGTGATACGCAGTCCCCCCGCGACGGCGGACCAGTCGGAACATTACGGCCGAGTCAGGCGGGGTATTCTTCCCCCGACCAACATGGAACGGGTATTGGTCTGGCCCTGGTGAAAGAGCTGATTCACCTGCAACAGGGAACCATTGCAGTCGAAAGTACCGTCGGTAAAGGAAGTGTCTTTGTCGTTACATTACCCTATGAGCAGGTAGCCGCCAGTAGCGATCCGGCCGATGTGGATCAGCCACTTCAGCCGGATCCTATAGATGCGTCCGCTTCGTCGGACAGCGAAACTGACGTACCCCGGATTCTGATCGTGGAGGATAATGACGAGCTGGCTCATTTCATTGCCGAAAGCCTGCCTGCTGCTTACCGTATCCGTCGGGCAGTCAACGGATGGGATGGACTGGAACAATCCCTGGACTACCAGCCCGATCTGATTATCTCAGACGTGATGATGCCCGTCCAGTCCGGGACTGGACGGTCCGAACCTGAAATGGATGGGTTTGCGCTGTGTAGTAAACTAAAAACGGATTTGCGGACCAGCCACATTCCGGTGGTTCTACTCACGGCAAAGGTGACCATTGAGAACCGTCTGGAGGGCCTTGCCCTGGGCGCCGATGATTACCTGACCAAGCCCTTTCACGTAGAAGAACTACGACTCCGGGTGCACAACCTACTCGAGCAGCGTCGGCGGCAACGGGCGTGGCTTCAGCAGACACTGACTGCGGTTGGCCCAGCCAACGAACCTGCGTTGCCCGAAGACCCTTTTCTGATTCGACTGTATGCCCTGCTGGACACCAATCTGGATAATCCCCGGCTGAATGTCGATCAGTTGATCGACGAACTGGCCATGAGTCGGACTAATCTTCACCGCAAAGTCAAAGCTCTGACGGGTTTTTCCACCAATGAGCTGATCCGTACGTACCGCTTAAAAGTAGCCACGAAGCTGCTTCGTCAGGGGCTCAACAGTTCGGAGACAGCCATGCGTGTCGGCTTTGAGAATCTGTCTTACTTCGCCAAATGCTTCCGGGAGCTTTATGGCTCAACGCCCGGAGAATTTGCCCGCACCCACCAACAGAACGGATAGACAATAGGCTGAGAAACCCCTTACAAGCCTAAAAGGGAACATCTGTGGCCGCATTTGGTACATCTGTGTTAACTCCTTCCTGACAATCTGGGCCAATTTTGGCCGTAGCTAAGCCCCGTGTTCTCAGCACAACCAGAAGGGTGCCAGGCCATCGATTGTATTCTTGTTTTCGGTAATGTATGTACGCTCGTATTCTGGAAGGGCGGCTGTCGGTAAGCTCGGCCGATGATGCCATCGATTACTTCCGCCAGAAGACGCTTTTGACAACAACACCGATGCCGACAAGATCGAATACTTTCAGCAGTAAAGTCCTGTTTACTGAGGCTTACCGCCGGTACAATAAATAAGTCACCCCAGCTATCTTATCACTGAATGCATCCATTAAGCGTGCTGGTTCAACCCGGCTTAGACAACGTTGAGCCGTTGATACTTTGTCCGCCGGTAGCCTAAAAGCTACTGGCGGACCGCTTACTGAAACCAGATGATTGGCAACTGGATTGGACAGAATTTCCGACAGGCACTTCTGCCGCAATCCAGCTGGCTTTAGGCAACCAGCCATTGTCCAAGAATTTACAACAACTTCCGAACTAGTGGCCAGTCCCCAATTCAAATCCGGGCTGTTGACCTGAGCCTAATTGGACTTACTAAACAATCCATGCCTTAGCTCACCTTTTAATAAATTGCCCCCGAGTTAATTACTATTTTTAGTAGGTTGGGCTATGCAAGAAATAGATCCGTTGAACCGGTTGATTCGCGATGAAGAACTCCGACGACGCGTTAGAAAAATAGTAGAGGAGCCTAAACAAAGCCGCTGGGAAAAATGGAGTGCGCATCCAATCACGTTGCTGTTGCTGGGTTTTTTACTTACATGGGGAGTTGGCGATATATTGACCAATAGTATCAAGCGTGGCGAATTAGAGACGCAGAAACGACTCGAACAAATCAAAGCAAAGCAGGAGTCGGGATTAGCGGCAGTCACAAAAATCTCAGAGTTGATGTATGAGCGCTACACAACGGCTAGTTTTCTAGCTTCATCGTTAAAACGAAAGGCAGGTCTGGAAGAAATCAAGCAGCGAAAAAACCTTTATGACGAAGCCTATATGAAATGGAATATACAGCTCCAAAATACGCAGCTTATTGTTAGAAATATCACCTCAGATTCTGCCTATTCAAATATTGAAGCCTATATACAGTACGGCCTTCGCCCCCACTACAATATGGTTGATAAACACTTGACCATTGGCTATGATGCTGCCCTGAAAGGTAAAGACTGGAATTATAGCAAAACGCCCATTGGAACCCAACTAACCAATTGCCTGGATTGCTGTTATGCTATTTCCAACTATTTGTGGATTCGAACTAATTTGTACGGTAATGAGCAAAATAGTAAAAGCCAATTAGTAAAAGCGGATAAAGAGCTAGCACGTAGATGCCCCAAGCAGCCAGAGAGCACTGACCTGGTCAACGATGAGCGTCAAGTCGATGAAACAGAAAGTGAATTATAAGACTTATTGTCAATTATAGCTTAGAGTGGGTTGGCTAGCAGCTTAAGATTAGCAGGACACTTACTTTTTGCTCTGCCGCAACAGATCGCGTTCCTTGAGCAACTCGTCCCAGGTCCAGGGCTTTGTCCGGCTGGTAGTTTGTTCACGAATCTTTTTGACCTGCTCGGGCTTAACGATAACGAAGTTATTCATGTAGCCCGACGACATTTCCGGGAAGCTCTGCATACCCAACTCCAGCCGAACATAGGTAAGTACTGAGGCAATCCATTCGTCGCTGTTGGTACCCATGGGTGGCATGAGTTCATGATACGTAACGCCCTCAACGGGGCCCGTCAACCCCTGAAGCAGGATCTTGATGACTTCGTCACGATTTTCCAGCAGTTTGAATTTGCCGGCCAGGTGGGGGGCAATTTTTGAGGGTGTTCCTTCACCCTGCGATCCGTGGCAAGCAGCACAGAGGGCGGTGAAAATCTGAGCGCCTTCCTGCACCAGCTGCCGATCGGCCGGGTTCAAAGCCGCCAGCCGACTACTACCTATTTTACGGATTTCCTCCGCTTTTTTCAACGTACGCTCTATACCCGTTAGCACGACGTGATCAGCATGAGCGACCAGAACGGATTGCGCAATGGCTTTTGCCTTAGCTGTTTTGCTATACGAAAGGGACAACACCAGTTGCGAAAGAACATCGTAACTCCCGTCGTTTTTTAGCGACTCCAGTTTGTCGAGCACTTGGGCATCATTCTTTTTGAGCCAGGGTTCACTGAGCCATACCGACGTTTTGCGCACCTCCGGATTAGGGTCGCCAAGCGTAGTCAGTACCGTTGCCTGATCAAGGGCATCCAGGCCCTCCAGCGTCCATAATGCATGTATACGCGTAAGGGTTGATGGTTTTTCGGTTAGTATCCCTTTCTGGCCCAGAGCAATTTGTCTGAGCAATGCCACCGCGGACTTATCATTCCGGACAATGATTTCTTTTTGGGCATTGTCCCGCCACCAGCCATTGGGATGTGCCAGATAGGTGATCAGTTTACGAGTCGGTTCGCTCAATAGTTTCGGAGCCGGACCGGGCTTCAGGCCATCGTAGACCAGCCGATAAATTCGGCCCCGCTGAATGTTCTTATCCAATCCTTTTGTTTTGATCTGATCGTAAAGATAACTGCCCGGCTGTGCCCAGGTCGATTCCTGGATGATGCCCCGATACATATCTACTATGTACAGGCAGCCATCCGGCCCCGTATAGGTGTTGATGGGCCGAAAATTCATATCGGTCGATGAGATGAACTCGTCCTGATGGTAGACATTGGCCAGCAACACTTTGCCATCTTTGTTCTGAATATTGGCCCGGCGGATCACCCGGGCAACCGGTTCGGCTACGATATAATCTCCGAAAATACTGGCCGGCAGCCGGTCGCCCCGAAAAACAGACTGCCCACAGATCGACGTAAAATCGGCCATGGTACTGTCGGGGCGCAATGTTTTTGGACCACCGTTCACATCGGGCGTTTTGATCGCTGACCAAACATGATTGAATCCCTCCTCAAACGCATCGGGGAAATCGAGCTGACCATAAGCGGGATTGATCTGAAAACCGGAAGCCGCAATGCCAGCAGCCGCCCGGCTGAAAAACACCCGTCCGTAATCGTCGTGAGTCAGGCCCCACTGACCGGCGGCATTAGGTAAGGTATCGGCTTTCAAAACACCGTTTTTGTACCGATACCGAATTGGATCGATGGTTTCGTATATCCAGTTGTCCAGGTTCCAGTCCAGCCCGCTACGCTGGTGTTCGACATTGCCAAACGCCTTCCGTTTGCTTTGAAAGACAGGTCTTTTTTTATCGGCTTTACCATCACCGTTGGTATCCTGATAAGCATAAATGTCGTAGGAGTCCGTTTCATTGACGAGTAATTCATGGCCAACGTTCAGAATGGCGCGGGGCATCAACAGGTGATCGATAAACACCGAACTTTTATCCATTTTGCCGTCACCATTGGTGTCTTCCAGCAGCATGACCCGGCTTCGGGGCTGGCTTTGGCCCGTAGCCAGTACGGTTTGCATGTATGTTTCCATTTGCGCCACATACAAGCGGGCATTGCCATCCCAGGCCAGCGCCACTGGTTCCGAAATCATCGGTTCGCTGGCAACTAGTTCAAGGTGATACCCCTTGGGTAGCCGGAACGTCTTCATGCTTTCGAGGGGCGAAAGCGGAACCCTAGAGGGCGTCTGGCTAACCGTACGGGGCGTTTCGAACGGGTCTTCCTGCGAAATGGCAACGGAGCTACCAGAGTCCCGATAAGCCGCGATAAACAGTATTGAAAAGAGACTGATGATGACGGTAATCCAGAACTTATTTTTCATGGTATTTAGCAGCATCACTGTAACTGATAGTTTGATGGTTGTTTTGACTTCTTCTGAGTTTTCTGTCATTCCGACGAAGGAGAAATCTTCTGGATGAAGCTGTTTTTATATTTCCGAAGATTCCTCCTTCGTCGGAATGACAGAAAACTCAGTATACTTATTGATTGTCAGGGAAGTTCGTCGAGCGTAATATCTTTGTAGGCAACCTGCGTTATGCCAGCTCCGTGGATTTGCAAACCGATCAACCCCGACTGTGGAATACTTTCATCCGATTCGGTATAGTCGACCGTTTGATTCCCGTTGATATACAACCGAATACGACGATTTTCGGCCCGAATCTCGTAGGCGTTCCAGTCGTTGATTTTGACCCATTTGGCCATCTGCACGGAATCGGGCTGGACCAGCGTTACCTTCCGGCGCGATTCGTCGTACAGGCTCCCCCAGTATTTGGGTCCCCAGTCGGCCTGATAGCCGATCATTTCGTAAGGCGGGTTCGTGAGTCGTTTGCTGCGAAACTGTATGCCCCCATTGACAAATCCTTTCGTGCCCGTCAGCCTGACTTTTAGCCGCATCACAAAGTTGGCATAGCTGCGCGTGGTACACAGGAAATCGTTATGCGGGACCATCTGGCCGGGTTGACCAGCAGCAATGGCACCGTTTTCGATTCGCCAGGTGTTTACCGTATCTCCCTCCCACCCCCGGAAAGTTTTGCCGTCAAACAGCGAGACGTTTTTTTTGCCAGGAGCAGGTAAAAAGCCAGTTAGAAACAGGGTTATAATTGCAGAAACACACAGAAACGTTTTCATCACTATACACGTAAATTAAAGGATTGGAACCTGTACTACCGCTAAGGCAGGGGTAGTACAGGCTATCTCAAGTCAATATCCTGGATTCTGCTTCAGATCAGGATTGGTAATGATTTCACTCACGGGAACCGGATAGAGCAGGTCCCGCTCCGTAATATTGAAAGCGGTGGCGATGGGGGCACTACCCGCCGGATAGTAATACGCCTGTGGATTGGCCTTGATTTTGGCAGCTTGAGCCGTCATCACCTGAACGGCTAATCCGCTCCGAACCAGATCGTGCCAACGCTTATTTTCAAAAGCCAGCTCAATCTGGCGTTCCTTCAGAATACTCATTCGCATATCAGCCTGACTGCCAGCAGCCAGCGGAGGCAAGCCCGCCCGTGCCCGAACCTGATTCAGATGGCCAGCGGCATCGGCCTGACGGCCTTGCTCGTTCGTGGCTTCGGCCAGCATCAGCAGTACTTCGGCATACCGGTAAATCGGCCCATTGTCGGCCGTTTGCCCATAGACCGCGTGTGGATGCAGGTATTTTTTGATGTAAGGTGTATGATTGTAGGTAATACCGATCAGGGGCGAGGGGCCCGTATAGAAGCCGATAGATGCCGAAAACCGCTGGTCTTTGAGTGTATCTTCATAAGCCTTCAGCAAATCGGGTGTCGGTACGTTGTAGCCGCCGTAATTCTGCTGCGAGGCAGGCTTTACCCCCGTCAGTATCGATGGATCGGCCAGTATGGGAATGAACAGATACGGCAAGGCATTATAAATTGCCTGTGAGGTTCCCTCGGCATACTGCACATCGAAGATCAGTTCGCTGTTGCCTTTGTTGGTCGGTTTGAAAATATCCGCATAGTTGGGCAAGAGGCTATAGCCAAGCGTGGTCACTATTTTCAGGGCTGTTTCGGCCTCCGGCCAGGATTTCTGATTGATATAGGCATCGGCTAAAAGCGTATATGCGGCTCCCGACGTGGCCCGGCCCGGTGCCGACGCTTTGGCAGGCAACAGTTTGGCAGCGGCTGCGGCATCAATCGTTATCTGCTTATACACGTCGGTAGCTTCAGCCCTTGCTTTAAAGGTGTCTTTGTAGCCTGTAGCTGGCTCCAGAAACAGCGGAACACCCCCGAAGTTTTTTACCAGATCGAAATACGCATACGCCCGCAAAAAAAGCGCCTGCCCTTTCAGGTTCGATTTAACCGCGTCATCGAAACCGGCCGCATCGATTGTTTTCAGTACCTGATTCGCACGGGCAATAATCAGGTAGCCGTTGGTCCACTTGCCCGACGTATACGTATTGTTGGTTTCCAGCGTAAAGGTCGCTGGATCTTCCTGCGGCTTTCCGCCACGCTGGGCTACGTTATAAATAAAGTAGGTATTGTCGGAACGCATCTCGTTCAGGATCCAATCCTGATTATAAAGTCCCTGAAGCGGTGCATAAATGCCCCCGACGGCCTGTTCAAAGTCGGTCTGCGACTTATAGAAGCTATCGGACGTTAACGACGTTTCCGGAATGACATCCAGAAATTCACGGCAGGCACTTAGCGAAAAAAACAGGATGCTTAAGGCTATGAGTTTGATTTTCATGACGAATCCTTTTTTAGAAACCGATATTTACTCCGAAACTAACCGTGCGGGGAACGGGGTACGATCCTTCATCGACACCCGGTGAACTGCCGCTGGCTGCATTGCGCGTGTTCACCTCCGGATTTCCCGGATAGTTGGTGATCAGCCAGGCATTCTGAATGCTGCTGTATACGCGCAGGCTCCGAATGGTTTTTATCTTTACCGGAAGTGTATAACCCAGGGTGATGTTCTTGAACGACAGGAAGCTACCGTCTTTCAGGTACCGGGTGCTCCAGCGGTCGCGCTCCAGATAGGTTGTTCCCTGCTGCACACTGCCATATTTGCCAGCACCGGGGTCGGTAGGTGATTTCCAGCGGTCTTTTACTTCTTCCAGCACGTTAAACGGCCCATCCAGATTGGTCAGCCAGTTCTCGTAGTGCGCCAGAATCTGGTTTCCGTAATTGCCCGTAATCGTTAGGCCGAGATCAAAATTCCGGAAATTGACCTGGTTGGTCAGACCAAAGATAAACTTGGGCCAGGGCGTACCGGTTGTGGTATAATCTTCCGGAAATGTGATTTTCCCATCGCCATTCAGATCCCGAAATTTGATGGTTCCTACTTGCGAGTCAGCGTATTTGGGTGAGTTATCAAAATCTTGCTGATTTTTATAAACGCCATCCCAAACCGCTCCGTAAAACAACCCAACGGGCGAACCCACCTGCGAGATATGGCTGTAGAACCCGTAGTTGACCATACCCTGATAGATCGCACTGGTTTTTTCGGTCGATAGTTTTTCGACCCGGTTCCGGTCGAAAGACAGGTTGAGAGTCGTTGTCCAGGTGAGCCGGTTGTTGCGAATATTGGTCGTGCTGAGGCCAATTTCATGGCCCCAGAATGTCAACTCGCCAATGTTGGTTTGAATACTGCTAAACCCGGATGACACGGGAACGGATACGTTATAAAGCAGATCGCTGGAGGTTGTACGGTAATAGTTATACGTCAACTGAATCCGGTCATTCAACAGGTAGACATCCGCCCCGATGTTAAACTGCTTTTTTCGTTCCCAGCCCAGGTTATTATCGCCCAGATTGTTGGCCGCCCTACCCTGAAAAAGCGTATTGCCGAAGTCGTAGTAGACCGGCCCGACCGTTGACCGAAAGGAGTAATTACCGATCTCGAAATTACCCGTGATCCCGTAGCTAGCCCGCAGCTTAAAAAATGAAACGGGCGTTACGCGCCAGAAATCCTCTTTCGAAACAATCCAGCCGACCGAAGCCGACGGGAAGTTCCCCCAGCGGTTGTTGGGCCCAAAACGCGATGAACCATCGCGACGAACCGAGGCCGTAAAGAGGTATTTACTTTTATAATTGTAGTTTAAACGAGCCAGAAACGACAGCAAGGCCCATTTCTGTACGTCGCTGGTAACGACAGTTCGTCCGGCGGCACTTACGGCCTGCACCTTATCATCGGTGTAATTGGTGGCAGTAATCAGATTGTTTTCGCTTCGGAACTGCTGGGCCGTGAAATCCACCAGCGCGTCGATGCTATGACCGTTAACTTCCTTCTGGTACGTCAGCGAGTTTTCGTTCATCCAGTTATACATCCGCGTCGTATTATCGGAGCCGCTCGGAATCCGGGGCGGAGGGGTAAACAAAACGCCAATGGTCGATGGGTTAAACTGGAATATGTTGTTGTTACTCAGCTGAATATTGGCCGTTGTCTTGGCTTTTAAGCCTTTTAGGATTTCATATTCAACGTAGGCGTTCGAAAGTAATGCCTGGGTTTTGTTCTTATACACTTTTTCCTGAGCCACGCGCAGCCAGTTTGGGTTTCCAAACGAAGCTGGGTCCGAGGCCGTCAGCGCCAGACTCCCGTCGGCATTGTAGGGACTGGCAAGTGGACTTGTTGCCAGCGCGCCGGAAATGATGTTTTCGGTACCATACGGTCCTCCGTCGGTTGCATAATTGGTGTTATAAGCATAATTAGGTGCCAGATTGAAGCCAATTTTGACTTTATCGGTGGGCGTAAATACCGTATTGATCCGAAGCGAAAGTCGTTGAAAACCTGTCCCAATGACAACCCCATCCTCTTTAAAGTAACCACCGGTCACGGACGTAAGGAAGTTTTTAGCCCCGGAACGGAGGGTCAGATTATAACTCTGAACCGCACCGGTTCGGGTAACCACATCAAACCAGTTGGTGCCTTTCCCGGCGTATTGCGCCGGATTCTGGAAAGCCGGATTTACGGCCCTGCCATTCGATTCGGCAATTTCTTTCTGAAACTGGGCGTATTGCTCGGCGTTCATCATTTTCAGCTTCCGGGCATCGGGAATCTTTTCAAAGCCGTAGTAGGCGTTGAAATCAATTTGCGTTTTGCCTGCTTTCGCTTGTTTCGTTTGAATCAGGACCACCCCATTACCGGCCCGCGATCCATAGAGCGAGGAGGAAGCCGCGTCTTTCAACACGCTGATGCTTTCTATTTCGGCCGGATTGATCGTGTTGATATCGCCCGTAATCGGCATTCCATCAACGACATACAGCGGGTTAGCCCCAGCCGTAATAGACACGGACCCCCGAACTTTGATGTTCATGCCCTCGCCAGGGCGTCCGCTTACCTGGTCGATACGCACCCCCACCAGTTTACCCTGTAGCATTTGCGCCACCTGCGCTACCGGCGGATCTTTTAACTCTTTGGCCGACGCAATGGCAATAGCGCCCGTGATATCCTCTTTTTGCTGCGTACCGTAGCCCACGACTACCACTTCATTCAGCGATTTCTGATCGGGCGCAAGCTGTACATCCACTGTGGTGCGGTTGCCAACGAGCACTTCCTGATTACTGTAGCCAACAAACGAAAAGACCAGCGTTGTCGTGGCTTTGCTGCCCGGATCATCCGGAACAACCAGCTTGTAGGTACCCTCCGCATCGGTGGTGGTGCCACGCGTGGTACCTTTGAGAACGACGCTCACCCCTGGCAGTCCTTCGCCCGTTTCGCTGGTGACCGTCCCGGTGATGGTTAGGTCGGCAAACTCGGCGGATGCGGCATAGGGAGCAGGCCCCACGTCGCCCATATCGTCTGCGGATGGCCCACGCACAATGGCAATCTGACTACCGGTCACCACATACCGTAGTTGCAGGGGCCTCAATAGCCGTTCGAGCACCGTAGCCAGTTTTTCCTCCGAAACCAACAGGGAAACTTTTCGGTCAATCTGAACGATCTGTCGGCTATAGACGAACTTGACATGCGCCGTTTTTTCCAGCGTTAGGAGTGCCTGTCGGATCGTGTTATTATCCAGCCGAAGGCTGACCCGTTGCTCCAGAAGCTCCTGGCCCTTCGCGGCCAGCGCTCCATTCGCCAATGCCACCGTAAGCAACAACTGGAGTAGCGACATTCGCATAAGCATCCGAATCGTTTCGTGGTTTGTAAACTTGTACATAACTTGGGGTAGGTTTAGTTATTCCGGGCAAAGGAGTAGCTACACCGGTCGGCGGTGGCCCGAAATAGCCGCCCGATCGGTCCAATACCCCCGCTATGTTCGCAGCATAGCGGGTTTTTTAATGAAGAATGAAGAGTGAAAAATGAAGAATAACTAATGAAGAAATGGAAGGGCTGTTTGGTAGCAACACGTAATCTATTCTACACTTTTCATTCTTCATTTTTCACTTATTTACGAGCAGCCTTTGCTGGTAATGATGATCCGCGTATCGACTACCTCATACGATGCACCGATGGAGGCACATAATAATTGCAGTTGATCATACAGCGGAACACCTGCCAACGAGGCTGTGAGGGTGCAATGCCGCAAAGCCGAAGCGTCATAGATGATTTCTACACCATACGCTTTTTTTAGTCGGTCGAAAACGTTCGTAGCCGGGATATCGTCGAAATGGAAGGTTTCATGATTTTCTGCGGCTGCAGGAACCACCATAGGCCTGGGTACCAGTTCTTTCTGATAGCTATTCAGACCCGGATTGTACGTTACCTGCTGATTGGCCGTCAGTACCACGCCCGACACCGGGTTACTACTCGACGTTCGGGAAGCCATCCAGGCTTTATGGTCCATAACGGATACCTTCCCGGATATAACCGATACCCGCATATGGGTTTCGCCTGGGCGCGCCTGAACCCGAAAACGGGTGCCCAGGACGCGGGTAACCAAGGTGCCACTATAAACCAGAAACGGCCGTTTTCCTTCGTGAACAACCGAAAACAAGGCATCTCCTTTCAAGTAAACCTCGCGCCTATCGGCATCGAACGAGCGTGGGTACGATGCCTGACTATACGCCATCAGGGTCATCTGGCTCCCATCGGGCAGCGAAAGGCGAACTGGCTGAGAGGTACCGTTCACCTGATTTACCCACCGATCATTCGAGGCTTTCTCTGGGCTGAAAAAGGGGCTCTTCCCGGCTAAAGATGGTAACGATTGTCGTCCTTCAATAAACCACCAGCCTGCACCCAGGACCAGGACCACCAAAGCGGCAGCCAGCCAGTGATACGGACTCCAAGCGCTTTTAAGGATTTGCCATTTTGATTGCGTCGGTACGTGTCGGGTCAGTTTAACAATCCGGTCCACTTCCAGACGCTCCTGATCGGCAGACAAGGCATGGGGACGATTTTTAAGGGCTTCTGCCATGTCTTTAGCCAACAGCAACGTATGCCGCTGGGCTGGATTCTGTTTTTGCCATTCCTCCCAGAATTGCCGCGCTTCGGGGTGATCGTGTTTTACCCAGGCCAGAAACCAGTTATCGGTCAGAAAATCCTCGACGGTATAGTATTGATACGTTTTCATAGCGTATGAGAGTCAGCCAGTTCGGGAATAAATTGGGATGTTAAGCAGGAGTATACTCAGTACGCAATGGTTATTTGGAAATCGACTCGTTTAACCACCAGCCGAACAATGATAGCAGCGATGGCCAGCTTTCCCGCAACCGGCTCAGACCACGATGCAGCAGATTCGCCACCGATTGTTTGTTGACCGCCAGTACATCAGCGATTTCATCGTTCGATAATTCCGCATAAAATTTCAGGTGAATGGCTTCGCGCTGCCGGTCGGAAAGGGTTGCCAGCAGTGTGTTTAAGCGAGCTGTCTGGTATTCAGACAATTCAGTACGAATCAGGGCTTGTTCGGCGGTAATCTCTTCTGAACTGACATCATCGAACGGAACACCATCTTCACTGATAAGAGCCGAATGGCGCATCACTTCCCGATGTATTTTTCGCCTTAATGATTTGTAGAGGTAAGGCCGGATGTAAGGCGTTTGCACAATCTTGTGCCGATAGGTCCACATATCCAGAAACAGATCCTGCAGGCAATCTTTCAGCAGATCAGAATCGCGGGTGAATCGTCCACCGTAAAAGTGAAGTTCCCGGTAAAAATGCTGCACCAGCTTCTGGAAGGCTTCCTGATGACCTTCTCTAAACTGCTGCCAGATCAGCGTTTCGTCCGTTTTCTCCCAAGTATTAGGTGCCGGCTGGTCTATGTTGAGTTTCAGCATAATCTCTTCCCTATTAAGAGCGATTCATTAACTAGCCTTGTACGTCCCGACGGAAGTGGATATGCTGGTTAATAGGGGAGATAATTCAAATAATACTCAGTATTATACAAAAATATATTTTAGCTGAAGTTCTATCAATTCAGCCGATAATTTATAAACCTGAACGCGGTTACAGAAAGGTTAATAATGGTTTTTCAACTGGATCACTATTGGCAAACTAAGTTGTTGCCCTAGGTTAAAGCCTGTTCGAAAATACCTGCGAAAACCCGGTATAAATCAGGATAAGACCTCAACAGGTATAAATTCACTTAACATATTTTTCAGCAGGCTTCAAGACGTTACCGTATGGATAATCAATCCCCTGAAAACTAGCTGGAGAATTGGGGTCACCACCCTTATAGGTAGGAAGCTTCGGATACGGATAGATCGGACGCTGGAATCGGATCTCATTCGTAACAATACCGTCTTTATACGCCGTGGCAATCAGTTGATCAGGGGCAGAGTCGTGTTCTACCCAGTTAATCAAGGCATTGAGTAGATCATGCCTGCTATCCTGATTTCCCTGAAGCGACAGGTGTTGCCCGCAGTCATTTAAACCCGGCCCTCCTCCGCAGTGAGCCATGCCAGGGATGAGAAAAAACCGAAAAAACGCCTGGGTCCGTTTCAAGTCGCCTTGCCGCTCAACAACCCGTTCATAATAATGAAGCGCATCCTGATAAGGAACCAAGGGGTCAGCCGTTCCAGCATACATTACCAATTTCCCACCCCGCTTCTTAAAGGATTCTAAGTCAGGGTTATTTGCATTCAGGATCGGAGCCAGTACAGAATCCAGTCGGGTCTGATCGCGGTCAAAATCGAAGGTTGTATAATCGAAATCAGCGCCGAATACCCATTTGTATTGATAAAAAAGAGAGCCGGGTGCCTGAGCCGGATTTTGCTGATACTCGATTCCGGCTTCACTGCCGAGGGGTAAGGGTGTGTAAATCCGTTCGCCCGTCCGAGGATTGATCGGCCCTGCATATATTTTTTTCAGGGCCGTTACCTGCGCCTGGGTGAGACAGTTTCCATCGTCGGTTCCGTCTGGACATCGGGGTAGGATTTCCGGATCGAACCGGCAAGCTCTGGGGTCGGTCAGGAAATTATCTCCGGGCGCTCCACCGTCTTTACCAGCACAGGCTTTCATGACGGCAGTGGTGATGAGAGCTAGTTTTTCTTTGGGTAGAAACGCACTGCCGGGTATCTGATTGGTCGCTTTGTAGTTCCACACAAAGCCGGTGTGCAGGTGCGTCCGATTGTTGGCGGGTGCACCCGCCAAAATACCATCATAGTCGTCCGGATAGCGCTGGGATTCCATTAACGCCTGTTGGCCCCCCGTCGAACAACCGGCAAAATAAGCATGATGGAAAGGTTTTTTATAATAAGCCTGGGTAATGGCTTTCGCACTTACCGTCATCTGGTGGGTAGCTCGGTGCCCAAAATCGGTCCAACGTTCGGGATGTCCGACGGCCTGGTTGGCATTGGGTGATGTACCCATGTCGGTATTGGTGGTAGCGAATCCTCGCTTAACGCCATTGGCCAGTGCCTCATACGCAACACTACCGGCTCCCCCACCCGTACCCGTTCCCAGAAATCGTCCGTTCCAATTGGCTGTCGGCAGCCAGACTTCAATATGAATAGCCGAATTTGGGACGGGGGTCAATGTTGCCGCTACCCGGCAGAACGAGGGTAAACCAGTAATCGGCTGGTTGCTTCCTGGCGGTGTAAACGTCCCGGCGGAGACACATTCCGCCGTAGTAATTGTTGCGCCTGGGAGGGCTAGTTTACCTAACTGCTGACAGCCGCAGTCATTTTGATTCGCAGCAACGCCAGTGCGGACAGAATCGGACCGGGAAAGTCTACCCGTTGTCTGGGCATTTACGATTGAATAAGTCAATACGTAGAACAGCGTAAGCAGTAGCCGAATGGTTTGCCGTGTCATATCGGTCGTCGTTAGGATAAGCCTGTACCTGAGCGGTTTGCGAGTAGGTCGGCATATTGCCGTTGTAAGTCATTCTTCAGAATTTTACCCGCTACGTTCCTGGGAAATTCATCTACCCGCATCACGTCGAAAATGCGTTGATAGCGCGCTTCCAGACGGTCATTCGTCCAGTCTTTCAGCTCCGTAAGTGCCACATTGGTCCTGAGACGGACGGCAGCAACAGGAGTTTCGCCCCAGCTGGGATGGGGTATGCCGAACACAGCCACTTCACTGACCATCGGATGACGAATCATTACTTCTTCAATGTCTTTGGGGTACACGTTGACCCCACCTGAAATAATCAACTCTTTCTTCCGGCCTGCTAAATAAAGATAGCCATCCTGATCCACATAACCCAGGTCACCGGTATATAGCCACCCATCACGAAGTACTTCCGCCGTTAGCTTCGGATTTTTGTAATAGCCTGTCATCAGGAAGGGAGCACGGCCCGTAATTTCTCCAACTTCGCCGGCGGGTAGTTCGCCACCCGCTTCGCCGACGATTTTCAGGTCTGAAAACCAGAGTGGACGACCGACCGAGCCGGTTTTCAGATCCGAAACGGTTTTGTCCAGCACCGTCATGAAGCCTTCCGTTAAGCCATACAATTCGTAAAACGTCGCCGGAAATCGACGGATCAGCGCTTGTTTCTGTTCGCTCAGCAATGGAGCACCTACCGACAGAATGTATTCTACCGTGGGAAGCTGACCCAGCGTAAAGGTTGGGTCTTGCAGGCAGGCCGAGAGTTGCGTAGGCACTAGAATCGTGTGAGTGACCTCTTCGCGGGCGATCGTCCCCAAAACGGCTTTAACCGAGAATTCTTTCAACAATATATACGTGCAACCGATGAACATAGCAGGCATAAACGTCAGCATAGCCCCGTTGAACACGATGGAGCCGGAATGCAGAACAACGCTCTCGGGCCGAATTCGGAACGCGTTGGCGAACAGCGAACCATACATCGACCGAACAAAATGAGAATGCATGATTCCTTTGGGCAACCCAGTAGTGCCGCTACTGTACATAATGTCGTAGAGATCGTCGCCAACCAGGTCGGGCGAAGCGGGCTCGGCAGCGGAGGCCGACCGCCATAGATCTGGATAGGATTGCCAGCCAGGTAACGTACCGTCGGTTAGCCAGTAGTTTGTTCCGGATATATATAGCTGAGAACGGATTTCGTCCAGAAAGGGCGCATGGGCACTATCCGTCAGGATAAGTACAGAATCGGCATCATTGAGGAGATTTACTAAGCCCAGGCCCCGCACCAGCGGACTCATCGGCACTAATACGGCGCCCAGTTTGGCTACTGCCCAGAAGGCCTGATAAAGCTCTGGACTGTTGGGTAACACCGTAGCCACACAAGTGCCTTTTTCAATACCTGCCGACCGGAATGCATTGGCCATTCGGTTAACCCCCTGATTCAACTCCCCAAATGTCAGGCGGACCTCCCCAAAAACAAACGCCAGGTGATCGGGACGAAACTGGGCATGGAAGTTCAGCCAATGGTTGATGGTCAACGGATACATATTACGCTACGGATCATGTCATCGATTTATGCTCACTCTCCTATCCAACCGGCAATCACTAAAGGCCTAAAAGAAGTGACAGGCAGCCAGACCGGTTCTCTTTTTGACCGGTTCAGGTGTATAAGCTGTCGATATGCCGCTGATACTTATAGACAAACTTTTTTTGCACGCTGGTGGCTGATTTCGCCGATAACTTTGCCGCTGGCCGGGAAATAACGCCGACCCGTGAGTAGATGAACGATCGTGTAATTGCCGGCTCCCTGCAGGTAAAGCACCTGGCTCAGCGCCAGCGGGGCAAGACCCGGTAGTTTCAGCATATCAGGCTTGGTCATAGAGTAAAGTTGGTTGCCTGTACCGTCCGTTCGAGGCTTCCTCAGCAAGTAGTGCTTAGCCCACTCGCTGAGGAAGCCTTGAACGGATACCAGGGGATTCAAAGACCCATTGATTTAACGAGCCTGGTTCTAAACTCAGTCATAAGCTAACTGGACTAACAGCCCATCACTGCTGAAAGTACTCGATCTTGTCGGCATCGGTGTTGTTGTCAAGGGCTGCCTCCCCGCCCCCCAACACAATCCCACTCACCGTCACCACCCCCGTCGAGGACCCTCCCAACAGCGTGCCCGTCAGCCCCACCGACGAGCTTGTGCCGGACAGCACCCCACTGCTGGTCAACGTGTAATACCCGCCCGAGAGACCCCCAAACGTCCACTGGCTGTTCTGCACCGGCTGGCCACCCACACTGCTCAAGCTCCCATCGAAGCTCAGCGTGAGGTTAGCATCTTTGGCGATTTTCAGCGTGATGGGACCACTGGTAGGAATGCCATTGATCTCAAACACATCGACTACCACGGTGATGGGCTGATTGCCCCTGGCCGTCGAGGGACGCGCGTAGAGCACCAGCGTCAGGTCGGCCAGTTGAATCGCCGTCACGGCCACGGTGGTCGTCTGGCTACAACTGCCCTGACTAACCGTGACCGTAAAGGTCTGCAGGCCGGCACTGGTCAGCGTGGCCGAGACGGTGGAAGCGGTGGCGGGCGAGGTGAGGGTAGCGCCCGGTGGGGCGGTCCAAAGATAACTAGTTCCGCCACTGGCACTCAGGCTAATCACATCGCCCACCAGGGCCGTCGTGGAGGACGCAAAGGCACTGGCCGTGGGAGCAGCAGTCACCGTCAGGCTGAAGGCCGCCGAAGTCAGGCTGGTGGGGGTTGCGGGATTGCAGCCATCGGTTACTACCAGCGCATAGCGGCCTGCATCGCTCAGTTGAAGACCCGTCAAACTCAGCGTAGCGCTGCGCTGGCTTGCCAGCAAAGCGCCGTCTTTATACCACTGGTAAGAGATGGGTTCTCCACTGAGTGTAGTCGTTACCTGCACGCTTCCGCCCACACAGAGGGCCGAGCCCGACGCCAGAGGTGAGGTGAAAGCCACTGGTGTGCAGGGCGTCTGATTCTCGTAAGCGCCCATATCGATGGTGGTCTGCTGGATCCGGACGTTTCCTGCCAGGTCGGTGGAAGGTCCCCCCGCCGTCTGGTAAGTCCCGTTATCACCCGCATTGATGGCCGGCGAGCCCGCTCCTAAAAGCAGGCTGGTGGGATTGGCGAAGGGTGAACTGGCCGTGGTTCGGTTACCCCCTCCACCCGTATAGCCCGTGACCGAAGTCTCCAGGAGGCTGTAGCGGGCGGCCAAGGTCACCGAACCCGAGTTAGAGAGGGTGCTGGCTCCGCCATTGTCAAACAGCGCGCTGTTAGCCAGCGTTAGCCCGATTGAGCCGCCAGACGTCCCCCCGTACGAGGTAGCATTGTAGAGAGCGCCACCCGCCCCCGCCCGATTGCTCCCAAACGAGCAGTTGGTAATGAGGGCATTGATGATCCCCGTCTGGGTTGTGGCCTGATAGAGCGCTCCGCCCTGGGGAGCGCTATTGCCCTGAAAGGCGCAGTTGGTAATCACCAAACTCAGCGTGCCCCCCAACGAAACGCTAGCCATGGCTCCGCCCTGAGTAGAACTATTGCCCGCAAAGAAACAGTTGGTGATCACCGGACGGCTGTTGCCGCTGGAAGAAGCGGTGGTGATTGCCCCTCCAGTAACGGACATGTTCTGCTCAAAGCGACAATTACTGATGGTCGGACTAACCGCATCGCCAAGCCCATAATTTAAGATGGCACCACCCGCACTAGCGGAGTAGTTGTTCGTAAAGAGCAGGTTGGTCAGCGTGGGACTACCACTGCCCGTATTAGCGTAGTTCGATAGCCCCCCCCCAACAACCCCCGCAGATGCCTCGGCTCGGCCACCGGTGATGACAAAGCCATCCAGCACAGTGGTGGGAGCAAGCTCTCTCCCGACAACGACCCCCTGGCTGTTGTCCAGGGCATTTCCCGGTTGGCCGATATCCCCACTCAGGGTGCTGCTGCTGGGCTGCGATGCCCCGCCAGGACCGGGATTGGGATTGACCACTGGGCGCTGGGAGAGGGCCGTTTCGTTCCCCACAAACCCTCCGTAAAGGGCCACCCCGGAGAGCAGTTGAAAGGAAACGAAGCGATTGCCCGTGGCGGTAGGTTTGTAAACGCCCCCGGCTACCCAGATCTCCCGCAGATTATTTCCACAGGCGCTGCCCGCGTTGAGGGCCGATTGCAGGTCGGTAAAGGCATTGGCCCAGTCCAGGCCAGTGTTGGCGCCCGTGGCGCTGGCGTTGACGTACAGACGGGCGGGCAACAAGGGCCGAACCGTCAGATTAACGGCGGTGCTGGTCAGACTCACTCCTCCCCCCGTGATCACGACAAAATAACTACCCGCATCCGGGGAACTGGCCGATGCCAGCGAGAGGGTAGCCGAGGTCTGGCCCGATAAGAGGGTATTGTCCTTGTACCACTGGTAGGCGGTGGGTGTACCCGAAATGCTCACGCCCACACTGACGGGGCTGCCCACACAAACAGACAGGCTGGCCGGGGGCTGACCGGTAATGCTGAAGGGAGCTACGTTGACTACGTAGGGAGCCCCCAGCCCAAAGCAGCCAACCGCATCGGTAGCCTGAATGATGGCCGTAAAATTACCCACCTGAGTGGGACTGCCTGTCAATTGGCCCGTACTCGACAGACTCAGCCCTGGGGGCAGACTCCCATTGGCCACACTAAAACTGTAGGGACTCGCCCCCCCCGATGCCGTGAAGGCTTGCGTAACCCCCTGACCGACCCCCAGGGAGGTAGTGGCCGGATTGCTAACACTGATGGGGGGGCCATTGCTTATCGTTGTGCTGGCCACCGCCGAGCAGCCATTGTCTGCCGTTACAGTCACACTGTACACCCCGGCCGTACTTACCGTGGCGGTGTTACCCCCATTGAGCGGGGTAGCGCCAGCACTGAAGCGGTAAGTCCCCCCGCCCGAGGCCGTCAGTGTTACGCTGGATCTGGCACAGCTGAGCGAGCCACTGCTGACCAGACTGGGCGTGGGGGCGGCAGTGACCGTCACGCTGGTGGTGGCCGTGGCGACTCGTTCCTCACTACTGACCGTCAGGGTGAAGCTTTGCACCCCCGAGCCACTGGCGGTCAAGGACTGAGTAAAGGCCGAGCTGGTGGCTGTGCCGCTGGTGGTGCTGCTACCATTGGTGAGCGTGTAGCTGTAGCTGCCGCTGAGGTTGCCTACACTGGCCGTCATCGTGAGGGCTTGGCCCCCACAGACGGGGTTGGGGCTTGCCGACAGGCTGATCAGGGTGAGAGGAAAGGGGCCGTTAAGCCGTAAACTTACGTTGTCGTCTTGAGTATTAGCGGTGAGCAGGTCCAGATCCCCGTCTCCATCCATATCTCCCAACACCACGCTACTGGGACCGGCTTTTACACTAGGATTAGGGTTGATGGCCGGAGCGGTGAACTTGCCCGACCCGTCGTTAAGCCGTACGCTTACGTTGTCGTTTTTATAATTAGCCGTCACCAGGTCCAGATCACTATCCCCATCCACATCCCCCAGCACTATGCTAAGGGGACTATCCCCTACGCCAGGCTCCAGGTTGAGAGCCGGGGGGGTAAAGTTGCCTGACCCATTGTTGAGCCGCACACTCACGGTGGAGCTATTAAAATTAGCCGTCACCAGGTCCAGATCCCCGTCCCCGTCCACATCCCCTACCGCCACGCTGACGGGACCACTGCCTACTCCAGGGTTGGGGTTGGTGGTCGGGGCGGTGAAGTTGCCCGATCCATTATTGAGCCGTACACTCACGCTGTTACTGTACCGATTAGCGGTGAGCAGGTCCAGATCGCCATCCCCATCCAAATCCCCCAACACTATGCTGGAAGGGCCATCTCCTACGCCCGGCTCCGGGTTGGTCGCGGGAGCGGTGAAGTGGCCCGACCCGTCGTTAAGCCGCACACTTACGTTAGTACTGTTAGAATTAGCGGTCAGAAAGTCCAGATCGCCATCCCCATCCACATCCCCCAACACTATGCTGTAGGGACCACTCCCTACGTCAAGGTCAGAGTTAATATTCGGGTTAGTGAAGTTAGCAAATCCACCATCATTGAGCCGCACACTCACGCTGTTGCTGCCATAATTAGCGATTAGTAAGTCCAGATCCCCGTCCCCATCCAAATCCCCTACTGCCACGCTGGAAGGATTCAACCCTACCCGAGGTTCGTTCAGCGGGGGCATGAAGCTCTTCGTGCCATTATTGAGCCGCACACTCACGGTGGAGCTATTAAAATTAGCCGTCACCAGGTCCAGATCCCCGTTCCCATCCAAATCCCCCAACGCCACGCTGGAGGGGCCAATCCCTACGCTAGGGTTAGAGATGGGCGCCGGGGGAGTGAAGTAGCCCCGACCTGTTCCCCCTACCCCAGTAGTGAACTGGTGGACCTGACCTCGGTTCAGCCGGGCACCACTGGTGCTCTGGATGGCCGTTGTGCTGGTAACAAACACGGTCTCCCCGGGTTTGAAGTTGGTCGACGGGTTGAAGTTAAGCACGCTGCCGCTCACGCTGGCGGTGCCCCCCTGACTGTTGCGCAGCAAACCGCCCCGCTGGGCACTGAACACCCGAACGCCCCCCAGCGTAGCGGCATTATTATTGAGCCCCTGATTGAAGAGCAGGGTCACATCGGATTGCACAGGCGCATAGCGTTCGTTGCGAACCGGATTGAGCCCGTTAAGGGTCAGACCTTGGCCCAAGGCCAGCTGGACCAGGGGCCACAGGGCCAGCAACAGCCCCAGTCGGTAGTAGTAGTGTTTCATACGCGTAGAGTAGATTACAGACTGATGTAAGGTCCCGGCGGACGGTATACCCCAGGCCATTGTCGGCCACCCGGGCCGCCGACTCAGCCCCGTGTTTTTCCCTTCCAGGACACGCTCAAAAGTAGGGCGTGAGTACCCCCTCAGACGATAACAAATGATCCAAATACGATAACAATTGGTCCATCCTGGGCCAAACCACCAGAAAATAAGAGCAAAAGTGCCTGATCAGCCTTGCGCAACAGCCTCACTGGGACGCGCCTGGCAGAGCTCCTGAAAACACTTACTGAAGTAGGCCGCACGCTCGGAGCCCACCTGATAGGCCGTCTCACGCACCGAGAAACCCGAGCGTAGTCGGTGTGTAACCTGCTTGAGCCGGTAGTTGGGCGGCAGCTCGTGGGCCGTCAGCCCCGTCAGGGCTTTTGCTTTCTAGAACAGGGTGGCGCGGCTCAGGCCTAGTTCGCCTATCAGTTGGTCAAGGCCAAAGCCCGCATCGCTCAGGTTGGCATCGAAGAGAACATACAGGCGGACCAGAAAAGGGTCGGTCGATTTAGGTCGGGATTCCGCTGACTGGCCTGCACCCACTCCCGTTGGCGCTGTTTACTCACCAGCTGATTACGTACCCGCAGTTGCAGTTCGGTAATCTGAAAGAGCGTTGCAGAACCCGAAGCCAGCCGGGGTATCATCACAGGTCGCAGACCACGCTGTTCGGCAGTAGCCCTGTTGCTTGGTGAGTCGGTAAGGGCAAGTGGCTATAAGGTGTACTTTATAGGTATTTGTAGGATCTATTCATCGATACTCGGTGCCGGAGAGGCAATCATCTTTACTCATTGAACAAGTCATCGTAAGTTGTCAAAACCATTCAGAAAAACGTCCGTAAAAAACAGGGACTAGATACCGTTGTATCGTCCTGACAAACCAGCATTGACTTATACGATTTCGGATAAGATTAGTTGATCTGACCCATCACCTCACAGCAGGCTACCGTGGGCTGGGCCGCAAAATACACCCCCAGTTGCTGAAACACCGTCTGGCAGGCATGGCTGCTTTGGGCCCGCTGACAGCAGTCTGCGCTCACCCACAGGCTCACTACCAGACACCGATCCTGGCCCGGCTCGGTTAAAAACTGGGCCTCGATAAAGCCCGGCTGATGGGCCAGCACCCCACGGAGCGAGCCCTCAAACAAGCGGTTAACTTCCGGCAGGCAGCCTGCCCGTACCGACAGCCATACCAACCAGCCATAACTCAAACAGTAACGCGACATATAAAGAACATAAACCTACCCGTCCGCCAAGCTAATGCTCCCGGCGGACGGGTAGGTGGGCCTTACTGGGGAAAGTACTCGATCTTGTCGGCGTCGGTATTGTTGTCCAGGCTGGCCTCTTCGCCCCCCACCACCGTCGCACTCACCGTCACCACCCCCGTCGAGGAACCTGCCGACAGCACTCCCGTCAAACCCACCGACAAGCTAGTGCCGTTCAGCACCCCGTTGCTGGTCAGGGTATAGAACCCGCCACTGGGACCACTCAGCTGCCACTGGCTGTTCTGCACCGGCTGGCCCCCCACACTGCTCAGACCCGTATCCAGGCTTAGATTGACCCTGGCATCTTTGGATATCTTCAGGGTCAGCGGAGCGGTGGTGGGCAACCCGTTGAGCTCAAACACGTCCACCACCACACTGATGGGCTGATTGCCCCTAGCCGTCGAGGGACGGGCGTAGAGCACCAGCGTCAGGTCGGGCAGTTGAATCGCCGTCACGGTCACGGTGGTCGTCTGGCTACAACTGCCCTGACTGACGGTGACGGTAAAGGTCTGCAGGCCGGCACTGGTCAGCGTGGCCGAGACGGTGGAAGTGGTGGCGGGCGAGGTGAGGGTAGCGCCCGGTGGGGCGGTCCACAGATAACTGGTTCCTCCACTGGCCGACAGGCTAATCACATCGCCCACCAGGGCCGTCGTGGAGGAAGCAAAGGCACTGGCCGTGGGCGCAGCAGTCACCGTCAGGGAGGTGGTGGCCGTGGCGACTTGTCCCTGGCTGCTGACCGTCAGGGTGAGGCTCTGCCCCCCCGAGCCACTGGCCGTCAGGCTCCGACTAAAGGTGGGGGTGGTGGCCGAGCCGCTGAGGGTGGTACTGCCGTTGGAGAGGGTGTAGCTGTAGCTGGTAGTGAGATTGCCCACACTGGCCGTCACCGAGAGGGCTTGGCCCGCACAGACGGGATTGGGACTGGCCGACAGACCCGACAGGGTGAGAGGAAGGGGCCCGTTGAGCTGCACGCTCACGGTGGAGTTGTTAAAATTAGCGGCCAGTATGTCCAGATCCCCATCTCCATCCACATCCCCCAACGCCACGCTGCGAGGGACATAGCCTACCCCCGGGTTGGGGTTGGCGGCCGGGGGGGTGAAGCTGCCCGACCCATTGTTGAGCCGTACACTCACGCTAGTGCCTAACTCATTAGCGGTCACCAGGTCCAGATCACTATCCCCATCCACATCCCCAAATACCACGCTGACGGGAGCACCGTCTACGCCAGGCTCCGGATTAGTGGCCGGGGGGGTGAAGTGGCCCGACCCATCGTTGAGCCGTACACTCACCGTGTTCATGAAATAATTAGTGGTCACCAGGTCCAGATCCCCATCTCCATCCACATCCCCTACCGCCACACTGTAGGGACGACTGCCTACGCCAGGCTCCGGATTAGTGGCCGGGGGGGTGAAGTGGCCCGACCCGTTGTTGAGCCGTACACTCACGCTGGCGCTGCTATAATTAGCGGCCAAAAGGTCCAGATCGCCGTCCCCATCCACATCCCCCAACGCCACGCTGCGAGGCTGATCGCCTACCCCCGGGTTAGGGTTGGTGGCCGGAGTAGTGAAGTGGCCCGACCCATCGTTGAGCCGCACACTCACGCTGGCGCTGCTATAATTGGCCGTCACCAGATCCAGATCGCCGTCTCCATCCACATCCCCCAACGCCACACTAATGGGACCATCCCCTACGCCAGGCTCCGGATTAGTGGCCGGGGGGGTGAAGCTGCCCGACCCGTTGTTGAGCCGTACACTCACGCTGGAGTTGCCGAAATTAGCGGTCACCAGGTCCAGATCCCCATCCCCATCCACATCCCCCAACGCCACACTGCGGGGATAACTCCCTACGCCAGGCTCCGGGTTGGTGGCCGGGGGGGTGAAGCTGCCCGACCCGTTGTTAAGCCGTACACTCACGCTGGCGTTGTTATAATTAGCGGTCAACAGGTCCAGATCCCCATCCCCATCCACATCCCCTACCGCCACGCTATAGGGCGTGCCGCCCACCCCAGGCTCCCGGTTGGTAGCGGGGGGAGTGAAGTAGCCCTGGCCCGTACCCAACACCCCGGTGGTGAACTGGTAGACCTGACGAGGAGCCGTATTCCCCCCCGTACTCTGGATGGCCGTTGTGCTGGTAACAAATACGGTCTCCCCCGGCTTGAAGTTGGTCGACGGGTTGAAGCTCAGCCGGTTAGAGCTGCCGCCCGTCAGGCCCGCTACGCTGGCGGTGCCCCCCTGCCCGTGGCGCAGCAAACCGCCCCGCTGGGCGCTGAACACCCGCACGCCCCCCAGTGTGGCGGCATTGTTGCTGAGCAGCTGATTGAAGAGCAGGTTCACCCCGGATTGCACCGGCGCATAGATGGCGTTGCGGCTCGGCGCTTGCCCTGTACTGGTGAGGCATTGATTAACCGTCACCGTGGTGGTGGCCGTGGCGAGCTGGTCGGGGGTGGCCACCGTCAGGGTAAACGTCTGCACCCCTGAGTCCCTGGCTGGCAGGGGCTGCGTAAAGGCCGTGCCGGTGGCCGTGCCGCTGAGGGTAGTGCTACCGTTCGAGAGGGTGTAGCTGTAGCTGCCGCTCAGGGTGCCCACACTAGCCCGAAAGGTGACGGGTTGGCCCGCACAGACGGGGTTGGGGCTGACCGATAGCCCCGACAGGGTGATGCATTGGCTGACCGTCACGCTGGTGGTGGCCGTAGCGCGCTGGTCGGGGGTGGCCACCGTCAGGGAGAAGGTCTGTACCCCCGAGCCGCTGGCGGTCAGAGACTGACTGAAGGCCGAGCTGGTGGCCGTACCACTGGTGGTGCTGCTGCCATTGGTAAGGGTGTAGCTGTAACTGCCGCCCAGCTTACCCACACTAGCCTGGAAGGCGATGGGTTGGCCCGCACAAATGGAGTTGGGGTCGGCCGATAGCCCCGACAGGGTAACGCATTGACTGACCGTCACATTGGTGGTGGCCGTGGCGATTTGTCCTTGGCTGTTGGTCACCTTCAGGGTGAAGGTCTGCACTCCTGAGCCACTGGCCGTCAGGCTCTGGCTAAAAGGCGACGTAGTGCCCGTACCGCTGATGGTGGTGCTGCCATTAGTCAGCGTGTAGGTGTAGCTGCTGCTGAGGTTGCCCAGGGTGGCTTGAAAGGTGAGCGGTTGGCCTGCACAGGCGGGGCTGGGGCTGGTGGTCAGCCCCGTGATGGTGGGCGCAGGAAAAGGCCCGTTAAGCCGCACACTCACGATGTATTCGCCGTAATTGAAATTGTAATAATTAGCGGTCACAAAGTCCAGATCCCCGTCCCCATCCACATCCCCCAGCGCCAAGCCATAGACACCCTCTCCCGTGCCCACATTCGGGTTCGTGATGGGCGGAATGAAGCTGCCTGACCCGTTGTTGAGCCGCACACTCACGGTGTTGTTGCCATTAGAATTAGCGGTCACAAAGTCCAGATCCCCGTCCCCATCCACATCCCCCAGCGCTATAGTTGTAGGACCACCTCCTGTGCCTACCTCTGAGTTAGTGACGGGAGCCGTGAAAGCACCCGCCCCGTTGTTGAGCCGCACACTCACGGTGTTGCTGCCCGCATTAGCGGTCAGAAAGTCCAGATCCCCATCCCCATCCACATCCCCTACCGCCAAGCTTTGCGGTAATTCACCCACGCCTACTTCAGCGTTGGTAGCGGGGGGAGTGAAGTTGCCCGACCCATTGTTGAGCCGCACACTCACGTTGTCGCTGTATAAATGAGTGACGAGCATGTCCAGATCCCTATCCCCATCCACATCCCCCAACGCCACGCTGTAGGGACGACTCCCTACACCAGGGTCCGGGTTGAGAGTCGGGGCGGTGAAGATGCCCGATCCATTGTTAAGCCGCACACTCACGCTGGCGCCGTAAAAATTAGCGGCCAGCAGGTCCAGATCCCCATCCCCATCCACATCCCCCAACGCCACGCTATAGGGAGAGTCACCCACGGTCACCTCAGCGTTGGTGGCGGGCCTCGAGAAATTGCCTGACCCATCGTTGAACCGCAAGCTCACGTCCGTACTGTTACTGTTAGCGACAATCATGTCCAGATCCCCATCCCCATCTATGTCGCCTACCATTACGCCTTGGGCACCACTACCCACATAATTATTCGGGTCATTGTCAGGCGGGGTGAAGTTGCCCGACCCATCGTTGAACCGCACACTCACGCTGGTGTTCGCGTTAGCGGTGAGCAGGTCTAGATCCCCGTCCCCGTCTAAGTCGCCCACCGCAATGCTTTTAGGACGATCCTTCACGTTCACCTCGGCGTTGGTAGCAGGCGCCGTGAAATACCCCCGGCCCGTCCCCCCCACCCGGGTGGTGAACTGGTGGACCTGACCCCGGCTCAGGCGAGCACCAGTGGTGCTCCGGATGTCGGTGGTGGCAGTAACAAACACCGTCTCGCCGGGGCGAAAGTTGGTCGACGGGTTGAAGGTGAACGTGCTGCCGCTCACGCTGGCACTGCCCCCCTGACTGTTGCGCAGCAAACCGCCCCGCTGGGTACTGAACACCCGCAGCCCCCCCGTGGTAAGGTCATCATTGCTGAGCGTCTGATTGAAGGTCAGGGTTAGGTTGGTGTTCGTAACGGCCGTGTTGGTGTTGGCCGAAGGACTCCGCTGGGCAATGGTTAGACTCTGGCCGGATGCTAGCTGGACCAGGGGCCACAGGGCCAGCAGCAGCCCCAGTCGATAATAGTTGTGGTTCATACGCGTAGATTACTTGATTGAGTAAGGTCCCGGCGGAGGGTATACCGCAGGCCATTGTCGGCCACCCGAGCCGCCGACTCAGACCCGTGTTTTTCCCTTCCGGGACTGGCTCAAAAGTAGGGTGTGAGTACCCCGTCAGACGATAACAAATGATCCAAATACGATAACAAATGATCCATCCTGGGCCAAATCACCAGAAAAGGCGGTAGTAAACCCTGGTGCCGCTACGCTACGGTGGGGGTACACCGGTGGGCACCTGCCAGGAACACAACCCAACCCGTCCGCAAGGCTCATGGTCCCGGCGGACGGGTTGGCGGGCCTTACTGCTGAAAATACTCGATCTTGTCGGCATCAGTGTTGTTGTCCAGGCTGGCCTCGTCGCCCCCCACCACCGTCGCACTCACCGTCACCACCCCCGTCGAGGAACCTGCCGACAGCGTGCCCGTCAAACCCACCGACAAGCTAGTGCCGTTCAGCACCCCGCTGCTGGTCAGGGTGTAGAACCCGCCACTGGGACCACTCAGCTGCCACTGGCTGTTCTGAACCGGCATGCCCCCCACACTGCTTTGGCCCGTATCCAGGCTTAGATTAACCTTAGCATCTTTGGATATCTTCAGGGTCAGCGGAGCGGTGGTGGGCAACCCGTTGAGCTCGAACACATCCACCACCACACTGATGGACTTGCTGCCAGTCAGTGTCGAGGGCCGGGCATAGAGCACCAGCGTCAGGTCGGGCAGTTGGATGGCCGTCACGTCCAGCGTCAGTGTCTGGCTGCAACTGCCCTGGCTGGCGGTGAGGGTGAAGGTTTGGGTGCCAACACTGGTCAGCGTGGCTGAGACGGTGGCCCCCGTGGTGGGCAGGCTCAGGGTGGCCCCAGCGGGGGCGGCCCACTGGTAGGTGGCGGCACCGCTGGCACTCAGGCTAACGACCTGGCCGACCAGGGCGGTCGTGGAGGACGCGGAGACACTGGCCGTGAGGGGAGCAGTCACCGTGACGGCGGTGGTGGCCGTGGCCACTTGTCCTCCGCTGCTAACCGTCAGGGTGAAGTTCTGCACGCCCGAGCCACTGGCCGTCAGGCTCTGACTAAAGGTGGGGGTGGTGGCCGAGCCGCTGAGGGTGGTGCTGCCGTTGGAGAGGGTGTAGCTGTAGCTGGTAGTGAGATTGCCCACACTGGCCGTCACCGTGAGGGGTTGACCTCCACAGATAGGGTTAGGGCTGGCCGACAGGCTAGACAAGGTGAGAGTCAAAGGAGCCCCCCCATTGAGCCGCACACTCACGCTGGCGCTGTTATAATTAGCGGTTAACAGGTCCAAATCGCCATCTCCATCCACATCCCCCAACGCCACGCTGTAGGAAGCACTCCCGACCCCCGGATTGGGGTTGGTGGCCGGGGCGGTGAAGTTGCCCGACCCGTCGTTGAGCCGCACACTCACGTTGCTGCTATTCGCATTAGTGCAGAGAAAGTCTAGATCCCCGTCTCCATCCACGTCCCCTAAAGCCACGTCAGTGGGAGCACTTCCTACCCCAGGATCGGGGTTGGTGGCCGGGGCGGTGAAGTGGCCCGACCCGTCGTTGAGCCGTACACTCACGTTGCTGCTTCCACCATTCGCGGTGAGCAGGTCTAGATCCCCGTCCCCATCCACATCCCCCAACGCTACGCTGTTGGGAGAATTACCGACCCCCGGATTGGGGTTGGTGGCCGGGGCGGTGAAGTGGCCCGACCCGTCGTTGAGCCGCACACTCACGCTGGAGCTGAACTGATTAGCGGTCACAAAGTCCAGATCGCCGTCTCTATCCACATCCCCTACCGCTATGCTTCGGGGATTATTTCCTACGCCAGGATTGGGGTTGATGGCTGGGGCGGTGAAGTTGCCCGAGCCGTCGTTGAGCCGTATACTTACGTTGTTGCTGCTAGCATTAGTAGTAAGTAAGTCCAGATCGCCGTCTCCGTCCACATCCCTTAACGCTACGCTGCGGGGACTATCCCCTACGCCAGTCTCTGGGTTGATGGCTGGAGCGGTGAAGTTGCCCAACCCATCATTGAGCCGTACACTTACATTGTCGCTGTTATAATTAGCGGTTGCGAAGTCCAGATCCCCGTCCCCATCCACATCCCCCAGCGCCACGCCGGCGGGAGCATCCCCTACTCCAAGGCTGAAGGTCAGGGCGGTGAAGTTGCCCGACCCATCATTGAGCCGCACACTCACGCTGGCGCTGCTGGCATTCGCGGTGAGCAGGTCCAGATCGCCGTCCCCATCCACATCCCCTACCGCCACGCTGAGGGGATTACCCCCTACGCCAGACTCCGGGTTGACCACCGGGGCGGTGAAGTTGCCCCGACCCGTGCCGCCCACCCCAGTGGTGAACCCATAGACCTGACTCCGGATCAGCCGACCCCCACCCGTGCTCTGGATGGCCGTCGTGCTGGTGACAAACACCGTCTCGCCGGGTTTGAAATTGGTCGCCGGGTTGAAGCTGAGCGTACTGCCGCTCACGCTGGCGCTGCCCCCCTGCCCGTTGCGCAGCAAACCGCCCCGCTGGGCGCTGAATACCCGAACACCCCCCAGACTGGCGGGGCTGGCGCTCAGTGACTGGTCAAAGGTCAGATCCACATTGGTGGTCTGGGGTGCCGAGCGGGCGTTGGGAACCGGATTGGACGCGGTGAGAACAAAGCATTGGATAACCGTCACGGAGGTGGTGGCGGTGGCGACTAGCCCTCCGCTGCTGACCGTCAGGGTAAAGGTCTGCACCCCTGAGCCACTGGCTGTCAGGCTCTGACTAAAGGCCGAACTGGTGGCCGTGCCGCTGAGGGTGGTGCTGCTGCCATTGGTGAGCGTGTAGCTGTAGCTGCCGTTACTCACGCTGGCCGTCACCGAGAAGGGTTGACCCGTACAGACGGGGTTGGGACTGGCCGACGGCAGGCCGGTGAGGGTAAGGGTAAGCCCCTCGTTGAGCTGCACACTCACGTTGTTACTGTTATAACTAGTGGTCAGAAAGTCCAGATCGCCATCGCCGTCCACATCCCCCAACGCCATACTGGAGGGGAAACCCGCTACGCCAGGGTTGGGGTTGATGGCCGGGGGGGTGAAATTACCCGAGCCGTCATTGAGCCGCACACTCACCGTGCCGCTGTTGGCATTCGCGCAGAGCAGGTCCAGATCGCCGTCCCCATCCACATCCCCCAACGCCACGCTGGCGGGATAATTCCCTACGCCAGGGTTGGGGTTGATGGCCGGGGGGGTGAAGTTGCCCGACCCGTTGTTGAGCCGTACACTCACCGTGTTGCTGTTCTGATTAGCGACCACAAAATCCAGATCGCCGTCTCCATCCACATCCCCCAACGCCACGCTGTAGGGATCAACCCCGACCCCCGGGTTGGGGTTAACCGCCGGGAGAATGAAGTTGCCCGAGCCGTCGTTGAGCCGCACACTCACGTTGTCGCTGAACTGATTCGCCGTCACAAAGTCCAGATCGCCGTCTCCATCCACATCCCCCAACGCCACGCTGACGGGAAGATCCCCTACCCCAGGGTTGGGGTTGATGGCCGGGGGGGTGAAGTTGCCCGACCCATCATTGAGCCGCACACTCACGTTGTCGCTGGTAGCATTAGCCGTCACAAAGTCCAGATCGCCATCCCCATCCACATCCCCCAACGCCACGCTGACGGGGCCGTTCCCTACCACAGGCTCCGGATTGGTGGCCGGGGGGGTGAAGTTACCCAACCCGTCGTTGAGCCGTACACTCACGTTGCTGTAGCCCTGATTCGCGCAGAGCATATCCAGATCGCCATCCCCATCCACATCCCCCAGTACCACGTTATAGGGAGCGCTACCTACCCCCGGGTTGGGGTTGGTGGCTGGAGGAATGAAGTTGCCCGACCCATCGTTGAGTCGTACACTCACCGTGTTGCTGCCCCGATTAGCGGTTACAACGTCCAGATCCCCGTCCCCATCCACATCCCCTACCGCCACGCTGCGGGAGCCATTCCCGGCCTCAGGGTTGGGGTTAGCCGCCAGGGGGGTGAAGTTGCCCCGACCCGTGCCGCCCACCCCAGTGGTGAACCCGTAGACCTGACCCCGGATCAGCCGCCCCCCACCCGTGCTCTGGATAGCCGTCGTGCTGGTGACAAACACGGTCTCCCCGGGGTTGAAGTCGGTCGCCGGATTGAAGCTGAGCGTGTTGCCGCTCACGCTGGCGCTGCCTCCCGGCCCGTTGCGCAGCAGACCGCCCCGCTGGGCGCTGAACACCCGTACACCCCCCAGCGTGGCGGCATTATTATTGAGCCCCTGATTGAAGGTCAGGGACACATCGGTGGTCTGGGGCGCCGAGCGGGCGTTGCGAACCGGACTGAACGCGGTGAGGGCAATGCATTGGGTAACCGTCACCTCCGTGGTAGCCGTGACGACTTGCCCCTGGCTGCTGATCGTCAGGGTGAAGGTCTGCACCCCCGAACCGCCCGCTGTCAGGCTCCGACTAAAGGTGGGGGTGGTGGCCGAGCCGCTGATGGTGTTGCTGCCGTTCGAGAGGGTATAACTGTAGCTGGCGGCAAGGTTACCCACGCTGGCCGTCACCGAGAAGGGTTGACCCGTACAGACGGGGTTGGAGCTGGCCGACACCCCAATCAGGGTGAGGGGGATTGGCCCATTGAGCCGCACACTCACGTTGTCGCCGACCCCATTCGCGCTGAGCAGATCTAAATCCCCGTCTCCATCCACATCCCCTGCTGCCACGCTGTAGGGAGCACTCCCGACCCCAAGCTCCGGGTTGAGGGCCGGGGCGGTGAAGTTACCCGATCCGTCGTTGAGCCGCACACTTACATTGTTGCTGACACCATTAGCGGTCAGCATATCTAAATCGCTGTCCCCGTCTACATCCCCCAGTACCACGTTATAGGGAGCGCTACCTACCCCCGGGTTGGGGTTGGTGGCCGGAGCGGTGAAGTTGCCCGAGCCGTCGTTGAGCCGCACACTCACCGTGTTGCTACCCCGATTCGCGCACAGCAGGTCCAGATCGCCATCCCCATCCACATCGCCCAGCGCCACGCTGTTGGCTCCACTCCCGACACTAGGCTCCGGGTTGGTGGTCGGGGCCGTGAAATTGCCTGACCCGTCGTTGAGCCGCACACTCACCGTGTTAGGGTTATAATTCGCCGTCACCAGGTCCAGATCGCCATCCCCGTCCACATCCCCCAACGCCACGCTTTGGGGATAATCTCCGACCCCCGGGTTAGGGTTAATGGCTGGAGCGGTGAAGTTACCCGAGCCGTCGTTGAGCCGTACACTCACGTTGTCGCTGTTATAGTTAACAGTGAGCAGGTCCAGATCCCCATCGCCGTCCACGTCCCCTAACGCCACGCCGACGGGAGCATTGCCGACCCCCGGATTGGGGTTGGTGGCCGGGGCGGTGAAGTTACCCGAGCCGTTGTTGAGCCGCACACTGGCGGTGCTACTCAACTCATTCGCGGTTACTAGGTCCAGATCCCCGTCTCCATCCACATCCCCCAATGCCACGCTACGGGGACCATTGCCGACCCCCGGATTGGGGTTGGTGGCTGGGGCGGTGTAGTTACCCGAGCCGTCGTTGAGCCGCACACTCACCGTGTTGTTGCCCCGATTCGCGGTGAGCAGGTCCAGATCCCCATCACCATCTACATCCCCTACCGCCACACTGAAGGGCGTGTCTCCCACCCCCGGGTTGGGGTTGACCGCCGGGGGCGTGAAGTAGCCCCGACCCGTGCCGCCCACCCCGGTGGTGAACCCGTAGACCTGACGAAGGGCCGTACTCCCCTCCGCGCTCTGGATGGCCGTCGTACTGGTGACAAACACGGTCTCCCCGGGTTTGAAGTTGGTCGCCGGGTTGAAGCTGAGCGTGCTGCCGCTCACACTGGCGCTGCCCCCCTGGCTGTTGCGCAGCAGGCCACCCCGCTGGGCGCTGAACACCCGTACGCCCCCCAGCGTGGCGGCATTGTTGCTCAGCGACTGATTGAAGGTCAGGCCCACATTGGTGGTCTGGGGCGCCGAGGGGGCGTTGCGAACGGGATTGAGTCCGGTACTGATGAGGCATTGGGTAACGGTCACATTCGTGGTGGCGGTGGCGACTCGTCCCTGGTTGCTGACCGTCAGGGTGAAACTCTGCACGCCCGAGCCCCTGGCAGCCAGGGGCTGATTAAAGGCCGACGCGGTAGCTGTGCCGGTGGTGGTGTTGCTGCCACCCGAGAGGGTATAGCTGTAGCTGCCGCTGAGGTAGCCCAGGGTAGCTTGAAAGGAGATCGGTTGGCCCGCACAGATGGGGCCGTTGTTGGTCAGCCCGGACAGGGTGAGGGGAAAGAGGCCGTTGAGCCGCACACTCACCTTGTCAATATAACTATTAGCGGTCACAAAGTCCAGATCGCCATCCCCATCCACATCCCCCAGCGCTATGCTGGAGGGACCATACACATCCCCTATAGTAGGGTTAGCGTTGACCACCGGGCGGGTGAAATTACCTGACCCGTTATTGAGTCGCACACTCACGTCACCCGTGTTAGCATTCGCGGTGAGCAGGTCCAGATCCCCGTCCCCATCCACATCCCCCAGCGCTATGCTGGAGGGTCCCCCCTGTACCCCAAGTTCCGGGTTGACCGATTCAGTGAAGTAGCCCGACCCATCATTGAGCCGTACACTTACCGTGTTATTACCAGCATTAGCCGTCACCAAGTCCAGATCCCTATCCCCATCCAAATCCCCCAGCGCCACGCTGCGGGGACCAGCCCCTACCGGCGGGTTAGGGTTAGCCGGAGCGGTGAAGTGGCCCGACCCATCGTTGAGCCGAACAGTCACCGTGTTGCTGTTGCCCCCATACGTGTTCACAACGTCCAGATCACCGTCTCTATCCACATCCCCCAGCGTTATGCTGTTGGGTCCCCCCCCTAAACCAAGTTCCGGGTTGGTGGCCGGGGGGGTGAAGTTGCCCGACCCATTGTTGAGCCGTACACTCACCGTGTTGTTGCCCCGATTCGCGGTCAGCAGGTCCAGGTCCCCGTCCCCATCTACATCCCCCAGCGCTACGCTGAGGGGAGCATCCCCGACCCCAGGCTCCGGGTTAGTAGCGGGAGCGGTAAAGTGGCCCGACCCATCATTGAGCCGTACACTCACGTTGTCGCTGCCACTATTAGCGGTTACAAAGTCCAGATCGCCGTCCCCATCCACATCCCCTACCGCCACGCTGGCGGGAGAACTGCCTACCCCAAGCTCCGGGTTAATGGCCGGGGGGGTGAAGTTGCCCGACCCATTGTTAAGCCGCACACTCACATTAGCGCTGCTGGCATTCGCGCAGAGCAGGTCCAGATCGCCGTCCCCATCCAAATCTCCTACCGCCACGCTGGCGGGATAATTCCCTACGCCAGGGTCCGGGTTGGTGGCCGGGGTGGTGAAGTTGCCCTGTCCCGTGCCCCCCACCCCGGTGGTGAACCCGTAGACATAACCCCGGCTCAGCCGAGCACCCGTGGTGCTCTGGATAGCCGTCGTACTGGTGACGAACACGGTCTCCCCGGGTTTGAAGTTGGTCGTCGGGTTGAAGTTGAACGTGCTGCCGCTCACACTGGCGGTTCCTCCCGGCCCGTTGCGCAGCAGGCCACCCCGCTGGGCGCTGAACACCCGTAAGCCCCCCAGCGTGGCGGCATTATTATTGAGCCCCTGATTGAAGAGCAGGGTCACATTGGTGGTCTGGGGCGCCGAGGGGGCGTTTGGGAACGGACTGAACCCGCTGAGGGTCAGACCTTGGCCCAGGGCCAGCTGGACCAGGGGCCACAGGGCCAGCAGCAGCCCCAGTCGATAATAGTTGTGGTTCATACGCGTAGATTACTTGAGTAGGTATGGTCAAGCCGGAGGGTATAACGCAGGTCAGCAACCGCCACCCGAGTAGCTGAATCAGACCGGTGTCTTTCCTTCCAGGACCGACTCAAAAGTAGGCAGCCAGTACCCCGTCAGACGATAACAAATGATCCAAATAGGATAACAAATGATCCATTTTGGGCCAAATCACCAGAAAACAAGAGGGAAAGATGACTGATCAACCTTGGGTCATCATCGCACTGGGGCTCACCTGGTAGAGCTCCCGAAAGCACTTGCTGAAGTAGGCCGCACTCTCGAAGCCAACCTGATAGGCCGTCTCACTCACCGAGACGCCCGAGCGTAGCAGTTGGGTCGCTTGTTTCAGGCGGTAGTTGCGCAGCAGCTCGTGGGCCGTTAGTCCCGTCAGCGCTTTCACTTTGCGGAACAGGGTAGTGCGGCTCAGGCCCAGTTCGCCTATCAGCTGGTCTAGTCCGAAATTGGCGTCGCTCAGGTTGGCATCGAAGAGGGCATATAGGCGGGTCAGGAACGGGTCGGTCGATTCGGGAGATGGCGGAGGAGAAGCCGGGTCGGGATTCCGCAGACTGGCCTGCACCCACTCCCGCTGGCGCTGTTTACTCACCAGCTGATTACGCACCCGCAGTTGCAGTTCGGTAATCTGAAAGGGCTTGGTCAGGTAGTCATCGGCCCCCAGTGAGAGACCCGCCAGGCGATTCTCCACCGACGATTTGGCAGTCAGCAGAATAACGGGGATATGGCTGGTGCGCAGGTCGGTTTTCAACTGATGGCAGAGCGTCAGGCCGTCCATCAGGGGCATCATCACATCGGAGAGGATCAGATCGGGCAGGTGTTCCAGCGCTTTTTTAAGCCCATCGAGTCCGTTGACAGCCCGGCGAATGCGGTAGTCACGTGGCAGACTGTCAATAATAAAGCGGGCTAATTCATCATTGTCTTCCACGACGAGTAAGTCAGCATGGGAAGCCGGACTGAGGTGGTCCGATGGGTCGCGGTTCGACGGGTCGACATCCTTACCCTCAGGGTCTACCGGCTCTGCTGCATCCTGCCCTATACCCTCGGCCTTCCTGTAAGGCAACTCAACCAGAAAAGTAGTCCCCTGGCCGAGCTGGCTCTCGACCAAAATGTGCCCTCCCTGTAATTGAACTAGTTCCTGCACCAGCGCCAGACCGATCCCTGTGCCGGGCGCAGCTGTTGTACCCCGATCTGAACCGGTCCTACTCTGGCCGGTTCCGACGCCCCAGGGCGATACCCGATCCGTCGTATCACCGACCGAACGCGGCCCGACTTGATAAAAGCGGTCGAAAATATGGGGCAGGTGCCGGGCCGCAATGCCAACGCCCGTATCGGCAACGGTTAACCGAATTCGCCCCGAAGCTTCCGTCAGCGTTACACTAATGGTGCCGGCTTGGGTGAACTTCAGGGCGTTGGCCGTCAGGTTATACACAATCCGTTCGAGCTTTTCGGCGTCGAACCAGTAGTCGCCCGATACGTCCGAGGTAAACGTCAGGCGAAGGCCCTGCGTGGTGGCCTGGTCGGTTAAGGGGTTCAGCCAGTGCCGGATAAATTCGGTCAGATCCCCGCGCGACTCGTGAATGGGCATCACGCTGGCTTCCAGCTTGGAGAGATCCAGCAGTTGATTGATCAGACCCAGCAGTTGGTGCGCATTCTGTTCGATCGTTTGTAATAAACGTCGGCGGTTTAGGGGCTCAACATCCTGGCGAATTAGCTGTTCGGTGGGCCCGAGGATCAGCGTTAAAGGCGTCCGAAACTCGTGGGTGATGTTGGTAAAGAAGTTGGTCTTGATCGTATCGACGGCCCGAAGCTGGTCGGCTTCCTGTTGGCGGAGCTGAATGGTCTGGTTGAGTCGGATTCGATTCAGATAAACCTGGAGTAGACCCCAGGCCAGGCCCAGGCCGATCAGGCAATACAGCAGTATAGCCCACCAGGTGGCCCAGAAGGGCGGCTGAATGGTAAGGGCCAGCTTACGCACGTATCGGCTCCAGGTTCCTGAGGTGTTGGATGCATTGAGCAACAGGACATACTCGCCCGGTGGCAGGCTGGTATAAACAGCCTCGGGCCGGGCCGTCTCCTTCCAGGTGTCTTCCAGGCCTTCCAGGCGGTAGCGGTACCGATTTGTAGCGGGTTGATTGAATTGCAGGGCAGCAAAGCCAACGGTCAGGTAATTCTGATTATGGGCCAGGGTGAGCTGATCGGTTGCCTGAATGGGTAAGAAGCCCAGCACGGAAGTTCCCTGAACGGAGGTTCCCGGCACAGATCGGTTGGCAGACGTGGGGGCGTCCGTGCCGTCGGGTCCTGGCTGATTGGGCTGAATGAGTTGATTATTTACCTGAAGTTCAGTCAGTTCGACGACGGGCGCAACCGTATCCTGACGAATCTGCCGGGGATTGAACAAAGTAAACCCTTCTAATCCGCCCAGCAGAATGTTACCCTCCGGGAACTGGATGTAGTGGTTGCGGTTAAACTCATCGGCCATGATGCCGTCATCCCGCGTAAAGGTCTGGGTGGTAAAGCTCCGGCGGTTCATTCGGCATAACCCCTTGTTGGTACCCACCCACAAATACCCATAGCGGTCGGGCAGGGCCGAGTAGACGACATTGTTGGGCAGTCCGTTAGCCTGGGTAAACCGGCGAAACCGCCCCGTTCGTTTATCGAACAGACACAACCCACTGCCGAAGGTGCCGATCCACAACCGATTGGCATCGGTTGGATCGGCCGACAGGCAGTAGAGCGAATTGTTGCTCAACGAGGTGGCATCGCCGGGCCGGTGGACAAATTGGCGGACCTGGCCCGTGTGGCGATCGAGCCGCCAGAGTCCGCCTACCTGACTGGCCAGCCAGAGCGCCTGCTCATCGACCACCACTTCTGTAATAGGCCCCGACGATTGGTTGGTGGGAATTGGGTATTGAAACCGGTGCCAGCGCTGCGTGGCCTCATCGAACCAGAACGCTGTTGTATCATGCAGCGCCCAGACCTGACCCTGGGGATCGGTGGTCATGGGATAAGGAATAATGTATTTCCTATCCCGACGCAAGCGGACGGGCAAGGGGAAATGCTCAGCCTGACCCGTTTTCCGATCCAGCCGATACAGATCCGATGTGCCTACATTGAACCAGAAACGGCCCGCCCGATCGAAAGTCGAGCGAAAATTATAGTCGGTCGACCCTGTCAGGGCAGCCAGCACCACTGAGGAAACCGGGGGTAGCCCCAGCGAATCGCGGGTGAGCAGATCCTGATAAAAGCTCCGGTGGTAAGGGCGCTTCTGAAACGGGCTCGGCTGCAGATCGTAGGTTTTGATACCCGCCCCATCGGTGCCTACCCATAAGACATTGGTTCGATCGATGAACAAACTGCTACAGCCATGGTTGGGCTGGCTCCAGTGAGCTACGACCTGAACGCCCTGCTGGTCGGTGAATCGGAACAGGATGTTATTCTGATCGAAATACACCGCTCCCTGCCGGTCGATGGCAGTATGAACGCCTAGCCATTCGTTCCCCTGGGCGGGTAATCGATAGGCTCGCACCTGGCCCGTACGGGGCTGTAATAGGGTCAGGTAATGCCGGGAGAAGAGCATCAGTTCGCCGTTCGGTCGAAGCCGAATGGCGCTTAACGAATCTTCGGGCAGCGACTGGGCTTGGCCCTGCTGGTGTCGAATGTGGGTAAACTGGTGGGTGGCTTCCTCAAAGCGGTCGAGCCCGTTTAACGTCGCTAGCCAGATGGTCCCATCTGTTCCTTCCCGTACATCATACACCACATCGTGAGCGATGGAGGTAGCTTGCCGGGGATGGTGCCGAAACCACTGCCCCTGTTTTTTGGCCACATCCCAGTAAATGACACCCTGGCCAATAACCGTCAGCCAGAGCCGATCCCGTCGGTCAATGCGCAAACCATACGAAGTGCCGGGTTTGACCACTCGGCGAAAGGCAGCTAGTCGGGAGATGTTGGTGAAGGTCTCGGTTCGTGGGTCGAACACATCGATATCTCCCCGCTCGGAAGCAATCCAGATCCGGCCGTGCCGATCCAGTTCAAGTTGGTTGAGTCCGGCAAAGGAAATCGAGGGCCGCCCGTCGGGGTCGGGTTGAAAGACTTTGAACCGCTGGCCGTCGTAGCGACACAAGCCATCGCGGGTGGCGACCCAGATGAAGCCCTGTTTATCCTGAAGAATTGACGCCACAAAGGCCTGCGGGAGTCCCTGGCGATCGGTAATGAGTTGGGGTTGGTGTAACTGAAACGACTGCGCCCGCAGACCGCCTGATAAAGTCAGGCTGATGAGCAGAAAAAATACTAGGCGGATACTAGCGGGTATGTGTTCGCTCATTCCGAAATGACTCGCTTATGTTCATCCCTTCAGGCTGGGTGTAAACAGCTAAGCAACGCCTGTTTGTTGAGTAATTAGATTTATAACAAAGCTACTCTTTTTGCGCTCAGATCAGCCTTCCTGGCTTTACTAACTGAGTTGGGTTTAGTTAGCTAGCCATTCCTGGGATGGCAACGTTCTTTATAAGGGCGGCTGCTTTGAGAAACGTTATTCACCGAGTTTAGGCCTAATGTCGGCCAGTCATTCCGCCAACGTAACTAACTTTCTACAGATTCCTGGTTAGTCAGAGGTAGCCCCATGCTTAGGCTAGTCGAATCATCCAATTGGTTGCGCATGTAGCCTGCTATCCACCTTGAGACTATTTTGTAGAGATGGTTCCTGAAAAAGGAGCGCGGATGTTGCCAACTATACCTAATTAAAGTGATTTGCGTGAACGAACCACAACAGCGGTTCACTACCTGATTTTCCCCGGCCGTGTCCCACTCCTTTTTAGCCATGACCCTTTAGAATTGAGCGTTTGATCGGACAACCGATGTCACTTTTCACTCAACTTGTATTTTGTCGGTAGTGAGTTTTATGTCAAGAGGGAGCTATTAACAAAAATCATCCACGAAACCCTCCGAATAATTCAGACTAAGGCGTTACTTTTTAATACCCAATTTCTCCATACGGTATTCCAACGTGGTGGGTTTCAGACCTAATAACTCGGCGGCTCCTCCTTTGCCCCTAATTTTCCCGTTCGTTTGCTGGAGGATAGATAAGATATAATCACGCTCGGTTTGTTCATGCCTGTTCTTTACGTCAGACAATGTCTTTGGTTCAGCTACCGATGAAATCGGATTAGGCTGTGTAATGAGCGAATTGTTTACTGGTTGGCTGGCAAGTGGGCTATTGATAATCCAGTTGCTGGCCAGCGACCGGCCCAGCGTGAGCGGACCACGGCCATCGCTGATGATAACAGCCTGCTCAATAATATTCTCCAGCTCCCGGATATTGCCTGGCCAGGTGTAGCGGAGGAGTTCCGCCAGGGTTGCTTCACTGATTCCCTGGTAAGCTTTTCCCATTTTCTGGCTATACTTTCGGGCAAAGAAATAAGCTAACAGGGGGATATCTCCCTGCCTTTCCCGTAAGGCGGGTAACAGGATTGGAAACACACTCAGCCGATAATATAAGTCAAGACGGAAACGCCCCTCGGCTACTTCCTTTTCTAAATGCCGGTTTGTGGCGGCAATCACCCGTACATTGGATTGAATGGTTCCTTTGCCGCCTAATCGTTCGAATTCTTTTTCCTGTAATACGCGCAGGAGCTTCGTCTGCAACTCCAGCGGCATTTCACCAATTTCATCCAAAAAGATGGTACCCTGATGCGCCAGTTCGAACTTCCCGATTCGCCGTTCAGTTGCGCCCGTAAAAGCCCCTTTTTCGTGCCCGAACAACTCCGATTCGATCAGGTTTGCGGGCAGCGTCGCGCAATTGACTTTGACCAGCAGCTTATCTTTTCGGGACGATAAGCTATGAACAGCGCGGGCAAACAACTCTTTTCCCGTACCGCTTTCACCCGTCAGAAGTACCGTAGCATCGGTGGGGGCCACCTTCTCGACCTGCTGGAACACCTGCTGCAGGTTAGGGCTTGTTCCTACAATCTCATTAAAGCTGGCAGTCGTTTTTACTTCTTCCTGTAAATACTTATTCTCCCGGCCTAATTGCTCATTCAGACGGGCAATCTCATCGAAAGCCAGCAGGCGCTCCAGCGTAAGCCTGACCGATTGCTGCAGGCGCTCCAGCAGCGATACGTGGTCGGGAAGGTAGGCATCCGGCTGGCGGCTATAAAAAGAGACGGTAAAGAGGCTTCCCTGCGTTGTGGCAATGGTGGCTAGCAAACCAGCTTGCAGAGAGAACGTCCTGGCAATAATCTGCTGTAAACGAAAGCGTTGACAAAACGCTGCGTACTCATTCCCGGTAAGCAGGATAAGACCGGCAAGGGGCGGCAGGTCTGCCCGTAACTGGTCGTACTTCTGCGCCGTCAGGCCCGTCATTCGTAGAAAATCAGCCGGATGAATGGTTTGATACTCGTTCGGGCCGATTCTGAAGAAACTGTAGGACCGGGTAGCTTTTGCTTCATCAAGGCTAAGCGTAAGGAAGTCGAACGGGATAAAAGGCTGAAGGTAGGTCGCTACATTTAGCAGCCTCTGTGTCCAGTCGCCGGGTTCAGACAGGGCATTCGTCAGCGCGATCTGAAGCATTTTTTCCTCCCGAAGCTTCTGCTCCAAACTGTGGGCGTGGCGATAGAAAGCGATTTCCAGCGTATAGAGGATGTCCTTCGTACGAAAGGGTTTGACAATGTACCCGTACGGCTGCGTTGCTTTTATTTTGTCCAGAACGCTATCATTCGCGTTGGCCGAAATATAAATGAACGGAATATGCTGCCCTCCCAACGTACGAGCGAACTCGAGGCTCGTTTCGCCACCCTTCAGGTAAATATCCAGCAATACCAGATCCGGCTGATGTTCAACGAGAAGTTCCTGGGCTTCCTGTACGCTGACGGCAATACCGACGACTGTATAACCAGCTTCCAGGAGTATATCTTCCAGGTTGTCGGCAATGAGCAGTTCATCCTCTACAATCAGCACCCGGGCGACCGGATTCATCTTTTTTGCCGCAACGGCGGGATTAGTTGAGGTGGGCATGATGCGACTGAATTTTGATTAGCGGAAATAAAACGGATATTCGGACACCCCCTCTATTTTCAACCTGTAATATACCCCCCAACTGTTTTGTCAGGCGACGCATGATATTTGCCCCCATAGAGCCCTGACGGCGAAGATCCACATCCGCCGGCAAACCTACTCCATCATCCTGAACTACCAACTGGTACTTATCGGCGTCTATGTCGGTCAACGACAGGCTTATTGTCCCCCTTTGCCCATTAGGCCGGTACTCCGCAGGAAAGGCGTATTTTAGGGCGTTGGTAATGGCTTCGGTGATGATCAGACCCAGCGGAATTGCCTGCGAGACGTCCAGTTCCAGAGGAGACAACTGGTAGTGGAAGGTGATCTGCTCGTTTTGATTAAACGATTCCTCCAGTTGCTCGACTACCTCGCGGATATACGTTGGCATATCGACCTGCGATATACTGTCGGAGCGATACAGTTTCTGATGGATAAGCGCCATGGCGCGCACCCGATGCTGACTTTGCTCGATAGCCCGAATGGCACCCTGGTCGGAGAGGTATTTGCTTTGGGTATGCAGCAGGCTGATCGTCAGTTGCAGATTGTTTTTGACCCGGTGGTGAAGCTCTTTCAAAAGCCATTCTTTCTCGCTAACCAGCGACTGAAGCGACTGATTTTTGTCGTTGATTTCTTTTTGGTGCCGTTCTAATCGGTGGCTATTCCTTAATTTAATGATGTATCGATTACAAAGTAGGGCTACAATGAGTAATAAAAGAGCGATACTGAATAAGGTAACATTTTTCAGTTGATTGGCCTGCTGCAACTGGGTTTTCTGCAATAACCCCTGTTTAGTTAAAAATCGAATATCTAAGTCTTTTTTAGCTGTTTCATATTTAACCTGTACTTCCTGAATCTGCTTATTTTTGGCTTCATTAAACAAGGCCTTATTGATCGATTGTGCTTGATTCAAATGAGTAATAGCCGATAGATAATCACCCTTTGCTGAATCTGCCTTAAATAGCATTTGCTGAATATCTCTTATTGTAGTAAATGCATGGACATGATGCGCTTCGAATAATGCTTTTTCGAAATGAGTACTTGCACTGATAAACCTTTTTCTATCGTAATAATAACAGCCAATATCATATTCAACATCACCTGTGATCTCATTGAATTTTCCTAGAAAATTGGAGAACTCAATCATCTGTTTAGTATACTTCTCCCCTAATGAATGATTACCAATACTATTGTAATAATAAGCTAATGTTCTGGCTAAACTAGCTTTTCCATAGTAATCGGCAGGGGGATGATCTTTTGCAAATGTTTTAATAAAATTGAATGCCTCTTTAGCCTTGTGTAGAGCAAGTAATTCCCGAACAAATAGGCCAGCTTCTCTAACTGTGTAAAAGTCAACTGGATTCGAAATAGAGCAGTTGAATACTTTCCTGTAATATATTACGCAATTCTCTGCCTGTCCTAATTCATGGTAGATATTCGCTAAGCGGCTATACAGATTGACAGCACCGGTTTTGTCGGCCGTTTTTTCTATGCTTTCCACGCAAAGCAGTGAATAGTGCAGGCATTTTTTATAGTCACCCCTCCGGTTATTAATTACAGAGAGGTAGTTATACACATAATGAAGGTTTGGAAAATGAATTGCTTTATACTTAGCGAGTATCTGGTAAAATTCTTTTTCAGCCAGATCAAATTTATCCTGCATCAAGTGGACATCCGCAATATAAACTTGAGTCTCTAAAACTTTCACCGGGTTGTTCAATCGCTGGTATAAAGCAGCTATTTGTTCAAAACAATTTTCCTTTGTCAGCCCAGTTGTATCTCTTTTTGGCAGAAAAAAAGCGATCCGGTGCCAAAGTTTTATTTGATTCTCAACAGGCCTTATCTTATTAATGGAGGTTTTTAACTGTAAAAAATAAAATTCCCCTCGCTTCATATCGCCTATTTTACAATAATACTCACCCAAAAAGTAGCGTATTTCTTCTCGCCATTTTAGGGAACGGAGCTTAATGCTTTCTTCCTCGGCTCGTTTGATAAATGTAAAAGCACTGTCAATATCAAATCGTGTTGCTTCATTTTTAAACATGTAATAAATGGCCATTTGCAGGGCAAATTCCACCTGTTTGTCACCCGATTTAAGATTGCGATACTGAGTTTGTATCTGGTCCAGGGGTTTATTTAATGTCAGTTGCGCAAAAGCTGGTTCGGCTAAGCCTAAAACCATTCCGATTACCAAGAAAAGCCTTTTCAGCGTATTCGGTTTTGGCTGGAGTAAACTCTGCCGATCAATCGCTTGCAACTTGCGCGATGACTTCTGAAAGGCATTGCATAACTCCTTAGTCAATAGCGACCAAAGCCCAACCCACACATATACATATCGGCAACGCGGCAAAGTGGCCATAGAAAGGAGCGGTTAAGTCGGGTTGATAGGTTGACGGCAGTATAGGAAACGTTACTAAGGCTGATCGGTACGTTGCCGAGTCAATGAAATGAGATGAACCGAATAGTTTATTACTGGCATAAGCAGTTATTTTCTTGCCTATGAATATTGAGTCAAGATAGTACTGAACAGCCGATAAGCGGTTGACCGATAAATGGTTTTTAGCCAACCTTAGCGCCACGCCAACCTTCAGCCGGGTCTGAGTTACGTTGATTCCCAGAAGCCCTAAATCAATTTAAATGCCAATCGGCGCCATCGGGTCCAGGAACATCGGATGGCCCTGAATAGCGAAAGTTTACGTTTTCGCCCTCCCGGAATCTCCGAAAATCTCCAGTAATCTCCAGATTCTACCAGAGATCTTAAGTCAATTGACTGGTCGACAAAGGCAACCGGCTCCGTTCATTTGGCTTCATAAACCCCTTTACCAATGCCCAGACCGACTTTCAGGTGGCGGGCAGGTGCTTTCCGAACCGGCCTGACGGGTTTGGTACGACACTTGGTAGGCAGCTCGGTAGTCTCCTGAACGTGATTGAATCCTGAATCTAGTTTAACCAGCTCATTGACATCATGAAACCTATTCGTTCCAAAACCATCCTCTTTATCACCGGTGCCTTTGTCAGCAATGATTGCTGGCAGGAGTGGCAAGCTTATTTTGAGCAAAAGGGCTACACGACCCTCGCACCGGCCTGGCCCCACAAAGATGCCCCCGCCGACGCTTTACGAAACCGACAGCCAGATGCTCAGATTGCCTCCAATCGGCTGACGGACCTGACAAATTATTACGCCCGGATTGCGGAGACACTTCCCGAAAAGCCTATTTTGATTGGCCATTCCATTGGTGGCCTGATGGTTCAGCTCTTGCTCCAGCGGAATCTTGGGGCAGCAGGCATTGCTATTCACTCGGTTCCGCCACAGGGAATATTCACTTTTAAGCTGTCGTTTCTGAGAGCGGGCTGGAAGGCCCTCGGTTTTTTCACGTCTACCCATGCGTCGTATCTGATGTCGTTCAAGGACTGGCAATATGCCTTTACGAATGGCATGCCCCTGGAACAGCAAAAATCGGCTTACCAGCGGTTCGCCATTCCGGAATCCAAGCTTATCGTCCGGGATACGATTACCTCAGCCGCTCACGTAGATTTTAGCCAGCCTCATGCTCCGTTACTGCTTACATCGGGCAGCACGGACCATACCATTCCGGCCTCGCTCAACTACGATAATTACCTGAAATACCGGCATGCCGACTCCATTACAGACTACAAAGAATTTACCGGGCGCAATCACTTTGTGCTGGGTCAGCCCACCTGGAAAGAAGATGCCGACTACATTCTGGCCTGGCTTAACAGGGCATTACCGCAGGCTGAAATGCCCGCTCAGTACATGAAAATCGATCTTGATTAATGCTCCCTCTTTCTTCCACCTACGAATCAATCAATTGCTATGAAAACCTTCCTCTCCTCCGTGCTGCTCCTGGCAGCGGTTCTCTTTTTGTCGTCCTGTTCAAAAAATGATGCTGTTCCATCTGTCTCCAAAACGTTTGTGCTGGTTCACGGAGCCTGGCAGGCCCCTTACGTCTGGCAAACGGTAAAAGATCAGCTGGCAGGCCAGGGCCACAAAGTCGTTGTCGTCGAACTGCCGGGCCACGGAACAGATAACAGCGCTCCTGCCAGCCTGTCGATGGATACGTATCGGGACAAAGTAGTAGCCGCCATTAATGCCCTCTCCGAAAATGTAATTCTGGTTGGCCATAGCATGGGCGGAATGGTCATATCGGCAACCGCCGAAAAGATTCCCGGCCGTATCGACAAACTGGTATATATCGGGGCCTTTTTGCCGGCCAACGGGCAAAGCTTACTGGCACTGGCTTCCACCGATAGTACCTCCCAACTGGGACCTGCTTTAGTACCCTCTGCTGACCAGTTTACGCTGGGGATCAAGCCCGAGAATTTAGTTCCTATTTTCATTCAGGATGGATCGGATGCCGTGAAGAAGCAGGTGGTGGACAATTACCGGGCCGAACCGGCCAATCCCTTCATCAACCCAGCTACGCTGACGGCAGCCAATTTCGGCAAAGTAGCCAAATATTATGTCTATACCACGCAGGATCATGCGGTAGGACTAAATCTGCAAAAACGTATGGTAGCTGCCGCTGGAATCAAAACCACCTTTACGCTCAACAGCAGCCACTGCCCCTTTCTGTCGATGCCGGCGGAGGTGACGAGTCTGCTGGTGTCTATTGCAAAACAAACACCTGGCCAATAAAATCTTCCCGCCCCGCCAACCTCTTCTCTACGACAGGCGAGGGGTTATTCTCAACCGTCTAAACTCCCTTACTACCATGCTAACCTTAGAAGCCCCCATTGGTCTCGATGCCTTACAGAGACCGATTCCTTACACCGAGTTAAACAAGCAATTTATTCATGGACATTGGGTTGATGGACGGGAAGCCACCCTGATCGACAACCTGAATCCATTTACGGATAAAGTAATCCATACGCTGCCTTCGGCAGGAACGGATGATGTGGACGCAGCCTTTGAAGCCGCCAAACAGGCTTTTTCGGCCTGGTCCGCCACGAATCCACTCGTTCGTCGGGATGTATTTCTGAAAGCCGCTGCTCTTCTGCTGGAACGTCAGGAGGAGTTTATTGACTGGCTGACCCGAGAAGCCGGAAGTACTTATTTGAAAGGATGGCTGGAAGTGCAGCAATCTCACGATATTCTGGTCGAAGCGGCCTCGTTCCCTACCCGCATGCACGGACGTACTACCGCGTCGACGATTGATGGGAAAGAGACATACGTATACCGAAGACCATTAGGTATCGTCAGCCTGATCAGCCCCTGGAATTTCCCTTTGTACCTCTCCATGCGGACAATCGCCCCGGCACTGGCTGTCGGCAACAGCATGGTTGTCAAGCCGGCCTCCCAATCGCTGGTAACCGGCGGAACCATTATTGCCAAACTGCTGGAAGAAGCGGGGCTACCGGCTGGCGTTCTGAATGTCGTCGTCGGTCGGTCGGAGATCATGGGCGACTACTTCACGGCTCACCCCTATTCGAGGATGGTTTCGTTTACCGGTTCAACACCGGTAGGCAAAGGGATCGGGCGAATTGCCGGGGAAGGCCTCAAAAAGTCGGCACTGGAGTTGGGCGGCAACAATGTGTTCATTGTGCTGGATGATGCCGATGTGGATAAAGCCGTCGATGGTGCTGTATTCGGACGCTTTCTGCATCAGGGTCAGGTTTGCATGGCAACCAACCGCATTCTCATTCACGAAAGCCTGTACGATGAATTCAGAACCAAATTTGTCGGCCGGGTAAAGCAACTTCCCTACGGTGATCCGGCAAATAAAAACACGGTGGTCGGCCCGCTGATCGACCATAAATCGGTTCAGCGTATTCTGGGCATTCTGCAAAGTGCCGTAGCCGATGGCGCTGTGGTCGAAACCGGAAATGCAGCCGACGGTAACGTCCTGCAGCCTACGGTGTTATCGGGTGTCACGAAGGCTATGCGCATTTTCAAAGAGGAAATCTTTGGTCCGGCCGTAGGGCTGGTTTCGTTCGCTACCGATGAGGAAGCCATTGAGCTGGCCAATGCAACCGACTTTGGTTTAAGTGGGGCCTTATACACCAAAGATATTTACCGGGGTATGCAGCTGGCTCGGCAGGTGGAAACGGGGATGATGCACATCAACGACCAGTCGGCCAACGACGAAGTACATACGCCATTCGGGGGCGAAAAGTCGTCGGGAACCGGGCGCTTTGGCGGTGATTTTATTTTGGACGAACTGACGACGGTTCAATGGGTGAGTGTTCAGAAAGTGGCCCGACAGTATCCGTTCTAACCTTATCTGTATCGGCTCCGCTTCTAAACGTCGTACCCATTTAATCATAGAACCATGAATCGTCTTCAAAACAAAGTAGCCATCATTACCGGTGGTAGTAGTGGTATCGGCCTGGCCACCGCCAAAGAGTTTATCGCTCAGGGAGCTACTGTTCTCATCACCGGCCGCAGTCAGGAGTCGCTGGATCAACTCACTGCTGAGTTGGGCGAAAAAGCCTACGGTATCGTCTGGGATGCCAGTATTCCGGGAAATGCCGGGCATCTGGCCGCCTTCGTTGAGGCAACCTTCTCCTCCATCGACATTCTGTTTGTCAATGCCGGGGTTGCCAAATTCGCTCCTTTCGAGAGCATGACAGAAGCCATCTTCGACGAAAGTGTAAACACCAATCTCAAGGGAGCCTATTTCACGATTCAGGCGCTGGTGCCTTTTTTCAAAAATGGTGGCTCCATCCTGCTCAATACGTCCATCAATGCGCACGTTGGCGCACCGAGTGCCAGCGTGTATGCCGCCACGAAAGGAGCCTTGCTGACCATGGCCAAAAACCTTTCTGTCGAGTTGATCTCCCGCCAGATCCGCGTCAACGCCATCAGTCCGGGGCCTGTCGATACGTCGTTGCATAGTGCGGCTAAACTAGGAATTTCGGACCAGCAACTCACCCAAATGAATCAGGGCATTATCGATGCCATTCCGCTTGGCCGCTTTGGCAGACCGGAAGAGATAGCCAAAGTGGCCCTGTTCTTTGCCTCGGATGATTCCTCGTTTGTGGTGGGTGCCGAACTCATCGTGGACGGGGGTATGTCGATGGGCTAATGTCAACGTGAGCCAACAGTTCATAAATACACTGAATCGCGCTTTGAGCGCACTAACCACTCCTGTTATGACCCTTTCAACCCTCTCAGCCGCTGACGCCCAATTGGCAAAAACGGGCGTATCGAATGTTGTGCTGGTTCATGGTGCCTTTGCCGATGGATCGAGCTGGTCTAAAGTAATTCCGCTGCTGGAAGCCAAAGGACTAAGCGTTATTGCGGTGCAAAATCCGCTGACTTCATTGGCCGACGACGTAGCAGCCGCCAAACGGGCAATCGCCTTACTCAACGGCCCTGTACTTTTGGTGGGTCACTCGTGGGGCGGAGTAGTCATTTCGGAGGCTGGCAATGACCCGGCTGTGGCTGGTCTGGTTTACGTTGCGGCCTTTGCGCCCGATGATGCACAGTCGCTCATTGATGCCTCCCAGAGTGTACCACCCGCTCCCGGTCTTAGTGAAGCGAAACCGGATGCATCGGGCTTTCTCTCACTAACGCAAAAAGGGGTGCAGGAGGATTTTGCACAGGATTTACCCCTTGCCGAACGAAATCTAATCTGGGCGACGCAGGGCTCCTGGGCCGCTTCTGCACCAACCGAAAAAATTTCGAAAGCCGCCTGGAAAACCAAACCCGCCTGGTACATTGCGGCCAGTGAAGACCGCATGATTAACCCCGATCTGCAACATATCTTCGCGAAAAACATCGGAGCGACCACCCTTACGCTTACGTCCAGTCACGTACCCATGCTGTCACAACCGGACAAAGTAGCCAACTTCATTAGTGAAGCGGCCGCCCATGTAACGGTGCAGTAAGTATACTTCACCGTTACATGGCCATCGGAGAAGTGTTCCGCTATCGACAAGCCCTCTATGCGCTTGGCTGTTAGGTTCTAATCCCGAGAGTATGACATTCATATAGAAGTATAAAAACTAGCTCCGTATAGAATCCAGAAAGGTGCCATTATTTTATCCTTTCTGGGTTCTATACCAATTCATGTTGTCTTTTCAGGATAATCCTACCAGGCTTTCGAGGTTAAAAACAGAACCTAACTACCCTGCTTTATAGGGGGTATCACTTTAGCAAACAGAAAGGGGTTTTAAGCACACCCGCCTGGGCAATGATCGAACCAACCCAGTTATCTACACGCCCTCGATGACCCAGTTGCGCTCCGTGAGTCAAGGCACAACCAAAAGCAGTATCTCACTGATAATGAATACAATGACCTTTCTATGCTTATTGAGTTAGCCATTGAAAGCATTCATTTCTTCTACGATGAACATGGGCTACCGGACGAATTATCAATCTAATTTACCCCCTATATTCATTGATTCAATCTGATATACTCAGCGATCAAAACCGTTCATGAAAAACTCTATTTGAATGGAGATCCGCTGATTAACGGGGCTAGCTGTCGACCGCAACCCTTGGTCTACGGCTCTATACAACCGTCAATTTATACCGTTTTTCCCTCGATTCGTACCGCTACTGGCAAACCACTTCCCACCAACTTTGTCTCGGTAATCGAAGAGATTTAGATCTCCTCGAAATTGTCAACTCTTACATCTCCAAAACTATGCCTACGTTAAAAGTCAAAGACGGTACCGAGATTTACTATAAGGATTGGGGAACCGGACAGCCCATCGTCTTCCATCATGGCTGGCCGTTATCCTGCGACGACTGGGACGCCCAAATGATGTTCTTTCTGAAACAGGGGTATCGCGTAATCGCCCATGATCGCCGGGGACACGGGCGCTCATCTCAGGCGCCAAACGGACACGACATCGACACCTATGCCGCCGATGCTGCCGAACTGGTGGAGTATCTGGACTTGAAAGAGGCTATCCATATCGGCCATTCCACGGGTGGCGGAGAAGTGGCGCGATACGTAGCCAAATACGGACAGGGACGGGTGGCCAAAGCGGTGCTAATCAGTGCCGTTACGCCCCTGATGGTAAAAACCGAAGCCAATCCGGACGGGGTGCCGATGTCGGTGTTCGATGAGATTCGGGAAGGTACGGCTACCCGACGTCCGCAATATTTCAACGAGTTTACCTTGCCTTTCTACGGCTACAACCGGCCCGGTGCGACTCCCCTGCAGGGTGTGCGGGATAACTGGTGGCGTCAGGGAATGATGGGCGGTATCAATGCGCATTATTACGGCATCAAAGCGTTTTCCGAAACCGATTTTACGGAAGACCTCAAGAATATCGACATACCGGTTCTGGTGCTGCACGGCGAAGATGATCAGATAGTACCAATCGATGTTGCGGCCCGCAAAGCGATCAAATTGCTCAAGAATGGCCGTCTGATTACGTATCCCGGATTTCCGCACGGTATGCCTACCACAGAAGCGGCCACCATCAACGCTGACTTACTGGCCTTTATTCAATCGGAAGTTTAATCCACTTTTCAGAAGGGCATCGACGAGTTGCGACCCTATACGCTGTCGATCCTCTTTCAATAACACTGCATTATGGCAACCCTAAAACGCTTGCTGGCCATTTCCTCAATCATTATAACCATGACGCTGTCAACAACCGACGAAACACCAGCTCAGACCACTGGGAAGGGAGTACAAAACATTGTGCTGGTGCACGGCACCTGGGCCGATGGCTCAAGCTGGTCGAAGGTCATTCCGCTGCTGGAAGCCAAAGGCTACAACGTCCTGGCGGTGCAAAATCCGCTGACCTCGCTGGGTGATGACGTTGCCGCTACAAAACGTGCTATCGAGCTGCAGAATGGTCCAGTCTTACTGGTGGGTCATTCCTGGGGTGGCGTCGTGATTACGGAAGCAGGTAATCACGACCAGGTGGCTGGTCTGGTCTACGTAGCAGCCGCGGCCCCCGACGAAGGCCAGTCGTTTTTAGAACTGGTACAGACTGCCTCCGCCACGCCCGGCAACGATCAGATTCGTCCCGATAAATACGGATTTGTGAGTATGTCTCCCAAAGGCATCTTTGAAGATTTTGCACAGGATCTGCCCAAGTCGGAGCAGCAATTGATTCTGGCTACGCAGGGACCACAGGCGTTTTCGGCCCTGCAGGAAAAAATCACGAAAGCAGCCTGGAAAACCAAACCTTCCTGGTACGTTGTAGCGACTAACGACCGGATGATCAATCCCGATCTGGAACGGACGCTGGCTAAAAAGCTTAAAGCCACCACGCTGGAAGTGCCAACCAGCCACGTAGCGATGCTGGCGCAACCGGAAAAAATCGCATCCTTCATTATCGAAGCGGCCGGGAAGCTGGGAACGAAGTAAGTCAGTCATAGGTGGTCATTTTATGGTCATTGATCGTCATTGGTTTTCTGGCTCTGAAATCCCTTGAGCATTGAATGATTGTTAATGACTACAAAATGCCCACCGATGACCATAAAATGCCCCTAATTTCATTATGAACGATTCCATTTTAGGCCTGCACCACATTACGGCCATCGCCAACAATGCGCAGCGCAACTATGATTTTTACACGCATGTGCTGGGCCTGCGTCTGGTGAAAAAGACGGTCAATTTCGATGATCCGAACACCTATCATTTTTACTACGGCAACGAAACAGGTATGCCCGGTACCATCCTGACCTTTTTTCCCTGGGAAGGCATCGGTCCTGGAAGAAACGGCGTGGGTATGGCCACCGAAATTGGGTATTCCGTTCCGAAGGGTAGCCTGGATAACTGGATCGGGCGTTTCCGGGAGTCGGGTGTGTCGATGGGCGAACAGGCCGAGCGCTTCGGAGAAACCTATCTGCCGTTTACCGATCCCGACGGACTCGCGGCCTCACTCATTGTATCTGAACAGCCAGACGGTCGCCCAGCCTGGGAAACGGATGACATCAAGCAGGATATGGCCACGCAGGGCTTTCACAGTGTTACCCTGACGCTGCAAAACATTAACGCCACCGCCAGGGTGCTGACCGATGTGTTTGGATATCGGCAACTGGCGCAGGAAGGCAATCGCTACCGGTTCCAAACGGACGCCGTGCCCAACGCGTCGATTGTCGATTTATTGGAAGAGCCAACCGGCAGGCTCGGGCGTAATGCTGCCGGGACGAATCACCACGTAGCGTTTCGGGTCGCCAACGAGGCCATCCAGATGGAATTTCGGGAAAAGATCCTGGCCAGTGACTTGCAAATCACCCCAAAAATTAATCGCGATTACTTTTTCTCGCTCTACTTCCGCGAACCCGGCGGTGTCCTGTTCGAGATAGCTACCGATAATCCTGGCTTTACGGTCGACGAACCGCTGGCCGAATTGGGAAGCGGACTAAAACTGCCGAAGCAGTACGAAGCCTCACGGGCGAAGATCGAGCAAAGCTTACCCCAGTTGAAGACAAACTAAACGATACGATACAAGTCTATGGATAGTGTAACCACTCCTCCATCCGCTGCTGACAGCCACTCATTCGATCCTGACTCCTTTCTGATCGTTCCGCCAAAAACGTTCGCAGACCTGCGCATCGGCGACGTGTTTCGGGCTCCCAGCCGCACGCTGACCGATGCCCATGCGTCGGCTTTTCAGACGGTCTCGTGCGATAATCACCCGGTGCATTACGATGTGGAGTGGGCTCGCAAGCATGGGCACTCGGCCCCGGTGGTTCATGGTCTTCAGGTATTGGCGTTTACTGCGCCCGGCGCTACGCTGTTTCCGCATTTCATCGGCGAGGTATTTATCAATTTCAGTGAACTGTCCTGTACGTTTCTGAAAGAAGTCCATTCCGGCGACACGCTGTATTCAGCCCTGACTATTACAGACCTGGTGTCTCAGGGCGATACGGGTCAGGTCGTAACGGCGGTTGCTGTTCACAACCAGCGGGGTGAGCTGGTGCTCTCGGGGCAGCATACGTATTTACTACGGATCAGTCAACCGTAAAACCCGAAATACGTTATATTGGCATATCGAGCCCTAAACAATGCGTAGTATGTCAGCGAGTATTCCCATCAAAGCTGATAGTGCCGTTACGACCATCATCGTACAGCGGCCCTTGAAACAGCAGGTTCAGGCGTATGAAAACTGGCTACAGGAAATTGTCCCCCTGGCGCAGGCGGCCGTCGGGCATCGGGGTGTCAACGTAATCAGACCGCACGGACAGAGTGATGAATATACCATTGTTCTGCACTTCGATTCGGAAGCAAATCTGCGAAACTGGCTCAATTCTGATACTCGCAAACGAATGATCGAGACTGTGCGGCCTCTGCTGAATGAAAATGAAAAAATTGACATCAAGACCGGGCTTGAGTTCTGGTTTACGCCCCCACATAGCCCTAAGACGGCCCCACCTTACAAGCAGTTTCTAGTGACGCTGTCGGCTATTTTTCCGCTCTCTTACTTCATTCCGCAACTACTCGACCCTGTGGTTCAATCACTTCCCGTTTTGGCTGTTCCTTTACTCAAAAGTTTACTGACGAGTTCGATTATTGTTGCCCTGATGACGTTTGTGATTATGCCCCGCTACGTTCGACTGGTGGCCAAATGGTTGTATGCCTCCTGAACGAACCCCTATGAATTGGCCGGCAAGAAAACGCGGTTAAGCTTATATTTGTAAAACACGTTCCTATTCCGCCGATTTTCACTGGCTTACCGATAGTAGGGGTGTTCCTGTAAAACCTGAAAAGCAGTATGCCGCCAGAGAGGGATAGGGTCATTGTCCGATGGATTGCCAGCCGGCTAAGGGTATGCCGTTGTAAGCGACTGGTTCTTTTTTGGGCACTAGGTTTACTGGCCTTACCCGCTGGTGGGCAAAACATAAATCGGCAGCAGGTAAACCGTTTACTCGGTGAACTGCGCAGCAGCCGACCCGACGAAAACAGACTCCCTATCCTGCTCGAGCTGGGTAAGTTTCACATCTACAAACCGGGAGAATCCCAAATCGATTTAGACAGCGGCCGAACGTATCTCATCCAGGCCAAAAAACTAAGCGACTCCCTGCACCGGATAACCTGGCAACACGACGCTGAAAGTATGCTGGTGATTGCGGATATGGAAGGCGGCAACAATCGGGTTGGTCGGACCCGGTTTGCGCAGCTGATTCGCGATTGCCAGCAGAAAGGCGATCGGATGGGTGAAGCCAATACCCGCTTCCGGCTGGGTATCTGGCTGAGAAACATTGATCCGGATTACAGGCCTGTTTTTGCCAATTTTCGTCAGGCAGCCGCTCTTTATAAAGCGTTACATAAGCCCGAAAAAGAAATCCACGCTCTGAAAGAAATCGGGGACACATATCTCTATGCAGGAAAATTAGACAGCGCTGAGGCAACTTTACGACACGTGTTAAGCCGCTATAAAGCAATCGGCTATCCCAAGTTACACTATACCTATAATGCCCTCTCCAGCGTGGGTACGCTGATGGGTGATTACGAAAAGGGACTGCGTTACGCCATGCTGTGTATTGACAGTATGCATAAGACGGCCGATACGGTTTCGGCGGCTGCCTTCTACGGCGACCTGGGGCGGATCTATGAGGAGACAGGCAATCACCGGAAAGCCATCGAATGGCAGGAAAAATCACTTGCCAAATGGAGGCAGGAAAAGTTACCCAACTTTGCGCTGTATAATACCGCTGGTTTTATTGCGAAAGAGTTGATTGCGCAGAAAAAACCAAAGCAAGCGCTTCAGTTAATCGAAAAACTGGTCCAGGAAATCCCGACCAACACCTTCATTCAGAAAGCCTGCGTCGCCCAGCATTTAGCGTACTGTTACGAAGCGTTGCATAACACGCGGTTAGCCGAACAGTATTACAAAGAAACGCTGGCCTGGTACGCCAAAAATGGCCTCGATTTTGAGGCTTCCCAACAGGCCGAACAGGAGTTGGGAACCTTCTATTTTAAGCAAAATGACCTTAAACAAGCGACTTATCATTTAGAAAAAGCGCTTAGTTTTTTTCCGCAGAAAAATTCGCTATCGACTATAAAAGACATTCATCTGCTTTTATTCAAAATAGATTCGGCGCAGGGGAATTACGTGGAGGCTATTCGTCATTTTCGAACGCACAAAGCCCTGAACGACTCGCTTTTTAACGAAGTCAAAAGTAAACAGATTGCCAGCCTGCAAATCAAATACGATACCCGCCAGAAAGAGCATGACATTGACCTGCTCCGTAAACAAAGCCGGCTCCAGCAAATCGAACTGACGCACGAAAAAACGACGCGCAACGGGATCATTGCCGGAGCGGTGCTGCTCGCCGGTTTGCTGGGTGTCAGCTATAATAGGTATCGGCTCAAACAGCGAAGTAACCAGTTGCTTCATGCCAAGCAGGCCGAGATCAATCAGAAAAATAGCTCACTGGAGCAGGTATTGGGCGAAAAAGAAGGGTTGCTGGAAGAAAAAGAATGGATGCTCCGGGAGATTCACCACCGGGTAAAAAACAATCTGCAAATCATTACCAGTATGCTCAATGCACAGTTGGATTTTTTGCAGGAGCCTAAAGCTATAGCCGCCATCAAAGACAGCCAGAACCGAGTGCAGGCCATGGCCCTGATTCATCAGAAATTGTATCAGTCAGAAAATCTGGCGTTGGTGAATATGCCCGAATTAATCGGCGAGATTGTCGATTATCTGGTGGAGTCCTTTCCAGATACGGAATCGATCCGGACAAAACTTGACGTGTCGGCTATTCAGCTAGATGTGTCGCAGGCTATACCGATTGGGTTGATCATTAACGAAGCCGTAACAAACTCGCTTAAATACGCCTTTCCGCTGGACCGCTCAGGGCTGATAACGGTACAATTTCAGCCGGCGGGAACGCTAACGTACCGGCTGACGATTGCCGACGACGGCGTAGGCCTACCCACCGGGCTGGATCTCAACCGCACCCAGACGCTGGGCTTGACCATAATTCGGGGGCTAAGCCGCCAGTTGGGAGGAACGCTGGTCATTCAGCACGATGCAGGTGTACACATCCAGCTAGAATTCAGCCAAACGGCAAAAGTCAACAAGACCAGACCGAGTCAGATCTCAGTCTGATTGAGGGCTCAGAACGTAGACGGCTTGGCTTGTGGGGCAATATTCAGCTTTTTCATCCGAGCTTCCAGCGTTGTCGGTTTCAGGTTTAGTAGTTCAGCTGCACCACCGCGGCCCCGAATCCGATTTCCAGATTTGGCCAGAGCTGCCAGAATAGCCGCCCGCATGGTTTCGTCAATGGGCTGCACCTCCTCCACTGATAGACTGGTAATAATCGGCGAGTTTGTAAATGGACTGGTTCGTAGCGGTTCGGCTAGTTCCAGCGTAGCCGTTGGCGACAAAATGGCCGCTCGCTCCAGCACGTGTTCGAGTTCCCGAATATTGCCCGGCCAGGGATACGTAAGCAATTGCTGAAGCGAGGTATTGGCGATGCTGGTCAGGGGCTTACCCAGTTTCTTGCTGATGCGTCGAAGAAAATGCATCGCCAGCGGGCGAATATCGTCGGGGCGCTCCCGGAGGGGCGGCACGATGATGGGAAATACATTCAGTCGGTAATATAGGTCGGAACGGAATCGGCCATTGGCCACTTCCTGCAGCAGATTTCGGTTGGTGGCCGCAATGATCCGGGTGTCGATCTGAATAGGACCTTTCCCACCCAGGCGCTCGATTTCTTTTTCCTGAATCGCCCGCAGCAGTTTCGCCTGTAATTCGAGGGGAAGTTCACCGATTTCGTCCAGAAACAGCGTACCTCCGTTGGCCAGCTCAAACTTACCAATTCGTTTTTCGATCGCTCCCGTAAAGCTACCCCGTTCATGCCCAAACAGGTCGGATTCAATGAGTTGGGCAGGAAGTGCAGCACAGTTCACTTTGATGATCGTCCGGCCTTTTCGGGACGACAAATTGTGGATAGCCCTGGCGACCAGCTCCTTACCAGTTCCGGTTTCGCCCAGAATCAGTACGGTTGAGTCTGTGGGAGCCACTTGTCCAATGCTTTTAAAAACGGTGTGTAAAGCGGAACTGACACCGACTATTTCCTCAAAATTATGAGTGGTTTTTATTTCCTCGGTCAGGTAGGTTTTTTCCAGTTCAAGTTGCTCACTCAAAATTTTGATTCGCTCGAAGGCCAGTAGATTCTCCAGCGCCATGCCCATCTGAATGCTGATATCCTGTAGCGTACTAAGGTCTTTGTAGGTAAACGAATACGGTGCCCGGCTAGCCAGTACCAGCGACGCCATCGGCTGGTCTTTAATAAAAATCGGGACGTACATCGCTGACTGTAAGCCCAGTTTGCGGTATAAGCTATTCGTTGCGTTTTCGGGGTCTCCGGCGGTAAACTGACAGCCTACACTGAGCGTTGGCTTAATTAGCCAGGAGCGCATATCGGACAGGGCCTGTTTCCAGTCGGCCCGTTGAATCCCATACTGGTGAAGTAACCGCTGTTCGGTCAGTGCTATAAAAGAGCCAGCCTCCTTATGGACCAGGCTGTCGATCGCCACAGTTTCCGACGATCGGCCAACCTGGTAGAGTGCCACCAGATCGACGGGCATCAGTTCATTGATACTGCCGGCCACCTGGGCTAAAATTGTCTTTAAATCACTTCCATTCCAGAAGGCATTCACAATCGTCAGTTCAATAGCTTTTATTTGTTGGCGGGCTTCCAGTTCTTCATACGCCAGCAAACTATCCAGTGCCAGGGCAATCTGGGGTGTAATCAAACTAACCGCCTGGTAATCTTTCTGAGTAAATCCATCCGCTAACGCACTGGACAAAATGATCGTCGTCATCGAATTCCGCTTGGTCGGAATAGGAAACAGCATCAGCGAGCGAACCCCAAAATAATCGCGGCACGAGCGGGCGGTTACGTAGTTGTCGCAAAGCTGGTCGAAGGCTTCGCCGGTGAATACGCCCATTTGTTCGCCCAGCCGATCCGGTGCTTCGCGGTCCAGCTTATCAAGCAATTGCGTATCCGCTTCACTGCGCAACAGGGCGGCCAGATTCACCCGGACAAACGTATTTGCCGCGGTTTTTCCCAGCATCAGCCAGTAAAACGACGATTCGTCAGGCAGGCCAATACGCAGGTTGAGAAAGGAAAAAGGCACAAGTTGGTTGATCTGGCGGGCAATGGCCAGACACAATTGCTCCCGATCCTGGATATTGACTATGGCATTGTTAACGGCAATCTGAATCGTCTGTTGCTGACGAAGTTTGGCCTCTTCGCTGTGCGCATGACGGTAACGGGCTATTTCGAGGGTTGTCAGCACATCTTTCTCCCGAAATGGCTTAGTCAGAAAACCAAACGGCTGGGTGTGTTTAGCCGCTTCCAGGAGGCCGTCGGTCAGGTTGGCGGACAGATAAACGAAAGGAATCGATTGCTCCTTCAGCCAGTGAGCCAGATCGATTCCAGTTTCATGACCATCCAGGAAAATGTCCAGCAGCACAATATCCGGAGTTTGCTCAGCCACCATCGTTTTGGCTTCGTTCACCGATCCGGCCAGACCAATAACCTGATACCCCGCTTTTATCAGGATACGGCTAAGGTCATGCGCTATTAAAAACTCATCTTCCACCACAAGTAGCGAAGGTAGACGGGTTAATTCAGTAGGGTAGTCCATCGTACGTTAACCGCATTGATGATGCGTAAAGGTACAACGTACCATCTACTCCAGTACCTACCTCCAACATATTGGAGTCTCTATTATGTTGGAGCCACTTTTTCAATTCGAAAATCTACTTATCTTACTAATATTCAGGCATATATATTCACCATGTCAATCTTTTTGACATGGTGGCACTGTGTTGGCAATGGAGGTTGTAAAGCAGACTCACTTCTTTTAAATCGCCTTTGTCATGAGCTATTCCATCCAGCACGAACCGCTATTTATCGAATATGTTGAAACCAACCACTGGTCTACACCAGTACAACGACCTGCTTGTTATGAACTAGTGTTTATTCAGACAGGTATGGGTGAGCTTGTCGTCAATGGGAATCGGTTCACTTACCAGGCAGGGGATGTATTTTTTCTGCGCCCTTCCGGCAGTCATAGCTTCAACCTATTTCAAACGACCAGCTTTTATAAGCTGTCGTTTACAAGGTTATTTTTAGCCGATTTAATAACAACGAATACCCATGTATGGCCGCACATTAACGAGTACAGCGCACCGGTATCAGGTACAGTAGTTGCCAACCCAACCGATCAACAGAACCTGCTGACATTAGTCGAAATTCTTGTCGTGGAGCAGCAGCGTCTTTACCCATTTCTATCGAACCCAGTCGTCGAGTCGCTGATGAAGACGATCCTGAGTATAGTAGATCGTCATCTTGCTCAACATTCGTATGGCGGACACCCGCGGTCAGCACATCCTTCGGCGTTTATTCAACGGATCGTGGCTTATATTGGTCAGCACATTACGGAGCCCGATCTATTACGTATGGATAAACTGGCGGATATCTTCAATTATTCGGCAAGCCACTTAGGGGCCCTGTTTAAACAACAGGTGGGCGAATCCATTCAGCAATATACGATCCGCTATAAACTCAAACAGATTGAAACAAGATTGAGCCTAAGCACGATGACCATCTCGCAGATTGCCGATGAATTTGGCTTCTCCGACGTTTGCCATCTAAACAAGTTATTCAAGCGATATTATCGGTACACCCCCACTGATTTCCGCCGTAGCCTGGCGTCATCCTAGAGCCGTTGTTCTGCGATTAATCCGGTGGTGCCTGAGGTAAGCATTGTTGCCTTTACTTGCCTCATATTACTCAGCTAATCAATGTGATACAGGAAAATGTCCATCTTAATCCACGACCAGATCCATAGAAAATGAACAAGCAGGCTGTTTACCTAGCGGCCCAACTCCGCTAAATCACTCCAACTCTCACTTCTGAAAAAAGGGTTTATACTCGCTGACGTAGGTCAGATAATACCAGCTCGTGTCAGCAGGTTTAACTCCGTCCAGGCTATATTCTGAAAAGCGGGTGAGTACGTAATCCTGCGGGGTTACGTTATTGGTTTGCAGTACTAGTGTTGGTAGATACGTTTGCTTATCCACGATCACCTTGTAGATAATGACCCGCTCAGTAGTTAGCTCTTTAAAGCGTCCCAAATTTTCCAGCACCCGACTCTGCAAAGCGAACCTCACCTGGTAGCAAGGCTTGCCATAGACAGTCGTATCAACCAGCGTTTTAGGAATCTTTGTATCGGCAGTAATGAATTTAAGCGAATTGCGCAGCGTGACGATTGAGTTGTAGAAAAAAGAAATAGATGAAAAGCTATTGATACTAGGCTGCTTCTCCACACGCATCGTTTTTTCCGTCTTGTCCAGGGTCAGCAATGTTTCCCCATTGTAAATCAATTTGTTTACATCGCTATCGATTTGAAACCAGAATCCTACCGGATTCTTCCCCTGCTGAAAGTCAAGGTACATACTTCCCGACAGTTCGTTGCGATACGATTCCGACCGGTAATTCACGTCGCGGTAATACTGATAGCGTACCGTTTTCAGGGCCGTTAGCCTGGCAAGTGTACGCTGCAACACGTCATCAGCACTGACAGGCGGAGTCGGACGGTGGAACGCAATCAGCAAAAAAACAACAGGCAGAGACAACACTGACTTCATACACAACAATGATGACCGGTCTTGTGCCCAACCGGTACAGCAGCAAAGATGATGTAACTCACGCTACTATTTCGGTTGAGTCAACAAACTTCACCGCATTCTGATTCATCACCTTGCCTGCAATTACTCTAGCTCCGGTATCGGCAGGCCGGCCTTTATATCGACATTGTGATAAGCCGTAATCTTCCAGCCCGTGGTTTCTCGGACCAGTACCTGCAACACCCGCGTGTTGAGTCTGCCGTTGCTATCGAAATGAATGCCAGCGGGCGGAGTAACCGAGAGTCCCCAGAGCGAGGCTATTGTTTCTACAATCGCTACATCAGCACTCACAAAGCGTAGCGAGACAAGCTTTTGATCAAAGCGGGTATTTTTATAGACGCCGTTGAAAATCAGCGCATGTTTTTCCAGAAAGGTCTGATGGCCCTGCAAGAACATCCCCTGCACATTGGTACAGGTACCGTCGGCTGCGAAGGCTTGTGCATAGCTTACTGCATCGCCTTGATTCCAGGCCGTGGTTTGCTGCTGAACGATGGTTAGGATGGCGGCTGTATCGGCCGAATGTTGATTGGCGAATTGGGTTGGAGAGGGCATGGAAAATCTGTTAACTGCCTACGTTAAGGTAGCTCAACCAGATGAGCCCACAAAGGTGACTGTCAATCCTATAAGCCCCTACCAGTCTGTGCATGAATAGCCAGGGAATGCGCCTGAATTGAGTAGTCCCCAGCCTGAAATGAAAGCCTGCGTTTCTGGGTAAGTGCTTACTCATTGCGGCCCAGCTTCTATTCCGTATTCGTCGTTGGTTGGCTACACAACTAGCCGATGAACAGCTCCTGCTCAGCCCAACATTCCAAACTCCCATCAGTTTCTGGGCACCGCCAGTCGGAACCTGATCGTTAAGTTGATACTGTGGCTATTTTGGCTTAACCAGCCGCAACGAGCGCTCCTGCTGCTTTAAGAGCTGCGTGCCTTTCAGGAGTAGATGCATGGTTTCATGGAGACAAGAATTCAGGCAATCGAAGATTAGTTGACCCAGCAAATTGGCTTTATGGAGTAGGTTATGAAAAAAATGGCGCCAATGAGGCCAGGTATTTTCAGGTATTCATCTGGAATGGCTCTGTTCCATGAGAAAGTCCCAGGCTAAGGGCTATCGATGACGATGGCCGAACCATTACAAAGCCTAGTACAATTGACACAGCCATAAGACGTATTTAGATGCTTTTAATCGATCAACTTGACAAGTGCATTTTTGGGACAGCATCGATCCCCAATCAGGTGGTCAACTATTTAGCCGTAACCTGTTTGTTACTCACTAGCTTCAGCTGTCAGCAGGAAACGCCCTTAGCGCCCCGCTCAACCGATCAGATTGCCCAGTTGCAGGAGTGGTCTGTATCAGGACCTGCCTCCAACACGGCTACGGTACAGACTGGCGATACGCTTGTCTGGCTCAAAATCGATGATGCCTATTATTCCATTGCCACAGCAACCAGCAGCACCTTCAGCTATGACAGCCAGCAACGACTAACCACACAGCGAACAAATGGGTACCGAAACGACACCGAGTATGGGCGTTCTCAATCGTTTCAAACGTATACCTACAGCTATAGCCCCACTCAGGTGACCATACTCAAGGAAGGCAAACGGATGAGTGGTTCATATACGTATGGCACCTTCGCTACTCAACAGTATCTTCCCCTCACTGAGCAAGGGCTGGTCACCAGCCAGCCCCGGTTTGAGGGGCGCTATAGTGAAGGGGATAATGGCTACAGCGGAGTCAGTATGCTCTTTAACGCTAGCTTTGAGGACCGGGCTCAAGACACGCTACGGCGCTATGACCAACAGGGGTACCTGACCCAAACGACCATGGTTTCCAATCAGGCGGTATACAGACACTGGCGGTTGAGCCGTACCATTGACGCGGGTAATGTAACTGGTAGCGTCCTGACCCAGCCGGGCACACCGGCTGCCCCCGCAGAAACCCAACTCTTCGGAACGCTTTGTCAATACGATCCTGCTCAGCCCAATATTCCAAACCCCCACCAGTTTCTGGGCACCGCCAGTCGGAACCTGATCGTTAAATTAATCTACTATCCAACGGGTTTTAACCCCACGACTCAAACTTATCGCTATGAGTATGATAAACAGGGGCGAGTCACTCGCTACTACATCAGCTCGGGGGTGCTACCGGAGCGTAAACTGTATCTGATCGGACGCATTACGTATGCGAATCAGTAAGAGAATGACTGCCGTCTGCTGACAGGAAAGCCGCATCGATGGACAGCAGCACCGTTCTGCTCCAGAACCACTTTATTAAGACAGGCATCCAGGAATGGGAAGGGTAAATAACTCACAAAACAGCACTTACTACAGCCTATAAGCCTACTTTTACTAACATTTATACATACTACGTGTTTTTAGGTACATGGATACACAGACCAAGCCAAACACGGGACTATCCCTCAACGATTCGAACGGCCGGCAGTTGCTACAGGCCTCTATCAAAGAGTACGTCTCTTTCCTTCGCAAGCAGCCTGCCATCTGCGGTAGCGCCGATCAGCAGGAAACGTTGCTAAAACATATTGCGCAAGGCCACGACCTGATTAAGCTGGTTGGGGCAGAGCGGCTCAAGATCACCCGTCAGCTCGACAAAGAGAAACACGACTGGATGGAGCTCGAGAAAGAAATGACAGCCCCTATCGAGACGGCCATGAAACCGTTGAAAGAAGCCATAGAACATTACAACCGGGAGATGCTGCGCATTCGCCAGCATCAACTTGAAGAGGCCGCTGAGCATACGCCCGCCGAGGAGAATGAGCAGACCAACTGGCTTACACCAGAGGTAGCGCTGGTGGCAATACCAAAAGGGGTACAGATGAAATGGAGTTTTGAGATCGTTGACCCCAACCAGGTGCCTAATGGCTACTGGATCATCGATGAGGGAGCTATCAAAGCAGATGTTGCGAATGGGATACGCGAGATACCTGGCGTGCGAATCTATGAGCAGGCAACGACCACCTACCGCCGGTAAGAAAAGCCTTTTCTGTATAGAATGGGGCACGAAAACCCGGTGCCGATAGTGCCGGGTATTTGTAGCCCATTCATTTGCACACGGTTCTGCCGCGTGCAAATGCCCCGCCAAGATTGACGGGGCTGGCTGATCGGATGTATTACTGCTTCAGCAATGTGGCCAGTTGCTTTTTGACCTGCTCCATATCCGACTTTAATGAGGCCGTTTCACCCGCCTGTTGCCTGAGGACTGCGTTTTCAGCCTTGAGTTGGTTCACTTCCCTGATCAGCGCCTGAATCGCGATCAGATTCACCCCGTCGAAATCCGCCTGATTGATGCTCTTGTCTTCGCCGATTGTACCAAGTTGATCGTGCCCAAAGGCGGCAAAAAAGTCCTGAGCCATGGGACCATAGTGACGATATTGGTGGGCATCCTGGCCTTTGTAGTTCCAGCTGCCTAGTCGCATCGTGGCAATCTTTTGCAGAAACGATGCGCCGTCGGCTTTACGGAAGTTCTCCTTGCGGGTCGAGTCGGAAATGGTTGTCCAGGCGTTGCCACCAGCGGGTAGTTGCACACCTACAGCGGTGGCCTGATTGCCTGGGTTATTACTGTAGAGCATGTACCCACCTCCAAAACGCATCATCATCTGGTTATCGGCTGAATTTCTATATTTAATGGCTAAGTTTTTGTCGCCAATAATAAATGAACCAGCATGGCTGTTGGTCTCCACCGAAGTACCCATCGCCGTGGAATACTCACCATTTGCGTTTGTATAGGCACCCAGGGCTGTGGCATATTGCCCGGAAGCAAAGAGAGAGTAACCCAGGGCCGTGGCCCCATAACCCGTGGCATTGGCATACTGGCCCAGGGCCGTAGCGCTATAGCCTGTGGCGACAGAATAATAGCCGCTGACAAATGAAAAAGTGCCTGAGGCCTTGGTGTTGTAGCCTGTCGCAAACGAACCGTCCCCGACATTGGTGAAATCATTAGGCCCTGAGCGGCTCCAGTTATTACTGACGACAATGCCTGCCCGAAAGGCACCTATGCTGCCATACCAAATGAGTTTTCTGGTATCGCTTACCTGGTTAGTATCCTGGCCGAAGAGCACGGTTCGCCCGGTCGGTACGTTGAGGAAGGCTTTGGGCGTGGTCGTGCCAATACCCACCTGGGCATACAGGTTCACCGAATTTACTACCAACAGAGTCGCAAGGACAACTTGTTTCATGATGAAAAGAATTGAATGATAACTTAAAAACTCCCGAACCGTAGTGCCATGTTCGTTCCATGAGCCGAGGAGTACATACCTGGAGGTAAGTTGTATCGGTTTCAGGACAATCCTGAGTAAGTTTTGAGGGAACGGTCAACAAGAAAGACCCCCATCCGTCGGAATCTTTTCCCTGAGCTGCTTTCTGTCCGCCTGCATGGTTGCCAAACCAACGCCAGCAGGCCCACCACCAATTCCGCTCAGCTATCATCGCCCGGCCTGTAACCAATAGTTGGCTCCTGATTCGAACACCACATTCAACACTTCATACGTCAATTCCGGCGATTAGCAAACCATCTGCTTCGGCCGGTGTGCGACATCCGCCAACTTTGTCCCATCCAGACAGCGCCTTCAACGAAAAAACGCGCTGTTTACTAAACAACTACGCTAAGTTTATGCAACGAATGATACGTTTTCTGGCAATGGCCAGCCTGATTAGCCTGGTGGCCTGTTCTAAACCGGCAGGCGATTCGGTTTCGCCCGGTCCTACGGCCCCACAGGCCGGGTACGTTTCGGGTACCGTGCGCGACGCCCAGGGTAAGCCCATCAAAGGAGCTGAGATTACCATCAATAATACAGGCGAAGTCGTCAATAATCTGATTGGCTATTCGGACGCTAACGGAAACTACCGCATCAAACTCAGCACCGGCGGTGGTCCATTAATCGGCTCCTATTATGTCCGGGGCCATCTCACGGTTAACTACCTGAATCATCCCTTCAAGCTGGCCCTGTTTGTGGAAGATGACAGTGCCTTCTCGCCCGAAGCAGGGGCGGTTAAAAATTTAAAGTTGATGACTGCGGGGCCACGCTCAAACTTCGGGGACAGCGGCTGGTATGGCGGAACGATTGAAGTGGACAATCACACCAGCAACGCCCATTTTCCCAACATTGAAGTTACGCTGGAACCCGTTGGTCCACTGGTAGACGGTAGCGCTGGTGAAACTCAGGTAGCACGTCCTGACTGGCTGTACTCCTACAATGTGCCCATTGGTCAGTATAAAATCACGGCTCGTGATGTGGCTACCAACACCCCCCTGGCGGTTAGGAATTACTATTATGACAAAAGTTATCAGCGGTCTACAACGGGCGTCTTCGAGCCAATTCTTACCGGTTCGGATCGCTATCAATTAGTGGTTGAGGTAGGGGATCTGTAATGGTTCGCTACTGGTTGGGCGCTGGTTTCAAACTGAGCCAGCGCCCGGCTCAGCCGCCATTGTAGTCGACTCTGCTCCTCGTTCGTCGTGGGCATCCTCCGGGTGATTCAAGACGACCGGCAAGGTGTAATAAACATACCGACTACCAACGGGTTTAGGCTTTTCTATCAGTATAAACAATACGATTATCGATACAGGCTCTGTTCGCTTACTAGTTAATCAGCTGGCTAACTAATTATACGTTAAGAATAAAGAGCAAAAAAGCCAGGCTTCAATGAGGCCAGGCTTTTTTGCCTAGAGGTCGACCGATTCTGATAGCTAACTCACCAAGTTTGAGGTGGCTCGGCAAAGCCTTTGCGAACTCTTCGGGCTATATTTTATTTGGCTATTGCTGAAAATACTCGATCTTATCCGCATCGGTGTTGTTCGCCAGATTGTCCTCCCCACCCCCTGCCACTGTGGCGCTTAAACTGATCATCCCAGCCGTGCCGCCAGGACTCAGCCTACCCGTCAGGCCAACCGAGCGAACAGCACCACCGGTCATAGGCTGAGAAGTGCTCAGCTGGTAATAGCCCGGCTGAGTGGCATCGAAGCTCCAGGCGCTGTTCTGCACCGACCGACCGCCCACGCTACTCAGGCTGTTGTCGAAGGAAAGGGCCACTTTGGCATCTTTGGTGATACGCACGGTCAGGGGCGCCGTGGTCGGGGCGATGTTGATCTCAAACACATCCACCACCAGACTTAGGGTAGTTTCCCCTCCCGTTTGGAAGGTGCGGGCGTAGACCACCGGAGTCAGATCGGTAGGCAGGCCCAGCTCGTAGGCTCCCATGTCGATGGTGCCGTTCTGAATCCGGACATTGCCCCCCAGATCGGTAGCTGGTCCACCCGCTGCGGTGTAGCTTAGACTATTGCCTGCGTTGATGGCCGGGGAGCCAGCCGCAAGCTGCGTGGTGGCCGTTCCGACAAAGGGGGAGGTAGTGGTCGTCAGGTTACCCGGTCCGCTGGTATAACCCGTCACGGTGGCCTCAAACAGGCTGTAGCTGGCGGTCAACCGACCGCCACCAGGATTTCTAAACGTGTTAGATCCGTCACTGCCAAACACCACACAATTGGTCATACTTAAAGTACCTCTGAAATTGTGTATTGCACCGCCCCCAGTTAAGCCAGCCGTATTGTTGAGGAAGCTACAATTAAGCAGTGTAGGACTGCTACTATTATTATCCATCCCTCCGCCAAGGGTTGCGGTATTATTGAGGAAGCTACAGTTAATCAGACTAGGGCTACTGGTTAAATTGTACATCCCTCCGCCAGTGGTAGCGGTATTAGCCAAAAAGATACAGTTGAGCAGGCTGGGACTGCTGTTCTCATTGTACATTCCCCCGCCAGAAGCATCCGACGCGTTGCCCCCGGTGATAACCACTCCATCTAGCACGGCCGTTTGGGTCAGCCCTGGTGGGTTGTTGATAACGTTGTAGCTGTTGTCAGTCGCGTCGCTTACCGCACCAATATCCCCGCTGAGCACCGTCGTGTAGCTGGCGGGACTCCGCTCGGTCAGCGCAGCCTCATTGCCCACAAATCCCCCATAGATGGCCACCCAGTTTTTCATGCTGAAGCTAATATCCCGGGCGGTAGTGCTGGTGGGTTTGTAAGTGCCCTGTGCCACCCAAACCTGCTGGACCCCTTCGGCATTGATCATGGCCTGCAAATCCCCTGAGGCCGTCGCCCAACTGCTGCCATCGCCACTGCCCCCGGCTCTGACGTAGCGAATAGGTTGAGTGGTTACGCTTAGGCTAAAGGCCGTGGTAGTGACACTATTGCAGGCGTTGGTGATTACCAGTGAATAGCTGCCCGACTGGGCGGTCTGCACATTGGTCAGTGTCAACGTAGCCGAGGTCTGGCCACTGACGATGGTTGCCCCCCCGGATGGGCCGCTCTGATACCACTGTAAGCTGGTAGGGCTACCGCTGATACCGACCGGTACGCGAACACTGCTAAAGAGGGCTACCGTAGAGCTACTGGTCGGTTGCTGGGTAATGGCCAGTGCATTATTGGTGATCGCCCCGTACTGATTGGCATCATTGCTACCGGCCTGGTTCGCCTGATCTGAGGCCGTGTTCCCCGAAAAGCTCACCCCACAAGCCGATACGCTGGGGTCGTGGGTGGTACCCGGAGCCGCATTACCGCCGTTGTCAGCCTTGTTAAAGATGAAGATGGCTCCGCCATAGCCTTTTCCATCATTGTCGTTAGTAGAAGTGCCTCCCGTTGCTGAATTATTCATAAAGCTTACGTTGGTCATCTGTAGTATGCCGCTAGCGACAAAGATGGCTCCACCACCGCCCAAGCCACCACCCCCATCAGAGCCAGCTCCAAAACCCCCACTACCAGCTACACCGATAAATGTACTTCTGGCCCCACCGCCCCCAAAACCACCATTGCCACCATTGCCGCCACGAGTACCATTGACCCCGCCAGTAGCACCCCCGCCCCCGAAGCCTCCATTTCCTCCCGCTTGAGGCATTGAGGCACCTGCACCTCTATCGGCTCCTGAGCCACCGCCACCACCTAATCCACCGTTTCCCCCTGGTCCACTATTGGCCACATTAGATAGGCCCCCACCGCCCCCAAAACCACCATTGTCACCGGGACTTCCCGCATTTCCACCTGATCCAAAAATATTAATACCTCCATTCGCGCCACCTGTTATGGAGGTAGCATCTGTAACACTACCACCCCCGCCACCCTGAATAGAGCTCGCCCCATTGCCCAGGATACCACCGCCACCGCCCTGGCTACCATTGCCGCCCATACCTCCCATGCCCCCTCCGCCAGCGTTAAAATCACCGCTTCCACCTTGAGCCGAATTGCCTGTCAGTGCCACATTCACCAGTCGCAGATCGATACTACCTGCTAACACATCCGTAGCATTAGCTGGGTCCTGACGACCTTCGTGCATGAAAATAGCTCCTCCAGCTCCCATACCCCCCCCTGAACCGACTCCTCCCTGGGCTAACCCATTGGCCAGCGTCAGATCGCGGATCGTGATGGTCCCGTTCTGAATCCAGAAAATACGCGTACTGTTCCCCCCACTAATGGTAAGATTGGCCTGTCCGGGTCCCTGGATGGTAAGATGATTGGTAATAACCAGAAAGGGGGCTTGCAGGCTAATAATGCCCGTAGCAGTGATGGTAATCAGGTGAGGGCTATTGGCCGTTGCCGATGGATCGGCGTTCGCATTCAGGAGCGCCTGCCGCAGTGTACCCGCTCCTGCATCAGCTGTGCTGGTAACGGTAAAGGTGGTGGCCCACCCGTTTAGTGCGAGAGCCAGGCCAATACTGAGCGTAAACCAGAAATGACCGTAAGATACTACTGAAGAAGTCCGTTTAATAACGGCTCGAAAAGGCAGTGAAAAGAAAAGCTGACCCAGCGCTGGTCGGCAGCGAACGGAGAGATTGAGCAACATAAGTACGAGAAAGAAGGTGAATCAACAAAAATGGCAACTTATACTATATACTATGCACTAACTGCAATATAATGAGCCCTATATACGTCAACATATACCACTTTAGATCCCATACAAGTTTACTTTTTCCTTTTTACGTATATGAAATATTCTTTTAAAAAGATCGAATAGGCAGCAACCTAATGCAGACCAGAAAGCTATTACACGGTTCTGGATTGATGCGGAAACGGCGCCTGGCTTCGCAAATGTATAATCCGGATTGGCCCAGACAGCCGAGACACCCAGGCAAGCGTACGTTCGAGACCTTGAGAAAAGAACCGGCTGAAAAAGAGCCTGAATCAGTAAAGGCCTTCTTCCAGAAAGGGACGATCAGCTTTATTGTCGGCTACTTCACGAAGCTATAATCGGGGTCGTTGATGAAGATGTCTCATAAACTACATCAGAAGTTTCTTCAACTAATTGGCGCAATTCTAATGATAATAAATATACACGTACGCCGTAAGTTAACGGAACAGTAAATTATTCAAACAATTTGACACCCCCTGAGTATTAATGATTTAAGGTATAGTCTATCACAAGCCAGCTCGACTACCGCTATGAATCTATTTATCCGCTCACAGTGTCTTCTGTCGACCCGATTAGAAAGTCTGGTCGTTGGTTGGTGCATATTCCTGCTGGTGTTTTTCAAGGGCCAGACCGCATTCACCCAGACGTTCCCAACTAATTTTACGCAGGTAGCGGTTGCCTCCGGTCTGAGTGCACCGACAGTGGCGGTGGCGGCCCCAGATGGTCGACTCTTCGTAGCCCTGCAGGGCGGCACTGTACGGGTGGTCAAAAACGGAAGTTTGCTGCCGACCCCCTTCATACAGCTCACCGTAAACTCAGCGGGCGAGCGGGGTTTGTTAGGCATCGCTTTCGATCCTGACTTTACCACCAACCAATATATATACCTGTATTACACGGTCCCAACCAGTGGATCAGTTACCGTGCACAATCGGATTAGCCGGTTTAAAGCCAATGGGGACGTGGCGGTGGCAGGTAGTGAAACGATCGTACTGGAATTGAACGCGCTTAGTTCAGCCACAAACCACAACGGTGGCTCGATTGTGTTTGGACCCGATCAGAAACTGTATGTTGGTGTCGGTGAGAATGCCAATTCGGCTAATTCTCAAAATCTGGATACCTATTTAGGTAAAATTCTGCGCATCAATCCGGATGGGAGTGTGCCATCCGGAAACCCCTTCCCGACGGGTTCCGAAGCTAGAAAACGCATCTGGAGCTACGGCCTACGCAATCCCTATACAATCACGTTCCAGCCGGCGAGTGGTCGATTGTTTGTGAACGATGTGGGCGAGGTCACCTGGGAAGAAATCAACGATGCCACGACGGGAGGCTTGAATTTCGGCTGGCCCAATGCCGAGGGAACAAGTACCAATACGGCCTATACCAACCCGGTCTATACGTATCATCATGGCAGTGGCGATGGTTTTGGCTGCGCCATCACCGGGGGTGCTTTCTATAACCCGACGATAAGCCGCTACCCTGATTCCTTTATTGGAAAATACTTTTATCAGGATTACTGCAGCAACTGGATAAACGTACTGGATGTATCCGGTTCGACCGCTGTTCGATCTACTTTTGCGACGAACCTATCTGGTAATAGTCTGGGGTTGACGTTAGGTACGGATGGGTACCTGTATTACCTGAGCAAAAACTCGGCTTCGCTGTACCGAATTGTTTATACGGGCCCTATAACACCCAGACCGGATCTGACGACGATCCTGCACGCTCAGCCTTCCAGCGTCAACGGTACTGCGCCGGTAAGTCTGGTCGTGGATGTGTTTGAGCTTAACTCAGTGCCTACCACCGGTTCCGTCACTGTCCGGCTCACCAAAGACCCCAAGCTAAGCCTGAGCTTCGATAACAGCCTGACGAACGTGGGAGGAAAGCCGGTGCAGAACAATCAGTGGAGTTTTGATGGTTCGGTGTCAGGGTACTACGTTCTGCGCACGAGTCAACCCTTGACCGGTGGAGGTAGCCGCTCATTTGGGCTAACGGGCACGCTGAATGCAGGGGGCACCACCGGTGCGCTGAGCCTGAGTGCTACGGTCGAGGGAGGTGGAGAGGTTAACCTGGATAACAACAGCGACGCAGACAAGATCGATTATTTCCAGCAGTGAGGCTACCCGCCTGTCGAAACCTGGCTACCTGTTCTGTATACGTTTCTGAAACGGAAATAGCCGTACCAGGACGTTCCTGTCATCGCTTTGCCGCGCAGAAGGTAACATTGATGCAATTAATCGCGGAATGACCCGCTTTTTCGATGCCGGGAGCATCCTGCTTTTTCGATTGAAAAACATACCCCTGGCTTCGCCAGAAGGCATACTACCGTACATCGCCACGGCATGGGGCCACTTACAAACTGCTGTTCTACAACCCTTCGATTTTTACCGAAAAAGAGCAGTCAGAACCATATACCGCTGATAACCAATACCGTGTAATGCGCTTTTCGCGGGTGATCCTTGCATAAAAAACCCCGTCATCAACGGCACGACAATACACCCGGATTCTTGTAGTCGTGTCGTTGATGACGGGGAATCGCTGAATAGCATCCGTCGATCAGTCGGTTTGCTCAGTAGCAGGCATCAATAACCTGGGTTCTGTTTCAGTTGAGGAGATACATTCAGCACATTCTGACCAATCGGAAAAATAGCAGTATGGTTGTCGGCATCCGGCTGTTTATCCCACCAGGTACCGGTATTGAAAACGCCCCAGCGAATCAGGTCCGTACGACGGCGGGATTCTACCAGAAACTCCCGCCCCCATTCATCGATCATTTCCTGATCGGTCAGTTGGCTGCCGTCCGGCTTATACAAACTGGGCGAGTTTGCGGGGTAGTTTCTGGCTCTGACCGCATTGAGGAGTTTGGCGGCTCCGGCCTTGTCTCCCGCCCGGTATTTGCATTCGGCCAGCGAATAATAAATCTCGGCCAGCCGGATTTCGGCATAAGCCGACGAGATCTTGTTCAGATCGCTGCTCGGATAGTACGGGTACTTCACGGGCGTGATTCCAGAATTCTGATCAGCATTGTTCATGTTCGAAGTTTTGTCGGCGATTTTTGTACCGGGTTTGGCCGACAGGAACATGCCCACCTGATCGCGGAAGAACAGTGCGTAGGGGCCTTTCGTCGAGCGGACCGTGTCGAGCTTACCCGCCGAATTAGTGTAGGGTAGATAGCCCTGCAGAAACATCCCTTCCCGTTTGCTGTTGCCCAGGTTCTTATAGGTTTTCAACCGGACATCGTCGGGATATTTCTGAAATTTAATGAACGGCTTACCCAGCGTAAAGCTGTACTCGGTGCTATCCACATCCCGGCCGGGCTGCAGCGCGTATTTGGGGTTGGCCGTCCCAAAATCGGTAAACCCAAAATAGAACGTCGCATTGACCGGCAACATCCAGAAATACATCCCTCCGTCGTACTGCCAGTGGGTCAGCCCGAAGCTACCGGGAAAGCCGAAGACCGTTTCGGGCGACGTGGGGTTGGTATAATCGAAGGGAGCGTCCCAGCGGGTTTCCAGCGCATACTGCCCGTATTTACCATCCAGAATATCCTGGCTGACGGCCGCACAGTCGGCAAAGTGATCGGTACCGGTATACACCTTGGCGTTCAGGTAGAGCCGGACCAGCAGAGCCGCGGCTCCAGCCTGCGTCCAGCGCCCGACGGCGTTGGCGCCCAGACTCTGGCGGGTGGGCAGTTTCGGCAACGATTCTTTCAGCTCTTTTTCGATGAAATTGAACGCTTCCTGGGGCGTAACCTGGGGACCGCCCTGCGTTTCGCCCTTTACTTTCGTCACGATCACAATGTTGCGGTAGAAGTCCAGCAGCCTCAGGTTAAGCCAGGCCCGTAGCGTCCGCACCTCCGCGATCATGTCGTCGAGTTCGGCCTGCGTCATGCTGAACTTAGCCGGGTCGGAAATACCCTGTAAATCTTCCAGCGTATTCGTGGCCAGCGTAACCCCTCCGTACAGGGCATTCCAGGCGTCACTGGTGTAGTTGTCGTTCGGTGTCCAGGTGTGATAATGCACCCGCTGGTATTGCCCGCCATCGAACCAGTCGCCCTGGCGGTTCGGGGTCATCAGTTCGTCGGAGCTATCCTCCTGCAACATAAACGTCGAGCCACCCTGAATTGTCCAGTAGCTGTGCTCGAAGGGGCGCAGGAAATCCCGGATAACATCCTCTTTGGTTTGCAGGAAGTTACCGGACGTAATCCGGTCGGAGAGTACCTCGTCCAGATTGGTGCAGCCGCCAGCCGCTACCAGCAGCAACGAGACAGACGCCACACGTATGGAATTGAAAAATTGATTTCGTTTCATGAGTTAATTGAGCAGCATTGAATTAGAAAGTGACCTGAAGACCCAGTAAAAGCTGGGTTGTCGATGGGAAATAATTCAGCGTACCGACCGTATTACCATTATCGACACGTTGATTGATGCCCGGATACAAATCATTTATCTGAACCAGGTCAGGGTCGCCCCCGGTGAATTTGGTAAAGGTCTTCAGGTTGCGGGTTGTCGCGTAGATGCGCACCGAGCGGAGAAATTTGCTCGTCACGGGTTGCGTGTAGCTCAGGGTTACGTTATCTACTTTAACAAAGCTGCCGGGCTCCAGAAAGTAGTCGGACAATGACGAGTACGTTGCCGGGTTTGTCAGTTTCGAGTACTTGCTGCCGTTATACGCCGAGGTCAGCGTGTTGACATTCTGCTGGGTAGCGGGCGTCCCTAAATAAAAACCGTAGACGTTAAAAATCTGGTAGCCAAACGTGCCGCGCAGGAAGACGCTCAAATCCCATTTCCGGTACTTGAAATTATTGGTCAGACCCGCCGTGAACTTGGGAAGACCATTCCCCACAAACTGTTTATCGTCGTTGCTGGCTTTATTGGCCTGGATCACATCGCCCTTTTTATTGTAAACGAGCAGGGCACCGGTTTCATCGACCCCGGCGGAACGGAGCATATAGAAGCTACCGATCCGGGTACCTTCCTGTAACCGCTGGGCATTACCGGGGCTACCCGGAGCGGGCATACCCAAGACATCGATGTAGTTCTGGCCTTTGTAGGCATCATTGGAAAACGACACGAACTGATTGCTGTTGGTCGATCCGGCAAAGGTCAGGTTGTAGCTGAAATCCTTGTTCGACACGATACCGGCTGTCAGCTGAATTTCCAGACCGGAATTCCGCATCGTTCCGACGTTGGCAAAGGTCGTCCCCTGTACGTTCGGCGGATTGGCTACCGTATAGGACCCCAGCAGGTCTTTGTTGGTCCGAACGTAATAGTTCAGGCTACCCGTCAGGCGGCTGTTTTTGAACACATCGAAATCGACGCCGACGTTGAAATTAATGGCTTTTTCCCAGCGGAGATTGTAATTGGTATTTTGGCTTGGTCCCCAAACCTGGTAAGAAGTGCCGTTGTAGAGGTAATAACCGTAACCGCTATACGTATCCAGCGAGAGATAGTTGCCGAAGTCCTGGTTTCCGGTTACCCCGTAATCGGCCCGCAGTTTCAGTTCGTTCAGCCAGGAAAGGCCCTGGGCAAATTTCTCCTGGGTGATACGCCAGCCCACCGAAGCAGCCGGAAAATTACCCCATTTGTTATCGAACCCGAACTTTGACGACCCTTCGTGCCGCAAACTAGCCGACAGGTAATATTTCTGGTCGTAATCGTAGTTTACGCGCCCGAAAAAAGCCGCCAGTTTAGAGTTGTTCCGGTACGAACCCACGTTATTGATACCCTGCTGTAAATTCCAGAGTCCCGTCCCCAGGTTGTTATACGTCAGTACGTCGGATGGGAAATTTTCGTTGGAAGCCTTGAACTGTGAGTTCGTAAAATACTGGTACGAATAGCCGCCCAATACCTTCAGCGAATGCTTCTGGGCATCCAGCGCGTAGTTACCGATCCACTCAAGGCTTTTCTGATCATTTTCAACCAGTTCCTGCGAAGCCGTATTGCGCTTGGTACCGTTGACCACCGTAGTCAGCGTAGAGGGTGTAAAGTTTTCATTCCGAAACGCCGAACTTACTTCCCCTATGGTTACCTGGGTGAAGAGATTATCGAGCAGATTCAGCTTGAACGCGGTGTTGATATCCAGGTATTTGATCTCCTGCCGGGAGATGACATTTTTGGCCTGCTCGACGGGGTTATTGGCGAAAAAACCGGTGGTGATATAGGCATACTGACCAGTGTTGTTGTAGATCGACTGCGTTGGGTTCAGGGTGAGCGCATAGTTGAACCCGCTGTAATCGGCCTGGTTGGTGGTAGCGTAGCGCGGAGCAGCCGTGAACGTAATCGCATACAGCTTGTTGGCCGAGGTGTGGTTGATGTTCACCCGGCCGCCGTATTCCTGCTTCGATGAGCGCAGGTCGATACCCGTGGCATTCCGGTAGTCCAGCGAAGTAAAGTAGTTGGTCTGACCATTGCCGCCCGAAAACTGCAGGGTATGCTTCTGCGAGATGGCCGGATTCCGGCTCACCGCTTTCGTCCAGTCAGTATTCCCGCCCAGATCGACGCCACGCTTATCCGCCAGAAACTGGTCTTTCGAGAGTACGTGGAGTTGGTTAGTGATAAAATCGAACGAGGTGTATCCATCGTAGAAAATACGGGATTCGGACGAGCCTTTCTTGGTCGTAATGACAATCACGCCGTTACTGCCGCGCGTTCCGTAGATGGCGGAGGCCGCTCCCCCCTTCAGCACGTCGACGGACTCGATCTCATTCTGGTTGATGTTATCCAGGTTACCGCCCGGCACGCCGTTGATTACGAACAGGGGCCCCAGACCGGCACTGCGCGACGAAGCGCCCCGGAGCTGAATGTTTGGGGTGGAGTTCGGGTCACCCGAAGCGGTGTTGGTAACCGACAGCCCCGCTACTTTTCCCTGGATAGACATCAGCGGGCTATTGCTCCCGACCCGCAGCAGATCCGATGAAGACAGGTGAGTCACGGCGCTGGTCACTTCCTTCCGGCTCAGCGAACCGTAGCCCACTACCACCACTTCGTTAATGGATTTTACATCCGGCTTCAGTTGAACCGACAGGGTCGTCTGATTGCTGACGGCAACTTCTTGGGTAGCATAGCCTACAAAACTAAAAACCAGCGTCTGCGGCCCGTCGGGAATCGTCAGGCGATAGGCTCCTGAAGCGTCCGTTACCGATCCACGGGTCAGGCCTTTCACGACGACGCTGACACCCGGTAGCCCCTCGCCTTTTTCATCCGATACGACCCCGGTAATCGTCCGTTCGGCGGGCGCGGTGGTTTCGTCGAGGGCATCACCCACTTGAATACTGATGGGCGCGTCGGCCGTGCGGGCTAAAACAATCTGTTCGCCGGCAATGCTGAAGTTGACTTTCAGGGGCGTAAGCAGCTTTTCCAGTACTTCTTTCAAGGTGCCGTTCATGACCCGCATCGTCACCAGATGTTTGGAGCGGACAATCTGGGGGCTATACGAAAACTTAACATTGGCGGCTTTTTCGATGCTGCGTAGTGCAGACTTGATGTTCTGGTCCTGGATGCTAAGACTTACCCGTCGGTCGAGAAGCTCCTGAGCCGAAACATCGTCAGCCCATGAAACCCCCACGAACAACAGCGCGATCGCGAGTTGTAGACACGTTAGTTTCATAAACCTGAAAAAATAAAGATTGAGGTTTTTCATACGGTATTTAGTTTAGTAGGTTAAAGAAATGAGCGTAAGCCCGTTCGTCGGCTTACCGCGGAATGGATGAACGAAGAGTCGTTTAGCCGATGGGGTCGCTCCCATTCCTGTCCCTGATGGGCTACAGACAGGCTGGTTTGGTTCATACACGTTTTAGAGAGTTAAAAAATAGGCAACAGACAGCGGATGGTTTATTCTTGTTGACAGTTGCCGCCACTGATGAGCACCTGTCCGTCGATGATCTCGTAGGTAGCCCCGATGGTGCGGCAAATAATGTTCAGTTTCTGCTCGAACGATTCGTTGGTCATTGACGAGTTCAGCTGACAATTGGCCAAAGCCTCTTCGTTGAAGCGGATGTCGATCCCGTAGGCTTCTTTCAATTCCCGAAGCACCTGAGGGATGGGCGTATCGTTATACACAAAGGCAGGGGTCTTCTTCTGCCGGATCCGGGGGCTGATCAGACTGGGCGTCTCGACCAGCATTTTATCGAACTCGTCGGTTTGCCGGTTGAAAACTACCTGCTGGTTGGGCAGCAACATCACGCCTTTCGGCCGGTTCGGCACCGAAGCCGGTCCGTTGCGGTAGACCGACACCTGGCCCGACTGGACATGCACCCGCACGCGGTTTTCCGCAGCAAAAGCCCGGACCGTGAACCGTGTACCCACGACCTTCGTGATGACTTCGTTGGCGTGAACGAGAAAAGGTTTTTTGGCATCGCTGGTCACCGCAAACGTAGCTTCGCCGGAGAGGTAGACGGTCCGCTTTTGCTGGCCAAAGTCGGCACCATAGCTCAATCGGCTTTCTGGAGCCAGCCAGACCATCGAATGATCGGGCAACCGCAGGGCCTGTACCTGCTGGCTGGTATTTACTTTTTCGGAAAACGATTGGGTTAGGGTGGCCAGTTGTTGTTCATACGGCGACGCCCGGTGCCTGGTCTGCCACCAGACGCCATAGCCCAGGGCCAGCAAGACGGAAGCCGCGGCTGCCCACCGTATCCACCCGATCCGACGAATAGGTGTTTCCTGCTGACCGACCGGCGCGTTGGTTTGCTGAATTCGAATCAGGAGCTGGCGAATGGTTTCTTCAGGTACGTACGTCTGCGCATACGTTTCAAGCCCCAGCCGGATAGCGGCCAACAGGTCGACGGCCTGCTGCCATTCGGACTGCCGATGCGGATGCTCATTCAGCCAGGTTTCCCAGAACTGAGCCGACTGGGGCGTTGGGCTAAGCTGGTGACGGACGAAGTAATCGTCCGTCAGGAAGTCAGCGGCTGAGAAGGTTTCGTAAAGGGGTTGCACGAACTACTGATTTTGTCAGTAGATGACCCCGTTCGAAAAACGTACTCACTAAAACCTAAAAAAAAGTTAAAATAATTAAAAAAGGCAGCACCACCCACCGACGCAGTTTCTCTACAGCCCGGAAAACCAGGTTCTTAGCCGACTGCTGATTGACATCCAGCAGCTCACCGATCTGATTATAATTCATGTTTTCGACGAAACGCAGCTTCAGCGCTTCCTGCTGACGCGGAGGAAGCTGGGCAATGAGTCGCTGTAGCCGTTGCTGGCGGGTGCTGGCGGCTTCCAGCTCTTCGAGTAATTCTAACTCGTTGGGTTCGGCCCACAGCATTTCGTAGTCGGCTTCGGCCAGGGACTGGCTTGGTCGCTCTTTCCGTTCGAGCAGGTGGATAATCCGAATCTTAAGCGCCTTCAGCAGGTAATGCCGTACGTTATCGGGCGTAGTCAGCCGGGTTCGTTTCGCCCACAGTTCGGTAAAAACATCGTGCACGCAATCCAGGACAAAGGCTTCGGAAGCGGGTACTAAACTCATGCCGTACCGGTACATCGCCCGAATGTGGTTCTGATAGAGTTGTGTATATGCGTCTTCATCCCCCGCCTGGAATGCCTGCCAACGTTGTTGTTCGTCCACGTAACCAAATAAATTTGCCAATCAGGCAAGCAAGATCGTTGTTATCCAGCAACCTGGGCTTTGTTATACTGGCCCCCATCGTTAACCGATAAGTTGGCATAATTTCCAACCATGAGGCATCTGCCAACCGATCCGACAACCTGGTACCAGCCGTGTATAAACCGGCTTACCTGATCCGGCCTAACACCTTGTCTAAATCAACGGTTGCCGTTAGATAATCGTACACAGCCTGGAAATAGTTCGACTTCGCCTGGGTCAGCGAAAGCTCAGCATCGGTCAGGTCCAGCCGGGAGGCAATACCCTGTTTCCAGCGGTCGCGGGTGATCCGGTAGCCCAGCTCAGCGACGGCAATCGTCTGTTGCTGAGTCTGGATGCGCAGCCGGGCTTCCTGTACGTTTGCCAGACTTATTTTCACCTGCGCCCGTACGATCTCTTTCAGATTCGCCAACTGGGTTTCGCTTTGTTTACGGGTTATCTGCGCCTGTTGAATCCGCGAATTAGTCCGAAAACCGGTAAAAATCGGTACATTGAGCTGCAAACCCAGGTACGAGCTTACCGGCCACTGGTAATCGCCCAACCGAAAATTATTGGCCTGCGATTGCGATTGCACCAGGCCAATGGCGGCTAACTTCGGGCCTTTCTCAGCCGTTTGCAGCGCAATCTGCTCCCGGTTCAGTTGCTCCACCAACTCCAGCCGGCGCACGTCGGGTCGAGCCTGCACCGCGTCAAGAAAGGCATCGGTACCCGGCGATACGAACAACGCATCGTCGTACCGCAGCGAATCCTGGAGCTCAATCTCTTCCCGCTCGTCCAGGCCCACGGTGCGCTTCAGCACCGTTTTCGTGATACCGATCCGGTTGGTCAACTGAATAATCGTCGGTCGCAGGTTTTCGACCGTCACATACGCACGCAACGTATCCACGCGCGAGGCCCGGCCTTGTGCCAGCAGCGAACGGGCGTCTTTCAAGGCCTGCTCGTTCCGGGCGATACTCTGCTGTTGCAATCGGAGTTGTTCCTGCGTGATCAGTACGTCCAGGTACGCTTTCCGAACATCGGTAACGACACTTGCCCGAACCTCGGCCAGCGCCTGATCTGTGGCTAATCCGTCGATCTGAGCCGTTTTAATACCTGAGCGAACGCTGGCCTGAAACAGGGGTTGGGACACGGCCACGCCCCCCAGAAACGCGTTCGAGCCGCCAACCCGAAACATGGCCAGTTGGTCGTCGCCCAGGCCGACGAAGCTACCGGGCAGAAACGAAACCTGTTTGTTGAAGTAATAGAGGTACTGCGCTGAAGCGGCTACGGTTGGCAACGCATAGCCCCGCGCTTCCTGCACTTTTTGCGTCGCCTTCGCCGTTTCCAGCGAAGCTACCTGCAAATCCCGGTTTTTATCGATGGCTAATTGAACGGCACTTTCCATCGTCAGTTGGCGAACCTGCGCCTGGGCTATTGTGGTAAGTGCCAGCAACAGGCCGACGGTGTATGTTGGGTATTTCATATTCGTATGGTGAGAAAAAATTGACATCAGGCGACCAGTTCGAGTTCTTCGGCCTTTTTCTTCGGAACCCGCGAGAAGTAGGAATACACCGCCGGGATGATATAGAGCGTGAGCAAACCCGCGAATAATAAGCCGCCGACAATGACCGTTCCGAGCGAATTTCGGCTGTTCACCGTCAGCGCGATCGGAATGGTACCGAAGATCATCGCCAGGCTGGTCATCAGAATGGGCCGGAATCGGGAGGCTGCCGCGGCTTTCGCGGCTTCGAGGGTGCTCAACCCTTCTTCTTTTTGCTGGTTGGCAAACTCAACGATCAGGATGCCGTTTTTGGTGATCAGACCGATGAGGGTGATGATCCCGATCTGGCTGAAAATATTCAGCGTCTGGCCGAACAGCCATAGGCTCAGCAACGCCCCCGTCATGGCCATCGGTACGGTCAACAGGATGATGAATGGATCGACCAGGCTTTCGAACTGGGCCGCCAGTACCAGGTAGATCAGCACCAGCGCGAACACAAACGCAAACAGCAGACTCGATGAACTTTCGGCGTAGTCCCGCGATTCACCCGCCAGCGACGTTTTGATGGTCGGCGGTAAGACCTTCTGCGCAATACGGTTCATTTCTGATACGCCATCCCCGATGGTTTTACCCGGTGCCAGACCCGCCGATACGGTTGCCGAAATGGATTGATCGTACCGATAAATGGCCGCCGGACTGATGCTTTCTTTAAACGAAACCAGGTTATCCAGCGAAACCACGTCGCCGGTTCGGGTCCGTACGAACATCGCTTTCAGATCGTAGGGCGTGTCGCGATCCTGTTTCTGCAACTGGCCGATTACTTCGTATTGCCGGTCGTTGTAAATGAAATACCCGTACCGCTGTCCACTCAGCGCCAGTTGCAGGCTCCGGGCGATCTCCGCCACGGAAATCCCCAACTCAGCGGCTTTGTCGCGGTTGATCTGGAGAACCAGTTCCGGCTTATTGACTTTCAAATCCGAATCGGCGAACCGCAGAACCGGGCTTTTGCGGGCTTCATCCAGAAACTTCGGCAGCACGGCGGTAATAGCCGACAGGTTCTGACCCTGCAAGACGTACTGAACCGGCTGAGCCTGTCCGAACCGGCTCCCGATGGTTGGTGGCTGCACCGGGAAAACCATCACCCCCCGGAAATTCTGGATATTTCGGGCGTAGGTCGTAAAGACGTCGGCCTGGGTCGTGGTGCGTTGGTCGGCTTTTTTGAGGAAGGTGTTCTGGATAGCAATATTCACCGGAGCCGGTGGGCCAAAGGTCAGGGCCAGAATCGAGTACGTCTGGAATAGGCCTGCCGTCGAGTCGACCGAGAACCGGGCGATTTCGTTCATGTACTTCTCCGTGTATTCATACGACGACCCTTCCGGTGCCACCACGGCCAGGCTGATCTGCGAACGGTCTTCCAGCGGAGCCAGCTCCGAGGGGAGTTGCCGGCCGATGACATAGATGAGTCCGAAGGTGACGATCAGAGTCGGGAAGGCAACCCAGCGGTACTGCATGAACCAGGCCAGCGACCGCTCGTAGCCCCGGTTTAAGGCCACGAAATAAGGCTCCGTTTTCCGGTACAGCCAGTTGGGCCGGTCATGCCGTTTCAGCAGGTAGGCGCTCATCATCGGCGACAGCGTCAGGGCCACAAAGGCCGACACCAGCACCGAGCCTGCCACGACCACCGCGAACTCCTGGAACAGCTTTCCGGTAATGCCCGGCAGGAACAGGATCGGCAGAAAAACGGCCGCCAACGTAATCGTGGTCGAGATGACGGCAAAGTAGATTTCCGACGACCCTTTGAAGGCCGCCTGCAAGGGTGACATACCTTCTTCCACTTTGGCGTAAATATTCTCCAGTACCACAATGGCGTCATCGACCACCAGACCGATCGCCAGCACCAGCGCCAGCAGCGTCAGTATATTGATGGAGTAGCCCGCGATGTACATAATGAAGAACGCCGACACAATGGACACCGGAATGGCCACGACCGGAATGATCGTCGACCGCCAGTCGCGCAGGAAAAGAAACAGAATCAGAATGACCAGCCCAAACGCCACGAATAGGGTCTCTTCCACTTCCGAAATCGAATCCCGGATGGGTTCGGTAAAGTCTTTCCCGATGGTCAGCTCGTAATCGGCCGGAATTTCTTTGCGCAGCTCCTTCAGTCGTTTATAAAATTCATCAGCGATGGCAACGGCGTTGGCTCCACGCTGGGGTTCTACGAACACACCGATGGTAGGTGAATTTCCCTTGAGGCTGTTCAGAATGGCCGTCCGTTCGTTCTCCGCGCCCAGTTCGGCATAACCGATGTCGCGAAACCGGATGATACTACTGCCAGCCTGCTTGACGATCATGTTGTTGAAATCGTCTTCCTTCGTCAATCGGCCCAGCGTTCGGACCGTCAGTTCGTTGCGGTCGCCTTCGATCCGGCCCGAGGGCAGGTCCACGTTTTCTTTCCGGAGTGCCTGTTCAATGTCCGACGGGGTCAGTTGGTAGGCGGCCAGCTTCGCGGGGTCGATGCGAAGGCGCATGGCGTACTTTTTCTCACCCGCAATACCGACCCGTTTGACGCCCGGAATGGTCTGCATCCGCTCTTTGATGACCGTGGAGGCAATATTGCTTACTTCCAGAATGCTGCGGGTTTTGCTTTCCACGGCCATGAAAATGACAATGTCGCCACTGTTGGCTTTCTCTACGATGGGCGGATCGACGTCACCGGGCAGCAGTCGCCGGGCTTTGGTCACTTTGTCCCGCACGTCGTTGGCAGCCGCTTCCAGATCGGCATCGAGGTTAAATTCAACCGTGATTACGCTGGCCGCTTCCCGTGATACCGACGAGATGGTCCGGATGCCGTTGGCTTCTCCAATGGACTCTTCCAGCGGCTTGGTAATCTGATAAGCGATCACATCGGGGCTGGCCCCCGGATAGGTGGTCGTGACCGTCACGATGGGCGAATCCGTCACCGGATATTCGCGAATGCCGAGGTAGGTCAGCCCGACGAACCCAAAAAGTATAATCAATACAGAGAGTACCCCGGCCAGCACTGGCCGCTGAATACTAATTCCCGATAAACTCATGATGAGGTATTGTTAAATCAAAGGAGAACTACAAGGGAAAAGAACAAAGCCGTTTAAACTTTTTTCAGACACCTTTTTGTCATGCTGACGCAGGAAGCATCTTAAGGTTCCCTTACTTGCTAATTGGGAGGATTGAAGATGCTTCCTGCGTCAGCATGACAAAAACGCCCCTTTGGAGATTATTCTTAAAAGTTCAGAAAGCGTCAGTTATTCGATCGTCGATGCTGTCACCGGAACGCCTGTGTCCAGGCGTAACAAATTGGTCGTCAATACCGTATCACCGATGGCTAAGCCGTTCAGAATCTGCACAGTTCCTTTGGTGCGGCTTCCGGTCTTCACCTCCCGGCGCTCGGCTTTTCCGTGATTGAGTCTGAACAGAAAATACCCTTTGGCGTCCGGAATCAGGGCCTGCGTCGGTACGATGATGCCGTCCTGAGCCACGTGCAGTGCGTAAGCGATCTTGGCTGACGAGCCAGGCACCAGTTTGCCGCCTTTGTTGTCGCTGATAGCCTTGACCAGCAGGCTCCGGGTGTTGGCTTCCATCCTGGGCTCCGTAGCCGTCACCTTCGCAACAAACGAGCGACTGCTGTTTTCGGTCGTAAACTGAATGGCCTGGCCTGGCCGAACCTCCGATGCGTATTTTTCGGGAATCGTGAAGGTTACCTCAACCCGGCTGATGTCGTCGATCGAGCTGAGCACCGTCGATGGGGTTACGTAAGCGCCCACATCGACACGCTTGAGGCCGAGTTTACCCGCAAATGGTGCCCGGATTTCGGTTTTAACCAGATCCACATCGATCATGGCCAGTTCGGCCTGCAGCACGTTGAGGTTGGTCAGTACTTTGTCGTATTCCTGCTGATTGACCGATTCGGTTGCCAGAAGCTCGCGGAAGCGTTTTTCATCCAGCCGGGCTAGTTTCTCCTGAAGGGCTACTTTACGTTTTTTAGCGAGCAGATCGGCATCGTCCAGCTTGTAAAGCAACGCCCCCTGGCCGACGTAGCTGCCCTCCCGCGCATAAACCCGGACCAGTTTGCGGGCTACTTCACTGACCAGATCGACTTCCTGATTGGCCTGGATGGTTCCGGTCGTTTGCAGTTCGTCGGTGATGGTTTCGCGTTTCACGACAAAAGCGTCGGTAGCAACCTTGTTGTCGGCGGGTGGGGCGGGCGACGAAAGTTTACGGCTGGTAGCGGCTGACGGTTTATTGGAAAATAGTTTGGGGGTCACTAAAAACAGCGCGATGGTCAATACGATCAGGCCGGCAATCAGAGACTGGGTTCGAAAATTGAGCGTTCTCATTTTATAAGGTTGTATTGTTTTATTGTTCTACAAATATCGAACTTTCATTGTTTTATGGTTGTCGAACAACTGACCCGTACAGATGGTTTCTTAATTCTGAAAAAAACTAATGAATTATTTTCCCTGGCCGCATTGTTGTGTTGGCAACTACTGTAGCTACTTCATTAACCAGCCGCAGTGACGAAGCCGCCAGAAGGGGTTAACTTATGAAACAGTACCAGCATCCTACTACTGACCAGATCACCCTACCCGGTGTGCTCCACGCCCTTAGCGACCCCGTCCGGTTAAACTACGTACAGTGTCTGGCCCAGTCGGAACGCGAACAGGCCTGTGGCACCATCCCGACGCCCGTCGCCAAGTCGACCATGTCGCATCACATCCGGGTGTTGCGCGAAGCCGGTATCATTCATTTACGCCCGTATGGTACCCAAAGCCTGATTTCGCTCCGGACCGAAGAGCTGGAGAAAAAATTTCCGGGCGTGCTGACATCGGTGCTGAAAGCCGTTGACAGCGTCGATGCGGCTACGCAGGTTCAGCAGAAAAACGCTACACTCTGACCCTGGTGTGCCCTTGTTTTCGTCGTTTGCCACCCAAAACGCTTCCTTCACCGCCTGAAATCGGGCACTCAGTCAGATTGATTTTCTGAATAGTTTCCTCTTCACCAGTTTGCTGTGTCAAAAATCAGTCGGACTGGTGTTTGCGTTTGCCTCCGGCTATGGTTTGGCTGGAATGCCGATCCATAGACATTCGATAAAATGTGGCCGACGCAGGTTTGCTCTACGTGCATTAACCGTACATTGCCTTGTCGTTACGCGTCGATCAGCGCGAGTCGTTTAGCCACTGGCTATGTTTTAGGGCGAAGGCTGATCCCGCGTTACAATCTACCCTAAACCAGTAAATGTATTCACTCAAATTCATCCTACATTCATGCAAAACAACCTGTTGATCGGTGCCGCCCTGGCCTCTTTATTCCTGACCGGAAATCTGCTTTTGACCACGGGCACTACCGAAGGCGGAAAACCAGCTGTCTTTCGGCAGAGTCATGCCAAAGCCGCCGTATACACGGTCGATCCGGACCAAAGTACAATTAGCTGGAATGCCAAAAAAGTGACCGGCCAACACAACGGGATCGTCAAACTAGCCAAGGGGCAACTTAGCCTGGATGGCAACAAACTCACGGCGGGGACCTTCGTAGCCGACATGACGACGTTGCGCGACATCGATAAAGGCGATACCAGTCCTTTCAACGAGCGCCTGGTCAACCACCTACGGTCGGAGGATTTTTTTGCCGTAGAGAAATACCCAACGTCAACGTTTACCATTACCAGCATCAAACCCATTGCCGGCGCCAAAGCCGGAGAACCTAACTACACCATCGGTGGCGACCTGACCATTAAGGGCACAACCAAACCGCAGACCTTTCCGGCCACGGTGAATCTTGCCGGAAATGTGGTGCAGGCTACGGCTAAGTTTCCCGTCAATCGGCTGGACTACGACATCAAGTACCGGGCGGCCATCATTGGCACGGCAGCCGACAAAATCATCGACGACACGTTTGCCCTCGATCTGAAACTAGTAGCGACAAAAACATCTCTGTAAAAGCCATAAGCCCTTGTTCGTCCTGCCGCCGACAGGGGTTACGTGTTAAGCATGGATGTGAAGGAGTATGAACTTACCTGAACTCAAGTAACCGTATGGAAACTAACCCAACCAATATCAAAAAAGAAGACATCAAACAGGAAGTATTCGATCTGTACGACGACTACGCTCACAACCGGCTCGACCGCCGGGACTTTGTCCAGAAGCTTTCTACCTATGCCGTTGGTGGTCTCACGGTTGCCTCGCTGATGAGCTTTCTGATGCCCGATTACCAGGGCGCTATCCAGGTTAAAGCCGACGATCCGCGCCTGAAATCGGATTATGTCAATTATCCATCGCCCAAAGGGGGCGGCACCATCAAAGCCCTGCTGTCGATGCCTGTCGATACAAAACAGAAACTGGGTGGGGTGGTAGTCGTTCACGAAAACCGGGGTTTAAATCCACACATTGCCGATGTGGCCCGGCGGGTGGCACTAGCCGGTTTCGTCTCCATTGCGCCGGATGCGCTAAGCCCGCTGGGTGGGTATCCGGGTACGGACGATGAAGGTCGGGCGATGCAAAGTAAACGCGACCGGAATGAGATGCTGGAGGATTTTATTGCGGCCTACGATTACCTGAAAACCGATAAAAACTGCAATGGAAAAATTGGGGTTGTCGGTTTCTGTTTTGGTGGCTGGATCGCCAACATGATGGCCGTGCGTCTGCCCGGTTTATCGGCAGCGGTTCCCTTCTACGGAGGGCAGCCCCCCGCCGAAGATGTGGCCAAAATAAAAGCACCCCTGCTTTTACAATATGGCGAACTCGACAAAGGGGTCAATGCCGGCTGGCCAGCGTATGAAGCCGCCCTGAAAGAGAACAAAAAAGAGTATACCGCCTACATCTATCCGAATGCCAACCACGGCTTTAACAACGACACGACTCCTCGGTATGATAAAGCGGCTGCCGAACTTGCCTGGAAACGGACGATCGACTTTTTCAAGGAGAAACTGGTGTAATCCCTGGCCATCGACTGGCTGTCAGATACCGCAAACCAGCTTTCCTGATCAGGAAAGCTGGTTTGCTTTTTTAAAGCGGTCTCAATTTTTGGGTTTCCAGGAAGAGTTCGCTTCTTTTTTTGTCATTCCGACCGTAGGGAGGAATCTTAAAGTCTCCTCTGGGGTAGATCAAGATTCCTCCCTACGGTCGGAATGACAAAAAAAGAAGCCAGTTTAACTAGATCCAGAAAGTTAAAACAGCGTCGTTGTTGAACGTATACCAACCCATTAGGCAGCCGACAGTCGCTAACGGTTGAAATCAGTCAGGAGGTAATAATAAGCAGTCATTGAGCGTATAAGAATAGGGGTCGCTCTGCAACAGTACTTGCCCGTTTAGGCCGACGCCCGTATACATCGATGAACAAGAAGTACGGCTTAGGCCTGTTATTCGCCCTGTTCGGAGCGACATCGTATCCGGCAGAAAGCCTGGTAATCGCTCCTTCGGCGACTTTTGCGACACCGCCGACTGGCATGCTCCAGGAAGTTTTTACTTACCTCAATCAGGCCCGTTCGAAGCCCTGCCGATGCGGCAACCGGGTTTACCCGGCTGCGGCTCCGCTGAAGTACAATGAAAAGCTGACGGCAGCGGCTCAAAAACATGCCGACTGGATGGCCTCCGCGCTGAAGCTATCGCATACCGAACCAGCCCGTGATTCGCGCGATGCCGCCAAACGAATAACCCAGGAAGGTTACGTATGGTCTGTCGTTGCCGAAAACATTGCCGCTGGGCAGCCCACCGCCCGGGACGTGATGGATGCCTGGCTCAACTCGCCCGGCCATTGCCAGAATCTAATGAATGGTGCTATTAAAGAGGTCGGTATCGGATATAGATACACATCTGATGGGAAGTATCACGCCTACTGGGTCACTGACTTCGGCAGTCCACGGTAGCGAACGACAGACCGATTCGGGTAAGCTTTTCCACTCGAATCAGCCCCAGTCTGATAAGTTGTCCAGACTGACAAGTGGCTATATTAAGTAAAAGAGGCACGAAGCGGTTTCGCATTTCGTTATCTTTGTAGTACTCAAACCATTTGAGATTTGAAAGTTTAAGGGACAACACCTAGTACATTTGCATCAGGTGTTTCTTGTTTATAGATCGCTCCGAGTGCTCAATACCGTTCGCCAATCAGCCCCAATCATTGCCGGAGCACCAAAGCCAGCAGTTGACTGCCCAACGCCGTAAGCCCAAACGTAATCCCTAGCCGCGGATAGCCGGTTCGGTACAAGAGCAAGGCTGTCAGCCCAAACAGCAACAGGGCAAACACAGCCCGGTAGGGCGTGTCTAACCGATAAGCCGACCGGGGCGCGGCAAAAATCCCCCACAAAGTGGCGGCTAGCAGAGGCAGCCCAATACCTGCCAGGTACTTTCCCCAGACCGGCAAATCACTCCGGAACCCCAGGTAGCCCAACGAACTGAACATGCTCAGTTCGACCAGAAAATAAAGCACTTGATTGAATCCTTTCAGTAGTTCCATCCCCTGACATAAAGGTAAGCCAACCGGTGGCTCAGCAAAGCTACGGGAAAGCGCGCAGGCTGTTTATGGCCGCAATATTAAATGTTCTACCGTTCCCTCAAATCCTGTCGTCGTCTATACCATTTATGTCAAAATTGAAGCCTGATGAATGAGTTGACCCCATCCTTCAGCGTCGCTCCGGTTACTATAGATGAACGCCTACCGGTATACGCAAAGGACTATAAACGAGCCGCTTCCTTTTAAACTATGCGTTTTTTCTCAGTTGGTTTACTTTGTACGATCCTGTTCATTGCGGGCTGTTCCAAATGGAACCTCGATCCCAAAGAACTCCGAACCGACCCGCTCGCCGTCGACCTCGCTTACGTAACCGGGGGCACCTTCAACATGGGCAGCAACGACGGTGAAGCAGACGAGAAGCCAGTTCACAGCGTAACCGTCAAAAATTTTTACATCAGCAAATACGAAGTGACGAACCGCGAGTTTCAGAACTTCTGCACCCAGACGAACCGGACGCTTCCACCCGCTCCCGGCTGGGGCCGCCCCGAATCTTACCCCGTAGTCAACATTACCTACGACGACGCAACGGCCTATTGTCAGTGGCTCGGTCAGCAGAAAGGCAAACGTTTTCGGCTGCCTACCGAAGCTGAGTGGGAATATGCAGCCCGGGGTGGCAAGCAAAGCCGGGGCTATATTTATTCGGGCAGCAACACCGCCAGCGCGGTAGCCTGGTACACGAGCACCGCGACCAACAGCAGCGTTTACCCGGTTGGCCTGAAGCTACCCAACGAACTGGGCATCTACGACATGAGCGGAAACGCCTGGGAGTGGTGCAGCGACTGGTATGGCTCTTACAGCAGCGCAGCCGCCACCAACCCTACTGGCGCGGCTTCGGGTTCGTCGCGCGTGCAGCGGGGCGCTGGCTACGATGGCGGGGTGAGTGATATGCGAATAGCGAACCGGGGGGCGCTTTCGCCGGGCCTACAATCCCGCAGCGCCGGATTTCGGGTGGTTCAGGACGAGTGATTGATTTTGTCGGAACCGTGGCATGGCTCCGACAAAATCAATCACTCAATAAAATATCTGTCAGTCAATCCATTGACTATAACGAATGCTTTTGGCAAACCAGTAACGATTATGTCTAGATCAATACGCATCTGTTTGTGTACACTGGCGGCTTTTCTGCTGGTTTTCCAGAGTCGGGCACAACAGAATTCGTCGGCGACGAACATCCGGTTCCGGATCGATGAAACGAGCCGACGGGTAGTTATTCAGTACGACTTACCGACCGTACAACCCGGCGATTCGCTCTATGTCGAGTTCGAAACCGCATCGGGTAATACCATCCGGCCCCGGACCGTGACGGGCGATGTAGGCAAAGGGCTTCGTCCCGGTACGAACAAGACCGTTTCCTGGGATGTCGTCCGGGATGGGATTCCACTCAATGAAGAAGTGCGTGCCGTTATCCGGCTGGTTCGCCCGTTGAGTGCCTCGGCCCCTTCGCGAACTCAGCCTTCGGTCAGTTCGTCCCCGGCGGTGGTTAGTCCAGTCAAAAAATTCCCGATCATTCCGGTTGTCGGCTGGGTCGCTACAGGTGGGTTAGCCATTTACGCCTTCACGCTGGCCTCTGCGATCAACAAAGACGTCGATGCCTATAATGAAAAACGATACGCAGAAAGTCAGGACGAATTAAACAGGTTCAATGACCTGAAAGCGTCCGTAGACAGTAAGAAAGGCACCTTCACCATCGTCGCGGGGGCAGCAGCCGCCCTGGCCGTGGCCAACGTGGTATACATGATTGTGCATAAACCCAAACCTGGCCGGACCGCATTTCAGATTACACCCGGCACGCAGACAGCCAGTTTAGGCGTTACCTACAAATTTTAGCCAATCCACTCAATCGATCATGAAACGTTTTACAATCATTCTCCTGGTGCTGCTCAACGCGGGTTATCTGCGGGCACAGGAACAGGCCGTCTCTACGTTTAAGAGTGCAACGCAGCGGCTCAACACCGAATCGTTGTTTCCTAAGGCCGTGGCTCCGCCCCAGATCGAGTGGCGCATGGGCTCGGGGAACCAGCTGGCCGTCGAAGCAGAAAATCTGACCGTACAGGCGCTCATCAAAACCGCGAAACCATTAAGTTCGGTCAAACTGTATCTCAACGACGAACTTCAGCCTGCGCAGCGGGATCTGAAAACCGTCAGCGACGCCGACCAGCCGTTTAAGCAGGCCGTTACCTTACGAGAAGGTGCAAACAAACTCCGGCTGGTGGCCACGAATCCGGGGGGCGAGTCGTCGTCTCAGTTTACGGTTACCTACGTGAAAGCCCTGCCCGTCGAAAAGCGGTTAGCGCTGGTGATCGGGAATTCGGCGTATCCGGCGTCGAGCCGGCTGGCCAACCCCGCCAACGACGCGCAGGACATGGCCAAAACCCTGAAAGACCTGGGTTTCGAAGTCATGCTTTATACCGACCTTACTAAAAAAAATCTGCGGAAAGCAGTCGATGATTTTGGCTACAAGCTGAAAGATTACCAGGTCGGCTTGTTTTTCTACGCCGGGCATGGTGTAGCCCTGGCGGATCAGAATTACCTGGTGCCCATCGATGCGTCTCCGCAAACCGCGGGCGACATCGAGTTCGATTGCGAACCGGCAAACCGGGTGGTGGCCAAAATGGAAGATGCCCGCACGGTCACCAACATCATCATTCTGGACGCCTGCCGGAACAATCCGTTTGAGCGGAGCCTGAGCCGGGGCGGGGGCGATGGTGGTCTGGCAACCATGAAATCAACGTCGGGATCGTACATCGCTTATGCCACCGCACCGGGTAGCACGGCCGCCGACGGAACAGGCCGCAATGGTCTTTACACGGCCGCCCTGCTCAATAATTTAAAAAATCCGGGTCTGTCGATCGAAGATGTTTTTAAACGGGTTCGGGTCGACGTTCAGAAGCAAACGAACAACCGGCAGCGCCCCTGGGATACATCTTCACTGACGAATGATTTTTACTTCAAACGTAAATAACGCATTGGTTTTTATCGAGCCGTGTTCCGGTTTGAACTGTGGCACGGCTCGATAAAAACCAGTAAAAAAGCTACCGATCAATTCAGCAGAGGTCGATTATACGGTCGATAGCCCATAAATAACCGGAACCAACCGTATGCTCAAAAGGACTTGGCCGTAGGAAAGACTACCTGCTATATTCAATAAAAAACGCAGCCCATTTACTGATTATCAACGTTATGGCATACAAAACTGTGCCTATTCTGGCAACGCCTTGGCTTTTTCCCGAACATCGGATACCCTTCCGCCAAACGGACGTCGGGGAGCGACCGAATGGCTTTTCCGCTACTCAGGAGTTTGTACCTATACCCCTACTCAGACCATGATGACGCTTTCCTTCACGGACGAACTCCGCCGGGCGATTGGCATTGCCCAAGCGGTAGCGCGCGAGTATCAGCACCTGAATTTCTCGCCGGGACATCTGCTCAAAGGGTTGCTCCATAACGAGGTAGGGCTGGCATCGCAACTGGTCGTCTGGTCGATCGACGTGCCTTACCTGCGCGACTGGGCCGACATCCGCATCGAGAACTACCCGAAATCGGCCCGCGCAACCGACGAGCCGACCGCCGATGCGCAGGTCCGGGCGTTACTCGAAGTGGCCGATGTCGTACGGATGAAACTCGGAGAGAGCGCTTTATCGCCACTGGCCGTGCTGGTCGCCATGTGTAAACCCGACGTTGCCTTCACCCGTGACCAGCTTAAATCCTTTCCGCTCACCGAAAGCCAGTTGCTCGAAGAAGCGCTGAAGAGCGCGGATCTGCAGCAGGCCGTGAGCGGAAAATCGGGCGGGGCGGCCAGCAACGGGCAAGCATCGACGGAAGCGGGTAGTGCTGGGGCAACGGGAAAAACCCTGTTCAAATTCTGCATCGACCGCACCGCATCGGCCCGCGAGGGAAAGCTCGATCCCATTGTCGGGCGCGACCGCGAAACCCGGCAGATGATCGAAATTCTGGGCCGACGGCTTAAGCCAAACGTGATCATTACCGGCGAGCCGGGTGTTGGAAAGACGGCGCTGGTGGAGGGACTGGCCCAGCAGATCGTGGCGGGCAACGTGCCTCCTCACCTCAAAAATGCCCAGTTATTCCAACTGGATATGGGTTCGCTGATTGCCGGGGCTTCCTACAAAGGCGAAATCGAAGATCGGCTGAAAGGGATTCTGGCCGACCTCAAGCAGTTCGACCGGGCGCTGCTGTTCATCGACGAAATCCACGTGCTGATGGACCCGCAGGGCGGAGCTGCAGGGACGGTCAATCTGCTGAAGCCCGAACTAGCCCGGGGCGAACTGACCCTGATTGGCGCGACGACCAACGACGAATACCGTAAGTATCTCGAAAAAGACGAAGCCTTTGCCCGGCGGTTCGAGGTGCTGGCCGTTGACGAACCCGACGAGCCAACGGCCACCCGGATGGTCCAAACCATTCTGCCGCTGTTCGAAAAGCACCATCAGATTGGCGTGGCCAGCACCACCGTTGCCGAAACCGTTCGGCTGGCCCGGCGCTATTTAAAAGACCGGCGGTTGCCTGATGCCGCTATCGACCTGATCGATCGCACGATGGCCGCCATGAAACTGGCGGCAGAAACGACCAAACCCGAAATTGAACGCCTGCGAACCGAACTGAGCATCATTCGGGAACGGATCAATCCGGACGATCCGCTGACGTCGATGCCGGATGTCCGCTGGTTCGAACGGCAGTTGAAGAACCGCCTGAGTCCGGTGCTGCTTGGGCAACTGGAGGAGGAACTGCACACGGATGCGTTTGAGCTCCCCGATGCGCTGGCCGATCACCTCGACGCGGTGCTTACGAAACTCGATGCCTTGGGCGAGCAGGTGCGCGACCAGGTCGAACCGGCGGAAGTCGCGGCTGTGGTAGCAAACCGGACGGGTATTCCACTGGGCAAGATCCAATCCAAAGAGCGGGATAAATTGCTCACGCTGGATGAGCACCTGAAGCAGCGGGTCGTCGGTCAGGATCATGCCGTGAAGATCATTGCCGATGCTATCCTGGAAAACCGGTCGGGACTAAGTCGGCCCGGTCAGCCCATCGGTTCGTTTTTCTTCTCCGGCCCGACCGGTACCGGAAAAACCGAACTGGCCAAGTCGATGGCCGATTTTCTGTTCAACGACGAGCGGGCGCTAATCCGGTTCGACATGTCGGAATTTAAGGAAGAGCATTCGGCGGCACTACTTTACGGTGCTCCTCCGGGCTACGTGGGTTACGAAGAAGGCGGGTTGCTGGTGACCAAAATCCGGCAACAGCCGTTTGCCGTAGTGCTGTTCGACGAAATCGAGAAAGCGCACCCGTCGGTGTTCGATATCTTCCTGCAAATCCTGGACGAAGGGCTGCTGCACGACCGGCTTGGTCGCGAAGGCGACTTTTCCAATGCCATCATTCTCTTCACGTCGAATATCGGTTCGGATTACGTGGTGGAAAAAGCCGCGAAGGGCGAGATAGCCGCGTCGAATGAGCTGCTCGAAATTATGAGTCGGTACTTCCGGCCGGAATTTCTGGGCCGTCTGACCGAGATCATACCGTTCCAGCCCATTTCGGAGGAAGCCATCGTCAGCATTTTCAATATCCAGCTGAAATCGCTGCTGACCATGCTCGACAAACAGGGCATTAGCGTAACCCTTTCCGACGAGGTCCGGCGGCAGCTGGCCCTGGAAGGCTACACCCCCCGCTACGGGGCGCGGCCTTTGCGGGGAGTCATCCGCAACCGTCTCCGGCGGCCACTCTCCCGCATGATCGTGTCGGGCGAGATTGGCCGGGGAAGCCAGCTGCATCTGCAAACAGACAGCTCAGGCGAACTGCATTTCGAAAACGTGCCAGTGCCCGAACCGGCATCGGCGACGCTTACCCAATGACCCACCCTTCGGGCTTAACGTACTCGTTCGACACAACTACATAACCTTAACGAATCCTTTAAACGCGTATTCAACATGATGGACTATGGCATTGGCGGTCAGGAAAAAAAAGGCAACGACGCCAACGAAGCAATCGCCGACATTCAGAAAAACCGCACGCTGCTGGTGCAGAAGCTGACGGCCGACGCACCGTTTAAACCCAGAATCGAAGAAAAGCTGGAAACCGTCGATGCGGTATTCGCCCGCTTCAAACCCGAACTCGATATTTCGTTCGAAGACGCCGAGGGAACCGGTGTCGAGGAATCGCTGCATTTCAACAACCTGGGCGATTTCGGCAAAAAAGGCATTACGGCCCAAAGCCCTTTCCTGCAGGGATTACAGAGCCAGCAGGATGATTACCAGAAATTCATCAAGCAGCTAAAAGCCAATAAGGTCCTGCAGAAAATCCTGACCGACCCGGCCGCCAAAGCCGCCTACCTGACAGCGCTCCGGGCCATGCTGCAGGAACTCGAAGACGCCAGCTAACGCCGGATTTTACCCGGCGAATCAACCCGTAATTCAGTCACAACGACCCCTCTTTACACGCATGGAAGCATCCGATCAATCAGCAAACGGCAAGGCCGTAAAAGAACGCGTTAAACTCCCCAACCCGGCGCAAACGCTGGCCGACAGCAGCCAGCAGCTGGCCAAATTTGGCGGTTTCGAATTTGTGGAAACCACCATCGATGGGGCGCAGAACATGAACCCGGCCAAAAAGGCGCGCAAAAACATCTTCCTGACCGAGAAAGGCTCCGAAAAAGACCGGAAGCTACTGAAAAAACGACTAACCGAATGGGCTCAGTTGCTCGAAGCGCACGAAAATGTAGCCGACATGATCGGCGAAGCCGAACAAAAAACGGAGACAGCCGCCGAAACCCTGCGCCGAAATCTCAAAAAAGCCATCGACGAAACCAAAGACCTCGAAACAGCTTACCGCTCGGTAGCGCTTTTTTACAAGAACGCCGACACCGAGAAGATCAAGAATATTTCGATCGTCAATGCCGATCCGGAGCAGATTCAGGACCTGGACAACACCCTGTTCTTCGATGAAATCGCAAACGAGCTGCGCCAGAATTACGACAAACTCGACCTGCGCCAGAACTATTCGCTGATGGTGCTGCCCGGTTACCTGGGCTCCAAAAAAGTGGTCGACAAATGGGCGCGGCTGGCCCACGAAAACAAGGTTATGATGCTGACCGATTACCGGCACCTCGACACGCCCGACGACGTGCTGGAACTCTGGCAGGACGAAGACATGCCCAGCGCCGACGCCTACAAAGCCAATGTCATGATGACCTGCAACTACCTGGTCGGGCGGGAAGCCTTCAGCGAACTGGGCGAAGATGAGCCGCTCTACATTCCGCCGTCGACGGCCCTGGCAGGGAAAATCTACAAAACGATGCTACAGCAGCCGGTGGCCGGCAGCAAGCACGGTACGCTCAACGAAGTCGACGGGGTGCGGTTCGAGATGAAAAAAAGCGAGATCGCCAACCTCGAAAAACTGGGGCTGGTGCCGATGGTGAACGAGTATAACAAAGTGATGGCCTATTCGGCCAAGACGCTCTTCAATGGCGACAACCAGGGACTGCAAACTTACTCGGTCGTGCGGGTATTCGACTGGATCATGAAAGTGCTGATCGACTTCCTGAACAGGCGGGCTTTTGAAAACTGGACCTACGACGCCGAAAAAGACCTGCGGGCGCAGATCGTCAAGTTCCTCAACAGCATTACGGGGGCCGACAAGATCATCGAGGATTTCAAGATTCTTCGGTTCGAGCGCGACAAAAACGTGAAAGACCGCATCCATCTCGACATTCACATCAAGCCGTATTTCCCCGCCAAAAACTTCCTCGTCCGGCTCGACGGCACCAAAGGCGACGATGCCAACGACTGGAAAGGTGACGTCGAACAGGCGTAAACGGGCTGTCTGGTAGCGCGGACAGTCCAATCAACAACTTAGCTTATTTCCCAATCAACCAATAACCAATTACAATCATGGCTTTCAAAGCAACTATTGACCTCGACGGTACCGAATACCGACTGCTCCACTGCAGCTTTTCATTAGGCCAGAACACCGATTACACCACCGGCAAACCGACGTCTGATGTGATGGGAGGGCAAATAAATGCCGAGTTCGAGTCGACCAAAGACACCACTGCCTTCAAGATGATGATCGATCCGAACAAAAAATTCGGCGGCAATATCAAGTTCTTCAAGCAGGACGAAGACTCGCCGATGAAAGAACTGAAGTTTGAAGATGCCTTCCTGACGGGCTATTCGGAAAGCATGGACGCCCGCAACAACTCGCCCATGTCGACCAGCGTCGTGATTTCAGCCCGTAAGATGTCGATCGACGGGGCGACTCACGAGAATAAGTGGGCCGCGTATTGATCTTGTTCGTCCGTTAGCGGGCCGGGCTGGCCCGCTAACGGATAAGACGAGTCGAGTAGGTTCGTCCGTCTGGTTTATAAACCGTTTAAGCAGTCAGCATTCATGAGCAACCTATCCAGCGTCCAGGTCGAAATTGGCGGCAAACGTGTCGGAATTTTCTCACGGCTCAGCATCCAGCAGTGGATCGACCGGCACCACACGTTTGAGCTAAGCGTACCCATCGAGCAGGTTGAAGGAACGGGCGCAATGCGCATCAATAAGTCGAAAGAATTTATCAGCCAGGAGGTCCTGATTACGATCCGGTATCGCCAGGGCGGGGGCTCGCCGTTTGTGTTCCGTGGCTTCATTACCCAGTTGTATCTGTCGAAACAGGCCGCCAGTGGCAGTTCGGTGGTGATTCGTGGCTTTAGTGCGTCCATTCTGCTCGAACAAGGCACCCGCTATGCCGCCTTTTACCAGAAAGACCACGGGGCCATTGTCAACAAAGTGCTGAGTGAATACGATCAGGGATTGCTCAGACCCAGCGTCGGTCCGCGAAACAATCAGCCGGAAGATTACGTGGTCAAGTTCGACGAAAGCAGCTATAATTTTCTGCATCGGTTTGCGGCTGCCACAGGCAACTGGTTTTACTTCGACGGTGAAAAAACGGTTTTCGGCGACGTTCCCGGCGGATCGCCCATCGACCTGAAATTCGGCAACGACATTAGTGCCTTCGACATGCGGATGGACCTGCCCGGCGGGGAGTTCTTTGTCGAAGAATATAACTACATGAAGAGTCAGACGGTCAAAAGTCACTCGAAAGATGTGCGGGTGTCGGGCCTGGGCGAGTACGGTCAGTTTCTGATCGACAAAGCCGAAAACCTGTATCCCGAACGCACGTTCAGTTACGCACAGCTGCCCGTCTGGACCGATGGGGAAGCCAAACAGCAGGCAGGTTATGAGAAAAAAGCGTCGGTAGCCAATTCCGTTATTTTCAGCGGATCGAGCAGTAAGATTGGATTGAAAGTAGGCGCAGTCATCGACATAAAAGAAACGACAAGTCTGAATGCGCTTGTCCAACGCACGGAGAGCCTAGGGCAGTACCGAATTATTTCGATCAGCCACGAGGCCGACAATAGTGGTGGGTACTCGAACCAGTTCGAGGCTATTCCGGCCGGTGTGGAGTTTCGCACAAACCCGACTTTTTATCTACCTAAAGCGACTACGCAGCTGGCCAGAGTGACGCATGTGGATGATCCCGAACACCTGGGCCGTGTTCGGCTGAATTTTCTGTGGCAGAGTGCCCAGGGCGACAGCGAAAGTTCGACCTGGGTGCGATTGCTGCTGCCTTACACGGCTCATGACAACCAGGGCCATTACTTCGTCCCCGAAATCAATACGGTCGTGATGACCATCTTTGAGAACGACGATCCAGCCCGGCCGTTAGTGACGGGCGCTATACTCCGCAAGAATGAAGGAACGATGAATACGTATTATTCAGCGGATAACTATTACAAAGCGATCATTACCAAGGGCGGTAATCACATTGTCATCCGCGACGAGCCAGGAAAGGAAGAAATCAGCCTGCACGATAAAGACCGAAAAAACCACATTATCATGTCGCTGGACGGCAGCACGCACATCAATATAAAGAGCCAGGGGTCGATCAGCCTCAGCGCGGGCAGTATCAGCCTGGATGCCGACACCATCAGCATGAAAGCCCGAAAGGAATGGAAAGTAGAAGCTAAAAAAGGCGAAATCCAGGCCGATACCGAAATGAACGTCAAAGGCAATCAGATTACCGTGGATGCCGTCGCCAAAACGACCGCCAAAGCGGGTGGGCAGCTCTCGCTCGAAGGCGCGGCCGTGGTGGCTGTGAAAGGGGGGATGGTCATGATTAACTAACGAAACCGATGGGTCAGCCAGCCGCCCGTGTGGGCGATATGCACATGTGTCCGATGGTGACACCCGGCGTTCCCCCGATTCCGCACGTGGGAGGACCGATTTTACCACCGGGTCAGGTGACGGTACTGATTGGCGGTCAACCGGCCGCCGGGATGGGCGACATGTGCACATGTGTCGGTCCGCCGGATTCGATCACGAAAGGCTCGACCGGGGTGATGATCAACAAGAAACCAGCCGCCCGGATGGGTGATCCGACCGCACACGGCGGGTTGATCGCTCTCGGATTGCCAACGGTTCTGATCGGTGAAACGGAGGTGACCGACCCGAATATCCTGATGATGATCGTGTTTCTGGCCGCTTTGCTGGACAGCGGTCAGCTGACGATGCACGATCTGCAACTGATGGCGCAGTCGCCAACCCTGATGCGTAAGTTCAAGCAGATTCAGGCCGAAGGTGGCCGGATTACGGTCGACGACGAGCCTGGGGCCAGTACTAATAAACCAGATATTCGGGTCGGCCGTAAGGAAGCGGGTGGGTTGGCGATGATCCAGACCCTGGCGCACGAGTCCGGTCATGATACCTATACGCCCCCGGAAGTGCCCATGGCAGGCAGCACGGAGCAGCAATACGTTCAGGGCAATACCAAAGCAGCACTTGGCGACGAAGGCGAAGCTACTTTAACGAACATGGAAGTACGAGACGAAATAAAGTCCGGGTCGGGTGAAGACATCGGTGTGGCGGGTAATCCGGCCAACACGTCCCAGTACGAGCAGATTCAGCGGGATTACCAGGCCGACGGCGACCGCGACCGCGCCCGGGACCGCATTGGACAGATATACGGCAATGGCGAACGGACGAGTCTGGATAACAAACCTTATAATCAATATTATGGCGATGCTTATCAGAAAGAGTGGAATGATGCCCACCCGCCCACTCCCTAAGCTGGGTCTGATCAGCTTACTGAGTCTGCTTTCCTGTTCCGCGATCTCAACGCCAAACCGAATTTCCATGAACGATGCCTTATCCACCATCCTGACCATTGCCGACCAGTTGAGCGCGCTCCGTTCGCCCAATACGGCGGCTATCGAGCAGTTCACCCGCATGACGTTTAAAGAAGAGCTGTCCAACGCCTACTACCAGTTTTACGGGTCGACGCAAAGCCAACCCCCGTTTTCGGGTGGAGAGCTACGGATACCGCGGCCCGACAATCTGAATAAACCGACGATTCTGCTGATGAAATTACAGGAGGACCAGCGCGTAACGGCCCGGCAAATCCAGCAGCGGATGAACGCTTACCCAACCGCCGTACCGCCCAGCCCAACCGGCCCCGCCCATACGTACCAGCATGTGTATCGCTACCAGGGGGTTGAGTTGTCGTTCGAACTGTCGTCCGACAAGGACGAGCTGAAACAGGTTAAACTATCCGTCGTTCTACACAGCTAAACCGATGCCCAGCGCCTACTCCCTCCACGCCCCCATTTCGGCCCTGCTGCAAAAGCAGACGCAGCCGCGCGTTCCGACCGTCCCGGCAATCCGTGAGCACATCAACCTGCTGCTGGCTACCCGGCTGGACGAGTACCGCTACGACCCCGCCATGGGCTGTGGCATCTGGCAGGAAGATTACGCCAATATCACCAACCCGACGCAGTGGAAAAGTGATGCCGAACAGACCATTACAAACCTGATTCTGCAGTACGAGAAACGCCTGCAATACACCCGGGTCTACGTCGATATCGACGAACCGGCCGACCAGGACGCCGATGGGCGCACGATCCGGGTACGCCGACGCATCACGATCCGGGTAAGCGGCAACCTGCCCGAAACCGGCGAGACCCTGCCTGAGCAGACCTTCATTATGTATTTCAGTCCAGTAGCCAGTGAATAACCGTTGACCAAACCATAAAAACGATGAATCCAACGAATCTAGGAGTTGCCGGGTTTGCAGCCGCCCGCACCGGCACGCAGGTAAAGCGGGGCGAGTGCTGGGACCTGGCCGAAGAAGCCCTGAAAGCGGCCGGAGCCAGAACATCCAACGACATCATGGGGTCCCGCAATGTGACGGCCACGGCCGATTATCGCTGGGGTACGGCCATTCAGATCATGGACGTTGAGCCGGGCGACATCATTCAGTTTCGGAACTACATCGCGAAGGTAACGGGCGACGATGGCTCCTGGCAAACCGAGAAACGCCCCCACCATACGGCTATCGTTGCTGGAGTTTATCCGGTTATCGGGGCCAAGGTCGTACTCGTCTACGAGCAGAATGTCAACGGCAGCCGGGATGTCCAGCTGAACACGTTGTATCTGAGTTCCGGAACAGGACTCAACTGGGGCGAATCCGTCAGTATCACCGGGAAAGTGTGGGCCTATCGACCCATCAAAAAATAGGCGGATCGCTGAAAACTGCCCGACGAGACTAACCCTGTTAAACACCGCAAACCTATGCTTGAAACCCGCGACCAAATCAAAAGCCGGATGCTGCAGCAGGCCGCCCGGCTCTGGGGCTACCAGGAAGCCGCCATCGACACCACCGCCTTCGACCCGCTGGTCGATCTGCTGGTGGGTGCACTGGCGACCGAATCGGAGCGGGTGTACGGCGAAATTCAGGCTTCGCGCGGGCGGATTCTGGAGCGGCTGGTCGAGTTGCTGATGCCCGAAGTGGTGACGGCACCGCGTCCGGCGCATAGCGTGCTGGCGGTTCGCCCCATCGAGCTGCAGGGCGAAGTCATACGCACGGATGTGTTTACGACCCGGCACCCGCAAACGGCCCAGGAAATGACCCTCTCACCGGCGGGCCGGTTTTCACTGGTCAACGGGCGGGTGAGTTGTCTGGCCGCGGGATCTCAGCTCTGGCGCATCGATGAGTCGGGCAACACGATTCCGGTGGCACAGGCCTCGCTTCAGCGCCGACTGCCCGATTACACTCTCTGGATCGGGCTGGAACTGATGCCGGGCTTACCGCCGGACCTATCGCTCCGGTTTTTCTTCGACTGGAAAAACCTGCCGCTTCCCGTTTACGACTACGCCCAGCACCTGCCCCAGACCCGGTGGTGGCTGAACGATCAGCCGCTCTCGATCGAAGCGGGACTCGACAGCCCGGCTGAAGCGGGCCTGTCGGCTGCTTTACGGATGACTGAAGGCCATGTGGATCGCTATTACCGGTCGAACTTCCTGACCGTTCGCGGTCGGTTTCCGGCCCCCGCTCTGAATTCCAACGGCACGTTTCTTCCGTCGGCCCTGACGGATGCGTTCGATCCGGCGCTGTTACAGACACTACCGCTGCTGACCTGGATTCGCGTGGAATTCCCGACAGTTTTCGGAGCCGACATCATGGCCCGAACTGAATGCGTCCTCAACGCGTTTCCCGTACTGAATCGTCAGTTGGGCCGGGCTGTTTTTCGACTCACGGATGGCCTCAACGTCTTTCCGATCCAGACCGATCTGCCGCTCATTGAACTGGCCGACGTAACCGACAGCGAAGGCAACGAATACCCGGCCTATACCGAAGCCAGCGCCAGCGATCCGACGGCCCGTAGTTATGCGCTTCGACGGCAGGGCGTCGGTCGGTTCGATAGTCGGAATGCCGATGAGTCGGTTCGCCAGTTACTGGACTTGTTGCGGGACGAAAGCGCATCCTTTGCTGCGCTGGGCTACGATACGCTGCGGAGCAACATCGATGATATTCAGAAAAGTCTGTTACGAATCCGGCAAAGCGTACCGCCTTCCCCGCCGGGTGAGCCGGTGCCGTTCATCGTTCTGAACAACGGCCCGCAGCGCGGCAATTTATTCGTCAACTTCTGGTCGACGGCGGCCGAGCGCGGCAACCGGCTTCCCATCGGTGCCCGCGTCGATACCAACCAGCCGGCTTTCCGGCGTGAAGGGCTGACCTTACTCCGACCGTCGGTAGGAGGTGCGTCCCGGCTTAGCCCATCCGCCAGCTTACCGGCTTTCCGGCAGGCACTGCTGACGCGCGGCCGGGCACTGACCGTGGAAGACATCCGGGCGGTTTGCCGGGCAGCGGCTCCGGAGCTTGTCGAGCGCGTCGATGTGCAGAAGGGATGTATGGTGAGCGCCAATCCGCGCCAGGGGCTTGTCCGCACGCTCGACGTGCGGGTGAGTCTTCGGAATACGGCCCGGCTCAACCCCGAAGTTCAGCAGCAACTTACGCATGAGTTGACGATCACCCTTCAGGACCAGTGGACGGGCGTGTTGCCGTTGCGGGTGTTGTTGCTAAACCCCGGCCTTGCGTAAACCGAATGCGGCTATGAAATTCTTATACGACATACGCGCGGAAGTCTGGATTGCCGACCGGCAACAGCAGGCGGTTTTGCCGACGGACATTATCGTTCGGCCGCAGGGTACGTTCAGCCGGGCCTATAATCAGGATGTGCTGACGCTGGAAACATACGAAGCGGATGCTGCGCATCGGCTGACCCACGTACTTCAGCTCAGCCGCGAGGGGCTGTACGACACCTTACCCGAAACCCTGCATCATCCGCCCTCGCCCCCGCTTCGGCCGGGGCGCGATGAGGCCCGCGCCATGCTCGAACAAAGCCGGCGGCTCCGGCAGGAAGAAACTCAGGCCCGTACCTTCTGGCTACCCTTTGAGCAGGAATCGTTTCGGCAACGGGTTCAGATCGAAGCCCAGGAAGCGCTGGCCCTGACGCGAGCTTACGGAGCCATCTGGGATGAGCTGCACAGCTATCTCTGGGGTGAACTCCCGATTCCGTTATCGCCCCGTCAGCAAGCCTGTCTGCTATCGATCTGGACCAATGCGTACCGGATCGTAGGCGATTGGGAACAGACGACTTTCTACCTGGAAGAATTCCTGCAGGCACCGGTTCAGGTCGAGTACAACGCCTATCCCGTTTTGCCTAAAACGTCTGCCAGCGGAACGCCGGCAGTGGCCCTGGGTACGGGTCGGTTGGGGCAGGACTGGGTGCTGAACACAAATGCGGTTATCGATGATGGCGGCACGGTTCGTATCTCGGTCGGTCCGCTCTCGGGTGATCAGCTGATGGATTACTTACCGAACGGAGTCGGGCTGAACTACATCGGTTTGCTGGCAGATTATTTATTGCCCGCCGATGCCGACTGGCAACTGGCGGTTTTACCGAATGCAGCGGAAAATTTGTTCAGCCTGACGGATGGTGACACAGCCGGGCGGCTGGGCTTGACGACTATTTTAAATTGAAAGCAATGGATAAAACGCCAGTAATAAGGCCAATTCAGCGATTGAACATTGCCGGTATGACCCCTTCAGGGCCACATGTTTATAGTAAATCTAGTCTCTATAACTATATGACCCCGCAGGGGTCACACAACGCGATTATTGACTTGACATCTGCACTGGCACTTCTAAAAATAGATTCGACCAACCGACTACCAAAACTGATATGACGACTGACGTTATGCTCACCGTTGCGTTCTACCTCGTTATGGCGATCCTCTGCCTGGTTGGGCTGGTGGTTCGTCATTCGGCGGGCGCTGTCTTCACCAAAAAAATGATTACTTACGCGCTGGCTTCCCTCGCGGTGGCGGCTGCGCTGGGTGCGGCTTTTGCCCGGTCTTCATCGCTGGTCATGGTCTTTTACTGGATTGAAGGGCTGGCCCTGGTGCTGGGTATCGTTCATGTGCTGGCCATGCGCCGGTTGTTCGTTTTCGGGGATGAGGGCGGCTTCTGGTCCGAATTTTTTCTGACGGGTACGATCCTGTTTCTGATTGCGACTGGGTTTACGAGTCTGTTTCAGGGACTGCAATCGGCCGACCGGTTTTTGCCCGCGCTGGCGACGGGTCTGTTGCCGTTTCTGCTGCCGCTGCTGTTTCTGTATGCCTACAGCGCCTGGCTGGCCATACCACCCCGGGTGTATCGAAAGTGGTTCTACCCCGTCGATCACGCCGTACCGCTGATCGAACTGAACGACACCGTCCGGCTGAGCTTTCGCGTCACCAAAACCCCGGAAACCGCCGAAATGGCGACCTATACCGTCAAAGCCCCGGTCGACCGAACCCTGCACGACCTGTTTCATTACATGATCTACTCCCACAATTCGGAGGAAAATCCGGAAGAACCCATTCTGTATTATGAACAGAACCACGAAGGCAGTTTGCTGGGCTGGGTATTCTACAAAGAATCCATGGGCGGCTTATCGAAACAGTTTCTGGACCCTGGCCTGACGCTGAACCGCAGCGGTATCAAAGCCAACGATGTCATCATTGCCCGCAGCTTCATCAGTACCGAATAGACCGCTAACCCGTAGCCCGAAGCGCAGCACGTTTATACTCCATTATCGAAACTCACTCAGTCTATGCTCCCTGAACTTTCACACTGGCCGATCAACTGGGCCGATGGCATGAAAATAAACCGAACACATCTGCTCGGCAACGACAATGCGTTTCGCGATGCGATCCGGGATGTAGGCGGCATGGTACTCAATCCGCTAACCTACGGCCTGCTGCCGCCCGCGCCCGGCAAAGACAGCCCGCTGGCCCTTACCTGCGACGGCCACGAAATGATCCTGAGTGTATGCCGGGCCGTTACGCCCGGTGGGGCCCGCATCGAACTCGACGCGGCTCAGCCACCGCTGCGGCTGGCGCTAAGTGCCGCCCGCGACGAGTGGATGCGGCTGGGCCAATCGTCGGGCTATGCGGTGGTCGAAGTGAATCCGTTCGAGCCGCAGCCCTGGGGGCAACCCGATCCGGACGAGGTGCCGTTGCGGTATCCCTTCACGACGCCCGCCTATCGGTTGGGCGCCATTCCGAACTCAGCGCTGGCAAGTTCGCTGTCGGCGGCTTATCACTTACCAATCGGCCGGCTGACGCTGGCCAATGGTGTTTTTGCGCTGGCAACCGACTACCTGCCCCCCTGCCGCATGGTGGGTGTTTTTCCGCCCATGCAGCAGCAATACCTGACGATTGGCAGCCGGATGGGCGAGATTGCGGGCTTTGCCACGGCGATCATCGTTCGGGTGCGTACCAATGCCCGTTCGGGTCAGCCCAATCTGCTGGCTACCACCATCGGGTATCTGGCCGAAGCCACCATCCGGACCATCGCCGATAACCTCGACGCGTTTCAGTTACGAGGGCCTTATGAATCGCCCGTCTTCGTGGCAGAGTTTGGCATGCGGTTCGCCCGCGCCATGACGCTCATGATCCGCAGCACGCCCGACCGGGAGAAAGAGGCCATGTATAACTATTTCAAAAACTGGTGTGGCATCAGTCCGGTCCAGTTTGAGTCGGCCATGCAGGAGGTTCTGGATCAGGAGTATAACCACGCCGACTGCCAGCCGGTCCTGGCTTCTGTTGTCAGTCTGTGCGACGTTGTCATTGCGCTCTACGGCAAGCTGAGCCAGCTGAACTACGTCGAGAAAGACAAAGATGAATTTTTTGTCGATCGCCAGGATACGACTCCGAAGAGCGGAGGAAAAAGCAGTTTCTGGGGCCGGTAGCCGGTTTACCAGCGGCTATAGATGCCCAACGAATCCAATTTCCGACGTTTTGTACCGATACCATCATGAACGCATCTCTGATTAAATTTTTACTCCTGACGGTTGTTTTGGCGGCTGGGCTTGGCGGGCTGATTTATGCCCTGATCGGCAAAGGTCCTACTGCCGATAAAGGTCTGTCGGTTCAGCAGGAAGAACAATTTCTGGGCGATGTTCACCAGGCCGACAGCTTACACATCAAACTAAAGAAAACAGACCCCAACGAACAGGCCAGCGACTTTTCCAGCCTGCGCTTTCAGCAGGAAGCCGCCATTGGCCGAATGGAAACGGGCTACAAAGCCGACACGGTCTTTCGGTCGCTTTCGCAGATAACGGCCCGCAACTATAGCAAGCTGCTCGGCACGGTGGCGCTTCAGGCTACCGATCGGCAAACGCAGGCGGAAACCAAAGACCAGTTGACGGATCAGGTGGCTACGCTGAAAACCGACATCCAAAGTCTGGAAACCCAGTTGATGCTGAAACAATCGAGTCTGGAAAGTATGCGTGCCCTCAAGGCTGCTCAACCGTAAATACCAGGGATATACCGCTCTCTATGAAACCTCTGAACTACACCGAACGAAATAGACGATGGAGCCAGTTTCTGGGCCTGTATGCGGCTTTGCTGCTGGCCGTTGCCTTGTGCTGGTGGCTGTCGTTGTCGCTCATTCCAAAACTAACCACTGTCCAGCAGAACCAGACGATGCAGGAAATGATCGCTTACCGAAAGCAGCTCGCCGGAACGGACAAGATGCTGGCCGATGTGGAAAAAGGAACGGCCCTGACCGAAAACTGGAGCCGAAATTTTTACGCCAATACCAGCGCGCTGGACCAGCAGTTTCCAAAGCCGCTGTTCAGAGCGACGACCAATAGCTATCGACAGCTGGCAGGCGAATATGAAAACGCCCGTCGGGCCGGTGATGAGTCGATTCAGTTGTTGAATTCGCAGAAGATCCAGTTGGAGGCCCGAAAAGCGAGCCTGCTGGCTGCTCTGAGTGAGGCCGGTAAAGAGCTGACGAAGGTCGCTTCGGCGCCGAAGGCCGGCCCTCCTCCCCCACCCGCGGCTCCGGCCGGACCGGTTATCAACCAGGGAATTTATGGTCCTTTTAAGCCGCTGCTGATTTCGGGAACCGGCGAATTCGGTAAAAATCAGCCCGAGATCAACGCGTCCGTGCAGTTTATGATTATCCGCGGACAGCAGGTATCGCTGGCGGTTTATTTCGAAACGGGCGGAGACGAAGCCGGAACCCTGGCGAAAGTGACGGAGCGGAAGGAAATCTATACGGCCCCGCCCGGCTTTAAGATCGTGAAGCTGTCGGTACCGGAGCGAACGCCATGGCGAATTCATTACGTCGATAAGTCGACCACGCCCGACACCTTTAAAAGCGACGACGGGCTGATGACCATGACCATCAATGGGAACACGGCCGGCCTCGATGTTGGGGCAACTGGGGGCAGCTCACTGTCCGTTCGGCTGAACAAACCGATCAGGGTCGAACTGGAAAAAGAGTAAAACACTGGCTTGATCCGGACGGCCACATCCGGATAGATCAGATTATCATGGTTCCGGGCGTGGCCATCCGGGTCCTTTTCTTTATCATCGCTATGCAATCAATTCCCTCTTCCATACACTTCGGCTTTGCGTTCTTACTTATAGCGGGCGCACCGATGCTTACCAGTCAGGCGCAGGACAAGCCCGCGCGCAAATACGCCGGGGGCCTTAAGCTGAACCGCACCCGTTCGCTGACGGTCATGACCAAAGCACCCCTGGCCAACCAGAGTTTTGCGAACCTGCCCGCTCAGGTGTCTTACGAACAGTATTGCCCCACGGTTGGCGATCAGGGGAAGCAGGAAACCTCGGTCGCGTTTGCAACGGCCTACTACCTCCGGACCATTATGGCGAGTAAAGAGCAGAACATTACTCAGAAACCTAAAATCGATGAGGTTCGGTTTTCTCCCACGTTTGTGTACAACAAAATCCGTGATCCGAAGGACGTCAACTGCCAGGGTGGCGGCACCATCGAGGAAGCGCTGGACGTGCTGAAAACCGACGGTGCCCCGTCACTGAAAAAACTAGGCTATCCACTTTGTAATCAGGCCATTCCGCAGGATATCTCCAAAGAAGCTTCGCAGTACCGCATCGGCGATTACCAGCAGTTGCTGACCGATCAGACGCCCCCCGATCTGAAGATACTGATCATCAAAAAAGCACTTGCCGACGGCTACCCGGTGGTGGCTGGCATCGGCGCGCCCTTGTCTTTCGAAGAGGCCCGCGCGGTGTGGGAACCGGCCCCGAATGAAAAAGTCGATGATGCGCTCTACAACCAGGCTATCTGCGTGCTGGGTTACGACGACAAAAAATACGGCGGAGCTTTTCGGATTGTCAACAGTTGGGCTTCCAAATGGGGGGAGAAAGGGTTCTGCTGGATTCCGTACACCTATTTCAGCAAGTTCGTTCTTAACGCCTTTCAGGTCTACGATGGCGCTACGGGCGATCGTCCGACGACCGCAGCCACGTCCAGCCAACGCCCCGCCAGCCCCCGTCCTGCCGACGACACCCGCCACGGATCGGCGGAGTTGAAGCTCAACGACGGCACGGCAATGGGCATAAGCCGGCAACTGACACGCGGCCTCAAAGTGGAAGCCGACCAGGAAGCGCCCACGGCTATTCGACCGTACCGGACGGCCGGTGCGTATACGTCGGGAACGCGGTTTAAGTTTTACCTGAACGTTTCGGAGAATGCGTACATTTACGCCCTGACCATGACCAAACGGGGTGATTTTGAGACTCTTTTCCCGTTCGATGAACTGACCAGTCCACTGCTAGGACCGAATACGACGATCGTTTATCCGGGCGAAAACAGTTCGATCGTGATGGACGATCATAAAGGAAAAGATTACCTGCTGATTCTGTTTTCGAAACGACCACTGAACCTACCGGGGCTCATCAAAAATCTGGATCGGAAGAAAGGAGCCCTGGATAAGCGCGTGGTCGAAGTGCTTGGCGACCAGCTCGTTAAACAGGATCAGATTCGGTATAAAGACGACGAGATCGCCTTTGACGTAAAATCCGCAACACCGGGCAACGTCGTGCCCGTACTGATTGAGCTACAGCACAAATAAATTAGCTGAACACGGTATAGTAGACAACCAGTTTTCCAGAACGCCCCCTTTTACGGAGAACTGATTGTCCGTTATTTACCACATCTCTACAGCAACACTAGCCGATTTGGTCGCTACTTTGGTCGTTGGCGACTCGATAGCCATGCGATTCAAGGCTTTATAAATCATTTTGACCGCTTCCTCGATCCGTTGCCAGCCTTCTTCGCTGCGCAGGTCAATTCCAATTACCGGTCGGTCGAGCTGAGCCTGAATGGTCAGGTACGATAAAGCCCCCAGAATGACGGCCGAGGTAGCCTGATAGTCTGCTTTTTTGATAAACGCCAGTTGCTCGACCAGATTCGTCAGTTCGGTATCCTGAACCCGGCTGATGGATTCGGCCAGCGAGTCCTGTTCTTTTACCGTAGCCTTGAGTATTTCACGAGCTGCCCGCGACGAGCGGAACTGACGAAAAAGCTGAAGCGCCTGACCCGACCAGATGTTGGCCAGATCGGTCGGTTGTGTCGGACGAATCTGCTCCAGCCAGGAGTTCGAATAGTGAGGAATCAGCCGGCCCATGCCTACATAATACTCCAGCAGGCCTTCGATTCCACCGAAATAGCGATAGATAAGCACTTTGCTAACCCCGGCTCGTTCGGCAATTACATTAATTCCTACGCCATCTAGCCCACGCTCGGTTAATAGTTCTTCCAGAGCATTGATGATACGCTCAGTTGTGGCCGCCCGGTTTCGTTTACCTTTTTCCATGAATGGTTTTTAGAATATTGTTATTATTACTGAGTTAGACTATTTAATTATTATGAAGTCACTTTAAGAACTAACAATTTTTAAATAATCCTCCTCTACATAACAATTTAAACAGAATCCGCCATTTATGGTAATAATTTGTTACTTATCGTAACAACCTTTTATCTAACGGATCCATATTTCACTATGTAATAACTTTTAGTGTAGTAATATCTGATTATTTTAATCCTATAAGGTTTCGTTCAAGCCGGTCTACAGCTAACAGTGTTTTTCTAAATCAGGTTTGTTTCGCCGGTCTGATTGAAGGGATATATTCATCAAGAGGCCCCCGTGTGCTATTCGCTCATCAGAGTTGTTGCAGCTAGCTCCGTTGCGTCTATAGGTTATAGTGGACCAGACACAAGCCGAAAATCATTGTCCAGTGCTAACAGATGACTCCAGCGGGGTCATATAAATAGTACGAATTGGGGGCCTCACAACTTCCCAATGGATTAGGAACGCAAAAGCGATCTTACAGCCACTTTTTATAAAAAGCCAGGATATCGGTTCGCATGGCTTCGGTTTCCTGATGACCTACGTCGTAGATCCGGAGCTGCCAGGCATCGGGAGCGCCGTCCTGCCGATAAACGGTCTGAAGCGCCCCATCAATTTTAGCCAGACCTGGTAAGGGCGTCAGCGGATCAAATCGTCCTGCCAACCCAAAATGAGGCCGGGGCGAAATGAGCGCGTTGATGTCGGCGGTGGTAAAATGCGTCAATAAATCAGGAACGTAGTAGTAAATGCCGTGCAGACCCAGTCCTTTCGCATCGATAAGAGCCTGATAATCTGTCAGACAGCATAAATCGACGCACACACGGACGCGCTCGTCCAGTGCCGCCAGCCACCAGGCCATGGTGCTGCCCATCGACATTCCCATGGTAGCGATCCGGCGCGTATCGACCTCGGGTCGGGTTTGCAGATAATCCAGGGCCCGCAGGTTGTCGTATACCATCATTCCCCATAGCACCTGACCGTGCCACAGCATTTCTTTGAACGTATCGAGTTCTGATTTCGTCCGGCGTTCACCGAAGCACCAGCTGTCGATACACAAACCCGCGTAGCCAGCCCGCGCCAGTGCCAGTGCATACGGTGGTTGCTGCATTTCGGGCCGCCCACGCACAAACTCTTCCTTGCCGACGTCGTACTGACCGAAATGGGAGTGATTGAAGAGCACAACGGGAAGCTTACTGGTCTGAGTTTTTGGCCGGGTAAAATACGCCGGTACGCGCTCCAGGCCGTTGAGATCCAGCAACAGCTTTTCGATGATCAGTTCATCCGTTTCCTGTCTGGAAATCAGCTCTGCCCGAATCGGCCGGTTGCGGTCGGGCAATCGTCCAAGCAGGCCATACAGCTCTTTCCGACGCGCTTGTTTACTGTCGGCTAAAGGCTGCCGGGGAGTATTGTGGGTCATACGGTCGACAACAATGGGCTGGTGGTTTAGCGAAACGGGACGATACAGACCCAACATCAGAGCGGGTACGATTAATAAACCCAATTTATGAATCATCCGGCGATTCGATTAGACGTGAATTTCAGCGCTTCCCCCTCAAAAGCCGGCACGATACAGGAATATACTAGTATTCGAATCAGGGTAATAAGCGTGCCACGGTTTGGAACTGAGGCACGCTTACTACCCTGATTCGAATACACTGCCCGCTGACAACTCACCACCAATGACTAACCCCTACCTCTCATACCCCAAACCTGCGAAGATTATACACCAGACTGACCAGAACATAACGGGTCAGGACCCGGCTCTGAACATCCTCCACGTAAGCGTCGGTCGTGTTGCGAACCAGGCTCCGGTTCTGGTTCAACAGGTCGAATGCCTGAACGCGAATTTCACCCTGCCTGGTCTTCAGAAACTGCCAGGCCACGGATGCATTCCAGAGGGCGAATCGCTGATTATACCCCGCCGACCGACCCGTAGTGGCTGTGTAGGTAACATCGGTTGTCAACACCAGATTGAACGGAAGCTGCCAGTGAACGTCGGCCGTCCCATACTGCGCCCAGAAAGCGGTATTTTGTCGCGGTAGCAGCGAATACGTAACGGTCTGGTAACTAAGCGTACCGCTCACGCCATAATCGAGTTTCCCGTCATAAGTCGACTGAAACCGCACGGTTTGTCCAAGTGTCAGGGTATTCGTCCGGTTCGTCTGCCCATTAATCAAACTGACCGTACGACTCAGGCTGGCATTCGTCGTCAGGTTAAGGCTCAGCTTTGTCGGCTGAAGGGTTCGTCCCAGCGAAAGAAAGCCATTGGTAGCCCAATACCCGCCGGTATTCACGGGTTGCGTGGTTTGCGCTCCGGCTTCGTCGATGGTCGTAGCCGTACTGATTCGGTTATCGCTCTGATTCAGGCTGGCAAACAGAGATAAACTTTTCGCTCCCATTCCGCTTGTGCCATTGTAAGTGAGCGTTACAGTATGGTCATATTCGGGCCGGAGCGCTGGATTACCAAGCCGGATGCTGAGTGGATTGGTATTGTCGGCAACGGGCTGCAACTGCGCGACCGAGGGGGCATTCAGCCGGGTTCGGTATTGCAGCCGAAGACTGCGGTTGCGCGCAAACGTAAAACTGAGCAACGCATTGGGCAGTACGTTCAGGTACCGGCGGCTCAGGCTCGTATCGACGGAACGATTCTCGGCCTGTAAGTGGGACTGCTGCACATCCAGTCCCAGCGCATAGGTGTAGCGCAATCGCCGGGTTTGCAGGGTAGTCCCGACCCGATGCGTCATAAACAGACTCCCGAAGTGGTTGCTCAGCATCGCATTCGGACGCGTGTACAATCCGCTCGTTTCATCGGCATCCGCCACGGCGCGGTCGGCCCGGTTACGGCTGTTCAGATAAGCGTACCGCAACTCCAGCTTCTGGTTCAGCGACAACGGTTCGGTATACGACAGCGTCAGCGTCTGCTGTAGGGCGTAACTCGCCTGATCGTTTTGCTGATTCAGGTGCATCGTCTGATACGGACTGATTCCGATGGAGTCGTACCGGGTGTTGGCCGACTGATTGATACCGGTAGTACGCCCATCGGCCAGCACGGTATTCAGATTGACCGAAAGCAGACGTCCCTCCCGACGGAATTTACGCATCAGCAATAGGTTGTTATAGCCATTGATGCCGTCGCCCGTTGAGCCGTAGCGGGTGTCGCCCGTGTTGAGCGACGGGCCAGCGGGTATATACGACCGGCTGTTGAGCTGACTTTCGTAGCCTGTCGTTTGCCAGGCAATGTTGGGCGTCAGCCGCAGGCTGGTCAGCGAATCCAGTTGCCAGTCGAGTCGACCGGTAAACCGATGAGTTGTTTGCCGATTCTGCGAGTAATTGGTCTGATCCGTGAGAAACGCCTGCCCCGGCAGGATGTTTTCCCGGCGAATCTGCTGGTCGGTGGTGGTAATGGCCTGATTCAGGAAATAGCTGGTGGCCACTTCGGCCTGCTTGCCCCACTTGTCCCGAAAATTTGCTCCCCCGGCTCTTATCTCGACGATATTGGTGGGCTGCTGATTACCGGGGATACCGGCCGTCCCCGCGCCACCCACGAAAACTGGCCCGCCGTTTTGCCCCGGAGCCGTTCCATCGGCCAGAGAAAAATTCTGCTGGTTCAGGTTATTGGCCTGCCCGATGAGGGACAGTTGCCGACCGTTGTTGAATCGATTCAGGTTTAGCCGCCCCTGGTAGCGGTGATCCGTCCCGGCACCCACCGCATTCTGCCCAAAATAGCCCCGGCGCTTATCCCGCTTAATGGTCAGGTTGATAGTTCGTTCGCGGTTGCCGTCGTCGATACCCGAAAACTGCGACTGGTCGGACGCCTGGTCGTACAGCTGAACCTTATCGACAATGTCGGCGGGCAGGTTGCGGGTGGCCATTTTCGGGTCATTGCCGAAGAACGGTTTGCCATCCACCAGGACCCGGCTGACAGCCTGACCCTGCGCCCGGATGGTACCATCGCGGGCCACTTCTACACCGGGCAGTTTGCGTAACAGCTCTTCTACCTGCGCATTGGGCTGGGTCTTGAACGAGCCGGCATTGAACTCCACCGTATCCTGCTTTACCGTAACGGGTGCCTGCTCCTGCCTGACGACCACTTCGTTCAGTGTATTGGCCTGCTCATTCAGGCGGATCGTTCCGACGTCGGCCGTTGCCGCCTGGTCGATGGTAACCTCCAACGAGCCATTCCGGTAGCCCAGAAATGTAACCAGGAGCCGATAGCGGCCGGCACGTACATGTCGCAACAGAAATCGTCCGTCGCCGTCGGTGATGGTTGCGTCGATATAGGCCGAATCCCGGTCCGTCAACAACGATACTGACGCCATTCGTAGCGGTTTGCCACTCACCGAATCGAGAACGACTCCGGCAATCGTGGCCGTAGCGGGCACTTTCTGGGCCAGTGAGACAAAACAGGTGACCAGCACCAGGCCGATCCAACAAAGCAGGCGTTTCATGTTTGGTTTGGAAGGAGTGGCGGGACGGGCCGGTCTGATTTACACACGCTCAGTTTCGCTCGCCCATCATCAGTTGTTGCTGGAAATCAGCGATAGCTTTCTGCCGCAGATCGGCCAGTTGCTCGACGCTCACGGTCTGGGCGGTGGTTGCCGGTTTCACGTCACCCGGATCGATAGCCGATGGGCTGACTTTCGTGGCCCGAAACTGCTCCCGGCTACTTTCTACCAGCAGTACCACCCCGGTTTCGGGCGTCAGTTCGCGAATGGGTGAGTACGTAATGGGGAGTTCCGTCGTGAACCAGACCGTGTAGGTTTCTTTTCGGAAGGGAACCGTCGCTTTGCGGCAGGTATAGCCCGCAATTTTTCTGGTCTGATCGGTCAGTTGCCAGCCGCTCGCCCGTTGAATGGGTTTTTCGGCCTGATAGGTTTTGGCGTCCTTGTCTTTCCCAACCGTCAGCAGCGTAATGGTTTTCTGATTGGCCAGATCCACAAATACCTGTTCCTCAAACGGTCGGCCCATATTGGTATTCCGGGGCACTCCGCCCCCGCCCGGCCCTTGAACCGTCATTCGCACGACCGCGTTCTGTTCATCACGGTTTTCCCTGGCGTATTTATCGGCATACACGACCTTCTGCCCAAAGGTGCGGGTGTCGGGAATATCGGTCGGAAAATTCGGGTCGCCGGGTTTGACCGGCTCGCCGTTGATCACGATATGCATAGCGGACGGGTCCACTTTACGGGCTACTTCGTAGGTAATCTGCCCGGACGCCTGCGCCAGCGCGGGCCGGGACGCTGCCAGGAGCAGTGCGCTCAGAAAAGCAGCCATGATGGAGGTGTTCATAAACAATCGCCTGGTTTGGTTTGACGCATCAAAGGTCAGGCGATGGTTTGTAACCCACTGCTATCTAGTGTTAAACAGTGTTAATGGTCATAAGCCGATAGTGAAAGCGTTGCTATTGGGTAATGATCGTCAATGGTCTGAAGAGAACTTCATTAGCAAAAGACCGGCAACAATCAACAGCGCTGCCAGTAAACGAGTGGGGCTAACGGATTCGCCAAGCACGAAAATTCCGACCAGAAATGCGCCGATAGCGCCAATACCGGTCCAGATGGTATAGGCCGTGCCCAGCGGCAACGTGCGCATAGCCAATGCCAGCAGGCCCAGACTGGCGATCATTGCAACGACAGTGATTAGAGAAGGAATCAGCCGGGTAAAACTTTCCGACTGTTTCATGGCGTAGGACCAGACAACTTCCAGCAGACCCGCGAGAACTAAATAAATCCAGGACACGACGTATAGGTTTTAAAAGCCGGGTCGTCCCGAATCGATTTCTCACTATGAGGGAGGTCGTCCTCCAGGTGTATGTTGATCTCTTCGGAAGCCGATCAACGATGTGGCAAAAATAACATCGTGCCGCGAAATTAGTAATCCCCGTGGCTAACTGAAGCCACGGGGATTTGATAAGAAGTGCAAGTAGGCCATTGCCTCAGAAAAGAGTCGTGGGGACAAGTGCTGGTAAAATCCTGGCAATTACACTCAGTTGACCGTACCAAACCCAACCTTACCCCGAAAGCTTTGAAAGCCAGGCCCACCGATGATAAAAGTCCCATTGGATAACCCGACCGCTGAACCATTCAGTGTATTGACTGGACTGTTGTCGGTTACGCGCTGTTGCTGTGTCCAGGTATTGCCACTACGCATAAATATATAGGCAGCTCCCTGTCCAGAGTTATTACCAATGGTCTTGTTGTTGGCTCCCACGATAACATAATCCCCCGCTATGGCGACATTAGTACCAAAACCGTCATTGGCTGCCCCATCACTGGCCGTGAGCCGTTGCTGCAGCAGCCAGCTAGTACCAACGTTCATAAACACGTAAGCGGCTCCTTGGTATAAGTTACCACCAATAGTTTTAGTCTTGGTTCCTACGATGGCGTAATCGCCTGATATAGCCAGGCTAATGCCAAAGTTATCATAACTGGCTCCATCGTTAGGCATAAGTCGTTGCGGCTGACTCCAGGTATCACCATTGCGCACAAACAGGTAAGCTGCTCCTTGAGTAGCATTTTTGTTGTAAGCACCCACGATAGCATAATCTCCTCCTAGAGCTACGTTACTGCCAAAGAAATCACTACTGGCTCCATCGCTGGCCGTGAGCCGTTGTTGCTGCGTCCAGGTGCTGCCACCGCGAACAAATACATAAGCTGTTCCCTGCGAAGTGTTACCACCAATAGTTTTGAAATTGGCACCCACGATTATGTAATCCCCTGATATAGCTACACTAGTGCCGAAGTTATCACCGCTTGTCCCGTCATTGGCTGTGAGTCGCTGTTGCTGTATCCAGGTGTTACCATTGCGCACAAACACATAGGCGGCCTCCTTCGCTCCCACGATTATATAATCCCCTGACACAGCTACGCTACTTCCGAAGTGGGTATTAGCTACCCCATCACTGGCCGTGAGTCGTTGCATTTGACTCCAGGTATTGCCACTACGAACAAATACGTAAGCTGCGCCCTGATTGGCATTACTTCCAATGGTTTTGTTATAAGCTCCTACAACAGCATAGTCGCCCGCTATCGTTACTTTAATGCCGAAGTTATCTCCAGCTGCTCCATCGTCGGCGGTGCGGGTAACCGGGGAGGCCTGGCTGAGATCGGTGGTGAGCAGCGGCAACCAGTTCTGGCCGTCGAAGAGGAGTAAGGCCCCTTTGTCGAGGTCATACACAAGGGCACCTACCTGCGGGCTGGCGATGGCCTGTCGCTGGGCGCTGGTGAGCCGGGGTGGATAAAAGGCTTTGTCGTTGGCGGGCGATTTCAGGTCCAGCACCGCCGAGGGGTGCGGTTGGCCACCAATACCAACCTGGGCAAACAAAGTGCGCTGACTTAGCAGCAGCGTTACGGATAAGAAGAGGTAAAAAGTACGGATCATCTTAGTGGATTAATTAACGCTCTAAGATATGTTCAGAAACGTCAAACTGGGTGTAGTGACGCGATTTTGTTAGACCGTCCGCGCTACGATTATGGCTGTCAATTACCCTTCCACCCGATAAATTCAGGTCGTTTACCATTTCGACTACAAGATTCTCCAGTTTCACTACGCGCGACAACCGTTGGTCCGTGAGCTTTGCGTCTCGGAAAACAAAGGAAAAGAAATGACAAAGACCATTTTTATTACGGGTGCTTCGACAGGAATCGGGAAGGCAACAGCGAAACTATTTGCGACCAAAGGCTGGCGGGTAATCGCTACCATGCGCAGGCCGGAAGCCGAAACAGAGTTAAATCTGATGGATAATGTAACCCTGCTGCCACTGGATGTAACGGATAGAAACCAGATTAAAGAAACCACCCGAAAAGCACTGGCGCTGGGCGACATAGACATCGTGTTTAACAATGCCGGCTATGCGCTACTGGGCGCCCTGGAAGCCATCACCGACGAGCAACTGGTCGATCAGATGGAAACCAATTTCCTGGGTGTCGTGCGGGTCACACAGGCGTTTATCCCTTATTTCCGGGAGAAAAAAGCCGGTCTTTTTATTACCACAGGTTCGTCGGCGGGGCTGATGGGCTTCCCCGTCAGTTCGATGTACGATGCCAGCAAGTGGGCGCTGGAAGGCTGGAGCGAAAGCCTTTCGTTTGAACTGGCCGAATTCGGTATCGGTATCAAAACCATAGAGCCCGGTCTGGTGGCTACCGAAATTGGGGCTAAGTCCGTCATCGCTTCGCATCCGGCTTACGAACCGTTGCTGGGCAGGTTTATGGCGGCCATCGGCCCTGATAAAATCGTTACTACGTCCGACCAGATCGCCGAAGTAGTTTACGAAGCCGCGACAGATGGCAAAAATACCTTACGGTACGTGTGTGGTGACGATGCCAAAGCCCTATATGCTCAGCGCCTGGCGGTAGGCGACGAGGCTTTCCGGGAAGGCCTCAAACAATTGCTGATCGCAGCGTAACCCGAACATCAGGACTTATTTTGCCGGTACAATCTGGTAACTTTTTGTACCGGCAATCTTGTTAAGCAGCCATGAAAGGAGACTCTAGAAACAAACCACGCATCTACTCATCTATTACCGAAATGCAACGGGCTTTTGGTTTACCACAGCCGCTGCATCCGCTGATCAGCCTGCTGGACTACAGCAAAGTGACCATCACCAATGAGATGCTGGCCTCCACCTTTGCCATGGACTTCTACAACATTACCTACAACGAGTCGGCGGGTTGCAGCATGCGCTATGGCCAGACAACCTACGACTTCGACGAGGGAGGTATGTTTTTCACTTCACCCGGCCAACCCCTGACCGGCGTTCGGGCCTCCGATTCCGGGCTGGGATTTACCTTGCTGGTTCATCCCGATTTTCTACGGCATTATCCGCTGGATACCAAAATCAAAAACTATGGTTTTTTCTCCTACTCCGTGACCGAGTCGTTACACCTGTCGGATAAAGAAAAAACCATCATGACTGGTATCGCCAAAAACATAGCCGACGAGCTGGAAACGGCGATCGATGACCTCAGTCAGGATGTGCTCATCTCGCAACTGGAACTGCTGTTCAACTACAGTCAGCGCTTTTACAAACGCCAGTTTATTACCCGTAAGCCCGTCAACAATGCGTTACTGGAGCAACTGGACTTACTGCTGCTCAACTATTTTAACGATGAAACGGCGCTGATGAACGGATTACCAACGGTTCAGTACCTGGCCGACGAATTACACGTAACCCCTCGCTATCTGGGCGATATGCTGCGAACGCTGACCGGACACAATACCCAGCAGCACATTCACCACAAACTCATCGAGAAAGCCAAAGAAGTGCTGACCATCAGTAACCTGACCGTGGGCGAAATAGCCTATCAGCTGGGTTTCGAGCATCCCCAATCGTTCAGCAAACTGTTTAAGTCAAAAACGGACCTGTCTCCGCTGGAGTTTAGAGCGAGCTTTAACTAAGGTCCGAAAAAAAACGGGAGCGCTGAGGCATTACAGGCTTATTTACCCTATTTTGATGAAGCTCACCCGTTCTGCTGTTCACCGATAAACAGCGGTTCCAGCACACGCCTATGGGTTTCACCCCACTGTGCCGTCAGTTCGATAATGGGTATTAGGGTTTCGCCCAGTGGGGTGAGGCTGTATTCTACTTTTAAGGGCAGTTGATCGAAACTGGTTTTAGACAGGATACCATGCGCCACCAACTGGTTCAGTTGGGTATCCAGCAACCTCCGCGACGCTTTAGGAATTCTCCGCTGCAATTCGCCCGGTCGCCTGATGCCCGAATGAATGCACCAGATGAGGTTGATCTTCCACTTTCCGTTCATCACTTCCAGAAACAGATGGAGGCCACATTCGACTTCGACCGGTAACTTTCTCTCGTACATCCAATAAATATACCGTATTAGAAGGTCTGGTAAATACGGCTGAATTCAGCCGTACTTGACTATGCGCTGCCTGCAGCTGTCTTTTGCCGTATGAAACATAAGCTATTGGGAACACAGACCGGTTTGCCAGCCAGCGAACTGATTTTGGGCGGCTCGCAGTTGGGCAACCGCCGGGGTTATGGCACACCCGTCCAGGAAGCGCTCCAAATCCTCGCGGCTTATGCCGAAGCCGGCGGAAACTTTATCGACGTATCGGACCAGTATCAGTTTGGCGAAGCGGAAGAGACGGTCGGCCGCTTTATTGAGCACCAGCGCCACGATTTTATTATTTGCACCAAGTATACCCGAAGCAGTCAGGCGAATCCGTCGTTGGCCAATGCCGGAAATCACCGTAAAGCCATGCGCCAGGCCATCGAGGGTAGCCTGAAGCGATTGAAAACGGATTATATCGATATTTACTTACCCCATTTTGATGACGGCATTACACCGTTGGAAGAAATCGTTCGTGGCCTGGACGATCTGGTCACAGCCGGGAAGGTGTTGTATACGGGTCTGGCCAATTTCCCGGCCTGGAAAGCAGCCGCCATGGCCACGGCTATTCCGCTGACGGCCGTGCAGATCGAATACAACCTGCTGCAGCGAACCGCCGAACGTGAACTGATGCCCATGGCTGCCCACTTCGGCCTGGGCGTAATGGGCTATTCGCCTTTGGCGGGGGGATTACTGACCGGAAAATACCGGCAGGGAGCCGCGGGGCGACTGACTCAGGCTGCGCCAGATGGCTACCGGGAAGACGAGCGCACCAGCGAACTCCTCGATCAACTGGAGCAGATGGCCAGCGAACTCGACGCCACGCCCGGACAGATAGCCCTGGCGTGGGTGATGAGCAAAGACATCTTTCCGATCATCGGCGCACGGACCCTGACCCAGCTTGAGGCTAGTTTGAAAGCGGTGGATATCCGCTTGACGGCCGAACAGATAGCCCGTCTGGACGAGAGCAGCGCCGTAACGATGGGTTATCCGCACGAACTGCTGGCTACGGTCCAGAAAAAATAAGTTGTAAACGCTGGTTTGCAGCGGAGAAACGTTAAACAGTGTTAACGCCGGTGCAAAGGCCCACTGAACGATGTAGCTTTGTTTATGGACCGGCGCATACGTTTGATTTTCGGGCTGATGACGCTCTGCATTGTGGGAATCAATGCGTTTCAGGGATATTGGCTCTGGACGACCTACCAGCTTAACCGCCAGCAATTTAGCCGCTCGGTTCAGGATGCCCTGTTTCATGTGCTGGAGCAGCGGCAGATCGCCGAAGCCCGACGGCTGGTGGGCAAGAAGCTACTGGGCTATTCGGTCCGGCAGCCAACAGCGTCGGGAGCGTCGTCCCGAATTATTGTTCGTCGCTACAGTGAATCGGGGCCGATGGCGGGCGATGACCGAAAAACCCACATATTCGTCAACGAACGGATTCCGAAATCAGGTACGGACAGCGCTTCCCGGCAACTGGTGGTTACGTATAAGGCCGTTCGTACGCCGTCGGCCGTTGCAGCCGCACCCGCCGATTCGCTCGCTCACCGAATCTCCAGCCTGCTTCTGCTCGACTGGGCCACGGGTGCTGAGGTGAATCTGGCCAGGCTGGCGTCAGCTTATCGAACCGAACTACAGCGACGGAAAATCAACACGGATTTTCAACTGGATACACTCACTATCAAACCGCAACAGACAGACGGGAACGTAGTTATTTTCCGGAGTTTATCTGCCCGGCAGACCGACAAAACCAGTACAATTCTGCGAACGACCCCGGAACCCATCAATCCGGTAAAGAATCTGTTTGTCCAGGCTTCGTTCAATACCCCAACGGTTTACCTGCTCCGGCAAATGGGCTGGCTGCTGGGCAGTTCTGCTTTGCTGCTGATACTGACGACCGGCTGCTTTCTGTTTATGCTGACGACGATCTTGCGGCAAAAAAAGCTGTCGGCGGTCAAGAACGACTTCATCAACAACATGACGCACGAACTGAAAACGCCCATTGCTACAGTTACGGCCGCGGTCGATGCATTGCAGCATTTCGGTGCGCTGAACGATCCGCAGAAAACCCAGACCTACCTGACCATCTCCCGCAATAATCTGCAACGGCTGGCCGATCTGGTCGAAAAAGTGCTGAACCTGGCCGTTGACGAAAAGCGCGATTTCGTGCTGCATCCCGAACCGGTTACGCTGGCGGCACTGGTTGAGGAACTGTTGACAAACCACCAGCTCCGCGCTGCCAAACCGGTCCATTTTACCCTGCACATTCCTCCTGAAACCGTCGTTACGGTCGACCGGATACACTTCAGCAATGCGCTTGATAACCTGATCGACAATGCCATCAAGTATTCGCAGGATCAGGTGACCATTTCCATTGTGGCTCGGCAACAGGACCGCCAATGGCAACTGACCATAACCGACAACGGCACTGGCATTCCGAAAGCGTACCAGTCGGCCATTTTCGATCGCTTCTTCCGCGTTCCGACCGGCGATCTGCACCCAGTCAAAGGCTTTGGGCTGGGGCTGGCCTACGTCCGGCAGGTTGTCGAACGACACGGGGGAACGATTCGTGTGCACAGCGAACCTGGCAAAGGCAGCGTATTTACCATAGACTTTTGACCGATGCCGACCGTTTTACTGATCGAAGATGAACCCGCCCTGGCCATGATCGTCCGCGACAGTCTGGAAGTCCGGGGCTTTACGGTTTTGTACGCCAGCGATGGGCAGGAGGGTCTGAGCCTGTTCGAGCAGCAACAGCCCGATATTATAGTGGCCGATGTAATGATGCCGCACATGGACGGCTTCACCCTGGCCGAGCGTATCCGTCAGCAAAATGCGGCCGTTCCGATTATGTTTCTGACGGCCCGCTCGCAAACGGCCGATGTGGTCCGGGGCTTCGAACTGGGCGGTAACGACTACCTGAAGAAGCCCTTCAGTCTGGATGAGCTGATTGTCCGGATCAACGCCCTGCTCCGCCGGACCACCACGGCTTCATCCGCTTCACCCGCGTTGCTGACCATTGGTCGTTATCGGTTCGATCCATCGAAACAGAAGCTCCGGCTGGGCGATCAGACAGTGCTGCTCTCGCACCGCGAAGCCGAACTGCTCAGACGTCTGTACGAACACCGGAATCAGGTGCTCGAACGAAGTGTGGTCCTGACCGAACTCTGGGGCGATGATTCGTTTTTCAATGGCCGGAGCCTGGACGTGTTCATTACGAAGCTCCGGCGGCATCTGCGCGATGACGATCAGATCCAAATCATCAACATCCGCGGCATCGGCTATAAACTGATCGCCTGAGGTCGAACCGATGGTCTTTCCGGCCATGGCTTAAAGCCGGACACATGTTCAACGGCGATACAACATGGAATCTGATCTGCCAGACAAGCCTGTCCACGACTGGACATCAGATCGTCCGTTTCTGGACAATGCTCTCATCTCTGCCCTCCATTCTGTAGCTGTGCATCGCTTTTCCAACTCTGGCACCAGATTTGATTTATTATATTGTATCTAATCCGTTTGCCGGTTTTAAGCTATGACAAAGAGCGTATTAAGGAGACGGGAGACGTGTGCAAACTACTGGGCTGAAGCTTTGTGCTCATTCAACTGAAAATTTATGAACAAGCCGCCTAATCTTACCGGACCTTCCCACTCAGGTCGCTTCCCCGACCCTGACGAGCCTCCCCGCTGGGCCGACCGCCTACTGGAGTGGTTTGTAGCCCCGCATCTGCTGGAGTACGTGCAGGGAGATCTGCATGAGGTATTCTACCGGCAGGTCAAGCACGTAGGTCTGGCCCGCGCCCGACGAGCGTATGTCTGGGCGGTGCTGCACTGCCTGACGCCCTTTTTTCGTAAACATAAACCCATCGTCGCGCTTCGGCCTACCCGTCGTCGTGCCGAATACCCAAACCCTGCTACCACTGATATGCTACAGAATTATCTCAGGATTGCCTGGCGCAATCTGCTTCGCTACCGCGTCAACAGCACGCTGACAATCACAGGGCTGGCGCTAGGCCTGGCCTGTGCCCTGCTCATTATTCTGCACGTCAGGCACGAGCTGAGCTATGACAAAGGCTTTTCAAAAGCCCACCGGATCTACCGAATCACGCAGGAAAACGTCGGCGAAACCAATCGGCAGTGGGCGGCTACCTCACCGATTCTGGGGGTGGAGATGCAACAGCAAATTCCAGCTATTGAACAGATAGCCCGGTTCCATCGTCCGTATCCGGATCGGGTATTCAGCTACCTGCCCCCAGATGGTGCATCCAGGCAGTTCGAGGAAAAAGGAGGTTTTTTTGCCGACTCGACGGTGGTCGGTATGTTCGACCTTGCCTTTGTCAAAGGAGATCCGCAAACGGCGCTGAAACAAACCAATACCATTGTGCTGACCGAAGCGATGGCGAAAAAATACTTTGGCGACGCCGAACCACTCGGCAAGGTGCTCCTGGATGACCTGGATAAACGCCCACTAACCGTGACCGGAGTCGTCCGGACGTTTCCGTTTCCAACGCACCTGCAGTTCGATTACCTGATTTCGATGGCTACCTGGTACGGCTCGACGGACAAGGAAACGCAGCAAAACCGGGGGTGGTCGGGATTTTATAACTATATTCTGGTGAACGACCATACGTCGCGTTCGGCCCTCGAAGCCCGGATTCCCGACTTCATGGTGAAATTCTACGAGGCCAAAGGCGAGACCCGAAAGGAAATTCTAGCCAGTCGCCGGCTACCGCTTCAACCGATCACAGACATTCACCTGCGATCGAAACTGGAGAAGGAGATGTGGCCCAACAGCGACATGACGTATGTGTACGTTTTTTCGATTTCTGCCTTATTTATCCTGCTGATCGCATCCGTCAATTTCGTCAACATGGCTACTGCGCAGGCCTTCGCCCGGATGAAAGAAGTGGGCGTGCGAAAAGCCCTCGGTGCGCGTAAGGGTCAGCTGGTCAACCAGTTTCTCGGCGATTCGTTCCTGCTGACGCTGGTCTCGGCTTTGCTGGGGCTGTTGGTGTTCCGGTTTGCATTACCACTCTACAACGCGCTGGCAGATCAGCAGCTTCAGTTCAGTCAGTTGTTCACGCCAACGACTGTAGTGATGCTGCTGTTGCTGACGGTGCTGGTCAGTCTGGTGGCGGGTTTCTACCCAGCCTGGTTCATTGCCAGTTTCAATTCGGTTAATGCGCTGAAAGGCAATAAGAATACCGCTCCGTCGGTTGCGCTGGTCCGGAAAGGCCTGATCGTCTTTCAGTTTGCCGTGTCGGTCTTTATGCTGTTCAGTACCATCGTCGTCTATCGGCAGATGCAGTTCTTTCAGACCAAAGATTTAGGCTTCGATCAGGAACAGGTCGTTGCGGTTAAGCTCTACGGCCCCGACATGCTGAAAAACACCCATACGCTCGAACAGGAATTTCGCCGGAACTCAGCCATTACCAGCGTAGCCCGAACCTCAACCCTTCCCGGCGACCGGTTCAGTACCGACATGCTCAGCGTACTGGGCCGATCCGAAGCCGTGGGCCAGATGCGGTTTATGTGGGCCGATGAGCACGTACTTCCGTTGTTACAAATTGGCCTGACGGCTGGTCGTAACTTCAGACCTAAACCAGACGGCGCTCCTTTATCGTTCATTCTAAACCGGGCGGCCGTCCAGGATCTCAAACTGGCATCACCCATTGGTCAGAAGATCGTAACCCGGGGCGACACGGGTGAAGTGGTCGGGGTGGTCGACGATTTTCATTTTGCGTCGCTGCACACCAGCGTCGAACCGTTAGTGATTGTGCAATACCCGAACCTGACGAATTATTTTTTATTGAAAATCAAAGGCCATCAGCTGACACAGACGTTACAGTTTGCCCGATCGACGCTGGCCCGGGTTTCACCAGGAAGCATATTCAGTTACACGTTTCTGGACGAAAAACTGAACCACCTGTACGATGCCGAACAACGAACGGGCAATATCCTGAACGTATTCGCAGCTTTTGCGGTCCTGATTTCCTGTCTGGGGCTGTTTGGCTTGTCGGCCTATACGGCTCAGTTGCGAACCAAAGAAGTCGGCATTCGAAAAACGCTCGGGGCAACGGTTTCGGGAATTGTCGTTCTGCTTTCCAAAGATTTTCTGCAACTGGTCGTCGTGGCCATTCTGATCGCTTCGCCCCTGGCCTGGTGGGTCATGAGCCGATGGCTGAACGGGTTCGCTTACAGGATCGACATAGAGTGGTGGATGTTCTTGTTAGCCGGTGTTCTGGCCGTTCTCGTCGCCGTCTTTACGGTCAGTTTCCAGAGTGTCAAAGCTGCGCTGTCGAACCCGGTCAAAAGCCTTCGTACCGAATGACGAAAATTAAAGCCAGGGGGTGACCGAACATCAAGATGCTCGACCACCCCCTGGCAGTTGGATAAGTTTAGCGTATATTACTCAAAAACCAGGCTCAGTTTAGCCTGCATCAGCCGGTTCATGGCCCCCCAGGTCGTATCCCAGGAATTCCCCAGCAGAAACTTATCGGTATCGGCCCATTTTTCGGTTTGGGCGGGCTGCGTAAGCGCGTCGTCGATGGCCTGCTCAAAGGCCTGACTGGTTTCAGCAATCGACACCGGAGCCCAGCCCCCGTACATACTGACGACGTCATGAATAGGCGTCGACACCACCGGCAGGCCAGCCGCCAGGTATTCGGGCGTTTTAGTCGGACTGATGTAACGAGTCGCTTCGTTGATGGCAAACGGCATGATGGCTACATCCCAATGACTGAAATAAGCGGGCAGATCCTGATAGCGTTTGTGACCCAGGTAATGAATGTTCGCAGCTTTAGGTAAGGTAGCAGGATCGATCTTGACCACAGGGCCCAGCAGAACGAATTGCCAGTCGGGGCGACTCGTGGCCAGTTCACGCAGCAAGTTGAGATTCATACGCTCGTCGATAACCCCACAAAATCCGATTCGCGGTGTCGGGATGTCCCGCATATCCTGCGGTTCGGGCAGCATCCGCCGGGCTGGCTCAAAATGGTGATAATCGATACTGCTTGGAAAGGCAAATACCCCCGGATGCCGGGTTTGTTTAGCTTCGAACAGACTCAGCCCGCCCGTAAAGACCAGGTCGGCCTGAGCCAGCAGGCGCTTCTCCCGATCCAGCAGCGAGGCTGGTGCGCCCAGAAAAGCAGACAACTCGTCCATGCAGTCGTAGATCGTTAACCGCGGGCGAAGGTGGTCGCTGAACGAAAGCGCCATAGGCGTGTAATACCAGGAAATAAAGTCCTGAATGCCGTGCTGAGCGATGAGTTGATTGACGACTTCCCGTTGTTGCTGAATGACATCTTCGTGCCTCGTTCCGTGCTTCAGATGAGGCACGACTACCGTTATGTTATCACTTACAGAACGAATCTCTACCCGATTGGTATCACCGTATATGGGTTCTTCAATAAACCAGACCCGCCATTGGCGGCTGGCTCTGCTCAATAAATGCTGAGGGCGCTGGTAAACAAAATTCCAGCGCAGATGAGAAAAGCAAAGCAGGTCGGTTACCGATTCAACTGTCAGGCCAACGGGAGTTTGAGTTTTTGCGGGAGCGTTGGTTTTGTCTCTGGAACCTACATGAAAAACGGATACGGGTTGATCTTGAAGCATACACTAAGTTGGAAAACAATAGACATTTCTTAATTAAAACAGCAGGCAAGTCCAGAGGAAATGGCACTGACATCAACCAAGTATTAACAACTTTGTTAGGGTCGCAAAGAAAGAATCCAATAGAGTACTTGTTAATCCCAAAATAAGTGAGCTTATGGCCCCGGCTGGTCCACTCGACCAACCTGAGCTTGTCCTGTTACGCATCGATAGCCAACCGCCCCGTTTCCTCACTTTTAACAAAACTCCTCAACAGCTGTTTATAACCCTCATTCAGGCCAGCGCTCCTGTAATGCGCGCTATACAACACGTTATGGAAACAACTGAATTTCGCCCCGAATCAGATAAAATTCCCGGACAGCAACTGCCTTATCCGGCCCGGCAGTCGGACATGAACCCTGCCCCGGATAGCGATCTGTCCAATTACAAACCGGCCGGAAAACTTACCGACAAAATTGCCATCATTACCGGAGCCGACTCGGGCATTGGCCGGGCCGTGGCCATTGCTTTTGCCATGGAAGGTGCCGACGTCGCCATTGTCTACAACGAGAATACGGACGATGCGCTGACGACCCAGCGGATGGTCGAAAGCAAGGGCCGGTCCTGTCTGGTCATTCAGGCCGACGTCCGGCAGTCAGCCGCCTGTCAGGATGCCGTTCAGCAGACCGTAGACCGGTATGGCAAACTAAATATTCTGGTGAACAACGCAGCTTTCCAGATGGCCCAGGAGCGGATCGAAGATATTTCGGAAGAGCAGTTCCGGCGCACCTTCGAGACAAACATCTTCGGGTATTTTTTTATGGTAAAAGCGGCCCTGCCCCACCTGCACGCGGGCGATGCCATCGTCAACACGGGAAGCATCGTGGGTATTGTCGGCAATCCGATTCTAATCGATTATACGGCAACCAAAGGAGCCATTCATGCTTTCACCAAATCGCTGGCGATCCAGTTGGGTAAGCGGAATATTCGGGTCAACTGCGTAGCGCCTGGTCCTGTCTGGACGCCCAACATTCCCGGAACCATGCCCGAAGACGAAGTCAAAAATTTTGGTCATGAAGTAGCGCTGGCCCGACCCGGCCAGCCCGAAGAACTGGCACCGGCCTACGTACTGCTGGCTTCCAGCGAAGGGAGTTTCATTACCGGCAGCATTCTGGAGGTAACGGGTGGAAAACTGGGATAATTTTATCATGCAGAAACACTATCCGGAAGGCACCGTCCGCGCTCTGCTCCAGACCCGCCAGGTTACCGAAGCGACCCGCCAGGCACTGACCGAGCGGTTGACGGCTCCTGACTATACGCATGCGTTTTTCGCTGAAAGCGAGTTTTTGCTTCTGGAAGCGATCTGCGACCGATTGCTGCCGCAGGACAACGGCCGCCGAATTCCGGTGGCCCCAGTCATCGACCAGCGGCTGGCCGAAAATGGGTCGGATGGCTGGCGATACGACGTTATGCCGCCCGACGGTATGGCTTACAAAGCTGGTCTGGCGGCAGTCAACGAAACGGCCAACCTACTTTTTCGGGACTTTTTCATCAACCTGTCCGCTGATCAGCAAGACGACGTGCTCCGGCAGGTTCAGCAGGGCGACGCGCCGGGCGATGGCTGGAAAAAACTACCCGCGGGACGCTTTTTCGAAGAGTTACTAACCGAAGCGGCCCATGCGTATTACAGCCATCCGCTGGCTCAGGAAGAAATTGGCTACGTGGGCATGGCAGACGTCCCGGGCTGGCAAAAAATCGGGTTGAACCAGTTGGAAGACCGGGAGCCCAAATTAATGGAAAATGAATAATGGCCAATGGATAATGCCCTCTGGCTGGCTTATTCCCCGTTCCAATTCTTCATTATTCATTTTACATTATTCATTATTCATTCAACAAACATGCCTTATTCCCCCTCCGAACCCGTCGATGCGGTGGTTATTGGTACCGGTGCTGGCGGGGCACCACTTCTAGCCCGGCTGGCGGCTGCGGGGCTAAACGTAGTGGCTCTCGAAGCCGGAAACTACTGGAAGCCGGATACTGATTTCGCCACGGATGAGAAAGCGCAGGAAAAACTATTCTGGACCGACGAGCGGCTGAGCGCGGGGAATGACCCTCTGCCGTTCGGCAGCAACAATTCCGGTACGGGGGTTGGCGGATCGACCCTGCATTATACTGCTTACACACCCCGCGCTCAACCCGACGACCTCCAGATTCGGACCGATTTCGGTGTAGGCGAAGACTGGCCTTTTGGTTATGAGCAACTGGAACCTTACTATGACGAAGTCGAACAGTTTCTGGGGGTTTCAGGGCCCTCGCCTTATCCGTGGGGACCGGCTCGCCAACGCGGCTATGCGCTGGGGCCATTGCCCATCAACGCAGCAGGACAACTGATGCAGCGCGGTTGCGACCAGTTGGGCATCAGGACTTCTCCGGCGGCCAATGCGGCTTTATCGGCGGGGTACTATCAGGAAGGTGTCGGCCACCGGCCGGCCTGCACAAACCGGGGTTTCTGCCAGGCTGGCTGCAACATCGGCGCGAAGGCCAGCATGGATGTCACTTATATTCCACTGGCTCTGCGCCACGGCGCCGAAATCCGGACCGGGAGCTTCGTCACGGAATTACCCCGGGATCAATCGGGGCGCATTCGGGAGGTAGTCTACATTCGTAATGGGCAGGAAGAACGGCAGCGCTGCCGGTTTGTGTTTCTCTGCGCCGGAACGATCGAAACGGCCCGCTTGCTGCTGATCAATGACCTGGCCAACAGCAGCGGACAGGTCGGCCGGAATGTCATGGCGCATCCGGGTCTGCAAATCTGGGGCGAGTTCGAGGAAGATATCCGTCCCTACAAAGGCATACCCGGCGCGCTGATTTCGGAAGACACCCACCGCCCCCGAAACGCTGACTTCGCGGGCGGCTACCTGCTCCAGTCTATCGGGGTAATGCCGCTTACCTACATCACGCAGATGGCCCGGGGGCGGGGCCTCTGGGGGCAGGACCTTAAGCGGGCTGCGCTGGCCTACAACCACGTAGCGGGCATTAACATTCTGGGCGACTGCCTGCCCCACGATCAGAACTACCTGGCTCTGTCTGACGAAAAGGACATCCGGGGACTACCAAAACCACGTATCTATTTTTCGAACGGGGAAAACGAAAAACGCATGACCGCCCACGCCGACGCAATCATGCGCGACATCTGGGCCGCAGCCGGTGCCCGAAACGTATGGGCGTTTCCGCGAAATGCGCATGTGATCGGCACCTGTCGGATGGGTACCGATCCGGCCAGGGCCGTTGTCAATCCCGAGGGGCAGTCATTCGACATTCCCAATCTGTACATCAGTGATAACTCAACGTTTCCGAGCGCGCTAAGCGTGAACCCCGCCCTGACCATCATGGCGCTGTCGCTTCGTACGGCCGACCGGTTTTTAGAACAATGGAAATAGCAGGAACCCCTGCGACCGTATGCAAAAGCGGGTTCGACCCGCCAGACAACCTATGGCTCAGAAAAGCTTTTTAACCCTCATCAAAAAGCAATTTGGTGACGGCAATTACGACGGCGACCAGTTCGGCGGAGCCGCCGGTCATGACGGGAGCGGTATGCCCACAAAAAACCCCGGCAATTTTATGTTCGCAACGGGCATCGAATGCTCGTACCCAACCATTCAGAACGGTAAGATCCGGCGGGATTTATTACGCGAATGTGGCCATTACGACCGCTGGAAAGAAGACCTTGGGCTGGTTAAAGAGCTAGGTCTGAAGGTATTAAGGTATGGCTTACCCTACTACAGCATTCATCAGGGACCCGGAAAATTCGACTGGAGCTTTGCCGATGTAGTCATGGCCGAAATCAAGCGGCTCGGCATCACCCCCATTCTCGACCTGATGCACTTTGGCCTGCCCGACTGGATCGGCAACTACCAGAATCCTGAACTACCCGTTCATTTTGCCGAGTATGCCGGGGCCGTGGCCGAGCGCTACCCGTGGGTGCGCTATTATACGCCCGTCAATGAGATTTACGTGACGGCCCGGTTGAGTGGCAAAGAAGGCGCCTGGAACGAGCAGCTCAGCACCGATAAGGGCTTTATAACGGCGCTTAAACACTGTGTTGCCGCCAGTATCATGGCGAACCATGAGATTGTCAAGCGTCGGAACGACTGTGTGATTGTACAGAGCGAAAGTGCCGAATATACGCATGAAGTCTGCGCGACGCCGTCGATGGAGATTGCCATCGAGAACGAACTCCGGTTCCTCTCGCTCGATTTGCTGTATGCCAATGCGCCGTCGGCTACGGTGGCCATGTACATGATGGACAACGGCCTGACCCGCGAAGAATACAACTGGTTCATGACCGGTAAACCGCCGGGTTATCAGATCATGGGCAACGACTATTACGGCCGTAATGAGCGCATCAAGCTGCCAGACGGCTCGATTGAAACGTCGATGGACGTGCTGGGCTGGTACGAAATTACCAAAGATTATTACGAACGGTATCGGATGCCGGTCATGCATACCGAAACCAACGTATTCGAAGCCGACCTGGCCCCTGTCTGGTTGTTCAAACAATGGGTCAGTGTAATGCGGATGCGCCGGGAAGGCGTTCCGGTGCTGGGATTTACCTGGTATAGCCTGATCGATCAGTTAGACTGGGATACACAACTGAAGGAGGTGAACAACCGCGTGAATGCCTGCGGCCTCTACGACATGAACCGCAAGCCCCGCCCCGTCGCCGAAGCGTATAAGACCGTATTGAAAGAATTCGGCCAGATTACCATCGTTCCGCACGCCGAGATGCTCGAATTTACCGACCGGCCGGCGCGGTTGAAAGTAGCCATCTAACCGACTCGCCCGTGCCTTATTCCGTAAACAATGTCCGGCTCAACGTGCTGGAAGCTGGGCAAGCTCAGCTGACGATCGTCTTTCTGCATTATTTTGGCGGGTCGGTTCTGGAATGGCAGGCGGTCATGCAGCTACTGAGCGATCAGTACCGTTGTCTGGCTATCGATCTGCGCGGCCACGGCGATTCTGAAGCGCCCGCAGCGGATTATTCCGTCGAAACCATGGCGGACGATGTCAGGGCACTGCTTCAGGTCCTGGAAATTCAGGATTTCGTACTGGTAGGGCATTCAATGGGGGGTAAAGTAGCGCTGGATCTGGCCAGCCGACAGCCTGCCGGGCTGCGGTCGGTTCTGCTGCTGGCGCCTTCGCCACCCGTGCCCGAACCCATTCCGGAGGCCGATCGACAGCACATGCTTGATACGCACGGTCAGCCCGCCGAAGCCAGGGAGACATTGCACAAAATAACCGAAAAACCGCTTTCGTCAGCCACTCAAAAACAGATCATTGCCGACCACCTGCGCACCTCAGATCTGGCCTGGAAAGCTTGGCTCACGCTGGGCAGCCGCGAAGATATTTCTGAACAAATGGCGTCTATTCTTGTTCCGGTAGCGATTATTGCCGGAACGGCGGACCGGGCTCTCCCGTTCACAGTTCAACCAAAGATGACATTGCCTTACCTGACCAGCGCTACCCTCGACACGGTTCAGGGAGCGGGACATTTACTACCGTGGGAGGTTCCCGATGTGGTAGCCGACTTTATTCGGGCCAAGCTGGCCCTACTTGATGTTCATTAATCACTTACTACGTTTCTATGGCCCAATCGCTAACTACTAATCCATTTCGGTCATTCTGGTGGGCCGGTTTTGAATGTGCCGATCAACTCAACTGTTTCGGAAATCGAATTGATCTGCTATCGACAACCGGCCATCTGGATCTCCTGGAAGCCGATTACCAGCGACTTGATCCGTTTCGCATCCAGACCGTTCGGGAGGGCATCCGCTGGAGCCAAGTCGAAAAGCGGGCTTACCAATATGACTGGAGCCCCGTCGAGCGAATGCTGGCAATAGGACAGCGGCAGGGTATCCAGCAGGTGTGGGATCTCTGCCACTTCGGCTACCCCGACGATCTGACGCCCCTGCACCCCATGTTTGCCCGCCGGTTTGCGGCTCTCTGCCGGGCTTTCGTTCAGTTCTACCGCGATCGGTACCCCGACGAAGAACTGGTCGTTACCCCCATCAATGAGGTCAGTTTCATTTCCTGGCTGGGTGGCGATGCCCGCGGAACCGTACCTTACTGTACCAAACAAGGCTGGGAAGTGAAGCTCGGGCTCATGCGTGCGTATATCGAGGGCGTGGCGGCCATGCGGGAGATCGATCCCGGCGTCCGAATCCTGACCACCGAACCCCTGGTACAGATGGTACCGCCCTGGCCAGCCACCGATCAGGAAATTATCGATGCGGCCATTGCCGACGAAAACCAGTTTCAATCGGTCGACATACTGTCGGGTGTCATCGCACCGGAGTTGGGCGGCTCGCCCGATTACCTGGATATACTGGGCTTTAATTATTACTACAACAACCAGTGGATCAATAAAACGACTCAGTTTCTGGGCTGGAACGATCGGGTTCCCGACCCGCGCTGGGTTCCGCTCCGTCAACTGCTGATGAAAGCCGCCCACCGGTACGGCAAACCGATTGCCCTGACCGAAACCAGCCACCCCGGAATCGATCGACCAGTATGGATTGAAATGATCGGCCGCGAATGTGCTGCGGTCATCGAAGCGGGAGCCCCCTTATGGGGTGTCTGTCTGTACCCAATCATCGACCGACCGGACTGGGACAATTTGCACCACTGGCATCATGCGGGTCTGTGGGATGCTGACCCCTCGGTAGAGGCCCCTACCCGCTTGCTGGATCAACCGTATGCCGATGCGCTTCTAAGGGCTCAGGCCGTTGTAAAAAATTCGTTGTTGCAGCAGCCAGCCCCGCTTTTGCAGGTTTAAGCGGTCGGGGCTTAACCGATTACTAAGCCGAAACGCCTTTTTGAGCTGGTCTTTCTTACTTATAAACTATATTTAATAGCGTTTTGCCGTGTAAGCAGGCATTTCTTCAAAAATCTAGCCTGGTATGCCCCCACCGGGGTCACATGTTCATAGAAGATTGACTTATCTATAAGTATGTGACTCCGGTGGGGGCATATCAGGTTTGTAGCTGCCTGACGCCGTTTCATCCTCTTTTTATTCGCTATATCGGGCTTATGAAAGCCATTCGGACTGCGTTTCGGTTAAAGTCAGTGTGGTCTATAGGCTGGTTTTCAATGTATTGCTGGCTAACTTCCCTACAGGCGCAGCAACTGCCTGCTCCGGAGTTGATAACCAGCCAGCAAGGCTTACCCCAGGCGTTTGTTCCGGCAATCATTCAGGACAGGCAGGGCTTTATCTGGATGGCTACGCGCGACGGCCTGTGCCGGTACGACGGCAATACGTTTAAAGTATTTCAGCCGAGAGCCGACGGCCGCCCTGCCCTGTCATCTTCGGAGGTTACTAAAATAGTACCAGATCGCCAGGGCAAGCTCTGGCTTATCAGCGAAGCCGGCGACGTAGACTGGTTCGACCCGGCCCGCGAAACCTTCCTGAACGTATCGCGTCTGGATTTTTATAAGCAGGCCATTGGCCTGGCCATCGTTGAATCGGGTTACGTCGACCGGCAGAATTACCTGTGGCTTTGCCTGCGCGATGACGGGCTGGTCCGGCTCGACCTGCCTAACCGTCGTCTTTGGCGGTATCGGCAGCAACCAGGGCACCCCTCTTCGCTGAATATCAACAGCGTCCGTTCGGTTGTTGAAGACCGACATGGCGTCATGTGGATGGCGACCCAGCGAGGCCTTGGCCGGCTCGATCGGCGGACGGGCCAGGTACAGCAGGTCAGCCCGACCGCTTCGCTGCCGGAAAATGCGCTGAAAGCCCTGCTTCCTTTAGCCAATGGTGATCTGTTGCTGCGCTCCAACCGATACGTCATCGTGTTCGACCCGCGAACAGAGCGCGTGCGTCATACTTACCCGCTGCCCGCGGGGGAAGAGTGGTGGGAATGGGGGCCGCTGATGGCCGACCACGCTCAGCATGTGTTTATTGCTCAGCACAATCGACTCTTTCGGTTCAACGAACGGGAAGGATTCAGTCTGGCCGCTCGATTACCGGAAAATTTCATCATCAAAAGCTTATTCGTCGACCGATCGAACGTACTCTGGGTAGGGTCCGACGGGGCCGGTGTTCTCAAATACAACCTCAACGCCGGAGCCTTCAGCGCTTTTCCCTACCAGGTTTCTTTCCATAACGATGTTCTGGTTCGGCAGCTCGGGCTCGATCCCGGGCGGGTGCCTAACCCACCGCCGAGCTGGTCCTACCAGTTTCGATCGACGATCGACGGTACGGGCAAACTCTGGTTCAACCTGCGGACCGCGCCTTTCTACCGCGTCGACCTGCCCACTAAACGAGTCACGTCCGTTCCTTTTCCGATTCAATTTCCGACCAGTGCGCCGGATTTTCCGGTTCCGATGGCGACCGATCCGCAGGGCCGGGTATGGGCCGTAGCCGACTCACTGGCTTTTTGGTACGACGAACCAGCTAACCGCTGGGTATCTTTTCCCCACCGCTTTCAGCACCGGTCTGTGGGGGTGTCGGTTGAATCGATGATTCTGGAAGTCGTGGTCGACGAGCAGGCGCTGTGGATGGCGACCCGCTCAACCGGATTATACCGGGTAGACCGGCATACCGGTGCGGTCCGTCAGTACGCTCATAACCCCAAAAATCCGGCGTCGATTAGCAATAACAATCTGTTTTGCCTGTTTGCCGATCCAGACGACAGTCAGATTCTCTGGATCGGTACGTTCGGAAGCGGCCTGTGCCGGTTCGATAAACGAACGGGACTGAGCCGACGGCTCACCACGGCCGACGGCCTGCCGAACAACGTGATCTACGAAGCGATTCCGGATCGGTACGGGGCGTTGTGGATAGCTACCAACCAGGGATTGGGCCGGATGGACCGACGCACGTTCAGGACGCGCATCTATACCCGCGAAGACGGACTGGCAGGCGATGAGTTCAACCGGCATCATTACCTGCGCCTGCCTAAACACGGCACCGCCAACGAACGCATTCTGCTGGGCGGTCTGGAAGGCATAACCAGCTTCGATCCGGGTAACCTTCACGAAGATACCTACCAGCCACCCGTGCAGATCACCAGTATTCAGGTAAACAATCAGCCCGTGTCGACGGGGACCGTACCCGTGCAGATCCTGTCGGAGCTGACCCTGCCTTACAACCAGAACTTCGTGACGGTTCAGTTCGCGGCCATGCAATACAACCGCCGGAACAAAATACGGTACCGTTACCAGCTCGAAGGGCTGGAAGCAGGCTGGACCGAAACCGATCGGCCAATTACGGTTTATACGGGCCTGCAGCCAGGACGGTACACCTTACGGCTCAACGCGGCCAACACGGCTGGGGTCTGGAGCACGCACGTTCGTACGCTCCAGTTGACTATTGAGCCCCCGTTGTGGGCAACCTGGTGGGCTTATGTCATTTATGGACTGATTCTGGGCGGTATCGTGTACGGGCTGGTGCGCGCGTCTATCAACCGACTCAAGCTTCAGCAGTCTGTATTGCTGAAGCAAAAAGAAGTAGAGCTGAAGCAGCAGGAAGCCGAACAGCTCCGGGCTACCAGCGATATGAAGACCCGTTTCTTCGCCAACATCACCCACGAGTTTCGTACGCCCCTGACGCTGATCCTGGCCCCGACCGAGCAGATGGTGAGCGAACAGCCGGAACCGAAAAACCGTCGGCGTCTGCTGACCATCGAACAGAATGCCCAGCACTTGCTGCGGCTCATCAACCAGTTGCTGGACCTGTCCAGGCTCGAAGCCAGCGTGATGCCCATCCATGAATCCAGGGGCGACCTGACCGAATGCGTTCGTCGCTGGATTCAGCCGTTGAGCGAGCAGGCCAGGCAACAGGGCCTTACCCTCTCCTTTACCTCCAGCCTGGAAGGCAGCTACTGGTTCGATGCCGAAAAGCTGGAACGCATCGTGTATAACCTCACCGCCAACGCCCTGAAATTTACGCAGCAAGGGCAGATTTCGGTTGGGCTAACCCCCGCGCCCGAGGGCGTCACGCTGACCATTTCCGACACGGGTATCGGCATTTCTGCCCGGCATCTGCCGCACATTTTCAATCGCTTTTACCGGGTCGAGGACCCACAGTCCGACGATTTGCGGCAGGCCGGTACGGGAATCGGGCTGGCGCTGGTTAAGGAGCTGGTTCAATTGCAGGACGGGCAAATTTCTGTCGAGAGCCAGTTGAATCTGGGCACTACGTTCGTGGTGAAGTTGCCGTACCGGCAGGCAGAGAGCAGAGAGGATAGGGCAGAGGGGATAGGGCAGACATTGACGAATGATCAACAAACGACCTATGCCGATACGTCGGACCGCGACCTGTTGGACCGATCCAGCCCGGAGCCCCGGGCCGACTTACTCATCGTGGAGGACAATGACGACCTGGCCCACTTTATTGCCGACAGCCTGCCCGACACCTACCGCATCCGTCGTGCGGTCGATGGTCAGGACGGCCTAACCCAGGCCCAGGAACATCAGCCCGACCTGATCATTTCAGACGTCATGATGCCTGCTCAGGGCGGGCCCGACATGGACGGCTTCATGCTTTGCGACCGGTTGAAAACCGACCTCCGAACGAGTCATATCCCGGTTATTCTGCTGACTGCTAAAGTGTCGGCCGATGACCGGCTGGAAGGGCTGTCGGCGGGAGCAGACGATTACCTGACGAAGCCCTTTCAGGTCCGGGAGCTTCAGCTCCGCGTACGCAACCAACTAGCCAGCAAACGTCGCCAGCGGGAGTGGGTTCGGGCCAGTCTGGTTAGTCCGACCACGACGCCAGACCCGGCGGCTTCGGAAACGCCAGATCCTTTTCTGGCGAGCGTGTATACTCTGATCGAAACGCACTTGAGCGATCCGCATTTCGGCGTAGAGCAGCTGATGACCGAACTGGGCATGAGCCGCACGGCCCTGTTCCGAAAAGTAAAAGCCCTGGCTGACCTGTCGGCCAACGAATTGCTGCGGCAGTACCGCCTGAAACGAGCAGCCCAGTTTCTGCGCGACGGCCACGCGATCACCGAAACCGCCTATCGGGTGGGTTTCGAGAGTCCGGCTTACTTCACCAAATGCTTCCGGGAAACGTACCGGCTGACTCCGCGTGAATTTGTCGCACAAGCCTGATAACTTTATTTATTTACCTTTTTTATTGGCACTTCTGGCAGGTCTGGAACATCCGTTATAGTATTTGGAACATTTGTTATAGTCTTTTTAACGCTTCCTGGGCCACATTTGTCAGTAAGTTTCGGGCGACCAGCCAGCGGTTGCTGTCTCCCATAACCTTCCTCTTTTTTTAACAACTATGTATGCCCGTACCCTTCGAGGAGCTCTGCTGGCGGAGTCCCACAGCGATGCCATTAACTACTTTCGGCAGTCTATTGGTCCCGCCCTCCGCCAGCAGGCGGGTTTTCTGAACGGTCGGTTACTGAGCAGTTCCCTTACCCATCACTGCCTGATGGTGATGGTTTGGGAATCGGAAACCGATCGGCGAGCCGCAGAGACTGATGGGTTTCTGCAAACACTCTTCCAGCATATGCAGCAGTACTTCGACGGGCAGCCGACCAGCGGTCATTATGAGGTGCAGGTACAGGTTGTTTGACGGTGTACCGGCCGTTGTAGCCCAACCGGGCTGACTGCTCAACTTCCTGCTTTTTGTTACGCCCGACTACCGCGTTACGCTTAAAATCAGCCTCCCTCCCTATGCCGTCCTCTCCTACTCAAATCGTCCTGCTGGGCGGTGGCTACGTCTCCGTCTGGGCATATCGCTCGTTGATTAGGCACCTGCGTTCGCAACTGGCCACGGGTCAGGTAGCCATCACCGTCGTTGCTCCATACGAGTATCATTGTTATCATGGCTGGACAGCCGAGAGCCTGACCGGCATTATCGACAACCAGAACCGCCTGAGTCCGCTGACGGAACTTATGCCTAAGGCGACACTGATCAGGGCGGAAGCACAGGAACTGGATCAGGTCAATCAGGTCGTGTACCTTCGGACCAGAGCCGGAGCGCAGCAGGCCATTCGGTACGACCATCTGCTGCTCGGAATCGGCTCGTTCGACACCGATACGGTCGAAGGCAGTCGCGTCTTTGGTTATCAGATTAAATCTCCGGAAGCGGTCCAGCGTACCCGGCAGACACTCGAAAAACTCGTCCGGAAGGCCGCCCAGTCTGATCCGGCCATGGCGCGCCGATTGCTGAGCATCACCGTTGCCGGTGGTGGTCTGGCTGGCGTGGAGCTTGTAACGAATCTGGCCGAATGGATCGACCTAATGAAGCGCCCCTACGAAACCCTACGTGACGTCCGACCGCAGATTCGGCTGATTACCTGCGGGCCTCAGGTGCTGACCGGCCTTCAGCCTCCCTTCGGGCGGCTCATCGACTATACCGAAAAAACCATGCGTCGGTACGGAATCGAGGTGTATACCCATACCCAGCTGACCAAAATAAGCTTACAGGGTGCTTACCTGAGCGATGGGTCTTTTCTGGAAAGCAGCATGGTCTTCTCGACCGTTGGGCAAAGCCGGTTTATCCTGGCGGGCACCGAATCGATGCCCCGCGATTCGACAGAACGACTGATTACCAATGCCTTTCAACAGGTCAACGACCTGCCGACGGTCTGGGGTGGGGGCGATGCCTGTCATGTGCCACACATCCAGACGGGAGAAGCCTGCCCGGCCAATGCCTTGTGGGCGATGAAGCACGGCGAGTATGCGGGCCGAAACATAGTCCGGGCCATCAACGGCCATCCGCTCCGGCCGTTTACTTACAAAGGGCTGGGGCAGACCGCTAGTCTGGGTATCGGCAAAGGAATTACGGAGCTATACGGATTTCAGTTTACCGGCCCGATTGCCTGGCTGATGCGCTGGTTTTTCTTTCATTACTTCATGCCGTCGCGTCGACTCATGATTCGTACCATCGGCAATTGGTTTTCTCTTCTTTTCCGGGGTCAGCGCAAAGGACTGAAGCCGTTCCGTCCACAGAAATCGGTTATTCATCGCGAAAGGCAGTTGGAACACACCATGGCTTAGCCCGGGCAGCCGCTGTCGGTTCTGGCGTCATTTCATAAGGGCTACGAACGTGTTGCCTTCAGCCATCGGTTTGGCCGTGATGCGGTGATCGCCCACAATAAGGGTTTTCAAGGGCAACTGTCCATGCAGTACAGCGAGCGTTATCTGCAACTGACCCGCCTGTTTTTTCTTGGTACAGGTTCCCCAGGCGTAGCCATTCGACCAGAAGTACGTACCTTCCTGCCGGTTGAACTGCATGGTTTGATCGACGCCCGAGTAATGAAATCCGCTCATGGCCAGCGTCGTGGCCCAGCTCACCATAGCCCGGGCGTAGTGGTGACCACATTCGGCTTCGTCGAAAGGGTTGCGTTTGCTGCCATCGAAGCGGTTACGGATATTCCGGATGCAGCGCAGCCCCGGCTCCGTCTGATTTTCGTATAGCATACCGATAGCGGCCGTGTACTCGAACCCGGTCATTACTTCCGAAAAATACGGGAAGGGCACCGTCGGACGACCTTTCGGCCAGCTGGCCATGAGCAGCGCAGCTTCGTTGCCCAGCGCGTATGAGCGCATGTTGTTGAAATGATCAGCCATCGACGCCCGGTAGTTGTATTTCAGGATCGACTGCAGGGTTTTCTGCACATGCTGCGGATTGACCAGATAACCCAGCCCGCAAACATGCGCCATAAACTGCCCCACTAGCTGATCGACCAGACAGCCTTTGGCGAGTTGGTAAGCGGGCTCCCGCTGATCCACAGTATTGAAACCCGAAAACGTTCCTTTCGCTAACAGATGCCCGGCGGGCGCGATCACCTGTTGTTCATAATATTCCCCATTGAACAGATTGGCGTCGGTCCAGGTGCTGCCTTTCTGAAAAAGCTGCTCGCAGGTCTGGCTGAAAGCGGGATCATTCAAGGCGGTAGCCATAGCCGATGCGGCCTTCAGCGCCCCCAAATACCAGAGCTGCATCTGCGGATTCGGCCCGAAATATTCAACGTCCATCGTGTTGTGCTGCGATCCTTCCATAACGCCGTCCTGGTCAGCATCCCAGCCGCCGGGAATCCAGGCAAACGCCAGCGCCCGTTTGACATGCGGCCAGTTGGTACGCAGAAAATCGGTGTCGCCGGAAAGCTGCCAGTCGCGGTAAAATTTCATGATCGTCCCCATCTGCCCATCCGCAGCCGCCACCCCACCCCCGAAGCCCCGCTGCAGCGGCAATCCGACCCGGAAGCTCATCAGCCCCGTGGTGTCGAGCGCGTAGTTGAACTCCACATCGCGCATGGTTTTGGCCAGACCACCGAACAGAAACGCGGTGGCCTGCTCATAATTCCAGACGTGGGTGCAGGAGCCGTGACAGGAGCCGACATCGTCCATGGTTCCTTCCCAGCCAAACATCCGCCCGTCCGGCGTCCGAAACACCGTTTGAGAACGCAACGTACTGATATTAAACAGACTCGCTTCCTTTACTTCGGCCGGATACGTACTCTGCAAAAGTGCGTTTACAAATTGGATCGTCTTCTGCTCCAACTGAGGCAACCGTGGTATGGTTTTTTCAGCTACGGCCCAGGCATCATCGTATTGGGTTGTGTAGTAGTTCCCCACCCGCTCCTTCGACCAGGCAAAGCGGTTGGGAAAGTGCCAGGTCAGGAAAAATGTGAACGCCTGAGTTTGCTTCGGACCGATTTTCTTCTGCACCGCCAGCGACGCCATTGGGTCTTCATCCGCCGGGCGGGATTTTTCGGTCAGTCGGCCATCGTCGCTGAAATCATCCCAGAAATCGAGCAGGGCATTTTCCCAGGCATTCGTCACCGACGATGTGCGGTAGCTGACACCCTGCGACTCGTTGGTCGTCAGCGCCACCGTTCCCCAGGCCGGATCGGCTTTGTCGACGCCATCGGAAGACAGATAAATACCCCGAACGCCATTACCCTGCCGAAACTGATTCCGATTCTTACTGGCTCCCTGCGGCTCCAGTTCGCCTTTCCAGGATTTACTAGTGCGGCTGCCATCGCGCCCCACGAAGTTGTGCATCGAGCCACAAACGGATACCGTCAGCGGCTGGCTGCTGGTATTCGTCACCTCATAGGTCAGCACGGCAATAGGGATTCCGCTAGCGTCGGCGTCGGCCGGAACAAGCGGATTGAAGCCTTTGATCCGTACGGAAACCGGCATGCCTGGATCGTCCAGACTGACCTGTCCGAATGGGTAAGCCGTTTCGAAACTGGCGCGGGCAAAGCGGGGCAGCCCGTGGTGATCGACGGGTCGGCCTTCCATATGCTGGTACTCATGCGCTTCGAGCGGACCCAGCAGGGCTTTGGTTTTCTTTCCTTCGGCCACGTGGATGGCAAAAAATGGCGCGGTATTGCCCGTCAGTACCGTGCTGTAGCCTTTGGCCGGGCGGTTCATGATTTCCCAGTCCTGCAACTGCCCTCGCCCACCAAGCGACACGGTACCGGTACCGATACCTCCCAGTGGTAAAGCAATGCGGGTAAGGTGCTGCTGGTCATAATGCTTCAGGGCGGGCCAGGACTGTGGTCGCCACACGGCGGTCTGAGCCTGAACCGTCAGCACGCTCAGGAGAAAAAACAGGACAAACGATTTCATAACAGGCAGGATTTTATGTAGCGCGGGTTTCCGCGGCTGCGGCCGACCACCCGCGCTACATAAGGCTAAATCCGGCCATTGTTAATCACTGCACTTAGCCATTATGCAAATAAAGTCAGATGCATACATATGCATCGTGAAAACCAGAAGCGCCGGAGTAGAAACCTGATAAGGCTTCCACTCCGGCGCTTTAACGAATAAGTCAGAAAATAACTACGCCTGGGCTACCGGTTCACCGGCTTTGATGACGCCAAGCTCCTGCCCCACTTTGGTGAAAGCCTCCACAGCCTGTTGCAGATGTTCGGGTTCGTGACCGGCCGAAATCTGTACCCGAATCCGGGCTTTTCCGTTCGGCACCACGGGGTAAAAGAAACCAATCACATAAATACCTTCCTGCAGCAGCCGGGCCGCAAACTCCTGCGCTAGCGGGGCCTCGTAAAGCATGATCGGCACAATCGGGTGCTCGCCCGGCAGAATATCGAATCCGGCGGCTGTCATGGCCTCCCGGAAGTAGCGGGTGTTCGCTTCGAGCTTGTCGCGCAGAGCAGTAGACCCTTTCAGAATGTCGAGTACTTTCAGCGACGCCCCAACGATCGACGGAGCCAGGGTGTTGGAAAACAGATACGGACGCGAGCGCTGGCGCAGTAAGTCAACGATTTCTTTCCGGGCCGCCGTAAAACCACCCGATGCTCCGCCAAGGGCTTTGCCATACGTACCAGTAATGATATCGATGCGCCCGAGCACGTTCCGATATTCGGGGGTACCCCGGCCGGTTTTGCCCATGAAGCCACTGGCGTGGCATTCGTCCACCATCACCATGGCGCCGTACTGATCGGCCAGGTCACAGATTTTGTCGAGCTGAGCGATTGTGCCATCCATCGAGAAAACCCCATCCGTAACGATCAGCGTCCGCCGGGCCGACGAAGCTGCTTTGAGCTGGGTTTCCAGATCGGCCATGTCGTTGTGCTTATACCGGAAGCGCCTGGCTTTGCACAACCGGATACCGTCGATGATGGACGCGTGGTTCAGTTCGTCTGAAATGATGGCGTCTTCTTCGCCCAGCAGTGGTTCGAACACCCCGCCGTTGGCATCGAACGCTGCTGCATACAGGATACAGTCTTCTGCCCCGACAAATTCGGCAGTTTTCTGTTCGAGTTCTTTGTGGATATCCTGCGTCCCGCAGATAAACCGCACCGACGACATCCCGAACCCGTGGCTGTCCAGCGTCTGGTGAGCCGCTTCAATCACCGCCGGGTGCGACGACAGGCCCAGGTAGTTGTTAGCGCAGAAATTCAGTACTTCCCGCCCGCCGTGAATGGCAATCACCGACGATTGGGGCGACACAATAATGCGCTCGGACTTATACAGACCGGCGTCTTTGATAGCATTCAGTTCCTGCTGAAGTTGTTCTTTGATCGTTCCGTACATGTGTTTAAAGGGCTGAGACGAGCGGCTGATAAGTCGCCGTCAGGTTTGTAATCATTTCGTGCGTCAGGCGGGTCAGATCGAAAGCGGGTTTCCAGCCCCAGTCCTGACGCGCCACCGAATCGTCGATGGTCCGGGGCCATGACTCGGCGATAGCCTGCCGGAAATCGGGCTTGTAATGCGTAACGAAGTTCGGGAAATAGGCCTGAATAGCCGTCGTCAGCTCAGCGGGAGTAAAACTCATTCCGGCCAGATTATACGATGTCCGTACGCTGATCTGCTCAGCCGGGGCTTCCATCAGCTCCAGTGTTGCTCGAAGGGCATCGTCCATATAGATCATGGGCAGACGGGTATCGGCAGCCAGAAAACAATCGTACGAATGCCCCTGAACGGCTTCGTGAAAAATAGCGACCGCATAGTCGGTGGTGCCGCCACCGGGCATAGACTGATAACTAATCACGCCCGGATACCGCAACGAACGCACGTCCAGCCCGTACCGCTTGTGATAATAGAGCGACCAGTTTTCGGCCGCAACCTTGCTGATGCCGTAGACGGTGGCCGGATCGAGAAACGCGGTTTGCGGAGTATCTTCCTTGGGCGCATGCTCACCGAAAGCGGCTATCGAACTGGGAATGAATAACTTCCGGATGTTGTGAAGCCGGGCTACTTCCAGCACGTTCAGCACAGTCTGCATATTCAGATTCCAGGCCCAGAGCGGATCGCTTTCGCCCTTGGCCGACAGTACAGCCGCCAGGTGGTAAATCTGCGTCACGCGGTACTTACGAACCACTTCCGTCAACAGCTCGGGCTTGGTAGCATCTAGTTGCTCAAAGATGCCTACGTCGGTCTGGGGCTTCCGCAGATCAGAGGCAATAACATTTCCGGAGCCAAACAGCTGTTGTAATTGCGGCAGCAGAGCCGTTCCGATCTGCCCATTGGCGCCAATGACTAAGACAGTTTCTCGCTTCATCATGAACCAGGAAAACAGGTTTAGAAGGGATGAGTAAAGCTGAATAAACGCTACGAACGATAACGAATATTTACGGCACAAAGTTAAATTTGGCGGCAGTAAGTTGATCGAATTGGACTAAATACAGCGAATATTGTTGCGTTGACGATTACTTATAGATAAATTTCCTGAATCATTTTTTCCTTATCAACCAGCACAGAAAATATTTCGGCATGGAACTACTGGACGATACCGACAAGAAGTTGTTACGGCTTTTACAGCACGATGCCAAGCTGACAACCAAGGAACTGGCCGCGCAACTTGGGCTTACGCTGTCGCCGGTATATGAGCGCATCAAGCGTCTGGAAGGACTCGGCTTTATTAAGCAGTACGTCGCCGTTCTGGACAAAAGCCTGCTAGGCCAGCCCATCACAACCTTTTGCCAGGTATCGATGCGCTACCACGACAAAGCGTTTATCGACAAGTTTGAGGAAGAAATCCAGAAGCTGGAAGAAGTGCAGGAGTGCTACCACATGGCGGGGCAGGTCGATTTTCTGCTTAAAATCCACGTCGGCAGCCTGAGCGAATACCACGATTTTGTCAAGTATAAACTGTCGCAGATCGAAAACATCGGCGTCCTGAACAGTACATTCGTGCTCAAGGAGATCAAGCACAATCTAGGTTACTTTATTCCCTAAACTAACCAGGACCAGTCGGGAGTGAGCGAGTTTGAATCACTCTCGACCGGTCCCGGTTGGCGCTACTCTTCCCAGCCGAAGGAGCGCTCGATGGCTTTCTGCCAACCTCGCATGAGTCGTTTGCGTTGGGCGTCGTCCATATTCGGTTCGTAGGTTCGGGCGACACCCCAGTTCTGGCGCAGGTCGTCCAGGTTCTGCCAGTAACCGACGGCTAGCCCGGCGGCGTAAGCGGCCCCCAGCGCCGTGGTTTCGGTCATCTGCGGACACACGACCGGCCCGTTTAGCACATCGGACTGAAACTGCATCAGCAACGAATTGACCACCATACCGCCATCGACACGCAATGATTTGAGCGAAACGCCAGCGTCCTGCTCCATCGCCCGCACGACATCGACAGTTTGATAAGCGGTGGCTTCCAGCACCGCCCGCGCCAGGTGACCCTTGTTCACAAAGCGCGTCAGCCCGGCAATGACCCCGCGGGCATCGGCTTTCCAGTGGGGCGCGTACAACCCCGAAAAAGCGGGCACAAAATACGCTCCGCCGTTATCCTCGACCGACCGGGCCAGGGTTTCGATGTCCGTACTTTTTTTGATGATGCCCAGATTATCCCGCAACCATTGCACCAGCGCCCCCGTAATGGCCACGCTGCCTTCGAGCGCGTAATGAACCGGCTCATTCTGAAACTGGTAGGCTACCGTCGTCAGCAGGCCACAGGTCGATGTACGGAGTTCGGTGCCGGTATTCATAAGCAGAAAGCAGCCGGTGCCGTAGGTATTTTTGGCCTGCCCCGGTTCATAGCACGTTTGCCCGACGAGGGCCGCCTGCTGATCGCCCAGAATTCCCGCCACCGGAACGCCCGGCAACACCTCCGACGAAACGGTGCCGTAGACTTGGCTGCTGGGCCGGATTTCGGGCAGCATGGCGCGCGGCACCGTAAAATCGGCCAGCAACTGATCATCCCAGTTGAGGGTCTGAAGATTCATCAACTGCGTCCGGCTGGCGTTGGTCACGTCGGTGAGGTGCAAGCCGCCCGCGGGTCCGCCGGTGAGGTTCCAGACCACAAACGTATCCATGTTGCCAAAGAGGGCTTCGCCGGTTTCGGCATCTTCGCGCAGGCCCGGTACGTTATCCAGCAGCCATTTGAGTTTCAGTCCACTGAAATAGGTGGCCAGTGGCAATCCGGTCTGTGGCCGAAAACGGTCCTGCCCGCCTTCGCTCGCAAACTGACCGACCAGCTCGGCCGTGCGCATGTCCTGCCAGACGATGGCGTTATAGTAGGGTTTGCCGGTTCGGCGGTTCCAGACCACCGTGGTTTCGCGCTGGTTGGTAATGCCGATGGCAACAATGTTATGGGCAAACAGTTTGGCTTTGATGCGCGCCAGGGCGATCACTTCGAGGGTGTTCCGCCAGATTTCGTCCGGGTCATGCTCGACCCAGCCGGGTTGCGGATAAATCTGCTTATGTTCTTTCTGAGCCAGCGAAACGATCTGTCCCTGCCGATCGAAGACAATGCAGCGTGTACTGGTCGTTCCCTGGTCAATGGCAGCTACGTAAGTGGGCATAAAATTTTTGGAAGAAAGGAGTTATATTTAGCAATACAATACGTCTGACTTACTGATGAAAACGCTCAACTATCGGCTTATTCTGACCCCGGAACCAGAAGGAGGTTATACCGTTCGCGTACCTGCCATCCGTGGGTGTGTCACTTATGGCGAAACGCTCGAAGAAGCTATTGCGATGGCCAGAGATGCCATTGAAGGATGTCTGGAAGTATTAGTCGAAGAAGGCCAACCTATTCCACCTGACGATAGCAACACGTTTGAATATTCATTAAATCTGGTTACTGAGTTAGTCTGATATGGATTTATCTCCCAAAAGATTAATTAAAATCCTGGAAGAAAATGGCTTTTACTTAAAGAGAACAGGAAAAGGTAGCCACCACATTTATTATAATCCGGATACCAAAGTGACTGTGCCGGTTCCCGTCCATAACAAGGATATGAAGAAAGGCACGTTCCTGGCCATACTTCGAGACGCTGGCATTGATAAAGAACGTTTGTAGCGTATTCTACAACGCGAACCATCGGATCAGCACCCCACCAAGGACGGCTCCGACCAGCGGACCGACTACCGGAATCCAGGCATAACTCCAATCAGATGAACCTTTATTAGGAATCGGCAGGAAGGCGTGAGCCAGCCTTGGGCTGAGATCGCGGGCGGGACTCATGGCATAGCCGGTGGTACCGCCAAGCGAGAGACCAATGCTCCAGACCAGGATACCCACCAAATATGGACCGACGCCGATGGCCAGCTCACCCAGATTTTTGGAAGAAATCCCCGCCAGGCCCAGAATGAGCACCAGTGTGGCCAGCGCTTCGCTTAGAAGATTGGCACCCGTATTCCGAATGGCAGGTCCCGTGGAAAAACAGGCTAGTTTATCGGCTGGATCAGCCGTGGCCGACCAGTGGGGTAGGTAATGCAACCAGACCAGCGTTGCTCCCAGGAAAGCGCCGATCATTTGAGCCATGATGTAAGGACCGACATGACTATAATCGCCGGTAGCCACCGCAAAAGCAACCGTTACGGCGGGATTCAGGTGGGCATCGATGCTGCCGAACGCTTTGGCGACGAAAACGCCCATGGTTACCGCAAATGCCCACCCAGCCGTAATGACAATCCAGCCCGACGACTCTCCCTTCGTTTGTTTCAACACCACATTTGCGACGACACCATTACCTAATAACAAGAGCACCGTAGTGCCGATCAATTCACCAAGAAAGGGAGACGTCTGCATGAAAAGTCAAAAGTGGTTAGTCGATAGTTGTTCATCAATAAGTAGCTTTATGAGCGGTTCTACCTATCGACTACGTCCTAGCGACTAACCACTGGTTCATGGTTTAGGAATAGTTTATGCAAATTTAATCATATTTCCAGAACATTTCCAAACTTTACCCTGAAATTCACTCTTTTACGCAGTAGAATCTCCACGAGTATGAAAAGCATTTTATTTGAACAGACTGGAAAACCAACCGAAATCCTCAAACCTGTCGATGTTCCTATGCCCGAGCCCGGCCCCAATGAAGTGCGGGTCAGGGTTATTGCCAGCCCCATCAATCCATCAGACATCATGTTCGTACAAAACCTGTATGGTATTCGGCCGCAGCTACCCTCCAGCGCGGGCTTCGAGGGCGTCGGAATTGTCGATGCCGTGGGCGAAGGGGTTCAGATGCCGACCGGTAGCCGGGTAAGTTTTACCAGCATTGGCACCTGGTCCGAATATGCCATTGCGCATCACAGAAGCCTGGTGCCGGTGCCCGATGCGATTTCCGACGACATGGCCGCGCAGTTATTCGTCAATCCGTTTACGGCTTACGCCATGGTGCAGGAGTCGGGCGTATCGGGCGACGACTGGCTGATGATTACGGCCGCTGGTTCTGCGTTTGGTAAACTGGTCATTCAGTTGTGTCAGATGCGCGGGATTAAAACCATCGGTACGGTCCGGCGCGACGACCTCAACGATGATCTGAAAGCGCTGGGTCTGACTGAGGTCGTGAATACCGAAACGGATAACCTGACTGCCCGTGTCAAACAGATTACAGGCGGCACCGGCGTTGCCTGCGTGCTCGACGCGGTGGGTGGACATACGGCCACGGAAGCCTTTAAATGCCTGCGCCGGGGTGGCACGATGCTGATCTACGGATTATTGAGCCTGCAGGACCCCAGCATCAACGCCGGTCTGATGATCTTTCGGGAACTGACCGTCAAAGGGTTCTGGCTGACCGACTGGATGCGCCGGGTCGATAGCCAGACACGGCAGGAAGTTGCTAAAAATGTGCTTGACCTACTCGCGTCGGGAACAATTCAGTTGCCTGTCGAAGCCACCTATTCGCTCGATCAGATTGTCGAAGCCGTTACGCATGCCGAGCAGCACGGACGCTGGGGTAAAATTTTACTGAAACCGTAAATTGTCAGTAAATAATGCGAACTGAGGATACTATTTTTTGTCTTTTTTTGTCATCCCGACGCAGGAGGGATCTTAAAGCATTCTTACCAGAGTATTGAGAAACGTTAAGATCCCTCCTGCGTCGGGATGACAAAAAACTTGTAATCTCTTGACAAGAAGGCAATCATCAATGGGTATCCAATGTACACCTACAACTACTTCTGATAGACCCGTACGTAATCGACCTCGAACCGACTCGGGAAAGTGGTTGCGGACGGATCGCCCCCATTGTCGCCACCGATAGCCAGATTCAGCAGCAAATAGTGGGGCTGACGAAACGGATTGCGGCCGGTCCCATCCTGATTGATGGTCTCGCTCAGCAGCACTTCATTCAACAGCTGATTGTCGACGTATAGCCGAATGGCACTTTCGTCCCAGTCCATCCGCCAGACGTGAAATTTCTTTGCCCAGTCGGCGTCACTGAACGTGTTCATCGGCTTTTTGGTGCTGCGCCATTCTGCTTTATAGCGTCGTGCGGTCGCCCAGGCTACATTCGCCAGCAGCATATCCCGGTAATATTCCATGATATCGACTTCACCGTTGGCAGGCCATTTACCCGATACACCCAAGGTCCAGAAGGCAGGCCATAGACCCGGACGGATGTCGATACGCCCGCGCATCTCAAAACGACCATACTGCCAGCTGTGTACTCCCCGCGTGTGCAGGCTGGCAGCTGTGTATTCGATAAACGCCCGGTTGGTTTTCCAGTCGGTACTGTTGGGCTGATAATTCGGATTGGCGCGGTGCTCCCGACGCCCTTCGATGACCAGCAGGCCTTTTTCGCAACGGGCATTGTCGGGCTGGTACCACTGATCTTCGTGGTTGCGAACGAACCCCCGCTCGAATTGCCAGTTTTTCGGGTCCGGTGCGCCGTCGGTGTTAAACTCGTCAGCCCAGACCAGCTTCCAGGCTGTATCGGGCTGCGCCTGCGCCGATAGCGTTATTTTACGGTCGTGCGAACCAATCTCGTTCAACGCAGTCGTTGCACCGATGATGAAAGGCATGAACAGAAGAAAAAACAGCCGGTGCATACACAGATTCGGTTGAAAAGATACCTTCCTTAACACAAGTTACCCCTAAAGCCGTCTGGTAGTGCAGACGGCTTTAGGGGTAGGTCAATGAGTCAAATAGCTATACTTTGTTTGGGTCCGGATGTTTGTAGGGATCGCGGTAGTCGCGCGCCAGCATCTTGGTCATTTCCCGGTCGCCCACGATTTCCCGCTTTTTAGGATCATATACCACAGGGCGGCCCGTCTTCATGGATAAGTTCGCCATGATGCAGCTCGCGGTTGAAATGTGTCCTTCTTCGATGTCGGCCACGGGGCGACTGTTTTTGTCGATGGCATCCAGGAAATTAAGCATGTGCAACCGGGTGGCCGGTGCTGCGTTTAGCTCAATTTTCGGGTTAGTCGGTTCGGTCAGGTCTTCGGGGTATTTTTCTTTTTCGTAGACCACGTCCAGGTGAATCTTCTTGCCTTCCTTATCATCCGGAATGAAATCGCACTGCATCGTACTGGCCCACAACGTTCCTTTTTCCCCGTAGAGCGTAAACGACCACGGATAATCCGGATTGTTGGGCGTTCCCCAGGTGCGGTGCTGCCAGACGCAGTTCAGGCCATCGTATTCGAACACAGCCGACTGTGTATCGGAGATATTAGACTTACCTTCCTTTTGCACGTAAATTCCGCCTTCGGAGCTAATGCGCTTGGGCCAGCCAAGTTTGAGCATCCAGCGCACGGTGTCGAACATGTGGATACACATATCGCCCGTAATGCCGTTGCCGTACTCCATAAACGTACGCCACCAGCGCACGTGCGGCAGCCCATCGTACTGCCGGAGCGGGGCCGGACCGGTCCACATGTTGTAATCCAGAAAATCGGGCACGGCCTGAACCGGCGGATTGCCATTGGCCCGCATGTGCAGGTAACAGCACATTTCCACGTGCGACACCTTGCCCAGCAGACCCGCATCAACGATTTCTTTCTTGGCCGTAATCAGGTGGGGCGTGCTTTTCCGCTGCGTACCAACCTGCACCACCTTGTTGTATTTCCGGGCAGCCGCCACCATCGCTTCCCCTTCCATTACGTCGACGCTGATTGGCTTCTGCACGTACACGTGCGAGCCCGCTTTTACCGCGTCGATCATCTGGAGTGCATGCCAGTGATCGGGGGTGCCGATCAGCACAATATCCATTTCGTTCTCCTTGAGCATCTTCTGATAATCGCCGTATAACTTGGGCGTTTTACCGGATTTCTGCCGCTGACTGACGAGCTTGGCCGCAGCGTCGAGCATGTTTTTATCGACGTCGCAGAGGGCTACTACCTCCACGGGTGCCACCTGAATCAGGCGAAGCAAATCACTTTTGCCGTACCAGCCCGTACCGATCAACCCAACGCGCATGGTTTTGGTCGGATTGATCAGGTCTAAGCCTCGCTCGCCAAAGGTCGAAAGCGCCAGGGCAGCAGAAGACCCTTTAAGAAAATGACGGCGGTTAATATTGAACGTATGCATGCACGTAGAGGGTTCGGATGGCAAATGCCGGTTTATAGTTGAGATCGGGATGGTCATCAGCGGTCTACCGATGAAATCCTTGAAAGAAAGGCCGATGCACGACGTACATACTGCTATGGAGCCGTTAAAATATTCAGCCAGACGGCTCTTCGGATTTCGGAAATTCCGGGGAAGTTAGCGCTGAATCTGTCTGAATAAATCCGTACTTGCATAGCCATAACCCATCTGCCGATGTCTACTCCAATAGCTTCTGAACGAGCTACGATGCCTGCCGCTCATAATCCGGTTCTGGAACGACGAACCGTTGAGAAGGATAACCGAAATCTGTTGAAATACCTGCAACCGGGCCTCCACGTACTCGACGTGGGCTGTGGCTCAGGAGCCATTACCCGGAGCATTGCCGAAAAGACAGGACCCACCGGTCGGGTGCTGGGCATCGATCCGAACGAAGGTCTGATCGAACAGGCGCGGCAGAACGCGGGTCATCTGGCCAGCCTTTCCTTCGCGCAGGCGGATGTGTATACGTTCGATACGACCGAGCGCTTCGACCTGGTGACCTGCGCCCGAACCCTGCAATGGCTGGCCCGCCCCCAGGAGGCACTGGCCAACATGAAGCGGTTTGTAAAGCCCGGCGGCTATCTGGCCATCCTCGATTTCAACCACGAGAAACTTTCCTGGACCCCCGAACCGCCCGCGGCCATGCGGTTATTTTATAACGCTTTTCTGCAATGGCGGCAGGATGCGGGCTTCGACAACGCCATCGCCAACCACCTGAGCGTGCTGATGCAACAGATTGGTTTTGCCAACGTCCTGAGCGAAGCGCAGCACGAAGTATCGGTACGGACCGACCCGGACTTCCCGGTCCGTAGTCGCCTGTGGGCCGAAGTCGCCGAGTTGCGGGGCCCTCAGTTAGTACAGGCTGGCTATCTTACCGAAGACCAGCGGCTCCAGGCCATTGCCGATTATGACGACTGGATTGCTACGGTAGGCGAATCGATGTCGGTTTATCTGCTGGCCGTCGAAGCCCGGCAGGTTCATTAGTTCACTGTTTTTGCGACTAATCGCTACGCGTACCACGGTTTCTGATAGCGCGTCTTACAACCGTGGCACGCATAGCGGATAGAAGAAAAAAGAATCGTTTACATTACTTATTCACAACGCCTAACTACCCATGAAAAAAAGCCTGCTGGTTGCCCTGATTATGGCCACACTCATCAATTGTCAATCGAACAAAGAGGAACAGAAGACGTCATCTGCTGACTTTGCCAGCGTACTGGATGATTATTACGAACAACGCTTGAAGCTGTTTCCGGCTGAGGCAACCCTGCAGGGCGATAACCGCTATAACGACCAGTTTCCGAACGACATTTCGCAGGCGTTTCTGGCTCAGACGAAGTCATTCTACACCAGTACGCTGGAAAAACTGAACGCCTTTGACCGGGAGAAACTCTCCGAAGAAGACAAGATCTCGTACGATATCCTAAAGCGCGAAATGGAGCTTCAGCTCGAGCAGTATCCGTTTCATCAGGAAGAAATGCCGTTCAATCAGTTCACGGGCAATACCCTGGGCTTTGGTCAGTTTGGGAGTGGCGAAGGCGCTCAGCCGTTCAAAACAGTCAAGGATTATGACAACTGGCTGAAGCGGGTTACGGCGTTTACCGTCTGGGGCGACACCGCCATCGTCGCCTTTCGGCGGGGCATGACCACCGGTCGCGTTCTGCCCAAAAGCCTGGTGGTAAAAATGATTCCCCAGATGACGGACCTGGTCGTGAGCGACCCAACGAAAAGCCTCTTTTACGGGCCAATCAAAAAGCTCCCGGCCTCGTTCAGTGCGGCCGACAAAGAGCGGCTGACAACCGCCTATCGGAAAGCCATTACCGAACAGATTGTACCGACGTACCGGAAACTGGGAGCGTTTCTGAAAGACGAATACCTGCCTAAAGCCCGCACGACCTCGGGCATCGATGCCATTCCGCAGGGAGCCGATCTGTACAAATACCTGGTCAAAACATGGACCACGACCAACGACACGCCTGAAGCCATCCATCAGATCGGCCTGAAGGAAGTGGCCCGGATTCGGGGTGAAATGGAGAAGGTGAAAGCGCAGGTAGGTTTTAAAGGAAGTCTGAGCGCGTTTTTCGACCACCTCAAAACGGATAAAACGTTTTATCCATATAAACAGCCGAAGGATGTGCTGAATGCGTTCCATGGCATTCTGGCGAAGATCGAACCGCACCTGAAGACTTATTTTACGAATACCCCAAAGGCTAAATTTGAGATTCGGCAGACCGAAAAATTCCGTGAGGCCTCGGCCAGTGCAGAGTACAATCAGGCCTCGGCCGATGGGAGCCGGCCGGGGATTTTCTACGTGCCCATTCCCGACGCTACCCAATTCAACATTACATCGGGTATGGAATCGCTGTTTCTGCACGAAGCCATTCCGGGTCACCATTATCAGGTGTCGCTGCAGCAGGAAAACACCAGCCTGCCCAAATTCCGGCGTTTTGCCTGGTATGGAGCTTATGGAGAAGGCTGGGCTCTATACTGCGAATCGCTCGGGAAAGAGCTGGGCTTATACACCGACCCGTATCAGTACATGGGTGCGCTGGGCGACGAGATGCACCGGGCCATTCGGCTGGTGGTCGATACGGGTATCCATACCCAGCACATGACCCGCGAAGCCGCCATCAAGTACATGATGGAAAACGAACCCATTTCTGAGCAGGGTGCTACGGCCGAAATCGAACGGTATATGGCCGTTCCGGGGCAGGCCCTGTCGTACAAAATCGGTGCGTTGAAAATCCGGGAACTGCGCTCGAAATACGAAAAAGAACTCGGTTCTAAATTTAGTCTGGCAGCTTTCCACGATGAGTTCCTGAAAGATGGCTGCATGCCGCTGGACGTACTGGAACGGAAAATGGACGCCTGGGCCGCCCGACAGAAATAACTCTGTTTTCTGACAGGATGGACAGGATTCATCTACCAACCTAAATCCTGTCCATCCTGTCGGAAAAACTAACCAACACCATGTACGACCGACTTCAGCATCATATTTCCCGACTGGTTACGCTCACGGAGGAGGAGTTTGGGCTGTTGAAGACGATGTTTATCCCCAAAAAACTCCGTCGGAAACAGTACATCCTGCAGGAGGGCGACGTCTGTAAATACGTTATTTTCGTCGATAAAGGCATGCTGCGTTCATACACGGTCGATACGAAGGGGGCAGAGCATATCGTACAATTTGCGCCGGAAGGCTGGTGGATCAGCGATATGTATAGCTACCTGACGGGTGAACCATCTGAATACAACATCGATGCGCTGGAAGACGCCGAACTGCTCCTGCTGGAACAGACCAACATGGAGCGGATGCTTTCCAGCATCCCGAAAATGGAACGCTTTTTTCGGATTACGCTCCAAAACAATTACATAGCTACCCACCGCCGGATTGTGACTACGCTGAGCCAGTCGGCAGAAGAAAAGTACGATGAATTCGTGGCGCGTTACCCGGACATTGTGCAGCGTGTTCCCCAGCACATGATCGCTTCCTACCTGGGCATTACCCCCGCCTTTCTGAGCCGGATTCGCGGCCGCAAATAGGTATTGCGGACGGGCTGGCGTACTGTGATACCGTTGTACTAGTACAAGGTTTTTTCTTGGCTTAAGCCATCGTTTCTCCCTCCCTGGTGGTGGTAATTTTGCCCTGTCGACGCAATCATTCGGCAAACAAAACCATCCTATGAAGCCAACCCTCGCTATCCTTGGCATGAGCCCGGCGGGTTCAGACCTGGCCATTCGTCTGACGAGTCAACCGTACCGGCTTCTTCTGTTCGATCAGGATATACAACGGGCACAGGCACTGGCCGCTCAGCTTTCAGGCACCAATCCGCTGGCTGATCTGGAAGCGATCGACTGCCAGGTGAATGCTTCGTGGGAGGCCGATATCATTGTGCTGGCCGTTTCAGAACCAGCCCGAAAACAACTGATCGACCGAATACGAGAGGTGGCAACCTGTAAAATCGTTGTTAGCCTTACCTGGGCATCCGTCGGTCCAACAGCGGCTGATTCGGGTTTCATATCGACGATTGTCAGCGAAGAACTACAGCAGTGTCTACCCAATTCCAAAGTAGTTACGGTGGTTAGCGCCAGCCAGTCAGCCGCTGATGAAAAACCGGCCGACGCCTTACTGATCGGCGCAGATGCCGGAGCCCTCACGACGGTTTCGGCGCTGGTTCAGGCGGCAGGATGGGCGCCCGTCATTATCGAAGATTGGTCAGCAACGAACCAAACTGCCGACTGACTCAGATACAATAAGCTGGTTATGAAGCGGAAGCAATTTATAAATACTCTGTTAACAGGCGCAATTACAATGAATAGCTTAGCAGATTTCAAACGATTTACCAACGACCTGACCGAGCAGGGCCCGCTGATGCCCGTGCTGTTCGTCGGTCACGGATCGCCCATGAACGGGATTGAGGACAATGAATTCAGTCGTCGCTGGAAGCAGATGGCACAGGAAATTCCAACGCCCACGGCGGTGCTGGTCATTTCGGCGCACTGGTTCACGCGGGGCACGAAAATTACGGCCATGGATTTTCCGGAAACCATTCATGATTTTGGTGGCTTCCCGCGGGCCTTGTTCGAGGTGCAGTATCCGGCACCCGGCAACCCGGCCCTGGCCAAAGAAACCGCGTCGCTGCTTCACTCGGCCCATGTCGAATTGAACCACGACTGGGGCCTGGATCACGGTACCTGGACCATCGTCAGGCACATGTACCCCGAAGCCACTATTCCGGTTCTGCAACTGAGCATCGATTATACCAAAGGACCGCAGTACCACTACGATCTGGCCCACGAATTATACGCCCTGCGTCGGAAAGGAGTCCTGATCATCGGCAGCGGCAACATGGTCCACAACCTGCGGATGGTAGCCTGGGACAAAATGGATGTGCCTGATTTTGGGTACGACTGGACGCATGCGCTGAACGACCGCTTCAAGCAACTGATCAGCGATGGCGACACCAAACCGCTGATTCATTACGACCTGCTGGGTCGGGATGCTGCGCTGGCCATTCCGACACCGGAGCATTACCTGCCGCTCTTGTATTCACTGGGTCTCAAAGGCAGCACCGATGCGGTATCCTTCTTCAACGACCGCGCCGTTGCGGGTTCACTGACCATGACCTCGGTGAAATTGGGGTAAGGGCAGAGGGGAAAGGGGGTAGGGGTAAGGGGGAAAGGGTTAAAAATAGTATTTGCATTACCCTCTGCCCCCTGCCCTTACCCCTACCCCCTTTCCCCTCCCCTATTTTCCCAGTGGGTGACCGAGGCAAATGAGTACTAGGGGAATCAACAGAAACGGAATTTCAGTCAGAGCCATTCTAAAATTACCGGCTTGCAGGGCCAGCGCCATAATCAATAGAATAATGACTGCATTGATAAGATTGCCCGCAAAAAACGTGGCCGGAAACAGGACCATAACGCCAACCGCCAGGGTCAGGAAACTCATCACGTAGACCACCGGTTTGCTGATACCCAGATCCGCAAACATAGCCGTTTCGGCTGGTTTCATCGAGATGCCCGCCCACCCGTGCCGGATGCTCAGAAAGACGGTGATCAACAGCAGCATGCTACTTATAATTTTCATGATGAACGGTTTCGATCTGGTTTTCAAATTAATGTGACAACTGAGCGGTCATTTGCAGTACGGACGTCGGGTGAAACGTAACGGTATCAGACCCGACCGTCCCGGTCGGTACTACAGGCTTTGTCCACCGGATACTTCGATCCGCTGCGCATTGATCCAGCGGGCCTCTTCGGTACACAGGAATGCCACGACGCCACCAATGTCGTCGGGCAGACCGACCCGGCCCAGCGCTGTGAGGCTGGCAATGTGCTTGTTGACCTGCTCATTGTCGCGGGTCATACCACCCCCGAAGTCGGTTTCAATGGCTCCCGGCGCTACCGTGTTTACGGCGATACCCCGTGCGCCAAGCTCTTTGGCCAGGTAGCGGGTCAACACTTCGATGGCCCCTTTCATCGATGCATAGGCCGAATACCCTGCTAAGCTGAACCGAGCCAGTCCCGTCGACAGGTTGATGATCCGGCCACCGTCGTTGATGAACGGCAGTGCTTTCTGAATCAGAAAGTAAACCCCTTTGACGTGAATATTCATCAGTTGATCGAAGTCGGCTTCGCTGGTTTCAGCAAAGGGCTTATAGACACCAATACCGGCATTATTGATCAAAAAGTCGAAATGATCGGTGTGGAAGGTATCCTTCAGCACCACGGTTAACTGCTGAAAAAAAGCATCGAAGCCGCTCACCTCACCTGTGTTGAGTTGTAGGGTCGCGGCTTGCCGACCCATTTGCTGAATCTGATCGACAACCGCATCGGCAGCCGCTTTTTCCTGGTTGTACGTCAGAATGACGTCGATACCTTTTTTGGCCAGACTAAGGGCCATGTTTTTACCTAATCCGCGGCTTCCGCCAGTTATCAAGGCAATTTTACTGTTCTGTTCCATCATTTTGTCCAAAATTTGATGAGACAAAATTGATACGAAACGGCCACGGTCTGTTTGCAAACATCAATCCGAAGTTTGCAAAATTCAAATCTGAGGCTTTACACCCGGAAAGTGACCGGAGCCATGGACGTCTGTTTCCTGAAAAAGTTAGAGAAATGAGCCACTTCTTCGAAGCCCAGCGAGTAAGCAATTTCGGAAATAGTCCAGTCGGTTTGCTTCAGCAGGATTTTGGCTTCCTGAACGATGCGGCTGCTGATCAGGTCGGTCGTGGTTTTCCCGGTATTTTCTTTCAGCACCTTATTCAGGTGGTTGACGTGAACCGACAGTCGGTCGGCGTAATCTTTAGCCGTTCGCAGTGAAAGCTTTTGATGCGGAGATTCGATCGGAAACTGGCGTTCCAGCAACTCGATAAACAGCGAAGAAACCCGCGCCGAAGCCGTATGGCTAGGATACAGGACCGAAGCGGGCTGCAATTTCTGTCCGTAATGGATCAGTTCGAGGACATAGTTACGGAGCAGATCATACTTGTAGACATAGTCCGACGATAGCTCCTTGTGCATCTTACGGAAGATGTATGTCAGGTCGTCGGCTTCGTCGTCGGCCAGTTGAAAAACCGGATAACCACCTGGTTTAAAAATCGGTAGCTCATCCAGCACGACGCCACTTTTGTTCTGAATCAGGAAATCGGCTGTAAAGATGCAGAAGTAGCCGAACTGGTTGTCGTCCTGGGGAAGCCAGTGATACGGAATCTTGGGCGTGGCAAACAAAAGCGCATTTTTCTCGATGTCGATCACCTTGTCGGCGTATTCGGCCTTGTTGCGACCGCTGATCAGGCTAATCTTGTAATAGGCCCGCCGGTTGTACGGCATCACGAGGGGATTCTTGCTGATCCTGGCGTGTAGCTCGTCGATTTTAAATACGTTGAAATGACCGATCTCCTTGTTGATCCCCTCCGGGATCAGGGCGGCCGTCTCTTTATAAAACCCTTCCAGTGTAGTCGTTTCCATCCCGCATCTGATTTGCAAAAATCAAATATAGGTGTTTTTGGGCAGAGGGCATAGAGGGAAGGGGAAAGGGTGGAGGTTGGTTAACGGATATACCCTATGCCTTCACCCCTACGCCCTATGCCACCTACTCACTCCGCAGGCTTTTTACCGGGTTTACCAGCGCGGCTTTGATGCTGTGAAAACTGACCGTAGCCAGCGCAATCAGGAGGGCGGCAACGCTGACCAATACAAAGACCCACGCGCTTATCTCGATGTGTTCGGCGTAATTAGCCAGCCATGTATGCATCGAAAACCAGGCTAATGGGATTGAAATAACCAGCGCGATCAGTACCAGTTTGACAAAATCACGCGAGAGCACGACAATGATACCCGGCACGCTGGCGCCCATCACTTTGCGGATACCGATCTCTTTCGTGCGCTGCTCGATCACCATCAGGGCAATGGCGAATAGCCCCAGGCAGGACAACAGAATCGCAATGCCCGACGCCAGGCTGAACAACTTCGACAGCATTTCTTCGCTCTGATACCAGTCGTTTACGTTTTCGTCCAGAAACGAGCCCATGAATTCCGCCTGTGGAGCCACCTCACTCCAGACCTGTTGCAGTTTGTCCATCGAAGCAGCCAGGCTTCGCGGAGCGACGCGCACAAAAATATAGCGAATCGGATCGGAATGAGAAAGATGCATGGTAATAGGTTTCATCTGGTCGGTGAGCGAGTACAAATGAAAATCGGAAACCACCCCGATAATCTGGGATTTAGCACCCGTCGTATCCGAATCGTCGCGAAAGAACGTACCGACCGGATTGGCCTCGCCCAGCATTTTAGCCATACTTTCCGTTATAACCACCCGGTTTACCGAATCGGCGGCATAAGCCGGGTTGAACTCACGGCCAGCCAGTAGTTTGATATCCAAGGTTTTGAGATAATCGTAATCGATGAGCAACCAGTCGGTCGAGACTTTCCGGCCTTTGAAGGTAAAGCCAATCGACGAACGCGAGCTGACATGATCCTTACCGCGCCCCAGGTTTACGTCGGTACCGGTTATAGCCAGCACCGTCGGGTCTGTGGCCAGTTTGTTGCGCAGCCGCTGCAGCACCTGCCGACCGTTGGCCTGATTGCCTACCGGAATACTGATCACTTCTTCTTTGGTAAACCCAAGCGGTCTTGTTCGCAGATAGCTTACTTGCTGAAGCGCAATGACGGTGCAGCAGGCCAGCAAACTCGCCATCGCAAATTGCGTAACGATCAGGGAATTACGCAGCAGTCCGGGACGCTTCAGAGAGACCTTCCCTTTCAGTACTTCCACCGCATTGAACCTGGCCATTCGCCAGGACGGGTAGCCACCCGCCACCAGCGTAACCAACATGAACACGGCTAGAATCAGGCCCATAAAGCCCGGCTGGAGCACATGGTCGAAGGTGATCCGGGCGGCAAACGTCGCATTGAACAAAGGAAACAACAGGTAGGTGAGCAGTAGGCCAACCACAAACCCAATCAGGCAAATGAAAATGGACTCGCCCCAGATCTGTACGAAAAGCTGGTTTTTAAGCGCACCCAGCGACTTACGAACCCCCACCTCACGAGCGCGGGTAAACGACTGCGCAATGTTGAGGTTGATGAAGTTAATGCAGGCAATCAGCAGAATAAAAAGACCGATGCCCAGCAGTACGTACACAGCCGCGAGCGGGGTTCCTTTGCCGTCTGCAATATCCCGATCGAAGTGGATATTGGAAAGTTTCTGCAACCGAACAGCCACCCTGTCGCCCCTGGCATCCGCCTGGGCTCCTTTCTTTGTAAGCTCCTCCAGACTAGCCTGGTAGTATTTGCGGGTAAACGCTTTCAGTCGGGTTTCAAACGCAGACTGATTGACCTGAGCAGGCAGCTTCAGAAAGACGGCCAATGAGTTGGCGTACCAAACGTCTTTGTTGGCCTGGTAATCAGCTGCATTTTCAATACGAACCAGCGCATCGTACTGAACGGACGAGTTGTAAGGCGCGTCGCCTATTACACCGGAGACGATGTATCGTTTTTTGTCGCTATCGCTGCCAACCTGCACCGGTTTACCCATCGGATCTTCCGTACCGAAAAGGGTGCTGGCCATATTCTGACTAATGACGATGCTGCTCAGATCGCGCAGGGCGGTTTCCCGAGTACCCTTGATCAGTGGAAATGAAAAGATTTTTAGAAAATCCGGATCGGTAAGGCTGATCATTTTATCGACGTATTTTCCGTTCACTTCTACCAGACTTTTCCGGCCCGACGCGATGCGCGTAGCGGCTTCGATTTCCGGATAATCGGCCTTCAGAGCCGGAACGACCGGCAACGACATCGTCCCGTTTCGAATGGGTCGTTCCGGGTCGTTCAGGAATAAATACGCTTTAAAAATTCGGTCGCCGTCCTGATGAAATGAGTCGAAGGTCAGCTGCAGATAAGCCGTCAGGAACAGGAAGACACAGATACAAAAGGCCACCGAAAGGCCAACCACATTGATGGCGGCATATCCTTTTCGTTTCCAGAGATTACGAAGGGCGATTTTTAAGTAATTACGAAACATAGCAGGATGGAATAATGGGGGTTGCGGATACTGGACTTTTTGCGGGCGTCGACGCACGAAGGGTGGAAGCACGGAAACGACATTCAGGACGTAGCGAAGCGTGGCCTGCGAATTACCCGCCCGCTGGTGCCAGTAGGCGTATAACTCATCGAGGTCACCCTGGACTTCTTCCAGCGTTTCGGCAGGGTGTAACCCGAGCAGCAACCGTTCGGCCCAGCGAGGTGGTTTATCGGTCTGCCCGTGCGGATTTGGATCAGGAGCCTTCATAAGCCACTTACTTTTAGCGAGTTTGGCGGCAGCAATTGCCAGAGCTGACTACGCACATGCTGGATGTCCTGCAACGCCCGGCTACCCAGGGCCGTGACCGTGAATAGCCGCTTGCGTCGACCGCCCCGCTCGGCGGTGGCTCCTCCCAGATCGGATCGAACAAATCCTTTTTCTTCCAGCCGGATCAGCGTATTGTGTACCGTACCGAAGGTGACCTGTCGACCCGTCTGCTGCTCGATTTCCTGCGACACCGTAACGCCATACGCCTGTCCGTCCAGGATAGCTACCATCAGCAATACAATCTCTTCGAATTCGCCTAAATAGGTGCGACGCATACCTTTCAGCTATTAGTCTCTATTTTATCGTACAAATCCGCTGCCAAAAATGAAATAGCCTTTCACAAGCCCGTTAATCGCCATTTTTAACAGAAACGAGGACGGCAGCTGTCCGTAAATGGACAGCTGCCGTCCTCAAATGGACAGGAAAATAAAGTAAGTATCAGGAAACAACCCTCTGCCCTAAACCCATCGCCCTTTGCCCAACCCTAATTCACTTTGACGTACTCGGTCTCGGGCTTGGGTAAATGGATGGCGGAAGGTGTCACGGCCAGAATCTCGTGTACATTCCGACGGATTGTCTGGGCGATCTGGTTCAAGGGTAAGTCGTTGCAATCCAACCCAAAAGGCTCTTCAATTTCGTCGCCGATCATCTCGATACCGATCAGGGCATAAGCGGCCAGTACGGTGGCGACAATGGCAAAATAACCGTATGTCTGGACGAGCACAAACGGAATCAGCAGGACGTAGACCGTAATGAAAAGCTTGATAAAGAAGCTGTACGAGAAAGGAATCGGGGTTTTCCGGATGCGTTCGCAGGCGCCCGTTATGTCGAGCAATGCCTGATGATAAAGCCGGAGGGTAATCAGGTCGGCATCGTTTACCAGGTTGTCCTGGCGTAATACCTGAAGCCGACGCAGAAATAAGGCAGAAATCCGGCTGGGAATGTGTGCGTACTGATGTAGAGGCTGGACGTCGTCGTCGCCCATCTCTTCCAGTTCGGCAAAGTCGACCCCCGCCCGCAGATGCCCCTTTAGCGCCAGAGCGAAATTAGACAGGCATCGGGCAAAGAAAATTCGGTTGGTGGTAGCGTCGTCCGGCAGCAGGGCATCCAGCAGCACCGCCAGATTGCGGCTGTAATTTACCAGCGCGCCCCACTGCCGTCGTCCTTCCCAGAATCGGTCGTAGGCCGTGTTGGTACGAAACACCAGGAGTAAACTCAACGTGATACCCAGCAGCGAAAACAAGGTTCCATCGAATGGGATGTGAATATCGGCAACGTGCTGATCGACCAGCGTAAGTAATATACCGTAGAGGCTGACATAGCCCACCCGGCGCAGCAGCACCCGAATACTAAAACTAGTATGAAAATGCCGGAGTGCTCCGACCCATTCTTTGGCTTCGTATATAATCACCGTCGGTTAAACTAAAGGTAGGCAGTTTTTTGGCTTCAAGATACGAATACATCGAACAGATTTTAATCCGGACGGCCGATGATCTCTTGATACAACTTCATGTTGCCGGCACTTATATACAGGTATCACCTGATTCACTCATCCCGATAAAATTAAATTTTCGACCCCTAATTTCTTTAGCATATAGCGACCGAAAAACCGGCAAATACACCGACTAAACAGCTATATATCAGCTAGTTTTATCGTTTTAATCCTCTATTAATCTCTTGGATGGCTCTCCGCCGATTGTATTAAAAAAATTTAATGCAACACTTCGTTATAGAGCGGAGTAATACTACTTTAAATACCTGGTTTGCAACCCATTATTTATTCAACAGAAACGGTTCGTCTGATCATTCAGGCGAACCATGTTGCTTGTGAATCAGCAAAACCTATTCAGTTGGAGAGCCTCTTAAGCCAACTGAGTCGGCGAGTACACTACTACTTTTCATCCTTAAAGCAAAACGTACTATTGCTATGGCAGCTCTTTACTCTTTGCCGAAACGAATTGCCTTCACTACGGTTGCTCTTTTTATGGTGGCCAGCGCTAGCGCCCAGCTTACCGTCGCGCCAGGGCATTACCAGATCGACAAACACCTTCGGCTGATCATCTGCAACGAACTTCCCACTACAATCTCAGCGGGTACCAAGACCATTGATTTAGGAAAGGCGTTTACGTTTTCAACCCCTCCGACAACCGTAAAGACAGGCACGGCCTATAGCGTTTCGAGCAACGACACCACGTACAAGCTTTATTTCACCCGCCTGCCCATCATCGGCATCGACACCAAAAACAAAGCGATCAACGACGACGAAATTGGCAGCCTGATCGATATAACCGACACGACCGGCAATACCTATCACTCCGATATCGGGGTTAAATTCAGAGGATCTTATTCGAGAACCTTCCCGAAGAAATCATACCGGGTTCAGCTCTGGACAGACAGTACCGGCAACACTACCAAGGACGAGTCGCTCTTTGGTCTGCGCAGCGACAAACGCTGGCTGCTGCTGGCGATGTACAACGAAAAACTTCGACTGAATAATAAAGTGTCGGAAGACCTGTGGCTGAAATTGCATAAGCTCTATTACGCAGATAAGGAGCCCGATGCGCATTCGGCCATCCGTACCCGATACGTCGAGGTAGTAATCAACGGCGCCTATCAGGGGGTTTACCTGTTTACCGAAGATATGGACCGGAAACAGCTGAAGCTAAAAAAACAATCGACGGCGGGCACAGGAGGAGAATTGTATAAAGGTGATTCGTGGGGCGCAGGCACGCTGTTTACGGGTCTGGACCCTTTACCTACGGAGGTAACCGAATTGTGGAGCGGCTGGGATCTGACCTATCCAGACCCAGATCAGACTGACTGGAAAAACCTTTATAATTTCACCGACTTCGCTGTCAATAGCCCAGATAGTGTATTCAGAAAGCAGATTTCTACCAAAATCAGGGAAGATAATTTTGCGGATTATTTCATCTTTTTGAATCTGTTACGGGCCGAAGACAATACGGGTAAAAATCTGTTCCTGGCTCGCTACGACGAAAAGAGCCCTTATTTCATTGCACCCTGGGACCTGGATGGCACGTGGGGCTATTTTTACGATGGCACCCGCAAGAACGTTACGGACGACGTACTAACGAATAATCTGTTCAACCGGCTGCTGGGCACCGATGATTTCAAGATGCAGCTGGCTACCCGCTGGTTTGCGTTACGAGCTAACCTGCTATCGATCGACAGCCTGACGACCGCCATCCAGACCAACCACAGCTTCCTGATGAATAACGGGGTTTACGAACGGGAGAACATGGTCTGGGCAGGTGATCCACTTTCTTACGGTCAGGATGAACTGGACTACATCCAAAGCTGGGTCCGATCGCGGGTATCGTGGCTGGACGGCTATTTTCAGGCCCTGGTCAGCAACAAACCAATCGTGTACAACTTCAATGCCGCTGCCCTATCGACATCGTCGGTGCGGTTGAACTGGAGCGCCAACTGCGCAGCTATTCAGTCGTTCGATGTAGAAGCCAGCGCCGACAGCTTAACCTGGCACACTCTCACTCCGTCCAGCGTACTGACTAACGACTCGACAGCCTGTCATTACTCCTTTACAGACAACGAATCCATTACGTCAGCGATCTACTACCGGCTGAAAGTAACGGATAACAACAACGCTATTTCCTATAGCCCCATTCAGCGCATTGGCATTGAATCCTTCGCCACGGCCGTTCAGTTGTACCCCAATCCGGTCAGTACGACCCTGGAGATTCGGGGGGAGGTTCAGCAGGTCAGAATCTATTCGGTACTGGGGGCGTGTGTGTACGACTCGGATAGCCTGGCTTCCAACACGATCGATGTGCAACAATTGGCGACCGGCCTGTACGTGGTACACATTACACAAAAAGATGGGTCCGTCAGTTCGCACAAAGTACTGGTCCAGCGCTGAACGAAGGCGGGCCACGGTTCGAACCGTGGCCCGCAGCAGGCGTTTACCCTTCGGCCCGCAGCACGTCCAACGGCGGTCGAACCAGCACCTCCCGGCTGTTGAACAAACCAATCAGGATGGTCAAACCCGTAACGACGAGCGCAACCACCACCAATGGCACCGCATTGGGCCGGTAAGGAACCTCGAAGACAAACTGCGCCAACGCCCAGGTACCGAACAGCGACAGCAGAATACCCGACAAAGCGGCCAGCAGCCCCAGCAGCCCGTATTCCAGCGCCGTGATCCGAAAAATCTGGTTGCGGCTGGCACCCAGCGTCCGGAGCAGCACGCTTTCGCGCAGGCGCTGGTATTTGCTGATCACTACCGAACTGGCTAGTACCAACAGCCCAGTCAGAATACTGAACAGTGCCATAAACTGAATGACAAACGAAATCTGATCCAGGATTTCATCAATTGTTTTTAGAATCAGCCCCAGATCGATGGCCGAAACGTTTGGAAACCGACGTACCAATTCGCGCTGTAGCTGGGCCGAAACCTGGGTATTGGGCACCCGCGTCATCAGCACATGAAACTGGGGAGCCTGCTCCAGCACTCCCGACGGAAACACCACCAGAAAATTAGTCTGTACCCGGTTCCAGTCTACTTCGCGCGTGCCACCGACAATGGTCTGGACCGGAGCGCCCTGCACATTGAAATTAAGGGTGTCTCCCAGCTTCAGGTGCAACCGTTCGAAAAAATCTTTCTCCATCGAAACATAGACGGCCCCATTAGCCTGATGCGCGCGCTGACCGGAAACCAACTTTTCTGAAGCGATCAGCGAATCGCGGTAGGTAACCCGGTATTCCCGCGTAAAGGCCCAGTTCGGCACTTTGGCCGAGGTATCCCGGCGGCTTACCCCGGTCGACTTTCCGTTGATGTCCGACAAACGCATCGTGACCACCGGAACTTCCTGCAAAACCGGTAATTTCTGCGTTTTCACCAGATCCCGTACTCCTTTGATCTGCTCGTTCTGAATATCGAACAGGACCATATTCGGCTGTTTCCCACTACCCGACAGCTCTACCCGTCCCAGCAACAAGCCCTGCGTCAGATACAGCGTGGCAATCAGGAAAGCGCCGAGGCCAATGGACGTAACCAGGATTAGCGTTTGGTTATTAGGCCGGTATAAATTCGCTAAGCTCTGCCGCCAGACGTAACTCCACGAGGCCGGAAAAAACCGCCGAACGAGCCAGATCAGACCCAGACCCAGACCCGTCAGAATCCCGAATGCGATGGCCAGACCAGCCGTAAACCCAATAGCCAGCGGTAGATTATGCGTTTGCAGGTAAGCAAAGCCGACAATGAACCCGATAACCAACCCATAGACCAGCCAGCGCAGCGGATCTCGTCCGGCAACGTCGGCTTCGTAGGAGGCCCGAAGTGTACGCAGGGGTGATACATTCCGGATAGCCAGCAACGGCAGCAGCGAGAATAAAATAGAAATCAGCAAACCCGTACCGATGCCTCCTAAAATAGCCGACCCTGACAGGGCAGTTTCCACGGTAATGGGTAAGAAATTACCGAATACCCGCGGCAGTACCAGTTGAACTACCGAGCCAAGGAGCGCGCCAACCGAAGCCCCCATGAGGCCCATCAGCGTTGTCTGGAGCAGGTAGATCAGGAAGGCCTGCCGGCCGCTGGCCCCGAGCGTTCGCAGAATGGCGACGGACGCTACTTTTTCTTTTACGTAAAGCTGTACTGCGCTCGCAACCCCCACACAGCCCAGCAGCAACGCCACAAAAGCGACCAAACTGAGGTATTTTGTCAAATCGGCAAACGAGCGACCCGTTTGGCGTTTGCGTCCTGCTACGGTGTCATAACTGACTCCATCCTTATCTAATCGGGCTGAAATACTTTTGACGTATTTTTCAACGTCGGTACCGGGTGCAAATTGGTAATAGTATTTGTAAGCCACCCGGCTTCCCCGTTGCAACAGCCCCGTATTGGCCAGGAAGCGGGCCGGAATAAACACCGTCGGTGCTACAGTCGCGGCAACGGCAGTCTGTCCGGGCGTTTTAACGACCCGCCCCGTAATTAGAAACGACTGATTGCCCACCCGCACCGAATCGCCCGGTTGCGCGCCCAGTTGCACCAGCAGCGCATCATCGACCAGCGCTACCCGCTCGGTTGCCTGTCGGAATGTCTGAATAGCCGCCTGCGGATTTACTTCCCAGGTGCCATAATACGGAAAATTACCCTGCAAGCCTTTCACCTGTGCCAGGCGCACATCGCCCGTTTTGGGTATCGATACCAGCGAGGCAAAAGAGACTTCATAAGCCCGATCGCGACCCAATGTCTTTGCCAGTTGTTGCGTAGAGCGGCCAGGTGGGCGACTCCAGGATAGGGTCATGTCGGCTCCAAGAAGCTCCCGGGCCTGATCATCGATACTCCGGGCCAGGTTATCGCCAAACGAGTTAATCGCTACCAGGGCGGCAATGCCCAGCACGATAGCCGACATGAACAGCAGCAACCGCTGCCGGCTCCGGCGACTGTCGCGCCATGCCATTCGAAAAAGCCAACCGAACGAAGTCATTTTTAGTCAGTAAGGGGTCGTTCCTAGTCATTAAATCGACGTTAGTTGCTTTTACTACTTAATGACGATTCAGTGACTAATAATGACTTATTTTTCAGATAATACGCCCGTATCCTGGATCACGGTGCCGCCTTTGATGCGGATGATGCGTTGCGTACGGGAAGCCAGTTCCAGGTCGTGGGTAACGAGTACCAGGGTCGTGCCGGCCTCGCGGTTCAGTTCGAAAAGCAAATTGACTACGGTGGCGCTGGTATCGGCATCCAGATTACCGGTCGGTTCGTCGGCGAACAGTAATTTAGGGCGGTTCGCAAAGGCCCGCGCCAACGAAACCCGCTGCTGCTCACCACCCGAGAGCTGGGTCGGATAGTGATGTCCACGCGACCCGAGCCCAACGCGCTCCAGCAACGCCTGAGCTGCTTTCGCAGCCCCTTTTTCGCCCCGCAATTCGAGCGGAACCATTACGTTTTCCAGGGCGGTGAGCGTAGGCAACAACTGAAAATTCTGAAAAATAAAGCCAACGTGCTGATTGCGCAAAGCGGCTCGCTGGTCTTCGCTGAGCGTATCCAGGCGCACATCGTTTAGGTAAACACTACCCGACGATGCACGGTCCAGGCCAGCACATAAGCCCAGCAACGTAGTTTTTCCGCTGCCCGACGGACCAACGATCGCAAAGGTATCACCGGGTTCCAGGGTGAAAGTTACCCCGTGCAGAACGGTCAGTTCCCGACCACCACTTGCATAGGTTTTCGTCAGATTTTCGACGCGCAGAATACTCATGTAGCAAAAAAGGTTGTTCCAAACACGGAGATAACGGAGATTTACACGGAGAATACGATGAATTCCAAAACGCTGTGCGCGTCGCGGTGTTCTCTGTGTTTAAGCTAAACCGACACAAAATCAATGAAGTTCTTCCAATTAGCGCAAATCCCGCATTCTGTGATAAGCGGCCTGATGCTGATCTTAACGGTCTGGGGCTGTGGGTCATCCGACTCTAAAACCGACTCAAAGCAGCCATCCGATTCGTCAACCGCAACATCGGCGGATACGCAGCCGACCCAGTCGGGCAAAAAACAGATCGTTCTTTTCTACGGCAACAGCCTGACGGCGGGCTACGGCGTCGAACCGGCACAGGCGTTTCCGGCTCTGATCGGCGAAAAGATCGACTCTGCCGGGCTGAATTATCAGGTTGTCAATGCGGGCCTGAGTGGCGAAACGACGGCCGGGGGCAAAAGCCGCATCAGTTGGGTAATGCGCCAGCCGGTGGCGGTGTTCGTACTCGAACTGGGCGGTAACGATGGGCTGCGCGGGCTTCCACTGTCGGCCACCCGGCAGAATCTACAGGCGATTATGGATACGGTTCGTCGCAAAAGCCCGCAGGCGACTATTGTGCTGGCCGGTATGCAGATTCCACCGAACATGGGTACAACCTACACCAAAGAGTTTCGGAGTTTGTTTAAAGAACTGGCCGATAAAAACAACGTGCTGCTGATCCCATTCCTGCTTGAAGGCGTTGGCGGCATTCCCAAACTGAACCAGCCCGATGGCATTCACCCCACCCCAGCCGGTCATAAAATTGTAGCCAACACGGTCTGGAACGTGCTGCGGCCAGTGCTGAAAAAAGAGTAATTTGGCTAGAATGGATACCCAATGGCGATGTTGAAGATCAGGTTCTGTTTTCGCCAGGCGGAGCTGCCAAAATCAAACTGATCCAGCACCCATTCGTTGCCGTTGGTTTTGTAAGGTTTGCGTATGGGCGTCGCCAGGTCGAAGCGTACCAGAAAGTACGACAAATCGATCCGAAGCCCTACTCCCGTACCGATGGCAATCTGTTTGTAAAAATTGGGCGTGAACGATTCGACGTTACCTTCGAAGGCCTCGATATTGTAGTACGTCCAGACGTTGCCCGCATCGACGAATACGGCCCCCTCCAAATATTTCGTGAACTTGACCCGCAGCTCGGTATTGGCCTCCAGCTTAATGTCACCACCGCCATCCTGAAAGGTAGGTAGGTTCTGAAGCGTATCGCTGGTAAACAGACCAGGGCCAATGGCACGAGGCCGGAACGCCCGAATGCTGTTGGCTCCGCCCACGAAATACCGCTTTGTGAACGGCAACTGGAACCCATTGTAATTGCCGTAAGGAAGTCCCAGGCCAGCAAAGAGTCGATTCGCCCAGGTTATATTGCTGCTCAGTTTCCGGTAGAAGCGCGCATCGGCATCGATTCGGAAATACTGGGCGTAAGGAACCCCAAAGATGGTTCGTCGCCCATCTGGAAATGTGTCTTTGCGAAAGAAAAGGCTGGCCAGATTGCCGGCGACCTCCACATTGGTCGTCAGCCGGAAGGTGTTGGGAGAATTAGACCGGGGGGGCGTATTGTAATTGAAACTATAAAGTGAGCTAAGAATAAGCTGATTCGAGTTAAAAACCGTATTGATGTATTGGTTTTTAACGATTTGCAATATCTCCGGATCAAGCAGAATATCGTAAACCCGCTGCCCTATGCTGGCGTCGGGCACATACACGTAGTTGGCATTGAAGGGCTGGAAAACATGTTCGACCTGCTGATTCTGTCGCCAGGCGTAGCCGAATGTGGTCTGAAATGAATTGATTCGGTACAGCCCACCCCGAATGATGGTTTGGTAACCCAGCGTTGCGTTCGTTTTGGGCAGGGCCTGTCGCCGGTCATAGCGGAAGGCCAGCGGGCTGACCAATCGGGGGAAACTAAGTGTTCCGTCGAGTCCGAAGCGGTAGTTGGTTACCCCCTGATCACCCGCTCCGACCTGAAATTCGATCCCCGCCGTGCCGTTGATGGTCAGCAATTCCGCCCGACGCAACGCATTCCGATTCCGCCAGCTTAGCGTCATCTGCGTCCCGTTGAAGTTATTGGAGCGCGAGGTGAAATCCGGCTCTATGCGAATCGATTTCTCCGGATAAGGCGTCAGGTAATAATGAACATCCAATACGGCCGAGTCGCCCTGCTGGTCGGGTTCGAAACGGTTGCGGACAAACTTAAAGGCCCCCACGTTGATAAACCGGGAGAGCGTCAAATCCTGCATCCGGCTGTTGTAGCGGCTTCCAGGCCGTACCGTTACGATGTCGCGAAACAATTTGGGATTGAACATATGCGTCGAATCGACAATTCGAAACCGCTGTTCAGACTCAACGGCCCGGCGTTTGTTCGTGTCCTGCTGGGCCGTTGAGATGTTGTAATTCGGGTAGATGAATACGTCGCGGATGGAATAAGGTACCCCAGCCGCATCGGGCATGTCGGGTTTGATGTAGTAATACAGCTTCGTTTTATGAAGGATGGAGTCGTTATCCGCCAGGATGCCTACGTAATCGGGAAGAAAATAATAGAAGCCGCGCTGCTTGATGACCTGGCTAATGCGTTCGCGCTCGATCTTAAGATTATCGAGACGATATGGATCACCTTTTTTAACGACAGGGCGTCTGGACGAAAACTGGAGTGCTTTCCGGACGGGGGTCGAATCGACGACAAACGTGACCGAATCGACGTAAAAGCGTGGCTTCACGTTTACCTCATACACACCCCGCGCTTTATACCCCTCTTCTTTCAATGACCCGGTAGCCGTAGAACCAAAATAGCCTTCATTCACCAGAAAGGCCTGCCAGACCGGAATATTTGAGGAGATCGCTTTCGCACTGGCGAACACCGGCTCTTCGCCAAACTTCCGACGGAACCAGGCCCGGAAACCGTTCTTGCGCGGCTCGCCGAACAGGTAATAAAATCCTACTTTGTACGGATAGCCAAAAAGTTGCTTGTTTGGCCTTGGCCGAGCCATACTCGTCAGTTGTTCCTGAATCGCCTTCTGCTCACCAGCCGGAACCGAGTCGGCCTTGATCGTCACATCGGTACCCATATACAGGCGCTCGTTGGCCGGTAAATGCTTTGCAATGTTGCAGCTATTGAGCAGTAAAGCGAGAACAGGAAGACAAAGAGCAGGCAGTAAAGAACGGAAAGGAGTTAAGCTAAAAGGGCAAGCTACCTGCTTTGCTCCCCATGAAAAAGCAGCAAAAAGGGCATAAACAAAACGTTTTATTCCAGATAAATTCTTCATAACGAATCAATTCGCCGAGGGGGCACCAGGCGATCGGCGCAGAATGTCGGACAGCGTATTGTAATCAATGGTGATGACGAACCCGACTCCCGTTTCAACGATATAGCCGTCCAGTACAGCCTGGTAGTCGTTATGGCGGTAGGCCCGCAAAACGTAACGGCCGTCGCGCGAGACGTTATAATTCAGGGATACGTTGTCGAAGACCTGATTCGGGTTTGCTGTCCCGGTGGTGTTTTCCAGCACGAAATTTTTTCCTACCGATACGGTTAAGCGGCCCGACAGAAAGCTCTTCGATAAGCCAATGTTCAGGTCTGTTCGGGCACCGCTTCCTCCGTCGTTCGTTGCGATGCCATTCTCCGACTGTAAATTGAAATTGACGTCGAATCCTTTCAGTACGTTGGAGGCAAGCCGCCCTAACTGGTCTGAAATCAGCTTACTGACGCTGCTGCGGGCCACACTCTCGGCCTGTGAATTCAGCCCGCCCCCAGAATTCGATCCGGAGAAGAAGTCGGCGGTGTTTTCGGGCAGGAATCGGTTCAGCACCAGCAACGCAAACACCTGCTTGTTGATCTGCGACGGGTCCTGCCGCAAGGTTTTCAGTTTATTCTCGATAGTGGCACCCAGTTCGCTCGATGCCGCAGCCGATGACGCAGGCGTATTGTCACCTTCAACTTCGGGCAGACGAATGTCGAAATCCAGTTTCGGGGCGGCTAGATTATTACTGATGGTCAGCGCCACATCGAACGGAAGCTTACGACTGGCCGCTGCGGAGGGAATACTGGTCGTTTCGCTTCCGATCAAATCGCCCGGCGACGTGGAGACCTGGTAGATTGCCGTCATGTTGATGTCGGCTTTGAGCGGGTCGCCCGAGAAATTGATGTAGCCTCCTTTCTGAATTTTAAACTGGCGTTTCAGCACCTGATACGTCATGGAGTATTCTCCTTCGGTTACCTCGTACCGACCCAGAACGGTCAGCTGCCCGGAGGCATTCATGCCCACGTTCAGGCGGGCATTGCCGCGAGCCCGCAGGTAATCGCCGTTCAGTTCATCGACCACGATGGTCAGCTCCGATTTTTCGTCGGCTTCCAGGTCCAGTGAGATCGTCGAGTTGCTTAACTGATCGAAAGCCAGTCGGGGGGTCGTTCTGACGCTGTCCTGCTTCGGCCGGCTGATGTATTTAGCGATGGCCGTTGAATCATTATGATCGATGAACGTAACAATCTTACTCGATTCTTCGATACCAGCTTCCTGATCGGGCAATACCAGCGAAATCTTGCTGCCATCTTCCAGCCGTACGTTGCCCGATATTGACGCATTGGAACCCGCGCCTTTGATCCGCAGATCGGTCGATACGGCCGCTTGTCCATACGCATAATCATTGTCTTTCCGGGCGGCATTCAACACCTGAAAATGATCGGCCCGTACGCGCAGGTCGTAGGCTGCATTGGGCAAATTTTTCAATACGACTTTGCCATCCGTCGACAGCGTCCGTCCCTGATCGTCCCGCAGCTTGAAATTATCCAGTGTGATGGTCTGGCCGGCAAACGCCAGCTTCTCCTGATCGATGTGATACGTAGCGTTCAGTTGTTTGATGTTAAAGGCTACTGAGTCGAAGGCTACGTTCCCGTTCATTTGAGGATTGTCGATCGCCCCTGCCACATCGAACGCACCTGTAAGCTTGCCCTTAGCCTGCCGGAGTTCTCCGAAACTAAAAGCCTCGATGGTTCGCGCATCCAGTCGGTTTAGCTTGATAGCCAGATCGAGCGCCTGTTTGGCATCTTCCGGGTTGTAAAAACCTGTCACGCTGGCATCATTAAACGGTCCGACCAGGGTTGTGTTGACATTGATGCGACCATCGTCTGTATTGCGGAGCCGGGCGGTCAGGTTACCGATGGGCTGGCTCATGACCTTGAGACTATCGACATAAATCGATCCGATAAAAGCCAGCTTCCGGTCAGTCGCCATGTAATCGCGGACAATGATCGTACCATTGAGCAGGCCACTGGCCAGTGTCGTGTCCTGGTTGGCGAGCCGGGCCAGGTTCTCGACATCCAGGTTGTGGGCCGTCACCCGGATCGGGGCATTGCCGTAACTCTCGGTATTGCTGATGTCCAGCGCCTGGCTTTTATTTTCGATGTGCAGATTATTGACCAGCACCCCACTTTTGCCATACTGCGCAAATCCGGCCGTGTCGGTTTGCCAGCGCTGGTAATTGGTCAGCAGGCCGTTGGGCGCAAACTGAAACCGGTAGCTGGAGTCGACAATGCTGAGCGTTCCGGCCAGGCCGTGTAGATCCTGGTCGATAGAATCTTTATTGACTACCGCAAACCGAAGCTGGTTATTGGCCGCCGTACCGGTCAAGTCAGTTTCCCGGATGGTCATGCCATTGTACAGCACGCCATCGACCTTCCCGTTGATTTGCAATTGGTTTCCGACACCGCGCAGGGCCAAACGACTTCCCTGCAGCGTCGTCGTGTCGTAAACGATTACGCCCGTTCGGAGCGTGGCCGACAGGGTCGTGTCCCGCGTATTATCGAGATACGCGTTGAAGCGAACGGTATCCATCCGGGTCAGATCCGGCACGAACGCACGAATCAGTGGATTCTGATAGGCTTTCATCGACAGGGCGAAAGCATGCGGGGGCGGTATTTTTTTATACGCTAGATCGGGGAGGGAAATGTACTTACCGATTTCGCCCAGGATTATGTCGTAGAGCTGCGCATACTCGAACTGTCCGTCGAGTTTAAGGCGGGCCCCCGGCAACTGCGCAACCACCCCCTTGGTTGTGCCATTGGCCGACAACTGGGCGTACAACGAATCGACAGGATAGCTTTTCCCCTGTAACGTCACGACGGCATCACTCGCCGAAACGGTACCGACCGGCTTGGCCGGATCAGTCGAAGCCATATCCAATAATATCCGTCCTTTGAGCGATAGAGGGTCTTTGTAAAGTTTCAGTTGCTGTAAATTCAGTTCATTGATCACTGTCTCACCGGCTACGGAAGGAAAATCGCCTTTCAATGCGGCTTTGATGTCCAGGGCCAGGTTGGCATTGGGATCTTTGAGCGCTCCGGTCAGGGCCAGATTTCCGGCCGCCAGTTTCCCTTGGGCGGTCAGGTTCTGATAGGTATAGCCGCTTAGTTCGGCAGATTGAATGGCCAGATCAAAATTGGTCGTAAGCGTGTTGACATCGATGCCGCGCCCATCGACCGTGGCCCGACCGGTTATTTTACCGACAGTGCCTGTTTGTTTGAGCCACTTTCCTGCGTCGAAATCGTTGAGGTTGAGTGTGCCTTTATAGGTCTGGTTTTTGCCGGCTACAAATCCGGCCAGCCGCCCGTCGAAACTAGCCGTCCCCCAGACCGTATTGACGTTGGCATCCAGCACCAGATCGTTCAACTGACCACTGATTTTACCGGTCAATTTTATACCCGGCGGCAGCGCGATCGACGAGGGAATAGAGCCTTTGGGCGCGAGTTTGTTAATGTCTGCCAGGTTGGTAACAGCTTCCTTCACGTCCATGTCGACCCCCAGATGGTCTGGATCGGTCACGTTGGTCAGCCGACCGCTGGCAACCAGCTTCGTACCCGACAACATATCGAATTCCAGTTGGGGAATGTTCAGCGCAGCCAGTGTACCCGACGCTTGTGCGTTTGCCCTGAACACGCCCCCGCTATTGCCCGCAAACGGGGGCGTGTCGGCCAGGAAGGGGGCCAGTTGCAGCACATCTTCGACGGAAAGCCGACTCTGGCGCAGGTTCACGCGTACGCCCACCCGTTTGGCAAATCGTGGATTGCTCAGTTGCCCCAGCGAATCGTAGCGTAGCACCACCTGATCACGCAGGAGCGTAGTAGGCGTCTGGATGTATAGCTTCGTCAGGGTCGTGGTCGTGTCGGTATAAAGCAGATTTCCTTCAAGTTTCTGTAGCACAAATCCACTGGTAGCCCGGAACCGGCCGTTACGGAGCTGACCACTGATGCGCTGACCACGCTTACCCAGGTCCTGATAGACCAGAAATCGCCCGTCGATACCCAGATTCTGTAGATCGAGGTGGCTATAGTCCAGTCCTTTCTTCTGGCGGGGGGCCGTTTCATCATCGTAGCGGATGCGGTTATTGGCAAACCGTACGTTGGTGAGTTTGGCCTGCCAGCCGGGTGCGCCCGTACTGGCAGTGGATGCGGCAGCAGACTGGGCAGGCACCGACTTTTTGGCTGGCTTGGTCAGGATGGCCGCCACGTCGGCATTGCTTAAATCGAGCGATTTGATTCCGATTTTTTCTCCTTCGAGGTACAGAAAGTCCGACTCCATAGCCAACCGTTCTGCGCTACCCTGCGTGCGAAAATCAGCAGTTTCGACCCGGATATCCCATTTGGCGTTATTGATCTGCCACTTCCCCAGGGCCAGATCGAGTGTATCGCCGGGCTTGCCGGGTGCACTGGGCGGAGTGGGCAGCCCTTCATAGAGTCGGGTGTACACGTTCATGCCATTGACCGCTACGTCCGACAGATGGTATTTCGACTTGGCAACGTCCGTTTCGCTGAACCTGGCCCGCAAACTGTCCAGGTAGGCATTCACATCGGCACCCGTCACATCGTCGAGGTATTTGATCCGAACGTCGCGCAGCGCAATACCCGTTAGGTTGATGGCCATTGGCGTCGATACCGTATCGGAGGGTTCCGGTGCAGAACCGGTATCGAAGGCGTCGAGAATATACTGAAAATTGAAGGTGGTGTCGGGCAAGGTCCGGTTAACATTCAGCCGAATGTGTTCCAGCTCGATCTGATTCAGCGCCACACGGTTGTTGAGCAGCCCCCACATATCGAGGTCGATGCGCATTCGGCCGCCGTTGAGCAGGGTATCACCTTTGGGCGTTTTAAAAAAAACATCTTCCAGCTCGATCCAGTCCGGAATGGAATAGCTGATGCGCCCAATGTGAAAAGGCGACTGCAGTTTCTGGGCCAGGTACGAATTGACCTGCTTCGTCACAAACTGCTGGCCCCAGGGTGTGGTGGCGACCAACACCACAAACCCGACCAGCAATAGGACGAGTGCAAGCAAACCCAGTAAAACACGAACGATAATTTTCGCCACAGTATGTAAATTTTCTGACAGGCAGCTGACTGATTATAAGGTCGATCAGCGCGGGTCGCTACTTCCTTTGACTAGTCAGGTCGAGGGACACCTTTTCCCGCTTAAAGTTCCTGTTGCATAACTACCCCAACTGAATTTATGTTACTGGTTAACGCAAAAGCTACCAAATGTCTTAAAACTTTTGCCGGGAGCCGTGCCCCGGTTGCCAATGGTGCTGCCAGGAACTACAGCCCACCGTAGCGACGGTCCGGCTCCCGACAAAAAATCGGCGTCTGAAGCCTTGTCTACGAATCGAACGGATCGATTCGTGGCGGCTCACCTGCTTCCTATATACGCAATTAAGCGGGCCATTGTTGCCGGATTTTTCAATTGATCTTCACTTTACCAGCAATATACCCCATTAACCTTTTATCCGGTCCGTTGTTCTTTCTTGCACAAGTTGTTGCAGACCCGGTCCGCAGCCGGTAATTTTGGGCTGGATCTTCTATCAACTATGAGCGACCTGTTTACGGCTGAATCCATCATCAGTCTGTTGACCCTGACGTTTCTGGAAATCGTGCTGGGTATCGACAACATCATTTTTATTTCCATTGCGGCCAATAAGCTCTCGTTACAGGAGCAGCCTAAAGCCCGGAACATCGGGCTGATACTGGCCATGGCCTTCCGACTGCTGCTGCTGCTGGGTATTTCGTTTGTCATATCCTTAAGTAAACCATTCACACACGTCGATACAGGCTGGTTTAAAGCCGCCTTCACCGGGCAAAGCCTGATTCTGTTTGGCGGAGGCTTGTTTCTGCTCTATAAAGCCACGTCGGAGATTCACCATAAGCTCGAAGGACACGCTGACGATGAGACGCAGGAGGGCACAAAAAGTAAAACGACGGTCTCTAGTGTGGTGACCCAAATTGCCATCACGAACATCGTTTTCTCAATCGACTCCATCCTGACGGCCATTGGTCTGACGCAGAACGTAGCCGTTATGATGATTGCCGTGGTCTTATCGATTCTGATCATGATGTTCTTTGCCGGCCCCGTGGGTAAGTTTGTCAATGAACATCCTACGATTCAGATGCTCGGTCTGGCGTTTCTGATCATGATCGGGTTTATGCTGATAGCCGAAGGCGCGCACCTGTCCGAAGTGTCGATCTTCAATCAGGAAGTCGGTGCGGTGCCCAAAGGATACCTATATTTCGCCATTGCCTTCTCGCTGCTGGTCGAATTTCTGAATATCCGCCTGCGCAAAAAGCAGACCCCTGTTCACCTGCATGGCTATGAAGGCCAGCCCAACCGCGACGGAATTATATAAAAACAGCGTAATTAGCGGTCAGGGGTCAGGAGTAGTTGTTTGAGAACTATTTACTAACTCCTGACCGCTAGCTTCTACCGACACTTTCAGCTCTTGTCTCTTACCGATCAATTAAACGACATTCTCAGCAGCCTGGGTGGCTTCGGACCAGAGGCCTGGTTATCGGTAGCTTTCTGTGTGCTGCTAGTAACCGAACTGCTGCTGCTTCGCAACGCCCCAATGCGGGCTCGCCGAATCCTGGCAGGACTGGGAATTGTGGCCGTAGCAGTCGCCGGCGTTTGGGCGGGGTTGTCAACCACGCGGGGATTCCTGTTCATGCGGCTGTTATTTATTGATAATCAGGCCATTTTCATGCAGGTCCTCATTGCGCTCAGCGCACTTTTCGTTTTGCTTTATGAATCGCTGGCCTACACCGAGCCGTCTTCAGTAAGCGCGACGAATCGACCGGCTCTACCACCAGAATGGCACGCTTTACTGATCGGCATGACGTTGGGGCTTTTTCTGATGACGATTTCGGTCAACTTACTCAGTATCTACCTGAGCATCGAACTCGTTTCTATCTGTTCTTACCTACTGACCGCCCTCTCCGCCGACCGAAAAGCGTCGGAGGGCGGCATCAAATACTTATTATTCGGGGCCATCAGTTCGGCAATCATGCTCTACGGTATGTCGTTGCTGTATGGCATGACAGGTACGCTCGATATAACCGCTACGGCGTTTGGTATTGAACTGGCCAATCAGGATACGGCTGTAGTGACTGTTGCCCTATTGCTGACACTGGCCGGCCTACTATTCAAACTGGCGGGGGTACCTTTTCACATCTGGACACCCGATGCCTACGAAGCTGCGCCGGTGCCGGTAGCTGCGTTTTTTTCAGTAGCCCCCAAAGCTGCGGCCGTGCTGGTCTTTATGCGAATCGTGACGGCCCTGCCAGCCGATTCGCCGATGGGTGGCGTTTCGGCGGCCAGCCTGCAAACCCCGCTGGCGGTATTGGCTCTGGCGGGCATGCTGATTGGAAATCTATCGGCTCTTCGGCAGACCGATGCCAAGCGACTGCTGGCGTACTCGACGATTGCGCACGCTGGCTTTCTGCTGGTGGGCGTAGTGGCTATGAATCAGGCGGGTTTTGAAGCGGTCCTTTTTTATGCCGGTACCTACCTGTTTATCTCCCTGGCCGCTTTTTTCCTGATCGATCTGCTGGCCCGCAGCCAGGGAAATTCGCTGACGATCAGCCAGTTTTCGGGCCTTGGCCCCAGACAACCTTTGCTCTCCGTTGCACTGACGATCGTGATGATTGCGCTGACAGGCCTGCCACCAACCGTAGGGTTCACCGCAAAACTCCTGTCCTTTTCGGCGCTTTACGATGCTTACCAACAAACAGGAAATAACTGGTTGCTGGCGCTCTTTGGTCTGGGCTTATTGAATGCGCTTATTTCGCTGGTGTACTATCTCAAAATTCCCTTTCTGCTTTTCTTTCGTCCGGCCCTGGACACTTCCGATCGGCCCGCAGCCGTTCGCCTTCCCAAATCACTTGTCTACCTAACCCTTGGTCTGACCGTCCCCATTATTGGCCTATTTCTCAAACCGGACGTGCTGCTCAGGTTATTGACCAACTGGTAACCCTTCTTCTGCTAATTACCTGCGTATTCGACTGCCGTCCCTGGCTAGCTCAATTTAAAAGAAACAGATTAGGCTCTTTTCGCCTGTCATTAGCTTTACGGATTCTTCTATTCTAATCTCTTAGCGGGGCTTTTAGTCTACAATATTGTGTTGTGGAGGGCATTATGGCTGCAGAATAAACTTATTTAATATAAAATTAATGCAATCGATTGCGAATATCGAAATCATTCTGATATTTGCACTAAGTAAAGTAAAAATAGAATTCGTAAAGGGTCTAAATTAATTAGTGTCATTTGGACACAAACCAATATAGTGATTGACAAGACATTATTCAGGAATAAAAGTGCATAGATAAACCAGTCCGTGAGATCTAAGGACACTTCTTCGACAACCGGCTATGCTGACCGGCTCACTTTATGACCAGCGGCCGGATTCAGCGGAAGATTTACTCATAGATATTCTGTTTAATCCTTTTTTACTAAACCCGTTCCTGCTTATGACCGATCGACTACTTACTCCAACCCATCTCCACTGACTTTTTAAAGCCATCGCCAGAAGCCTGATAGGTTTCCGGCAACTCTCCTCCTATTCCTGTACAGAAGGCATCCCGTCTCAGATGCCATGCTTCTGCCATTTCTAAACCGAAAAACCAACCTTCATGATTATGCTAAATCAACTACCACTTCGTGGCCTGTTTCGCCAGTTTCTGCGGCTGGGCCTCTACCCGTTATTGGTTATAACAGCGCTGGTCACCAACGGCTTGGCCTACACGCCCCCCGCCGACCAGCCCGTTTCGGGAACCGTACGCGACGAAAAAGGCGATCCACTGGTCGGCGTCAATGTCCAGATCAAAGGAACAACCCGCGGCACAACCAGCGACACACGGGGGGCGTTCCGCATCGACGTACCCAACGCCAGTTCAGTATTGGTATTCAGCTACATAGGCTATAGAAAACAGGAGATAACGATCAGCAACCAATCCGTTATCAACGTATCGCTGGAAGCCGATGCCGGTTCGCTGGAAGAAGTCGTTGTCGTGGGCTACGGTACCCAGAAACGCTCTTCGCTGACCGGTGCCGTTTCGACAGTTACGCCGAAAGAAATCACGGCTCTGCCGGTACCCAATGTGGCTTCCGCGCTCCAGGGCCGGGTTCCGGGTGTCTCGGTCGTCAACAACGGTAATCCAGGAAGCGCACCGACCGTGCAGATTCGGGGGATTGGCTCGATCAACTACGCGTCGGGCCCGCTCTACGTCATCGATGGCGTACCGACCGGCGACATCAGTAGCTTCAACAACAACGACATCGAATCGCTGGAAGTGCTGAAAGATGCCAGTTCGGCCGCTATTTACGGTTCACGGGCAGCTAATGGCGTTATTCTGATCACGACCAAGAAAGGGAGCCGTGACAGCAAGGTCCGAATTACGCTCGACTCGTACGTCGGAACGCAAAGCGCCTGGCATAAGATCGACGTCCTCAATCGTGATCAGTACGTACAATACGCCAAAGCGCTGACTTCCGGCGGGGGTATTCCCCTACCAGCCCGGCTGAACGACCTGAATCAGCCCATCTACGCCGGTGCCACGCAGACCTTCGCCCAGACCGAGACCAACTGGCAGAATGAGCTGTTTCGCAACGCCCCCATCGCCCAGCACCAACTGTCGCTCTCGGGTGGCAATGCGGCATCGCGCTTTTTTGCGTCGGGCAGCTACTTTAAACAGCAGGGAATCATGATCGGAACCGACTTTGAGCGCGGTTCGCTACGGCTGAACTCCGATCATCAGGTTGCTAAGTTTCTGTCCATTGGACAAACACTCACCGCGGCCTACAGCAACCAGCGGGGTGAAACCACCGGCGACCGGTCGCAGTTGATGCACGCGCTGCGGATGATGCCCTACTGGCCAACGACCGACCCTACCAAAGTAGGTGGCTACAGTGCGCCAACGGCTGCCGACGGCTCCGATCCGGAAAACCCGCTGCGGGCTCCGAACCAGGACATTACCCGGACGAAATTCCTGAAAGCGTTTGCGACCGTTTACGCCGATGTGCGCCTGACCAACTACCTGAAATACCGGTTCAATTACGGGGTCGATATGGGTTTCACCAATATTGGCACGTTTAACCCGATCTACAACGATGGTTATGTATCGCGGACTTCGGCTACGGTTTCCCAAACCCGCAACACCACCATATCTCAGGTATTTACCAACCAGCTTTCGTTCGATAAGACCTTTGGCAAACATAGCCTGAGCGTGCTGGCCGCGGCTGAAACCCAGAAAGTGCTCTCGACTGGATTTACCGGTTCAGGCACCCGGCCCAACAACGATCTGGACATGATTCAGGGGGTTAGCAATCCGTCGGTTTCGAGCACGCGGGGCGAAACGGACCTGATTTCGTACATCGGTCGGGTCAACTACGATTACAATGGCAAGTACCTCCTGAGCGCGTCGATTCGACGGGATGGTTCGTCGTTGTTCGCACCGGGCAACAAATGGGGGAACTTCCCATCGGCCTCGGTCGGCTGGCGCATCAATCAGGAGGCCTTCATGAAAGGTATGCCCCAGGTATCCGAATTGAAACTGCGGGTCAGCTATGGTAAGACGGGCTTTAACGGCATTGGCAACTACGCCTGGCAGTCGGTGGTTTCGGCTGATGCAACCCAGTACCCATTTGGTACGACCAATACCCTGGGTTCATTTTTCAACTCGCTGGGGAATACCGAGCTGAAATGGGAAACGACCGACATGGTCAACGGGGGGATTGATGTGGGGCTGTTCAATAACAAAATCACGTTTACTGCCGAAATCTACAACCGGTTTACCGACGGGCTGATCCTGGGGGTTCCCATTCCAAACTCGATTGGTTACAGCAACGCTCCTGTGGCCAATATTGGCAGCATGAAAAACTGGGGCTATGAATTCCAGGCGGGCTATAACTACGCCAAAGGCGATTTCCGTGGAAACGTATCGGCTAACATCGGCATTACCCGCAACCGGGTGCTGAGCCTGGCTACCCCAACCGCTGCGATTTATGCGGGTTCGAACGCCGACTACGGCGGATCGGATATTACCAAAACCGAAACCGGCCAGCCGATCCAGTCGTTCTACGGCTACGTAACCGACGGCATTTTCCAGTCAATCGACCAGGTATACAGTGCGCCCGTGCAGAACCGGCCCGCTGCGCGCGATGCGGACAACCCGGCCAAAAACACGTCGGCTGGCGATATTCGCTTTAAAGACCTCAATGGCGATGGTAAAATTGATGCGTCCGACCGGACCTATCTGGGCAGCTACCTGCCAAAGTTCAACTATGGCGCCAACTTTACGGCTAACTATAAAAACTTCGACTTCACACTGTATTTACAGGGAACCTACGGCAACAAAATCTACAACGGTACCAAAGTCGTTACGCAGGGGATGCTTCGCCTATTCAATGCGGGCCCTGCTGTGCTGAACGCCTGGACACCCACCAACACGAATACTGATGTGCCACGGGCGGTCGCTGGCGATCCGAACAACAACAGCCGTACGTCGGACCGGTTTATCGAGGATGGTTCATACATGCGGATCAAAAACCTGTCCATTGGGTATACGATTCCGGTCAAGGCGTTGGGAAGTCTGACCAATGGCGTGGTGAGTAAGGTGCGGGTGTACGTATCGAGCCAGAACCTGCTGACGCTGACCAAATACACGGGCTACGATCCAGAAATTAACGCGCGCAACGGAACCCTGTTGCGGAGCGGTATCGACTACGCCAACTATCCACAGGCACGCACTTTACTGGCTGGTCTACAGCTCACGTTCTAACTGACTTTATCGAACTCAAAGCATCTCTTTTTTTATGAAAAGGCACTATTTCTCAGTCGGTGTTTTATTACTGGGCCTGGCGGTTGGGTGTAACGAAAAAAGCCTGGATCAGCTCAATCCCAACGCGGTTACGACCGACAGTTATTTTCAAAATGACGTACAGATGAAGAGCGCAACCAATGGTATTTATGCGGCTCTGCAATCTACCAACCTGGTAGCCCGTGAGTGGTTCTTTACCCACGATATCCGTTCCGATGATGTAGCGGCAGGTGGAGGGCAGCTCGAAACCCCCCGGAACCAATTGTTGCTGGGCGTCCAGAGCACCGATAATTCGCTGGTCTCGTCGGTCTGGACGGGAGCCTACCGAATTATTCACCGGGCGAATGTGGTCATCGATAAAACGGCTGCCGCTAAATCCTTGACCGCCAGCGTCGCTACCCAAGCCGTGGGCGAGGCAAAATTTTTGCGGGCCTGGGCTTATTTCGAACTGGTGAGTATGTGGGGGGGCGTTCCACTGTATAAAAACTACGTTGCATCCGTAGCGGGTTCGTTGCCCCGATCGTCGGAAGCCGATGTCTATGCGTTCATTGTTGCCGACCTGAAAGCGGCACAAGATGTACTGCCCGCCACCTACGACGCGTCCAATCAGGGACGCGCCACCAAAGGGGCCGCACAGATGCTGCTGGCACGGGTTTATATGCAACAGGGCGATTACACGAATGCGAAAACCGAACTTCAGAAAATCATTAGCTCAGGCCTCTATTCGCTGGTCGACGAGTACAATGACAATTTTACCGAAGAAGGCGAATTTAACAAGGAGTCGATCTGGGAAGTAAACTTTCTCCCCTCGGGTGGTTCATTCAACTGGAATGGTGATGGCGACGGTACGGCGGGCGCCGAAGAAACCGTTCGGACACAGGAATATTCGGGAATTGGGTGGCGGAACATTATTCCGTCGAACAGTTTGCTGGCTGAGTTTGAGCGCCCCAGTAAAGGCGATGCGAAGACTGATCCTCGCTATGCTAAATCGTTCTACACCACCGGCGATAAGTATAACAAAGACCAGACGGTTCTGACCGACGAGATTCAGAACGGCAACAGCTCGACCGTCGATGGCAAAGTGCAGAAAGTAAGCTGGCGGAAATTCACCCTGATGTATAAGGCGGGAACTTCGACAACGGGGGGTATCAACCAGCGGATCATGCGCTACGCCGAAACGCTACTGTCGATGGCCGAATGCGAAAATGAGCTGGGCAACACCGCCAGCGCCATTTCGTACCTGAATATGACCCGCGCTCGTCCCAGTGTAGCGATGCCTGCTTACCCAACGGCGAATTATCCCGTTTCGACCAAAGATCAGATCCTTGCAGCCATCATGCACGAACGCCGGGTCGAGTTGAGTGGGGAAGAGATCAGGAACCGGGATATTCTGCGGTGGCGGAAGCAGGGTAAGTTAAAGACGGAGCCAATTTCGTATTTCCAGAAAGGCAAGCACGAACTGCTGCCCATTCCTCAGCAGGAAATCGACAACAACCCAAATATTGGAATCAAAGGACAAAATCCTGGGTATTAACGGAATGGATAATGTAAAATGAATAATGGACAATGACTGGATTTTCATTGTCCATTATTCATTTTACATTATCCATTATTATCGATTCGCGGCACTCTCTATGCAGACAAGACGGTTTTGGCTACTTGGGCTAACCTTACTCGGCAGTGTTCTGACAGCCTGCCACCAGGCTTCCCCTACCCTGTTCGAACAGCTTTCCAGCAGTCGGACCCACGTTACGTTTGCCAACAATCTGACGCCTACCAATGGCCTGAACGGCTTTACATTCACGAACTTCTACAACGGTGGGGGGGTCGGTATCGGCGATTTCAACAACGATGGCTATCCAGATGTATTCTTCACGGGTAATCAGACCAGCAGCCGGCTGTATCTCAATCAAGGGAAAACGGGTGGCGATGCGTTTGCTTTCGATGACGTCACGGAAGCAGCCGGCCTGACCACCGACCGCTGGTGCTCGGGGGTGGTAGTGACGGATATCAACCAGGATGGCTGGCTGGACATTTATGTTTCGGTGGCAAGCCATCCGGCACTCAAGGAGACCAGAAATCTGCTCTTCGTGCATCAGGGCTTGACAAATGGGAAGCCGGTTTTCAAAGAAATGGCGGCCGACTATGGCCTGGCCGATCCGGCGTTTACGACCCAGTCGGCTTTTTTCGATTACGACCTCGACGGCGATTTAGACGCCTTTTTACTGAACACAGCTCCCGATTTTCAGAATCCCGCCCATGTCCGCCCGGTGGTGTCGGATGGCACACACCCCAGCACCGGCAAGCTCTACCGCAACGAAGGCGTGGGCCGGGCCGGGCATCCGGTTTTTAAAGACGTCTCTGCGCAAGCCGGCATCACTTACGACGGATTGGGTCTTGGGCTGATCATCAGCGACTTGAATAAGGACGGCTACCCGGACATCTATTGCTCCAACGACTTCTCCAGCAGCGACATTCTTTACTTAAACGACGGAAACGGCCATTTCACCAACGCCATCAAACAGGCCACGGTCCACACGAGCCTATACGGTATGGGCATCGATGCCGCTGACCTCAACAACGACGCCCGTCCCGATCTGATGCAGCTGGATATGCTGCCGAAAGAGAATAACCGACTCAAAATGATGCTGGCCGGACAGGATTACGACCGGAAAGAAATGAGCGTTTCAGCTCAGTATGGCAACCAGATGCAGTACATGCGCAACTCCCTTCAGTTGAATCTGGGAAACCTGGGCGGCAACAATACGCCGTTGTTCAGCGAAGTAGGGCTAATGGCCGATGTAGCCCAGACCGACTGGAGCTGGGCCGCTCTGCTCGCCGACTATGACAACGATGGCTGGAAAGATATCTACATTACCAACGGCTACCGCAAAAATGTCACCGACCGGGACTTCATCAACTTCAACGAGGATTTTTCTGGCTTCGGCACCACCGAGTACAACACCCGGAAACGACTCGAACTGCTCGATAAAGTTCCGGAGATTCCGCTGGCTCACTACGCCTTCCGCAATACCGGCGCGGTTTCGTTCGCCGATGTTTCCGAAGCCTGGGGGCTCAACACGAAATCGTACGCCAACGGGGCCGCCTACGCCGATTTCGACAACGATGGCGACCTCGATCTGGCGGTAAATAATGTGGATGCCGAAGCACTCATCTACCGCAACCGGAGCCGTGAGCAAACTCCGGATCAGCATTATTTAACCATCCGACTACAGGGCGATTCGACCAATCGGCAGGGCCTTGGCGCTCGGGTAACCCTCTGGGCGGGTGGTCAGATGCAGTTCGCCGAGCAGAGCGTCGTTCGCGGATACCTGTCGTCTATCGACCCTTCTCTGCATTTCGGGATAGGCAGACAGGTCAAAATCGACTCCGTACGAATCGACTGGCCGGGCGGGCGTACGGAAACCAAACGAAACGTCACGCCAGATCAGGTGCTTACAGTATCGTACCGGCAATCGAATCCGGAAACAAAAGCAGGGCTGCCCAAAGCAGAACAACGACTTTTTGACGACGTAACGAGCGTATATCCGATCGATTTTGTGCATCGGGAGTCGGACTTTGTCGATTTCAAACAAACGGCGGCTATGCACAAAATGCTGTCGCGGTCGGGCTTTGCACTGGCCAAGGGCGACGTCAACGGCGACGGGCTCGACGATTGTTTTGTCGGTGGGTCGTATCGGGGCAGCGAAGCCTGCCTGTTTATTCAGAAGGCGTCGGGCGGATTTACGAAAAAATCGTTTCCGGCGCCCGTCGACCAGGAAGCAACCAATGCCCTGTTTTTCGATGCCGATGGCGACAGAGACCTGGATCTGTATGTCGTGAATGGCGGTAACGAACGACCGGCCACCGAGCGCGCTTTTTACCAGGACCGCTTGTACCTCAACAACGGTAAAGGTGATTTTAGCCTGGCGCCGGAAGGCACATTACCCGATTTGTCGGGCAGTGGCTCCTGCGTGGTAGCGGGCGATTTCGATCACGACAATGACCTCGATCTGTTCGTTGGTGGTCGCCAGATTCCCGGTCAGTATCCCTTTCCGGCCCGAAGCTACCTCTTGCGAAACGATGCATCGGCCAGTGGACGACACTTTACCGACGTAACGGCTCAGCTTTGTCCATCTCTGATGCGTGTAGGTATGGTTTGTGCTGCGCTGTGGTCCGATTATGACAAGGATGGCTGGACGGATCTGGTGCTGGCGGGCGAGTGGATGCCGCTTACGCTGTATAAAAACGTAAAGGGCACTTTTAAGGCAACTTCACCCGTCCAGATTCCGAACACGACCGGCTGGTGGAACAGTCTGGCACAGGGCGATTTCGACCACGATGGCGATCTGGATTATCTGGCTGGCAACGAAGGATTAAACACCTTGTACAGAGCTTCCGAGCACGAGCCCGTCAGTGTTATCGCCAAAGATTTCAACAGCGATGGCACCATCGACCCGCTCATGGGTTATTACATCCAGGGTGTTTGCTATCCGGCCGTTCCCCGCGACGCGCTCAATCAGCAGGTAATCCAATTTCGGCGAAAATACCAGCGATATGCCGATTACGCAGTTGCTACCTTTAACGATCTGCTGAGCGACGACGACCGGACGGGGGCTTACCAGGCGCGGGCGACGTATCTGCAAAGTGCCTATATCGAAAACCTGGGGCAGGGAAAATTTAGCGTTCATGCCCTTCCCCGCACCGTGCAGGAATCGCCGGTTTTTGGGATTGTGGTGCACGATTTCAATCAGGATGGCCACCTGGATGCGGTACTGACCGGTAATTTTTATCCCAACGAAGTCAACATGGGCCGCGAAGACGCGTCGGTTGGGGTTGTGTTGCTGGGTGATGGACGAGGGCATTTTAAACCGGCTGCCCCAATCGCCAGCGGCCTGGTTATTCGGGGGGATGCCCGAGCGTCGGTCCTGATGACTGGAAAAAACAAGGATATGTTGCTGGTAACGGCCGTCAATTCACAAGGGTTGCGGCTGAACCGGTGCGTTCCGTTTCCCGACAGGATGAACAGGATTGACAAGATTAAGGATAAAGCCGAAGTTGCAGCCCGGTAATCCTGTCAAAACAAAATCTTTGTATGAAAAAAGCGATTTTACTCAGCGCTCTTTTGTTAGCGCACACGCTGACGATTGCCCAGAATACGGCAGCCGTCTGGAACGGTAAGAAATGCGCCGTGGCGCTTACGTACGATGATGCCCTGCTGGTTCATCTCACCAATGTCATTCCCGTGCTGGATTCGCTGGGGCTGAAGGGGACCTTTTACTTATCCGGTTACTTTCCAGGTTTCGTCGAGAACATTCCCCGCTGGCGTGCGGCTGCGGTCCGCGGTCATGAGTTATCCAACCATACCCTGTTTCATCCGTGTACGGGCAACACCCCCGGCCGTGAGTGGGTCAAACCGGCCAACGATCTGAGCAAATACACCGTCCAGCGCATGACGGACGAAATCCGGATGACCAACGTTCTGCTCAAAACCCTGGATGGTCAGACGACCCGCACGTTTGCCTACCCCTGCGGGGATACGAAAATTGGGGATGTGGATTATTACAAACTTGTCGAAACCGATTTTGTAGCCGCTCGGGGCACGAAGAGCGAAATGAAAAAGATCACCGAAATCGACTTCGCCAATATCGGTTCGTACGCCATCAACGGGCAAACGGGCGAGGAAATGATCGATCTGGTGAAGAAAGCGCAGGCAACCAACTCACTGATTGTCTTTCTCTTTCATGGCGTAGGCGGTGGCCATTCGCTTAATGCGGCTTTGCCCGAGCATAATAAGCTGATCCGTTACCTGAAGCAGCACGAAGGCGATATCTGGGTAGCTCCATTTATTGACGTGGCCCGCTATGCAAAAGACTATCGATCGAAGCAGCACTAGTCAGTCAATGATACAGAAACGTCTGTTTTTCCTGGTCGTCTGGATAGGCTTTGTTTCTGCCGGAACGGCCCAGCGCGTCGTTATCGAGCAGGCCAGCCCAAGTGCGCAAAGCCGCTATGCCGTGGCCAAGCTCACCCAGGCGCTTGCAGCACGAGCCTATACCGTGCTGGCACGGGCTGGTGCCTGGGACTATGCGATCCGCCTGGCGCCGGCCGATCCGCAATTGGGAAGTGAAGCCTATACTATTGAAAAACAAGGCAATCGGCTGATCATTACCGGGGGCGACGAACGCGGCTTGATCTACGGCAGTTTATCCATCGTCGAAGACGTGCAGAATGGCCTTTCGCTCCAGAAAATAAGTACCCGCAGCGAACGCCCACATCTGCCTTTCCGGGCCCTTAAGTTCGATCTGCCGTGGGATACTTACCGGCACAGCGACGCGCTCGATCTGCACTACGCCACCTGCCGGGATACCCTGTACTGGAAAGCGTTTCTGGACATGATGGTCGCTAACCGGTTCAACGTGCTGAGTCTCTGGAACCTGCATCCATACACGTTTATGATCCGGCCGACCAACTTCCCGGCGGCTACACCCTTCAACGACCAGCAACTAGCCGAATGGCAGATGCTGTTTCGGGCTATTTTCCGAATGGCCAACGAGCGGGCGATCGAAACGTATCTGGTTCCGTTCAACATTTTTACCAGCCCCGAATTCTCGAAAGCGTACAATGTCAATCCGAAACTGAACAACCTGACCCATCACCATTTTATCGATGGCGACACCTCGGCGATTGTCCGGCGATACACCCGCGAATGCGTCACGCAGGTCCTGCAGGAATACCCGGAACTGACGGGTTTTGGCTTAACCCTGGGCGAGGCTATGGGCGGCATGACTCCACAAAAACGCGAAGACTGGATGAAAGCTACCATCCTTGAGGGCATGCGTCAGGCCGGTCGAAAAACGAAGCTGGTCCACCGGATTCCGTTCTCCAGCACGACGGGTTCTCTAGGTATTACTAGTATCGATACGGAAAAACTAACCCGTAAATCCATCGAGAGCGAAGCCGCTTTGCCGTTTATTGAAGGCCCGATCTGGGCCGATTTGAAGTACAACTGGTCGCACGCCCACTCGACGCCCACCCTGGTGAAAGTGCATGGCGGAAAACTGTACGATACGTACTTCAACCCTGTATCAACCGCTTACAAAATTACCTGGACGGCCCGAAACGAAGATTTCTTCTGCCTGCGCTGGGGTGTTCCCAACTTTGTCCGGGCGCACATTGCGGCAAACAACCAGCCTTACGTCGGCGGTTATTTTCTGGGTTCAGAAACGTACATTCCGGCAAAAGATTATTTTACAAAAGCGGGAGGGGCAGTCAATTGGACCTATGCGTTTGAACGGCAGTGGTTATTTTACAAACTCTGGGGGCGACTGCTGTACAATCCGGCCACACCTGATGCTGTTTTCAACGCGGAGTTTGTCCGGCGCTACGGCCCTTCGGCCAGTCATTTGCTGGAAGCGTATTCACTGGCTTCGGCTACAGCTCTGCGTTTGGCCGCTTCATTTGACTTCACCTGGGATTTTTCGCTCTACAGCGAAGGGATGATGGCTTTCGATGCCAACAAGAATGTCGGCTATATTTCTGTCGATCAGCAAATTAGTCAGCCCACGCTAGATCCCAACTACGTATCTGTCAGCGATTATGTCAAAACGTCGCTGGCGGGCGGCACGTTCGAAGCCGCGAAAATCACTCCTCCTTTACTGGCCAACCTGCTGGAAACCGATTGCCGGAAAGCCCTGCAACTCGTAGATCCTATCAACACATCAGCCAACCGGTCGTTGTTATACGAAGTGGCAGACGTAAAAGTCTGGTCGAATCTGGGCCTGCATCTGGCTGAAAAACTGAAAGCAGCCGTTGCGTTGCAAACCTATCGCACGAACGGCCAGGAGGCTCAGAAACAACAGGCGATTACGCACCTGAAGGCTGCGCTTCGGTATTGGGACGAAGTCGTCGCCATCACCCGCCCGCTCTACAACGACATGCCTCTGGTGCATCTGACCGAGCAGAAAGGACATACCTGGGAAGAAAACAACAAGCTTCGGTTTCACTGGGAGAAACTTCGCCCGGCCGTCGTCAGGGATATCGAGCTGGCTGAGCAGGCGCAGGTCGTTACAGGGAAATGACCAATGTAGAAAGATACTTTCTGGAAAATTTTTGCCTTAAGGATTACGTTTTTCGCCGAAGCCGTGCCCCGGTTCTGAATGCGGCTTCGGTAAAAAGCTCTGTTTGAATGGCCGAACCGCCTACATTTGCGCATCAATAGTTCCTGAGCATGCGACTGGCAATTCTATCCCTGACGGTAATGCTGAGCATTGTGCTAAGCAGTTGTAAAAAAAATGATCCTCAGCCATCAGCTACCCATCAACTGATGGTGAATACCTGGCAAATCCAAAGCTATACGGCTGAATCGCTGGTCGATAACAAATCAGTGATTATCTACAGCCGGGGCAATCCGAACAATGCGCTGGACGCATCCAGTTATCAGTTGCAATTCAACGCAGACGGAACGGCCATCTCGTATTACGACAATCAGTCTATCAACTGCACCTGGCAACTCATCACCAACGAAACGCAACTGGAGCTAAGCCCACTCAGCTCAGCAAAAGAAGTGTACAATCTGGGTGGTGTGTCGGCTTCAGCGCTTACGCTTAGTTATTTTTTATACTCGACTACCACCAACCCCGGCCAGGGCGTGCTGCTGGGTATTATACAGAACCTGGGGCTCGATAGCTCGAAAGGCGTGAAAATAACGTATACCTTCAAGCCATTATGACCACGCGCTTTCAGGGCGTTATCGTTTCGATTGAGCCATCGGGGTTTCGTTTCAGCTCGCGCACTTTGATGTTTCGCAGGTGCGTTTTCCCCGACAGTTCGACGTCGTGGTAGAAGATGTACCACTTGCCTTTGAATTCAATGATGGAGTGGTGGGTAGTCCAGCCCGTAACGGGTTTCATAATTACGCCCTGGTACGTAAAGGGTCCATACGGCGAGTTGCTGGTGCCGTAGGCCAGCAGATGCGTGTCGCCGGTCGAATAGGAAAAATAGTACTTGCCTTTGTATTTATGCATCCAGCCACCTTCGAAAAACCGGCGGTCATGATCTCCGCCCAGCAGCGGTTTACCGGCTTTATCGACAATCTGAGCATTCCGAACGGGTTCGTCGAAGGTGAGCATGTCTTTCTTCAACCGAACGACTTTAGCGCTTAGCGACGGTTCGGCATCTTTCTGAAGATCCGTTTTCAGGTTTTTGTTGTATTTACCGGTAGACCAGCGCTGTAACTGACCACCCCAGATGCCGCCAAAGTACATGTAAGCGGTACCATCCGTATCGACAAATACGGCCGGATCGATGCTGTAACTGCCCGGAATCGGCCTGGGTTCAGCTTTAAAAGGCCCCGTTGGCGATTTGCTCGTGGCTACGCCAATCCGGAAAACGTCCTCTTTGTCTTTGACGGGGAAATACAGGTAATACGTCCCATTCCGGTAAGCTACATCCGGTGCCCATAACTGACGACCTGCCCAGGGAATATCTTTAAGGTCGAGCGCGACACCGTGGTCCGTGACCTTTCCGCCGATATTATCCATCGAGAAAACGTGATAGTCGCGCATGTTAAAATGCCCACCTTCGTCGTCTTCCGGCACATTGGCTTCAATGTCGTGCGAGGGATAAATGTAGATTTTGCCGTTGAATACATGAGCCGACGGATCGGCCGTATATAGCTTGGTGACCAGCGGCTTAGGCTTCATCGGAGCATTCTGACTAAGGCCGATGGTCGTCATCAGGCAGCCGAACACAACCAGCACTTGTTTATTCGGAATTAGCATGGGGCTAGTATTTAACAGCGAACCAGGTCAAGTTTATTTAAAATAGCGGTCGGCGAAAGTCAGGAAGGTAGGCCAGTTAGGACCAGTCGTGTGCCCTCCGCTATGCTGGCGGAATGCAATGTCGCCCTCAATCAGGGCAGTTTCCATCGGCGGAAACGCCATCGTTCCCAGATCTTTCTTGCCCAGAAGCCGGTATACCGGACCAGCGTAAGCGCCCCCCAGAAACATGCCTTTTGCATCGACCCAGTTGCCTTCGACCTGCGGAGAACCCGAGCTGATAAAAACAGGTCGTGGCGCACACAAAGCCACCAGCTCATGCGCATCGACCGGTAGATCGTTGGGCGTCAGGGGGCCGGCGTATTTAATGAAATTACCAGCCATCCAATGGTACTCAGCCGACGACGCCACGTTCTCGACCTGCTCTCCGAATTTACGGCGGTGAATCTTAACACCCCCTTCGCCCGATGATCCGACAAAGGCAATAGCCAGACGAGGTTCGTAAGCCATGGTAACAACAGTCGCTTTTCCGTAGCGCGAAAGCCCTTCGATACCTACTTTCTTCGCGTTTACGGCTTTGTCGGTTTCGAAGTAATCCATAGCCCGGCTGGCCCCCCAGGCCCACGCCCGCAACGCTCCCCAGTCGTCGGTTTTGCGAGGCTGTCCTTTGTTGACCAGTCCAATAATACCTTTCGTAAGGCCCGCCCCATTGTCGGCCTGGTAACTGGTCGGGTATATAATTGCATACCCCCAGCCCTTGGCCAGCAGTTGCTGCTGCCAGGTTGGCTCTGGTTTCGCAATGGTTGCCGTACCCGAGTTGGGCGCCGTCGGAGCCGGCATGCGGAAGCCGGCCGGAAAGCGAAATCCATAGCTCATCATAACCGGCACCGGGCCTGCCGCATTGGCAGGCGTCGACAGCGTCAGTTCGATATCCACATTAATGGCCGGATAAGCGGAGTTATCCACATGCCCGATCAGGTTTTTGGTGATAACTGCGAAATCACCGTTCATCTCCTTCGTTTCACTGACCACTTTCCAGCTTACTCCGGGTACGTTTTCAGGAATTCGTCCGTAAATCTCCCGGTCAAAATCTTCCACGATTTCAGGGCGTCGCTGATTCCACCATTGTTTCGCGGTAGTCACTTTCCGGCCGTTCTTCAGCGTCAGTGGGTCGGGTAAGCTGGTGTAAGGCGTTGCCTGTGCTTCGTCGACGTTGGCAAAATTGGGCGCTTTGGGATCGCCCGAAGGACCAGGTCGTAGCGAGGTAATGTGCAGCTGGTCCATCATTTGCCGATGGTCTTCCGCCGACTGCTTCTGAATAACCGCCTGAGCCGCCATGAACGCTTTTCGAGCCGAATCCGGATTCGGAGATTGCGGAGATTGGGCGAATGCCCACCAGCCCGTCAGGGTGTTCAGCGCCAACAGATACAGCATCGTTTTCATAATCAGAGATGATAGGGTTGAGGAGTATCGTGGTTGGTCAGACCGGAAACAGCCCCCGCAAAGCTTGTTAGCTTTTTAATGAAGACGGCCTGACAATCAATTCATAATTCAGCAGAATGGTGTTGGTCGTATTCAGCAGTAAGAGTCCATTCAGGTGGTTGATCAGGCTTTGTGCCGCGATTTCGCCCATTTCCTGACCGGGGTAGTGAATGGTTGTCAGGTTTGGCTCGATCACCTGCGAAACCGGGTCGTCGTTGAAGCCAACCACGGCAATGTCGTTCGGGATCGCAAAGCCACTTTCCTTCAAGGCTCCCATGCAGCTTACGGCGCAGAAATCACTGGATACGAACAGCCCATCGGGGGGTGAAGCCATCTGCTTGATCTCAAAAGCTACATCGAGTCCGGCCTGGCGGGTAAGGTCTGTCACCCGAATCAGGTCCTCGTCGTTTGCCAACTGATGATCCGCCAGCGCCTGCTTATACCCGTTCATCCGATCGAGATATACATTTCGCTTGATGTTACCCGTTACGTGCATAATTCGCCGGCACCCCTGCGCAATCAGATGCGCAGTGGCCTCGTAGCCTGCTTTTACGTTGTCGATCACGATGCTGGTACAGTTCTTCTGCATCATGACGCGGTCGAACAGAATAATGGGCAGGCCTCTGCGAAAAAACGTATTGAAATGATCGAGGTCATCGGTATCAGCAGCCAGTGATACCAGCAAGCCATCGACCCGACTATCGAACATGGTCTTTGCATTGGCTATTTCTTTCGTAACGGATTCGAGCGACTGACTGATGATCAGGTTATAGTTAGCCTCGTTGGCTACTTTTTCCATTCCCGAAAGCACGGTCGACATAAACGAACTATCCAGCCGCGGAACGATTACCCCAATGGTATTGGTCCGCTGACGACGCAGATTGCTGGCAAAGGTATTCGAGCGATACCCCATTTCCCTGGCTTTGTTGGCAATGATATGTTTGGTATTGCTGCTAATAGCCGGGTGGTCGTTCAGCGCTCGGCTTACCGTGGCCGGTGAGAGGTGTAGTTGCCGGGCAATATCATAAATCGTTACGTCTCGTTGCATTGACTGGATAGTTGTGCGACTGCTGAAGGCAATACGCACGCTGCAATCGGTTGAATTAAAAAATGATTTCAGTCCCTTGACCTAGGCTTCAGCGCGTAATTACACCAGAAATCAAGCTGATAAGGAACACTTTATATGGTTTTCCCTGCAAGTACAGAAATTTCTTGAACTTTTTCTATAATTAACTCGATTGCAACCGGTTGCCTGACTGTAACCTTCTAAAGCCTCAAATTCTGAAGCAGCATAAGCTTGCCCTCATTCAATTCCAGGAAGGTTACTTACACTTCTACCTATAGCGCTCTCAATTACTTGGTCAATAATGACTTTGTCATTCCACTTCATCTCTGGTATTGCAGCGGTGAAACAGCTCAATTCGGCATTGTTGTCAATGGCAATCTGCAAACCGCTTCTGCTGGTAGCAACGCTAGCTGGACAGGGCCATTCGTGGAAACAACAATTCCGATCAACTTACAGGCGGGTACGAATAGCCTGCGTATTCAGGGAGCAGGCGGTACTTTTATTCTAGATCGACTGTGTGTCGATGGTAACAGTGGCGGTGGTTGTACACCGCCGGGGTTAAGTTTAGGTACGCCTACCTGCAATGGGAGCAGTACCTACTCGGTAAGTTTTAGTACCCAGGCAGGCGCCAGTGTGAGTAGCAGCGCAGGGAGTGTACAGGGAAACCAGGTCGTCAATATTCCTGCTGGCACCAACGTTACGATCAGCGCCAGCCTGAATGGCTGTTCAAGTCAGCAGACAGCCTTTTCGCCAGGCTGTGGCGGTAATCCACCAGCCGGTAGCTGTTCAGTAAGCAATCCTCAAAGTACACTGGACGATGCCGATTGTAATGGCATACGGGGCTGGGCTTTGGATATGAATAACCTGGGCCAAACTCAGACAATTGATATCTACATCGATGGGGTGAAAACCTACTCTGGTATTAGTGCCAACGTAGACCGGCCAGACGTAGCCAATTACTTCAATAACCCAGCTGCCCGTTATCATGGTTTTAGCTACGCTTTCCCTGCTGATGCTCCCTGGAAGAATGGGCAGAATCATACCATTTCGGTGCGCATGTGTGGAGTGAATAATGACATGCCGGGTTCACCCAGAACAGCTATCGGCTGTACAGGAGGAACAACGCCAAATCCACCAACCAGTGGTTGTGGTATAGGTAGTGGTTTGACGGGATATTACTCAAATGGAACAATCTTTGCCAATGCGCCACTAACAGTCCGTAAAGATGCCATGATTAATTTTTCCTGGGGCGGTTCTCCTATGCCTGGGTCAATCAATGATGACAACTTCAATGTTTTCTGGGCAGGGCAAATCGAGGCCCCAGTCAGTGGAAACTATACTTTTAAAACCAATAACGATGATGGTACTCGTTTATTCATTAACGGACAGCTCATTATTGATGACTGGAATTCACACGGTCCTATCTGGCAACAAGGCTCAATTTATTCGACAGCAGGCCAGCGATGCAGAATAGAATTATTCTTTTATGATAACACCGCAGGCGCTCAAGCCCAACTCTATTGGGAGTATCCGGGACAGGCCACTCAATTAGTACCCACCTGTAGATTGTATCCGACAACGGAAAATGCTAATGCCAGACCAGCATTCGATGTAACCTACGGATGCACAATTGAGCGATATCAGCTTGGATGCACAGTAATCGAAATATGTAATGATCGAGTTCTAAGAATGTATAAGGAATCTTCCTGCAGTAATCTTGAAAACACGCCACCAAGTGGTAACGATGATGATGGAGATCCGGTATCACCCTATCCCTATAATCCAAGTGGTAACACACCCCCAAGATTAGACGGAGGGACACCTCCCAATTACAATCAATCCTCGTACGATTTACGGTTAATCCAATTTTACCAACGAGCACGTTATTGGGATGTGATTTTTTCGGACGATGAGAAAGCACTTTTAGCCGTCAATCAGGAATTGGGGGAATCGGTAATGGTTTATACTGATCACTTTCAGCAGAAAGCTCCGATTGATGTACTACTCTTCAGAAACCAGCTTAACATCAGTGGCTACTCTGAGTTAAGTCAACCTCCCTTTGACTATAATCCAGGGTTACCCATTTTGACCGGCATGAGCTATGTCTTCAAAGTCAGCCGGGAAATGGCAGTATTAAGAATACAGAATCCAGGTTGGTCTGACTACAAGTGTTTGTTGATTGCCTGTAAAAATGTGTCAAGTAACACTGTACATTTCATCTTTGATGTAGCAGGAATGGTCCCCGGAGCAGGTGACGTTGTTAATGCAATAAATGGTGGAATTTACATACTTAAAGGTAATGCAACCGACGCTGCGCTTAGTTTTGGTGCAATGCTTCCTATTGGAGGTCAATTGTCAACAATTAGCAAATGGGGTCGTAACATATTGAAATATGATGGTGGCCGAAATTGGGTTTCAAAGAGTGGGTTGGTCTTCACGATGGAAAATAAAGGGAACAGACTAAGTCACATATTTGATCACATGAAAGATGATTTAACTAAACCTGATCATGGAGTATTTTATGGCGATGCTAAACAAGTCCTGTCCGTTGTCGATGAGGCTTGGGAGAAAATAAATGTACAAGGAATACAAGGTGTCCCCGATCCATCTGGAAGCGGTTTCATAAATTACGTAGTGGACATGGGTAGAGAGATCGGCAAAGTTGGCGGAAAAAACAATATTGGGAATAATCAGACAACATCAACTATACTGATTAAAATCAAACCCGGAACGATTTCGAACCTAAACACAGCTTACCCCTTTATTGTTAAGTAACATTTTTTCACTGCTCTCCAACTTTGGAGAGCAGTGAAAAACAAAAAACAAAGAAACATGCAAAAGGCCTCAATATTATCTATCAACTACATTGATAATGAAGATTTTCCTGCTCATAAAGATCTTCATGTTTGCGTTCCCTCCTTATCTATAAACAGGCCAGCCGATACATATAACTTTATTGATGACGATGGGATTTTACCGGGTAACGGAACTGATTATAAGGTAAGAATGGTATTAAAGTATTTATTAGAACAATGGATTGTCTCAATACAAAATCTTGATGAGAACGAAACCAATTATTTACCTTTTGACTTCGCGGATGAATACTTAGGCGCTTTGAAGATAAAACGTGTCGGAAATAACTTACAAGTTAGGTATGCAGCAAGTCAGAGGTTGTCTGGTATGGTACCATCGAGGTATAACAAATTTGAAATTTTGGACGAATACTTTACTGAGTATGGTAATACCATAGAAGTTAGTATTCAGGATTTGATCGAAGCGGTCAGAACTCAAATTGTAGTAAATAAATTAGACAATTAAGGCCAATTGCTTTGGGAAATATTCTTTTCCGTAATTTGACTTATACAATAGAAAATTTGAATTCTCCAGTAGTCAGACCGGCCCAAATTTATTTCTTATAAATCAGAAGTGGATGACTGCATAACAATGGCAAAAAATCTGACCAAACTAGTTCGATTACTATCGAATTGGTAAATATTGATATTAAAAATGGAAGCTCGTCAATTGTTAATTGACGAGCTTCCATTTTTGGAGAACTAACGGAATCTATGTAAAACACGCGGGTCTACTACCTATATCACCCAGGCTTATCACCAGTCTACTGCTTCACAATCCGTTTTCGGAAGACCTGTTCGCCAATCCGGACCTCGACAAAATAAACTCCGCTGGGTGAAGACTTCATATCGAGCGATTGCTGGAACACATCTGTCGTTTTCTGATATTTCTGCTGCATCACTTCCACTCCATTGACGTTGCGCACACCCAGTGTCAAAGCACCCCGCTGTGTACCACTAAACGTAACGGTCATCTGGCCATCACTGGGGTTCGGTGAAATCTGCAGGGCCTGTTCGGCCAGCGGTGTAACGGCCGTAACCGTTCCCGTCCGGACATAAACCTGAACTACGGCATCAGCTGTGCACAGATCAGTACCCGAACCAGACACCGTATATGAAGTCGTCTGCGTAGGTTGCGCAATTACTTGGGGGCCCAGAGTGGTGTTTAGCCCCTGCCCTACCCAGTTCAGCACACCTGCTCCGCGAGCGTTGAGCGTTACAGTTTCTCCTGGATTTACAAAAATAGCGGACGACGCCACCTGTACAGATGCTTTCTGCCCAACGTGACCAGCAATATTGTGTGCTACGTTGATCCCCAGACTATCGGCGTAGCGGAGCCAGTCCCCCTGTCTATTTTGCCGCCAGGCCGTTGCCTGGAGTGATTCTCCGTTTTTCGTCGTTTCTACGGCTACTGTATCGCCGGTCGCGTAAGGCAGTGTAACACCGATATGATACGATAGACCACTCAAAGGCACTGTCTTATCGAAGACGATGTTTGTGGCGCGATTATTGGCAACATCGGCCAAAATAGTACGCAACGGAACGTCTTTCTGACCCAGAATAGCACCGGGTCCGCTCTGGAAACCCCGTCCGTTCCAGACGGTAAATGTTACAACCGCTTCAGTAGCGGTTCCTTTGGCGGCTTTAGCGATCCCAAACTTAATAGATGCCCCCGCTAAATTCAGGTAACCCAGCTTATTGGCAAAAAACTCCGAAACGGCTTGGGTGCGTTTACTATTCTGACCAGCCAGATACCCTGTTCCGCCAGGCTCACGGATTATGGTTGGAGTTCCATTGAAGTTAGTGACATCGCTGCAAAGGCCCTGATTCAGCACTTCAATGTAGGCCGTCTTGGTGACCGGATCGGATGCGCCAACCGCATTTGACGTAACCAGTGTTACTTTGAATTTACCGGGTTGAGTGTAGGTAACCGTTGGGTTCTGCTCGTTTGAGGTCGCAGGCGTACCACCTTCAAACGTCCACTGCCAGCTGGTTGGAAAGTTCTGAGAGAGGTCATTGAATTTAACCTGTCCTCCTAACAACACCTGTTGGGTTTCGGACCGGAAATCGGACTGTGGCCGCGCAACAACCAGAGTTCCACAGACGTTTGAGCTTAACAGACTATTCCGGCGCGGACTAATGTCCATAACAGCCCGAATCCGCGCTTTCTGGTCAAGCGTGAAAATATTCATACAAGCATCGTCGGAATAGTCCATATAATTCTGGACCATGTTCGTACTGCCGCAACTCACCCGGCCCGTTGGGCATCCTCGGCTTTCAGATGCCTGCGGGGGCGTATCGGCACAGAAATCATCGCCACAGTTGGCATCTCCCCAAATGTGGCGCAATCCGAGCCAGTGACCGGTTTCGTGCGACAGCGTCCGGCCCAGGTTATACGGGGCAACCAAGCCGGCAAAGTTTCCTTTCTCAGCATTGCCGAAAGCATAAAAGTTACAAACCACCCCATCGGTACTGGCGGCATACGATGTGCCAATACCGGGTAAGTTGGACTGGCTGGGAAACTGAGCATAGGCAACGATACTTCCGCCACCGGACGTTGCTTCGCGCAGATCGAGTACCCAAATGTTGTAGTATTTGTTGGGGTCCCAGATTGTACCGGGCTTCAGCACTCCTTCTATATCGCTCTGGCTCCAGCTGGCTCGGTTTCCATTGATACGCTCAACACCGGGTTCGGCCATAGCTCGCCCCTGTGGGTCGAGAGCCGCCAGACAGAATTCAATCTCTATGTCAGCCCCGACGGGGTTTGTATTATAACCACGAGTGCCTACCCGGCGACGGTAATCTTCGTTCAGCGTGGCAATCTGCGATTGTACCTGTGCCAGGCTCATGTTATGCGCATTCCCCACGGCTTCGCCATTATGAACAATATGCACAATAATTGGAATCGTGATCACCGTAGCGGCCAGCCGCCCAGCCTGCATTTTCTTTTTAAGATCAAGAACTTTCAGTTGCAGTTCCCGTTCAAAGTCGTTGAGCGAACCAAGCTCCGGATGACTGGCCCGGCGCTGGCTATCCAACTCCATGGTGCCACACCGTTTAAATTCGGGCGTTGTTGTCTGGGCGTATACCGTTGACATCAAAAGTATCCCCAGAAACAAGCTTAGTAGTGATCGAACCATATATCTAACTAGTTGAGGGCGGTTAGTTTATCATCTTAGCCCGAGCAGAGCCAGAGAGCCTTAGGAATAGATTTACAGCCTATCGATCAGCTACCCGTTGATAAACACTTACATTCCGCGAACCATGTTTGTTAACTTACTTAGTCGTTGAATTAAGCGTAAACTGGTAGCTGGCGTCAATATCCGGAAAATAGTACTGGATCGTCAATGAGTTTGCTGTCAGGTTCTTAATCGTCCATGGGTATTTGCCGTTGAGAACGGGCAGATAAAAGTCAAGCGTTGCGTTTGCATTCACCAGGGCCCAGGTATCGGTCAGGTAGATATCGGGGTCCGATGACTTACACTTCGTGCTGCCTTCGCTAGCCTCCAGTTTATGTTCGGCATTGGCGTAGAACGTTACCAGATCATCTGTAATGCATGGGTCTATCCCACTCTGGGTAATGGGTATTACACCAGAGCCAGTGCCTGCGTCAATAATTTGAAATGTTACTGTCCGCCAGCTTTTTTTATCGGTACCGGTCAGCAGTTGCGAATACGTAGCAGGCTTAGGATCGATCTTTTCGGAGCAGCCACCTAGCAGCCACGCGGTCAATGCCGGCACAAGTAATAATCGTATAGCGTATCGCATAGGATAGCAGCTTTATTGTGGAATGTAGGTCTGGGTAAAAAGAAGCGTCGTATCGCGGTAGACCACGGTCGTATCCTTGAGGGTTCCGATCTGAACCGTAGCCTGAAGATTCAGGGTAAGCTGGCGATTCCGAGGATTCCAGGCCCCATTTCCCTGCAACGAACCAGTACTACCAAGATTATCATTGGTCTGCTTCGGTATGGTCAGTGAATTGTCGCCGTTATCAGTAAACGTCAGGGTAGGCTTCTGAGCCACAAACGAGAACAGCGAACTGTTGCCTATAACCGGAAATTCTGTCAGACCAATGTTCCAGTTGTTCAGGGTATACGTTTTGCAGTCGGTGCTGGTGACTTCAACATCAGGCACCGTGTAGGTACGTCCCCGTACCAGTGCGCTTCCTGTATAAAGACCACCAAACAGGCAATCGTCCTGAATCGTAAATTTCAGTTGCTTCCCAACGATATTATCTTTTCCGAAACCGACCTGCAGGGAACTGGGCTGCACACTGGTTAGGGTGAAAATAATCGTCTGCGACTCCAGAATGTTGTTAGCATTGTTGATGAGTTTCAGGTTAATGGCCCCCGAACTCTGGTTGGCCGGGATCGTAACCGTTCCTTTCGTATCGCCAACCGAATAATCTTTGCCTTCACGTGCTGTCCCACTTACTGTATAGTTAATCGTAATCGGCTGATTGAGGATAGGCCCGACATTATGAACCTTGATTGGAATGGTTTTACTATAACTTTCCTTGTAGTTCAGCGTCGAGTCCGTAAATCGAACGAAGTACGGTCCTTCGAATGTCCGGTCGACATCCGATTGCTCACAGCTGCTCATTCCCCAGCCTGTTGCCACAACAGCTAGTAAGGCCAGCAGCCAGTGGCCGATTTTGCTCGAACGGGTCGGTTTATTATTAAGTCTCATAAATAACCATTAAGGTCTTATAGGCTTGCTGTTTTTCTACTGGTTTGAGATATGACGTCAATGGTTGACATTAACCCCAACTATCACTCTGTTAATAACCCGGATTTTGGGTTAGAGCCGGATTCTGCTGGATTTCCCGCTGTGGAATCGGCCAGCGCTCGTAATGGCTGTCCCAGTTGGGCGTAAAATTCGACATGACCGTCTGCGCCCGACCTGTCCGAACGAGATCGTACCACCGCTGCCCCTCAAAAGCTAACTCGTAGACACGTTCCTGTTCGACTGCCAGCAAAATGTCAGCCTGCGCTGTTGCCGTTATAGCCGGAGCCTTAGCACGGGTCCGTAGCACGTTCAGATCGGCGACGGCCCCACTTGCGCCCGTTAACTTACCCTGCTGAGCTCTAGCTTCGGCTCGGATCAAATACATTTCGGCCAGCCGAATCAGTACCACGTTGTTATTGTCTTCGGAAGCTGTGCCATATTTGCGCACGGTCCAGCCGTTATCATTGCCCCGTTGCTGCTGGGCATTGAACGTAATGGTTGCGCTACGGGTACCAGCCGCATTCGAAATCAGGGCGTTCACCAGTTGGTTCGACGGAATCACTTCCCGACGGCCGACCAGCAGGTTATTTAAACCGGGAGAACCAGTAACCAGGTCATTACTCGTACCTGGGTCATCTGTCAGGTTAAAACCCACTTCAATGATCGACTCACTTGTAAAGTCTTTGGTAATAACGTCGGAAAAATTGGTCTGTAGCGTGTAAACGTTGGAGCTAATGACCTGCGTGGCCAGTTGTTCGGCCTGCGCCCAGTTTTTCTGATACAGGTAATAGCGGGCCATAGCCGCCCGGCAATTCACTTTATTGAGATAAGTGGCATTCGTTATGGCATTGGTAGATGCCGTCGTAACGTCGGGTAAATTCGTCAGAGCGGCCTGATAATCGGCTATCACGGAAGCCAGTATGTCAGCCTGCGCTGTTCTGCCTACTTTACTGTTGGTAGGCTGATCGATGGTAGTAACCTTCGGAATGTCTCCGAAGCTATAAACGCCGATAAAATTGGCCCAGGCGCGCATAAACAACGCTTCGGCAGTAACCTGTTTTCGGGTTGCCTCAGTAACCGTGGCTATGTTAGGCAAACGCTCCAGAATAAAGTTGGCTACGTAGATGGTCCGGTAGATACCGATCCAGAGCGCATCGACAGCCCCGTTGGCGGCCGTTATTTTTTTCGTTCCCAGTTCGATTTCATCCCGGAACGTTCCGTTCGCCTGAATGTAATCAGATGTAAAGTCGCCGGCAATGATGTTCGGCGTTGCCAAACTTCGGAAGGCACTGTAGAGCCCAAGCCGAACCGGCTGAACATCGTTGGGTTCGTTCAGGACCAAATCGTCGACCAGCAACGTTGCTGGCTTCGGTTGCAGCACATCCTGACATGAAGACAGGCTGAGTAGCGTCAGGAAAAAACTATATCGTATAAAGCGAATCATTGCCGGTCTGAATTCGAAATTTATAAATTGACGTCGGAAGGCGATCTAACAGCAGCCATCAGTGCGACTGCTAACCGCGGACCTCCATCTGTTTAAAAACCAATTGTTGCGCCTACTACCACCGTTTTGATCTGAGGGAACGTAAAAAAGTCGATCCCCTGTGCCGTCGTTGACCCATCGAGTGTACTTACTTCCGGATCAGGTCCCGTATAGCGAGTCCAGGTCAGAATATTGGTGGCTGATACATAAAGCCGTGCGTTCGCAATCTTTGCCTTGCTTATTACTTTTTTGGGAAGATTATAGCCCAGCGATACGTTCTTCAGGCGCAGGTAGGAACCATCTTCCAGAAAACGACTGCTCAGGTAATTGTTATAGGTGTTTTGGTACACGTAACGGGGAACGCTGGTAATATCACCCTCTTTCCGCCAGCGCTTGAGGGCTGCCCGTACCTGGTTGTTCTGAATGTCGGTCCCAGTATTCAACAGCGTCACGTTCGAGAAATTAAGAATACTGTTTCCGTAAGACCCCTGAAGCAACACACTCAGGTCAATACCTTTCCAGGATACTTTGTTGGTTAACCCACCGTATAGCTTAGGCTGGGCGTTACCAATGACCTGAGCGTCATCGGGCGTTATTCGACCATCGCCATTTTTGTCATCGTAGATCGCATCGCCAGTAGCGGGATCGACCCCTAAAAATTTCAGTCCCCAGAACGTACCCAGGGGTTGCCCAGGCAGTACGACGTTGGTGTTCGTCACGCCATTACCCTGGTAACCCCGGAAAACAGGCTCCGAACTGGCCAGTTCTACTACTTTATTCAGGTTGCGGGATAAGTTCAGGTCGGTGCTCCAGCGAACGGCGCGGTTTATGTTCACCGTCGAAATGGTCAGTTCGATCCCCCGGTTTGAGACTTTACCAATATTTCCCTGAACGGTACTGAATCCTGTCGTTTGCGGAATGGGCTGGGCAAACAGCAGTTTATCGGTCAGGTTGTCGTAAGCATCAATGATCAGGTTGAGTCGCCCGCTCAGGAATGATGCATCTAGACCTATGTTGGCTTCGCGTGTCCGTTCCCATTGCAGAGCGGGATTGGCCAGGGTAGCGGGGCCAACACCCGTGGCACCACTATAGGTAACCGACGACCAGGTGCCCAGAAATTGAAAATCACCAATGCGCTCATTCCCCGTAAATCCGTAGCTGGCTCGCAGCTTCAGGTCGCTGAGAAAGTGAAATTGTTGCATGAACGGTTCGTTCGAAAGCCGCCAGGCAAGCGAGGCCGAAGGGAAGATACCAAACCGCCGACTCTGTCCAAACCGCGACGAACCGTCGTAACGAGCCGTTAGGGTAGCTAAATATTTCTCATCATAATTGTATCGAACCTCGCCAAAGCTAGATAACAGCCCACTATTAACTACAGATGACGTTCCCTGATCAACAATCCCGGCTGATGCAATGTAAGTAAAGTCGTCGCTGGGAAACAGACGCCCCTGCACGTTCCCCCCACGTTCGGTACGTTGCAGCACTTCAAAACCAGCCAGAGCATTGAACTGATGTTTTTCTGCTAGCTGCCAGTTGTAGGTTAATGTATTTGTGTTTATAAAGGTCGATATGGTTGTATTGCTGAAATCACCATACCCCTGGTAACCAACGCTTGGCAGAAAACCACCAATGGCAGTCGAGGAAGGTTCAAAGTTATCCTCGGTTACGTTATTATAATCGATGCTTACTTTGGAACGAAAACGCAGATTTGGAATAATTTCGTACTCAGCGTACAGCCCGCCTAGAACTTTAACCGTGTAGGTATTGAAACGGGGTAATACCGCCTGTGCTACTGGATTGAAGTTAGGAAATCCCGGATATTCGGGACTACTGGGCGTATACAAGTTCCCCTGTTCATCGTAAGGCGAATAGTAGGGTAGGCTTTTTACGGCACCTGAATATACACCATCCAGAAAATTATCTCCTTTTACCCGCTTGTTGAACGCCCGCGATAGGGTCAAATTCGTACCGAAGGAGAGTCGATCCGTTGCCTTATGGTCTAATTTTAACTGGCCTGTCAGACGGGTAAATTGGTTATTCAATTGAACGCCCTGTTCATCACGGTAGCTACCGCTGAGGTAAAACTGAGTCCGTTCGTTACCACCCTGTGTTGATAGCTGATACTGCTGATATACTCCCTGCCGAAGCACGGCATTTACCCAATTTGTATTCTGCCCATCGGTAACGCCCTTAATCAGGCCCAGTTTATCCGGGTCCATTCCGGCATTCAGGACAGCTTCCCGTTGAAGATCTAGCAGCTCGGATGCGTTCAGCAGGTCTGGCTTCCGAACTATGTCCGTCAGACCACGCTGCACATCGGCCGTGAAGGTTGTTTTCTGCGCTTTACCCCGCTTTGTGGTAATCAATACCACCCCGTTGGCCGCCCGTGAACCATAAATAGCTTTGGCAGAGGCATCTTTCAGCACCTGCATGGACTCAATGTCATTCGGATTGAACAGCGCGAACGCATTGTCGGTTTGCCCACCAAAGTCACGCCCAGTCAGATTGCCATCCTCCACGGGTACACCATCGACAATAAAGAGGGGTCGATTGCTAGCCGAAATAGACGTGTTTCCTCGAACGCGCACCGTGAGCCCCCCGCCCGGCGTTCCCGACGACTGGGTTACCTGCACACCGGCAGCTTGGCCTTGAAGCGCCTGATCGAAACTAGCGACAGGAATATCTTTAAATTTTTCGGGAGAAACCGACGCGATCGAGCCGGTAATGTCTTTACGCTGTGTAGTGTTATACCCTGTAACAACGACCTGTGCCAGCTCGTTGATCGACTCCTGCATCTGCACGTTCACGACTGTGCGATTACCAACGGTTACTTCCTGCGAAATCAATCCGATCGACGTTAGCAGCAGAACGGCGGTACTGCTGGGAATAGCAATATTGTAGTTGCCATTGGCATCCGTACTAACCCCGTTGGTAGTACCCTTTACAACGATATTGACCCCCGGAATTGGCAAACCATCCTGGGCTGAGGTCACCCGACCCGATATACGCAGCCCCTGAGCCCATAGACAGCCGGGCATGATAGCCAGCAAAGCAGACCAGAAAACAAGACTGTAAAATTTTCTCATGTATAGGTTTATTCCAATCGATTTTCTTTAGAGTTCACGCAACCTCGGTGCTGGCTTCTAAACCCCACAAAGCTTAGCAAGCTACGCATTTTTCAAACGTAAAATTCGTCGGTATCGTATAAAAGGCCAGCTACGCTATGGAGTTACTAAAAAGAGCATTTTTTTGCCAAACCCCAAACCTACATGTTAAATTCAATCAATTCTTTCGTCGATCACCTTACCGTCTATACGCCAATCGGTTATACTTTGATGCAAGCAGTTAACAGGTTTAACCATAAGTATGCCTTATCTCTCTTATGACCACACAAAAAAGACTCCGTCCACTTGAGTAGACGGAGTCTTTTTCTGCTGAACTAACAACTAAAAGTTAGGGTTTTTAGTCGCTACTCCCGACGTAGACGGATTCAAGACCGCTTCATCAGCCGGTACATCCCAGTAATCCAGGAAGTTGTAGTTAATGGTCACGTTCTTGTTGACAACGCCCGCCGAAGTTACGACCGTGTTTCCGTAACTTCCTCCCCCGTTGGAAATGTCGTACGTCCAGCCCCACCGGCGGCTGTCGTAGTACGATAAACCTCTGCCGAAGAGAGAAACCCGTCTTTCCCGGGTCAGTTCCGTAAGGGCTTTAGGCAGCGTCAGGCCGGTCCCGGCAACAGCCGCAACCCCGGCCCCTTGATAGGCCCGTACTGCATCCACAAAAGCCAGACCAGCTTCTATATTGTTCAGACGTATGTTCGCTTCAGCCAGCATCAGTGCGTTTTCTTCGTAGCTCGCGGCAATGTACAGTTCGTAGGCTCCGACCGTTTTCGTTCCGTATACATAGACACCAGCCGCACCGGCACCACCATCGATGATGTTATACCGGGTCGTATAGATGTAGTTGTTTTTATACGTATTGGCGGTGTTGAAATTATTGGTGAACCGTTTGTCGCCCGCGTTGAAATTTTGAATAAACCGTTCGCTGATTTTAAACGTCGTACCACTATTCACACCGGTCGTCAATGCCGCCACGGTTCCCCCGGTAGCGGTAAAGAACGGATTTGAGGGCGGAGTCCTTCCCGTAAACACATAATCCGTCTGCTTCACACCATTGGTCACGAGCGTCAATACATTGTTCCAGTCGGCGGCCGTCATGGCCGTTGTCGATGATTTGGTAATGGTAGCATTGGGATTACCATTAACAAAAGGAGCCAGCTTGTTAACCAGAATATTACGGGCCAGCATAGTATTGATGTTGCGTTTCCACATATCGATGCTCAGTGCTTCCGTGGCCGAACCGCCGTGGCCAACCCGGTTGAAGGCCGGAATCAACTGCGTCATTACAGTCTGATAATCGCTGGGGCTGGTAATCGCCGACAACGCAGTAACAGCCATGTTGAAGTACGTATTCGACTGATTGATGATGGCATCGTGCAGTACGTAGTTCGCGTTGGTAGTACCTGCCTTATCATTGATAAGCCCTGAATAATACATCGATCCAATGGAAGCATATGCATAGCCTTTCCACCAGTAGCACCAGGCTTTGATGGTATTTGATCTTGATGCAGCATCTCCCGACAACTTAATGCCATCGACAAGGCCTAGTGCCGTATTGCAGCCATTGTTGAGTGCATACATATTCAGCCACTGGTAATACAGCGGGTTGTTGCCAGCGCCCGTTGCTGCCCGGCTATTGTAAGACCTGATAATACTGATCTGAGGAGACGTATTCACTTCTTTCGTGCCGTCGTCCAGAATAATATAATCTGGCTGACCAATGGTCGTAACCTGGTTGTTGGACGCATCAGCACCCACCAGATCCCCCATCAGTTCACTATAGCCCCAGGGGAGCGAAAAATAGCTGTCGCCCAACCAACTGTCGCCATTTGCAAACCCATTGATGTAAACAGCTCCCTGCGCGAAGTTGATCAGGCCAGCTTCAGTATTGACATTCGCGGTTACCGTGGGGGCGTTGGGGTTACCCACATCCAGTTGCTCCTTGCAGGAAACCGCTCCCAGCAGAATAACCGTCAGGCCAAGGGTAGAAAGAAATTTATAGTTATTTATAAAGCTCATGTTCGAAGACAGTTAAAAATTAAAACCCGATGTTCAATCCAACCTGATACGACTTTGTATTTGGTAGGGTGCTGTGGTCTACGCCCCGGTCGAAGGACGAGTTAGACGATCCGGAACTAATCTCGGGATCATAGCCGGTATACTTCGTGAACGTCAGGAGATTCCTTCCGGTAAATACTAACTGGCATTTCGTCAAATACGGTAGTTTGACCACTTTAGCGACGTCGAAGGCAAGCGATACGTTGCGCAGCCGTACGAACGAAGCATCTTCTAGGAAGAAGTCTTTCGTTGCGTTGTTACCGGCGCCCCGCAAGCTGCCCCACAGGTTGTAATACGCGCTGGACCAGTACGCTGGGAACGCGCCCGTTTTTCCATCGATGGTTACCTGTTTAGCAAAATCCCCGCTGATTCCGTCGCGGTACATCCACTCTTTGGTCTGATTGTACAGGTGGCTGCCGTATACCCAGTCAACCTGGAAGTTGAAGGTCAGGAAGTCTTTGAACGTAACCCCGTTGATGAACGAAGCGTTGAACTTCGGGTTTGGATTGGCCAGCGGATAGGTCTCATCCGTAAACTGCATCTGGTACGTTGATTTGTCCACTACCCGACCATCAACGATGGTGTACTTGCTGCGGTTAGCTTCCGTGATGTACGGCGTCTTACCATCCTGGCGCAGATAATCCAGGCTCGTCAGGGCCTTGTAGCCATAAAGTTGTCCGATTGGCTGTCCGGCTGTCAGCACCAGTGCTGTACTACCCGCATTCGAGGTCAGGATGATATCGGCCCCACCGGCAATCGCATCAATTTTGGAAAGCTGGTGGCCAAAGTTGGTCGTGAAGTCCCATTTCAGATTTTTGGAGCTATAAACGGGTAACGTCAGTGAGAACTGAACCCCATTCGACGACATGTTGATGGCATTGGTCAGTTGACCCGTCGAACCAAGCGATGGGGGTACACTAACCGTATAGATTACGTTCTCACTCTTGCGTTTCCAGTAGGTGAACGATCCTGAAATCGAGTTCAGCCATGTACGGTTCGAGTTGCCGCTGATGGTGAAGTCCGTACCGACTTCGAGTTCTTTCGAAACTTCAACCTGCAGGTTTGGATTGTTGCTGGTAGCAGGAATCGAATACGATAAGCCCGAGCCCAGATTCTGCTGGTTTAGAATCGGATACCGGTCGAACGCACCGGGCTGGATACCGGCTTCGCCATAAGCGGCCCGCAGCTTGAAATACGACAATGTATTGCTCAGCGAACTATTTTTAAAGAACGCTAAAGGAGCAATGTGCCCATCGAAGTGCGGAAACGTAAACGGGGTAGACCCACCGCCGAAGGCCGAAGACCAGTCGCTCCGGAAACCGGCTGTCACGCCACCGTAATCACCAAAATCAACTTTCTGGTTCACCAGATAACCATACGTTACAAACGGACGAACGTAATCGAGTGCTACCGCCTGCGATGAAGTAGAAGAGACATTGAAAGGGGGAGCCAGGCCCAAACCTAAGCCATACGTATCGTATTCCGTGTATTTGTTCTTACGATAATCGAAGGAAATCTGCGTACTGGTCTGAATGGGCACTTTAAGATGAAAATCATCCTGGAAGTCAGTCCGGATGTAGGCCGTACCCAGGAAATTCTGGAACGTCGTATTATACTGCCAGTTATCTAACTCCCCGTTGTTGTTGGGCGCAAAGTTGTTTCCTGTGTAGGGGTTGTACGTGGTAGAGAATGTTTCGTAGTAGTTCGAGTTGACATTCTGCGACTGGTTATAATACGTCCACCGTGCGTTTTCGTTGCGGTAGTTGATACCATATTTAGCATCCAGTTCGACAAACTTGTTGACCTTGTAATTGGCGTTGAAATTCTGAATAACGTCTATCTTGTTGTCCAGACCATCCGTGTATTCCAGGTTATAGTACGGGTTGCTGGCGTTGACGCTCAGAAAGTCAGCGTATTGTATCCGGGGATAGGTACCATCAGGCAACTTGGCGGTCAGGTCGAAAAAGGGAGACGTGTTTAGAAATCCATAGACCGAGCCAATATTCCCCAACGAGTTACCCTGTCCATAGTAAAACCCACCGGCAGCGCCCAAACCTGGCTTCAGGGTATTTTTTGTATACACCAATTGGGTCGTAGACCGGATCGTGAAGTTCTTGAACAGCTCGGTCCCGAAGTTTGCCGACAGGTTGCTTCTGTCGATATAGCCATTTTTCAGGATAGGCGTCACGTTGTGGTTGTTGGCAACCGAAATATTAAAATCACTTTTTTCTGAAGCGCCCGAAATATTGATGGTATTGTTAGAGGTAGTGCCCGTCTGGAACACCTGCTTAAAGTGGTCGTAGTATTTCAGGTTGGCATTGTAAGGCTTATTGGCATCGTTCCGGATGTCCTGAATGGCGTAGCGGGTTGCACCGCCATACTGATACGATATGCCCGAAAGCGAACCGACTTCATTGATCGATAAGATATTTCCTTTGCTGTCGACGATGTTGTTGTTGGCATCTGTCAGGTACGGGTGCAGCTCCGCTTTGTGCACATTGCCAGTATTGAGAAACTCGTTTACGGAGTAGCTGGTCGAAAAGTTAACCGCAATACGGCCTTTTTTCCCTTTTTTGGTAAATACCTGAATAACCCCATTGGCACCCTGCGCACCATAAATGGAAGCGGAAGCAGCGCCCTGTACAACTTCGATTCGGTCTACATTGCTCAGATCGAGGGAGTTGATATCCGTAGCCGCTACCTGTATGCCATCGACCATTATCAGGGGTTTGGTGCCGCCCTGTACGGTGTTGATACCCCGAAGCAGAATATTGACCGGATCGCCGGGGTTACCACTGACGGAAGAAATCTGAGCGCCCGGTATTTTACCGATCAGCGCCTGGTCGATAGAGGCCGTCGGTGTCTGCGGCAGGTTTCTACCCGACACACTTTCTACCGAAATACCTAGCTTTGCTTTGCTGGTAGCGATACCACTCCCTGTTACGACAACTTCGGTAAGCTGACGGGTATCCGATACCAGGCCTACATTGACCTCTGACTGGTTACCAACGGGAATTTCCTGTGTAGCAACGCCCACAAAGCTGAACACCAGCACCTGCCCTTTCCCCGCCGGAATGGATATGTCATAGACACCCTCCGCGTCGGTCGATGTACCTTTTGTGGTTCCCTTCAGAACCACCGAGACGCCGGGCAGGGACGAACCGTCCTCTGCCGAGGTCACTTTACCGACTATTCTTCGCTCCTGCGCCCACGCTGTGGACCAGAGTGAGCACACCAGGAGCATACTCACGCATAGATTTCTCATCATAGTACATTTAGTGTTAGGTTAAGAAAACATGTTTCTTTCTAACAAATCTATACAATGAAAAAAATCATTACAAATTTTGCGTACGATCCTTAGTTAACCAGTTTTTATTCCTGAAAGGGTACCTATATTAGAATATTATTTCGTTTAGAGCAATATTATTTTTTTCTGACGAATATAATTTTTCTAATTCAGCTTACTTATCGGAATAATATTTGCTTAAGTAATTCTACCTGGCCTTCACGAAAACATGAAATAATTCTATTTTATTAAGTATTAGTGCGCATGGAATGCTCGTAGAAACGAGGCAGGACAACTTTTTTAATTTCAAATTAATTTTATACCGGCATATTGGCTCCATACGTTCAGGTTGCCCTCAACGTGTTTAGAAGAAAAGATATTCGTGATCGACCGCCCCGATAGTGCTTACCCTATCGGATGAATCGTTGAAAAAGGAATTCAGGAAATTTCGGAAGTTGGCTGCTTGAGCGCCTTTTCGATCTCCGGGGTAATAGACCGGGTATACTGATACCCTGTCCGGAAGAGTTCACGGGCTTTACTGATGTCGGTCGTGCTGTATTGGGCCAACTGTGGCGGTTCGATCAGGACGCTGCATCTGGCAAACCGTTCTCTGGTCTTACTCTGTACGGCCAGTACCAGACTTCGTTCGATAACCCCCCGCATGGACCGGATGGGTTTTCGCGGACCCAGTACATTGCAGTGCGATCCGATCAGAAAATCGACTTTGTTTTCGATGGTGTCCACGGGCAGATTATTCAGCACTCCGCCATCGACGAACTGCCGCTTATTGATCGTCATCGGCTCAAAAATACCGGGGAGGCAACACGAAGCCAGCACAGGTCGGATCAGTTCGCCCCGTTCGAAAACAGTCAATTCGCCATCATTAAGATCGACAGCGACAACATGCAGGGGCGTTTGCAAGCCCTCGAACGAATCGTGTGGAATGTATTTTCGGTATAAATCGACAACCATGTCGAGCCGTAGTAACCCCATTCGGTTCCAGGCGGGACGAAGATGTCGCACAAAGGAAGATGACTCGATAATTTTCAGACTTTCGTCAGGCGTGTAGCCCTGCGCTAATAAAGCGCCCGTTATGGCTCCTGCGCTCGTTCCGGCAATCTGGTCGAAGCTAATCCCCATTTCCTGGAGGGCTTTGATGACGCCGAGGTGCGCAATACCCCGCGCTCCTCCACCCGATAATGCTAACCCGATCCTCATAGCGTTTGTCTTATTGACTCAATAACGGTGCGTAGAATTTTTTGGTTTGTCGAGGGCTTTTACCCAAGGCCATAAACTCGTTATCAAATCCGTTTATTTCGTACGGGCTCTAGTCTGTAGTGCCTTACAGCAGTTCGGTTAATTTACCGGTTTCTTTCACCCGGATGCCTTTCTCCGTAACCATAACCGTAGCGGCTTCGGTTACAGGATCGTGCTCAAAAACCAGTATCCAGTCTTCGTCGGCGGCCTGCTGCAGCAAGCGGGCTTTTTCGTCCATCGTCAGCAATGGGCGGACGTCGTAACTCATGACATACGGCAATGGAACATGCGCTGATGAAGGAATCAGATCCGCCAGATAAGCAACCGTTCGGCCGTTGATCCGGAAAATAGGCAGCGTCATTTTCTCGGTATGTCCATCCACGTACAGCAGGTCAATATCCGGAAACGAAAACGCCGTCTGGGTCAGAAACGCCAACTGACCGCTTTCCTGCAGGGGCAAAATATTCTCACGAAGAAACGACGCCTTTTCGCGGGGATTCGGATGGACAGCCCAGTTCCAGTGATCGGGATGAACCCAATACGTAGCGTTGGAGAAAACGGGCGCCAGCTGCTCACCCAGCCGCCTGACGGCTCCGCCTACATGATCGAAATGCAGATGGGTCAGCAATACGTCAGTTACTTCGGCAGCCGCATAGCCAGCCGCCCGCAATGATCCGATCAGGCTGGTTTCGCCAGTTCGTACGTCCGTATGGGGTTGCGTCCGGCGCAAATCGTAATGGCTAAAAAACTTGACGTCCTGCTTATCGCCAATGCCCGTATCGACCAGCAGGAGCCGGTCGCCCTGTTCGTAGAGTAAACAGCGCATGGCCCAGGTACACCGGTTCTGTTCGTCGGCGGGGTTGAGTTTTTGCCAGAGCGGTTTCGGTACAACCCCGAACATAGCCCCACCGTCCAGTTTAAAATAATCCGTATCGAGGGTTTGCAGAGACATAGATGCTTTTTCGGCAAGATAGAGTTTTATACCGTTATCGGGAAGTCAATTTTGGTCGACCTGCTCCGCCGTTCTCCGTTGGCTCCTGGCTTAGTCAGGAGCCAACGGAGAACGAAAACTAATTTCGTTATTTTGCTCCATGCAATACGTTTACCACGAACCCAGAACGGAGGGAATGCTGAACCTGATTTGCCGGGAATCCGATTTTGATCAGCACTTTCTGTCATTTCGTCGGCATCGGTTCCTGACCATTGCCTGGAACACCGGCCCCAATCAACTGGTCCGGATCGACGATCTGAGCTATGAGTTCCCGACTCAGTCAGTACTGCCGCTGATGGTCAACCAGGCGTTTGCCTTTGAGCGACCCGAGACGGTAGTAGCCTGGCAGTTCGACCGGGAATTTTACTGCATCGTCGATCACGACATAGAGGTTTCGTGCGTAGGTTTTTTGTTCTATGGAGCCAGGATTCCGATGTTCGTCCAGTTGAACGAGTCGGAACGGCTGAAGTTCGACGCGCTGCTGATGGTATTCGATGATGAATTTTCTACCCACGATACCATCCAGGGCGAAATGCTCCGCATGCTTCTTAAACGGCTGATTATTAAGCTGACGCGCTTAGCCAGGGCGCAGTACCTCAACCGAGTTCTGAGCGAAACCGACCTCGACATTGTCCGGCGCTTTAACCTGCTGGTCGAAATGAATTACCGAAAGCTCCATACTGTAATGGCCTACGCCGACCTACTCTGCAAATCGCCCAAAACCTTATCGAATCTGTTTGCACTGTATAATCAGCAAAGTCCGCTTCAGGTAATTCACAACCGCATTGCCCTGGAAGCCAAACGGCTGCTGTTATACACCGATAAATCCATCAAAGAGATTACGTTTACTTTAGGGTTTAAGGAGATTCCGCATTTCAGCCGGTTCTTCAAAAACCAGATCGGTATACCGCCCTCCGAATTTAAAGTGCAAAGACAGCACCAGGCGCCGGTTATCGGGAACAATCGATAACGACAAAGGCAGTCTGTGCATAGACATTGAAAGAAAAACCGGCCAGCTTTGTCGAGATAACCCAACTTATTCGACTAGCTGTTTTCTATGAAAAGTCTGTTGCTTGCCTGCCTGTTTACGCTTTCGTTCGGATTCGACATCCCACAAAAACCTGAAGATATCAGCCCGTTGCTGATTGGGGAGACGATTCCCGACGTCCGGCTCCAATCCGTTAGCGGACAACTCGTTTCACTGCCGAACGAAGTAGCAAAAAAACCAACGGTGCTGGTCTTTTATCGAGGGGGCTGGTGCCCTTTCTGCAATCGTCAGTTAGCGGAGTTACGCACGCTCGAAGCCGATCTGAAGAAAATGGGCTACCAGCTCATCGCCGTGAGTACCGATAGCCCGGAGAATTTGAAAGTTAGCCTCGATAAGCACCAACTTAACTATACACTTCTTTCCGATGCAGACGTAGCCGCTGCCAAAGCGTTTGGTCTGGCGTTCAAAGCTCCCGACGCTTATCGTTCCACCCTGGAGAAAGGTAGTGGAGGAAAGAATACCGAGCAATTGTTGCCCGTGCCCGCAGTTTTTCTGCTCGATCAGAAAGGGGTAATTAAGTTCGAGTATATTAATCCGAATTTTAAAGAGCGGATGTCGGCCAAATTGTTGAAAGCCGCAGCCGAAACCGCCTTTTAAGTACGCAGTCTTATAGCCGCCAGGTCGTTTTGACGATTACCTGCTTCCGTTCAGAATCTAACTACCCGACTTGTGCGTTATAGATATATAAACCCCAAACCCGCCTACAACATGAAACGCATTATCCACAAACACCCGCTGGCAATCCGGTGGTTTCACTGGATCAACTTTCCGGTTCTGTTCGTGATGATCTGGAGCGGTCTGCTGATCTACTGGGCTTATGACCCGTATAAAATTCAGATCGGCAACTACGTACTGGTTTCGTTCTTTCCCGACGGTTTTTACAAGTTTCTGCATGTTCAGCGCCGGCTGGCAGAAGGTATGGCCTGGCACTGGGTGTTTATGTGGCTGTTCATCCTGAACGGGATTCTCTACGTGGGTTATACCCTTCTTTCGGGCGAATGGCGGCATCTGGTTCCAGATCGGCACTCGTTTCGCGAAGCCATTCAGGTAACGCTTTACGACATCGGCCTGCGCAAAACCCAGCCCGCATTTATCAAATATAACGGTGCTCAGAAGATCGCTTATTTCTCGATTATGATTATGGGCGTGGGGTCGGTGCTGACTGGGTTTGCGATTTATAAACCGACTCAACTGTCGTGGCTGACGAGCCTGCTGGGTGGCTACGAAGCGGCTCGTTTAGAGCATTTTCTGCTAACACTGGGCTACGTCTTCTTCTTTTTCATCCATATTTTTCAGGTTATTCGGGCGGGCTGGCACAATTTCCAATCGATGGTCACCGGCTTTGAAGTAATCACCCCTCGCGATCCAGATCATCCGCTGAACGCCGATCCTACATCCGAACGCCCCCTTGAACCCAATACCCCAACGCCTGCTTTACCATGAGCCAATTCACAGAACCTCAGCTCCCCCAAGACAACATGCCAGAATCGACGGTTCGTCGGCGCATGATCCAGGCGTTTGGCTGGTTTGCGCTGGCTTCGGCCATCCCGGTGGGTGTTTACGAATGGATTACCCATAGCCCTGGCGCGCAGGGCATCAAACGACCGCTCCGCAAGGTGCTGGATGCCAACGCGCAGATTGCCCGTACCTACTTCAGCGATACGCACATGGTCCGGACGTTCCCGGTGGAAGCTGCCGCAAAAAAAGCTCGGGTCAACGGCTACGACGGCCTCAAATCGCCGATTCCCGACGACTGGAAATTGCAGATCGACCGGAACGATGGCCAACCGCTGCTGCTCACTGTCGACGACGTCAAGGCACTACCCAGGCACGAAATCGTCTATGAGTTTAAGTGTATCGAAGGCTGGAGTCAGGTGCAGCACTGGGGCGGTGCCCGTTTGTCGGACTTTATGGAAAAATATAAGCTGGGAACCCGAAGCGGTAACGCGCCCAGTCCGGATCATACCGACGATTTGTTCCGATACGTTGGGATGGAAACCCCCGACAAAGGGTATTACGTTGGCATTGACGTCGAAAGTGCCCTGCACCCGCAGACGTTGCTGGCGTACGAACTGAACGGCGAACCGATTTCAGCGCCCCATGGGGCTCCGCTCCGGCTGATTATTCCGGTTAAATACGGCGTGAAAAACCTCAAACGGATCGGCCGGATTTTCTTCGCCGATGAGCGCCCCCGCGACTTCTGGGCCGAACGGGGCTATGACTATTATGTAGGGCTATAAATTCAGGAAGCTATGCATTACGCACTCATTCTTCTGGTGTTTCTGAGCCTGGTGTTATCACCACCTTCTGAAAACCCGGCCAAACCAGCTACCCAGCCGGTGGTGGTGCTGGAGTTGTTTACCTCGCAGGGCTGTTCGAGTTGCCCACCTGCCGATAAGGCTTTGCAGGAAATCACCCAAGAGGCTACCCGCTCAGGACAAGTAGTGTATGGTCTGTCGTTCCATGTCGACTACTGGAACCGGCTTGGCTGGACCGATCCCTTCAGTACCAGGCAATACACCGATCGCCAGCGTCAGTACGACCGGTTGCTCCATACACAAACCTATACGCCCCAGCTTATCATCAACGGCCGGCAGGACCTCATCGGAGGACAGCGGAACCGGATTGAACAGGCCATCCAGGCGATTCAGAAGCAACCGGCGTCGGCATTCGTTGGCGTGGATGGAACCCTTACCCGCGATAGCAGGCAATTAACGGTCAGGTATTCCCTATCGGCTCCAGGTGCTTACCAGGTGCATGTAGCGTTGGTGCAGAAAGAAGCCCATACCAGCGTACAGCGCGGGGAAAACGGCGGCCGAACCCTGGTGAACACAAACGTAGTACGACAGTTTCAAACGGTCGAAACGTCAAATTCATCGGGCAGCGTTTCGTTTCCGCTGCTTCCCAACCTACCGGCCGACCAGACAGCTGTGCTGGTTTATGTGCAGCGGATAGATAATCAGCAGGTTGTTGGTGCGAAGATGTTGTAATGCTACTTTTACACCATCAAAGGCTATCTTCTTTTCACTTATGTTCGTTCATACCGTTTTTTTCTGGCTTAAACATCCCGAAAACCAGGAGGATCACAACGACCTGCGTGCAGGTCTCGAAACCCTGAAAAGCATCAGCGATATCACCACGGCTTATGTGGGTACGCCCGCCGAGACCCGACGGCCCGTCATCGATCATTCCTACGATTTTTCGCTGACGCTTGTCTTCACCGATAAAGCCGCCCACGACGCGTATCAGGTACATCCGACGCATAAAGCGTTCGTCGACGCCTGTTCGCATCTGTGGGAGCGCGTCCAGATTTACGACGCCGTGAGTTAATAGAGGGCATGGGGAACGGGCAGAGGGGTAAGGGTGTAGCGCAACTCACCCTTACCCCTCTGCCCGTTCCCGCTTCTATCACCCGTTGCGAATTTTTGGGCATTTTGAACTACCTTTGTCTAAGGGGGTTAGTTATACCGAAGCCGCAATAGAACGTGGCAGACCACGTTTTGGTTAATGAGTTCTTCCTTACGCCAACCAGCATGAATACACGATCTCCATTTTACCACAAACGACACCTGATCGGGTGGCTGGGTAGCCTTGGGCTGGTACTGTGGATAAGCCTCTTGCCCGCGTCAGCGCAGCGCCGAAACCCCAAAGTCGCTGCCGATACCTCGCTGGCCAAATCAGCCTCGACAACCACGGTCCGAATGGAAGCTGAAACGCAATTTACGGAAGGGGTGCGGTACCTGATGACCGACGAGCCAACCAAAGCCATTGCTCAGTTTACGAAAGTTCTGCAGAAAGATCCCGCCAATTCGGCCGCTCAGTACGAAATGGCCAGTACTCTGCTGAAGACGGGAAAGATTGCCGATGCGCTTCCACATGCCACCAAAGCTTACTCTTTAGACGCTCAGAATAAATTTTATGCGCTGCTCCTCGCCGAGTTGTACGTCAAGCAAAAACGGTATTCGGAAGCCGAAGCTTTGTACGAAAAGCTGCTGAAAAAAGGCCCTGAAAACGCGGAATACGGCGTCGAGCTGGCAGCTATTTATTTGTTTAACGAAAAACCCGACAAAGCGCTGGAAGCCTATAATCTGGTGGAGCGGGAGTTGGGATTGAATGAGGAAATTACCCGGCAAAAACAACGGATCTATCTAAAGCAGAATAAGATCGACAAAGCCATTGAAGAAGCTGAAAAGCTCGTTGCTTCCGAACCGGGCGACCCTGATTACCTGCTCGAAGGAGCCGAGTTGCTCATTGCCAACGACCGCACCGATCAGGCCATTACCTGGGTCGACCGGGCGCTTAAACTCAACGCCGATCTGCCTCAGGCCCATGTTTTGCTGGCCGACATTTACCGTAAAAAGGGAGATATGGCCCGTGTGACGAAAGAACTGAATCAGGTATTGGCCAACCCCAACCTCGAAGCAGGTCTGAAAGCACGGATACTGTCGAGCTACGTAGGCATGACCGGCGAAAGCCCAACGGCACAGAAAGATGCCCTGGGAATGGCTCAAAACCTGGCAAAAACCTCCCCCAACGATCCGAAAACACAGGTCATGCTGGCCGATCTATTGATGCAGCAGGGCAAGAAAACCGAAGCGCGTGATGCTTATGCGAAGGCAGCCCGGCTGGATGGATCGATATATGAAGTCTGGGGAGCGCTGCTTCAGCTGGACGGCGAACTGAATCAGGTCGATAGTCTGCTGGTGCATTCGGAAAAAGCACTGGAAGTATTCCCGACGCAGGGTTTGTTCTGGTATTCCAATGGCTCGGCCAATCTTTACAAACGGAAATACCAACAGGCTGTCGACGCGCTGGAAGAAAGCAAAAAGCTGCTGGTATCGAGCGCCAATGCCGAAATCAGGAAAGGAATAGACGCGCAATTGGGCGATGCTTATAACGGACTGGGTGACTATACTAAATCCGATGAGGCTTACGAAGCCGTGTTGAAAGCCGATCCGCTGAACGATCACGTACTGAACAATTACAGCTATTTTCTATCATTGCGGAAAGCTAATTTGCCGCGGGCTTTGCAACTGGGTCAAAAATTGGTGGAGCGAAACCCAACCAACGCTACTTACCTGGATACCTACGCCTGGGTGCTCTACGTATCGAAAGATTACGCTAAAGCCCGGCAGTACCTCGAAAAAGCAATGGCCGACCCGGCGAACCTGAGCGGCACGATCATCGAACATTATGGCGACGTACTCTACCAGCTTGGGCAACATGAAAAGGCGCTCGAGCAATGGAAACAAGCCAAAAGTAAAGGCGGGGGCAGCCCAGATTTAGACAAAAAAATAGCCTCCGGAAAGCTATAACCGGCGGTTGGCGCTAAGGCTCCCCATAAGCCGTTTGTGTGGTCAGTTGAGGGCAAGGTGCCACACTGACTACCGGACACGAACGACTGACCGCTACGAACTCATGAATAAATACATCCTATTTGCGTTGGTATTAGGCACATTTCTGGATCTGAGCAGTTGTCGACGGCATCGAATGTCGCACAGCACCAGCCCGCCCTCAATGCCGGCTCCTGTTTCTGACTCTACGGTCGCCACTCGCCCAACTCCCGTTCCCTCTGTCGATTCTACAGCTTCACGGCCCGCCCGCCCCGGTATCGAAGAAGCCCGCACCAACGTAGCCGAAATCGACTTCCGCTACCTGACGGCCAAGTCAAAAATTTCCTTTAAAAATAACCAGCAGGATATCGACAACGCGAATGTCAACATTCGGGTGCGCAAAGACAGTTTGATCTGGCTGTCGATTTCCAAGCTGGGAATCGAAGCCGTTCGTGGCCTGATCACCAGGGATTCCATCATCATTGTCGATAAAATTCACAAAGAATATTCGGTATACGATTTTCCGACGCTGAGCAAGCAGTTCAATTTTCAGATGAATTTCGACTTGCTGCAAGCCCTGATCGTGGGTAATTTGCCGCTGCCCAAACGCCCGGCGCAGAAGATCAAAAATGAGCGGGATTATTTGCTACTGCGCCAGAGTGAAGGGAAAGTAATGGTCGAAAATTACATTGGCGAACAGGATCGGAAACTAAAAAAGCTGATGGTAACCGAGCAGCCAACAAAAAATACGCTGCGTCTCGATTACGAAGATTTTACGTCTCTGAACAATTTTTTGTTTCCATACACCAGCCTGGTAACCCTCGATTACAAATCTCAGTCGGACGGCCGGTTCTACCAAACGCTGCTGCGGATCAAGCATAACAAAGTTGAACTGGTCGACAAAAATCCGGGGTTTCCGTTCACGATTCCTGCCAATTATCAGCGTCGCCCGTAATCTTATTCGTTGGTTTTAGTCCTTATGTACCCCAAAGTCCTGTCTTTTTCCCGGTTTATTTTCTGGTCTACAACTGGTTTGCTACTGACAGGCTTGAGTCTGTTTCAGAGCGTACAGGCCCAGCAAACCCAGCAGAGCCGTCAGAATCTGGAAAAAGAAAAACGGCAGAATATGGCCAAAATGAACCAGATTCGGACGATTCTTCGGCAGACATCGTCTGAAAAGAAAGTAGGTTTAGGCCAACTCAAAGCACTTGACCAGCAGATTCAGGCCCAGTCGCAACAGATCAATCTCTTAAATAAAGACCTCCACCTGACGGAAACCGAAATTTCGGAACTCCGCCAGACCAGCAACGCACTTGCCCGCGATCTGACCAAGCTCAGAGCCGAATACGGCTCGATGATTTATGCAGCCGACAAACGCCGGCAACAGGTCAATCCGCTGGGATTTTTGTTTGCCTCCGACAATTTTAACCAGCTCGTTGCTCGCTATAAATACCTGCGGCAATACTCCGAAGCCCGGCAAAGCCAGGTCCGGCAAATGGATAATGTGATGGCCATGCTTCAGGATAAACAGCAGGCGACCCAACGGAAACGGCAGGATCAGAAGAATACGATCAGCACTAAAGTTAAGGAAAGCCAAAACCTGGAGACGCTAAAAACAGCTAAAAATCAGGTCGTTAAAGAACTAAGCCAGAAAGAATCAGAACTGGCTGCCGAACTGGAGGAAAGACGGCGGGCCATCAATCAGCTCGAAGCCATGATTACCCGCCTGGTAGCGCGCGAACGGGCCGAACGCGAAGCCCGCGAACGAGCGGAGCGGGAAGCCCGGGCCGAGCGAGAACGAGTTGCCCGACGGGAAGCCGAACGCCGGGCGGCTGAGCGCAAAAAAGCCGAAGAAGCTATTGCAGCCGCCGAAAAAGCAGGCGAAAAGCCCGCCCCTGCCGACGTAGCCAAAGTCGAGCGGCCGGCGGAACCTGAACCGGCGCCCCCTAAACCCGATGAGCGACGTAACAATAACCTGAACAGCGAAGAAAGCAATCTGGCTTCATCGTTTACAGCGTCGCGGGCGCACTTGCCCTGGCCCGTATCGCGCGGGTTTATTTCAGACCATTTCGGGCGACGGCCACACGCCGTCCTGCGAGGCATTTACGTAGAAAACCAGGGTGTCGATATTCAAACCAACGCGGGCGAAAGCGTTCGGGCCGTTTACGATGGTGTCGTGCAGGACGTAACGAGCATGCCCGGCATGAATACAGTCGTAGCCATCCAGCACGGCACGTATTTTACGGTCTATGCCAAGCTACGGAGCGTATCGGTGCGCATTGGTCAGCGTGTAAAAGCGCGGGATGCCATCGGTACCGTAGCCACCGACAAAAATGGAATCTCCGAAATGCAGTTCCAGATCTGGAAAGAGTTTACCAAGCTGAATCCTGAGTCGTGGCTTGCCCCCCGCTAACCCGATCAGCTGGTAAGTCGGATAGTTTGGTGTAGTTTTGCGGACTTTTACTGATCTGCTACTGACTTATCGACTGATTTCATGTCTGTTCATAATCCCGATATCAAGCGCGTTACGACGCATACTATCCAGGAACTGAAAAATAAAGGCGAGAAAATCTCGGCATTGACAGCCTACGATTTTTCGATGGCGCGAGCCGTCGATACGGCTGGCGTCGAGGTAATTCTCGTTGGCGATTCGGCTTCGAACGTCATGGCGGGCCATGAAACAACTCTGCCTATCACCCTGGATCAGATGATTTATCACGCCAGCTCGGTGGTGCGGGGAGTGAAGCGGGCGCTGGTGGTAGTCGATCTGCCGTTCGGTTCTTATCAGGGAAACTCGTCGGAAGCGCTGCGGTCGGCAATCCGGATTATGAAAGAATCGGGCGCTCATGCCGTGAAGATGGAAGGCGGTCTGGAAATCAAAGAATCCATCGTTCGGATTCTGAGTGCGGGCGTACCCGTCATGGGCCATCTGGGGCTCACTCCCCAGTCTATCTATAAGTTTGGCACCTACGCTGTCCGGGCTAAAGAAGATGCCGAAGCCCAGAAATTGATGGACGACGCCCGTATGCTCGAAGACATCGGCTGCTTTGCCGTTGTGCTCGAAAAAATTCCGGCTGCGCTCACGAAAAGTGTCTCGCAAGGTCTAACCATCCCTACCATCGGAATTGGCGCGGGCCCCGACGCCGACGGGCAGATTCTGGTCATTCATGATCTGCTGGGCATCAACAATCAGTTCAAACCAAGGTTTCTGCGCAGGTACGCCGACCTGCATACCGTTATGACAGAAGCCATTGCGCATTACGTCGACGATGTAAAAGCGAACGACTTTCCGAACGAGAAAGAAGCGTATTGAGTTAAACCAATGAATAATGGATAATGTAAAATGAATGGTGGTGTAGAAAGCCCATTATGCATTTCACATTATCCATTATTCATTACCCATTATTTACCATGAAAAAGAAACCATTCCAGGTGATTTACGAAGACAATCACCTGCTGATTGTCAATAAAGAACCGGGCATTCTGGTACAGGGCGATCGCACGGGCGATGTCACGCTGCTGGATATCCTGAAAGATTACATCAAAGAGAAATACAATAAACCAGGTGAGGTGTTTCTGGGGCTGGTGCACCGATTGGATCGGCCAGTGAGCGGACTCGTCGTTTTTGCCCGTACGTCGAAGGCGTTGGAGCGGATGAACGAGATTTTCCGCAAGCGGCAGGTGCAGAAAACCTACTGGGCCGTTGTCCGGCAGAAACCACCCAAAGACACCGACAAACTGGTCAACTGGCTGATCAAGGATGAAGTAAAAAATCAGGTGACGGTGTACGACTATGAAATGCCGGGCTCGCAGAAGGCCGAACTCTCCTATCGTGTATTAGGCCGAATCAACGAACATTATCTGCTGGAAGTGAATCCTATCACGGGCCGTCCGCACCAGATCCGTTCGCAACTGGCACACATGGGTTGCCCAATCCGGGGCGATGTTAAATATGGGTATGACCGGGCCGTAGCCGATAAGAAAATTTATCTGCACGCTCGTCGGCTTTATTTTGTTCATCCGGTGAAGAAGGAGCCGCTCGTTTGCAAGGCGGGCTTGCCCAACGACCCATTCTGGGAAGAGTTTCTGAGCCTGGATGACGATAATTACAAAGACAAGAATATGGATTTTACGTTCGAGTAAAACAACCCGCCATAACGGATAAAGGCCGCCCCTCCCGGTTCAGGGGGGCGGCCTTTATTTATATCAGGAAAAAAAGTCAGTTTATCATCTGCTTCTGGTCTGTAGCGAAAATGTCCACTCTCATCTGGTCCATAATGCGTTCGACCATCTGGACAACTCCATACAGTGCACCAAAGACCACACACAAAGGCAAAATAATGGGAAGAAAAAACACCCATTGAAAAATCATGTACAAGCGAACATTTTTCATCAGTCTCAAGAGGGATTTTAAAGTTAAGTGTATTCTACCGGTGGCATAAGCATGAGTTACAAATTTAACCACAGGACCGCAACTCTCTTCATCAAAAAATTACACCCCTCCTGCTAAATTCTAATCATATTCAAAAATAAACTTGCCTTAATACAAATACAAGCTTATTCTAAAAAAAGTTTAAAAATCATATTGAAACAAGATAGTATACCTTATACAATTAATGTTAATTACGAACCTCCATCCATTAACTTCATCGCCCACTTAGCTAATCGGCTGGAAAATGATAGCACATCCGGGGATGAAAACAGCCTATAAGCTAGTGAATAAAATAAGGTAACGGGGTCGTCTACTCCAGTTTATGACAGTCATAAACTGGAGTAGACGACCCCGTTACCTTCAACTACGTATTCTTACTGTAGTGTCGCGACCGCTTCTTTAATTCGCTGTACAGCTTCGGTGAGGGCCTCGTCGGAAGCCGCCGTTGAAATACGCAGGCAATCGGGAGCGCCAAAGCCCGATCCGGCCACGGTGGCAACATAAGCTTTGTTCAACAACCAGAGCGCAAAGTCGTCGGAGTTCTCGATGGCCGTCGTACCATCCGATTTGCCGTAGTAATAACTGATATCGGGAAACGCGTAGAAAGCGCCTTCGGGTACGTTCGTCCGGAAGTGGGGTACTTCTTTAAGCAGTTTCACGACCAGGTCGCGCCGACGGTGGTAGGCTTTTGCCATCTCCTGGGATGGTTCCAGCGGCCCATTCAAAGCCGCAACGGTTGCCTTCTGCGCAATGGAGTTTGTGCCGGAAGTAACCTGTCCCTGTAATTTCTCGACGCCGTCGGCAATCCACTTGGCTGCGCCAATGTAGCCGATCCGCCAGCCAGTCATCGCAAAACCTTTCGCTACACCGTTTACCGTAATGACGCGGTCGGCAATGGCCGGGATGGAACCTATACTGAAGTGACCCTCGGGAGTGAAATTGATGTATTCATAAATCTCGTCGGCCAGCACGTAAACGTTTTCATGACGGGCTACTACATCGGCAATGGCACGCAGTTCGGCCTCCGAATAGATCGATCCGGTTGGATTGTTGGGCGAAGCATACATCACAATCTTAGTCCGGTCCGTAATGGCCGCTTCAAATTGCTCCGGGGTCACCTTAAAATTACTTTCAAAGCTACCATCGACCACCACCGCTTTTCCCTCGGCCAGTTTCACCATTTCGGAATAACTGACCCAGTAGGGTGAAAAAATGATCACCTCATCGCCCGGGTTGATCAGCACCTGAATGACGTTTGCCAGTGAATGTTTGGCACCGGTCGACACAACGATATTTTCGGGTTTCCAGTTGATGTTATTGTCACGCTTGAATTTATCAGCAATGGCCTGGCGAAGGTCAGGATAGCCCGCTACCGGCGAGTAGCCGTGAAAACCGTCGTCGATGGCTTTCTTAGCCGCTTCGCAGATGTGTTGCGGGGTTTTAAAATCGGGCTCGCCAACGCTCAGGCTAATTACTTTATGGCCCTGAGCGGCCAGTTCACGAGCTTTTTTGGTCATCGCCAGTGTAGACGATTCTTCCAGCGCGTTAATGCGGTCGGCTAACAAACTCACGGTGTCAAGCGTGGCAGACATAATTGGTGATGTTTTGAGAAAATGATAACAAACTGGCCACAAAGGTACTACGTTTTCAGGGCAGGGCCTCTATTCCTTCGAAATTAAAAATTGATCGCCGGAAAGTCAGCGTCCCGCAGCCAAGGTTACGGCACTGGTATCTTCACAATCGGCCAGCAGTTCCAGAGTCGTTTTTCCTAAAATCGGATGTTGGAAACCAGGGGCAACATCAGCCAGGGGTACGAGTGTAAAGCGTCGTTCGTGCAGATGCGGATGCGGAACCGTCAGCGTGTCGGTATGCCGGATCAGCTGATCGTAATAGAGCATGTCGATATCGATAAGCCGGGCTCCCCATTTTTCGCGCCGAACCCGCCCAAGTTCCTGTTCGATGGCCTGAGTTTGTAATAACACAGATTCCGGAGACAGTAACGTATCGACAGCAATCACCTGATTCAGGTAAGCGGGTTGATTCGTCACGCCCCAGGGCGCTGTTTCATACAGCTTAGAGGGCTGAACGACCTGCCCAACACGCGCTGCAATCAGTTCAGCAGCGCGTCGTAGGGTAGCGAACCGATCGCCAAGGTTAGCCCCGAGGAGAAGAAATACCATGAATAATGTATGCTGTATGCTGAATAGTGCATGAGTATAATACCATACATCATTCATCATACATATTTAATAGTCCTTGATCGGCTTTATACCGTAGTACGCATTGATTTCGTCGGCGCTGGGGGTTTTGGCTGGCCGCACAATGCGGAAACCGACGAACGAGGCCGATGTCAGCCACCAATCGGACTTCGGGCTTTGCGGATCGAGCACCTTCCAGGCCGGGGCCGAGGGCGTCCGGGCGGCTGAACGCAGCACATCCGGGTCATCATCCCACGAACCGCCCCGTGCCGTATTCGGATAAAGCGTTTTGGTCGGGGGGTACGGTTCTTTTACTTTTCCACTGGCGACCTGTTTATAATAGTCGTCAATATACTGGTCCTGCGTCCATTCCATCACGTTGCCGTGCATGTCGTACAAGCCAAATGAATTTGGTTTTTTGGTACCTACTTTTTTGTAGCCGCCGTCGCTGTTGCCCTTAAACACCGCATATTCGCCCAATTTTTTCACGTCGCTTCCGAACGAATACGCCAGAGTTGCATTCTTGTCGTTTCCCCGACAGGCATACTCCCACTCGGCTTCGGTCGGTAAGCGGTAAAACACGCCGGTTTTGGCGTAAAGCCAGGCGCAGAACTTGATAGCCGCGTACTGGGTCATGTTGATGGCTGGATAACCAGCCCGGCCCATTCCGAACGACATATCGACATACGGAGGGCTGGGTCGGGTTGTCGCATCCGTTTTCGACAGGTTAGCGTCGGATTGGGTATACTTGGCGGCCATTTCCTTTTCCATATTGGTAAAAGCAAACAGATCATACAGATCCCAGGTCACTTCGTATGTACCCATGTAGAAAGGCTCAATCGTTACGCTATGCTGCGGCCCCTCATCTGCTTTGTGGCCCTTTTCGGTAGCCGGACTACCCATCAGAAACTTACCGCCCGGAATAGCTACCATTGCATACGTCTGGTCGGAACCGGGAACTACCTGGGTATAGGATTTAAAGTCAGTTGTCGTCTGGGCATAGGTTGTAGCAGCCAGGCTGGTTGCTACGGCGATACACAGGAGAGGTTTCAGGCGCATTTTGGGGTTTGAGAGAAAAGGATTTTTTTATCCATTGTCGGGTAAAAGTACGAACGATTGCTTTGTTGTACCTTTGTAAAAGACTAGTTTTTGTTTTTCAGGTAAAGCCTATCGTGGCCTACAAACTGTTTGACAGCCTGGCTTATTTCTCAATAACTCCTTTGTCTTCTTTCTCGATTCGTTGAGAAAGAAGAATTACCAGCTTATGAATTACCTATCAGCCGAAAATTTAACGAAGTCTTACGGCGACCGCATTTTATTTAAAAACCTGACCGTTGGTATCAATCGGGGCGATAAGGTGGCTATTATCGGCGCCAATGGTTCGGGCAAAACGACCCTCCTTTCGATTTTGGCCGGTGCAATGCCACCCGATGAAGGGCTTGTCAGTCAGCGAAAAGATATCACCGTCGGTTACCTCGATCAACAGCCCGACCTCAACAATGCCCTGACGGTGATGGAAGTTGTGCTGGCGGGTGAAAGTGCGCAGCTCGATGCCGTGCGGGCGTATGAACACGCGCTTGTACACGACGATCCGGTGGCGCTCGAACGGGCCATGTCAGATATGGAGAAACTCGAAGCCTGGGATTACGAAGCCCAGATTCGGCAAATGCTGGGCGAACTGGGCATTCAGGACGTAAACCAGCCGGTTAGCTCCCTCTCGGGGGGGCAGCGCAAACGGGTTGCCCTGGCGCGCGTACTCATTCAGAACCCAGACCTGCTGATTCTGGACGAACCGACCAACCACCTCGATCTGGAGGCTATCGAATACCTCGAAAATCACCTGAATACCAACAACGGGACACTACTGATGGTGTCCCACGACCGCTATTTTCTGGATCGGGTCTGCAACCAGATTGCCGAGCTGGACAATGGGCAGTTATACACCTATAAAGGCAACTACGCTTATTTTCTGGAAAAGAAGGACGAGCGCGAAATGGCTTCAGCGGCTGAACTGGCCAAGGATCGGAATTCGTTCCGGCGTGAACTGGACTGGATGCGCCGACAGCCCAAAGCCCGCGGTACTAAAGCACAGTACCGAATCGACGCCTTCGAGGAACTGAAAGAAAAAACCAGCGGTAAACGAAACGACGGTGAGCTGGATCTGAATTTGCGCATGGCCCGGCTGGGCAGTAAAATCCTGGAAGTCGAAAACCTGAGCAAGCGCTTCGGCGATAAGGTACTGCTCGATCATTTTACGTATACCTTCAAGCGCCCCGACCGGGTCGGGTTGATCGGGAAAAACGGCATGGGTAAAACCACGCTCATGAACATGCTGACGGGTCAGCTTCGCCCCGACTCCGGAAAGATTACCACCGGCGGTACCGTAAAGTTTGGGTACTACACCCAGACCGAACTCGACATGCCCGAAAATCAGCGGGTCATCGATGTCGTGCAGGACGTAGCCGAAGTGATGAAGCTGGCCAACGGCGATACCGTTACGGCTACGCAGCTTCTGAGCCGGTTTCTGTTCAACCGGCAGAAACAGTACGATTATGTATCGAAGCTGAGCGGGGGCGAAAAACGACGTTTACAGTTGCTGCTGGTGCTGGTACAAAACCCGAACTTTCTGATTCTGGATGAGCCGACCAACGACCTCGACATCTCGACCCTGAACGTGCTGGAAGAATTTCTGCTGAACTTCTCGGGCTGCGTGCTGATCGTTACCCACGACCGCTATTTCATGGATCGGCTCGTCGAGCACGTATTTGTCCTAGAGGGCGAAGGCAAAGTCCGTGATTTTCCGGGAAATTACACCGATTACCGGGAGTGGCGTGACGCTCAGCCGAAGAGCGGGTCACAAAATGATAAAGCGCCCGCAGCCTCTTCCAAGAACCAAACACCCGAGCCGGTGGTTTCTTCGGCGTCAGGAAGTAGTCCGGCGAACAACAGCCGGAAGAAACCGTCGTTCAAGGAGATTCGTGAATACGAAACCCTGGAAAAAGAAATCGAGTCGCTGGAGCAACGGAAAAGCGAAGTGGTGGGTCTGCTCAATACGGGTGGCCATCATGAACAGTTAGTGGCCTGGGCTCGGGAGATCGAACAGATCGAGCAAAGCATCGCCGAGAAATCGGATCGCTGGCTCGAGTTGGCAGAATACATGTAACGCGGACGGTCCGCCGTTGCGCGGGGCCACCCGTGCGGTGGAAATCCGCTCCTATCAGCGTCAATTTGCGGGTTTCCACCCGCGTTACACCATGAACCAGATTATCGATTTTTTTCAATACCTGCTCAACTCCGAAGAAATCATTCGGACGGGTGGCCTGATATTGATCACCCTGATTGTGTTCGTCGAAAATGGCTTTTTCTTCGGCTTCTTCCTACCGGGCGATTATTTGCTTTTCTTATCGGGTGTGTTTGCCGGTACCAAATTGCTGAACGTGCCGCTGGCTTTATTACTGGCCTGCATTTTTGGAGCAGCGGTGCTGGGATCGCTAACCAGTTATATTACAGGTTATTATTTTGGCGCGCGCATCAAAAACCAGCCTGATTCGCTGTTCTTTAAGCAGAAATACATCGACAACACCCGCGACGCGTTTATGCGCTACGGCAACAGCGCCCTGATTGTTGCTCGTTTCCTGCCCATAGTGCGCACGTTCTCTCCGCTACTGGCAGGCCTGATTCACATGCCGTTTGCTTACTTTATGCTTTATAATGTTGTGGGCGGAGCTATATGGGTTGTCACGCTGGTAGGAGGAGGGTTTTTCTTCGGCGATCGGTTTCCTGGTATTGTCGATTACGTTCAGTACATCATCATTTTCTTCCTGGCCGTTACGACGTTTACAGTGATCAAAGGGTATCTGAATTCGAAAAAAAAGCCTGAAAATGTGTAAGGTTGGTTCTTACACCTTCTCGATCCACACTGTCTTTACATTCACAAACTCTTTGATGCCTGCTTCCGATAATTCGCGGCCGAAGCCGGACGTTTTGATACCCCCAAACGGCACCCGTGCATCGGATCGCATTAACCCGTTGACAAAAACCGATCCGGCCTGAATTTGTCGCGCCAGCCGGTCTGCTTTCTCTAAATCCTGCGTCCAGAGAGCAGAACCAAGTCCGAAATCCGATTGATTCGCCAGTCGAATCGCATCGGCTTCGTCTTTAGCTTCGATAATGACAGCCAGTGGACCAAACGTTTCTTCGTCGAAAGCCGTCATGCCGGGTTTCACATTGTCCAGCAAGATCGGCTGCACGTTACAACCCGACCGTTGACCACCCGTCAGTAGTTTAGCGCCTTTCGCTACCGATTCGCGGTATTGGCGTTCGATATCGTCGGCCAGGTTCAGTCGGGCCATGGGTCCCATCGTTGTAGCTTCGTCCGTCGGATCTCCCTGCTCGATCAGTTCGACATGATGCAGCACTCGTTCAGTGAATCGCTTTTTAACCGATTTCTCGACGATAAACCGCTTGGCGGCAATGCAACTTTGCCCGGCGTTCTGCATACGCGACTTTACGGCCACTTCAGCCGCTTTTTCCAGATCCGCATCGGCCAGCACCACCAGCGCATCGGACCCACCCAGTTCGAGGACCGATTTTTTGATCTGGCTTCCGGCAATGGAGGCTACAGACGCTCCGGCCGGTCCACTCCCCGTGAGCGTAACGGCTTTTACCCGACGGTCTTTTAGTAGCCCTTCTACAGCCGGCGAACCGACGAGTAGTGTCTGAAAAGTACCTTCTGGCAAGCCGCTCTCCCGGAATATTTCTTCGATTGCCAGCGCACAGCCGAACACGTTGGAGGCATGCTTGAGTAAGCCGACGTTGCCGGCAATCAGGCCCGGAATGGCAAAACGCATGACCTGCCAAAACGGAAAATTCCAGGGCATGATGGCTAACACAGCGCCCAGCGGCTGGTGAGTGATAAAGCTTTTCTGCGCATCCGTTTCAATGGGCTGGTCGGCCAGGAACGCTTCGGCATGATCGGCATAGAAAGCGCAGGTTACGGCACACTTTTCTACTTCGGCAACGGCCTCTTTCAAGGTCTTCCCCATTTCGGCGGTCATCAGTTCGCCGTAGCGTTGTTTATGCGCTGTTAGATAATCACCGACTTTACGGAGATAGGCGATACGCTCCTGAATGGACAAAGCCGACCAGTCGGCAAAGGCCCGGTCGGCTTGTTTTAGCTTACGCTCGACAGCGCTGGCACTATCGGCCCGATAGGTTTTCAGCTTCTGCTGCGTATAGGGATTTATGGACGTAAACATAGGACAGTGTATGTATGATGGATGATATAGGATGTATGAAGTAATTTACTCGACTTATATGTCCTATATCATCCATCATACATACCCTATACCTCGCCTGATTGTTCTTCTTTTTCCAGTTCAACCACCAGTTTGGTCATCGTTTCGATAACCTGTTCCATGCGTTCGTGACCGACAATCGTGTCAAATTTATCGCGGGCTTTCTGCATGCATTCTTCCAGGGCCACAAACAGCTCTTTGCCCCGGTCGTTCAGAAAAATAATGCTGGACCGGGAGTCGTTCGGATTCTTCTGGGTATAGATGTAGCCTTCCTCCTCCAGAAGACCGACAATCTTACTCATCATCTGCTTGGTTACACAAGCCCGCTTCGCCAGTTCATTGTTCGTCGTGCCGTGCTCTTCAATATTCGATAAGAACATCAGGTAACTCATTTTGAAATCAGAATAGCCCAGCGCGTGCAAACGAGGCTCGATGTAGCTACTCGTGAACCGCTTCAGCCGCCAGAACAAACGCCCCACCGACCGCTCTCTAATCAGGCGAAACTGGTTAAAATCAAAGGAAGTTTTATCTGTTTTTAAGCTCATGAAAGCAAAAAAGAAATCACTGAAACAATTTACCTAAAAATTTTGTACAAATATAGTCAACTTACTTGACTTCATAGTCAACCTGGTTTACTTTTGCTGCACAATAGTCAAACAAGTTGACTATTGCTTTGGTTCTTTATTAAACCTAGTTCTTGCCAAAACGTTTTTGAAATATGGCAGCCATCACTGGAGAAATGACAACTACAGAGGAAAAAAGCGGGGTTCAAACCTATCTGCCCCGGATTATCATTGCGATCGTGTTGCTGGTAGGCGGCTACTTTGGCTACCAGGCTTATCATCACGCCCAACTTTACGAATCGACCGACAATGCCCAGATTGAAGGTAATGCCGCACCGGTACTAGCGCGGGTAGCCGGTTATGTAACCTCGGTTCAGGTCGACGACTACGCGAATGTCAAGCAGGGACAGCCGCTGGTAACCATTGACCCTCAGGAATATGACGTAGCCCTGGCTCAGGCTGAAGCAGATTATCAACAGTCGCTTGCGGATCTGGCCACGGCCCGCGCCGACCTGCAAAACGCCGAAGCCAACGCCCGCAACGTCGTGCAGAACGCCCGTGTAGCGCAGTCGAACGCACAGGTGCAGGCCGCCCGTCGGGATAAAGCCCAGCAGGATTTACAACGGGATCAGAACCTGTACAAAGAGCAGTCGCTAACCCGGAAACAACTCGAGGATTCGCAGAACAACGTCGAGGTACAGAGCCGTCAGTACTCGGCCAACGTCGAGCAGATCAACCTGGCAAAAACCTCCGAAAGCGTGGCACAGGCCGGTATTGCCCGCGCCCGGGCCAACATCCAGAAGATCGAAGCGCTGATCAAAGTAAAGCAGGCCGCTGTCGACAATGCCAAGCTGAAAGTAGGGTATGCACACATCACAGCCCCCATTGCGGGCAAAATCGGTCGTAAAAACGTTGTACCGGGCCAATTCGTGCAGCCGGGCCAAACACTGTTTACGATTGCCGCTGACTCCACGTTCTGGGTCGTTGCTAATTTCAAGGAAACGCAGTTGGAAAAAATGCAGGTGGGCCAACCCGTCGAAATCAACCTCGATGCCTATCCCGACCTCGACATCAAAGGGCGTGTCGCGTCGCTATCGGAAGCCACCGGTGCTCGGTTTGCCCTCCTCCCTGCCGACAATGCTTCGGGTAACTTCGTCAAAATTACCCAGCGTGTTCCGGTAAAGATCGAAATCCTCAACCCGGAAAAATACAAAAACCAACTGCGCGCGGGTCTGAGTGTCGACGCCGACGTTCGGGTAGCCAACTAAGATAATGATTAGTTGATAGTGGTTAGCCGACAAATCTGTCGCGCTCACCACTGACTACTAACCCCTGTCGACTGATAACCAATTTTTATGGCACAACAAGGTGGATTTGGTCGCTGGATCGTTGTCATCACAGCGGTTTCAGCAGCCATTATGGAACTGATTGACACGTCGATTGTCAACGTCGGTTTGAATGATATTGCAGGGAATCTGGGCGCTACCATCGAAGACGTATCGTGGGTCGTTACGTCGTACGCCATTGCCAACGTCATCGTAATTCCGATGACAGGCTTTTTGCAGCGCTATTTCGGGCGTAAAACGTATTACATCGGCTCGATTATTCTGTTTACGCTGGCGTCGTATGGGTGTGGTTTTGCCGGTGATCTGTGGACACTGGTATTCTTCCGCTTCCTGCAGGGCGTTGGTGGAGGAGCGCTGTTATCGACCTCGCAGGGGCTGATGTACGACGCCTTCCCGCCTTCGCAGCGGGCAACCGCATCGGCGCTGTTCGGCATGGGCATTGTACTGGGGCCGACATTAGGCCCAACCCTGGGTGGCTACATCATCGACAATTACCACTGGAGCTGGATGTTCTATATCAACGTTCCGATCGGGATTATCGCCGTACTGCTCAGCTCGGTTTATATTGAAAGGAAACCCGACGAGATCAACATCAACCGGAAGTCGATTTACATCGATCAACTGGGCATCCTCTTTCTGGCGCTCGGTATTGGCAGCTTGCAATATGTGCTGGAGCGGGGCGAAGCCGATGACTGGTTCGATGACAGCGCTATTCGATGGCTGACGGTCATTGCGGCTGTTACCTTGCCCGCTTTCGTCTGGTGGGAGTTGCGGGGTACCAAGGAGCCGGTAGTGGATCTGCGAACCCTGAAGAACCGCAACCTGGCGATCGGCTCGATTCTGATGGTTGTGATTGGCTATGGGTTGTTTACTTCCGTACTGCTTTATCCATTGTTCGCTCAGCGCATCGTGGGTTTGACGGCTACGCAGACCGGCCAACTGCTGATTCCAGGTGGGATCGTCACGCTACCCATGTTTGCCATCGCGGGACGCATGCTGTCAAAAGGTGTATCGCCGAGGCTGCTGGTGGCCTTAGGCTATGTGGCCTTCTCGACCTTCTGTTTCATCATGTCCACCTACAACATGGACGCATCGAATGGTGATTTCGTTACGGCACTCATCATTCGGGGTATTGGCCTGGCTTTCGTAAACGTGCCCCTCATCAACCAGTCGGTTTCGACGCTGGAACCGCGTCAGTTACCAACGGGCATTGCCATTGTGAACATGATGCGGCAAATCGGCGGTGCTTTCGGGGTAGCCATCACAAACACCTACGTTACCCAGCGGGCGGCCGTTCACCGGGGCGATTTAGTATCGAATTTACAACCCGGCAGCCCCGCCCTGACCGAGCGGCTGAGTGCCCTGACGCAAGGGCTAGCCTCCAAAGGAATCAATGCCCTGGATGCCGTATCGGGCGCTTACCGGAACCTCGATCTGATCATTACGAAGCAGGCGCTTATGGTATCGTATCTGGACACGTTCAAGCTGGCAGGTCTGTTCTTCGTGGTTTCGTTTCCGCTCCTGTTCTTATTGAAAAGTAAAAAAATGGACGCAGCGACTGCCAAAGCCGTTGCCGACTCTGCCCACTAAGTTTAGTTATCGATCGTCTTGCGGGAAGTTCAGCCATGAACCGACACACGGCAGCTATAGCCTGAACCTTCCGAAAGCTCACATAAAAACTATGAAACCGAGATTTCTCATTATAACCACCTTACTGGCGATTGGCTCCGTTCGGGCGCAGAATCCGTCGGTTCAGCTACCCGATGAGTTACGTGCGCTGATTCAGCAGGCGAACACCAACTACCCGGTTCTCAAACAGCAGCAGCAACAACTCCAGGCAGGCGAGGTGCGGGTCGATATTGCCCGGACAGCCATGCGGCCCAACGTGGGATTCAATGGCTCGTATGCCTACATCACACCGGTGCCGAGCGTCACGTTTCCAGTCAACGGGCAGGATGCCGTTCTGAAACTGGCTCCTAACAACAGTGTCAACGCCAACATTTCCGTCGGCCAGACCATTTACGATTTCGGGCGCACCGAAGCCGCCATCCGGCAGGCCACCGATAACGTCCAGCTCCTGCGCCGGACCTACGAACTGACCCAGCAGACGCTTGGCTATCAGGTAGCAGCGGCTTATTACGGCATCGGATTTGTGCAGCAGGCCATTGCCGTACAGGACTCGGTCATCAAAACGGCGGGCGCTAATGTCAGGCTGCTGGCGACTCGTCTTCAGAATGGCGATGCGCTTCAGTACGATGTATTGTCGGAACAAGTGCGGGTTAAGATTGCAACGAATCGTAAGATCGAACTGCAAAACCAGTTGGAACGTCAGGTGGCAGCCCTGACTTATCTGACCGGTAATATACAACCGGCTTTCGACCAGGCGTCGCAGCAGTTTCAACTGGGCACTCAGACCGCTCCGGTGCAGTTGTTCGATATGAATGGTCAGTTTCAGACCGCAACGACGGGCAACAAAGACATTCAGTTGGCTCAGGACCGGGTGCGGGCCGCCGAAACCGAAATTCTGGTCAATCAGCGGGCGGGCCAGCCCAACATTAGCTTCAGCGGATCAGGCGGGTATAAAAATGGCTATCCACTCAACGTAGAACAGCTCCGGGCAAACATGGTGGCCGGGGTGAACATTACAGCTCCGATTTATTCGGGTAAACGCTACAAACTACAAAATCAGGCCGCTCAGTTGAACCTGAATGCCAGTCGCTACGCCGTTGAGAATGCGAACGCTCAGTTGCGGCAAAGCATTTCTCAGCTCAACGCAGACATTCGTAGTAACCAAACCCGACTGGCCAACCTGGAGACCCAGGTGCTGCAGGCTCGTAAAGCTCTTGAGATTGCCAACGCTCGCTTACGAAATGGGGTCATTACCAATGTGGAGCTGCAAAGTGCAGAAACGGGCGTAGAAGAAGCCGAACTCGGCCGGCTAAATTTTCAGTATCAGCTATTACTCAATCAGTTGGAATTGAAGCGGCTGCTTGGCGAATCGCTGCTTTGAATTAAACAATTGTTAAAAATCCGGCAACGTGTATACTAAACTGGGCCGAAACGAATTGTATACATAGGTAGCAGGTTGAACAAACTAAACAAACCCAATATGAAACAGCGAGTGATTGAGATTCTGAAACAATTTGGCGTCCCTGAGTCCGCCATTACCGAACAGACCCATTTCTCGCGCGATCTGGGCCTGGATAGTCTCGACACGGTCGATCTGATCATGCAGTTGGAAAAGGAATTCGGCATTCGGATTCCCGACGAAGACTACCAAAAATTAACTACCATGAACGGAGTATTAACGTATCTGGAAGCGGAACAGGCAGTCGTTTGATCGGTTTCTGGTTTCCTTCCCGAACGTTTTCCGTTCGCTTACCAGCCTCTTACCTACTGACAGGACTTTACGAATCTCCTATCGGTAGGTTTTTTTAATTTTGATGATCCGGAAACGGGTTTACTCAATACGAAAAGCAGGGTTCCAGTTCAGGTCGTTCTGTGCCTTACTGGAATCCACCGTCCCGTCTTCTTCGGCTACGTTGTAAATCCCTTTAGCACCCTGGGAGATTGCTTTTCTGGCTGCGTCGGCGGCTGCATCCACATGAACCGCCCCACCACTCGCCGGCTCCTCGAACCCAGTTCCCGGACCATAAAACCGACCGTAGCGCAGAACAAGACCTGTAAAAGGCGCGTTCAGTACCTGCTCTTCGAGTTGAATGACACCACGAGCCGAAGCATTCAGCCGAGATTCTTCACGATACGGCAGTAGCCCGGGGGCGTAAGCAAACGAAATACTTTGAGCAACGATTCGCCTGACGCCCCCAGCCTGCACGGCAGCCGCAATCAGGTTGCGCGTCCCTACCTCCCGGATATGCGCATTGCGCACCAGTGCTTCGGGCATCCGGACCGGGTCGAGAGCGGGCGGCAGATCGGTAAGCTGATGAATAATAACCGTAGGGCTGACCTTGGCAACAAGGTGGTTCAGTCGGTCGATATCGAATACATCGACGACGATCGGTTCGACGCCCAAAGCCCGCAGGGTATCTGTCTTCTGCGCGAAACGCGTCGTCCCCATTAGCTCCCAACCGTCGCTGACCAATAACCGGCACAGCCGTTGGCCAACAGCGCCACTGGCGCCCGCAATCAGGATTCGGCCGTTCATACGTCCATGTTCACCAGCGCATTCCCGCGCAATACGGGAACCACGTCGTACAGATCGTGCTGTAGGCAGTAGGTAATATCTTTCTGAATCCCCAATCGCTGGAGCCGACGAATGTGTGAAGCATTCGCCATGTAAGCCACCAGGTTATCTTTTCCCTGCACATACAATCGCCAGGCCATGATGGCACTATCCTCCGCCATAGCATAGCTATCTTTCAGGCGATCGACCAGCGCACCGGCAAAGAGCGTATCTTCCAGATTGACGCGGCCTTTCCAGCCCGCGCAAAGCACCATGACGTCGTAGCCCTCCGTTTTCAGATAGCGGACAATCGCATCCAGATTCAGAAACGAACCAACCAGTACTTTTACGGCCGATCTGGATTTTGTAATAGCCAGCGTACCGTTGGTAGTGGTCATGGCTACATTTTCTCCACGGATGCGTTCATCCATGTACGTAAAAGGGGAGTTATCCAGCTCGAAGCCTTCTACTTTCCGGGCGTTCCGCTCGGCGGCCGCCAGATATCCGCGTTCCTGCAATTGCTGACACTCTTCAATCGTAGCCACAGGAATAATACTATTGACACCGTAAGCAAAGGCCGTAACCATGCAGGAAGTAGCCCGAAATACATCGGCAACGATCACAATCGTATTCTCAACGGAATGCAGATGCAGTAAATCGGGAGTAAGACAAACGTCAATTTGTTTCATAGGAATTCCGAACCGGGATTTATGTGATTTTACTGACCGGCTATGATTTTTGCTTTCGGAGAAAGCTGATCAGCTAATCACAGTCGGTCAATCAAATCAGATAAATCCCGGTTCTGACTTATTTTTTCACGAAAGGAAGTTTAATGACCTGGGCCTTAAGCAGGCGGTCGCGGACTTTGACATAAATTTCGGAACCGGGTTTGCTCAAGGCTGTTTTTACATAACCCAACCCAACTCCTTTACCCAGCGTAGGTGACTGTGTACCCGATGTTACTTCACCAATTGGATTGCCGTCGGCATCGGTCAGTTCGTAATGACCACGCGGCACCCCCCGGTCCAGTAGTTCGAAACCCACCAGTTTGCGCGGAACGCCCTGTTCTTTCTGCGCTTTCAGGATATCGGCGTCGATAAAGTCGTGGGTAAATTTAGTGACCCAGCCTAAGCCCGCTTCAATGGGCGAGGTTTCATCCGTGATGTCGTTTCCGTAGAGGTTGTAGCCCATTTCCAGCCGCAGCGTGTCACGGGCACCGAGACCGATCGGTTTGATGCCATAGGGTTCGCCCGCTTTAACGATGGCTTCCCAGACGCTTTCGGCCTGGTGGTTGGAGACGTAAATCTCGAAACCACCCGCACCGGTGTAACCCGTTGCCGACACAATAACGTTGGCGCAACCGGCAAAGTCGGTTTTCTCGAAGGTGTAGTACTCCATGGCATCCAGATCGGCTTTGGTCAGCGGTTGCAGCGCTTTGGCCGCCATCGGCCCCTGAACGGCAAACAGACAGGTACCGTCGGAGATGTTCGTCATCGTCACGTCGTAATCACCGGCATACTGACTGATCCAGTTCCAGTCTTTTTCGATGTTGGAGGCATTGACCACCAGCATGTATTCGATGTCGCTGATCCGGTAAACCAGCAAATCGTCGACGATACCACCCCGCCCGTTGGGCAAATAGCTGTACTGAACTTTACCATCGTAGAGAATGCTGGCATCGTTGGCCGACACACGCTGAATCAGGCCCAGTGCGCCTTCGCCTTTCAGAACAAACTCGCCCATGTGCGAGACATCGAAAATACCGACGCCGTTGCGCACCGTGTTGTGTTCATCGAGATCGGAGGTGTAGCGAACGGGCATTTCGAAGCCCGCAAACGGCACGATCTTCGCGCCCAGTTGCTGATGAATATGATGGAGAGGGACTTGCTTAAGCGACATGTACACGGATGTTATCCGACAAAGTTACAAACGTATCCATGGGTTTCAATCGCCCTTAACCGACAATGACCTTAGTTGAGGCTAAAATTAATGGGTAAATTATACTTCACCCGTACTTTTTCACCGCGTTGAGATCCTGGTTTCCAGCGGCCGCTCATGGCCTTGACAACCCGCAGGGCTTCCTGATCGACTGACGGCGCGACGCCCTTGATGACCTCGTAATCGCAGAGCGTGCCATCGGTACAAACCACAAAGCTGATGAACACCTTGCCCCGAACGCCAGCCCGCTGAGCCTCGGGCGGGTAGCGAAGATTCTGCGCCAGAAACTGCCCAAGACCTGACATTCCTCCCTGAAATTCAGGTTGCTGTTCGACGATATCGTACCGTAGCGTGTCGGACTTGCTCGACCAGGCTTTTCCGGACTGGCAAACGCCTTTCTCGTAGGCTTCTTCGTAGGCATACGAACCATCCGCATACCGACCGGTCCAGACGCCCTGCTTGAAGCCGTCTTTGTAAAGGCCTTTTTCCAAAAACTGGGTTTCTTTAGTCGTATCAGCTCGCGAAATGGTTTTGGTCTGGTACATAGCCTGTCCATTTCCATTGTCGACCAACATATGCCCCTGATCGTCCCAGACACCAGCTACCAGATTGGGTTGGCTGGACGTGGACGGATTCGGTTTAAAGTCCGTGTGGATCTGGCTGATTTGTCCGTTTGGATACCAGGACGTTATCACCTGCCGATCCGCGAAATCGTCTATTTTCTCAGCCAATGCACCGTTTTTGTGGTAAACCAGCTCCGGCCCCGCTTTTCGTCCGTTCTGATAAAACTCCTGCCGAAGACGGGCCCCTTCCATATTTAGCTGGATTACCTCCCTTTCCCATAATTTATCTTCGTTCTGATAACCGATGGTTTGGATTGCCTCTTCCAGGATGGAGCGTGGTGGATTCATCTTCCGGACGAGCGGCAACCGAAACTCTTCTTTCCAGGCTGTTCCCTTGCGCTTGAGAAGTACAATGTCGCCATCTGGCAAACCCGTACTATCTACGGGCGCCATTTGCTTAAAACGAGCCTTACTGCTATCGGCCACTGGCTTGTTGTCAGCGTCAAAAAAGCTGATTCGAGCACCGTTTTCGTACGGGAAAGGCGCGTTCTTAGGAAACATAATGGGCCTGGTTATTTTCTGTCGAACGGCCTGACCATTTTTTTGAGCTGGTTGCCAGGCATTGAACAGGCTAAAGACCCGCACGGCTTCCCGGTCGCAATCGGGTCGGAATTTTTGTAGGACTTTTACAGTCGAGATACGGCCATCGGCTTCAACGATGCCTTCCACAATAACCCGCCCTCCGATCCCACTGGCCTGAGCAGCGATCGGCTTTCGCAAGTTAGCCTGAACGAAGGTGTAGAAATACGATATACCGCCCCGGGCCTCGGCCACACTATCGACTTCAAATGATTGATAAAGCGCATCCTGCGCTAATGAGGTTGATCCTGTAAGCAACGCAAAGCATAAAAGTGCCCATTTCATAGGATAATGACTCTATTTCATATGTAAATATTGCACCAATCGTTCAATCGTCCAAACGTTTAACTGCCGCGACTGCTCGCGACGCATCATCAGGCAATAGCTGTTATTAAAGCCGAGTGGTTTCAGCCAGGTAAGCTGGTATTTTTCGGCAAACTGTTTCCTGACAAACCCGTAAACCGAGTCGGGTTGCATCGGTAAGCGCTGGAGCGTAGCGGCTGGCGGTTGCAAAATAACCAGTAACCCCGTGCCCGTATATTCGGGATATAGATCGACAGCACCGGTACGCAGCGCATCGAAACAGATCTGAGTGCCGCCCAGACCAGTTTTCGTAACAACTCGCAGTTGGGTTTTTCCTTCAATCAGTTGCCGGTAAATTTCCGCCAGGATATACTGCTCGGTAAACACCTTCGATCCCATCACGATCGTCTGCGAACGTTCGCCGGGTTTAGGCCGTTGAAACAAGCCCGTTTGCTTCAGAAATTCGGTGGCAATGCGTTCGGGTGACTGGTGCAGGTAATCAGCCCGGTAATTCAGCTCGGTCATGACCGAGTCGGTAAGCTTCCCGGCCAGTAGATTCAGCGTTGGGCCAAGTTCGGCATAGCGGTCGAGTGTGGCTTGCCGAACAACCGGAGCGGCATCGTAGGGCGGAAAGGCATGCCGGTTATCGGCTAACACAACCAGGTCAAACGCTTTGATGCGGCCATCGGTTGAATAACCGCTGATGATGTCGACCTGCTTTCGGTAAATGGCCTCGTACATCAGATTCTGATCGAGCAGGCGCGGGCGGAGCGATAAGCCATATGTTTTCTGTAAGCCTGGATACCCATCGGCCCGACCGTAAAATTCATGCGCAAAACCGGCGATCAGTTTGTCCTGACGACCGGGTAACAGATAGAACGCCGACAGAAACGGAACTAGTATTACGAAAACCAACGCCCCTATCCGCAGCCGCTTACCCGACAGTTTTTGTAACTGAGCCAGCCCCAGATCGAACCCGACGGCCAGCAGCGCAGCCGGAATAGCGCCGGCCAGCATCATGCTTACGTTGCTGAGCGCAATACCGCTAAAAATAAATTCGCCCAGCCCACCGGCGGCCACGTAAGCTGCCAGGGTCGCAACACCCACGTTGATCACCGTGGCCGTACGCACCCCCGCAAAGATGACCGGCAGCGCCAGCGGCAACTCGACGCTGGCGAGAACCTGCCTATCGGTCATACCCACGCCCCGTGCGGCTTCTTTCACAACGGGGTTCACTTCGGTGATGCCCACATACGTATTGCGAATAATAGGCAGCAGCGCATACAGGAAAAGTGCGACCAGCGCCGGGCCGACCCCAATACCCAGCAACGGAATCAGAAAACCCAGCAGGGCAACGCTCGGTACCGTTTGCAGCACACCCGCTATGCCCAGCACACTACTCGCCAACCGGGTTCGGCGGGAAATTAGAATACCCAGCGGCACGCCGATCAGCAGTGCCAACAGCAGCGATACGAACGTAAGGCCAATATGCGTCAGGGTTTGCTCGAGCAATTTATCGGCGTGGTCGCGGACGAAGGCAAAAAAATCAGTCATGCGAAACGTAGTCATCCGGTGATCTTACCCACAAAAAACAGGCTACTGAAATCAAGCTGGTCATCGGAACCTTTGCCCGTTTACCCACCTGCTTCAGTAGCCTGCCTGGCACTCAATCGATGCTAACTGGCCGTATCGGCAATAATCAGTGTATCGACCGTGCCCTGAAACCGGTCATCAATATTACCCGAGCTATCTCTCAATAGCAAACTTACGTTGTAAGTCACGGCATTTCCGTTGATGGTTGGATCACTGATGTCGACAATCTGCCTGAGAATATGGTGATCGCCATCTGTATATTGAACATCGAAGCCATTCAGGGCAATGTGTGCGGTGCGAACCGTACTGGGAAACGCAACTGTGCGGGGCTCATTTTGAATTTGACCTTTCGTCGGATCGAATACGACCCGATCCCGAATGAATCTTAGTGCCATAGTTGTACTTGGTTAAGGGTTAGAACTTACTATGCAATGGCTACGCCCACTGGCGGGCAAGTCGTAGACCACGACAAAGGTATACGCCTGCCAGCGTACAGGAAAGCGTACAAATCCTTATATTTTCAAGTACAACTACCTGATTATCAATAAAATATTATTGTATATTAAACTATACAGGAGTATACACAAAAGACGTGAACAATTCACCAGCCTCGTCCACTTAGCTGTAGCCGAAAGCACCCTGGCGGGTATAATTCCGGACTGACCAGCACTTACCTTAGAGCTTCGGAAGGGGTCGCTCGTCCAGAAAATCGCGGACAAAATCATTTAGGGGGCGGTTCATCAGTTCCTGGGGGGCGCCTATCTGCACGATCTTTCCCCGATCCATGAGCGCAATCCGGTCGGCTAGTTCGAGGGCTTCATTGACGTCATGAGTGACCAGCACGACCGTCGTTTCGTTCAATTCGTTCAGCCCGAATAATTCACGGCGAACGTGCCGCCGGGTGAAGGGATCGAGGGCGCCAAACGGCTCGTCCATTAGTACAACCGGCGGTCTGGCCGCCAGCGCCCGGGCCAGTCCGACGCGTTGGCGCTGACCACCGCTGAGTTCGGCAGGGTAGCGTTTGAGAGCCGTTTCGGGAAGTTGCAGCTTAGTGATCAGCTCGTGTGTGCGTTCCTGAATAGCGGCAGGTTCCCAGTTCAACAGCTTCGGCACGGTGGCAATGGCTTCGGCAACCGTGTAGTGGGGAAACAACCCGCCATCCTGAATCACATAGCCAATCTGTCGGCGCAGCGTGGGGCCATCCTGCTGACGCACGTCGACGCCGTCCACATGGATCGAACCACTGCTGGGTTCGATCAGTCGGTTGATCATCTTGAGCGTCGTGGTTTTACCGCATCCGCTCGTGCCCAACAGCACCAGCGTTTCGCCCTGCCCAACGCTCAGCGAGACGTTATCCACCGCTATATGTGCACCAAAACGCCTGACCAGATTCTGGATTTCGATCATTCGACGACCTGAACGCCCTTCCAGAAGGCGATGTAATCTTTGATTTCATCAGCCGCTGGCTTGGGCTGCGGATAATACCAGGCGGCATCGGTGTTGGTTTTTCCATCGACCGACAAAGAATAATACGAGGCTATTCCTTTCCACGGGCAGGTCGTGTGGGTCTGGCTGCCGACCAGGTACGTCGCATCGACGGAGTTTTTCGGAAAATAATGGTTGTTTTCGACGACGATCGTGTCGTTGCTTTCGGCAATGGTTTTACCGTTCCAGATAGCTTTCATCAGTTCGTTGGTTAGGTCTTTTTGACAGGATTAACAGGTTAAGACAGAATTTTCAATTAGTGAATCTTTTTTGAATTTCAGATTTAACAGCTACTTAACCAATAATCAGAGTGTGAGTTTGTCATTCCGACGCAGGAAGAATCTTGAGGGTTGATTTGCTTCAAGATTCCTCCTGCGTCGGAATGACAAACTCACTCACGTTTTAAAAGTCTAGACAGCTTTTAGAAAAAAACCTGTTTTATCCTGTTAATCCTGTCAGAAAAAACAGTTTACTTGATTACCTGTACCTCAATAACCGAATTATCATAAACCCGGTGCGTGGCTTTCTGAAAATCGGCGGCATCAGCTTTAAAGATGTTATCCACATACTTCTGTGGATTACGGTCGATTAATGGAAACCACGTACTCTGCACCTGAATCATCATTCGATGGCCTTTTTTGAACGTGTGTAGAACATCCTGCAAACGGAAATTCACGTCGGTTACTTCACCTGGCTTAAACGGTTCGGGTTTTTCGAACGAGTTGCGGAAACGCCCACGCATCGCTTCCGAGCGCACCATCTGCTGGTAATTCCCCAACGTGATATTTTTGTTAGGCATATACGCATGATTCGGTTCACTGGGCGGGTACACATCGATCAATTTCACGACCCAGTCAGCATCCGAACCCGTTGTGCTTACTTTTAGTTTGGCCATAATTTCGCCACCCAGCGTCAAATCTTCGGTTAAAACGTCAGTCTGAAACGTCAGCACATCGGGTCGGCGGCTGGCAAACCGCTGATCTTCCGACATGTAATTGAAGGGCGTAAAGCCTTGTAGGGTAGTAATATCTTCGGTATACGGAACCGGCTTCATCGGATTGCTGACAAACTCCGAAAACGAATTACCACCCGCTTCCGTCGAGCCCATAACTTTGTTGGTGGCCAGTTTACCATCCGTCGTCAGGTAAAATTGCTTTGTCTGTGCATCGGCCGTCGGCCACTTATCGAAGGTCCGCCACTCGTTTCGGCCGGTGTTGAACAGATAGGCTTCGGGTAAGCCCGTTTTTCCATCACCTGGTCCTTTCAGAAAATGATCGAAGAACTTAGCCTCGATGTTCCGCTGGTAGAAGGTAGCGATGCTATCGCCAAAGTAGACGTTGCTGTGCAGGGTATGCCCCGTTTCGCGCGACCAGCGACCGTGTCCGAACGGCCCCATGACCAAGGTGTTGTACGTGCCCGGATTGTTCTTCTCTACGGTTTTGTAGATGGTCAGCGGACCATACAAATCTTCGGCGTCGAACCAGCCGCCCACTGTCATCAGGGCGTGTTTTATGTTTTTGAGATGCGGAATGATGCTCCGCTTCTGCCAGAACTCATCGTAGTTGGGATGATTGACGGTCTCCTGCCAGAAAAAATTATCCTTGTAATACTTATCCACGTTTTTGAGCGGTCCAAGGTCATACTGAAACTGGAAACCGTCGCTCGTGCCTGTCTTGATAAACTGATCGTCGTACCAATCTTTAGTAGTCGGAGCAGGATGCTGAACACCGAACACCGGAAACGTGAACAGATAAGCCTGAATGAACGCGCCATTGTGGTGGAAATCATCGAAGAAAAAGTCCGAAACCGGAGCCTGGGGCGACGAAGCTTTTAAGGCCGGATGAGCCGTTACGGCCCCCGCGATGGTATAAAAGCCAGGGTAACTAATGCCCCACTGCCCTACCCGACCGTTGTTGTTCGGTACGTTTTTGAGTAGCCAGTCGATCGTGTCGTAGGTATCGGAACTTTCGTCGACGAGCAGCGGACCGGTCGGTTTGGCCGTCGGCTTTTTCCCCTTCGCAACGGGTGCGGGCTGCTGGTCGGTGACGGTCGGGGTCATGTTGGTCCAGGTACCTTCCGACATCCATCGACCGCGTACATCCTGATACACGAAAATAAACTTTTCCCGCATGAGCGTACCCGACGGACCCACCTGCGACGGGTAGGCATCGGGACCATAAGGCGCTACGCTATAACAGGTCCGCTGCATCAGAAACGGATACGTTTTCGAACCCGAGGCATCTTTCGGAACGTAAACCGCCGTATGCAGTTTCGTACCGTCGCGCATCGGAATTTTATACTCGAACTTCTGGTAATTGTCGCGAACGAAATTGCCAGTGGGTGTCAATTGAGCCCGTGCCGACGTAACCCAGATCGACAGCAGTACCAGTAAACGGAGTTTCATGGAAGCAAACCTGATGAGTGATACTCAAATATACAGGTTGTTTTGTGAGCGGTGGACATATTCGACCGATCAGAAAACGAAAAAGCCCGATCAGATCGGGCTTTTTATAAAACATTACTTAGCGTTGGCAGCGTACCACTCCCGGAAACTTTGTTTCGGCGGTTCGGGCAGTTCGCGGGCGATGGCCCAGGGATTGATGGTGCCGTTGTGCGAAAGTGAATATGGCGTTGAGGCCAGCACCCGACGGGCTGCTTTGCCTAACCGCGCATACAGTTTTGGGCGGGACAGCACTTTGGAGAGCCCTTTCATCCCCAGCCGTTTGCCGACGGGTGTTGCTTTATTCTCATTAATGATCTGCCGCCATTTATACAGCTGTACGTGGATGTCGATCTTAACCGGACACACATCTGAACACGACCCGCAGAGCGTACTGGCAAACGGCAGGGTGCTGTGTTTTTTCAGATCGACGTTGGGCGACAGAATCGACCCGATCGGCCCCGGAACGGTGTAGTCGTAGCTATGCCCTCCGCTGCGCCGATAGACAGGACAGGTATTCATGCAGGCGCCACAGCGAATGCACTTCAGCGACGCCCGAAAATCCGGCCGACCCAACTGCGCCACCCGCCCGTTGTCGACAATGACAATATGCAATTCCTGACCGGGTCTGGGTTTATGAAAATGACTGGTATAGGCCGTCATGAGCTGACCGGTAGCCGAGCGGGTCAGCAGGCGCGTAAAGACCCCCAGGTGTTCGAGTTTCGGGATGATCTTCTCGATGCCCATGCTGGCAATGTGTACGGGGGCCAGCGTAACGCCCAGATCGGCGTTCCCCTCGTTGGTACAGACGACAAATCCGCCTGTTTCGGCAATCGCAAAGTTCACACCCGATAAGGCTGCGTCGGCCGCGACAAAATGCTTGCGCAGGTGCTGACGGGCGGTTTCGGCCAGGAACTGCGGATCGCTGGCTCCGGCGGGTGTATTGAGGTGTTTGTGAAAAATATCGCCTACGTCCTCTTTTTTAAGGTGAATCGCCGGCATAACGATGTGGCTCGGCGGTTCATCGATCAGTTGGATAATTCGCTCGCCCAGGTCCGTATCGACTACCTCAACGCCATTCCTGATCAGGTATGGATTCAGATGACACTCTTCGGTCAGCATAGATTTGCTTTTGACCAACCGGGTAGACCCATGCTTGCGCAGAATATTCAGCACAATCTCGTTGTGTTCCTGCGCGTTGGCAGCCCAGTGAACGTGAGCGCCGTTGGCCAGCGCATTTCGTTCGAATTCCTCCAGGTACGTATCTAACTGACTGAGGGCATGGTTTTTTATCTGTGAGGCCAGTTCGCGGAGCTCTTCCCATTCGGGCAGCGAATAGGCCATACGGTCGCGTTTCTGCCGGACAAACCACAGAGCCTGGTCGTGCCAGGTGGTCCGTTCAAAATCGGCGGTGAAACGGTCGGCAGCTTGTGCGTGCGTCATAACTTATAAATCTCGGGCTTTAACACGAACCGGCTTACCATTCTCATCAGCTATAACCAGTTCTTGATCGTCACGCTTGGCCTGTTCAACCACTTTTTGTACGGCACGACGAATGCCTGCCAGCACTTCGTCATTACTCGGTCTTGTCTTTATTTGAACGGCTTCCATAGCTTATAATAGTTAACCAAATATCCTCATTAAACACATCAGTATCAAGATCCATTCCTCCCGTTGCCACCATTTCCGTCGGTATATTGGCATTACTGAAAACAGTGAAGTAATCGCAGACAGGTATATACAGATTGGTCAGATTAATAACACTTCGACTATACCGCCGTTCGATTACATCCGGAGGGATGTTGTGACCACCCTTAGCCACACGCAGGGCAACCCGCTCTTTCGACACCTCGGCCGAAGGTATCCAGAAATAATACAGACTTACTGTATACCCGATTTGTTGTGCCCGATGGATGGTTTGTACGTAGGAGCGAGTCGATAATGTTGTCTCGATGGCAAAATCAACCTCCTGGTGCATAAGCTGCTCCATGCGCTGCAACATAAGCCGACCAGCCTCAAAGGCCACCGCTTCCACATTGAAAGGCGATAGGCCCCGTGCAATTTCATCGGCATTGACAAATTCCTTTGTCTTCATTACCTCTGGTAACAAAGTATAGGCTGCTGTCGTTTTACCGGCTCCGTTGGGACCGGCCATGATGTACAAATTCGGCATAATTACGAAACGCTTCCGATTAGAATCTCGGAGACATGCATGACCCGCAGGGGCAATTTCTGCCGACGGACAATGCCTTCGAGATGCATAAGACAGGAAACGTCGCCCCCGGTAATCACCTGGGCACCATTTTTAACGTGGTCCTGCACACGGTCCTGCCCCATCCGGCCCGACACTGCGGCTTCCGATACACAGAACGCGCCCCCGAACCCACAGCACTCGTCGTACCGGTCCAGCTCGATCAGCTCTAAACCGCGCACCTGCTTCAACAGCTGACTCACTTTTCCTTCGCGGTTCGGCGACATTTCCGAATCGGGTGCTAACCGCAGGCCACGCTGACCGTGGCAGCTCTGGTGCAGACCAACGCGATACGGAAATTCGGCTTCGATGTTCGTTACACCCAGCACATCGGTCAGAAACTGGATCAATTCGTACGTTCGCTCGCGGACGTGCTTGACGGCGGGCGTCTGGTCGATGATGTTGAAATGCTTACGAACATGGTACACGCAACTCCCCGACGGCGCTACGATGTAGTCATAATCGGCGAAGGTGCGCACGTAATTGTGATAGACCGGGATGGAATCGACTTCGCAGCCAGCGTTGGCCATGGGTTGCCCGCAGCAGGTTTGCTGCATCGGAAACGTAGCCTGAACGCCCACCTTTTCCAGTAATTTCATGGTAGCGATACCCACTTGTGGGTAAAACTGGTCGACGTAGCAGGGAATAAATAAGGCAACGTTCATAAAAGTAGCGCCGACCCGCTGGGTCGGGAGAATTAAACTGGATGAACTTTTCTCGCCCGACCCTCCGGGTCGGTCCTACAGTTGAAAGATCTGGTTCATGAGCACCCATTTTTCACCGGGTTTGGCCATCGGCAGCGACTGCTGATAGGTCCACATCAGTTGTTCCCACTCCTGAACCTTTGGATTGGCTGCATCGGCAGCCGCTTTGGCGTCAAAAGAGAACGTTTCATCGGTTTCCATGATCATAAATAAACGATTTCCGACGCGATAAATTTCCATCTCCGTAATACCCGCTTCGCGGATACTGGCTTCGATTTCAGGCCGGAGCCGCTTATGGTATTGTTCGTACTCGGCAATTGATGCCGGGTCGTCTTTCAGGTCGAGAGCCAGACAATAGCGCATCAGAACCAGGATTTATCGAATTAGTGTGATTTACAGGATTCAGAAAAACAGAGCAAGTCGACAAATCGATGACAAGTTACGCGGTAGCATGCCGACAACTTACCTTCTCTTACCCTGTTCTGTGAATGAATAATGTAAAATGAATAATGAATAATACTATTCCATCACTCATTATCCATTTTACATTATCCATTTAAACTACAGGTGAATGCTCAACGTCCTGCAATTTCGTCTGATAACCCTGCATCGCATAAAACGCGATAAAGGCGAAACAAACAAGTGGCACCAGCAGGGCGTAAATGGGGCCTTTCGCAAACAATGCACCCGCCACCAGCGGCATTAGAGCGCCCCCAACGATACTCATAATTACCAGCGACGATGCAATTTTCGACTCAGCGCCCAGCCCTTTGGTAGCCAGCGCAAAAATGGTCGGGAACTGAATAGACTGGAAGAAGTATGTAAAACTAAGCGCGATGACCGCCGTTAGTCCGCCCGTTATCATAGCCAGCAGCACCATCAGCAAAGCCCCGACCGCGTAAATAGTCAGCACGACGTTGGGCCGAACGCGGGTCATCAGCGACGTACCGACGAAGCGACCCAGCATGAACAGCACCAGCGCAAATGACGCATGGAAACCAGCGATCTGCGTCAGCGACAGATCGTTCGAACCGCCCGTCAGTGAGTTGATCAGGTGCATGTAGCCTTCCGCTAAAACCCAGTGGCCTTCCCGCGAAAAATCGAGTTTGAGATCGACAAAGTAGCCCCAGAGCGTAGCCTGTGCGCCGACGTTCAGAAACTGCGCAATGATTCCCAGGCTCAGATGGCGATGCCGAAAAATTCGCCAGATCGACACCTCGCCAGCCGTCTGCTCTTCTTCAGCCCCGACTTCGGGCATTTTGGTGAGCGCAAACAGCACAAAGACGACCGCAATGATCGATCCGATAACCAGATAGGGGCCCTGCACGGAAAGGGCCTCCTGTACCCGAACCGCTTCGGCCTGCGCCGGAGCCATGGTTTTCAGCATTTCGGGGGTGTACTCGGTTTTGGAAAAGATAAAAAGTGCTCCGATGACAGGGCCCAGAATGGCGCTGATACCATTGAAGGATTGCGAAAAATTCAGCCGCCATTCGGACTTGGCCGGATCGCCCAATACGGTTACATAAAGATTAGCAGCCGTTTCCAGAAAGGCAATACCGCAGGCCATCGTGAACAATGCCAGCAGAAAAAAGCCGTAGACGCGCACTTCGGCGGCCGGATAGAACAGAAACGCCCCTCCGCCATAGAGCAAGAGCCCAAACATGATGCCGCGTTTATAGCCAAATTTCCGCATGACGTAACCCGCTGGCAAAGCCATAAAGAAATACCCGAGGTAGAACGCAAAATCGACGATACCAGCCTGGAATCGGTTGAGGTCCAGGGCTATCTGAAACTGCTTGATTAGCGACCCGTTCAGGCTATTGGCCAGCCCCCACAGGAAAAACAAACTGGTTACCAGGGCAAAGGCAAGGCCAAAATTTCCGGTTTCCTGACCGGGTTTCAGTTTAACAGGATCAGAAGTTCGTCCGAGAGCCATTATTTTACGATTTAATTAAACACGGAGCGGTCTGTCGTTACGGCACAAAGTACACAGAGTTGCAAAATTTAAATTGATAATTACTACTCTGTGTACTTTGTGTCTCTGTGTTTAAACGATTTTTATGTTTTAGTCCGTGATGGCCCGGTCGAGGTGAGTATAGCCGCCATCGACGTGAACCAATTGACCGGTGGTATGACTCGACCGATCCGAGAGCAGAAACGCCACCATGTTGGCGAGTTCTTCGGTTGTGGTCATGCGATGCCCGAGTGGAATTTTCGAGACGATCTGCTTTAGCTTCTCTTCTGGATTGGGCAGGGTTTTGATCCAATTTTCGTAAAGCGGGGTCCAGCTTTCGGCCACGACCACGCAGTTCACCCGAATGCCGTAGGGCAACAGTTCAACCGCCCATTCGCGGGTTAAGGCGTTTCGACCTCCGTTCGCAGCGGCATACGCAGACGTGTTTCCTTGTCCTGTTTCGGCTACTTTCGAACCGATGTTGACGATTGCCCCCTTGGATTCTTTCAGCGCTGGTAAGGCATAATGCGCCATCAGGTAATAATGCACCAGGTTTTTGTGCAGCGAAGCCATAAACCCTTCATAAGAACCATTTTCCAGTCCGACGCCATCGTTCACCCCCGCATTGTTGACTAGTCCATCGATACGGCCAAACTGAGTCAGCGCCTGTTCAACGGCCTGTTTACATGGTTCAGGCTGCGACAGTTCGGCTACGACCTGGTGAGCGCGTCCTCCGTTGGCGCGAATGGCCTCAACGGTTTTATTGTTATCCGCTTCGTTGCGGCCAATAATGACAGGGATAGCTCCTTCGGCGGCCAACACGGTTGAGATGCCTTCGCCAATGCCTTTGGCCCCACCCGTTACAAGAATGACTTTATCGATCAAATTCAGATTCATACTCTGCTTTAGTTACGAATGCTTTCCGCTTTGGTCTTGCCGATAAAAGGAAAGACGAAACGAGAAAGGCAAACCTACGCCTTTTCTCCTTTCGTCGCCTTTATTTCCCTGCCAAATGTGCTGTAGGATCTTAGCATTCTATTCAACACAGAGACGCGGAGTACACGGAGAAAAATAAAACTCTGCGTGCTCCGCGTCTCTGTGTTGAATCCCACTAGGGTACGTACGTTTCCAGAACGGTCATGTCGCCGTCGGGAACCAGCGTGACATTGTTGATGGATGCCGGGATCAGCACACATTGCCCCATGTTGAGCGGTACGCTGTAGCCACCTTCGGTTTCAACGGTTAAAGCCCCCGCCACGCAGATCAGCACCACGAACGAGTCGATGTGCGTGTAATCATGCTCTACTTCCTGATCGAAATTCAGGACGTTGGTTACGAAATAATCGCTCTTAACCGCATTGACGCTTTCGTTGAGCTTTTTGTCGTACTGGGTCTTGTAATGATCGTAGTGGCGGTAATCGATGGCATCGACAGCCAGATCGGTATGCAGCTCGCGCTTCTGGCCCGTTGTCTGATCTACACGATCGAAGTCATAAATTCGGTAGGTTGTATCGGATGTCTGCTGAATTTCAGCCAGCAACAGACCCTTGCCGATGTAGTGAACCCGGCCGGCGGGGAGGAAAAAAACATCGCCCGCCTGAGCAGGTTCGATATTCAGCATATCCTGAATCGTATTGTCGGCAACGGCTTTGACGTATTCGTCTTTCGTCACCTCACGATTGAAACCCGAATTAAGCTTAGCGTCCTGGTCGGCTTCGATGATGTACCACATTTCGGTTTTACCGAAACCACTGCCGCGTTTTTTCGCTAGTTCGTCATCCGGGTGAACCTGAATCGACAGGTCGTCGTTGGCGTCGATAAACTTGATCAGTAACGGGAACCGGTTGCCGTATTTTTCGTACACGTGCTGTCCGACCAGCTTGTCTTTATACTGCTCGACAAGTTCACGGAGCGATTTTCCCTGCAGACTGCCCTCCTTCACCACCGACACGTTGCCTTCCACATCGGACACCTCCCAGGTTTCACCGCAGTTCGGTAGGGGGGCAAAATCCTTGTCCAGAATGGTTTTTATTTTCTGACCACCCCAGATTTTATCTTTAAAAATTGTTTCGAACGTAAGCGGGTACAACATGTGTATGAATGATTGATAAAGGATGAACAACGAAATTCCAACTGGCAAAACAGGGCATTTGTTATGCCATTACCGGCTCTTTGAGCCGTATCCCGCTTCAGTTTGCAGGGCCTCAAGGGCGATAGCCAGATAAACGAACGGCGCGTTCCAGTTGATGGCAATCTCGTTGGAAGCATACGAACAGGACTGATCGAGATAGACCTCATCGGCAACCGTGGTCGTATAGCCCGCACATTTATCCTGACGGGCCGCGTTGGCGTTGGTTCCGCCCGACAACAAGCCAGGCACCGGCGCGTCGATTCCGTCGGCTACCGACGGGCGGTGGTGCGGGTTCATGGTCGATTTGGTGCCGAAACCCGTTAGAAACGAGTAGCCGACCGCATTTCGGCCGAACAGATAATCCAGGTTGGTCAGTGCATAATCAAGGTATTTTTTATCCCCCGTCGACCGATACGCCTGAATCAGCGCAACGCCCTGGTTAGCCGCTTCCGAACTACTTCCCCAGATAAAATCTTTAGCCGTTTTCCCCATGACCGTTCCGAAAGCCTGCTGGTCGGTGCCTGCCACCAGCGAATTAGCCAGCTCAACGATGTGCTTTTTGGCCTGCGTCAGCAGGTCCTGCTTCGGAAACGATTTGTCTTTAGCAGACCGGGCCAGCGTATAATACGCGAGCGTTCGAACCTGCGGCCAGGAAGGCAACGGAGTCTTATCATCCGGAAATAGGTTCACAGCGGTTGCATAGGCGTTGTCTCGGGTGGTCATGTATAACTCCGTAGCCGCCCAGATTCGCTCGTCGCTGGCGTCTCTGTCTTCGTAGCTGCCGGTCGTTACGTCCGGGTCGAACCGCTGGTTCATCTCGTTCTGGCGATAGTAGGCATCCGGGTTCTTCTGCGCCCACGTCCAGGCGTTGACAGCCGCCGTCCGGCAGGAATCGGCCAGTCCCGGCAGTTCGCGGCCAAACGGCTTGAAAATCCGGGCAGCCTGCGCCATCACAGCCGCAAAATCGAGCGCAGCGGTAATGCTCTTCTGAACCACATAGCGGTCTTTGGTAGCTTTGTCGGGCATGATCATGCCATCGAAACCTGCGTTGGTCAGTTTATGGTAAACTCCACCATCTGCCGGGTCCTGCATGGTCAGCATCCAGCGCAGATTCCAGAGGGCTTCGTCCAGCACATCGGGAATGGCGTTACCGCTTTCCGAAATATTGGTCTTCAGCGATTGGCAATAGGCTGGGAAGTCTTCATACAGCGACAGTAAGGTTCCCATCGTAATTCCCGAGTTAACGATGTACTTGTTGTAGTCGCCCGCGTCGTACCAACCCCGTGGAGATGAAATCACCGTACCCGCAGGCCGACTCTCGGAAGCCGCCGACGGATGGATCAGCACGCGCGTGTCGGGATGTCCGGCGGGCCGGTGCCACTGCCCGGCGTAGGTCGCAGGCAACTCGGTCGATACCCGCTGGTAGTAGAACCCTTTCAGCCCACCAATGGCCGCAGCGCGATGGACATTAGGCTGAATGGTAAACGAATACGAATGCCCAGCGCCCGGAATGTTGACCACATAGGTACCCGGTTTTTTCAGTGCCGAAAAGTCAGCCGTATAGGTTGTCTTGCCCGAAATGGCGTTCTGCCTCTGATTGCCGAGTGTTCCTTTAAAAACGACGGTTTTCCCATCGGTCGTGGTCACCTCAAACGGCCCGGCTGTGTTGCCGACCACAATGGCGACTTTAGGAGCGTTCGGATAAAACCCAACCTGATTCAATCGGATGCTTTCTGAAGCAGCCTGCCCAAAAACCTGACTGATGAGCAAAGGAATCGTCAGGCCAACAATTAATAAAGTACGGATTGAGCGCATAGCCGTTTATTCTTCACGCGAAGATGCCTTGAAAACCCCTACTTCCGCCAGTTGAACCGGGCCGTTTGTATTGGTAAACGTCAGTCGAATCCGCTTACTATTTACGGCCGGAAAGCGCAGGAGCCGTTTGTAGCCCACGGTCGTGAAGTTCTGGATGGCTTTCCAGCCAGCGCCGTCCCAGTATTCGACTTTCCCGCTCGCGACCCGCTGCCCATCAGCAATGTTTTCCTGAATCGAAATCCGGTCGAAGCTGTGCTCGCCGGTCAGGTCGATCGTCAGGGGCTGATTGGCCGCCAGCGTCGTGAACGTAGCCAGTTTCTTATCCGTCAGTTTCGGCTGTTTGCCGACCAGGTTTTGTTTGAACGTTTCGTCCAGAATACTCCGGAATTCTTTCAGGCTGGCAATATCCGGCTCCGAAAACAGACCGTCCCGGTTGGGTGGAACGTTGAGCAGCAGCAGGCTATTCCGGCCGACGGACTGGTAATACAGATTCACCAGGTTCTTTCCCGAACGGACTTTCGCATCCTCCGACGCATGGTAAAACCAGCCTGGCCGGATCGAGACGTCGGTTTCGGCGGGCACCCACTGCTTACCTGTTGGATCACCCCTGTTCAGGTATTTCGAGTCCGCTTTGCCGGGAGCCAGGCCGGCTGTATTGATGGTAGACCAACAGGTTTCGCCCGCGTTACCGGCTTCGTTGCCCACCCAGCGCACGTCGGGACCGGCGTCGGAGAACATCACCGCATTAGGCTGCAATTCACGTACTAACGCCCAGTAACCCGCAAAATCGTAGGTCATGTCTTTGGCGTTTTCGCCTTTGGCCCCATCGAACCACACCTCCGAAATCGGGCCGTAGTTAGTCAGCAGCTCCCGCAACTGGCTTTTATAATACTCGTTATACGATGCCGTTCCATAGCGCGGTTCATGACGGTCCCAGGGCGAAAGGTAAACCCCGAACTTAAGACCAAACTCGCGGCAGGCATCGGCTACTTCCCGAACGACATCACCCTTACCAGCCTTCCAGGGGCTGTTTTTCACCGAATGTTCGGTCATTTTGGAGGGCCACAGGCAGAACCCGTCGTGGTGCTTGGCCGTAATGATGGCCATCTTAAAGCCTGCGTCTTTCAGGGACTTGATCCACTGGCGGGCGTCGAGTTTGGTGGGGTTGAAAATAGATGGGCTTTCGGTACCATCACCCCATTCTTTATCGGTGTAGGTGTTGACCGTAAAATGTAAAAACGCGGTAGTTTCGAGCGGTTGCCAGGCCAGCTGGCGGGGTGCAGGTTTCGGCTGGGCCTGGCTTATCGTTGCCAGCAAAAGACCGGCTACGACCAAACCCATACGGCAGATGTACTTCATACTATAAAAAAGAGAAACGAGCTGACTGAATTGCAAAGAAGCCAATAAATTCGGTGAGGTGTTTATAAAATCTGCTCCAGCATCCGAATATACCCGTCGATTCCTTCCTCGATTTCCCGCAGGTAAATAAATTCATCCGCCGAATGCGATCGGCCGGAATGCCCCGGACCACACTTTAGCGAGGGGCAGTTGAGCACTGCCTGATCGGAGGTTGTTGGAGAGCCATACGTATACCGACCGAGCGCCAAACCCGCCTGTACGATGGGATGATCGACAGGAATGGACGACGGTTTGAGACGGATCGAGCGGGGGGTTACCTCCGACTGAATATTTGCCCGAATAATGTCGATCACTTCTTCGAGGGTATATTGCTCGGTGATCCGCGCATCGACCGTGAAGGTGCAGGTATCCGGCACCACGTTATGCTGCGTACCGGCGTTGATAATGGTCACCGACAGTTTGATAGGCCCCAGCGTCGGCGATACTTTCGGAAACTGATAGGTAGACAGCCAGTTAATATCCTGTATGGCTTTGTAGATCGCATTTTCACCTTCGTTGCGGGCGGCATGACCGCTAATACCGTGGGCTGTACAATCGAGCACCAGCAGGCCTTTTTCAGCAATGGCCAGCTGCATTTCGGTGGGTTCGCCTACGATGGCGAAGCTGATTGGCGGTAACTCGGGCAGGACCAGCTCCAACCCATTCCGCCCCGAAATCTCTTCCTCGGCCGAAGCGACCATCATGAGATTATACGCCATATCGGGTCGGTCGTAGAAGTGGACAAACGTAGCCATCAGCGAAACCAGGCACCCTCCCGCATCGTTACTGCCCAGCCCGAACAGTTTGCCGTCGCGCTCGATGGGCTCGAACGGATCGAGCGTCCAGGATTGATTCGGTTTGACCGTGTCGTGGTGTGAATTCAGCAGGATGGTGGGCTTTGCCGGATCGAAATGGCGATTTTTCGCCCAGACGTTGTGCTGAAGTCGCTCGAACGGGATGTGTCTGTCGGCAAAGAACGCTTCCAGCAGCAGCGCCGTCTGATCTTCTTCGCGACTGAATGACGGCGTGGCAATCAGGTTCTTCAGCAAGGCCAGCGCATCGGCTGTGAGGGCGGCCTGTGCCAACGGTGAAGTGGTTGTTTGGGGCATAACTAAGGGACTTTAGCCGCGCCAAAGATACAGCTAAAGTCCCGTCGACGTTAGCACTCGTCAACCTTCGTAAAACGGCACGTTCCGCTCCCGCAGAAATGCTTTGATGACATCGACGTGTACGCACTGACCGACGTTCAGAAACGGATAGTTCGACACGCGGCTTTTGCGCCCGTTCACCATGACTTCGCGATCCTCGATATCGAAACCCAGGTGCAGGTGGCGCGTAGCCGATTGCATGCCGTAGATCAGTCCTTTCGTATCGAACAACGGCCCGCCACTCTGCCCCCGCAGCCCCGGTGTACTCATCTCGATACCGGTAATTTCGTTGTTCTCACTCAGCAGTCGGGTCACGATACCGTCAATTGGAAAACGGGGAGAATTCGGCCGACCGGTCGTGATCCATTCGATATCGTCGATCGCTGGATTGTAACGAAAATTGGTGAATTCGGGAAAAGGGTAGCCCAACCGACATAAGCTTCGACCTGGTTTCACGAGGCTGCTATCGCCCAGAAACATGGCCTGTGACCGGTACAGTCGGCGACCGTATCCTTCAAACCGCAGCAAAGCCAGATCCTGGGTAGGATGCATGTCGATTGTCAGCTTTTCGTATTGATCGACGCAGCCAACGAAACTATTTTTTACCCGAACAATGGTTTCCGAATTGATCCGGAATTTCGTTTCCAGTTGATTGATGAGCTGGGTAGCATTCTTTTCGTGGAGCAGTTTCCGGCGAGCCCCCAGAAAATTACGATAGTTCTGATGGATCGTGTCGGTCTGGGTAATCAGCTCCGCAACATGCTTACAGGTGATGGCGCATCCTTCCTGGTTGACGAAGAAAAGCGTAGCTGTACCGGGTACAACTTCGTTGTGACCGTGAAGACGAATGATTGAATGAATAGGGCGAGTAAAAGCATCAACGCGTTCAATGGCGTCAACAAACATAAGGAATTGGTAAGTTAGTGCCTGATGGCGGTAAGTAAGCCGCAAGTTAACCAATACCGACCGACTTACTTACCGCCATTCCTTCAGTTTACCGGTTAAACCGCTATTTTTTGGGCACTACTTTGACTTCGGCGGGGACCACAGCCCCACGGTCACCGCTGTCGGGCGGGGCCTGTTGAGGAGCGTTCATACTACTGCCCGTGGTATCGCCCTGACGGCCAAATACCGAGCTGTCGCTGCCAGCCGTACTATCGCTGGCGGCCATATTGGTTTCGGAAGAAGCTTCTTTTTTATTGCCGGAACAACTCCAGAAGGTCAGACTCGAACAGGCAAGCAGGCCCGTGAGCAACCACGAACGAAGGTAATGAGCACGATTTGTTGTCATGATTTCAGAACGTTGATATAGAGTTTACAGAAGATTCCAATGGGTCGAAATAACTATTTTGAACTGGACGAGTCGCGGGTGCCAAGTGGACCCGGCGCTGTCGAATCGGCAGCCTGGCCATGGGCTTCCCGAATACTTTCTTTCGTTGCCGCCGATGTGTCTTCAACGGCATTCGACTCAACGCGGGAGGTCGAATCGGTACTGATTCCGTCTACGCTATTTTGGTTTTCCCGGCATTTCTGAACGATCAGGCCGATCACCAGCACGGCAATGACAATCATAGCCCACCGAAGCCAGCGCACGTTCTCCTTCCGGCGATCGCCCTCGGCGCTTTTCGGGATATTCGGATTGACGACATTACCGCTAAAATTATCGGTTCCCTGTACTTCGGTTTGCGGACCCGTCGGCGTCACCAGCTCATCGAATTCCAGTAAGCTCCCGACAGCCTCCAGCCCGCTGGGTAACAGTTGCCGAAATTCGGTTGCCTGCCCAATCAGCAAGGTTTTCAAACTATCGGCAGTTAGGCCCTTCTCCTGATCCTGCCGGCCTAAAACGCCCTTCAGAATCGCTGCGGCCAGGCCCATAATGGCCCGCACCGATTGCGGCTTAGTGCTGCTATAAGTACTGATAAGCTCGGTGGTACGCGTCAGCTTATCGTCGAAAATCGTCTGTAGAAATTCCTGACCGGCAGCCGCAGTATCGGGCGCAATCGTGTTCTGGTCGATTGCCTGACTCACGTCGAGCGGAATGTTGCTGTAATCGCCTTTATCCAGGAAACCGATGATCGACGAGGCTCCTCCGGTTGCCTGAACCCGTCGAGTAAGTCCACCCAATAAGGTGGGCAGGCTTCCGTTGACGGCTTTTAAGGTATTAGCCGATGATTCATTCAACGCACTGCTAAGCTGGTCAACGACAGCAGGTGTGAACTGTTCTTTCAGGTAAGATATTAAATGAACGGCCATAAGTTTTTCGTTGCGTTGCGCTCAATAAAACCGGCCACTCGTATGAATGTTTATAAAAGTTATAAAGCCGGAAGGGGCCCGACAGGCGGCCTTGCGCTGAGCAAACCACCTGTCGGGCCCCTTCCGGCTTTGTGTTTTTTCGGATTACAGTTGCGGAATCCGTAGAACCTGATCTGGGTAAATCAGATCGGGATCTTTCAGCATAGGCTTGTTAGCTTCGAAAATAATTCCGTATTTCATGGGGTCACCGTAGACTTCTTTCGCGATTTTCGACAGTGAGTCCCCCGATTTGACCGTATAATATTTGCCCTCGGGCGCGGGTGTATCAACCTGTAATTGATTATCGACAGCCGACACGCCTTCTACGTTACCAACGGCCAGGGCGATCTTCTCAGCGTCTTCCTGCGATTTCACCGAGCCCGTAATCGTAACCGTGTCGCCTTTTGTTTTTATGGTCAGGCTGTTATAAGCAAGACCCAATTGCTTTACGTGATCGAGCAGCGCCTGAGCCCGTACCGGTTCAACTTTTTCTGCTTCAGCGGGAGCGGCTGGTGCATCGTTGTGAAAGATTTTTTCCCCTACTCCTTTGAAAAATGATAAAAGACCCATTGGTTAACTTTGTTTTAATGGAACATTGATTAAACGGCTGGCAGGTAAACCGCTCAGTTTTATTGAAACAACCTGTTCGTTAGGCGATTGTTTTGATGGCCCCCGGCGTACTGCTGTAAGTTTTACGGAAAAGTAGCCGGTTGGTCACATAAAATGGCGTATTTTTGCGTTCTTTTTTTACAAAATTATCTATTTATTTTACTATTAACTTTTTACCATCGAATGCGCTTTCACAACAAACTCAGGTGGGGCCTGATTCTGACCACTACGGTTGGGCTACTGGCCTGCGCTAACAATGATATTGACCCCATTACAGGGAGTAGTGGAACCCCCAGTAAGGGAAGTGCCGATTTTACGAAATACGTAGCTGTTGGAAATTCGCTGACCGCGGGCTTCGCCGATGGAGGCCTTTATCGCGACAGTCAGTTGAACGCCTACCCGAACATTCTGGCGGGTCAGTTTAAGACCGTAGGTGGTGGCGATTTTGTTCAGCCCTTATTCACGGAAGCGCAGGCGGCTGGGTCGGGTTATATGAAACTGGTTCAGGTGCCCGATACGACCAACCCGATCACGCTTATTTCAGCCATCAAACAGGTAGCACCGGGTGCGGTCCGGACGACGAATGCGAACGGATCGGTGTTGTATACTAAATTTACGGGTACCAATCAGAACCTGGGCGTGCCTGGCATCAAGATGGGTGATATTTTGTCGCCAGGTTATGGCTCCACGCAAGGAAACCCTTATTTCGAACGGCTTGTCGACGATCCAACGACAACGTATTTCAAGTACGTAAGCGACAATCTCACCGGTGCTACGTTCTTCTCGTGCTGGCTGGGCAACAACGACGTACTCGCTTTTGCCACCACGGGTGGGGTTACGCCACTGACCGCTACGGATTTATTCACCACCAATTACACGGCCATCATCAATAAATTAACCGAAGGTGGGCGCAAAGGCGTCGTGATCGGCGTTCCGAACGTTACGGGTGCTCCTTATTTCCGGCTCGTTACGCTTGGAGTTATCAACCAGGTTGTGAAGTTGCTGGCACCCGGCTCGCCTACCCTACCGGCCCTGGCTATTCAGGCATCTGATGCAGCGCAGGGTGTTCGGGCCTCAACGGCCAACGATCTGTTTCTACTCTCACTTGCCAACCAGACCGAGCTAACCAAGTTTGGCCGGACAGACGTAGGCACCAAAGTCGGTCGGTATGGCATCGACGCTACCAATCCGTTGCCTACCCAGTTTGTACTGGACGCGGGCGAACAAGCCACTATGAATGCCCGCATCACAGCCTTCAATACTGTGATGAAAGCGCAGGCGGATGCCAAAGGACTGGCTTATGTCGACCCCAACCCAATTCTGAGCCAATTGGCAACCGCCGGTGGCGTCAAGCAGAATGGCCTTACCTACACATCTGCTTTTATTCAGGGAGGGGCTTTCAGTCTCGATGGCATTCACCTGACCCCGGCCGGATATGCGCTGATGGCCAATGAAATTATTAAAGGAATTAATGCCAAATACAGCGCAACGATTCCGCAGGTCAATCCGGCCTCTTATCGTCGCGTGCTCCTACAACAATAACATCCAGCTATGAAATTTACTCACTTGTTAGTAGGGGCTCTACTACTAGGCAGCGCGTCGTCTGCTCTGGCACAGATCAACACAACGGGTTCATCGGCCGACCTGAAATCGTTTGAATTTGGCATCAAAGGGGGCGGAACCTTCACCCACGGCTACACGAATATTCCGGCTCAGACGGTCGGTAACGTTCAGATTCCAGCGGTCGAGAATAAAAGTAACGGTATTGGCGCTGGCTACACGGGCGGTCTGTGGGTACGAAAAAACTTCAGTCATTTTTTCCTTCAGGCCGAAGCTACTTATAACCGGTACGTGCTCAAGCAGAAAACCGGCGCTACGATTGATGTCAATGCTAACCAGGATCTGGCCAACGCGCTGCCTGTTAGTGTGCAGCCGGGTTTGCTGAACGCCACGCTGAACATTGTTTCCGAGTCGGTGCTGCAATCGGTCGACGTGCCTATTTTGATCGGGAAACGCTGGATGGATGGCAGACTCCGGGGATATGTTGGTCCAAACTTCATTTTCGTGCAGAAAGCCGAAGTAACCCGAACCACGAGTGGTCAGATTAATGCCAATACCACAGTTGGTTTTCCGCAGACAAGCATTCCGGCTACTACCGGTACAACCGATCTACGCAACAAATACGTTGCCCAGTATCTGGAAGTAAAAGATTTTACGTATGCGCTGGAAGTAGGAGTCGGGTATACACCCATCGATTTTCTGGATGTCGATCTGCGATACGCTGTGCCCGTGGGCGGTATTTACAAAAACACGCAGATAACCGGTTTCCTGGGTATTGCTACGGTTTCTCTCGGATTTAAAGTTTTTTAAAGGATTGGGGCGAAGGGAGGATGGATTCATTCCTCCTTATTCGCTGTTTTTTCATCCGATGCCAGAAACACCTTGCCGATAGCCGTAACCTTTAGCAGGATAGGAAGCGCCTGCCGCCCTTTAGCCGTCAGTTTGTATTCGACTCGAAGCGGAACTTCACTATAGGTTCTTTTCTCGATAACCCCCAACAAAATCAGGGCCTTCAGTTCCTGGATCAGGACTTTCTCACTTATTTTCGGAATCATCCGCCGGAGTTCACCGTATCGGCGCACCTCGGTTCCTATCTGATAAATAATGTACAGCCGCCATTTACCACAGATGATCGACAGCGTTTTCTGAAGAATCAGTTGCTGGTCATCGGCAGAATTGCGTGTATTAACTTTTGAAGTCATAGGTTCGGTGTACTAACCTCCCGGTAAGTATCATCCTGATTTAAAGGCACTTACATTAGCACGAACAAATATAAAGGTTAATAGCCAATCCCAACTAATGGAAAACTTTTTCCATCATTTTTAACGAGAATTCAACGATAAGCAAGTCTGAAACGTATACTACAGGCAGAAGCATGGACACCCAAGACCGGCAAGCAGAAAGCCTGAATTTGCCGACAGTCTTCCCTAATTTGCTAACCGTACGAATTAGCCGGGGCGATCGACTAGCCAACGCAGTGTCGTCAGGCAAGGTTATGAGGTGGCGCCGATTGCCTAAGAACTATGACTGATCAGGTGAAAAAATTACTTGTTGTAGCGGGTCCAACCGCGGTTGGCAAAACGGCCTTGTGCGTGCAGTTGGCTAAGCGGCTTCAGACGGATGTGGTTTCGGCCGATTCCAGACAGTTGTATCGCGAACTTACCATCGGTACAGCCAAGCCATCGCCTGCTGATATGGACGGTGTTCGGCATCACTTCATCGATTCCCATTCGATTACCGACCCCGTCAATGCCGGGCGGTACGAGCGAGAATGTCTGGCCTTGCTGGACGAGTTATTTCTGACCAAAGAAGTAGTGATTTTGGCAGGTGGAACAGGTTTGTATATCAACGCGGTTTGCTTTGGTCTGGACGACATTCCACCGGTCGAGCCTGCCTTGCGGGAGCACTTGTTGGTTCGTTGGCAACAGGAAGGATTAGCACCGCTTGTCGACGAGCTGTGCCAGCTAGACCCGGTATATGCCCAGACCGCCGATCTGCAAAACCCCATTCGGGTGACGCGGGCGCTGGAAGTGTGCCTGGCCACGGGCCAGCCGTATTCGTCGTTCCGACGACAGCAAACCACCGAACGACCGTTTGAGCCCGTTCTGATCGCCCTGGAACGCCCACGCGATGAACTCTACGCCCGAATCGAGACTCGCATGGACACTATGCTGGCTGCGGGCTTACTCGATGAGGTGCGTTCACTGCGCCCGTATCGACATCTTTCACCGCTGCAAACGGTTGGCTATCAGGAAGTTTTTCCGTACCTGGATGGTACGTACGATTATAATGAAATGACGCGTCTGCTCAAACGGAACTCCCGCCGTTATGCCAAACGCCAGCTTACTTGGTTTCGAAACCAGGGCGACTACCAGTGGTTCAGGCCGGATCAGGAAGAAGAAATCCTGAGATGTATGATGTATGACGTATGACGTATGGGATCACTGGCCATATTTCATATAACATACATCATACTTTTATTGAGCGCGGTAGGCCAGCATACCGCCAAGTACGTTGCGAACGTTGTTGAAGCCATTTTCTTCCAGAATCTGCTGCGCCATACCGCTGCGCTTACCCGACCGGCAGTGCACAATTACTTCTTCGTCCTGTAAGCCGTCGAGTTCATCCAGACGGTATTGTAAATCCCCCAGTGGAATCAGGGTACCACCGATGTTGTCGTCCTCATATTCGTTGGGTTCGCGAACATCGAAAAGGTTCAGTTTCTCGCCTTTGTCAAGTCGCTCTTTCAGTTCCTGTACGGTAATGTCCATAAATAGTTGATCGTGGTTAGTCGGCAGTCGATAGTTCGCAGTCACGAATGACTGATCACTATCGGCGTCAGGTTAATGTTGAATAATAATCTTTTGCACCATCGTCCGCTGGTCGGCCCAGAGCCGGATCAAATAGAACCCATTGGGCAGATGACTTACATCTAACGTTTGTTGCCCCCGCACAGGTTCATACGTGAGCAATATTCGTCCGCTGCTGGTTAGTACCTGCAGCCGGCTCAGCCGAGGCTCGTCCCAGCGGACCAGGCCAGCCGTCGGATTCGGATAAACCTGTAACGGAGCCAACGGTTCGGGTTCGGGCGCTGCCGTGATTACCGTGTCTGGTTTACCACCCATTACGGGTCGCAGCATGAACGCGCCCTGCAAATTCAGCGATGGCGACGAAAGATTCTGATCCCAGTGTGTACCAGCGTTATAGAAAATCTGCGCGCCAAATGGGCTGTTCTTATCGAAGCCTAACCGCAACAGCGTCGTGTCGACACTACTGACCTGCTGATAGCCAATGAAGAAAGTATCTCGAATGGCAACGGTTCTGCTGAACGTATAATCGACGAATCCGTTGCGGTAAGCAGGATACTGCATTGAAAACGACTGCCGATAAATTACGCTGCCAGGCCGCCCGTTGCTGCTACTGTACACATTGACGACAAATGACTGCCCCGTCTGATTCGTTGTGAACGGAACAATGCAGGCCCTGACTCCCAGAATAGCATCGGGTTTATTGGCGATAAACCGCGTCGCAATCTGTTCGTTCTGCCTGATTTGTTGCGCGTACTCCCAGGTACCGTCGTCATAGGCGTAGTAATTATCCAGGATAGCCACCGCCGAGAGGGTATCGTTTCGGCGAAGATTCACGCCAGGGATAGACGGATTCTGGTCGTCGGTGGTGAGCAGGTCAACTTTATACCGTAGGGTCGCTTTCGTTGCCGATCCGAAGCCAGTTGCGGGCGTTGGTTTAATTGACTTTCGTTGTGAACTAAGTGCCGGAATCAGCAGCGAACTTGTCTGTGGATCATCCTGAATCAGACGGCCCGTCAGTTCATCCCGCACCGTAAAATGGTAGGTAGTAAAATTGAAATTATTGAACAGGTTGTTAATATCTGTCGTGATGGAATCGGCGGTTTCGGCAGCCGGGTTAGCCAGGTACTGCGTCAGGGGCATAGCCGTATACCGCTTAAAAAACGGGCTCAATGCCTGGCGCATGGCCACGTCTTTCACAAACCGGTCATTAACGGTCCGCCCCCGATTCAGGTAGATGTAATCGACATGCCAGACATCGAATGGCCCCGAGCCCCGCCCGAACGAGCGAAAACGGAAAGCAAATCCAGCATGGAAATAATTAGCATCCCGCACGGGCACGAAAACCTGAAAAAAATTATTGTTGACCACGCCACCGGCTACGGCCCAGGCTGTTTTCCAGTTGCCCGTACGATCCAGAAACTGAAGCGTCAGCGAATCGGCGGCCTGCCGGCTCAATGTGTCACCCGCATCGGGCAATTCGCCCAGCCCCCTGGCCTGCCAATAAAAACTAATGTAAACCGAATCGGCGGCTGTCAGGCCAGCCAGATTGATAGGTAAAGAGGTGAGCGTATCCGTATAGTCCTGCGACAGCGGATTGTTCTGTACATACGGCAGCCCGTTAGCCTTCAACCCATCGAAGGAGGCAACATTGACCGTCGGCGGGTTGATCGCCAGGGTATTGTTGATGTACACTCCACTGCCCGGTTGCCAGCGGGTGGGGTCGGGCTGGTCGAGACCCGGCCGCCCCGACGCCGTCGAAAAATCGTCGAAGAACGGCAAATTCAGCGTCGTTTGGGCAAACGTCAGCCCGCTCGACAGCAGTAAGCAGGCCACCAGAACCCGTTTGGCAAAAGAACGTATGGACGAATGAGTTAGTAAAGCTGTTCTCATGGGATAGCGTGCCGAAAACGATTACTGATCAGGTTCAATTGGCCCCACAACCCACAAATCCATGGTTTCGCCAACCCGAATACGTTCGCCGGAACGAGCCTCGGGGTGTTGCCGAACCACAGTGCCCACTTCTTTCTCAGGATCGGTGACGGAAATTTTTGTGCCCACCTTCAGGTTAGATCCGCGAATGGCGGCTTCGGCTTCATCCAGGGCCAGCCCAACAACATTCGGAACTTCAAACAGCGTAGTGCCTAACCCATCGCCAATTTCGAGATCGATTTTTGCGCCTTTGGGTATGGTAGTTCCCGGCGCAATTTCCTTCCCGTTATATAACTGATGAATAACGGCGTTTTTGGCCACATCGGGCACGTACGTCCGTGTGCCAATCTCCAGGCCCAGCGAGATAAGATTCAGTTCGGCACTCCGGGAGGTGAGATTGACCAGTTGTGGCATGGCCACCAACGGCGGCATGCGCCGAATAACCGTCACATAGATTTTACGCCCTTCCTTTACTTTCGAGTTGGCCCTTGGGTATTGCTGGTAAACCGTTAGCGGCTGATGGCCCGCCACATAGGTACAGTCGATTTCGTAGCGTAGATTCCGGTCTTCCAGTAAGTTCTGCATTTCATCCAGACTCAGTTTCTCCAGGTCGGGCACGGTAATGGTCTGGCCGTGGTTGGTCGTAAAGGGCAGATAAACAAAGAAAAACGCCAGGAATAAGGCCGCCAGCAAGGCCAGGATAATGCCAATTTGAATCAGCAGGTCAGAAAGGGAGCGGGTGCTGATTTTAGTCATTCGTTCGCAATAAATTCATCAGAATCTGTGTGGGCATTCACTCGTCCGGATCCTATGCGTATAGGACACTTCCCGGCATCGATCGGGTAAAATTAGTGGTTTGCGGACGGCTACCGATAAGCTGCCAGCATTTTTTTGATATACTTACCCAGAATATCGAACTCCAGATTAACTACATCGCCCGCTTTCAGGCTGCGAAAATTCGTGTGTTCGTAGGTGTACGGAATGATCGTTACCCGAAAGCTGTCCGGCTGCGAATTAAAAACGGTTAAACTCACACCATTGATACAAATCGACCCTTTTTCTACGGTTATATTCTGACTTTCGGGATTTCCGTCCGGCTCAACGGCATACTGAAAATCGAACAGCCAGCTGCCGTTCATATCCTGAACGTTGGTACAGATACCAGTCTGGTCGACATGCCCCTGTACGATATGCCCGTCGAACCGACCGGTAGCGGGCATACACCGTTCGAGGTTGACCGTATGGCCGACCTGCAGTTGCCCCAGATTCGTTTTTTTGAGAGTTTCATCGACGGCAGTAACGGTATAACTCCCATCTGCAACGCTGGTAACGGTCAGGCATACACCGTTATGGCTGACGCTCTGGTCAATTTTCAGTTCGGGAGCCATAGACGACTCAATGCTGAAGGTCAGGTTAGTGCCTTCAGCTGTAATAGCGGCCACGTGGCCTGTGTGTTCAATGATACCGGTAAACATGGTAGTCAATAGGGGTTAATTGATCGTGGTTAGTAAGCCTAACGCCCATCGACTACCATAAACAGCGAACTGCCAAAGGGGGTTCGGCGCAGAATTTTTTGTTCGGCCGTAACGATGCGATAGAGGGTTTCATTGAGCCAGTCGGCAGGCAGATACACATCCGACTGAGCCTCTTCGGGCTTTCTCCAGCCGAATTTCAACTGCAAACGCTGCCACTGACGTATACCAAGGATCAGGGGAGACAATAGAAAACTCCAATAAGTTGCCTGAATGATCTGCAAGCGGGCAGGGGGCATGAGCCGTTCGAAATCGGCTAACACGAACCGGCGAATGATCCCGACGGCAATATCGTGCTGCCCCTGAAATACATCGAACGCATTGTTGTTACTCAGTAAAATTCCGGCTGGTTTCAGTCGGTGGGCCAGCGCCGACAGCAGCAAAGGCAGATCGGTATCGGTAAAATAACAGAACACGTCGTTGCAAATTATTGCATCGTACTGAACGGCGGGTTCGAACGTAGCCAGGTCCTTTAAATTGAGGTATGTGACCGGAAGACGGCGCTCCTGACAGAACGATACCGCATCGGTCGAACCGTCCAGCCCGCGTAGGTTGGTATACTCCCGACGACGCAGGTAGTCCAGCATGCCGCCCGTACCGCAGCCCGCATCCAGGATGCTGATATCCCGTCGGTTACCGAAGTGCTTCCGCAGGGCGATCTCGACCCGTTCGTGCAAATGGCGATACCACCACAATTGCCCTTCCAGCCGAAACATTTTTTCGTATTCTTCCGACAGACCGATCATAGGTAGTTGGTGGTGGTCAGTAGGTAGCGATCAGCGGATTGACGAGCCACTACCTACTGACCACTAGACACTCTTTTTTCTACATACGGCGGTAAGCCGCTGTAGGCCATGAATAATTTACCAAGGTATTCGCCCAAGACCCCCAAAAACAGGAGTTGCACTGCCAGGCCCATGCCGATAGCCCAGAGTACGATACCCCATCCAGGAACCCGGAAAACCCCACTCAGCCAACCCGCCAACAGGAGAAATCCGCTCAACAAACTCAGGCTAAATAAAACTGCCCCAAATACCGTAAAAAGCCGTATTGGCCAGAGCGAATAGCCAACAAATACATTGACAAACAGAGCGATAAGCTTGCCAACCGTATAGCTCGAACGCCCGTCGGCACGCGCTGCGTGCGGCACGGTCACGCTACCTACGTTACGGGTAACTCGAAAAATAAGCCCGTCGATATAAGGATATGGACCGCGATAGCGAACGATTTCATCGACAACGTCGCGTCGAATAAGCTTGAAGCTTGATAAGTAAAGATCACGCGGTTTACCAATCGAATAGGTCGTCAGCATATTGACCAGCCAGCTGCCCAGATTACGAAACCAGTGGTGCTGCTTCTGCGCATAGCGGCTGTAAACTACCTCGAACCGCCCGGCTTCTGCCGTCTCGACAAGGGTAAGAATGGCTTCCGGTGGATTCTGGAAATCGTCGTCGATGATCGCCACGTAGTCACCGCGGGCATAATTTAACCCGCACAGCACCGCATTGAACTCACCGAAATTCCGACGAAGCGAAATAAACCGCACATTTGGATAGCTAGCTTCCAGTTGCTCGCAAACCTGCTCCGACCGATCAGCGCTGCCATCATTCACCAACACCACTTCAAACGACAGACCGGCCAGACAAGTCTGTAAACGCTCGATCAGTGGGCCTATGGTTCGCTCGCTGTTATAGACCGGAATAACGACAGATAGATTCATGCAGGAGGAAGATTCAGTGAAAACGGAGAAGCACCGCTCTCAGCGAATGACTTGAGTTAGTCAGGCATTACATTAATCGTCTCAACAATATGTGTTACTTCTTCATCTGTCAGAGCCGGATTGAGCGGCAGGCTAACCACTTCTTGGTGCAGTTGCTCCGCAATCGGAAACGACAGTTCTGCCATTGATGCATACGCTTTCTGACGGTGGGGTGGAATCGGATAATGCACATCGGTTCCGATACCGCGCTCACGGAGGTAACTCCTGAAAGCATCTCGCCGGGGATGCCGAACCACAAATAAGTGCCATACGTCCTGTTCCAACTGATCCGAAGGCGGCAAATGCACAACTGGATGGTGAATTTCCGTTAAATAACGCCGGGCGATCGTGCGTCTGCGACTATTATCAGTGTTGAGCGCTGGTAACTTAGCGGATAGAATCGCAGCCTGCATTTCATCCAGTCGGCTATTATGGCCCAGGTACTCATTCACGTATTTCTGACTGGAACCGTAATTGCGCAAGGCTCGTAACTGCTCTGCCAGTGCATCGTCGTTTGTCGTAATAGCGCCGGCATCGCCCAGGGCGCCCAGGTTTTTGCTGGGATAAAAGCTCCAGCCAGCGGCATCGCCCAGATTACCGGCCCGCCTGCTTTTATACTGAGCCCCATGCGCCTGGGCGGCATCTTCAAGCACGCGCAAGCCATACCGTTGCGCCAGCTCATCGATAGGGTCCATCTCGCAACACCGCCCGTACAGATGAACGGGCAGAATAGCCTTCGTCCGGGCCGTAATGGCCCCCTCTATGTTTGCAGGAGCAAGCAGGTACGTTTGTGGATCGGGTTCGACCAGAACGGGTGTCAGGTTGGCGTGGCTGATGCTCAGTACCGATGCGATATAGGCATTTGCCGCGACGATCACCTCGCTGCCCGCCGGAAAATCCCAGGCTTTCAGCACAAGCGTGAGCGCATCAAGGCCATTGCCAACACCGATGCAGTGTTTAGTCTGGCAGAACGTAGCAAACTGTTTTTCGAAAGCCTCGACTTCACGACCCAGAATGTACCATCCCGACGCCAGTACCCGGTCGATTGCCTGCTGAAGCGTTACCGCGTATGGGTCATTGATGCGTTTCAGATCCAGAAAAGGAATCATGCCGACGCAACCATTACTGACGCTTCAGACTGTTTCGGCGGATAAGGCTCATAGATATAATCGTCTTTATCGTAAAGCTCATTCGAAACGACCAGTAGGATGGCGTCCTCCGAAAAATCGTCCATAGTATGCCAGTCTTCGGGTTGCAAGACGAGGCATTGGCGTGGATTAGTCAGTTGGAACGTAGTTTCCTCGACGCCGTTGTTGCTATAGACGCGGCAACTGCCGTTCAGACATATCAGAGCATTCCAGGCTTTATGATGGCGGTGACCCGCACGTGTCCCCTTCCCCGCTTCATAAATATAAAAAACGCGCTGAATGACCCCAGGAATAATATGCTCGAAGACCGTCAGATTCCCAGTGTTAGAAGTAAAGGTTTTTAGTTCGTAAAGTTGGGCCATTCGCAATTTGAAGTTAACTGTTTTGCAGAGACGGTTTTTTTTACCCTTAAATTTATTAAAATCCGTTAAAAGTCAGCAGTGTATCCGCCTAAAAACGAACAGACTTAATACTAAACTAACACAATAGTCGGGTAAAAACACTTTTCTGGCCAGCGAGTGAAGTCGTTGGCTCCAACCAACCGACGCTTTGCCTTTTGCGTATACTTTCTTATCATTGATCCTTCTTTCAGAAAGGCGGATAATTGCCTGGTCAACCTGCCTGTTTCAGTCATGATCAAGAATAAATTTTTTCTGACGGGCCTGTTTCTACTGGCGCTGATCGTATTGTATTACACCTTCTTCGACGGCAACAATATCACCTCAGCCGGTGGCCTGGACGAATCCATTTCGCCGGAAACCTATCGCCAGCAATTGGATGCAGACCGGAAACAGAAAAATAATTATTTACAGACGGATGCCAGTTCGCCCATCCTGGATAAAAAAAGGTTTAGAGGGCTGAACTATTACCAGCCTGATCCGGCATACCGGGTGGTAGCCCGCCTGGAGCCATTTGCCGATAAGACCCAGAAACTCGTGGTCCGGATGAGCGATGGCAGCGAAGAAGTATATGATAAGTTTGCGCACGCGGTTTTCAGCCTGAATGGACAGGCCTGCCGCTTGTTGGTCGTGAAACAGCAGAATACCTATTCCATTTTATTTCGCGATGCTACGTCTGGCAAGGAAACGTATGGTGGGGGCCGCTACATCGAACTCGATCCAAAAAAGCTGACCGACAATCATGCTGTCGTGGATTTCAACACGGCCTATAATCCATACTGTGCGTATAATCCAACCTATGCCTGCCCCATCCCACCCGCCGAAAATACCCTTCCGGTGGCGGTAAAGGCCGGCGAACGCTACCATTAGGTCAGTAAAAATCAAGGCGAAGCATTTGCGTTTGTCGTCCTTACTTTCCGGCTTTCTGCCTACCTTTGCACCATTTATTTGCCAGGACGCCGTATGGAAGTTTCCTATAAATGGTTACAGGAGTTTATTGATTTACCCGAGTTGCCCGAAGAAGTCGGCAAGATTCTGACCTCTACCGGGCTGGAAGTAGAAGGAGTTGAAAAAATTGAGGCCATTCCCGGTGGGCTGGAAGGTGTAGTTATCGGCGAAGTGCTGACCTGCACCAAACACCCCGACGCCGATAAATTAAGCCTGACCACAGTGGACGTCGGTACCGACCAGCCACTTTCTATTGTTTGCGGAGCGCCCAATGTGGCCGCTGGGCAAAAGGTTGTCGTAGCGCTGGTAGGCGCTACCCTGCACCCCAGCTCGGGGGAGCCCTTTCAGATCAAGAAAGCTAAGATTCGGGGAGCGGCCTCGGAAGGGATGATTTGCGCCGAAGACGAAATTGGACTGGGAACATCGCATGCCGGGATTATGATCCTGGACACCCAACTGCCCAACGGAACCCCAGCCGCCCGCTATTTCAACCTCGAAGCCGACTACCAGATTGCCATTGGCTTAACCCCGAACCGGATCGACGCAGCTTCGCATTTCGGCACCGCCCGCGATCTGAAAGCTGCGCTCAAGCGTCCGCTGCGGCTGCCATCGGTTGATGCATTTGCGGTACACAGCACCGACCTTACCCTGGACGTCCGGGTTGAAGCGACTGAAGCGTGCCCCCGCTACACGGGCCTGACAATTAGCGGGCTGACCGTTGGCGAGTCGCCCGACTGGCTGAAACAGCGGCTGCTGAGCATCGGTCTGAAACCGATCAACAACGTTGTCGACATCACCAATTTTGTTTGCCATGATCTGGGCCAGCCGCTGCACGCATTCGATGCCGATAAAATCGCCGGCGGACAGGTCCTCGTGAAAACTCTGCCGGAAGGAACGCCCTTCACTACCCTGGATGGTGTCGAGCGCAGGCTTACCGCAACCGATCTGATGATCTGCGACGCCGAAAAACCAATGTGCATCGCGGGGGTGTTCGGCGGCCAGTATTCGGGTGTATCGGCCACAACGACCCGCATTTTTCTGGAATCGGCTTATTTCTCAGCGACCTCCGTTCGAAAAACGGCACAGCATCATGGACTGAAGACCGACGCTTCGTTCCGATTCGAGCGGGGTACCGATCCCAACATGCCTCTGTTTGCCCTGAAACGAGCCGCTCTACTCCTTGGGGAAGTTGCCGGGGGGATAGTTAGTTCAGATGTTACCGATATTTACCCAGTCCCTGTCGAGCCGTTCCGGGTGCCTATGCGTTACCGCAACATCGATCGGCTGATCGGTATTCAGATTGACCACGCAGAAATTCAGCGAATTCTGGCGTCGCTAGACATTCAGGTTGAGCCAGCTTCGGACGATCATGACTTCATAGCGATTGTCCCTCCCTATCGGGTAGACGTAACCCGCGAGGCCGACGTCATTGAAGAGATTCTACGGATTTATGGGCTGGATAACGTACCACTGTCGGTTACGCTTACCGCCGACTCGTTGTCGGAGTTTCCAAAAACCGATCCCGACCAGTGGCAAAGTCGCGTGGGGCAGCTTATGGCGGCCAATGGCTTCTACGAAATTCTAACCCTGTCGCTGACGCGACCGGCTTATCACGACGCCATCCGCCCGACACTACCCGGAGAAGACGTAGTCCTGCTGAACCCGCTCAGCGAAGAGCTATCGGTGATGCGACAGTCATTGCTCTTCTCGGCCCTCGAAACGTTGGTTTATAACACAAACCGTCGGCAGAAAGAGCTAAAATTCTTTGAGTTCGGTAAAGTTTATCATAAAGTAAAACTTGAAGATGGGTCAACCCGCTATACGGAACGCATGCGATTAAGTCTGGCAATGGTCGGTAATCAGGAAGCTGAAAGCTGGCTTCAGAAAGGCCGGTCGGTGGCTTACCATGACCTGGCTACAGCGGTTCAGCGCATTCTGAATCTGTTCCGGATCAAATCGTTCGATACACAACCTGCCGACACTACCCTGTTTCAATACGGGCTGACCTACCTCGTCAATAAAAAACCGCTGGTAAGCTTAGGCTTGATTCAGCCCCGACTGGCGAAAGTAGTCGACCTGAAGCAACCGGTTTTTTACGCCGACTTCGATTGGCAGGCGCTTCTGAAACTGGCGACAGGCAAAACCCGTTACGAAGAAGTTTCGCGCTTTCCGGAAGTCAGACGCGATCTCTCACTGGTACTCGACAAGCGTATTACATTCGAGCAGATCAATCGGCTGGCCCGTCAGACAGAACGGAAGTTATTACGAACGATCAACGTGTTCGACGTTTACGAAGGCGAGAATCTGGGGAATGATAAAAAAGCGTATTCGGTCAGCTTTATGCTGCAGGATTCGGCTCAGACACTTACCGACGTTACCATTGACAAAACCATGCAGCGGCTTATGGCAGCTTTCGAGCAGGAGCTGGGCGCTGTAATCCGAAAATAAACCCCCGATGTGTAGGTACGCAAAGGAGTAATTCACTGATTAACGACTGTGGTTAGCGAACATCAGATTATTGCCTTACTTGAGCGGCTTGAATACAAAATCAAGCAGCTTAAAAGCGTATACGATGCGGCACAAAACCGGGTGAAGGTGCTGGAGAAAGCCAACACGACCTTACGGACCCGGCTTCAAAAAAAACAAGCGGCCTATAACGAACTTCGGGAAAAACATGTTAATTCGGAAAAAAGTACACCAATCTCGAAAGATGTTGGTATAATTGTAAAAGACAACCCGTCTGATACAGATACGAATGCCGATTTAAAACAACAACTCGACGAGTACATCCGGGAACTAGAACGGTGTATTGCTCACTTGAGTAGTTTGTCATAAACCTAAATGGGTGCCGGAGCTTAGGCTTTACTGGTGCCAACTGCAGCTATGGAAGAACTGCTGATTCGCGTAAAAATTGCTGACCGACACTACAAAATGTTTGTAGAGCCGGACGCTGAAGCATTGGTGCGCGATGTTGCCAGGCAGATTCAGGACCAAATAAAACAATACCGGGGAGAAGGCTTTAAAGATACGCGGGATGCCCTGGCGATGGTGGCCTTCGACTGTTTGATCAATCGGATCAAAGGCGAACAACAAATGCAGCGATTACAACAATTGGTATTTGACAAAATCACTCAGTTAGACCAGGCCACTACGCCGGTCGTTACAACGTAACCAACCGGCGGGCAGGGCCCGTATATTCTCGAGTTTGCGTTCAGGCACTCGTATCGCGACAGGTTGATGGTTTATTTGTTCAACCCTAACGATATAGTCCAATGGACATTCCAGTTTGGTTAGCGATTCTGACAACCCTTGTGGGCGGTGGAATCGGCATACTAATTGGCCGGCAGATGATGGCCGGCGTTCGTGCAAAGCACGAAAAAGAAGCGGAAGAAAAAGCCGCTGCTATTTTAAAAAATGCGGAACTCCAGGCCGAAACGATCAAGAAAGACCGGATGCTGGAGGCCAAAGAAAAATACCTGAAGTTAAAAGCTGAGTTTGAAGAAACGACCAACCAGAAACGAAATCTACTTCTCCAGAACGAAGGTAAACTCAAGCAGCGCGAACAGCAACTGAATCAGCAGGCCGATCAGCAGCGCACTCGCGAAAATGAACTCAATCAGCTCCGTAACGAGATTGGCCAGCAGAAAAACAGCCTCAACCAACAGATCGATGCGCTCAACAAACGGCGTGAAGATGTTGACCGGCGGCAGCAGGAAGCCGATCGGATGATGGCCGACCAGGTGGCGCAGCTCGAAAAGATTGCCGGTCTTTCCGCCGATCAGGCCCGCGAACAGCTCATTGAAAACCTTAAGGCCGAAGCCGAAACACGCGCATCCTCCTATATTAAAAACATCGTCGAAGAAGCCAAACTGACGGCTACCAAAGAAGCCAAAAAGGTGGTGATCGAAACCATTCAGCGTACGGCAACCGAGCACGCGATCGAGAACTGCGTGTCGGTCTTCAACATCGAATCTGACGACGTCAAAGGGAAAGTCATTGGCCGGGAAGGGCGCAACATCCGCGCGCTGGAAGCCGCTACCGGAGTCGAAATTATCGTCGATGACACGCCCGAAGCCATTATCATTTCGGGTTTCGACCCGGTCCGGCGCGAAATTGCCCGGCTGTCGTTGCACCGGCTCGTGCAGGACGGCCGTATCCACCCGGCCCGAATCGAGGAGATTGTTGCCAAAACCCGGAAAAATATCGAAGACGAGATCGTCGAGATCGGCGAGCGTACGGTTATCGACCTGGGCATTCACGGCCTTCACCCCGAACTGATCAAAATGGTTGGTCGGATGCGTTTTCGTTCGAGTTATGGGCAGAACCTGCTCCAGCACTCGCGCGAAGTGGCGAAGCTCTGCGCCACGATGGCGGCTGAACTGGGGCTGAATGCCAAACTGGCCAAGCGGGCGGGTCTGCTCCACGACATTGGCAAAGTATGGCCCGAAGAAGCCGAGCTTCCCCATGCTATTCTGGGCATGGAACTGGCCAAAAAATATAAAGAGAACCCCGAAGTCATCAACGCTATCGGCGCTCACCACGATGAAATTGAAATGACCAGTATGATCTCGCCCATCGTACAGGTTTGTGACGCGGTGTCAGGGTCGCGGCCGGGGGCCCGACGCGAGATGATGGAATCGTATATCAAGCGGCTGAAAGACCTCGAAGAACTGGCAGGAAGCTTTCCGGGTGTCACCAAGTGTTACGCTATCCAGGCCGGCCGTGAACTACGGATTATGGTCGATGCGGACCATGTTTCCGACGAGCGGGCCGGTGTACTTTCTTACGAGATTTCACAGAAGATCGAGAAAGAAATGCAATACCCCGGTCAAATCAAAGTGACTGTGATTCGGGAGATGCGGGCCGTCGCTTACGCAAAATAAGTCGAATAGATTCTTTGAGCAGAAGCGCGATGTTAACCAACATCGCGCTTCTTTTATGGAAGCCGCTGGTAAACAGGTAAAGGTGATCAACGGTTCGTCTATAAAATGATCTGTGTATGGAACACGGCGGCCTGATAAAAACTACCTCGCTACCCGGTGTTACTCTGCTTCGTTTTTCGGGTCAATAAAAGCAGTGGATATCACTTTGTGGACTCAAACAGCCTAATGCACTCCCTATGGATTTTTTGACAATTACCTTGTTATTACTGGTCGGTGCGGGTGGCGGGGTGGCATTGGCCAATGCTTTACGCCAGCGAACCGGCATAACCGAAGTTCGGCAGGATTCGGTATTGTTGCTGGAGCGGATCGAGAAAGTCTTCAAGGTAGTGATGGCCGAAGGTTATTTCTCAGAGATTTACAATTACCAGGATCAGAAAAAAATTCTGTATGTTCTGAATGACCCGAAAAAAGCGATGGTCATTGCCAAGTCGAAGGTATTGGTCGGTTTCGACTTCGCTAAAGTCCGCTTCCGGATTCCGGCCGACGGGGAGAAAAAGCTGGTCATCGAAGCTTTTCCGCAACCAGAGGTCTTATCGATCGATACCGACTATAAGTTTTATGACATTCAGGCCGGTATTTTAAATCACTTCAGCGGAGCAGACTATACTCAAATTCTGGATGAAGCAAAGCAGGCCATGAACGAGCGGGCGTTGCAGAGTGATTTGCCCAAAATCGCCAACAACCAGATTCAGTATATGATGTACCAGCTGGCCAGTTCGATGGGGTGGCAGCTCCAACTGCCCGAAGCCGAACAACGCCAGTTGGAAGCCCTGAAAGAGCAGGCCGAAAACCAAACGAATGGACGCCCCGCTTTGCCCTCCGGTGAATAACTTTTCCATTATTCAGCCGTTTGATTTTACGATAGCGATCGAAACCGTACTGTAGGCAACTTCCCTAAAATGCGCTTCCTGCTTTTTCTGTTTTGTTTTCCACTGCTGGTTCAGGCCCAGGTGGAACCCGCTGGCGGGCAGTTCTGTCAGTTGGCCAAAATGCGCTATTTCGAGCGGCTGGCCGCCAACCCCAAAGCCAGGGTAGCCTACCCTGGCGACGCATCGATCGATGTGACTTATTACGGACTCGATCTGCAGATCACCTATTTACCCAACTATCTGCAAGCAGCCGCAACCATTTCGCTCATAAGCACTACGGCGAATCTGAGTAGCTTTTTTCTGGATCTGACTTCAACCACCGCTACTGCTGGCGAAGGACTGCGGGTAGATTCGGTAAAAGTGGGCAATCAGCCCCTTCGCTTTCGGCACGAACAAAACCGGCTGACGATTACCCCCGCACAGCCGTTAACCCAGGGCCAGGCACTGACACTAACCGTCTTTTACCAGGGCGTTCCTTCCAGCCGCGACCTGGGTAGCTTTCGGTTTAGCCGACACGAGAATACGACAGACCCAGCCATCTGGACCCTGAGCGAACCCTACGGGGCGCCTGACTGGTTTCCGTGCCGGGACACTCCGGCTGACAAAGCTGATTCATCGTCGGTACGCATTACGGCATCCGCTCAGTTTGTTTCAGTCTCCAACGGCAGGCTTGTCCGTATAACGACCAATCCAGATGGTACCCGAACGTATTTCTGGAAGAACAGCTATCCGATTGCTCAGTATTTAATTTCGATAGCTCTCTCGAACTATGCTCAGTACGATACACCTTTCTATTACGGCAATCAGACCCTGCCAGTAACGCACTACATTTATCCCGAAGTGTTACCCACAGTACGGGCCAGTCTGGATGAGACCCCAAAAATGCTTCAGTTGTTTACGGATCGCTTCGGTCCCTACCCATTTCTTCGGGAAAAATACGGGCACGCTCAGTTTGGCCAGGGCAACGGCGGTATGGAACACCAAACAATCAGTTCGATGGAAGCGGCTGCCCTGTCGCCAACGGTGATTGCTCATGAACTGGCGCACCAATGGTTCGGTGATAAAATCACTTGCCGCGACTGGAAAAATATCTGGCTGAACGAAGGATTCGCTTCCTACGCCGAAGCTCTTTACGCCGAATCGGTCCGCCCCCCCACAGGTTACCAGCAGGCCATCATCAGTTTCATGGCCGGCGCCCGCAATGCCCGTGGTTCTATCTACGTGCAGGACATTAGCAACTTCAATAGCATCTTCAGTTATAGCCGCACTTACGCTAAAGGTGCGGTGGTACTCCACATGCTTCGCGGTATTGTCGGTGACAGTACGTTTTTCCGAATCCTGCGCACCTACGTGGCTTCCCCGGCGCTAGCCTACCGGACCGCAGCAACCGACGATTTTCAGACGGTAACCCAACAGGTATCAGGTCAGAACCTGGATTATTTTTTCAGGCAGTGGATTTACGGCGAAGGGTATCCAACCTATCGTGTCACGGTAACGGCCGCAACCTCCCCAACAACCGTCACGGTACGTCTGCAACAGCGCAATACGACCGCCACGGCTCCTGCTTCGTTTACTATGCCTGTCCAGATTCGGGTGCAGTCGGTAGTAGGCGATACAACTGTGACGGTGTTGAATGACCAGCCGGATCAATCCTTTACGCTTCCGAGCCGGGGACCCGTATCGGATGTGGTAATCGACCCCAATAACTGGATTTTAAAAGCCATTGAACCAGCGGTCGTGTTAGCTCTCCAGCCGGAGCCGACCCTGGATGCGCTTCGTGTATACCCTAACCCAACCGCTGAAACCCTGACAGTCGATTTTACGCTATCCAGAACCACAACCGTTGCCCTGTCGCTGATCAACGTTCTCGGCCAGCGAGTTCGAACGGTTAGCGAAACGAATCTCGTGCCAGGCTCCCATAGCAGGCTATTGACCGTACACGGATTGGCTGCGGGGCGTTATATCCTAACCATCGAAACACCGGATGGTCAGCAGAGCCGGGCCGTAGTGTTGCGATAAGAATAACAACCGGTTATTCGCCTTTGGGAACGACCAGCACGACATCTTCTTTATCGACCAACACTTGCCCTTCAGCCAGCCCTTTCGGTTTTCGAACGTATTTTTTGGGGGTTACTGTCACTGAGCACAAGCTGTCGTGCCGACGTTTTGAGTACCAAGCAGCCAGTTCGGCGGCTCGCTCAATGACATTCCTGGGAAAAGATTTACCGGCCTGGTATTTTATTACCACATGTGACCCTGAAACATCACGCGCATGGAGCCAGAGATCGTCTTTATAAGCGTATTTCTGCGTCAGCAGATCGTTGTTTTTGGCGTTCCGCCCAATCAGAATTCGAAACGAATCGACGATTACTTCTTTAAACATCGGTCCTGCCTCTCCTGCTTTGCCCGAGTTCGTATCCTGAAGCAGGCTGTGCTGTTTCACATACCGGCGTAGTTCTTTCAGCGTCTGAATCGTCTCGATATCCGCTTTATGTTGAAGAAGGCGGACCCGCTCTGCATCACGGGCTTCGATCTGGTCGGCTAAATACTGTTCTTCGATTTTTTCGTTTTTGGCTTTTCGGTAAAAGTTCTCGGCGTTCTTCTGGGGACTAAGATCAGGCTTGAGTTTCAACGTGATAGGCTGATCACGATAGAAATCGTATAGCGTTAACCGTTCGGGCGATTTCAGGCTAAGGCTCTGCGGAATGTCGTGCAGGTTAGCCATCAGTATATGGCCTATCTCCTCGTTACTAGCTCCTTCCTCTCTGGAAATAAGTCGTTGCATAGACGCTTCTACCTGCATTTCGGCTCGTTTTCGCCGTTTCTCGAGCAGCCGTAACAAATCGGCCTTTTCATGCTCGAAGGTACTGAGCCCATTGTAGCTGGTATAAAAGCGATTAGCCGCTTCCATCGGCTCGTCGATCTCCCGCTGGATTTCGCCGACGGGAAGTAAGCTAAGCGTTGGCTTGTGCGACAGCCGGGTCAAATAATAACGCGGCTGTTCCAGTTGTCGTAGCGTTTCCTGAATGACAGCCCATTTTTCCGGGCCGTCGATTGCTTTAGTGGCGCTGAACTGCTCGTCAAGCCATCCATTCACCAGTTTACCGAAGGTTGGAAACAATTTTCGGTAATCAGAACCGGCCCGCTCAAACGCTTCATACGACTGATCGATCGGCCGATCGAATGCATTGAATAAAAGCTCTTTGTCGGTTAATAATTGCTGGTTAAATACATCGATAACCTGGTTACCCTGGAAGGCCAGAAGGTTTGGACGATTTCCGAAAAATTTGAACAATAACGAGAAATCATCTTCCAGCAGGATCGCCAGACAGCGTTCGTTCAGGAAAGAGCGAACCCCTACCACGGCCCGCTCCTCGCCCGCCATGCCAACGACCGATTGGAACAAGTCGACACTGTTGTTTCGCGCCCGCTGGACAGTCGTTGGGAAGAGCAATCCGGAGAAGTCGGGCTTAAGCGTTGCCTTAATAAAGAAGGGCCGGTAATAATTGGTTTTTCCCCTTGCCTGCGCAAATATAAGCACAACTTCATCCCGATCCTGGCTGTAACATTCCATAAATCGAAGCCTGGAACTGGCCGAATCCGTATAGCTTTCAGGGGGGGTATTCTTACTTACCAAAGCCGACTGAAGGGCCGGTGCGAGCTGCCGTAAGAAGTAATAATTCGTGTGCATGATGCCGTAAAAGTACGGTGGTAATTACTTAGGCCATAAAGCTATTACTCATAAATTTAATCAAAAAAATACCAACAAAAAATATAATTAATTTTTGTTAAATTCTTATGCAATCGGTTTAACAAATTGATAATCAGAGATATTCCAACAAAAGACATATAATTTTCCTAATATTTAATGCGGTTTTAACCATGTAGATCTGTTTTTTTTATCATGATTTTACTTTGAAATATAATTTAACTAATCTAATATTGATGCGTTTTACCAATTTAAAAACCAACCTAATCTTCATGAAAGCATCGTTCTACAGGTATCTGCAGACTGCATTCCTGAGTACAGTACTATTGCTGTGGGGGCTAAACGCTTCAGCTCAGGACCGTCGGGTGACGGGTAAAATTACGGGTGCAGATGGTCCGGTTCCAGGGGCCAACGTCGTATTAAAAGGTACACAAACAGGTACTTCTTCGGATGCCAATGGTAACTTCGGCTTAAGCGTACGGGGCGACAACCCCGTTCTGGTTATTTCGGCCATCGGTTTCAAAACGCAGGAAATTACCGTCGGTAACCGTACATCCGTTGATGTAACGCTCGAAGACGACGCGACGGCCCTGAGTGAGGTCGTCGTAACGGGGTACTCTACCGAAAACCGTCGGGATGTAACGGGAGCCGTGTCGACCGTAAAACCAGCGCAGTTGAAAGTTGTTCCTTCGGCCAACGTCGAGCAGCAGTTGCAGGGTCGCGTAGCTGGGTTAACCGTCATTACGAATGGGCAGCCCGGTACGAGTAGCCAGATCCGCGTACGGGGCTTTGGCTCATTCGGTGGTAACCAGCCGCTGTATGTTGTGGACGGCGTACCGACGCAAAACATCCAGTACATTTCGCCTGATGATATCGAAACCACGACCGTCCTGAAAGATGCGGCTTCGGCTTCTATTTATGGAGCGCGGGCTGCTTCCGGGGTGATTGTCATCACGACGAAACACGGCCAGCGCCGTGCTCAGAAACTGAGCGTTAGCTACGATGGCCTGTACGGTGTAACCGATCCAGGTCATGGACCATCGGTTCTGAATCCGCAGGAGCAGGCTGACTGGACCTGGCAGGCCCGCAAAAATGACATCTTCCAGGCTGGCAAAACTGTTGGACCCGACAGCTTTACAGGTATCGCCAACGGTCAGTATGGATCGGGCCAAACCCCAGTTCTGCCCGATTATCTGCTGGTAGGCACCCGAACGGGTCTGACGGCTTCGCAGGTTGATCTGACCGCAGAAGCGAAAAACTATAACGTGAACCCGGCCAACGGCGCTATTTACAACGTTATTGCGGCTAACAAAGCAGGGACGGACTGGTACAAAGCTATTACCCGCGTAGCTCCGCTTACGCGCCATACCCTAGGCTTCTCGGGTGGTACAGACTACAGCCGCTTCTATGTCAGCTTAGGGATGCAAAACCAGGCCGGTATCGTTAACTACAACAACTTCTCGCGTTATACACTCCGGGCCAATACGGATTTCGACATTACCAAGAAACTGCGCTTTGGTGAAAACTTCCAGATTGCTTATATCCGCAACGTCGGTGTTCTTGGGGGCGTAGGTAGCCAGCTTGGTAACGGCACCAACAACAACTCAAGCTCGTCTTCCGACGAAAACGACGTGCTGTTAGCCTTCCGTATGGCTCCGATCATTCCAATTTATAACTCGTTCGGTGGGTATGCGGGTACGGCAGCCAAGGGCTTTAATAACCCAAGTAACCCGGTAGCTAACCGTCAGGCAGCCGCCAACAACGGTAACTTCAACATCTACGGTTTTGGTAATGCCTATCTCGAATACGATCTCATTCCGGCAGTAACGCTCCGGAGCAGCATCGGTGGCGTGTATTTTAGTAACTATTACAACAGCTACGGGCGGGTGCAATACGAAAACTCGGAGAACAACACGACCTATACCTACAGCGAAGGCGCTGGCTATGGGTTAGCCTGGACGTTTACCAACACGGCTACCTATAAGCAGAAGTTCGGCGTACATGACATCTTTGCACTGGGCGGTATCGAAGCCCTGAACACAGGTGCAGGACGGAACATTGCAGGCTCAGGTCAGAACCCTTTTACAACCGATCCAAACTACGTAACCATCGCAACGACCACGCCGGGTTCGACGCGTCAGGTCAATAGCTACAACGGATTAGGAAACAAATTCTATTCGCTGTTTGCGCAGGCTCGCTATACTTTCAACGATAAGTATATTGTGACGGGTGTTATTCGTCGGGACGGTTCATCGCAGTTTGCCGCCAGCAATCGCTACGGCGTATTCCCGGCTGTATCGGGTGCCTGGCGGATTTCGAGTGAGAACTTTATGAAGAACCTGCCCTGGATATCGGATCTGAAAATCCGCGGTGGTTACGGGATCATGGGTAACTCCAACTTCCTGGGCGCTACCAACCAGTATGGCTTGTATACGACCAGTGCGGCTAACGGCTACGACATCAGCGGTACAAACAACGCCGTTGCAGCTGGGTTCTTCCGCAGCCAGATTGGTAACGCAGCGGCCAAATGGGAAAGCAGCATTACCTCTAACATCGGGATCGACGGATCGTTCTTCAACAACAAGCTGGAGGTTGTGCTCGATTTCTGGAAGAAAGACACCAAAGACCTGCTATTCCAGCTTAGCCTGCCGGGCGTTGTCGGTGACCGTGCAACGGCTCCCTATACCAACGTTGCCCGTATGAACAACCAGGGTATCGACCTGTTGCTCTCTACCCGCGGCAACCTTGGCGGTAGTGGCCTGAGCTACGAAGTAACTGGTATCGGTAGCTACCTGCAGAACAAAATCGTAGCCCTGGACCCCAGCGTTCCGTATGTTACCGCTGGTGGTACCCGTTTGAGCACGAACGTTGTTCGTAACCAGCCTGGTCAGCCTCTTTCATCGTTCTTTGGCTATAAAGTAGTTAGTCTGTTTAACAGCCAGGCCGAAGTCGACGCTGCGGCTAAACAGGACGGTGCTGCTCCAGGTCGTTTCCGATATCAGGATACCGATGGCGATGGTAAGATTACCGATGCTGACCGGGTATTCCTGGGTAGCCCCATTCCGAAGTTTACGGGTAGCCTTACGCTGACACTGCGCTACAAAGGCTTCGACCTGTCGACGAACATCTACGGAACCTTTGGTAACAAGATTTTCAACAACCAACGCTGGTTTACGGACTTCTACCCGTCTTTCACGGGAGCTGCGGTCAGCGCTCGGGTGAAAGATTCGTGGCTGCCAACGCATACGAACACGACTATCCCCATTTTCGAAAGTGCGTCTAACTTCAGCACCAACACGCAGGCTAACTCGTACTACGTAGAAAACGGTTCGTATGGTCGGATGCAGTACCTAACCCTGGGTTATACGCTTCCCGCCACATTGTTGAACAAGGTCAACATGAGCCGTTTACGGTTATCGCTGACGGCTACAAACCTGTTCACGATTACGAAATACTCAGGTCTGGACCCAGCGGTTGGTGGTTCGGCTGATACCAACTTCGGTATCGATGTGGGTAACTACCCAATCACTCGTGCTTACAACGTTGGCTTAAGCTTTGGCTTCTAATTCATGTCGGCATTGAATCACCTGTCCGCTTCACTTGATCGGACAGGTGATTCAAGATCCAAAATCATCTAATTTCTCAGGCAAATTAGCACTATGAAAAATCCTATTATAAAGGGAACGGTAGCCACTCTGATGCTCTCAATGGTTACGTTCGCCTGTAATGACAAATTCCTGGAAGTCCCCGCAACGGCTGCCTTATTCAGCAGCCAGCTGACTTCCAAGGCAGGTATCGAAGCCCTGCTGATCGGTGCCTACTCCGAACTAAACGGTCGTGGTTATGATCAGGCTGCTTCTTCGCTCGACTGGACGCGCGGTAGTATTTCGGGAGGTGATGCCAACAAAGGGTCTAACTCGGGTGACTTTAACGCGCTGACGCCTTTCCAGAATTATCCGCAAATGATTGCTACCAATGGGGAGATCAATCAGAAATGGCGGGCACTGTATGAAGGAGTAAGCCGGACAAACGCGGTTCTCCGCGCGCTCCCAACGGCCGCGGCCGACGTAACCGCAGCCGATAAGCAGCGGATTTCGGGTGAAGCGCGGTTTCTGCGGGGCCACTATTACTTCCTGCTGAAACGGTTGTTCAACATGGTTCCGTACGTAGACGAGACAGTAGATTATCAGGCTGGTATCGATAAAGTGCCCAACAACGTTGACATCTGGCCAAAAATCGAAGCGGATTTCAAATATGCTCAGGACAACCTTCCTGCTACACAGGGGGCTGTTGGCCGGGCCAACAAGTGGGCAGCTACGGCTTATCTGGGTAAAACCTACCTATATCAGAAAAAGTATGCCGATGCAAAAACCCAGTTCGATCAGGTGATTGCCAGCGGTACAACCTCAAGCGGTACGAAGTATGCACTGGTAGATAACTACACGGATATTTTCAATGCGGCTAAGGAAACAAACTCCGAATCGATCTTCGCAGATCAGGCGGCAGCCAACGCGGGTAGCTCGGACAATGCAAACCCAAACCTGAACCTGAACTTCCCGTACAACACGGGTTCAAATGGTCCTGCAGGCTGCTGCGGCTTCTTCGCACCTAGCTTTGAGCTGGCTAACTCGTTCCGGGTCAATGCAAATGGCTTGCCGCTGCTCGATGGCTCTTACAACTCCGGATCGAATCAATTGAAAAACGATCAGGGCCTTGCTTCTGGTGATGCGTTTACGCCTGATGCGGGTCCGGTCGATCCTCGTCTGGACTGGTCGATAGGCCGTCGTGGCATTCCTTATCTGGACTGGGCAGTGCATCCAGGTCAGGACTGGATTCGTGACCAATCTTTCGCAGGTCCTTATTCGCCGAAGAAATTCGTTTTCTACAAGTCGCAGGATAAAACCCTGACCGATGGTAGCTCGTGGACGGATGGTTATTCGGCCATTAACTACAACTTCATCCGCTTCGCTGACGTGTTGCTGATGGCGGCTGAATGTGAAGTTGAAGTCGGTAGTCTGTCCAAAGCTCAGGACTACGTCAATATGGTTCGGAAGCGGGCTGCCAACTCGGCCTACTGGGTTAAAACGTCGGCTGGTGCCAATGCTGCCAACTACGTTATCAATACCTATACGACACCCTGGACCGATAAGGCAACGGCTACTGATGCCATTCGGTTCGAACGTAAACTGGAACTGTCGGGTGAAGGGCACCGTTTCTTCGACCTGGTTCGCTGGGGTGTAGCGGCTCCTGTGCTGAATGCCTTCCTGGCTTACGAAACACCGAAGCTGTCGGTAGGCTACAACAGCGCTAAATTCACCGCTGGCCGCGATGAATACCTACCCATTCCGCAAACGCAGATTGACTACCAGGCTACGGATGGAAGCGGTAAGAAAATCCTGACACAAAACCCGAATTATTAATTTTCGGTACACTTGATTGGTAGAAAAAAGACCTGCTCTGATACAGAGCAGGTCTTTTTTTATGAGCAAACAATATAAAGTCGGCAGCGTTTTACACTAACAACAAAACACAACAACGTTATGGCTAACCACAAAACCACAGACCAGCCGGGTTCGAAGGATTTACAGGCAAATCATGACCGAACCCGCAATCAGCAAGCCCACGATACGGGCAAGGATCGTCCGAACGGCGAGCGTGTAATGACCAATGCCAACAAGAGCAAGCAGGGCGAGGAAGATGACCATACGACACAGGGCATGAGCACTGAAGAACTTGCCGAAGAACGGGGTGGCCATGGGCACTCCGGGCATAGCAGCAGTCGGAATGGTAGCCGCAAATAAGAGTAGATTTTTCCGAATGATGAATTATGACTGATACATGACGAAGCGCACGGGCCTCCTGATTGATCATTTATAATTCATCATTCCGTTTATGGACCTCAACCAACTCCGGGCCGAGCTGCGGCAGGAACATAAAGACATACTGGCTTACTGGCAACGCTACGCACCCGACCCGGAGCATGGCGGTTTTTACGGCCGGGTCAACTACCAGAACGTTCCTGATCCAAAAGCCGACAAAGGCATCGTGCTGAACGCTCGTATCCTGTGGTCGTTTTCGGCAGCGCTCCGCCACACACAGCATGAAGATTACCGCCCCATCGCCGATCAGGCATTTCGATACATTCAAACGTATTTCATCGATCCGCAATATGGTGGCGTTTACTGGTCCGTCGAGGCAACAGGCCAGCCAAAATATCCGCTCAAGCACCTGTACGGCCAGGCTTTCGCACTCTATGGTCTGAGCGAATACGCGCTGATGACTCATTCCGCCCCTGCCCTAACCTTGGCTAAAGAACAATTTGGCCAGATGGTAAAGCATGCTTATGATCCGAAAAAAGGTGGATTCGTAGAGGCCCTCGCTCGCGACTGGTCGCCCGCAACGGATTACATCATCAGCAAATACGACAATCAGGAAAGCAAGACGATGAACACCCACCTCCACATTCTGGAGGCCTTCACGAGCTTATACCGAGTTTGGCCCGATCCATCTGTGGCTACACAAATGCGGGGTATGCTTCGTATGTTTCTGGACCACATCATCGATCCGAAAACCTATCGCATGAATCTCTTCATGGACAATGACTGGAAGGTTCGGCGGACAGCGATCTCGTACGGGCACGATATCGAAGCGTCGTGGCTTTTGCCCGAAGCCGCCGATGTGCTGGCAGCAAAGAACCCGACCGATAAATCCTTGCAGAAAACCGTTCGGGATGTAGCCATAAAGATGGCGCGAGCGGCCGCGACTGGCTTCGATCCCAGCGACGGCGGCATGAACTACGAGCTTGAACCCGACGGCCACTTAAACAGCGAACGCTCGTGGTGGGTGCTGGCCGAAGCCATGGTCGGTTTCATGAATGCGTATCAGTTGACCCACGAGAAACCATTTCTCGACAAAGCCGTCAGCAGTTGGGAGTTTATAAAAAAATACCTGCTCGATCTTAAAAATGGTGAGTGGTATAGTGGCGTTACGCTCGACCATAAGGTACTGGGCAACGACAAAATCAGCATGTGGAAATGCCCGTATCATAACAGTCGCTCCTGCCTGGAAATGCTCGAACGCCTGGAACATCTACGCTAACAATAACAACCGTATTCAGTCATGCTATACGTACTCTGGGCGCTCCTGAACCTCGGACTATTTCTTTTCTTTGTCAGCCTTTGCTTTCGGGCCACAAAATTCATTCGTGAAAACATTGGGCGTTTGGCGTCACTCGTTTTTGTGGTTGGCCTATTGGCTTTTGTCGGAAATTCGGGCAGAAACCGCACCACTGGCTATAATTCGACAAACTCAGTAAAGAAATGGGAATTCAACTCCAGACATAACGCCGTGGATACGACCCTGAAATTTGCGCCGGCTACAATCGATAAAACACTGTTGTCAGAGATCGATCTGGTGGTTTTGTACGGCCGGGAAAAAGCATCGGTAAGATGGGTACCTATCGAAGCGACGTCGACCAAAGCAGGTTTTGCCAGCGGTCATGTCTGGACACCAACTAGGATTATTGTCGACAGTAAGCCACAAACGGGTAAGTTTATGTATGCCGTTGACGGCTTGCTTGACTGGACACTACTCGGCGTCCCGATCTATACGGAATCGAAAACATATACCGGTTTCATCAATGTCAAGGTTCCTCAATAGCTTCCGCTTTATACAGTTGAAGAAACAATCTGCGGTCGCTTAGCTGAATACAGTAGGGCCACGAACCCACAACCCCTGCCATCTGTTATCTAATCAGATGATTTATGGCTAAAGGAATTACTATTTTCGTGGCAATCATAAATCAGCAATCACACATCACCCATTGCTGAATGCTTTACCCCAATACCTTAGAAAACAAATTAGGTTTTGATACAATCCGGGAGCGGCTCAAAGAAGCTTGTGTCAGTCCGCTGGGGCAGGACTATGTCGAGAAAATTCGCTTTACCGACAATGTCCAACTGATCGATAAACTCCTTCGGCAAACAACCGAATTCAAGCAGATCGTTCAGTACGAACCCGATTTTCCGAATAGTAATTACATCGATGTCCGGCCGCACCTCAACCGGGTCCGCGTAGAAGGGCTCGCCCTGACCGAGGCCGAGCTTTTCGATCTTAAACTGGCCTTACGGACCGTCCAGGAATGCCTGCGGTTTCTGGTTAAACGCGACGAGGATAAAAGCTTTCCGTTTCTGCGGGAATTGGCCGGTCCGGTGGCCGTCGAGAAAAAAGTGACCGAATCGCTGGAACGTGTCATCGACGACCGGGGCAACGTCCGCGACTCGGCTTCGCCCGAACTGGCCAGCATCCGCCGGCGGATCATCGGCGAACAGGCCAACCTGCGTAAACGGCTGGACAGCATTTTGCGCCAGGCCCGGCAGAATGGCTGGATTCCGGACGACCTGTCGCTGACCGTGCGGGGCGGTCGGCTCGTGATTCCGATAGCAGCCGAACACAAACGCAAAATCAAAGGCTTCATTCACGACGAGTCGCAAACAGGGCAGACGGTATTTATGGAGCCTGCCGAAGTTTTCGACGCTAACAACGAAATCCGGGAGCTGGAGTACGAAGAGCGCCGGGAAATTTACCGCATCCTGCTCGCGCTTACCGATCAGCTTCGACCGCATGTAGACGAGCTGAAAAGGGCCGTTAATTTTCTGGCGCAGATCGATTTTATCCGGGCTAAAGCCAAGCTTGCCATTCAGTTGAATGCCGACATGCCCAAGCTTCAGGAACGGCCTTTTGTCAACTGGATCAATGCCCGCCACCCACTGCTCTACCTGTCGTTCAGAAAGGCCAGTGCCTCGGGCGAGATGAAAACGGTGGTTCCGCTCAGCGTCCGACTCGACGAGAAAGCCCGTATTCTCATTATTTCGGGGCCGAATGCGGGTGGTAAGTCCGTTGCGCTGAAAACCATCGGCCTCTTGCAGTATATGCTGCAATGCGGGCTGCTGGTGCCGATGGACGACTACTCCGAAATGGGGGTGTTTCAGAATTTGTTCATCGATATTGGCGATGAGCAGTCGCTCGAAAATGACCTCAGCACGTATTCGTCGCACCTGACGGCCATGAAGCAGTTTCTGATCGGTGCCAACAAGCGAACGCTGTTTCTGATCGATGAATTTGGTACCGGAACCGAGCCGGGACTGGGGGGAGCGATTGCCGAATCCATTCTGGAAGACCTTAACAAGTCAGGCGCGTATGGCGTCGTGAATACGCACTATACCAATCTGAAAGTGATGGCCGACAAAACGGCGGGCCTGATCAACGGAGCCATGCGCTTCGACGGGGAACATCTCGAACCACTCTACCAGCTCGAAATTGGGCAACCGGGTTCGTCGTTTGCTTTCGAAATCGCGCAGAAAATTGGCCTGCCTAAAGGCGTTATCGACCGGGCGAAGGCAAAGCTGGGCAATCAACAGGTCAGCTTCGAAAAGTTGCTGAAAGAACTGGATATCGAAAAGCGGGTCTTTTCCGAAAAAAACATCGAAATAAGCATCAACCAGCGCAAGTTGGCTCAGCAGCTCGCCGAGTATACGGCGCTCAAAGACCGCCTGGACAACGAGCAGAAAAAGATTGTCAACGACGCCAGACAGAAAGCCAAAGCGCTGGTGCAGGAAGCCAATCAGCGAATCGAAAATACGATTCGGGAGATTAAAGAGCATAAAGCCGATCGCGAAATAACCAGGCAGGTTCGGCAGACGCTGGAGACCTTCGACCAAAAAGAGCTAAAACCTGAACCGCTCGTTGCCGAAACGTCCAGGCATACCGAAGAGGAGTTCGAGCAAGCAGGCGGGGCCATAATGGTGGGGAGCTATGTTCGCATCGCTGGCCAGAACGCCATTGGCGAGGTGATGTCCATACGCGGCAAAGACGCCGAAATCCGAATTGGGGATCTGAAATCGAACGTCAAATTGAACCGACTGGAAAAAGTTAGCCGGAAAACATTCAAAGAAGCGACGGACGTGCGCGACGATCGCCCCCGAACCCAGGGTCTGGACATGAACGAGAAAATGCAGAACTTCAGCTTCAACCTCGATATCCGCGGGAAACGGGGCGAAGAAGCCCTTGGCGAAGTGGATCGCTTTGTCGACGATGCGCTGATGCTGGGCTATCCGGAATTGCGAATCGTTCATGGCAAAGGCGACGGGATTCTGCGGACCCTCGTGCGGAACCACCTGCGAGGCTATAAACAAGTCGGCCGTATGGAAGACGAACACGCCGACCGCGGGGGGGCGGGCGTTACTATTGTAAAAATGAAATAATTGTCATTCGGTAGTCATTATAGTCATACGTTTTCATTGATTGTCAGGTTGGCTGATCATTGACGACACATGACAATAAATGACTACTACTGACTTACTTACAACCTCATGAAAGCAGTTATTTTTGATATGGACGGTGTGATTGTGGATACGAATCCGCACCACCATCTTGCCTGGCGCGATTATTACCAGCGCAACGGCAAAACCCTGAGCGACGAAGAATTCGTTCAGCATGTTTCCGGGAAGCACAACTCCGATATTGTGGCGCATCTGTTTGATGGTCAGCCGTTAACGGCGGATGAGGTAGTGCGGCTCAGTCATGAGAAAGAGGCTCTGTTCCGCGAGTTATATCGCCCGGTTATCAAGCCCGTTGCCGGTTTGGTCGACTTTTTGAAATTGCTGAAAGAAGCAGGCATTGCCACAGCCGTCGCCACGTCGGCTCCGGTCGAAAACCTCGATTTTGTCATCGACACCTTACAGCTTCGTGCTTACTTCGACGTGCTGTTGAATGAAAGCATGGTCAACCACCCGAAACCAGACCCGGAAATCTACCAGAAAGCCATGAACCTGCTCGGCTGCGAGCCGACCGAAAGCGTTATTTTTGAAGATTCGATGACGGGCATCCAGGCCGCCAAAGCGTCGGGTGCGTACGTGGTCGGTATGGCGACTACCCAGGCCCCTGATGAGTTAAGGCCCTTTGTCGATGATGTAGTCAGAGATTTTACGGAAATAACTCTCGACCGATTAAACCATTTCATTAAAGTTTTTTAACAAAATTAAACAACGGCAATCCGTAATTTTGTCGAAAACGCGCTTGTACCCTATGCCCTATCGTCTCCTTCTGCTCGTCTGTCTTGTCTGCCTGCTGGGTCGGGCCGATAGCGCACGGGCACAGGGTAAGTACGTTATTGGAACGGTGGTCGATCAGGCAACCCGACAAGCCGTCGATCGGGCCACGGTCATCAATCAACGAACCCGCCAGCGCGCCCGCACAAACGCTACTGGCCGTTTTTTTCTGACGGTTCAGCCAGGCGATTCATTGATTCTGACCAGCCAGCTTTACAACCGCACTGGCATTCGCTACGATGGATCGACTAATCCAACCATCATTGCCCGCGCGCTGCCGCCCATGCCCTATCGGGTAGTCGATCTGGCAGAGGTGACCGTAACGGGGAAGCGCTACGAGGAAGTAAAGCGTGAGATACAGCAGTTGCTCGACGAGCCGGTAGCTTCCAAGAAAGTAACCGGCGAACAAACATTTGACCGGCTGGCCGACGGTGCGGGCGTTACGCTCCTATACGAGGTTTTTGGGAAACGTCCTAAATCGGATCGCAAAGCTCGGTACATCATGCAGCAGGATCGGCGGCACGCACTGGCGTTAGAACGATTCCGGCTGCTGGTAGAACAGTCGACGAACGTGAAAGCAGATGAAATCGACCGCTTTTTCGATTTCTGCGATCTGGACGATGACTTTCTGTTGAAATCGGAAGACTACGACCTGATCAACACCATTCAGCAGCTTCGTAACCGCTACCGCGAAGGTTTCAACCGCCCCAGCCGGATTGCTCCCGACCCCAGCCAATCTCAACCCAAACAGCGGCAATAGAAGCACGTTGGTATATCCGGCAACTTACTGCTTATCAGTAATCGACTCAGTTATACCCCCTTATTTCGTCCGGACGATTCTGAGCTTTTTCATCAGTTCCTTGCGACCGGCCGCCGGAATCTGTAAAACCGTCTGGTTATCGGTCATGAACAAATAATTATCCTCCAGCCGCTTTATATAGTTCAGGTTGATCAGCAGCGACCGCGACAGCCGATGGAAATTAGGCCAGGGAAAATACTGCGCCATATGGCTCAGATTGGTGCTGATCTGATACGGCAGTTTCTGTCCTGTCAAAAATACCCTGGCATAGGAGCCGTCAGCCTCTACATAAACCACATCGTTTGCATCTATTTTCTCGTAACCCTTATCGACGGGCAAAAAAACCTGCCCGGTTATCGCTACCTCGGCACTGCTGCTGGCCAAAGTCTGAAAATATAAGTACGATAGTTCGACCTTCGCTTTCAGTTCATCCGGCTGGAAAGGTTTCAGTAGGTAAGCAAGCGGCTGAGTTTCCTTAACTGCTTGGTAGGTTTGGGGCTCCGAGTGAGCGGTCAGGTAAATAATTGGCATCCGGCGGGTACTCAGCAGTTCTTTGGCAATGGTTATGCCATCAGCCGGCGAATCAGCCAGATGAATATCGATCAGAGCCAGGTCGGGCGCGTGCAGCTTTACCGATGCCAGCGCCTGTTGATAAGTTCGCGCTATGGCTATCACCTCATGACCCGCTTCCCATAACGTCGTCCGGATGTCCATAGCTGTCAGTAGATTATCTTCTACGACCAGAATTTTTAGAGAGCGGATCATACAAAAAAGTGGTTCGGTGTGGATACCATTCGGATTAAGTTTATCATAACCCAACGCGCCCAGATATAACTCTCTACGTTCGATATACTCCCGGCCTAGGCGGGAAAATCCATTGTGAACACAACCCCGTTCGCTGACTGAAAGCGATAGGTTCCATAAAGCTGTTCGACCTGCGATTGTATCAACTGAATGCCAAACGATCCTTTCTGCATACCATATGGCTCACGTCCAGGACGGGTTGTCGGCCATCCGGGCCCATTGTCGGCTACGCTGAGTTCTAGTTTATCTTTCTTTTGAAGACAACTGATAACCAATACCGGATTTTCGTTGTCGATGAAGGCGTATTTGCAGGCATTCGTCGTTAACTCATTGATGATCAAACCAACGGAAACCGCTTTATCAGCTGACACACGGATTGGGTCCAGGGTAAAGCGAGGCTGCAGATGTGCGTAGCCATAGTTTTTCAGCACCATTTGCACCAGCTCCCGGATAAAGGCATCGAGATTTACTTCGGCTAACTGATTGCCGTCATAAAGCCGCCTGTGCAAAATAGCCATCGATTCGACCCGGAGCCGGGTTTCGACGATAGCCTCTTTGGCGGCTCCATCTGTCAGTTGCTTAGCCTGCAGGCTAAGCAGACTCGCAACCACCTGCAGGTTGTTTTTGACGCGATGGTTCTGCTCCTTAACCAATTCCTCATTTCGGCGGCTGATGCGCTGGTTTTTCCGGGAGAGCCGAAAAAAGACGATGCTCATGCCAGTAGCCATTGCAAATAAGACGGAAGCGACGATGGAAAAGCGCTTTTGCAGCAGCAAATTCTGGTCGTTGAGCGCTATCGATTTTTGCTGTGCTTTCAGCAATGCTTCTTTTTTGCTGGTTTCATACTTGATATTCAGCCGGGTCACGGTTCCGTCATAATCAGACAGTAGCTGACGCTTTTCCAGCTCGCTCAGGCTTTTGAGCCGCTCATACGCTTTTTTCCACTGGCCGGTTTTCTCGAAATAGCGGACAAACTGACTATCCATCAGCAGGCGCATATCGTATTCATCCAGCTTCTTCAGGGCACAAAACCGTTCGGACCGATCAAGCATCGACCAGGCTTCACCAAACTGATCCAGGGCGATGTAGGCGCCAGCCAGATGCAGCATGGCAAATAACTGACTACCCTCTTTGTTTTTACGGACAAACAAAGCCCACGCTTTTTTGAGGTAGGCGACCGACTGTTGGTCTTTCTGCGCTGTCAGGAAGGTGCCTAACCGTAGAAAGGCTTCTGCTACGGCTAGCGTGTCTTTCAGCTCCAGGCCCAGTTGCGCACTCTGTTTGTAGAAGTACAGAATGGTGTCGCGCCTTACCCGATCCTTCGTCGATGTACGGTCGCGTAGGTTCTCGTACACGCCCCCCAAAGCACCATATGCCCGCATCAAGGCCAATTTAGACCGAATCCGTTCGGCCACCTTCAGCGCGAGCCTGGCGTAATTTATCGACTCCTTAAGATGCGCCTGCTTGCTTTCATTTTCGCTTAGCCGAACATAAAGCCTGCTCAGCTCAAACGAGTCTCCTCGGGGTTCGAGGATTTGTAGTGAGTTGAGGAAATAACTCTGCGACGATCGGTAATCTCCCGCAAAAACGTAGGTTTTGCCGTACAGATACCAGGCTTCGGCCAATAAGAGCGAGTCGTTGGCAGCAAGGGCGCGCTGCTCGGTTTGCCGGGCTTGTTGCAACCGCTCAGGGTTGACGTTCAGACTTGGGTATCCCTGCCCGGAACTGACTGCCTGACCGGCCAGCCAAACCAGCAAAGCACCGCAAAAGAGCTGAACAGAACGGAGCATCGGAAAGGAGCTTCAGAGTGATTTTGCCGGGTACAGAACCTTTCCTCAAATGTATTGAAACCGGACCAATTATCAGGCTAAAGACCTCAGAAGAAAAAAGTTATGGTTTAAAAGAAAAAGGAGCGGGTTAACAAAACCGCAGTTGGTAGTTAAAACAGACGAAGGCATATTTGTTAGATGCGCTCAGCTATGATAGCCCTTGAAGCTCTCTGGCTTTCCGCTTCTATCCACACTTTTTCAAACCAGCTATGGTTCAGGTTGTAAGCTGTGCGGACAGACCGCTGCGGACTGTTACTTCGTCCCCTACCCGTATTGTTCCGCCCTCGATAACTCTGGCTGTAAGCCCACCGTGACCGCGCATGGCGTTATAACCACCAGGACCAAGTGCCGTTTCCATTTTGGAGCAAGGATGACACAGCCCGGTGATTTGCAGCACCACTTCTCCAATCTGAACATGATGATCTTTTAAGGCCAGCAGATTGACGCCCGACACGACAATATTTCGCCGGAGTAGAGCAGGGTCGAGGCTTTCCCGACCCGTCAGGGCCGCCACGACGGGCAAATGCTCGGCCTGAATCAGGGTTACGTCGCGATTGCCGCTTCGTCCGTTATAATGGTCGCCCGCGATCCCATTCTTTTCGGAAAGGGCGATTGCATCGACCACCTGCATCGGCTCGTGCCGTTCGGGTCGGATGCCCATCCATTCGACCCGGCCAGGTCGCGGAAAGACGTCGAAAAGGTCTTTTATATTCTGCACGGTAGCGGACTGTGGTTTTGTGATCCTATCCAATAACCAGATTGACCGCTAAAAAGTCATACCGATCGGTAAAATCACAAAAATCCGGGACCCGGTTAGCGGCCAAACTTCAGCGTTGTTCCGATTCGGAAGCCCAGCCCCTGATACGTTCCCTGCTGCCACTGCGAAACGACCTCGACCCGGAAGAAAGGCAATATTTGCGGAATCAGGCCATCCAGTCCATACCCAACTTCGGTGTAGTTTTTCGAGGCTGGTGTGTACAGGTAATGGACGAAAAGGTTCTCCTTCAGTCCAATGAGCCGTACCAGCGTCAATTGGGTCACGAGCAATTGGCGAAACTCAGCCAGTACGTGCGCTTCGGCAAAGCGCTGGCCCGTGCTGTACTGATAATAGGGCAGTAACCGAAAACTCGACACCACGTCGCCTTGCTGGAAGAAAAACTCATTCCCCGTAAAATGCTTAAAATCCGGGAAATACAGTTTTCGGTCGGTCAGAAACGCCCCGGCGCTGAGTTGGTAATTTAATCGGCTCCGTATGCCCGTCTCGAACGAATGGCTAATGGTGGCCTGGAGAAAATCATAATCCACGTCGGCCATTCCTTTCCGGTAATTAAGGGTCAGCAGCGGAGCATCGTTGTCGCGCCGGGCAATGCGTCGGCCGTTGCGGATGACGTACTGGGTAGCCCCCAGCCGGGCCGAAGCGGTCAGATTCAGAACCAAGGCGTTATGGGTCGGAAAAGCCGTCGTCGCTACTTCGGCGTTGTCGGGCCGGTTAGTCGTAAAAGTACGATTCCGCCAGTCGATCCAGGGCTTAAGATCCTCCCGGTAGTTGGCGAGTTCAGTCCGGCGGGCGTATTCCAGATTTCCGGATATGGTAAGCCGGCTATTGAACGGCGACGCGCTGAGGGCCAGATCAACGAACTCTTTCTGATAGAGTTTGATAAAATTCTGCTCGAATAACAACGTCGTCAGCGAGTTCAAAAACGGACTGATGGCATTCTCAGGATTAAACTGGTACAGATACCGGCCGGCCGTGGCTTTCACCCGGGTATTTTTGTATTGATAGCCCGCTTCCCCGTAACCCACAAACCCTTTTCGTCCGAACTGATACCGGCCTGTGCCGCCCAGGTTCCATTCGCCCAGCGGAATCTGCACAAACCGACTAACCGAATCAGTTTTTCGCCGGTAGCGTAGGTTCAACGCCCCTTCCAGCGTGTACCCTTCGACAGTGTTGTATTCGATTCTTGACAGAGGACTCGTATAAACCAGCGAGCTTTGCTTGCTGAGTCGCCAGGTATGTCCGCCCAGCAACTGGCCCGGCGAAAATTTATTCGGCGATTTTTTCTTCGCGGTGCTATCGCGCTTGCCCAGTCCACGACCGGTCGAATCACCGGGCACTTTTATTTCACGCACCAGTCCCAGGCTATCGGCTTTTCGGTAGCTTTTCACCTCGGCCGTCGTCAGGGGCACCGACCGGAGCGAATCCCAGAAGACGTTCGTACGTCGGCGGGCCAGCGAATCGACCACCAGCGAGTCGTCGCGGATAACCGTCACGTCTTCCTTCCGATTTTTACGGGCCTGTTTTTCCTGCTTTTCATACTCTTTGACCAGCTGGCGCAGGTTTTTCGTCGAAAACTCTTTCTGCTTTTTTACCAGATCATCGAGCTGTTTGCCTTTAATATCGCTCTTGGACAGGGTTTGCGTCGGCGGGCCTTTTTTCTCGTCGGCCACTTCGATCTCCTCCACAAACGCCGGATTCACCACAAACTCGCTGAAGGTCAGATTTCGGATGTAATAACCGGTAGCCTTCACGCCCAAATACGAACCGCTGGCGTCGTACCGCTGATTCGTCGGCATCCAGACGCCCTGAATCGGTCGGCACGTGTGCCGAATTTTGATGGACACGCCAATGTTATTCACCGTCTCGAGCTGTAGGCTATGGATAGCCCAGGTGTTTTCCAGGATATAAACCGTTCCCCGAAACACGCCCTCGCCGTACTGACGCGGAATTACCTGAATTTTACTCACCTCGACCGGTTTCCCGTCGGGCCCTGGCTCCTGAAAAGTGCCCTTGTACTCAAACTTGTAGTAAGCAAACGCTTTAGGCGACAGGGGCGAAACGGCATCGGCTACGGTCGGACTGTAGAAACTGGCGTTATAGAATCGGTTAGGGCTCAGAAAATCACCCTGCGAGTTACGGTTTGCAATGATGCGCTGCCGAAAGGTATTTGGCTGATTGAACGTTACTTCGGCCACGGTTTCGTTCAGTACAGGAACGCCTACTTTAAAATTGAAGTCACGCTCTGCTTCTTTCAACTGCTTTCGAAAAGCCATCTCAGCCAGGTTGGGCAGGTCGAGCACTGTAAACGACGATTTTGTGTAGACCCGGGCTTTAAACCGTTGCACCTGTAATTCATGAAATCGACTTTTGGCAATAGCCCGGCGCATGATCGTATAGGCCGGATCTTCGTTTCCGGCTTTGGTCTGCACTTCTGCCAGGCGGTAGGCCTGCTCTTCCAGAACGGCGTCCAGCGTGCTGAAACCAGTGGTAATCTCTACGGGTTTCTGGATAGTCTGGAAGCCCAGGTATTGAAAGACAATCTCATATTTTCCGGGAGCCAGCGCGGTTTCGTAACGGCCTTCGGCGTTCGTGATCGTGCCATTCGACGTTCCTTTTACAATTACAGCGGCAAACGGTAAGACATCACCCTGCTTATTTTTGACCGTACCGCGCAACCCCGTCTGGGCCGTTGCCAGCGATGAGGTCAACAAAATCAAGAAAATCGGTATAGTACGTTTCATGCGGCCGTCGCTTAGCTTCTGCATCCGAATGTACGATGCAATCGAATGGTTCTGCGCTTTTTATACGTAAATAGCGGGTTTACGATGAACCTGTTGAGTATTTAAAAACACCATTGGCAACACCATTTTTAACCACGCTATTTGGTTAAACAGGTTCTATAGAAGCGTCAATTGGGTAGATGCTGCAACCCGGCTAAGCGTTGCTTGTGCATTTGTTAAAAACTCATAACTACGACTAAACCCAACCGAGGCTTATAAGCTTACCGTCTGCTTACCCGCTTTCAGCGGCAGCGTTTTGCCTTTCCAGCGTAGGGTGCCGGTCAGGTTGGCAGGCAGGGTTATATTACCAGTCAGTCCGCCCGTTTTTGACTTCTGGAACTGCACCGCAATCTCGCCGAGCGGATGCGGCATGCTGCCATCCACGGTCGTCAGGTCGCCCAGAAAGGGCTCGATCCGTACGGTTCGAAAACCCGGTTCGCCGGTACGGATGCCACAGGTAGTAGACAGAAACTCGTAGAGCGGAGAAGCACTCCAGGCGTGGCAGTCGGAACGAGTGGGCTCGGGGTTTTCGGCGAAAGTGGTCAGGCCAATAGCCAACATGTCGCGCCAGGGTTTTAGCTGAGCAATGAACTGATCACCCAGACCGGTTTTTTTAAGCGCTTCGAACAGATAAAACTTGAAGTAGAACGTTGCCTGGGTCAGCGAGGTATCGGTCATGGTTTTCTGCATCAGAGCCGCCTGCTGTGCGGCCGGTACCGCGTCGGTTAGCACGGCCAGAATATTGGCATGCTGACTGAACGAGTTTTTCTCGGGCGTGTCGGCAAACAGCCCGCGGCTGGCGTCCCAGCATTGCGCATTGACCGCTTTATTGATCCGGCGAGCCAGGTCGCGGTAACTTTCGGCGCGTTCGTTCTGACCGTAGTGCGCCAGCAGGTCGCCCGCCCGGAAAAACGTATAGGCTTGCTGAAGTGACAGAATACTCGACCCGCCTTTTCGGGCACCCGCCGGAACGCCACCCGCGATTTCATCCTTCGCATTTTTCCACGGCGACCAGTCGACAAAATTCCACCATTCCAGCGGTCCATTTAATCCCGTTTTCGCCAGGCGTTGCTCATGCCAGTTCAGTACGCTCAGGATGCCGGGCAGCATCGATTTCACAAAGGCGTCGTCCTGGCGATGCATCCAGTAGTCGTGTATCATGCAAACCCAGAAGAGTGAGAACGTCGGGATCACCTGGAAATCTGCCGATGGATAGCGGCTTTGGGTGAGCCCATCGTTGAACCGGCTGTGGTCGTAGTCCATGATGGCTTTGCGCATCAGTCGGTCGTCGCCCGTTACGTAAAGCGAAATCATAGATTGTATGCGCGTATCGCCTGTGTACTGCAACTGTTCGTAATACGGGCAATCGTAATAGGTCTCGCCCGCGCAGAGCCGGGCCGTACGCCAGCCCACATTCCAGAGAGATTTCAGAGTCGTGTCGCTGGTGGCAAACCGGGCTTTCTGCTCGAACGGATAGCCCGTAAACTGACCAACCAGATCGTCCAGCACCAGCGGTTCTCCTTTGGTTTCCACCGTCAGTTGCAGATACCGGTATGTCCGGAACCAGAGTGGCCGGAACGTACGTCGGGCACTGCCATCGGCTACAAACTGGTCATCGAACCCACGCATGGTGCGCCCATCGATCTCATTACGGTTTCCTTTTTTTCCCTGCGCATCGATCAGCGCTTCGGCATACGAGAGCGTGATGACGGCGTCCTTACCCCGGCTGACGGTCAGTTCGGGATAGGCGTTGGTCAGGTGGCTCTGGTCGATCAGAAAAACAGCTTTTGTGTTCGCCGGGACGGTTACCGGTGCTTTTCCCTGAAGAAAGGCGTTATCCATTTTACCATTTTCTACCCGCCGAACCGAAGCGAGCCGCACCGTATTTTCTTCCATCATCGGGATCGTGCGCGGCACCAGCCCCCAGTTACCATCGGTACCCAGCCCACGGGGTTTGGTCGGAAACCCAAGCGGCTTCGCACTCAACCAGGTTTTATCGTCGAAATTAGGCTGTTCCCAGCCCCACGGATATTTGGCCGCATCGACCCGGTCGCCATCGCCCGCTACGATGTACGTCCGGAGTTTCGGAATATCGTTTTTGATGGGCGAATAGGCCGGATTCTGGTAAATCTTCCAGCTGGCATCGGTATTCGCTACTTTTTCGGCTTCGCCATCACCCTGCAAAAGAAACCCAAGCTGATAACTCATTTGCGCAAACGGAGCCCCTTCGCCCATGTACCACACCTGCGCGGCCAGCACATTCCGGCCCGCCTGTAGGTAAGGAGCCAAATCGAGGGTTTCGTAATTCCAGTTCTGTAAGTCGCTGCGAGCCGGTCCCAAAGCCACAGCTTTTCCGTTGACAAACAAGCGGTATCGGTTGTCTGCCGACACGTGAACAATAAAGCGGGCGGGCTTTTGAGCCAGCTCGATAGTTTTCCGAAAATGGTAGATGCCGTACTGTCGGGCTGGTGCCGTTGGGTGCAGAATCCAGCGGGCAGGCCAGTACTGAGCGGTCCAGTTGGCCGAACCCATCGGTTGGTTCTGCGCAAAAACCGTTGTTGTGCATAAAAGCAAAAAGAGCCAGGCGTATTTCATAAAAGCAGGGGCGTGTCATGCCGACTACAAAATAAGCGACAATTTTACTGCACTTACTGATTATCCTCTTCCCGTCGTACTTTCGCATTGAAATTCCTAACTTCAGTAACCGCATGTATTTTCTTGGATTCGACCTCGGCAGTTCGTCCGTCAAAGCCTGTTTAGTGGATGCCGACAGTGGCAAGGCCGTCGCGTCAGCGTTTTTCCCCCAACCCGAAATGGTGATTGAAGCCCCTCAACCGGGCTTCGCCGAACAACAGCCTGACATCTGGTGGCAAAACGCCTGTCTGGCCAGTAAAGCCGTTATTCAGCAGGCGGCCATCCGGCCCGAGGACGTCAAAGCCATCGGTATTTCGTACCAGATGCACGGGCTGGTCGTGGTTGACAAGGATTTCAACGTATTGCGCCCCTCGATTATCTGGTGCGACAGTCGGGCTGTTCCCTATGGCAATCAGGCATTCGACGCGCTGGGGCATCAACGGACCCTGCAGCACCTGCTCAACTCACCGGGAAATTTCACAGCGGCCAAGCTGGCCTGGGTAAAAGCCAACGAACCCGACATTTACGCACAGGTCGCTCACTTTATGCTGCCTGGTGATTACCTGGCGGCTCGGATGACGGGTTCTATCGTTACTACTCCTTCGGGACTTTCGGAAGGTGCTTTCTGGGATTTTCAGGCAAACCAGCCCGCGCAGTTTCTGCTGGACTATTTCGGCTTCGACTCAGGGCTGATTCCGACCATCAAACCCACCTTTGCGCCCCAGGGCGAGCTAACAGCTTCGGCTGCGGTCGAACTGGGATTGGCAACCGGTACGCCCGTTACGTACCGCGCGGGCGATCAGCCCAACAATGCCTGGTCGCTGAACGTACTGGAGCCGGGCCAGATTGCCGCTACGGCCGGTACGTCGGGAGTTGTGTACGGCGTAAGCGACCAGGCGAAATACGACCCCAAATCGCGGGTAAATACGTTCCTGCACGTCAGCCATACGGCCGAAGCGCCACGCTATGGGGTTCTGCTGTGCGTAAACGGCACCGGCATTCTGAACAGCTGGCTCCGCAATCAGGTGTTGCGCCGGTCGGTGGGCTACGACGAAATGAACGGACTGGCCCACGAAGCTCCCGTTGGTGCTGATGGCTTGGTGTGTCTGCCCTTCGGCAACGGTGCCGAACGCATGCTCGAAAATGCGGATTTAGGTGCGTCGTTCCACGGTCTGCAACTGACGCGGCACGGACTGCCGCACATGATCCGCGCGGCCCAGGAAGGAATTGTATTTGCGCTGTACTACGGCATTCAGATTATGGAAAGCGTGGGAGTTGGCCTGCAAACTATCCGGGCGGGCGAAGCCAACATGTTCCTCAGCCCCCTTTTTCGTGATACCCTGGCCAACCTCACAGGCGCGGTGATCGAACTCTACAATACCGACGGAGCGCAGGGAGCCGCTCGCGGAGCTGGTCTGGGACTTGGGTACTATAAAACTCCTCAGGAAGCCTTCATGGGTCTGCACGTAACCAAGACGATCGAACCCGACATGCGGGCACAGGAAGGCTATCGGGAAGCCTACGGGCGCTGGCTGTCGGTCCTTGAATCTGGAAACAAAATTGACTGATTTATAATAACTTTATGTTATGAAATACGTCCATCCTCGTTACCCGCGCATCACTATTGACCCTGATATATGCACAGGCAAGCCGTGCATTAGAAATATGCGCTTCCCAGTGACCTCGTTACTTGCTTATCTAAGCAGTGGAATGACTTACGAAGAACTCCTTAATGAATTTCCCTTTCTGGAACGTGAGGATATTCTGGAAGCGCTATCATTTTCATCCGAAATGCTACACGAGAACTTCTTTCCGCTCCAGAAAGCTGCCTGACCGATGAAGTTTTTGCTGGATGTAAATCTCCCACCATCACTTGGATTGAGATTGGAGTTAGTCGGTCATTCCTATCGCTGGGTGCCACTCTGTATGCACCCAACTTCTAGTGACTACTCGATTATTGAAGAAGCATTATTGAACAACGAAGTCATTCTAACTCATGATACAGACTTCGGTACGCTACTCACCTTTGCAAACACAGCCAAACCTTCTGTTGTGCTTTTCCGAATAGATAAAATTAACGCTGAACTCTTCTTTACACTACTGATAAATAACTGGTCTATTATCAGTCAACCCTTGCAGGATGGGGCACTAATCATTTTTGAAAAAGACAAATTTCGCATTCGTGAACTACCCATGAGGCAATAGCGATCGATGCACGCATCAACTCTTCAGGCCACTACCTCAAAAACGATATGAAAACCCTGGCTTTTCTTCTGCTCTTCTCAGCAGTTCTGCTAAGCTGTTCACCTACGATTCAGGTCGTTACCCTGCGCGGATCGAACGTCCGGCCCGCTACCGAGGGCTTGGTCATGGATAATGACACCCTGACGCTTCGGTACGACTTCGCCAGCGAACGGGGGCTCATGCACATTACGCTGATAAACAAACTCAATCAACCGCTTTATGTCGACTGGAAGCGCTCGTCGTTTATTGTTGGTCAGGAGAAACTCGATTACTGGTACGACGTAGCGGATGTGCAGTTGACCGGCACTTACTCCGGTGGGCGTTACAGCCGGTACACCGTCGAGAACCTGAGCGGTAGTGTTTCCAAAGAAGATAAGATTAGTTTTATTCCGCCCCAGACGAAGCTCGAAAAGCGGCAGTTCGTGCTGGTGCCCAGCGGCTCTATTCGTCAGTCTGGACCGTTCAACACCGAGCAGGAACCTTCGAATATGTCCAATCGCAAAAAGCCGATTGCGGTCAAAGTTTATACCTATTCCGCCGATCAGTCTCCGCTGACGTTCCGGAATTATCTGACGCTCTCTACCGATAAGGATTTTAAAACGGAGTTTCACATTGATACCAAGTTCTGGGCGTCGGATGTTAAAGAATTGCCACGCGATCAGGTGCTTTCCGAGTTCAATGGTCAGTATCAGGTACCCGTGCCGTTCAAAAAGCCGGATAGCTTTTACGTTGTCTTACCCATTCAATAAACCTTCTCCAGCATGGCAAACCCCGTTTTTACGAAACTCAACTACAAAGCGCAGCCCGAGATCGCAGTGCTCAACGCTCCTGAAGAGTTCCTGCCTGTTCTGGACGACATGAGGCCGTCGGCAACGATTGTCAGCGATTCAGAGCAAATTCAGGTCGGTAGTTTTGTCATGGCGTTTGTCAAAACGCAGTCGGACGTAGACGCGGTCAGCCAGACATTAGCCCAAAAACTCCAGGGTGATGGCATTCTGTGGCTGGCTTACCCGAAAGGCTCCTCGAAAAAATATACGTGTGATTTTAATCGCGACACCGGCTGGACTCGCCTGGGTGAGCTGGGCTTCGAACCCGTTCGGCAGGTTGCCATTGATGACGACTGGAGCGCCTTGCGGTTTCGCCGGGTCGAATACGTCAAAAAAATGACCCGCCAGGAAAGTGGAGCTTTGTCGGAGCAGGGAAAAGCGAAGGTTCGTCAGGGCGCAGCTTAATACCTGACCGGTTGCATAAGGAGAAACAGTTATCGACGCGCTTTTTTGATTCCTTATCTTCCAAAGTCTATGGCTACTGTCCAATTAACCCTCGGCGAAAAAGCGTACTTTCCTTTCCTGGAAAAACCGGTTCAATATGAAGGCCGCGAGTCCGACAACCCACTGGCGTTCAAATTCTATGATGCAAATCGGCCGATTCTGGGGAAACCCATGAAGGATCTGTTTCGGTTTGCGACGGCTTACTGGCACACGTTCTGTGGTACCGGTGCCGATCCGTTTGGGCCCGGTGTCAAACATTTTCCGTGGGATGCCAACTCCGACCGGCTGGCAGCTGCCCACGACAAAATGGATGCGGCTTTCGAGTTTATTACCAAGATTGGCATGGAGTTTTATTGCTTCCACGACGTCGACGTAGCGCCGGAAGGAAATTCCAATGCCGAGTTTGAGAAAAACTTTCGGGCCATTGTCGATTACGCCAAACAGAAACAGGCTGCCAGTGGTGTCCGGTTACTGTGGGGCACGGCCAACCTGTTTTCGCACGAACGCTACATGAACGGTGCTTCCACAAACCCCGATTTTCATGTATTGGCTCACGGCGGCTGGCAGGTGAAAAACGCCATCGACGCTACCATCGAGCTGGGCGGTTCCGGTTATACCTTCTGGGGAGGTCGCGAGGGATACATGTCGCTACTGAACACGAATATGAAACGGGAGCAGGAACACCTGGCTAAATTCCTGCAAATTAGCCGCGACTATGCCCGAAAACAGGGTTTCAAAGGCGCTTTTTACATCGAGCCCAAGCCGATGGAGCCGACCAAGCACCAGTACGACTTCGACGCGGCTACGGTAGTCGGCTTCCTGAATCGCTACGGATTGCAGGATGACTTCGAACTGAACATCGAAACCAACCATGCCACCCTGGCCAACCATACCTTTGCGCACGAATTGCAGGTGGCGGCCGACAACAACATGCTTGGAAGCATCGACGCGAACCGGGGCGATTACCAAAACGGCTGGGATACGGATCAGTTTCCGGTAGACGTTTACGAACTGACCGAAGCGATGCTGGTGATTCTCGAAGCGGGTGGTCTGAAATCGGGTGGCGTCAACTTCGATGCTAAAACCCGCCGAAATTCGACGGATCTGGAAGATATTTTCATTGCGCACATCGGCGGAATGGATACCTTCGCCCGGGCCGCCATTGCCGCCGAAGCCATTCTGAATAAATCGGCGTACAAAAAATTACGGGCCGATCGCTACGCCAGCTACGATTCGGGCGAAGGCGCCCGCTTCGAAAAAGGCGAACTAACGCTTGACGATCTGCGTGAATATGCGCTGCAAAACGGTGAGCCGAAACAGGTAAGCGGTAAGCAGGAATTATATGAAATGATTCTGAATCAGTATATTTAGTTTACAGGTTACGGGCCGATTGCATACCATCGTTCGGCCCGTAACCTGTAAACTAAGCCCGATCGGCTCATGCCTACGTTTATCGGAATAGGTGGGCAGGAGCTGATTTTCGTGCTGCTGTTTGCGGGCGCTTTTCTTTTACTGCCCCTTATCGCGCTGATCGATGTGGTCCGCAGTGAGTTTCAAGGACCGAACGATAAATTGATTTGGGTAATTATCATCGTTTTCCTGAATATTATCGGCGCTATTCTCTACTTTGCTATCGGTCGTAACCAACGTATTCCATGAAACTGCTGTCGTTACTTATCGGGTCTTTTTTATCCATTCCTGCACTGGCTCAGTCGGGGGAAGAAGCGGCCGTAAAAAACACGGTCAACCAACTTTTTGCCGGGATGCAAAAAGCGGATTCAACCTTGTTGAAGCCGCTCTTCACACCGTCGGCCCGGCTTCAGACGGTTGTCAACAAACAGGGAGACGTATCGGTACGCGACGAAGCCATCAGTATGTTTATCAATTCGATCGGCAAGGCCAAAGCCGGAACGCTGGACGAGCGACTGTCGGGGATGGAAATCAAGATCGATGGCGAACTGGCAACGGCCTGGACGCCGTATGTCTTCTATTTTCAGGACAAGAAAAGCCACTGCGGTGTCAACGCGTTTACGCTTGTGAAGATGAACGGCAGCTGGAAAATTCAGACCATCATCGATACGCGCCGGAAAGACAACTGCCCGGATCTGCCCAAGTCGTAATTACTGCCCTGACCATTTCGGCGGTCGTTTTTCCAGGAAAGCGGCCATACCCTCTTTTGCGTCGGGCGTCTGCTGAAGCCGTTGAAATTGGTCGTACAGATAAGCCTGCCGGTCCTCCGGAGCTTCGTTCTTTAACTGCTGATACGCCCGCAATCCGAACTGCAACGCCGTCGGCGAAAACTGCTTTAACTCCTCCGCTAATTTCTGAACTTCTGCATCCAACTGATCTGCCTCTACGACAGCCGTAACGAGACCAACGGTTTGTGCGTCGGACGCAGAAAGCGTTCGCGCGCGCAGGCACAAGTCGAGTGCGGTGCGGGCGGGCATGAGCTCGAGCAACACCCCCAGCACCTGAAACGGGAATAGCCCACGCTTTACTTCGGGTAAACTAAACGTGGCAGAACCGGCAGCGATCACGTACGTACTCCCTCCTACCAGTAAGAAACCACCGGCATAGACAGCGCCCTGCACCCGGGCAATGCAGGGTTTATGCAGGTCGGCCAGCAAGTCGGCCAGCCGAATCGGGCCGGTCGGCTCCGGAATCGCACTGGCTTCCTGCTCCCCCTGCGACAAACTTTTCAGGTCCATGCCCGCGCAGAACGTATCGCCAGCGGCTGCCAGAACTACCAGCCAAACATCTTTGGCATACTGCGCATAGGTCAGGGCGAAGGCCAGTTCCCTCAGCATAAGCGGGTTCAGCGCATTCTTTTTTTCGGGGCGGTTCAGCGTAACGGTTAATACGTGGTCAGTCAGCGACGTGAGTAGGTACTGAAACCCCTGGGCGGGCAGTTGAGCGGTCTGTTCGGCGGTGTACAGCATAGGATGAAAGGTACGGAAATACCACTTAAAAAATCTTCGACAGCCGGCATATGGTTAGATCAGCTTTTCCAGTTATCTGATCAAACCCGGCTTTTCTTACCCGTTGCGTTATGAAAACGATTACTACCCTACTGCTGTTGCTGGCTGGCATTCAGTCGGTTGAGGCTTCCCATTTATTGGGTGGCTATATCCAGGTAAAACCCGCTTCAGGTTCACTTCTAACGTACGACATAACGATAGGGCTCTACCTGGACAATGTCTATGGAACGGCAGCTGCTTCACAGCAAAACTCCGTAACCGTTTGTTTCGGCGACGGTGTAACCGGCGTTGCCAACCGACAGAGCCAGCTACTGGTACTGAATAAGACTACCAGCCTGAATATGTATAAAGTAACGCATACGTATACCGGAGCAGGCACGTACGCTATCAGGGTAGGGATAACCAATCGAACGCAGGTGCTGAATATAGATCAGGCAAGCTTCCAGTTATTCGTCCTGAACACGACCATATCGACAAATACAACAGCCGCCAATCAGACACCGATGCCGGGGGTTCCGGAAAGCGGATTCCATATTGGTATCAATCAGAGGGTAACGCTTTCGTTGAAAGCGACAGATGCCGAAGGCGATAGTCTGGTATATGGTCTGGCCAGACCGATTACCGCTAAAGCAACGGATGTCTGCGAGCGGCTGGCGCTTTCATCCTACCAGTTCCCAAACGACATAACGCACCAGGGCACATTTAAACTGAATAACCGCCCGGGTGAACTTGTCTGGGATGCGCCGGTTAAACCTGGCCTTTATAGCGCAGCGCTCACCATCGATGAATATCGAAATGGCATTTTGATCAGCCAGACGACGCAGGAGATTCCGCTGTTCGTCGACGATTTACCCGGTACGCCAACTACGATGCCTGCCTACGAACCGGCTATTGAAGGGGCCATCGTTACCGGAATTATTTATTCTGGTGATCCGGATATGAGTCTGACGACCTTTCCGAACCCGGTAGACGACGGCCTTCAAGTAATTATTCAAAGCAGTAACCCAACCACGGCTACCATTCAATTACTGGATGTGAACGGCCGGAAACTGCATGAACTGGCCTTTACCAAACCAGCCCGTACACATGAGCAGTTTATCAGCATGGATAGCCTGTCGGCGGGTGTTTACCTGCTCCGAGCCAACGTCGGCGATCGGGTATTGGTACGAAAAATTGTGAAGCGGTAGTTAGAGTAGTTGCTTCCAGGTGCCTTTGATCCAATTGTATTTCAGGGTACTGGGCAGGGCCCGCCAGAAATATTTGTTCAGTTCGACCGCAAAGGATGGTTGCATGTAGCAGTTGATGGCGCAGCCTTCACAACCCGGCAGACGACCTTCCAGTGCCACCAGCTTCTGCACTTCTTCAGAGCGGTAAACCTCATATAGGTTGTTCTCGATCGGAAACTCTTTCAGACCCAGGTGATAGCAGGGCAGCACGATTTTATTTTCGGGCGAAATAACGATGGTTGTGCTACCGGCCCGGCACACCGGATCATCGACGTGATTGCCGCCGTCGCGCCGAAGCTGAATAAACGCATCGTTCAGGTAGACGTTTTTCTGCTTTCCCCACCAGGACATCTGTTGAAGCGCGTGTTCCGAAAAACGGGCGCCGGTTTCGACCGTGTTGTAGTCAAATACTGGATTCAGGATCAGGACCAGCCCGTTCGGCTGGCAGATTTCTTCGTGCATCTGCCGAATTAGATGCACATTGTGGTCAAACACTGTGAACAGAATATCCGGTCGTTCGCCGAGCTGCCGGGCGATGGCGATGGACTCCATCACTTTATCGAAACACCGCACCCCGCGTGAGCGGTCGTGTTCCTCAGCAATCGGCGAGTCGAGCGAAAAGTGCAGCATATCGACCAGACCCCGTAAGCGTTCCGCCTGTTTGGGATAAAGCAGGGCGTTGGTCGTGACGGTCGTGATGAGCCCGAGTTTTTTGGCTTCCTCGAGTAGTTCGGGCAATTGCCGGTGAAGAAGCGGTTCGCCACCGGTAAAATCGACGACGCTGACCCCTAATCGTTTCAGGTCCCGCAGATTCTGACGGGCATTTTCCAGCGTGACGTAAGGCGATGGCCGCTCCCAGATGTCGCAAAAACTACAGCTCGCATTACAGCGATACGTGATATAGTAGTTGCACAGAACCGGGTGGGAGACGAGACGCATGGGGGGAGGGCATGGGGCAAAGGGGGAAGGGCAAAGAGTGGAGGGAATACCCCATGCCCTTCCCCCTATCCCATCTGCTATTGAAGCATTTTATACAAACTTACCACCTTGTCTTTCAGGTCTTTTCGGTCGACGATAAAGTCCAGAAAGCCGTGATCGAGAACAAATTCGGCGCTCTGGAAACCTTTGGGAAGGTCTTTGCCAATGGTTTCCCGGATAACCCGCGGGCCGGCAAAGCCGATCAAGGCTTCGGGCTCCGCGATGTTGAAATCACCTAACATAGCGTAGGAAGCCGTAACTCCCCCCGTCGTGGGGTCGGTCAGCAACGAAATGTAGGGCAGCTTCGCTTTGTCGAGCAGAGCCAGTTTGGCCGATGTTTTAGCCATCTGCATAAGCGAGAAACCAGCTTCCATCATGCGCGCCCCACCCGAGCGTGAAATCATCAGAAAGGGTGTTTTCTGGGTCAGCGCGTGATCGATGGCGCGAGCAATCTTCTCACCCACCACCGAGCCCATGGAGCCACCAATAAAATTAAAGTCCATAACGGCCATGGTGACCGTCAGACCATTCATAGGACCATACGCGGTCCGAACGGCATCTTTCAGGCCCGTTTTGGCAATGGTCGTTTTAATGCGATCCGGATAGGGCTTGGTATCGACAAACTTCAGCGGGTCGCCCGACATCATGTCGGCATCGAGTTCAGTAAACGTGTTCTCATCAAACAGGATCGAGAAATAAGCCTCTGACCCTATTTTTTCGTGATAATTGCAATGCACGCAGGTATAGGCATTGAGCTTGTGCTCCCGCGTGTTCATAACTTTTTTACAGTTCGGACATAGATACCACAACCCATCTGGAGCTTCCAGCTTCATTTCGGTTGGGGTCTGGATACCCTTATCTTTTCGGACGAACCAAGACATTTCTTCGTGAATAAGTGCCAGTGTAAACGAACTGTAAAGGTACGAAGAAAACAAGACCAACCACACGGCTGGTTTTCGAGCCTGCAGAACGGTTTTTCTTCATCCAGTCGATTCCCGTCGAAATGCATAGCCTATGATTTATAAGTTCTCCGTTTTTAATATGCTCGATAAAGTTGTTGTTTTGCGCTTATGAAACATGTCTTCACTGCTTTTCTTTTCATGCTTACGCTGTCGGTTTTCGGCCAGGCTTCGGTGGCGTATTATCCGTTCAATAGCGTTCTAACGGTCAGCTCCAACACCGACCGCGCTTTTTGGTTCGATGGTCGCCTGCAGACCAATACGCTCTTTGGCTCACTCAGCACCACATTGTGCCCAATGGTCAATGTGGCCCGGCGGGCGCAGGTAAATTATTACACGGGCTTAGGGGTTCGTTTCAATGCGCTGAACAGTATCGACAACCGCGATATTCTGGAAGGGTATTCGCTGCACGTCGGCGTACGCATCAAACCGCTCCTGTTCATGCCGAACCTGCGGGTAGCCTTCGAGCTGGCTCCTTACTCACGAAAGGATTTCAAAACCGGCAACCTTCAGTCTTTTCTGGGCTTTGCGTATCAATTTTCGAAAAAACCGAAGCCCTAAACATGAAAAAGGCGATGAGATTTCTCATCGCCTTTTTCATGCACTAAAATTCTTCTATTTCTGATTGTAGGTAAACATCCCGTGTTCGAGCTTATCGGCCCGGTCAAAAAGTTTCAGGGCTTTCTGATACGTATCATCACTTTGACTGATAACCCGGAAAAACTCGTTATTCTGCCCGGCTTTGTTGTTTTTCTGGTAGATCGCCCGTGCTACCAACGCTTTGATCTGGTTGCGGATATAGGTTTTCGAGCGGTTGTATTCCTTCTCGTTAAACTTAATTCCTTCCGACGTCGCTTCTTTCACCAGCAGATTCATCTGATCATCGCCGATAACCACCGACCGGTCAAACTCCTCGAATGGCATCTTTTCCAGCTTCTTCCGATTTTCGTTGGTATAATCCATCGCAAATTCGCGGATGATGTTTTTCCCATATAACTGAATCAGATACGCCGTCTGCCAGGTTGAATCCCGCGGAATGAAGTAGTCGGGCGTAATGCCGCCACCACCGTAAACCACGCGCCCACCGTCGGTTTTAAACTTCAGTTTCGGATCGTTTTTGATCGAATCGGCAATGTAATATTCCCCCCGTTTCGAGCGCAGTTCGAGGTCTTTCTCGTAATCGCCTTCCTGACCCGGCACGTAAGGTTTCTGAATGCTCCGGCCACTGGGTGTATAATAGCGGGATATCGTCAGCCGCAGTTCCGAACCGTCGGAAAGCGTTACGGGCATCTGCACCAGCCCTTTCCCAAACGAACGCCGACCCGCAATCAACGCCCGGTCGTGGTCCTGCAACGCGCCCGATACAATCTCCGAGGCCGATGCACTTCCTTCATCCACCAGCACAACCAGCGGCCCTTCTTCAAACTGCCCGGCAATGTGGGCGTAAGTTTTACGATCGTACCGACTGTCTTTGCCGTTGGTGTACACCAGCAGTTTGTTTCCCGAAATAAACTCATCGGCAATGTTAGTCGCCCGGTCCATGTAACCGCCCGGATTATTCCGCAGGTCCATCATCAACTGGGTCATTCCTTTCGCCTTGAGCGAAGCCATGGCGGTTTTGAATTCGTCATAGGTCGTTTCGGAGAACCGGTTGATTTTGATATACCCCGTTTTTGCGTCGATCATGTAAGCCGCGTCGACCGAATACGTCGGAATGCGATCCCGGGTGATGGTAAACTCTTTTGGTTGCTTGTCGCCTTTTCGCAAAATGGTCAACTTCACGTCTGTTCCGCGCTTACCCCGCAACGCCTTGAAGACGGCGCTGTTCTCAATCTTTCCACCGACCAGCGGAGTTTCGTCTACTTTGATGATTTTGTCGCCACTCAGGATACCGGCCGTTTCCGACGGTCCCCCCGCCAGCGGTGTTACGACATATACGGTATCTTTGTAAATATTGAACTCAACCCCAATGCCATCGAAACCGCCTTCCAGTTGCGAACGAGCGGCTACGGCATCCTGCGGATTCATGTAGGCCGTGTGCGGATCGAGCTTTTCGAGCATTTTCGTGATCGAGTAATCGACCAGATCGTCGGTGTTCACCGTATCGACGTAGTTGTTTTCGATCAGTTGCAGTATTTCCCGGTACTTGGTATAGCCGCGACCGATGGTATTGAGGCTTTTAGTACCCCCGAAAAATGTGGCGCCGATGAGCATACCTCCCGCCAGCGTAATGCCCAGCAACATGGGTAATCGAACCGTGGCTTTGTCATTCTGAATCGGCGGAGTTTGTCCGTCCCTTTCCTGACCCGCCGGTGTATTCATAGCGTTGTTAGTATCGTCCATTCGATTGTCCCTTAACTCGTTCTATATCTACTTCCATAACGTTTGGAAGTTAGCGAAATGTTTAGCGTAAAGGTTATAGAATGTTAAAAAAATACTAAAAGGTACGACCCGAATTCTTATAACCGCTCCGCTTTCGTTAAAGTATATACGTAACTCGCTCAGAGCGCGGATTGAACCGCTCCCGAGAGTTTGGCTATCGGTGTCTGAGCGACGACATTTTCACTCTTTTTTAATCCAGATCAGCCGTTTTTCCAGCTTATGAAAAGGCCCGGTCTTTGTGTATCTTGCTTCGAACTGAATCAGCCTGCGTTCTATGCCGAAATTGTTATACTTCCTCATCACTTTATTCATTACAAACGCGCTCGTTCTAACCGCTGTTGGCCAGACTCCTTCCCCATCCAGCATCCTGCCCGAGCGTGAACGGGCGCGGGTGATCGACGACATCCTGGACGACCGTTTTACAAACCTGCTTCCCCAGCTTATGCGTCGGGAAGGCATCGATATGTGGGTGATCATCTCCCGCGAATACAACGAAGATCCCGTTTTGCGGACGATGCTGCCCAGCACCTGGCTCTCCGCCCGACGCCGGACGATTATAGTGTTTTATGATCCCGGCCAGTCCGCCGGTGCGGTGGATTCGCAGGGTGGCGAAAAAGGCGTTGAAAAACTGGCTATTGCCCGCTACGACGTTGGTAACCTGCTCAAGGGTGCCTGGGATATCGACGTTCGACCTAACCAGTGGGAAGCGTTGGCCAAAGTGATCGAAGACCGAAAACCGAAGAAAATCGGGCTAAACATGTCGACCAACTACGGCCATGCCGATGGGCTTTCGTTTTCGGAGCATGAAGAATTCCTGAAGAAATTACCAGCTGAGTATCAGAAGCGGCTCGTGTCGGCGGAGAAAATAGCGGTTGGCTGGCTCGAAACCCGCACCGAGAAAGAAATGGCGATCTACCCGATGATCTGCCGGCTCTCTCACCAGATTATTCAGGAGGGTTTTTCGGAGCAGGTCATTCAGCCCGGCGTAACGACGACGGACGATGTCGTCTGGTGGTTCAGGCAGCGGATCACGAACCTGGGGCTGGATACCTGGTTTCACCCGACCGTCGACGTTCAGCGCCGTGACAATACTGACTTCAACCACCTGCGTACCTTTTCCAAACAGCCGGACAAACAGGTGATCATGCCCGGCGATTTGCTCCACGTCGATTTTGGCATTACCTATCTGCGTCTGAATACCGACCAGCAGCAGCATGCCTACGTACTACGCCCCGGCGAGACCGACGTTCCGGAATCTATCAAAGCGGCATTCAAACAGGGCAATCGCTTACAGGAGATCCTGACCGAACAATTTAAAGCAGGAAAAACCGGAAACCAGATGCTGCTGGCAGCCCTCGATCAGTCTAAGAAAGAAGGAATCAACGGAACCATTTATTCGCACCCGATCGGCGTTCACGGCCACGCAGCCGGCCCGACCATCGGCTTATGGGATCAGCAGAAAGGCGTTCCCGGCCCGGGCGATTACCCGTTACTGGCTAATACCGCTTATTCCATCGAGTTGAATGCTGCGGTTGAGATTCCAGAATGGAAAAAAGTGGTGCGCATCATGCTCGAAGAAGACGGCTTTTTCGACGGCCAGACGTTTCGCTACATCGACGGTCGGCAAACTGAGATTTACACTATTCCCAGGAAGTTGGGGTACGTAAAGTAGAGACGCAATCCGTTGCGTCTCTACTTTATTTTATGGACGAACCGTCGCGAATTTCTTCGGTAGCCGACGTAATGAGTTGATCACCTTCGTTGAGGTTACCGAATATTTCCGCTTTCTCATTGGCTTCCAGGCCTTTTTTGACCGGCACCCATTCGGCTTTCTGGTTGTTGACCCGGATTACAAAAACGCCGGTGGTTGAATTGACGATGGCCGATTTAGGAACGACAAACGTGCTGGCTTTGGTCGGCAGAGGCAGGTTTACTTCGGCAACCATACCCGGCAGTAATTTCTTATTGTTATTGACCACGTCGACCTCAACCCGCTCCGACCGCAGGCGTTTATCCAGCGCTCCCGACAGACGTTTTACCTGTCCGGTAAATTTTTTATCCGGAAACGTTTTTACCGTAAAGCTTACTTCGTCGTTCTGATCGACGTAGCCCGTATAGGCTTCGGGAACCGCAATTACCAGCCGTAGTCGCTTCTGTTCGGTCAGCACAAACAGCGGAAACTCAGAGCCTTTACCCGCGGGGCCAATATAAGCCCCTGTGCTGGCGTTCCGGGCGCTGATGATACCATCGAACGGTGCGCGGATTTCCAGGTATTTTTTCAGATCGGCCACTTCCCGGTACGCCGACTTAGCCGCGTCGAGTTGAGCCAGGTCGGCGTTACGTTTGGCCAGTGCCTGATCGACGTCGTTTTTAGAAACCGCGCCCGAGAACTTGCTGGCTTCCAGAATGCGCTCATAGTTGGCTTTACTGGCAATCGACAGTGCTTCCTGCGCTTTCAGTCTCGACTCGGCCGAGGTCAGCTGAGCATTCAGTTCAGGAGCTTCGGCTAAAGCCAGCAGTTGTCCCTGCCGCACTTCAGACCCCACATCTACTTTCAGCGTTTTTATATAGCCGCTCACTTTGGCGTAAATGTCTACGTCGCGAAAGGCAACCAGTTCGCCGGGTACCTGCAGCGACGAAGCTAACTTCCCTTTTTTCAGGGCAAACTTTTCAATGGCCGCCGGTGCACTGGCGGTTTCAGTTTCGCTGGCTTCTGCTTTACTTTCGGGCGAGTGACAATTGGTTAACAGACTAGCCAGCAGCAGACTACCCGCAACGGCAAGCAGACTACGCACCGGTTTATGAATTAGCCGTTTCATACGAGGAGGGAATGTAATATTTACTGTCTTTATCTTCGGGATCGAGCGATACCGATTCTGTGGTTGTTTTGTTCTGTACCCAGGCAAAGGCCAGGGGTAAAATAAATAGAGCCGCAAACGTGGAAGCAATCAGTCCGCCGATGACGGCGCGCCCTAGCGGAGCCGCCTGCGAGCCCCCTTCGCCCAGCCCGGAAGCCATCGGAATCATTCCGACCACCATGGCTACGCTGGTCATCAGAATTGGCCGCATCCGTAGCGAAGCAGCCTCACGAGCTGCCAGCAAGGCATTTCCGTTCCGCAGGCGCAGTTCTTCGGCGTTGGTTACCATCAGTACGGCGTTCGAAATCGAAACCCCTACCGACATGATCATGCCCATGTACGATTGCAGGTTCAGAGTCGAGCCGGTCAGCATCAGCAAAACCAGGGAGCCGAGCAGTACGGCTGGTACGGTACACAGCACGACCAGCGATACCTTGAAGGACTGGAAATTAGCGGCCAGCATCAGGAAAATAACGACAATGGCGGTCAACAGCCCGTTCTGCAGACTATCGAGCGTATCGATCAGCACCTGAGTCAGGCCCTGCATCTTTACTGTCAATCCGCGGGGGAGTTCGCCCAGCGAGTCGATAGCTTTCTGCACATCCCGGGCCGCGGTTCCCAGATCGATGTCGTTCAGGTTGGCCGTTACGGAGAGTACGGGAATAGCGCCGATGTTATCATTCTCACCGTATGTCGTGCCGGTTTGCAGGCTGGCGACGTCGCTCAGCACCGGCCGGTTTGAGTTCGGCAAAACCGGAATTTCGCCCAGGTCGTTTACGCTGGTCATCTGGTTCTCCGGCACCTGCACCTGAACGCTGTAACTCTGGCTCGATTTCGGGTCGATCCATACGCTTTTCTCCGTATACCGCGACGACGACGTAGCGGCAATCAGCGACCGAGAAATGGCCGAAATATCCGTTCCTAACTGAGCCGCCCGCGTCCGGTCGATGTTTACATTGATCGTTGGATACTTGGTCGCCTGACCAATCTGGACGTCCCGCAGATACGGTATCTTATTCAACCTGGCAATGACCTTATTGGCGTATTCCTCGTTTTGTTTTTTGTTCTTTCCAGACAGTTTTACCTCGATTGGGGTTGGCGAACCCTGGCTTAGGATCTTGTCGGTCAATTCAATCGGTTCGAACGAGAGCTTCACTTTGGGCAACGTCTTTTTCATGCTGGCTCTAAACTTATCCTTCAGTTCATCCAGATCGACGTCGTAGTCTTCTTTCAGGCTTACCTGCAACACACCTTCCTGGGGGCCGGCCATAAACAGGTAGATCGGGCTCGTCGAAAACTGCGCGCCGTGCATCCCCACCATCGCCGAGGTTATTTCGACGTTCTCTTTTCCGACCAGCCCATTCAGCACATCGATGGTCTTGAGCATGGTCGCTTCGGTTTTTTCCAGCCGCGTCCCATCCGGATTCCGCAGCCGAACCTGAAACTGGCCGCCGGTCACCTTGGGCAAAACGTCGCGCCCGATCGAAGTAATCAGGAGCGCCACAATGGCGAGTGAACCCACCACATAAATCAGTACGATCGGTTTCCGGTAGGGCAGAATCCGACCGATGAACCGAACGAACCGGACGCGTACCCGCTCGAAATAACCGACCTTTCCGTCGTGATCGAGGTCGATCTGGTGCGCCTGTGTTTGCTTTTGCTGGAGGATGTCGTCGGTCGTCGATTTACCGTTTTTACCCGCAGTCCCATTTCCGTTAACATGGATCAGATTGCCGTTCAGATTCTCGTGCTTCGTGGCTTTTCCGTTGCTGACCGGGTGGTGTTCTTTCATCATCCAGTTGGCCAGTACCGGCACCAGCGTCTGCGCCATCAGGTAGGAGGTTACCATCGAAAAGCCAATGGCCAGCGCAAGTGGCAGAAACAGCGCACCCGGAATACCTTTCATGGTAAAGGCGGGAGCGAAAACGGCCAGGATACAGAACAGAATCAGCAGTTTCGAAAAGGCAATCTCTTTACAGGCATCCCAGATCGCCAGGGCTTTGGGTTTGCCCATGTCCATATGCTGGTGAATGTTCTCAATGGTCACCGTACTTTCGTCGACCAGAATCCCGATGGCCAGTGAAAGACCGCTCAAAGTCATAATGTTGATCGTCTGCCCGAACAGCGAAAGAAACAACACCCCCGAAATAATACAGGTCGGAATGGTAATGATTACGATCAGTGCCCCCCGCACGTCACCCAGAAAGAGCAACACCATCAGCCCCGTCAGGATTGCACCGATGGCTCCTTCGGTCATCAGGCTTTTCACTGCGTTGATGACGTATACCGACTGGTCGAAGGTGTAAGTCAGGGTGACGTCTTCGGGCAGAAGAGCCTGAAACCGCGGGAGGGCGGCTTTTAGGTTTTGCACAACCTCCCAGGTCGACGCATCCGCCGATTTGGTGATAGGCAGATACACCGAACGCTTCCCGTTTACCAGCACGTAGCCCTGGGTAATATCGGCCCCGTCTTCGATCGTCGCGACATCTTTCAGATACAAGTTCTGAACCGTTCCGGTATACAGCGGAATATTTCCGAAATCCGAAATATTCAGAATCGTCGTGTTGGCGGGCGTGAAATAGTTGAAGTCACCTACGCGTACGTTTCCGGCCGGGGTGGCCTGGTTGTTGATGCGCAGGGCTGCCACCAGCTGATCGGGAGTCAGGTTATGGGCGCGCAGCAGTTCAGGATCGGCTTTAATGACAATCGAGCGGGAGTTTCCGCCGAACGGCGCGGGTGATACCAGCCCCGGAATCGACGTAAACCCGGAGCGAATGTATACGTTCGCCAAATCCTGCAATTCGTTATTGGTCCGTTTGGGGCTACTCAGTACCAGCTGACCGACAGGCAACGTAGACGCATCGAATCGCAAAATAAACGGGGGTTGCGAACCGGGCGGAAACGTCGCCTGAGCGCGGTTTGAGTAGGCCGACACCTCGGCGGCCGCCTGCGCCATGTTCGTTCCCTCGTAGAAACTAAGCTTCAGGAGCGTGATGCCCTGAATGTTTTTGGTTTCGATGCTTTTGACCCCCGAAACGTACAGCAGCAGATTGACGTACTGTTTGCCGAAGAACGATTCCATCTGGTTGGGGGTATACCCGCCAAATGGCTGCGAGATATAAATTACCGGCAGGTTCAGGTTCGGAAATATGTCAATCTTGATCGTACGAACGGCGCCGATACCGAAGTAAAATAAACTGGCTACAACCACCAGAATTGTAATAGGCTTGCGTAGCGCAGAACGGATTAAGTTCATATTAAATTAAGATCATCTTAAATCGATAACGTTGTTCGTTCGACCAGGCAGCATTTTGTATACGCTGCTACCTCCAGCGAACGGCAATCGGATAAAACCCAACTTTTTCAGCAATACATCACATACGCCAGCATATCCATCTGAAAGTTAATGAATTTGTGCGGGAATTTCACACGGCGCATTGAACTCGTACAGAGGGCTTTACAGGGTGTCTGCCGGCTGTAGCAAACTGCCGATTAAGGCGATCTAAGTAAAAACACCTACCTGTTCAGATGGTCTCCAACGCTCGAAAATAAGTTATGAATCAGCAGGAAATTCAGGGTTTATTCTGGCGAAATGAAAGTGAACCCGGCAATAAATAGTTGGGAAAAGTACCCAGAAATTTTCTGTTTTATAACCAGTGAAGTGTTTAATACACGGCAACATTTTTTGACTTTTTCAAAAAATGCAAGTTGAAATTCATACAAAATAAAGTGCCGGATAATTTAATCCGGCACTTGTACAGATGTGATGTAGTGAGGATGGTTGGCCTCACTACATCTGATTCAATTATACGATAACTGGTTACGCCAGCCGATTGATGCAGTTCAGGTCTTCGAAGGCAATTTTTAGTCGTTGTACCATGCTTTCTTCACCCTTACGCAGCCAAACACGTGGGTCGTAGTATTTTTTGTTGGGCGAATCCGGCCCCTCGGGGCTACCCAGCTGCGACTGCAGGTATCCTTCTTTCGATTTGTAGTATTTCAGGATACCTTCCCACATTGCCCACTGCATATCCGTATCGAGGTTCATTTTCACCGCGCCGTACCGAATGGCTTCGCGAATTTCTTCCCGACTCGATCCCGAACCACCGTGAAAAACGAAATTTACGGGCAGCGAACCAGTGTTGTATTTTTCCTGGATATACTCCTGCGAATTGTTCAGGATAATGGGCTGTAATTTCACGTTGCCCGGCTTATATACGCCGTGCACATTACCGAACGCAGCAGCAATGGTAAAGTTGGGCGAAATTTTGCTCAGTTCTTCGTACGCATAAGCTACTTCCGAAGGCTGTGTATACAGCTTCGAATCGTCGACGTCGGAGTTGTCGACGCCATCTTCTTCGCCACCCGTTACCCCCAGTTCAATTTCGAGCGTCATGCCAATTTTAGCCATTCGCTCAAAGTATTTCGCGCAGGTTTCGATGTTTTCTTCGATCGGCTCTTCCGACAGATCGAGCATATGTGAGGAGAAGAGAGGTTTTCCCGTCTGATCGAAATGTTTTTCACCGGCGGCCAGCAGCCCATCGATCCAGGGCAGCAGTTTTTTGGCGCAGTGGTCGGTATGCAGGATCACAGGTACACCGTAGAGTTCGGCGATATTGTGTACATGCAGCGCGCCCGAGATAGAACCGGCAATAGCCGCCTGCTGCTTATCGTTGGGCAGGCTTTTACCCGCGTAGAAGATACCACCGCCGTTCGAGAACTGGATGATAACCGGAGAGTTAACTGCTTTTGCCGTTTCTAAGACAGCATTCACGGAGTCTGTCCCGACAACGTTAACAGCGGGCAGGGCATAGTCATTTTCGTTCGCGTGACGGAAAAGTTCGGTAACGCCTTCGCCGGTCACAACGCCGGGAACAAAACGGGTGGCTATTTCGCTCATGATTAGGGATTATTTTTGGATTCGTTCAAGAAATAGTTTACCGAAAGACGGACCGGTTAACCTATTTGATTTCAATGGGTAAAGTTCGGGATATTGTGAAAAAAATACTAATCGTTCTCAACGCTTTGCCCGAAAAACGACTCCTGTACGTAAAACAATGTCTGTCATGAAAACAATACGTCTGAGCTGGGTGGTGGTCCTTCTGTGGTCGGCCTGTCGCTCAGCAGAGCCGCTCCCGACGCCAAAAGTGCCTCAGGGTAAAGAAGAAGACTATAGCGTTTACGCTGCCCTCATCGATCAGAATTGTTCGGGACAGAGCAGTCAGAAGGCAACGATGGTTATCGCCAGTAAAACTGTCAAACCATTTATCGACGACTGGAAAGTCGTTCTTCAGGATAGGCAGCTGAGCCAGCTCACGACCAACCCCGACTGGCAACAGTTCCTTACAACGCTCGATTCGAGTCGTTTCAGCACTCTTTCCTTAACGGGCGGCATCCCATCCGCTTGTTTTCGCACCCAAATCCTGACCGACGAACAATGGACTTATTATTTCGGCCCTTCGGCGCCAGGGCGCGGGCTAGACGGATTACGAACTGATTTTCCGGGGTTTAGTTCGCTGCTAAGTTTCTCATCCGTAGTCTATTCGGCCGATGGCAAGAAGGCTATCTGCTGCCGATCGGCCGTTTGCGGAGGGCTTTGTGGAAGTGGTGAAGTTTACTTTCTGGAGCGCAGAACGGCCGGCTGGACCATTGTCGAATCGAGTCTCCTCTGGATTTCCTGAGCAATCTTCTGAGCGGTTTTTTGAAACGGTTTTTTCTGCCAACTTTGAGTGGATAAACTAAGCTCGCCAAACTGTTGAAAACGATTTTTTTCTGCCCGATGTGGGGCCTGGAGAATCTGTCTTATACGGAAGCCGCCCAACGGGTCAAAAAGGCAGGTTATGACGGCATGGAGATAGCTGCCGGTCCGGACAAACGCAATGAAGCCGTCCAGATCATGCACGACAACGGTCTGGAGCTGATCCTGATGGCCTTCGGGGGTGGTTCGAATTTTGCGGACCACAAGAAAAAATACCGCGACGACCTGCTCGATATAGCCGTCTACAAGCCGCTGTTTATCAACGCTCATACTGGGCACGACTATTTTACGTTCGAGCAAAATGCGGAACTGATCCAGATTGCGGCCGAGGTTCAGCAGCAAACGGGCGTCCGGATTTTACACGAAACCCACCGCGGGCGCTTTTCGTACAGCGCTCCGGCCATCCAGCTTTATCTGCTCAAACACCCAGAACTGCGCCTGACGGCCGATTATTCCCACTGGGTCAATGTGGCGGAATCATACCTGGCCGATCAGGCCGGGAATGTCAGCCGGGCCATTGCTGCCAGCGATCATATCCACTGCCGCGTTGGGCATCCCGAAGGCCCCCAGGTAAACGATCCACGGGCACCTGAGTGGAAAGATGCCCTGGAAACTCACGCCAAATGGTGGGATGCCATCCGCGCCCGGCTCCAGAAGGCCAATGCACCCTTGCTGACCGTCACCTGCGAATTCGGCCCGGCCGGTTACCTGCCGACACTCCCCTTTACGCAGCAGCCCGTTGCCAGCCAGTGGGATATAAACGTGTTTATGAAAGATTATCTGAAACAACGGTGGCGCGGTTAATCCGCTTCCGACCGTGCCTCACCAAAACGCTAGCATTTGTGCCAGATTCTTCGTACATTAGTTTGTACAACGTTATCCTGACAACATGCTTCGTGCCCGAATTTTACTGTGTCTACTGCTGACAAGTGTTGCGCTGCCCCCGGCCTGGTCGCAGCTAGCCCATTCGCTGCGGCTGGAGATTCCTTCTAACCCCAATGAAGCCGAAGCCTTCGACGTAACCCCCCTGACAGAACGCGGGGTGCTGGTCACCATCCGGACGGGGAGCACGTACGACAATACGCCCCTAAAGTTCAGCTTTCAGAAGTACGACGTCAATCTGAAACAACTCTGGTATACCGAGTTTAAACAGGACCTCCGATTCAAGTCGGTACTAACCTACGAAACCGAGCAGTACGCCTATCATCTTTTCCGCGACTACGATTCGGGCGTCTTTCAGTTTCTCCGGCTTCATCTGGACGATGGCGTTATCGAAACGTTCGAGGGCGATCTGGTCGATCAGTTCGAGGTGCAGCATTTTAAGGTTATGGGCAGTCAGGCCTACGTTGGCGGGTATCGCCACGGGCGTCCGGTGGTGATGGCTTTCTCGTTCTTCGATCATTCGGCCAAAGTATTGCCTGGCCTGTACGTCAACCGGCTGGAACTAAATGGGCTGGAGGTAGATGAAGCCCGGCAGGAAGTCAACGTACTGGTACACTCGCTTCGGCGGCACTGTAACTACTCGCTCAGAAGTTACAATTACGACAGTAAGTTACTCCGCACGGTCGATTTCGACGGCACCCAGAATAGCCTGATCTCGGGAAAACTGCTGCCTATCAACGAATCCGAATCACTGCTGGTAGGCAACTATTCTACCGATTGTACTCCTTACTCACAGGGAATTTATGTGACGCGGCTTCACCACGGTGGCAGCAGCGCGGCTGCGGCCGACACCGCAACCCAATCCATTCAGTATATTGAATTCTCGCAGCTTCAGAATTTTTTCAACTACATGAAACCGCACCGGCAGCAGAAGCTGCTGGCTCGTGCCCTGCGCAAGAAGGAAGAAGGCAAAGATTACCGGTTTCATTATCGCCTGCTGGTTCACGACCTGCAACCGACCCCCGAGGGCTTTACGCTCGTGGCGGAGGTGTACTATCCGCAGTACCGCGGCAGTACGCTGGCCTACGGAGGGTATGTGCGCGGGGGCGATCGCTATGAAGGGTTTCGGTATACCCATGCGTTTATCTGCGGCTTCGACAAACAAGGCAAACTATTGTGGGACAATTGCTTCCCGATCAAAGAATTACTAAGCAAGGAATTAACCGAAATGGTCCAGGTATCGCAGCAGGGAGATCGAATGGTGCTGGCGTATCCGAACGATGGCGAGATCACTACCGAAGTCATTCAGGGTAATAAGATCCTAAAAGAAACCGCCAAATTCAAACTACAGACCAGCACCGAGAATGAGAAAATAAACTTCTCCTCACGCGACAATCTCATGGCCTGGTACGATCGCCATTTTCTGGCCTTCGGATTTCAGAAGATCTCACCGACGCGAAACTACGCCAGCCAGCGGGAAGTGTTTTATCTGAACAAATTAACCTATAGCGAAGACGACGCGTCTGCTGCCTCAACCAGCGCTACGATCAGAAAAAGCGACGGATCAAAACGATAATCAGGTTTAGGAGCAGGCTGACGACAAGGCAGGTGACGATGGGGAAGTAAAAACCACCGCCGTTTTTTCCTTCGATACGGATATCGCCCGGTAGTCTGCCCAGCCAGGTAAGCTTATCGCCGAAGAAATACACGACGGCCCCGATGAGCATCAGGGCTGCGCCGATGAGGATGATGTATTTACCCGTAGATGGATTCATGGCTCGACGATCGTTTCGAAAGTAACGAAAAAAGGGCAGGCAAGCCGGTAGATATAAAATAAATACAAAGGAATAAGCCGTTGCTTGCTTTTTCGGCATTTTCTTCTTAATTTTGCACCAGATTTTACAAGCGACATCCGTCGCGTCTCTGTTTCTCTCCTTTTTACACGCTGAGTTAGGTCTGACAGAGCCAGGTACGGATGTACGGATGGGTTTCTGGGTGGACGCTTCATGAGTGAAGCATTTGCGCGTGGGCTAATCGTCAATCGGTCGTACCGGTCATTACAGCCGGTCGTTGTCTTTTCCCCTCGGTTATGAGGGCAGGACCAGGTCGCCAGTGCGCAAAGGGTCTTGGTGGGGTCGTTGGGCAGCTTCGTTCGTTTGGGCAATTCTCCGCATTATCGCGCCGTTCACCGGCATATACTCGTCTTCGCTTGGATGATTTAATGTATTTAATCATTCCTAAGTTAATGAAAACGAAAACAACCAAAGCCGTCGATCAGGATGATCTTCTGGACATTGAAAAAGTAGCCCTGGAAATGGCTGCCAGTGCAGCTCCCGTAGCTATCGACTCCGAACCCAAACAGCCCAAAACCAAAAAAGCAAAAACCGCTCCGGCAGCGACGGAAGTTATTCCGGAAGATTCGTCTGTTGAAACGGTAGCCGAAGGCATTGCCGACAAAGTTATCATCGTAGCCGATGAACCTGCCGTAACGAACGAAACTACCCAGCCCGAGCCTGCTGTCGAGACCGTGCCGAAAGCCGACCCGAACCAGGTGCTGTTTTCTAGTTTAGCTATTTCGCAGGAATCGTTGATGGCCGTAACGGACATGGGTTTCATTAGCCCTTCGCCGATTCAGGCCGAAGCCATTCCGCCAATTCTCGCAGGCCGCGATGTGATCGGACAGGCACAAACCGGTACGGGTAAGACTGCCGCCTTTGGTATTCCTGCGCTCGAACTGATCGACGTTCAAGAGCGTTCGGTGCAGACGCTTATTCTGTGCCCCACGCGGGAACTGGCCCTGCAGGTAGCCGACGAAATCCGGAAGCTGGCCAAATATAAGCGCGGCATTCGGATCGAAGCCATCTACGGCGGTGACTCCATCGAGCGGCAGATCCGTTCGCTCAAAAGCGGAGTGCACATCGTAATCGGTACACCAGGCCGGGTCATGGACCACATGGAGCGCAACACGCTCAAACTCGATAATGTCAAGATGATGATCCTTGACGAAGCCGACGAAATGCTCGATATGGGCTTCCGCGAAGACATCGAAAGCATTCTGGAAGACATGCCCGAAGAGCGCCAGACGATTCTGTTCTCGGCCACCATGTCGAAGCCGATTATGCAGATCACGCAAAAATTTCTGCAGGATCCCGTGCTGGTGAAAGTGGTCAAGAAAGAGCTGACCAATACCAACATCGAACAGGTTTATTTTGAAGTGAAACCTAAAGCGAAAGTGGAGGTGATGTGTCGACTGATCGACACCTACGACCTGAAACTGCTGCTGGTGTTCTGTAATACGAAGCGGAAAGTAGACGAAATCGTTGAGGACCTGCAAATCCGGGGCTATCAGGCTGAAGGGTTGCACGGCGATCTGCGGCAGGCACAACGCAACAACGTGATGAGCAAGTTCCGGGCGGGCACCACCAGCATTCTGGTAGCTACCGACGTAGCCGCTCGGGGTATCGACGTCGACGATGTCGACGCGGTGATCAACTTCGACATTCCCCTCGACGAAGAATATTACGTACACCGTATTGGCCGGACAGGCCGCGCGGGTAAGTCGGGCCGGGCGTTCTCGCTGGTCGGTCGCGATGAGAAGTACCGCTTCCGCGAAATCCAGAATTATACGAAAGTTCGGGTTGAGAAAGGCGTCATTCCGTCGTTTGAAGACATCGTAGGCCTTCGCAAAGCCCGTTTCATCGAGCAACTGCAGCAAACGATCAAGGAAAGCCAGGATCTGAATCTGTACGAAGATCTGCTGACCCAACTGCATCATGCCGGTTTCTCGACCGAGCAGATTGTGGCTGCACTGGTGAAACGCAGCATGGGTATCGAGAAAAACGAATTTGCCGATCAGAACCTGGGGCTGGAAGACGACCGTCGGCGCGAAAGCCGCTTGGGTGATCGTGACCGGGGCAACTCCCGCTTTGGCGACCGCGATGACCGTCGGGGTGGCCGTTTTGCCGACCGTGACGGACGGGGCGAAAGCCGCTTTGGCCGTAATGACGGACCCGACCGGGGCAATTCCCGCTTCGCCCGCAACGACGCAGGTGATCGGGGTGGCTACGGCGATCGACCCCGCTTTGACCGCAACGACCGGTCGTCGGGACCACGCGAAGGAGGAGGCCGTAACGGCTATTTCGATCGCGACGATAAGCGGGCACCCCGTGAACGCGAAGCCAATATGACCCGTCTGATGGTTAGCATTGGTCGTCGGGACTACGTGCGTCCGGGCGATATTGTAGGTGCGATTGCCGGTGAAGCGAACATTCCGGGCAGCAGCATCGGTAGCATCGATATCTTCGACAAGTTCTCCTACGTCGATGTACCGAAAGATGTCGCCAACCGGGTTGTCGATGTCATGGAAGGCAACACCATCAAAGGTCGCCGGGTCAATGTCGAAGTAGCCCGGTAATCGCTGAGCCTCGATATAAAATATCCAATTTATAAACCGCCGGAGCGCCAAAACGCTCCGGCGGTTTTGTTTTTACCGATTGGTCTCCCACAGATGCAACATCTTAGCCAGTATCGTGTCTTTGCGGGGTGAATCGCAGAGGGGGTAAGGGCATGAGGTAGTCTACCCTTCGCCCCATGCCCTTACCCCCTACCCGAAGCCCATACCCCCTTATGCTACGAAACTACTTCACCATCGCCCTGCGTAATCTGTCGAAAAACAAGGTATACTCCTTCATCAACATTTTCGGACTGGCTGTCGGCATGGCTGTGGCTATGCTGATTGGCCTCTGGATATACGACGAGGTGTCGTACAACAAATTCCACCGGAATTACGACCGGCTGGCACAGTTGTACATCAATCAAACCTTCAACGGTACGCCGGGTAGCAGCCGGGCGGTTTCGCTGCCCTCGGCTACTGAAATAAAAAACAACTACACGACCGACTTTAAAGCGGTAGCACTGGCTTCGTGGAATTACGGCCATTTACTGGTCAATGGCGATAAGAAAATCAATAAGGAGGGCATGTATGCCGAAGCCGAACTGCCTCAGATGCTTTCGCTCAACCTGTTGAAAGGCAACTACGCCCAGGTGCTTAAAGAACCTGCGTCCATTCTGATGTCGGCTTCGACGGCCAAAGCGCTGTTCGGCGAAAGCGATCCCCTCAACAAAATCATTAAGCTGGATGGGAAACATAGTATAAAGGTGACGGGTGTATTTGAAGATCTCCCTTTTAATTCTGAATTCTATCAGGTGAATTTCTACCTGCCCTGGAGCGCCTACCTGGCCGACCAGCCGTGGGTAAAAGAATCACTACAACAATGGGGGAATCACTCATTTCAGTGCTTTGCCCAGATCGCCGACCGGTCGGATATGAACACAGTTTCGACCAAAATCCGGGATGTCGAGAAAAAGCACGCGGCTGTGAGCGAAAAGCCAGAGTATTTCCTGCACCCGATGAGTCAATGGCATTTATACTCCGACTTTAAGAACGGCAAAAACGTCGGTGGCGGCATTCAGTTCGTCTGGCTGTTCGGTCTGATCGGTGTGTTTGTGCTATTGCTGGCCTGCATCAATTTCATGAACCTCAGTACGGCTCGCTCCGAAAAACGCGCTAAAGAAGTAGGCATCCGCAAAGCCGTCGGTTCGCTCCGTCAGCAACTGATTACCCAGTTTCTGAGCGAGTCGATGCTGGTGGTTTTCTTTGCGCTGATCATTGCGTTTCTGATAGTCCTGATTGCTTTATCTTCCTTCAACGACTTGTCGGGTAAGCAGGTCAGTATTCCGTTCGGCAATCCGGTTTTCTGGCTTATGCTGCTGAGTTTTTCGCTACTGACGGGCTTTTTGTCGGGTAGTTATCCCGCCTTGTATCTGTCTTCGTTCAATCCGTTGAGCGTATTGAAGGGTACGTTCAAGCTGGGCCGTTGGGCCGCCGTTCCGCGGAAAGTACTGGTCGTGGTCCAGTTTACGGTTTCCATTACGCTCATCATTGGCACCATCATTGTTTTCCAGCAAATTCAGCACGCCAAAAACCGACCGGTCGGCTATGACCGGTCGGGCTTACTGCAAGTCTCGATGGGACCGGCTTTGTCCGATACAGGCAAATACGAGCCGTTGCGGGAAGAATTGTTAAAAACAGGCGTGGTCTACGAAATGAGCGAGTCATCCAGCCCCACAACGGGCGTCTGGTCGAATCAGATCGGGTTCGAGTGGGAAGGCAAAGACCCCAAGTCGTTGCCCCTGTTTGGCATCGTGGCCTGCACCCGCGAGTTCGGCAAAACCATCGGCTGGAAAATCCAGGAAGGCCGCGATTTCTCCCGGGAGTATTCGACCGATACGTCCTCATTTATTCTCAACGAAGCGGCTGTTACGCTGACGGGGCTGAAAAATATTGTCGGTAAAACCATTCACTACAATGGCAAACCCATGCAGGTGGTCGGTGTCGTGAAAAACATGGTGATGGAGTCACCGTATACGCCAGTTAAACCGACCATTTTTCTGGTACGAAACGGCTGGGCCAACGTGATCAACGTCAAGCTAACGCCCAACGTACCGGTCGAAGATGCACTCAAAAAAGTAGGAGCGGTCTTTAAAAAATTTGACCCCGACAATCCGTTCGATTTTAAATTCACCGACGAGGAATACGATGCGAAATTCAGGACCGAAGAGCGTGTCGGCAAACTGGCCCGGATTTTTGCGGTACTCGCCATTTTCATTAGTTGCCTGGGTTTGTTTGGATTAGCCTCGTTTATCGCCGAACAGCGGATCAAAGAAATCGGGGTTCGGAAAGTATTAGGTGCATCGGTGCTGAGTTTATGGGGCCTGCTCTCTAAAGACTTCGTACGGCTGGTTTTGATTTCTTTTTTAATCGCGGCACCCATCGCCTGGTACTTCCTGGACGACTGGCTTCAGCAATACGAATACCGAACCAGCATTTCCTGGACTATTTTCATCCTGTCCGGCCTGGGCGCTACGACGATTACCTTACTGACCGTGAGCTACCAGGCCATTCGGGCCGCTTTAACCAACCCAGTCAAATCCCTTCGTTCAGAATAACCAGCAGAGGGCGTGGGGCAAATGGCAAACTCCCCCCCCATGCCCTCTGCCCTTACCCCTACCCACTTATGCTACGCAACTACTTCAAAATTGCCTGGAGAAACATCTGGAAAAACAAAACGTTCTCCTTCATCAACATCCTGGGCCTGGCGCTGGGCATGGCCTGTAGTCTTTCGATCATGGTCTGGGTTCAGGACGAGCTGCGGATGGACCGGTTCCATTCGAACGACAGTCGCCTGTATCGGGTGATGGAAAACCAGCACTACACAGGCGTTGTCAACACGTTTGCCTCGACGCCGGGTGTTTTGGCCGAAAATATCGTTAAAGATTTTCCTGAGATTCAGATGGCCAGCCAGATGCTGTGGGAGGAGCGGCCGCTGTTTACGGTCGGCAACACCTTTGAGAAAGAGAAGGGTCGGTACGTGCAGGGCGATTTTCTGACGATGTTCTCGTTTCCGCTCAGGGAAGGCGATCCTCGCACGGCGCTCAAACGACCCGACGGGCTGGTTATTTCGCAGAAACTGGCCGATAAGTACTTCAAGGGGCAGAATCCAATCGGCAAAACCGTCCGGATCGACAATAAAGACGACGTGATGGTTACAGGTATTCTGGCCGACATTCCGGAGGCTTCTTCGCTGAAGTTCGACTTCCTGATGAACTACGACCGCTGGCAAAAAGCCAATAAGTGGGCAAAAGAATGGAGTAACAATGGACCGCGCTGCTATGTGCTGCTGGCTCCGAACGTGTCCGTCGATAAGGTCAATGCCAAAATCAAAAATTACGTCAAAACCAAGAACAAAGACAGCAACGTCGAGCTTTTTCTGCAGAACTACGGCGAATCGTACCTCTACTCGAACTGGGATGCGGGCAAACAGAACGGCGGCCGGATCGAGTACGTGCGGATTTTCTCCATCGTCGCCATTTTTATTCTGGCCATTGCCTGCATCAACTTCATGAATCTGGCCACGGCCCGTTCCGTCAAACGGGCCAGGGAAGTAGGGGTCCGCAAAGTGGTGGGCGCTTACCGAAACAGCCTGATGGGGCAGTTTCTCGGTGAGTCGATGCTGATTACGCTATTATCGCTGGTGTTTTCGGTGCTGATTGTTCTACTCATTCTGCCGGTCTTCAATTCGCTGACCGACAAGCACCTTTCCCTCGACTTTTCCAATCCTACCTTCCTGCTTTTATTGGTGGCTCTGGCCACTCTCACCGGACTGGTGTCGGGAAGTTATCCGGCGCTGTTCATGTCGTCGCTCGACCCGATTGTTATTCTCAAAGGGGGGCTACGGTTTAAAGCAAGCGCTACCTTTTTTCGCAAAGGATTGGTGGTATTACAGTTCGGTTTATCGATCATGCTGATTCTGGGCACGATTGTCGTATACCGACAGATTCAGTTTATTCAAACCAAAAATCTCGGTTATCAGCGTGAGAATTTGCTTTATCTGCCCCTGGAAGGCGATTTACAGAAAAACTTTCAGGCATTCCGGCAGGAACTGGAAAAGAAGCCGGGCATCAGGTCGGTCACCTGCGCCCAGTCCGACCCACTCGAAGTGGGCAGCTCGACTCAGGGAGTAAAGTGGCCTGGCAAGGACACGACCCAGCTCATGCTTTTCAGCCAGAACGCCATCTCATACGATTATATCAAAACGATGGGAATCAGGCTGCTCGACGGTCGCGATTTTTCGCCCGAATTCAGTACCGATACGAGCAATTATCTGATCAACGAAGCCTCAGCCCGGAAAATGGGCTATAAAGATCCGGTCGGCAAGGAAATGACCATGTGGAACAAAAAAGGGAAGATCATCGGCCTGATGAAAGACTTCCACTATAACTCGCTTCACAACGCCATCGAACCCCTGATTCTGCATTTGCAGCGTGGCATCAGCGATACGACCAACAACTGGGGGTCGATTCTGGTACGAACGCAGGCCGGGCAGACCAAACAGGCCGTAGCGAGTATGGAAGAGGTCTTTAAAAAGTTTAATCCCCGCTTCCCGTTCAAGTATAATTTTACCGATCAGGAATTCGCAAACCTGTACAAAGCCGAAAATACGGTCAGCAAATTATCCAGCTACTTCGCCTTTCTGGCCATTTTCATCAGCTGTCTGGGCTTGTTTGGCTTAGCCGCCTTTACCGCCGAACAGCGCACCAAAGAGATCGGTATCCGGAAGGTGCTGGGGGCCAGCGTTACCAATCTGGTGGGTATGCTTTCGAAAGAGTTTATTCAACTGGTGTTGCTGGCAGCTCTCATCGCCTTTCCGCTGGGCTGGTATTTTCTGAGTGGCTGGCTCGAAAAATACGCTTACCGCATCGATCTGGCCTGGTGGCATTTTTGTGTAGCGCTGATCGTGGCCGTGCTGATCGCCCTGTTCACGGTTAGTTTCCAGAGTATCAAAGCCGCGCTGATGAATCCCGTGAAAAGCCTCCGAACGGAGTAGTGGCAGAGGGGGAAGGGCATGGGGCATAGGGGGAAGGGTAAAGGGGTAAGGAAATCATCCCTCTGCCCTTACCCCTTACCCCTTTACCCTTCCCCCTATGCCAATATATCCCGGAAAAAGCCGTTTCTTTGTATACTATGTCTTTGTTTATTACCTCCCTGAATTCGGGCAGCAACGGCAACTGCTATTACGTGGGCAATGAGCACGAAGCAGTATTGATCGACGCGGGTCTTTCCTGCCGCCAGACCGAAACGCGTATGCTGCGGCTGGGTCTCTCGCTCCGGAATGTAAAAGCCATTTTCGTCTCCCATGAGCATTCCGACCATATCGTCGGGATTCCACAGCTGGCCAAAAAATATCAGTTGCCCGTCTTTATCACCCCAGGAACCTTACAAAATACAAGACTACCGTTGCGCGACTTCCCCCTTCGTCCGCTGCGAGGCTACGAACCCGTATTGATTGGCGATCTTAGCGTTACAGCTTTTCCGAAGCTGCACGACGCTTCCGATCCGCATAGCTTTCTGATTACCTACGGCGATACCAACGTGGGCGTATTTACTGACATCGGAGCCCCCTGCGAGCACGTCATTCATCATTTTCGGCAATGCCACGCGGCCTTTCTGGAAGCCAATTACGACGAGGATATGCTGGAGAATGGCCGGTATCCGTACGTGCTGAAGCGACGAATTCGTGGTGGTAAGGGTCACCTCTCGAACCAACAGGCGCTGGAACTCTTCCGGACGCATAAGCCTTCGTTCATGAGTCACGTGCTGCTGTCGCACTTATCGAAAGACAATAATTCGCCGGTAGTAGCCCACGATTTATTTAGGCCGCACATGGGCAATACGAAAGTTATTGTAGCCTCCCGCTTTGCCGAAACGCCTGTTTTTATGATCCGTGCCACAAACGAACAGCTGCAAGCCATATAACGCTGGTTTCTGCTCACGTTTTGCCCCTGAGCCTACTGCTCGTAGTAGTAGCCGAAAATAATTCCCATCTCGTCGTCGCTCGTCAGGCCAAAGTTGACTGTTTTGCCGGTGGTATTGTTGTAGGTTATTTCGGAGATAAGCCCCTCTCCTTTCTGAAGCACCAGTGGCGTTTTTAGGGTAATGATGTCAGGGTGCTCCCAATCCGTAGACGTATAGACCACTTCGCCATTGCGGCTCCCTCCACTGATTTTAATGACGAATTTCTCCCCCAGCTTATGCATGTGGGAGGTCAATGTCAGGATCGTACGGGGCCTGGCAAAGGTAAACGACTTGGTCAGGGTCACCCGCTGACCGGCCGGAATGGTTAAGCTCGTGTTACTCAAATCCAGCGTCTGCACTACAATCTTCACCTTCGACTTATCGATGGTATACAGGTTGATCTGTGCTTCGCCCTTCATGACCGACGTGGTTTTGTTAACGAAGTGTGAGTTCAAATCCAGCGAGGCCCCCGCCGGAATCAACAATGCGGCTCCTTCGGGAAACGTATAATCCTGGTAGGGCGCCTGGGAACCAGCCAGATAGACGTGGTTAGACATGGTAACCGCCGTTGCCAGGTTAAGGGAATTGTCTGAGTTGCGCAGATCGCGAATATCGTTCAGGTTCGGCAATAACGACTGGCTCCTGAAATCGTAGGCCACAAAATGGTGGCTCCCGCTCCGCATCTTGGTTTCGTACCGGTTCACGTACACGTCCTGCGAGTTTCCGACCAGTTTCCGGGTAAACAGCTCCCGCTCGAAGTTGGGCTGGATATCGAACACAGGCACTTCCATCTGATACCCTGTACCAGCCGCTGGAGTAGGCAGTGGTTCGTAGGCTATCGTCGTGGTGGTCTTGTCGTTGATCAGGGTTGTGTCCGGTACAGTCTTGCCTGTTTGCTGCGCGCCAGCCTCAATCCACCGCCGGACGAACTCGATCTGGCCGGCGGGCAGCAATTGACCGCCTAACGGCATCGGGTTTCCGTACGACTGTCCGGTATGGTGGCTAACCGAATTGTTCAGCTTGTAATAAAGCAGACTTTCCAGATAGGAATACGGCGTAACTCGTTTGATGCCGTCAGATATAGCCGCACTATTTCTGGGGGTGACGTTCACCAGGTTCTGATACGCCACACCCGCAGCCAGCACCAGACCGTGCTGCGCAAACGTCGCGTCTTTTTCCGACGCATGACAACCCGATACCGCGCAGGAGGGCGTAAATATTTTTTGCTGAATCAGATCAAACGTAGCGGTTCCGGTGGGCGAGGGGGATTCGTTATTCGAGCCCATGCAGGAAACCAGGTTCATCAGTAAGGCAAAAATCGCAAAACTCAGCACTAACCGGGTAAATATCAGGACGTTCATGCGCGGCTGTTTGAAAAAAAAGCGTACGAAAGATAACGTTATTTCCCCATCTTTTCGTCAGAATCGGAGAATGAAGTGCTGCTCAGGCTGCTCCTGACGGAAGAAGACCAGCCCGACCCAAAACAGGTCGATCGTAACAGTAACCGCAGGATGCGCCTGGATATAGGCCCACGCCTGTTCCATCTCCTCCGACCAGTGGATATCGTCGAAGACGAAGACCGTATCGTTATGAACCCTGGTCAGGCAGGTCTCGAAATAGCGTACGGTTGGCTCATAGCGATGGTTTGCATCGAAAAAAACAAAATCCAGCGAGTCATACGACGCAATCGAGGGAGCCAGCGTTTCATCGAGATTTCCGGTAACGATCCGGATGTTTTCCAGTTGCAGCCGGTCGAAGTTCTGCCGGGCAATGGCTGCGGTTTCCGGGCAGCCTTCGAATGTCAGGACCTGCCCATGGTGGGATTTGGTCGCTTCGGCCAGATAAGCCGTCGTCATACCCAGCGACGTGCCTAAATCGACGACTGTTTTGGCCTGAAAGCGTTGAATAAGCCGGAACAATAACCGGCCGAAACGGGCGGGCTTCTGAGAATGGCGCGCAATATCGCCGACCGTACGCTGTCGGGAAGCATTGATTTTAGAGCCAGCGCCCAGATCCGTTACCTGAACCGCCTGTTGGCTTCGTCGGAGTTCTTTTCGCAAGGTCTGAACAGCTCTGAACTGACCCCCGGAACCGTTTTTTACCCGGATAACCTGGGTGTATAACGAAAAAAGAAAAGGAGAGTGAAGCGAATGCTCGTCGCGGGCGCGACTTAAATACCGAAAATAAGCGGCAATCAAAATGCAGGCTGGTTCCCGAGAAATGTATACCGAATGTCAGACAGGTCAATCATTCGCCATTATACATTTTTCATTATTCATTAATTCAATTTATACGGTACGATCATGGTAAACTCCGGAATCGTCACCCGAACCTGCTTGCCATCGATAATCCGCTCGACAAGGTAGGTACCGGCCATTTTTCCGATGCTGGACCGCAGGTTGCAACCCGAAACGTATTCATGCACTTCGCCCGGTTCGAGTACGGGCTGAAGCCCGACGACGCCTTCGCCCTCAACCTCACGCACGGTGCCGTTCGAGTCGTAGATCAACCAATGGCGCCGGAGCAACTGAATGGTATAGTCGCTGGCATTCTCGATCGTGATGCGGTAGGTAAACACATAATGTGCTTGCAGCGGGCTGGAGTAATCCGACTGATACTCCGTTTTTACGCTAACTTTCACGCCTTCTGTGACTGACGAAACCATAAATTTAGTACCGTTTGCAACCTTACAACGAAAATTAAGTTGATTAGTTTTGTTACGCAAGACCCGCTTCTAAAAAATTTTCAAGGAGCGGTTTCCGGCGTTTGTAGGCCTATAATCCCGAATCATCTTTATCAGTTCCTTATCCATGAATGTATCTATTGCCGAATCGTGGCAAACCCGCCTGCAATCTGAATTTGACAAACCTTATTTTAAAGAACTGGCCCAGTTTCTACGCCAGGAATACAGCACACAGCGAGTTTTTCCGCCCGGGCGCCTGATTTTCAACGCCTTTAATCAATGTGCTTTCGACGACACGCGGGTCGTTATTCTTGGGCAGGATCCTTATCATGGCGAAGGTCAGGCAAATGGACTGGCTTTCTCGGTAGCCGACGGAATCACAAAGCCGCCTTCGCTGGTCAATATCTTCAAAGAGATTCAGGACGACTTAGGCAAACCCGTTCCTAAATCCGGAAACCTCGAACGCTGGGCGCGCCAGGGGGTGATGCTCCTGAACGCAACCCTGACGGTTCGGGCTGGTCAGGCGGGGTCGCATCAGGGCAAAGGGTGGGAAACCTTTACGGATGCAGTCGTTAAGCTGATATCAGAGGAGAAAAAGCATATCGTCTTTATGCTCTGGGGCGCTTATGCCCAAAAAAAGGGAGCCATAATCGACGGCAAAAAGCATTTGATTCTGAAAGCCAAACACCCTTCGCCCATGGCCGCACAGTGGGGCGGCTGGTTTGGCAATAAGCATTTCAGCCAGGCCAATGCCTATCTGGAAAGTAAAGGGTTACCCCCGATTGAGTGGTAACATGGCAAAGGCCATGGGGGTAAGGATAGAGGCTCGATTATGGAACGAACCCTCTACCCTTACCCCCATGGCCTTTATCACTTAGTCGATCGTCCGAAACAGGCGGTTCCAGCGAATTTTATTCCAGGCGTTGGCTGGATTGGGGTCGAGCGACATCCAGACGAACACGGCTTTCCCAACGATGTGATCTTCCGGAACAAACCCCCAGAAGCGCGAGTCGAGCGAGTTATCGCGGTTGTCGCCCATCATAAAATAGTAATCCTGTTTGAAGGTGTACGAGGTAATGGGCTGCCCGCCTATTTTGATCGTTGCCGGCGTTACTTCTACCTTCTCGTTGCCTTCGTAAAGCTCGATGACGGGTCCGTACAGCGCGATCGTTTGCGGATTCAGTTGAATAGTGGCTCCTTTCTTCGGAACGGTAAGCGGACCGAAATTATCGTGGTTCCACTTGAGAGTCGGCGCACCATAAACGCGTGGATCAGCTTCGCCCGGTTTGTCGGCCATAGGCTCGATGCTTTTCACCCAGTCAAACGTTTTGAATTTGGCAATGACTTCTTCCGTCGTGTTCACCATATAGCCAACCATCGCCGACGCTTTGGTCGAGTCGTTGTACTGCTCCAGCGGTTTCCAGTTTTCGGTGGGCTGGCTGGGATCGCGGTAGTCGTTGACAATGTCGTATCGACGGAAGAAACTGGCATCCAGCACCTCGCTTGTTTTGATGAAATACTTCTGCTCGGAGCGGGGCGGCTTGGGAAACGGCTTGCCATTGACGATCACCTCCCGCTGCCGAACCTCCAGCACATCGCCCGGAATGCCAATGCACCGCTTGATGTAATTGGTCTTCAGATCGACCGGGTAATCGATGTTGTCGTTCAGGTATTTGGGCGGCACGTTAAAAACGACGACGTCGCCGTTTTTAACGTGCGTAAATCCCGGTAGCCGATACGATGGCAGTTGAATGGCGGTGCTGTAGGAAGGAATATTGGTACCCCAGATTTTCTGGTGTGTCAACGGAACCTGCAAGGGCGTCCGGGGTGTCCGGGTTCCGTAATGCAGCTTGCTGACGAACAGAAAATCGCCGACCATCAGGCTGTTTTCCATCGACGGGGTTGGAATCGTAAACGCTTCCATAAACAGCCACCGGATGAGCGTAGCGGCCACGACCGCGAATAATACCGAATCGAACCACTCGCGGAGAGCCGATTTTTTTGCTTTAGCCGGTTTGGCTTCAGTCCTGATTTTTACTTCAGACATGTTTACTAGTGATGAATTATGACGGAGCCGCCCGTGCGGTATAAATTAGGGTTCAGTACCGGTAGAGATAATAAATATGAAACGAAAATACGCTGGTTTGCGCAAACGCTTATCATGCATCGGTTATAATTTATCATTTCCCAGCAGGTCGTCCATGCCGAATACCCCTTCCCGCCCTACGATCCATTCGGCAGCGACTACGGCTCCCAGCGCAAATCCCTGGCGGCTGTGTGCTACGTGTTTAATCTCGATTCGGTCTACTTCCGAGTCGTAGCGAACGGTATGTGTTCCTGGCACGGTCCCTTCCCGCAACGATTCGATTTCGACCGCGTCGGTCGAGTCGATACGGGCAGAATCGGCCTCCCGGCTTACCCAGCGATGCTTCATTGGCAGGTGTTGCATAACCCCTTCGGCGAGTGTTATGGCGGTGCCACTGGGCGCATCCTTCTTTTCAGTATGATGAATTTCAGTCATCGACACCTGATACGATGGATAGTCCCGCATGAATCTGGCCAGTACTTTGTTTAATCGAAAAAACAGATTGACCCCAATGCTGTAATTCGACGCGTAGAAAAAAGCGCCTTTCCGATCGCGGCATAAGGTTTCAATTTCACCCCGGTGGCTGAGCCATCCTGTAGTCCCGCAGATAACTGGCCAGCCGCGTTCTAAGCAGTATGTGATGTTTTGTACAGCGGACTCAGGAGAGCTGAATTCGATGACCACATCGACGTCACCCGTTTCGAGGTTGGTTACATCGGCGTAATTGTCGGCGTCGATGCGCCCCGCAATCTGATGGCCCCGGTCGAGCGCAATTTGCTCGATGGTCTTCCCCATTTTACCGTAGCCAAAAAGAAGAATATTCATAAGTCATTAATGGATAATGAATAATGTAAAATGAATAACAGTATCAGCGCCATTTTACATTTTCCACTTTACATTATTCATTTAAACGTAAAGGCTACCCGGACGCCCGGCGCCATACCCGTTCCTGGCATGGGCAGAACGCTGGGCTCGACGCGCATTGAAATGTCGTCCGTTAAATCAAAGGTCTTCAGGTGGGCTGCTACGTTGGCCTCGACAATATTCAGTGCCCACAAGGCCGCCGATAGCAAAATATTCAGATCTCGATAGCGCCGGTAGGTATCGTACGCATTTTTCGCCGTCGCCACCTGATACACCTGATACCCATCGATGAGAACATAATCGGGTTTTACCGATGGGGTTATGATATAGCCGGTCAGGTTACCAGGATAACTGTCATCTAAACTAACTGTATTTGTGCCAGCAATTTTATCGCCGTACAGCAACCGACGATACCCTTCTTCTGCCTGACTGGCGAGGCCCCGGTATTTGACGAACAAGTAGCCCATCACACCAAAACCGGCATAAATAAACGGAATTTTATAATACTGCCGGTTGTAGGCCTGACCCATACCGGGCACCATCAGCGATCGCAGGGTCGCCTGCCGGGGGATTATTTTATGAATCTGGGTTTCCTGCCGGGCCGTCACCCGAACGGTATCTGGTTGGTCCAGCGTGGTTTCGGTATCGGGCGTCAGTACAGACGTACCTACCCGAATGCCGTTTCGCTGTACGGCTGGAGGAATAGTATCGGCAGCCGCACTTCGCTGCCTGGTCGAATCGATGGCTGCGGGCGTTGGGGCGGGCACAATGGCCGGGCGCTGGGCAAAGAGCAATCGGACAGGGGCCAGAAACAGCAGGGCAGCGATGACTAAGACAGAAAGCGGTTGCATGCACAGACAACGTCCGAGATGCGCCCATTTCGCCCGTTCGTTCACCTTTTTAAGGTAATTTAACACGGTTATGCCTGGGAGTTCAGCACCTCCAGAATCTTGGTCAACTCTTCCTGCGAGGTAAACGGTATTTTAATTTCACCCTTGTGCTTTTCGTCAGCTTTTATCGAAACGCGTGTTCCGAATAACGACGACAGCTTAAACTGCAGGCTGCGCATTTCCTGCTTGGGTAAGGTTACCCGCCGGGTGGTGGCCGATTCGTGCGTTTCGTCGGACAGGTTCCGAACGGCTTCTTCAACTTTGCGTACCGACCACTCTTCGTCGACAGCTTTCGTGAACAACCGGATTTGCGTATCCGGGTTTTCGATGTTGATGATAGCCCGGGCATGTCCCATCGAAATTTTGTTGTCGCGCAGCGAAGCCTGAATGACCGGTGGCAGCTTCAAAAGTCGGATGTAGTTATTGACCGTCGTACGGTTTTTGCCGACACGTTCGCCCAGTTCTTCCTGCTTCAGGCTGCATTCGGTGATGAGCCGCTGGTAGCTAAGGGCAATTTCGATGGCATTCAGGTTTTCGCGCTGAATGTTCTCGATCAGGGCCATTTCCAGCATCTGCTGGTCGTTGGCCGTACGGACATACGCCGGGATGTGCGTCAACCCCGCTATTTTCGACGCCTGCAAACGACGTTCACCAGCAATAAGCTGATAGCGATCTTTGCCGAGCTGACGAACCGTAATAGGCTGGATGATTCCCTGCGTCCGAATGGAATCCGCCAGTTCCTGAAGCGCTTCTTCGTCGAAGCGGGTCCGTGGCTGAAACGGGTTGGTTTCAATCAGGGCCAGGCCAATTTCGGTCATCGTGCTGATAGACTCGAAAGGCGATGGTTTTGACTGGCGATTGACCGATTCGCTATCATGCAACAAGGCACCTAAGCCGCGGCCCAATCCTATCATCTTCTTATTCGGTGCTTTGGTGTTTGCGTTGTCCATACCTGTAATGCGGGTGGAAACCCGCTATGTTGGTAGAAATTACGGGTTTCCACCCGCATTACTTAAACTTCATGCGGCATCATGCCATTCTTAATCAGAATTTCGCGGGCCAGATTCAGGTAGCTGACGGCCCCTTTGCTATCAGCGTCCTGCGCCAGCGCGGGCACACCAAAGCTGGGCGATTCGCTTAATCGGATGTTGCGCGGAATGATCGTGTTAAAGACCATCTGCTGAAAATGACTGGTCACTTCCCCAACGACCTGGTTCGACAGGCGAACCCGAAGGTCATACATGGTTAGTAAAATACCCTCGATAGCCAGGTGCGTGTTGAGCCGCGACTGAATGATCTTGATGGTATTGAGCAGCTTACCGAGCCCTTCCAGCGCAAAATATTCGCACTGTACCGGAATAATCACCGAATCGGCAGCGGTCAGGCTGTTGATGGTAATCAGGCCAAGCGAGGGCGAGCAGTCGATGATAATGAAGTCGTACTCGTCGCGCAGGCTGTCGAGTGTGTCCTTCATTTTGTCCTCCCGATTCTGGAGGTTGATCATCTCAATTTCAGCCCCTACCAGATCGATATGCGAAGGCAGTAAATCCAGGTTCGGAAAATCCGTCTGGATAATTGCATCGTGCGGACGTACGCCCTCCACCATACATTCGTAAATGCTGTTCTCAATTTCTTTCGGATTGTAGCCTAACCCTGACGTGGAATTCGCCTGCGGATCAGCGTCAACAATGAGCGTCTGAAATTCAAGGGCGGCCAGACTGGCGGCCAGATTAATCGTTGTCGTAGTTTTACCGACGCCCCCCTTTTGGTTGGCGATAGCAATGACTTTACCCATGGGTCTGTGCGTTGCAGTCTCAAATATGCCGGATAGTTTTCACGAATCCAAGTAATGTTCCACGGAATGTTTCACAAAAAAATAGTCACCGAACCATAATGGAGGATTTACCCGAATGATAAAAGAATCATTAGTTTTTCGTTTATGACTGGCCAGGTGTGCTCGAAAGTAGGTGAGTCTCACCCCCTAGCCTTCAGGAAACAGTAAACATGGCGGCCAGCGTTTTCACCTAATGCGGAAGCGCTGGCCGCCATGTTTTGTCAGGTATGCAGATGGGTCCGTATAATCGGTTTGTTATGACACGCTCCCAAAGCAAACTAAAATCGGCGGCACAGGTCAGGCAATTGCCAGCCTGAAATAAAAAGCGGCACCCGGCGCTACATCATCGTGCGTACCGATTTCGCCCCCCATCGACTGAATGAATTCCTTGGAGATAGCCAGTCCCAGACCTGTACCGCTGGGTTGACCAGTTGGGCCAGGAGCCCGAAAATACCGATCGAAAACGCGCTCCCGGTGTTCAGGCTGCAGACCGGGGCCGTAATCCCGAACGGTAAATTCGACTTGAGTGCCGACTGGCTGAACGCTTATATCGATGGAGGTATTGTCGGGGCTGTGCCGGACGGCGTTGGACAAAAAATTGATCAGCACCCAGGACGCTTTGTCCAGATCGGCTTTGACGAGCGGTACTACTTCCGGCAAGCTTACCTGGAAGCGAATCTGCTTCTGCCCAGCCGGCGTACGCAAAGCACTGGTAGCGATCTGAATAAGCTCATTGGCCGAAACAGCGTGAACCTGCAGTTGAATTTGCCCCGATTCGACCTGAGCCATGTTGGTTAGTTCGCCCGTAATTTTCAGCAGTCGCTCGGCATTGTCGCGCACGCTGCCGACGAGTTGCTGCTGTTCTTCATTCAACGCGCCAACCCGCTTGTCGAGCAGCAGCGTCAGGCTCATTTTAATGGCCGATATGGGCGTTTTCAATTCGTGCGAGACGGTCGCAATAAAATTGGTTTTTGCCAGATCCAGTTCTTTATAGGAGGTCACGTTCTGCAGAACAATTACGTACCCGGCCTGAACGGCCTGTTGTTCGCCGGTGGGTGTTACGTCTACGGACTGAATCTGCTTGGTAAAATAACTTTCTTTCCCTTTCGACCCCACTCCCAGCGGAGCCGGGTCGTAAATCTTGAGTAACGTCCCCGTAGTTTCCTTACCGTTCGTATGCACCGAAGCCAAATTGGCGTCCTCGACGGTCTCGAGCATGATTTCCTGAATCAGCGTACGCATCAGGTCATTGGTGGATGCAATGTCGGGGGCATATTTACCCACCAGCTGCGCAGCTTCGACCCCCAGCAGGCGGCTGGCAACCGGGTTAACGAACAGAATGAACCGCTTTTCGTCCAGACCGATAATCGCGTCGTTCATGATCTGGATCAGCGTATCGATCCGTTTTTTGGCAAACAGCACCCGCGCCAGATTCGAGTGTTCGTACTCATCCAGCTTTTGCGCCATCGAGTTGAAGGAGCGGGCCAGTTCGCCAAACTCATCGCTTGATCGGACATGCAGCCGTTCTTCGAAATTCCGGCTGGCAATCTGTTTGATACCCAGGGTTAGCTCGCGAACCGGATTGGCAATGTAGCTGGGAATATTGACTACGAACGAAAACACGATCAGGAAGCAGAAGGTCCCGACGAAAGCCAGCCAAAGCAGCGCATCTTTTGCCGTATCTTTTGCCGTGTCGCTTTTCCGCATAATTGCCTGCCGGTTCAGATCATCGACCGTCAACAGGTGCTGCCGAATCCGGCTGATTGTCAGTGAGTCGGCGGTTCCGCTCCGCAACCGGTTAAACTCCCGGCGCAGAGCCGTTACGGCTTCCCGCTCCCCTACTTCGGTAAGGTTGTGTTCTTCTTTCCGCAGGTTTTCGTCGAAGTCGGTCAGCGCGTCGTGGTCGGGTCTGCTCCGATAATTTATCGAGGCCAGCGCTTTCTGCATGTTGCTGGCCATCTCCAGAGAAATGTAGTTATCCTTCAGGATCGCCTGCGAATCGTCCGACAGACGGTTGAGGTAATAAGCGCTCATTCCGCCCAGCAGCAGCAGAATACTGAACAGAAAAACCAGGGATAGGGTGATTTTGGTTTTGAGCGTCATGACTACGAAAGGATAATCAGGTCGGTGTCCGATTCAGACAGTTTGGTCAGTAATTGATTGAACGCGTTGGTCCGCAAAATCACTTCCAGCAGCGTAAAGTGCGGCTTTCCGATACAGATGGTCGTGATGTTTCGTTTCTCGGCTTCGTCCACGATGCTCTTAAAAATACTGGTTCCTTTTACCTGAATCACTTCGGCACCCAGTTCGGTGGCTAGTTTCAGGTTGTTGATCAGGTGCCGCTGCACATCGAGCCGAATGCGGTCGGGCGCTTCGGCGGGCGTTTGCACATAAAGCACATACCAGCGCGATTTGTAATACGCAGCCAGGCGGGCCGTCTTGCGGATAACCCGGCGGGCCGTTTCGGCGTTGGCACTGATACTGGCCAGAAACCGCTCTGGCTTCATCTGCACTGTTACCGGAACGGTCGTTTCAATTTTCCGCTCGACGGCCGTCGCTACTTCGCGCAGGGCCAGCTCACGTAGCTGCAGAATTTTTTCGGACTGAAAAAAATTCTGCAGCGCCATCGCCACTTTCGCCTGCTCGTAGATTTTCCCTTCTTTCAGCCGGGTTATCAGTTCGTCGGCGGTCAAATCGATATTGACGACCTCATCGGCCAGGTGTAGCACCCGGTCTGGCACGCGCTCAGTCACATCGACTCCCGTAATCTCGTGTACTTCGTCGTACAGGCTTTCAATATGCTGGATATTGACGGCACTGATGACGTTGACGCCCGCGTCCAGAATCTCCAGCACATCCTGCCAGCGCTTCTCGTTTTTCGAACCCGGAATGTTCGTATGCGCCAACTCATCGACGATTACCAGTTCGGGGTGTCGGTTGATGATCCGTTGCACGTCCATTTCCTCCAGCTCCCGTCCTTTGTAAAACAGCTTCCGGCGCGGCAGCACGGGCAGTCCATCTACGAGGGCCTGAGTTTCGGCGCGATTATGGGTTTCAATGAATCCGATCGTCACATCGATGCCATTCTGCAACAGCCGGTGAGCTTCCTGCAACATCCGGTACGATTTCCCCACGCCCGCGCTCATGCCAATATAGATCTTAAACTTCCCCCGGCGCGACTCCTGGATAAGTCGCAGAAACTGTTCGGCAGATTGGTCGCGGTCCTCAGGTTGCATCGGTCAGAACGGTCAGAAACTGATGGCTAAACTGGTCGTCAGGGAAACGTTGGTTCGGGAAGAGGCTCCATTGCCAGCCACAAAAATAGCGTCCTTGCTGTCGTATAGTTTCCCTTCAATCCGAAAGAGCGCATTGGTCACGATTGCATAATCGTAATTCAACGAATACCCGACGGTTTGAAACCCGTTTGTGGTTCCCGTTCCAATGATCACCCCGTTTTTATCATCGTAGTATTCGACACGGGCAGCCACGAAACTCTTGTCGCTCGTGGCCAGCCGGGCAATGACCACGGGCGAGTACCAGACATAAGAACCACTACCCACCCGCTGATCGCTGTGGCTGTTCACGACGGGTTTGCGGTCGGCACCGATATCGAAACCCAGAATTACGCCCACTTTACCGGCCGGATTGATGATCGCGTACAGGTTATTGAAGAAACGCCCCTGCTTCAGCGAATCGGGCCGGTCGGAGCCAAGGAACGTACTCCAGTTCAGGATTAGATTCGGCGTCGGTTTAAATTGCACCTGCGTACTCAGCGATGGCCCGCTGTAGCCCGGCAGTTTGGCGATGCGCTGCCAGCCGTTCAGCGCCGACCCCAGCAGCGTCCATTTGCCATTCGGAGTGTTGTAAGTCAGCTTGGCACCCGCCAGATAATAGGGCGAATTTTCGGCCAGTATACTCCGGGTGAGTGTCCAGCAATCTTTCGAAACCGCACTTTCGAAACCAATGTGCGACGAGAAAATTCCCGCGTCGAGCCACAGATCATGGGTTTTACTGAGCCTGACTCCCACATTCGCTTCGAGCACGTGCTTCAGCAGTTCCTGCTCGGCTGCGTAGTTGTACTGGGCATACGTACCCGCCTGAATTGCCAGATTGGCCCGGACACGTTCACCGGCATAAGCAGCTTTCAGAAAAGCCAGATTGATGTTTACTTCCCGGTTTCGTTTGTGATTATAGAGAAATCCCGGCCGCTCCTGCGTCGTTTTCGGGGCCGTAAAATCGAGGGCATAATACGCTTCTACGTAACCGGATAGTACCAGGCCCGTCGGAGCAATCGTTGGCCTGGTACTAAGTGAATCTACCGTTTGAGCTATTAATGGAACGGAAGTAGCCAGCCACAGGGCAGTTAGTTTTATAGGAAGGTTAATTTTCATGACTATTTTGTTGTACTTATTTACTTCTCCCGCTTTGCTTTTTAGCACGAAGCTTTGCTAAAAGCGCGCTGCCAAACCTGCTCGTTGTCGTGAGCACTACAGCTTATCCAGGGCCATATTCAATTCCAGAACATTCACTTTTGCTGGACCGAACAGACCCAGCCAGGGGCCCTGGGTGTGCGCATCGACCAACTGGTTCAGGCGATCGGCGCTTTGGTTTCGGGCTTTGGCAATACGACCAATCTGAATTTTAGCCCCCGCTGGCGACAGATCGGGGTCTAAACCCGAGCCCGAGGCCGTTACCAACTCAACCGGAATGTCTTCTTTCCGAACCCTAGGGTTGTGCACCAGAAACGTATCGATCCGCGCCTGTACGGTTTTCAGATAATCGGTGTTCGTCGGTCCTTTGTTCGAGCCCGCCGACCCGGCCGCATTATAATCGACGGCCGATGGCCGACCGTTAAAATAACGATCTTGGGTGAATGCCTGGCCAATCAGTTTGTACCCGACCACTTTTCCGTTTACGATAACGGTTTCGCCTTTGCCCCCGCCGGGTGCCAGCCGGGCAATGCCAGCCACAACGAGCGGATACATAATGACTAATAAAACCAGCATGACGATAGTCAGTCGAATAGCGGGGCCAATGTGTGTTTTCATGATTGTAGCGCCGAGCCTCATGCTCGGCTGTTTTAAATTATTCTTGTGAACTGGGGCGATGCAGCCGGGTTGGAAGCCCGGTATTACACGAATAAGCCAACCAGGAGGTCGATCAGTTTAATGCCGACAAAGGGTGCGACGAGCCCACCAAAGCCGTAGATGAACAGATTCCGGCGGAGCAAGGCACTGGCGCCAATCGGCTTATATTCGACGCCCCGCAGCGCCAGCGGAATTAGGAGCGGGATAATGATTGCATTGAAAATCACGGCGGATAGAATAGCCGACTCCGGACTGTGCAGCCGCATCAGGTTGAGGCTTTGCAGAGCCGGAATACTGACGACAAACAGGGCCGGTACGATAGCGAAATATTTAGCAACGTCGTTGGCAATGCTGAAGGTGGTCAGGGTACCGCGGGTGATGAGCAATTGCTTCCCGATTTCCACCACCTCAATCAGCTTGGTCGGGTCGTTGTCCAGATCGACCATGTTACCGGCTTCCTTGGCGGCCTGTGTACCTGAGTTCATGGCGACCCCTACATCGGCCTGCGCCAGCGCAGGCGCATCGTTCGTACCGTCGCCCATCATGGCAACCAGTTTACCGCCCGTCTGCTCACGCCGGATGTAATTCATCTTGTCTTCGGGTTTGGCTTCGGCAATGAAATCATCGACGCCCGCTTTGCCCGCAATAAACTTAGCCGTCAACGGGTTATCGCCCGTTACCATCACGGTTTTCACGCCCATTTTCCGCAGCCGGTCGAAGCGCTCCGAAATACCGGGTTTAATGATATCCTGTAGCTCGATCACCCCCCGCACCTGCTCGTTTTCGGTCACGACCAGCGGTGTTCCGCCATTGGCCGCAATCTCTTTCGCTTTCGCATCCGTCTCGGTTGGAAACGGATTGCCCGCCTGTTCGACGATCGCCCGGATCGAATCGACAGCGCCCTTCCGAATCCGTAGCGATTCCCCCGGTTTAACTTGCCCATTCAGCGGCAGGTCGATGCCCGACGAGCGCGTTTCGGCGGTAAACTTTACAAAATGAATAGTGGATAATGGATAATGAAGGGTGGGCTGACTGCCTTCCAGTTGAAAATGAAACTGGTCATTATGCATTGTCCATTGTACATTATTCATTTTAGTTGCCAGTTCGACAATCGACTTACCCTCCGGGGTTTCGTCGGCCAGCGAACTCAGAGCCGACGCCCGGATCATGTCGGCCGATTTAATTCCCGGCGCGGCATAGAAATTGGTCGCTTTCCGGTTTCCAATAGTGATCGTACCGGTTTTATCCAGCAGCAATGTATCGACGTCGCCCGCGGTTTCGACCGCCCGGCCCGACTTGGCAATGACGTTGGCCCGAAGCGCCCGGTCCATCCCGGCGATACCGATTGCGGAGAGCAACCCCCCAATGGTTGTGGGAATCAGGCAGACGAACAACGAGATCAGGGCTGCGATGGTGATCGGCGTGTTGGCATAGTCGGCGAAGGGTTTGAGTGCTACGCAGACGATGATGAAAATGAGCGTAAAACCCGCCAGCAGGATTGTCAGAGCGATTTCATTCGGAGTTTTCTGTCGGGATGCTCCCTCAACCAGCGCAATCATTTTGTCCAGAAACGACTCGCCGGGTTGCGTCGTAACGACCACTTTGATGCGGTCCGACAGAACCTTCGTTCCACCCGTTACCGACGATTTATCTCCGCCCGCTTCGCGAATGACCGGTGCCGATTCGCCCGTAATGGCCGACTCGTCGATGGTCGCTAACCCTTCAATAATCTCGCCGTCGGACGGAATGATATCGCCCGGCTCGCAGACGAACACGTCGCCTTTTTTCAGTTGCGCCGACGAAATGGTTTGAATTTCGTCGAGTTTATAATTCCCGACCGGACGAATGACCTTGGCGGGTGTCTCCTGCCGGGTTTTCCGGAGCGACTCGGCCTGCGCCTTACCCCGCGCTTCGGCAATGGCTTCGGCAAAGTTGGCGAACAGGACGGTGAGCAGCAGAATCAGGGTGACAACGATATTGTACCCCAGGGACCCCTGGGTTGTATCGCCCGTGAAAGCGATATATCCGGTTACCAGGACCATGATCAGCGTACCGACTTCAACGGTAAACATGACCGGATTTTTGATCAGAATGGCTGGATTCAGTTTTGTAAACGACTCCCGAACCGCGGCCCCAACCAAGTCACGCTGAAACAGAGAGGTTGATGATTGCTTTGCCATTTTTGGTATCTTTGATAAAAAAGTAATTGGATTATGACGGTTGAACAGGCATCCTTAGAAAGCACTTTTCAGGAAATGGGCTATGCTTCAATGGCCGATTACGCTGTTCGAAAAGCGCGGGAAGAATTATTGCAGGAGCTTAAAACCAGTCTAAACGTGATTGAGCGGCTCGAAGCGAAGTACGGACTTTCGTACACGGATTTTGATAAGCAATTTCATACCTTAACGCAGTTTGGGCTTTTTGAACGAGAAGATGATATCATGGACTGGCGCGCAGAACTCGAAGTAGTCCGGGCCGTTGAGAAACGCCTGGCGCGATTAATTTCATGATGCACAGCTTTTCTGAATTTGGTAGTCCCTACTGACTGAAATATTCCGCAAAGGGTCCCAGGGCCAGAGCCGGGAAAAAGGATAAGGCCGTTAGAATGAGGATGACCGCGAAGATCATGAGACCAAACGTTGGCGTATCGACGGGCAGGGTACCAGACGATTCAGGCACGTATTTCTTACGAGCCAGCAAACCCGCGATGGCCACCGGGCCAATGATGGGAATGAACCGGCCAAAAATCAGCACGAAGCCTGTCGAAATGTTCCAGAACAGGTTGTTGTCGCCCAGTCCCTCGAAACCCGATCCGTTGTTGGCATTGGCGGACGTCATTTCGTAAAGCATCTCCGAAAAGCCGTGGAAAGCCGGATTGTTGAGCCAGGCCGACGGCTTGACCGCCCAGTCGGCGTTGCCGTAGTGAATAAAAACCCAGGCCGCCAGCGCCGTTCCTCCTTTGACCAGCAAGGCACTCAGCAGCGCGACCAGCGAAGCAATTTTGATCTCGCGGGCCTCGACTTTCCGCCCGAACAGTTCCGGTGTACGCCCAACCATCAGTCCGGAAATGAATACGGCAATGATCAGGAAGTAGTAGAAATTGAGCAGACCCGCGCCGACACCACCGTAAAATGCATTGACCATCATGCCCAGCAGTTCCATCGCGCCGGACAGAGCCATCGACGAGTCGTGCATGGAGTTGACTGAGCCGGTCGAAATAACCGTCGTGATAATGCTCCAGTAGGCCGATGCTAAGGACCCGAAGCGCACCTCCTTCCCCTCCATCGCACCGGTCGGCTGAGCGATGCCCATGTGTGCAATGGCCGGACTACCGTGCAATTCGCTGGTGACGGTCGGAATGAGCAGAAGCAGCACGCCCACCGTCATGACGGTGTAGATCATCCAGGCAAATCGTTTGCGGTTAATAAAATAGCCTAGGGCAAAAATCATGGCAATCGGCAGAACGACCTGGGCTATCATTTCAAGCATGTTGGTCAGGTAACTGGGGTTTTCGAGCGGGTGCGCCGAATTGGCACCGAACCAGCCACCCCCGTTGGTACCCAGGTGTTTGATAGCAATCATAGCGGCTGCCGGTCCGCGCGAAACCCCTACGGTATCGCCCTGCAGGGTAACGATCGTATCTTTTCCGTCGAACGAAGCGGGCGTTCCGTTAAACGCCAGAATCAGCGCCAGCACCAGCGAACCCGGCAGTAGTATCCGTGTGATGGAGCGGGTGAAGAGCACGTAAAAATTCCCGACCGTTTCGCTGCTTTGTGGCAAAAACGAGCGGAACAGAAGCACCGCAGCCGCCATACCGGTGGCGGCCGATACGAACATCAGGAACATCATGACGGCTAGCTGCGTCAGGTACGTAGCGCCCGACTCGCCGGAGTAGTGTTGCAAATCGCAGTTGACCAGAAACGAAATGGCCGAGTTGAACGCCAGGTCGGGCGTTTGCGATGGGTTGCCGTCGGGGTTAAGCGGTAAGCTTCCCTGGAACAGCAGCAGCCCAAACGCCAGGATAAACCAGATCAGGTTTATCGTCAGCAAAGCCACCAGGTTCGATTTCCAGTTGAGATCTTCCGTTTCCGAAACACCCCCAAGCCGGTAGATGAGCCGCTCCAGAGGCTTCATAAAGTCAAAGGCGTTGGGTTCACCTTTGAAGACACGGGCGATGTATTTGCCCAGCGGAATAGCCAGCAGCACCGTCAGTACATACGTGGCTATTACGCCCATCCATTCAGTAGTCATAAGAATCAGTGGATTAAAATTTTTCGGGTCTAATCAGCACATACAGCATGTAGGCGAAGACCAGCAAGGCGATGATAAAAACGAGAGTGATCATGATTCAGGCGTTAGATTTTCTCGAACCATTCGATGGCTTTGTAAAAAATAGCGAAGCAGAGCAGGGCCGAAACGAAGAGAAATAAGATGGTACTCATGAGACAAGTTGATTAAATAGGTTAGCTGGCAGTATAATGCCAACAATTGTTCCAGCAAGAGCCTTAAACTCAAACTACCAAAGTAAACTATTGACAATCAGAAGCCTATCTTCGCATGGTCGACTTTCGGCACCTATAACAAAAAACCGACCCTACCAAAATGGTAGGGTCGGTTTTTCAAATTGGCAAGTTCAGCGTCCGGAATTATTCCAGTTCATATTCGGCCAGTTTGCGGTACAAGGTTGTCAAGCCAATGTCCAACAGCCGGGCCGCTTCAGTTTTATTCCCGTTGGTATGCCGCAGCATTCGCCGGATGTGCTGCCGCTCGACGCTGGCTAAATCCAGCGCATCCGATGATCCCAATCCTTCCTGCATTTCGTAGGGCAATAAGTCGGGCGTCAGCTCTTCGCTGTCCGCCAGGATAACCGCCCGCTCGATCACGTTCTTCAACTCACGGATGTTTCCTTTCCACGGATGCTGCTGAAGTTTTTGAATAAAGTCCGGACTGAGTTGTACCGACCGCTTTCCGACCCGGGCGGCTTCCTGCCGGGCAAACTGTTCGGCAAAGTGGGGGATGTCGTCCCGCCGGTCGCGGAGGGGCGGCAGTTCGATCTGAAATACCGACAGGCGGTAGTACAGATCCAGCCGGAAGCGGGCCGGGCCGGTGGGCCCAGCTTCGGTTTCTTCCTTTAGGTTACGATTCGTGGCGGCAATGACCCGAACATCGGTTTTTGTGGGTTTGGTATCGCCCACGCGCAGAAACTCGTGCGTTTCGAGCACCCGCAGGAGTTTTGCCTGCAAATCGAGCGGCATCTCGCCAATTTCGTCCAGAAAAATGGTGCCTTTGTCGGCTTCGGCAAACAACCCTTTCTGATCGCGGCTGGCGCCGGTGAATGCGCCCGCCCGATGCCCGAACAGTTCGCTTTCCAGAATATCTTTCCCCAGCGCTCCGCAGTTTATCGCCACAAATGGAGCGCTCCGGCGCGAACTGGCCTGGTGAATCGCCTGCGCAAAGACTTCCTTACCAGTTCCAGTTTCGCCCGTCAGCAGAACGGTGGTGTCGGTTACGGCTACTTTGCGGGCCAGATCAATAGCCTGCCGAATGGCTTTCGAATGACCGATAATGCTGTCGAATCCGTACCGGCGGCTAACCTGCTGCTCCAGCTGTTTGATTCTGAACTGAAGCGTTGCTTTCTCGATTGCCCGACTGACCAGCGGAATGATCCGGTCGTTATCGTCGCCTTTGGTGATGTAGTCGAACGCACCGTTTTTAATGGCCATTACACCGTCCGAAATCGTACCGTAAGCCGTCAGCACAATTATTTCAGTCGATGGATATAGTTGTTTGATCTGGGCCGAGAGGTCGATGCCATTTTTGTCGGGCAGTTTTACATCGCTGATGACCAGATGGACTTCTTCGCGTTCGAGCACCTTCAGGCCGGTGCGGGCATTTTCGGCCTGTAAAACGGTATATCCTTCCAGCTCAAGAATCCGGGCCAGCAACTGACGCAGTTTGGGCTCATCATCGATAATCAGGATTGAAGCAGGCATGAGGCAGGCGAGCAGTATTGGTTTGGTAAAACAAACATACTGGAAACACCTGAACAAGGTTTTGTGCGGAGAAGACTGACTGTAATTTTCAGGATGCGCCAGTCCTATTAGCGGGTCAAGAACCGACGGCCGAGGTAAGGATATCGGTACGGTATAATAAGACCGTACCGATATGCACATTGCGACTCCTAACCGAACTCGAAAGCAAAGCTAGTTAAGATTAAAAGAAGATTAAATTAGAAGTTGATTAGAAAATAGAACGGTCTGTCGTCTGAGCCCATGCCAGTGGCAGAATTAATGCTCAGGTCAGAGCCAGCGGCTGATAAACTCACTAAACACATCTTTATACTGATCGCTGACCGGAATGGTCGTATCGCCGATTTGTACCGTATTTCGGGTAATAGCATTGATTCGGTCGAGGGCGATGATAAAAGATCGATGCACCCGCATAAACTGCCGGGGTGGCAACTTTTCTTCGAGTGTTTTCAGACTTGTCAGAGACAGTAATGGCCTGGCCGGTTCGCTCTGCCGGTATACTTTCACGTAGTCTTTCAGGCCTTCGATGTACAGAATGTCGCTATAGGCAACCCGCACAAGCTGATATTCGACCTTCAGAAACAGATAGTTATCTGCCGTTTCGACAGAAGCGGCCGCAGGAAGCGCAACCGGCGCGGTTTCCGGCCGCTGGACCAGCTCAAAATAATGGCGGGCCTTGCTAGCCGCACGCAGAAATTCTTCGTAGTTGAACGGCTTTAGCAGGTAATCCAGCGCATCGACCCGAAAGCCATCGAGCGCAAACTGATCAAACGCCGTCGTGAATATAATCCGGATCTGGGTGGCTCCCCGGTTACTCCGCTCCAGCACCCGCGCCAGTTCAAGACCAGTCAGATCGGGCATCTGGATATCCAGAAATACGACATCGACTGGCTCGTGCAAGAGAAATTGCAGGGCTTCGACCGCACTGCTGAATCGGCCCGCCAACCGCAGAAAAGGCGTTTTTTCAATAAATGCGCAAACCAGCCCCAGCGCCAGCGGTTCGTCATCAACAGCGATACAGTTTAGGGTCATGGCATGGTCAGGATTAATTGCACGTGGTACTGGCCCGCCGGATTGTGCTCGTCGATGTGCAGGGTATACTGACCCGGATACAGCAGATCCAGCCGTCGGCGCGTGTTGGTCAGGCCGATCCCATTTCCCGCTTCGAGCGAAGTCGATTTCTGGCTGAACAGGGTATTGCGAACGTCCAGCTGCAACCGGTGGCCCTGCTGCTGAACGCTAACCTGAATCCAGCTCGGGTCGAGTGTGCTGACGCCGTGTTTGAAGGCATTTTCGACAAACGGCAGGAAAAGCATCGGCGCAATGGGCTGGTCGCTCAGGGGCGCGGGTGTATCGAGCGTAACGGTCACTTTATCGGTTAGCCGGAGTTGCATCAGTTGAATGTAATCACTTAAAAACGCCATTTCCTTGCTCAGCAGTGTTGTACCGGACTGGGTTTCGTAGAGCACATACCGCATCATGCGCGAGAGCCGATGCAGGGCTTCGCGGGCCGTTTCGACATCGATGAGCGTCAGGGCGTAAATGTTATTCAGGGTATTGAAGAAAAAGTGCGGATTGATCTGGGCCTTCAGAAACGAAAGCTCAGAAGTTGTTTTGGCCTGCTCCAGCGCCGTCCGAAAGGTAGCCTCATCCTGCCATCGTTGTAACATCGAGATGCTGGTGCTGATGGCCAGCACCAGCATGATTGTAAATAACGTCGGCTGAACCCAACCGTAAAATTTAGGCTTTCCGCTGCCGTCGGGATGAAAAGCCCGGTGCATCAGAGTAGGTAAGTCAAAACTGAACTCGATGGCCCACACTACCGCCAGTACCGCACAGATGACACCTACTATAGCCATCACATACTGGCTTACCTGGTCGCGCAGCAACAACCGGGGCACCAGCCACAGCGAATTCAGGTAGAAAACACCCACCATTAGCCCGAAGAAGAGCACCTGCCGAATCCAGAACACGCGCGGAAGCACGATCTCCGAATTGATGGGCTGGTAGAAAAAGAGCAGGTAACCCAGCAAAAACCAGCCCAGCACATGAATGAGCAGGGGAACGTAGCGACGGGGAAGAAAAGTAGAAGCCATGATCGTCTGGAAAGCTACAAGTTTAGCGTAAAAAGGCAAGCACAGCCCGCTTAATCGTCAGATAACCAGCCTTTCCCGATGGTTGGACCGTTTCAGCCGACGAACGGTCTAGGTTTGCATATTTCACAGTTGATAACCTGTTCATCGGTTGAAACCGGCGATCTGCCGACGTTTCTGGCGTTTCGGTCTATTGGATTTTTACGCGTAATAAATGAATGATTGTTTTGTCTCATTAATTCATAATCAGCCTGACGATGCGCAAGCACTTTTTACTGTTGTTATTAACCCTTGGATGCTGGAGTGGGTTTTCCGAAATCCAGTCAACCTTTGCTCAATTTGGCCCGCCGGGTGGCGGACCGGGTGGGTTTGGCCAGGATACCCGACGCAAAAAAGAAGAGTTTACCGGGGTGGCCGACGATACCCCAAAGGGCAACGGTAAAATAACCGGTTTGCTGCTCGATTCGCTGTCGGGGAAGCCGGTCGAATTTGCAACGGTAGCGCTGATCAATACCAAAACCAACAAACCTATCGACGGTACAACGTCGGATGCGAAGGGAAATTTCTCGATGGCCAAGCTGGCTCCGGGCGATTACCGACTTCAGTATTCATTCATCGGCTACAAAAATCTGGATTCCAAGGCGTTCACGATTGCGAAAGGCACCGAAATTAATATGGGCTCGGTCCGGCTGGCCCCCGATGTGCGTACGTTGGGCGAAGTCGTCGTCACCGGTCAGGCCGCCGTCATCGAAGAGAAAGTAGACCGGCTGGTTTTCAACGCTGATAAAGACATGACCGCCAAAGGGGGCGATGCGTCGGATGTGCTGAAGCGGGTGCCGATGCTTTCGGTCGATCTGGACGGCAACGTAAGCCTGCGCGGTAGCCAGAACATCCGGGTGCTGATCAATAACAAGCCCTCCACGATTGTGGCTGCCAGCGTGGCCGACGCCCTGAAGCAGTTGCCCGCCGACATGATCAAGTCGGTAGAGGTGATTACCAGTCCATCGGCCAAATACGATGCCGAAGGAGCCGCCGGGATCATCAATATTGTCACGAAAAAGAATACCCTGCACGGGCTTACCCTGAACGTCGACGCGGGGGTTGGCCTGAGGGCGTCGAACCTGGGGCTGAATGGCTCGTACCGGCAGGGTAAACTGGGCATCACGCTCGGTGGGTTCGGCCGTGCCATGTACAACCGGGCTTCCTCGACACTGGATCAAACTACGCTGGTTGGTTCGCAGTACCAGCAGACGCATCAACAAGGCACGGCCTTCGACAAACCCGTGTTTGGTCAATACACGCTGGGCTTCGACTACGATCTGGCCAAAAACCAGTCGCTGTCGGCCAACGTACGCTTCGGCACGCGCAATTTTGTGCAGCAACAGACCCAGCTGACCAGCGCTTCGATCGGCGACTCGCTACTCAGCATGACCAACCGCGACGTAAACCGGAAAGACCTGTCGAACTCAGTAGACATGAATCTGGATTACATCCGGACATTCAAGCCGCAGCAGGAATGGTCCATTTCAACTCAGTACAGCCGAACGGGCCTCACCAACAACTTCTTCGCCGATATTCTCAACAGCGGAGGTAACTTAACAGCTCGACAGCAGAACATCAATAACAACACCAACCAGGAGTTTACGATTCAGTCGGATTATCAGACCCCGCTCAAAAAGAACCAATTGCTGGAATTCGGTGGGAAAGCCATCATGCGGACCGTCGACAGCCGCTATCAGTACCTGGTCGGTGGCAATTCGGGTGAGTTGAGAGTCGATCCGACTAATCCGTCGGGTACGCTGGCCTACGATCAGAACATCGGTGCGGGCTATATCTCATACACCTACGTGACGCCCAGCAAGTTTACCTTCAAAGTGGGTACGCGCTACGAATACACGAGTATTATGGCGAAGCAGTCGACGGATGAAAAAGCGAGTACGCCCCTTAACATCCCGAGCTACAGCAACCTGGTGCCCAGCATCAACGTATCGAAAAGCCTGAAAGGTGGATCGACCGTGAAAGCCGCTTACAACCGCCGGATTCAGCGACCGGGGCTGCAACAACTGAACCCGAACCCCAACGCGGCCAACCCGCAGATGATTCAGATCGGAAACCCGACCCTGAGCCCCGAACTGACGGATAACTTCGAACTGAGCCTGAGTTCGACCATCAGTAAAACCTACCTGAACGCTTCCGTCTTCGGAAGGCTGACCAACAACGCGATCACGCAGATTCGGATTCCGTCTGATACGCTGGCGGGCGGATTGATTACCACTTACCAGAACATCGGTATTCAGCGCACCTACGGTACCAATATTTTCTTCAACACGAACCTGACGCCTAAGTGGAGCGTCAACGGCGGCATCGACGGTTACTACATGTACATGCAGGGCGAAACACCGGGGGCCGATGGCAAATCGATTACCATCAGCAATTCGGGGGTTAGCATCGGCGGTCGTCTGATGAGCCAGTTGCAGCTCAATAAAGGCTGGAGCGCACAGGTCTTCAGCTTCTGGCGCGGACCAAACCCGCAATTGCAGGGCACGATGGGCAGTTTCTACATGTACTCGCTGGGCCTTCGGAAAGACCTGGCCAACAAACGGGGCAGCATCGGTCTGGCCGCCGAAAACTTCGCGACCAATGGCGTTAAAATGCGAACCAACCTGAACTCTCCACTGCTGTCGCAGGTGAGCGTAACTAATCTTTACAACGCCAACGTGAAAGTGACCTTTACCTACCGCATCGGGAAAATGACCTTCGAGGAGAACCGCCGGAAAGGGCGCTCGGTCAACAACGACGATGTGAAAGGCGGTGAAGGGGGTGGCGAAGGGGGCGGTCAGCAGCAACAGAGCGCTCCAGGCGGTGGACGCCCGCGCTAACCTAACGAATTGGATTACCCACTCTATAAATTGCGCCGTGCTGTCGATTGCGGGTAGTGAATTTGCCAATCGATTAACCATCAATTATTTGTTCGCAAATTCATATATTCGTAATCTACAAGCACGCATTGTGTTAGTCTGGTTTAATCATTCAGTCAATTAACTTTCCTAATCCCATGAAATCAATTGTATTCCTTGTTGCCTCGCTACTTACGTTTTCGACAGGCTACGCCCAGACCTGGGCCGTCGACAAAGCACACTCCAAAGTCGGCTTTACCGTTACCCATATGATGCTGTCGGAAGTAGACGGCTATTTCAAAGCCTTCGACGCCAAAATTACAGCCGCCAAACCTGACCTGTCGGATGCCGTGTTTGAGTTTTCGACGGACGTCAACAGCATCGAAACCGGCAACGAACGGCGCGACGGCGACCTGAAGAGCGAAAAGTTTTTCGATGCCGCCAAGTACCCGACGCTGACGTTCAAAAGCAAGTCGTTTCAGAAAGCGGCCGACAAGAAATACAAGCTCACCGGCGACCTGACCATGCACGGGGTTACGAAGCCCATTACGCTGGACGTGGTGATGAATGGTCCCATCACGAGTGACAGTCCACGCGGAAAGCAGGAAAAAGTTGGCTTCAAAATGACCGGTAGCCTGAAACGGTCTGATTTTGGCGTTGGCACGATACCAGTAGCCGTCGTCAGCGAAGATGTCGAACTCAAGGCCATGGGCGAGTTTACCAAGCAGGCCGAAGCGACAGCCGAAAAGAAATAGTATCTCAGCGCCGTAGGCCAATTCCGGTCTACGGCTTTTTTATTCCTTACCAACATGACGTCAAGAAGACGCTTTATCCGCGATGCAGGTGCTATCGCCCTCAGTGGGCTGGCCCTACCCCACTTCAGTAATGCTCAGCACTTATTCACGAGCGCACCGGGCTACCCAATTGGCCTTCAGCTATTTACACTCTTCCGATCGATGAACGAAGACCCAAAAGGCACGCTGGAGAAAGTGGCGGCCGCAGGGTATAACGAGGTAGAGTCGGCCTTCAGCACCCGTGGTGGCTACTACGGCTACTCGGCAAAAGACTTCAAATCGCTGGTTACGGGTCTGGGCATGACCTGGCGGGCACACCACGCCATGGGCGCTCCGTTTCGGCCGCGTCCGGCAAATCCGCCGACGGGTACCCCCAGCCCCGGTGCGGGTGCTCCTCCAGCAGGGGGGCAGACACCGGCAGGGGGCGCTCAGCGACCAGCGATGGATTTTTCGAAGATGCCGCCCATGCTGAGCCTGCGCGACAATTACCAGCAGTTGGTCGATGAGGCTGCCGAAGCGAATCTCTCGTATCTGGTTTGTGCCAGCACGCCCGTCAGTACGATCGATGAAATCAAAAAATCGATCGAGGTGTTTCAGAAAACGGGGGAAGCCTGCAAAAAAGCCAAAATCGGGTTCGCTTACCACAACCACGCCACCGAATTCGACCCGGTGGAAGGCGGCAAAACACCCTATGAACTGATCCTGTCACAGACCGATAAAGACCTGGTCAAGATGGAGCTGGACCTGGCCTGGGCGACCAAAGCCGGTAAAGATCCGGTGGCTCTATTCAACGAGCAGCCGGGCCGGTTTCCACTCTGGCACATCAAAGACATTAAGTCCGACAAGACCACCATCACCGAAGTTGGCAACGGGATGGTTGATTTCAAACGAATCTTTGCCGCGGCCAAAACGGCTGGTTTAAAATACTTTTTCGTCGAGCAGGATATGGCGGCCAATCCGGTAGAGAGTATCACGACGAGTTACAACAACCTGAAGAAAATCATCGCCTAAGGCCATAACCCCGCCCCTCTTATGTGGTATCCGTCTTTAACCAGACCGCTTTCGCTGGGTCTGAACGCTATTCTTTTGCTTGGCCTGGCGTCCTTTATTACGCAGGATGGCCCGACTAAGCCGGACGAAACCCGCTTCACGCCCGTCGTGGTGGCTGAAGATCTCGACGAGCCGATGGTGTTCGAGGTCCTGAAAGACGGAACTGCTTTCATTATCGAGCGGAAAGGGACGCTGAAAAAATACGATCCCCAGACCAAAACTGTCGATCTGGTGGCCACCATCCCGGTCAATACGAAGTACACATCAGCGGAAGGCCGGGTTTCGGAAGCCGAAGAAGGGCTGATGGGCCTGTCGCTCGACCCCAAGTTCGATCAGAACCACTGGCTGTATCTATACTACGCACACCCCACCGAGAAAAAGCACATGCTGACGCGCTGGGAACTGCGCGATAATAAGCTTCAGTCGGAAAAAGTAATGCTGGAGATACCCACGCAACGCGAAGTCTGCTGCCACACCGGCGGTGGCATGACCTGGGACCGGACCGGAAACTTATATCTGACGGTTGGCAACAATACCGGAAACCAGCAGGCGGCCCAAACCGACGAACGGCCCGGACGCAGCAGTTGGGACGATCAGGGTCATGCGGGCAACACCAACGATCTGCGTGGTAAGATTCTGCGCATCCATCCCGAAGCCAACGGCACCTACACCATTCCGGAGGGAAATTTATTTCCGAAAGGAACCGACCCGTCGGACCGCGCAAAAACCCGGCCTGAAATCTATTCGATGGGCCACCGGAATGCCTGGCGCATTTCCATCGATAGCCAGACCGGTTACCTGTACTGGGGAGAGGTAGGCCCGGACGCTACGAAGGATTCGGAGATTGGCCCACGCGGCTATGACGAACTAAATCAGGGACGCAAACCGGGGAATTTTGGCTGGCCGTGGTTCGTTGGCAACAACCAGCCTTTTCCGGTCTATGACTACGCCAGTCAGAAGCCGCTGGACAAGAAAGATCCGGCGCATCCGGTCAACAACTCGCCGAATAACACGGGCCTGACCGAATTACCACCCGTCGCAGCTCCGTTCATATACTATCCGTATGCCGTTTCGGAGGAGTTCCCGCTGGTCGGAACCGGCTCCCGATCGGCAACGGGTGGCCCGGTTTATCGCCAGGCTGACTTCAAAAATGCCAAACGCCCCTGGCCAGCTTATTACGAGGGCAAATGGCTGGCTACCGATTTCTCACGCGGCTGGATCATGGCCATCAGCATGGACGCCGAGGGAAATTATAAGTCGATGGAGCGGGTACTACCGGGTTATCATCCTGTCGAACCGATCGACATGAAATTCGGCCCCGACGGTGATTTGTACGTGCTTGAATACGGTAGCAACTGGTTTCGCAAGAGCGATAACGCCAAATTGGTTCGGATCGAGTACAACGGGGGCAACCGCAAACCGATCGTGCAGGCTGCGGCCAGCAAGCAGGGCGGGACGGTTCCACTGCAACTTACGCTGCTCTCGGATGGCAGCAAGGACAACGACGGCGATAAACTGACTTACCAATGGAAAGTAACAGCACCTGGCGCTACCCCACGGGTTTTCTCGACGGCAAACCCAGCCGTTACGTTCGATAAAGCAGGCGTATATACCGCCACGTTGACCGTTACGGACTCGCACGGAGCTTCGAACGCGCAATCGGTGAAAATTATAGCAGGTAACGCTCCGCCGGTCGTGAAAGTCGATCTGGCCAGCAACCGGACGTTCTTTTTCCCGGATCAGCCCATTCGCTATGCAGTTCAGGTAGAGGATCAGGAAGATGGCAGTTTAGCCAGTAAGAAAATCAGTCCGGCGCGGGTAGCCATGAGCATCGACTATACGTCGGAAGGGTTCGATTACGCCGAAGTCATACAAGCTCAGCGGAGTGTCGATGCCTCGACCCAATACGCGGTAGCGCAGGCCATTATCAACCAGAGCGACTGCAAAGTCTGTCACCAGCTTAATACTAAATCCGTCGGTCCGGCCTTCACAGCTATTGCGACTAAGTACAACGGTGACGCCGGGGCACCCGATCGACTCGTGGCTAAAATTCGGCAGGGGGGCGTGGGCGTCTGGGGCGACGTAGCGATGCCCGGCCACCCGGCAATGTCCGTGGCCGATGCCGGCACGCTGGTGCAGTACATCCTGCACATCAACGATAAGACCCTGAGCAGCCTGCCGCTGGAAGGAACGCACACGGTCAACGTGCCCCAGGGCGATAACGGCAAAGGAGCAGTACTGATCCGGGCCGCTTATACCGACCGGGGTGCCACCGTTGGAGCCAAGCCGGTACCGGCCCAAACGTCCGAGCAGTTGCTGGTTCTGCGCAGTCCGAATCTGGATGCTTCGTCGGCTCAGTTTGTGCAGGGCGCTGACATCAAAGCGAAAGGGATGGGCAAAGGCGAGAACGTAATTCCATACAACAAAGCCTACATCGGTTTCCGGCAACTGGACCTGACGGGCATCAAACAGCTCGAACTCACGGCCTCGGCCCAGCGTCGGGAAGGCAGTTCGGGCGGAACCATCGAGATGCATCTTGGGTCACCGACTGGTCCCGTCATTGGCGAGACCGTAGTCGAGCTGGCTCCCGAAGTGGATATGGCCAAACTCATGGCACAGATGGAATCGGGCTCGAAGCCGACCTCAACCACCGCTACGGGCGCCCAGGCGGCTGGCGGTGCCGCAGCAGCTGGTGCTAAACCGGCAGCGCCCCGGAATCCATTCGCCCGCCCGCCGGTCTACATGAATCTGAAACCGACAGAAGGCGTCCATGATGTTTATTTCGTCTTCAAAAACGATAAAGCGCAGGCCATCCAGCCCCTGATGACCCTGTCGGGCATCAAGTTTATGGACAAGGTCAAGGAAAAAGAAAAGGAGTAACGATCAGGCCTCTGCCGCTGGTAACCGTTTCGGTTGCTGGCGGCAGATTTAATCAGGCCCACACTTTCGTGCCTTCCGTGCAGTTGCGGCACATCTCTATTTCAGAACGGGAGCGCAGCAGCGTCTGTCGGAAATCCTGATAAGCGGTTCCGTGCCAGAGATCGGCGAACGACTGGGTCTGTAAATCGCCAAGCCGGTGGTGTGCATCTTTGTCGAAGCAGCACGGCACGACGAGCCCATCCCAGGTAATGACGCAGGAATGCCACATCTTCCAGCAATGATCACCAAAGCCATTTTTGATGCGGTAAGTCCCGTCCGTCTGGGGGGCATAGCGGCTGTACTGATCCAGCGTGGGAATCAGGTCGGAGCCGTTTTCGTAGTCGTAGATCTGCGCGGTTTTCAGGCCCACTTCATCGACGCCTAATTCATGCGCCAATTTTCTGACCTCCGCAATCTGGTGCTCATTGGGTTTCACGACCAGAAACTGAAACACCACGTGGGGCGTCCGCGATTTCAGTTCTTTTTTCCAGCGAAGAATGTTTTTGGTTCCTTCCAGTACTTTTTCCAGCTTCCCTCCCACCCGATACTGCTGATACACTTCCTGCGTGGTCCCGTCGATGGAAATAATCAGCCGATCGAGACCCGACTCGACGGTTTTGCGGGCGTTGGCATCGGTCAGGTAATGCGCGTTGGTGCTGGTAGCGGTGTAGATATTTCGGTCGGTAGCGTACCGCACCAGATCCAGAAACTGTGGATGCAGATACGGCTCACCCTGAAAATAAAAGATCAGGTACAGCAGCGTTTCGTGCAGCTCGTCGATGGTGCGTTTGTAAAGATCTTCGCCGAGCATGCCAGTCGGGCGGGTAAAGGAGCGCAGCCCGCTCGGACATTCAGGACAGCGCAGATTGCAGGAGGTGGTGGGTTCGAAGGAGATCGACATCGGCAGGCCCCGCTGCGCCGGGCGGCCCGTCTGCTTCGCCACGTAATAACTCGACAAAACCTTCAACGCATTGGCAACGCGTTTGGGCGTCAGTTTCGAAGCAAAATTAAGGCCATCGACGAGGTTGCGATTCATGAGCGCAAAGGTACAACTTAGGGCCTGACTACCTGCACTCTGCTCGCACAAAGCCCGAAACTATACTGACGACAAACACAAATACCGCCCGACGCCGGGCGGTATTTGTCATTCGCTGAACGGTCAGTTACTCAGTTGCCCGCCCCTCGTTGCTTTCTCCAGCGGAGCTGGGCTGCTCATTGATGTCTATCAGCTGGTCCGCTTCGGAGGGGTGTTCGCCGATTGATTCTTCTGATGGAAGCTTGACCTCAACGGCCTGCTGTCCTTTATAAAGAGGATTCGTTGCCATAAAATAACGATTTAAATGGTTTGGAAAATTATTTTAGATAGGATAGCAGCACGCATCGGTCTGCCATAATTACAGATGTAAGTTCTTTGTTTTTTGTGGAAAGACAAAATATCGCAGCAATTTCCACACTGATAGTCAGGCTTTTCCGCAATGTCAGAGCCGTTTCGAAATAAATTAGCGATTGATCTTTGTCAGAAGAGTCCGCAAGCCAGTCATTGCTGTTTATATACCCGGCAGCCTTCCTCCTCAAAAACTACCTCTCCGGCTTTTACTTCCGGCAACGTTTTGGGTAAAGCGCCATTCATCGAAGCCGCAAACACATAACCTGTCGGCTCAACGTGTGTCCAAACCAGGTAGTCCTTAGCGGCATCCGGGCCGGCTAGCCACTCAGTTGGCTTCCCGGCAATGTCCGGCCAGATGTCATCGGCAAAGGATCGCATCCGGTTAATAGCGGCAAACTGCACCGCGTTCTGGCCCCAGACAAACGGCCCGTGCGTTACCTTGTCGGGCTGACGGTCATCTTCGATCCGGAACACATACAGCTTGGTATATTCTTCATTCTGCCCGCGCGCTTCATGAAGATTACGGACTTCGAACCCGAGTCCAACATAACTGGGCATATCCGTCAGAAACAGCGCGGTAAAGTAGCGGAACAGATTGCCCGTGCGGTAGAATTCGTCGAAGCGTGGATCATCCTTATCGGCCGTCATCACAGTGAAATTGGGCGCAAACCGACGGGTTTTAAGATAAGTGTAATACGCCGAGAACTGACGCCTGAATTCGTCCGACCCAACCACCAGCGACTGTAAATCACCCAGGGTCGAATCGGCTTCTATGGCTTCCAGGTGATCGGGTTCATTGCCATAGCCCATGGTATCGGGTGGGGCCAGAAACGTTTCGGCGAAAAACCCATAATGGGGTACTCCGTTAGTCTGTACGTATTTTTTTATCGCCCGAAGGGGATCATAAAACGCATCGATCTGACTCGGCACGCCCTGCGGACGCATCTGTACGTGAGCCATATCGCCCCGCATAAAATCGAAATTATACGTCCGCTGGCTCTCGCCGACCTTATGGCAGATGTACTCCCAGGCGGGTCGATTGGGTCGGTTAAAGTCCAGTTCCCAGTTCTTATTGTTCAGCTTCGATTCGTAAAACCGATACCGGGCCAACGGTCCAAATACCCGCGACATCTGCTCGGGCTGGTCGAATGCATACTGATACCAGATCTGCCCAAAATCGTCGATCGTATAATCGGTCGGGTCGATATGCAACCCCCGGTAGGGCGGACCCATGGTCATAGGCAGGGTTTCGAACCCCTGAGCAGTCAGATGCCGAATGAGCGCGATCCGCCGGTTGAGCCGTCCACCATAGTCGTGCGGGTAGCCGAACAAAATCCGCAACCGCTGATCATCGGTCAGAATCGACAGTTCGGTCGAGAAGAACACATCTTTAGCGAAGGTCAACGGCGTGCCGTCGGCCGCACCGCGGAATTTTAAAAACTGCCAGATAGCCTCTTCCACATACCGGTATACAAAGCTCGAGTGGTGAGCCAGCTTCGTCGGATTTCCTGTTTTTTCATCACGCTGCACCCATTCGAACAAACTGGGGCAGGCTAATACCATTTCCGAAAAACGATCCGTATGCGGAATTACATCCATGCCAACCGTGCGGCCCATAGCGTGGAGCAGGTTGATAACAACCTTCAGCTGTTTTTCAACCGAATTGAGGTCAGGCACGTAGCGGGCCAGGTCAACGTCGAAAAATTCGGGATTGATCTGCCAGCTGACCATTCCGTACAGACTACCGACCACACCCGGCTCCCAGATAGGCAGGATGTGGATGCTGTCGTGCAGCGCCGGTAAAGTGAGCGCGTAATTGACCACATTCCAGAAAGAACCGATGGTCCGGACATTTACCCCAACCATTTTACTCCGCTTCAGCCATGAACCATCCGGGTAAATTCGGGCCGGACTCTCGACGGTATCGGCTGGATTCAGGGCTCGCCGAAGTGTCTCGTTTCCGAGCCGCTTATGCAGTATTTCCAGGGTTTGATACACCGTGAGATTGACGGCCGTCTGCGGAAGCAGAGTAGAAATAAAGGACTGCCTGCCAGCCTGATAGACATCTGTATACGTCTTGTGCTGTTGATACCAGCTGGCTTGCAGATCGGCGATAGAATTCGACATAAGACAAATGTAAATCCATTTTTACGCAATCAAACATGCTACGCGGTGGCCACCCAGTGGCCATGGCGCACGTTCATCGAATACCCTTTTTCGGTGGGGTGAGAAAACCAGGTAACAAACGCATTTGTTCAGGTCAGTTAGGTTGGCCTCAATAGGTCCGTAATACTTTTAGCCGGTGATTGCCATTGATCCGTATGTGTGGATTACTTAGCACGTGGAATAAAGCCCCGCTGCCGATGAGGGTTCCTACCACGGGTAATGTGTTGCTGTAAAATCCTTTGTTGTTTACGACATCGGCCAGTAGATAAACCCCACCGGCAATGGGAAACAAAGTACCGGCGGCCGTTATGAACGGAATACGTCGGTGCAGGTAAACTTTCTGGATTTCGTCGAGCCGAAAGGTAACGGGTTCGTCACGATTCATCACTTCGTTAGCCATCAGTACGCTAAACGTACTGTCGGTCACGTCGTATAACTCTTCACGATATTTTTCCCCGCGGGCTTTGAAATGCATCTCATCCCCGACAAAAAATCGATAGCGTCGGAAGCCCCCCAGTGCGTGGTTTACGTCGAGGGCCAGATAACGGGACGGTCGTAACAGGGCAGCATAAGCGGTGCCTTTGCGCTGTAGCAGTTGTTCGGTGGTGAGGGTATCCTGCGGTTGCGCACAGGCAATGGAAGTCAATAATACGCAGGGCAACAACAGACGAAATAGAAACATACGGGTGGTGGGTTAATTGTTGCTATAAATCCGAAACGGTGGTCTTTGTTCGAACACGTATCGGCCAACATCAACTTTTATCGAACTTTTAACAGAATAAACCGTTGGCTTCGTGCCTGACCACGGTTTTGGATGACGCGTCAAAAAATTGTGGTTAAGTACAAAGCCAACGGCCAGGCGCTTTTCACCAGAACAGGACCCCAAACGCAGCGGTCTGGTTGGTACTTATTTCCGAGCGCCCTGGCTACCTTTGCCCTTATGATTACTGCCAACCGACTCCGGACCTTCACCGAACAACTATTTATTGCCATCGGCTGCTCTGACACCGATGCTCGTTTAGCCGCCGATGTGCTCGTCAGCGCCGACCTGCGGGGCATCGATTCGCACGGGGTAGCCCGGCTGCCGGGTTATGTTCGTTTGTACGACGTAGGCCGACTCAATCCACAGCCGCACATCCGGGTTGTTCACGAAACCCCATCGACGGCCGTCATCGATGGCGACCGGGGTTTGGGGCTGGTCGTCGGGCCCTGGGCGATGCAGGTAGCCATCGAGAAAGCCCGGCTGGCCGGTACGGGCTGGGTAGCGGTGCGCAATTCCAATCACTTCGGCATTGCAGGATACCATGCGCTGCTGGCGGCCGAACAGGACATGATTGGGCAGGCCATGACGCATGCAGCTCCGCTCGTGGCCCCCACTTTTTCGCTCGACAAACTACTCGGAACCAACCCCATTGCCGTGGCCATTCCGGCCGCTACGGAGCCAACGTTTCTGGCCGATTTTGCCTCAACCGCCGTTGCCTACGGAAAACTTGAAATTTTGCAACGAAAAGGCCAGGACATTCCGGTTGGCTGGGCGCAGGATGCCGATGGACAACCCACCACCGATGCCAACGCCATCCGCAACGGGGGTGCTCTGCTTCCGCTTGGTACCGACCGCGAGCACGGTTCGCACAAAGGCTACGGGCTGGGTGCCGTTGTCGATATCTTTTCGGGGGTTTTGTCCGGCGCTAATTATGGGCCCTGGGTTCCGCCGTTTGCAACGGCCGGTTTTATGCAGGCCAACGAAGGCGTGGGGATCGGCACGGGGCACTTCTTCGGGGCGATGCGCATCGATGCCTTCCGGCCCGCCGAGGAGTTCAAAACCCATATGGACACCTGGATTCAGCGGTTCCGGCAGGCAAAAGCCGTCGACGGGAAGCAGGTGCTGATTCCGGGCGATCCGGAGCGCATGATGGAAGCCGACCGGCTCGCCAATGGCATTCCGGTGGTTGAACCGGTCATCAAAAGCCTGGAGGAATTGGGAGCGCGCTTCAACATACCCTTGTGATCCGGAGTACCTGGAAAAACTTTTCAAAAACGCTACTAATCAACACAAATGAACTACCGACAATTGGGTAAAACCGGCTTTACCATCTCAGAAATCAGCTTAGGCACCTGGCAGGTGGGCGGCAAGTGGGGCGAGCCGTTCAGCCACGACAATGCCGACCGTATTCTGAACGAAGCCGTAGACGCCGGTATTAACTTCATCGATACCGCTGATGTGTACGGTGATGGCGCGAGCGAAAAAGCCGTTGGGCGACTGGTCCGCTCGCGCTCGGAACGGATTTATGTGGCCACCAAGTGCGGCCGACGGCTCAGCCCGCATACTAACGAAGCCTATCAGCCCGACGTGCTGCGCCGGTTCGTGGAAGATAGCTTACAGAATATGGGGCTCGAAACCCTCGATCTGATTCAGTTGCACTGCCCGCCGACAGACGTGTATTATCGTCCGGAAATATTTGAGCTCTTCGACCGGCTGAAAGACGAAGGAAAGATTCAGCATTTGGGCGTCAGTGTCGAGAAAGTGGAAGAAGGGCTGAAAGCCATCGAATTTCCGAACGTGACTACCGTACAGATCATTTTCAACATGTTCCGGCAACGCCCGGCCGAGTTGTTTTTCGCGGAAGCCCGTCGGCGCAACATTGGGGTCATTGTCCGGGTACCGCTGGCCAGTGGCTTGCTGACCGGTACGTATACCGCAGATACATCTTTTTCGGCTAATGATCACCGGAACTTTAATCGGGAGGGCGCAGCCTTCGATAAAGGTGAAACCTTCTCGGGCGTCGATTATGCAACGGGTTTAGCGGCCGTCGATGAGTTAAAAGCCGTTTATCCGGGTGATACCAACCTGGCCCCCGATGCTTTACGCTGGATTCTGACATTCGACGCTGTCAGTTGCATCATTCCCGGCGCATCGAAACCGGCTCACCTTGCCTCGAACTTACAGGCGCTGGATCGGCCCGCCCCTTCGCCTGACCAGCTGGCTACCGTCAGGCGCATCTATGACGAGCGGATCAAAAACCCAGTTCATTATTTATGGTAACGAAAAGACCCGACGGATGTCGGGTCTTTTCGTTGAATCAATACGGCAGAAGCCTTATTTGCCCGTTAGTGCCTTCTTAAATGTACCGTCTGAACCGAACAGCAGCAGGACATGCTTACTATCCGAGGTCTTGATCACGACGACGTAGTCGCTGGTTTTCTTCTCCTGACCAGCCCGCTCGATTGTAGCGCCAGCGTAATTGGTGCTGATGTATGACGTGATGGTAGCGGGCAGACTCGACACCGCTACATCAGTCAGTCCCAGGCCGGGGCCACCCTGACCAGGTTTTGGCCGATGCGTCGTATCGCCGGGCGCAGGTCGGGGATGGTGAGCCGTATCGCCGGGCATGGGTCGGTGATGGTGAGCCGTGTCGCCAGGGGCATGGTGGGTCGAATCGCCGGGGCCATGTTTGGGTCTTCCATCAGCTTCTTTGAGGAAGGTTCCGTCGACTTTAAACAGCAGCAGTTTAACGGCGTGGTTCAGGCTAATGACGACAACAAAATTCCCCGCCATATCTTTCTTCGCTTCCTTGATCGTAGCACCGGCATAGTTCGTGCTGATGTAGGTGGTTACGGTAGCTGGCAGACTCGATACATCTACCGTCGTCAGGCTTTTCGGTCCAGTGGCTGTCTGGCTCGTCACCGAGCTGTTCCGGGCCGACCCATCGGTCGATGCTGGATCGACCGCATTTTTGTTACAGGCATTCAGGCCTACCAACAAGGCGGCCATGCAACTGAACACAAGCAATGGTTTCATAAAGCGCATCAGTGGTTTGTTAAAAATATAAAACAAGAAAATAAGTACCGACCAGCCGCGTTCCGCCAGTCTAATCCACCGTACGTGATGAGTATAAATACCGTTGCAACCCGCCGAAAAAAGAAATGAAAACGGCCAAACCGACGAATAGAGCCCTGTCAGTGCTACGTCACATTAAAATGAATGACTGCCGCGCCACGGCCAATGTTCACGTACGCCTGTGCCACATGGTATTTTTATACTACATTTGGTGACTTCGATCAATCAGTCAACCGCAGCCGTATATAATATAATTTTACAGTGCTTTATTTGTGCAATAACTTCCTGATCAATATTATATTTGGTTATCTTCTTTAGTGTAAATACATTGTTGCATGAAAAAACAGAGTTCCAGAAAATTTCAGTCTCAAACGCTCAACGGAATGACTCAGTCACAGGGTCAGCCTCCAGTTAATTTCTCATTTGAGGGTTATCAAACTGACAATTTTTTCGATGAGATGTTCGCCGATGGAACCCAGGTCAGAGCGGGTTACTCGCCATTCCGGCAACGGGTCGAGCAGCTTACCCGCGAGGAACTTGTAGGGCGGCAACATGCTGTCGAACGAGCGCTGATGAGCATGGGAATCACCTTCAACGTTTATTCGGAAGGTGAAGGCACTGAGCGCATTATGCCCATCGACATCATTCCGCGGGTGATCGAATCGGCGGAATGGAACCGGCTTGAACTGGGCCTGATTCAGCGGATCAGAGCCCTGAATATGTTCCTCGACGATGTTTACAACGAACAGAACATTCTGAACGACGGAGTCGTACCACGGGACCTGATCGAATCCAGTAAATCGTTTCTGACGCCCTGCCTGGGGGTTCGTCCGCCGAAAGGCATCTGGTGCCACATTACCGGAACCGACCTGATTCGGGGCGAAGATGGGCAGTTTATGGTGCTGGAAGACAACCTCCGCTGTCCTTCGGGCGTATCGTACATGCTCGAAAACCGCGAACTGATCAAGCAGACATTTCCGGAAGTGCTGGCGCAAACAGGCGTTCGGCCCGTGTCGGACTATCCGACGAGGCTGCTTCAGATGCTCCAGTTTATTGCCGACCGCCCTAACCCAACGGTCGTTGTATTGACACCGGGCATTTACAACTCCGCGTATTTCGAGCATTCGTACCTGGCGCAGCAAATGGGCGTCGAGCTGGTCGAAGCGCGCGACCTGGTTGTTTCAGGGGGGTACGTCAAGATGCGCACCACCAAAGGGTTTCAGATCGTGGATGTAATTTACCGGCGTATCGACGACACCTTCCTCGACCCGCAGGCTTTTAATCCGGACTCGCTGATCGGTGTACCGGGCATTTTCGACGTATACAAAAAAGGCCGTGTGGCACTGGCCAACGCACCCGGTACCGGCGTCGCCGATGATAAAGTCATTTACGCCTACGTTCCGCGCATCATTCAATATTACCTCAACGAAGAAGCCATTATCCCCAACGTGCGGACGTATATCTGCCGCGAGGAAGAAGATTGTCGGTACGTACTGGAAAATATCGAGCAACTTGTCGTGAAAGAAGCCAACGAAGCGGGGGGCTACGGCATGCTGATCGGCCCGAAAGCTACGGCGGAAGACCACGAACTATTCCGCCGGAAAATTCTGGAAAACCCCCGGAATTACATTGCGCAGCCAACGATTTCGCTTTCCCGGGTACCCTGCCTTGTGGGCGATCATGCGGAAGGACGTCACGTCGATCTGCGGCCGTATATCCTCTATGGGGATGGGGTGAATGTCATTCCCGGTGGTTTGACGCGTGTGGCCCTACGGAAGGGTTCGCTCGTGGTCAATTCCTCGCAGGGCGGGGGCGGCAAAGATACCTGGGTCTTATACTAACTAAAAGTAGGTAGTCTGTTCGTAAATAGTTGTTAGTTGCGGATTTAATGTAATTACTTTGCATTAGTCGCCAACGACTATCTACGAACAGACTATCTACTTTCTGAATACACTTTTTCCCCCGGAAATCGTTGTAAATGTAAAGACGAAATTTCTATGCGGTTGGTTTACATAATTGGGCTATGGTGCCTTTTTTTAGGGGCCGTGCTGTGGCCTCAGCTGAGCCAGGCTACCCACGTACGGGCCGGGGAAATCACCACCAAACGAATCTCCCAGACATCACTTACCTATGAAATAACCTTTACGGCTTACTTCGACGAAGTAAAAGGTAAACAGGCCGCCGACCAGGCAACCGAATACACCATGTGTTTCGGCGATGGGACGACCGCCGTGGTGAAACGCCAGGAGCCTCGTACGTACATTAATGGCCGAACTTCTTCCATCAATATTTACAAGATTACTCATACCTATCCCGGACCGGCTACCTACACGATCGGAATAACCGTTCCGAACCGGAATAAGGATACGCAGAACCTGCCACCAGCCGCTAATTCCGATCAGATTCGGTTCTTCGTCTCGTCAACGATCCTGATTAGTCCCAACCTGGGGCTGAACTCCACCCCAGTGATGCTCAACCCACCCCTGGACTCGGGGCGCGTGGGCCAGAAGTTCTGCCACAACCCGGCCGCCTTCGACGCCGACGGCGACAGCCTGGCTTTCCGCCTTAGCGTGCCCGCTACCAGCCTGACGGATGCAGGCTGTACCGGGCGGGCGATTCCAGCCTATCAGGACCCGACTCGCTTCAGCACCGCCAGCGAAGCGGGGGGCGCACCCTCCTTCTCGATCAACCCCATCACTGGTGAGCTCTGCTGGGATGCCCCCGGTCAGGAAGGCCAGTACAACTTCGCTTTCATCGTTGAAGAGTGGCGTAATGGCGTACTCATCGGCGAGATCACCCGAGACATGCAGATCATCGTCACTGACAGTCCCAACAAGCGGCCGCTGATCAACCCCATTCCTGACCTGTGCGTGGAAGCGGGCACCCTGATCAACCAGCCTGTGACGGCCACCGACCCCGATGGCAACCGGGTGATCATCAGTGGCTACGGGGGTGTGTTCAACGTGGGGCCCGACGGCACGGCCCTGGCACCGGGGGAGTTGATCCAGCCGGCGTATGCGCAGCTGGTGAACGGTGGGGTGACCCAGGCCCAGCCGGCGACGGCGACGTTCCGGTGGCAGACCAACTGCAATCAGTTGCGGGAGGCCCCCTATGATGTCACCTTCAAGGTCACCGATGTACCGCCCAAACCAACCCCTTCGCTTGTCTCCTTCCAGACATTCCGCATCCGCCTGGTTGGACCGTCGGTTAAAGGATTGACCGCACGTCCAACCGTAACCGCCAACGGTCGGGCTATTCAGCTGACCTGGACACCCTATACCTGCGGACCAACCTTGGGTAGTAATACCACCCGGTTAGACATCTATCGGAAAGAAGGTTGCCAGCCTTTTACAATTGATAAGTGTGTCACGGGTGCACCGGCAGGCTATACCAAAATTGCTCAGGTACCCATCACAGCCACGACTTATACCGATACCAGCAGCTTACGGCGGGGAGTGAGCTATTCGTACGTGATGGTTGCCGTTTACCCGGATATTAACGGTGGCTTCAATGGCGGGGAAAGTGTTTCCTCCGACCAGGCTTGTCTGGAACTGCCGCTGCTGGCTCCGGTCATGACTCAGGTTACGGTCGACTCCACCAGCTCCACCAACGGCCGCATCACCGTCCGCTGGACCCGGCCCATCGGCCTCAACCCCGCCGACCTGGGCGGACCTTACCAGTACCGACTGCAACGGGCCAGTGGCTTGGCCGGCACTAACTACGTGCCGATCGCTACGATCAATACCAACATTCAGCCCGGCGTGGCCGACACGGTTTACATTGACCGACGGCTCAACACCCAGGACAGCGCTTACCGCTATCGACTGGAGTTCTATTACACGGCCAGCAACGGCCAGCTCACCCGATCCGATGTGACTGATCCAGCCAGCTCGGTGCGGCTGTCGGCCAGCCCCGCCAACCGACAGATCACCCTGAGCTGGCAGGCCAACACCCCCTGGTCCAACGACAACCAGACCCACGACATCTA